>JAFOMG010000001.1 GCA_017418975.1 Sphingomonas sp.
GACAACGTCCTATGTCGGGAAGCAGCGGCGGGTTTTGGCCAGCAGATATCCATGCGCCGACAACCATCGGCGCGGCATGCAATCTGAGCCAGATGGCTCCCACCGTCAACGGGATCGCTCCCTGCCATAGCAAACGCAGGATCCAGCGGCGCCGGGGCGACCGTGGTCCTCACCATCCTTAAAACGAGATACGCACCCAGGTGGAAGGCCCGAACATTATCTACAGGGTCGCTCGAGGAGCGCCCTCACGGCACTTGCAGAGAGGGGTCCTTCCACCTGGCATCCGACCGTTCGAGGAACGGCCGGTACTCTGTTCCCGTCTTGATGACGGCGTGAGCCACGCGCGCCATCTTGGCGGTGAGCGCCGTCATCGCCTTGCGGCGACGGTCGGCATCGTCCGCGTGCCCGGCAATGTATCGTCCGAGCTTGTCGCGGAAGCTGTTGTCGCGCTGACGCGCGGCGACCTGGGCAGCCATCCAGAAGGTGCGGCGCAGGCGCGCGTTGCCGTATTTGGACAGCCTGGTGCGGCCGCGGAACGTGCCCGACTGGCAGGTCGCGAGATCGAGGCCGCAAAACTTCAGGAACTGGCGATGATGGTTGAAGCGGCGCAGATCACCGGCCTCGGCCAGGATGGTCAGCGCATTGATCGGACCGATGCCCGGAATGTTGCGCAGCAGCTGGTAGTCGACGTCATCGGCGAGCCGCGCATGGGCCAGCCGCTCGATCTCGTCGCGCTGGTGGATGAGGCTGCGGCCCTGTGCAATGACCATGCGGAACATGGTGACGGCGGCGGAGTCCTCCGGCACCGGCAGTGCCGTCGAGGCGAACGCCGTCTCGTAGATGTCGTTGATGAGGCGTGCCTTGGAGACCTTGCGGCCGATGAGCGGCCATGCCGCGGCCGAGAACGCCTCGCGGTCCAGTGCCGTGATGGTGGCCGGCGTCGGAAACCGCTCGATGAGCGCGAGAAACCAGTCGGACCGGCTGTTACCTGCGAAGCGGGCGATCTCGGGGAAGTACAGCGGCAGATAGTGGGTCAGGATCCGGTGCCAGGTCTGCGTTTTCATCCTGGAGATCGTCTCGTGGGTCTTCGAGAGTTCCTGCAGGTCATTGATGCCCGCGGCGAGCGGGTCGACGTAGCGCTGCGTCGCACCGATCCGCAGCATGTGGAGGATGACCTGCGCGTCCTTGGGGTCGTTCTTGTCCCAGCCATTGTGCAACGCCTCGCGTGTTCGGGCGAGCGCGACCGACGAGATGAGGCGCAGCTCAAACCCCGCCGTCAGCAGCCGGTGCGCCAGCGTGCGATGGTAATTACCCGTCGCCTCGAACCCGACGATGATGGGACGACCGATGGCAGCGAGCTGCTCGACGAAGCCGTCATAGTCCTCCTTGGTCGCCATGACGGTCATCCGCCGGCGCCGGCCGCCTTCCGGTCGCTCGATAAGGACCTCCTGCCGGTTCTTGGACATATCGATGGCTACCAGCACGGCGCCGGCAGGCGTAGAGGTGAGCTTGGTCATGGTCGGTCGGCCTCCAAAGTGTTGTCTCGACAACCTCACTTTAGATACCTGCTGACCGACCATGGCTTGCCCTGATGAAGCCTGCGGCCGCTTCGCGGCCTTGCCTTCATCAGGGCCATAGCGGCCCCCGAACCAGCGCTTCCCAATGTGCTACGGC
>JAFOMG010000002.1 GCA_017418975.1 Sphingomonas sp.
ACGATAGTTTAGGCCAGGGAGGAAATTTCGCCGCGCCCGGCCGGTTTTCCGGCAATCCCGATCCGGGCCGCGGAACCATCGCCTGCTCGGATCGATTGCCGCACCATGAGGACAGCACGGTTCCGCCAGCTTCCGTCCCCCACTCCGGAGCCGGCCGGGTGAAGCGCCTGGTCGCCTTCGATCTCGACGGCACGCTCGCCGAGAGCAAGCAGGCGCTCACGCGCGACATGGCCGATATGCTGGCACGGCTGCTCACGGTCGCCGACGCCGCCGTGATCTCGGGCGGCGACTGGCCGCAGTTCCGAAAGCAGGTGGCGGAGCAATTGCCCGCCGGCACCCGGCAGGAAAGCCTGTGGCTGATGCCGACGACCGGCACCAAGCTCTATCGCTATGCCGGCGAATGGCGCGAAATCTATGCCGAGCGCTTCAGCGACGCCGAACGCGCGGCAATCCACGCCGCGTTCGATCGGGCGCTGGCCAGGGTCGCCCTTCCGGCGGAGAGGATCTGGGGCGAGCGGATCGAGGATCGCGGCAGCCAGTTCACCTTTTCCGGGCTCGGCCAGCAGGCACCGCTGGCGGCCAAGGCCGCATGGGATCCCGACCGGCGCAAGCGCGCCGCCCTGCAGGCCGAGCTGCAGCGCCTGCTGCCCGATCTGTCGATCCGGCTCGGCGGCACGACCTCCATCGACGTGACGCGCCGCGGCATCGACAAGGCGCATGGCCTGGAACGGCTCGCCAAGGAGAGCGGCATTCCCATCGCCGACATGCTGTTCGTCGGCGATGCCCTGTATCCCGGCGGCAATGACGAGCCCGCGCGCCGGACCGGCGTCGACGCCATCCAGGTCCGCGACCCCGCCGAGACCCGCACCGTTATCGCCACCGTCATCGCCTGCCTGCACGCGCCGGCGGCCCCGCTCGCCAGCGCCACACGCCACTCGGCGGGCGGAAATCGCGGCCCCCAAGGAATTTGAACCAAAGTCGTTGAATTCAAAGCTATTTGCTTTGGCCCCTACGCGCGCGGAATTATGGTTAACGAATCCGTGCCAAGGCATCGATTCGGCACGGCAATCGGAAAATCCGGGGGGATTTCGTGGAAGCCGATCGCGCGCTCAACTTGCTCGACGACATGTTGTGGAATTGCCTGATCGTCGCGGGGCCGGTATTGCTCGCCACGCTCGTCGTCGGGGTGTTGATCAGCATCTTGCAGGTCGCGACGCAGATGCAGGAAATGACGCTGAGCTACGTGCCCAAGCTGCTGGTGGCGGCGATGCTGCTCATCCTGCTCGGCCCCTGGATGATCGCGCGCATCACTGATTTCGCGCGCGGTCTGTACCTGGTGATCCCCACTCTCGCGAGCTGATCATGGGCGACTTGACCGACCAGGCGGTGGCGGTGCTGCTGCTGAGCTTGCGCATCGCGCCGACGCTGAGCTTCGCCCAGCCCTTCACGCTGCTGCGCATTCCGGCGATGGTGCGGCTGATCCTGGCGATCGCGCTTTCCGCCTGGCTCGTCTCCGGCAATCCGGACGCGACCTGGCGCGCGCCCTTTTGGGACGCCGGCCTGCCCGTGGTCGTGCTGGGCGAGCTTTTCCTGGGCGTGTCGCTCGCGCTCGCGCTCCAGCTCGCCTTCGCGGCCCTGCTCACCGCGGGGCGGGCGATCGATATCCAGGCGGGGTTCGGCCTGGCCGTGCTGGTCGATCCCACCACGCGCGCGCAGATGCCGCTGGCGGGCACGCTGCTCGCCTATGCGGGCGCCGCGATCTTCTTCGCGATCGGCGCGCCCGAGGACCTGCTCGCGATCTGGGCCGCCTCGGTCGAGAAAGTGCCGCTCGGCGCCGCGAGCCTGGGCGGCGATCCGGCGCCGCTGATCGAATATATGGGCACGGTGTTCCTGATGGCGATCGGGCTGGCGGGGATCGTGCTGCTGGTGCTGTTCCTGCTCGACCTGATCGTCGCCTTCCTCTCGCGCACTCTGCCGCAGATGAACGTGCTGCTCCTGGGGTTCCAGGTGAAGGCGCTCGCCACCATCGCGGCGCTGCCGCTCGCCCTGTCCTTCTCCGGCGCGCTCTTCGCCCGGCTGATGCGGACCGCGCTCGAAACCATGCCGCGGCTGATCTGACATGGCCGAGCAGGAACAGAATCGCAGCGAGGCGCCGACCCCCTTCAAGCTGAAGAAGGCGCGCGAGAAGGGCATGGTCGCGCGCAGCGCCGAACTGGGCTTTCTGGGCGGCCTGATCGCGCTGGCGGGCTTCGGCGCGGTGGCCGGGCCGGCCATGGTCGGCGAGATCGCCGAGCTGATGCGCAAGGCCTTTTCCGCCGGCATCGACCGGGCGGGCGATCCCGAACAGGCCCAGGCGATGATCGGCACCATCGCCTGGGCGGCGATCCAGCCGCTCGCGCTGCTGGGCGGCACGATCATGGCGGTGGTGATCTTCCTCGAGATCCTCCAGCTGCGCGGGCTGATCTTCACCACCCAGCCGCTCAAGCCCGACTTCAACCGGCTCAATCCGGCCACCGGCCTCAAGCGGCTCTTCTCGATGCGGATGCTGAAGGAGACGCTGAAGACGGTGCTCAAGTCTGCGGTCTATGCGATCGCCGCCTGGTTCGTCGTCAAGGACGCGATCGCCCGCTTCGCGATCGCCGCGAGCGACGGCGAGCGGCTGGCCGAGGCGCTTGCCGGCGCGGGGCTGCGGCTGGTCTTCGTGTTCATCGCAATCGCGATCGGCTTCGTGATCCTCGACCAGGTGCTGGTCCGCGGCGAGTTCCTCAAGCAGATGCGGATGAGCCGCCGCGAAGTGACGCGCGAGGCCAAGGATCGCGAGGGCGATCCGCGCATCAAGCAGAAGCGCAAGCAGCTCCATGCCGAGTTCGCCAAGCAGAGCGAAGGCATGGGGGCGTTGCCGGGGTCGGACCTGGTGGTGGTCAATCCCGAGCATTTCGCCGTGGCGCTGCGCTACGATGCCGGGCGGATGATCGCGCCCGAGGTCTCGGCCAAGGGCCGCAACCGCTTCGCGCTGGCGATCAAGGACGAGGCGTTCCGCCTGGGCATCCCCATCGTCGAGCGGCCGCCGCTGGCGCGCGCCCTCTTCCGCGCCTGCCAGGCGGGCGGCGCGATCCCCCCTTCCACCTATGAGGCAGTGGCGGAGCTCTACATCGCGCTCCGCCGCGCCTCGCATGCTCCGGAAACCGCATGATGTTCGACAAGCTGTTCCGCAACCAGAAGGACCTGGCGCTCGTCGGGGCCACGATCGCGATCCTGGTGATCCTGTTCGTGCCGATCCCGCCGGCCTTTCTCGACCTGGCGATCATCCTCAATTTCGGCCTGGGCCTGTCGATCATGCTGCTGACCTTCTATGTCGGCAAGCCGGTGGAATTCTCCACCTTCCCTTCGCTGCTGCTCGTCGCGACGCTCTACCGCCTGTCGCTCAATGTCGCCGCGACCCGCCTCATCCTGACCGGCGGCAGCGCCGGCGACGTGATCGGATCGATCGGCGCCTTCGCGGTGCAGGGCAATTTCGTGATCGGCCTGGTCGTGTTCGCGATCCTGGTGGTCGTCCAATATGTCGTGGTCACCAGCGGCGCCCAGCGCGTCTCCGAAGTCGCCGCACGCTTCACGCTGGATTCGATGCCCGGCCAGCAGATGAGCATCGATGCCGATCTCAACATGGGCCTGATCGACCAGAAGGAAGCGGTGCGCCGGCGCGAGGAGCTGGAAAAGGAAGCCAGCTTCTACGGCGCGATGGACGGCGCGTCGAAGTTCGTGAAGGGCGATGCGATCGCCGGCATCATCATCCTGCTGATCAACATCATCGCCGGCTGGGTCGTCGGCGTCAGCCAGATGGGCATGGAATGGCCCGAGGCGCTGCAGCATTTCACGCTGCTCACCATCGGCGACGGCATCGCCACCCAGCTGCCCGCGCTGATCATCTCGATCGCCACCGGCATCATCGTCACGCGCTCCGCGGCAGACCGGCAGCTTTCCACCGAAGTCTTCCGCCAGCTCGCGTCCGAACCGCGCATCCCGCTGATCGTCGCGGCGGTGCTGCTCGCGCTGATGCTGATGCCGGGCATGCCCAAATGGCCGATCCTGCTGATCGGCGCGGCGGCCGGGCTCGCCTGGTGGCGCCTGCGCCGCCGCGCCGCCGCGCAGGACAGCGCGGGCGACGACGCCGCCAGCGAGACGATGGCCTCGGGCACGGCGCCGGTGCCTGCGGTCGAGATCCGCTTCGGCGCCGAGCTCGGACAGGCCTGGGAAAAGGAAGGCGCCATCATCCTCGAGCGCCTGGCCGGACTGCGGCGCGCGCAGGAGCAGGAGCTCGGCATCGGCTTTCCGGCGGTCAAGCTCGTCGACGGCCAGGGGCTGGGCAGCTTCGAATATGAGGTGCGGCTGTTCGGCTCCCGCTACGGCGCGGCCGAAGTCCGGCCCGAGCGCGTGCTGGCAATCGCCAACCAGGGCGCCAAGGCCAGGCTGGCCGGCGAGGAAACGGTGGACCCGGCCTTCGGCATGCCTGCCTTCTGGATCGCCGAGGGCGAGACCCAGGCCGCGCGCGAAGCGGGCTATACGATCATCGATCCGATCACGCTGATGGTCACGCATTTCGGCGAGATCGTGCGCGGCGAGACCTCGACCCTGCTCACCCGCGCCACGGTCGCCGGGCTGCTGAACGAAGTGCGCGAGCGCCAGCCCGGACTGGTCGAGGACCTGATCCCCAACACGCTGACGCTTTCCGACGTGCAGCGCGTGCTGCAGAATCTGCTCGGCGAAGGCGTTTCGATCGCCAATCTCGACCTGATCGTCGAGCATCTCGTCGACCTGGCCCGCATCCAGAAGGATCCGATCGAGCTGACCGAGCAGATCCGCCAGCGGATGAGCTACGCCATCTGCCACCAGCTGCGCGGCAGCCATGGCGATCTCGCGGTGCTCAGCCTCGATCCGCGCGTGGAGAACCAGATCGTCGCCAGCATCGGCGCGAATGCGGGGCACAGCTCGCTCGCGGTCGAGCCGCGCCTGGCCGAGCAGATCATCCGCCGCCTCGCCCCGATGAGCGAGGAGATGTTCCGCCAGGGCCGCGCGCCGGTGCTGCTGTGCGGCGGCGAGATCCGTCGCCATCTGAAGAACCTCACCCGCCGCAGCATCCCCAAGCTCTCGATCCTGTCGGTGAGCGAGATCCCGATGCGCGTGAATCTGAAGTCGTTCGACGTGGTCCGGCTGGAAGGGTGAGCCCAGGCGCCCGACCGTCCCCGCCTGCGCGGGGATGACGGGGTTTCGCGGGGGTCACGGGTTCGCCGATGGAGTCCTGACCCTAGCGCGCGCCCAGCTTGGCCAGCGAATGGGCCAGCGTCTTGCCATCGGCGCCGATCGGCGTGTGGAGCGCGGTCTCGAAGATCGTGGCGGCGCGCGCACTATTCCCCTCGCCTGCCGCGATCAGCATCGAGGCGAGCGCGGCCGAAAAGCTCTCGCGGTCCAGCCGCAGCGCGATCGCGGTGCGCCGGCGCGCCTCCTCGACATGGCCGTCGAGCAGCTCGACTACTGCGATCGAGCCCTGCGCCTCGCCGAAATTGTCGTCGAGCGCCAGCGCCTTCTCGAACCGGGCGCGGCCGGCGGCGCGGTCGCCGGCCAGGACATGGGCCCAGCCCGCCGCGATCCACGAGCCGAGATGCGTGCCGAACATCTCGGCGCCCTTGTCGAGATCGCGCGCCGCCTCCGCCTGGTCGCCGCCCAGCATGCGCGTGAGCCCCAGCCCGATCCAGGCACGGGGAGCGCCGGGCGCGCGGGCGAGCGCCGCCTCGAACAGCTCCGCCGCGGCCGTGGGATCGTCCTCGCTGAGCGCCAGCGTGCCGAGCGTGGTGAGGGCATCGGGATGATCGCCCGCCATCCGCGCCGTGCGCGCCGCGAGATCGGTGTCCTCGATATCGATCGCGAGCGTCGAGACGATGGCGTTGAGCCCGCGATGCTCGGGATGGAGCGAGATCAGCGTGCGGGCGCGCTCTCCGGCAAGGTCGAACTGGCCGAGCTGGTGCAGCAGCTGCACTTCAAGCTGCGCGGCCTGGGGCAACGCGGCGCTGGTCGCCGTGTCGAGCACCGCCAGCGCCTCGTCGAAGCGCTTGGCCATGGCGAGCGACCAGGCAAGGTTGAAGCGCACCGGCGGCGCGTCTGCGCCTCCGGCAAGCAGGGCCGCGTAAAGGTCGGCGGCACGCGTCCAGTCGAGCCGGCGCATCGCCACAAGTCCGGCCAGATGCTGGGCCTGGGGCGTCAACGGCCGCAGCCGGGCATGGCGATCGAGCAGCTCCTCGGCGGCATCGAAGCGCTCTTCGGCGAAGGCGGCTTCCGCGGCATCGGCGATCAGCGCGACATTGTCCGGATCCTCGGCCAGCAATGCCGCGAGGCGATCGTGGCGGCTCTGTGCGGCGGCGGTCTGGTTCATGCTCGAGATTCCCTCAACTGGGCCAGGGCCCGGTCCATCAATTGGCGCCCTTCGGGCGTCTCGCCGATCATCCGGCTGACCTGATCGACGATCGCGATCAGTGCCGGATCGTTCCCCACCGCTTCGCCGAATTGCTCGGCAAGCAGCCCGCGTACCATCGCCCGGCGCAGCTCCTCCTCATCCAGCGTGTCGAGCGCCGCCAGCGCGCGGACCCGGTCGAGCGGGCGCGCGGACGCTGCCTCGGCGCGGGAGGTCCGGCCCTGCCGCGCCGTGCCGCGGTTGCGGCTGGTCCGCTGCAACTGCTCGTGCAGGAGCAGCAGCACCTGATCGACATTGCCGATGCGAGTCATGTCGCGCGCGCGCTCAGTGCGAGGTTCCCCGCCCGATCTGGTCGAGCAGGAACGACGTGGCCGAAGCCTCCGCATCGGCGGGCGCGGCCGGTGCCCCGTCGCCGGCCAGGCGGCTGCATTCGTCGATGATAAGGCGCATGTCGCGGTTCAGCGGCGGATTCTCCTCGTTCACCGCGATCCCTTCGGTCAGCTCGCGGATCGCCTCGCCGAAATGATCCTGGATCAGGTGCCGCAGCCCCCGGACGAAATGCGCGAGATAATGATCGGACGGCAGCGTATCGAGCGGCTCCCAGGTGGCGAGCGCACGCGCCGCCTCGCCCGAGGTCAGCTCGAAGAAGCCGAGCTGGAAACGGGCCAGGGCAAAGTCCGGCGCCAGGGCGACGGCGCGGCTCAGCGCCGCGTGCGCCTCGATCGGCCGGCCCGATCCGGCAAGCATCGAGCCGCGCAGGAAGTGGAGCCGGGCATCGTCGGGATAGGCTTCGATCAGCCGCTCGGCGAGGCCGAGCTCGTCCGGCGCGCCCGCATGCATCGCGGCGAGCAGCTGCGCCATCTCCTCGTCACTGCAAAGCGTCATGTCCGTCTCCATCAACGATATCCTATCCGTGTCCGCAGCTTCGCCAGTGCATGGGCGTGGAGCTGCGAGACCCGCCCCTTGGACAGATCGAGCAACTGCGCGATCTGCGAGAAGCTTACGCCGTTCTCATAGTGCTGGCGAATGATCGCTGCCTCGCGCTCGGGCAAGCGATCGATCTCGCGGTCGAGCTGGGCGTTGAGCTGGCGCCATGCCAGGCTCTCATAGGCATTGGGGCGCCGGTCGATCCCGTCCTCGGGCTCCACCAGGCCGGTTCCCTCCAGCATCAGGCCGATCGCGAGCCCGGCGGCGAGGTCGGCGAGCGCGTCGAGCGGATCGGCCGGGCCGGCCTCCGCCGCGATCGAGCGGAGCCGCTCGGTCTCGATCCGGCGGCGATAGCTATATTGCGCGTCGCTCTCGTTCATCCGGGCGGCGCCGTCCGCGATGCTGCCGATGATCCGGCGCCGCGCGAAGGCGCCGAAGGGAATGCCGCGCAACGGATCGTACCGGTCGATCGCGACCAGCAGCCCCTCATAGGCGAACTGCTCCATGTCGTTCAGCTCGACGCCGTTGCGCGGCCGCGCGCGCAGCTGGCGCCGGGCAATGGCGCGCGCCAGCGAGCGATACTGCGTGAATATCTGCTCCCGGCACCTGAACTCGCGCTCGAAGCGGAATCGCCGCCACAGCGACGCTTCCACCCGCGGGGGCACCAGCAACAGGCCGAGCCCCGAGGAGGTGCCGCGCCGGCGCTGCTTCATCTGAAGCTTCCCAGCACGCCCTGCAGGATCAGCCCCCAGCCGTCGATCAGGACGAACATGAGGATCTTGATCGGCAGCGAGATCGTCGATGGCGGGACCATCATCATGCCGAGCGCGAGCAGGATCGAGGCGACGACAAGGTCGATCAGCAGGAACGGCAGCAGGATGACGAAGCCGATGGTGAAGGAAACGCGCAATTCATTGAGAATGAACGCCGGCGTCAGCTTGAGCAGGTCCACCTGCTCGGGCCGGTCGGGCACGGGCGTCTTGGCGATCGCATAGATCGCCTCGATGTCGCCGTCGCGGGTCTGGGCGAGCATGAAGTTGCGCAGCGGCCCGCTGCCCTTCTCGATCGCCTGCTCGACGGAGACGCTGCCGGCCATCAGCGGCTTGAGCGCCTGGCTGTTCACCGCAGTCAATGTCGGCCCCATGGTGAACGCGGTCAGGAACAGCGCAAGGCTGATCAACACCGGGTTGGGCGGCGTCTCGGGCATGCCGAAGGCGTGGCGGACCATCGCCAGCACCACGACGATGCGCACGAAGCTGGTCATGCTGATGAAGATCGCCGGGGCGACGGCCAGCAGCGTGAGCAGCAGCATGGTGCGCACCAGGTCGGTGCTCATGCCGGGGCCATTGGCGGCGAAGGCAGCGGCAGGAGTGAGCAGCGCGGCGGCCAGCAGGCCGGCCCGGGCGGCGCGGACAGGGCGCATCAGCCGGCCTCCCCCTCCGCGCCTGCCGGCTCCGCCGAAGCGGGGGCCGGCGCCGGAACCGCGCATTCGCTCTCGCGCAGCAGGAGCTGTTGCTGCTGTGCGCACAGGACGAGATATTCGCGGCCGTCGCAGCGCAACAGGCAGACATCGGCATATTGGCTGACGCGGCGCGTTTCGAGCACCTCCACCCGCCGCTGTGCCGGCAGCGCGGCGACCAGCCCGCGCAAGCGCGGGAGCGCGATCCGCCCGCCGCCACGCTTGAGCGCCAGGGCAGCCAGCGCCGCGAGCATCAGGCAGAGGAGCAGCGCCATCACGATCCGGGTGAGCGAAAGGTTCAGGCTCCCGCCGCCGCCCAGCCGCCCCGGCTGCGCAAGGGCGACGGGGGCATGAACCAGAAACACCGCCAGGCCCGCCCATGCCGCGGTCAATCGGGCCATTGCGCGATCTCGGTGAGGCGCACGCCGAACTTCTCGCCCACCGCGACCAGTTCTCCCCGCGCCACCGCGACGCCGTTGAGGCGCAGCTCGACCGGCGTGTTGAGCTGCGCGTCGAGCGTCACCACCGCACCGGCGGCGAGGCCGGTCAGATCGGCCACGGTCATCGGGGCGCCCCCCAGAAACGCCTCGAGCTGGACGCCGACATTCTCGATCAGCTTGCTGCTGATGCGTGCCGGTGCCGGCCGCTCGGGCCTGGCTGTGACGGGCTGGGTCTCGGCGGGCAGGATGTCACTCGGTTCGGTCACGGGATCACTCATCGGGTTGGAGCTTCTACGATCTCGAGCGCGGGGCCGCGCTCGCCTTCGACCACCGCGCAGCGACCACGTGCCAGCGGCACGCCGTCCACCGCGAGCGGCAGGATGTCGTCGGTCGCCCGGTCGAGCACGAGCACATCGCCGCAGCCGAGCCCGGCGAGCTCGGCAACGGTGATGCGGCTGCGGCCGAGCAGCGCGGAAAGCGACACGGGGATATCGGCCAGCGCCGCCCTGCCGGAACCGAGGGGCGCACCGATCGCCGGTTCGGGCAGCGCTTCGCGGACGAAGCGCGCGAAAACGGGCGCCGACAGCTCGATCTGGAGCGTCAGCCCGCGCGTGGCGGTGACGATCTCGAGCCGATGCACCGGCCCCTCGCCGCGCCCGGCTTCCGACTGGTGCCAGACCGGCCGGCCCAGCGCGAGGCACTGGACGAGGCGGGACTTGAGGCCGTCGAGGCAGTCCTTGCCCAATGCCTCGAGCAGCGCCTGATCATGCGCATTGCGCTGGCCCGCCGCGGCCGGAACGCCAAGGACCATCGCGCCCAGTGCCATCGCTCCCGCCGGCGGCAGGCCGATCGCCAGGCCTTCGTCGCAGCTGTGCCACACCGCCTTGCGCAACTCGCCGCGCGGCGCCGCGATGCGCGCGAGCGCCCCGGCGACGCGCATCGGCTCGCCCGCGAACCATTCGCCCGACCAGCTCTCGATCATGTCGGCAAGCGCGCGCTGGGCCGCGGGCGGCGTCGCCGCACCGTCGGGCAGCCAGAGTCGGAAGGGAAGCGTCATCCCTGCCCCCGGATGCCGAAGAGCTGCTGGATCATGTCGTTCGAGACGCTGACGATCTGCGACGAGGCCTGGAAGCCGCGCTGGATCAGGATCAGGTCGCCGAACTGCTTGGAAAGGTCGACATTCGATGCCTCGAGCTGCTTGGCCTTGACCAGGCCCACCCTGGGATCGTCGCTCGCGAGATACATGCGCTCGCCGCTGCCGCTATAGGTGAACAGCCCGCCATCCTTCTCGATCAGCGACTGGGTGTCGCGGAAGTCCGCGAGCGCGACCGCGCCGAGATCGAGCTTCTGCTCGTTCGAATAGGCGAGCTCGAGATGGCCGGTGGCATTGACCGTCACCGTGGTGAGCGCGCCCACGCCATGCCCGTCGATCGAGGAAGCGCGCAGGTTGGAAACGTCGCCCGAGGAATAGGACTGCACCGCCGAGAAATCCAAGGTAACCTTGAAGTTGTTGGTGGTATCCTCGACCTCGATCTTGGCGGTGCTGGGGTCGACGACGCTGCCGATGAACTTCAGGTTCTTGGTCGCGACACTGCCCTTCTCGTCACTGATCTTGACGGTCCATTCGCCGGCGACCGTGCCCTTCTCGAACTTCGCGCTCCATTTGTGCGAGCCGCCCTTGGCGTCGTAGACGACCATGTCGTTGATCGTGACCGCGTTGACGGCGGTGTTCGACAGATTGTCGGTGAAGGTGATCGTGGTGCTGCCGAGCGGCGCGCTGGTGCGCTTCTGGTCGATCGAGAGGCTCACCGGCCGGCCGGAGGAGTCGAGCGTCGCCAGCCGGTAATTGGTGCCCGAAAGGACGATGAACCCCTTGTTGTCCACCTCGAAGCTGCCGGTGCGCGCATAGAGCATCTTGTCGCCGTCCATCAGGACGAGGAAGCCGCCGCCGTCGATCGCCAGGTCGAGATCGCGACCGGTCTGCCGCAACTGGCCGGCGCTCAGATCGAGCCGGCTCTGGCCGATGCCCACGCCGTTGCCGCCGCCATTGCTGTCGGTGTCGTGCGAGAGCCCGCCCTGGCTGCCGCTGCCATAATAGTTCTGGAACGTCACCGTCGAGCCCCGGAAGCCCGAGGTGTTGAGGTTGGTCACGTTGTTGCTGACCTGCTCGAGCCCGCGGGAATAGGCGTTGAGACCACTGAGGCCGATATAGATGGCACCGAACATGGCTTAGTTCCCCTTCCTGACTTGCGAGATGCTGGCGATCGCGAGGTTGCTGATCGTGCGATTGTCCGCCGTCTTGATCGTGATCCGCGGCGTGCCGTTGTCGAAGGTGACCGCAGTCACCGTGCCCGTCAGCGTGGTCGCGCCCGCCGGCACGTCGACCATGGTGCCGAGAAGGCCGGTCGCCTGGCTGGTCGCCTGGGCCGAGACCAGCAGCTCGAGCCGGTCGTTCATCGTCTGGCTCTGCTGGATCTGCGAGAATTGCGCGAGCTGCGAGACGAACTCGAAATTGTCCATCGGCTTCAGCGGATCCTGATACGTCAGCTGGGTCAGGATGATCTTGAGCAGCGCATCGAAGCCGAGGCCGAAGGCATCGGTCGCCGCGCTGGCGGTGCTGGCGTTCTGCTGGGTGCCGTTGGCGGCACTCACCGGCGCGGTCTGCGCGATCATCGTTCACTCTCCCGTAGCGGCATGGCGTTGATCTGGATGCGGGCGGCGGAAAGGCCGTGGCGGCCGAGCAGCGCCGCGATCTCGTCGCGCAGCCGATGGCGTTCCGCCTCGTCCAACCCCTCGACGCGCGCGGCAATCTGAAGCCCGCTCTCGAGCTCGCGCAGCGCCACGTGCAGCGCAGAACGGGCGGCGGATGGCGCGCGATGGGCCCGGCGCTGCGCCGAGGCGACCGGATCGGCGGCGGCGCCATATTCCTCGATCGCCGGCGGCGGCGCGGCCATGGCGCGCCCCATCGGCTCGGCCGGGATGACCGCCGGGACGGCCCCGGCGGCACGCATCGCCGGCCGGGGCGACGCACCCGGCCGCGCCGCCGCGCCGGGTCCCTGGCGCCCCCCCGATACGATTTCCCGATCCAGGCCCGCAGCCAAATCCTCCGGAACGGCGCCTGGAACCGGCGCGCGCATCGCATCCCCTTGCCCAAGCGCCACCGCCTGGCCCGGAGTCTCGCCCGCATGGCCGAAAAAGCCGTTCTGGTTGAACATCCGCGCGCGCGGGGCGAGCGCCTGCTGCGCCGGCCCAGCGCCCGAAGCATCGGGAGCGAGCAGCGAAACCTCCGGCGCAGCCAGGGAAGGCATTTCGCCAGGCACCGCCGCCCCGTCCGCCAGCGCGCCACCGGCGCCGAGCAGCTGCGCGAACAGGTCGCTCGGCGCCTGTCCGTGCTGCTGGTCGGCGGAGTCGCCCCGCCCCTCGGGCGGCATGGGGCCGGTATGCGGGAGAGGTCCAATCATGCTCGCCTCCAGTTCGAAGCCATGCGATCCGCCAGCACGTCGAGCGCGCGTTCGTCGCGATCGCGGCGCCGCGCCCGGCGGCTGGTGTCGAGCGCGCGGTCGGCAAGCCGGCAATGCGCATCGCCATCATGCCAGGTCCGCTCCGCGGCCACGCACGCCTCGGCCATCTGCGCGCGATGCGCCTGCGCGGCCGCGCTCGCCTGGCCCTGCTCGACAAGCTCGGCGGCAAGCGCATGGGCGAAATCCGGCGCGAAGTCCGCGCTGCCCAGATGCGCGTCCCAGGCACGCGCGGCCATTGCCGTGCGCTCGTCCGCCCGCCGCGACGCGTCCGCGGCCTCTTCCTCGCGCACCTGCGCCGCGGCCAGCTCCTGATGCGCCGCCATGCGCTGCGCGACACGAAGCGCGGCGATGTCGGCAAGCGCGCGATGGGCCCGGCGGTCATGCATGGCCGCCGCTCCCGATCGCCATGCCCAGGCCGGCGAGCGTGTCGGCGAACGCCGAATTCTCGCCCTGCCCCTGGCGCAGGAACGCCATCAGCTTCGCCCGCATCGCGATCGCCTGGTCGATCTCGGCATTGGCGCCTCCCTTGTAGACGCCGCTCTCGATCATCACCCGCGCCTCGTCATAGACGCCGAGCTGAGTGACGGCGGTGCGCGCCGCCGCGGCGTGCTGGCGCTCCATCAGCCGCGCGGCCTGGCGGCTGATGCTGCGCGACACATCGATCGCCGGAAAATGCCCGCGCTCCGCCAGCGTGCGCGACAGCACGACATGGCCGTCGAGCAGCGACTTCATCACTTCGACGATCGGGTCGTCGACATCGTCGGTCTCGCTCAGCACGGTCATCACCGCGGTGATCGCGCCGCGTCCGGTGGCGCCGCAGCGCTCGACCAGCCGCGGCAGGGCCGCGAAGACATTCGGCGTATAGGCGCGCACCGTCGGCGGCTCGCCGGCGGCAAGGCCGATCTCGCGCAGCGCCATGGCAAGGCGCGTGACCGAATCCACCACCAGCAGCACATGCTCGCCGCGATCGCGCCAATGCTCGGCCAGGCACAGCGCGACATTGGCCGCACGGGCGCGCAGCGCCGCGGTCTCGTCGGAGGTCGCGGCGACCAGAGTGAAGCGCGCCGCATCGGCACGCGCGGAGAGCGTGCGCCAGATCGCCTCGACTTCGCGCCCGCGCTCGCCGACCAGGCACAGCACCACCCGGTCGCATTCGATCTGCCCGGCGAGCTGCTCGAGCAGGCTCGTCTTGCCCACGCCCGCCGCGGCGAAGATGCCGACGCGCTGCCCCTCGCCGAGCGTCAGCAGCCCGTCGATCGCGCGCAGCCCGGTCTTCACCATGCGTCGCGGCGCCGCGCGCTCGAGCGGGCGCGGCACCGATCCGGCCAGCACCGCCCGGCCCTGGACGGCGATTTCCCCCAGGCCGTCGAACGGCCGCCCGAACCCATCGATCGCCCGCCCGGCGAACCCGTCTCCCACCGCCGCCGAGCTGCCGCCGGGCAGCGCCGTCACCCGCGCGCCCGGGCGCACCCGGCGGTTCTGCTCGAGCGGCACCAGGATCAGCCCAGCTTCGTCCACCGCGGCGACTTCGACGCGCACGACGCCGCCCTCGCCGGCGACATCGCAAAGATCGCCCACGGTGCAGGCCGGACCGGTCGCCTCGAAATGGCCATGCGCGACCTTGCGCACGAAGCCGACCGGGCGGACCAGCTCCAGATCGCCCAGCCGCCGCAGGAAGGGATGGGCGGTCATCCGGCCATCTCGGCGAGCAGGGCCGACAGCGCCTGCCACTGCGTGTCCATGTCGAGATCGATCTGGCCCAGCCGGCATTCGATCCGGCTGGCGCCGGCACGCAGCGCGCGGTCGGTCTCGATGCGCACCCCTTCCGCGCCAAGCCCGGCCGAGAGCGCGGCGAGCGCGTCGATGTCAGGAAAGTCCTCTGGACTCAAATGGATAGCGAGCACGCTCGATCGACGCAGGGCAGCGAGCTGGCGCGCGATCATCGCCTCGACCAGAGCGGACCGGTCCTCGCTATCGGCGAACATCCTGGCGAGCGCGGCGCGGGCGAGTTCCGGGGCGAGCCGGTCGAGCGCGCCCAGCCGCTCGCCCAGGTCGGCGCGGGCCCGCTCCAGCCCCTGGCGCAGCGCGGCGATCCCGTCGGCCTCGCGCCGCTCGGCCTGCGCCAGCCCTTCCTGCCGGCCCTCCTCGCGCGCCACCGCCACCGCGCGCTTCGCCGCCGCCTCGTCCTCGGCGCGCTGGCGCTGGAGCCGCTCCAGCTCGGCGACCAGCCGGGCCTGCTTGATGTCGCGCGGATCCGGCGCCGGCATCTCGCGCGCTTCGGCGGGCGGACGCGCGCCGCCGACGAAGCTGCGCACCGCGATCCCGGCGTCGGACTTGATGAGCATGGTCACGGCAGCTTGCCGCGCGGGCGGAGCAGGCCGCCCATCGTCTGGGCGAGCGACGCGCCGCGGCCCGGCTCGGGGCGCGCGGCGCCCTTCCCCGCCGGCATCAGGAACGCATCGAGGGCGCGCCGCCCCGCCACGGTGAGCCCGGCATCGCGCGCCTCGAGCCGCGCGGCGATATCGGCGGAATAGGGAGAGGCCGGTTCCACCGGGCCGCCAGCGACGGCGGCGAGCCGGGCGCGGACGCGGCGGCGCTCCTCGGCGCCCAGCCTTGCGAGCACGGCCCTGCGATCGGCGGCCGGCATCTCGCGCAATGCTTCGATCAGAATGTCGAGCCGGGCCTCAGGCAGCAGCATCGCCGGCCTCCTCCGTCATGTTGAGCTGGCGGCGGAGGCGCTGCGCAAAGGCCTCCTGCTCCTCGCCGCTCATCCGGCTGCCCGGCGCGCGGAAACGCCAGACCAGCATCGCCGCGATCGCCACACCGGCAACCAGCCAGAGCCACACCGGCGGCCAGGCGAAGCCGAAGCCCTGGGCCGGCAGCGGCGCGGCGGCGGCGGGCGCGCCTGCCGCCGCATGGCTGGGCTGCGCGATCGGCGGGGAGGACAGCGACCGGTCGATCGGCCCGGTCTCGAACGACAGGCTGTCGCCGGCCTGGTCGTCCAGCCCGGTCGCCTGGACGATGGCGTTGCGCGCGACCTGCTGGTCCTCGGAATTGATCGGCGCTTCGCTGATGAACAGGATGCGCATGCGGAAGTTGCGCGCCGCCCCCTCGCCCGAAGGCGTCCAGCCGGCGGCGGGCGCCGTCGCCGGATCGGAACCGGCCGGGCCGTTCGGCAGCAGCAGGACCCGCAGGGCAAAGCGCACGCCCGGCATCTGCCGCTCCACCGCGCCGCGCGCCCGGGCACGATAATAATTCTCGATCGCGCCGCGTTCCTCGATATCGGCGGGACGCTCAAGGCCGGCACCGCCCTCGATCGCCGGCGCGGGACTGATCACATGGCCGGCGGCATCGAGCACCACCACCTTGCTCTCGGGCAGATCGGGGACCGCGGCGGCAACCAGCTGCTGGATGCCGGAGACGCGCGCCGGGTCGGCCGTCTGGCCCGGCTTCATCGTCACCGTCACCGCGGCCTTGGGATCGACCCGGTCGCCGCGGAAGAGCGCCTTTTCGGGCAGCGCGAGATGGACACGCGCGGTCTCCACGCCGTCCATCGCCGTGATGGTGCGGACCAGCTCGCCCTGAAGCGCGCGCTGATAGTTGATCTTCTGCGCGAAGTTGGTGAGCCCCATGTCGGACTTGTTGAACAGCTCGAAGCCGATCTGGCCGCGCGCCGCCGCGTCCGACCCGGCGATCGCGACGCGAGTGGCATCGGCCTGCCCCTCCGGCACCAGGATCGTCGCGCCGCCGTCGCGCAGGCGATAGGCCACGCCGCGCTTGTCGAGCTCGGCGACGATCGCGGAGGCATCGGTCGGCCGCAGCCCCTGGGCGAGCACGACATAGTCGGTGCGCAGGAACAGGAAATAGCCGGTGGCGAGCAGCAGCAGGACGAGCCCGAGGACGCCGCCCAACAGGTACAGCTGGCCACGGGGAGCGGCGGGAGCGGGAACGGGGTTTTCCATCGGAGATCAGCCGGTCAGAGAGGCATGTTCATGATTTCGCGATAGCCCTCGACGATCCGCGAACGGACCTGCATCGCGAGTTCCACCGAAAGCCGGGCCTGCTCCAGCGCCATGGTGACCTGGTGCACCGGCACCGAATCATCGACCGTGAACTGCTGGACGAGCTTGTCCGCCGTGGCGATCTTCTGATCGACGCCGCGCAACCCGCTCATCAGCACCTCGCCGAAGCCGGCGCCCCCGGCGGGCTGGGCGACCGTCCCGGTCGCCTCGCCCAGGCGCAGCGCGAGCGGCGCCGCATCCGTGCTGCCGATCGCCGCGATCCCCTCGACCCCGGTCACGACTGCTTGCCCAGTTCGGCGGCGCGCGAATACATTTGCTGCGCGATGCTCATCGCCGTGAGATTGGCCTCATAGGCGCGCGAGGTCTTGATCAGCAGCGTCATCTCGGATGCGTGATCGACATCGGGATAGGTGACGAAGCCATCGGCATCGGCATGCGGATGGCCGGGTTCGTAGACTCGCCGCGTCCCCGCCGCCATCGGCTCGACGCCGAGCACCTCGACGCCGCCGGGCGTCTTGTCGTCCGCGCGCACCAGATGCGCGAAATCGACCTGCGGCCCCGACAACAGGCGCAGCGGGTGGAAAGGCTGGCCGGAGGCGGTGCGGCTCGTGTTGATGTTGGCCAGGTTCTGCGCGATCACCTGGAGGCGCTGCCACTCGACGTCCAGGCCGGTGCGGCTGATGGCGATGGCATCCATCTCAGCGGCCTCCCGAAACGATGGTGCGGGCAAGCTCCATCTGGCGGCCGAGGATCGAGAGCAGCGCGCCATAGCGCATCGCCGTCTGCGAGGCATTGGCGATCTCCAGGTCGAGCCGCATCTCGCTGGCGATGCGCGGCGTCGGCACGAGCTCCACCTTGGGCTCGACGCCCGCGATCGCGCCGCCGCCCTGCGTCGCCGCGCTGCGCAGGCTGTCCTCGAAAGTGACGCGGATCGGCCGGTAGTTGGGCGAGTTCGCGTTGGCGATGTTCTGCGCCGTCGCCTGGTAGCGCGCGGTAAGCCCGTCGAGCGCCTTGGCGATCAGCGCCGTCGAAATACTCTCCATGTCCCCCCCTTTTTCACGCTACTGAACGATGATCTCCGCGTGCAGCGCGCCCGCGGTCTTGATTGCCTGGAGGATGCTGATCATGCGCCGCGTATCGACATGCGCGCGCGACAGCGCCTGGACGAGATCCGCGACCGAAGTGTTGGGAAAGCGGAACGACTGGTCTCCCACCCCTTGCGCCACCTCGAGCTTGGTGTTGGTGACGATCAGGCTGCTGACGTCGCTGGCGAAGCCGCCATAGAAGCCGCCGGGCTGCGACGCGCTGCGCTCGCCGGTCACCGTCACCTTGATGTCGCCCTGCGCGATCGCGACGCTCGAGATCATCACGTCGCCGCCGGCCACCACCGTGCCGGTGCGCTCGTTGATCACGATGCGCGGCGCGACGTCGGGCTCGACCCGGACATTCTCGAGCTGCGCCACGAAGCCGGTCACTTCCGTCGGCGCGCCGGCGAAGCGGATGCGGACCTCGTCGGCATTCTTCGCGAGCGCGGTGCCATGGCCGAAGCGCGCGTTGATCTGCTCGGCGATGCGCTGCGAGGTCGAGAAGCTCGGGCTGGCGAGCAGGAACCCGATCTCGTTGCCGCCGCGCAGCACCGCGGACTCCACCGGCGCCTCGATCGTGCCGCCGCCCTGGAGCACCGCGGTGGTCGGATAGTTGCGCTGCTGCTGGTTGAGATCGGCGTCGAACCGATAGCCCCCCACCAGCAGCGGCCCCTGCGCCAGCGCATAGGTGCGCTGGTCCGGCCCGAGCAGCGGCGTCATGATCAGCGTGCCGCCCGCCAGGCTGCGCGCATCGCCGATCGAGGATACGGTGACGTCGATCCGGTCGCCGACATTGGCCGAGGGCGGCAGCACCGCGGTGACCATCACCACCGCGACGTTGCGGCTGCTGAGCTGGTCCTCGGTCACGCTGGTGCCCAGGCGGCTCAGCACGTTGCGCAGCGCCTGGCGCGTCACGGCGCTGCGGCGCGTGTCGCCCGATCCCGCAAGGCCGGTGACCAGGCCATAGCCCACCAGCGCATTCTCGCGCCAGCCGTCGAACCGGCCCAGGCTCTTGAGCGGCACCGACTGGGCCATGGCGGGCGCGGCCGGCACCGCCAGGGCCAGTATCAGGGCCGCCGCCGCGCGGAGGGTTCCGACGCCGCGCATCAGCCCAGCCCCAGCAGCGAGAAGATGCGGTTGAGCAGCCCCGGCCTGGCGCTGCGCGAGACGAAGCCCTTGCCGTCATAATTGATCTGGGCATCGGCGATCCGGCTCGACAGCACGCTGTTGTCGCTGCGGATGTCCTCGGGCCGGATGCGCCCGCGCACGGCGATCAGCGTCTTCTCGCCGTTCACATGGAGGCGCTGCTCGCCGACGATGCGATAATCGCCATTGGGCAGCACCTGCTCGATCGTGACGCTCAGCTGCGCGACCAGCCGCTCGCTGCGCCGCACCTCGCCGCGCCCGGTATAGCCGCCGCCGAAGGAGAGCTGGCCGCTCTCGTTGATCGAGCCCGCATTGAGCCCGCCCGACACGTCGGTGCTCTTGCGCGTCGCATTCTGCGTGGTGTTCGAAGCCTCGGCCGCCTGCTGGACGACCACCGTGATCGCGTCGCCCACGCCGCTGGCGCGGCGGTCCGCGGCCATGGAGGACCAGTTCCCGCCCTTGTAGAGATCCTGGGCGGATGCCGGTGCCGCGAGCAGCAGCGCCGCGGCGCCGGCGGCGGTTGCCAGCCCGGGGCTCATCGCCCGCCCTCCCCGCCGGCCAGCGCGAGCGGCGCGGCGAAGACCTTGCCCTGGGCATCGCGCACGAACAGGCGCCCGCCCGAACGGCCGGACTGCATCGTGGTCACCGCGCGCTCGACCGTCACCGGGCCGGCCGCCGAGCGCAGCGTGAGCGGGGTTCCCTTGCCGATCGCGTCCCGCGGAAGCGCCGCCAGCCGCCCGAGATAGGCGCCCGCCGGCAGCGCGGCGCGCGCCACCGCCAGCCCGCCCCGATCGTAGCGCAGCGCCGCCGGCCGCGCGTCACGGCATGCGGTCGCGATCACGTCTCCCGCCGTGACGGCGGCGCCCGCCGGAATCGCGGCGGCGGCGGCGAAGCAGCCGCCATGGCTGCGCGCCGGCGCGGCCGCGAACGCGGCGCGGATCCGGACCGTCTCTCCCGCCGGGGCCGCCACGCGCAACCCGGGCACCCGGCGGCGCACCAGCGCGGCGAGATCGCGCGCCGGCAAGACGAGCGCCGACGCGCCGCGCGGCAGCCGGGCGACCACCAGGTCGGCGATGCGCGCCGGCAGCGCCCCGTCGCGCGCCGCGACCAGATCGCCGACGCGCAGCTGCGCCGAGCGTATCTCGACCACCGGCCTGAGCGCGACATCCGTGCCGCCGCCCCCGGCCGCGGCGGCGACGAGCGCCACCCCCATGACGATCCCCCCCGCCATGGTGCTAGCGCCGAAGGCCGTTCGCGATGCCCATGAGCTGATCGGCGGCCTGGACGATCTGGGCATTGGCGGCATAGGCGCGCTGGACGAGCATGAGCCGCACCATCTCGTCGGTCAGCGCGACGTTCGACTGCTCGATCGAACCCTGGACAAGCATCCCCGTGCCGTCTTCCCCGGGCACCGCTTCGCTGAGCGCGCCGGCGTCGTCGACCCGGTAGAGCCCCCCATCGAGCCGCGAGACCGCCGACGGATCGTTGACGCGGACGAGCTGGATCTGCCCGAGCTCGACCGGATCGGCGCTGTCCGGCACCCGCGCGCGCACCACGCCGTCCTTGCCGATCTCGATCGCGCTGGCGTCGCCCGGCACCGTGATCGCGGCGCGCAGCGCGATGCCGTGGCTGCTCGCCAGCTGGCCGTCGTCATTCACCTTGAGCGCGCCGCCGCGCCACAACAGCGTCTGGCCGCCCGGCCCCATCAGCTCGATGAAGCCCTGGCCGTCGATCGCCACGTCGAGCTGCTGGCCGGTCCGCTCCAGCTGGCCCTGCTCGTTCAGCATGAACTGGGTATCGAGCATCACCCCCGCGACTTCCACGGGAAGCGGGCGCAGGTCGGGCGTCGCCACGTCCTGCGGGCGGCTGGCGACCACGTCCGAGAAACGCAGCTGGGCGCGCTTGAACGCCGGGGTGTTCACATTGGCGATGTTGTTGGCGATGCCGTCCAGCGCGCGCTGCTGCGTCTGGAGGCCCACCGCTCCCACATAGAAGGCGTCGCTCATCGCGTCTGGCCCAGGCTGGAGATCGCGCGGCCGATCAGATCGTCATAGACCTGCACCAGGCGGGCGCCGCCTTCCGACTGGCGCAGCGCGGTCATCATCGCGACCATCTCGTCGCCCATCTCGACATTCGAGCTTTCGACCATGCCCTGGCGGATCACCGGCCCGCCGACAATGTCCATCGCCCCCGCCCCGGCCGAGAAATAGGATTCGCCCACCGGCGTCAGCGCCTGCGGATCCTCGGCGGCGAACAGCTCGATCCGCGCGACCGGGCGACCGCCCTCGATCACCGTGCCGTCCTGCTGGACAGTGGCGGCCTGGCCATCGAGCACCAGGTCCCCGCCACCCTGCTGCTGCAGCACATAGCCCTGCGGCGAGACCAGCGTGCCGTCCGCCGCGAGCTTGAACTGGCCCTGGCGCGAATAGACCAGGCGATCGCCGGCGCGGAGCTGGAAGAACCCGTCGCCGCTGATCGCGAGATCGAACGGATTGCGGGTCTCGGTGAGCTTGCCCTGCGCGAAGTTGCGGCGGACCGCGACCTCGGGAAGCGGCCGAAGGTCGCTCGGCGAAGCCTGGAGAAGCTGCGAGAACCCTATCTGCCGCTTGAAGCCCGGCGTCGAAACATTGGCGACATTGTGCGCCGCCACTTCAAGCTTTCTTTCAGACGCACTAAGAATAGCCGTCGCCGCATCGACGAGACCCGACATACCGCCCCCCGGTTACTGTCTCGATATGAGACAGATCCGGACTTTCTCCGTCAAGTGGCGGCATGAAAGAAATATTTCAGTATGTTGCACCCACGGCACAACCACGGAAATAGCACGATTCGCGACAAATTGGCAGCAACGCCGCCATTCTTCTTCGCCAATCCACAATAGACCGAATCGACTTACATCCATTCCGGTCTATTTTCTTTGAAACCGGCGCCGGGCACCTGCTCCAGGCCATGCCGGCGACCTCGCGCACGCCATCGTGCCCGGCATCGGTACTGCCGGACGCCTCGTCGCGCGGGCCATTCATGTCGCTTGCGGCGGGGCCGGCTCCGCCTGCGCGAAGGGTCAGTCGGGGATGCGCACGCCCGAGATGCGCGCGCCGGCCGGCAGGCCGCGCGCCTGGCGAATGAGATCCACGCTCACCGACCAATAGACTTCCATGTCGATCAGCTCGAGATTGGCGGTCGTATCCTGTCCGCCGAGGAACAGCGGGCGGACATAGCCGACGCACTGGTTCGCCCGCGGTGCCGGCTTGCCGCTCCCGCGCCAATTCTCGAAGAACTCGTCGGCCAGTGCGGCATCCGGCGCATCGACCAGTTCCTCGTCATGGAAGGTGAGGATGTTGCACGGGATCTCGAGCGCCGAGGCCGTGCCCGGCTCGAACATCATCACGCCGTCGCGGCCCTGGATGCTCGACTTGCTGGTGGTCGCGAAGATCCGCCCCAGCCAGTCGCTTCCGAACACCGTCAGGGTGCCGGCGAAATCGGGAAAGCCTTCCTCGACCATCGCATTGTAGCTGGGCAGCTGGATGGGATCGAACACCCGGTAGATGCCGCCGTTGAACGAGACGCCGCCGAACCGCTCGAACAGTTCGGCAAGCGCATCGTCGCTCGGGCGGACCGGCAGCGGAACCGGAGGCCGATCGAAATCCGGAGAGAATGTTTCGGTGAAATCCTCGAACACCTGCTACCTCACAATCCTAATGCACGATCCTGATTCCGGAAACCTTCGTACCGGATGGGACTCCGCGCAATTGCCGGCCGATCTGCGCCCCGAGGCTCCTGTTCACGCTCAGGTCCAGCGGTCGCATGTTCGATATAATATCGGCGCCTCCCAGCTGTAAATCGATGATATGGTCCACATCCGCGCCAGCGGGAATGGCATTGCCGGCCTGGCGGTAGCGCGATGCCGCCGAAGTGCCGCTGCGCACCGAAGGCGTCACGCGCAGCTCCGCCCCGTTGAGGGCATTCACCTTTTCGAGCGCGGCGGCGCGCTGCTCGGCATTCCATCCCTTCTTCATCTTGACGGTCAGCTCGATGGCTTCCTCGGCCTTGGCCACCGCGCGCGCGGCCTCGGCACCGCGCACGCCCATCGCGGCCGCCCGGGTGCCGCGGATCGCCGTGGTCACCAGGTTCGAGCTGCCGAGCGTCGCGACGGTCAGGCCGACCTCGCCCACGGCGAGCAGGCCCCAGCCCGCGGCGGCCCAGTAATTGCCCGACTGATAGGCCTCCCAGGCGGACTTGCCGCTGCCATAGCCGGGAACGATGACCTGCGCGGCGACGTCCGCCACCTGACCGACGGTGATCCCGTCGCCATTGCCGGCCTGCCCGCCCTGGCCGGCGGGCGTGGTGAGCGGCGAGATCTGCGGCACGATGTCGGCGCCGACGCTGAGCTTGATGCCCAGCCCCGGGATCTCGACCGTGCCGCCGGTGTAGACATAGGTGTCCCCGCCGTTCGACATGAAGCGCGTCGCGCCGCCGCTATGCTCGAACGCCGCCCAGAAGCTGGTGACGCCGGCCGCGTTTCCGGTGAAGTCGATGTTGATGCCGGGCGTGTTGGCGACCGCGACGCCGTCCTTCGCCAGCCAGGCCGGCAGGCTCGTCTTGATATACTGGTGATGATCGTCGTCATTGACGATCGGCACGTCCGGACCGGCGCGCAGCTTCGGCTTGCCGTCGTCGGGCACCGCCTCGCCCCGCCGCGCCGCTTCGCCCCGCTCGCGCATGGCCGCCAGATCGCCGCGGACCACCAGGCCATTGTCGGTCAGGTCGAAGGTGATGCCATATTGCTTATAGGCCTCGAGGTCCTGCGGCGTTCGGTTGGCGAGCCATTCCGCCCCCGCGGTGCGAACCGCGTTGACGGGCTTGGGCTGCTCGGGCGCCTTCATCGTGGCGCCGCGCAGCATCAGGTCGCTGAGCGCCTGGCCGATGACATCGGGTATCCCGGCGACGAGATTGTCGCCGAAGCTCGTCCCCTCGATCGCGCTGCGGGTCGCCGCGCTCGCCACCATGCCGGCGGCGCTCTGGCCGAGATGGGCGAAGTGGTTGCCGATGCTGGTGTCGCCGATGGTCGTCACCGCGCCGCCGGCATTCTTGATGTCGGTGAACGATTTGGCGCCGAACAGCTTGCCGGCTTCGAAGCTGGCCATCGCGCCGACCCCGGCCGCGGCCACCCCGGCCCAGCTGAACTTGTCCTGCAGTCCGGTGACGACGCCGATGCCCTGGCTGACAAGGCTGCTCGCCGCCGAGGTGACGCCGGCGCGGATCACGCCGCTCTTGATACCGTCGAAGATCCCGCTGCCACCGATGCCGGCGCTGACGCCGCCGCCGATCGCGGCAAGGCCCACGGCCTTCCAGCTGAACTTCTCCTGGATGCCGGTGGCGACGCCGATGCCCTGGCTGACGATCGAGCCGACCGCCGCCGCGCCGGCGCCGATCGCGATGGCGCCGCCCAGGCCGATGCCCGCCGTGGTGGCCAGCGTCCCGCCGAGCACCGCGGAGATGCCGGCGCCGATCGACGAGATCGAGGGAGCCAGCGCGGCCGCCGCGGCACCGGCCGTCACCACGGTGACTGCGATCGCGACTACCGCGAGCAGCACCATGCCGATCACGCCGCACTTGTTCTTCTTGCCGCCCGCCTGGGGCTGCGGCGTCGACGGCGTGACGTCGCCGATCGCCTCGCCCGGATTGTACGGCTTGAAGCCGGTCGCGTTGTAGCTGCTCTTGATGACTCCGCTCGGCAGGGTCAGCGTGCGGCCCTCGGCCAGCGCGGTCGCGCCGCTGATGCCATTGGCGTCGGCGATGCGATACCACAGGCTGGAATCGCCCCACATCGCCAGCGCGATGCCCTGCAGCGTGTCGCCGGCACGGACGGTATAGCTGCCGGCTGCCGATCCCTGGTCGTAGCTGTTGATCGGATCGTAGCTGTTGGCGAAATCGGCGTAGGAAGTGCCGTAGCTCGAACCGTTGCGGAAGGCCCCCGGCGTGGTGGGCGAGACGGTCTGCCGTTCGCCGATCGACTGCACGGTCGATACGTCGCTGGTGCCGTTGTTGCCGACATAGCCGAGCTGGCGGCCGTTGAAGCGGTACCAGATCTCGTGCGGATCGCCGTTCGACCAGTTATAGTCCTGCTCGTCGCGGCGGATGATCTGCCCGTCGCCATTGAGCTTGAAGTTGACGTTGCGAGCGCGCGCGTCGCCGACATAGAGCGAAGTCAGCTGCCCGAGGCCGTTATAGTAGAAGGTCGTGTAATAGGTGGTCGACTGGCCAGTGTTCGGCTTGTGCGCGATCTGCGACTGCACCGCCCCGTCCCACCAGGCGAAGCTGTTGGTGGTCAGCGTGTCGGGTGCGTTGGCATTGTTGTTGTCGCGATAGTTTATCGTCGAGACGCTGATCGCCGCGCCGAGCGCATAGTTCGTGCCATAGCCATAGTCGTAATAGGTGTACGACTGATAGGTGTGGCCGTCATACTTCTTGGTCGAGCTGTTCTCGTAGGTGATCTGGCCCTTGTTGTTGTAGCTCGCATAGCGGCTATAGGCGATGGTCGAGCCGTTCGCCTCATAGTCGGTCTGCGAGGTCTGGTGCCCCATCAGGTCATAGTAGAAGCGTGAGCGCAGCGTGCCGGTCGAAGGTGCCGCGGGGATGGTGCCCGGCGGCGTCGCGATACCGGTGTTATAGTCGTAATCCTCGGTGACGTAGCCGCCCATCGAGGTCCGGATCTCGAACACGCGGCCGGCGCTGTCGTAGATATAGTTCTCGCGGCTCTCGTAGTAGCTGCCGGGGTAATAATAGCCCCACTCGTAATCATAATAGCCCGGCGAATATTCGGTGCGCATCACGGCGATGCGCTGGCCGGCGAGATCGTACAATATGTCCTGCCCGCCACCGGTGCCGTACACCGCCTCGCCGCGGACGATCTGCCCGCCGCGCAACGTGCCCTTGTCGGTGACGACGCGGTTCATGCTGTCGAAGCGGAACCAATAGTCGTTCGTCGTGGTGTAGGACGAGACATTGCCCTGATAGTCGAGCGTCCGATAGGTCGCGGTGGTGCGGCGGACATTGCCGTTCGCGTCATATTCATAGGCGAGGTTCGCTGCGGGCAGCGTCGCCGTGCCCGCCTCGACAAAGGTCTTCAGGCGGCCGAGCGCGTCATAGGTCGCGGTGGAGTTCTGGAGCGTCGCCGAAGTGGTGTAATAGCTCTCGTCGACCCAATAGCTGTTGGTGACGTACCCGTAATAGGGGTCGTACTCCTCGTACCAATAGCCCGGCTGGTAATAGCCCGCTTCCTCGACGGTCTGCTCGGTGAGGCGCTGGCCGAGCTTGTCGTAGCTGTAGGTCGAGACGGTGCGCGCCCAGGTGGAGTTCGCCACCGGATAGGGCGTGCCGAGTATCGTCGAGCCGAGCTGGCCGGTGTTGAGATAGGTATAGGTCGTATACACGCCGCCCGTGCCCGACTGGTAGAGCCGGCCGGCGACGTCATAGCTGTAGGACCAGACATGGCCGCCAAGATCGGTCTTGGCGGTGGTCCGGTTGAAGATGTCCTTGCTCTCGACGAGCGTCCGGCCATTGGCGTGGGTCGTGACCTGGGTCCAGCCGCCAAAGGTGCCGAGCCCGCTGGTCGAGATGCCGCCGTTCCAGGCATAGGAGAAGCTGGTCAGGTCGCCGCCGAACGCGAGCTGGCTGGTGACCCGGCCGAGCGAGTCATATTCGGTCAGCGCCTTTTCGGGCGTGTAGCCGATGATCGGCGTGTAATATTCCCAATGGCCCCCGCCGCCATAATAGCCGCCATAGGGATCATAGGGATCCTCGACCCAATAGGCTTCCTCGGGGCCGTAGACCGGGTTCTGATACAGGTTGTTCCAGGCCTGGATGCGCTGGCCCAGCCCGTCATAGGCGAAATTCTCGACCAGGCCGCCATAATGCGCGACGGTCGTGACGCGGCCCATCGCGTCATAGTCCTGGGTCGTCACCCGGCCGATCTGATCGGTGACGCGGCGGACATCGCCATGGATGTCATAGGCATTGGCGATCTTGCCGCCATCGGCCGCGAAGCTGGTCGCGATCAGCGCCGCGCCCGTGCCATAGCCGGTGCCGGCCAGGAAGGTTCGCGTCGAGAGATTGCTGTTCGCGTCGCGGCTGCCGATCAGGCGGCCGCTCAGGTCGTAATAATAATATTCGGTCGGGCGGACATATTGCTGGCCGCCATTCTCCAGCGTGATCCAGACGGCCGGGCTCTCGCTTTTGATCAGCTTGCCCATGGCATTGTAGCTATAGTCGAGCGTGGCGCCGAGCGCGTTGGTCTCGCTCACCACTTCGAGGAAGGCGTTGTAGGCCCGGCTGGTGACGAACTGGTCGCTCGCCGAGGCGCTGAGCTGCCGCCCCTCCTCCACCACCTGCACCGCCAGGTTGCGCTTGTCGTAGCTGGTATAGGTGGCGTTGACCGTCGCCAGGCCGACCAGCGACAGCGCGCCGGCGAAGGACTGGCCGGCCAGGCTGGTGCCCGCCGAGGTGATGACGACAGTCTGGTTGCCGTTGCGATCGTAGCCGAAGAACTTCCACACGCCGTCGCCGGCATTGGTGGCGGTCAGCCGCCCGCCATTGTCATACTGGTTCTCGGTCTGCCACAGGCCGTTGACGCCGTTCTTCCAGACCTCGCCATAGCCGGTATATTGGGTCTGGCTATAGTCCAGCATCGCATAGCCGCTGCCGTTCCAGGTCGCGACGCCCTGGAAGACCTTGCGCCCGGCCAGGTCGTAGCGCGTGGCGATCGCATCGGTCACGGTGCCGCCGGCCGCGGTCGTCCGGCTATAGCTCTCCCGCTTCACCCGGCCGGCCGCGTCATAGGCATAATAGCGCGTGAAGCCCGATGCGTCGGTCATGCTGCCCAGGCGGCCGCCAGCGCCATAGCTGTAGGTCGTGACCCGGGTCGGCGCGTTGGTCGCCCCGGACTGGATCGAGCGCGAGAGATTGCCGAGCCCGTCATAGAGATACTGGGTGGTCGGCGAGACCCATTGGCCGTTGAAGTCGACAAAGCCTGCGCGGGTCTCCACCGCCAGGCGGCCGGCCCCGTCATAGCTGTAGTTGGTCTGGTCTCCGGTCGCCTCGATCTTGCGGACCACCTGGCCCAAGCCGTTGTAGAGATACTGGATCGTCGCGGTGCCGGTGACCGAGGTCAGCGCGCCGTTGCTCGCGTTGATCGCATAGGCCTCGACCGAGAGCCGCGATTCCGAAATGCGGTTGCCGTTGCGGTCATAGCCATATTGGGTGACCCGGTCGGTGCCCGCCGTCGCCACCGCCGGCGCCCCGGCGACCGACGCGGTCCCGGTGAAGCGCGTCGCGTAGCGGCGCTCGCTGGTGACGTTGCTGTCCGGATCATAGGCCCAGCTGGTGAGATAGCCCTGGGCATCCATCTGGCCGGTCTTGCGGCCGAGCAGGTCGTACCAGCTGAAGGTCTCGCCGCCATTGGGATCGGTGACCTTCTGGAGGTTGCCGTTCGCGTCATAGGCATAATAGGTGACGAGATCGACGGCGGCATAGCCGCTCGCATAATTGCCCGAGACCACGCCGGCGACCTTGCTCCAGGTCAGGCGATCGAGCGCGTCATAGTTGAAGAAGGTCTCGCGATAGCCGCCCGCGGGCGGTGACGGCGGCGCGGTGCCGACGCTGCCCGGCAGCGCGATCGAGCCCGCATAGGCGCGGCTGCTCTTGAGGTTGCCATTGGCGTCGTAGCTGTAGCTCGAATAGCTGTTCTCGCTCGCCGAGGTCTGGCGGATCTCGACCTTCTTGCGGTTGAGCGCGTCGTAATAGAGCAGGGTCCGCGCGCCCGAGGCGTCGACCCTCTCCTTGACGTTGCCGCGCGCATCGTAGCGGATCGTCTCGACCGGCGCGACCGTCGTCACCGTCACCAGATCGTCGGCGATCACGCCCACGGCATCGCCGCGGCTCTCGATCAGCCGGTCGTTCTTGTCATAGCTGTAGGTGGTGGTGCGGCGATAGGCGAGATTGTCCGCCTCCACCTTCTTGGTGCGATTGCCGCGCGCATCATATTCGAAGCGGTTGACGACCACCGAGCCGGTGAGGTTGCCGGCCGCGTCATAGGTCGCCATCGGCAGCGTCTCGGTGAGCAGCTGGCCGAGCTTGTCATAGCTATAGGTGGTCGCGGCGCCGGCGACGGCGCTGTCGGTGGCCGACTTGGCCGTCACCGAGAGGCGGTTGCCGAAGGCGTCGTAGCTATAGGTCTCGAAGAAGCCCATCGCGTCGGTGGCGCGCGTCGTCCGCCCGAGCTTGTCGTAGAGGAACGACGTGACCGAATCCTCGCCGGCGTTCGCCGCCACCGACGGCGGCGTCGCCATCACGGCGCCGCCGCTCACCTGGTTGAAGCGGCGCGTGAGCGTCGCGATCTCGCCGAACACGGTGAACTGGGTTTCGGTCAGATAATCGCCGGCGTCGCGCACATGCGTCACCCGGCCGAGCCTGTCGTACCAGCGATAGGTGACGCCATTGCCCGGATTGGTGACCTTCCAGGCCTCGCCGAACGCGTTGTACTCATAGCTGGTCGTGCCGCCGAGCGCGTTGGTCTCGACCTTCAGCTGGCCAAGCTTGTCGTAGCTGTAGCTGGTCAGGTTCCCGTTCGGGTCCCACATCTGGACGCGGTTGCCGAGCCCGTCATAGGCATAGGTGGTGGTGGACGCTTCCGCCGTGTTCCAGCCGCGCATCTCGGTGACGACCCGGCCGGCGGCGTCATAGCCATAGACGGTGACCGCCTGATCGCTGGTGCCATAGGCGTCGTAGCGCGCGTTGAGCCTGCCCGTCGCGGTATAGTCGTACAGCGTGACGACGCCGAGCGGGTCGGTCTCGGTGTAGAGCTTGCCGTCCGGATGATAGGCGAAGCTGCGCGCGGCATAGTCGCCGGCACCCGCCGTCGCCGCATCGACCTGGCCGATCGTCGTCGCGTTCGAGACGCTGATCTTGTTGTTCCAGACGACGCTGCCGGTGACCTTGCCCGAGGCGCTGTAGTCGGTGCGCGAGACATAACCCTCGGCATCGACGACGTAGCGCGCCTCGCCGCGCGCGGTGTACCAGGTGCGGGTGATCCGGTCGGCCGCGCCGCCGGCATTGTTGCCCGACCAGCCGTTCATCGCGGCGACGGCGGGCAACGACCCGCTGACATATTTCGCGCCATATTCGACCGAGCGGATCACCTGGCCGCTGCTGTCGTAGCTCAGCCCGGTGACGCCGCCATCGGCATCGATCGAATAGGCCAGCCGCCCGGCCGCGTCATAGACCGACCAGCTCGTACGGTTGCCGGCATTGCCCGCCATCGCGGCGGTCAGCGCCTTGACATTGTCATAGGTATAGTCGCCCGTCGCGGCCATGGCGGCGGCGAAGCGCACCACGCTCGTCCGCAGCCCCGCCGCGTCATAGTCATAGGCGACGACCTGGTTGAGCCCGTCGACCGCGTAGCGCAGCAGCCCCTGGCCGTCATAGACGTAGCGCGTCACCCGGTCGCTGGCCGAAGTGCCGACGCTGGCGACCAAGTCGTTGAAGCTGCCCGCGGCGCGCAGCCCGGCGGCCGCGGCATTGTACGACGCGATCTCCGCGACCTTGATGCCCGCCTTGTCATAGACGTTGCGGACCAGGAATCCCTCGCCGTCGAGCGTGCCGAGCATGCGGCCGTCGCGATCGTAGAAGGCGCGAGTCACCGCCGCGGTCGCGGTCGGCGCGGGAATGTCGGTGAGCAGCGGCGGCGTGGTCTTGAAGCCGGCGATCTGCCCCGCCGTCAGCTTGACCGCATAGGCGGTGGTGGCGACCAGATGGCCGGCCTTGTCATAGGCCATGGTCGCGACGCTGCCGTCGCCCGCGATCGAGGCAACGACCTGGCCGAGCTTGTCATAGACCGACCAGCTCCACAGGTCCGCGCCGCTCGCGGCGGGACGGATCGCGCCCGGCTCGAACACGCTGTCCGGATTCTGGAGGATGGCGAGCTGGCCGGCGGTCAGCCGGGTCGCATAGCGGGTGGTCGCCACGATCTTGTTGTTCGCGTCGTAGCGATACTCGGTCATGTCGCCATAGTGATTGACCTCGGCGATCAGGCGGCCGCTCTTGTCATAGGCGTAGTAGCGATTGAGGCCGACCGGATCGGTCGCGATGCGCAGCCGCCCGAGCTTGTCGTACTGATTTGCCGCGGTGCCGCCAGCGACATAGCTGCCGCTATCGGCCTGGCTGATCAGGTCGCCGGCCTTGTTGTAGGTGGTGACCGTCACATAGCCCGAGGCGAGCGTGACCGTGGTGGTGGTCGCCGTGTCGTTGAAGACGAAGCTGGTGGTGCCGCCATTGACGTCGGTCGACGCGGTCAGGCGCCCCATCCCGTCATACAGGAAGCTCTCGGAGACCTGCCCTTCCTGGCTGCGCGAGAGCAGGCGGCCGGACTGGTCATAGGTGTAATAGGTGCGGCTCGCACCCTCCGCCGTGGATTCCGCGCCGGCCGCGTTCGCGATCCCGAAGCTGCGGGTCGAGGTCATATTCCCGCGCGCGTCATAGGTGTTGAGCGTGATCTTGGTCGACGACCGATCCGCCAGGCCGTTGCGCCACGCATCCATCGTCGCTTCGCTGAGCGCGCCGGAACCGATCGCATAGCTGTGCTCGGGATATTCGACGGTATATTGGACCTCGCCCGCCGCCGTGTACCGATATTCGGTAACATAGCCTTCGCCGCTGACGACGTAGCGCAGATGGTTCTCCGCGTCATAGGCGTAGCGCGTGGTGACGCTCACCGCCGCGCCGCCGGCATCGGAGGCGGTATGCGTCTCCGTCAGCAGTTCGTTCCGGCTGCCATAGGTGCGCGTGACGACATTGCCGGCACGGTCCGTCGCCGTAAGGAGGTTGCCGTTGCCGTCATAGGTATAGCTCGCCGCATTGCCGGAGGCGTCGGTGGTGCTGATAAGGTCGCCATTGGCGTTGTAGCCGAACTGCACCACCTGCTGCGCGGCCCCGCTCGAGGCGGGCGGCGCGGTGATCTTGGTGAGGTTGCCGGCCGCGTCATAGTCGAGCCGGGTCACTTGCCCGGTGGCGTCGGTGATCGTGGTATAGCCGGCATAGTAAGCGAGCGTCGTCACCCGGTTGACGCCCGAGCTGGCGAGCTGGGTCAGCGTGGCGACGCGGCCCGATCCGTCATAGGTGACGGTCAGGCTCGAGCCGTCCTTCTGGGTGATGCTGTTGACCCGCCCGGCGCCGTCATAGCCATAGCTCGTCCAATAGGAATCGGCATCGCTGGGCAGGGCATTGTCGGCCGGGGTGAGATCGGTGCGGACCTTGGTCAGCTGCGAGCCGCTATATTCGTACCAGACGCGCGACAGCGTCTTGGAGAGGCCCGTCGCGAGATCGGTATAGCCGGTGGTGACCTTGGTGATGTTGTAGCCGGACCAGCTATATTGCACCCAGGCGCCGTCGGCGGTGGTCGCCTTGTCGAGCTTGTCGCCGACATAGGTGTAGGTGATCGCGTTGAGATCGGTATCGCCTTCCCAGACGATGCGGCCGCCGTTCAACTCGTCATATTTCTCGACGCGCTGGGTGGCGCCATCGGTCCAGATCCACTGGCTGCCCGACTTGACGATCAGGTCATAGGCGCCCGCGCCCTCCTTGGAGACATAGGCCGAGCGCGTGGCATCCCAGGTGTAGATCGTCTCGCTGCCGTCGGCCGAGACGCGGCGCACGGTCGTCCCCGAGACCGCCGTCACGCGCCGGTCGGTGCTCTGGCGCCATTTGTCGTTATTGTCGTCGTCGGCGGTCGCCTGGCTGTTGAAGGCCCGGCCGATCGCCACATCGGGGCCGCGGCCGACGAGATATTCGTCCTGGCGCGAGATCAGCAGGTTGCCGTTCGCGGCGTTGACGAGGACGTTGTCGCCCCCGCGCCCCTGCGATGCGGTGCCGAGCAGGCCCGAACCCCCCAGAACCGAGCCCGATCCACGCTCGAAGCCCGTGCCGGCACCCGTGAAGATCGCAACCATCCGCCCCTCCAAATCACCGCGACGGCAGTCCCTTGCTGCCGCCCGTGATTGGTAGTCGGAGGATTTTCGCTGCCGTTTAGGGGACTTGCCCCGTTTCGGCTTCATCTCTTCGCGGCACGGAGCCGCGCGGGCCCGCCGCGTTCAGGAGTTGGTGACCGCGCTCTCCTGCCCCGGCTCGTCGATCTCGATCTCACCCAGCCAGTCGCACAGGCACATCGAGCCGGTGCACAGGGCCGGCATCCCTTCGAGCAGCACTTCCGGCGCGCCGGGGAACCAGGGCGAGGTCGTCACCGGGATGCACGGCATCGGCGTCAGCACGCCTTCCGCCAGCGCCGTCGCCGTCGCCACCTCGGGATTGGCCAGGCTTGAGCACAGGCCGAAGCTGGGGATATTCTCGAGCGGCACGAAATCGAAGATCGTCGCCAGGGGCAGCATGTCGGCGAACACGGGCACCTCGGGCGGCACGATCATCGGCATCGGCGCGCTGCCGAAGCTGCAGGACAGCACCGCGCCCAGGCTGACCAGCTGCGGCACCTAGTCGGCGACGATGCCGCTGAGCGTCAGCGGGTTGCCCGGCGTGAGGATCTGCGTCTCCGTCCCGCCCGCCACCGGCCAGGTGATCGTCGCGGGCGCGCCATGCGGCGCCTGGACGAGATTGTCGAGCGTCACCGTCGGATCCTCCCCGTTCCAGGACAGGGTGAGCGCCAGCGTCCCGTCGAACGCGCCGCCGCTCGGCGTGGAAAAGACGATCTGCGCGGGATAGACCGTCATGTTGGTGAAGCCGATGATATTGGCCAGGGCGCCCCGCACGCTCTGCAGCGCGAGAACTGCCTGACCCAGCACGACCTGGACCAGATTGGTCGAGGCGATGCCCCCGGCGAAGTTGATAGTCACCTGCGCGTCCACCGGGGGCCTCCCTTGTTCGAGTAGCTTCGCGGCTCAGCTCGCGAAGTTGTTCAGCGTGATCGGGTCGCCCGACATCACGGTCTGGGTCTGCAGGCCGTTCGGGGTCGGCCAGGTCACCGTCACGGTGCCCGCGAAGTTGGTGACCTCGAGCGTCGGCGCGTTGCTGCCCGTCTGATGGACCGGCGTCACCACGGCGGCGGTGAACGAGGTGCCCGACTCGACGTTGAAGTTGATCGCGCCCGCCGTGATGTAGAGCGAGGTGAAGCTGATCGTCCCCGCCATGGACAGCGAGCTCGTGGTGTCGAGCGCGAAGGTGCCGTTGGTGATCAGGATCTGCGACGTCGTCGTCGTCAGCGTGGCGTTCTGGAAGTTGATCGTGATCGTGCTCATGGCCATGACGCGTTTCCTTTCTCAGATTCACAAGTGGCGATGGTTTCGAGACTGATTCCGCGGATCGCCCCCACGCGGAGTCTATGGGAAGGTCGCAGGCATCTCCGCGCTCAGCTCGCCGGGGTGGGCGCGGCGGCCGGAGACCGCGGCTCGGGCGTCGGCGTGGGTGCCGGCTTCGGCGCGGGGCTCGGGCTCGGCTTGCTCGCGGTCGGCGCGGGCGCGGGCGCCGGGCTCGGCTTGCTCGTGGACGGCGTCGGCGTCGGCGCCGATGACGGAGCAGGCGCCGGCGCTGGAGCGGGCGCCGGCCGCGCCGCCGGCTTGCCCTCGGCCTCGACCTGAGTCAGCGGCACCGCCCAATAGCCCGCCCCGACGAAGCGGATGCGCTGCACCGACGTGGCGATCGATACCTGCACGTCGCCCGGCACCTGCACCCAGCCATGGATGAACCGGCCGCCGCACAGGATGTGGACGAGCAGCGGCAAGGTGGCGGGCGCGTTCTCGACGTCGAACTCGATCCGCCGCGGCTGGATCGAAAGCCCGCGGATCGCCATCTCGCCCCCGCCATAGCTCGCGCCGAGCCGCACCGACGGCGTGGCACGCAGCATCGGAATGGCCGCATCCGTCTCGACGGGGAAATCGAGCCGGATCGAAGCGGACGAAGGCAGGTCGTAAAAAGTGATGTCGAGTGCGTGCTGCAACAACGCAGAATTCTCGGCCGCCATGCGCAACGCCCTCCCACCCTAAAGAAAATGGTTAGCCGAACGTAATCCCCGTTTCCGTTAAGAAACGAGACCAAACAGATGGAGTCGATATGAAATTATGCTATTGACGCACCCGCATATCGTCAAGCACAACGTTGGCAGTACGTAAGACCTGAATTTTGACAAGGGGAATCCCCGCCGAGTCGACTCCGGGGATGGAGAGTCAAATGGCACTTCAGCTGACATATCCTGGCGTATATGTCCAAGAACTACCGAGCGGAACGCACACCATTTCTGGCGTGGCTACATCCGTAACGGCATTCGTTGGCTATTTGACTCGCGGCCCCATGAACACGCCGGTACAATGTCTGAATTTCGGGGATTTTCAGCGCGTATTCGGCGGACTCGATCCCACGAGCACAACGAGTTTTCAGGTATCGCAGTTTTTTCTAAATGGCGGAACCGAAGCCTGGATCAGTCGTGTCTGCGCGAGTTCCAATCCACCGGTGCAGCCGAAGACCGAGCTTACCGGCGCGTTGCCGCCCACCAGTTCTAGCGGAGGCGGCGGAAGCGGCAAAGGTCTGACGCCGACAACTGGCACCAATCTGGTAGAAATAGACTCGCAGAACCCCGGCACCTGGGGCGAGAACGTGTTCGTGACGGTCGATTACATGACCAACAAGCCGAACACCTTCAACATGGCGGCGACGCTCTACTCGATCACCAGCAACAGCAATTCGTCGAGCAGCAGCTACAGCATCGTCCAGACGCAGAGCGTGCCGGCGGTGACGCTCGACATCAGCCAGACCAACTCGATCGTCGAGGTCATGCAGTCGGGCAACCAGAACAGCGCGCTGCTGGCGGTGCCCAACCTTGCCACGACGCCTTCGGTGCTGGTGCCTTTCGCCAGCGGCACGATCCTGAACTTCACCGCGCCCAAGAACCCCGTCACCGTCACCGGCATCACCGTGACGGTGCAGCCGCCCGGGCCCGATCCGACCAAGCCGCCCCCGTCGGTGAGCACGACGATCGCCATGACCAGCTCGGTCTCGACGGTGGGAGACATGATCGCGGCGATCCAGGGCGCGCTGTCGAGCGCCGCCGGCACGCTCGGCTATCCGAGCCTGGCGAGCACGCAGGTGCGCAGCTGCCTTTCGCCCTTCCTTTCATCGAGCGGCACCCAGGCCCAGCTCATCCAGGTCTGGGTGCCCGATCCGGGCTTTGCCGGCTATCTGGTGAGCGTGGTGGCGAACCCCACTTCGCTGTTCACGACCCAGTCGCTCAACTATCAGGCGCAGCAGCTGGTGCCGCCCACGACGACGCCGGCGCCCAAATATCCCGACGGGCTGCCGCCCACCGGGTTCGACATCGCCGGCAACTCGACCAATCGCTCGGGCATCTATTCGCTCGACGCGATGCAGATCGTGAACCTGATCCTGGTTCCCGACATGGCGTCGATGAACACGTCGAACTATCTCACCTCGGCGACCGCGACGCTCAACTATGCGATCCAGCGCAAGGCCTTCGCGATCCTCGACATGCCGCTGACGGTGACGAGCACGACGAGCGCGGTCGCCTGGGCGACGAGCACGCCGGGCACCTTCGGCACCGGCATCATCAGCGCCGCCACCTATTGGCCGCAGATCCAGATCCCGACGCCCTTCTCCACCCAGCTGCTCACGCTGGGCGGCAGCGGGACGCTGGCGGGCGTCTATGCGCTGACCGACGTCAATCGCGGCGTATGGAAGGCGCCGGCGGGGATCACCGCGCCGCTGGCCGGAGTGCAGCAGCTCTCCTATGTGATGAACGACCAGGAGAACGGGCAGCTCAACCCGCTCGGCATCAATGCGCTGCGCACCTTCCCGACCTATGACAATATCTCCTGGGGGGCGCGCACGCTCGCCTCGGCGAATGTCGCCGATGACGACTGGAAGTACATCTCGGTCCGCCGGCTGACCCTCTATCTCGAGCAGAGCCTGATCCAGGGGCTGCAATGGGTGGTGTTCGAGCCCAATGACGCGGCGCTCTGGGCGCAGATCCGGCTGAGCGTGAACGCCTTCCTGCACCCGCTCTACCTGCAGGGCGCGTTCGTCGGCGCCACGCCGTCACAGGCCTATCAGGTGGTCTGCGACGAATCGACCACCACTCCGGAGGACATGGACAACGGCATCGTCAACATCCTGATCCTGTTCGCCCCGGTCAAACCCGCGGAATTCGTCGTCATCAGCTTGCAGCAGATGGCCGGACAGTCTTCGAGCTAGGATAGCGACCCATGCCCAGCGTCTCGTCGACCAGCCAGTCTCCCGACCCGTATCTCAACTTCAAGTTCCGCATCAAATGGCAGGGCAAGTACGTCGCCGGCCTGAGCAAGTGCAGCGCGCTGAAGCGCAGCACCGAGGCGACGCCCTTCCGCGAAGGCGGCGATCCGAGCACCAACCGCATCCTGCCGGGCCAGACCAAGTTCGAGCCGATCACGCTCGAGCGCGGGATGACGCAGGATCTCGAGTTCGAAACCTGGGTCAGCCAGGTGTGGAACTATCGCGCAGGCCAGGGGATGGAGAGCTCGCTCGCCAATTTCCGCCGCAACATCACGCTCGAATTCTACAACGCCGCGGGGCAATTGGTGTACGCGTACAATATCTACAATTGCTGGCCCTCCGAATACACCGCGATGCCGGAGCTCGATTCGAGTTCGAACGCCGTGGCGATCCAGACGCTCGTGTTGCAGAACGAGGGCTGGGAGCGTGACGCCAGCGTCAAGGTTCCGCCGCCGCCCAGCTACTGACGGCCATGGCGCCGCGTCCGCTGAGCGCCGCCGAGTTGCTGGATGCCGCATCGGCATGCCGCGGCCGCTCGGCAGCGGAGAAAGGCATCTATCTCGCCGCGCTCGGCATGCCGGACCAGAGTTTCGGCGCCTGCGCGGCGCTGCCGATCGGCGCGCGCGACGCGGCGATCGTGGCGCTGCGCCAGGCAATGTTCGGCGATCGGATCGAGCTTTCGGCGAAATGCCCGAATTGCGAGGCGCGGCTCGACGTGGCGATGGCGTCGGCGGCGCTGCTCGCGATCGCGGGGCCGGCAGCGGAGGCAATGGCCGAGGTCGTAATCGACGGCGATCGCTTCGCGGTGCGCCCGGCCGACAGCGCCGACCTTGCCGCCATCGGCTGGATCCCGGACATCGACGAAGCACGCGCCGAACTCGCCCGGCGATGCCTGGTGCCGGCGGAGGGGGCCGAGGTGCCGCCCTGGCTCGAGGAAACCGAAGTCGACGCGATCGGCGCGGCGATGGCCGAGATCGATCCGGCCGGCGACCCGTTCGTCGCGCTCCATTGCCCCGAATGCGATCGCGAATGGGATGCGCCCGTCGATATCGCCGGAGTGCTGGCGGGCGAGATCGAGGGCGCGGCCGATGCCTTGCTCGACGAGATCCACCTGCTCGCCCAGGCCTATCATTGGAGCGAGGCGGCAATCCTTGCGCTCGGCCCGGAGCGGCGGCGCGCCTATCTTGCGCGGTTGCAGCAATGAGCGACATGCTCGCCCGGCTGGCGGCACGCGCCCAGGAAAGCCCGGTCGTGCTCGGCCGCCGCATCGGCTATCGCTTCGCCCCCACGGCGGACCATCAGGAAGCCTGGCCGGGGGAAGAGGCCTGGCTGGGCGAGCAGCGGATCACCCGGCCGAACGCGTCGGTATCGCTGCCGCAGGCCGGCGACGTGCCGGATGAGCCGCACCCGGGGCCGGCGAGGCCCCGCGCGAAAGCTGGCCTTGCCGAGGCTGGCGACATGCCCGCGGAATGGGCCGCCGGCCGCTCGGCGCGGGCTCCACGGACGGACGCGAGCGATACCGCCGACGCGCCCCTTCCGGTCGAGCCCCAGGCATCGGGCCGGCGCTTCCGCACGAGCACCACCGGGCTCGACGCCGCATCAGGCGAAGGCGCGCCGATCACGCAGGCGATGGCGCCGGAGGCTCCGGCGATGACGGTGGCGCCCATCCTGCCAGCGCGCACGACCCCGCATGGCGAGCCTTCCGCCCGCGCGCCCGGGCCTCTGGCACGGGGGCCGGCGTCGACCACCCCGGCGGATGCGGTGCCGCAGGTTGCTCCCGCGCAAACGGCCCCGGCTACCGAGCCATCCGCGAATGTCCCCGCCACCAATGCCATCGTGCGCGCCACGGCGGCGACTCCTGCACCGACGGCGGGCGTTCGCGCCGATGCGCCCGGCCTGCCCACCCCTGCGCCGATGGCCGCTTCCTCCTCCATGCCCGCGCCGGGGCCGGTCGCGCAGCGCAAGGTCGCCGCTTCCGCGCGGCCCATAGCGGAGAAGGCGCAGCCGGCATCGCCCATGCAAAGGGCTATGATCGCGCGGGAAGGCAGCCTGCCCATGGACAGCGCGGCCGGGACCAGCCTCCCCACCCCCGCGAGCGCGCGCGGCGATGTGCCCGAGGCGCTTGGCGCGGCCGAAGCCCCCCCCTCGCCGGCGGGAGAGGCCCGCACTCCCCTGGCTCCGGCCAAAGCGCCGGTCTCGCCAGCGCCCTCCAGCGCGCGTCGCGCCGCGGCGGTTCCGCCGGGTAAGTCCTCGATCCTCGGGCCCGGGGCAGACGAGGGAGCGCCGATCGCTTCGGCCGGCCGGCTGACGGCCACCGCTTCCGCTCCGTTCGAAGCCATGGCGCGAACGGTGCCCGCCCCCATGGCACCGGCCGCCGCGAGCGATCCGATGGTGCCGCCGCGCGATGCACGCGTCGCGATCGCCAGCCCTCCCGCCGAAGCCGCGTCGCGGCCCGAAGCAGCGTCCCCGTCGATGCCCGCAGCGTCTCCGGCCTCGCCTTCCGCTCCGGCCAGGGGGCGACGCGCTGCCCTGTCGCGGCGCCCGGCCTCGGATGCTGCGTCGCGGCCTCCAGCACGCTCCCTCGAAACCGAGGAGCCGCCCGCGCCGCACGGCTCCGCAAAGCCTGCCCCCGGCGTGCCGGCCGCTGCTCCGCCTACGATCGCGGGGCGGCCGGCGCGCCCCGGACCGTCCGGCGAACCGCGCGCGCTTCCCACCACGCTCCCGGCAACGGCGACCGCCGTAATGGCGGAGCCCGCCGCGCTACCGCCATCGGCCTTGGCGAGCCCGGCCCGGGACGCGCAGGCGCGGGATCGCGGTCCCCGGCGCGAGGCACGGTCCGCGCCCGGGGAGCGGCCCGCCGCGCCCGAACGACGTGAGGCGGAGGCGGCGCGTCCCGCCACCGAAACGCGCCGCGTGCCCGCGCGCATGCACGATGCGCCGGCGGCGACGCGATCGGTGGCCGCGGAAGTCGTGCCGTCGCCCCGGCCCGAACGCCGGCCCCCGCCTCCCGCGCAAGCATCGGGCGACATCCGCATCGACATCGGCCGCATCGCGATCGACCTGCCGCGCCCACGCACGCCGCCGGCGCGCCCGCAGCCGCCGCCGCTCAAGGCCAAGCCGCGCGGAGGGCCGGACGCATGAATTCCAGCTTCTCGATCGCCGCCTGCACCGTGGCGATCGCCGACCGGCTGCACATGTTCATCGGCGACGCGGTGCCGGGCGCGCGCGTGACCACGCTCAATCCGGGCTCCGAAGCGCTGCGCACCGGCGATCCGTTCGTGAACCTCTATCTGTTCCGCACCACCCGCAACGGGTTCGTCTCGAATAACGACCTGCCGACGCGCGGGCCGCTCGGCGGGGCGAAGAACTCGCCGGTGCTCAAGCTCGACCTCGACTATATGATCACCTTTTTCGGCGACGATGCGCGGCTCGATCCGCAGCGGCTGCTCGGGCTGGTCGCGGGTGGGCTCAATGCCGAACCCTATATCCCCAGCGACATGCTGCGCGCGGCGGTGGCGAGCACGCCCTGGCTCGGCGGCGGAGCCGGCAGCCAGGAATTGCCACGCGACGAGATCGTGGTCACGCCGCTCAACATGGCGCCGGACGCGATGGCACGGCTGTGGTCCGAGTTCGTCAACGTCCCCTATCAGCTCACGCAGCTCTACACGGCGATGCCGATCGCGATCGAATACCGGCTGCCGGTCCAGCCCGTGCTGCCCGTGCGCCGCATCGGCCTGCGCGCGCTGCCGTCGCGCTCGATCGTGATCATCGACCTTGTCGACGCCGCCAATCCGGACCTGCCGATCTCGGGCGGCTGCACGCTCGCGATCCGCACGCCCAATCCCGCCCAACCCGGTCTTTCGGTGCTGCTGAACGGCATCGCGGCAAAGGATGTGACCAGCGGCTTCGACGCGCAGGGCCATGCCGCGCTGCTCGTTCCGCTGACCGGCGCGCAGCCCGCGCCGCTCGCCTTTGGGAACCTCACCGTCAAGCTGGTGAAGCACGGCCCGGACGGCAAGGACATAGAAGCCGAATCCCCCGCTTTCGCGGCGAGCATCGTGCCGGGCTTCGCCGGCGCGCCCTCCATCGGCGCGGACGGCAAGCAACTGGACTTCGCGATGGCGCTGGCCGTGCCCGCCCAGGCGAGCGCGACCGCGCTCCTTTTCGCGCGCGGCGCGAAATCGACCTCGTACAAGATCCCCTGCCTTCCCCGCGCCGATGCGGCAACCGCGCTGGCCGCGCCGCTCATGGGAGTTGCCCCCGGAGACTATCTGGCCAGCATCGAGATCGATGGCGTCGCCAGCCTGCTCGACTGGGAGGACGGCGCCTATACGGGCCCGCGCGTCACGGTGCCGGGGAGCTGATGATGGCGGAGATCCCCCATGTCGCCCGCCTGCAGGACGCGGTCACCGCCGTCGAGCGCATGCTCGAGGACTATGCCCGCACCCGCTCGCGCCCCAGCCTGCGCCACGAGCCGTCGCAACCGCAGGAGGCCGGGCTCGGCGAACCGGTCCCGGGCTCGGCGTTCGACGCGCTGGCGAGCTGGTTCTCGCTCACCGCCTTCGAGCAGGGCGTGGTCGCGCTGGCCGCCGGCTTCGAGATCTCGCCCGACATCGCCAATCTTTGCGCGCTCGCCCAGGGCGATCCCGCCACCCCCTATCCGACGACGCTCCTGGCGCTCGCCATATTCGCCCATCTCGAGGGCGCCTCCCAGGCCGCGTTCGCGCCGTCGGCGCCGCTTCGATACTGGCAGCTGATCAAGGCGGAAGGCACGCAGCCGGGAAGCCGGCTTCAGCAACGCTTCGTCATGCCGGACGCGGTGCTCTCGTTCCTCGTCGGCCAGCCCGTGCTCGACGACGCCCTTGCCGACATCGTCCGCCCGCTCGACCTCGCGCCGCAGCTGCCCGCGGACGGCGTCCTCGCGCACCGGCTCGCGCGGACCGTCCATGCATCGGGCATGGATGCCACCCTCCACCTCGCTGCCGAACCGAGCCGCCGCGCGCTCGGCGTGGCGGCCGGAGCCGCGGCCGCCCTCGGCCTCCTGCCCTTCCATCTGCCGCTCGCCCGCCTGACGCCCGAGGCGGAGCGCGACGGCTTCTTCCGGCTGTGGCAACGCGATCGGCTCGCGCTGCGCGCCGCGCTGCTCCTGTCCTTCGAGGAGCCGCCGGGCGAGTTCCAGCTGAGCGCGATCTGCCGGCTGATCGGCGAAGGCACCGGCCCGCTGTTCCTGATCGGCGCGGCGGGCCAGTCGATCGCCGAGCGGGCGCCCGGCGCAGTGATCCGCATGTCCCTGCCCAAGACCGACCCGCATGAGGTCGCCGACCATCTTGCCGCCAGTCTGGACCAGGATGCCACGCCGGCGCTGCGCGATATCGCCGCCCGCTTCCGCCTGCCCCTGCCGACGCTGGAGAGCTGCGCCACGGTGGCGCGCGCCAAGGCGGAGGAGACCGAGGCGCCGGCATCGCAGGCGGCGATCCTGGACGAGATGCTGCCGCTGCTCCGCGATCAGGTGCGCGAAGCCATGAGCGGCCTCGCCGATCCGGTGCCGGTGCGGATGACGCTGGACAACCTCGTCCTGCCCGAGGCGGCGCGGGCGGTATTGGGGCAGATCATCGCCCGCCAGCGCAACCGGGCGCGCGTGATGGAGGAATGGGGATTTGCCGCCGCGGGCGGCGGCGCGCAGGGCATGAGCGTGCTGTTCGCCGGCCCCAGCGGCACCGGCAAGACGATGGCGGCGGAGGCGCTTGCGCATGCGTTGTCGCTCGACCTGTTCCGGGTCGACCTGTCGCGGATCGTCGACAAATATATCGGCGAGACCGAGAAACGGCTCGCCGCGCTGTTCGACGCCGCCGACATGACCGACGCGATCCTGCTGTTCGACGAAGCCGATGTGCTGTTCGGCCGGCGGACCGAAGTGAAGGACTCGCACGATCATTACGCCAATCTCGAAGTCGGCTATCTGCTGCAGCGGATCGAGGCGTTTCGCGGGATCGCAGTGCTCACCACCAACCTGGCGAACGCGATCGACGACGCGTTCGCGCGCCGCTTCGCCTTCAGCCTGCATTTCGAATTCCCCTCGCTCGACGAGCGCCAGCGTATCTGGCGGGGCGCTTTCCCGGCGGCCGCACCGGCGGGCGGGCTCGATTGGGACCGGCTCGCCCGGCTGACGCTCACCGGCGGCCAGATCCGGGTCGTCTCGATCAACGCGGCGATGCTCGCCTCGGAGGAGGAGGCTGCGATCTCGATGGGCCATATCGCCCGCGCGCTGGAAAGCGAATATGCCAAGCAGCGCCGGCGCGTGCCACCGGCCGAGCTCGCGGACTGGCCGGCATGAGCCGCCCGCCGCGCCCGCCCGCAAATCTCTCCGCGCCGATCGACGCGGCGATCTCCCGCGACCCGCGGGTGCGCGCCGCGCTGGCCCGGCTCGATGCCGGGCAGCGCGACCATGTCCGCCGCGCGATCGCCCAGGCGATCCGGGCAAAGCTGCGCGAACGCGGAGGCCCGCAATGACGCCCTATCCCAACAGCCCGCACATCCTGAAGGCCGCCCTGATCAGCATGGGCGGCACCATCCCCGTTCCCCGGCTGATCCTGCTGCAATATAATCCCGCCGAGCTCACCCGGCAGCTCCATCCCGATTTCGAGAAGACGGGAGACACGCCCACCGGGACCAACCTGCTCGCCGGCCCCGCGGTCGAGACGATCCAGATGACTGCGCGGATCAGCGCGGTCGACCAGCTCGAGAGCAACGACGCGACGGCGATGGCGTTCGGCATCCACCCCCAGCTCGCCACGCTGGAGATGATGCTGTTCCCGACGACCAGCTCGATCGTGCAGAGCCTCGCCCAGATGGCGCTCGGCGTGCTCGAGATCGTGCCGCCGGAATCCCCGCTCACCGTGTTCGTCTGGGGTCCTCAGCGCGTGCTGCCCGTTCAGATCACCAGCTATAGCGTCACCGAGACGATGCACGACACGCGTCTGAACCCCATCGACGCGAATGTGACGATGGATATGAAGGTGCTGACCTATCAGGACTTTTCGCCGAGCCAGACCGGCTTCTACCTCTATCTCGCCAATCTGGCCGAGCGCGAGCTGATGTCGGCGGTGGGCACGGTGCAGAGCGGCGCCAGCATCATTTCGGGGGCGCTCTCGCTATGAACGGCCGCCGGCTCAGCCGCTATCCGACGCAGATCGAGCATGCCGCCCCCGGCAAGCTGGTTCGCGTCCGCACGCGCCATGTGCCCGCGGCTTCGCCTGCCACGTCCGGCGCCGATGCCGCGACGGACGCCGAGGATGCCGTTCCCTATCTCGCGCGTTCCATCCTGCCGCTTGCGACCACGTTCCAGCCCCAGACCAGCTACACGATCCAGGCCGGCGACCGGCTCGACAATATCTCGGCCAGGCTGCTAGGCGATCCCCTGCTCTACTGGATGCTGCTCGAGGCGAACAACGTCAGCGACCCCGCGACGCTATGCGCGGTGCCGGGGCGCAAGATCATCGTTCCCGCCGTGGTGGGCCAGGCCAATGACCCGTTCGACCAGCCCAAGGCCTCGCGCCGGGGAACCGCCGCCGCGCCCACCGACCAGACCGACGACCGCGAGGAAAGCCCATGAGCTTTCCCGTCGGCATCCAGCTCGCCGTGCTGGCGGGCACCCAGGAAGTCCCCACTCCGATCGGGCCCGGGCTGGCCGATCTGCTGATCGAGGCCGAGGTTACCGAAGTCGCCGACGGCCAGGCGGCATTCCGCCTCACCTTCGGCGCGCAGCGGACCGACAATGGCAAGGGCATGCAGGTCCAGGTGCTGGCCGACGGCCGCCTCTCGACGGGCAACCGCGTGCTGATCATGGCGATGCAGGCCGCGCTGCCGACGGTGCTGATCGACGGGCTGATCACCGATATCTGGCTCGATCCCGCGCGGAATCCGAACCAGAGCCGCGTCGTGATCAGCGGCGCGGACCTGAGCGTCGCCATGGACCTGACCGAGAAGATCCGCGGCTATCCCGACATGGACGACGAGCTGATCGTGCTTGAGATCCTGGCCGAATATGAGCGGTTCGCGATCGTCCCGGAAACGATTCCGCCGGTCGAGGCCGATTTCCCGACGATCGTCCAGCGCACGCCGATCCAGTACGGCACCGACCTGGAATATCTCTACACGCTAGCGAACCGCTACGGCTATGTGTTCACGCTGCGCCCCGGCCCGGTGCCGCTCACCAACACCGCCTATTGGGGGCCGCCCAAGCGCGTCGGCATTCCCGCGCCCGCGCTCACCGTCGGCAACAGCACTTTCGCCAATGTCGACCAGCTGACCTTCACGCAGGACGGCCGCTCCGCCTTCCAGGTCTCAGGCCTGATCCCGGGGCCGCTCGAGGCCACGCCGGCATTGCCGGTGATGGCGCTCGAGCCGACGCTCCTGCCACCGCTCGCGCTCAAGAGCCCGTTCCCGATCTCCTCGCTGCTCGGCATGAAGCTGCCGACCGGATCGGACGGGTTCGACGAGATCCGCGCGATGGGCTTCGCGCAGGGGCGCGTCAACCGGTCGTCCACCACCGTGGCCAAGGCCGAGGGGGAGCTCAACGTCGAGAAATATGGCTCGATCCTGCGCGCCGGCGGCCTTGTCGGCGTGCGCGGCGCGGGCACCACCTTCGACGGCAATTGGAGCGTCGCCGAGGTGCATCACAAGCTCAAGCGGAACGAATATAAGCAGGCATTCAAGCTGGAGCGCGACGGCACCGATCCCCTGTTGCCGGTGGTGGTGCCATGAGCGCGCGGCACGGCCAGGGAGGCAGGGATGAAGCAGTTCTGGGGCAAGTATCGCGGCGTCGTCGTCGACAACGAGGACCCGCTGATGCTCGGCCGGCTCCAGGTGCTGGTGCCGATGGTGCTCGGCGAAGTGGCGACGGCATGGGCCATGCCCTGCGTCCCCTATGCCGGGCTGCAGGTGGGCTTCTACATGATGCCGCCGGTGGGCGCGGCGATCTGGGTGGAGTTCGAGGGCGGCGACCTCGACTATCCGATCTGGGCGGGCTGTTTCTGGCGCGAGGGCGAGCGCCCGATCGAGGCGGAACTGCCGACGATGCGCATGATCCAGACCAGCTCGGGCAAGCTGCTGTTCAACGACCTGCCCGGCGAGGGCGGCTTCACGCTGACGGTGACCGATCCCGCGGTGGCGGTGCCGGTGGTGGTGAGCGGATCGAGCACCGGCGTGGTGATCAGCCTGGCGGAAATCCGCATCACCATGAACGAATCCGGCGTCAACATCCTTGCCGAGCCGGGCACGCTGGCCGTGACCATGGAAGGCTTCACGATCGCCCACGGCTCGGCGATGGTGGGCGGCGTCGAGCCCGAGGTCTCGATCAACGAGGGCGGGCTCACGGTGCTGTAGCCGCATCGATGGCGGGCAGCGGGCGGAGGGTGCGCGGATGACGGGCTATCTGGGCTTTCCCTATCAGATCGACGGATCGGGGCAGACCGCGACCACCGACCTCCCGACCTATGTGCAGAACCTGATCCTGCTCGTCTTCGAGACCAATCCGGGCGAACGCGTCAATCGCCCGGATTTCGGCGCCGGCATGCGCCAGCTGGTCTTCGGCGGCATGGACGCCGCGCTGGCCAGCGCGGCCGAGACGCTGGTGCGCAGCAAGCTGATCCAGTTCCTGGGCGACGCCATCTCGATCAACACGCTTACCGTGACGATGGGCAACGAGACGGTGACCGTCGACCTGACCTATTTCGTCACCCATACCCAGACCACGGCGGGCACCTCGATCACCGTGCCGCTGCCCGGCTATAGCACGACGCCGCAAGGCGGCAGCGCCACCGCCACCGCTTCGATTCCGGATTATTGAGCGATGGCGGACGACACCCAGCCCACCGTCGTGCATTCGGTGCAGAGCGCGGGCTCGCTGCAGCTGGTGGTGCAGGTTGCCCCGGCATCGACGATTCCGGCCGCGCAGGTGCGGGCCGCCGCTATCGCGATGGACGCGGCCACCGGCGACCCCGCGCCGGCCACGCTGCCTCCGCCCGCCCCCGCGCTCGACACGCCGCCGGTCACGATCGCCGACTTGTTCGGCACGCCGGCCGAAGTGGTGCGGGTCCATGCGCTCGACGCGGATACCGGGCTTCTCCACATCCAGGCGATCCCGCCCCCCGCCGATCCCGCGGCGGACGCGCCCGCCTATCGGCTCACCATCGGCGAGGTCTCGACCTGGTTCGCGCCCGAATCCAAGGCCAATGTCGCCACGCCGAGCCGGCCGGTGCAGGCGCCCCCCGGGCAGGCCGCGATCAACTATCTCGGCCGCGACTATGCCGCCTTCACTTCGCTGATGCGCTCGCGCGTGTCGCAGATCGTGCGCGACGATTCCGCCTGGGCGCTCGATCATCCCGCCGATCCGATGACGACGCTGATCGAGGCGCTCGCCTATGCCGGGGACCATATCTCCTTCCGGCAGGATGCGGCCGGCACCGAATCCTACCTGCCCACCGCCCGCCACCGCCTCTCGCTGCGCCGGCATGCCCGGCTGCGGGATTATGGCGTCAATGACGGGTGCAATGCGCGCACCGCCCTCGTCTTCACGGTGAAGAGCAACGGCGTGATCCCCGCCGGGCTGCAGGTGGTGACCCAGCAGCCGGGCATCATGACCATGAACCTGGCGGCCACGCAGGATCTGGCGGCGAGCACCACCGTGTTCGAGACCATGGCCGATCTCCCCGTGTCGCTCCTGCGCAACAACCTCGCCTATCCGCTGTCGCGCTCGGTCGCCTACACCCTCCCCCAGGGGGCGATCCAGGCGCAGCTCAACACCGCCCAGACCGATCTGGTGCCGGGCCAGCTGGTTGCCTTCGTCCAGACCGCCGCACCCGCCGGCGTCGCCCAGCCCTTCGGCGCCCAGGTCGTGCGGCTGATCAAGGTCGAGCTGCTGCCAAACGGCAACAACCCGCCCTATGCCACCATGATCACCTGGCACCCCGAGGACGCGCTCACCAAGCCGCTGACCATGGCCGTGCAGAACCAGACGGGCATGGTGCAGCTCTACGGCAATGTCGGGCTGGCCGATCATGGCAGGACGATCGCGGTGACGCCGATGCCCGATACGGTGCCTGCCGGCCGCGTCTATCGCCCGATCATCGAAGTGGAGGATCCGGTGTCGGCGGCGCCGATGCCCGCATCGGTGGCGGCGTTCGACGGATCGCAGGACATCGCCGAGGCCGCGCTGCTGGTGCCCTCGGCCAAGGCGAGCCTCACTCCCGATCCGGGCGAGGCGAATCTCTGCGTCAGGATGCTGGGCGAACGCCCGGGCATGGCCAAGGTCGTCGACCTGTGGACCGCCCGGCAGGACCTGATGAGCACGCCGCCGGCGGGGCGCGCCTTCGCCGCCGCGCCCGAGGACGGCTATGGCGGCAATCGGCGTCACCTGTTCCTGCGCTTCGGCGACGGCGCCCAGGGCGAAGCGCCGGCACCGGGCACGACGTTCACCGCCACGGTGCGCGTCGGCGACGGACAGAGCGGCCGGGTGCGCGCCAATGCGCTGGTCCAGATCGTGGGTTCCACCCCGATGATCAGCTGGGTCTCCAACCCCCTGCCAGCGACGCCCGGCCAGCCGGAGCTGAACGAAAGCGTCCGCCTGTTCGCGACGACCAGCTTCCGCACCAACCTGCGCGGCATCGATCCGGACGATTGGGAACGGCTGGCCCAGAGCGATCCGCTGGTGACCGAGGCCGATGCGCGGCTGGTCGACGGCTATGCGCCCTGCATCGTGGGCATCGCCACCACCACCACCACGCCCGACGGCTATACCTATCCGATCGCGAAGGCCCGGCTGATGGAATATGCCGTGCTCGGCGCGCCGCCGACGATCGAGCAGGAAGCCGACGTGCCGATCAACGTCTCGCTGGTCGTCTATTGCTCCAGGAACACCAATATCGGCGCCGCGCGCGAGCGGTTGCTGCGGCGGATCGGCGCCGGCGCGAAGACCGATGGCGGCCCGGCCCATTTTCACCCGACCGCCTGGCCGCTCGGCCGGCCGGTGGTGCTTGCCGACCTGATCGCGCTGCTGGGCGCGGACCCCACGGTATCGCTGGTCGTCAGCGATCCGGCGATGGATCCGCGCGTGGTATTCAAGACGGTCAACGGCCCCGACAGCACCGTGGACAACATCAAGGCCGGCCGGATCGAGATCGGCTCGAACCAGCGCGCCCGCGCCGGCAATGACAGCTTCCATCCCGAGCTCGGCATCGTCCGGCTCTTCGTGGCGGCGGCGAAATGAGCGGGAGCGGGAGCGGCCCCGACGACGAGATCTCGGCCGGGCTGGGCGACTATGCCAGCTTCAAGCAGGAGATGCTCGACCTCATCCCGCGCGTGGTGGTCAACAGCGGCGGGGAATCGGTCTCGCAGCCGCTGGCCCGGCTCGATCGCAACGTTCCCACCGATCCCACGCTGGCGCTGGTGGATGCCTTTGCCGAAGTGGCGGACGTGCTGTCCTTCTACCAGGATCGCGTGCTCAACGAGGGCTATCTCTCCACCGCGATCGAATATCGCAGCCTCGCGCTGATCGGCCGCGGGCTCGGCGAGACCACCGGCATGCACATCGGCGCGACGGCGGAGATCGCGGTGTTCGCGCAGCCGGGCGATCCGGTGATCGTGCCCAAGGGCTCCGCGATCCAGGCCACGCCGCCCGCCTCGCGCGGATCGAACAGCGCGGCGACAAGCGGCCCGACCGGAAGCAGCGGCACCACATCGACGGCCACGACCAACCAGACCACGGCAACCACACCGACCACCGCCGCCAGCTCCGGGAGCGCGGCCGCCGTCGCGGCGGCACCGGTATTCGAGACCGCGTCGCAGCTTACCGCGGTCTCGTCGCTCAACCAGCTCACGCCCCTGCAGACGCGCCCGGCCTGGGTCACCGCGGACGCGACCGAATTGCTGCTCGCCGGCACCGGGCTCGGCCTGCAGGTCGGCGACTTCCTGCTCTACAAGCGCGTCGACCCGGCACCGATCCAATGGGTGCGGCTCACCGTCTTCTCGGTCAGCGAGAACCATGTCCTCTCGACCACCACGATCGGCATCGGCGCGCCGATCGGCGAGCAATGGGCGGCGAGCGGCGCGACCGACCCGCTGCCGCCGAACGAGGCGAACGGGCTCGAGCTCTACGCCTTCGATCTCACCTGCCGGCTGTTCGGCTACAACGCGGCGTCCTGGTCGTCCCAATCGGCGGCGGTGCAGCGCGCCAACACGCCGACCGGCATGGTCCCTTCCGAATTCTCCGAATGGCCGGGCTATGCCATCGACCTGAACCAGCTCGACCTTCAGGCGGTCTATCCGAAGGTGCTGCCCGGCAGCCAGTTCCTGCTCGAGACGCCGGAGGACAAGACGCTCGGCATCATCGACGCGGTCTCGCGGCAGAACATCTCCGAATTCAACATGTCGGGCCAGGTCACCGAGGTCGAGCTGGCGCCCGATCCCGCCACCCTGCCCACCGGCTCCGCGCTGATCCCCTCGCGCATGGCGCACAGCGCCACCACGCTCAGCGACGGCCGGGTGCTGCTGGTCGGCGGCATCGGCGTGCAGGGCGTGCTCGACAGCGTCGAGGTCTACGATCCCGCGACCCAGCTCGTCAGCCAGATCGACCCGCTTCCGGAACCGCGCGCCCTCCACACCGCCACGCTGATCGACGGGAAGGTCTATCTCGCCGGCGGCGTGATGAAGGACTGGTCGCTGGCGACCGACCTGCTCGTGCTCGATCCCACCTCCATGCGCTTCAGCGCGATCCCGAACGTCGCGCTCGCGATCCCGCGCGTGGGGCATGCCGCCACGCTGCTCCCCAACAACCGCATCATGCTGAGCGGCGGCCTGACCCAGGCGTCGAATGACGCACACGACAAGATCCAGGACCTGTTCGCCGCGCTGGAAGCGACGAAGTCGGTCGCCGTCTACGACCCCGTTGCCGCCGACTGGCAGGCCTGCGCGGACCTTGCCCGGGCGCGGGCCGGGCACAGCGCGACCGTCTGCCCGGTGGTGAAGAGCTCGGCCGATGGCGGCGAGCCGGCGGTGCCGCCGGTCGCCAACACCGTGATCTTCGTCGGCGGGCATGACGGCGGCGCCGCGCCACCGGGCTTTTCGGGCGCGGGCGCGGCCATCGGCACGGTGTGGGACGATGCCGAGGTCACCAATACGACCGACTGGCAGCCGACCGGCATGCTCTATCCGATCCCGCCGGGCCAGGGAGGCACGCAGGACCGCTACGACCAGGTCGCGGTGGCGCTGCCCAACAATATCGGCTTCCTCGTCACCGGCGGCCAATCCGCCACCGGGCCAGTGGGCGACGACTGGCTGATCGGCGCCTTTGCCGCCTACCAGACCGACGGCAGCATCGACGCGGTGCCGACCTTCGTCGCCGCCCCGCCGCTGAGCGAAGCCCGCTCCAACCATGCCGCCGCGCTGCTGCCCGGCAACAAGGTCGCGGTCGCGGGCGGCATCGCGGGCACCAGGGTGCTTGCCACGGTCGAGACCTTCGCGGTGAGCCCCGGCGTCAGCATTCCCTTCAACGGAGAGAAAGTGCTGGCACCCAGCATTGTCGGCGCGCCGCTGCCCAATCCGCAGGGCTATCCTGCCTTCGCCGCGCTGGCCCAGGACTTCCTGCTGCTCACCGGCGGCATCTCCGCGCTGCCCGCCGAGCCCGACACTCCGCCCACCTATACCGGCGCCGTGGTCGCGCTCGATGCCGATGTCGGCACGTTCCAGACGCTGCCCGGACCGGTGCTGACCACGCCGTTCACGCTCGCGCCGACCGGCACGATCCTGCTCGCCGACGGCACGATCCTGATCGTCGGCGCGACCCAGCCGGAGCCCTTTCCGCAGCCCACGACGAGCATGACCGGCTTCGCCTGGACCTTCGACCCGACCACCGGCCTGTCGACCGCGGCCGGCGCGCCCATCGCGCCCCGCATCGGCGCGACGCTGTCGCTCCTCGCCAACGGCACCGTCCTCTATGCCGGCGGCTACGGCCTGGGCGATGACGGCTATGCCGTGCTCGATACCGCCGAGGTCTATGATCCCAAGAGCCGCACCTTCCGCAAGGTGGGCAACAAGATGACGACGCCGCGCTGCGGCCACAGCGCGACCGTGCTTACCGACGGCTCGGTGCTGCTCGCGGGCGGCTTCGCCGTTCCGCCGATCACCTATGATGTGCCGGGCCTCGAGGCGATCTACGTGCCCTCGCTCCATACGGCCGAGACCTTCGCCACCGCCACCCAGACCTTCACTGCGATCACCACCGTGCTCGACAAGGGCTTCGCCCTGCATTCGGCGACGCTGCTCGCCAATGGCGACGTGCTGATCGCCGGCGGTTTCAGCGCATTCCAGTCCGAGGCACCGTTCGACGAGATCCAGATCTGGCCGATCACCCAGGCCGCGGTGTTCAACATCGCCGCCCAGGCCTTCGCGACCATCGCGGACATGCCGGTGCCGCGCGCGATGCATTCGGCCACGCTGCTGCCCGATGCCCGGGTGCTGATCGCCGGGGGCGCGATCAACTGGACCATGGAGCCCAGCGCCAGCAGCGTCCTGTTCGATCCCACCAGCTTCGCCTTCTCCGCCGGTCCCACGCTCAGTGCGGCACGCTGCTCGCAGGGAGCGGTGCTCGTCGAACAGGGCGTGCTGATGCTGGGCGGCGACACCAATTCGACCTATGAGATCGTGCCCCCGAACGGCGGCGGCGGCGCGCCGGTCTATCCGCTGCCGATCGTGCTGCCGTCCCCGGACTATCCCAATCTCGTGTCGCTCACCGAGGGGGTGAACCCGATCCCGCTCGCCAATCACGGCGTCTATGCCTTTGGCGGCCAGGTCGACGGCAACGGCAATTCCACCTGTACCGCCGTGCTCTATGTCGAGGCGCCGCCGCCCGCGGATTCGGACGCGCGGCGCCAGGCGCTGGTCTATACCCAGAGCCAGCAGCTGAGCCTCGCGCCGCCGATCGACGATGCCCCGCTGCCCGGCAACACGCCGACGCCGGGCAATCCGACCGTGCCGGACGACACGCTGGTGCTCACCGGCCTGATCGATCAGATCGTGGTCGGCCAGGCGCTCCTGCTCGCCGGCAACCCGCCGCTCGCGACGACGGTGGGCAAGGTATGGCCGATCGGCGCGCCGGCCGCGCTGGCGGAGGGCACGCTCGTCATGGTCTACGGGCCCATCCCGCAGGGCAGCGCGAACCAGGACGGCAAATGGTGGTGGGCCAACATCCCCGACATCGGCAACCTCTCGCTCCAGACCGATCCGGCCGGCGAGCCGCCCTCGGACTTCGCCTATCTTTCCGGTAACGGCACCACGATCGGCAACGTCACCTCGGAGCAGCTCGCGCTGTTCACCCGCCCGGTCCAGAGCGAGGCGGTGACCGTGAAGGCGATCGCGAAATCGTCCGGCGACAACACCACCACGCTGACGCTGCAGGAGCCGCTGCGCTATCTCTATGATCGCACGACCACCACCGTGTACGGCAATGTGGTTGAAGTGACCCAGGGGAGCACCGTCGCGGGCGAGGTGCTCGGAAGCGGCGACGGGCAGAAGCCGTTCCAGCAGTTCCTGCTCAAACAGGCCCCGCTGACCTGGCTGGAGGAGGCCGACGGGACCATCGCGCCGCAGCTGAGCGTGACCGTGAACGGCGCGGTCTGGCAATGCGTCGAGGCGCTGGGCAGCACCGGCCCCGATGCGCGCGCCTATCAGCTCACCCAGGATGCCCAGGGCCGCGCGCAGATCACCTTCGGCGACAGCGTCCATGGGTTGCGGCCGCCCACCGGCACGGACAACATCGTCGCCACCTATCGCGTCGGCGCGGGAGTCAACGGCAATGTCGCCGCCGGGAGCATCACGCGCGCGCCGATGGGCGTGGGCGGGATCAAGAGCGTGCTCAATCCGGTCGCCGCGAGCGGCGGGATCGGCGCGCCGCCGCGCAGCGCGCTACGCGACCTGATTCCGACGGGCGCCCAGGATCTGGGGCGGATCGTCACGCGCCAGGACATGGTCACCTTTGTCCTCAATCGTCCCGAAGTGAGCGCGGCGGTGCTCACCGTCACCCAGGGCGACGACACCATCGCGCGGGGCCGCCACTCGGTCTTCCTGCTCACGCTCGCCGCGCCCGACAACGCGGTGCCGGACATGGCGTCGCCGGCATTCAAGTCGCTCTCCGCCGCCGTCGACGCGGCCCAGGCGACCAAGCTCGACATTCGCCTGCTTCCCTTCGAGCCGCTGCCGTTCAAGGTGCAGGGCTGGTTCACCGCCGCTACGGGAGCGGACATCCACGCGATCCAGCAATCGATCAGCGACGCGCTTCGGGCGGCCTATGCGCTGCCGGCGATGGCGTTCGACGAGCTGGTCCGGGCCAGCGAGATCATCCGCATCGTCGAAGGCGTCGACAGCGTGACGAAGGCCGGTGTCGACAAGCTCTGGGCCCCCACCGAATCGGGCGGCTCCTCAGGCGCGCCGGACCAGCAGGTGCTAGCGCCCAAGCCCGCCCAGCTCGATCCGGTGACGGGCGCGCAGATCCTGTACATCAGCGCCGATGCCGACGCGGTGACCTTCACCGAGCGGACGGGGGACAAGCAATGAGCGACGATACCGAAGGCGCGCCGATCCCCGATGCGCTCTATGATCTGCTGCCGCCGATCTTCCGGATGGCGGATATCACGCAGGGCTATCCGCTGCTCGCGCTGTGCAAGGTCTTCGACCATGTCCGCGAGCAGATCGGCGATTCGGTCCGCGAGCTCGAGGACGACTGGTTCATCCAGACCTGCCCGCTCCATCTCGTGCCATATGTCGCTGCCCAGCTCGGCCTCGAGGTGGCGCAGCCGGTGCGCCCCGAGCATCGCGCGCTGGTCGCCGACGCGCTCGGCTTCCGGCGGCGCAAGGGCATCGCGAGCGCGATCCCGCGCCGGGTGCGCGACGGCAGCGGCTGGTATTCGATCTACGCCCCGAACGAGACGACACCGTCCGGAAGCTGGCCACTTCCCGATGCCGCGCCCTCGCCCACCCCCACGCCTGGCCCCACGCCCACACCCACACCCACACCCACCCCCACGCCCACGCCCACGCCCACACCGCCCTCGGCCTCGGCCTCGCCCGAGCCGGAAGGCGAACCGGAGGATCCGTCGCGCACCTCGGTGGGCCTGCTCCGGGTCTGGCGGCTGCCCAGCTTCGCGATGGCCGGCATCACCCCCATGGGCACGTCGACGCCCCGCTTGTATCACTTCAACCCGCTCGCACGCACGCAACCGCTCTACAATCTCGCCAATACGCCGCTCGATTGGGTCGCCGCGCCACCGGTGACCGCGCTGCCGGTCCGCCTCACCACGCCGATGCTGGCGGCCGACCTGGAGCAATATAACCGGATCTGGACGACGCCGGGCACCGGCCCGGCAAGCTCGATGCTCTATGGCTCGGCACGCGGCTTCGTGATCCGCTACAAGCCGAAGAGCACCTCGGACTGGGTTGCGCTGGGGGCGGATGGCGTGCGGGCGATGCCGCTCGACATCGGCGCGATCCAGCCGCCGGCCCCGGACTATCCGGTGCTCGAAGGCGGCTCGATCAACCTGCAGTCGATCACCGCGCAGACCAGCACGCTCAACCTGAACTATGGCGACGCATCCGCGGTGCTCGTGATGGACGTGCCCGCCAACCCGGCGATGAGCCAGTTGCTCGAGCTGCTCCAGAACACCATCGCCACCTGCCCGGTGAAGGCCGGCACCCAGGTGACCGAGGCAGACGTGCGCGCGCTGATCTGCGGATCGCTGGGCAATGCGCTGCTGATCGTGCCGACGGTGCCGACCGCATCGCTCTCGCTGCTGACCGCACCATCGAGTACGGATCCCCTGCTGCTGAGCGTCAGCGCGCGCACGGGCATCGCCGCGGCCACGCTGCCGCTCGACCAGAAGCGGCTCGACCTGCTCAATGACGCGGCGCCCGGCACGGTGATGACCTTCACCGCGCCGACCGGAAAGGTGCTGAACGTCAGCCTGCCCTTCTCGCCGGCGGTCACTACCCCTGCCCAGGCCGAAGCGGCCTTCGCGGCGAAGCTCACCAGCTGCTTCGTCTGCCTAGCCAGCGATCGCGTGGTGATCGTGGCGCCGGCTTCGTCGCAGGCGCCGATGTCGCCGACCGCGCCGGCCTGGGAGCTGGGGCTGGTGCCCGCCGCCACGATCGACCCCGATCTCGGGCTGTTCAACTGGCCCGCGGCATGGGCGGCCCCGGCCGCGCTGAGCGTCGACTATGGGATCGCCATGCCCGGCGCGATCGGCGGGATCGGCCTGCGCGCGTCGTTGCCCGCGCCGGCGAATGCGGTGACTCTGTACGATGCGGGGAATATCGGCTGGATCGTCACCCAGCTGAGCCTGTGGGAAATGGCGCCCAAGCCCTGCACCGTGCTGGTGCTGCAATCGAGCGCGACCCGCTATCTCAATGCGCAGACCATCGTCCCGCCGCCGGGCGACAAATTATGGATCGCCTCGGCGGCCGGCAGCCAGGCGCTGCTCTCGGTCTCCTATCCCGGTTCCTTCTCGCTGACCGGGCCCAGTTCCGGCACGCCCGGCACCTTCGGCATGTCGGCCATCCTGTTTCAGGGCGCGATCTGGCTCAACGGCGGCAATCTCGACCTCCAGCTGCTCGACATGACGCTGATCCCGACGAGCGGCAGCGCGATCATGCCGGCGCCACCACCACCATCCCCACCGCCGCCGCCGCCGCCACCGCCCACGCCTACCCCGGCGCCAACCCCCACGCCGGCGCCAACGCCGACACCGGCGCCCACGCCGACACCGCCCCCGCCGCCGTTCAACGGCAGCGCGCGCATCGCGCTCGAGCGGACGATCGCCGCACCGCTCGATTTCAGCCGGGTGCAGGGCGATGTCCGCTTCGACAGCTGCGTGCTGAGCCCGCTCCTCACGCCTCCGGCCGATATGGCGGCCCCGGTACTCATCGCGCCGCTCGCCACCGTGCACATCGCCCGCACGACGGTGATGGGCACGGCACAGCTCGACGCGGGGGGAGACGCGCTCGATTCGCTGTTCGCCGGCACGCTCACCTGCTCGGGGGCGATTACCTTCTCCAATTGCTATGCGGCCGACCTGGGCTACCTCTCTGGGGGAGGGACAAGCGCCGGCGCCGCCGCGACCCTGGCCGCGCTGGCCGCTGCCCCGGCGACCGATCCGCCCAGCCTCTTGGTGGCGCGCTGCAAGAGCTGCGGGAAGATCGGCGGCGTCGGCGGCCGCAACGTGATGCTGCGCCACCTCGTGCTCGGCACGCCGGCCGACAATTACTGCGCCTGCACCGACGCCGCCGACATCGCCGTCACCGCATGCACCACCTGCACCGACCCCGCCTGCGCCCTGACCTGCCCGGTGCGCTCGACCGGCGCCAGCTTCCAGTTCGGCACCGCGCCACCGGTCTTCGCCCCGGAAAACGCCTATCCGTTGCCCGGCTTCGCGCGCCTCGAGCCCTTTCCGCGAAATCCGCGCATCATCACCGAAGGCGCGACCAACCGCGACGAGCTGGGAGCCTATAATCTGGCCGTGCCGACCACCCGGAGCACCGAGCTGAAGGTCGCGCTGGAGGACGCGCTGCTCGAAGGCGTCACGCTCGACCTGCGCTACGAGAGCTGAACGCTATTTGATCCGGATGATCGGGATGAGCGCGACATAGCCCGGCGGGGGCACCGTGAACGCGCCGGCGGCAACGGTGTGATGATGGTTGCCGTCGTTCAGCCCGTCATTCTTGGCCAGCTCATAGCGCCAGGACGTGGTCGGATTCTGCGCCTGGATGATGTTGTTCAGCACATCGTCGGACGATGACGCCGCGGTGGACGAAGTGGCGAAGCTGCCATTCTGCCAGCCGCCGATGCCATATCCCCCGCTGTCGCCAACGGCGATATTGGCACCCGAGCCGAGGATGAAGCGGTTGACGAGGTTCGGCAGCGCGGCGCCGTTGAACGGACTCTCCGGATCGCTGACGGTGCTCCCGTCGCACATCCGGAAGCCGGGCGGATAGACCAGCGTCTTGGGCCCGGTCGGATCGTTCGGATTGGTCTGGAAGGCGGTCGGCGACGGATACCAGGAGATCACCGTGCCGACGGGCACCGCGTAGAGGATCTCCACCGGCGGCTGCGACGGGGTCGGCGTGGGGGCGGGTGTCGCCATGGCCCGGAGGCTATGGAGCGCACCGCGCGGCGGCAAGGCGAATTGCGTCCGAAAAGGCCCGATGCGGCGCGCCGTGGATCGATCGGCGGCCCTTTCTCCGCCCCCGCCGCCATGGACAAGCCCAGGCTTGCCCCATAAAGGACTGGCATTTCCCGCATCGAAAGTTGCCCGGCCCCGATGTTCCGCCCCTTGTACGACTGGGTGTTGCGCATGGCGCATCACCGGCACGCGATCTGGCTTCTGGGCGCGGTCTCCTTCGCGGAGAGCAGCTTCTTCCCGATTCCGCCCGATGCGATGCTGATCCCGATGGTGCTCGCCCGCCGCGAGCAGGCGTTCCGCATCGCGCTGGTCTGCACCATCGCTTCGGTGCTGGGCGGCATGCTCGGCTATTATATCGGCTATGGGCTGATGCAGACGGTGGGCCAGTGGATCGTCCACACCTATCATCTGGAAGCCAAGCTCCAGGAGGCGATCCACGCCTATCAGAGCGAATATGGCACCTGGATCATCCTGCTGAAGGGCCTGACCCCGATCCCCTTCAAGCTGGTGACCATCGCCAGCGGCGCGGCCAGCTTCAACTTCCCGCTCTTCGTGATCCTCTGCACGATCACGCGCGGCGCGCGCTTCTTTCTCGTCGCCGCGCTGCTCAGGCGGTTCGGCGCTCCGGTGCAGGAATTCATCGAGAAGCGCCTCGACCTGTTCGCCTGGGGTTTCCTCGCCCTCGTCGTGCTGGGTTTCGCCGCCATCGCGCTGCTCTGAACGGGACGGTTTCTTTTCCTGAGCGCGCCAGCTTGCACGCCCGCTCGCAACTCGCTAGATACAGCCCCCAATCCGACAGCGTGGGTGGGTAGCGCCGGTTCCTTCGAGAAGGACCGGGCAGCGGACCCGTGCCCCGCAGCCGGCGAACTTTGAAGCGAGGGTGCCCCAGTGGCGAAGACCAGTCCGATCGAATTCGTGAAGCAGGTGCAGACCGAAGCCCGCAAGATCGTGTGGCCGTCGCGCCGCGAGACCGTCATGACCGGCATCATGGTGATGATCATGACGACGCTGCTCGGCGTGTTCTTCCTCGGCATCGACTCGATCTTCGATTTCATCGTCAATTCGCTGCTGCGCCTCGCGCAGTAAGCCGCACCGCAGATAACGAGAGAAAGAACGAACGCATGGCGCGCTGGTACATCATCCACGCCTATTCGGGCTTCGAGGGCAAGGTTCGCGACCAGATCCTGGCCGACGCCACCCGCATGGGCCTCGATCGCCTGGTCGAGGCCGTAGAGGTTCCGACCGAGACGGTGACCGAGGTTCGCCGCGGCAAGAAGGTCCAGTCCGAGCGGAAGTTCTTCCCGGGCTATGTCCTCGCCAAGCTCGAGATGAACGACGACGTCTATCACCTGGTGAAGAACACGCCGAAGGTGACGGGCTTCCTGGGCTCGTCGGGCAAGCCGCAGCCGATCAGCGAGGCCGAGGCCGCGCGCATCCTGAACACCAAGGACGAAGCCGCCACCGCCGCGCCCAAGGCGAAGGTCAAGGTGGACTATGACATCGGCGACACGGTGAAGGTGACCAGCGGCAACTTCGCGACCTTCTCGGGCGTGGTCGAGGAACTCGATTACGACAAGAGCCGCGTGAAGGTCTCGATCTCGATCTTCGGCCGCGCGACGCCGCTGGAACTGGGCTTCGAGGATGTCGAGCGCGTGAAGTAAGCGCGCGCTTCGACTATCGGGATTTCAAGAAGGCCGGGGCGAAAGCTCCGGCCTTTTTTGTCGTCTGGTCGGCATCGGCCGGGGATCGAAGAAGACAGGCAATGGGCGCTGCCCTGCTCGAACTCATGCACCCCATCATATTATTGAAATAGTTTTCGTAGATGAAATATATTGCATCCGGAGGGCAATCCCCCTTTCGGGTGCCCAACGGTATTTCGCGAGACGCAACCACGCCGATCGGCACGGAGAATCATCCATACGCGCCGTGACTTGGACTGGCTCGCATCGACAAGGAACGAGGTCGCGCAGGGACTTGAATCATCCGTCAATCTCGAAGGAGACTGCGCATGTGGCGTGAACTGACCGTAAATGAACTCGACCTGGTGGCCGGCGGACGCATCGCCGATGGTAAAGGCTAAGCGGTCAACTCGCCTCGGCCTGGCCTTGGCAACGGTGGCGGCAACCCTCGCGGTTGCCGCCACCGCATTCTATTTTCTCGGTTGGGGACACATCTCCTGCAAGTCCGGGATCGCCGGTCTGCGCCTCGCAGGCCTCGCAAGTTGCGATACCGTCTCCAGCGGCTGGTGGCTCCGCTATCCCGGCTCTGAGGGCCTGTGGCTGCAATATGCCGACGCCGACGGTCGCCCGAAATTCTTCGTCTTTCGCCCCGCCATGTCCACCTTGAACGGCAAGGTGATCGTGCGCATCCCGGGCGGCCCAGGCGATCCCGTCCAAACGCCGTGGGACGAATTCGAGGCACGCTATCCACGCTGGCTGGTCTCGCTCGCCAGCCGTTGCCGCGCGCCCATCGTCAATCTTGCCTATACCGGAACCGCGCCACGACAGAATCATCCGAAGGAAGGCTTCTCGGCCGGCATCGCGGACGTGGCGGCCCGGCGCGCCGAGATCGAGCGCGCCTATGGCGAGGAGAACGTCATCGTCGTGGCGGAAAGCGTGGGGGGCCTGATGTATGCGGCATCCCGGCCTGATCCCGGAGCGAAGGCCATCCTGATCAACCCGCTCCTGATGAGTCCCATTGGCTGGGACAAAGCGATGGCACTTTATGACGCGAAATATGACGCAAAGATCGTCTTCGGCAAACGCCTGCTGATATTGGATGATCGGACCGGCCGGTATGAATGGAAGACAATCCGAAACGATGACCTTTGGGCATCCTATTTCGATCTTTCCCTCCCGATCGCGCGCAAATCCGCCTTCGATTATCTCGATGGTAAATATCCGAATATCCATGTGGTTTACAGTTCGACCGATGGGATACTGGGCGGAGACTATGTTGCGGATTTCCGCGCGCGCGGCATTCGCGCCTTTCCGATCAGAGGCCTCGATCACGACCTTCTATTCGGCAGCAAGGCCACCGATCGCGCCTACGCGATCCTGAACGAGATTACCGCGCGCTGGTGCCCTGCGGATCAAGGCTAGGGGCCGGCCGCACGGGCGCGACCGGCCCCGTTCCCTCAGATCGCGATCTCGGTCCACTCGATCGTCGAGCCGCCGCCGCTCTGGGACTGGTTGCTGCTCGTGTTGTAGGCACCCATCTTCGGATAGAAATAGCGGCCGCTCTTGAGGCTGCCGTCATAGACGGTGCCGGCCTTGTCTCCGTCCGGGTTCGATTTCTGGCAGACGACGCCGTTGATCCGATATTGCGGGCTCTGGCCGGTGCTGACCGAGACGCTCACATCATAGGTGCTGCCCACCACCACGGTCGGCGCGCCGCTGCACACCTGGCTGCCCTGCACGACGTAGAATTCGTAATTGCCCCCCGATTTGGGCCGCACGGCAAGCTGGGTGATCGGCTCGGAAGGCCCCGAGGTCGCGCCCGCGGCGACGACGTTGAGCACCTGCATCACGCTCACATATTTTCCGCCGCTCACCAGCTTGAACCGGCCGCTCGCCGAAGCGCCGGTGGTGCTGGAGGTGCCGCGCAGCTCGGCGCGGCCAGGCGTGCTGTCGGTGCGCTGCTGGATGACGAAACGCTTGCCGCCGCTGATGTTGGTGATGCTCCCGCCGGAATCGGTGTCGGTCGTATAAGCCCAGGCAACGCCGGTGGTGGCGAGGATCAGGCCGGCCGCCGCGAGCGCGGCGGCGCGATTGCGCATGAACATGGCATCTTTCTCCATCGCCTCCTTGGTTGCTCGGCAGGTCTCGTGGGAGCCGAAGCCCGTGCCGCCGATCGGAGCAGCGTGTCGCGTGTCAGGCCAATTGGCAAGGCCGATATGCGCCAAAATGAAGGGGCCGGCACCCATGCCACCGGCCCCTCCCGATCGCCCGGGCGATTACTTCGTCCCGCCCATCACCTTCTTCTGGACATATTCGACAAAGTCCTTGGCATAGGCGTCGCGCAGCTCGGCCTTGGCGGCCTCCAGCTTCTCCGGCGTCTTGGGCGGAAAGTCCTCCAGGGGGTTCTTCACCTGGCCGGTCGCCGTCCTGGTGGCGATCTGCTTGTCCCCGAACTCCCGATAGATCCAGCCGGTGAACAGATTGGAGCCGTACATCATCGCCTTGTGGTAGAAGATGTGCGTGGTGATCAGCTCGGCATAGCAGCCATGCGTCGAATCGGTGATCCGCTTGCCGGCCTTGATCCGGGCATTCAGCGCCTTGACCTGGGCCTTGAGCGCGGGATCCTTCTTCAGATCCTCGTTGAACGGCGTCGGCTCCTCGACGACGATCCGATAGCCCTTGAGCTTCAGCGTTTGCGCGATGCCGAGCTTGTTGAGCTCCGCCATCTGAACGTCCGGTCCCAGATATTCACGCATCAGATCCTTGACCGTCTGTACCCGCCCCTTGTGCGCGGCATCATCGGCCAGCGCACCGACAAGGCCGAAGCCCGAAAGCAGGCCCGAGTTGAAGCCCAGATAATTGTGCGTCGGCCAAACGTGCAGCTCGCACGGCATCGCCGCGTCGGATGCGGTCGTTTCCGCGGCGACGGGCGCGGGCGCGACGCCCTCCTGCGCCATGGCCGGCACGACGAACAGGGCAGCCGCGCAGGCGGCCGCCGAAAGCAGCTTGGTATTCATGCATTCCCCCTTGTTAACCCCAGCCGGTTTGAACACGGCGCGGCTTGCCGGGCAAGGGAGGACCTGCCGTCCCGCACCGGCATTGCCTTTCGCATCGGAATAGGCTAGGCGCGCGCCCTTCCAAAGCAACAGCAATGGAAATCCGCGGGAGGCCGTGTCCGCACGGCCGCTTTACCGCTCGACTTGATCAGGGGCCCGAGCTTCGCGACGGCCCCGCGAAAGAGAGTGACATGGCAAAGAAGATTACCGGCTATATCAAGCTGCAGGTGCCTGCGGGCTCTGCCAACCCCTCGCCGCCGATCGGCCCTGCCCTGGGTCAGCGCGGCGTGAACATCATGGAATTCTGCAAGGCGTTCAACGCCCAGACCGGCGACGTGGAAAAGGGCACCCCGCTCCCCACCGTCATCACCGTCTATGCGGACCGTTCGTTCTCGTTCGAGACCAAGACCCCGCCGGCGACCTATCTGATCAAGAAGGCCGCGAACCTGAAGTCGGGCTCGAAGGAGCCGGGCAAGGTTTCGGCCGGAAAGATTGCGCGCTCGAAGCTGAGCGAGATCGCCCAGGTCAAGATGAAGGACCTGAACGCTAACGATATCGAGGCGGCCACCCGCATCATCGAGGGCTCGGCCCGCGCGATGGGCCTCCAGGTTGTGGAGGGCTAAGGACATGGCGAAGCTGACCAAGAAGCAGAAGACCTGGACCGTCGACAGCGAGAAGCTGCACGGCATCGACGAAGCGATCGCGCTGGTGAAGTCGGGCGCCACCTCGAAGTTCGACGAGACCATCGAAGTCGCACTCAACCTGGGCGTCGACCCGCGTCACGCCGACCAGATGGTCCGCGGCGTCGTCACGCTGCCCAAGGGCACCGGCAAGACCGTGCGCGTCGGCGTGTTCGCCAAGGGCGCCAAGGCCGATGAGGCCCGCGAGGCCGGTGCGGACGTCGTCGGCGCCGAGGACCTGCTCGAGATCGTCCAGGGCGGCAAGATCGAGTTCGACCGCTGCATCGCGACCCCGGACATGATGGGACTGGTCGGCCGCCTCGGCAAGGTACTGGGCCCCAAGGGCCTGATGCCGAACCCGAAGCTCGGCACCGTGACCATGAACGTCGCCGAGGCCGTCAAGGCCGCCAAGGGCGGTCAGGTCGAGTACCGGGTCGAGAAGGCCGGCATCATCCACTCGGGCATCGGCAAGGCGTCGTTCCCGGCGGAAGACCTGCGCGCGAACTTCGACGCGCTGGTCGACGCGGTGGTCAAGGCCAAGCCGTCGGGCGCCAAGGGCAAGTATCTGAAGAAGGTCGCGCTCAGCTCGACCATGGGCCAGGGCGTGAAGGTCGACGTCGCGGAAGTCGCGACCGCCTGATCGAGCGGCACCGCCGAACAAGGAACGGGCCGGGGGAGCGATCCTCCGGCCCTTTTCCTTGCGTGCGTCCGCAGGCAACGAAAAAGGGCCGAAGGCACAGCCTCCGGCCCTTTTCTGCCTCCCCGACGAAAGGGGCGGCTCAGACTACGGGATCGCCCGGCAAGGGCGTTTCCGCCTTCCACACGCTCCGCACACGGCGGGCCCAGTCGTCGACCCGGCGGATCGCCTCTTCGGTCAGCGTGACGATGCCCGCTCGATTGTCCATCGGGTTGGGCGAGCGCACCACCAGCCCGGCACTCTCCAGCAGGGCAAGGTGGCGGATCGCAGTGGTCTGCGGCGCGCCGCTGCCGATACAGGCACTGCTCACCGATACCGGGCGCCCCTTGGCGGCGGCGAGGTACAGGTCGAGCAATATGTCCCAGGTCGGCTCGCGGAACTGCCCCGCGATCGGTCCGAACGCATCGTCGCGCAGCCGGCGGGCGCGGTAGACGCCTTCCACCAGATCCGCTGCGGTTCCGGTGAACGCCACGCCCCCGCCAGCCGGCTTGGGCGGGATCATCGGCCGGTCTCGCAGACGATATACGGAGTCGTCCGCCTCAGCCATGATGAGCCTCCTTCGTCAGGACCAGGCGGGATCCGCCCCGTAGCGTTTGAGCCGCTGCCGATGCCGCGCGGCGCCGATGGCGATCAGCAGCGGACCGGGATAGTTCCACGCGGCGTTCGCCACCGCATAGGACCATGGCATCAGCGAAGGCGTGAGCATCAGCAGATGCGTCACCACGATGTTGAGATACACCGCGGACAGCCACATCGGCCAATAGCGCTGCGCCCGCAGCGACAGCAGCATGGTGCTGAGGAACATGCCCGAATCGACCGCGAGCAGCCCCACCTCCATCTTCTGGAAGCGATATTGGCCGGCTACCGGCGCGAAGTGCGAGGCGATGATCGCCACCACCAGGATGAGCACTGCGAGGCGCTCCGGCAAGCCGCCACGCGTTACCGCGTAGAGACAGCAAAGGAGCAGCACGACCAGATAGACGAGCACGTTCATATGGCGCGACCGCACCAACGAACCCCAGCCAAGTCAAGGCCCCCCTCATGCTGCGACGGTGAGCGGAAGAATTTCCGCCTCGCCACGGGGGTCGTCATGACCCGGAGTCTCGAAGATGTCGCCTGCCCCGAGCACCTGGTGCCGCATGCCGACGCCGCGCAGCTCGCCATGCGCCTTCTTGATGTCCGACATCGCGCCGAACACCTTGGCCGTGGCCGCGCCGACATAGTCGACCGCGTCCTGCGCCTCGAGCGGATGGAAAGTGCCGTCGGCCCGGGCGGTGAGAACCGCGGTGCCCATCGCAAGCACCTTGAGCGCAGCTTCGTTTACCGCGACTTCCGCAGGCCGCAGCGAGCGGGCGATGCGCACGGCAGCAATCTTCTTCGGAGACGTCATGAGTCCTCCTTCGCGCAGCGGAAGGGCTGCGACGGATCTGGATTGAGTGGTTCAAAAAGAGGCCGGAGCTAGCCGGTAATGCGCCAGAGCGCCCCCAAGCCATTGAGGAAATTGGCCACCGCGATCAGCATCAGCAGCGCGAGACCGAAGATCCACATCAGCCGGTTGAACGGGTCGAGATCATTTGTTTGCTTCCCCTGCCTCAGAAACGGAACCCGAAAACGCGGTTCGGCTTCGGACCGTTTCGGAGGCAATGGAACCTCGGAATGCACCGTTTCGGCAAGGTCCACCGGCTCGGCCCCCAAATTTTGGGGGGGGCGTTTCCGGGGCCTGCGGCGAGAGATGCTCGTGCGCGGCAAGGATGCGGGCGGCCTCGCGCCGGCTCGAAACCCCCAATGTGCGCGCCGCTTCCTTCAAATAGCCATCGACCGTGAGGGGCGAGAGCCCAAGCGTAAGGGCGATTTCCTTGGACGACATGCCGCGCGCGACGAGCCGCAGGCAATCGCGTTCGCGCGCTGTGAGTTGATCGATCGTCCCGGTCACCATCGCTGCCAGCTTTTAGCCATCGCGCGCGCGAATCCAACCGAGTTGGTGCGATTTTCAGCGGTTTCCGTTGTGAAAGGTGAATAGGAAAAATTGACCGCAGCCGGCTGGGAATCCAGCCGAAATGGCTTTCCCCTCCGCTTCCGGACCGCCCGCGATTCCGGGCTCGGCCGAACCGCCATAGTGCGCTTCCTTCCCCCCGACGTAACAAGCATAGTAACGTACTGACAACGAAGGGGGAGAGGCGATATGCGTTATGCCCACGCGATTTTGATACTCGCCGCGGTCATGGCCCCCGGAAACGCCGCGGCGCAGGGGGAAAACCCACCCGGCCAGGACGCCACGATCCTGGTGCAGGGCCAGCGCGACCGGGCCAGCAACTGGCTTCAGGCCGAGACCGATCACGTCGTGGTCATCAGCAACGGCGGCGAGAAGGAACTGGCCCATATCGCCCATGACCTGGAACGACTCCATTTCCTCCTCTCGGTGCTGCTGGGCCGGATCGACAAGCCGGACGGCACCCGCAAGCTGCGCGTAACGCTGGTCGGCGACGGCGCGGAATTCGATGCGATGGCGCTCAGGAACCTGCGCTATTCGCCCGGCCCCTACAGCCGCGCCTTTCCCGGGCCCGCTTATTACGATCCCCGCGAGGACGGCGCGGTGTTCGCCGCGAGTCGCTTCGATCAGAAGGCCGTGATCGAGCAGGGCCAGGACCTTGCCGGCATCCTGCCCGATCTGGTGCGCGCCACCACGCCGGCCGCCACGGAAGCGCCCGGCGCCGCGGCCGCGAACCCCGGAGCGGGCTCCACGCTCCCGGCCAGCGCGATCGCCCGGTTCGGCCGCGACGATCCCTTCGCCATCGCGGTGAACGAGCGGGCGGTACCGATATCGGCGGAGGGACGGATCCTTGCCGGCTATGCCCGCCATTTCCTGCTCACCTATTTCCCCCACGCCTATCCGCGCTGGTACGTCGACGGGTTCGGCGAGCTCTTCGCGACCCTGGCAACCCAGGGCGACGGCAGAATGGAATATGGCCGCGCCCCGCAAGGCTATCGCAAGGTGCTCGATCGCTACCGGCGCTATCCGGCCGCAGACATCGTTACCGGCCGCTACCTGGCCGATCGCGACGTCGGCGAGCGCTGGACGCCGTTCCACGCCTGGGCGCTCACCCATTTGCTGTTCTTCTCGAACGAACGGAAAGGGCAGCTCCGCGCCTATCTCGCGACGATCGCGGCCGGTGGCTCGATGGAGAAGGCGGCGGCGGCGTTCGGCGACCTCGGCAAGCTGCAGGACGAACTCGTCGCCTATGACCGAGGCAAGCTGCCGTTCGAACAGATGTCCTATCCGGCCGAGCGCGCCGCCGAACCGATCGTCCGGCGACTGAGCGAAGGGGAAGCCGCATTCGTCAAGGGGCGGCTGGAGCTCGGCGCGCGCCTGGCCATCCCGCCCGCGTCCGCGGACCCGAAGGCCGACCGGCAGCGCACCGCCGCGATCGCCCGGCGCGAAGATTGGCTAAAGGACCTGCGCCGGGACGCCGCGCGCTATTCCGCGAACCGCGATGCCCAGCTGCTGCTGGCGGAAGCCGAATGCCGCAGCGGCAACATGCCGGAATGCGCCACCGCCTCCGCCCGGGTATTGGCCATCGCGCCGGGCAATGGCGACGCGCTCGCCTGGCAGGGTATCGCGCAAGCCGGCATCGCCCTTGCCGCCCCGGCGAACGAACGCGCGGGCCGGCTCAAGGCGGCGCGGATCACCATCGCCCGCGCCAATCGCGCCGACAGCGAAAGCCCATTGCCGCTCCTGGCCTATTATCGCAGCTTCGCCGCCGCCGGCGAAACCGCGCCCGATGTGGCGGTCGAAGGCCTGATGAAAGCGGTCGACACGGTTCCCGCCGCGCCAGGCCCCCGGCTGTTGCTAGGTGAAGCGCTCGCCAAGCGCGGCAATACCGCCGCGGCGCGCAACGCGCTGATCCCGGTGGCCAATGGCCCCTACGAGACGCCGGAAGCGGCGCCGGCCCGCACGCTGCTCTCCGGACTCGCGCAATAGGAAAGGGCCGGGAGCCACGCCCCGGCCCTTTCGCCATGCCTGTCGTCAGAAGCCGGCCGAGTAGGTCAGGAACCACTGGCGCGGCGGGATCGGATAGGCCGAATAATTGTTGGTCGCCGAGCCGACCGAGAGCGTCGAGACGCCCTTGACGTCGCCCAGGTTGGTGACGTTGAGGCTGAGCTTCGCCTTCTTCATTCCCAGCATTTCCGCCGGCAGGTCCACACCGACGCTCAGCGAAGTGAGGAAATAGGAGCCGACGCTGGCATCGTTCGAATAGGTCGCGAAGCGCTTGCCGACATAATCGCCGACCAGCTGCGCCTCGACCGGGCCGATATTGAGCGTCGCGACGGTCTTGTTCATCCACTTCGGCGTGCCCGGCAGCTGCTTGCCGCAGGTCGGGACCACGCCGCCGACGACCAGATAGCCGCCGATGCAGCTATTGGTGGCGCCGCCGATGCCCGTCGCCGCCGAGGTATAGTCGCTCCGATACTTGGAGAGGTTGTACGACGTGGCATTGTAGAAGGAGAAGGCCCGGCCGAAGCGCAGGGTGAAGGCGGCGTCGACGCCGTTGGTGCGCACATCGCCGACATTGACCAGGATCGAGGTGCCGCCGGCGATCTGGCCACCCGCGATGCCGCCCGGATTGGTCGAGATCGCCAGCAGACGGTCGCTGAAATCGACACGGTAATAGTTGATCTGCGCGTCCAGCCCGATGCCGCCGCCGAAGCTGCGATGGGTGCGCAGGCCCGCCTCATAGGTCCAGCTGCTCTCCGGCTTGCCGTCATTGGCGAAGGCGTTGAACGCGGTCTGGCTGCCGGTGAACCACGGGCCGCCACCACCGGCCAGATAGGCCTGATACTGGCGCAGGTTCTTCTGGACGTTGAAATAGACTTCCTCGTGCCCGTTGAAGTCATAGGTCGCGCCGACCGCCGGCAGGAACCATTTCAGCGTGTTGATCTTGCCCTCCGGCAGGCCGCCGGTCAGGCCCGAGAGCGAACCGAGCCGGGGCTGCACGGGATACCAGCCATTGGCCCATTGCGCGCTGGTCTTGAAGCCGAACTGCACGAGCAGCGGCTCGAACACGCGCCAGGTATCCTGGACATGGAGCTGCAGCTGGTTGATCCGCGCCTCACCCTGATATTGGGTGAACAGCGGCTGCATCACCTCGAGCGGGCGGATGTACGGGGTGCTGAGCCCGGGGTTGCCGGCGGGCACGGCATACCAGCGGCGCCACTGGGTGGTGCTGTTGTGCTCGAACCAGCCGCCCAGCTCGATCTGGTGGTCGCCCAGGTCCATGTTGAGCGCAGTGATCGCGCCGCCGCGGTCGATGCGATATTCGGTGGTGCGGGTGATCATCCCCGAGCCCCCGGTGGCGGCGACCAGCGCCGCGCCGCGCGCCGCCGCCTGGGCGTCGGTCAGCGCCGTGCAGGCCGCCGGGCGGACGCCGTTGCCATTGGCGCCGAAGCGGCAATTGGTCGGCAGGCTGGCGTAGTTGGGATCGAGATAGGGCTGCGCCGTCGTGATCGACTGGCCGAGCGGACCGGCAACGACGCCGGCACCGTCATTGTGGTGGAAATAGATCGTGTTCGACAGGGTGACGTTGTCGGCGATCTTGGCGTCGTAGCGCGCATAGGTGAGATAGTCGGTGCGCTGCGCGTCCGAATAATAGTTGCGGTAATTGCCGCCCTGGGCCGCGGGCGAATTGCCCAGCGCATTGATGTAGCTGCGATAGCCGTTGAAATCCGAATAGAAGAACGGCTTGGTATAGGGGGTGTAGAGCTGCACCGGGGTGGCGGTGCCGCCGGCCGACGGCTTGAAGAAGACGGTGGCGTCCTCGTTCGGCTGCGTCATGTCGTTATAGTCGAAATAGAGCGTCAGCTTGCCGACCGAATCGTCATGGACGAACTTGGCATTGGCCTGCCAGCCGCCCTGCCAGCCGTTGAAGTCCCAGGCCTTGGCCTTTTGCCGCGCGACGGAGACATAGCCGGCATTGGTGCCGCCGCCGCCGAGATTGCCGGTATCGAGGCGCAGGAAGGTGCGCGAGGTGTGGTAGCTGCCCGCGGTCTGGTTGGCGGTCACGCCGAACGCCTGGGTGGGATCGGACGAATAGGTCTCCACCGTGCCGCCCAGGTTGCTGTTCGAGGCGGTGGCGAGATCGCCGGCACCCGTCGCCACGACGACGCGGCCGACATTCTCCGAGATCACCGCGCGCTGCGGCGAGAGGCCGTTGTAATTGCCATAGCTCTGGTCGCCGAGCGGAATGCCGTCCATCGTGTAGCCGAGCTGGTTGCCGGCAAAGCCATGGATGAAGATCTGGGCGTTCTGCTCGTTGTTCCCCCAGGGATCGGCGGTGACGTAGAGCACGCCGGGCAGCGTCTGGATCGCCTTGAGCGGCGAGACGCCGGGCAGGATCTTCTGGATCTCGCTCGCCGGGATCGCGGTGGCCGAGCGCGTCTGCTTGGCGGTGACGAGAATCGAGCCGTCGCCGGCATTCTCGGGCGCGTTCTCGCCCGTTGCGGGCGAAGTCTGGTCCTGGGCCAGCGCGGGTGTCGCCATGGCGGCGGTGGCAAGAACAGCGGCACAAACGGTAGCGCGAAGCGCGTGACGAACGGTCATCATACCCCCCTGGAGTCACGGCGTCGTTGCGCCGCAGCATCGCCGCCTAGGCGCGGTATGTGGCAGTCCTGTTGTGGTTTGGTGAAACATCCGGGAAACGCCGATGAAGCGCTGATGGCAATGGGCGCCCGCCTCTCCAACGGCCCTCCACGCTTGGTTGACTTATCCACAAATATCGCTATTGGCGCGCCTTCCTCCTTCGGGAGGAGACCGTCCGAGACAGCAAGCGCGGGGAATTTGCCCCGCTTAATCTCTTGCCTAGACGGGGACAGATTTTCACCGGCGGCTCCCTGTGTGGAGCGCGCGGGTCATGCCCAGGGATAACCGGGCACGACGATCCTTCCCCTCGGACATTTTGTAACCGGGTGCTTCCCGCAAGGGATGCGCTCATAACGAGGAGACCGGCATGGATCGTTCCCAGAAGGCTGACGCCGTTGCCGAGCTGAACCGCACCTTTGGCGAGGTTGGCGTGGTGGTCATCACCCGCAACCTCGGGATGACCGTCAAGCAGTCGACGGACCTCCGTAACAAGATGCGTGAGGCCGGCGCGAGCTACAAGGTCTCGAAGAACAAGCTTGCCAAGATCGCTGCCAGCGGCACCGATTACGCGGCGATCGCGGACCTGCTGACGGGTCCGACGGCGCTCGCCACCTCGATCGACCCCGTGGCTGCGGCCAAGGTGGCGGTCGAGTTCGCCAAGACGAACGACAAGCTCGAGATCGTCGGCGGCGCAATGGGCACCCAGGTGCTCGACCAGGAAGGCATCAAGGCGCTCGCCTCGCTGCCGTCGCTGGACGAACTGCGCGGCAAGCTCGTGGGCCTCATCGTCGCTCCGGCGACCAAGCTCGCGACCGTTACCCAGGCACCGGCCGCGCAGCTCGCGCGCGTGTTCGGCGCCTATGCGGCCAAGGACGCCGCATAAGCGGATCTTGCAAGTTTATTTATCCCGAAACATCTGATTTGATTGGAGTTTATCATGGCTGACCTTAACGCGCTTGTTGACCAGCTTTCGGAGCTGACCGTTCTCGAGGCCGCCGAGCTCTCGAAGCTTCTCGAAGAGAAGTGGGGCGTCTCGGCCGCCGCTGCCGTCGCCGTCGCCGCCCCGGGTGGCGCTGGCGCCGCTGCTCCGGCCGCCGAAGAGAAGACCGAGTTCGACGTGATCCTCACCGGCGACGGTGGCAAGAAGATCAACGTCATCAAGGAAGTCCGCGCCATCACCGGCCTGGGCCTGACCGAGGCGAAGACCCTGGTCGAGTCGGCTCCGAAGGCCGTCAAGGAAGGCGTCAACAAGGACGAGGCCGAGAAGATCAAGAAGCAGCTCGAGGAAGCTGGCGCGACCGTCGAGGTCAAGTAAGCTTCTTGGCTTTTCGCCATCGGCGAACAGATCGGGGCGGTCCGGCAACGGGCCGCCCCTTTCTTTTGGGCGATCGGGCACCAAATCCACGGCCAGCGAACAAAGGGCCTGGAGATGAGTGGCCTTGATTGGGACAGGCAGGGACCGCCGCGCCCAGGCTCAGGATCGGCAGATCATCCTGGCGGAATTGAGCGTCCATATGTTCACGTGACGGAAACGGAGAGGTCGCGAAGGAGAAAAGCCATTCGCGACGAAGCTGAGGCCAGAGGACGAGCAATTCGCGCGGCGGAAGGGAACGCTCGCCTTGGCACGGAATATCCGGGTTAGGCCGTGACCGCAGCCTTGCCGAGATAGTGCCTTGCTCGGAACAGCGTGCAGCGCCGATCGCAATGCTTGCAATGTAGGATTTCGCCTGCTTGGCTCCCACCGCCGGCCCCAAGGCCGGCCGCTCCTTCATTCTGTTGGGACAATAGGACTACGCCTGCGCAAGGATGTTGCGAGATGCGCCGCCTTACCGAGAAAATAGGGAATATAAGCGCCGCAAGGTCTCGCGGTTGGGGGGGACTTTGTGAACTTTGACGATCCGGCACGACGGTCGCCGTAGGAACGCGGTACTAAGCCGCGACCACGTGCCTGGCAAAATAACGGTTCGCCGCCAGCGGGCCCGCCGGTGCCGGGCGGTCGAGCCAGATCGGGCCGAGCTTGTCGCCCTGCCCCATCGTGCCGAGGATGAAATCGGCACCGAAGCGCCGGATGCTCAGGCCGCCGCGCCAGCGGATGTCGATCAGCACCATCGGCACGAACATCGGCCGGCCGCCGACCTCGACCACGTTCACGCCCGAGCGCGGAATCGCCAGGCGCACCGGCATCCGCCCGCCACCGCCGGCCGCCAGGTCGAAGGGTGCCGCGCCCGGCTCGCCCGGCGGCCCGCCGTGAAAGCCGGCGATCACTTCGTCCTGCCGTGCCTGCGCGCTCATCGCGGCGAAAGCGATGCGGATATTCTCCGCCGAAGCGCCCGAGCCATTGGCGATCAGCAGCTCGAATTCGAGCTGCACGTCATTCTCGGCAAAGACGATCCGGCGAGGATCAAGGCCGAGCTCGAAAGGATCGGCGCCCGGCGCGGGCGACGGAGGCCGCTGCACGGGCGCCGCCGGGACGGGCGCCGCCGGCCGGGCACCCTGGTTCAAGCCGGGCGGTGCCTGGACGGGCGGCGCCGGGATCGAGACGGGCTCGGTCTCGAGAGCCTCCTCCTCCCCTGCTTCACGCCGCCGACGCAGGAGCAGCCAGCCGCCCAGCCCCAGCAGCGCAGTTCCCCCCGCGCCGGCCAGGGCCCAGATCCAGGGCGAAACGGCAGGCGCGGGCGCGGGCGCGGGTGCAGCGGTCGCGACCGGTTGGGGCGTCGGCGATGCCGCGGCCAGGGGAGATGGCGCGACGCTCGGCAACGGCGCCGCGGCGGGCGCGGTTGCGGTTGCGGTTGCGGCGGGCACCGTCTCACGCGGAGCCGGCGTGGCACGCGGAACGGGCGCCGCGCGCTGGGCCGCGGGGGCGGCATGCGCAGTCGGCGTAGGCGCGGGCGTGGGCGCCGGGGTCGGGGTCGGGGCCGGAGTCGGGGTCGGCGCGGGACCGATGCTGAAACGTTCGGGGATCACGCCGGGCAGCTGCTGCTGCGGCCGGACGCTTGGCGGCGGGGTGATGATTGGAGCGCGGCCCGGGCTCGGGGCCGGGGCCGGGGCGTCCTGCGCATGCGCGAGCGGCGCGGCCAGCGCCGCCGCCGCGGCGAGGCCGCACAGCAACCCGGTCCTGAGCCTCCCTGCGTTCACCATGATTTTCTGGCCCTCCAAAGATGAACGCCAGCTGCACGCCGCGCCCCGTTCGCCGCAGGACAGGGGCGGATTGTCCCTGCCGGTTCCGTCCCTTACAGGGCGAACGATCTGGGGAGACATTGGTGGCAGGCGAACGAACGGGGGACGGCCCCGGCTATATTCCGGCGATCGACGGGCTGCGCGCCATCGCCGTCACCTCGGTGATCCTCTTCCACCTCTGGCCCTGGGCCCTGCCCGGCGGCTTCACGGGCGTGGACATCTTCTTCGTCATCTCGGGCTTCGTGGTGACGGGCTCGCTGCTCGGCCGCGAGTTCGCCAGCTTCAGGCAGCTCGCCGCCTGGTTCTACGCGCGCCGCCTGATGCGGATCATGCCCGCGCTGATCGCGATGCTGCTGGCCACCCTGTTGGCCGCGCAGCTCTTCATCCCCGATGCCTGGCTGAGCAACAGCCTCGCCCAGGTGGCACGCTTCGCCTTTTTCGGGCTCAGCAACATCGTGCTGGCGACCGACACCGACAGCTATTTCGGCCCGCAGGCAGCCTATAACCCCTTCACGCACAGCTGGTCGCTCGGCGTGGAGGAGCAATTCTACCTGCTCTTTCCGTTCATCCTTTGGTGGCATCACCAGCTCCAGGCCGGGGCGAAGGCGGTGCGGCTGGTGGCCATCCTCTCCGGCCTTTCGCTGCTGCTCTGCGCGGTACTGGCCCTGTTCGCGAACAAATTCGCCTTCTACCTGATCTTTCCGCGCTTCTGGGAACTAGGCGCGGGCATGCTGCTCTGCCTGACCCGCGCGCGCTGGCAGCCCTGGGCCGCGGGCAAGGCGTGGCTGGCACCGTTGGGCGCGCTGGCGATCGCGGCCGGCTTCGCCCTGCCCGAGGGCCCGTTCTTCCCCTTCCCCGGCGCGCTGCTGCCGGTCGCCGGCACCGCGCTCGTCATCATGGCGATCCTGGGCGGCACGGCGCCCCGCGCGCTCGGCAGCCGCCCGATGGTGACGGTGGGGCTGCTCTCCTACTCGCTCTATCTCTGGCATTGGCCGGTGTTCGTGCTGTTCCGCTGGACCGTCGGCCTGCACGCGCTGAAGCTCCAGCTCGCCGCGCTGGCCATCGCGGTGACGCTGGCGATCCTCTCTTATTTCCTGGTCGAGAAGCCGTTGCGCGCGAGCCGCCGGCTGGACGGCTGGCCGCGCGGGCGCGTCGTCACGGCGGCGCTGGCTGCAGTGCTGGCCGCCGCGCTCGGCGGACAGTTGCTGATCGCCGCGCACAACCGCATCACGCTCAGCGTCACCCGCGATCGCTTTGCCTGGTATGCCGAGCCCGGCCGCCCGCTGCCGCTCGACCTCACCGGCTGCACGCCGATCAACGGCGAGGAGCGGCTGGCAGGCGGCAAGGTGACGCTATGGTCGCCGCGCTGCACCCGGCCGGGAAGCTTCACTCTGTTCGTGCCCGCGGACTCGCACGGCCTGGCCTATGCCCCCGCGCTGCGCCGGCTCGTCGCCGAGACCGGCGCGAGCGTGCGGCTCTATTTCCGGCCCGCCTGCCCCTATCTCAAGCTGATCCTGAGCCACGCCGCCCGACCGCGCTGCGCCGGCTGGTACGCGGCGGTGGAGCGCGACATTGCGAGCCGTTCGCGCCCGGGAGACGTGGTGTTCCTGCCGGGACTGCGCGTCACGCGCCTAGCCAACCAGTTCGAGAAGGACCGCGACCTGGCCGGCCGGCACGACGACAGGGTTTCCGCCGCGGCGCTCGCCGAGGCCCAGGAAATCACCCGGCGTCTCGCGGCCAGGGGCGCGCGGCTGGTGCTGGAAGCGCCCAAGCCGGTCTTCCCCAGCCCGGTCTTCCGCTGCACTGACTGGTTCAATCGCACCAATCCCGCCTGTCACGGGCTCACCATCGGGCGCGAGACCATGCTCGAGCGCCGCCGCGATGTGATGCGCGCGATGAGCGTGCTGGCCGCCGGCCAGCGCAGCACGATCCTCTGGGATCCGTTGCCGATCTTCTGCCCCGGCCGGACCTGCGAGGCGGTGCCGGGCGGCCGCCCGCTCTTCTTCGACGGCGACCATCCGAGCGGGCTCGGCAACGACCTGATCTATGCCGATCTGAAGCGGACGATCCTGGGCGTGCGGTAATTGGACTCCCCTCCCTGGCAGGGAGGGGAAGCGTGCTAGGGCACCGTCACCGTGGTCATCGGCAGGTTCGCCAGCTCGGGCTGGGCCTTGAGCTGAGGCACGACCGTCTTGAGATCGCCGACCACCACCAGGGTGAGCTTGCCCAGCGGATAGCCGGCATTGGCCGACGCCATCATCTGCTCCGGGGTCACCGCCAGCACCGCGGGGACATAGCGCTCCGTCCAGTCGCCCGGCAGGCCGAGCAGGTCGCGCGTCGCCAGCGTGCCGACCACTGCGCCCGAGGTCGAATTCGAGATCGCGAACAGGCCGGCCAGATAGGTGCGGATGCCCTTGGCCTCCTCGGCCGGCACCGGTTCGGTCTGCATCCGGCGGATCTCCTTGAAGACCTCCTTCAGCGAGTCGCCGGTATGCTCGGTGGTCACGTCCGCCTGGAAGGTCCACAGCGCCTGTTCGGGAGTGAATTCCACATCGGAATCGGGCGAATAGGTATAGCCCTTGTCCTCGCGGATGTTGCGCGTGATCCGCGAGCTGAACGCGCCGCCGAGCAGCGCATTGGTCACGCGCTGCGGAATGTCCGCCTCGGTGCCCGCGCGGTTCGCGTCGAAGCTCAGGCGCAGCGTCGTCTGCGGCGCGCCGGGCCGGTCGACCAGCACGATCCGCGGGCCAGGCTGGTGCGGGCTTTGCAGCCCCACCGCGTCGGGGCCGGCCGCCCAGCCGGCAAACGCCTTGTCGATCGCCGCCTTCACCGCCGCCGCATCGAACCGGCCGGCGACGTAGAGATGCGCGCGCTTCGCCCCGAACTGGCCGGCATGGAAGGCCTTGACCTGCGCGATCGTATAGCCCTGGAGCTGCGCCGCGCTCGGGATGATGCGGCCATAGGGATGGTTCGCGCCATAGATGGTGCGGCCCAGCGCGACATCGGCCAGCGTGCCCGGCTGCGAAAGCGCGACCGAGAGCTGGCGGCCGAGATTGGCCTTCACCCGGGCAAGCTCGCTCGCCGGCAGCGTCGGCCGGATCGCCACGTCGCTCACCAGCGCGATCGCGGCCGGCGCATGTTCGGAAAGCACGTTCACACCGACCGAGGTCGACTGCATGCCGGCGCTGACGGCAAGCTGCCCGCCCATCCCGGCCGCGGCGGCGGCGAGATCGGCGGCGGTCCTGCCTGCGGCGCCTTCCTTCATCAGCGCCCCGGTGACCTCGGAGAGCCACACGGCATCGCCTTCATCGACCGCGCCGGCGCGCACGCGCAACGACACGACCGCCTTGGGCGCGATGCCATAGGGGATCAGCGTGACCTGCAGCCCGTTGGGCAGCGCATAGGTCTCGGTCGCCGGCAGCCGGAACGGCTTGGGATCGGCGATCGGGGGCGCCGGCGGGAAATTGTCCTGCGCCAGCGCCGGTGCGGCGGCCAGCACGGCCACGAATGCGAGGAGCGCGCGCTTCATCACTTGCCTCCCTTGGGCTGGGCGCCAGGCTCGATGACATAGACCGAGCGGTTGGTCTTGCGCAGATATTCCTGCGCGGTCTTCTGGATCAGCGCCGGCGTCACCTTGGCGAAGCCCTCCTCGATCCCGTTCACCGCGGCGGGATCATTGTCGAACAGCGCATAGACGGCGAGCAGGTCGATCAGGCCGACCCGGCCGCCCCCGTCGATCGTGCCGTACAGCTCCGAGCGCATCTTGGTGCGCGCGCGCTGCAGCTCGGCGGCGCTGACCGGCTTGGCACGCAGCGCCTCGATCACTTCGTCCACCGCCTGGGTGATCTGCGCGGTCGAATGCGCCGTGTCGTGCGTGAAGCTGAAGCTCCACAGCATCGGCCCGCGATAGTTGAACATGTTGCCGAGATCGCCGTTGATCCCGCCCGAAAGCTCGCCGGCGATGCCGGTGTCGGAGACCAGCTTCTTGAACAACCGGCTGTCGTCGCCCTGGAGCAGGATCTGGTCGATCAGCCCCATCGCGTACCATTCGGGCGTGCCGCGCGCCGGCACGTGATAGCCCGCGGCATAGCCCGGTTTGGGCGCGAGCGCGTCGACCCGGCTCTTGAACTTCTCGGCAGTCTGGCGCGGCTCGGAGATGTCCGGCTGCTTGACCGGCGCGGCCGAGGGGATGGGCGTGAAATACTTCTCCACCATCGCCCGGGTCGCGGCATAGTCGATATCGCCGGCGATCACGAGCACGGCGTTGTTCGGCCGGTAGAACTCCTTGGAGAAGGCCTGGGCGTCCGGCACCGTCGCCGCCTCGATCTCCTTGAGATCGCCGTAGAAATTATGGCTGTTATACCAGTTGACGTTCGCCAGCATCGGCAGGTCGATCCACGGCCAGGTGCTGTAGGGCTGGTTGAGGACGTTGACCTTCACTTCGTTGCCGACCACGCCCTGCTGGTTCTTCAGCACCACGTCGTCGATCACTGGATTGGCCATGCGATCGGCCTCGAGCCATAGCATCCGCTCGAGCGCACCCGAGGGGACGATCTCGAAATAATTGGTGAAGTCGAACCGGGTCGAGCCGTTGTTGATGCCGCCGGAATTGGTGATCGTCGTATCGAACACGCCCTTGGGCGCATGCTTCGATCCCTGGAACATCAGATGCTCGAACAGGTGCGCGAAGCCGGTGCGGTCCTTGGGCTCCACGCGGAAGCCGATGCCGTAATAGACGCCGACCGTCACCGTCGGCGCGATCGTGTCCCGCGTCAGCACCACCCGCAGCCCGTTGGGCAAGGTGAAATATTGCGTGTCGACGTGCAGCTTGTCCGCCGCGGCGGCGCCGGTCTGGGCATGCGCCGCCGCCGGGAGCGCCACCGCCGCAAGGGCAAGCGCCAGGCTCAAATGCTTCATCGTTCTGGACCCCCTGGGACTCGGGAACTGTATTGCAAGGTTAGTACGGCAATGGGCATCGGGCACAAGAGCGGATCAGGCCAGCCAGTGCACCTTGCAGACCCAAAAGGACCGCATCGGCTTGCCCTGCGCGTCAAGCGCGGGCCGGAGCCGGGCGCGCTTCGAGATCGCGCGGCAGGTGATGTCGGCGAAATCGTCCGGATTGGTGCGCGCGAGCACATAGCAGCCCGCCACCTTACCCTCCGGGTCGACGTCGAGGCGGAACTGCACCAGCCCGTTATGCCCCTGGAACAGCGCGCCCGGGGGATAGTCGCCGGAATTGAGCCATCCCTGCGGCTCGGTGACGGGGGAGACGGGCCGCGTCGCCGCGGCCTGCTGGGCCGGGTCATAGCCCCAGCTCGTCACCAGGCTGTCCACGCACTTGCGCATCTCGGCGAACGGCTTGGCCAGCGAGCCGAATTCGAGCCGGACCGCCCGCTTGCCGCGAATGTCGAGCGTCACGCCGGTGACCCGCGCCTCCTGCTCGGGCGCCAGCGGCGGCGAGGCTTCCGCCGGCTCCCTGGTCCAGCCCTTGCTCCGCCAGCCATCGAGCCGCATCCCGCCGAAGAAGATCGCCTTGAGCTTGCCGACATTGCCCGAAAGCCCGTCGATCGCGATCGGTTTCCCGCCAAGGCCGAAATCGGCCGTCCCCTCGACCTTCACGGCGTTCATCCCGAAACGGTCGCCGAACACCGACAGGTCGAAAGCATCGCCCGGCTCGTAGCGGACGAAGCGCACCACCACGCTCGACTTGCCCTCGCCCATCTGCGCGGCGAGGTTGCAGGCATCGCGACTATAGTCGACCAGCCATTTGCCTTGCCGCGTGAGCGTCTCCACCGGCTTCCCGTCAGCCGGCCCGGCCGCGAACGCCGGCGCGCCGGCACCGGCAAGCGCCAGGCAAAGAAACAATGTCCTGATCATCGACCTTCCCCCCGAATTGCCGGGCATTGATCTCAGCCACATGTGTCCGGAGCGTTACGGCTGCCCGTAACGCTCCGGTCCGGTTCGATTATTTCTGCACGTTCGCCGACTGGTCGAGCGGCACCACCGGCAGCAGCACGCTGCTCGACTGGGCGCCGCCATACATCAGCGTCACCGTCGCCTTCTGATAGTCCCCGGGCTTGGCGAAGAAGATGTTCGGCACGAACTTCTGCGGGTTGCGATCATAGACCGGGAACAGGCTCGACTGGACCTGCACCATGATCCGGTGGCCCGGCTGGAACACATGGTTCACCGTCGGCAGGCGGAACTTGTATTCCTGGACCTTGTTCGCCGGGATCGCGGTCGGATGCTCGAACGAGTCGCGATAGCGGCCGCGGAAGATGTCCATCGCGATCGGGAGCTGGAACCCGCCCATCTCCTTCTTGGTGACATAGTCGTCGGGATAGACGTCGATCACCTTGACCACGAAGTCGCCATCGGTGCCCGTGGTCTTGGCGAAGATGTCCGCCAGCGGCGCGCCCGAGACGCGGACCGGCGCGGTGAGCGGCTCGGTCATGTAGGTCATCACGTCGGGCCGCCCGTCGACGAAGCGCTGGTCGGTGACGAGATAGGTCGACCAGCGGCCGTCCTGGAAGTTCACCGGACGCGGCAAATGCGGCACCGGCTTGGCCGGATCGGAGACATAGGAATCCGAGCCGGCGCCCGGCTTGTCAAAGCCCAGCCCCTCGGCCGGCTTGAGATAGATCGGCGTCAGCCTGGTGCCGCAGCCGTCGTCACAGGCCAGCGGCCATTTGCTCAGATAGTCCCAGCGATTTTCGCCGGTATTGTAGAAGCTCGCCTTGGCCGGAGTGAAAGGCGGCGCGCCGTCCTTCAGATAGGCGTTGAAGAACGGGAGCAGGATGTCGCGGCGCGCCTGGAGCGCGGTGTCGCCCTCGAAGGCGAGCTGGCCGAGCGTCGAGCCGTTATAGTTGAAGCCCGAATGGCGCCACGGGCCCATCAGCAGGAAGTTCTTGTCGGCCTGCGGCGTCTTCTGCAGCGCTTCCCAGGCATGGATCGCGCCGTACATGTCCTCATGATCCCAGATGCCCTGCTCCCAGAGCGTCGGGATGTTCGAGGGGTTCGCGGCGAGCAGCTTGTCGAGCGCCTGGCCCTGCCAGAAGGCGTCATAGGCCACGTGCTGGCTCATCTTGTTCCAGGCGGGCAGCTGGTCATAGCCGAACTGCTTGGCCCAGTCGCCCGCGCTGCCCACACGGCGGAACGTATCGTAATCGTCCCAGTCCGGGCGCGGCGGCGCCTTGCCGGCGCCCTTGTAGCCGGTCTGGGCGCCGATCCAGCCGATGTTCGCCAGGCGGAAAGCGCCGTGGTGGAACCAGTCGTCGCCCATCCAGCCGTCGATCATCGGGCTCTCGGGGGCAGCCACCTTGAGCGCGGGGTGCGGGCCCATCAGCGCCATCACCACCGTGAAGCCCTCATAGGAGGAGCCGAGCATGCCGACCTTGCCGTTGGTCTCCGGCACGTTCTTCACCATCCAGTCGATCGAGTCATAGGCGTCGGTGATGTGATCGACCTTGGTGGGGTTGAGCGGGCCGACCGGCGGGCGGGTGATCACATAGTCGCCCTCCGACTTGTACTTGCCGCGAATGTCCTGGAACACGCGGATATAGCCCGCCTTGACGAACACCTCGTCGCCTTCGGGCAGGGTGTTGATCATCTTGCCGCTCTCGGTGCGGACGACGCGGCCGGCGGCGTTGTAGGGCGTGCGGGTGAACAGGATCGGGGCGTTCTTCGCGCCCTTCGGGATGATCATCACCGTGTAGAGCTTCACCCCGTCGCGCATCGGGATCATCACTTCGCGCTTGATGTAATCGGCCGGCAGCGCGGGCGGATTGAAGTTGGCGGGGATGTCGTTGAAGGCCGGCGCCGCCCCCGGCGCGGGGCTTTCCTGCGCCTGGGCGGCGGCGGTGGCGAGGAGGGCGGTTCCGGCGGCGAGCGCGAGCAGCGACTTCTTCATGTGATGTTATCTCCCTGAGGATGGCGTTCGATAGGCCCAAAACCGCGTGCATGAAAAGAGCCCGCCCCTCCCTTTCGGAAGAAGCGGGCTTCGATGTCCCCGATGTTTCGGGGATCAGGCGTGCTCGGGCTGGCCGTAGAGCTCGGCGGCGAGATCTTCGGTCATATGCGGGCGCGAGGCGCCGATCCCGCCGATGCCGCCTTCATAGGCCGGGCGGCCGATCCGGAACGCGGCGGCGGTGCGCGCCTCGCTGCCGTCGGGCAGCGTATAGCGGGCCTCGGCGACCACCACCGGGTTGAACACGCGGCCGAGATCGCCCTTGGGCACCGCGAGATGCGCGTCGACGCGAGTGCCGTCGCCCGGATCGATCGAGACCGGCGGCACGATCGTCTCGCTGCGGCGCTCGGTGAGCATCCGCTCCATTTCCGTGCCCTCCGCCTCGTCGGCGAGCATGAAGCTGGAGATGCGGACGTTGCGCGCCGCGGTATCGCCGGCATTGCCGACGGTCAGCTCGAAATCGACCATCGCCTCCTCCTCGGTCGTACCGGCGCTCACCGGGCGCAGGCCGAGCTCGATCCACGGGCGGTGCGAGACCGGGGCGGTCGCGTCGGCGACGCCGGCGAGATCGTCCTTGCCCGCTTCGGAGATCTCCGCCTCCTGCTCGGTGGCAACCGGCTCGATCGCCGACGGAACCGCGCGCGGATCGATGCGCGGATCGGCCGGCGGCGCCTGGGCGATCACTGCGGCATCCGGGGCAGCGACCGGCTCGACCACGGGCTCGCGAGTCACGATCGGCGCCGCGGCGACGCGTGCCGGCTCGACATGGGCCGGTTCGGTGGTGACGGCTTCGTCATTGCGGCGGCGGCGCGCAAGCAGGAACGCGGCAAGGCCCGCGATCACCAGCGCCAGCCCGCCGAGCAGCCACGGCCAGGCGATGCCGGTGCTCCGGGTGGTGCTGGTGCTGCTGTCGGCCGTTACCGGCGCGGCGGCCTGGGGCGCAGGCGCGACGTCGACCTGGGGCGGAAGCGGCTCCGGCACCGTCCGGACCGGCGGCGACGGCGGCGTCACCGGGGTTTCGGCGGCCGGGGAGACCGGCGCCGCCTGGCGCGCCGGCGCGGCCTCGCGCGCGGGCACGGGCGCCGCGCGGGCGGCAGTCGTCCGGGCGCTGGTGGTGCGCGTCGCGGTGGCGCGGCGCTCGGCCGGCGCGGGAGCATCGGCCGCGGCCGCGCCGCGCTGCTGCTCCTCGACCGAGGGAACCGGCTGAACCACCGGGCTCGAAGGCTGCATCACGATCTGCGCCTGCGGCGCGGGAGCGGGAGCGGGTGCCGGCGTCGTCATGATCGGCGGCGGCGTCACCTGTTGGGGAGCGTCCTGCGCATGGGCAGGCACGGCGAGAAAAGCGGCGCCGAGAAACAGCGCGGCACGGATGGTAGGCATTGCGGGTCTCTCCTTCATATCGCAGGTTCAATGAATGGAACCCGGATTCCGTCGCGAAGGAGGCTCGAAACTGCGGCGAACGGGGCTGCCGCGGCGACGAACAACTGCGTTCATTTGCAGTTAATCGCAGTTTTCCCAGCACTTACGGCGCGCAAAAAGGTTCCGCCGGCCATTTGACAGAATCCAACAAGCTACCTATATGCTGCCCTCCACCACGGGTCCGGGAAATGATGCGTCGTCGCGCAACGCATCGGGCGAATTGGGGTCGTGGTCTCATAAGACGCTGAAAGCTGCCGAAACCCGAAATGGGAGTCGCGCGGCTTTTTCTGCGTCTTTCCGCGCGTCCCGGCCCTGGACAGGGGCACCGAAATCACGGCTGACGAGGCATTATACACCCATGGCAACCAAGGCGATCGAGGAAGGCGCGCAGACGCGCGCAGGCTCAGGCGGCACGTTCAAGCGCCGCATCCGCAAGGTGTTCGGCGACATCCACGAAGTCGTGCAGATGCCGAACCTGATCGAGGTCCAGCGCGAATCCTACGAACAGTTCCTGCGGTCGAACCCCTCGATCGGCTATGTCTCCGGCCTGGAGAAGACCCTGCGCTCGGTCTTCCCGATCCGCGACTTCGCCGGCACCGCCGAACTCGACTTCGTGAACTACGAGCTCGAGAACCCGAAGTTCGACGTGGAAGAGTGCCGCCAGCGCGGCATCACCTATGCCGCGCCGATGCGCGTCACGCTGCGCCTGATCGTGTTCGAGGTGGATCCGGACACGGAAGCCCGTTCGGTGCTCGATATCAAGGAGCAGGACGTCTACATGGGCGACATGCCGCTCATGACCGAGAACGGCACCTTCTTCATCAACGGCACCGAGCGCGTGATCGTGTCGCAGATGCACCGCTCGCCGGGCGTGCTGTTCGACCATGACCGCGGCAAGACCCATGCCTCGGGCAAGTATCTCTTCGCGGCGCGCGTGATCCCCTATCGCGGATCGTGGCTCGACTTCGAGTTCGACGCGAAGGACATCGTCAACGTCCGCATCGACCGCAAGCGCAAGCTGCCGGTCACCACGCTGCTCTACGCCCTGGGCCTGAGCGGCGAGGAGATCCTCAACTATTTCTACAACCGCGTGACCTTCGTCCGCGGCCCGAACGGCTGGCAGATTCCGTTCCAGCCGGAAAACTGGCGCAGCGCCAAGCCGATGTTCGACATCGTCGACGCGAAGTCGGGCGAAGTCGTGTTCCCGGCCGGCCAGAAGATCTCGCCGCGCGCCGCCAACAAGGCGCAGAAGGACGGTCTGGAGACGCTCCTGATTCCGACCGAGGAAGTCTTCGGCCGCTACTCGGCCTATGACCTCATCAACGAGTCGACCGGCGAGATCTACATCGAGGCCGGCGACGAAGTCTCGGCGGAGAATCTCGAAAAGCTCGACAAGGCCGGTATCGACCGGCTCGAGCTGCTCGACATCGATCACATCGCCACCGGCCCCTGGATCCGCAACACCCTTGCCGCCGACAAGGCCGAGGAGCGCGAGCAGGCGCTGGCCGACATCTACCGCGTCATGCGCCCCGGCGAGCCGCCGACGCTCGAGACCGCGGAATCGCTGTTCGCCGGCCTGTTCTTCGATCCGGAGCGCTACGACCTCTCGGCCGTGGGCCGCGTGAAGCTCAACATGCGCCTCGACCTCGACGCCGAGGACACGGTGACGACGCTGCGCACCGAGGACATCCTCGCCGTGGTGAAGACGCTGGTCGATCTGAAGGACGGCAAGGGCGAAGTCGACGACATCGACAATCTCGGCAACCGCCGCGTCCGCTCGGTGGGCGAGCTGCTCGAGAACCAGTATCGCGTCGGCCTGCTCCGCATGGAGCGCGCCGTGAAGGAGCGCATGAGCTCGGTCGACGTGTCGACCGTGATGCCGAACGACCTGATCAACGCGAAGCCGGCGGTCGCCGCGGTGCGCGAGTTCTTCGGCTCGTCGCAGCTCTCGCAGTTCATGGACCAGACCAACCCGCTCTCCGAAGTGACGCACAAGCGCCGCGTCTCGGCGCTCGGGCCGGGCGGCCTCACCCGCGAGCGCGCGGGCTTCGAGGTCCGCGACGTCCATCCGACGCACTATGGCCGCATCTGCCCGATCGAGACGCCGGAAGGCCCGAACATCGGCCTGATCAACTCGCTGGCGAGCTTCTCGCGCGTCAACAAGTACGGCTTCATCGAGACGCCGTACCGCAAGGTGAACAACGGCCAGGTGACCAACGAGGTCGTCTATCTCTCGGCGATGGAAGAAGCGAAGCACACGATCGCCCAGGCTTCGGCCGAGGTCGATGCCGAGCACCGCTTCACCGAGGAGCTGATCTCGGCCCGCCAGGCCGGCGAATTCCTGATGGCGCTGCCGGAGACGGTGACGCTGATGGACGTGTCGCCGAAGCAGCTCGTCTCGGTCGCCGCCTCGCTGATCCCGTTCCTCGAGAACGACGACGCGAACCGCGCGCTGATGGGCTCGAACATGCAGCGTCAGGCCGTGCCGCTGGTGAAGGCGGAAGCGCCCTTCGTCGGCACCGGCATGGAAGAGACCGTCGCCCGTGACTCGGGCGCCGCGATCGCCGCACGCCGCGGCGGCGTGGTCGACCAGGTCGACGCGACCCGCATCGTCATCCGCGCGACCGGCGAGGTCTCGGCGGAGGAGAGCGGCGTCGACATCTACACGCTGATGAAGTTCGAGCGCTCGAACCAGTCGACCTGCATCAACCAGCGTCCGCTGGTGAAGGTGGGCGAGACGGTCAACGCCGGCGACATCATCGCCGACGGCCCCTCGACCGAGTTCGGCGAGCTGGCGCTGGGCCGCAACGCGCTCGTCGCGTTCATGCCCTGGAACGGCTACAACTACGAAGACTCGATCCTGATCTCCGAGCGGATCGTGAAGGACGACGTGTTCACGTCGATCCACATCGACGAGTTCGAAGTGATGGCCCGCGACACCAAGCTTGGGCCGGAGGACATCACCCGCGACATCCCGAACGTCGGCGAGGAAGCGCTGCGCAACCTCGACGAGGCCGGCATCGTCTATATCGGCGCCGAAGTGGAGCCGGGCGACATCCTGGTCGGCAAGATCACCCCCAAGGGTGAATCGCCGATGACGCCGGAAGAGAAGCTCCTGCGCGCCATCTTCGGCGAAAAGGCCTCGGACGTCCGCGACACCTCGCTCCGCCTGCCCCCGGGCGTGTCGGGCACGATCGTCGACGTGCGCGTGTTCAATCGCCACGGCATCGACAAGGACGAGCGCGCGCTGGCGATCGAGCGCGAGGAGATCGAGCGCCTGAAGAAGGACAGCGACGACGAGCGCAACATCCTCAACCGCGCGACCTGGTCGCGCCTGCGCGAGATGCTGCTCGGCCAGGTCGCCACGGCGACGCCGAAGGGCCTGAAGAAGGGCTCCGAGATCGACGCCGACCTGCTCGACAGCGTGGATCGTCACGAATGGTGGAAGTTCGCCGTTCAGGACGACAAGGTCCAGGGCGACCTCGAGGCGGTGAAGGGCCAGTATGACGAGGCCGTGAAGCGCATCAAGGAGAAGTTCGAGGACCGCCGCGAGAAGCTGGAGCGCGGCGACGAGCTGCCGCCGGGCGTGCTCAAGATGGTCAAGGTCTTCGTCGCGGTGAAGCGCAAGCTGCAGCCGGGCGACAAGATGGCCGGCCGTCACGGCAACAAGGGCGTCATCTCGCGCATCCTGCCGCAGGAAGACATGCCGTTCCTCGAGGACGGTACCCCGGTCGACCTGGTGCTGAACCCGCTCGGCGTGCCTTCGCGCATGAACGTCGGCCAGATCTTCGAGACTCACCTTGGCTGGGCTGCCCGCAACCTGGGCATGCAGGTCGCCAAGCAGCTCGAGGAATGGCGCGAGAGCAATCCGGACGCGGTGGCGGGCGAGATGCCCGATGCCGTCAAGGATCGCCTCAAGACCGTCTATGGCGATCACTATGCCGCCGAGATCGAGGCGCGCAGCCCCGAGCAGGTGGCCGAGCTGATCCAGAACGTCCGCACGGGCATTCCGATGGGCACCCCGGTGTTCGACGGCGCGCGTGAAGCGGATGTTTCGGACATGCTGGAGCTGGCGGGTCTCGACAGCTCGGGCCAGTCGACCCTGTTCGACGGCCGCACCGGCGACGCGTTCGACCGCAAGGTGACCGTGGGCATCATCTACATGCTGAAGCTCCACCACCTCGTGGACGACAAGATCCACGCGCGTTCGATCGGCCCCTACTCGCTCGTCACCCAGCAGCCGCTGGGCGGCAAGGCGCAGTTCGGCGGCCAGCGCTTCGGCGAAATGGAGGTCTGGGCGCTCCAGGCATACGGCGCTGCGTACACGCTGCAGGAGATGCTGACGGTGAAGTCGGACGACGTGGTCGGCCGCACCAAGGTCTATGAAGCGATCGTCAAGGGCGACGACACCTTCGAGGCCGGCATCCCGGAGAGCTTCAACGTGCTCGTCAAGGAAATGCGCTCGCTGGGCCTCAACGTCGAACTCAAGTCCGTCGAGGACGCGGAGGACGGCGAAGGCCTGGCCGAGGCGGCGGAATAAGGAACCTTCGGCCCCTGTCTCCCGAAGACAGGGGTCGTTCCCTTCCCGCCCAGAGATTTGTCCTCCCATGAGGAAACAGAAATGAACGAACTTACCAACTTCGCGAACCCGCTCGCCAAGCCGGAGACCTTCGACCAGATCCAGATCGGGATCGCGTCGCCGGACCGCATCCGCAGCTGGTCGTTCGGCGAGATCAAGAAGCCCGAGACGATCAACTATCGCACGTTCAAGCCCGAGCGTGACGGCCTGTTCTGTGCGCGCATCTTCGGTCCGATCAAGGACTACGAGTGCCTGTGCGGCAAGTACAAGCGCATGAAGTACAAGGGCATCGTCTGCGAAAAGTGCGGTGTCGAAGTCACTGTCTCGAAGGTCCGCCGCGAGCGCATGGGCCATATCGAGCTGGCCGCCCCGGTCGCGCACATCTGGTTCCTGAAGTCGCTGCCGTCGCGCATCGGCCTGCTGCTCGACATGCAGCTCAAGCAGCTCGAGCGCGTGCTGTATTTCGAGAGCTACATCGTCACCGAGCCGGGCCTCACCCCGCTCGAGAAGTTCCAGCTCCTCACCGAGGACGAGCTGCTCGACGCGCAGGATGAATATGGCGAGGACGCGTTCTCGGCCGGCATCGGCGCCGAGGCGGTCAAGATCATGCTCATGGATCTCGACCTGGAAGGCGAGCGCAAGGAGCTCCTCGAGGAGCTGGCGGTCACCAAGTCGGAACTGAAGCCGAAGAAGATCATCAAGCGCCTGAAGGTCGTCGAGAGCTTCATCGATTCGGGCAACCGCCCCGAGTGGATGATCCTCGACGTCGTCCCGGTCATCCCGCCCGAGCTGCGCCCGCTGGTGCCGCTGGACGGTGGCCGCTTCGCGACCTCGGATCTCAACGATCTGTATCGCCGCGTGATCAACCGCAACAACCGCCTGAAGCGCCTGATGGAGCTGCGCGCGCCGGACATCATCGTCCGCAACGAAAAGCGCATGCTCCAGGAAGCCGTCGATGCGCTGTTCGACAATGGCCGTCGCGGCCGCACCATCACCGGTGCGAACAAGCGTCCGCTCAAGTCGCTGTCCGACATGCTCAAGGGCAAGCAGGGCCGCTTCCGTCAGAACCTGCTCGGCAAGCGCGTCGACTATTCGGGCCGCTCGGTCATCGTGACCGGTCCGGAACTCAAGCTGCACCAGTGCGGCCTGCCGAAGAAAATGGCGCTCGAGCTGTTCAAGCCGTTCATCTACGCCCGCCTGGACGCCAAGGGTCTCTCGATGACCCTGAAGCAGGCCAAGAAGTGGGTCGAGAAGGAGCGCAAGGAAGTCTGGGACATCCTGGACGAAGTGATCCGCGAGCACCCGGTTCTGCTGAACCGCGCGCCGACGCTTCACCGTCTGGGCATCCAGGCGTTCGAGCCGGTGTTGATCGAGGGCAAGGCGATCCAGCTCCACCCGCTGGTCTGCTCGGCCTTCAACGCCGACTTCGACGGTGACCAGATGGCCGTGCACGTTCCGCTGAGCCTCGAGGCCCAGCTGGAAGCGCGCGTCCTGATGATGTCGACCAACAACATCCTGTCGCCCGCGAACGGCAAGCCGATCATCGTGCCGTCGCAGGACATGGTGCTGGGTCTCTATTACCTGTCGATGCTCAAGGAAGGCGAGCCCGGCGAGGGCATGCTGCTGGGCGACATGGCCGAAGTGCATCAGGCGCTCGAGGCCGGGGCCGTCACCCTGCACACCAAGGTGATCAGCCGCGTCCCGCAGACCGACGAAGAGGGCAACCAGTACCTCAAGCGCTTCGAGACCACCCCGGGCCGCATGCTGCTCGGCGAGTGCCTCCCGAAGTCGCACAAGGTGCCGTTCGACACCGTCAACCGCCTCCTCACCAAGAAGGACGTGGGCGACGTGATCGACGAGGTCTATCGCCACACCGGCCAGAAGGAGACCGTGCTGTTCGCCGACGCGATCATGGCGCTCGGCTTCCGTCACGCGTTCCGCGCGGGCATTTCGTTCGGCAAGGACGACATGATCATCCCGCAGCAGAAGGAAGCGATGGTCGACGAGACCCGCGCCCTGGTGAAGGACTATGAGCAGCAGTATCAGGACGGCCTGATCACGCAGCAGGAGAAGTACAACAAGGTGATCGACGCCTGGAGCCGGTGCGGCGACCAGGTGGCGGCGGCCATGATGGACGAGATCAAGGCGGTGAAGCGCTACGAGGACGGCCCCAATGCCGGCCGCGAGAAGCCGATCAACGCGATCTACATGATGGCCCACTCGGGTGCCCGCGGCTCGCAGGCGCAGATCAAGCAGCTCGCCGGCATGCGCGGCCTCATGGCCAAGCCGTCGGGCGAGATCATCGAGACCCCGATCATCTCGAACTTCAAGGAAGGCCTGACCGTCCTTGAGTACTTCAACTCCACCCACGGCGCCCGCAAGGGCCTGGCCGACACCGCGCTCAAGACGGCGAACTCGGGTTACCTGACCCGCCGTCTGGTCGACGTGTCGCAGGACTGCGTGATCATGGAGCTGGACTGCGGCACCGAGCGGGCGCTGGAAATGCGCGCGATCGTGCAGGGCGGCTCGACCATCGCCTCGCTTGGCGAGCGCATTCTCGGCCGCACCACGGCCGAGGACGTGGTCGACGCCAAGACCGGCGAAGTCGTCATCCCGACGGGCACCCTGCTCGACGAGGCGGCGGTCGCGAAGATCGAGGCGCTGAACATCCCGGGCATGAAGATCCGCAGCCCGCTGGTCTGCGAAGCCAAGATCGGCGTCTGCGGCAAGTGCTACGGGCGTGACCTCGCCCGCGGTACCCCGGTGAACATCGGCGAAGCCGTCGGCGTCATCGCGGCGCAGTCGATCGGCGAGCCGGGCACGCAGCTGACGATGCGTACCTTCCACATCGGCGGCGCGGCGCAGCTCAACGAGCAGTCGAACCTCGAAGCCCCCGTGGACGGCAAGGTCGAGTTCCGCGACGTTCGCATCATCGAGGACCAGCGCGGCCGCCGCGTGGTGCTCAGCCGTTCGGCCGAGCTGGCGATCCTGGACATGGACGGGCGCGAGCTCGCCGTGCACAAGATCCCGTACGGCGCGTACGTGATGTTCGACGACGGCCATATCGTCTCGAAGGGCGACCGGATGGCCGAGTGGGATCCGTTCACCATGCCGGTGATCACGGAAACCGGCGGCGTCGTGAAGTACCAGGACCTGCTCGAGGGCAAGACGCTCACCGAGCAGACCGACGAAGCGACCGGCATCGCCCAGCGCGTCGTCACCGAGTATCGCGTCGCCAGCAAGTCGAAGGAGGACCTGCGTCCTCGCCTGACCCTGACCGGCGACAACGCCGCCGAGGCCGCCCGCTACATGCTGGCCCCCGGCGCGGTGCTCTCGGTCGAGGACGGCGCGACCGTCCAGGCCGGCGACGTGCTCGCCCGTGTGGCCCGCGAAAGCGCGAAGACCCGCGACATCACCGGCGGTCTGCCGCGCGTCGCCGAGCTCTTCGAGGCGCGCAAGCCCAAGGAGAACGCGATCATCGCCAAGGTCTCGGGTCGCGTCGTGTTCGGCAAGGACTACAAGGCCAAGCGCAAGATCGGCATCATGCCGGACGATGGCGGCGAGGTCGTGGAGTATCTGGTTCCGAAGTCGAAGGTGATCGACGTCCAGGAAGGCGACTACGTCAAGCGTGGCGACAACCTGATCGGCGGCTCGCCCGATCCGCACGACATTCTCGAGGTGCTCGGCATCGAGCCGCTCGCGGAATATCTCGTGTCGGAAATCCAGGAAGTCTATCGACTGCAGGGCGTTAAGATCAACGACAAGCACATCGAGGTGATCGTTCGCCAGATGCTGCAGAAGGTCGAGATCACCGAGGCCGGCGACACCACCCTGCTCCCGGGCGAGCAGGTGGACCGTTCGGAGATGGACGAGACCAACGAGAAGCTGGCTCCGGGTCAGGCCCCCGCACAGGGCAAGCCGATCCTGCTCGGCATCACCAAGGCGTCGCTGCAGACCCGCAGCTTCATCTCGGCGGCGTCGTTCCAGGAGACCACCCGCGTCCTCACCGAGGCTGCGGTCCAGGGCAAGCAGGACACGCTGATCGGCCTCAAGGAGAATGTGATCGTCGGCCGTCTCATCCCCGCCGGCACCGGCGCGGGCATGAACCGCCTGCGTGTCGCCGCCTCGAGCCGCGACGCCGCCCTCCGCGTCCAGCAGCGCGCGCTGCAGAACGCGCTGGTGGCGCCGAACTCGGCCGCCGAAGAGCATGCCGCCGAGCTCGCCCGCTCGGTGCGTGACTCGGAAGGCACCGGCAGCGATCCGCTCGCCTCGGTCGTGCCCTCGGGCCATGGCACCGATGCGGACGCCGGCGAGTATCTGAACGACGCGGAATAAGCCCCGCGCCCTTCGGGACCGAATGCGAAAGGCCGCCGTCCGGGCAACCGGGCGGCGGTTTTTCTTTGGCCGTTTGGCGCCTGCCGGCACCGATGGGATCAAGGCCGGCAGGCGCCAGGCCCGTCCTGGGGGACCAGGACGAGCCCGACTCAGGTCAGGGCATGAGGACCGAGTCGATCACATGGATCACGCCGTTCGACTGATTGACGTCCGCAATGGTGATCTTCGCCTTGCCGCCCTTGGCATCGACAACCCACCAGGACCCGTCCGGCCCCTTGGTGACGGCAAGCTTCTCGCCCTGCACCGTGGTCAGCATCGCCTTGCCGCCATGCTTGGCGGCGTCCCTGGCCAGCATCGCCGCGCTCATCTTGCCCGGCACCACGTGATAGGTGAGGATCTTGGTGAGCATCGCCTTGTTCTCGGGCTTCACCAGCGTCTCCACGGTGCCGGCGGGCAGCTTGGCAAAGGCCTCGTTGGTCGGCGCGAAGACCGTGAAGGGCCCCGGCCCCGAAAGGGTGCCGACAAGCCCGGCCGCTTTCACCGCCGCGACCAGCGTCGTATGATCCTGGGAGTTCACGGCGTTCTCGACGATGTTCTTGGTGGGATACATCGCCGCGCCGCCGACCATCGGATAGTCCTGGATCGCCGCCACGGCGCCCGTGGCGAGCAGCGCCGAACCGGCAGCGGTGAGAAATACCTGCTTGAGACTGGGCATGTTCTGGCTCCTTCTCCGGGGCACCGGGAGATGGTGCCTGGGGGGAGCTACGGCGCGGGAGGCGCAGCGGATGCGCGCCCGGTTCAGATCCTCGAGATTTTTCCGGCGGCGACCGGCGAACTGCTCGGCGCCCGGTGCGGTGCACCATCGCGCGGCTCCATCGTAACGGCGAGCGTCGCGCCCTCCTCCATGAAGCCCCGGTGATCGGCCGCCACGGCGATGCGGCTGCTGCCATTCGCCGCCACCAGCCCCAGCGAGCGCGGCACGCCGTCGGCGGGAATGATCCAGAGTTCGGGCGCAAGCCGGGAATCCGGCATGCGAATGGCACGAATGCGCAGCTCGCCGGCCGCCGCATCATAGCTGGCGGCAAGCAGCGCCCCCTTCTCGCCGCCATCGAGCTGGGCCACCGCGATCTGCTCGGGCGTGCGGACGATGGTGACGGGAGCGGATGCCGGCCGCAGAAGCAACGCCAGCGCCAGCGATGCGGCCAGCGCGCCCGAGCCCAAAGCCGCGATCCGCCACCAACGCAACGCGGCCGGTGCCCGGATCGGCTCGATCCCGTCCAGCCGGCGCGCGATGGCGGGCCAGATATCGGGCCCGGGAACCTCGGCAAAGCCGGCACTCAGCGGCGCCAGTCGCGCCTGCCATGTCTCGACCAGCGCGGCGAACGCATCGTCCGCCAGCTTCAGGCGCAGCGCCTGCGCCAGAGCGTCGCCCTCCAGCACGCCCAGCGCCAGCTCGGCAGCGAGCATGTCGCGCGCTTCGGGAGACATTGCCGGCTCAGCCATCGAGGCACTCCCGGAGCTGGGCAAGGCCGCGGCGAATCCAGCTTTTCACCGTGCCGAGCGGCACCGCCATGCGCTCGGCAAGCTGGGGATAGCTGAGCCCGTCGAAAAAGGCCGAGCGGATCGCGCCGCCCTTCTGCGGATCGAGCGCATCGAGGCAATGGAAGATCCGCGCGCGCTCCTCCGCGCCTTCGATCAGCTCGATCGCGCTCGCGGAATCGTCCGCTACGCCTGCCGCCTCTTCCTCGGGCAGCAATAAGGGGCCGGCGGCGCGGCGACGATCGATCGCCGTATTGCGCGCGATGGTGCACAGCCAGGTGATCGGGCTCGCCCGCTGCGCATCGAAGCGCCCGGCGCGGTTCCAGATCTTGAGATAGACTTCCTGCAAGATATCCTCTGCGGTTTCCCTGTCGCGGGAGATACGCAGGCAGACGCCGAACAGCTTCGCCGAAGTGGAATCATATACGCGCCGCAACGCTTCGCGATCGCCCTCGGCGACACGGGCCAGTGCATCGACCAGCCCTGCGCGGGCGGAATCCGTGGCATCGCGTTTCATCCGGACGGCAGGCTATACCCTGCACCGGCTCCTGTCAGCCCGGCCCGGCCATCAGCTCGGCCGGATGAGATCCGCGATCACGCACCCGGCTGCGCTCAGCGAGGACATCAGCACGAGCACGAGCAGGATCACACGCACCCGCCGCCGCTGGTGCCGTGCCGCCAGCACATTCTCCCAGTGATCGGGATCGGCGGTATTGTCGCGCCAGAGCTCGACCCGCGCCGGATCCATCTCGATTTCCAGTTCGGGCCAGATCTCGCGCACGATCAACAGCAGCTCATGCACCAGCACAGGATCGCAACGCCCCCGGCCCGATCCGGGATAGGCCTTGGTAGTAAGCTCGACCCAGGCATGGTGATGCGCGTTGACCGGTTTGCGGACGACCTGGAGGAACCGCACCAGCCGATAGCGCCGAACCACCTCGACGATCGCGGCGTCGGTCGAGATATCGATCTCACGCGTCGCCCAGCCGAAAAACTCGGTGGCGGGAATTACCAGCCCCACCGCGAGCCGGCCCCGGTCTGCGATCAGATGCGCCACTTCCCGCTCGGCCGCGCCATAGACGCCGATGCCCGCCTCGCCCAGCTCCTCGGTGATGCCGCGCCAGCTCTCCCGCAAGGCCGCCTTGGCCTCGCGATCGAGCCACGGCTGCCCATTTCGCGCCGCCGCGTCGAACAGGGCGGCCAGCATCGCGATCCGGATGGCGTAGCCAGCGGCCGCGCCGGACGATGGCCGGGGCATCCCCTCGGCCTCGGTGCCGGGGGCCTCCCCATCGCGGGCGAGCATATAGGCCTCGCGCAGCAAGAGGAACGCGCCCGGATCGGCATCCGGGTCCAGCGCCTTCAGCCGAGCGGCATAGGCAATGCGGATCGCACGCCGGTCGGCCGTCGGCGCGATGCCGAGCGCGGCCCATATTTCGCTTTCCCCCATGCCGACAGCTTCGGCGACCACCGGCACGCAGGTCAATATGACGATGCCGGCGTATGTCTGGGCGAAGGCGGTACGGGGTTGTCCGCTGCCCGGGAGGAAACGCTCCAAAGGCTGCCCGCGGCCGGCGGCGGCCCGGAACGGAGAAAGGCCGCCGCCCGGGATACCGGACGGCGGCCTCTTTCTTGCGCGTCACGCCCGGCGCGCGAGCGCCCGGCCGCCGACAGTTACTTCGCGGCCGCCGCCGTCGCCTCGCCCGGAGCCAGGAACTTGATCGCGGTGCCGGTGGCGTTGGTCTTGCCCCAGCTGAGCGCGCTCACATGCGAATCGCCATATTTGGCGTTGATCACCGCATCGGCTCCCAGCTTCTCGGCCCGCTCCCAGAGTTCGCGATAGATCTTGGTCTGCGATGCTTCCTTGCTGAAGATCGTCGCCTTGCGGACGCCGGCCTTGATCTCGCCGAGCACCTTGTAGGGCCGATCCGGGAGGTCAGTGGCGAAGACGGGGACGCCAACGTCTTCATTGACGACGACATAGTGCTTCTCGGCCTTGCCCTTGGCTTTGTCTTGCGCCGAAACCAGCGACGGCGATGCCACCAGAACAGCCACGGCGGCAAGCGCCGCGAGACGCGTGAATTTCATGATTCCCCCCTTTGATGACCCGAATCCCATTCGGGCGGGGCGAACCTGCCCCAAGCGTGCGCATTCGACAAGAGCTTGCCAAATGCTTTACCGCGAGGGATATTCTCCTGAGGGGGACTTATCATGATCTTTAGCCTGATGGCCTTTGCCGGGCTTTGCACCGCCGTGCAGGACGTTCCGGCAGCGGCGGCCACGCCGGCGCCGGTGGCCGCGGCGACACCCGCGCCGATGCGGGTGGCGTTGCCGCGCGACACGCCGGTCGAGCTGATCGCGACGCGCGAAGTCAGTACGGCGGACGCCAAGCCGGGCACGCCGATCAAGCTCCAGGTCCGTCGCGCCGTGCTGATCGGCGACCGGGCCGTGATCCCGGCGGGCACGCCGGCCTGGGGCGAAGTAGTGACGGCGACCGACGCCGGCGGCCTGGGCAAGTCGGGCAAGATGACCGCCCGGCTGAAGCATATCCAGCTCGGCGAAGTGACGATCCCGATCGACGGCGAGATCAGCAGCAAGGGCCGCACGGGCTCGGTGGCCGGCGCGGTGCTCACCGGTGGCCTGGTGGGCCTGTTCCATCGCGGCAACAACGCCAAGATCAAGGCCGGCGAGATCGTCAGCAGCTTCGTAACCGAAGATATCGTCCTCGATTTCTCCGGCACCGCGGTGAAGCGCGCGCCGGCGACCGAAACCGTCGCGACGCCGCCCGCGCCGGTGGCAGGCACGTGATGATCGCTGCCGCGCTTCTGCTGCTCGGGGCAGCGCCTCTCGCCACGTGCGAGCGAGACCTCGTGCTGGCCGAAGGCACGACGATCATGCTGCACACTGGCCAGCGCCTGTCGAGCAAGTATGCCGCAACCGGCGATATGGTGGCGCTTGCCGTGGCCGAGGATGTGAAGATCGACGGCCTTGTCGCGATTCCGGCAGGTACGCTCGCCATGGGGCAGATCACCGAAGCCAGCGGCACGGGCGGGCTCGGTGCCGCGGGCCGGCTGATGCTCCGCCCCCTTTATTTGGTGCTGAGCGAGACGATCGTCCGGCTCGACGGGCAATCGCGGCGCAACGGCACCCTCCCGGTGGCTACCGCGCTGGGCATGGTCGCCGTGAGCGGATTGTTCAGCGGACGGACCGCGGAGATCCCGAGCGGGACGCCGCTGGAATCGGCGGTCCGGCGCACGGTCACGCTGCGCGTGACGCTGCGCGACGGCTGCTGAATCCCTGCATCCGGAGGCCGAAGCGAAATTTTTTCGCTCCCCTGTCGATTTCCCCGCGCTTCGTTCGTCGTCAGGATAGGAAGCGATGGCGCTTCGATCCGAGGAGATGAACGATGCGTGTGCTGGTGTTCGTGAAAGCGAGCGAGGATAGCGAGAACAGCGTCCCCCCCACGCCCGAGGCATGGGCGGCGATGGACGCATTCACCGAGGAGCTGGTCCAGGCCGGCGTCTTCGTCGCCGCCGCGGGGCTCAAGCCCAGCGTCGAGGGCAAGCGCATCATCTATCAGGGTGCGGATCGCCGGGTGATCGACGGGCCGTTCGCCGAAGCCCGCGAGCTGGTCGCCGGCTTCTCGATCTGGGAAGTCAAGGACATGGACGAAGCGGTGGCCTGGGCCAAGCGCTGCCCCAATCCGATGTCGGGCACCAGCGAAGTCGAGATCCGTCCCTTCTTCGAGGCGGCGGACCTGGCGGAGTTCCTGACCGAGGACGAACTATCGGCACCGCGCGAAGGCACGCGCGGCAAGCTCGGCGTCGCCTGAGGCGCACGAGAAAATAATTTCATTCCCTGTCGATTCCGCCAGTCGCGGATCGTCGTCAGGATACGAGGCGATGGTGCCTCGAAGAACCCCTGGGAGAATAACGATGCGTGTGATGGTTCTGGTGAAGGCGACCGAGGACAGCGAAAAGGGCGTGATGCCCACCACCGAGCTGCTCGACGCGATGATGAAGTATAATGAGGAGCTGGTGAAGGCCGGCATCATGACCGGCGGCGACGGGCTCAAGCCCAGTTCCGCCGGCAAGCGGGTGGCGTTCGACGGGCCCGGCCGCACCGTGATCGACGGCCCCTTCGCCGAGACCCGCGAGCTCGTCGCCGGCTATTGGCTGTGGGAAGTCAAGGACATGGACGAAGCGGTCGAATGGGTGAAACGCTGCCCCAATCCCATGTTCGGGCCGAGCGAGATCGAAATCCGCCCCTTCTTCGAGATGGAGGATTTCGCCGAGATCGTCACGCCCGAGATCGCGGAGCGCGAAGCCCGGCTGCGCGCCGGAGCCGAAAGCCGCTGACGCCGCACCGGTCGCCGCCCGCCGCTTGCCCTCGCCGCGCGTGAAGGTCAAACAGGCGGCGTGGCGGCGATCGATATCCAGCGCACGATCGAAACGGTCTTCCGGATCGAACGGCCCCGGCTGATCGCCGGGCTCGCCCGGATGCTGCGCGATATGGGCCGGGCCGAGGAACTGGCCCAGGACGCGCTGGTGATCGCCCTCGCCGAATGGCCGGCGCGCGGCGTTCCGGACAATCCCGGCGCCTGGCTGATGGCGGCGGCCAAGCGCCGCGCGATCGACGGCCTGCGCCGCGACAAGATGCGCGCGCGCAAGCACGCGGAGATCGGCCGCGACCTGGAGACCGCGCGCGACACCAGCGTCGAGGACATGGAAGCCGCCATGGACGACGATGTGGGCGACGAGCTGCTCGGCCTGATCTTCACCGCCTGCCACCCGGTACTCTCGCCCGATGCGCGGGCCGCACTCACGCTGCGGCTGGTCGGCGGCCTCGCCACCGACGAGATCGCCCGCGCCTTCCTCACGTCCGAGCCGACGATCGCCCAGCGCATCGTCCGCGCGAAGAGGACGATCGGCCAGGCCGGCCTTGCCTTCGAAGTGCCGCGCGGAAGCGAGCGCGCCGGCCGCCTCGCCTCGGTGCTGGAGGTGATCTACCTGATCTTCAACGAAGGCTATGCCGCCACCGCGGGCGAAGACCTGGTGCGGCCGGCGCTGTGCGGCGAGGCGCGGCGGCTCGGGCGCATCCTTGCCGGCCTGGCCCCCGACGAGCCGGAGGTGCACGGCCTGCTCGCGCTGATGGAGATCCAGTCCTCCCGCCTCGCCGCGCGCACCGCCCATGACGGATCGTTCGTGCCGCTGCCCGAGCAGAACCGCGCCCGCTGGGACCGCGGCATGATCGCGCGCGGGCTCGCCGCGCTCGACCGGGCCGAGGCGCTGGGCGGCGGCGACGGCCCCTATGCGCTGCAGGCCGCGCTGGCAGCCTGCCACGCCCGGGCGCTCACGCCGCAGGCGACCGACTGGCCGCGCATCGCCGGCCTCTACGACCGGTTGCGCCTGCGCCTCCCCTCCCCCGTCGTCGATCTCAATCGCGCGGTCGCCCATGCCATGGCCTTCGGGCCCGAGGCCGGCCTCGCCATTGCCGACCAGCTCGCCGGCGCGGCGATGCTGCGCAACTATGCCCCGCTCCCCGCCGCGCGCGGCGACTTCCTGTTCCGCGCCGGCCGGCTGGCCGAGGCGAAGGCCGAGTTCGTCCGGGCGGCATCGCTCACCCGCAACGAAGGCGAAAGGCGTTTCCTGCTCGGGCGGGCGGCCGCCTGCATGCCGGCCGATACCGCTTGACGGCAGCAGGGCTATTCCCGCTCCAGCCGCCACGCCGCGTCGAGATATCGCACCGCCGCCGCCTTGAGCGCGGGCTCCTTCTCAAAGGCCTGGGCCGGCAGGGGCGCGATGCCGAGCCCCTCCATCACCACCCAGAGCGCGAACTTGCGCGAAGGCTCCTGCTCCACGCCGAAATCGATGCGCAGCCGCTCCTCTCCGCGCGCGCGGACGGCATCGTCCAGCGCCTCGGGTTCGTCGGTGCCGAAATAATGGTTGAGCAATGCGTCGAGGTCCATGCGCCCTACTTCGGCGCATGGACCTCGATCTGCAAGCGGCCGGCCGTTACGCCGCCGCGCCGCCTGCAAGCCATGTCGCGCATTCGGCGCCGAGCTCGGCCAGCGCCATGGCCTCGTACCGGGCCATGTCCTCGGCCGTCAGCGCTCCGGGCCATCGGCCATCGATGCCCTTGTCGATGAAGGTCTCCGCGCCACCGTCCCATAGCGCGCCGCCCAGCGGGGCGAGCTGGGGGGCGTTGGCCTTCATCCAGTCGAAGCCGCAATGGCGCAGGATGCGCGGCCAGCTCGCGGGATCAACTTCGATCTCGAGGAAATCGGCGATCCGGCGGATCTCGCCCGCCAGGTCGCGCCGCAGCGCTTCGAAATGGACGAGGTGGACATTGGGCAGGTCGCGGACCATCCACCAGCTCCGCACATTCTCCCAGAAGGGCCAGAAGGGCGCGCCGTCGCCATCAAGCCATTCGCGGAAATAGGCGCCGGCATCGGGATTGGCGCGCGGCACCGGGGGGCCGATCCGGCCGGGCGTGTCGTTGAGCATCGCATGCCAGGCGTCGGTCGCGTGCAGATGATGATCGTGCAGACTCCGCGCCACGTCGCGCCCGTCGCGCGCGACATGGATATACTTGGCCCTGGGGCTGAAGCGCAGCGCATCGATCGGCAGATGCGTCTTGAGGATGCGGCGATGCGCCTGCGCCTCCAGCATGGCGAGCCTGGCCAGCACCGGCCCAACCCGCAGATCGACCCAGGGCGAGATATCCGCGATCGAAACCTCGGGATCCCCGTTGAACACCAGCTGCGCGACGATCTGCTGCATCCAGGTGGTGCCCGACCCGGCATAGCCGGCGACCACCACATCGTCGCCACGGAACCGCAGATCGTTCCAGATGGTCGAGTCGAAATGATGATTGTGCAGTTCGCGCAACTTGCGCGGGAACCTCGCCGGAACGGCCTCCGGCGCGAAGGTCACGGGCATTTCGCTTGTCCTACTAGAGTTGCAGGGTGGACTATGAATGCAACACACCACGGTCAATCAGCAAATCGCGCCATGCCTTACCAAGAACAACGCGAGTCATAGCCAAGTGTTATGCGATCCCGGCTCAACTAAACCTGATCTATAGATTACAATTCTTTCACCTGCGCCGGATTGCCGCCCTCAGAACTCCAGCGTCGTGCGCAAGGTGATCACCGTGACGCGCGGCGCATCCTCGTCACCGCCGCGATTCCAGATGAACTGCAGGTCCGGCTGCAAGGTCAGGAAACTGGTGAGCTGGTCCGAATAGGTCAACTCGATCGCATTCTCCGCCGTGGCGGTGCGGACGCCGCCGGCGCGCAGCAAATCGCGATAGCGGTCCGCGAGATAGGCCTGGTTCATACCGATCGAGAACTGGCTGTCGTCGCGGCCGGGCACGACATGGGCCACGCGCAAGCCCGCCTGCCAGCCGCCCTTGTAGGGCGTGGTCCTGCCGTCCGATATCCCGGCGCGGGCGAACAGGCTGGCGGCGAAAGGCGCGTCCCGGCCGCCCAGTGCCTTCTCGGCAATCACATAGGCCCCCCGCGCCTTGCGGCGCACCGGATTGCCGGCATCGTCGGTATCGGCGATGTCGTCCTGTCGCCGGGTATAGCCCCAGGCGCCGAGCGCCAGCTTGTCGCCGTCCTTCTCCACCCCCGCTTCGCCGATCAGCAGCGCGCCGTGCTGGAAATCGAGCGCCGAGCCGCGATCGTCGCCCAGCGCGCCCGCCGTGGCGTTCAGCACCGCGACCCGCGCGAAGCCCACGCCGCCGAAACGCTGCTCGACGCGGATCGCCAATGCCGTGGTCGGAAAGATCGAGGGGCCGTTGGGGCCGGTAGCCGCGATCTCCGAGCCGACGCCGAAGGCCGGTGCGAGCAACAGGCCCGACGCCTCGCTGGCATAGAATTCGCTGTTGAGGTCATAGAGGCCGGCCCGCACCGTCGTCGCGGTGCCCAGCTTCTGCTCCACCCAGACCTCGAACAGGCGCAGCTTGGGCGAGGCGACTTCGATATTGTCGACGCCCTGCAGCGTGCCCGCCACATCGTTGGGCCGGCCGCCGAAATTGTTGAGCAGGCCGATATGGAAGCGCGCGCTCTTCCAGCCGACCAGCCGCGCCAGATCTCCATCCGCCTCGATGTTCAGGTCGTCGAGCCCGAAGCTGCGCATCCGGCGGCCATCGGCGCTCACGCCCGACAGGTCGACGCGATAGGTCGCGCCGATATCCAGGGCAGGATCGCCGGCTTCCTGTGCCAGCGCCGATGTCGAAAAAAGCAATGCGAGCGCAGTCGAGCCCCCGCCAAGCGTCGTCCTACCCATGTTTCAGCCCCGCGTTGTGAAACCCCCCGGACACAATAATAGAGGGCTCCCACCGAGCCGCGGGCCGCTCCCCCTATAATTGGCTCGGAGGCGGACGCCGCGGAGGCTTCCGCGCGGGAGATTTCTCGTGAAGATCACGTCGCTGAACAAAGCCACGACGCAGGCCGCCGCCGTTTTGATCGGCATCGCCGCCCTTTCCGGAGGGACCGGCCTCTTCATCGTGGCGAAGGAAAATGCCGCCATCGCCGAACAGGCGATCGCGGCGAACCTCCTCCAGAACCATATGGAAGCCGACATGATGCACGACGCGGTGCGCGCGGATGTGCTCGGCGCGCTGCTCGGCGGCGGCGACGCCGCCCGCCAGCAGACGCTGAGCGACCTCAAGGAGCATCTCGACACCCTGTCCCGGGCAATCGACAAGGACGCCGCCTTCACGGGTGCCGAGAGCATCGTCGCCGCGACCAGCAAGCTCAAGGCGCCGATGGACGCCTATGCCGCCGCCGCGCAGAAGATCGTCGAGTCCGCCGGCAGCGATCCGGTCGCCGCGCGCGCGCAACTGCCGGCCTTCATGGAACAGTTCCGCGCGCTCGAGAAATCGATGGGAGCCGCTTCGGACGCGATCGACAGCCATGCGCACCAGGTCGCCGCCAGCTCGGCCACGCTCGGCACCGTGGCGATGATCATCCTGTCCATCACCCTGCTCGCCGGCATGGGCACGGCCTTCCTGCTCGCCCAGGTCGCGCGCCGCCTGCTCGTCCGTCCGCTGCTCGATCTTGCCGACACGATGCGCGCGCTGGACGGGGGCGACCTGTCGGTCCGCGTGCCGCACGCCGATCGCGAGGACGAACTGGGCGGGATGGCCCAGGCGATCGACGCCTTCCGCGACAAGCTCAAGGCCGCCGAGGCCGCCAAGGAGGCGCAGACGCGCCTGATCGTCGATACGGTCGGCACCAGCCTCGACGCGCTGGCGCGTGGCGATCTCAGCGTCGAGATCGAGGCCGAACTCACCGGGCCCTTCGCCGCGCTCAAGCGCAGCTTCAACGATGCCGCGCAGGGCCTGCGGGCGCTGATCGGCAATGTCGTGACCGGCACCGAGAACATCCGCACCGGCGCGAGCGAGATCGCCTCGGCCTCGGAGGATCTTGCCCGCCGTACCGAGAGCAATGCCGCAAGCCTGGAAGAGACTTCCGCCGCCATCCACGCGATCGATCACCGCCTCAAGTCGATCGCGCTCTCGGCCAATGAGACGCTGTCGCGCGCCGATGGCGCCATCGCCGTGGTCGGCAACGGCCGTGCGATCGCCGACGAAGCGGTGCAGGCGATGACGCGCGTGTCGGAGTCCGCCAAGGGCATCGACGGCGTGATCGAGGGGCTGGACAAGATCGCCTTCCAGACGCGGGTGCTCGCGATGAACGCGGCGGTGGAAGCGGGCCGCGCCGGCGAGGCGGGGCGCGGCTTCGCGGTGGTCGCCGATCTGGTCTCGGCCCTGGCGATGCGGGCGGAGGAAGAGGCCGGCCGCGCCCGCGACCAACTGACCGCGACCCAGGCCGACATCGTCGCCGCGGTGGACGCGGTGCAGAAGGTCGACGGCGCCCTTTCCGACATCTCCGGCGATGTCGGCCAGGTCCACGCCCTGATCGGCACCATGGCGGAGGACAACAACGCCCAGTCGCATGCGATCAGCCAGGTGAGCGACGCGGTCGGCGACATGGATCGCGGCACCCAGCAGAACGCCGCGATGGTCGAGGAGACTTCCGCTGCCGCGCGCAACCTCACCCGGGAAGTCGACACACTGGCCGACAGCGCCGCGAGCTTCACCATCGTCGCGCCGCAAGGCCATCGCCCCGCCGGGCAGCGCCCGGGAGTGAACGGCTCCACGCTGCACTAGGGTGGGAACGCATGTAACTCTTTGAGTTTATACAGGTAACATTCTCATTCCGTCATCCCCGCCTCCGCGGGGATGACGGTGGGGCATATGAGTCCCCAACCCGGCCGAAAGCGCCGGCGCGGTCCATGCCGCGCCGGCCCTCCTCGTTCCTCGTGCCGCCGCGATCAGAACCTGATCTTCGCGCCGAACTTGCCGGTGAAGCTATAGTCCTCATATTGCAGCAGCCGCGAGCGGCCCGCGAAGTTGCGATAGGCGTAATAGGGCTCGTTGGTGAGGTTGATCAGGTCGCCGAAGACCTGGATGTTCTTGGTGATCCAGTATTTGGCGCTGATATCGAGCTGGAAGTGATCGGTGACATAACGATCCTCGGTCGCATCGTCGCCCAGCTCGTCGAGATATTTGTCGCGATAGGTGCCGGCGACACGGAAGGAGATCGGCCCCTTCTCATAGCCCAGCACGACGTTGAACGTGTTCCGCGCCGACGAAGGCAGCGGAATCACCCGGGGATCGCCGATGTCGCCATCCTTGAGCACCGTGCCCTTGGCGTCGGTGAAGGTATAGTTGATCTGGGTCAGCAGCCCGCTCAGCGCCCCCGGCAGGAAGCTGTAGACCTGGCTGTAGCTGAACTCGACGCCGTTGATGCGCGCGCTCGGCCCGTTGTAGGGGACCAGCGCCTGATCGAGGGTGCGTCCGTTATAGGCATAGTCCTCATATACGCGGTCGACGATGTAGTTCTTGATGTCCTTGTGGAAATAGCCGAGCGACAGGCCGCCGCCCTTGCCGAAATAATATTCCGCCGAGGCATCGAAGTTCCACGCCTTGTAGGGCTGGAGGTTCGGGTTGCCGAACTCGCCCTCATCGTCCTCGATCACCACGCGCGGGGCCAGCTTCGAGAATTTCGGGCGCACCAGGCTGCGATAGCCGGCCGCGCGCAGGACCAGGCCGTCGGTCGGCTCGAAGCGCGTGGTCAGGCTGGGCAGCCAGTCGGTATAGCTGCGGGTGACGCGGATCGGCGTCACCGTCGCGGCGTCCAGGTCCAGCACCTGGCCATGGATGTCGTTATGGGTGCGCTCCATGCGCACGCCGCCGATCACGCGGACCTTGGCGCTGTCCCAGCGGGCGAGCAGATAGCCGGCCGAGACGTCTTCCTTCACCTTGTAGTCGGAGTCGTTCGAGCTTTCGAAGGTGTCGCCTTCGTCCAGCGCGAACAGGCTGCGATTGGCGTCGAAATAGTTGCGGAACGCAGTCTTCGACAGCGCTGGCTCGATGTTCGCCAGGTCATAGTCCTGCGGGCCGAGCAGGTCCCGCATGGTCAGGTCGCCCGGGCCGTCATATTCATAAACGTCGATGTTCGCGTTGTAGCGCTTGGTGCGCCAGCGGAACTTGGCGCCGCCCTGCACCGTGAACTCGCCCGCGCCGGTCGCGAAGGTCTTGGCGAGGTCCGCCTTGGCCGCCCATTCGGTATCGACCGAATCGCTCAGCGTCGTGCGCTCGAGCTTGTCGAACGCATATCCCGTCGGATCGACGAACGCCGCCTGGCCCGCCACGATATTGTAGCGGGTCTTCATGGGGTCGGCATAGTCGAAGGCGACGACGAAATTGTCGCCATCGTCGAACTTGCGCTCGAACGCAGCCGGATCGATCGAGCCGTTCTCGCGCTCGCTCGACCGGGCCCAGCTGCCCGAATAGTTGAGCCGCCAGCCATTGGCCTTGGTCTCGCCGCCCAGCGTGACCGACTTGATCTCCTGGCGCTCGAAGCGATCCTTGAGGTCGCGCGTGACCGTGATCTCGCCGTCCCGGGAATCGAAGGTGGCGCCGGTGGCGGTGCCGCCGGAGGGCGATTCGTCCATCTCGAAGGTCAGCCGGCGGCGATATTCCTGATCGTCGAAGCGCGAATACAGGCCGCGCGCATAGAGCGTGGTGGTCTCGCTGGGCTTGAAATCGAGCGACAGCGACGAGCTGAAGCGCTTACGCTCCACGTCATAGTCGCGATATTCCACGGTGTCGGCATAAGCGTTGCCGCCATCCTCGTCCCAGCCGTCCATCTCCTCATTGTTGGTCGCGAACTTGCGCTGATAATAGGAGACGCCGCCGGCGATGCCGAAATTGTCGGTGATGCGGGTCGAGAAATCGAAGCTCGCCTTGGGCGTCACCGTCTCGCGCAGATTGTTGTAGCTGCCCTCGATCGAGGCGGTCAGCAGGTCCTTCTTGCGGGCGAAGGCGCTCACCGTGTTGATCTCGATCGACGCGCCGATCGTATCGGCGTCCATGTCCGGCGTGAGGGACTTCTTGACCTCGATCGATTCAATCGTGTCGCTCGAGATCACATCGAGCGCGACCGAGCGGACATCGGATTCCGGCGCGGGCAGGCGCGTGCCGTTGACCGAGGTGCCGTTGAGCTCCGGATCGAGGCCGCGGACCGAGACGAAGCGGCCCTCACCCTGGTCGTTCAGGATGTTGATGCCGGGCAGGCGGCGGAGCGATTCCGCCACGTTCTGGTCGGGGAACTGGCCGACCGCGTCGCGAGTCAGCACGCTCTCCACGCCGTCGGCAGCGCGCTGGCGCGAGAGCGAACCGAGCAGGTTGGCGCGCTGGCCGACCACCAGGATCTGGCTGCCCGCCGTGCCGAGCACCAGGTCCTGCCGGAGCACACCGCTCTCGGGCACCACGATCCTCACCTCGCTCGCGGGCACGCCGGCAAATTCGGCGCGCAGCGTATAGGTGCCGGCCGGCACGTCGCCGAAGCGGAAGCTGCCGGAAGCGTCGGCTTCGGTGGTACGGCGCAGCTCGACGATGGTGACGCGCGCGCCCTGCAGGTTGCGGGTGCCGCTCGCCTCGGAAACATTGCCGGTCACGTCATGGGCATGCGCGGCGAGCGGTGCGGCGAAGAGCACGGCGCCAAACAGCAGGCGCGTGCGGAGAGACGGTTGACGAAACATGAAATCGGACCCCCTTCGATGTGCACGGGCCCGGTTGCGTCAGATCATGAATGGTACATTTCTTATTGGAGACAGTTCAGTGACACCACCCTAAGCCATTGCCTTGGCAAGAATCTTTGTCGCGAACCGCCATCGTGCATTTTGCTGCGGCCCAGTATCGGGCATCGCCGGAAACATTTCGCCCCCGTCCACGCCCGTTGCGCCGCGTTTCGCGGGGGCGTATCTGCGCGGCCATGGCAACCGAACTCTACGACCTGACCGTCCCGGTCTTCCTGCGCGGCTTCAAGGCAATGGCCGCCTTTCTCGAAAAGGCGCGCGCATGGGCCGACGAGCAGGGCATCCCGCACGAGGAATTGCTCGCCGCGCGGCTGGCCGAGGACATGGCGCCGCTCACTGCGCAGATCCAGCGTGTCAGCGATTCGGCCAAGCTCGCCATGGCCCGGATCGGCGGGATCGATGCACCGGCAATGCCCGATACCGAGACGAGCTTCGACGAGCTTCAGGCGCGCATCGCCGCCACCGTGGCGTTCCTCAAGGCCATCCCGCGCGACGCGATCGACGGGCGCGAGGACGCCGATGTCGAAGTGAAGACGCCCAGCCGCAGCTTCCACTTCAAGGGGCTGCCCTATGTGACCGGCTTCGTGCTTCCCAATTTCTATTTCCACATGACCACCGCCTACGCGATCCTGCGCCACAAGGGCGCGCCGATGGGCAAGATGGATTATCTGGGCGGCATCTGATGGTCCGCATCGCGGTGATCGGCGCGGGTGCCATCGGCGGTACCCTGGCCGCCTGGCTGGCCCAGAATCACGACGTCACGATCTGCGCGCGTTCCCCGCTCGCCGATCTCGAGGTCGAGACGCCCGAGGGCCCGATCCGCGCCGCGCCGCGCATCCTCACCGATCCGGCCGGCGCGGATGCGGTGGACTGGATACTCTGCACCACCAAGACCTATGACTGCGCCGCGGCGGCGGCGTGGTTGCCCGGCCTGATGGGCCCGGCCACCCGGCTCGCGGTGATCCAGAACGGCGTCGAGCAGCGCGATCGCTTTCCCCAGGTGCCGGCCCAGCGCACCGTGCCGGTGATCATCGACCTGCCGGCCGAGCGGCACGCCCCCGGCCGCATCGTCCAGCGCCGCAATGGCACGATCCACGTGCCCGAGGGCGAGGCCGGCGAGGCCCTGGTCGCACTGTTCGCCGACACGCCGATCGACGCGCGGACCACGCCCGATTTCGTCACGGCGGCCTGGCGCAAGCTCGCGATCAACTGCTCGGGGATCGTCAGCGCGCTCACCCACCGCGCCGCCGAGGTGGCAAACGATCAGGGCGTCGCGGAAGTGATGCGCGTCCTCGTGCGCGAATGCATCGCGGTGGGTCGGGCAGAGGGCGCCGACCTGCCCGACAAGCTCGCCGACCAGGTCGTCAGATGGACGACGCTCGCGCATCCGCAATCGGTCAACTCGCTCCAGGCCGATTTCGAGGCGGGCCGCCAGACCGAAGTCGATGCGCGCAACATGGTGATCGTCCGCCAGGGCGCGCGGCACGGCATCGATGCGCCGATGAACCTTGCGCTCGCATCTCTCCTAATGGCGGCATCCACTCGGAATTAACCGTTACGGTGCAGGAATCCCGGCCATGGAAGCTGGTATTCGTGCGTTGCTGCTCAGTCGCGGCACCTGGTTCGTCATTCTCCTGGCCATGGCCGGGCTCTACGGCATATTCGCGTTCGACATCTTTCGCGACGAAGGCGCCAATGTCGCGGATCGCAAGTTCCGGATCGAAGTGGACGAGTTCCTGCTCTTCACCTCGGCCCTGATCCTCCTGCTCTTCGGCTTCGGGCTGAACCAGCACCGCGCGCGCGAGCGCGAGCGCGTGCGGCGCATCCAGGCCGAGCACAGCGTGCGCGACCTCGGCTATCACGACGCGCTCACCGGCATGCCCAATCGCCGCGCCTTTGACGAAGCGCTGGCGCGGCTGGTCGACGGGGCGGCGCCGGAGCGGCTCACCGCGGTGTTCATGCTCGACCTCAACGGCTTCAAGGCAATCAACGACACGCACGGCCATGCCGCCGGCGACGCGATCCTGCGCGCGGCGGCGGGCCGCATCGCCGATGCCGTGCGCGATGGCGATTGCGCGGCGCGGCTGGGCGGGGACGAATTCGCGGTGATCGCGCCCGCGGTCGTCAGCGCGGAAGTGGCCCTCTCGATCGCCGGCCGGATCGCTGCCAGCATCACGCGCCCGATCGTGCTCGACGGGCGCACGCACCAGGTGGGCACTGGCATCGGCATCGCCCTGGTCCGCAACGGCGAGCTCCATTCCGCCGAACTGGTTCGCCGCGCCGATATCGCACTCTATGCGGCGAAGCGCGGCAATGGCGACCCGTGGCGCCTCTACGCGCCCGAGCTGGAAGCCTAGATCTCGACCACGCGCGTTCCCAGCCGCGCCGCTTCGTCGCGGTCATGAGTCACCATCAGGATCGGCATTCGCACCGCGTCGCGCAGCCGCTCGATCAGGACCATGATCTCCTCGCGCCGCGCCCGGTCGAGCGAGGACAGCGGTTCGTCGAGCAGCAGGAAGCGCGGATCGGACAGCAGCGCCCGCCCGATCGCCACCCGCCGCGCCTCGCCCCCCGAAAGCGTGCGCGGCCAGCGATCGAGCAGGTGCGCGATGCCGAGCAGCGCGATCGTCTCGTCCACGTCCAGCCCGCCATCATCGCCGCGGCGCCCATAGAGCAGGTTGGCGCGCACGCGCAGATGCGGGAACAGCCGTGGTTCCTGGAACACATAGCCCGCGCGGCGCTCGGCCACCGGCACGTCGATCCCGGCTACGGCATCGAACAGCGTCTCACCGCCCACGCGCACATGGCCGGCATCGGGCGCGATCAGCCCGGCGACCATGTTCAGCACGCTCGTCTTGCCCGCGCCCGAGGCGCCGAACAGCACGGTGAGCCCTGTGTCCGCCACGATCCGGCAGGCGATCACGGCGTCGCCCAGGCGTCTGGTCAGGTCGAGGTCAAAGGACATGCAGCCCCCTGCCCGCGCGCCGGGCGATGATCTCGGAGGCGAGCAGCGCTCCCAGCGAGAGCAGCACCGAGATACCGGCAAGGCGCAGCACCTGGCCCTCGCCGCCCGGCAACTGGAGCGCGGCATAGATGGCGAGCGGCAGGGTCTGCGTCTCGCCCGGCACGCTGGAGACGAAGGTGATCGTCGCGCCGAACTCGCCCAGCGCCCGCGCGAAGCCGAGCACCGCGCCGGCGAGCACGCCGGGCAGGCTGAGCGGCAGCGTCACGCTCGTGAACACCCGCCAGCGCCCGGCGCCGAGCGTCGCCGCCGCCTGCTCGAGCCGCCGGTCGACCGCTTCGATCGACAGCCGCATCGCGCGCACCATCAGCGGCAATGCCATCACCGCCGAGGCGATCGCCGCCCCGGTCCAGCGAAACAGCACCGAGACGCCGAACCAGCTCTCCAGCCAGACACCGATCGGCCCTGCCGGCGCGAAGGCGAGCAGCAACAGCCAGCCGGTCACCACCGGCGGCACCACCAGCGGCAGGTGCACCAGCCCGTCGAGCAGCAGCTTCCCCGGAAAACGCCCGCGCGCGAGCAGCCAGGCCAGCGCGAACGCCATCGGCAGGGACATCAGCACCGCCACCCCGCCAACGCGTAGCGACAGCAGCACGATGCTCCATTCCGCGGGCGTAAGCATCACAGCGGCAGGAAGCCGAAACGCCGGAAGATCGCCCGCCCCTCGCCGCCCAGCAGGAAGCGGCGGAACGGCTCCGCATCGGGGCTGGCCGATGCCTTCAGCCGGGCCAATGGATAGCGGATCGGCGGATGGCTGCCATCGGGCAGCACGCGCACCACCTCGACGCGCGCCGAAGCCCGCGCGTCGGTCGCATAGACGATCCCGAACGGCGCCGCCCCGCGCTCGACGAACGCCAGCGCCGCGCGCACGCTCTCGCCCCGTACCACCCGGGCCTTCACCGCATCCCAGGCGCCCAGCGCCTCGAGCGACGCCCTGGCATAGCGCCCGGCCGGCACCGCGTCCGGATCGGCGAGCGCCAGCGGCGCGCCGCCCAGCAGCCGCGCCAGCGGCACCCGCGGCCCGGCATCGCCTCGCGCGCCCCTGGGCCGCACGACCACCAGCCGGTTCCCCAGGAACGCTGCGCGCGTGCCCGGCACGATCAGCCCGCGCTTCTCGACATCGTCCATCCACGGCTCGTCGGCCGAGACGAACAGGTCCGCCGCGGCTCCCGCCGCGATCTGCCGCGCCAGTGCCGAAGAAGCGGCAAAGGAACAGACCGGCCGGGGCCTCCCCTTGCGCGCCCAGGCATCCGCCGCCGCCGTCATCGATTCCTGCAGACTGGCTGCCGCCAGCACCAGCGGCGCCCGCACGCCGGCGGAGGCCGCCGCGCCCGGCGCCATCGCCGCCACGCCCATCCCGGCGAGCAGCGTCCGCCGGTCGATCCCTCCTTCGATCGTCATGCCCCCTGCCTGACACCCGCCACGCAACGAGGCAAGGCCTTCACTTCAACGCCAGCGCCTTGCGCACATCCGTCCAGCGGACCAGCTTGAAATTCTGCGCGGCGGGCGCGTTGTCGCCGTCCTGCGCCAGCATCAGCCCGCCCCCCAGCCCGGGGCCGAAGCTCGCAGTGGAGACTTCGATCCCGTCGGTCTCGCTGGTCGCGCCGAACTTCCCCGCCGCGATCCGGAACCGTCCCGCATAGGCCATGTCCCGCAGGCGCCACACGCCATAGGCATTGTCGCCCTGGCTCGACACGATCAGCCAGCCGCCCCGCGCGCCCTCGGCCGCGATCGCCACGCCTTCCACATCGGCGACCAAGCGCTTGCCGTCCACCGCGATCACCTTCTCCCCGGCGATCGGATCGCGCGGATTCGCGCCGAACCGCCATACGCCGACATCCTCCTCGCCCACGAACAGCGTGCCGGTCCGGTCGTCCGCCACGCACCCCTCGGACTGGGTGGCGAGCCGCATCGTGCGCACCCGGTCCGCCTTGATCGCTCCGCCTTCGCGCAGAATCTCCATCTGCACGATGGTGCCGCCCTTGTGCACGACAAAGGCATGCAGCCGCCCGCCGCGCGGCGCATACATGCAGAGGCCATATGCCTCGCCCGCCCCGGCATCGAACCGCCCGATCTCGGCGAGCGCGGCCGTCCGTGTGTCCAGCGTATAGAGCGCCAGCTTCGCCGCCGCCTTGTCGTTGCGGTCGCTCGCCGCCACGATCACCTGGCCGCCCCAGACCCGCAGGTCGACATTGTTCACCCGCCCCGCCGGCAGCGTCGAGCGCAGCTTGCCCGACAGGTCATAGACGTTGAGCCCCGCCTTCTTGTCGGTCGCGACGATCAGGCTGCGCGCGGGATCGCGCGGGTTGCGCCAGATCGCGGGATCGTCCGCCGCATCCTCCAGGCTCGCCACCGCCTGCGTCTCCCCGATCGCCCGCACCTCGGCGGTCGGCACCGCCCGCATATCCTGGGCGGCGGCCGGCACGGTCTGGAGCAGCATCAATGTGGCGAGCAGCATGGGTCCCCCTTCGTTACGAAGGCTCGCCTCTATAAACGCCGCGCGACGGAACGATGACAATCCGGCGACAATCGTTCACCAGGCGTCACGCCATCCACCATCCCGGACGGCAGGCGCTCCATCCCCCTAGCGCTTCGTCGAAAGGCTGATTAGCCTGAAGCGAACAAGGGGGAATCACGTGATCATCGGTATCGATCTCGGCACTACCAATAGTGCCGCCGCGATCTGGCGCGACGGGCAAGCAGTGCTCGTCCCCAATGCGATCGGCGACTTGCTCACCCCTTCTGCGGTCTCGATCGACGACAAGGGCAGGATGCTCATCGGCATGGCCGCGCGCGAGCGCCAGTCCACGCACCCGCGCGACACGGTCAGCGCGTTCAAGCGCTATATCGGCACGCAGCAGACAGTGACGCTCGGCAAGCGCACCTATGACGCCGAGGAACTGTCGGCGCTGGTGCTGCGCCAGCTCAAGGCCGATGCCGAAGCCTTTGCCGGCGAGAGCGTCACCGGCGCCGTGATCACGGTCCCGGCCTATTTCAACGATCGCCAGCGCAAGGCGACCCGGCGTGCCGGCGAACTGGCCGGGCTGAAGGTCGAGCGGCTGGTCAACGAGCCCACCGCCGCCGCGCTCGCCTTCGGCATCCAGACCCACGAGCAGGAGCCCTTCCTGGTATTCGATCTGGGCGGCGGCACCTTCGACGTGTCGATCGTCGAAGTGTTCGAAGGCGTGGTCGAGGTCCGCGCATCCTCTGGCGACAACCGGCTGGGCGGCGAGGACTTCAACGACAAGGTGATCGAGATCGCCCGCCGCGCGCTCGATCCCGAGCGCAAGCTCGAGGGCGCGGACCCGGTGATCCTCCATGAGCTGCTCCGCGCCGCCGCCGAACGCGCGCGCCGCAAGCTCAGCGAGGCGGACGAAACCGAATTCTCGATCGTGTGGCAGGGCGAGAGCTTCACCGCGGACGTGACCTCCGCCGCGTTCGAGGAAGCCGCCGCGCCGCTGCTCCAGCGCTTGCGCGATCCGGTGCTGCGCTCGCTGCGCGATTCGAACATCCGGGTGGAATCGCTGAGCGAGATCGTGCTGGTCGGCGGTGCCACGCGCATGCCGGCGGTGCGCCGCGCGATCACGCGCATGTTCGGCCGCTTTCCCAACGCGACCGTCCATCCCGACCATGCCGTCGCGCTCGGGGCCGCGGTCCAGGCCGGCCTGCTCGCGCGCGCCGAAGCGCTCGAGGAAGTGCGGCTTACCGATGTATGCCCCTTCACCCTGGGCGTGGACAATGCCGAGCCCGATGGCGGGGGCGGCTGGCGCACCGGCCTCTTCTCGCCGATCATCGACCGCAACACCACGATCCCCGCCAGCCGCGTCAAATATTATGGCACGGTCGCCGACAATCAGCGCGCGCTCCGCTTCGGCATCTATCAGGGGGAAGCGCGGGAAGTGACCGGCAACGTCAAGCTCGGCGAAGTCACGCTCCCGATCCCGCCCAAGCCGGCGGGCGAAGTGATGGTCGAGTGCCGCTTCACCTATGACAGCAGCGGGATCCTGGAAGTCGATGTCTCGATCCCGGCGACGGGGACCACCCGCAACCTCGTCATCATCGACGAGGCCGATGCGATGAACGAGAAGCAGATCGCCGCCCGCCGCGCCGAGCTCGCCGCGCTGAAGGTCCATCCGCGCGAGGAGAGCGAGAATGCCGCGGTGCTCGCGCGCGCGGCGCGCTGCTACGAAGGCTTCGTCGCCGAGCGCCGCGATCTGGTCGGCCAATGGATCGGGGCGTTCGAAGGCGCGCTCGGCACCCAGGATCCGCGCACGATCAAGGAAGCGCGGGCGCGGCTGATCGAGGCGCTGGACGAGATCGAAGGCGAACGCTTCCTGTGAGCGCCGGAACGGCTGACTGGCAGTTGCTCGGCATCGCGCCGACGGAGGAGAACCGTGCGATCCGCGCCGCCTATGCCGCGCGGCTGAAGGCAATCGATCCGGAAAGCGATCCGCAGGCCTTTATCAGGCTGCGCAACGCCTATGAGCGCGCGCTCGCCGCGGCGGCAGTAACTTGTCATGCAACGTCCCCAGGCGCAGTCCTGCCGCTCGAAGATGCCCAAGACACAGCGGAGACACCCGAAAACGACGCGGCAGAGGGCCATGCCCATGCGATCGCCAAGTTGCTTTTGGGGCAGGACAATGATTGCCCTTGGCTCTTGCCGGACGAACAGGAACGGCTGATCGAGCACTGGCGGGCGCTGATCGCCGATCCCCGCATGGAAGCGCTGGGCCATGCCGATCGGGTCGAGCGGTGGGCGAGCGTACTCATCGCCGAGACCTCGCCGCTATCGGCCCCGATCCTGATGCTCGCGGCCGAACATTTCGGCTGGGTCGATGCCGACCAGAATATCCATAGCAGCTCCCATGTCGCGGAGCTCGCCCGCCGCTATCGCCTGCTCCAGCTGCTCCATGCTGCGTCGCGGCCCGGATCGCGGCACCATCAGGCCTGGGTGGAACTGCACAAGCCGTCTCAAGACTTCTCCACAACACGCAGGCTCAATCCTCGCCATGTTTTCGAAGTGATCGCAGCAATGCGCTACGCCTTGCCGCAACTCGGCAGGGATTTCGATCCTATCCGGCTTGAAATCTGGGAATTGCGCGCAACAACCGGCGACTATAGCCAACCGGGCCAGCCCTTGGGTGGCTTCCGTTGGTTTACAATCCTCTTCTTCGCTTTGAGCGCGCTCGCGATGGCAGTCCGCGCGATGGGCACTTGAGAATGCACGGCCCCTGGCGGCTGCTCGGGCTCGCCCCGACGGAGGATATCCGCGAAGTTCGCCGCGCCTATGCCGCCAAGCTCAAGGCGATCGACGTCGACCGCGATCCCCAGGCGTTCATCGCGCTGCGCGAGGCGTTCGAGCACGCTCAGCACCTCGCGCGGTGGATGGCGCACCAGCGCGAGGAGGAGAATCTCGAAGCCGAAGCGCTGGAAATGGCGGAAGGCCCCGGTTCGCTCCAGGTCGATCTCGCCGCCGCGCCGGCGCCCCCGCCCGCCGCGGAGCCCGCGCCGGCCGCCCGCGAGGGCCCCTGGTCCCCGCCCACGCCCGAGCAATTCGATGCACATGCCGCCGCGCTTGCCCAGCTGCTCCAGCGCAACAACCTCGAGCCCCGCCCCTGGCCCACCGATGTAGAACGGGAGGAGATGCTCGCCCATTGGCGCGTGCTGATCGCCGATCCGCGCCTGCACCAGCTCGACTTCTACGCGGATCTGGAGCGCTGGATCGCCGGGCTGCTCGGCTACACCATTCCCTTTTCGGACACGCTCATCCTGCCGGCGACCGAATATTTCGGCTGGGTCCGGGACGAGGGGATGATCAGCCAGAGCGATGGCCTGGCCGAAGTCGTCTACCGCTACCGGATGCTCAGCTTCCTGGATCAGATCCGCACGCCGGGAAACCGGCATTTCGAGGCCTGGTGCGAGCTCAGCACGCCGGCGGGCGAGGATGCGGTGCGTGGGCGCGTGTCGCTGCGGAAGATTCACAAGCTGCTCCACGAAGTGCGCGTCGCCTATCCCGGGCTCGAGGGCAATTTCGAGCCCGAGCGCGTTGCCCTGTGGGACCGGCGCGGCGCGGCGAGCGAGAGCATCGAGCCGCTGGTCGTCGACGAAACCCCGCCCAAGCGCCTGCCCGGCTATCTGCTCTGGTTCCTGCTGCTCGTGCTGTTCGTGTTCCCGGTGATCGGGACCCTGACCAAGCAGGGCGACCATGTGCTCTCCAACTGGTCGATCGCGGAACCGGCCCTGCCCCTGCCTTCACCTCCCGCGAAGCTCGGCGACGAAGCGCACGACATCGCCACGCTGCTCACGCAGGTCGGCGATGGCAGCCTGACGCTCGAGCAGATCGACGAGAAGGACCCGAAGCTCGCCCAGCTGATCCGCTCCAACTGGCAGATCGGCAAGGAGCAGGGGCAGACGCTGTTCAGCTTCCTCAAGAACGTGTCCGAAGTGCTGAACGAGCGAGCGTTCGACCGGATCGCCACCGCTTCGCCCGACACGCTGATCGCCTATCGCACGCTGGTGATCGACAAGGCCAAGATACTGCGCAGCATCGCTCCCGCGAAATGCGCCGGCTTCTTCCAGGGCAAGCCGCTCAATGCCGGTGACCTGCCCGACAGCCTGGACAAGCGCCACCGGACCATGATCTCGCGCCTGCTGCTCGAGCCCGCGGCGGAACCCAGGCCGAGTTCCGGGCGGACGACCTTCATGATCCCCAACAGCGTGTTCCGCGATGCCACGAAGCGCGCCGGGATCAGCGAGAAGCGGATGGAGGATGCGGCGATGTACCGCGGATCGCCCGCAGACATCTGCAATGCGCGCATCGCACTGGGCGAGGCGGCGATCGCGATGCCGGCGGGCGCGGAACGGACGAAGCTGCTGCGGTCGATGTAGGCGGCCGTAGCTGCCCTATTCCTCGCCCATCCGCAGCGCCGCGATGAAGGCTTCCTGCGGGATCTGCACCGAGCCGTACTCGCGCATCCGCTTCTTGCCTTCCTTCTGCTTCTCCAGGAGCTTGCGTTTGCGCGTGATATCGCCGCCATAGCATTTCGCGGTCACGTCCTTGCGCAGCGCCGCGATCGTCTCGCGGGCGACGACCTTGCCGCCGATCGCCGCCTGGATCGGGATCTTGAACAAATGGCGAGGGATCAGGTCCTTGAGCCGCTCGCACATGCCGCGGCCCCGGCTCTCGGCGGTCGAGCGATGGACAATCATGCTCAGCGCGTCGACCGGCTCGTTGTTGACGAGGATGCTCATCTTGACGAGATCGCCGGCGCGGTGGCCGATCTGCTCATAGTCGAAGCTCGCATAGCCGCGGCTGATGCTCTTCAGGCGATCGTAGAAGTCGAACACCACTTCGTTGAGCGGCAGCTCATAGGTCACCTGGGCGCGGCCGCCGACATAGGTGAGGTTCTTCTGGATGCCGCGCCGGTCCTGGCAGAGCTTGAGGATCGGACCGAGATATTCGTCGGGCACATAGATCACCGCGTTGATCCACGGCTCCTCGATCTCCGCGATCCGGTTGGGATCGGGCATGTCGGCCGGATTGTGCAGCTCGATCTCGCGGGCTTCCGCCTCGCCCGCCGCCTTGGTGAGCTTGAGCTTGTAGACCACCGACGGCGCGGTGGTGATCAGGTCGAGATCATATTCGCGGCTGAGGCGCTCCTGGATGATCTCCAGGTGGAGCAGGCCGAGGAAGCCGCAGCGGAAGCCGAAGCCGAGCGCCGCGCTGGTCTCCATCTCGAAGCTGAACGAAGCGTCGTTGAGGCGCAGCTTCGAGATCGATTCGCGCAGCTTCTCGAAGTCGTTGGCATCGACCGGGAACAGGCCGCAGAACACCACCGGCTGGACTTCCTTGAAGCCCGGCAGCGCTTCGGCAGCGGGCTTCTTGGCGTCGGTCAGCGTGTCGCCGACGCGCGCCTGGGCCACTTCCTTGATCTGCGCGGTGATGAAGCCGATCTCGCCCGGCCCCAGATCGGGCAGGTTCTCGAGCTTGGGACGGAAGCAGCCCACCCGGTCGATCAGATGGGTGGTGCCGGTCTGCATGAACTTGACCTGCTGCCCCTTGCGGATCGTGCCGTCGATCACGCGGACCAGGATGACGACGCCCAGATAGGGATCGTACCAGCTGTCGACGAGCATCGCCTTCAGCGGCGCGTCCGGATCGCCCTTGGGCGCCGGAATGCGCTCAACCACCGCGTCGAGGATCTCGTCGATGCCGATGCCGGCCTTGGCGCTGGCGAGCACCGCGTTCGAGGCGTCGAGGCCGATGATCTCCTCGATCTCGTTCTTCACCTTCTCCGGCTCGGCCGAGGGCAGGTCGATCTTGTTGATGACCGGGATGATCTCGTGGTCGTGCTCGATCGACTGATAGACATTGGCGAGCGTCTGCGCCTCGACGCCCTGGGCCGCGTCCACCACCAGCAGCGCGCCCTCGCAGGCGGCGAGGCTGCGGCTCACCTCATAGGCGAAGTCGACATGCCCGGGCGTGTCCATCAGGTTGAGGACATGCCCCTTCCATTCCAGGCGCACGGTCTGCGCCTTGATGGTGATGCCCCGCTCCTTCTCGATGTCCATGTTGTCGAGCACCTGGGCGGACATCTCCCGCTCGGAGAGCCCGCCGGTGCGCTGGATCAGCCGGTCGGCCAGAGTCGACTTGCCATGGTCGATATGCGCGATGATCGAGAAATTGCGGATCTTGGAAAGGTCGGTTGCCATGATCGGGGCGCGTTAGCAGCTTGCACGCGAAAGCCAAAGGGCCCGAAATACACGACGCGTTCCTTCTGTGATTTCACCGCGACGCGTTTGCCGCTATCCGGGCGATGGTTTCAAACAGAGGGAGAGAACCATGACCTCGAAGACCGCGTTCATTGTGAAGACGATGATGGCTTCGGCTGCCCTGCTCGGCGCGAGCGGCGCCTATGCGCAGAAGCAGGCCAAGCCGACCAAGGGGGAGAAGCTGCAGCAGGCCGCCGTCAACGACGTGCCGCATTGCACGCGCAAGCTCGGCACGCTCTCGATCGTCGACGGCGACGATCCCAGCGGCTGGACCCAGTATCAGCTGGCCCCACCCGCCAAGCTGCTCAAGGTGCTGGTGCAGCGCTCGGGCTGCTTCAACCTGGTCGATCGCGGTTCCGGCCTGCAGGCAGCGGCTCGCGAGCGTGACATCGGCGGCGGCCTGGGCCTCCAGCGCGGCGCGAATGTCGGCCAGGGGCAGATCAAGGCGGCCGATTATGTGCTCGTCGCCGAGGTGCAGGGCGCCAACAGCAACGCCAGCGGCAGCGCCGTGGGCGGCATCGTGGGCGGGCTGGTCGGCGGCCGGGTCGGCGGGCTGCTCGGCGGCATCAAGTCGCGCAAGCTCGAGGCGAACACCGTGCTCTCGCTCACCAATGTCCGCACGACCGAGACGATCGCGGTGCAGGAAGGCTATGCCGCCAAGAACGATATCGGGTTCGGCGCCGGCGGCGGCGTCGGCTTCCTCGGCGGCGCGGCGGGCGCGGTCGGCGGCGGCTATGAGAATACCGATATCGGCCGGATCGTGACGCTGTCCTTCATCCAGGCCTATGCCAAGATGGTCACCGATCTCGGCCTGGTCCGGCCGGGCGATGCCGGCACCGCCCAGGCGGCGCCCGCCAAGACCTTCACTGCCCAGGCGCCGGTCGCGATGCGCACCACCCCGGCCGCGACGGGCAAGGTGATCCGCACGCTCCCCGTGGGCGCGATCGTCTATCCGACGGGCAACAAGAACGGCCTGTGGTGGGAAGTCGCCGACGAGAACGACAATGTCGGCTGGGTGCTGAACACCAAGCTGGCGCCGTCGAACTGACATTCCCCGAACGCCAGGGCAAAGCCCCGAACGGTAGAGAAAAGGGCGGGCGCCATCGGCACCCGCCCTTTTTTTGCCCTGAAGCGTTCTGCCCTGAAGGGGGACGGGCCCAGCGGAGTTGCAATCCGCCGGGCCCGACTGACCGCCGGAAAAGGGATTAATGGATCCGCCCGGTCAGCGACACGCCGATGACGCGCGGCTCGTTGAGCACCGCGGCCATATAGTTTTCGATCACGCCCTTGAGGTTCTTCTCGTTCGTGATGTTGCGGGCAAAGGCGGCGACTTCCCAGGCGCCGTTGCCGCCCTGGTAGCCGATCTTCAGGCCGCCTTCGAAATTGCCCTTCGAGTAGAACTCGTTGGTCTTGTAGAGCACATAGTTGGTGTAGCCCTGCACGTTCCAGTCGGTCGAGATGAAGACCTTGCCGCTGTCGCTGACGGGGATGTCGTAACGGGCGGTGGCGCTGAGGTTGTACTCCGGCGCGTTCGGCAGCGGGTTGCCGTCGATCTGCGCGAACACCGTCGGCGCACCGAAGACCGTGCGGGTGATGGTGGGATCGTTGACCGTGCAGACGACGGTGCCGGCCAGCGCGCAGACCTGGGCGTAGACGCGCTTGTCCTTGATCTCCGAGTGGAGCCAGCTGGCGCCGAAGGAGAGCGCGAGATTGCGCACCGGACGCACGTTCAGCTCGGCCTCGACGCCGTAAGCCTCGGCCTTGTCGGCGTTGAACAGCACGCCGTTGCCGTTCGAGTCGTTGCCGTTCAGCTGGATGTCGTCGACCGTGTAGTAGAAGCCGGTCAGGTTGAAGCGGACCTTGTTGTCGAACAGGCTCGACTTGATGCCGGCCTCCCACGACAGGATCGTCTCCGAATTGGCGGTGGTGAAGTCCGAGTTGAACACCGCCGAGCGGCCCTGGATGGTCGGGCCGCGGAAGCCGCGCGCGACACGGGCATAGAGGCTCAGATCGTCGCTCGCCTCATAGAGCGCGCTCACGTCCCAGCTCGGCTGCCGGTCCGACAGGCGGACGTGGCGACGGCCGGTATAGGTCACGGCGCCCGTCGCGGTATCGGCGGTCTTCAGCAGATCGGTGGTCTTGGTGTCCTGAGTCACGCGCACGCCGCCGGTCAGGCGGAAGCGCGGCGTCACCTGGTAGCTCGCCTGGCCGAACAGCGCCCAGCTGGTGTTCACGTCGTGCAGGCGCACCCAGTTGTTCGGGTTGCGGCCGACCACGTTCGGGCTCAGGAACCAGGCGCGCTGGTAGAATTCGGTGATGTCGCGGCTGTCGAAATACATGCCGCCGATCTGCCACTTGAAGGCACCGGTGCCGTTGCTGGCGAGGCGGACTTCCTGCGACCACTGGTCGAGGCCGCGCAGGCGGCCCATCGACTGGCCGCAATCGCGGCACGTGCCCGTCGCCGGATTGTAGCCGAGCTGGCTGAAGCCGCCATCGGTGTCGCCGCGGCTATAGCCCGAGCTGGTCTCGAACGCCGTGATCGAAGTCAGCGTGACCGGGCCGAAATCGAAGCTGTTGTTCCACGACAGGCCGTAGGTGTCATAGTCCTGCGGATTGTTCGCCGCCTCGTCATACTGGACCGTGGTGCGCGAGACGTTGCTGACGTCGTTCGAACCCTTTTTGAGCGCGTTGCGCAGGAACAGCGTCGACGTGCCGTTATAGTTGCGCATGTGCGCCGAGAAGAGTGAGGTCCAGTCCTCGGTCGGCTTCACCAGCAGCTGGATGCGGGCGTCGCGCTCGTCGAAGCCGCCCATGGCGTTCTTCTTCGGGCGCTGGGTGCCGTCCGAATTCGGGCCGGAATAGGTGTTGTCGACATAATCGTCGCGGTGCTGGAACAGCCCCGAGACGCGGATCGCGACATTGTCGGCCAGCGGGCCGCCGATGCCGGCATCCAGGCTGATGCTGTTGTAGCTGCCATAGCTCAGCGTGCCGCGCGCATCGAGGCCGTCGAGCGTCGGGCGGACGGTGTCGAACTTGACGATGCCGGCCGTGGTGTTGCGGCCGAACAGCGAGCCCTGCGGGCCGCGCAGCACTTCGACGTGATCGAGGTCATAGACCGGGTTCGACTTGAGCACGACATGCTCGAGCACCACGTCGTCCTGGATGATCGACACGGGCTGCGAGGCACCCAGGTAGAAGTCGATATTGCCCAGGCCGCGGATGTAGAAGCGCGGAAAGATGCGGCCGGTGGTCGTCTCGGCATAGAAGCTGGGGACCTTGCCCGACAGCGCGAGCAGCGTGTCGTCGCCGCTGGCGGTGAAGTCGCGGGCATCCTGGCCGCCGATCACCGCGACCGACACCGGGGTGTTCTTCAGCGCTTCGGGACGGCGCTCGGCGGTGACGACGATCTCGGTCGTGGGCTCGTCGGCGGCCGGGGCGGCAGCGTCCTGCGCCTGCGCGGTGCCGCCGATCGCGAGCGCGCCGAACGCCGCGCCCAGGAAAAGGGCAGTTCTGGTGATGCGGGTCTTCATATGGTTCTTCCCTGCTGTGCGCCCGACGCGCAGCAACGAACACGACCCCGCATTCGCAGAATCGCGCCGCCGTCACGCCGGACATTATTGTTATCGAAGAGCGGCTCTCGCCCCCTGCAGGGCGCCGTTAGGATCGGATTGTGTACGAACTATGACAAGCACCCACAATTTCTCGCAAGTGCAGCATACGCATCCTGCAATCGTGGGAGCCGCGCCTCAGCCCTCCGCCTGGGCCGCCTCGATCGCGGCGATGGCGTTGACATAGCGTTCCTCGCCCTGGCCCGACACATGCGCCCAGCGCACCCCGCGCCGCTCGAGCTCGGCCTTGCTGAGGTCGTAGAATTTCTGCCGCAATTCCCGGGTGCCGAACATGCGCGTGCCGTCGGCGCGCCAGGGCATGTCGATATCGAACAGCAGATAGAGGTCCGCCGTGCCCTGCCATTCGTCGAACCAGGGATCGCGCTCGCCGAACAGCATGTCAGCCCAGACCGCGGTCATCAGCGGATCGGTGTCGAGCACCAGCGGCCTGAGCCCCGCCGCGACCATGGTGCGTGCGCCCGCATCGTGCGTCTTGGCGATCTCGAGCAGATCGCGCATCGTGAAGTCGATGCCGCGCGCCTCGGCATATTCGCGGCCATATTCGTCCACCACCTCGCCGCCGAGATAAGCGGCGATGCGCGGCGCCAGGGTGGACTTGCCGGTGCTCTCCGGCCCGTGGAGACAGATGGTGCGCAGCTTCATTTCCGTGCCTTCAGCCAGTCGGCGAGCCCCCATAGCGAAAGCGCCAGGAACACCCCGTACAGCCCCGCCGTAAGCCACAATTCCTTTACGGCGAACAAAGGGATCGCGAGCAGATCGACGATGATCCACAGCACCCAGCTCTCCCAGTTGCGGCGGGACTGGAGGATCTGCGCGGCGATGCTGAGCACCGCGATCCCGCCGTCCCACCAGGGATAGGCCGCGTCGGTGAGCCGGTGCATCGCATATCCCCAGGCGCCGATCACCGCGGCGCAGACCAGCGCCCAGCCCAGCCGCGCCCGCATGCCCATCGTCTCGACCACCACTTCGCCGCTTCCCGCCCGCGAGCGCGCCCAGTTCCACCAGCCGTAGAGATTGACCACGAAGAAGAAGAGCTGGAGCAGCGCGTCGCTGTAGAGCTTCTCATGATGGAAGACCCAGGCGTAGAGCGAGACCATCGCCAGCGCGAAGGGATAGTTCCACATGCTGCGGCGAACGACCAGGAAGACGTTGATCAGGCCAAGCAGGCTGGCGGTCGTTTCGATCATCGACACGGCCTAGCAACAAGCCCGGGCACCCGTCGAGAGGGTTGCCCTTCCCCGCCCGGTCGTTAGGCTGGCCTCCTCAGATCGCGGGAGGAATGCCCATGCGTCACGTCGCGGTGATCGGTTCCGGGCCGGCGGGCTATTATACGGCCGAAGCCTGCCAGAAGGTGTTCGGCGATCAGGTCCGGGTCGACATCATCGACCGGCTTCCCGTGCCCTTCGGGCTGATCCGCACCGGCGTCGCCCCCGATCACCAGTCGATCAAGGGCGTCTCGCGCCGCTACGAGGCGGTGGCGCTGACCGACAATGTCCGCTTCGTCGGCAACGTCACGCTGGGCCGGGACGTGTCGATCGACGAGCTGCGCACGCTTTACGACGCCGTGGTGCTCGCCACCGGCGCGCCGCACGACCGCAAGCTGGACATCCCCGGCGCCGACCTGCCCGGCGTGGTCGGCTCGGCGGCGTTCGTCGGCTGGTACAACGGCCATCCCGACTTCGCCGATCTCGATCCGCCGCTGGACGGGCCGGCGGTAGTGATCGGCAACGGCAACGTCGCGCTCGACGTCGCCCGGGTGCTGGCCAAGACGCAGGACGAGTTCGAGGGGTCGGACATCGTCACCCATGCCCTTGGCGCGCTGCGGGGCGGCCATGTCGACACCATCACCATCCTCGGCCGCCGCGGCCCCCACCAGATCGCGATGACTCCCAAGGAGCTGGGCGAGCTGGGCGAGTTGCAGCGCGCCGTGCCGGTGGTCTCCCCCGCGGACCTGCCGCCGGCGGAGGACGATACCGTGCTCGATCCCGGCCAGCGCAAGTCGGTCGGGCACCTGCGCCGCTTCGCCCAGGGCATGCCCGACAAGCCGATCCGCATCGTCTTCGACTTCTTCGCCATGCCGGTGGCGATCGAAGGCGACGGCAAGGTCGAGCGCGTCATCGTCGAGCGCACCGCGCTGGGCCTGGACGGCAACGCCCATGGCACGGGCGAGACCTATGCCGTGCCCGCCGGCCTGGTGGTGAGCTGCATCGGCTATCGCACGCCGCCGATCGACGGCGTGCCCTATGACGACAAGGCGGGGCGATTCGCCAATCTCGATGGGCGGGTGCTTCCCGGCCTCTACGCGGTGGGCTGGGCACGGCGCGGGCCGACGGGGACGATCGGCACCAACCGGCCCGACGGCTTCGCCATCGCCGAGAAGATCGCCGAGGATGTCGGGGACGGCTCGGGCAAGGCCGGCCGGCCGGGGCTCGACGCGCTGCTGGAAGGACGCGGGGTGGAGCTGGTCACCTTCCGCGACTGGCAGAAGATCGACGCCGCCGAGATCGCCGCCGCCCGCATCGGCGCCCCGCGCGAGAAGTTCGTTTCGGTCGATGCGATGCTGGGCGCGCGGAAAAGCTGATTCAGTGGCTTGCGCGTGTCCCGCAGCGTGGTTATAGGCGCCCCCTCGCAGTCGGGGTTCGCCCCGAAGGCGCCGGTCGGGGAATAGCTCAGCCTGGTAGAGCACTGTGTTCGGGACGCAGGGGCCGGAGGTTCGAATCCTCTTTCCCCGACCATTTCATCCTCATGCAAATCATCGATCCTACCCCTTTCCGGGGGAGCGAGATATTCTCGCGGATCGCCTTGACGCGCGACGCCCCCCGACGCTGGCGCCGGGGGATCGCGACCTTCAGAAGAAGCGCCCGTAGACGACCTGGATGACCTCTCCGGTCGTTATGTTGACCAGAAGCGCATCGGGCCCATAGCGCACCCATTCATAGCCGACCGGCGGAACGTCGAGGCCGAACAGCCAATAGTCCGTCAGCCAATAGTCCTGCGCCCAGAAGATGCCGGGCAGGATATCGCCATAGGCCCAGCGGCGATATTGGAAGCCCCGGGGCGGATGATATGGCCCGATATGATAGGTGCGATCGGCATTGAAGTTGTGGTTGTAATAAGGCCGATCGAGCTGGTTCGGGCGCGTCTGCGTGCCCTGAGGGCGTTCGAAGCGCGGATAGGCCATGGGCGGGCGCTCCATTTCGGGCGCCGACATTTGCCGCCCGCCTCCCTGATGATGGGCCTGCGCCATCGCCGGCGACACGCCGAGCGTCAAACCTGCGCCCGCACAGGCAAGCGCCAAGGCAGAACAGAACAGATTCTTGCGCATAACGATCTCCGTCATTGACTCGATCGCAACGGATATGGGTGCGCCAGCCTCTCCACGGCATGCGTAGGATTACGTAATTGACTCGGTTTGCCAGAATAGGCGAGTCGTCTATCCTGCCCCTCGTTCGGCCAAACCGCGCGAGGAGTTGTTTCCCCATGCTGCTGCCTCTTCTGCTCTCGCTCGCCGTGCCCGCGCAGGCGGCCCCGCTGCGCGTGGGCACCTATAGCTATCCGCGCTATGATCGCCGGGTCGCGCTGGGGCCGATCGCGGCACTGGTCGGCAGGATCGCCGGGCGGCCGGCGGAAATCGTGCTGCTGCCGACGCCGACAGCGCTGGCCGAAGCGCTGTGCAAGGGCGAGGTGGACGTGGCGATGACCAATCTCGGCGCGTTCGTCGAGGTGCGGGACTGCCCGAACCTGCGGGCCGTCGCCGTGCTCGACACGCCGCCGCCGGTACTGGACCGCTATCGCGGCATATTGCTGGTGCGGCGCGAGACCGGCATCGACACGCTCGATGCGCTGGGCAAACGGGCTTCCGGCCTACGCTACAGCGAAGTGCTGCCGGGATCGACCTCGGGCGGGCTCGTGCAGGCCGAAGCGCTGCGTTCGGCGGGCAGCGCCCCATCGGCCTTCGCCGCGCGCCGGCTGGCGGGCACGCATGAGGCGGCGCTGGCCGACCTGATCGAGAGCCGCGCCGATGTCGCCGCGCTGACGGAGGATCCCTGGCGCAAGCTGCAGGCAAGCGATCCGGCAAAGGCCGCCACCCTGCGCCCGATCTGGCGCTCCGCCCCGCTCCCGCCCGGCCCGGTCGTGTGCCACGAGGGGCCGGCGACGCCCTGCGCGAAGATCCAGGCCGCATTGCTCGGCACGGAGGGCGGCGCGATCGCCGTCGCGCTTGCCGCCGGCTGGAGCGAGGCCGATGGCGCGACACGGTTCATGGCCTATGACCGGGCGCGCTACGAGGCGTTCAGGACGCGCTGAGACATGGCTTGGGCAAGCGGCCGAGTGCTGCTAGGCGCCGCCCATGCTTTCCTTCCGCGACATCACCATCCGGCTCGGCGGCCGGGCAATCATCGAGGGCGCTTCCGCCGCGATCCCGCCGCGTGCCCGAGTCGGCTTCATCGGGCGCAACGGCGCCGGCAAGTCGACGCTGATGAAGGCGATCGCCGGGATGATCGAGACCGACACCGGCTCGGTCGAGATCCCGCGCAACGCCCGCTTCGGCTATCTCCGCCAGGACGCGCCCGGCGGCCAGACCAGCGCGTTCGACACGGTGCTGGAAGCCGATGTCGAGCGCGCCGCGCTGCTGCTGGAAGCGGAGACGCAGACCGATCCCGACCGGCTCGGCCATATCTATGAGCGGCTCGACCAGATCGACGCCTATGAGGCCCCGGCCCGCGCCGGGCGCATCCTGAAGGGCCTGGGCTTCGACGAGGCGATGCAGGCGCGGCCGATGGACAGCTTCTCGGGCGGCTGGCGGATGCGCGTGGCGCTGGCCTCGCTCCTCTTCCTCAACCCGGACATCCTGCTGCTCGACGAGCCCAGCAACCACCTCGACCTGGAAGCGGTGATGTGGCTCGAGGGATTCCTGCGCGCCTATCGCGGCACGATCCTGCTGATCAGCCATGAACGCGACCTGCTCAATAATGTGGCGGACCATATCCTCCACCTCGATCGCGGCCAGACCACGCTCTATCCCGGCGGATATGACGCGTTCGAGCGGCAGCGGGCCGAGCGGCTGGCCCAGCAGGCGGCGGCGCGCGAGAAGCAGGTTGCCGAGCGCGAGAAGCTCCAGGCGTTCGTCGATCGCTGGCGGGCCAAGGCGAGCAAGGCCAAGCAGGCGCAGAGCCGGGTCAAGGCGCTGGAGCGGATGCAGCCGATCGCCGCGGTGGCCGAGGATCCGAGCATGCGCTTCGACTTCCCCAATCCGGTGGGCCTGCGCCCGCCGCTGCTGACGCTCGACCATGTCGCGGTGGGCTATGAGCCCGGCAAGCCGATCCTCTCGCGCCTGGGCCTTCGCCTCGACCCCGACGACCGGATCGCGCTGCTCGGCCGCAACGGCAACGGCAAGACCACCCTCGCCCGGATGATCGCCGGGGAGCTGCCGGTGATGGAAGGCGAGATGACCACCGCCACCAAGCTGACGGTCGGCTATTTCACCCAGTATCAGGTCGAGGAGCTCGATCCCGACGCCACGCCGGTCGAGACGATGGGCCGAGTGATGAAGGACGCGACGCCGGTGCAGGTGCGCTCGCAGCTGGGCCGGTTCGGCTTCTCGGGCGACAAGGCGCTGACCAAGGTGGGCAAGCTTTCGGGCGGCGAGCGGGCGCGGCTGGCGCTGGCGCTGGTGACGCATAATGCGCCGCATCTGCTGATCCTCGACGAGCCGACCAACCACCTCGACGTCGATACCCGCGAGGCGCTCGTCCAGGCGCTGGCCGAGTTCAAGGGCGCGGTGGTGCTGGTCAGCCACGACCGGCACATGCTCGAGCTGGTCGCCGACCGACTGCTCCTCGTCGATGGCGGCACCGCCCGCGAGTTCGACGGGACGATCGAGGAATATGCCGCCTTCGTCGTCTCCGGCAAGGAGCCGGCCCCCGCCCCTGCGCCCGCCGCCGCGCCGGTGGACAAGAAGGAGGAGCGCCGCGCCGCCGCCCAGGCGCGCGAAGCCTCGGCGGGCCTGCGCAAGGCGGTGAAGGACGCCGAGGGCGAGATCGCCAAGGCCCAGCGCGCGCTGGCCGAAGTGGACGGCGCTCTCGCCGGCATCGCCTCGCCGGCGCTCAAGCCCCTTTCGATGGGCGAGTTGATGAAGCGGCGCGGCGAGGTGGAAGCGCGGCTGGAGGCGGCCGAGGCGGCGTGGCTCGAAGCCAGCGAGGCACTGGAAGCGGCTAGCTGAACCGGACACGTCCGGCCTCGGGAGCGTTTGCGGAACATTGATGCGCAGGGCGGCCGCTTCTCATGGTCGCCCCCGGCCCCCATCCGCCATTCCGGCTTTCGCCGGGATGACGGATGGAGGCAGGAATTGGATTACTTCCGCCCCGTCCATTTCGCATATGCCGCCAGCGCCTTGGCGGGGCCGGCATTGTACCAGCTATAGCCGTTGCGCCGCTCGACGCTGAGTTCGTTGACGTCGGTGTGGATCGAGCGGTCGCGGTCGCCGAAGATCGGCTTGCCGGTCCGGATGTCGTAATAGCGCGACCAGATCGGGCCGGCACCCGGCCGGTCGACCAGCTTGCGGCCGTCCGGTCCCTTCTCGAAGGCGACGCCGTGGACGGCATGCGCCTCGAGCCAGGCGATGCCGTCGCGCACCGCGGCGTCGACCGACGGCGAAGGATCCGCCTGTCGCATCAGGAGGAGGAGCAGGTCCGCACTCTCGTCGGAGGACAGGGCGGCGGGTTCGAAGTTCCGGGCCCCCGCCGGGGCGAGGGTGAGCGCGTCGTGCTGCTGGCCCCAGATCGTCCGCTTGCCGTCCACGATCACCTGGGTCCGCAGGATCAGCGCGATCGCGCGGTTGCAGGCCGCCTTCGCCTGCGCCGCCAGCGCTTCGGGCACAAAGGCGTAATCGTCCCGGCGGCGCGCGACGTCCGCGAGCACCGTCACCACCGAGGAGAGCGCATCGTCGTTGAAGGTCAGCGCATCGTGGTAACCGCCCTGGAGCGGATAGATTTGCGGCCAGCCGCCATTGGGGAATTGCGCGTCCAGCAGATAGCGCACGCCCTTGAGGAAAGCCGCGCGATAGCCCTCGCCCGCCGCGCCCGGCGCGATCGCCTGGACCCGCGCCAGGAAGCGCAATTCCGAAGTGGTGGCGTTGTTGTCGATCGTGCCGACATAGCTCCACGCCTCGTCGTCGCCGGTGCGGGCATTGGCGGGCAGATGCTCGATGGGGACATAATGCTGGCCCTTCACGCGGACCGGGCCGTCGCGATCGACATTCTTGCCCCAGCCGCCGGCGGGCGTCTGGAAGCTGACGATATTGTCGGCGACCCGGCGCGCCTCGGGCGTGGCATAGAAGGCCGCGGCGCGATCGGCGGGCATGCCGCTGCCGCCGGACTTGCCGCTGGGCGGCGCCGGCGGAATCTCGGCCAGGCCCTGCCGCTCGGCGGCGAGCGCGGCCTTGTCCGCCGCCATCAGCGCATGCGAGCGGGCGAGATAGGCGGTCCAGGCAGCGCGCTCGGCCCCGGGAAGCGCGGCGATGCGGGTATCGGTGACCGGTTCGGCCGGGCTCATATGGCCGATCACTTCGACGCCCGCGTATGCCACCGGTGTCATCACTGCAGCTGCGAACAGCGCGATCCTTGCGATACGAATCATGTCCCCTCCCGATTTTGGTATCGGGGCGAGGATAGCGGGTTCTGCTGTTAGCGCTAGCGGGCGTGAAACCGGGTCAGACGGCGCCCTTCATCGTGAATCGATAATCATCGCCCGGTATCCCGATGACAAGCTCTTCGCGGCTTGCCGAGTAGGATACAGCCTGACTCTTTGTGAATTTGGAATCTCCCGCATTCCGATATGCTACTTCGCCGATCGTAAACTGGCTAACACCCAAAGACCCTATCCGACTCGTATATTGCACTTCGGACTTGCCATCCTTCCACATCCATCGATATTCTTTCCAGACTTTCCCGTCCTTGAGTTTGCGCGCGATAACCTGATGGTATTGCGTACACCGATTCGGCGAGCCACCAACATTCGCGTCGAATGCGCACAACCGCGTGCCATCAAGGACCCACGCATCTTCGGGATTGGTAGAAGATTCGACCTCCATAAGGCCAACCAAAGCTATTACAGCCGTAAAATTCATGCCGCCCTCAATCCATGTATCGACATAGAATTATTAATTTCACTAGTACTCGAAAATACTTTCCACGATGGCCAATGGAAACGGCTTCTGTCCAGCTTCATGCCCCGGCGTATCTGCCACAACCATAGAAATAGAAGCAAACGTCATTCCATGACCCCTTGCCGGCCAGACAAGGAAGTGCCGGGCGCCTCGGCATCGATAAGCGCATCGTCGGCAAATGACGGTAGCGATGTGCACGGGCCGGGATCAAGGGGCGGAGCGATGCCTTCGCGTGAGATCCGCGGCCGGGCTGCCGCCGCTTTGCTGTCTGCCCCTTCGCCAAGACAGGTTCGGGGAGGAATTCCAACGAAAAGCGGGCGAGGGATCACCCCTCGCCCGCTCCCCATGTCCCTGAACTGACGCGCCTACTCGTAGCGCAGGGCATGAACCGGATTGGTGCGCGCCACGCGGAAGGCATGGGCGCCGATGGTGAGCACCGCGATCGCCAGCGCGAGCAGGCTCGCACCGATGAACGGCACCGGCGTGAGCGCAATGCGTGCGTCATACCCGTTGAGGAATTCGCGCATCAGCCACCAGGCCACCGGCCAGGCGATGATGTTGGCGATCACCACCGGGCGCGTGAACTGCCAGACGAGCAGCCGCGCGATGTCGATCGTGCGCGCGCCCAGCACCTTGCGGATGCCGATCTCCTTGGTCCGCCGCTCCGCCGTGAAGGCGGCGAGGCCGAACAGGCCGAGACAGCCGATCACCACCGCGAGAACGGCGAACAACCCGAACATCTGCGCCCGCGCATCGAGCCGCTGATAGGCGCGGGCGATCACTTCGTCGGCGAGGATCGAGTCGAACGAGACATCGGGCGCATAGCGACGCCACACCCGCTCGATTCCGTCGCGCACCGGACGCGGATCGCCGTGGAAGCGCGCCAGCAGCCAGCCGACGCTGTGCCTGTCGAGCAGGAACATGGTCGGCTCGACCGCGGTGCGCACGGTGCGGAAGCGCACATCGCCGATCACGCCGATGATGGTGAGGTTCATCATCCCCCCATATTCGTCCTTCACCCCGTAACGGATGGTCTTGCCGATCGCGTCCTGCGCGCTCTTGAAGCCCATGCGCTTCACGCCGGCTTCGTTGATCACGATATGGCCGCCGCGCGCCACAAGCGCCTTCTCCGCCGCCGGATCCTCTGGGCGGGGCGTCGTCATGTCGTCCGCCGGGCGGTTCTCTTCGAAAAGGCGGCCGGCGACCGGGCGGATGCCCATGGTGGGGAAGAAGCCGGCATCGACACCGTACACGCCCATGTCGACCGGCTGGTCCCGCCCGGGCACCACCACCGAAGTTGTGGAGGTCTGGCCGGTGACGACGCCGATCTGGGTGCGGCCGGCGGATTCGATGCCGGGCACCTGCGCGATCGCGCGGGTGAGCGCGTCCCCCTGCTCCCCGATCGCCCGGGAGCCGATGCCCTCCATCTGGATCAGTCCGGCGCGCTTGTATCCGGGATCAAGGGAACGGGCATAGACATTCTGCCCATAGACCACCGCGGTGCAGATGATCAGGCCGATCGACACCGCGAACTGGATCACCACCAGCGCGCTGCGCAGCCGCCCCGAACCCTCGGCATCCGCCGCGGACTTGTTCGCTTTGAGCACGCGCGCGGGCTGGAAGCGCGACAGATAGAAGGCCGGATAGAGGCCGCCGGCCGCGCCGACGAGCAGCACCAGGCCGATCATCGGCAGGATCAGCCCGTCATGGCCGAAATAGCGCAGCTTCAGATCGGCATCGAGGAAGCTGCCGAACCAGGGCAGCACGATCTCCACCACCGCCAGCGCGAGCAGCATCGCGATCGTGGCGAGCAATACGGATTCGCCGACGAACTGGATCATCAGCTGGCGGCGCGTGGCGCCGAGCACCTTGCGCAGCGCGACCTCGCGCGCCCGCTGGCTGGCCCGGGCAGTCGCCAGGTTGGTGAAGTTGATGCAGGCCATGGCGAGGATCAGCAGCGCGATCACCGCGAAGGTGGCGATGGTCTGCGTGTCGTTGCCCGGCGTCATGCCGGAGTTGGTGGCACGGCCAAGATGCACCTCGGGCGCGGAGACCAGCTTGAAGGTGCGCTCGTCGCCTGGATTGTGCTTCTGGCCGTTGAACGTGTCGTCCGGGATGTTGCGCTTCTTCCAGGCGTCCATCTGGCTGTTCAGCGCGGCGACGTCGGTGCCCGGGCGCAGCTTCACATAGACATAGCCGGAGGTCCAACCCCAGCTGGTGAGAAAGCCATTATTCTCGGCGAAGAGCGAGGGAAAGTCGGCCCGGGCGAGCATCCGCACGGCCATGTGCGAGTTCTTCGGCAGATCCCTGAACACGCCGGTGATGCGGTAATCTGCCTTCTTGCCGCCGACGATCAGCGTGATCGTGCGGCCGATGATATTGGTCGTGCCGAAGATCTTCACCGCCTCCGCCTCGCTCACCGCCGCGGTGCCGGGGCGCGAGAGCGCGTTCCTGCCGCCCTGCGCCATCGGCAGCGAGACCGTGTCGAGGAAGCCATTGTCGACCAGGCGGCCATCCTCGACCTGGGTCGCCTGCCCGTCCTTGAGCAGGGTGAGCTGCGGCCCGCCGGTATAGGTGGCGCTCTCGATCTGCGGGAAGTCCTTGAGCAGCGCCGCCTTGGTCACATAGGGCGCGCCCTGATTGTCGAATTTGTCGCTGTTGGTCTTGCTCTGGTAATAGACTTGGAACTGATAGGTGCGGTTCGCATCGGGCAGCCACTGGTCGTAGCTGCGCTCATACTGGACGTAGAGCAGGATCAGCAGGCAGGCCGCCAGCCCGACCGCCAGGCCGAACAGGTTGATGAAGGCATAGGTGCGGTTCTTCGCGAGCGCGCGCAGGCCGACCGTCAGGTAATTGCGCCACATGGGCTTCTTCCTTCTTCTCCTCTCCCCGTGGCGGGGAGAGGGAGTTGACGATCAGGCCGCGCGGCGGCGTTCCTGGAGGACGCGGCCGTCGAGCATGCTGACGATGCGGCCCGCATAATCGGCATGCGCCGGCGAGTGCGTGACCATCACGATGGTCGAGCCTTCGGCGTTCAGCGTCTGCAGCATGTGCATCACTTCCTCGCCATGCTGAGTGTCGAGATTGCCGGTCGGCTCGTCGGCCAGGATCAGCTTCGGGCTGGCGACGAGCGCGCGGGCGACGGCGACGCGCTGCTGCTGGCCGCCCGAGAGCTGGCTGGGCCGGTGCTTGGCGCGGTGGGCGATGCCGGTGCGGTCCATCACTTCCTCCACCCGGCGCTTGCGCTCGGCGGCGGGGACCTTGTGATAGAGCAGCGCCAGCTCGATATTGTCGCGGACGCTGAGCTCGTCGACCAGGTTGAAGCTCTGGAAGATGAAGCCGATATTCTCCTTGCGGACATCGGCGAGCCGGCTCTCGCTGAGGCCGGCGACTTCCTGGCCGTTGAACAGATAGCTGCCCGAGGACGGGCTATCGAGCATCCCGATCATGTTGAGCAGGGTCGACTTGCCGCAGCCCGAAGGCCCCATGATCGCGACGAACTCGCCCGGGGCGATGTCGAGGTCGATCGCGTCGAGAGCGGTCGTCTGCACCGTGTCGGTGCGGTAGACCTTGGAGAGTTCGCGCATCTGCAGCATCGGATTCCCTTTCTTTTCGGTCATTTGGTCAGGTCCAGGCGCGTCTTGTCGGTAAGGCCGGTATAGGGCGAGGTGATCACCTTCTCGCCGGGCTCGAGCCCTTCGAGCACTTCGACGAAATCGGTGTTGCGGCGGCCGAGGCGGACGTTGCGCTTCTCCGCCGAGCCGCCGCCGGGCGCGACGACGAACACCCAGGCGCCGCCGGTATCGTTGTAGAAGGCGCCGTTGGGGATCAGCAGCGCGGGCGCGGAATCGCCGAGGGTGAGGCGGGCCTGCATCGTCTGGCCGCGCTGGAGCCGGGGCGGCTCGCCGCTGGCGAACTGCAGGTCGACCTGGAACTGGCCGTTCTGCACCTGCGGATAGATCTTGGTCACCTTGGCCGCATAGCGCTTGCCGCCCCAGTCGAGCGCGGCCTGCTGGCCCAGCTGGACACGGCCGAGATAGAATTCGTCGACGCCGGCGATCAGCTTGTTGCGGCCGGGACTGTCGATCTGGCCGACACGCTCGCCGCGGGAGAGCGACTGGCCGACCTGGACCGAAAAGCCGGAAAGCTGGCCGGCGACCGGCGCGCGCAGCTGCAGCGCGTCGAGATTGGCGCGGGCGATGGCGAGGCCCGACTGCATCGACTTGGCCGCCGCCTGCTGCTGCGAGAGCTGGCTGCCCTGCAGGCGCGCATCGGTCGCCTGGCTGCGCTTCAGGGCGGCGAGGTTGCGCTGGCTGAGCGCATAGTCCGCCTCGGTATCGGCGAACTGCTTGCCCGAGACGAAGCCACGCTGGGCGAGCGGCTTCTCGCGCTCATATTGGCGGCGGGCCTTGTCATGGACAGTCTCCGCCGCGAGCACGGCGCGTTCGTTGGTGAGGCGCGTCTGCGCCAATGCCAGCTCCTGGCTGCGCATGTTGTTGATCTGCTGCTCCACCTCGGTCTGGCGCGCCAGCGTGGAGAGCTGGAGCTCGGCGTTGGACAGCAGCGCGATCGGCTGGCCGGCGGCGACGGTGGCGCCGTCCTCGACCAGCATCTTCTCGACCCGGCCGCCCTCCACTGCGTCGATATAGACGGTGAGGAGCGGCGTGACCCGGGCGCGCAGCGGCATGAAATCGTCGAAGGTGCCGCGCGTGACGCTGGAGATGGTCACCCGGTCGGCGCCCACCGTCTGGCTCGCACCCGAGGGAGCGAACCACCAGAAGCCGAGCGCGGCGAGCAGCACCGCCGCACCGCCCAGTGCGATCTTCACCCGGGTAGAGAGCCCGCGCTTCTCGACGACCCGGTCCATCCCGCTACCCGAGACCGGACCGTCCGTCTTCTCCCTCTGCATCCGCAAGATCGTCATGCCCCCATTCCCAGCAACAGCCGTGCCAGCCGGCCTTCCCTGTGTCCGCGCATCACGCCGCGCCGGCGCAACTGTTCGATTTCGGACAGGCGCGTCCGGAATCGAACGCTATCCGAAACGAAATCGGCCCGAGATCGAGCACCGCATGGGTGGCGTTCGCATCGACCTGGAGATCGAGCCCGAAGCGGCCATGCGGCAGGGCACAGAGGAGAATCGCCAGCGCGACGAGCGCCGCGAGCGCCCTTCCCCCGATCTTCCCCGCTCCGATGCGCTGCACGATTTCCTCCTCCGGCACCTGCGCCGTTCATCGGAGTGTCAGCATGACCCGTGCCAATTGCGCGCCCAGGGGGGACCAGGGCTTGGCACGTAAATTGATTGTCCGGTTCCGCACACTAGCTGTACGGGAGCGGGCAGAATGAGCGATCCGGAATTCGAATTCTGCGTCGTGATCGACGACGACGAGGACATATTGATGGCCTCGCGGCTGCTCCTGCGGCGGCTGTTCCGCGACGTCGAGGCGGTGCGCGCGCCCGAGGAAGCGCTCCCGCTGATCCAGGCGCGCACGCCCGACGTGGTGCTGCTCGACGCCAATTTCGCGCGCGGCGCGACCGATGCGGCCGAGGGTTTGGCCTGGCTCGACAGGCTGCTGGCGCTCGACCCCGAGATGGTGGTGGTGATGATCACCGCGCATGGCGGCGTGCAGGTGGCGGTCTCGGCGATGAAGCGCGGGGCGACCGATTTCGTCTCCAAGCCCTGGTCGAACGAGAAATTGCTGGCGACGGTGCGGACCGCCGCGTCGCTCCGCCGCTCGCGCAGGGCTGCGGGCGGCAAGGCCGCGGCGGCGCCCGCCCCCGTGGCCGGAGCGTCGCCCCTGCTCGGCGAATCGCCCGCCATGGCGCGCGTCCACTCGCTGATCGCGCGCGCGGCGCCGACCGATGCGAACGTCCTGGTGCTCGGCGAGAACGGCACCGGCAAGGAACTGGTGGCGCGCGAGCTGCACCGCCAGTCGCTCCGGGCGGACCAGGGAATGCTGACGGTCGATCTCGGCGCGATCAGCGAGGACCTGATCGACAGCGAGCTGTTCGGCCATGTGAAGGGCGCCTTCACCGATGCCCGCACCGACCGGGTGGGCCGCATCCAGGCGGCGCATGGCGGCACGCTGTTCCTCGACGAGATCGGCAACCTGCCGCTGCGGCTCCAGCCCAAATTGCTCACCGTGCTCGAGCAGCGCCAGGTGACGCCGGTGGGCGCGAACGCACCCGTGCCGGTCGACATCCGCGTGATCGCCGCGACCAACCTGCCGCCCGAGAAGCTGCGCGACGAGAGCCATTTCCGCCAGGACCTGCTCTTCCGCCTCAATACGGTGGAGATCGACCTGCCCCCGCTGCGCGCGCGCCGCGAGGACGTGCCGCAGCTGATCACCCATTATCTCCAGCATTATGCCAGGCGCTATGGACGGCCGGTGCCGGTGCTGAGCCCCGCAGCGCGGATCGCGCTGCTCGAGCATGACTGGCCGGGCAATGTCCGCGCGCTGCGTCACGCCCTGGAGCGCGCGGTGATCCTGGCGCGCGAGGAAGCGCTGGAGCCGGAGGATTTCGCGCTGGTCCGCGCGATGCCGCGCTTCTCCAGCGCGGTGGTTCCCCCGCCGCCTCAGCACCAGCCGAGCGACGACCTCAATCTGGAGCGCGTGGAGCGCCGGATCGTCGAGGAGGCGCTGAAGAAGCACGGTTACAACATCTCGCTCTCCGCCGCCGAGCTCGGCCTGTCGCGCGCAGCGCTCTATCGCCGGATGGAGAAGCATGGGCTTTGACCGGCGCTTCACGCTCGGCCTGGTCGCCTGGATCACGGCGCTGGGCGGGGCGCTGACCGCCACTGCCCTGACATTCTTCACTCCGGGGCTGGGCGCGGCGCGGATCGTCGCGCTGCTGCTCGCCGCGGGCGCGATCCTTAGCCTGTGGCGCCATGTCACGCGCACCAATGTCGATGTCACGCGCTTCGTCGAGGCGCTGCGCTTCGACGATACCGCCGCGCGCTTCGGCGGCAATCGCGGCGCCGGGTTCGAGGCGCTCGGCACCGCGCTCGACGACGCGATGGACCGGCTACGGGCACGCCAGCTGGCGGCGGCGGCCGAGATGCGCTTCCTGGAAGCGCTGGTCGACGACATGCCGGTGGCGCTGCTCACCATCGACGATGACGGCCAGGTCGCCCCCGCCAACAAGGCGGCGCGGCGGCTCTTCCGGGAAGCGCCGGGCGCGCGGGCCGAGGATTATGCCGTCTATGGCGCGACGCTCGCCAAGCGGCTGACGGGCGGAGGCGCGGCCGAGGAGATATTGCTGCTGGCATTCGAAGGGCGGACGCAGCGCGCGCTGGTCCGCTCGGGAACGCTCGAGCGGCTCGGGCGCAGCATCCGGGTCGTGACCGTTCAGCCGATCCAGGGTACGCTCGACGCGATCGAGATGGCGGCGCAGACCGACCTGGTGCGCGTGCTGACGCATGAGATCCTCAATTCGCTGACCCCGGTGACGTCGCTGGCCGCCACCGCGGCGGACCTGCTCGACGATCCCGATCTGGTGGCCAATCCCCGGATCGGCGATGCTCGCGCGGCGGTGTCGACGCTCGCCCGGCGCGCGCATGGGCTCGGCCATTTCATCGAGGCTTATCGCGCGGTGGCGCACACGCCGGAAATCCAGCGCCAGGCCTTTGCCGCCCAGCCCTGGGCAGAGGAACTGGGCCGCATCTTCGCCGCGCGCGAGCCGGAGGTGCCGATCGAGATCCATGTGGCCTCGGCCCGGCTGGCGATCGACGCCGATCCCGACCTGCTCGCCCAGGTGCTGATCAACCTGCTCCAGAACGCCGCCCAGGCGATGGCCGGCCAGGATCGCCCGCCGCGGCTGGCGCTACGGCTGTTCCCCGACCGCGAAGCACTGGTGATCGAAGTGGAGGACAATGGGCCCGGCGTGCCCGAAGGGCTGCGCCAGGATGTGTTCCTGCCCTTCTTCACCACGCGCGCGACCGGCACCGGCGTGGGGCTCAACCTCGCGCGGCAGATCGTGGTGGCGCATGGCGGCACGATCGCGATCAGCGACGCACCCGGGGGCGGAGCGGTGTTCCGGATCGTGCTTTAGAGTTCGATCATTCCTCCCCGGAGGGTGAGAAACGGGATATCGATCCGCCCCAGCCCGGGCTTGGCCGGAGCACCTGGCGATGCCCCGGCCCCTGGGTCATCGGAGCAACCAGGCCCAGGCTTCGCCGATCTCGTGATCGATATCGGTGCCGATCCTCCGGAAACCGAGCCCGGTGAGAATGCGCGTCGACGCATTCTCCTCCGGCATGGTCTTCGCATAGAGCTCGATCCCGGGCCGGTGATGCCGCGCGATCTCCACCAGCTTCCGGGCAGTGCGCGTGGCCACGCCCGTGCGCTGGTGCGCGGCCAGAGTGAAATAGGCGATCTCGACGCGATTATCGGCGGGGGCGCCGACAAAGGCGCCGCCGCCAACGGCCGTGCCGCACATCACGGCAACATATCCGATCCAGGGCGGATCGAAGCCCAGCCGGTCGTACAGCGCTGCGGTGGCCGCGCATGCCTGGTCGATTTCGCTGGTCCGCGCGCAGGGGGACACGATGGTCCCGTCCCGCGCGCAAGCAACCAGCGCGAACTTGTCGTCTGACATTTCTTGATCTCACATGCCAAAAATGCCCGCCGCTCTGCGCGGCGAAGCGGATCCGGGTTCAGGCGGGAACAGGAGCTCCCGGGCCTTGGGCAATGGCAGGCAGAGGCAAATCCAATCGATGAGCGCTCAGGGTAGCGAGCGCGGTGAAGCTGCGCAACGGCGGCGAGGCGCGTTGCCGGCGCGGGTGCCCGCTTGCGCCCCAATAGCGGAAGTATGACTCGCAAAGTGAGCGGCCTCTGGAGGACTTATTACCTTCGGTCGCAAGGACGCGTGCGACCACCCAGCGAGCCGCTATTCTCCTCCAGAGTTTTTCACGCACCGCCGCTCGCAGCGCCTGTCTGGACAGCACCGAACTGGAGAGTTGCCTCTTCGGCGTCAATGGCAGCTAACCACCCACAAGCGGCCCTCCCGCCGAATCCGCCAACCCCTACCGCGCCGGAGGAAAACCCGGCGCCTCGGGGGGCACCGATGCCCCGCGCCAGCGCTCGACCACGCCCACCGCGATCTTGCCGTCGGGGTGCTGCACGCGCTGGATCAGCACCGCGGCCTGCTGGCTGGTGCTCCCGATCGTCGCGCGGGTGCGGACCCAGAAGGTGCCCGAGCGGAAGCTGGTGCCCCAGGGTAGCGAGAGGTTCAGGTCGCTCAGGTCCTTGAGCATGAGCTTGCCGTTGCGCTTGCGGATCTCGGCCAGCCGCTGCGCCGCCAGCGGATCGCGGAAGAGGATGCGCAGCATCTCGGGATCGGCGGCATTGAGGTTGATCGTCGTGGTGCCGGGCAAGGCCGTCACCAGCCGCTCCAGCCGCGCGGTCGCCTCCGGATCGAGGCCGGCCAGACGTAGCGGGCGGATATCGGTGATCGGGCCGTAGAGGCGGACATAGGTGATCGCCTTCACCGCATCGTCCTGCGACAGCCTGACATCCTTGGCGATCGTCTGGAACAGCACGATCGCGCCGGCATCGCCCGCGCGCAGCGCATTCAGGTTGAAGCGGCCCTCGGCATCCGCGATCGCGAGATCGAAACTGCCACCCTCGATCGGCGCACCGCTCTCCGACAGTCGCGCCCAGGGCTCGGTGAGATTGTCCTCATTGGGGGCGACGACCATGTCGCGGCGCAGCGCCACCACGGCGGAGAGCTCGCCGCCGCGCACCACCGCCAGCGCACGCGCCGCCTCGCGGGTGCGCAGCGCGCGATCGAGCGCCAATTCTTCGCGATTGATTAGCAATAGCACAAGTCCGGACGCGATCGCGACGAACATCAGCACGTTGACGAGGATCATCCCCGCCTCGCCTTCGCGCGCCTGCTTCATTGCTTCGGATACTCCGCCTGATCGGGCAGCGTCACCACGCGGCGCAGCGCCCCGGGGGTTCCGCCGGGCCCGATCGCCTGCAGCTCGATCGCGATGGCGCGCGGCCATTTGTCCTTGTCCTCGTCGCGCAGCGGCCAACGATCCGCCCAGGCGGCGCCGTCGAAGAAGCGCCAGCGGACATCGGCGACGCCGCCGACCACGGTCTGCAGCATCGCGCCCGATCCGCGCACCAGATTGCCGTTGGCCACCGAATATTGCAGCGGCACCGCCGGCCCGCCAAGGCCGGGCGCGGCGCGGGTGAAGTTCAGCTTCTCGCCGCCGCCCGAGACGCGGCCGAACGCGATCTGGTCGATATCGCTCGACACCACGAACATCGCGCGCTGGAGATCGGCGAGGCGATCGAGCCGTTTCTCGGTGCGCCCCTGCACCTTGATGATGCCGTCGACCAGCGCGAGGCCAGCCACGGCGATCAGCGCGAACAGGCCGAGCGAGATCATCAGCTCGATCAGCGTGAAGCCCTGTTCGGCTTCTCCTTCGTTCTGGCGGCAGGGAACCGGGCGAAGCACTTCGGCCTCAGGAACCCGAACTCGACGCCACCGGCGTATAGCCGGTCTCGCCGGCGACGACGATCGCGAAGTCGCGGGCGACCGAGCCGTCGGTACGGAAGCGGACCGGGCCGGTGACGCCGTGGAAGCCCTTGGCGTTCATCAGCCCCTCCACGCTCAGCCGGTTGTCGGCGCGCAGCGTGTTGGCGATGCCGGCCGCGTCATAGGCGAGCGCGGCGATCGTGCCCGGCTCGCCGCCGTTGCGGGCCTGGAAGGCGCTGGCAAAGGTGCCGAAGGCGCCCGGATCGGGGCTGGCGAACCAGGCTCCGTCCAGCGCCGCGAGCGCCTGGGGCCGGTTGTCGAGCGCCTGGAAGGTGCCGAGCAGCTGGACGCCGGTGTCCTTGAGCGCCCGCGCCGCGGCCAGCACCGCCTCGCCGCTGCCGGGAAGCAGCACGGCGTCGGGCACCTCGCCCGGCGCGGGGAGCGGCTGGCCGGGCTTCACCTGGAGGACATGGACGGTGATGCCGAGCTCCCCCTCGCTCTTGCCGGCGGCGAGCGCGGCGGCGGCGCTCCAGGGCGAGCCGTCGTCGATCATCGTGACGGTCTTCACGCCGCGGGTGCGGGCGTAGCGCAGGATCGCGGTGGTCACCTGGCCGGCGGTGATGCCGAAGATCCAGGTGCCGGGCGCGCGCAGCACGCTGTCGTTGCTGAACGCGATCACCGGAACGCGGCCGGCAACGGCACCGGAGACGGCCGGCACTTCCTCGGCCGAAAGCGGGCCCAGGATCAAGGCGGGCTTGAGCTTGAGCGCCTGCGCGGCGGCAGCGGCGGCGCCGGTCGCGGTGCCGCCCGTGTCGAAGCTCTGCACATAGGCGCTGTTTTCCGCGAGCAACGCGGCCTGGCGCATGCTAAGGCCCAGCCGCGCTCGCGGGCCCGTGAGCGGCAGCAGCAGGGCGATCGGGCGCTTGTCCTTCTTGTCCGCCGCGAACACTTGCGAGGGAAGCACGACCGATGCCGCTGACGCGACCAGGCCTGATTGCAGCGACTTCAGCAGGGTCCGTCGATCCATTGCCGACTCTGGGAGAGGGAAGCGGGGCACGGCGGTCTATTATCCTCTTCGCCCTGATCGGCATAGGGGCGTATCTGCTCGCGCTGCTCGTGACGATGCCGGCGAGCCTGGTCTTCCGGAACACCGCCTGGCGCACCGGCGTGGCGGGCACGGTGTGGAACGGCGAGGTCGGCATCGCCGGCGGCGCGACCTTCGCCTGGCACATGGCGCCGCTCCGCTCGCTCACCAGCCTGGCCTTCGCCGCCGACTGGAAGGCGACCGGACCGAACACCGATCTGGGCGGGCAGATGCTCCAGCATCTCGGCGGGCGGACGGTGCTCGACCATGTCAGCGGCTCGGCCGATGCGAGCCTGTTCCGCGCGCTCCAGCCCAACCTGCCCTTCACCTGCAACCTGGCCCTGCAGATCGAGATGCGGCGGATCGCCTCGGGCGGCGGCACGCGCATCGCCGACGGCAAGGTCACCACCGATCCGGGCAGCTGCCGCGCGAAGAATGGCGGCGGGCCGGTGGCGGTGCCGGCGCTGCTGATCACGGCCGAGCATGTCGGCGACCGCACGACGATCCGCGTGGCGCCCTCGGCCCAGCGGCTGAAGACGCTGATGACCGCGATACTGTCCGAGGACGGCACGCTCGACATCGCGATGACGCCGGAGGGTGCGGCGATCCTGCCGTTCGTCGGGCTGCCGGGCGGGGCCCGGGTGCAGGGGCAGATGTGACGGCCCGGCCGTCATCCCGGCGAAAACCGGGATGACGGATTTGGTCAGAGCCCCACCAGATTGTTCAGGTTGATGATCGGCAGCAGGATCGCCAGCACCATCATCAGCACCAGCCCGCCCATCACCAGCAGCACCAGCGGCTCGACCAGCGCGACCAAGGTGCCGACGATCGCGTCCAGCTCGCGCTGCAGCTCGTGCGAGGCACGGTCGAGCGCCGGCGCCAGCCGGCCCGAACTTTCCCCGGAGGCGACGATCGCGACGAGCATCGAGGGGAAGACTCCCGCCTCGCTCATCGCGGCGCGCAGGCTGATGCCTTCGCGGACCCGCGCCGCGACGCCGAGCGCCTTTTCGCGCACCCAGCGATTGGGGGTGACCGCCGCCGCGGCATGCAGCGCGTCGACCAGCGGGACGGCGCTGCCGACCAGCGTGGCGAGGCTGCCGGCGAAGCGGGCGGCGCTGAGCTGGCGGCTGAAGCGCCGGAACGGGCGCTTCTCGGAGAAGAAGCGATCGACGCGCAGCCGGTTGGCGGGCACACGGGCCCAGCGCAGGAAGAGCAGCCCCGCCAGGGCAATTCCGAGCAGCAGGTACAGCCCGAAATTCTGGAGGAACCAGCTCACCGCGATCAGCGCCTTGGTGAGGAACGGCAGGTCGGCCCCGCGCGAGACGAACACCTTCACGATGTCCGGCACGATATAGACGAGCAGCAGCGCCATCATGCCGATCGACACCAGCGCCAGCAGCGCGGGATACATCAGGGCGAGCTGGAGCTTCTGGCCATTGGCCTGGCGGTTCTCGACGAATTCGGCGAGGTGGTTGAGCACGTCGGGCAACTTGCCCGAAGCCTCGCCCGCCGCCACCGAGGCGCGGTAGAATTCGGGAAAGGCGCCGGGATGCTGCGCCAGCGCTGCGGCGAAACTGCGCCCGTCGAGGATCGCGGCACGCACGTCGAGCAGGAGCGAACTGGTCGGGGCGTGCTCGGACTGGGTGGCGACCAGGCGCAGCGCTTCCTCGATCGCGATGTCCGAGCCGACCAGCGTGGCGATCTGGCGCGTGACGGTGGCGAGCGCTTTGGAGGACAGGCCGACACGGCGGAAACGCGGCAGCTGGATGGAGCCGAAGCTGGCCCCCTTCGCGGCCGCCACCTCGACGGAAAGCGGCAACAGCGCCTGCTCGCGCAGCATTGCGCGCGCGGCGGCGGGGCTGGAGGCCTCGATGATGCCCTTCTTCGAGGCGCCGGCCTTGTCGGCGGCGCGATAGGAATAGGCGGGCATCTTATATTCCTCCCCGGAACGGGGAGGGGGACCATGCGCAGCATGGTGGAGGGGGCGCACCGCAAGCGGCTCCCTCGTGGCGCGCCCCCTCCACCACGACGCTCCGCGTCGCGGTCCCCCTCCCCGTTCCGGGGAGGATCTTGGAAGAATGGCTCACCCTTCGTCCCTCACCACCCGGGCGACCTCTTCCACCGTCGTCACCCCGGCCTTCACCTTCGCCAGCCCGTCGTCGAGCAGGCTCGGATTGTCCTTGCGGGCGTGCGCCTCGAGCTCGGCCTCCGAAGCGCCGTCATGGATCAGCTTCTGGAACTTCTCGTCGACCGCGACGACTTCGTAGAGGCCCGCCCTCCCCCGATAGCCCTCGCCATGGCACTCCGCGCAGCCGACCGCGCGCCAGATCTTCTTGCCGGGCCTGATCGCGCCGCCGAGCAGCAGCGAATCCGCCTCGCTCGCCTCGTCCTGCCGGGCGCAGCTCGGGCAAAGCTTGCGCACCAGGCGCTGGGCGCACAGGCCCACGACCATCGGGGCGAGCAGATAGCGCTCCACTCCCATGTCGATCAGGCGCGTCACCGAGCCGACCGCGCTGTTGGTATGGAGCGTCGAGAGCACGAAATGCCCGGTCATCGACGAGCGCACGGCGACCTGGGCGGTCTCCTGATCGCGAATCTCGCCGACCATGATCACGTCCGGATCCTGGCGCAGGATCGCGCGCAGGCCCCGGGCGAACGTCATGTCGGTGCGCGGATTGACCTGGGTCTGGCCGATGCCCGCCAGCTCATATTCGATCGGATCCTCGACCGTCATGATGTTGCGCTTGCGATCGTTCAGGCGGTTGAGCGCGGCATAGAGCGTCGTCGTCTTGCCCGAGCCGGTGGGGCCGGTGACGAGCAGCATGCCGTGCGGACGCTCGAGCAGGCGGGTGAACACGCCGCGGTCGCGCTCGCTCATGCCGAGCACTTCCATGTCGAGACGGAGCGAGCCCTTTTCCAGCAGGCGCATCACCACGCGCTCGCCATGCTGGGTCGGGATGGTCGAGACGCGGGCATCGACGTCGTGGCCGCCGATCCGGAGCGTCACGCGCCCGTCCTGGGGAATGCGGCGCTCGGCGATGTCGAGCCTGGCCATCACCTTGATGCGGCTGACCAGCAACGGCGCGAGCGCGCGAGGCGGCTCGATCATGTCGCGCAGCACGCCGTCGATCCGGAAGCGGACGACCAGGCGCTTCTCCTGCGTCTCGATATGCACGTCCGACGCACCTTCGCGCACCGCCTCGAGCAGCAGCGCGTTGATCAGGCGGATGACGGGGGCGTCGTCACGCGTGTCGAGCAGGTCGTCCACGCTCGCGGCGCTGTCGGCGAGCGCGGCCAGGTCCATGTCGCCGAGATCGATGTCTGCGGCCGCGCCGGCGCCCGAATAGGCGGCGCCCAGGGCAGCGTCGAACTGGTCGTCGGGCACCGAGACGAACCGGGCGGCGGGCGCGAGGCGCTGGACCTCGAGCAAGCCGTCGAGTGCGGCGCCGGCCTTGTGGACGCACTCCACCACCCCCGCATCGCCGACGCGCAGCAGCACGCCGTTCCGGCGCGCGAAGCCATAGGGCAGCGTCACGGAGGGGTCGTCGGTGAGGATCAGCATCTCGTTCATCCGCCGAAATCCACGGTTGCGCTGACCCGGCCCGGCTCCGGGCGGCGCTGAAGGTCGACTCGCCGGATCCGCAGGGTGCTGGTCGCGGAGAGATCGGCGAGCCAGGCCATGACCGAGTCATAGCTGCCGTCGGCGATCGTCGCGCGCGCGCCGTCCGGAGTCGGCGCGACGGTGACGGCGAGGCCGAAGCTCCCCACGGAGCCGTTGATCACATCGGCCGGCGAGCCCTGGCGACGCTGGGGCTGGGCCGGCGAAAGCGTGCCCGCGGCGCGAATGCGCGCGGTGAGCGTCTCATAGGTGCGGATGTCCTGCAGCGCGGAGGCGCGGGCGGCCTGGAGCGGCTTGATGACGCCATAGACCAGCACCAGCGCGGCGAGGAACAGGGCCAGGCCGCCGAGCATGAGCTGCTCACGGCGGCTGCGGCCGCTCCACCAGCCGTCGAAGCGGATCAGCGCGGCGTCGAGCGCCGGCATGCGGGCGAGAATCAGTCTCATGCGGCACTCGCCGTAATGCGGATCGCGCCTTCGGGCGAGCGCACGACCCGCGCCCCCACCCCGGCCCCCTTGAGCGTCGTCTCGATCCGCGATGCCAGCTCCGCATCGGGCGAGGCATCGAGGTCTAGCGTGAGCAGCCTGCCCTCGAAGGTCATCGCGCGCACCGCGAACGAGCCGGCGAGCGGCGCCAGCGCGCCCGAAACGCGTGTGACCAGCGGCACGAACGGCTGCGGCACGCGCGCGCCGCTGCCCGCGGGCAGCATGGCGGTGACCGAATTGGCGAGATCGTCACCCAGCGTCACCCCGGGCGCGGCGAGCGCGGCGGTGGCGCGCGCTTCCGCTTCGCGGCTATCGGCGATGTTGCGCAGCATGAGCACGTCGCCAAGCGCGATCACGGCATGCGCGGCGGCGCCGATCGCCGCGACCCAGACGAACTTGCGCCACAGGCCGGAGCCCGCGGCCTTGCGCACCGCATAGGCCCCCTGGCGCAGGTTCAGCGCAGCGACCGCGGCGCCGGCGGCAGGCCCGAACGCGGCGGGATCGAGCGTCGCCGCTCCCTTCTGCATGTCGTCGGGCAGGCGCTCGCCATAGCTGGTCACGCCCGGGCGCCCGGCGGCTTCCCAGGCGGGGCGGAGCAAGGCGGCGGGGACTTCGAAGCCGGTACCCTCCGCATCGCGCACCGCTGCGCGGCCGCCGTCCTGCGATACCGCCCAGCCCTCGGCCGGGCGCGGAAGAGTCAGCACGTCCGGGGCCATCGCCGCGTGGCCGATGCCGGCCTCCTCGGCCTGGGCGACCCAGCGCGCCATCACGTCATGCCGGACCACGCCGACCAGATAGCGGCCGGGCGCGATCTGCTCGCCGAGCGCGAGATGCACCGAATCGACCGGCTCGGCGATTCGATCCTCGATCGCGAAGGGCAGCGCCGCGACGCGCTTGGCATGGCTGGGCAGCGGCAGGTCGACCGCCAGCAGCCGCACCTGCCCGGTGGAGACGAGAATGGTTGCGGGCCAATCCCGCGCGGCTATGATCAGGCGGTCACTCGCCAGCGTCCACACGCCCGCGGCGGGCGGCTCTGATGGGTCGGACGCACCCCTGGTGTTTGGGCTCATTGTCACATTTGCTTCATGGGCAGGACGCATGGGGCGGGGATGCGCATAGTTTTGAAACAGTTCCATGACATCGCACCTAAGGTGCACGACCGCAAGCGCGCCGTTCCCGATGGCGAGGCCGGCCTGACGCTCATCGAAATGATGATCGTGCTGGTGATCATCGCGATCGTCGCCGGGCTCGTTGCGGCGAACGTGATGGGCCGCCCGGACGAGGCCAAGGTCACCGCCACCAAGAGCAACATCGCCACCATCTCGGGTGCGCTCAAGATGTACCGGCTCGACAATGGCGACTATCCCACCACCGAGCAGGGCCTGAAGGCGCTCGTCGAGAAGCCGACGGCGCCGCCGGTGCCGTCCAGCTTCCCGCAGGGCGGCTATCTCTCCGCGCCCGCGCTCGATGCCTGGGGCAAGCCGTACGAATATCGCTCGGAAGGCGGCAGCTTCACGATCCGCTCGCTCGGCAAGGACGGCAAGCCCGGCGGCGAAGGCGTGGACGCCGATATCGAAGGCAAGGGCTGAGCTTCGTGCGGGGGGCCGACATCGCCGCGCGCCCCGCCGAGCAGGGCATGACGCTGGTCGAGATGCTGATCGTGCTGGTCATCATCGGCGTGATGGCGGGCGCGGTGGCGCTCGGCATGGGATCGGTGACGCGCGCGCCGAGCGTGGAGACCGAGGCGCGCCGGCTGGCGACGCGGCTCCAGGCCGCCGCCGATGACGCGATGCTCGCCGACCGCGCGATCGCCTTCACCGTGCGGAAGAACGGCTATGGCTTCGCGATGGTGAGCGCCGACGGCAAGGCCGTGCCGCGCACCGACGATGCGTTCGGCTTCCACAAGCTGCCGGGCGGCATGGTGATGACGTTGAACGTGAAGCCGCCGGTGATGCTCGGCGTGGACGGCGCCGGCAAGCCGATGCAGGCGGTGATCGAGAGCGGGCAGAAGAGCTGGATCGTCGTCTATGACGGGATGACCGTGCGGGCGTTCCCGACGGGGGTGCTGTGATGCCCGCGATATCCCGTCATCCCGGCGAAAGCCGCGATCTCGTGCCGCAAGCGCCTTCGCCCGAGATCCCGGCTTTCGTCGGGAGGACGGATTGGGGCCGAGAGGACGAGGCCGGTTTCTCGTTGATCGAAGCGCTGGTCGCGCTCGCCGTGCTCGCCATCGCCACGGTGGGCCTGATGCGCACCGTCGAATCACACATCGACTCCACCCGCGCGATGGAACGCCGCACCACCGCCATGTGGGTCGCCGAGAATCGGCTCGCCGAGCTGGAAGCGCGCGCGCCGGGCCGGGAACAGGTGGAGATGCTGGGCCAGCAATGGCGCGTCGCGGTCGCGCGGCGACGGACCGACGATCCGGAGATCGAGCGTGTCCGCGTCGAAGTGTTCGCCGGCACCGAGAAGAGCGCGCTTGCATCGCTCGACGGCTTCGTGGACGGACGCAAGCTGTAATGGCCACCGTCATCCTCACGCCGCGCCAGGCGCGCATCGGGCTCAACCTGTTCACCGGCGCGATGGTCGTCTCGGTGGCGGTGGCGCTCGCCGGGCTCACCTGGCGGATCGCCGGCCATGCCGGCGCCGGCGCGATCACCGTGCCCTCGGGCGGCAGCGGCCCGGCCCCGGCGCCGGACATCGCCGCGGCGGTGGCGCTCGCGCCGTTCGGCAAGCCTTCCGCCTCGGAGGCCGGCCAGGCGACGAGCCTGTCGCTGGAGCTGAAGGGCGTGATCGCCGCGAGCCCCGCCGAGCTCTCGACCGCGTTCATCTCGGTGAGCGGGCAGCCGCCCAAGACCTATAAGGTGGGCGACAATGTCGAGGGCGCGACGATCCGGGCGATCCTGCCCGACCGCGTGATCCTCGCCAATGGCGGGCGCGACGAGTTCCTCGCCTTCCCCGATCCGACGCTGACGCCCGAGCAGCGCCAGGCCGCCGCCGCGGGCCGCCCGCCCGCTCCCGCCGCCAATCCGGTGACCGCGCCGGGCGCGCCGCCGCCGGCCCGCACCCCGGGCGCCCCGCCCGCTCCCGCCGCCGCGCCGCCCCAGGCGACGGTGGCCGGCATCCTGCAGCGCTTCGACGCGACGCCCGTCTCCGGCGGCTATCGCATCGGCGACAATGGCCCGCCGGGCATGGTGGCGGGCGACGTGATCCAGTCGGTCAACGGCACCGCGCTCTCCGATTCCACTGCCGCGCAGGGCGCCTTCGCGGCTGCCCAGGCGAGCGGTTCCGCCCAGATCCAGGTCCTGCGCGACGGGAAGCGGCTGACGCTTACCGTGCCGCTCCGCTAGAAAGACTCCCCGTGAAGATTCGCTCCGCCATCGCTGCCCTCGCGCTCGCCGGAATCGCCCTGGATACGGTTGCCCTCGCGCAGGCCGCCCAGAATGCCCCGCAGGACGCCGGCACCGGCGATGTGGTGGTGAACATGCGCGGCGTCGAGATTTCCGACGTCGCCGACCAGATCTCGCGCATCACCGGCCGCACGCTGATCCTCGATCCGGCAGTGAAGGGAGTGGTGACCGTCACGTCCTCGACGCCGCTTTCGCCCGCCGGCGTGTGGGAATTGTTCCAGTCGGTGCTGCGCGCCAACGGCTTCGCGGCGGTGCGCTCGGGCCGGGCCTGGCGGATCGTGCCGGCGGCCAATGCGGTGCGCGACGGCGGCATCCCGAGCCGGGGCGTATCGGGCCAGGAGCTGGTGACCCGGATGGTGCGGCTGCAGAACGTGCCGGCGGCGGACGTCGCCCGCGTGGTCCGCCCGCTGGTCGCCACCTTCGGCAGCGTCGAGCCGCTGAGCACGCCCAATGCCGTGGTGATCACCGACTATGCCGACAATGTCCGCCGGGTCGAGGCGATCGCCCGCCAGCTCGACGGCGGCAGCGGCGCCACCTTCTTCACCCTGGCGATGAAGAACGGCAACGCGACCGACGTGGCCCAGTCGCTCCAGACCGTGCTGGGCGAAGGCACGCGCGTGGCCGCCGACGGGCGCAGCAACACGGTGATCGTGCGCGGCACGCCCGCCTCGGTCGCCGAGGCCCGCAAGATGCTGATCGCGCTCGACCAGCCGGGCGGCGCGACGCCGATCACCCGCATGTTCCGCCTGAACTATGCCGATGCCGAGACGGTGACCGACGTGCTGCGCGGCGTGCTCGGCCAGGGCGACAGCGCCGACAATCCGATCGCGACCAGCCTGGGCAATGGCAGCTCCAACCCGTTCGCCCGGCTGAGCCAGAACAGCCAGAACCTCTCGGCGCTGCCCAACAGCGCGGCCTCGACCAGCGGCGGCATCGGCAGCGCGATGCAGAGCGCCAATACCAGCGGCACGACGATGCAGAGCGTCCAGCACCCGACGCCGAAGGGCTTCTCCACTCCCGAGCTGACCGTGCAGCCGGCGCCGGAGCTCAACGCGGTGGTGATCCGCGGCACGCCGGCGGCGATCGCCTCGATCGAGCCGCTGATCACCGATCTCGACGTGCGCCGCCCGCAGGTGCTGATCGAGGCGGCGATCGCGGAGATCACCGGCGACGACGCCGAGGCGCTGGGCGTGCAGATCGGCACCAGCGGCGCGGTGATCAACCAGGTGAAGGGCGTCGCGACCTCGTTCGACAAGGCGGGCGTGTCCCTGGGCCAGATCCTGACCGCGCTCAAGGTGCCGGCCGCCGGGGCGATCGGCACCGGCCTCAACGCCAATATCGCGATCGGCAATGATTTCTCGGTGCTGGTCCAGGCGCTCGGCAGCTCGACCCGGGCCAATCTGCTCTCCACCCCGCAGCTTACCGTGCTCGACAATGTCGCCGGCGAGTTCGTCTCGGGCCAGAACGTGCCGTTCCTCACCGGCTCGATCCTGACCAATTCCTCGACCGTGAACCCCTATACCACGATCGAGCGCAAGGATGTGGGCATCACGCTGCGGGTGCTGCCGCGGATCAATGCCGGCGACACGATCCGGCTCCAGGTGAACCAGGAAGCCTCGTCGATCGCCGAGGCGCAGACCCAGGCGGCGTCCGACCTCGTCACCAATCGCCGCGCGATCACTACCACCGTGCTCGCCGACAATGGCCAGACGATCGTGCTGGGCGGCCTGACCGCGGACGATTACCAGGACTCGCGCCAGCAGGTGCCGATCCTGGGAGACATCCCGATCGTCGGCGAGCTGTTCAAGAGCCGGCGCGAGACTCACCAGAAGCGCACGCTGTTCATCTTCCTCAAGCCGACGATCCTGCGCGACGGCGCCGATGCGGTCGCGGCCTCGAAGGATCGCTACAACCGGCTGCGCGCGGAGGAGCTCGCCAGCTCCAAGCGCGGCAGCCTGTTGCTCGCCCCGCCGACGCCGCGGCTGACGGTGGAGATCGACGGAATCTATTAAGGGGCGGCGCCTCCGTCGAGCTTCTCTCTTCCCCCGCGCAAAGGCAGGCCCTCCGATGATCCGCATCCTGATGCTTGCCATGGCGCTCCCGATTTCGGCGGTTCCATGGGGCGCGCCCCTGGCCGCCGCGCCGGGGCGGGACGCCGTGCTGCTGCGCGAGTTCGTCTATCAGCGGGCCCCCTATCCCCAGAGCCATGCCTCGACGATCGTGCAGGCCCGGGACGGCACGCTGGCCGCCGCCTGGTTCGGCGGCACGCACGAACGGCATCCGGACGTCGAGATCTGGTTCGCGCGGCGCGGCGCGGCGGGCTGGGAGACGCCGAAATCGGTCGCCAACGGCATCCAGCCGGACGGCACCCGCCTGCCGACCTGGAACCCCGTCCTGTTCCAGGACCCGGCCGGGCCGCTGCACCTCTACTACAAGGTCGGCCCCAGTCCGCAGCGCTGGTGGGGCATGGTGATCACTTCCGCCGATGGCGGGCGCAGCTGGAGCACGCCAAGGCGGCTGCCGGCAGGCATTCTCGGCCCGATCAAGAACAAGCCGGTCATCCTGCGTGACGGCGCCTGGCTTTCGCCGTCGAGCACCGAGGACGAAGGCGGCGGGCGCTGGCAGCTTCATTTCGAGCGCAGCGAGGATGCGGGCAAGCGCTGGTCGGCAACCGCCCCCGTCGATCCCGACGCGCGTTTCGACGCCATCCAGCCCAGCATCCTGTTCCTGCCCGACGGTCGGCTGGAGGCGATCGCCCGCACCCGCGAGGGCGTGCTGGCGGCCACCCAGTCCGCCGACAACGGAAGGAGCTGGGGCAAGCTGTTCGCCGTCGACCTTCCCAATCCCAATTCGGGCACCGATGCCGTGACGCTGCAGGACGGGCGCCAGCTGATCGTCTATAACCACGCCGCCCAGCGGCCCGAGACGCCCGGCTCCGGCAGGCGCTATCCGCTCAACATCGCGATATCGCGCGACGGGGTGCACTGGCGCCCGGCACTGACACTGGAAACCGAGCCGCTGCCCGATGGCTATGCCTATCCGGCGGTGATCCAGTCGGCCGACGGGCTGGTGCACATCACCTATACCTGGAACCGGCAGCGGATCCGCCACGTCATCGTCGATCCGGCACGGCTGAGGGACTAGAGCCACGACTCCATCCGCAAACGCCGTCATCCCGGCTCGAGGCCGGAGCGACGAGAGCGGACGATGCTGGTCGAGGACTCATCTTCCCTCCCCCGTCATCCCCGCGCAGGCGGGGATCCAGGATAGTATGGGACGATCGAAGCAATCACGCGCATGCTTGCCGGAACCGGCAAGGCGAGCCTCGCGCACCTTGCCGCTGGTCCTGGATCCCCGCCTGCGCGGGGATGACGCAGCAAGTCCATATGGCGAATACAATCAAAGCCTTGATCGGGTTCTGACCCTAGGTTGCGAACCCAAACAAGTACTTGATTTTCTACCGTCATCCCGGCCTTGAGCCGGGATCCCGCTTCTTCTTGCGCTGGCGAGGCAGCGGGACCCCGGCTCAAGGCCGGGGCGACGAAGGAAGAAGATGATTCCCCAACGGAGGCCGGGGACTCATCTTCCCTCCCCCGTCATCCCCGCGCAGGCGGGGATCCAGGGTAGGACGGGACGATCGAAGCAATCACGCGCATGCTTGCCGGAGCCGGCAAGGCGAGCCCTCGCGCACCTTGCCGCTGGCCCTGGATCCCCGCCTGCGCGGGGATGGCGCAGCAAGTCCATATGGCGAATAAAATCAAAGCCTTGATCGGGTTTTGGCCCTAGGTTGAGGACTCATATTCTTCCTTCGTCACCCCGGCCTTGAGCCGGGGTCCCGCTATCTCGCCAGCACAGGAAGAAGCGGGATCCCGGCGCATGGCCGGGATGACGAGAGCGGAAGATGCTCATCCCCCTCCCCCGTCATCCCCGCGCAGGCGGGGATCCAGGGTAGTATGGGACGATCGAAGCAATCACGCGCATGCTGGCCGGAAACGGCAAAGCGAGCCTCGCGCACCTTGCCGCTGGCCCTGGATCCCCGCCTGCGCGGGGATGACGGGGAAGAGATAAAGGGGATGACGGGGAAGGAACAACGGGGATGATGGGAAAGGGACAACAGGGATGACAGTTGCAGGAAGATGACCCAACCCGGGGTCGCGCTCAATCAGCCACCCCCGTCACGGCCAGTCGAAAGGCGCCGCGGAAGCTGCCCCGGTTCCTCGCCGGGGCAGCGCCGTTCATGCGTCGTCGCAGCGCGGGTCCCACCGGCGGTCCACGCCGGAGAGATCCTCGCGTGGCGCCCCGGTGTCGGTAAAGCGCCACGCGCAATAGCCATATTGGAACCAGCGCCCGAAGGAGATGGCACGGAACCCGGCCAGTTCCTCCCTGCTATGATGCCAGCGCGGGGGCAGGATGGCGAAGAGCAGGTCGTTGGCGACAAGCCTGCTGCGCATCCTCAGCGAAAGCCAGGCGTGCCTTGGGCTGCCGCGCGCCGCGACGCGATCCGCCCTGGGATGGGTCAGCAGGTATCGCATCCCCTGCAACGCCTGGCCGAAGTTAAGCGTGGCGTGCTTGGCATATTCCTCGATCCATTCGAACATTTGCTACCTCAAAACCGAAATCGGAAAATCGCGCGTTCGGGTTTGGGGCTCGGGACATTTCGGGCATCCTCGGCAATCGTCGATGCCCTATCCTGCCGCAAAGCAGGCCGGCTGGAAACCACCCATCCCCGCAGGTTTCCGAGGCGAAGCGTTCATGCCGCGAGCAATCCGGCGGCTAGGCCCGAGTTGCGGACATTGGCCTTCATGGGCATCCTCTGGTCAACTCGGGCCAGGGGGATGCATGCTGCGGCGGTTAGTGATCGGTTTTGGCGCGGTTTCGCTTTGCGGAGCATGCGGGGCAAAGTCGACCGGGTTCGACTGGAGCAAATACCAGCCGCCCGATTGGCATAGATATCAGGCTCAGGACGTCAAATCCGATGGCGGGCCCCATGCCACCGGCGTCGCGGAAGAACCCAACGCAGCGCGGTTCACGTTCGGCGATCTAAAGAAAGAGAGCGATCAGAGCCTTTCTCGACGGCTCCTTGGTGCTGCCGGGCAGCGCATCGGCTACATAGATCGCCATACGAATAGATGGGAATATTATCGCAGCGACGATCATGCCGTAGAATCTATCGATCTATACACCCACCCTGATGCACTCGGCTCGCAGTACGGCCTTTGCGGTACAGAGAAATATACGATCAAATTTGATGAAGATGGGCACATTTCTTCGGTATCCGTCGAGAATCGTTACGGGGTCGAAGGATCAATCTTCCAAAGATCGGACTTCAACTGGGAATATTATTACAGCATGTGCGAGTCCGCCCCGGCTTCCCACGCGCCCTCGTATTTTCCTGCCTCGGATAGTCTTGCCGCGCAGGATCTGGCCATGCTTCTGATCCCGGCGATCGACTTGGCACATAATTCCGGGAAGCTGCCCTACCGGCTCACCTGCCACGGCTACAAGCAGCCGTGCCGCGGCAACATTCGAGAGTATCTGGGCAGCCTGCGATTGGAGGACATTGACAGTTTCGACCTGCGCAACTGTCCTCTGCCCGGCGGCCCCAAGGCCGTGTGCTTCACAATCAAGACCGGGGATGGGCAACTCGGTCCATTCCCAAAGACCATCACCGTGAAGGGCTCGACCTACATGAACAACGTGCGCGTTGATTCTGTAGACGTCGAGGAAGGGTACACGATGAGCTAGGGCAAAAACCCGATCAAGGCTTTGATTTATTTCATCATCCTTGCGCAGGCCGGGATCACGGGGTTTGCCGATCGAGTCGTGCCCCCAGGTGACGACTTCCCACCCGCTTGGGGTGAGGACCGGAACTACCGCCCCGTTTCCTCCGTCCCCGCCTCGCCCCCGCCCGGCTCGATCGGCAGCGGCACCCGCACCCGTTCGGCGCCGCGCGTGAAGAAGGCCGCGTCGATCGCCAGGCTGGCCAGGCTCCAGCCATCGACGCTTTCCCCGATCGCAAGCGTGCGGGTCGTGCCGTCGCTCGCCTTGACCAGCGCCACCGCGTCGACATTGAGCCGGCCGACGATGCCGACCAGCCGGGGGGCATCGGCGGGGGCCTCGACGGGCTGGGACGCGCCGAACAGCGGCCGCTCATAGACGCGCGCCAGCACCGGCATCGTGCCGGCCCCGATCGGCGCGGGAACGGGCGCGGCCCTGGGCACAGCGCCGCCCCCGCCGGGCAGCAACAGCAGCACGGGCATGGCGATCGCCAGCGCGCCGGCGGCGGCAAGCAGGATTCCCGCGGGGCGCAGCTTCACTGCCATGCCGCGACCACTTCCCCGATCAGCCGGACGCCGCCTTCCGGAATCGGCTCGATCCGCCAGCTGCGCATCCGCATCAGCGGCCTGCCGCGCTCCAGCGCGTCGGCGAGCGCGACCACGGCCTTTTCCGCGCCCGAGACGCGGATGCGCAGCGCGGCCACCCCGGCAGGCGCCTGGGCGGTGCTCGCCTCCTCCACCAGCACTCCGCCCGACCGGGCAAGCGCGCGGACCCGCGACAGGATCGCCGCCCGCCCCGCCGCCGCGTCCGCGAGGTGCAGGCCGAGCCCGGGCGCGAGCAGGGGCGGCGGCGCTGCCGGCCGCGCCGCCAGCGCGGCGAGCCGGGCATGCTCGGCGCGCGCCGCGGCCAGCTCGCCGAGCGCGGTGCCGGTGGCCGGCGCGAGCAGCAGCGCCACGGCTAGGCCGGCGATGCCGCCGATCGCCATCGGGGGCAGCCGCCATGTCATTGCGCATCCTCGCGCATCGAGACGATCATCGCGGCATCGGTCCGCCGCTGGCTGGTGTTGCGCATGCCGGCCAGCTCGGGCGCGCGGCGGATCGCGGCGCGCAGCGTATCGGGATCGGAACCGGCGGCGTCGAGCTCCAGCCCGCCGTCGCGGGTGCGCTCGACCCGGACCAGCCTGGCCTCGGCGGGAAGCACGCCGGCCAGCAGCTCGAGCACCTGGCCCGGCGCGGCGCGGCCGGCGGCATTGGCGAGCGCGGCGCGCGCCTCGCGCGCGGTGGCTTCCGCATCCAGCCGCGGCGCCAGCTGCGCCTGCAACCGGACTGTCGCGTTTCTTTCATGTTGCGCGAGCATGTTGGCGCCCGCCAGGGTGAGCAGCGGCCCGGCGGCGAGCAGCGCGCCGAATGCCGCCGCCGCACGCCAGCCGCCGGGCAATGGCGTCGCGCCCGGCGTCGCGGACGGCATCGCGCCCAGCGCCGTGTAAAGCCGGTGCGACAGGCTCCGCGCCGGCTCGGGCGGCGCCGGGGGCGGCAATGCGGGATCGGGCTCGGCGGCGTCCATCGCGTGCCTGCCTAGACGCTGCCGGGGCTCGCGCAAAGCGTCATGGAGCGTCATGGAGTGGCAACATAAAAGTCACACCCACGAAACCACAATCGCATGCTGGCGTCATCTCGCGCTTCCAAGGACCGGCCAACCGGGTCGCCAGTGACTCGGATGCTTGGGGGTTTCCATGACCAATCTGACCGAGACGGGCTTCGGCTATACCGACGGCGACGTCGATACCAACATCCACAACAACGGCCCGACGCTGAACGAGATCGCGGCCCAGCGCTATTCGCGGCGCGCGACGCTTCAGCGCGGCGGTGCGGCGATCGTCGCGGCCACCATGGGCGGTTCGGTCCTCGCGGCCTGCGACAGCAAGGTCACGGACACCGGCGCGGGCCCGACCGTGAACGCGGGCGCCGACGCGGCGACCACGTCGGGCCGCGTCGTCACGCTCACCGGCACCGCGACGGGCGGCAACGGCCTCACCACCGCCTGGAGCCAGATCAGCGGCCCGACCGTGACGCTGAACAGCGCCTCGACCAACACCGCCAACTTCATCGCGCCGAGCGTGAGCACGGCCACGCCGCTGGTGTTCCAGTTCGCCGCCGCCGACGCCGCCGGCAAGCCGACGGTCGCGCGCACCACGGTCACCGTCAGCCCGGCCACGCTCGGCTTCGCCGCCGTCGCCAAGAACAAACTCGACGTCGTGACCGTGCCGGCCGGCTACACCGTGCAGATCGGCGCGCGCCTGGGCGACCCGATTCTGGGCGGCGCCGCGGCCTATAAAAATGACGGCACCGACACCGGCTATGCGAACCGCATCGGCGACCATGGCGACGCGCTGTTCTGGTTCGGCCTGAACAGCTCGGCCGCCCGCGACGACACCAGCTCGACCCGCGGCCTGATCGTGCAGAACCACGAGAACATCAACCAGCAATATCTCCATCCGAACGGCCCGACCTCGACCGGCGGCGTCCGCCCCGAGGCGGAGGCGATCAAGGAGATCGAGTGCCACGGCGTCTCGGTCGTCGAATATGCGCAGGCCGCCAATGGCAGCTGGTCGTTCTCCGCCAACTCGACGCTCAACCGCCGCGTCACGCCGAACACCCCCATGGTGTTCAACGGGCCGGTCAAGGGCTCGAACCTGCTCAAGACCCCCTATTCGCCGACCGGCGTGGCGGGCCGCGGCACGATCAACAACTGCGCCAACGGCTACACGCCCTGGGCGACGCTGCTGACCTGCGAGGAGAATTGGGCCGGCTATTTCCGCCGTTCGGGCGACAATGCCGCCCGCACCGCCAAGGAAGTGACTTCGCTCACCCGCTATGGCGTGACGAGCACCTCGGGCAGCTATGGCTGGTCGACGGTGACCGCCGCCGACACGACGAACACCAGCTTCCGCCGCTGGGACGCCCGGGCGACCGCCGCGGATGCGCTCACCGACTATCGCAACGAGCCGAACCAGTTCGGCTGGGTGGTCGAGATCGATCCGTACAATCCGTCGGCCGCGCCCCGCAAGCGCACCGCGCTGGGCCGCATGGGCCATGAGGGCTGCTGGCCGGGCGCGTTCGTCGCCGGCCGCAAGCCCGCCTGGTACATGGGCGACGACGCCCGCCGCGAATATCTCTACAAGTTCGTCTCGAACACCGCCTGGTCGGCCGCGGACGCGAGCGCGACCGATCGCCTGGCGATCGGCGACAAGTATCTCGATGCCGGCACGCTCTATGTCGCCAAGTTCAACGCGGACGGCACCGGCACCTGGCTGCCGCTGGTGTTCGGCCAGAACGGCATCGACGCGTCGAGCGCCGTCTATCCGTTCGCGGACCAGGCCGACGTGCTGGTCAACACCCGCCTCGCGGCGGACGTGGCCGGCGCCACGCCGATGGACCGCCCGGAATGGACCGCGGTGAACCCGGTGACCGGCGAGGTCTATCTGACCCTGACCAACAACAACGCCGCCAACCGCCCGCTCAACGGCACCGACGCCGCCAATCCGCGCCACTATAACGATCCCTATGGCGCGGCGCAGACGGCGCAGTACGGCAATCCCAACGGCCACATCATCCGCCTGAAGGAAGCCAATACCGAAGCCACCACCTTCGCCTGGGACATCTATGCCTTCGGCGCGGGCGCGGACCTGAACGCGACCAACATCAACCTGTCGGGCCTGACTGCGGACAACGACTTCTCGAGCCCGGACGGCCTGTGGTTCGGCCGCGCGACCAATGCCACGGGCCTGGTGAAGCCGCTGATGTGGATCCAGACCGACGACGGCGCCTATACCGACGTCACCAACTGCATGATGCTGGCGGCCCAGCCGGGCACCGTGGGCGACGGCGGCGCCCGCACGATCACCAACACCGGCACCGGCGGCGCGACGGCCACCCAGGCCACGCGCGTCGGCGCGGCGCCGGGCGCGAACCTGAAGCGCTTCCTGGTCGGCCCGGTCGAGTGCGAGATCACCGGCGTGGACACGACGCCGGACGGCCGCACCATGTTCGTCGGCATCCAGCACCCCGGCGAGAACGGCGCCCCGGCGACGCCGTCGAGCCATTGGCCGGACAGCCAGGCAACCGGCACCGCCGGCGCCACGGTCCGCCCGCGCTCGGCGATCGTGATCATCACCAAGAATGACGGCGGCCTGGTGGGCCTCTGACCTTCCCGGATCGGTGAAACAGAGAGGGAGGCTCCCGCGAGGGGCCTCCCTTTTTTGCTGCCGCGCCGGCGCGGCCCGTCGCGCGCTATCCGGCCGCGCCCGAGAGAATCCGGTCGCAGAGCGGCAACAGCAGCGCGCACACCGCCGCGCCGTCACGCTCCGCGCCGCGCAGGCTGGAAAAGGTCGCAAAGCTGGTGAGCGTGAACAGCAGGTCGACCAGGTCCGCCTTCGCCTGCCCCCCGGCCACGCCCTGGCGATCGACCAGCACGCCCAGCAAGGCACGCCGCCGCTCGTTGCGCGCGGCCAGGGCGGCGCCCAGCTCGGCATCCATGGCCGCCGCCGCGAAGATGCCGCCCAGCCCGTCATGCGCCATCCAGAAATCGCAGAAGGTGCGGACGACCCGGGCGAGCGCCGCGCGCGGCTCCGCGATCGCCATCGCCTCGGCCAGGCTGGCCAGATTCCCTCGCTCGGCAATCGCGTCGAACGCGGCCTCGAGCAGCCCGTTGCGCGAGCCGAACTGGTTATAGACCGTCAGCCGGGTGACACCCGCCGCCCGGGCCACGGCATCCAGCGACAACAGGTGCCCGCCAGGCTCGCCCAGGATGGCCAGCGCGGCGGCGACGAGGCGCGCTCGGGTCTCCGCCGCCTTCGCGTCACGCTTCTCGGCCGCATAGGGTCTTGACGACTTGCCGGGAATATTCACTATACATCCTGTATATCGAATCTGAGTTGCGCCCCCGGTCCGGAGCTTCGCCCATGCAAGTCTTGCTGATCCTCGCCATCGCTGTCCATGTCCTGTCGTCGATCTTCTGGGCGGGATCGACCTTCGTCCTCGCGCGCAATGGCGGCCAGGGCGCCACCGGGCTGATCGGCCCGCAGACCGGCGCGGCGAGCGCCGCGGTCCTGTCCGGGCTGCTGCTCTGGCATCTGCTCCATCGGGGAAGTTTCCAGCTGGTCGAACAAGTCCTCGCGACGGGGGCGGCGGCCGCGATCCTCGCCTTTCTCATCCAGCTCCTGCTGGTCCGCCCGGCGCTGCGCTCCGGAGAGGCGTCGCCGCGCGTTGCCGGCGGCTATCGCGCATCCGCCGCGCTGCTCGTCGTCACCATCATCTGCATGGCCGTGTCCCGTTACGTCTGAAGGAAGCTGTGATGCCCGATATTCCCCTGTTTCCCGATCTCGCCGGCAAGACCGTGCTGATCACCGGCGGCTCCGGCGGGATCGGCGCCGAGACGGCGCGCTGGTTCGCGCACAATGGCGCCCGAGTGACGGTCGTGGGGCGCGACCAGGCGCGGCTCGATAGCGTCCAGGCCTCGCTCGCCGCCATTTCGCCGGGCCATGCGGCGATCGCGCTCGATTGCACCAGCGCCGACCAGCTCGAGGCCGCCCGCGCCGCGCTGATCGCGCGACAGGACGGCCTCGACATTCTGATCGCCTTTGCGGGCGGCGGCACGAGCCGGCCCGCGCCGATCGAGCAGGTGACCGAGAGCGACTGGCAGTCGAGCCTCACGCACAATGTCACCGCGACCTTCCTGACATTGCGGACCTTCGCGCCCGACTTGCGCAAGAGCGGGCGCGGTGCCGCAGTGACCATGGCTTCCACCGCCGGCCGGGCACCGTCCGCGGCGCCACTCGGCTATGGCGTCGCGAAGGCGGGCATCATCCTGCTCACCCGGCAACTCGCCCAGGATCTGGGGCCCGATGGCGTGCGGGTGAACTGCATCTCCCCATCGGCGGTGCTGACCGATCGCACGGAGGAGCGGATGCCGCCCGCCATACGCCAGGAAATCGCCGCGGCCCATCCGCTGCGGCGGCTCGGCACCCCCGCCGACGTCGCCGCCGCTACTCTGTTCCTGGCGTCGGAAAGCGCCGGCTGGCTGACCGGCGCGACGCTCGACATTGCCGGCGGCCGGCTGATGCACTGATCGCCCGTCCTCCGCACCGAAAGGCATTACGACATGGGCTTCGAACTCGATCACGCCATCGTCCGCTGCACCGACAAGGCCGGGGCCGCGCAATTCTTCGCCGATCTGATCGGCGCTGCGCCGGTGCGCGCCTTGGGGCCGTTCGCGGCCGTACGAGTCAACGACCGGTTGACGCTCGACTTCTATGACGAGGGCACCTTCGTGTTCGGCCATTTCGCCTTCATGGTCGAGGATGGGGATTTCGACGCGATTCTGGAACGTGTCGCGGCGCATGACCTGTCGTTCGGGTCCGGGCCGTTCGCCCGGGACCGGAGGATCAACCGCCACAATCGCGGGCGTGGGATCTATGTCTGGGACGGCGACGGCAACAGCTACGAATTCTTTACCACCGACCCGCTGGGCTGAGGCGGCACGCGCACGCCCGGATAGTGACTGCCGCGCGCCGCGGCCCTATCTATCCGTGCGGCTGATGATCTTCGCCACGCCGTCCTTCGGGATGCCGATCATATAGTTGGTTCCGCCCTTGCAGGTGACCCGCCAGGTCGGGACGCCGTCCTGGTCGGCGATGCGGGTCGAGCTGTCGACATGCTCGCAGGGCAAGGGCGCGTCCTGCAGCGCCCGGATGAAGGTCGCATTGCGCTGGGCGTCGTTCTGGCCGAGCACGGCGGCGCTGTAGTTGGTCGCGTCCGCCCCGTTCCCGGCATCGAGCTCGTTGAGCGGCTCGGCAGTCACCGCGTCGTTGGCGGTGGGATTGGCCGTATCGGAACCTCCGCCGCAGCCCGCGAGCGCCAGCATGGCCAAAGCCGGCACGATGATCCGCTTCAACATGTCGCATCCCTTCCGAAAAGACGGTCCCGCAATCAATGCGGGACCGTAACCAAGGTTCCTAGCGCTGATATGCCTTGGGCAGCGCGCCGTCCTTCGGATCGAGATAGCGCTGGCGCAGGCGCGTCCAGCGATTCTCGAGCGGCTGCTCGACGCCGTCGATGAACACGCTCACCGTCGAGGTGCCGATCTCGAGCGGGTCGCCGTCCCAGATCACCACATCGCCGCGGCGGCCGGGCTTGAGCGAGCCGAACTCGCCCCCCAGCCCGAGCGCCTCGGCCGGCTTCGAGCTGATCGCCGCAAAGGCCGCGCCCCAATCGAGGCCGGTGGCACCGGGCACCTTGGTCAGCGCGACCAGGTTGCCGGCATATTGCTTCTCCCAGCGCGCCTGGCGTGCCTCGTCCTGGTTGATCGTGCCGATCGCGACCACGACGCCCGCCGCCGCCATCCGGCCGATGTTCGACTGGCTCGCGGCGAGCTGCTCGAAGCTCTCGGGCAGGTCGTTGAGCGCGGTGGCGATCACCGGCACGCCCGCCGCCGCGATCTGCGGCGCGACCGTCCAGCCTTCGGTGGCACCGACGAACACCAGCTTGAGCGCGGGGATTTCCTTCCTGAGCTGGAGCAGCACCAGCATGTCGGACGCGCGCTCGACATGGACGAGGAGCGGCGTGCGGCCCTGAAGGACCGGCACCAGCGCCTCGGCATCGGCGCGCGTCAGGAAGGCATCCTTGCTGCGATCGTTGAAGCTGCCCGGCGCGCGGATATAGTCGCGCACCTCGAACAGCACGTTCTTCAGCGCGGCATAGGCGGCCGGCCGGCTGCCGCCCGCGGCACGGGCGCCGCTTTCGCCCCATTCCATGAACTGGAAGGCGCGCGGCTTGCTCACCGCGTCCATGTCCGCGCCCAGATCGATGATCGCGCCCTGGCCCGCGAAGATCGAGCCGGAATTGTCGGGAGCGACCACCGCGCGCGTGATGCCCTCGGCCCGGTTGATCGCGATCGGGCTCGACTTGGGATTCACCGCCGGCGCCACGTCGATCGCGGCGTGGAAGCCGACATTGCCCGGACCGGTATCGTTCGTCTGGTCGACGCCATCGACCTCGACGATGCCCAGGCGCGTGAAGCCGGCGAAGATGCCGGGCGAGACCCATTTGCCGCCCGCATCGATCACGCGGATGCCGGCGGGCACGGCGACGCCGGGGCCGGCGGCGACGACCCGGCCGTCGCGGATCACGACGGTGCCGCCCTCGACGGGCTGGCCGCCGTCGCCGACGACCAGCCTGGCGTTGGTGATCGCCACGGTCTGGGCCGCGGCGGGAGCCGCGAGGACGGCGATCGGAGCGAGCGCCGCGGCGGCGAGAAGGAGCTTCCTGGTCATCACTTCACATCCCCCTCGCCCGGCTGGCCGAGCTCGAAATCGGAAACCGGCCGGCGCTTCGGATCCTTGGCGTCGTAGAGCAGCGCGCCATCGACCCAGACCATCTCGGGCCGGGTGTAGACGCTGAACGGATTGCCGTTCCACAGCACCACGTCCGCCATCTTGCCGGGCTTGAGGCTGCCGGTCTTGTCGGCGATGCCCAGCGCCTTGGCCGGGTTGATCGCCAGCCAGGTCCAGGCATGTTCCTCGCTGATGTTCATCCCCGCCTTGATGCCCGAGGCACGCGCCTTGGCGACTTCCTGGTTGAGCCGCTGGATGCCGTTGGCGTCGTCCGAATGGATCATCGCGCAGGCGCCTTCCTTGTCGAGGATGGCGAGGTTCTCGGGCACCGCGTCATAGGCTTCCATCTTGAAGCCGTACCAATCGGCCCAGACGGCGGCGCAGGTGCTGTTCGCCTTGAGCAGGTCGGCGATCTTATAGGCTTCCACGGCGTGGTGGAACGCCGAGACGTGATAGCCGAACTCCTTGGCCATATCCATGACGACGGCCATCTCGTCGGCGCGGTAGCAATGGTTCTGGACCAGGATCTCGCCCTCCAGCACGCCGCGCAGCGTGTCCATGGCGAGGTCGCGGGCGGGCGCTTCGCCGCCCTTCTCCTCATAGCGGTCCCAGCGGCGCTTATATTCGGCCGCGCGCGCCCAGGTCTGGCGATCGACCGCGACATTGCCCATCCGGGTCGAGGGCATGCGGCCCTTCGAGCCATAGACGCGCTTGGGGTTCTCGCCACAGGCCATCTTGAGGCCATAGGGGGCGCCGGGGAACTTCATGCCCTGCATGGTGCGGGCATAGACGTTCTTCACCACCACCGATCGGCCGCCCATCAGATTGGCCGAGCCGGGAAGGATCTGCAGCGTGGTGACGCCCCCGTTCGCAAGCGCGCGGCCGAAGCCGGGGTCCTGCGGCCAGACGCTGTGCTCGGCCCAGACCTCGGCGGTGACCGGGCCGGTCATCTCGTTGCCGTCCGAATTGGCCTGGACGCCGGGCGAGGGATAGTCGCCGAGATGGCTGTGGATGTCGATCACGCCCGGGGTGACATATTTGCCCTGCCCGTCGATCACCGTCGCGCCGGCGGCGTCGAGATTCTGGCCGACCGCGACGATCTTGCCGTCGCGGAACAGCAGCTGGCCGCGATCGATCCGCCCGCCCTCGCCGTCGAGCACGGTGACGTTGGTGAGCAATGTCGGCGCGCCCGGATAGGCGTGATAGGTCGAGGGGAAGGGATCATGGCTATAGCCCTTGCCCTTGCCGGGACCGCTCGCCGCCGGCGCGGGATCGGAAGCGGCGCTCCGCGCCCTGGTGCCGCCGGAATCGCAGGCCGCGAGCCCTGCCAGCGCACCAAAGATGATTAACGTCCGGATCAAGCGAATCCTCCCCCTTGCGTAAGGAACGAGTGATCGCGCAGGTGCTGTCCAGTTGGCAAGCCGTCCTTCTTCGCAAAGAAACTGAACCACTCTGGACTATCCCCATTTTCTCTTGGGCTTGATTGGTGTTATTGACAGTTCCCGGAAGGGGAAGGTGCATCGTTGCGCTCCGCAATTGACCCCACCGAGCCATCATGGGTGGCAGCGCCCGTGAATCGACGAGTCGCGCTCGCGCTCGCCTTTTTCGGGCTGGCCTGCAGCCTGGCAGCTTTCGCAGGCTGGCTCCTCCATTTTCCGGCGCTGCGCGGGTTCGGCCTGAACGATTTCCCGATCTGGCCCTGGACCGCGATCGGCTATATCGGCCTGTCGCTGGGCTTCGTGGCTTCGTTCCTGGGCCGGCGGCGGCTGGCGATCAACTTCCTCGCGGTGCCGCTGACCATCGCCCTCGTCGCGCTGTTCGAGCGCTGGACCGAGATCGACCTGGGCGTCGACCGGCTGCTCTTCCCCGGCCAGCTCGACCAGTTCAGCTTCAGCTTTCCGGGGCGGGTGGGCATCAATCCGGCCGCGGTGTTCCTCGTGCTCGGCCTCGCCGGGCTCGGGCAATGCGTGCAGGACCTGGTGGCGAAGGAGATGCGCAGCCTGGTCGCGATGGTCGCGCTGGGGCTGGCCGCGTCCGCGGCGATCATCATCCTGTTCTCGCGCGCCGGCACCGGGCCGGCCCTGCCGCTGCTCACCACTTCGCTGCCAGCCGCGATCGTCTCGATCTCGCTGGCGCTGGCCGCGATCACCTGGAACAGCGGCTTTGGCTGGATGCGCGACCTGGCGCGCGATCCCGACAATCGCCGCATGCTGCAGATCCTGCTGCCCGCCGCGCTGATCCTGCCCGTGCTGCCGGCGGTGCTGGAACTGGTGCTCGCGCGGCGGATGGTGTTCACCGCCGCGCCGGGCCAGCTGCTGGCGATGCTCGGCAACGTGCTGATCGTCGGCACGATCGCCTATTGGGCCGTCACCCGGGTCGCGCGCGAGCAATCGGTGCAGGTCGAGCTGAGCGAGGCCATCGACGTCACCACCATGGCGCTCACCTCGCCCGACGGCCGGATCGTCCACTGGTCTGAAGGCGCGGCCCGCCTGTTCGGGTGGAGCGAGGAGGAAGCCCGCGGGCAGAACAAATATCTCCTGCTCCGCTCGCGCTGCGAAAGCGCCGAGACCGCCCTGCCCCGCCGCCCGCAGGACGAGACGCAGGAACTGGTGGAGACGACGCGGGACGGGCGCGAGATCGCAATCCTCGAGCGCGTCCACCGCGTCGAGATCGTCGGGCGCGATCCGGTGATCATCCACAAGATGACCGACATCTCCGACCGGGCCCGCGCCGTGGCCGAGCTGCGCGAAAGCGAGGAGCGGCTCGCGATCGCCACCGCGACGCACGAGGTGGGCGTGTTCGAATGGGACGTCGCCACCGGCCGGCTCGCCTGGGCGCCCGGCGCGGAGGAGCGGCTGGGGCTGGTCCCCGGCACCGTCACCAGCTTCGACAGCTGGCGCGACCAGATCGAGCCCGAGGATGCCGAACGCGTGATGGAGACGATCGAGGCGGCCGTCGCCGATCGCGCGCCGCGCTTCAGCTTCCGGTACCGCTTCAAGAAGAGCAACGGATCGGTGCGCGCGGTGGAGGGATCGTCGCGCGCCTTTTACGACGCCGAGGGCAATCTGGTCCGCACCATCGGCGCCATGCTCGACATCACCGAGCGCGAGGAGCGCGAGGCGGCGCTGCGCCGCCGCGAGGCGCAGCTGCGCTCGATCATCGAGACCGTGCCCGAGGCGATGCTGGCGGTGGACGAGGAAGGCACGATCCGCGTGTTCAGCACCGCCGCCGAAGCCCTGTGGGATTATCGCGCCCATGAGGTGCTGGGCCATAATTTCGCGATGCTCACGCCCTATCCCCGCGACGAGGAAGCGGAATCGGAGACCCGGCTGAGCGCCTTCCTCAAGGCCGGCAAGCCGCTGGAACCGGGCCAGACGATCGCCGCCGCCGGCCTGACCCGCACCGGCGAGCATTTCCCGATGGAGGTCCGGGGCGGCGTCGCCCAGATCGACGGGCATTTGCTCTACACGCTCTTCGCCCGCAGCCTCAGCGAGCAGTTCGCCGCCGAGGAGCGGCTGAGCGAGCTCAACGCCGAGCTTGCCCATGTCGGCCGCCAGTCGGCGATGAGCGAGCTCGCCGCCGACATGGCGCACGAGCTCAACCAGCCGCTCGCCGCGACCTCCAACTTCCTCGCCGCGGCGCGGATGCTGCTCGACAAGGGCGAGGAATTCGAGCGGGTCGGCGAATTGCTGCGCATGGCCAATGAACAGACGCTGCGGGCCGGAGAGATCATCCGCCGGCTGCGCAGCTTTACCATGCGCGGCGAAGTGGATCTGCGCTTCACCCCGCTGGCGCCGACAATTCGTGACGCAGCCGATCTGGTCCTCATCGGAACCAGCCAGTTCAACATCAGGCTGACTTACGATCTGGACCCCGAAATACCCTGCGTCTTCGCGGACCGCGTGCAAGTGCAGCAAGTTGTTGTTAATCTTTTGCGCAATTCCATAGATGTTCTTCGCCAACAAGGCGCCAACGATCGCCGCATTACCGTGAGGTCACGCAAGTCTACCAAAGATATGATTGCAATAGAGATCGCTGATAGTGGGCCGGGCATACCGGAACCAATGCTCGACCAACTCTTTTCCCGTTTTACGACAACGAAGAAAGAAGGCGCAGGAATGGGTATTGGACTTTCCATCAGCAAGCGTATCATTGAAGCCCATGGTGGGGTTCTGAGCGCCGAAAACCGACCCGAAGGGGGCGCGGTTTTCCGCTTCACGCTACCCACGACGGAACAGGGTGGAGAGTAGATGACAAAAACGGTCTATATCGTGGACGACGACGATGCCGTCCGGGCCTCTTTGCACAGTCTCCTTTCGCTTCGCTCCGATCTGGTGATCCGGGCCTTTCGTTCGGGCGACATTTTCCTGGAATCGCTGCCGGATCTCGATCCGGGCGTGCTGCTGCTCGATTTCCACATGCCGGGCTCGACCGGGCTCGACGTGCTCAACGCGGTGACCAGCGATCCCCGCTTCGTGGCGATCATCCTGACCGGCCAGGGCAATGTCGGCCTGGCGGTGCAGGCGATGAAGGCCGGCGCGCTCGATTTCATCGAGAAGCCCTATGAGGCCGAGTTCCTGATGACGGCGATCGACCTCGCCTTCTCCCGGCTGGAGGAGGGCAGCGAGGCGGCGACCCGGGTCAATGCCGCGGAATCGAAGATCGGCAAGCTCTCCCCGCGCGAGAAGGACGTGCTCAAGGGACTGATCGAGGGACGTTCGAACAAGATCATCGCCTATGAGCTCGACATCAGCCCGCGCACCGTCGAGATCTATCGCGCGAACCTGATGGAGAAGCTGGAGGTGCGCAGCCTTTCCGAAGCCCTGCGCATCGCCTTTGCCGCGGGGATGTTCCCCAAGAGCTAGGGGCCCTGCTCAGCGCTCGGGATAGCCCCAGCCGGGCAGCATGCCCTCGATGGTGCTGGCCGGATCGTCGCGCGGGATGCGCGGCGGATATGCCGCATCCGTCGCCGCGCCGCCGACCACCGCGATGGCGCGCCAGCGCGGATCGGCACGGAGCGCGGCCTCGCCGCCGGGCCGCAGGGCAAGCGCGGCCTCGTCGATGATCAGGACCGGGCTCCGGGCCAGCCAGCGCTCGACGCGCGGATCATCGAGATTGTCGATGGTGACGAGATCCGCGCCCGCCATGGACAGGCGCGCGATCAGCGTGCTGCGGAGGCCCATCTCACGCGCAACGAGCACCAGCAATGGGAACCTGGGGCTCACCTGGCCCTCCTGCGACTTGCGACCCGGGCTTCCCGCCCGTTGCTGCGCGAATCTATGCGCGGCGATGCAGATACTGCCATCCGTGGCTTCTACCTAAGTGTCGGGCCGAAAAGGCGGATCAGAACGAGAAGGTGAGATCGGCGTGCCCGAAGCGGGTGTCGCCGGTGCGCGGCGCATTGGGCGCGTCATGCAGGAAACGGCCCTTGGCGAGCCAGGCGGCGCCGAGTTCCAGGCGCAATTCCCGCGGCACCAGCCAGCGGCGGCCGCGCAGCTCGAACTGGGCGCCGCCGAAACGCCCCGCGCGCCCGGTCCGGTCGGTCACGCCGGTCGCCGAGAAGCTGTCGGTCGCGGTGGCCAGCCACGCGCCGCGCACCGATGCCATCAGGTCGAGCCGCACGGAAGGCCTGGCCTCGAAGCGGATGCCCGGCGACACGATGTTCGCCCGTCCGAACGCGCCATAGAGCGAGAGCGGGCCGAAATCGGCGCGGCGGGCGCCATAGAGCGTGTCGAAGCGCGTGAAGCTGTCGGGATTGGCCGTGTCGCCGCTGGCATAGTCGAACAGCGCGGCCAGGCGCGGCGCCCAGCCGCCGCCGAAGGTCCAGCCCGCCTCGGCGTGCACGAAGCCTGCGCGGACGCGAAGGTCATGAACATCCGTCACCGCGGCGGTGGCGCGGGCCAGGCCGCGCTGCAGGGCGGTTTCGACTTCATAGTCGAGCGCGTGCTGCGCGGGCGCCCGGCGCAGGCGCATGCCGAACGTCACCAGGCGGCGATTGCGGGTCGGGTGCGTCGCCCGGTCATGCTCGATCAGGCGGAAGGCATAGGCTTCGAGCGCGCTCTTGCCGAACAGGCTGGCGAGCGTGGCGTTGCCGCCGAAGAACTCGATATTCTCGGTCGCGCGGTCGAGCTGGACCTTGTTGTCATAGATGTCCGCCGGCGTGTCCGGCAGCGCGGTGAAGGGGCGCGTCCAGAACAGGAAAAGCTGGTTGCGGCGCGCATCCTGCATCTCGAGCTTGGCACCGAGATAGGTGGGCACGCCGTTGGGGAAATCGGTGCGCCCGACGAGGCGGCTGGCGCCGATGTCCATCGCGAACTTGCCGGCGGTCAGCTGGATGCCCTTGGCGGGCCGCCAGGCAAGATAGGCCTGGACCGGCTCGAGATCGTTGATCTCGTTGGTGCGCACCGAGCTCCGGTCGCTCTCGCCATAACCGCGCGCGTCGACCAGCTCGCCGCCCAGCGTGAACCCGCCGATCTCGGCCTTCGCCGCCAGCACCGAGCGGAACGAGAGGAAGCTGTCATGCTCGGGCGTGTTCGGGCGAAACTGGCCGCCGATCGTCTCGGCGCGGACGCGCAGGCTGCCGTTCGCGCTCAGCTTCACGCCATCCTGCGCGAATGCCGGCACGGCGGCGAGCGGCAGGATCGCCGCACAGGCGACGGGGGTGCGAACGGAACGGATCAAGGGACACTCCGGAGATGGTTACCCGTTCAATTATAGGATGATTCGCAAACTCCGGTTCACCCTTGCGGAAACTGCGCCGCCTCCGAGTGAATCCGGGAATAGCCCTATAATGATCCTAGTTTTCCGCGTGTCGGAACATCCCCTGAGCCGCGGCGCCTACAATGGAAACGCCGGAAGGCAATGGAGGATCAGGAATGCTCGACATGATCAACAGATGAATCCCGACGAAGAAGATGCTGGCGGCCCTCCCGTTTCCGGGCGCCCGGCTCCTCGACCAGGGGTTCAACGGCCACGTATTGAACAAGGCGCTCGGCGACGACGACTGGAGGTCGTCCTGATGCCGCCGCTTCCCATCGAATTTCAGTCGAGACCGGTTCTCGCCGAGAGCCCGTTTCTTCGCAGGAGAAGCATGAGATGCTTACGAAGTTGAAGATTCCTACCAAGATCCTCGCGCTCGTCGCCCTCATCGCCACCGTGGGGATGGGCGTCGCGCTGTTCGGATCGAACGCGCTCCTGCGCATCGACACGCGCTATTCGGAAGTGATCGAGAAGCAAATGCCGGTGGCGATCGAACTGGCGCGTGCCAATCGCCGCGTGTCGGACATCGCCTATGCCGGCTATCGCGCCTTTGCCTATGACGGCTCTTCGAAGACCGCGCAGGATGCCGGCAGGATAGAGCAGGACAATTTCCAGGCGGCCAGCGAGCTGCTCGACAATGCCGAGGCGCTCCAGCCCGCGCTGAAGCCGCGGATCGACCAGTTCCGCGGCCAGATCGCCAGGGTGCATGCGCTCGCGTCGCAGGCGATCGCGCTCGGCCAGCGCAACGACGATGCCGGCGCCAAGGCGAAGCTCGCCGAGATGGATCCGCTGATCATCGATCTCTCCGCCCAGATGACGAAGTTCAACGACGATCAGGTCGCCAGCGGCAAGAGCCGATCGGTCGAACTCACCGAGAACAGCTATTCCACTGTCTATACGATGCTGATCGTCAGTGTGGTCTCGATCCTGATCGCAATGGGCTTCAGCTTCTTCGTCTCGCGCACGGGGATCACCCTGCCGCTCGCGCGCCTGCAGGACACGATGCGCGCGCTGGCCGGCGGCAACAACCGCGTCGAGGTGCCGGGCACCGAGCGCGGCGACGAGCTGGGCGCGATGGCGAAGACCGTGCTGGTCTTCCGCGATGCCGCCCAGGCCCAGGAAACCGCCGCCGCGGCCAAGGCCGTCGCCGATGCCGAGCAGAAGATGGTGGTCGACACGCTCGGCGAGAATCTCGGCGAAGTCGCCAAGGGCGACCTCACCGCCGAGATCGCCCGCGAGTTCCCGGCCGACTATGCCGCGCTCAAGGTCAATTTCAACGAAGCCGTGACCAGCCTGCGCACGCTGATCGGCTCGGTGATGGAATCGGCCGCGACGATCCAGACCGGTTCGAGCGAGATCGCCCAGGCCTCGGAAGACCTGGCCCGCCGTACCGAAGCCAACGCCGCCAGCCTCGAGCAGACTTCCGCGGCGGTCACGCAGATGGACGAGCGGCTGAAGATCATGGCCGCCTCGGCCGGCCGCACTGTCGAACGCGCCGATGGTGCGATCTCGACGGTATCGGGCGGCCGCGCGATCGCCGACGAAGCGGTGCAGGCAATGACCCGAGTTAGCGAGTCCGCCAAGGGCATCGACAGCGTGATCGAGGGGCTGGACAAGATCGCCTTCCAGACGCGCGTCCTCGCGATGAATGCCGCGGTGGAGGCCGGGCGTGCCGGCGAGGCCGGCCGCGGCTTCGCGGTGGTCGCCGATCTGGTCTCGGCCCTGGCAATGCGGGCGGAGGAAGAGGCCGGCCGCGCCCGCGACCAGCTGACCGCGACCCAGACCGACATCGTCGCCGCGGTGGAGATGGTCGAGAAGGTCGACGGCGCGCTGGCCGATATCTCGAGCGACGTCGGCGAGGTCCACACGCTGCTCGCCGAGATGGCGACGGACAATGCCGCGCAGTCGACGGCGATCACCCAGATCAGCACCGCCATCGGCTCGATGGACCAGGCCACCCAGCAGAACGCCGCGATGGTCGAGGAAACCTCCGCCGCCGCGCGCAACCTGAACACCGAGGTCAGCGCCCTCTCCGACCAGGCCGGCCGCTTCACCGTGGGCAACGCCGCCGCCGTGCGCCCGGCCATGCGTTCCGCTTCGGCCCCGGTGCCCGCGCGCCCGGCCAAGCCCGCCGCAAAGAAGGCCGGGGCCTATGTTTCCCCGGTGAAGGCGCTGCCGCGCGCCAAGACCACGCCGGACAGCGGCGGGAACGACGACTGGACGGCGTTCTGATGCCGCCGCTCCCCATAGAATTTTAGTCGAGACGGGCTCTCGCCGAGGGCCCGTCTCTTTTGCAGGAGAAGTATTAGATGCTCGCAAAGTTGAAGATTCCAACCAAGATCCTGGCGCTCGTCGCCATCGTCGCCACCGTGGGTATGGGCGTCGCGCTGTTCGGATCGAACGCGCTCCAGCGCATCGACCGGAATTATTCGGACCTGGTCGTGAACCATATGCCGGTGGCGACCGAGCTGGCACGCGCCAATCGCCGCGCGTCGGACATCGCCTATGCCGGCTATCGCGCGCTTTCCTATGACGGTTCCTCGAAGATCGCGCAGGAAGCCGGCAAGGTGGAGGAGAATAATTTCCTGACGGCCAACAAGCTGCTCGACAATGCCGAGGCGCTCCAGCCCGCGCTGAAGCCGCAGCTGGACCAGTTCCGCGGCCAGATCGCCAGGGTGCATGCGCTCGCGTCGCAGGCGATCGCGCTCGGCCAGCGCAACGACAATGACGGCGCCAAGGCGAAGCTCGCCGAGATGGATCCGCTGATCATCGACCTTTCGGCCCGGATGGCGAAGTTCAACGACGATCTGGTCGCCAATGGCAAGGCGCGATCGAGCGAGCTCGGCGCGAGCAGCAACCACACCATCTATACGATGCTGATCGTCAGCGTGGTCTCGATCCTGATCGCAATGGGCTTCAGCTTCTTCGTCTCGCGCACGGGGATCACCCTGCCGCTCGCGCGCCTGCAGGACACGATGCGCGCGCTGGCCGGCGGCAACAACCGCGTCGACGTGCCCGGCACCGAGCGCGGCGACGAGCTGGGCGCGATGGCGAAGACCGTGCTGGTCTTCCGCGATGCCGCCCAGGCCCAGGAAACCGCCGCCGCGGCCAAGGCCGTCGCCGATGCCGAGCAGAAGATGGTGGTCGACACGCTGGGCGAGAATCTCGGCGAAGTCGCCAAGGGCGACCTCACCGCCGAGATCGCCCGCGAGTTCCCGAGCGACTATGCCGCGCTGAAGACCAATTTCAACGCGGCGCTGACCAGCCTGCGCACGCTGATCGGCTCGGTGATGGAATCGACCTCGACGATCCATACGGGCTCGAGCGAGATCGCCCAGGCCTCGGAAGACCTGGCCCGCCGCACCGAAGCCAATGCCGCCAGCCTGGAGGAGACTTCCGCGGCGGTCGCGCAGATGGACGAGCGGCTGAAAACGATGGCAGCCTCGGCCGGCCGCACCGTGGCGCGCGCCGATGGGGCGATCTCGACCGTGTCGGGCGGCCGCGCGATCGCCGACGAAGCGGTGCAGGCAATGACCCGAGTTAGCGAGTCCGCCAAGGGCATCGACAGCGTGATCGAGGGGCTGGACAAGATCGCCTTCCAGACGCGCGTCCTCGCGATGAATGCCGCCGTGGAAGCGGGCCGCGCCGGCGAGGCGGGGCGCGGCTTCGCGGTGGTCGCCGATCTGGTCAGCGCCCTGGCGATGCGGGCGGAGGAAGAGGCCGGCCGCGCCCGCGACCAGCTGACCGCGACCCAGACCGACATCGTTGCCGCGGTGGAGATGGTCGAGAAGGTCGACGGCGCGCTGGCCGATATCTCCAGCGACGTCGGCGAGGTCCACACGCTGCTCGCCGAGATGGCGACGGACAATGCCGCGCAGTCGACGGCGATCACCCAGATCAGCACCGCCATCGGCTCGATGGACCAGGCCACCCAGCAGAATGCCGCGATGGTCGAGGAAACCTCCGCCGCCGCGCGCAACCTGAACACCGAGGTCAGCGCCCTCTCCGACCAGGCCGGCCGCTTCACCGTGGGCAACGCCGCCGCCGTGCGCCCGGCCATGCGCCCGGCCCCGATGCCGGCCCACCGGGCGTCGAAACCGGCTGCGAGAAAAGCCTATGTCTCGCCGGTAAAGGCCCTGGCCACCGCCGCCGCGATGGAGGCCAGCGAGGAATGGGCCGCGTTCTGAGGCCCGGCTTCGTGTGACGGAATGGGGGCGCCCCGGCTTCGGCCAGGGCGCCCTTTCCTTATCTGCCCGGGCTCATTCGAGCATGCGCTTCCCGATCGCCGCGACGAAATCATCGAGATCCGTGGTCCCGGCATTGCTCAGAAGGATCACCGTCAGGTCGCTGTCCAGGAACCGGTAGAGCTGGCTCTGCGTGCCCATGATATGGCCCGGACGCTTCGCGACACGATGCGTCGCGCCGCCGGCCCTGGTATCGTACACCCAAAGACCGAGGCCGTAGCGGTCGAGCCCGGGCGTGGTCATCTGGTCGAGCATCGGCCGGCCGATCAGCCGGCCGCCGAACAGCGCGTTGGCAAAGCGCAGCAGGTCGCCCGCGCTCGAATAGAGCGCACCGGCCGCATACCAGTTCTCGGGATAGACCGGCATGTCGTGTTGCAGCGTGCGGCGATCGGCGGCGAGCGAATAGGCGTCGGCCAGGTTGGGAACGACTTGCTGGTGCCGCATCATGCCGCTGTGGCGCATGTTCAGGGGAACCAGGATGCGCTCGCCGAGCACGGCGCCGAACGGCTTGCCATAGGCTCGTTCGATGATCTTCCCGAGGATGATATAGTCGGCGTTGTTATAGTCGAAGACCTTGCCCGGCGCGTTGACGAGCGGATCGCTGCAGAACTTCCGGAGCAGATCGTCGCTGCTATAGGGCGTCTGGTAGAGCGGAAGCCGGTCGTGCCGGACGGCATCCTCGACCTGGGCGCGAATGGCCTGCCGCTCGTCCTCGATATTGGGGATCGCGTCGATGTTCCGGAGCCCGGAAGTATGGTTGAGAAGCTGGCGGACCGTGACCCTGGCCGCCGCCTCGCCGCGATAATCGGGAAGATAGGTGCCGATCGTCCCGTCGAGATCCAGCCGGCGCTGCTCCGCGAGCTGGAGGACGAGCGTCGAGGTGAAGAGCTTGGTGATCGAGGCGGCCCAATAGACCGTGTGCCGCGTGTTCGGAACATTGTGCTCGCGATTGGCCAGGCCGAAGCTGCGTTCGAACACCGTCCGGCCGCCCTTCTGCACCAGGACGGTACCGCTGAAGCCATGTTCCTTCGCATAGCCGGCGATGAAATCCCCGGGCGATTGCCCGGCCGGTGCCCGGATGGCGGCCGGCATGGACGGAGCCGGTTGCACGCCGGCAGCCAGAACAGGGGCGGCGGCCAGGACGATGGCCATCGCCAATGCGGGGAAGAACGGACGCACGCGAACCTCCTGCAGCGACCTCCCGCGATATCCCGTCGGCACGCGAGCGCATCGCCGGGCAGTTGCGGCGCAACATTGCGCCAGCATTGCGCCCGCCCCCCTTCCCCCTCTATGCCGGCAGCACGCCGCGCAGCAGCGCCGCGCTCGCCACTCCGACGAGGACGGTGGGCAGGAGCGGCAGCCTGGCGGCCGCGAGCGCCGTCACGGCAAGCGCAAGCAGATCCGCGGGACGCCCGCTCGCAAAGGCCGGGGCGATCACCGAGACGAGGACGCAACCGGGCGCCGCATCCATCACCGCCGTCATGCGCGCGGACAGCACGCGATCGCCGAGCAGAAGATATCCGCCGATGCGCGTGGCATAGGTCACCATCGCCATCAGCAGGATGGCCCCCAGGGTGGCGGGATCGGGCATCACGGCCGCACCCAGGCACAGGCGGCCAGGACGCCCGCAACGGCACCCGCCGGCACATACCAGGCGCCGGGCAGCAACAGGCAGGCCGCAACGGCGGCGACAAGGCTCACCGCCCAGGGCATCGCCGCGCGCATGCCCTTCCACATGCCCCGCAGCAGGACGAGGAACACGGCCGGGAACGCCATGTCGAAGCCATAGCGGGTGATGTCGCCCAGCACCGGCCCCAGCAACGCGCCCAGCGCCGTAAAGACCACCCAGGTGGCGTAGAGCCCGATCGAGACGCCGATATAGTAAGCGAGGCTGAACGGCTGCGGCCGGCCGGCGTCCGCCCTCCGCCTGGCGTCGGCGAGCCCCATCGCCCAGCTCTCGTCGCACATGAAGAACAGCGCCGGCAGCACCCGCCTGCGGGGCAGGTGACGCAGATAGGGCGCCAATGCCGCCCCCATCAGCAGGTGACGGCAATTCACCAGCATCGTCACGCCAGCGATCAGGAGGAGATGGGGCGGCGAGGTCCACAGGCCGATCGCGGCGAACTCGGATCCGCCGCCGAAATTGAGCCCGGTGAGGATCGGCACCTCGATGGCGCCGAACCCCTTGGCCGATGCCTGCGCGCCCAGCACCAGCGCGAACGGCACGAACCCGATCATCACGGGCAGCGATGCCCGCAATCCCCGCCGCAGCTCGGCGCGGCTTCCCGTCCCCGGCAGCGATCCGCCCGGTTTCCCTTCCGTCATCGCTTCCCTTCGGATTCCGACGTTGCTCATGGGCGGTCGTATATGCCGGATGGAAGCGCATTTGGTTGCGAACTTGCGAGTATGGCGCGACTATATCGGCATAGATGATCGCCTTCAGCAAAATATGTGGCATATTGCGCCAATGAAACTGGATCGCATCGACCGCCGGATCCTGATGGCCTTGCAGCGCAACGGGCGCCTGACCAACGTGGAGCTGGCGCAGGAAGTCGGATTGTCGCCATCGCCCTGCCTGCGGCGCGTGCGGCTGCTGGAGGAATCCGGCGTCATCGAACGCTATGTCGCGCTGCTCGATCCCGAGCGGATCGGCTTCGGCATGTCGCTGTTCGTCCGGGTCTGGCTCAAGAGCCAGGACGAGGAGACGGTGCAGCAGTTCATCGCCGGCATCCGGCCGCTCGGCGAAGTCGTCGAATGCCACCTGATGGCCGGCGACTGCGATTTTCTTCTGCGCGTCGTCGCCGCGGACCTGACGGCCTTTCGCCGATTCCAGGCGGAGCGGCTGGCGCGCATTCCCTGCGTGCTCAGCCTGAAGACGGACATTCCCATGCAGAAGGTGAAGCTCACCTCCGAGCTGCCGCTCGCGATGGACTAGGCTGAGAATCCAAACAAGTATTTGATTTTCTGCCGTCATCCCGGCCTGGAGCCGGGATCCCGCTTCTGCTTCCGCCGGTAAGGCAGCGGGACCCCGGCTCAAGGCCGGGGCCACGAAAGAAGAATGAGTCCCCAATCCAGGCGCGCGGCCTGGGGGCGACGGCTCCTCTCGTCCGCAACGGAAAGGGGCGCCACGGCTGTCGCCGGGCGCCCCTTTCGTTGGCCATGCGCAGGTTCAGGCGGCGGCGCGTTGCGGCCCGCGCAGCCCTTCCATGATCATGCGGTTCACTTCGATCAGTTCGCGGATCCGCTCGCGGCCGGCGATCACGTCGCTGGTGAAGCGGTCCACCCACAGGGCCAGGGAGATGATCTGCGCGCGCAGCTCACGCGGCAGGCCATTGCCCGCAATGCCGCAATCGGTAGAGAAGGCGTCCCACATCTGGCGATTGCGATGCAGTGGCGGCATCAGCAGCGCGCCCTTCAGGCCGCGCTCCTCCGCTTCCATCATCTCGCCGGTGATCTCGCCCAACAGCCTGAGCTCTGCCGAGCGTGGCGTTTCAGCCCGGGCACGGGCCGCCTGATAGGCACTAAGGGTCATGCTCGCTCCATTTGCTTGACCCTTCATTCTAGGACGATCGCAACCGTTCCGGGTGCGCGCATCCTATAAGATTAGTGCGCCCTACCGAATTGCGGGCGCGCATCCGGGGAAAATCATTGGCCAACGCAATCCTTCCGCACGCGCTGCCGTCGGCACTGGACGCCTATCCGGGCGTGACCCTGCTCTCGCTCGACTGTTTCGACACGCTGCTGTGGCGAGACGTGCACGCCCCGCACGACCTGTTCGGCGCGCTCGGCGGCGCCAATCTCCTCCAGCGCAGCTGGGCCGAGCAGACCGCGCGGAGCACCGCCGCGGTCCGCCACCGCCGCAACGAAGTCCATATCGACGAGATCTATGCCGAGCTGATGCCCAATGCGAGCGCCGCCGAGCGCGCAGCCGCGGTGCGGGACGAGCTCGACGCCGAGGCGCGCCACTGCTTTGCCTTCCGGCCGACGGTGGAGCTGATGCGCGCGGCCAAGGCCAGGGGCATCGAGACGATCATCGTCTCCGACACCTATCTCGACGAGAAGCAGCTGCGCGGCCTGATCGCCGCCGCGGCGGGCGAGGACGTCGCCGGACTGATCGGCCGCATCTTCTGCTCGTCGCACTACGGCAAGTCGAAGGGCGAGGGCCTGTACGAGCCAGTGCTCAAGGCGCTGAAGATCGCCCCCGACAGGATCCTGCACATCGGCGACAACAAGAAGGCCGATGTCGACGGCGTCGCGCCGTTCGGCGTGAATACGCTGCACCTCGCCCAGTTCACCGCGGACAGCGAGCAGCGCATCCGCCTGGAAAGCGCGATCAGCAACATCTTCCACCCGACCGAGGCCGGCGTGGCGATCACCCACCAGCCGCACCGCGCGACGATCGCCGCCATCGAGCCGCAGCTGGACGATGCCGCCGAAATGCTCGGCTTCACCACGCTGGGGCCCGTCTTGAACGGGTTCGATCGCTGGCTGGAGGACGAGGCCGCGGCGTTGCGGGCGAAGCATGGCGGCACGGTGCATGCCGTGTTCCTGATGCGCGACGGCTATCTGCCTCAGCGCGTCCACCAGGCGCGCGGCGGCACCGGCCATGCGGTGGAGATCAGCCGCTTCACCGCCACCGCCGCCTCGCTGGGCACCGCCGAGGCAGTCGAACGCCATCTGCAGCGCGATATCTGCAGCGACCTGAACGTGGTGGCGAAGCAGCTGCTGCTCCCCGCACCCGAAGCCGCCAAGCTGATCAGGGACCATCCCCGCCCCGGCGCCTTCCTCAAGGCGATCCGGGATCCGCAGCGCATGCGCCGCATCACCAATGCATCGCGCGGCCTTGCCGAGCGGCTGGCCGCGCATGTCCGCAAGATCGTGAACCCGGCCCGTGGCGACACGCTGATGCTGGTCGACCTGGGCTATAACGGCTCGGTCCAGAACGATGTCGAGCCGCTCCTCGCCCGCGCGCTGGGCGTGCGGGTTGCCGGCCGCTACCTGCTGCTGCGCGAGCAGTCGCGCACCGGGTTGGACAAGAAGGGCTTCATCGGCCACGACGATTATGACTGTGCCGCGCTCGAGGCGATGTGCACGAACGTCGCCGTGCTCGAGCAGCTCTGCACCGCCGCCCAGGGATCGGTGATCGACTATGAGAAGGACGGCACCGCGATCCGTCGCGGCAGCTCGATCAAGTCGCGCCAGTCGGACGTGCGCGACCGGGTGCAGGCGGGCTGCCTGCGCTTCGTGCGCGACGAAGGCAGCGTCACGATCCGCGCCCGGCGGCCGGCGCACGAGGCGATCCTGTGGCGCCGCGGCGCGGCGGGCGTGCTCGGCCGGCTGATGTACGTGCCGCTGGAAGCGGAACTCGCGGTGCTCGGCGCGTTCGAGCACGACATCAACCTGGGTGTCGACGACACCGTATCGCTGTTCGACCCGGCCATCGCCCGGCGCGGCCTGCGCCAGCGCGGCCTGTTCTACATGAAGGGCGCCGAGCGCATGTATCTGCCGGCGGAACTGCACGGCGAGGGACTGGCGCTCAAGCTCAGCCTGCTGGCCCAGCGCCGCTTCGCGATGCCGCTCAAATACCGGGACTTCGTCGACACCTCGATCGCGCTGCCGCTGATCGTCGCCGACGGCAACCAGGTCTCGACCGGCACCGTGACCGCCACGCCGACCCATGACGGCTATTACCTCGCCCCCATCCCGATCGGCGACAGTCGCTTCTCGGTGGGCGTGCAGTTCGGCCAGCTCTTCGACTATGTGCAGGTGGAGAGCGTGGCCTTCATGCCCGTCGACCGCTTCCTGAGCGACAAGCAGCATCCCGACGGCAATCAGGAAACCGACGCGCTGCCTTCGCTGGAGGGCATGGAGCAGGTCGCGCCCCATCTCTTCCGCTGCGAGAACGAGTTCGCCTTCATGATGGTCCCGCCGCCGCCGCGACAGGAGGGCCGGCAGATGATGCTCGCCCTGGCCTTCCGCCCGATCGCCGCACGCCAGCCGGCCGCGCCTGCGCCTTCCCACGCCACGCTCCAGGGAGCCATCGCATGAGCCTGTTGATCCATTCCATGTCCGAATTCTCGGACATCATCCTCCACGGCCTCCAGATCGCGGGCGCCCGCAACATCGCCGAGGTGGGCGCCGAGTTCGGCGGCATGTCGCAGCAGCTCGCCGCCTATGCGCGCGTGGCGAGCGGCAGCCTGACCAGCATCGATCCCGCGCCCAAGGCCGAGTTCCTGGCCTGGGCCCGCGAGACGCCCGAGGTGCGCCATATCGCCGAGCCCAGCCATGACGCGATGCCGACGCTATCGGGCATCGATGCCTGGGTGATCGACGGCGACCATAATTACTACACGGTGATCAACGAGCTGCGCATCGCCGACCAGCTCGCCAGGCGCGACGGCAAGCCGCTGCTGGCGATCCTGCACGACGTTTCCTGGCCGTGCGCGCGCCGCGATTTCTACTATGCGCCCGAGCGCATCCCCGAAGAGCATCGCCATGCGCACAGCCATGACGCGGGCGTGATCCTTGGCGATCCGGGCTGGCACGAGAATCGGGGCTTCCGCAGCGGCGGCCATTTCGCCTGGGCGCTGCACGAAGGTGGCCCGCGCAACGGCGTGCTGACCGCGGTGGAGGATTTCCGTGCCGAGGCGCAGACCGGGGAGCGTCCGCTCGCCTGGGCGCATGTGCCCGCGGTGTTCGGCCTGGGCGTGCTGTTCGACAGCTCGGCGCCCTGGGCCCCCGCCCTCGCGGAGATGATCGTGCCCTGGCACAACAACAAGCTCCTCGCCGCGCTCGAGCAGAACCGGCTGCGCAATTATCTGGCGGTCATCGACTGGCAGGATCGGGCCGCAGCGGCGGCCTGAGCAATTTGCCGGCGCGGCAACGCCGGCCGGCAAATCCTTCCTATAATTCTGGAAACAACAGGGACATCGGGCGAACCGCCATGCTCAACGGCATCGGATTCATCATCATTCTCGTCTGCGTGTTCGGCAGCTTCATCATGTCGGGCGGCAAGTTCGAAATCATCGCGCATGCGCTGCCGCACGAGATGATGGCCATCGCGGGCGCCGCGATCGGCGCGTTCATCGTCGCCAATTCCATGTCGACGGTGAAGAAGGCCGGCGCGGGCATCATGCGCTCGTTCAAGGGCGGCAAGTGGAAGGCGCAGGACTATAAGGACCTGCTCACGCTGATGTTCACCGTGCTCTCCACCTTCAAGAAGGGGGGCGCCACCGCGCTGGAGCCGCATCTGGACGCGCCGGAGGAGAGCAATCTCTTCACGCCCTATCCGCGCCTGCTCAAGGACCATCATCTGATCGAGTTCATCTGCGACTATCTGCGCATGATGACGGTCAACTTCGAGGACCCGCATCAGATCGAGGCCGCGATGGACGCGGACATCGAGAAGCATCACCACGAAGAGGCCGGCCCGCAGCACGCGCTGCAGATCATGGCCGACGGCCTGCCCGCGCTGGGCATCGTCGCCGCGGTGCTGGGCGTGATCAAGACCATGGGCTCGATCGACCAGCCGACCGAGATCCTGGGCGCGATGATCGGCGGCGCGCTGGTCGGCACCTTCCTGGGCGTGCTGCTGAGCTACTGCGTGGTCGGCCCGCTCGCCGCCAAGCTGCTCGAGACGCTCGAGGCCGACAGCAAGCCCTATTCGATCGTGAAGACCGCGATCGTCGCCTATGCCCAGAACCAGCCGGTCCAGGTGGCGATCGAGATCGCCCGCCGCATGACCCCCTCGGCCTATGCGCCGAGCTTCCAGCAACTCGAAACCGCACTTGACGAGGCCAAGAATGGACCAGTCCCAGTCGCTGCCGCTGCCTGACGCCGAGGAGCGCGCGCTGCGCCTCCCCGTCCACGGCACCACCGTCACGGCCGAAGACCTGCGCGTGCGCCTGGTGCTCGCGGCGGACCTGGACGACGCGATCGAGATCGACGCGTCCGAGGTCGAGAGCGTCGGCCAGGCCGTGCTCCAGCTGCTCGTCGCCGCGCGCGCCGAAGCGGCCGCGGGCGGCCAGGAGTTCAGCATCGCCAATCCCAGCCCCGCATTCGTCGATCGCGTGCAGCGCTGCCACCTGGCCGCGACGATCGGCCTCGAGACCGGAGACGCCCAGTGAGCAAGTTGATCCTTACCGTCGACGATTCGGCGAGCATGCGCATGCTGCTCAAGACGTCGCTGACCGCACAGGGCTTCCGCATCGAGAGCGCCAATGACGGCGAGCACGGGCTGGAGCGCATGCACGAAGTGAAGCCCGACCTGCTGATCACCGACATCAACATGCCGAAGATGGACGGGTTCGAGCTGATCGAGGCGGTGCGCGCAGTCTCCGATTTCCGCGGCACGCCGATCCTGGTGCTGTCGACCGAATTCTCGGACGAGAAGAAGGCCCGCGCCCGCTCGGCCGGCGCCACCGGCTGGATCACCAAGCCGTTCGAGGCCACCAAGCTGGGAGCGGCGATCCGCCGGGTGTGCCCGTGAGCGACGAATTCGACGATATCCAGGCGATCTTCTTCGAGGAATGCGCCGAAGGGCTGACCACCGCCGAGCAGGGCCTGTCGGCCATGCAGGCGGGCGACGTCTCGGCCGAAGTGATCGCCGGCGTGTTCCGCGCGGTCCATTCGATCAAGGGCGGCGCCGGCGCGTTCGGCCATGCCGATCTCACCGCCTTCGCGCACAAGTTCGAGAATGTCCTCGACGAAGTGCGCGGCGGCAAGATCCCGCCGAGCCCCGGCGTGGTCAAGGTGATGCTGAGCGCCTTCGACATACTCAGCGACCATGTGGAATCGGCCAAGGGCCTGGCGCCCCGCCCCGCCGACCAGGCGGCGCTGGCCGCGCTCGAGCAGGTTCTCGCGAACAAGGGCGCCGATGACGGCACGCCCGCTGCGAGCCCCGCCCCGGCCCCGGCGGCAGAAGAGGCCCCGGCCGCGCCCGCCGGGGACGCGGACGAGTTCGGCTTCGTGCCGATGGCCGTGTCGCTCGACGATTTCGACGCGCCCGCCGAGGCTCCGGCCGCGGACACCGCCTGGATCGTCACCTTCAAGCCGTCGCGCGCCGCGCTCGCCAATGCCGGCGAGCCGCTGCTGATCATCCGCGAGCTCGAGGCGCTGGGCGGCGAGGTCGTCGCGGTCGACACCGCGGCGGTGCCGCCGCTGCGCGACCTCGATCCCGAGGACGCCTATCTCACCTGGACGCTGCGCGTGCCGGGCGACGTTGCCGAGGGCGACATCAACGACTGTTTCGACTTCGTCGCGCCGGATTCGGTCGTCGAGGTCCGCCGTGACCAGGCCCCCGCCCCGGTGGCCGAGGCCGAGGCCGCGCCAGCCGCGATCGCCGACGAGTTCGGCTTCGTGCCCGTGTCCGCCGGCATCGAGGACTTCGCCGCCGAGATGCAGCGGGTCGTCGAGACGATCGCAGCTGCCTCGCCCCCGATCAGCGGCATCGAGACGCCGGCCATCGCCCCCAAGGCGGGCGGCGAGGCGCAGCAGACGATCCGCGTCGACCTGGGCAAGCTCGACCTGCTGCTTAACCTGGTCGGCGAGCTGGTGATCCGCAACTCGATCCTGGCCGACCGGCTCTCGCCGGCCGATCGCCAGCGCGTCGAGCTGCCCGAGCTGGCGCGGCTGACGCGCCAGATCCAGGACAATGTGATGTCGCTGCGCGCGCAGCCGATCAAGCAGGCCTTCAGCCGCGTGCCGCGCATGCTGCGCGACCTTTCGGTGGAGACCGGCAAGCAGATCCTGCTCGAGACCGTGGGCGAGACCACCGAAGTCGACAAGGGCGTGATCGAGAAGATCGGCGATCCGCTGACCCATATGATCCGCAACGCCGCCGACCATGGGCTGGAAAGCGCCGAGGAGCGCATCGCCGCCGGCAAGAGCCCCGAGGGCACGATCAAGCTTTCGGCCGAGCAGCGCGGCGCCCGCATCTTCGTGCGGGTGCAGGACAATGGCCGCGGCATCAATCGCGAGAAGGTCCGCGCCAAGGCCGTCGAGAAGGGCATCATCGGCGCCGACGCGCAGCTGTCGAACGAAGAGATCGACCAGCTGATCTGCGCGCCGGGCTTCTCGACCGCCGACACGATCTCGAACATCTCCGGCCGCGGCGTCGGCATGGACGTCGTCCGCTCGAACGTCGAGGCGCTGGGCGGCCGGGTGGAGATCCACTCGGTCCCGGGCGAAGGCACCACCTTCACGATGATCCTGCCGCTCACCCTGGCGATCCTGGACGGCATGATCGTCCGCCTCGCCGGCCAGCGCTTCGTGCTGCCGCTCGCACATGTGCTCGAAACGGTGCAGCCCGAGCCGGGCCAGGTGAAGCGCACCTCGCCCGACAGCGAAGTGATCGACATGCGCGGCGAATATGTCCCGGTGAAGCGCGCCACCGAGATCTTCGGCCTCAACGACGACCGCGCGATCGAGGACAGCCTGGTCGTGATCGTCGAGAACGAAGGCTCGGGCAAGGTCGGGCTGGTGGTCGACACGATCGACGACCGCCGCGAGGTGGTGATCAAGAGCCTCGACCAGAATCTCCATCCGATCCGCGGCCTGGGCGGCGCCACCATCCTCGGCGACGGCTCGATCGCGCTCATCCTCGACATCGAGGCGCTCGTCGCCTCGACCAACCGCTTCACGCCGAAAGGACTGGCAGCATGACCACCACCAACGACAACGCCGGCACCGACCGCAAGATCGTCACCTTCTCGCTCGCCCAGCAGACCTTCGGGATCGACATGCGGGCGCTGATCGAGATCCGCGAATGGGACGAGCCCACCCCGCTCCCCAATGTCCCGGGCTTCATCAAGGGCGTGACCAACCTGCGCGGCAATGTGGTTCCCGTCGTCGGCCTCGCCGAGCGGCTGGGCTGGGAGCCGAGCGCGATCCATGCCCGCTCGTGCATCCTCGTCGTCCATATCGCGGGCAAGCAGGCCGGCTTCCTGGTCGATGAAGTCAACGACATCGTCGCGATCGGCGAGGCCGAGATCCAGCCGGCGCCCGAGGTCGAGACGATCGAGCCGAGCGTGATCGCCGGCCTGGTGCGCATCGCGACCCGCCAGAAGGACGGCACGCGGGACGAGAAGGGCACGATGGTGCTGCTGCTCGATCTCGACGCGCTGAGCCTGACCAAGCATCTGGACATCGCAGCGTGACCGCCGCCGGGGGCGCCCTGGCGCCTGCCGGCGTCGCCACGGCCATGACGGGCAGCAACGCGGAGCTCACGCCCCGCGACTTCGCCGCCATCGCCGCGATCATGCACGAGGATGCGCGCATCGCGCTGAGCGCGGCGAAGACCACGCTCGTCCAGTCGCGCCTGGGGCGCCGGCTGCGCGAGCATGGCCTGGCCAGGTTCTCGGAATATGTCGCGCTGGTGCAGAGCGATCCGGCGGAACGCCATGCGATGGTGGTGGCGCTGACCACCAACCACACGCACTTCTTCCGCGAGCCGCATCATTTCGACCATTTCCGCGAGGCCGTGCTGCCGGCGCTCAAGCGCAAGCAGGGCCCGGTGCGGATCTGGTCGGCGGGCTGCTCGTCGGGCGAAGAAGTCTATACGATCGCCATGTGCCTGCTGGGCACGGACCGCACGTCCGCTTCCTGGCTGCGCAATGCCGATGTCCGCCTGCTGGCGACCGACATCGCCCCCCATGTGGTGGAATCGGTGAAGCGCGGCTTCTATGCCGACAGCACTGCCGAAGCGGTGCCCGAGCCCTGGCGCGGCCTGTGGATGAAGCCCGTCCAGGGCGGCTTCCAGATGGCGGACGAGGCGCGGGCGCTGGTGACGGCCCGGGTGCTCAACCTGTTCGAGCCCTGGCCGCTCCGCGCCGCCTATGACGTGATCTTCTGCCGCAACGTGATGATCTATTTCGGCGATCCCGCGAAGGAGGAGCTGGAGGCGGGTTTCGTCGACCAGCTCGCCGCCGGCGGCCATCTCTATATCGGTCATTCCGAGCGACTGATCGGCCCGGCGGCGCGCCAGATGCGCTCGTGCGGGCACACCATCTACCAGAAGCCGGAGGTGCACTGATGGCAGCGGTACGTACCCTGATCGTCGACGACAGCGCCTCGATGCGCGCGACGCTCAACCGCATGCTTTCCGCCGACCCCGCGATCGAGGTCGTCGGCATGGCGCCCGAGCCCTTCGCGGCGCGGGAGATGATCAAGTCGCTCAACCCCGACGTGCTGACGCTCGACGTCGAGATGCCGGGGATGGACGGCCTGTCCTTTCTCGAGCGGATCATGCGCCTGCGGCCGATGCCGGTGGTGATGTGCTCGACGCTGACGGCGCGCGGGGCGGAAGTGACGATCGAGGCGCTCCGCCTGGGCGCGGTCGACTATGTCACCAAGCCCAGCGGCACGCCCGAGGATATCGAGCGCGACGCGGTGCTGCTCTGCGAGAAGGTGAAGGCCGCCGCCCGTTCGGTCGCCCGCGCCGGCCCGCAGCGCCTGCCCGCCCAGCCGACGCTGGCCGCCGGCGCTGTCGGCGAGCGGATCATCGCGATGGGCTCCTCCACCGGCGGCGTCGAGGCGCTGTTCTCGCTGCTGCCGGCCCTGCCCGAGAATTGCCCGCCGGTGCTGGTCGTCCAGCACATGCCGGCCGCCTTCACGCATAATTTCGCGGAGCGGCTGAACGGCGAATGCCGGGTGCATGTGGTGGAAGCTACGGATGGCGCGCCGGTGCTGCCGGGAACCGTCTATATTGCTCCTGGGGGGCAGCGCCACATGGAGCTGCGCGGCGGCGTGCGCGGCCATGTCAAGCTGCGCGACGGCGATCCGGTCTCCGGCCATCGCCCGTCGGTGGACATGCTGTTCAACTCGGTGGCGCCGCTCGGCAAAGCCGCGGTCGGCGTGATCCTCACCGGCATGGGGGCCGACGGCGCCCAGGGCATGCTGGCGATGCGCCAGGCCGGGGCCCGCACGCTGGGCCAGAGCAGGGAGACCTGCGTGGTCTGGGGAATGCCGCGCTCGGCGAAGGAGCTGGGCGCGGTGGAACAGGAAGTTGGTTTGTCTGGCATGCCCGAGGCGATCCTCAAGGCATGCCGCGAGAAGATTGGGAGCGTCTGATGCCTGCTGCTGCAGCGATCAAGGTGATGGTCGTCGATGACCAGACCAGCATGCGCGCGATGATCCGTCGCGCGCTGCAGGATCTCGGGTTCAAGGACGTGCGTGACAAGCCCAGTGCCCAGGAGGCGCTGGCGGCGGTCAAGAGCGACCGCGTGCATCTGATCATCTCCGACTACAACATGCCGGAGATGGACGGCCTCCAGTTCCTGGAGGCGGTGCGCACCGATGCCGTGATCGGCAAGACGGTGTTCATCATGCTCACCGGCTCGTCCGACAAGGAGATCGTCCAGAAGGCCGCGGCGCTGGGCGTGAACAACTATGTCGTGAAGCCCTTCGCGCCGGCCGCGCTGAAGGAGAAGATCGAGCGCGTCTTCGGCGAGCTCACCTGATGCGCCGGCTCGCCATCGTTCAGGGCGAGCATGCCGTGGTGGCCGAGCCCGGGGTGGTCGTCTCCACCCTGCTCGGCAGCTGCGTCGCCGCATGCCTGTTCGATCCGGTCGCCCGGGTCGGCGGCATGAACCATTTCCTGCTGGGCGAGCCCGGCGCGGACCAGCGCGTCGGCGCCTCGGAAATGGCGCGCTACGGCGTGCACGCGATGGAGCTGCTGATCAACGGGATGATGCAGAAGGGCGCGGTGCGCGGCCGGCTGATGGCGCATCTCTATGGCGGCGCCAACATCGTCTCGGGACTGGGCTCGATCGGCTCCTCGAACGCCGCCTTCGCGCGCCGCTTCATGGCGACCGAGGGCATTGCCGTGGGGCACAGCGATCTGGGGGGCACCAGCGCCCGCAAGATCGAGTTCCTTCCCCATGAGGGCCGCAGCCGCTGCGTCAAGGTTACGGACCGCGTGCCCGAGCGCCCGCCGGTCCCCGTTCACGCCCCGGTCTCCGGCGGCGATCTGGAGCTGTTCTGATGTCCTGCATGCCCGTTCCCTCGCAGCTTCCCACCGCACGGGCGATCTCCGGCTTCGATCCCTTCTCGGCGACGCTGCACAATGTGATCGCCGGCGAGATCCGCGAGATGCGCGCCAAGCTGGAGGCGCTTGCCGAGGTGCTCGTCGGCGACGCGCATTTCGCCAGCGCCTATCTCGAGCAGCTCCAGGACTTCGACTATCTCATCCAGCATGCCGACGAGTGCGTGAACCTGCTCGAGCGGATCGCGCGGGGCGAGGATTCGCTCTCGGCGATCGGCCATATCCGCCTGGGCGCGGTGCAGCAGCGCATGCGCGACGCGCTCGGGGGCGCCTGACCATGCCCGTGCCCGGCGCCAATGATCGCCCGATCGTCATCAAGCGGGTCAAGAAAGTCGCGGGCGGCCATCATGGCGGCGCCTGGAAGGTCGCCTATGCCGACTTCGTGACCGCGATGATGGCCTTTTTCATGCTGCTCTGGCTGATCGCCAATCCCGACAAGCAGCGGCTGAAGGGCCTGGCCGCCTATTTCTCGCCGACCATTTCCGACACGTCGCCCTCGACGCCGGTGATGGGCACGTCCGAGGGCGCGGGCGGCCAGGCGCGCCGCTCGTCGAACGACAGCAGCCGCGCGAACGGCACGCCGACGACCGAGGCCGCCACCAACGGCGCGGCGCGCGGCGGCACCGCCGACGTGCCCGACACATCGATGCGCGTGCTCGCCAGCGAACTGCAGATCGCCCTCGACGCCGTGCCGCAGGACCAGGCGCGCAAGAACGTGGCGATCGAGCCGGAGCGCGCGGGCATGCGGATCACGCTGATGGACACCGACAAGCAATCGATGTTCCGCCCGGGCACCGCCGAGCTCAACCCCTTCGCCCGCGCGCTGCTCGCCAAGACCGCCGGCAAGCTCGCCCAGGCGGGCGGGCAGATCGCGATCGAGGGCCATACCGACGCGACCGGCGGCGGCCAGAGCGATGCGAACTGGCAGCTTTCGGGCGCGCGCGCGCTCGCCGCGCGCCAGGCGATGATCGCCGCGGGCATGACGCCGGACCGTTTCGCCGAGATCGTCGCCATGGGCGGCACCCGGCCGGTCTTCCCGGACCAGCCCGACCGGGCGGAGAACCGCCGCATCACCATCGTCCTGAAGGCCGAGGCGCCCTCGCTTCCGACCGACAGCAGCTTCAAGTTCTGAGTATCGCCGCCATGAAGAAGATCCTGTTCCTGGCCATCGTGCTGCTCTCCGGACTCGGCCTGGGGGGCGCCGCCGCGTTCGGCACGCTGCTGGTGCTCGGCCCCCGCCCCGCGCACGCCGCCGCCGCGCCCGCCCCGGCGGACGTCGAGACCGCGTTCGTCCAGGTGGACAAGCTGCTCGCGCCGCTGGTCTCGCCCGATGACGGGCGGCTCACCGGCTATGTCCAGTTCCAGTTCAACCTCGAGGTGCCGAAGGACAAATCGTCCGAAGTGACCAAGCGGCTGCCGCTGCTGCTGCACGCGATCAACATGCGCACCTTCAAGACGCCGATGGCCGCCGGCAAGGACGGGCTGCTGCCCAGCCTCGAGCAGTTCCGCAAGATCGTGGAAGCCGCCGCCCCGGAGGCGTTCGGCGCCGGCGTGGTGCGCAAGGTGGCGATCACCCAGGCGACTCCTGCGTAAAATACGTATTTTACGTCGAGACGGCCCGCACCCGCCGGCGATCCCCCTATAAAAAACAGAGGTCACGCAATTTCACCGAGGACATAGTGGAAGCAAACCCCGCCATCGCAAGCGAGAACCGCGACGAGTGGATCGAGCGCGCGCCGCGGGCAGTGGCCACGCTCCTCGTCGGCAAGCTGCGCCATGAAGGCAATCCCGGCCAGCTGTGCCGGGTGCGCAACCTCTCCGAACGCGGCATGCAGATCGACACGATCGCCTCGCTGCTGCCCGACATGCGGATCACCGTGGAGCTGCGCGGCGGCGCGCTGTTGGACGGCGCGATCGCCTGGACCAAGGGCGGCCGTGCCGGCGTGCGGTTCGATACCCCGGCCGATGTGAACGCCATTCTCGGCAAGCCGCAGGCCGAGGCGGCCGCGGCGCGCCCGCGCTCGCCGCGCTTCGCCGCCGACATCCCCGCGCGGATCAGCGCGCTCGGCCGCCCGATCGACGTGGTCGTCGTCGACTTGTCGCAGGGCGGCGCCTGCCTGCGCATGCAGCGTCCGCTGCGCCCCGATACCGAGGTGATCCTGATGATCCCGGGCCTGCCTTCGCGCCGCTGCACCACGCGCTGGAGCAACGAGGAGCTCACCGGCGTCGCCTTTCACGACCCCATTTCCTATGCCGAGCTCTCGGCCTGGCTGGACAGCCCCGCCGCCCGCGGCTGATCCTTTCCCGTCCCGGCGCGATCGAGGCGTCCGTGCGGTGGCACGGGCGCCTTTGCCTTTGGCGACCGCATCGGTTCCGGACCCGGAGACGCGCATCCAATTTCGACCGTCACCTCGGACTTGCTCCAGGGTTCATTGTGCCGCATCGACGAAACAGGAGCCTCTTGTCTCCCCCGTGGCCCCCGAAGCCAGTCCGGGGTGACGATAGAGGTACGGCAAGCGCCACCGTCATTGGTGGCTGGGTTTGCGGTCGCCCTTTCGTCTGGAACGGAGATCCTACATCGCCCGGGGCCTATCACGGCGGAAGGTCACAAAGGCCATGACATGGGCGGCGCAGGCACCGGGCATGCCGCATCCTTGTTGCGCGGACACCCACCCAGGCCGCTCCTATATTTCCCACAGAGGCAAAGAGCGCCGAACCTGCACCGGAGCGTGGACAGCCCAGCAGGCGAAACCCTACATTGCAAGGTGCACGCCCCGCACGAACAAAAAGGGCGGACGCCCCCCGGCATCCGCCCCTTTCCCGGCCGCCTGCGGCCTCGCTACTGGGCGAAGCTCTTGACCAGCGATCCGGCGACCAGCGCCCAGCCATCCACGAGCACGAAGAAGATGATCTTCATCGGCAGCGATATCGTTGGCGGCGGCAGCATCATCATGCCCATCGCCATCAGCACCGCCGACACCGCCAGGTCGATCACCAGGAACGGCAGCAGCAGCAGGAAACCGATCTCGAAGGCGCGGCGCAGCTCCGAGATCATGAAAGCCGGCGCCAGCGTGGTCAGCGGCGTCTCGGCGCGGTTCTGGATCTTCTTGCCCCCCAGATCGGCGAACAGCTTGAGATCGCTGTCGCGCACCTGGCCGAGCATGAACTTGCGAAACGGCTCGGCCGTCCGCTCAAAGGCCTGGCTCTCGGTGATCCTGCCCTTGGTATAGGGATCGACGCCCTGGCTCCATGCCTTCTCGAAGGTGGGCGCCATCACGAAGAAGCTGAGGAACAGCGCCAGGCTGATGATCACCGGGTTGGGCGGCACGCCCTGCGCGCCGATGCCGGTGCGCAGCAGCGAGAGCGCCACCACCATGCGGGTGAAGCTGGTGACGGTCATCAGCAGCCCCGGGGCCAGGCTGAGCACCGTCAGCATCAGCACCAGCTGGATCGCCTTGGCCGAGAGCGCGCCGTCCGGGCCGCCGATGTTGATCGTCGTGCCCTTGGCCTGGGCATAGGCCTCGGCCGGCATGAGGATCAGGGCGGCCAGGGCCGCCGCGAGGAGCCTATGCATCGAGCGCGGCCCGCACCGCGGCGCGGTTCCACCGCGTGGTGTTGCGCTGCTCGCGGACGCGCTTGGGCGCGCGCGGCGGATGGGCATTGCGGGTTGCGGCGACGGTCGCGGCCCGGGCGGCGACTGCCCTGGGCAGCTCGGCCAGCCTGGGAAGATCGACCAGCCGGGCGAAATTGGCCCCGAGCGCGGCGATGTCCTCGGCGAGATTGGCCGCCGGCACGGGCTCCGCGGCGGGCTCGGGCGCAGTCAGCTCGGGCGCGACGATGCCGCTCTCGATGGTCGCCTGCCCCTCGGGACCGAACATCACCAGATGCTCCATCCCGTCGCGGCGGATCAGCGCCACCGAGCGCTTGCCATCGACCGACAGGCGCTCGACGATCTCGATCCGCTTGCGGCGCGTGCTGGTCACGCGGCCGGGCAGCTTCACGTCATAGCGCTTCACGAACCAGAGCGCGCCGGCGAGCATGCCGAGCACCATCCCGAGCGCACCCACGGTGCGCAGCATCGACAGGATGTCCATCAGTTGCGCTGCTTCTTCACGAGTTCGGTGATCTCGAGCGACATCACTTCGCCGTCGACCAGGACCACGCCCTTCGCGACGAGTTCGTCGTTCACATATACGAGCGAGGGATCGTCCTGGCTGCTTTCCAGCGGGATCATCGCGCCGCGGCTCATCTGCAGGACCTGGCGGATCGGCACATTGGCCGAGCCCAGCACGATCGACATATCGACCATAATTCCGTCGAGCACTGACATGCGTGTTCCTTTCAGGAGGACTTATAGGAACCTTTTTTCCGCGCCCGGCGCCCGGCCCGGCAATTTTTGCCTACAATGGAGGAAACGGCCCGTCGGGCCTGCGTGGAAGGACGATCATGGACCTCAAGACCTCGCTCGGCATCTCCGCCTCGGGCCTGCGCGCGCAATCGCTGCGCATGCGGGTGATCGCGGAAAATCTGGCGAACCAGGACTCGGTGGCGGACACGCCGGGCGGCAATCCCTATCGCCGCCGCGTCGCCAGCTTCCAGTCCGAGGTCGACCGCTCGACCGGCGGCCTGGGCGTCAAGGTCAAGGCCATCGAGAACGACAAGTCGGACTTCGTGAAGGTCTATCAGCCCGGCCATCCGGCCGCGGACAAGGACGGCTATGTCATGAAGCCCAACGTCAACGGCCTGATCGAGACGGCCGACATGAAGGCGGCGCAGCGCAGCTACGAAGCCAATCTCAATGCCATCGAGGCCGCCAAGAGCCTGACGATGCGCACCATCGACCTCCTCAAGTAAAGGATACACAGAATGTCCATCGGAGCACTTGATGCGATGTCGGCCTATGGCCGCGTCGCCGGCCTTGGCGGCAACAGCAAGACGGACCCGATCAAGACCGGCGGCAGCGCCGGCGGCTTCGGCGCGATGGTCGAGGACATGGTCACCGGCACCGCCGACCAGCTGCGCACGGCCGAGAAGGCCTCGGCCCAGCAGGTCGCCGGCAAGGGCGACCTGATCGACGTCGTCACCGCGATCGGCGCGGCCGAGACCGCGCTCGACACCATGGTGGCGGTGCGCGATCGGGTGGTGAACGCCTATTCCGACATCATGCGGATGCAGATCTGATCCGCATCCTTGCACCTTTGCGCCCCGGCGAAGGCCGGGGCCCAGTATCGAGTTGGTGGGATAGGGAAATGCCCCTCTCAAAGGACATTGCAGCTGGGCCCCGGCCTTCGCCGGGGAACGGCTCCTTCCTCTCTCCGAACCGTTTTCGGGGCTGAGCGCATGCTGCCGTCGCAGGTCCTCGCACTGGCGCAGAGCGCGCTGATGCTGGTGCTCACCATCGCGGGTCCGCTGCTGCTGACCTCGCTGATCGTGGGCACCATCATCGGCCTGCTCCAGGCGCTGACGCAGATCCAGGAAACCACGCTCACCTTCGTCCCCAAGCTGCTCGCCATGGGGCTGGTGCTGCTGCTGATGCTGCCCACGATCGGACAGGCGCTGAACGATTTCATGACGCGGATCGGCAGCCTGATCGTGACCGCCGGATGACGCTGCCCCCCGACCTGGCGCTGCAGGCATCGGCCTTCTTCATCGTCTTCGCCCGGGTGGGCGCGGTGCTGATGCTGCTGCCCGTGTTCGGCGACGACGCGATCCCCGGCCGCATCCGGCTGATGATCGCCTTCGCGCTGTCGGCGGCGATGTACGGCCTGGTCGGCGCCCCGGCCCGCGTGGCGGTGGAAGCCGGGGCGGCACTGCCCGCAGTGCTCGTCGCCGAGCTGATGACGGGCCTGGCCATGGGCATGATCGTCAAGATCCTGTTCTTCGCGGTCGCCATGGCGGGCTCGGTGATCTCGACCCAGATCGGCCTCTCCTCCGCGGTGATCTTCGACCCCGCGCAGAGCAGCGCGGCGCCGCAGCTCTCCAAGTTCGTCGCCATGGCCGCCGCGCTGGTGTGCATGGGCATGCAGGTCCATCACCTGTGGCTGGGCGCGATCGTGCACAGCTATCAGAGCTTCCCGGTCGGCGGGCTGCCGCCGGCGCATGATTTCGCCATGCTCGCGGTCGAGGCGATCGGCCGCTCGATGACGCTGGGGCTGAGCCTGGCCGCGCCCCTGCTCATCTACGGCATCGTCTTCAACGTCGCGCTCGGCCTGGCCGCGCGCGTCGCCCCGGCGATCCAGGTCTTCTTCATCGCCCAGCCGCTCAACCTGCTGCTCGGCATCAGCCTCACCGCCGCCACGCTCGGCACCATGCTCACCTTCTTCGCCCGCGCCATGGGCGACGCGATGCAGGGAGGCTGGTGATGTCGGGCGATACCGACCAGGACGACAAGACTCACGATCCGACGGACAAGAAGCTCGAGGACGCGCGCGCCAAGGGCGATGTGCCGATGGCGCCCGAGATGCGCCACGCCGCGATCTTCGTCGGCATGCTCGTGGTGATGGGCGGCCTGGGCACCTATACGCTGCAGCTGATGGGCACGCTGTTCGTGCGCCTGTGGGGCAGCGCCGACGATTTCCGGATGGAGCCGCAGGGCGCCGAGAGCTTCGTGACCGGCGTGATGCGCGCCAGCGCCTTCGCGCTGCTACCGATCCTAGGCACGCTGTTCGGCATCGCGCTGCTGGGCGGCATCCTCCAGGGCCGGCCGATGCTCAGCTGGAGCCGAGTGAAGCCCAAATGGTCGAAGCTCAATCCCGCGAGCGGCGCCAAGCGCATGTTCGGCAAGCAGGCGATGATGGAGTTCGCCAAGACGCTGGCCAAGCTCTGCCTGGTCGGCGGCGTGGCGGCGTATCTGGCCTGGCCCCATGCCGCCACGATCGATGCGATGGTGGGCGCGGACCTGCAGCAGGTGGGCAGCGCCACGCACGGCATCGTCTATTCGATGCTCCGCCCGATCGCGATGCTGGTGGGTGCGCTCGCCCTGTTCGACTTCGTCTGGCAGCGCCGCACGTTCCTGCAGCGGATGCGCATGAGCCTCCAGGAGATCAAGGACGAGCACAAGCAGAGCGAGGGCGATCCCCACATCAAGGCGAAGGTCCGCCAGATCCAGATGCAGCGCTCGCGCGGCCGCATGATGCAGAACGTGCCCAAGGCCAGCGTGGTGATCACCAACCCGACCCATTATGCCGTGGCGCTGCACTATGACCATGGCCAGATGGCGGCGCCGGTGGTGGTCGCCAAGGGCGTCGACGGGATCGCGCTCAAGATTCGCGAGATCGCGGGCGAGCACGGCATCCCGCTGGTCGAGAACCGCCCCCTCGCCCGCGCGCTCTATGCCAGCGCCGAGATCGATCGCCCGATCCCGGTGGAACATTATGCCGCGGTCGCCGAAGTGATCAGCTATGTGCTGAGGATCGCGAAGAAGCGGCGTTGAGCGCCCCTTCCCCGCGATACTTCGGACTTCCTCAGAACTTCAGCCGCGCCCCCGCCGAGAGCACGATGGCATGGGCGTCGCGCAGCTCGCCATCGGTGAGGATCGGCGTCTGCGCGGCGGTGCCGGCATAGGCGGCGGTCACGCGGTCGATCGGCGCGTCGGCGAAGGTGACATAATTGGCGGCCAGGTCGAACGAGAGCTTCTTGTTCGCCGCGAGGCTGCCGCCCACGCCGAAGTTCCAGCGGTTCGAATCCGGCACCCGGGCATCGCGCTCGCCGTCCTGGGTCGGCGTGATCGCGCGCTGGACGCCGGCGCGCAGCGTCACCTTGGGCGACAGGGCATAGTCGACGCCGCCGGCATAGCTCCAGCTGGTGCGGTAGTTCTCGGGGATCGCCTGGTTGACCGGCGCGCCCAGGCGGATCGCGTCGAACTTGTCCCAGCCATAGCGGATCACCTGCGCGTTCAGGGTCAGCTTGTCGGTGGCGGCGAAGCGGGCGCCGACGATCGCCTGGGACGGGGTGTAGAACTTCGCCTGGACGCCCGAGAGCTGCATGTTCGACGTGGCGAGCGGGCCGACCAGGCCCGAGACGGTGAGGTCGCCCTTCAGCGTGTGCTCGATCGCCGACTTGTAGCTGAGGCCCAGGGTGAAGCGGCGCGAGTGCAGCTGCACGCCCGCGGTCCAGCCGAGATCCCAGCCGTCGCCCTTAAGCTCCTGATGCCCGTCGGGCAGCACCGCCGCCAGATTCGGCAGCGCATTGCTGAGGCTGGCATCGGTATATTCGATGTTCAGCCCGGCGCCGACGCGCAGCCAGTCGGTCACCGCCACGCCGATGCTGGGCTGGATGTCGATCGTGCGCAGCTTCGTCCGGTCGGCGCTGTAGCGTGCCCAGCTGTCCGCCGGATAGTCGGTGGTGAAGCTGTAGGGCGAGGTGATCGACACGCCGAGCGCGATGCGATCGTTCAGCGGCACGGCGATCGCGCCCGAGGGGAGCACGCCGTTGTTGATCGGATTGCGGGTGACCCCGTTGCCGCCCACCGGCGCGGGCGGCTGGCCCGGGCGGACGATCAGCGTGCCGCTGTCGGCAACCTCGCCGCGCGGCAGGATGACCGAGGCGGAGATCGTCGCGTCGCCACTATCGATGCCGCCGATCGCGGCGGGGTTCCACCAGAGCGACGCGGCGCCGGTATCGGCGGCCTCGCCCGAAAAGGCACGGCCGGCCGCGCGGGCCGATTGTTCCTGGAGATAGAAGGCCTGGGCCTGGGCAGCCTGGGAGAAGCCGAGCAGCGCGGTCAGCGCGCTGCCGGCGGCCAGCGAATATTTGAAGGGGGACATCGGGGTAATCCTTGTACGCGTACGGATACTGAGAACTCGGAAACGCGCGTCAGCGCACGCGGGTCCAGGTCTGGGTGCGGCAGAAGGGCTTGAACACGCAGCCGCGCAGATTGAGCTGGTCGTTGCCGGTCATGGTGATCTCGGCGCTATAGGTCTTGCCGTCCTCGGCATTGTAGATCTTGCCGCCATACCAGCCGCCATTCTGCGCGCTGAAGCCGGACAGGATCTGCAGCCCCATCAGCTTGCGCGTGCGCAGCGCCGCGGTGCCGTTGTTGCTGTCGGGCAGGTTCGGATTGGTGCGCAACTTGTCCGACCCGACGATCTTGCCGCAGATCGACGCGCCGCACCGGGTGATCTCGACTATACCGTTGTGAACGGGGGTCTTCCAGCGGCCGACCACGGCATCGGCGGGCTGGAGCGCGGGGGCCGCCGCGACGGCAAGCCCCATCAGCAAAGCCAACATAGGCATACTCTCCTCGAGGGAACTCCATGCCGCGCTCTGCCGGCCGGTCATGGAAGGAACGGCATCGCGCTTTCGAACGCGAAACCGGTGGCGCCTCCCTAGGTTCCAAAAATCCGGTATGCAATTGCGTTCGGATTTGAAACTGAAAAGCCGAGGATGCCGTAGCGGAATGAAGGGGGCGGATCAGGCCTTGAGATCGAGCTTGGCCAGTTCGACTCGGACGCGCAGCTCGATATCGGAGAGGATCGCGGCGAGCGCGGGATCGTCGGTGCGCTCGAAAGTCTCGGACCATTCGACGATCGCCTGGAGCCGCGCCGGGCTGACCACCCCGGCGACCAGCTCGCGATGGAGCTGGTCGAGCATGTCGATGCCGCGCTGGGCATCGACCGCCTGCTTGCGGCGGCGCTCGATCATCGGATCGGCGGCGGCGAGCGTGACGAGCATCGCGACCGAGGGGTTGAGCGCCTGGGTGGTTCCCGCGCCGGCTCCCGGGGGCAGGGGCGCCGGTGCAGCCGGGGCTTCCCCCTCCCCCACCGAGAAGCCGGACGCGACCTTGGGCAGCGCCGCCATCAGGCTGTGCAGCAAGGGTGCCTGCAGGTTCTCGATCCGCACGAAAACTCGTCCTCCGGGCCCGCATGGCCCTTCTTCTATCCTATAAGAGAATTATCGGAAATTTTCCACTTCCAGGGGTTATATGCCGCGCTTCGCCGCTTCCATGATCGCCCTACTGCTGAGCCTGGGCCTCGCACCGGCCGCCATGGCCCAGACGCGGATCAAGGACGTCGTCAACGTCGAGAACGTCCGCGACAACCAGCTAGTCGGCTATGGCCTGGTCGTCGGCCTGGCCGGCACGGGCGATCGCCTGCGCAACACGCCGTTCACCGAGGAATCGATGCAGGCCATGCTCGAGCGCATGGGCGTGAACATCCGCGGGACCGAGATGAAGACGCAGAACGTCGCCGCCGTCTCGATCACCGCGACGATGCCGCCCTTCGCCCGCTCGGGCTCGCGGATCGACGTCCAGGTCTCGGCGCTGGGCGACGCGACCAGCCTGCAGGGCGGGACGCTGATCGTCTCGTCGCTGCGCGGCCTCGATGGCGAGATCTATGCGGTGGCGCAGGGCAATGTCGCGGTCTCCGGCTTCAAGGGCCAGGGTGCCGCCGCCAGCGTGAGCCGGGGCGTGACCACTTCCGCCCGCATCGCCGGCGGCGCGATTATCGAGCGCGAGGTGCCCTATTCGCTCCTCTCGGCCAATGGCCTGAAGCTGGCGCTCAAGAACCCCGACTTCGCCACCGCCGATCGCATCGCCGGCGCGATCAACGCCAAATATCCGGGCAGCGCCGCGGTGCTGGACCCGGCGACCGTGCAGCTCACGGCGGGTTCGAACTTCGTCGGCAACGTGATCGACCTGGTCACCCGCATCGGCGAACTGTCGGTCAAGGTCGACCAGCCGGCGCGCGTGGTGATCAACGAAGCCTCGGGCACGGTGGTGATGAACGCCGATGTGCGGATCACGCCGGTGGCGATCGCCCAGGGCGGCCTGACCATCACCGTCACCGAAAGCCCGCAGGTCTCGCAGCCGGCACCGTTCTCGAACGGCCAGACCACGGTGGTGCCGCGCACCAACGTGCAGGTGAACGACGGCAACGGCGCCAGCCTGGCGATGATCGACGGCGCCAGCCTGCAGACGCTGGTGAGCGGGCTCAACACGCTGGGCGTCTCCCCGCGCGACCTGATCACCATCCTTCAGGCGATCAAGAGCGCCGGCGCCCTCCAGGCCGATATCGAGGTGCAGTGATGCGCGACGTGACTTCCGCCACCGGGCCGCAGATCCCGGCCGCGACGAACAATCCGAAGCTCGACGCCAAGAACCGCGAGACCGCGAAGAATTTCGAGGCGGTGTTCCTCGGCCAGATGACCCAGCTCATGCTCGAGAGCGTGCAGCAGGGCGACGGGGCATTCTCCGGCGGGCATGGCGAGGAAATGTTCCGCGGCATCATGGCCGAGAAGCTGGGCAACGCGATCGCCGATCGCGGCGGCATCGGCCTGGCGCCGGTGGTGCTCGACCAGATCATCAAGCTCCAACAGGGTAACAAGTAAATGACCGAGCAGCTCATCGACGCGATGGTGTCCCTCACCCAGATCATGGAGGAGGAGAGCGATCGGCTGGGCCGGGGCCCCTATTTCCCCGAGCTGCCCGAGATCGCCCAGGCCAAGCTGCGCCTCACCGGCCGGATCGAGGCCGAAGTGGCGCGAATGAAGCGCGAGGCGCCCGACGACTGGGCCGAACGCCTCGACCCCGAAGCGCGCGCGACGCTGGCCGAGGCCAGCCGCGGCCTGCGTGAGGCCTCGGCCGTCAATGCCCGGATCCTCGCGCGCCAGATCGAGCTCTCGGTCGAGATGATGGGCGCGATCGCCGCCGAGGCGCAGCGCCTGACCGGCAGCCGCAGCATGACCTATGGCGCCTGTGGCGGCCTGGGCGGGATGGACGCTCCGGCGCCGATCTCGATCAACGCGCGGCTCTGATCCTCCTGCGCCGGGCCGCGCTTCCAGGGCGCGGAAGTTTCCGAAGTTTGCACCATCGGGGCGTGTGCGGCGGCGGGAAACCGGCGCCGCACACGCCCCTCGATCCCCCGGTAGAAGGGCGGGCCGGCGGCCGGACCGCATTGCAGGAGCTCAATAGCCCTCTCCCGCTTGCGGGAGAGGGTTGGGTGAGGGTGCGACCTGGGTTATCCTGCTCAAGTGCCCGCGATCAGACCCACCAATCCGCATGCTCGGCGCCTTCGGAGAGAGGCAACCGATGTCGAACGGAAACTATGGTCGGCACTCCGCAACCGCCAGATCGACAATCATAAATTCCGATTTCAGGCAACGATCGGTCCGTTCGTCGTCGATTTCCTGTCCGCGGAGAAGCGGCTCGTGGTGGAGTTGGACGGCAGCCAGCACGGCGCCGAAGTCGATCGCAGGCGCACCGCATATCTAGAGCATTCGGGCTACACGCTGATCCGATTCTGGAACAGCGACGTCATCGATAACTTCGATGGGGTTCTGGAAGCGATCCGACTGAAATTGGACTCATTGCCCGCTGCTCGCACCTCACCCTCACCCAACCCTCTGCCGCAAGCGGGAGAGGGCTAAGAAAAAGGGCCCGCGATCGCCTCGCGGGCCCCATGTTCTTCGGTTCGAGGAGAAACCTACCCGCCCTTCCCCACGGCCGTCTTCAGCATGCTCAGCTGCTTGCGGTAGAGGTTGGTCATCGCGGAGAAATCCGCCTGGACCTGGCCGAGCTTGAGCAGCTGGTCTTCCAGCGTGACGTTGTTGCCGTCGGGCTTGGTCTCGCTGATGTCCTTGTCGAGCACGATGCCGGCGCCGGCCGGCTGGATCGCGCCCAGCCCCTTCATGCCGGCGGTCAGCTCGACGCGCGGCTTGGCGACGCGGATGCCGCCGGTGCCGGAATTACCCAGCAGGTCGGAGAAATCGGCATCCTCCACCATGCGCGCCTTGAAGCCCGGAGTCTCGCTGTTGGCGATGTTCTGGGCGATCACGCGCTGGCGATCGGAGAGCGTCTCCATCTGGCGGCGGATGCCGGAGAGGATCGGGGGCATGTCCATGATCAGAATCCGTAGGTGGAGGGCGTGGAGCTGTTGAGACGGGCGAGCGCCGCCTGATAATTTGCCAGCTGGGCGTTCACGATCGCCGTGCTTTCCTTGCCGGTCGCGGCGTTCTTCTTGCTGCCGTCGATCATCTTCGCCTTGGTGTCGTCCCAGTAGAGCGAGCGATAGGCGGTCTGCGACATCGAGATCGCGTCCTTGATCTTGCCGAGCGCGGTCTTGGCCATGTCCGCCGTGGACAGGCTGAGCCCCTCGCCCAGATCCAGGCCGAAGCTGCCGCCCGGGCGCACCTTGGGCGCGTTGCTCGATACCGGCGCCTGGGTCGCGATGCGCTGCGGCTCCATGCCGAGCTTGGCGAGCGCGTCGCTGTCGCCGGTGCCGGCGAGCAGCTGCAACTGATGCCCCGACTTCATGGTGATGCGCAGCTGCTGGACGCCGTCGACCGCGGTGGCGGTGACGGTCGCCTTGGATGCGCCGAGCATGCCCTGCATGCGCGTGGCGATCGACTGGAGCGTGTCGTCGGCCAGGATGGTGAGCTTGCGGACCGCGCCGTCATCGGCCTTGAACGAGAAATAGTCGCCCGCCTTGAGCGCGGTCTGCGTCGTCACCTTGCTCGAGGCAACGGCGTTGATCGTGCCGCGCCCATAGCCGAGCGCCGAGACCGCGCTGGCGCCGCCCGTGTCGGCGGCGATGCGGACCGGCTCGGTGCGCAGCAGCGCCTGGCCGAACTGGGTGGTATTCTGCACCGCGCCGGTCGCGGCATCGATCCGCGCGACGAAGCCGTCGGTCGGGCCGCGGCGAGTGGCCGCCAGGTCGCCGGTGGTGCGGCCGCCGGCATAGAGCTCGCCGTTCATGAAGGCGATGCTGTCGACCTGATCGTCAGCCGAGGAGCCGAGATAGGTGGTGCTGGCGTTGGTCAGGCCGGCATCGATCCGCGTGACGAAGCCGTCACGATTGCCGCTGAGGCCGTTGACCTGGCTGCCCGAGAGCGCGGCCGAGGTCGCGCCGCCCACCGCGATCGAGCCGTCATCGGCCACCGCGATCACGCGGGCATCGGCGGTGCCGAGCGCGAGGCTGCCCAGGTCGGTGGCCAGCGAGCTGCCCTGGAGCTTGCGGAGCTCCGCATTGCCGTCATGCGAGACGAGCGCGAGGACATTGCCGTCGCCGTCGATCGCGAGCGCGTTGACGCTGTCGCTGCCCGGCCCGGTGAGGGTACGGCGTTCGGCGATCTTGCCGCTAGCGTCGATGCGCGCGACGAAGCCGTCATTGCCGGCGGCGATGCGCCCGCCGACATAGACCGAGCCGTCGGCGCCGACCGCGACCGCCTTGGCGACGTCGGTGCCGGCCGAGCGGACCACGGTGGAGAATTTCTCGTCGCCGTTCGCGGCATATTTGGCGACGACCATGTCGCCATCGGTGGAGGCGCCGCCGAAGCTGCCGGTGACCGTGCCGGCGACGACAATGCTGCCGTCGGGGCCCAGGCTCACCGCGGCGCCGGTCGACGAGCCGGTGGCGCCGAGGCTGCGCTGCCACACGACATTGCCGGCGCCGTCCACCTTGGTGAGGAACAGGTTGTTGTCGCCGTCCGACAGGTTGGCGCCGAGATCGCCCTTGGTGGTGCCGACGATATAGCTGTTGCCCTGCGCATCGGTGACCACCGCGGCGGCATCGGTATTGGCGTAGACGTTGCTGGTCGACGTCTTGACGGTCTTCACCTTGCCGTCGAGATCGGTCGTAGTCGTGGTGATCGTCGTCGTCTTGCCGGCGGCCACGTTCTGCGCGGTCGCCTGGCGATCGAGCGCCTGGATCGTGCCCATCGCCACGCGCGTGTTGTCGCCCGCGGGATCGTCGAAGCGGAAGAGCTGGGTGGAGCTCGGCGCGTCGAGCGCGGTCTGGCCGGTGGCGACCACCAGCGCGTCCTTGGCATTGGTCTGGTCGAGCGTGACCTGCTCGATGCCAGTGGGGTTCGAAAGGGTGAAGCCCCATTTCCCGCCCTCGTTGGTCACCTTGAAGGTCGACTTCCAGCGCGGCACGGCATTGCCGTTGGCGTCGAGCTGGGGCGCGCCATTGGTGTCGAGATTGGGGATCGCGGCGATCGCGGCGTTGAATTGCGCCGCGACGGAATCGAGCGTGGGCGGCTGCGCGCCCTGCGACAGGTCGACGGTCACCGTCTGCGCCGCGACGCCGGGCTTGCTCAGCGTGATCGCGAATTGCTCGGTGCCGGTGAGGCCGGGGATCGCGTCGCTGCGCGCCTTGACCAGAGGCTTGCCCTCGGTCTCGTAGACGCTGGTCGCGGCCAGCTTGTTCGAAGTGACGCTGGACGCCGGCTTGCCATAGGCGAGCTTCACCAGGTCCGACGGGGCGGTGCTGAGATAGGATTGGAGATCGTCCAATCCCTTGAGGAAGGTCTTCTGCAGCTGGGCGCGCTGCGCGTCGGACGTGGTCTTGGCGCTCGCGGTCTCGGCGAGCACGCGCAGCTTGTCGAGCGCCTGATAGGCAGTGAAGCTGGTCTGCACGTCCTTGGGCAGGAAGGTGCCGTTGCCGTCGGTGGTGGCGGGCGTGATGATCGAGCGCAGCGCGGTGATCGCGGCGACCTGGCTGGAGTTGACCGGCAGCGCGTCGCCGCTCTTCCACGGCGCGACGGTGGCCGCGGTGGTGAACTGCGCCTTGGCCGTGCGCACCGCCTTGCTCTCATAGGCGATCGGCGAGACCGCCGAGGTCATGGTGGAGCTCGACCCCGTCAGGATGCTCAAGCCGATCAGGTTTCCAGATAAATTAACCGTCATCGCGATCCGCCCTGTCTCCCTTGCTCCTATAATAGAGGGAAAGCGGCCTCCGCCCGTGTGCGCGGCCGCAATTTTTTCGCGAGGGAAACGAAAAAGCATGTCCGTGATGGCGCCGATCGCAGAACCGCCCGAACTGAAGCGCTTCAGCGGCGCACAGCGCGCCGCCGCCCTGATGCTGGCGCTGGGCAAGGATCACGGCGCGCCGATCTGGGAACAGCTCTCCACCGACGAGGTGAAGGAACTGTCGTCGACCATCGCCGGCCTGGGCCGCATCCCGGCCCAGGTGGTGGAGCATCTGCTCGTCCAGTTCACCAGCGAAGTCGCCTCGATGGCGACGCTGCACGGCAGCTACGAGACCACCGAGCGCCTGCTCACCGGCATCCTGCCGGGCGACAAGGTGAAGGAGATCATGGAGGACATCCGCGGGCCTTCCGGCCGCACGATGTGGGACAAGCTCTCCAATGTCAGCGAGTCCGTGCTCGCCGGCGCGCTGAAGCACGAATATCCGCAGACCGTGGCGGTGATCCTTTCCAAGCTGCGCCCCGACCATGCCGCGCGCGTGCTCTCCGAGCTGCCGCGCGACTTCTCGGTCGACGTGATCATGCGCATGCTGCGCATGGAGACGGTGCAGAAGGACGTGATCAACCAGGTCGAGCAGACGCTGAAGACCGAGTTCATGACCAACCTCTCGCGGTCGCAGAAGCGCGATCCGCACGAGGCGATGGCCGAGCTGTTCAACTCGCTCGACCGCTCGACCGAGGAAGCGATGCTCACCGCGCTCGACAACCGCGCGCCGGAAAGCGCCGAGCGGATCCGCGCGCTGATGTTCACCTTCGAGGACCTGGGCAACCTGCTGCCGCCGGCGATCTCGTCGATCGTCCGCAATGCCGACAAGCGCCAGATGGCGCTGGCGCTGAAGGGCGCGCCGGACAGCCTGAAGCAGCTGTTCTTCGGCGCGATGACCGAGCGCGCCTCGAAGCTGCTGCGCGAGGACATGGCGGGCATGGGCCCGGTGCGCGCCCGCGATTGCGAGGAGGCCCAGTCGGCGCTGGTGCGCCTGGCCAAGGACCTGGCGGACCGCGGCGAGATCCTGCTCGTCGATCCGAAGTCCGACGACGCGATGATCATCTAGGGAATATTGCCGATGAGCATGCACGCCCATGTCCATGTCGAGCGCTTCGGCTTCGACCGCATCTTCGCCGTGCCGCCTGGCCGGAGCGGGCCGATCGGCCCCGATGCCGCGCTCGAGGTGGCGACGCTGCGCGCCGAGCTGGCACTGCTCAGGTCCGAGCAGGAATCCGCCCTCGCCCTCGCCCGCGCCCAGGGCTATGAGGCCGGGCTGGCCCAGGCGCGCGCCGAGCGCGAGGTCGCGCTGCTGAGCGCGGTCGACGCGCTGCAGGCCGGCATCGAAGTGATCGACGCGCAATTCACCGAAGTCTCCGAACGGGTGACCGGCGAGGCGGCCGAGATCGCGCTCGCCGCCGCCGACATGATCGCGGGCCGCGCCCTCGAAACGGCGCCGGGCGCCGCGATCGACGAAGCGATCGGCCGGGCGCTGGGCCAGGTCGCGCGCGGCACCGAGCTGCTGGTGCGCGTCCACCCGGACCTGCTGGAAGACATAGAGGGCCGCATCGCCGACCGCCAGTCGCGCGACCGCCGCAAGCTCAACCTGATCGTGGTTCCCGATGCCGACATCCCGGTGGGCGACGCCCGTATCGGCTGGGAGGAAGGCGGCCTGGCGCTCGATGCCACGGCACGCCGCGAAGCGGTGCTGGCCGAGCTCGAGACGCTGCTCAAGGCGGCTTGATAGATCTCCCCTCCCTGATGATGGGTCGGGGGTCGGTCGCGACCAGGCTTTACGGCATTCTTATGCAATGCCGTGGCCGTATCGCGTACATCCACCCACCCCTGCCCCTCCCTTTCAGGGAGGGGTTCTTGATTCTGGGGAAAGCGCGGGTTTCTCAAACCACTAGGCAAAAATTTCCCCCGGCAAAAACTGCCGCCTCCCCCGTCCCTCTATAATGATCGCAAGGGGCATCCGCCCCGCCAGTTCCATCGAACGGGGCGACATTGGAAGCGATCAAGAACCTGGTGGGCCAGATCGGCCCCAAGCGGCTGTTGCTGATGGGGGGAGTGGCGTTCGCGCTGCTCGCCGCCCTCGCCTTCGTCGCCACGCGCGGCTCGAACCAGAGCATGGGTTTCCTCTATACCGACCTTGATCCATCGGCCGCCTCGGCGATCTCCGAGAAGCTCAAGGCGCAGAACGTCGCCTTCCAGCTTTCGGCCGACGGCACTTCGATCATGGCGCCGCAGGACAAGCTCGCCGAGCTCCGCATGAGCCTGGCCGGCGAGAAGCTGGGCGGCAAGATCGGCTATGAGGTGCTCGACCAGGAGCAGCCCTTCGGCGTCTCCGCCAGCCGTGCCAAGATGAACGAGACGCGCGCGATCGAGGGCGAGCTGGCCAAGTCGATCCAGACCATCCAGAACGTCACCGGCGCGCGGGTCCACATCGTGATGCCCGAGCGCGCCATGTTCGCCGAGGAGAGCCGCAAGGCGACGGCGGCCGTCACCGTTAAGACGCGCGGCCGCATCCCGAGCGAGACGGTCGCCTCGATCCGCTACCTCGTCTCCTCCTCGGTGCCCGAGCTGTCGCCCGACGCCGTCTCGGTCGTCGACCAGACCGGCGCGCTGCTCGCCCGGGCCGGCGACCCCAGCACGGCCAGCGCCGGCGATGCCGACCAGCGCCAGCAGGCCGTGGAAGGCAAGCTGCGCGACGAGATCGAATCGCTGCTCGAGCCGATCGTCGGCCAGGGCAAGGTCCGCGCCGAAGTCTCCGCCCAGATCGACCGCGACCAGTCGCGCGAGGAATCGCACGTCTTCGATCCCGACAAGCAGGTGATCGCCCGCCAGGTGAGCGTGGAGACCGGCGAGCAGAACCGCGAGACCGATGTCGGCGCGCAGACCGCCTCGGTCGGCAACCAGCTGCCCGCCGCGCAGACCGCCGCGGCCAACACGCCGGGCGCTTCGCGCCAGTCGGGCAGCAACCAGAATTCGGAAGACACGACCTACGACAACAGCTCGACCAGGACCGTCACCGTCCGCACGCCGGGCAAGGTGACGCGCCTGAGCGTCGCGGTGATGGTCGATGGCGGCGACAAGGGCCTGCCCCAGCCGCAGATCGACCGGCTGCAGCGCCTGGTCGAGAATGCCGTGGGCGCCGACACCCAGCGCGGCGACAGCGTCGTCGTCGAGAGCATGAAGTTCAACACCGGCGACGCTCCCGCCGACGCCACGGCCAGCTTCCTCTCGTCGCTGCCGATGGACCGGATCTGGGGCCTGCTCCAGCTGGTGGTGATCGGCGCGGTCGGCCTGCTCGCGCTGCGCATGCTGAAGCCCAAGCCGGCGCCGCTCGTCGCGGCCGAGGAAGTTCCCGCCATGCTGCCCACCCATTCGCCCGAGATGCTCGCGCTCGCCGAGCGCGCCGCCGACGGCGATGTGGAGGCGATGGCCCAGCTCGAAGCCATGACGCCGTCCGACGTGCCGCAGCTCGATCAGGAGATCGCGCTCGCCCAGGTCGACGGCCGCATCAAACTCTCCGCGCTCAAGCGCATCGGGGACGCGATCGCCGCCAGCCCGCCCGAGGCGGCCTCGGTGATCCGTCAGTGGATGAACGCATAGGATCAGACCCATGGATACCGAACCCCATAACATCATTCCCACCGATCCCGCGATCGACCAGCCCGCGCCCGTGCTCGAGGATTTCGACAACCAGGGCGGCGCCGAGCCCCATCATGGCGGCGAAGGCCTGGAAGCCGTCCATGACGTTCCGGTGCGGGTGCAGGCCGTGCTGGGCCGCGCCCGCATGCCGATCGGCGAGCTGCTGCACCTGGGTGCCGGCACCGTGGTCGAGCTCGACCGGCGCGTCGGCGAGCCGGTGGACATCTTCGTCAACGACCGGCTGATCGCCCGCGGCGAAGTCGTGCTGATCGACAATGCCCTCGGCGTGACTCTCACCGAGATCGTCCGGGCCGAGCCTTGACGATGGGACCGATCCGGATGTTGCTGATCGGCGCGCCGGGCAGCGAGTTCCGCCGCGCGGCGGAGCTGGCGCAGGGCGCCGGCGCGGAGGTCAGCATGGCCGACGCCCCTGCCCTCGCGCTGGAGGCGCTGCGCGAGCAGGGCGCCGATCTCGTGATGATCGACGTGCTGGAGGACGCGGTGGGCTTTCTGGACGATCTGCGCCGCGAGCGCTTCGTCGTGCCCGTGCTGGCCTGCGGAATCTCCGCCCCCGCCGAGCGCGCGGTGGCGGCGATCCGTGCCGGCGCCCGCGACTATGTGCCCCTCCCCCCGCAGCGCGAGCTGATCGCGGCGGCCATCGCCTCGGTGGTGGAGCGCCAGGCGCAGGTGCCCATTGGCGGCCATCCGGTGCTCGATCGCGCCATGGCGCTCGCCGCCGCCGTCGCGCCGAGCGGCGCCCCCGTGCTCGTCCTGGGCGGCAAGGGCAGCGGCAAGGAGATGATGGCGCGCGAGATTCACCGGCTCTCCGGCCGGCCCGATCCGATCGTCTCGGTCGAATGCGCCGGCGTTGCCGCCGATGTCCTCGAATCCGAGCTGTTCGGGCATGAGGCGGGTGCCTTTCCGGGCGCCGCGGCGCGCCGGGTCGGCCGGCTCGAGAGCGTCCGGGGCGGCACGATCTTCCTGCGCGAAGTGGGCGCGCTCGCTCCCGCCACCCAGGCCCGGCTGCTCGCCGCGCTGATCGAGAAGCGCTTCGGCCGCCTGGGCGGCCAGGCGGAGATACCCTTCGCCGCGCGGCTGATCGCCTCGACCAGCATGGACCTGGAGGCCGCCGTGGCCGCCGGCAGCTTCCGCGAGGACCTGCTGGTGCGCTTGAGCCTGGCGCGTATCGAGGTGCCGCCGCTCGCCGAGCATGACGACGACATCGCCGCGCTGGCGGGGCATTTCATCGCGCAGTTCGCCCGGGGCGACGGGCTCTCCCCGCGCCCGCTCTCGGAAGACGCGATCGCAGTGCTGCGCGCCTATGGCTGGCCGGGCAACATCCGCGAGCTGAAGGAATGCATCCACCGCGCCGCGCTGCTGGCCCATGGCCCGCTGATCGAGGCCGAGGACCTGACCCGCGCCGACGGGTCGCCGCTCGCGGCGCTGGTCTCGCTGCCGAGCGCCGACGGGCGGATCGAAGTCGACGGCCTGATCGGGCGCACGGTGGAGGAAGTGGAGCGCGAGCTGATCCTGGGCACGCTCGAGCGCTGCCACGGCAACCGCACCTCCGCCTCGAACATCCTCGGCATCTCGGTGCGCACGATGCGCAACAAGCTGCGCACCTTCATCGAGGGCGGCATCGCCGTGCCGCCCGCGGCGTGATGCACGAGGCGGCTTGCACTGCTCCCCTCCCCGGAAGGGAGGGGCCGCGAGTGGGTCGCGGCCGGGCGTTACGGCCTGCCCACATGACCAGATTGCCGTACCGCGTACATCCACCCACCCCCAGCCCCTCCCTTCCCGGGAGGGGAGTTATGTCCCCCGAGGCCCGCTGATGCCCCCCGCGATCCTGAACTTCCTGAACAAGCTCGGCCTCAATCGCGACATCGCGCTCGCGGGCGGTGTGGTCGCGATCATCGCGATGCTGATCCTGCCGATCCCCGGCTGGCTGCTCGACCTGGGCCTGGCGCTGTCGATCACCGTATCGGTGATGATCCTGATGACCGCGCTGTTCATCGAGAAGCCGCTGGAGCTCAGCGCCTTTCCGACGATCCTGCTGGTGGCGACGATGCTGCGCCTGGGCCTCAACCTCGCCTCCACGCGGCTGATCCTCACCCATGGGCATGAGGGGCATGACGCGGCGGGCGGCGTGATCGGGGCGTTCGGCGAATTCCTGATGGGCGGCGAGGTGATCATCGGCCTCACCATCTTCATCATCCTGATCGTCATCAACTTCGTCGTCATCACCAAGGGCGCCGGGCGCATCGCCGAAGTCGCGGCGCGCTTCAGCCTCGATTCGATGCCCGGCAAGCAGATGGCGATCGACGCCGACTTGTCCGCCGGCATGATCAACGAGGACCAGGCCAAGGCCCGCCGCGCCGAAGTGGAGGCCGAGAGCGGCTTCTACGGCGCGATGGACGGCGCCTCGAAATTCGTGAAGGGCGACGCGATCGCCGGCCTGCTGATCACCGCGGTGAACATCATCGTCGGCCTGACCATCGGCGTCGTCTCGCACGGCGTGCCGATCGGCGAGGCCTTCCACACCTATACCGTGCTCACCGCCGGCGACGGCCTGGTCAGCCAGATCCCGGCGCTGATCATCTCGATCGCCGCGGGCCTGCTCGTCTCCAAGGGTGGCGTGAAGGGCAAGACCGGCTCGGCGCTGGGCGACCAGCTGGGCCGCTATCCCAAGGCCTTCGGCATGGTCTCGGTACTGATGGGGGCGCTGGCGATCATGCCGGGCATGCCCTTCCTGCCCTTCGCCATCTTCTCGGCCGCCTCGGGCTTCGCCGCCTGGCGGATGAGCAAGAACGCCGCCGCCAAGGCCGCGCTGGAAAAGGCCGTTGCCGCGCAGGAACAGGCCCAGGCCGCCGTGGTCGAGCAGCCGATCTCGCAGACGCTGGCGATCGACGCGGTGCGCATCGAAATCGGCTATGCCCTGCTGCCGATGATCAACGACGAGCAGCGCGAGCCGCGCCTCGACGATCAGGTGCGTGCGCTGCGCCGCCAGATGGCGACCGATTTCGGCTTCGTGCTCCCCTCGGTCCGCATCATCGACAATATGGGCCTGAAGCCCAACGAGTATGTCATCACGATCAAGGAGACCGAGGCGGCGCGCGGCGAGATCCGCGTCGACAAGCTCCTCATGATCAATCCGGGCGGCGGCCCGGCCGGCCTGCCCGGCGAGCCGACCACCGAGCCGGTGTTCGGCCTGCCCGCCCTCTGGATCGATCGCGAGCTGCGCGACGAGGCCGGCTTCCGCGGGCTCACCGTGGTCGAGTGCGGCACGATCATCACCACGCACCTGACCGAGCTGGTGAAGGAGAATATCGCCGACCTGCTTTCCTATGCGGAGACGCAGAAGCTGCTGACCGAAGTCCACAAGGATTCGGAGAAGCTGGTCGCCGACATCATCCCGGCCAAGGTCTCGATCTCGAGCGTGCAGCGCATCCTGCAGAACCTGCTGGGCGAAGGCATCTCGATCCGCGACGTGCCGACGATCCTGGAAGGCATCGCGGAGGCGGCGCCGCTGACCAGCAACCTGACCCAGATGACCGAGCATGTCCGCTCGCGCCTGGCCCGGCAGATCAGCGCGTCGCAGGTGCGCGGCGAGGCGATCCCGGTGGTGACGCTGTCGCCCGAATGGGACCAGGAATTCGCGGAGAGCATCCTGGGCCAGGGCGACGAGCGCCAGCTGGCGATGGCACCGTCCTCGCTCCACCGGTTCATCGCGCATGTCCGCGAGACCTATGACCGGCTGGCGCAGGACGGCGAGATCCCGTGCATGCTTACCAGCCCGGCGATCCGCCCGTTCGTCCGCTCGATCATCGAGCGGGTGCGGCCGGCCACGGTGGTGCTCTCGCAGAACGAGATCCACGCCCGTGCCCGCATCCGCGCGCTCGGCACGATCGGCTGAGCGCGGACCGTTTCACCGGCGAACATCCTATAATGAAGAATGCGGGCCCCGATGCCCGCCCATGAGGCGCGTGCATGCAGATAAACACTATCGGATTTCCCGCGGGTCTCCTCGGCGCAGGGAGCGCCGACCCCGCCGCCGGCATCGGCTTCGCGCAGATGCTCGGCGCGCCGGGCAATCCCGCCGGCACCGGCCTCGCGCCGCCGCCGGCCGCCAATGACCTGCTCGCGCCCGCCGCGCCGCTGAGCATGGCGCAGCTGCTCACCACCGCCGCGCCGGCGGCAGCCGCGGAAGCTCCGCCGGTCGAGGTTACATTGCCGCAGCCCGCCGCGCCGGCGGAAGCGCAGCCCGCCATGGGCGCGCAGCCCCTGGCGAGCGCGCCACCGGCGAGCACGCTGCCGGCGATGACGGAAGATACCGGCGCCCCAGCCGGCAAGCCGCCGCTGCCGGGCACGGAGGCCAAGCCGGCCAAACCGGCGGCAAACGCCCCGCCCGCTCCCGCACCCGCCGAACCCGCGATCGACACGCCTGCCACTCCCGCCGCCCAGGCGAGCGAACAGGTCCAGGCCGTGGCGCCGGAAGAGCCCAAGGCCCCGGTCAAGCGCGGCCCGCCCGTGGCGAACACCGAGGACGAACCGCGGGCCGCCGATCCCGCGGCCGTCGCGGGCAATGCGCAAGCCGCCGATATGGTCGCGGCCGCCATCGTCCAGGTCCCCCCGCGCCCCGAGCTCGCGGCCAGGCCGCAGCCCGCGCCGAACCGGCAGATCGGCGAGAGCGCCTCCCCCATGCGCAAGGCCGATGCCGTGCGCGGGGGCCAGGGCGCTGCGCAGGCCCCCGAGCCCGCAGCCGGCAGCGACAAGACCCAGGCCGCGACACCAGCGCTCGCCGGCAAGCCGGGCGCCGGGAAGGACAATGCGCAGGGCGACGATCGCGGCCAGGCACCGGCCTTCACGCTGCGTCACGACGCGCCCCCCGCGCCGACGGCGCCGCATGCCGCCACCGACACGCCCCGCACCCAGGCGGCTCCCGCGATGGCCGCGGCCGAGCCGGTGGTCGCGGCGCGCCCCGGCCATCTCGGCCAGGCGCTCGGCGTCGAGATCGCGCGCAAGGTGGAGGCCGGCGACGACATGCTGCGCGTCCGGCTGAGCCCGGACAATCTCGGCAAGGTCGAAGTGACGCTGTCGTTCGACGATGCCGGCACGCTGCGCGCCACGGTGCGCGCGGACAGCGCCCATGCGCTCGACTTGCTCCGCCAGGACGCCCCTGATCTCGGCCGCGCGCTCGACCAGGCAGGCATCCGCGCCGACGCGCAGAGCTTCCGCTTCGAGAGCCGCACCGGCGACGGCAACGCGCAGGCACAGCAGCAGCAACAGCAAAACCAGAATTCCGCTACCGGCCAGCACGCCGGCGGTGACGAACCCGATACGACCGACATCGCCTATCGCGGCATTCGCGGCGACGGGCAGGTCGATCTCCTCGCCTAGGAGCAACCACCATGACCACCGTCAACACCACCACCAATACGCCGGCGACGAACGGCACCGCCAATGCATCGAGCACCGGCCTCAACGGCGACTTCACGATGTTCCTGAAGCTGCTGACCACCCAGATGCAGAACCAGGACCCGCTGAGCCCGATGGACACGGCCCAGTACACGCAGCAGCTGGTGCAATATTCGCAGGTCGAGCAGTCGATGGCGCAGACCAACACGCTCAAGTCGATCCTGTCGGCGCTGGGCACCCAGAACCTCACCCAGGCCTCGTCGCTGATCGGCCGCGCGGTGGAAGTGGATTCGCCCGTCGCCGGGCTCACCGCGACGCAGGCGGCGCAGTGGAGCTGGAGCACGCCGCGCGATGCCGCCTCGGTGGTCGCCACGATCAGCGACGCTTCGGGCAAGGTCGTCGATACCCGCACCGTGCAGGTGACCGGCAGCAGCGGCACGCTCGCCTGGGACGGCCTGACCTCGAACGGCCGCGAGATGCCGGCCGGCAAATATTCGCTCTCGCTCAAGGCGCTCGACAGTTCGGGCAACCAGTTGACCAGCACGGTCCACAACATCGGCACGGTCAGCGACGTGCAGCTCAGCAGCGGCGCGGTGCTGGTGACCGTGAACGGCAACCAGGTCGAGGCGGGCAAGCTCATCCGCATCGGCGGGGCGAATGCCGGAACCGGCACGGGCACGGGCACGGGCAGCAGCGAGAGCGGCACTTAGTTATTCTTCCTTCGTCACCCCGGCCTTGCGCCGGGGTCCCGCTGTTTCACCGTCGGCAGAAGAAACGGGGCCCCGGCGCAAGGCCGGGGTGACGGGTGGATGGGGCCATCACGGCTCCCATTCTGAATGTCGAGCCTCCCCAGGCCCGATCGATCCCCGGGGTTTTCCTGAGGCCCGGGCGTTTGGGGCACCCCTTCCCCGCCTCTATAATGGAATCAGAGAGGCGGGCGGACGTATCGATCCCCTCGCGATCCGCCCGTCTCTCGGTGGCGCTCCGGCGCCTTGTTTTCCTTCGCTTAACCGAGCGGGCCGGATCCTCCACCGGCCCGCTTTTTCATGCGTCCGGAGCATGCCGGAGCGGATGGAGCCGGAGATGGAGCCCGCCTTCACGGCTTGACGGCGATCGAGGCCCCCCTTGCCCCAAGGAAGGCACGCCAAAGCAGAACGGGGCCCCGCAAGGCCCCGTTCGCGATACTCGAAATGGATCCGTGGATCAGGCGTGCGCGGCACGCAGGATCGGCTGCGTGGGCAGCTTGATGATCTGCATCGGCGGCAGCTCGTCTCCGGCCTCGGCGACCTCATAAGCCTCCAGCGCGCAGCCCGGCAATGCGGCGGGCGCGGTAAGCATCGCAATGCAATCGGCGATCGACGGATCCTCGCGCGGGCCGATCGTGTCGAGCACGTCGGCCAGCGTCGCGCCCGGCGCCGCCAGGCCGCGATCGGCGGCGGCGGCCCAGAGCGCCCGGGCATCCTCGACCGTTAGCGTTAACGACACCAAGTAGCTGGTCGACGCTTCCGAACCCTGCCTCATTTCACCAACGCCCATTTGTCTGCCCCCGACCTGTTCGTGTGAATTTTGTATTAAATGCCTCAAAGCCGGCTTGCGGCGTAGTACGGGCAAGCCCGTATGTGGTTTTGCGGAATCAATGGACCCGCGCTTCCGCCCGCCGGCCGAGCTCGCGGGCATGCGCCGCGACCAGGCACAGCTCGGCATAGAGCCGATCCCAGAAAGGCGCGGGAATATCGAGTGCCGGGCCGTCCGACTGATCGAGCGCGAGCGCGGCGCAGGGATCCAGCCCGAGGCGAAAGCGCGTGGCGAACACGCCGTCGATATGCTCGTCCGGCAGGTCGTGCGGCACGGCGAGGCGCGCCGACATGATGTAGCCCGACAGGATGTCGACGCCATAGCCGTCGAGCATCACGCGCGGCCGCCCGGCCATGTCCGGCCGCTCGAGCACGACGAGCGCGCCCGAGGGATGCTCCTCGACGCTCACCTGAAGGCGGCCGCCGAACGCATCGGTGATTTCTCTGATCCTGGGAAACAAGGCTCTATTCTCCTCTTGGGATCATTATAGAGGCGTCAACCAATTGGCGGGGCGGCGCGCGCAAGAAAATTGCGGGCACGAAAAAAGGAGGCCGGGGCTTGCGTCCCGGCCTCCTCGTCAGGGCCATAGACTCCAGGGAAAAGTCCGGCCTTAACGGAACAGCGAGGTGATGGTCGACGGCGCCTGGTTGGCGATCGACAGAGCCTGCACACCGAGCTGCTGCTTGACCTGCAGCGCCTGCAGCTTCGCCGATTCCTTGGCGAGATCGGCGTCGACAAGGTTGCCGATGCCGCCCTCGATCACGTCGGAGAGCTTGCTGGTGAAGGTCGACTGAGCATCGATCTTGCGCGAAGCCGCGCCGAGGGTGCTCAGGCTGGTCTTCAGGTTCGCCTGGGTCGTGGTGATCGTGTCGATCATCGCCTGCGCCGAAGCCTGGGTGCTGATGTTGCCGCCCGAAGCGATCGTGACGACCGAGCCGCCAAGGTCGAGACCCTGGTTGGCGACGCTCAGCGAGTCCGGATCCCAGGTGGTCGAGCTGGTGTTCGAGTCCTGCAGCGACTGCAGGGCCGTCACGGTGCCGCCCGAAGCCTTCAGCAGGTTCGTGCCGTTGAAGTCAGACGAGTTCACGATCGTGGTGATCTGGTCACGCAGAGCAACGAAGTCCGCGTTGAGCGCGTCACGGGTCGACGTGTCGATGCCGGCGTCGGCGGCCTGATAGGCCTTCGCCTTCATCTGGTTCACGACGTCCGAGATCTGCTCGGCGCCAGCCACCGCCACGTCGGTCACGCTCTTGGCGCGGCTCAGCGACGAAGACACGGCAGCGAGGCCGCCCATGTCGCCACGCAGGCCCTGAGCGATCGTGTACGAAGCCGAGTCGTCCTTGGTCGACGCAACCTTCAGGCCGGTGTTGATGCGGCTCTGAACCTGCGACAGGCCCCGGTTGGTCTCGTTGAGGCTCTGGAGAGCCGCCATCGCACCGACGTTGGTGTTAACCGAAAATGCCATTTCACTATCCTTCTTGGATCAAGGGCTGCTTCTGCGGCCCGAACCGGAGACGCCGGTTCGCGACGGAACGTGATCGGTACGCCCGCATGATCATTGTGGGAAAAATTATAGGATGACCAAAATTACGGCGCGAATTTTGATGGTTACCGCAAGGTTAATGTCAACGCATCGACGGCGGAGGCCATGGATCTCCCTCTCCCCTGCCTTCTCCCGCGAGCGGGAAGAGGGAGAAAGGAAAATCGCCCCGCAGCACGGGCTGCGAGGCGATCCTCTCCAAATCCTGGCGGCGTCTTCAGAACGGGAAGAGCGCGTCGTAGATCTGTTGGCCCCAACGCGCCTGCTGCGCGTCGGTCAGCTGGCCCTTGCCGCCATAGATCACGCGCGCCTCGGCGATCTGCGAGTGGCGGATCGAATTGTCGCGGGCGATATCTTCCGGACGGATGAGGCCGGTGATGATCAGCTCGCGCATCTCGAAGTTCACGCGAACCTCCTGGCGGCCCTTGATCATCAGATTGCCGTTGGGGAGCACCTGGGTGACGATGGCGGCCATCGTCATGTTGATCGTTTCCGACCGGGCGGTGGTGCCGCCGCCGGCATATTTGGAGCCCGAATTGGTCTCGAGCGCCGCATTGGCATCGGCGCCGAGCAGCTTCTTCACCGGGCCGATGCCGAGCAGGCCGCCCAGGCCGCCGCTCTCGCTGCCGCCACGGGTGCGCGAGGTGTTGTTGCCCAGGTCGGCCTTGTCGGCGATGTTGATCTTGATCGTCAGGATGTCGCCGATCTTGTTCGCGCGCTGATCGCGGAACAGCGCGCCGGCGCCGGTGCGGAACAGCGAGGCGCTGTTCCCCTGCTGGGGCTGCTGGCGCATCGCCACGGTGCCGTTGGTGGTCGCGCCGCGAACGCGCTCCGACGGCATCGCCAGCGACGGCTCGATCTCGGGCGCCTCGACCGGCTGGATCTCGGAAAGCTTGGGGGCCTTGCCCACCTGCTTCAGGCGCCCGACGGCGCCGCAACCCGAAAGCGTGGCGCAGATGGCCGCGGCGAGAATGATCTTGCGCATGATAGTTCCCTCAAGGCGTGACGATGCGCACGGCGCCCGTGGCCTCGACGACCCCGTCCAGCGTGCGATTGGTTGCATTGGCGACGACCCGGACGGCCTCGCCCTTGGAACCGCCGCCGAGCGCGCGGCCCGCGGCGGTGATGATCAGCGGGCCGCTGACGATGCGAATGGTCACCGGCTCCCCGCGCCGCACCATCTGCGGGCGCATCAGGTCGGCCTGGCGCACCACCGTGCCCGCGGGCAGGTTGCGTGCGGCTTCCATGCCCGCGGCCTGGTCGATGGTGAGCGCGCCGCGCGCCGTGGCGGCGGGGCGCTGCTCGACCGCGAAGTCGCCGGCTTCGATCCGGTCGCCCTTCTGCACGGCATGGCCGAGCACGGCGACCGGCACCTCTTCGGGCGCGGCGAGCGCGAGCAGCGCAAGGCCGAGAACGCCCAGCATCAGCGCAGCTGGCTGGTCGTCGCCAGCATCTCGTCCGCGGTCTTCACCACGCGGCTGTTCATCTCATAGGCGCGCTGCGCGGTGATCAGCGCGGTGATCTCGGCCACCGGATTGACGTTCGAGGATTCGACGAAGCCCTGCAGCAGCGTGCCGAAGCCCGGATCGCCCGGGGCGCCGGCGATCGGCGCGCCCGACGCCGCGGTCTCGAGGAACAGGTTGCCGCCCTTGGCCTCCAGGCCGCCTTCGTTGACGAAGGTGGCGAGCTGGAGCTGGCCGAGCGTCTGCGGCGTCGGGTTGCCCGAAAGCACGACATCGACCTGCCCGGTCTTCGAGACGGTCACGCTCACCGCGTTCTGCGGCACGGTGATGCCCGGCTGGACCGGGAAGCCGTCCGAGTTCACCAGCTCGCCCTGGTCCGACACGCCGAACGAGCCGTCGCGGGTATAGCCCGTCGTGCCGTCGGGCAGCGTGATCTGGAAATAGCCATGGCCCTGGATCGCCAGGTCATATTGGTTGTCGGTCTGCTGGGTCGCGCCCTGCTCGTTGATCCGGTAGATCGCGCCGGTCTTCACGCCCGAGCCGATCTGGATGCCGGTCGGGCTCATCGTCTGCGCGCTGGTCGCCGAGCCGGGGCGCACGACCTGCTCGTAGAGAAGGTCCTGGAACTCGGCGCGCTGGCGCTTGAAGCCCGTGGTGTTCATGTTGGCGATGTTGTTCGAGATCACATCGACATTGGTCTGCTGCGCGAGCATGCCCGTCGCGGCGATGGAAAGCGTACGCATGAGCTAGTTCCTTATGCTCGTAATGGGGGTCAGCCGACCTTGCTCAGCCGGTCGATCGCCGACTTGCGCATGTCGTTCATGCTCTGGGAAAGGTTCTGGCTGGTCTGATAGGCGCGCAGGATCTCCACCATGTCGGTGGTCTCCTGGATCGCGTTGACGTTGGAGCCTTCGAGGCCGCCGCTCACCAGATGCGTCTGCTCCGACGGCAGCTCGCGGCCGCCGGTGCCACTGAACAGACCGTCGCCGCGCGGATCCACTCCGGCCTCGTCGAACTGCGTCACGGTGACCCGGCCGAACGGGCCGCCGGGCCCGTTGACCGTGCCGTCCTTGCCGATCGAGACCTGGTTGGCCGCTTCCTGCGGGATGGTGATCGGCTTGCCGCCCTCGCCCAGCACCTTGTTGCCGCTGGAGGTGGCGAGCTCGCCCGTCGGCAGCATCTTGAGCTGGCCGGCGCGCGTATAGGCGGTGCTGCCGTCGGACGCCTGGACCGAGAAATAGCCCTGCCCCTCGATCATCAGGTCGAGCGGGTTGCCGGTGGCCTGGAAGCCGCCCTGGCTGAAATCATGGACCGCGCCGTAATCGAGCACGAACGAGGTCTGCTTCGCCGGCTTCACCGCGCTGTCGGTCTTCTCGACATATTCGCGGAAGACCGGCTGCTCGCGCTTGAAGCCGACCGTGTTCATGTTGGCGAGATTGTTCGCCGCCACGTCCATGCGACGGCGCAGCGCCGTTTCCTGGCTCAGCAGCACATAGGAAGAAATGTCCACCGGACGTCCCTCAAAAATTCGCACTAGGCAACAATTGCCGGGCGCTGATCCTATAATAGGAGAAAATGCACCGACGCGGTGTCGGCGCGCAGATTTCGGAAGGTCACCAGGGAATGTCGTCTCCGGAAATCATCGAGGAGGGTGCGGAAGCCGCGAAGGCTCCCCCGCCCAAATCGAGGAAGAAGCTGATCCTCATCGGTGCCGCGGCGGGCGTGCTGCTGCTTGGCGGCGGTGGCGGCGCGGCCTTCATGCTCTCCGGCTCCAGCGCCAAGGCGGAAGACGCCAAGGACGCGCATGGCGGCGCGAAGGATGCCGCGGCGAGCGGCGGCCATGGCGAGGCAGCGGCGGGCGATGCGGGCAAGGACGCCTTTGTCGACGTCCCCGCGATGCTGGTGAACCTGCGCTCGCCCGACGGCCAGGCGCGCTTCCTCAAGATCCACTTCATGATCGTGCCGGGCGACGGCGTCGCCCCGGACGGGCTGAAGGACAAGCTGCCGCTGCTGCTCGACAGCTTCCAGCCCTTCCTGCGCGAGCTGCGCCCGGAGGACCTGTCCGGATCCGCCGCGGTCTTCCGCATCAAGGAAGAGATGATGGTGCGCGCCACCGCCACGCTCGGCGCGGGCCAGGTGAAGGACATCCTCATCCAGGACCTGGTGCAGCAATGATCGACCTCGAGGATTTCGATCTTCCCGATCCTCCCGCCCCTCCCGGCGACATGGGCAGCGGCGTGTTCGACCAGGCCGATATCGATGCCCTGTTCGGCGATGTGGGCCCGATCGCCCGCAAGTCCGGCCTGCGCGCCGTCATCGAATCCAAGGTCATCAGCCACGAGCGCCTGCCGATGCTCGAAGTGGTGTGCGACCGGGTGGTCCGTTCCTTCGCGAGCTCGATGCGCAACCTGACCTCGGACGGCGTCGACGTCAGCCTGGAGGAAGTGACTTCCACCCGCTTCGGCGAGTTCATGAACCGCGTCGCGCTGCCCGCGATGGTGGGCGTGTTCAAGATCGAGGAATGGGAGAGCTACGGCCTCGTCACCGTCGATTCGAACCTGATCTACTCGGTGGTGGACGCGCTGCTCGGCGGCCGCGGCGGCGGCTCGCCGATGGTGATCGACGGCCGCGCCTTCACCACGATCGAGACCGGCCTGGTCTCGCGCATGCTGACGCTGGCGTTGAACGACTTCTCGGAGGCCTTCGCCCCGATCGAGCCGGTGAACATGAATCTCGAGCGCATCGAGACCAATCCGCGCTTCGCCGCGATCGCCGGCGTGTCCAACATCTGCGCCACCGCGACCTTCCGGGTCGACATGGACGGGCGCGGCGGGCGGTTCACCCTGGTGTTCCCCTATGCCACCCTGGAGCCGGTGCGCGACAAGCTGCTCCAGCGCTTCATGGGCGAGAAGAGCGGCCGCGACAGCATCTGGGAGGCGCACATGGCCGCCGAGGTGCGCAAGACCAATGTCTCGATGAGCGTGCTGCTGGGCGAGAAGGCGATGTCGATCGCCGACCTGCGCAACCTCGAGATCGGCCAGACCATCGCGCTCCACAAGAGCCCGGACGACGCGCTCGACGTCGCGTGCGGCGGCGTGAAGCTCGCCCAGGGCCAGATCGGCCAGCGCAACGGCCAGGTCGCCGTGCGTCTGATCAACGACGTTTCCTCCGACAAGAAGGTGAAGCAATGAGCATCGCGCTACTCGCCAATGTGCTGACGATCATCCTGTGCATGGCCGTGCTCGTGCAGAGCGTGCGGATGATGAAGAGCCTGCGCACCGTGAAGGACGGCGCGCTCACCCAGGTGGTCGAGGCGCTGCAGGTCGCCACCGTCCAGGCCCGCGCCGTGCTGTCGGACATGAAGCACACGCTGGGCACCGATTGCGCCCGCCACGCGCAACTGGTCGAACGCGCCCGCGAGCTGCGCGACGAGCTGAGCCTGATGACCGGCATCGCCGACGCCGCCGCCGAGCGGATCGTCAACGCGGTGAGCATGGCCAATGCCCAGCGCGACGAGGAAGCGGGCGAACCGGCGGCCGCGGCCGAGGGCGACGCCCCGCTGGCGGAAGCCGCGTGATGGCCCGCCCCTCGCTGCTCCTGCTCACCGCCGGCGTGACCGGGCTCGCGGTGGTCGCCAATGCGGCGACGATCGCGACCGGCCAGCAGGACACCGGCCAGACCCGGCTCGGCAACGCGATCACCCAGGACATGAGCGACCGCGATGTCGCCGCCGCCCGCCGCAAGCGCGGGCTCGACCTGCGCGAGCAGGCGGCCAAGGCCGCCTCCGCTCGCCTGGCCGCCGATGTGGAGGCCCGCCGGAAGCAGGACGAGGCGCAGTTGCAGGCCGGCACGGCCCCCGGCGCCGCGCCCTCCCCGGCGGACTCGCAGTTCGACGAGCTGGCCCGAATCTACCAGGCGATGAAGCCCAAGGCCGCCGCCATGGTCTTCGAGCAGCTCGACATGGAAGTGCAGATGAAGGTCGCGCAGCGGATGCGCGAGCGCTCCACCGCGATGATCATGGCGGCGATGACGCCCAAGGGAGCGGCCGCGCTCAGCATGGCGATGGCGCGCCGCAACGCCGCCCATCCGCCGGCGCCGGCGGCGATCCGCCCCCAGCCCGGCCAGGCCATGGGCCCGGCCGCCACCGCACGCCGCTGACGCCGGCATCGACAGGAAAGCGCCGCCCCGGGACGATGCCGGGGCGGCGCTTTCTTGTATTCGGGTGCCGGAGACCCGTTCAGCCGGTGCGGGCGTCGACTTCGACGATCAGCACGCGGACCAGGCCGGGCTCGGCGGCCCGCAGCGCGGCGGTAAGGTCATGGTCGAGCCGCTGCGCATCGACCGCCCGAAGCGCCGAGGCATTGAGCCGGGCGAACTCCAGTCCCGCCGCCAGCGTCGCCGCGCGCAGCATCGGCATTTCGCCGCCCAGCTTCGAGGCGGCCTCGGCGGAACCCGCGTCGATCACCAGCTTGAAGCGCAGGGCGCCGTTGACGCGATCCGCGTCCACGATCGGCACGGTGATCTCTTCCATGGGCACGAGATACAGGCCCTCGCCCGCGGCGGCGCCGCCGCCCGATGCCTGTGCGCCACCGCCCGGCAGCGGCAATGCCGCCAGCCCCAGCGCCACCAGCGTTTCGCGTCGCAAGATCCTGTCCTCCGATATCGATGCCCGGCGCCCGCATCGGGCACCCATCCCTCTATAATAGAATGGAATCAGCGAGCAGGTGACGAGTTGAGCCACGATCAGCGCCCGAGAAAGATGCGTGTCGTCGATAATGGAAGGCATCCCAATGTGCGGATGACCATCGAGGACACGGCCGAGATCGTCCGCCCGCCGGCTCCCGCCCCCGCTCCGGGCAGGGCGCCGCTGCCGATGCTGCACGCCATCCTCTTCCTGCTCGCCTGTATCGGCGGCGGCATCGCCGTCGTCGCGATCCGGCCGTTCGGGCTCGGCTGATGCGCAGCCTGTTCCTGGCCCTCGCCGCCGGCGCCACCACCGCGCCCGCCGTCACCGCGCCGGCTCCGCACGGCTCCCCCGCGCCGGCCGCCACCCCCGCCCCCACGGCCACGCCGGCCGCCGTGATCCCCAGCACCGCGCTGCCCCGCTTCGCGGCCACGCTGGCGCAACTGCCGATGATCACCGGCGCGGACAGCTGGACCGGCGTCACCGGCACCGAGGCGTGGCACCAGCTCGCCACCGCGACGCCCGACACGCGCCAATCGGTGCGCTGGAGCTTCGCCAAGGGCCTGATCCGCCAGGATCGTGCCGCCGAGGCGCTGGGCGTGCTCGAGGCGATGCGCCTGGCCGATCCCGACCTGGCGCTCGTCGCCCCCTATCAGCTCGCGCGCGGCGCGGCGCTCACGCTGCTCGGCCGCGACGCCGAAGCGGTGGAATCGCTGAGCACCGCCGAGCTCGCCGGCAATGCGGAGGCATGCGCCTGGCGGATGCGCGCGCTCGCCCATTCCGGCGCCGCGCCCGAGGCGATGGGCCAGATCGGCTGCGCCCGCGACGCGATCAACGCCCGCACCCCGCGCGACCGCGCGCCCTTCATGCTCGCCGCGGCCGGCGCCGCGATCGATGCCGGCCAGCCGCAGCCCGCGCTGCAATGGCTCCAGCTGTTCGACGACCGGAACGGCGACGCCAACCTGCTGCGCGGCCGCGCGCTGCTGGCGCAGAAGGATCTGGCCGGCGCCCGGCTGCGCTTCGAGCGCGCGGCGCTCACCGGCGCCCCGGAGGCGAAGGCCGGCGCCCGGCTCGGCGCGATCGAAGTGTCGATCGCCGGCCATGCGATCGCGCCGCCCGAGGCGATCCGGCAGCTCGACGCGATGCGCTTCGGCTGGCGCGGCGGCCCGGTCGAGCGGCGGGCGCTGACCATCGAATATGGCCTGGCCAAGGAGCAGCAGGACCTGCGCGCCGAGCTGAAGAGCGGCGCCACGCTGCTGCGCTACTTCAAGCTGGGCACCCAGGCCGGACCGATGCTCGCCGAGCTGCAGCAATCGCTGAGCGCGGTGCTGGCGCCGGAGAGCGGCGTGCCGCTCGCCCAGGCCGCCGGCCTCTATTGGGACTATCGCGAGCTGGCGCCCTCGGGCGGCGATGGCGACCTGCTCGCCAACCGCCTGGCCGACCGGCTCCAGGCCGCCGGCCTCTATGCCCGCGCCGCCGAGCTGCTGTCCTATCAGCTGACCCGGCGCGCGCAGGACGTCGCCCAGGGTCCGCTCTCCGTGCGCGTGGCGATGCTCCAGATCCTCGCCGGCCGGCCCGACCTGGCGCTCAAGGCGCTGCAGGCCACCGAGCAGCCGAGCTATACCGCCCAGATGCGCTGGGACCGCAAGCGGATGGAAGCCGTGGCGTTCCATCGGCTGGGCAAGGACGATGCCGCCGCGGCCGCGCTGGACGGCGTGCCGGACGGCGCGGCGGTGCGCGCCGAGATCCACTGGCGCACCCAGGACTGGGGCTCCTTCGTGACGGAAAGCGAAAAGGGCCTGCCCTCCGGCAGGGGCCTGGGCGCGCCGCAACAGGCGGCGGTGCTGCGCTATGCCGTGGCGCTGGCGATGCTGGGCCGCGAGGACCGGCTGCGCGCGCTGCACGGCCGCTATGCCCCGGCGTTCAAGGGCCTGCCCACCGCCAGCGCATTCGACATGCTGACCGCCAGCCTCGATCGGATCGACCCGGCCAGGCTCGATGCCGCGATCGGCGCCATCCCCGAGGCGAGCCCGGCGGGCGCGATCGGCGACCTGCTCGACGCCGGGGGCTGAGCCGCCGGGGCGAGCGGACAGTTCCAACATCGCGGCTCGTCCCGGTGCTCGAAAGGTCGCAAAGGCCGCAACCCGTGCGAGCCTCGCGAGACCCAAATTTCCCTAATTTCACGGGAACCCAGCACATCGCGCAACTTCCTTGCGCGAATGCGATCCTATTTTTCCAACGCGGCGAAAGAGCGGCCGGCAACGCGCACCGGCTGCGCCAGCCCAGCAGGCGAAACCCTACATTGCAAGGAGGCCAACAACCCAGTTGAGGACTCACCGTCCTTCGTCATCCCCGCGCAGGCGGGGATCCAGGGCCGGGCGCGGAACCCGCGCGGCAGGCCCTGCTCCTTTCGGAGGCTGTTCGCGCAACGGCAGCGATACCCGCTCTACCCTGGATCCCCGCCTGCGCGGGGATGACGGGATTCGCTGATCAAGCGTCAGCTCAACCCCGGAAGACCAGAACGCCCCCTATTTCAGATAGGCGGTCAGGTTCAGCCCGGACAGCTGGGCGAACACCGAATAGCTGGCCTCGAGCACGGTCTTCTGCTGGGCGAGGTCGATCGCGACCTGGCCGAGATCGGCATCCTCATTGTCCTGGATCACCCCCTGCAGCACCAGGCCGCGGGCTTCGCCGCGCGCGGTCAGCGTGTCGACCTGGTTCTGCTTGCGGCCGTTGTCGGCGTTGATCGCCCGCACGTCGCCAAGGCCGGTATTGAGCTGCGCCACCGCCTGCTTGATCGCATCCATCTGCGCGTCGGTGGGCTTGGTGCCGATGTCGCCGGCCTGGCCGAGCGTGCGGAACGCCTCGTAGAGATTGGCGCCGATCTCGCTCGCGCCGACGCCGTAGCTGATGTCCACGCCGTCGGCCACCCGCGCATTGGCGCGCACGGTGTCGTTGTGGAAGGCATTGGCGGCGGGGGTCGTCGCCGCCTGGGCGAGCGTGTCCACCGAGAAGGGCGCCTGATCGATCTGGCTGCCGCCGAACAGCGGCGTGCCGCCTTCCGAGGCGTTGAGCGAGGTGCGGAACTGATCGAAGGCAGTCTGGATCGCTTCCTGCAGGCCGGCGGAATCGCCGGTGCCGACTGCCTTCATCAGGCTGGTGCGCAGATCCGAGGTGGCGTCGTCGATGCCCTCCAGATTGGCCTGGTAGAGCGAGAGGGTGGTGCCGACGCGCTTCGACACGGTCGCCTGCGCGTCCTGGCGGGCGAGCAGCGAGTGCGCGGAGAGATTGCGCACCGCCTCGGTGCCGAGATCGGCGAAGGTCGCGGCCTTCTTGCGGGTCGAAAGCTGCCGCTGGGTGTCGGCCAGCTGCTCCTGCGCGCGCGAGATCGCCCCCGCCATGGTGCGCTGGAGCGGAATGGTGGCAACGCGGGTCATGGGTCTTCCCTTCTTCTTCCGGCCCTATCGGACCATGCCGAGGAGCGTGTCGTACATGTCGTTCGCGGTGGAGATCACGCGCGCGGCCGCCGAATAGCTGTTCTGCAGCACCACCATCTGCGAGAGTTCCTCGTCGATGTTGACGCCCGCGAAACTGTCGCGGCGATTGATCGCGTCGTCGCGGCGCGCCGTGGCATCCGCCAGCTGGCCCTTGGCCTGGTTCGCATCCAGGCCGATGCGGCCCATCAGGTTGCTGGCAAAGGCATCGACGGTCGACTTGCCGTCCTTGCCGAGATCGATCGCGCTGCCGAGCTTGTTGACGAAGGCGGTCGCGCCGCGCGTGTCGCCGGAGCCGAGCGCCTTGGCGCCCACCGCGACGTCCTGCAGCCGGGCGAGGCCGAGCTTGGACGCGTTCGCGAGGATGTCGGGCCGGACCTGCGCGCTGCCGAGCCCGCTCGACGCGCCGGTGAGGTTCATCATCTGCCCGAAGGAGCGCCCGGTGCCGAGCCGATTGGTCGAATCCGCCGGGATCGAGAGGGTAGCGCCGGCGACGCTCGCCGCCGGCGCGAAGCGCAGGCGCCCGCTATCGTCCAGCGAGAAGGTGCCGAAATTGGAAAGCGGGCTGCCGTTCAGATCGTTGACGAGATCGCCGAACGTGCCGCCGGTGGTGGGCGTCAGCGTATAGCTGGTCAGCGCCCGGCCGGAACTGTCCCGCAGCACGATCTGCGTGGTCTCGCCCGTGGCGAAGCCATGCGGATCGCCGGCCGCGAAACCCGAAGGCACCAGCGAGGAATCGTCGCTGCGGACGAGATCGTTGAGCCCGAAGAATTGCGAGACGCCCTGCCCGGCGCGCGCGCTGGGCTTGGTCGCATCCTGGCCGATCGCCACGCCATTGCCGGCGCCGTTGGCGACGATGCTGAACTTGCCATTGGCGAAGCTCGCCGTGCCGGCGCCGCCCAGGCCGGTATTGATCGCGGTGACCATGTCGTCGATCGTCGCGTTCGGGCCGAGCGCGTCGAAATCGATCTTGGTGCTGGCGACCAGCGTGCCGTCCGCCTTGGTGACCGCGAAGGTCGCGGCGCCGGTGAAGCCCAGGCGATCGCTGCCCGCCATGCCGCTGTTGCGGCCGTTGAGCGCGGCCGGAGGCGGCACGGTGCTGCCCGCGTTCGACACCGAGTTCAGCGCCTGGGACAGGCCGGTGAACAGCGTGCCGAGCTGCTCGGAAAATGCCGGCAGCGCGCGATCGCGCAGATCGAGCAATCCGCCCAGCTTGCCGCCGATCGCGGCGGAATCGATCTTGTCGCCGGTGGCCGCGTCGGGTTGGGCGAAGCGGATCTCGATCGGCGGATAGGTGGGCTGCGAAGCCCCGCCCGCGCTGGGATAGGAGAGCTGCCGCAGGCGCTTGTCGAGCAGCATCTGGCCATTGGCCGTCTCGATGGTGACGCGGCCGTCCGCCTGGTCGCGGACGGTGACCTGCATCAGCCCGCTCAGCTCCTCGATCGCGCTCATCCGCTGATCGGCGGCGCCGCCGGCGCTGCGGCCGAGGCCGGTGGCCTGCGCCACCGTGCCGTTCAGGTCGTAGATGCGCTTGAGCAGCGTGTTGATCTTGTCGACCGAATAGCCGACCTCCGATTCCACGTCGGAGCGCAGCTGGGACACGTCATTGTCCATCTGCTGCATCGAGCTGATCGCATCCTGCACGTCGTTGGTGAACTGGGCCACCGTCTGCGTGGAGCCCAGCGAGCCCGTCATCGCCACGGCCGAGGCTGATACCGCGTCGAGGCGCGCCGAGAGGCCGGAAGAGGCCCCGGGCTGCCCGAGCAGCGCCTGCAGGCGGTCGAGATAGTTGGCGGTCACTTCCGTGCGGCCGTAATCGCCCGCCCGGTTATAGACCGTCGCTTCGAGGAACCGGTCGGCGACGCGGGTGGGCTCGCCCACCACCACGCCGCTGACCTGGCCCGCGACCACCCCCGTGGTGAGGTTGACGCGCTCGCGCGCATAGCCGGCCACCCCGACATTCGCGATGTTGTTGGAAACCGCGCGGAGGCCGGCCTGGGCTGCCGCCAGGCCGGACACCGCGGTGCCGAGAATGTCGTTGAGCGCCATGTTCCCCTACGTTCTTCTGGCGTTAGCGCTTGAGGTCGCTGACTTCGCGCAGCATGTCGTCCACCGTCGTGATGATCTTCGACGACGCGCTGTACGCGCGCTGGAAGCGGATCATGTTGGTGAACTCGCCCGCCAGGTCGACCGTCGAGGCCTCGAGCGAGTTCGCCGCGATGGCACCCGCGCCCAGCTCGCCCGGCTCGTTCAGCGTGAAGCCGCCCGAGAGACGGCTGGCGGTATAGGCGTTGCCGGACACGCGGGTGAGGCCGTCCGGGTTCTGGAAGGTCGCCAGCGGAAGCTGGAACACCGCGCGGGTGGTGCCGTCGTCGAACACCGCGTTGACGACGCCTTCCTTGGTGATCTCGATCTGCGACAGATTGCCCAGCGTGCCGCCATCGGTGTTGCCCGAGATCAGCGAGCTCGGCTGGCCGAACTGGGTGAGGCCGTCGATCTTGCCGTCGCTGCCCAGCTCCAGCTTGATCGGCACCGAGGCCGCCTGGTTGGAATAGGTGATGTTCAGCGCGCTGTTCAGCCAGCTGCCCGACGGAAGGTCGAGGCTGCCGTCCGGCTTGAACTTGACGTCGCCGCCCGCGATGAAGCCGCTGGTGCTCTTCACCGCCGGCGTCACGCTGGTGTCCATGATGTCGCCCGCCGGGCTCGAATAGACTTCGGCCTTCCACGCGTTCGGCCCGGTCTTGATGAAGGCCATGTTCAGCGTGTGCGAACCGCCCTGCTGGTCATAGACGGTGAACGAGCGCTGGAACTGGTTCTCGGTCTTCGGCGTGAACGTATTGTCCGCGGCGTACTTCGCCAGGTCGCCCTGGGTGTAGCCGGCGGCGGCCGGCGAGACGTCGGTCGCGGTGTTGAGGTTGATGCGCGCCTGGATGCGCGACGTCGCCGCCGCGGTGCCGGTCAGGTCGCTGACGCGGATCGCCTCCAGGTCGTCGAGATTGCCGGTGTTGACATATTTGCCCTCGGCATCGAGGCGATAGCCATAGAGGTACAGGCCCGTCGCCGGGTTCTTCAGATAGCCTTCCTCGTCGGCGCGGAACGAACCGGCGCGGGTGAAGGCGACCTCGCCCTGGCCGCCGGCGGCGGTGCGGGTGACGAAGAAGCCCTTGCCGTCGATGGCGATGTCGGTGCTGTTGCTCGACGCCTGCATCATGCCCTGCTTCGAGATCATCGCGATCGGCGCGGCGACGACGCCGCCCGCCGAATAGCTCGAACGCGCGCGGCCATCCGTCACCATCGTCTTGAACTGGGCTTCGACGCCCTTGTAGCCGATGGTGTTGATGTTGGTGATGTTGTCGGCGACCGCCGCCATCGCGCTCGACTGCGCGTTGAGGCCCGAGACGCCGGCATAGAGAGCGGAATAGAGGCTCAAGACGTTAACTCCCGTCGATGCCCACGGAACGCGCGCGGGCCACGCCTCAATTGTAGGATGAGCGAAGCGAAGACCCAAAGCGGGGCGCAATAAGATGATGCTGGGCAAAAATTGCCGGGTGCGGCGCCGGCGATGCGAAAGGCATCCTATAATGCAGCCAGACGAACGAAAGGCTGTTCCCCAATGCTCCGCATCACCCTTCGCGACGGCGAGAAGGCGATCGTCAACGGCGCGGTGATCCGCGCGGTCGGCCGCACCCAGATCGCCGTGGAGAATCAGGTGTCGATCCTGCGCGGGCGCGAGATCATGCGCCCCGAGGAAGCGACCACGCCGGCACGCCAGCTCTATTTCGCCGCGATGCTCGCCTATATCGATCCGGCGAACCGCGACGGCCACCACGACATCGTGGTCGGGCTGGTCGGCGCGCTGGTCGTCGCGCTCGCGGCACCGGAAGCCAAGTCGGCCTGTATCCGCTTCGCCGGCGAGATCGCCCAGGGCGAATATTACAAGGCACTGGCCAGCGCGCGCGAAGTGATCGCGTTCGAGGACGCCCTCGCCGCCCCGCAGGCGGCCTGAGGGCCACAAGGTGCAGACGCTCGCCAGCGCAGCGCGCGCGATCCGGGACATGACGCCCGATCGCCGCTTCGGCCGCGTCGTCGCGGTGCGCGGCGCGCTGATCGAAGTGGAAGGGCTCGCCGGCGCCGCGCAGATCGGCAGCCGCATCGAGATCGCCGCGCCGGGCGGCATCGTCCAGGCGGAAGTGACCGCGCTCGACCGCGAAGTCGCGCTGTGCCTGCCCTTTGTCGATCCGCAGGGCGTGGGCCTGGGCGCGCGCGCCGAGCTCGGCGCCGGCCAGTTCAGCGTCCGCCCCTCCCAGGCCTGGCTCGGCCGGATGGTCGACGGGCTCGGCCGCCCGGTCGACGGGCTCGGCCCGCTTCCCAACGGCGCCGATCCGCAGCCGATCAAGGCGCCGCCCCCCGCCGCCGCCAACCGCGCCCGGGTGGGCGAGCGGATCGAGACCGGGGTGCGGACGCTCGACCTGTTCGTGCCGCTGTGCCGCGGCCAGCGGCTCGGCCTGTTCGCGGGCTCGGGCGTTGGCAAGTCGGTGCTGCTCTCGATGCTGGCGCGCTGGACCCAGTGCGACGTTGCCGTCATCGGCCTGATCGGCGAGCGCGGCCGCGAAGTGCAGGAATTCATCGAGGACGATCTGGGTCCCGAGGGCATGGCCCGCTCGGTCGTCGTCGTCGCCACCTCGGACGAGCCCGCGCTGATGCGCCGCCAGGCCGCCTGGACCACCCTCGCCGTCGCCGAGCATTTCCGCGACCAGGGGCTCAACGTGCTGTGCCTGATGGACTCGGTCACCCGCTTCGCCATGGCGCAGCGCGAGATCGGCCTGGCCAGCGGCGAGCCGCCGGCGACCAAGGGCTATACCCCCACCGTCTTCGCCGAGCTGCCCCGCCTGCTCGAGCGCGCCGGCCCCGGCGCGCCGGGCAAGGGCATGATCACCGGGCTGTTCACCGTGCTGGTCGATGGCGACGACCATAACGAGCCGGTCGCCGACGCGGTGCGCGGCATCCTCGACGGCCATGTGGTGATGCGCCGCACGATCGCCGAGCGCGGCCGCTATCCGGCGATCGACATCCTCAAATCGGTCTCGCGCACCCTGCCCCATTGCATGGACGACGCGCAGAACGACATCCGGGTCGGCGCGCGCAAGCTGCTGTCCACCTATTCCGACATGGAGGAGATGGTACGGCTCGGCGCGTACAAGGCGGGCTCCTCGCCCGAGGTGGACCGCGCGGTGGCGCTCGCCCCGCAGATCGAGGCGATGCTCAACCAGGGCAAGAACGACCAGGGCAATGCCGATGCCGCCTTCGCCGCGCTCGGCGAGATCGTCGCGCTCAGCATGGAGATGGACGAGTGACCCCGTTCGACACCGCCCTGCGCGTCCAGCGCCGCGAGGTCGACACGGTGAAGGTGTCGATCAGCGTCGAGATCGAGACGATCGCCGCGCTCAACCATCAGGCGCATGCGCATGATGCCCGGATGCGCGAGGAGCGCGCGCTCGCCGCCAGCGTGCCCGTTGCCAGCGACGCCTGGCGGCTGCGGATGAAGGTGGAGCGCGCGCGGCTCGACCAGCAGGCGCAGCTGGCCACCATGCGGCTGACCCATCTGCGTGCCCAGGCCGTGGAAGCCTATGGCACGATGCGCGCCATCGAAGGCGCGGCCGATCGTTTCAAGGACGAAGCCGAGCGCGCCGCCGCCGGGGCCGAGCAGGCGATGATCGACGATATCGCCGCCGCGAAGCTGGTCGTCGCGCGCCGCAACGCGGAGCGCAGCGCATGATCCCGCGCGCCGACCTCTCCCAGCTCAGCCCCGCCAACCGCGCCAAGGTGATCTACACCGAAGCGCAGACCGAGCTCGCCAGCCGCTTGTGGCGCGCCGCGCTCGGCGACGGCGAACGCGACGACCGCAAGGGCAACGGCATCGGCCAGAACGGCCTGAGCGGCGATTCGCTGCTCGACCTGCTCGGCGGCCGGATCGGCGGCCAGGCGAACGGCGTGCAGGGCTGCAATTGCGGTTGCGCCTGTGCCTGCCACCGCAAGGCCGCCGCCAAGGACTTTGCCGACAATTGCATCGAGGATCTGCGCGGCGCGATCGGCGACACCGCCGAACAACGCAGCCGCGCCATGGCCGCGGCGATGGGCACCGAGGCTACCGTCTCCGTCGCCAGCGGAGCAGTGGCATCGGGCCTCGCGCTCGGCGCCAATACCCGCTTCGCGCCCGCCTTCGCCATGGCCGAGGCGCGCACCGGCATTCCGGCGACCGCGCTCGCCGCGATCGTCGACGCCGAGGCCGCCAAGGGGCATGACGGCAGCTGGAACACCATGTCGCGCAATCCCCGTTCGAGCGCGGCCGGGCTCGGGCAGTTCCTGAGCGGCACCTGGGAGCATCTCGCCGAGATTTCGGGCACCTGGCTCAACCAGTTCGCCGCCGAGCGCGGCTGGCTCGACGGGCGCGGCCAGGTGCTGCCCGGCGCGCGCAGCGAGCTGCTGGCGCTGCGCTATGACGGCCAGGCCTCGATCCTGGGCATCGCCGATCTCGCCAAGGTCAATCTTTCGCGGCTCGAGCAATCGGGCATCCGCGTGCACACCGACGCGGAGACCCTGGCGAAGTCGGCCTATCTCACCCATCATCTGGGGCTCGGCGACGCGAAGAAGTTCCTTGCGGGCGGCATCGATCCGGGCCGCGCTCGCATGCTGCTGGCCGCCCAGATCGGCGGCGGCGCGGCCGATCAGCGAATCGCCGCGGCCGGCAACGCCACCCAGGCGCACCGCCAATGGCTGCTCGGATTCATCGATCGTCGAATCCGTCCGGAACAATTCGCCGGCTAAATTATTTTATCCTATAATGATGGGATCGGCGGCCTTTCAGGCGCCGAATTCCATAAATATCACACCATTTCCGTATTTTATGCGGATAATCGCGCTGCGCCGAAAAATCGACACTGGTAGGACTACATATAGGATTTTAAGGGTTCTGTTAAAGGATTAGAAGCCATGTTGCCCCTGTGAACGGCAGCCGAGACCCGGCGGGCCCGGACGAAACAGGGGATACGCAATGTCGAAGATCACGATCGCGCTGGAAGCAGCGGTGGCCACCGTCATCGAGAATACGCCGAAGGACGGCGCCGCTCGCACCAACCGCCAGCGCGTCTATGTCGACCGCGCCTTTGCCCAGATCCTCAAGCTGATCGCCCCG
>JAFOMG010000003.1 GCA_017418975.1 Sphingomonas sp.
CAGCGTCATCCCCGCTATCCCTTCAACCGCCCCCTTCACCCGTCATCCCCGCGCAGGCGGGGATCCAGGGCCAAGGGCAAGGACGGCGCGGCTCGCCTTGCCGTTTCCGGCACGCACCCGCGTGATTGCTTCGATCGTCCCCTGCTACCCTGGATCCCCGCCTGCGCGGGGATGACGGGTGTGGTTTCAAGGGCTTGTTCTGGTTCTCAGCCTAGGTTGGGGACTCATATTCCTCCTTCGTCACCCCGGCCTTGAGCCGGGGTCCCGCTGTCTCGCCAGCACAGGAAGAAGCGGGATCCCGGCTCAAGGCCGGGATGACGGTAGAAAATCAAGTACTTGTTTGGGTTCTCAACCTAGTCGTCGAGGCGGCGCGTCACCTCATAGCCGGCCTGGCGCAAGGCCATCATCGCGGCGAGCGCCTGGTAGTGACTCTCCTGGCCCGCCTCGTAGAGCTTGCCGCTCTGCTGGGTTGCGGCCTCGATCGCCTTGCGAACGATGACGTACACCTCGTTGGTGACCATATGGGCTCCCCGGGGCCGTTATGCGAGACGACAATGGGGAATCGCGCCGCTCGCTTCAATGAGGCTATGGCCGAGTCGGCCCTGCCACCGAAACGATTGCGCCGCGCGCGACCATGGGTGCCGTAGCGTCGCCGGCATCGGGCTGGACGGCCATTCCGGTTTCGCTACAAAACTGGTCCATGGCATTGCCCCCGCTCTTCGATCGCCTGCGCCTTCCCGTCATCGGATCGCCGCTGTTCATCATCTCCGTGCCCGAGCTGGTCATCGCCCAGTGCAAGGCGGGGATCGTCGGCTCCTTCCCGGCGCTCAACGCGCGGCCGGACACCAGGCTCGACGAATGGCTCCACCAGGTCACCGAGGAGCTGGCTGCCTGGGACCGCGATCATCCGGACACGCCCGCCGCGCCTTTCGCGGTCAACCAGATCGTCCACCGCTCCAATCCGCGCCTCGAGCATGACGTGGCGGCCTGCGCCAAATGGAAAGTGCCGATCGTCATCACTTCGCTCGGCGCGCGGCCTGAGCTCAACGACGCGGTGCATGGCTGGGGCGGCATCACGCTGCACGACGTGATCGACGATCGCTTCGCCCACAAGGCGATCGAAAAGGGCGCGGACGGGCTGATCCTGGTCGCGGCGGGCGCCGGCGGCCATGCCGGGCGCCTCAGCCCCTTCGCGCTCGTCCAGGAAGTGCGCGAATGGTTCGAAGGGCCGGTGGTGCTGTCGGGTGCGATCGCCAATGGCCGCTCGGTGCTGGCCGCCCAGGCGATGGGCGCCGACCTCGCCTATATCGGCTCGCCCTTCATCGCCACCGACGAGGCCAATGCCGCCCCCGCCTACAAGCAGGGCATCGTCGACGGGACGGCGGACGACATCGTCTATTCGAACCTCTTCACCGGGGTGCACGGCAATTATCTGAAGGCGTCGATCGTCAATGCCGGGCTCGATCCGGACAATCTTCCCGAAAGCGACCCCAGCGCGATGAATTTCGGCGGGGCCAAGGCCTGGAAGGACATCTGGGGATCGGGCCAGGGCATCGGCGCGGTGCACGCGATCGAGCCCGCCACGGTGAAGATCGAGCGGATGAAGCGGGAATATGCCGCGGCCAGGGCGGCGCTCTGCGGCTAAGGCTCTGCGGCTAAGGCTCTGCGGCTGAGCCGCCGCCGCCCCGGCCGCGGCGGCATGCCAAGGGTCAGAAGGCGGCCGCCAGCCGATCCATCATCGAGCGCGCCGGGCTCTCGATCGTCACCGTCTCCTCGAGCGACTCGTCGAGCCGCGCGACCCGGCGATACAGATCGATGCTGGTGCTGATGATCGCCACGGCCTGGGCCGGCATCGCGGCGAGCAGCGCTTCCTCGGTCTCGGGCGCGTCCCCCAGCCGGCGCGAGGAGGAAAGCGCGTCGTGCGGCGTCAGTTCGCCGGCATCGACCGCGCGCTGGGTGAGCAGCCAGGCGATGATGTGCATCAGCCGCGTCGTCACCTTGAGCGACTCGCAGGAAAAGGCGACCCGGTTCAGCGCTTCCAGCGCCTCGCGCTCGTCCCGGCCAAGCTCGTCGAAATAGGCGCGGGCCTCGTCGGCCAGCAGCATCGCCTCGACATAGAGCGTGTCGATCAGCTTGCGATGGATCGTCGTCGCGCCCTGTTTCTTCATGAAGATGACGCTGCCACAGCCCGCATGGTAACGAAATGCTTAATTTCGCAGTGATTTCGTCCCGATCCGGATCAGGCGATTATATCGGGGATCAACTGGTCCTCGAGCAGCACGATCTCGTCGCGCAGCATCAGCTTGCGCTTCTTGAGGCGCGCGATCTGAAGCTGGTCGGACGTGCCCGTGGCGAGCAGCGCATCGATCGCCGCATCCAGGTCGCGATGCTCGGTCCGCACCGCTTCGAGCCGTCGCACAATCTCTTTCTCGTCCATCGCGAAAGCCCCCGTAGCGGGATCTCCCTGCACCAGCCCGCGAGGCTCCGCAACGGATCATCGCGCGATTTCCGCAGGCTGTCGATTAGCCGCCGGTTAGCCGCGTTTCCCCCGCGACAAAGCTGTGGAAAAGTGATCTAGTCATGCGTTCCGGCCACCCGAAGAAGGAGACTGCTTCGATGCAGAACGCGCATTTCTCGGCACTTTCGGCCAAGCACTCAGTGCTCGACCAGCGAATCGCCGCCGAATCGCAAAGGCCCCGCCCAGACCAGCTGGTTCTGGCTTCCCTGAAGAAGCAGAAGCTTCGCATCAAGGAAGAAATGGCGCGCTAGCAGCGCCGCGCAACAGGGGTGTGGCCCAAGCCGCACCCCGACTGCGCGAAATCTCCAAAACCTGGTTCCGAAATGCTTCGAGCCGATGGATATCCGGCTCGGGAAAATATCCGGCTCGCGAAGAGGTCAGCGGCGCGTGAAGATCGGCTTCACGAAGGTCGGCGTCTGCGTGCCCCCGCCCACCGGCTTGCGGGCGAGCAGCGGATCGATCGGCGTGTCGAAGGCGATGCCGACGCGGCCGTCGGTCGCCCAGGCGATCCGGCCGCTGACCCAGCCCACGCCGCGCACTTCCACTTCCACCGGCGCGCCCCGCTCGATCGGCTGGGTATATTCGGCCATCAGCCCGCCCTGCGAGAGATTGCGCACCCGCACCTGCTCGTCCGGACGCCCCGCCACGCGAAACTGCGCGGCCAGCATCAGGCTGTCGCGCGAACCGTTGCGCTGGCTGGCGGCGAAATCGTCCGCAGAGAGCGCAGTGAGAGGGTCAAAGGAAAACTGGTCCATCGTGTCGCTCGAAACGCAAGGGGGTTACGCGCGCAGAATAGAGCAGCAAACCTTGTCGAAACGGTAAACAAAGGCCGAAAATGTGCCCCCGCCGCCGAACGGAGGAGGCACAAAAAAGGAGGCCTTCAGCCCCCCGCTATTCGTCCCGCGATACCTTCTCGTTGCGCTCGTGGCGTTCCTGCGCCTCGACGGTCATCGTCGCGATCGGCCGCGCCTCCAGCCGGCCGAGGCTGATCGGCTCGCCGGTCACCTCGCAATAGCCATATTCGCCGTCCTCGATCCGGCGCAGCGCCGCGTCGATCTTGGAGATCAGCTTGCGCTGGCGATCGCGGGTGCGCAGCTCGATCGACCAGTCGGTCTCGCTCGAGGCGCGATCGGTGAGATCGGCCTCGCGCAGCGAGTCGGTCTGCAGCTGGTTGAGCGTCCCCGCGGCCTCGCGGTAGATGTCGTCCTTCCACGCGTTCAGCTTGTTGCGGAAATATTCCAGCTGGCGCGGGTTCATGAAGGGTTCGTCGTTGCTCGGCCGATAGCCGTCGTCGCCGTCATTTGCGGCGGGAGGAACGCGTTTACCCGGTTCGTCGAAGCGATCCAAAACAGTAGCCATCCCCACTCTCCACTACGGTCCTCAATAAGGCCCGAGCCTTACGGAGACCGTTTGCCCTGCGCGGCCCTATACTTACGCGCGGCGGCGTTAACAAGCGCGCCGTCATTTTAATCCACAGGCGTAATACCCCGTAAATGGAGGGAAATTAGCGGCGGCTGAATTGGGGGCCCGTCCACCGGGAATTAACCGACAATGCTCGCGGGCCGGCGGGCAGGAAGCGCCCGTTCCGTACCGAAGTAGAACATTAACCATCGCGAGACAAATCCGGAGCCCGAAAAATACGCGTAAATATGGTTAAGCGGCCTTAACGGCATTGCACTTAACAATTTGTTTTGCACTTTTCGCGCATTGACGAGCGTGAAGCTGCTGACGGTCCCGCGGGGAGCGACACGCCAGCAACGGGAAGAGTGGGAACAATGTCGGTTCGCATGGCCTTGGCTAAACTGTGCGCCTGCACTTGCGGGGGCGCAGTGATCGGCGGCGGTGGCGTCTACGTCACCGAACGCATCCACCAGCCGCGCGTGGTGAAGCACGTCACCGTCACGAAGAAGCGCGTCGTGAAGCGCACCGTGGCGCGCCCGGTGAAGCGAGTCGTCAAGCGCACGGTCACCACCACCACCACCCAGGGCCAGCCCCAGGTCGTAGTCGTCGCCGCGCAGGGCGCGCCGATCCCGGTGCCTCCGCCCTATGGCGAGATGCCGGTGGTTTCGTCGAGCAGCAGCGGCTCCTCCTCGGGCGTGATCGGCGGCTCGGGCGGCGGCGGCTTCATGGGCGGCTTCTTCGCCGGCGGCTTTTTCGGCGGCTCGAGCAGTTCCGGCGGATCGAGCGGGTCCAGCGGCATCAACATCGAGATCTCGTCGTCCAACTCGTCCTCGTCGGGCGGCTCGACTTCCACCTCCACCGGCGGCTCCTCGACCTCGACGGGCGGTTCCTCGACCTCGACCTCCACCGGCGGCTCGTCGACCTCCACCTCCACGGGCGGCTCCTCCACCTCCACTTCGAGCGGCCAGATCAGCTCGACCTCGACCTCGTCGTCGAGCGGCGACGTCTCGTCCTCCACCTCGACCAGCTCGAGCACCTCGTCGTCGAACAGCTCCTCGACCAGCTCGTCCAACTCGTCGTCGACTTCGTCCTCGTCGAGCGGCCATTGGAGCAATTCGAGCGGCTGGAGCTCGAACGGCGGGCATGGATCGAGCAGCCATGGCGGCTGCCGGCGCGACTGCGGCGGCAGCAGCTCAGGCGGTCCGGCACCGGTGCCGGCCCCGCCGATGATCCTGCTGTTCGGCGGCGCCGCGGCGGCGCTGGTCGCCCGCAAGCGCTTCATGAAGAAGAAGGCGCCGGACGACCAGCCGCAGGACTGAACCCGTCCCGGCCAGCCCGTCGCCCGCCCTATTCGGCGTTGATCAGCGCTTCCTCGATCTGCGGCACCGTGTGGCGGGTCAGGTCCTTGGCGATCTCGGCCCGCAGGCGGTCGCTCACTTCCTTGTGATAATGTTTGCGGAGCTCGCCCAGCGTGCGCGGCGGAGCGACAATGATCAGCGATTCGAACTCGTTGCGCAGCGCCCGCGCCTTGAGCAGGGCCGCGGCGTCGGCCGCGAAGCGATCCTCCTCGAGCTGGTGGAAATCGGTCTCCTCATAGGCGCTGCGCCGCGCGCCGACGCTCTGGAAGGAGCGGCCGGGCGCATCGCTCGCCTGCGCGCCATTGGCCGGGTTCTCCTGCTCCTCCTTGCGCTCCACCTGCAGGTTCGGGCGCAGCCCGTCGCCCTCGTTGCGCAGCATCAGCAGCTTGCGACCATCGGCAACCAGAACGATCGCATCATGGGGAACCCGCATATCCTGTCTCCTTCGTTGATCCTGCCACATTGAACGCCGCCACGCGCGCCAGGGTTGCGCCCGGGCGGGAGCCCGGTCATACGCCCGGCATGCACGACATCCGCGCCATCCGAGAGAATCCCGCTGCCTTCGACGCCGGCCTGGCGAAGCGCGGACTGGAGCCGCAGGCGGCCACGCTCGTCGCCCTGGACGAGAAGCGGCGCGCGCTGATCACCGAAGTGCAGGCCGGCCTGGCCCGCCGCAACGAAGCCTCCAAGGCGATCGGCGCGGCCAAGGCGGCGAAGGACGAAGCGGCCGCGGCGGCGCTGATGGCCGAAGTAGCCGGCCTCAAGGAGCGCCTGCCCGCGCTCGAGGCCGAGGAGAAGGAAGCCGGCGAGGCGCTGGAGGCCCGGCTCGCCAGCCTGCCCAACCTTCCCTATGACGACGTGCCCCAGGGCGCGGACGAGGACGACAATGCCCTGATGGCCGCGGTCGGCGCGCCGACCGTCCTCGCCTTCGCGGCGAAGGAGCATGACGCGATCGGCCCGGCGCTCGGCCTGGATTTCGAGACGGGCGCGATGCTCTCCGGCGCGCGCTTCACGCTGGTGCGCGGCGCCGCCGCCAGGCTGCACCGCGCGCTCGGCCAGTTCATGCTCGATACGCTGGAGGCCCAGGGCTATGAGCAGACCGTCCCGCCGCTGCTGGTGCGCGACGAGGCGGTGTTCGGCACGGGCCAGCTGCCCAAGTTCGCCGAGGACCTGTTCCGGACCACCGACGGCCGCTGGCTGATCCCCACCGCCGAGGTCTCGCTGACCAATATCGTGCGCGAGCAGATCCTGGCCGAGGAGGAACTGCCGCTGCGCTTCACTGCGCTCACCGCCTGTTTCCGCTCGGAAGCCGGCGCCGCGGGCCGCGACACGCGCGGCTTCATCCGCCAGCACCAGTTCGAGAAGGTCGAGATGGTCTCGATCACCACGCCCGAGCAGAGCGAGGCGGAGCATGAGCGCATGACCGGGTGCGCCGAGGGCATCCTGACCGCGCTCGGCCTGCCCTTCCGCCGCATGAAGCTGTGCACCGGCGACATGGGCTTCACCGCGGCGCGCACCTATGACCTGGAAGTGTGGCTGCCCGGCCAGGGCCGCTATCGCGAGATCTCGTCCTGCTCGACCTGCGGCGATTTCCAGGCGCGCCGGATGAACGCGCGCTACCGGCCCGCGGGCGAGCCGGCCGGCGGCGCCGGATCCTCCAAAAGCCCGACCCGCTTCGTCCACACGCTCAACGGCTCCGGCCTGGCGGTGGGCCGCACGCTCGTCGCCGTGCTGGAGAACTACCAGCAGGAAGACGGATCGGTGGCGATCCCCGAGGCGCTCAAGCCCTATCTCAAGGGGCTGAACCGGCTCGAACCGGCAAACTGAGCACCTCCGCATTCAGACGTACCTGACGCGCGCGGAAATGCGCGATATGGTATGACCGGATATGGTTAATTTGGGGGTCGGGATGATGGGGGCAAGGCCGATGGCGCCGGTGGCGCTGCTGATGCTGGCCGCCTGCATTCCGCAGACCGGCGGCGGCTATCGCGATCGGGGTTATGATGCCCCGCCCACGCAGCGGCAGGACCGTCGCCCGCGCTCCCAGCCGGAGCAGGACGGATGGGAGCGCCCCGCGCTCGGCAACGAGCAGGACGTCCGCCGCCTCCCCGCCCCGCCGCCCGCCTGGCAGGCGCGCAAGGTGCAGGCGGATTCGCGAGTCGTGGCGGGCAGCAGCTACACCGTCCAGCCCGGCGACTCGCTGCGTTCGATCTCGGTGAAGACCGGCGCCGGATCGGAAGCGATCGCGCGCGCCAACAACATCCCCTCGCCCTTCGTGATCCGCGTCGGCCAGAAGCTGACGATCCCGGGCGGCCGCTATCACCTGGTCCGCGACGGCGAGACCGGCATCGCCATCGCCATCGCCTATGGGGTCGACTGGTCGCGAATCATCGCGGTCAACGATCTGGAAGAGCCGTACATCCTGCGCACCGGCCAGCGGCTGCTGATCCCCGACACCGCTTCGCCCTCGGGCCGGCCCGAGACGATCGAGCAGCGCGCCGCGCGCTTCCATCTCGATCTGGGCGTCGACGATATCGTCACCGGCGGCCAGCCCGCCATTGCCGAGAAGGCCAGGCCGGCCCAGCCGACCGCTTCCTCCGCGCGCGTGCTGGCGCCCACCACCCCGGTGGCGGCGCCGGCACGGCTCGCGGGCGGTTTCCAATGGCCGCTTCGGGGCAATGTGATCCGGCACTTCGGCCCGGGGGCAAGCGGGGAGCGCAATGACGGCATCAAGATCGCCGTGCCGCTCGACACGCCCGTGCTCGCCGCGGCGGACGGCGTGGTCGCCTATGTCGGCTCGGACATCCCGGCGCTGGGCGGCCTGGTGATCCTTCGCCATGGCGATGGCTGGACGACCGTCTATGGTCATGCCGGCCAGCTGCTCGTGCAGCGCGGCCAGGCAGTGAAGAAGGGCCAGATGATCGCGCTATCCGGCAATTCGGGCTTTGCGGACCGCCCCGAGCTCCATTTCGAGATCCGTCAGGGCCGCAATCCCGTCGATCCGCTGCCGAGGCTGCCCGCGCGCTGATGGCGCTCAGGCCGTCCTCCATGCTGAAGCGCAAGTCGAGCCTGCCCGTCTGGGCCTCGATCGGATGGCGCGTGCTGGCGGTGCTGGCCCTGCTCGCGCTGGCGGTGGGCGTCCATTGGATCGAGCGCGACGGGCTGAAGGATTCGGCGGACGGGCAGGTCAGCTTCCTCGACATCCTCTATTTCACGTCGATCTCGATAACCACGACCGGCTATGGCGACATCGTGCCGGTGAGCAATTCGGCGCGGATGTTCGACGCGTTCGTCGTCACGCCGATCCGCATCTTCGTGGTGCTGCTCTTCCTCGGCACCGCCTATAATTTCGTGCTCAAGCGCACCTGGGAAAAATGGCGTATGGCAGTGATCCAGCGGACCCTTTCGGGGCACATCATCGTGGCGGGATACGGCACCACCGGCTCGGAGACCGTCGACGAGCTGATCGCGCGCGGCCGCCAGCCGGGCAGCATCGTGGTGATCGACCAGAACGAGGCCAATATCGCCCGTGCCGAGGAACGCGGCTGCATCGTCCTGCAGGCGGACGCGACGCGCGACCAGGTGCTCCAGGACGTGCACCTCACGAGCGCCGAATCGATGATCGTCTGCGCCGGCCGCGACGACACGTCGATCCTGATCACCCTTACCGCGCGGCACCTGGCGGCCGGCGTCCCGATCAGCGTGATCGTGCGCAACGAGGACAATGAGCTCCCGGCACGGGCAGCGGGCGCGACGACGGTGGTGAACCCGGTGAGCTTCGCCGGGCTGCTGCTGGCCAGCTCGTGCCAGGGCCGCCACCTCGCCGACTATCTGACCGACCTCGCCTCGATCCACGGCACGGTCGAGCTTGCCGAGCGCAAGGTGCGGCCGGAGGAAATCGGCAAGCCGCTATCGGCGATCGCGACCGGGCTGGGCGTGCGCATTTATCGCGGCGGCGCGCCCCATGGCCACAAGGCGCCCGAGGCACAGGCGCTGCAGTCCGGGGACACGATCCTGGAGATCGTGACGGGATAGGAAGGGGAGCCTCAGGCTCGCCGCCGCCGCCCCGGCCATTCTCTAGCTCACCCCGGCCATTCTCCACCGTCATCCCCGCGCAGGCGGGGATCCAGGACCACGGGCGGATTGCGCGCGATCAAGCCCTGGGCTCCCCGGAGAGCGGCTCACCCGGTGGCATCGCTGTCCCGCGACTACCCTGGATCCCCGCCTGCGCAGGGATGACGAGAGAGGGATATGAGTCCTCAACCCAGGCCACATGCCCGCCCCCTGGCAGCCACAGCTTGCAATGTAGGATTTCGCCTGCTGGGCTCACACAGCCGTGGTCCTGCCTCGGCGGCTCTTTGACCCTGTTGGAAAGATAGGATCGCGCTCGCGCAAGGATGTTACGAGATGGCTGGCATTGCCGGGAAGATAGGGAAAACAAGCCCGCGCCGAAATCGGCGCAGGGTACGACCTTCGGGACCTTTGTCGAGCGGATCCGGCGCAAGATGTAGGGCATCCGGGCCACCTTGCGACGGGACTGATGCCGAAGCTCAAAGGCTCTCCCGCGCCTCGTCGCACTCCTCGCAGCCTTCCTCGGCGCCGTGCAGGAACAGCAGCGGATCGGCACGGACCTTCTCGGCGGCGATCCGCACCAGATCCTCGGCGTCCATCAGCCGGGCCTCGGCATGGCCGACCCTGCCCTCGCGCAGCAGGCCCGCCGCGCTCAGCCAGGCATTGGCCAGCTCGAACTTCTCGCAGCAGCTGTCATTCTCGCCATAATGCACCTCGGCGCCGCCGGCATCGATATAGTGGAAGTCGCTGCGATAGGGCGCGCCGCCGACCAGTTCGGCCAGGTGCAGCATGGTGTTGGCGTGATGGCCGATGCCGAGCAGCAGCACCTGCCCGCCGGCCCGGCGGATACGGTCGATCGCGCTGTCCGGCGCGGCGGGCGGCAGCACGAAGGGGCCGCCGGTGATCCATGCGGCCCTGGGGCCGCGCGCCGAGACCGCGTCGAAATGCGCGCTGCGCAATACCCCGGGCATGCGCCAGAACAGGTCGGCGACGATGCCCAGATCGTCGCGATTGGGCGTGGCCGCCGGATCGAAGGGCGCATCGTCGTCGCCGGTCGCCGAGGGCATGGCGAGCGTGCCCTCCGGCCCCAGCACCGCAGTGAGCGCTTCGATCAGCCCCTCGGGCCCGCCCGCGACCGGGCGGACGGCGCGATAGCTCATATGGACGAGCAGCACGCCGCCTTCGCGCACGCCCAGCTCGCGCAGCTGGGCGCGCAGCTTCTCTTGGGAAATCGTCTCCATCTTGACCCTGATGCCATCCCGGCCATGGTCGCGCCATGTCCGAAATGCTCCTTGCCCGCCTTCTGCCGATCCTGCTGCTGATCGGCTCGAACGTGTTCATGACCTTCGCCTGGTACGGGCATCTGAAGTTCAAGCAGGCGCCGCTGCTGCTCGTCATTCTGGCGAGCTGGAGCATCGCCTTCGTCGAATATTGCCTGGCGGTGCCGGCCAATCGCTGGGGCAGCGCGGTCTATTCGGCGGCGCAGCTCAAGGCGATGCAGGAAGTGATCACCCTCACCGTGTTCGTCGGCTTCTCGATCCTCTATCTCGGCCAGAGGATCACGGTGAATCACCTGATCGGCTTCACGCTGATCGCGGCGGGTGCCTGGTTCATCTTCCGCGCGCCCGGCTGACCCCGCGGCACCGGCCGAATCGCTCCCCGAAAGCATCGGCCTAGCTTTTTCGGCGAAAATCCCTATGTCGCCCGCCAATCATGGCAACCAAACTCCCCGAGGCGCCCCGCGTGGGCATGGTGTCGCTCGGCTGTCCCAAGAACCTTGTCGACAGCGAGCGGATCCTCACCAAACTGCGCAGCGACGGCTATGCGATGTCGCCCGACTATGCCGGCGCCGACGTCGTGCTCGTCAACACCTGTGGCTTTCTGGACAGCGCCAAGGAAGAATCGCTCGAGGCGATCGGCGAGGCGATCGCCGAGAATGGCCGGGTGATCGTCACCGGCTGCATGGGCAAGGAAGCCGAGACGATCCGCGCCCGCTTCCCCAATGTGCTCGCCGTCACCGGCGCGCATCAATATGAGGAAGTGGTCGGCGCGGTGCACGAGGCGGCGCCGATGCCGCCCTCGCCCTTCGTCAACCTGGTGCCGGACGCGGGCCTGAAGCTCACGCCGCGCCACTACAGCTATCTGAAGATCTCCGAGGGCTGCAACCATCGCTGCGCCTTCTGCATCATCCCGGCGCTGCGCGGCGACCTGGTAAGCCGCCGCCCCGACGCGATCCTGCGCGAGGCGGAGAAGCTGGTTGAGGCCGGGACGAAGGAGCTGCTGGTCATCAGCCAGGACACTTCGGCTTACGGCGTCGACATCCGCAAGGAGCCGCGGATGTGGAAGGGCCAGGAAGTCATCCCCCACATGACCGATCTCGCCCGCGAGCTCGGCAGGATCGCCCCCTGGGTGCGGCTGCACTATGTCTATCCCTATCCCCATGTCGACCAGGTCATCCCGCTGATGGCCGAGGGGCTGGTCCTCCCCTATCTCGACATTCCGTTCCAGCATGCCAGCCCGTCGGTGCTCCGTTCGATGAAGCGCCCGGCCAATGAGGCCAAGGTGCTCGAGCGGCTGCGCAACTGGCGCGCGATCGCGCCGGACCTGACGATCCGCTCGACCTTCGTCGTCGGCTTTCCCGGTGAGACCGAGGCGGATTTCCAGTATCTGCTCGACTGGCTCGACGAGGCCCAGCTCGACCGGGTTGGCGCGTTCCGCTTCGAGCCGGTCGAAGGCGCCGCCGCCAACGACCTGCCCGGCGCGGTGCCCGAGGAGGTCAAGGAAGAGCGCTATGCCCGGATCATGGAGAAGACCGCGGCGATCAGCGCGGCCAAGCTCCAGGCCAGGATCGGCCGCACGCTCGAAGTGATCATCGACGAGGTCGGCGAGGAAGGCGGCGCCACCGGCCGCAGCCAGGCCGATGCGCCGGAGATCGACGGCGAAGTGTTCCTGCGCGACGCGGGGCATCTTCGCCAGGGCGATATCGTGCGGGTCGAGATCGAGGACGCGGACGAGCACGACCTCTATGGCGTGCCGCTGGCCTGACGCGAGCAAGGCGGTGCCGCGGGGGCACCGCCCGCCCCCTAGAGCTCAGCGCGCCTTGGCGTTCAGCCCCATCACCGACTCGACGACGGTCGCGACGGCGAGGCCGCCGAAGAACGCGGTCAGGCCGGTGGTGATCAGCCCCTGATCGCGCAGCATCGGCTCGAACAGATTGACGGCGATCACGCCGCCCGCCGCGCCGAGAATGCCGTCGACCAGCCGCCACCAGGGCTCGGGATCCGGATGTGGCGGCCGTGGCCAGCGCCACCAGCCCGGCCATTTGGTGCCACACCACCCCATCATCGCTGCAAATGCAAATAACATGGCAATTCCCCTCTCAATCGAGGTGAGTAAAATGCTTCGTATATGCTGCAACCCCGCTGCGATCATAACAGCTATCTACTTCAAGTAGAACATATTAGATTTTGCATTACCGGGAGGCGATCTCCGATGTTACTAACAGGCAATTACACCGTTTCGGCGCAACATGTGACGATACTTCGACGATTCCATGCCGGGTGCGCATGGCGCGCGCGCCAAACGGAAAGATGACGGAAACGGCAGGCTGGCCTAAGCTTGCGCGACCACGCTCCGGAGGCCCCATGTTCCGACCCGCCCTCGCCGCCGCCCTTCTCATCGCCACCCCCGCCGCCGCGCAGCAGCTCTCCGCCGACGAGACCGCCAGGGTCGACACCATCGTCGCCGATGCGCTCAAATCGTCGGGCGTGCCCTCGGCCTCGGTCGCGATCGTGCGCGACGGTCGGATCGTCTTCGCCAAGGCCTATGGCGATCAGGGCCCGGGCATGAAGGCGACCAGCCCGGCGGCGAAATACCAGATCGCCTCGATCTCCAAGCAGTTCACCGCCGCGGCGATCCTGCTGCTCGAGGACGAGGGCAAGCTCGGCCTCGACGACAAGGTGTCGAAATGGGTGCCGGACATCACGGGCGCAGACCGGATCAGCATCCGCCAGCTGCTCAGCCACACCGCCGGCATCCAGGACTATTGGCCGCAGGATTATGACTTCGCCGCGATGGAGAAGCCGGTGACGCCGCGGCAGATCCTCGATCGCTGGGCGAAGAAGCCGCTCGATTTCGAGCCCGGCACCGCCTGGCAATATTCGAACACCGGCTATGTCGTCGCCGGCATGATCATCGAGAAGGCCTCGGGCATGAAGCTGCTCGACTATCTCCGGAAGAAGATCTTCAAGCCGCTCGGCATCGACGCGATGGATCAGGACTATGCGGTGGGCAAGGGTTTCCCCCAGGGCAACCACCGCTTCGCGCTCGGCCCCGTCCGCGCGGCCCGGCCGGCGGCGCATGGCTGGCTATGGGCGGCAGGCGAGCTGGCCATGTCGGCCAGCGACCTTGCCAAATGGGACATCGCCCGGATCGACCGCAAGATCCTGAGCCCCGAGGACTGGGCGACGCAGGAAACCGCGATCAAGCTCACCAACGGCAGCGATACCCATTATGGCCTCGGCGTGTCGCTCGGCAATCGCGCGGGTGACAAGACCGTCGCGCATGGCGGCGAGGCGGTGGGCTTCCTCTCCGACAATTTCGTGATGCCCGGCAAGCGCTTCGCCGTGGTCGCCTTGGTCAATGCCGATTTCGGCGGCGCGCAGGACGCGATCACCGGCGGGATCACCGATCTCCTCTATCCCGTCCCCCAGCCCGCTCCCGTCATCTCGGAGGACCTCTATCGCGACCAGCTCGCGCGCAAGCTGTTCGACCAGCTCCGCGCCGGCACGCTCGACCGGTCGCAGCTCACCGAGGACGCCAGCTATTATTTCACCGCCCAGGCGACCGGGGACTATCACGCCAGCCTCGCCCCGCTGGGCGATCCGGCGAGCTTCACCGCGCGCGGCAAGCCGCGGCTGCGCGGCGGCTTCGTCAACCGCAACTACGACATCGTCTATGCCGATGGCCGCAAGCTGATCGCCATCACCTATGCCGAGCCGGGCAAGGAAGGGAAGTTCGAGCAGTTCCTGGTCCAGCCGAGGGATTGATGCGCCTTCCCGCCCTGGTTGCCGCCCTATTGTTCACCGCCAGCCCGCCCGACGCCGCAACGGTGCGGCCAGTCGATCCGCTGAGCGTGCGGGACGACGATTTCGCCCGGCACCGCGACCCGACGGAATGGCGGGGACTGGCCGTCTCGGCCGTGGAATTCCGCGAGGAGCGGGCCCGCTGGCGCCTGTGGCGCATCGCCAATGCGGAGCGCCCCCGGGGGCCGCTCTTCTTCGTGCCGCACGACAATGAGAATGCCGGGTTCGAGGCCGGGCTGATGGCCGTGCGGAAATATGGCGGCGTGCTGATCGCGATCGACTCCGGCATCTCGCCCGGCAGCGACGGCAAGCGGCTGAACGAGGCGGTGGACTATGGCAGGCCGATCGACCCCAATCGCAATTTCGACACCGCGCTCCCCGGCTATGCGCGCAACGTCCTGGCCGATCTCGCGCATGGCGCCTGGCCGATCATCGCGCTCCACACCAACGCCAAGGGCTTCGAAACGGCCGGCTCGCGCTGCAACAAGGGGGATCAGGAGGGCAGCGGGATCATCTCGATCCGCTATTGCGACGACACGCTGATCCCGAGCCCCTCGCTATCGAAGGCCTGGCCGTTCGACGATGACGACACCGTCGCCTTCGCCACCTTCCTCGCCAGGGATCCGCCCGGCGCCGCCTTTTGCCGCGACGCGATGGTCGGCGCGGATTTCAACGTCGTGCAGGAGCGCGTGGTGACCAGCGACGGCTCGCTCTCCAACTATGCCGTGCTGCACGGGCTCGCCTATCTCAACTTCGAGACACTCGACCGCGGGCTGGATCCCGCCGAGCTCGCCCAGGCGCGCGACCGGCTCGGCTTCATGATCGACCGCGCGATCGCCCTGTGCGCGCCGGGGGTGAAGGCACTGCGCTGAACGCCGGCGGTCACCTGGGCCGCATCGACTCCCTCCCCTTCCGGCGGCGAGGGAAGGAAGCCGAATGCCGAAATCCCAGGTCGCGGAGGCGCCCGCTCCGTCGCGCCGCCCGAAGGGGGATCGGGGGAGCTACTGCCCGAACCCCGCCTCGCCGGCCTGGCGGACCGCCTCGCGCGCCGCCGCGAACAAGGCGCCCGCCTTGGCCTCGCATTCGCGCTGCTCGTATGCCGGATCGCTGTCCGCGACGATGCCGGCGCCGGCCTGGACGTGCATCGTGCCGTCCTTCACCAGCGCGGTACGGAGCACGATGCAGCTGTCCATCGATCCGTCGGGCGAGAAATAGCCGACGCCGCCGGCATAGGGGCCGCGTGTCTCGGGCTCCAGCTCGGCGATGATCTCGCAGGCCCGCACCTTGGGCGCGCCGCTCACCGTGCCCGCCGGGAAGCCGGCGAACAGCGCATCGAGCGCGTCCTTGCCCGGCGCCAGCTTGCCGACCACGTTCGAGACGATGTGCATGACGTGGCTGTAGAACTCGACCGTGTAGCTGTCGGTCACCCGCACGCTGCCCGCCTCGGCCACCCGGCCGACATCGTTGCGGCCCAGGTCGAGCAGCATCAGATGCTCGGCGCGTTCCTTGGGATCGGCGAGCAGGCTGGCGCGGTTCTCTTCGTCCTCCGCCGCGGTCTTGCCGCGGGGGCGCGTGCCGGCGATCGGCCGGATCGTCACTTCGCCGTCGCGCACCCGCACGAGGATCTCCGGGCTCGATCCGGTGAGCGCGAAGCCCGGCAGGTCGAGATGATAGAGGAAGGGCGAGGGATTGATCCGGCGCAGCGCGCGATAGAGCTCGAAGGGCGGCAGCGCGAAGGGCGTGGTGAAACGCTGGGCGAGCACCACCTGGAAGATGTCGCCCGCCGAGATATATTCCTTCGCCGCGGCGACCATCTCGCCATAGCGGCCCGGGCGCAGCACCGGGGTGAGCCGCACTTCCTCGGGCTCGGCGCGCACTGGAGCGGGGAGCGCCGCGCCAGCGAGCTGCGCAGCCACCGCATCGATCCGCTCGGCCGCCAGGTCCACGTCTCCGTCCGGCCAGACCGGAGCGACCAGGAACAGCGCATCGGCGAGCCGGTCGAACACCAGCACCACGGTGGGGCGCACGAACATCATGTCCGGCACGCCGATCGGGTTCTCGGGCGGGCGCGGCAGCTTCTCGACCAGGCCCACCGTCTCGTAGCTGAAATAGCCGACCAGGCAGGCGAGCGCGCGCGGCAGCTCGGGCGGCACTTCGGTGCGGCAGCGCGCGGCAAGCCCGCGCAGGGCGTCGAGCGCGGGCTCGGCGCAGGGCCGGAAAGCGTGCCGGTCGGTCAGCCATTCGGCATTGATCGCCGCTTCGTTGCCGGTGGCGCGGAAGACGAGGTCGGGCGCCAGTCCGATCAGGCTGTGGCGCCCGCGCACCGATCCGCCCTCGACCGATTCGAGCAGGAAATCGCCCCGGCCGGGCTCGATGAGCTTGAGCGCGGCGGCAACCGGCGTCTCGGTATCCGCGATCTGGCGCCGCCAGAGCAGCGCCGGCCGCCCGGCGGCGAGCGCCGCGCGGGCGGCTTCGATGCCCTCGATCACCGGCTCAGCGCACGCCCTGGCGGGTCAGGTCCGCGCGCAGGCGGGCGATCGCCGCCTCGTTGCGGGTGACCTTCATGTCGCCGCGGATCGCGCGGATGAACTCGCGGGCATATTCCGCCGGGATCTGCTGCTGCAGCGCGCTGCGCATGCCGGCCATCGCCATGGCATCGCCCGATGCGTCATGCGGCTCCACCGTGCCGAGATACACGATGTAGAAGCCGTCGCGGTTGGGCGCGTCGAGCATGCGGGCGGTCTTCGGCTGCATGCTGAAGGCCATCTTGATGAAATTCTCCTTCTGCGCGATTTCCTGGCGCTTGAAGTCGAACGGCTTGGGCGCCGGCCCCTTGGCGCCGGCATCGGCCAGGGCCTTTTCCATCGGCACGCCCTTGTTGAGCGCGGCGACGACCGCGGTGGCGACGGCCTTTGCCTTTTCCAGCGCCTTGTCGGTCAGATAGTCGCCCTTCACCTTGTCGCGGATGCCGGCGAGCGGCCGCGGCGCGGCGGGGACGATCCGGTCGAGCTTCACGATCGCGAAGCCGCCCTCGGGCGAGATCTGCACGATCTGCGAATCGTCGTCCGGATTCTCCATGGCGAAGCCGCCGCGCATGATCGCGACCATCGCGGGATCGGGCTTATAGGCTTCATTGTCCGGATCGGTGCCGCCCGCGGCGAGCGCCGGAGTGACCTGCGCGGTCAGCTTGGCATCGGCCAGCAGCTCGGCGAAGTTCTTGCCGTCGCCCACGCCGTCCTCGATCTTCTGGCGGGTGTCCGCCAGCGCCTGCGCCGTCTTGCGCTGGGTGATCTCGGTCGAAAGCTCCTCGCGCGCCTGGTCGAGCGACTTGGCGGCGACCTTCTCGATCTTCTCGACGACCAGGATGTGCCAGCCGAGCTGCGACTTGATCGGGCCGACGATGCCGCCCTGCGCCGCGGCGAAGGCGGCATCCGCGATCGCGGCGGTGGTCTGGCGGCCGAGCTCGGCCTTCTGGATGCCTTCGAAATTGCTCGGCTCGAGGCCGGCGGCCTGCGCGGCGGCGGTCAGCGCCTTGCCGCCCTTCACTTCGCCGGCGATCCGGTTGGCGGTTGCCTGGTCGAGCACGACCAGCTGGCGCACGCCGCGCTTCTCGGTCGCGGCGAAGCGGGCGCCGGCCTTCTTGTAGGCATCGGCGATCTCGGCCTCGGTCGCGGTCTGCTGGGCGCGGATCTGGTCCGGCATCACCGTCGCGTAGCGGACGATGCGGCGCTGGGGCACCAGATAGCGGGCGCGGTGGCTGACATAATAGGCGTTCAGCGTCTTGTCGTCGGGATCGGCGCCCGGATCCATCTGGGCGGTGTTGACCATGCCGACGACACCGGCACGGCGCTCGAGCAGCAGCGAGGCATAGGGCGCGACCACGCCGTTCGGAATATCGGTGCCGATCGTCGCCCGGTTGATCAGCCAGGTGCCGAACCGCTCCCGCATCATGCTCTCGCGGAAGAGAGCGGGAGCCAGGCGATTGTCGGCGAGCAGCTTCTCGAACGCCTGCTGGCTGAACTTGCCGTCGATGCCGGCAAAGGAGGGGTTGCTGGCGATCTCGGTGTCGATCAGCTTCTTCGAGACCTGCATGCCCGATTTCTTGGCGAATTCCACCAGCGCGGCCTGGTTGATCATCTCGTCGATCGCGATGTCGAGCCCGCCCTGCGCGAGGAACTGCGCCATCGTGACGCTCTGGCCCTCGCGCTGGAGGTTGCGGATGAACCGGTCGATCCGGTCCTTCACATCGGTGTCGCTGATCTTCTCGCCGCCCACCGTGGCCAGCGTGCTGCTCGTCGCGCCGCCGCCCGAGTTGCGGATGCCGGTGATGTCGCCGGCGGCAAAGGCGATGGCGATGAGGCCGAGGAAAAGGAACACCGCGATCAGGCCGTAGCGCGACTTGGTGAAATTGCGGAAGAAGCTGAGCATGAAGGGCCGATCGTTGGAGACGCGTTTCCCGGTGCTTTAGGGCGCTCATCCGCCGCCATCAAGCTTGTGCGAACGCCCGCGCCTGCTATCCGCGAGTGAAATAATCAAAACGGGAGGTTGGGTGATGCGCCGCAAGCTGGTGGCCGGGAACTGGAAGATGCATGGGCTGCGCGCGCAGCTGCCCGAGGTCGAGGCGATCGCGGCGGCGGCCGCGGCGGCACCGGCGGTGGACGTGGCGCTGTGCGTGCCGTTCACGCTGATTCACCCGGCGGCCCAGGTCGCGGGCGGCCTGCCGATCGGGGCGCAGGACCTGCACGAGGCCGATCAGGGCGCGCATACCGGCTGCATCTCCGCGCCGATGCTGGTGGAGGAAGGAGCCACCCTCACCATCGTCGGCCATAGCGAGCGCCGCGGCGACCAGCACGAGACCAGCCACGATGCCTATATGAAGGCCGCCGCCGCGCATCGGCACGGCCTGGGGGTCATCCTGTGCTGCGGCGAGCTGGAGGCCGAGCGCGCGGCCGGGCGGGCCGAGCGCATCGTCCAGTCGCAGATCGAGAAATCGCTGCCCGACGATGCCGATCCGAGCTGGCTGACGCTCGCCTATGAGCCGCGCTGGGCGATCGGCACCGGCAAGACGCCGACGCCCGACGAGATCGCCTCGATGCACGCGATCCTCCGCGCCAAGCTGCGCATGATGATCGGCGAGGCCAAGGCCGACGGCATCCGCATCCTCTATGGCGGATCGGTGACCGGGGCCAATGCCGCGCAGATCCTTGCCCTCGACAATGTCGACGGCGCGCTGGTCGGCGGCGCGAGCCTCACCGCCGAGAAGTTCGTGCCGATCATTCGGGGGGCTGCGTCGGTTTCCTGACTTCACCCAGGGTAAGATACGCGGTCACGCCGGAGAGCGCGGCCGCGGCGGCGCCGACCAGCGCGCCCATGTGGAAGGCGTTGATCAGCCCCGCGCCGGCGGCCGCGATCACCGCGCCGGCGATCGCGGTGGCGATCAGCCCGCCGGTGCGGGCGATCGCGCTGTTGAAGCCCGACGCGGTGCCGGTATGCGTCTCGTCGACCGAGGCGAGCACTGCCGTTGTGAGCGGCGCGGCGACGCTCGCCATGCCGATCGCGATGGCGAGCGCGCCGGGGAATACCGAGCTCCAATAGGGCGCGTCCGCATCGACCCGCAGCAGCAGCGCGAAGCCGATCGCGACGATCAGCGGCCCGACGGTCAGCGGCCAGCGCGGACCCACCCGCGCGGTCACCTTGCCCATCACCCGGCTGGCGATCCCCATGCCGAGCGGCATCGGCAGCAGCGCGAATCCGGCGTGGAGCGCCGAATAGCCGCCGGCCTGGATGAGGACATAGGGGAGCAGCAGCAGCACCCCGCCTAGCGCGCCGTAGAGCAGGAAGGTGAGCAGGGTGAGCCCGGCAAAGGCGCGCGAGCCGAACATCGCCACCGGCATCATCGCCCGGTCGCCGCGCGCATGCTCGATCCACAGGAACAGGCCGATAGCGAGCGCGCCGGTGGCGAGGCCGATCGCCACCGGCGCGTCCAGCGCGTGGTGGCTCGACCAGAGCGTGAGCGCCCAGGTGATCGCGCCCAGCGCCAGCGTCGCGGCGGCGGCGCCGGGCAGATCGAGCGGCAAGTCGCCCTCGGCGCTTTCCTCGACATAGCGCATCGCGATGAAGATCGCGGCGAGCGCCACCGGCACGTTGACATAGAAGATCGCGCGCCAGCCGATCGCGTCGACCAGCCAGCCGCCGAGCGGCGGGCCGACCGCGCCCGCGATCGCGCCGACTCCGGCCCAGGTGCCGATCGCCTTGCCGCGCGCCTCGCCGGTAAAGGCATGGCCGAGCGTGGCGAGGCTGTTGGGCAGCAGGATCGCCGCGCCGATGCCCTGCGCGGCGCGGGCGGCGAGCAGCAGGGTGAGGTCCGCCGCCACGGCGCAGGCAATCGAAGCGAGCGTGAACATGCCGATGCCGAGCACCAGCAGCCGGCGCCGCCCGAAATGATCCCCCGCCGCGCCGCCGATCAGCAGCAGGGCCGAGAGCGGCAGCATATAGGCGTTGATCGTCCATTGCAGCTCGGCGGGCGTGGCGCGCAGGTCCGCCCCGATCGCCGGCAGCGCCACATTGGTCACCGATCCGTCGATGAAGGCGAGGCTGGAGGCCAGGATGCAGGCGGTGAGAATGAGGTTGGGATGCCTGGCCTGCATGGCGCTTCCGTAGCAGATCGCACCGTCCTGGTGGAGCGGGCTTGTGCCGTGCCGCCATCCGCATAGCATGCGCGCGGTTCACGGGAGGGTTCGATGCCGCTTCTCGCCTGGTTCGCCTGCCTGCTCGCCCTGGTCGCCACGCCCGCCGCTGCCGCGAGCACGCTCGATCACGGCCGGATCGACGCCGCCAGCCTGAGGGGCAACGCCGCCGGATTGCCGAGCGCGCGCGGCGTCACCGTCTATCTGCCCGACGGCTATGCCGCGAACCGCGCGAAGCGCTTCCCGGTGGTCTATTATCTCGGCAATTTCTTCGAGGACGATCGGGCGCCCTGGTCGAACAACGGGGCGCAGGCGCTGTTCGACCGGGCAATCGCGCGCGGCGTGATCGGCGGCGTGATCGTCGTGACGGTCGACTGCACCACGCCGGCGGGCGGCTCCTGGTACGTCAACTCGCCGGCGACCGGGAATTGGGAGGATTTCCTTTCCCGCGAGCTCATCGCCTGGGTGGATGCACGCTACCGCACCCTGGCTTCGCCTGATTCGCGCGGGATCGCGGGCGACCGCATGGGCGGGCACGGCGCGATCCGCCTGGCGATGCGCCATCCCGAGGTCTTCGGCGCGGTCTATGCGCTCCATCCGATCGGCATGGGGCCGGGGCTGCAGACGATGTTCTCGCGGCCCAATTGGCGGCTGCTCCAGGACGCCAGGGGAATCGACGATCTGCGCGGCGACGGCTTCTCGCTGATCTTCACCTCGATCTTCCAGGCGCATCTGCCCGATCCGGCACGCCCGCCGCTGTTCTTCGATCCGCCGGCGCGGCTGAAGGACGGCGGGCTGGAAGTGGATGCGGCGCTGACCGAGCGGCTCAACGCCAGCTTCTTCCTCGAGCGCCAGGTGCCGGCGCATGCCGACAATCTCAGGCGCCTGCGCGGCTTCATGTTCGACTGGGCGCGAGGGGACGCCAATCCCGACCATATCGTCTCGCTCCAGGCCTTTACCCACACGCTCGATGCGTTCGGCGTGCCCTATGAAGCCGAGGAATATCGCGGCGGCTGGGGAGAGCGGCACTGGGGCGAGGACGGGCGCATCTACATGGAGATGCTGCCCTTCTTCGCGCGGAAGCTGGTGTTCTAGCGCAACCTGTCTGCTCCCCTCCCTGCAAGGGAGGGGAGCCGAGACTTACTTCCCGTAGCGGTCCTTCAGCACTTTCCACACGGCGCGCAGGCTCACTGCCTCGGCGCCCTTGGGGCGGCCGGGCTTGTGGCTGCCGTTCCAGCAGAAGATGTCGAGATGCGCCCATTGCGCCTTTTCGGGGACGAACTCCTTGAGGAACAGCGCGGCGGTCAGCGCGCCGCCGAACGGCGCCTCGGCGGCGTTGACCATATCGGCCACGTCCGACTTCAGCATCTCCTTGTACGGATCGTAGAGCGGCAGGCGCCACATCGGATCCGACTCGGTCTCCGCCGCGGCCAGCAGCTCGCTCGCCAGCGTGTCGTCATTGGCGAACAGCGCCTGCAGGTCGGCGCCCAGCGCGACCCGGGCGGCGCCGGTGAGCGTCGCATAGTCGATCACCAGCTCCGGCCCCTTCTCCTCGGCCTTGGTCAGCGCATCGGCCAGGATCAGGCGGCCTTCCGCGTCGGTGTTGCTGTTCTCCACCGTGATGCCCTTGCGCGAGCGCATGATGTCGCCCGGGCGCGTCGCCTCGCCGTTGATCGAGTTCTCGACGGCGGGGACCAGCATGTGCAGCCGCACCGGCAGGCGCGACGCCATGATCAGCTCGGCGGTGGCCAGCGCGTGCGCCGCGCCGCCCATATCCTTCTTCATCAGGCGCATGCCGGCGGCCGGCTTGATGTCGAGGCCGCCCGAATCGAAGCACACGCCCTTGCCGATGATCGCGATCTTCGGATGCTCGGGATTGCCCCATTCGATCTCGATCAGGCGCGGCTCGCGGCCCTTGCCGGCGGCCTTGCCGACGGCCCAGAGCAGGCCGTAACCCTTCGCGACCTCATCGCCCTTCACCACCGTCAGCTGGCCGCCATGCGCCTTGACCAGCTCGGCCGCGGCGGCCTCGAGATCGGCGGGCCCCATGTCGTTGGCACCGGTGTTGATCCGGTCGCGCAGCTTGTAGGTGGCATTGGCCATGCGCACCGCTTCCTCGATCCGCGCGGGCTCGGACGTGAGCAGCACGCGCGGGCCGACGGGCGCCTTCTCGTCCTTCTTATAGGCATCGAACTTATACTGGGCGGCCAGCCAGCCATGGATCGCCTTGCCGGGCTCGACGCCCTCGACGCGGTACGTCCCTTCCGGAAGCGTCTCGGCGAGCTTGGCCAGGCACCAGGCCGACAGGCGCTCGACATTGGCGACGACGCTCACCACCGACCAGTCCTCGGCGCCGTCGCCGGGCAGGATCGCGCTGGCATGGGCGCTGGGCGCCAGCTTCTGCGCGGCGGCGGCGGTGCGGTGGCGCGGCGGCTGGGCGGCGAGCCACGCGTCGAACCCCTTGGCGTCGATCACGTGGATGGTGCGGGCGGGCTGGCCCTTGTCGGGCTGAACGAGCGTGTTGGGATCAGGCATGGGCGTTGATCTAGGTAATGGCGGCGGCGAGGGCTAGGGGCTTTTGCGTTTCTCCGGGCCGTCACTTCGGCTTTCGGCGGGGCGACCGCATCGAACATGAATTTTGGTGCGCGAGGGAACCCAATCGTTGCGCCCCCGGTTTCCAGTCCGTCCGCGGGCAACAGGGAGCAAGCGATGACCGACACGCGCTATGAAGGGGAGCGCATCCCCTATCTCGAGCCGGTGGAGGAAACGCCCCGGCGGCACAGCATCGCCGCGATGATCGTCGGCGCGGTGATCGGCCTGATCGGGCTGGTGCTGGCGGTCGGCGGGGTCTGGCTCGCCGTGCTGGGCGGCTCGCTCTACTATCTCCTCACCGGCGCGCTGATGCTCTGGTCCGGCTGGCTGCTGATCCGCGGGCGGATGGGCGGAGGCTGGCTCTATCTCGCCATCGTCGTGGCCAGCATCCTCTGGGCCTGGTGGGAAGTCGGGTCCAATCCCTGGGCGCAGGTGCCCCGCGTGATCGCACCCGTCGTGCTCGCCGTCGCGGTAATCCTGGTGCTGCCGACGCTCACCCCTGCGCCGGGCAAGTGGCGGCTGGCGCTGGGCGGCGTCGCGGTGGCGCTGCTGCTCACCGTGATCAACTTCTGGGCCGCCGCGGCCGGCCAGCCCGATCCGGTGCGCGCCGGCCTGCCCGCGCCCGGCACCGCGGGGATGCCGGACCCCTCGGGCCAGCAGACCGGGGCCGACTGGCCCGTCTATGGCGGCACCACCAGCGCCCGGCGCTACTCGCCGCTCGTTCAGATCACGCCGGCGAACGTCGCGAAGCTCAAGCAGGTCTGGCTCACCCACACCGGCGACCTGCCATCCTCCGCGATGATCCGGAAGACCTATGGCGCGGAGAACACGCCGCTCAAGGTGGGCGACAGCCTGTATATCTGCACGCCCAAGAACATCCTGCTCGCGCTCGACGCAGCCACCGGCATGGAGAAGTGGCGCTACGATCCCAAGGTGCCGGACGACGCGATCCCCTATACGGCGGCGTGCCGCGGCGTGGTCTATTATGCGGTTCCCAACGCGCCGGCGAACCAGGCCTGCGCGACGCGGGTGATCGAGGGCACGCTCGACGCGCGGCTGATCGCCGTCGATGCGAGGAACGGCAGGCCCTGCGCCGATTTCGGCACGGGCGGCCAGGTCGATGCCAAGCAGGGCATGGGCAAGGTTCCGGCGGGCTTCGTCTCGATCAACTCGCCGCCGACGCTGGTTCGCGGCGTGCTCGTCACCGGTCATCAGGTGCTGGACGGGCAGGATCGCTGGGCGCCGTCGGGGGTGATCCAGGGGTTCGACGTCGTCACCGGCCAGCTGCGCTGGGCCTGGGACATGATGCATCCGCACTGGAACGGCACCCCGCCCGCCGGGCAGGAATGGGCGCGCGGCACGCCGAACATGTGGACGATGGCGAGCGGCGACGAGCAGCTGGGGCTGGTCTATCTCCCGATGGGCAATGCCGCGGCCGACTATTATTCGTCGCTGCGCCGGCCGGAGGAGAATTTCTACGCCACGTCGCTGGTGGCGCTCGACGTGACCACCGGCAAGCCGAAATGGCGCTTCCAGGCGGTGCGCGGCGATGTGTGGGACTATGATTTCGGCGCCCAGGCGACCCTGGTCGACTATAAGGGGGCGCCCGCGCTGATCCTCCCCTCGAAGCAGGGCGACATCTACATCCTCGACCGCCGCACCGGCCAGCCGCTTACTCCGGTGGGCGAGATGAAGGTGCCGGGCGGCGGCGTCGAGCCGGAGCAGCGCGCGGCCACCCAGCGCGTCTCGCTCTGGCATACGCTGCGCAAGCCCGACCTGACCGAGCGCGACATGTGGGGCATGTCGCCGATCGACCAGATGCTGTGCCGCATCAACTTCCGCCGGGCGAGCTACAAGGGCTTCTTCACGCCGCCCGAGGCCGATCGGCACTCGATCCAATATCCCGGCTATAATGGCGGCACCGATTGGGGCGGCATCGCGGTCGACCCGCAGCGCGGAGTGATCGTCGCCAACTACAACGACATGCCCAACTATGTCCGGCTCGTTCCGCGTGCGGAGGCGGACCGGCTCGGCTGGGCCCCGCGCGACCAGGCCCGCGGCAGGATCGGCGGCGCCGAAGGAGCGGGCGATCCCCAAGCGAACACGCCTTATGCGATCAACGTCAACGCCGGCTGGCGGATGCCGTTCACCGGGCTGCTCTGCAAGCAGCCGCCCTATGGCGGGATCCGCGCGATCGACATGGCCAGCGGCAAGACGATCTGGGACCGCCCCTTCGGCGAGGCGCGCACCAACGGGCCGTTCGGCATCCCCTCGATGCTGCCGATCAGCATCGGCACGCCGAACAATGGCGGCGCGGTGGTGACGGCGGGCGGGCTGATCTTCGTGGCGGCGGCGACGGACAATCTGATCCGCGCGATCGACCTGAAGACCGGCAGGACGCTGTGGAAGGCAGTGCTGCCCGCGGGCGGCCAGGCGACGCCGATCACCTATGAGGTGAACGGCAGGCAGTATCTCGTCATCTATGCCGGCGGCCATCATTTCATGGAGACGCCGATCGGCGACGAGGTGGTCGCCTACGCGCTGCCGTAGTTCGCGATCGTCGGGCGGGCCGGATTGTCCGGGAGCGCCTTTCCCCGGGCGATGGCGGCGCACGGCCTTGCGGGCTCCCGGGCGGACGCTAGGCTTCTTCGCGCAAGAAGGAGAGGCATTCGTGAACCCATCCCGCAATCCTGGACTCAGTTGTCCCCAGTGCGGCCATTATATCGAGGTCAAGATCACCCAGCTCCTGGACGGGAGCGGCGTGACCTGCCCCAGCTGCCAGCTTCACCTTGCCATCAACAGCAAGCCCGGCGGAGCAGCGGCCTTCGACAAGATCCGAAGGATGCACGACGACGAGACCGGGCACGAGCCGGGCTAGGGCCAATCGGCATTCAGGCTGAGGATGTGGCTTGGCGGGCGGGAGCACGCCGAACCAACCTCGTTCGTCACCCTGAACTTGTTCGGCGCTTGTCCCCTTGAGACGAGTCCCCTTGAGACGAGGAATGCCCAATGGCCGTCATCCCCGCGAAAGCAGGGATGACGGGAAGGAGACAAGCTGGCGGCTTCGTCCACCCTCCCTCCCCCACCCCCGCTGCGCGAGGAAGAGTCCTACCCGCTCAAGGAACCTGCGCGTCCTTGGCCTTCTGGTCGAGCCGCTCCTGATACCATTGGCGGATCATCTGGCGGGTGCAGCCGGTCTGGCCACCCGTGCCCACCGGCGAGCAGCTATTGGGCAGCCCGGCGCGGTTCACTTCTTCCACCGTCTCCACCCGGTTGGTCCAGGCCTGGGAAGCGGCGTCCTGCTTGGGCTGGTTCCGGAACTGCTTGGGGATGCGATAGGGCGATTCGCCGGCATTGGCGCACACGACGATCTCCTCCTCGCTCTGCGGCTTCGGGCATTCCTCCTGCCCGTAGAGCAGGATGCTGCGCACCCGCTTTGGCGGGCCGCTGCTCTCGGTATCCTGCGACTGCTTGCTGTCCTGCGCCATGGCGGGCCCCGCGAGCAGCGCGGCGGCAACGAGCAAACGAACGATCATGAACACTCCTTCCGGCGCAACAACGCCCCTCGTCGCCCGGCGTGCCGCCTCACTGTGGCAAGCCCAAGGCACGCGGCGCCTTGCCTCCGCGTCTTTTGCCCCTAAGTGGCAGGGATGATCCGGCCGATCGCCCCTGCCGGCGCCCTCCTGCTGCTCGCCGCCTGCGCCTCCAACGGAGGCATCGACGCTGCGTGCCGCGACATTCGCTTCGAAGGCACGCGCTTCACCGTGTGCCGCGCCGATCCGCAGAAGCACGCGCTGATGCTGGTCGACAAGGGCAAGGACGGCCGCCCGATGCGCGACTTCACCGGGCTCGAGCCGCGGCTGGGCCCGCGCTACCCGCGCATCGCCTTCGCGATGAACGCCGGCATGTTCGACGCCTCCGGCCTGCCGATCGGCTATTATGTCGAGGACGGCGCCGAGCAGAAGCCGCTCAACCGGCGCCCCGGGCCCGGCAATTTCCACATGCAGCCGAACGGCGTGTTCTGGGGCGACGCCAAGGGCTGGCACGTCGCCACCACCGACGATTTCGCACGGAACAAGCCCGATCACGTCCGTTTCGCCACCCAGTCCGGGCCGATGCTGCTGATCGACGGCCAGCTCCATCCCAAGCTGGCCGAGAACGGCACCTCGCTCCAGGTGCGCAACGCGGTGGGCGTCGGCATGAACGGCAGCGCCTGGTTCGCGATCAGCAACGAACCGGTGTCGTTCGGCCGCTTCGCCCGGCTGTTCCGCGACAGGCTCGCCGCGCCCGATGCCCTTTATCTCGACGGCGCCGTCTCGCGCCTGTGGGATCCGGTGGCGGACCGCATGGACGGCGGCGCGCCGATCGGGCCGATCGTGGTGGCGCTGCAGCGTTGACCCGGGTTCGCCACGCCGCTTTCGCGGGAAGGACGAAGGCGCTAGGGGCATTCCCATGATCCTCGTCATCGACAATTACGACAGCTTCACCTGGAACCTGGTCCATTATCTGATGGAGCTGGGCACCGATGTGCAGGTGGTGCGCAACGACGCGCTCACCGCGCGGGATGCCGTCGCCAGCAATGCCCAGGCCTTCCTGATCTCGCCGGGCCCCTGCACGCCCAACGAAGCCGGGATCAGCCTCGATCTCGTCGCCGCCTGTGCCGATCTCGGCAAGCCGCTGCTCGGCGTCTGCCTGGGCCATCAGGCGATCGGCCAGCATTTCGGCGGATCGGTGGTGCGCGGCGGGCTGATGCACGGCAAGACGAGCCCGGTGAACCATGACGGCACCGGCCTGTTCGAAGGCCTGCCCTCGCCGTTCACCGCGACGCGCTATCACTCGCTGATCGTCACCGACATTCCCGAGGATCTGGTGGTCAACGCCACCGCCGACGACGCGCATGTGATGGGCTTCCGGCACAAGTCGCTGCCGATCCACGGCGTGCAGTTCCATCCGGAGAGCATCGCCACCGAGCATGGCCATGCGATGCTGGCGAATTTCCTGCGCATCGCCGGGATCGAGGCGCGCGCGATCGCCTGACGCGCGGATAATTTGCGACAAATTCGGTCATCCGGCGACATAGACGCGCGACGTTCGCCGGCGATTTTCTCCAGCCTGGCCCGATTCCGGGCGGGAAGGAGAACGCAATGAACCACAAGCTGCAGCTGGTCAGCGCGACGCTCGCGGGTGTGTTGGTCACGGTGGCGGCGGGCGGCATCGCCTCCGCCAGCATGGGTCACGGCCGAAATGGGGACCTGGGCCGGTTCGCCAGCGCCGATACCGATGGCGACGGCACGATCACTCGCGCCGAATGGATCGCGGCGGCCAATGCCCGCTTCGACAAGCTCGACGTCAAAAAGGATGGCAAGCTCACCCCCGACGAGCTGCCCGCGCGCCACGGCTGGCACCGTGGCGGGTGCGGCCAGGACGGCGGCGGGGACGCTCCCCCCGGCAACGCGAGCTGATACCCGCGCCACCGCCGCTCATGGAAACGCCGTGATGCTCCCGTCGAGCGGCAGCGCGTCGCGGCGCATGCGCGCGCCGGCCGCCCGCACGGGAACCGGCACCGCCGAGTCGAAGCTGTCCTCGATCCTCGCCTCGCCGAGCAGCGTGAACCGGTCGATGACGAAGGGAAGCCCCTCCGATCGCTCGAAGCCCGGCCGGTCGCTGACATGGAAATGGAGATGCGGGGCGCCCGCGCTTCCGGTCTGGCCGAGGCGGCCGATCACCATGCCGCGGCGCACGCGCTGGCCAGGCCGCACCCGCACGCTGCCGGCCCGCAGATGCGCGTAATGCGCATAGACGCCCGGCGCGATCCGCAGGACGACGAAATTCCCGTACAGGGTCCGCGCGGTGAGGTCGTCCGGCACCTGCTGGGGCGCCAGCGGGGTGCCGTTCGGGATGCCATCCCGCGCATCGACCACCACGCCGTCGCGCACCGCGAGAACGTCGCGGCCATAGCCGATCCAGTCCGCATCCATGGTCGCCGCCGGCGAGGCATGGACGCCGCGGATCGAATGGTTGCCGCCGTCCAGCCCGAACCAGTCGATGGCGTAGCGCTGCGGGATGCTCAGCATGCCGTCGATCGCGACCATGCTGCCCCAGTGATGCGACAGATGGTTGCCCGGCCCCTCGACCGCCAGCCAGCGCCCGCCGCGCAGGGGCGGCCCGATCCGCACCGGCGCCGCCGCGATCACCGGGGTCCGCACATCGTCGGCGCGCTGGATCGCCCCCTTGTCGGCGCGGAAGCTGAGCTGGTGCCGCAGGGTCGCGGGAGGCGCGCCGGGCGGCAAAGCGAGCCAGAGGAAGAATGTCCGGCTCGTCCCGTCGGCGATCGGGATGCCGTCCTGCGGGGCCTCGTCCGCCGCCCGCGCGCCGAGCCGCGCCCGCAATGCCGCGCCCTCCAGCGTCGCCAGCGGCGTCCGGGCATCGCCCGCGAAGATCGCCAGGCGCGTCAGCCGGAGCGGTGCGTCGCCCGCATAATGGCTGGTCACCTGCAATTCATAGGCGAGGTGCCGCCTGCCGTCGCTGCCGGTGACCGGGCGCGGCGCCGCGCGGATCCGCGCCTCCATCTGTGCCTGATGGACCGGCTCGCCCCGATCCTGCCCCACCGGCACCGCGATCGACAGCAGCAGGGCCAGCCCCTGCACCAGATGGGAGACCATATCGACGCCACGCCCCGAAGTTGCGCTTCTTCAAGACGCCGCCGCGGCGGTCCGGTCAAGTCGCTTCCACGCCCCCAGCGGGGCTTCATGCCGCCTCCAGCAGGATTTGCTCGACTTCGCCCCGCCCCTGGGCCGATAGAGCCCGCGTGACGCCCTTTGCCCTCCTCCCCGATCCGGCGACGCCGCTCGCCCGCGAATCCGCCGCCCAGGCCTTTGCCGACATTCTCGACGGCAAGGTGCCCGAGCCCGAGATCGAACGCTTCCTGATCGACCTGTCGGTGCGCGGCGAAACCAGCATCGAGATCGCCGAGGCCGCACGGGCGATGCGGGCCAGGCTGATCCCGATCACCGCCCCGGCGGGCGCGATCGACGTGTGCGGCACGGGCGGCGACGGGCATCACACGCTCAACGTCTCCACCGCCGTCAGCCTGGTCGTCGCCGCGGCGGGCGTGCCGGTCGCCAAGCATGGCAATCGCGCCGCCTCGTCCAAATCGGGCGCCGCCGATACGCTGGAGGCGCTCGGCCTCGATCTCGACCGCGCCGGCGCCCGGGCCGAGGAATCGCTCCACGAGCTCGGCATCGCCTTCCTGTTCGCCCAGGCGCATCATCCCTCGCTGGCGCGGATCGGGCCGCTGCGCCGCCGCATCGCCCGCCGCACCATCTTCAACCTGATGGGCCCGCTGGCCAATCCGGCCCATGTCCGCCGCCAGCTGATCGGCATCGCCCGCCCCGATTACGCGCCGATCTATGCCGAGGCGCTCCGGCAGCTCGGCGTGGATTCCGCCGCGATCGTCTCGGGCGAGGAAGGGCTGGACGAGCTCTCGACCGAGCATGCCAGCGTCGTGGTGAGCATCGGCAGCTCGGGCCTGCCGGCGCGGATCGCCCCCGAGGACGCCGGCCTGCCCCGCCACCCCCTGGCGGCCATCCGCGGCGGCGGCCCGGAGTATAACGCCCTCGCCCTGCGCCGCCTGCTTCAGGGGGAGCCCGGCCCCTATCGCGACGCCGTCCTGCTCAACGCCGCCGCCGCGCTGGTGATCGCCGGCCAGGCGGGCGACCTGCGCGAGGGCGCCGAGGAAGCCGCCGAAGTGATCGACAAGGGCCTTGCCAAGGCGCTGCTCGACTGCTGGATCGCCTTTTGATGTCCACGATCCTCGACAAGATCATCGCCACCAAGCACGACGAGGTCGCCGCGCGCCGCCGCGCCGCCTCCGTCGCCGACCTGCACGGCCTCGCCCTCACCCGCACGCCGCCGCGCGGCTTCCGCGCCGCGCTCGACGCCAGGGCCGCGGCGGGCGGCTATGGCCTGATCGCCGAGATCAAGAAGGCCAGCCCCTCCAAGGGGCTGATCCGCGCCGATTTCGATCCGCCCGCCCATGCCCGCGCCTATCAGGCCGGCGGCGCCGCCTGCCTGTCGGTGCTCACCGATCTCGAATATTTCCAGGGGCATGAGGAATATCTGATCGCCGCGCGCGCCGCCTGCGACCTGCCGGTGATCCGCAAGGACTTCATGGTCGATCCCTGGCAGGCGCTCGAATCGCGCGCGATCGGCGCGGATGCGATACTGATCATCGTCGCCGCGCTCGAGGATGCGCAGATGGCCGAGATCGAGGATGCGGCGCTGGGCCTGGGCATGGACGTGCTGGTCGAGGTGCACGATGCCGCCGAGCTCGAACGGGCGCTTCGGCTCCGCTCGCGATTGATCGGCGTGAACAACCGCAATCTCAAGACCTTCGAGGTCGATGTCCAGAAAACCTACGAACTTGTCGCCCATGCGCCAGCCGATTGCACCTTCGTCGCCGAGAGCGGGCTGAACGGCCGCGCCGACCTGGACGCGATGGCCGCGCACGGCATTCGCTGCTTCCTGATCGGCGAGTCGCTGATGCGCCAGGACGATGTGGAAGCCGCGACCCGGGCACTGGTGGGATGAACGGGGTGGGCCCGTTCTCCCGCGCCTCCTCGAGGAGAGGGAAATGACCGACCTCACCCATCTCGACGAAACCGGCGCGGCGCGCATGGTCGATGTTGCCGGCAAGGCCGTCACCGCGCGCGAGGCCGTCGCCACCGGGCGCATCGCGATGTCGGCGGAGGCCGCCGCCGCGATCCGCGCCGGGGCAGTGAAGAAGGGCGACGTGCTTGCCACTGCCCGCATCGCCGGGATCATGGCCGCCAAGCGCACCGCCGAGCTGATCCCGCTCTGCCATCCGCTGCCGCTTACCCGAGTCGCGGTCGAACTGGTGCCGGACGAGACCGGTGTGACGGTCACCGCCACCGCCGCCACCGAAGCGCAGACCGGCGTCGAGATGGAAGCGCTCACCGCCGTCTCCACCGCGCTGCTCACGCTCTACGACATGGCCAAGGCGCTCGACCGGACGATGGTGATCGGCGAGATCCGGCTGCTCGCCAAGAAGGGCGGCAAATCGGGCGACTGGGCGGCCTGAGCGCCTGAGGGCCTATTCCCCTTGCGCTCCCCTCCCTGGAAGGGAGGGGCTGGGGGCGAGTAGCGTCCAGGCGTCCTGCCGACGGGCCATCTTCCCTTGGGCGCTTATCCCGTAAAGACAGGTACACCCCATTCCGTCGTCCCCGCGCAGGCGGGGATGACGGCTATCGGGCACTCCTTGTCCCAAGGGGATAAACGCCAAACAAGTTCAAGGTGACCAAGGAGGTTGGTTCGAACTGTTCCGGCCTTCCACTCCGCTCCCTTAGCCCGAATGGCGATTGGCCCTAACCCCTCCTCCACGGAGAGGAATGGCTGAAGAAAGCACGTGACAGCGCCTCCATGCCAATATAGTTAGCTCTAAACCTAACTATTAGAGGATGCCATGTCGCTTCAGCTCTTCGGCCACCCCTTCTCGTCCTATACTTGGAAGGCGCTGATCCCGCTCTACGAGAACGCCACTCCCTTCACCTTCCGCAGCCTGGAGGATGCCGGGGCCAATGCCGAGCTGGAGGCGCGCTGGCCGCTCAAGCTCTTCCCGGTCCTGGTCGAGGGCGCACGCACGGTGCTCGAGGCGACGGCGATCATCGAATATCTCCACGTCCATCACCCCGGCCCGGTGCCGATGATCCCGGCCGATGCCGATGTCGCGGTGCAGGCCCGGATGCTCGACCGGGTCTTCGACAATTATGTGATGGGCACGATGCAGCGGCCGGTGCTCGACGCGCTGCTGCCCGAGGAACGGCGCGATCCCATCGGCCTCGACGAGGCGATGGCGCGGCTCGACAAGGTCTATGCCTGGCTCGATGCCCATCTGGCCGGGCGGGTCTGGGCAGTGGGAGACAGTTTCACCCTCGCCGATTGCGCCGCCGCGCCTTCGCTCTTCTATGCCGATTGGGTGCGCCCGATCCCCGAGGCGCTGGCCAATCTGCGCGCCTATCGCGCCCGCCTGCTCGCCCGCCCCTCGGTCTCCCGCTGCGTCGAGGAAGCCCGGCCCTATCGCGCCTATTTCCCGCTGGGGGCGCCGGACCGCGATTAGGCTGGAGCCTCTATCCTTCCCCGTCATCCCCGCGCGGGCGAGGATGACGGCCGGGCGGCCATTAGGAATTCCGCAACCCTGCGGATTAACCCCGCCTTCAGATCCTGGGTCGCACTATCCGCCTGGGCCGGGGCGGGAAAAATCATTTATGCGACAAGGACTTGCGTCCTCCACTATTTTCAGCCTGTCGGCCGAGCCGCCGGGCACCCAGCTCCTTGCCGAGCCGGGCGAGCATGCGGCGTTCGATTCGGCCTTCCTGGCCGGCGAGACCGGCCGCCTCGCCTGTGCGATCCGCAAGCTCAGCGCGGTCGGCGCCATGCTCCAGCTCGACGACGAAGTGGTGGAGGAAGAGGGGCTCCGGCTGGAGCTCGCCAACGGCCAGTCGCTGCCCGGCCGCATCGCCTGGACCGAGCAGGGCTTGGCGGGCTTTCTGTTCGACTTGCCGATCGACGTGATCGGCACGCTCGCCCGCAATCTCGCCGCCCTTCCCGCCGAGCGCCGCTCCGTGCCGCGCGTCGAGCTGCATCAGACGATCTGCGTGCGCCGCGGCAACCAGGTCGAGTTCACGCGCAGCCGCAACCTCTCCCAGGGCGGCTGCGGCTTCGAGACCGACATCGCGCTCCAGCTCGGCGACCTGGTGCAGATCAATTTCGACGGCTTGCGGCCGCTCGACGGCGCGGTGAAATGGTCGCAGGGCAATCTCGCCGGCGTCGCCTTTGACGAGGACCTGCCCTGGCAGGTGCTGATGCCGTGGCTGCGCCAGGTGCAGCAGACTCCGTCGCATCACACGCGCATGGCGATGATGCACGAGCCCGTCGGCCTGATCCCGGACAAGCAGGCGATCCGCCTCGATACGCCGGCGCGCGTGCGCGAAGGCGTGCGCTGGTGGAACGTCAAGCTGCGCGCGATCACGCCCCAGCTCGTCGAGTTCGAGACGCGCGCGCCCTTCGCGACCGGCGCCCAGCTGTGGATCTCGCTGCCGAACATCGGCGGCGGCCCGGCCGCGGTGATCGAAACCGACGATCGCCACCGTTTCCTCTGCGAATTCCGCCTGCCGCTGAAGCAGCACGACCTGGGGCGGATCGCCGGCCGGTCCTGAAGGCTGGCGCGGCGCGCGGTGCTGGCCTAGGCCGGATCCATGCCCGCGCTCCTCCCCGTCGCCGAAGCCCAGCGCCGCCTGCTGGCGCTCGCCGAGCCGGTGCCGGAGGAGGCCTGCCCCCTGGCCGCGGCGGCGGGGCGGTGGGCGGCCGGGGACGTGGCGGCATTGCGCACCCAGCCCGCCGCCGATCTCTCCTCGATGGACGGCTATGCGATTCGCTTCGCCGACCTGCCCGGCCCCTGGGAAGTGATCGGCGAGAGCGCCGCCGGCCATGGCTTTGGCGGCGGGATCGGCGCCGGCCAGGCGCTGCGCATCTTCACCGGCGCCCCGCTCCCGCCTGGCGCCGACACCGTGCTGGTGCAGGAGGAAGCCGCGCGCGACGGCAGCCGCCTCGCGCTCGCCGGCGAAGGCCCGCCGCATCCGGGCAGCAGCATCCGCCCGCGCGGGCTCGATTTCACCGGCGGCGACCTGCTGATCCGCGCCGGGGAGGCGATCTCCCCCGCCCGGCTCGCGCTCGCCGCGATCGCCGGCCATGCCGTGCTGCCCGTCCGCCGCAAGGTGCGCGTCGCGCTGCTTTCGACCGGCGACGAGCTGGTGCCGCCCGGCGCCCCGCTCGGCCCGGACCAGATCCCCGAGACCAACCGCCTGCTCCTCGCCGCGCTGCTGGCCGGCCCGGCAGTGGAGCTGATCGACCTCGGCATCCTGCCCGATCGCCGGGACGCGCTCGAAGCCGCGTTCCGCGCGCTCGATTGCGACCTGCTCGTCACCACCGGCGGCGCCTCGGTCGGCGATCACGACCTGGTCCGCCCCGCGCTCGAGGCGGCCGGCGCCGCGATCGATTTCTGGAAAGTGGCGCTGCGCCCCGGCAAGCCGATGATGGCCGGCCGGCTGGGCGATGCCGCGGTGCTCGGCCTGCCGGGCAATCCCGTCTCGGCCTTCGTCACCGCGACGCTGTTCGTCCGCCCGCTGATCGCGCATCTCGCCGGGGCCGCCGATCCACTGCCGCGCACCCGCATCGTCCCCCTGGGCGAGCCCCTGCCCGCCACCGGCGTCCGCGCCGACTATCTCCGCGCCGAGCTGATCGGCGGCCGCGCCCATGCCGCGACGATCCAGGACTCCTCGATGCTGCGCACGCTGGCGCGCGCCACCTGCCTGATCGTCCGCCCGGCGGGGGCCCTGGAGGCGAAAACCGGCGACTCGGCGGAAATCCTCGACATCGCTTGACAAGCAGGCGGAACATTGCAAAAACGTTCCCAGTCTGTTCCAGACCGGGAGAAACTGGATGCTCACGCGCAAGCAGCACGAGCTCATCTGCTTCATTGCCGATCGGCTTGCCGAGACTGGCGTGTCGCCTTCGTTCGAGGAAATGAAGGAGGCGCTCGACCTCAAGTCGAAGTCGGGCGTTCATCGGCTGATCTCGGCGCTGGAAGAGCGCGAGTTCATCCGCCGCCTGCCCAACCGCGCCCGCGCGCTCGAAGTGCTGCGCATGCCGGAACGGGGCGAGGCGAAGAAGCCCGCGAGCCCGAAGAATATGGCCCCCGTGGCGCCAGCTTCGTCAACTTCCGCGACACCTCCGGCCCCCGCCAACGACGTGGTCGAGATCCCGCTGCACGGCCGCATCGCCGCCGGCACGCCGATCGAGGCGCTGCAGGATTCGACCATGCTGCCGGTTCCCGCCGCCCTGCTCGGCGCGGGCGAGCATTATGCGCTCGAGGTGGCGGGCGATTCGATGGTGGAGGCCGGCATCCTCGATGGCGATTTCGCGCTGATCCGCCGCACCGAGACCGCGCGCGAGGGCGAGATCGTGGTGGCGCTGATCGACGAGAACGAGGCGACGCTGAAATATTTCCGCAAGGAAGGCGGGATGATCCGGCTGGACCCGGCCAATCGCGACTATAATCCCCAGCGCTATCGCCCCGATCAGGTCCGCGTGCAGGGCCGCCTCGCCGGGCTGCTCCGCCGCTACTGACGGCTCAGGCCAGGAACTCGGCCCAGGTGACCTTGCCGTCACCGTTGCGGTCGAGTTCCTGGAAGGGTGCCAGGTCGGGCTGCTTGCCGCGGAAGCTGAACAGGCTCCAGGCCGCCGCATATTCGCCCGGCGTCAGCATGCCGTCATGGTCTGCATCGAGCAGGCCGAATCCTGCCCGGAACATCCGCAATCGTTGCGCCGCATATTCGGCAAAGCTCACCTTGCCGTCCTTGTTCGCGTCGGCCCTGGCAAGGTCGAAGTCCCGCGCCGAGAGGATGAAGGGCCGAATGCCGCGCGCCTCCGGCATAGCGGCACGGCGCAGTGGCAGCGCCAGCACCCGATGGGGCGCGCAATCGATATCCGTAGCCTGCGGGCGAGGACCAAATTCGTCGGGGGTCAGCAGCCCGTCATGATTGCGGTCGATCGCGGCGAAGGCCGGCCGCAGGTCCGGTGCGGCCGATATCGCACCGGGGATGGCGAGCGCCAGCGCTCCGAGCATCGCCGCCGCGGCGATGGGCCGGGACCAGCGGCGCGGGGCCGGCACCGCCCTCGCCTCGCCGGAAAGGCGCGCCGCGACGAAGCCCCGCACCACGTCGCTCGCGGTGCGCCCTTCGGCACGGCACTGCTCCATGAAGGCGCGCTTCACCGCATGGGGCAGCCGCACTTCGATCGTGTCGCTCTTCTTGGGAGGCCGGATCATGACGGAAAGAGAAGGGCGATCCGGGCCGAAAGCGAGGGATTTCGTGTCCCGACAGCAGGAATTGCATCCGGCACATGGAATGGCTGCACCCTGGGCGGGTCGATCCAGGGATGCCGGCCCGCCCCGCGCACCATCGTCACGCGCCCGCCGGCAAAGGCGATCGCCACCCCGCCGGTCTTCGCCAGCGCCGGCCGGTCGAGCTTGAGCCAGCGCGGAGTGCAGGCGGCCGGCAGGCGGCGGTCGCTGATCATCACGTCGACGCTGCGGCACAGCGCCGTGAATTCGGCCCAGGGCAAGGCATAGCCGCTTCGTGTCGCCGCCACGCGCCAGACGCGGCCGCCGGCCCGATGCTCGATCATGCACAGGTCCAGGCTGCACCGCGCACCCGGCTGGTCGGCGAGCGCGACCGGCTCGGCATCCGATCCGCCCGTCTCGGCCAGCATGTCGCGGGTATAGTCGCCCGCCCGGTCGCGCAGCAGGGCCATGCCCCCATCGTGCATGCGGATCGCGAGATGCCGCCCGTCGCCGGTGACGATCAGGTCGGGCGCGGGCGTGGCGAGCATCCAGGCCAGGCCGATCGCCAGCGGCGCCATGCCCGCCCAGCGCGCGCCGGTGCGCCACAGCGCGAGCCACAGGCCGCCCGCCGCCATCAGCGCGAAGGCGCCCCGCGGCATGGCCGGCAGCGCCGCCACCGCGCCCGGCGCCGCGGCGGTGGTCCTCGCCAGCCAGAGCAGCAGGTCGAGCGTCCGCGCGGTGAGCCACCAGGCGGGATCGCCGAGCCCGACCAGGTCAAGCAGCAGCGCCAGCGCCTCGATCGGCATGATCACGAAGGTGGTGAGCGGGATGGCGACGATGTTGGCGAGCGCGCCGTAGAGCCCGGCCTGATGGAAATGGAACAGCCCGATCGGCATCAGCGCCAGCTCGACCACGACCCCGGTGAGCAGCAGCGCGCCGGCACCGCGCAGCAGCGCCGCCGCCCGGCCTTCCTCGCGCTTGCCGAACCAGCGGTGCATGCGCGGGCTCTCGTGCAGCGCGACGATCGCGGTGACCGCGGCGAAGCTCAGCTGGAAACTGGCTCCCGCCAGCACTTCGGGCCAGAGCAGCAGCACGAGCAGCGCCCCCGCAGCGACGAGCCGCAGCGTGATCGCCTCGCGCCCCAGGCTGAGCGCCAGCAGCACCAGCAGCGCGGCAACACAGGAGCGGATCGTCGGCACCTCGGCGCCGGTGAGCCAGGTATAGCCGATCGCCGCCAGCGCCCCCGCGCCGGCCGCGACCAGCGGCAGCCGCCAGCGCAGCGCCAGCGTGGGGCTGAGGGCGAGCAGCTTCAGCACCAGCAGCATCGCCGCCGCGGTCACCGCCGTCACGTGCAGCCCGCTCACCGAAAGCAGATGCGCCAGGCCCGAGCGCTGCATCGCCTCGACATCGGCTTCGGCGATCGCGCCTTCGTCGCCCGTGGCGAGCGCCGAGGCGATGCCGCCGCCGCTGCCGGGGATGCGCGACTGGATATGCGCCGAGAGCGCGGCGCGCAGGCCTCCACCCGATGCTTCGGCCGGCGTCACCACCGTCACCGGGGCAAAGCCCTTGCCCGTCGCCCCCAGGCCGTTGAACCAGGCGGCGCGGGCAAAGTCATACCCGCCCGGCACCGACGCGCCGGCGGGCGGCATCAGCCGCGCCCGCAGCCGCACCACCGCGCCGCGCGCCACCCCTTGGGGCACATCCTTCGCCGCCAGGTTCACGCGCACCCGGGGCGGCAGGTCGCGCCGCTCCGGCAGCAAAGTCACCCGCACCAGCGCCCGTGCCGGCAAGGGTTCGACCGCCGCCACCCGGCCGGTGATCTCCACCACCGCGGGCCGCGCCAGCACCGGCGCCGCGACGCGCTCCGCCCGCCACCAGATCAGCGCGCACCCGGCCGCCAGGGCAAGCCCGCCGAGCAGCAGCACCCGCCCCAGCCGCCCCGGCAGTGCCAGGCCGAGCAGCGCCACCGCGCCCGCCGCGAGCAGGAAGGCGATCCAGCGCGTCAGGTCGGGAAGCAGGAGCCAGGCGGTGATCCCGCCCCCCAGCGCCACCGGCAGCCAGAGCGGCAGCTGCGCGCGTTCCGCCTCGAGCCAGCGCTCGATCGCCTCCCCGGTCTGGCGGAACAGCGCCGCGCCCCCCATTTGAAGGGAGGAAAACCCCGTGCTAGGGGCGCCCATGGCGGCTGAATGGGCCATCGAAAATCTAGTCTGGGAGCAAGCGCGGTTGGGCGCAACATCTGATACGGGTGCGAAACGGGTCGTCACGCGGTTCGCGCCGTCGCCTACGGGTTTCCTCCACATCGGCGGTGCGCGCACCGCCCTGTTCAACCTGCTGTTCGCCCGTCACCATGGCGGCAAGTTCCTGCTGCGCATCGAGGATACCGATCGCGCGCGCTCGACCGAGCCGGCGATCGCCGCGATCCTCGACGGGATGCGCTGGCTGAACCTCGATTGGGATGGCGATGAGGTCTATCAGTTCGCCCGCGCCGAGCGGCACGCCGAAGTCGCGCGCGCGATGCTCGCGAGCGGCCATGCCTATAAATGCTTCGCCACGGCCGAGGAGCTGGAGGCGATGCGCGCCGAGCAGAAGGCGAACAAGCAGCCGCTGCGCTATGACGGCCGCTGGCGCGACCGCGACCCCGCGGAGGGCGGCAACGCGCCCTATGTCATCCGCCTGAAGGCGCCGCGGGAAGGCGCGGTGACGATCGAGGATCATGTCCAGGGGCCGGTCACGGTCAACAACAGCGAGCTGGACGATCTCGTCCTGCTCCGCTCGGACGGCACGCCGACCTATATGCTCGCGGTGGTGGTCGACGATCACGACATGGGCGTGACGCACGTGATCCGCGGCGACGACCACCTGAACAACGCCTTCCGCCAGCTGCCGATCTATCGCGCGATGGCGTGGGAAGAGCCCGAATACGCGCACATCCCGCTGATCTTCAATCCCGACGGCACCAAGATGTCGAAGCGCAAGAACGCCGTGGCGGTCGACGAATATCGCGACCAGCTCGGCATCCTGCCCGAGGCGCTGGGCAATTATCTGCTCCGCCTCGGCTGGGGGCATGGCGACGACGAGATCATCAGCCGCGAGCAGGCGATCCAATGGTTCGAGCTGTCCGGCGTCGGCAAGTCGCCTTCCCGCTTCGACCTCAAGAAGCTGGAGAATCTCAACGGCCATTACATCCGCGCCGCGGACGATGATCGCCTCGCCGATCTGGTGGCCGCGCGAATCGGTTTCGAACTTTCGGAATCGCAGCGGGATCTTCTGCGCCGCAGCATGGCCGCGCTGAAGCCCCGCGCCGCGAATCTCCTCGAATTGGCAGACGGGGCGGCCTTCCTGTTTCGCACTCGCCCACTGGAATTGGACGACGGTGCCCAGGCTCTGCTAGAGGGCGACGCGCGGGCGCTGCTGGCCCAGCTCCACGCCGCGCTTGACGGCGTGGAAAGCTGGGATACGGAAGCGCTCGAAGCGGCGGTACGCACCGTTGCGGAAGATGCGGGTGTCAAGCTCGGTGCGGCCGCGCAGCCTTTGCGCGCGGCGCTCACCGGGCGCCGGACGTCCCCGGGCATCTTCGACGTCCTGGCTCTGCTGGGGCGCGAGGAAAGCCTGGCCCGTATCGCTGATCAGATGACCGTGCCGGCCTGATTCCAGGTCCGGCCCAAAGATAGGACGACGTTTATGAGCGATACCGCGAAGCTGCAGGTTCCGGGGAAGGATGTCGAGTATCCGGTCCTGTCGGGCAGCGTCGGACCGGACGTCATCGACATCCGCAAGCTCTATGGCCAGACCGGCATGTTCACCTACGACCCCGGCTTCACCTCGACGGCGTCGTGCGAATCGGGCCTGACCTATATCGATGGCGACGAGGGCGTGCTGCTCCACCGCGGCTATCCGATCGGCCAGCTCGCCGAGCAGTCGAGCTTCATGGAGGTCAGCTACCTCCTGCTGAACGGCGAGCTTCCCTCGCAGGACGAGCTCGACAAGTTCAGCCACACGATCACGCGCCACACCATGCTGCACGAGCAGCTGGCGACCTTCTATCGCGGTTTCCGCCGCGACGCGCACCCGATGGCGGTGATGTGCGGCGTGGTCGGCGCGCTTTCGGCCTTCTATCACGATTCGACCGACATCACCGATCCGCAGCAGCGCATGATCGCGTCGCACCGCCTGATCGCCAAGATGCCGACGATCGCGGCGATGGCCTATAAGTACAGCGTCGGCCAGCCGTTCCTCTATCCGCAGAACGACCTGAGCTACACCGGCAACTTCCTGCGCATGACCTTCGGCGTGCCGGCCGAGCCCTATGAAGTGAACCCGGTCGTCGAGAAGGCGCTGGACCGCATCTTCATCCTCCACGCCGATCACGAGCAGAACGCCTCGACCTCGACCGTGCGCCTCGCCGGCTCGTCGGGCGCCAATCCCTTTGCCTGCATCGCGGCGGGCATCGCCTGCCTGTGGGGCCCGGCGCATGGCGGCGCCAACGAGGCGGCGCTCAACATGCTGCGCGAGATCGGCCGTCCGGAGCGCATCCCCGAATATATCGCCCGCGCCAAGGACAAGAACGATCCGTTCCGCCTGATGGGCTTCGGCCACCGTGTCTACAAGAACTATGATCCGCGCGCGACCGTGATGCAGAAGACGGTGCGCGAGGTGTTCGACGCGCTCAAGGTCAACGACCCGGTGTTCGAAGTGGCGCTGCAGCTCGAGGAAATGGCGCTCAACGACCCCTATTTCATCGAGAAGAAGCTCTTCCCGAACGTCGACTTCTATTCGGGCGTGATCCTCTCGGCGATCGGCTTCCCGACCACCATGTTCACCGCGCTGTTCGCGCTGGCCCGCACCGTGGGCTGGGTGGCGCAGTGGAACGAGATGATCTCGGACCCCGAGCAGAAGATCGGCCGTCCGCGCCAGCTCTACACCGGCCCCGTGCAGCGCGACTACGTGCCCGTCGGCCAGCGCTGAGGCACCTTCCCGATTATCGGCCCGATTTCGCCGTCCCTGCCTTCGCGGGGGCGGCGATTTCGGGTAAGGCGCTCCTGACCATCACCAGGGAGCCGCCGGAATGCGCCAGACCATCCTGATCCTTGCCGGCATGCTCGGCATCATCGCCGGCCTGGTGTTCCTGCTCCAGGGCCTCGGCATTCTCCATCTGCCCGCCGACAGCCCGATGATCGGCAGCCGGACCTGGGCGATCCGCGGCGGCATCATCGCCGTGCTGAGCGCGATCCTGGTCGGCGGCGTCCGTCTCGTCCCCACCAGCGCCGAACGCAAGGCCGCCCGCCGGGCCGAGCGCGAGGAGCGCCAACCTTAACCGCAGCATACCAACGGGTTCAGCAACGCGACTCAATCGCTTCTCTATCGTTCTGCCCATGCGGGAAGAGAGGAATGGAGAACCGAAATGTACCTTGCCAAGCTGATTGCCGCGGCCGCGCTCGCCACCGTCGGCGTCGCCAGCGCCGCCACGCCGGCTGCTGCCGCACCGGTGCCCACCACCAGCGTGATCGCGCTGGCGGCCGCCGCGCCCGCGGCGCAGGACTGGCGCTATCGGGATCGTGATCGCCGCCACTGGAACCGCGACCGCCGCCATTGGGATCGCGGCCGCCATCGCGGCTGGGATCGCGGCCGCTATCATCGCGGCAATCGCTATTGCCGCACCGAATGGCGCCATCATCGCCGCGTGACGGTCTGCTATCGCCGCTGAGCGGGCCTGAGGAGGCCGCTGGGGCGTCCGCCGGGTTCCGGCGGGCGCCCTATTGCCGGATCGGCATGCTGAACACGAAGCGGGCGCCCTGCCCCGGCGCGCTGTCCACCACCAGGTCGCCGCCCATCGCCCGGGCAAGCCGGCGGGCGATGTAGAGGCCCAGCCCCGATCCGCCCGGCTCGCTCGGGTCGACGCGGCCGAACTTCTCGAAGATCTTCTCCTGATCGGCATGGGCGATGCCCTTGCCCTGATCGGCAACGATCACATGGCCGCGCGCCTCGTCGCGCTCCAGCCGGATCCACACCATCCCGCCCTGCGGCGAATAGCGCACCGCGTTGCCGATCAGGTTGACCAGCACCTGCAGCGCGCGGCGAAACTCGCCCCGCACCGGAATGCTCTCGTCCATCGACGGCCGGTCGATCCGCACCTCGGCCTGGGCGGCACGCACCGCCAGCAGCCCGGCGGCGCGGCGCGCGACATCGGCCAGGTCGATCTCCTCGTCCGCCGTGCCGAAATCGTCGCGCTCGATCGCCTGCAGGTCGACCAGATCGTCGACCAGCCCGAGCAGGTGCCGCCCGGCATTGGCGATGTCGCTCGCATATTCGGCATAATCGGGCTTGAGCGGCCCCTCGGTCTGCGCGCTGATCGAATCGGCATTGGCAATGATCTTGCCGAGCGGCCCGCGCAGCGCCCGGTCGAGCCGCTGGCTGAACGAATCGGGGAAGCCGCCAAAGGGCACCGCGGCGGCAGGCACCGGCGCATCCACCTTGGGCGCGGCCGGCATCGCCTGGTCGAGCATGTGCGCCGCCCCGACAAAGCCGGCGAAGCGGCCGCCCGGATCGGCGCGCGGCGTGGCCGCCAGGCGCACCATCCGGCCGGTGCCGCGCAGCTCGGCCTTCTGCCCGTCGAACCGGCCCTGGGCCGCCACCGCCGAAAGGATCGGCAATTCGCCGGCCTCGTCCTGTTCGAGCCGGAACAGCCGGGTGAGCGGCTGGCCCAGCATCATCGAGCTGTCGAACCCGTAGCGCGCGCCCGCCTCGATCGAGAGGAAGGTGATGCGCAGCGACGCGTCCGTCTCCCACAGCCAGTCGGCCGCCGAGCGGAAGAAATCGCCGTCGCGCTCGGGCTCGCCCGCCGGCGCGCGCCAGCCCGGCCGCAGCCGCCAGCCGCTGACCTCGAGGCGCACGCCGCCCTGCTCGGGCTCGGCCCGCACCCACAATTCCAGATCGTCCTCGCCGTCCGCCGCGATGACGTTGCGCGAGATGGCGATGCCCAGCCGCTGCGAGAGCCGCGCCAGGGTGGCGATCTGGGGCACCGCGAGCGGCGCGCCGATCATGCCGCCGGCGCGCATGTTGAGCTCGAACAGCCGCGCCTCGGCATCGATCAGCCGCCCCTCGGCGTCCAGCCGGGCGATCGACAGCGGCAGCGTGGGATCGATCACGTTCATTTCGCCCCTCCCCGCTGCAAGGCGATCCGGGCCGCGCGATAATCGGGATCGAGGCGAAGCGGCGCCAGCGCGTTGCGCGCCTCGCCCGGTGCGATCGCGGCGATGGAATCGAGCGTGTCGGCGAATTTCTCCAGGTCGCGCCGCGGATCCGCCTCGCTCAGCGCATAGCCGATCTGGGCGACGCCCTCCCGGCCGATCTCGAGCGCGCGCAGCGCCAGCCACAGCCGTTCGGCGGCGGGATCGAGCACGAGATCGCGGGCAAGCGCATAGGGCACGCCCATCGCATGGGCGAGCAGCGCGATGAACAGCACCACCCGCCGGTCCCCCAGCGATTCGACGAGCATGCCCGAAAGCTCGCCCGGCTGGGCGTCGATCGCCGCGGCGAAGCGCATCGCGGCGGCCTCGAGCCGATCGCCCTCGTCATACGCGGCAAGGCTGCGCTGGGCCGCTTCGCAAAGCGCCCGGTCGAGCGCCTCGTTGATGCCCTCCACCCCTTCGCGGAGCGCGGCGGCCGTCCACCACACCAGCTTGTGATGCAGCTCGGCGGGCAGCTCGGTCTGGAATTGTCCCACTTCGGGACTCGTCCTGCGGCGACTTTCGGCGATCAGTACCGCCATGGCACTGGCGGCGACCACCCGATCGGGATGCTGGACGAATCGGTTGATCAGGCTGGGCCGCTCGGGATCGTCCGGCGCGCTCATCGGCAGCGCCGTGCCCAGCATCTCCTGGCGCACCCGGGCGATCAGCTCGGCCATCAGCTCGCCGTCGCGCAGCAGGCCCGAGGACCATAGCCGGGCGAGCACGGCGGTGCCCGGCTCGATCAGCGCGCCGACCAGCTCGGCCTCGCCGCGTCCGGTGAGCAGGCGCACCGCATGCTCGCGAATCTCGCCCTCCACCGTCTCCACGAGCCCGCGGAGCAGCGCGGCCAGGCCTGCGCGGCTATGCTCGTCGAGCCGTGCCTCCTCGGGCAGGAAGAAATCTTCGACCGCGATCATCAGCCCCTTATAGGCGCGCAGCTCCGCAGCCGCCGCGCGTGCGAGCAGCTCCCGAGCGCCAACGGCCGAGCCATCGCGCATGCCGACGGGATTATCCGACATCGACCTCAAGCTAGCGGAAATGTCCTTAAGACGAGACTAAGCTTTTTCGCGTGCGCCCTCAACCGCCGCGGCGAGCGTCGCGAAGGAATATATCGCAGCCGCAGCAAGGCCGATCGTGGCGAATCCGGCCAGCGCGAACGGGGTCAGGATGAGCAGATGCGCCGACGGGCTGGCCCACCAGCGCTTCGGCCGGGAAGGCGCCCGCTCGACGAGCAACTGGGCGGCCATGGCCACCAGGGCGAGTACGGGCGGCGTGGTGTTGGCCGTGGCGGCGAACTCTCCCCAGCCGATGAGCAGCGCGACCAGGGCGAACAGCGCGAAGATCGCCCATTCGAGCAGGCGCGCCCGCTTGTCCTCGCCACGCAGCACCGCCATCGCCGCGCCGGTGGCCAGCGTCGCGGTGCCGGCCAGCGCGGTGACGGTGCCCGCCCCCGGCCAGCGCATCGCGGTAAGGACGAGCGCCAGCGCGGCGATCGCGCCGCCGGCGACGCTCACCGTCCAGCCGGGCACGTTGCGGCCGACCAGCTCGGGCAGCGCGATCCGCGCGGCGCGAGTGAATATCCAGCGGTCCGCCCAGTCGGTGCGGCGCTCGGTGAGCGCGGCGAGCACGCCGGTGTTGCGCGCCGCCAGCCCCTCGACGCTGCGCTCCACCGCATGGCCGCTCTTGAGCCAGCCCGCGGTGAGCGGCACATGCTCGGCGCCCGACTGGGCGGCGACGCGCAGCAGCGCCGACTGGAAGTCGTAATCCTCGGGCATCTGCGCGATCTGGGCGAGCTGCTCCACGGTGATCCGGGCGACGCCGGCCCAGCTGTCGCGCATGTCGAGCCGCTCGATCGCGGCGGGCGACGCCGGATCGTCGGTGACGAGCAGCGCCTCGCCGCTCGCCGTCGCCATCTTGTCCATCACCGGATCGGTGGTGACCAGCCCATCGGCCATCACCAGCACCTGCGCGCCGGGCGCGATCTTCTCGGCGGCTTCCTCGGCCGAGCGGACGATCTCGATCCGGGGATGGCGCTTGGCGGCGCGGTTGACCGCGGTGAGCAGGGCCGGCGTCATCTTGCCCACCGCGACGAGCACCTGCTCGGCCCCGGCGCCGAACAGCAGCCGCGCCTGATATTCGAGCAGGGTCATCCCGCCAAAGGGCAGTGTCGCCATCAGCGTCCCCGGCCGGCCTTCGGCCTCCTCGACTGCGAATATGAGCCCCGCGAGCATCCTGGGGTGGTTAAGGGGTTCATGCACGACAATCAAATCCCGCTGCTTCCCCTCCCTGCAAGGGAGGGGTTAGGGGTGGGTGGAGGCTTGGCGATACTGCCGATGCCACGCATGCTTCACCGTATCGCGGTCAAACACCCACCCCCAACCCCTCCCTTCCAGGGAGGGGAGTGGAGTCAGTAAATCAGATGCGGTGCCCGCGCCGCTTCCCAGGCCGCCTCGTCCGGCGCGGTCCGCGCGTCGAGGTCGCCAGGCTCCGCGCCCGCATCGTCGACCCATTCGCGCAGGTCCGGGCCGCCGTTGATCACGTCGATCGCCAGCTTGTCGAAGACATATTCATAGGGGAAGTCGCGCCACAGCGGGTAATCGCCGTAAAGCCGGCGGATCGCCTTGAAGCCCAGCGCCTGGAGCCGCCACGGGCGGAACGCGGCGTGATCATAGCCCGGCCCCTCGGCATGGATGAACACGCCCGAGCAGAGCTGGCCGACATGCTTGTGGAACGTCGGCTGGAACCACAGGTCGCGCAGCGTGCAGCCGGCGAGCCAGGCGGGGGCCAGCGCGCGCATCTCCGCGATCACCGCCTTCGCATCGATATCGGGCGCGCCGAACAGCTCGAGCGGGCGCGTGGTGCCGCGCCCTTCGGAAAGCAGCGTTCCCTCCAGCATCACCGTGCCGGCATAGGCGCGGGCCATGTTGACGTTGGCGGCATTGGGGCTCGGGTTGATCCAGGGCCGCTCGGGCGGCCAGCCGAAGCCGGGCGCGGCATCGGGCTGCCAGCCCTCCATCGCGATCACGCGATAGTCGAGGTCCAGCTTGAACTGCGCGATGAACCAGTGCCCCATCTCGCCCAGCGTCATGCCGTGGCGCATCGGCATCGGCCCGGCGCCGACGAAGCTCTCCCAGCCGGGCAGCAGCGTCGTGCCCTCCACCGGCCGGCCGGCGGGGTTGGGCCGGTCGAGCACCCACACGCTCTTGCCATGCGCCGCCGCCGCCTCGAGCACATAGAGCAGTGTCGTCACGAAGGTGTAGATACGGCAGCCGACGTCCTGCAGGTCGACCAGCAGCACGTCGAACGTGCCCATCGACTGGCCGGTCGGCCGCCGGACCTCGCCATAGAGGCTGAACACCGGCATGCCATAGGTGGGATCGGTGAAGTCGGGCGACTCCATCATATTGTCCTGCAGGTCGCCGCGCACGCCGTGCTGCGGGCCGAACACCGCCGAGACGTCGAGCCCGGCGGCGACCAGCGCGTCCAGCGAATGGGTCAGGTCCGCGGTCACCGAGGCGGGATGCGCGAGCAGCGCCACGCGCTTGCCCTGGAGGGGGCGACGAAGCTCAGGGTCGGCGAGCAGCCGGTCGATGCCGAATTTCATGGCGCAGCAGGTGCCGGGAGTTCGGCGGCGACGCAAGCCGGATCGTCGCGCGCAACCGGCGGATCATCCCGCCGGCACCTCGATCGCGAAGCCGCCGGGCGCATGGAAATCGGGCGCCCCCGGGGCGTGCGCGACGGACCAATAGGATTTGGCGCCGTCCGCCTCCTCGATCACCGCGGTGACGGCGACCTGCCAGACGCCCGCCGGCAGTCCGCCCAGGTCGACCCGCACGCGGATGCCGTCCGCCAGCGGCTCGATCAGCGGCGCGGCGAGCGGCTGGTCGCGCATGCCCTCGCGATACCCGTCGAATCGATAGGCCGCCCACTGGGTGGAGGGCGAGAAATTATACTCGAAATAGCCCTCGCCGCCCGCCGGCCGCACGAACAGCTCGAAGCAGGTGTGCCGCCACAGCCCGTCGGTCCGCTCCGGCGGGGCGGGCGCCGGCAGCTTCGGCATCCCTCCCGTCACGCGATAGGCAAGCACGCTCGGGCCGTGCCGGATATCGGCGGAAACCTCGACGCGCTCCACCATGTGCGGCGGATGGGAGGGATGCGGGACCAGCGGGATGTGCAGCGCCATGCGCCCTGCCCTAGCCCAGTTCGCCGCATCGGCGAAGCAGCCTCAGAAGCGGAAGCTGACCCAGCCGGACAGGAAATCGGAGCTGCGATACCCCGCCTTGGTGAGCGACGGGCCCGCCGCCAGATGCTCGTACCGGCCGGTGACGGAGAGGCGCGGCGAGATCGTCCAGACCAGCTGTGCCCGGCTGACATCGGCGATCTTGCGATCCGCGACCTTCTGGGTGCCGGCAAAGGGCTGGCCATTGGCGCGGTACACCGCGTCGCGCGCATCGTCGCGCCAGGCCAGCTCATATTCCGCCGTCAGCCGCACTCCCTTCACCGGCGAAAAGGCCAGTGTCGGCGCCACCGTGACCAGGTTCGAGGGGGTCAGGAACAGCTGGTAGCTGTAGTAGATGTTGTTGCCGAACGGCGCATAGGCGTTGCGCAGCTTGCCGTCGCCATAGCCGCCGCCGCCGCTGGCATAATCGGCATGGAAGCCGATGCGCGGCGCCGTGGCGGATCTGCCGAGGCGATAGCTCTGGGCGAAGAATGCCTGCCACGCATCGATGTCCTGGCCGATATAGCGGCCCCATTGATGGTTGACCGACCAGTCGATCGCCACCCGCCCGACATCGCCCCACAGCCGCGCGCCCGCATAATAGCGCCGCGCCGGCCCCACCCGGCCGCCCCAGGCGCCGACATCGTTGCGCCGGCGCCAGAGAAAGGGATCGAAATAGAGCTTCGAGCCCCCCAGCCAGGCCTTGGGCAGCGCCACGCCGAACGTCACGCCCGAGAAGCGGCGCGCCGGATCGTTGACGTCGTCGTCGGGGCCGAGATCGCCATAGGCGGTGGGCCGCAGATCGAACAGGTCGACCCGCAGCCAGCTGCTCCGCGCCCAGGCCCGGATGCCGTTCAGCGTATAGCGGATCGTGTTGTTGTCGCGCTGCGAGACCAGCAGGTTGGGCCCGTCGGTGAATTCCTGCCGCCCATAGCGCGCGCCGATCGCCACCCCGCCCAGCTCGGCGGTCGCCTCGGCGAAATATTGCTGGAAGACGAGGTCGTTGCGCAGCGAGGCCGCCGGCACCCCCAGCTCCCGCCCCGAAATGCCGCCATGCGCGACTTCGCCGTACAGGCGCAGATGCGGCCCGAGATGGAGATCGGCCCCGGCGACCAGCCGGTTGATGTCCTGCCGCTGGTGCGGCGCCTCGCGCAGGCCGGGATTGCTCGTCAGGTTGACGCGCAGCCGCGCCTCGCCCGACAGCGTCAGATAGATGTCGCCATCCTTGTCGAGCGGCAGGAATTTGAGCCGGTCGAGCGGATCGTCGCGCCGCGCCGGATCGCGCATCGCCCGCCAGTCCTCGGCCCAGCGCGACAGGCTGTAGCCGCCCGTGACCGCGCCATCGCCGGCCGCCGCCGCCGGATAGCCGGCGCCGTCCGCCTTTTCCCGCGGCACCGGGGCCGGGACCTCGCGGACGGTCTGCGCCGCCGCGCCGCCGGTCAGCAGCATGGCAAGCGGAACGGTGCCGCCGGCTAGGGCGCGCAGCGCTATGGGCACGGAATCGAATCCTCTCTCGGATACTCGGCCGGTTTCGTGTCGGACGATGTTGATGTCCGGCCATTGTACAGCCACGCGCCCAAACGTGCCGCCTGGCAATGAATCCGAAATAATTCACATTTTCACAGATACTTATCCATATCCCCCATCCAGCGGGAGGCTCAAAACATGCGGAAATGGTGACACGCCTTCCCGCAGCCATGCGGAATTCCGCACATCGAACATGCCCGATCCATGTTCGCGCCGGGGATGACGCGCCCGCGCGCCTCGGCTATGCGGCCCGCATCATGACCGAATTCAAGTCCGATCTGCTCCGCCTGCTCTCCACGCGTGGTTACGTCCACCAGGTCACCGACCCGGAGGCGCTCGACGATCTCGCCACGAAGCAGATCGTCCCCGGCTATATCGGCTTCGATCCCACGGCGCCGTCGCTGCACGTCGGCAGCCTCGTCCAGATCATGCTGCTGCGCCGGCTCCAGCAGGCCGGCCACAAGCCGATCGTCCTCATGGGCGGCGGCACCGGCAAGATCGGCGACCCCTCGTTCAAGGACGAGGCCCGCAAGCTGATGACCGACGAGGTGATCCGCGCCAACATCGCCTCGATCAAGACCGTGTTCGAGAAGTTCCTCACCTTCGGGGACGGCCCCACCGACGCGGTGATGGTCGACAATGCCGACTGGCTCGACAAGCTCGAATATATCCCGTTCCTGCGCGACATCGGCCGGCATTTCTCGGTCAACCGGATGCTGAGCTTCGATTCGGTGAAGCTGCGCCTCGACCGCGAGCAGTCGCTCTCGTTCCTCGAGTTCAACTACATGATCCTCCAGGGCTATGACTTTCTGGAGCTGTCGCGCCGCGCCGCCTGCCGCCTGCAGATGGGCGGATCGGACCAGTGGGGCAATATCGTCAACGGCATCGAGCTGGCGCGCCGGGTCGACGGCACCGAGGTGTACGGCGTCACCACGCCGCTGATCACCACCGCCGATGGCGGCAAGATGGGCAAGACCATGTCGGGCGCGGTGTGGCTGAACGAGGACCAGCTCTCGGCATTCGATTACTGGCAGTTCTGGCGCAACACCGACGACCGCGACGTCGGCCGCTTCCTCCGCCTGTTCACCGACCTGCCGCTGGACGAGATCGCCCGGCTGGAGGCGCTGGAAGGCGCCGGGATCAACGAGGCCAAGAAGATCCTCGCCAACGAGGCGACCGCCATGTGCCGCGGCCGCGCCGCCGCCGAGGAAGCCGCCGAGACGGCCCGCAAGGTGTTCGAGGAAGGCTCCGCCGGCGGCGCGCTGCCCACCCATGCGGTGGCGGGCGGCAGCATCGCCGTGGTCGACGGGCTGATCGCGCTCGGCCTCTGCCCCTCCAAGGGGGAAGCCCGCCGCAAGGTCGCCGAGGGCGCGATCCGCGTCGACGATCAGGTGGTGAGCGATCCCGCGCTCGAGATCGCGGTGGCCGCGCCGGTCAAGCTCAGCTTCGGCCGGAAGAAGCACGGGATGCTCGTGCCCGCGTGACATTCCGCCGACGGCCCTGATAAGTCGCTGTTAAGCCTCTTCGTTGCAACGGGATTCACGCGGTAACGGTATCAATCGCAGACGTACCTCAAGCGTTTCGTGAGGCCGTGCGTGAATTTTGGATCGAACCTGGCTTATTCGGAGATCCGGCGGGAGGGGCGCGAGGACGTCTATTACCGCGCGCGTGCCTTCGGCCCCGACGCGAAGCAGCTGAACTTCATCATCGTCAACATCTCGCCGCACGGCCTGATGGCGCGGTGCGACGATCCGTTCGAGACGGGCGCGCGCATCCGCGTGGTGCTGCCGCATGCCGGCACCGTGGTGGCCGATGTGCGCTGGGCGCTGGGCGGCCGGATCGGCTGCCAGTTCGAGCGCGCGATCGATCTCGCCAGCTATTACGAGCTGATCTCGACCATGGTGAAGGCGAAATAGGCCCCGGGACGGAGGGGGCCGCCCGCTATTTCAACTGGCGCCAGACGCGATCCGCGGCCCTGCCGAGCACCACCGGCACGGCGACGGCCAGCAGGAGGATCACCCAATGGGGCATGTCCAGGCGCATCGCCGCCAGGGCCCCTTCGTAAACGCCGCCCACCAGGCCGATCGCGACCACCAGCAGCACCGCCGCCAACCACCATGACCTTTGCATAGAGGCCTCTCTTCCTGCGCCCGGCAGCGACCATAGCATGGATGCGGGGCCTGGGCATCCGTTGATGCCGTGGCCGTGGGAATTCCGCCTTGCCCGATCGCTCCGTCGGCGGCTTCCAAAGACGCTGAAGGCCGAACGGCCGCGCGAGCCCGGCAGGCGTTTCGCGCGATGGCCTGCCCGGATCGATCCCGGCAGGCCATCGGGATCATCAGACCGGCGGATCGCTGCAGCAGCGCTGGCCCGGGCACCTGGCCTCATCGCTGCAGCATATGGGGCCGGCGGAACAGCAGCGTATCGTCGAGCACGGGCTGCAACATATATTGATTACCTGATTTTTCTTCCTGGCGGACAGGAAGGAGACCGGCTTCTTCATGGCCGCCTTCCATTCGGAAACGCGCTTTTCCGAGCAGGCATTCTTTCCCCATGAGGTGACGTTCGTGGCCAGAGTATCCACGACCTCCACATTGTACGTCAAAACGACATTGCCGTACTTCGGGAGATTGTAATGCATATCGACGCTTCGCCCGATCGTGGCGAAGATATTGGGCACGGCGACAAGCTCCCACCGGCCGTTGCTGGAGAAGTAAAGCTCCGTGGCGACATTGATCGACGAGGTCTTGATCCCGCCATCGGTTCCGGTCGACGTTCGCAGCGAATATTCGCCGTTGGTTGCCGTCATGATCGCCGAAGCGCCGGGCGTCATGATGAGGTTGGGCTTCCCGATGATCTTGCCGCCGCGCTCGATCTGCAGCGAGACCTTGTAATATTTGGGCAAAGACTGGGTTGAAGCGCCTGCCGTCGTCAGAAAACAGGCAGAAAAAATCAAAAGGATTTTCGCCAGGAAGGACACAACACCTCCATGCTCAGAACGTGGATTTCGCCGACCGACGGAATGCACCGCAGACCGCACGATTCGAATATAGTTTTCATTAGTAATATTTCCGGGTCATGACACGAGGTCCGCGCACCATCGATCACTAAAGTCACCAGCCCTCGAGCTCGTTACAACTCTACGTGAAAACAACGGGATGGATTACTATCCAGCCAGGTTGGGATACGCATGTTCCCGTCCCGCCATTCTACCCGCTGCCGCCCCGCAGGCAGGAGCAAGGGCGACGAGGCCCGGATTGCCCCCCCGATACCCGGCGCGATTGCCTGGATTGTTCCACGCTACCCTGGATCCCCGTCTGCGCGGGGATGACGGTGGAAGGCGCCATCGTCCATTCTCCGGATGCAGTGCCTCCCTGGCATCGAGATGCGGCGCAACGCCGCCTCGACACCCAAGACAAGTGGCGCCTTTTCTTGCAAATTACGCATATCTTCTTTCCGTTACACAACAGATCGTTCAGCCTGCATAAGATCTATTGGTGAGAAGCTTTGCCTCCCACTAAAGGAGGGAAGCTGAAATGAAGGCATATATTGCAGGGACGGCATTGTTCGCGATGTCTGCTTGGGCGGCGCCGGCTTCGGCGGAACAGGTCCATACTTTCTCCAACGGGTGCACGCGCACCTGCTCCGGCACCTGGGTGAACGGATCGCTGCCGGGCTCGGTGGCGTGCTACAACAAGGATGGCACGCCGGGCACGGCGGGCCCGCTGAACTGCCCGAGCGGCCCGGAGAAGACGTTCAGCCCCAATGTCTTCGATGCGGACGGGATCCCGCTGCCCGCGCGCGCGATCAAGGCAAATCCACGCCGCGCGGACTGAGCGGCACCGGACCGCCGCCGCCGATCCGTCGGCGGCGGCGAACCCGCGCACCGACGGTTCGGCACAAGCTCGGACAAGCCATTGAAACTACTCCCGTCACCCCCGCCCGCGCGGGGAGGACGGGCTTTGTTGATTGAGTCGCGCGCGCAGGTTGGGAACCCAAACGAGTATCCGTTTCCCACCGTCATCCCGGCCTTGCGCCGGGATCCCGCTTCTTCTGCCCTCGGCAAGACAGCGGGACTCCGGCGCAAGGCCGGAGCGGCGAAGGAGGAATAGCGAGGCCCCAATCCAGGATAATAGCCCGATCAAGGCTTTGATTTTATTCGCAATCCCAGCGACTCCCTTCGTCATCCCCGCGCAGGCGGGGATCCAGGGCCAGGGGCGAGTTGCGCGCAGTCGAGTCCCGCGCGCTCCGGGGAGCGCTCGCCTGGCAGCATCCTTGTCCCGCGCTACCCTGGATCCCCGCCTCCGCGGGGATGACGGCTATTGGGGCACTCCTTCCTCAAGGGGATAGACGCCGAGGATAGGGGGTGGCGCCGAAGGATTGCGGGCATGACGGGAAAAACGGGAAGACGGCGGGGCCTATCGCCCCCTATCCCGCCCGCAACAGGCTCACCGCCGCGTCGCGCTCGAACAGGTAGAGCGCGATCCGCGCCGCCTCGCCCCGCGCGGTGTGCAGCGCGCGGTCCTGGTCCTCCAGCAGCCGCGCATCGGCATTCGCCGCCGCGATCAGCGTCGCCAGGCTCTCCGGCGTCGCCAGGCGGAAGCTCTGCTCGCCCGATTGGCGGGTGCCGAGGATCTCGCCCGCGCCGCGCAGCTCCAGGTCGCGCTCGGCGATCAGGAAGCCGTCGGTGGTGTCGCGCATCAGCGCCAGCCGCGCCCGCGACGTCTCGCTGAGCTTCTCCCCGCGCAGCAGGATGCAGTGGGACTGCCCCCCGCCCCGGCCCACGCGCCCGCGCAGCTGGTGGAGCTGGGCGAGGCCGAACCGGTCCGCCGCCTCGATCACGATCAGCGTGGCGTTGGGCACGTCCACCCCCACTTCGATCACCGTCGTCGCCACCAGCACGCCCAGCTCGCCCGCGGCGAAGCGCGCCATCACCGCGTCCTTCTCCGGCCCCTTCATCCGGCCATGGACCAGCCCGACCTTGTCGCCGAACCGCGCGGTGAGCGTGGCGGCGCGATGCTCGGCGGCGGCAAGGTCGGTCTTCTCGCTCTCCTCCACCAGCGGGCACACCCAATAGGCCTGCTTGCCCGCATCGAGATACCGGCCCAGCCCGGCGATCACCGCGTCGAGCTTGTCCTCGGCGATCACTGTCGTCTGGATCGGCTGGCGGCCGGGCGGCATCTCGTCCAGCCGGCTCACGTCCATCTCGCCATGGCTGGCCAGCTGGAGCGTGCGCGGGATCGGCGTGGCGGTCATCACCAGCAGGTGCGGCGGCACCTGCGCCTTGGCCTGGAGCATCAGCCGCTCGGCCACGCCGAAGCGGTGCTGCTCGTCCACCACCACCAGCCCCAGGTCGCGATAGGTCACGCCCTGCTGGAAGATCGCATGGGTGCCCACCAATATGTCGATCTCGCCGGCGGCGAGCCCCATCAGAACGGCCTCGCGCACCTTGCCCTTGTCGCGCCCGGTGAGGATCGCGACGCGGATGTCGAGCCCGGCGAGCAGGCGCGAGAGATTGTCGTAATGCTGGCGGGCGAGGATCTCGGTGGGAGCCAGCATCGCACCTTGCGCCCCGGCCTCGGCGGCGATCAGCAGCGCCATCGTCGCCACCAGCGTCTTGCCCGCGCCGACATCGCCCTGGAGCAGGCGCAGCATCGGCTGGCTCTGCGCCATGTCGCCCTCGATCTCGCGGATCGTGCGCGACTGGGCGCCGGTGGGGACATAGGGCAGCCGGAGCCGGTCGCGCAGCCGCCCGTCGCCGGTCAGCGGCCGGCCGCGCTTGGCGCGGGCCTCGCCGCGCACCAGCATCAGCGCGAGCTGGTTGGCGAACACTTCGTCATAGGCGAGCCGCTCGCGCGCCTTGGCGTCGGCGGGGTCGGCATGGATGCGGGCCAGCGCCTCCTTCCAGCCCGGCCATTGGTGGCGGTCCTTCAGGCTCGGCTCGATCCATTCGGGCAGATCGGGCGCGCGCGCGATCGCCTGGGCGGCCAGCGCCGCGATCCGCTTGGACGTGATGCCCTCGGAACAGGGATAGATCGCCTCGCGCCCGCCGCCTTCCGCCTCTTCGGGCAGCGCGACCTCGGGATGCACGATCTGCAGCTCCTGGCCATATTGGTCGAGCCGGCCCGAGACCCAGCGCTTCTCGTTCAGCGGGAGCAGCTTCTTCGCCCAGCCCGAATTGCCGCCGAAAAAGACGAGGCTGGCATGGTTGCCGTGCGCGTCCACCGCCTGCACCCGCGCGGGGGAGCGGGCGCTGCCGCCGAAGCGATATTGCACCGGGGTCAGCTCGATCGCGATGATCCTTCCGGCGTCGGACGCCATCAGCGCGTCGCGCGGAATGCGGTCGATGAAGCCGGTGGGGAGATGGAAGGCGACGTCGACGACGCGCGCCAGCCCCAGCCGCTCGAGCGGCCTGGCCAGGGCCGCGCCGATCCCCTTGAGCGCCGTGACTTCGGCGAAGAGCGGATTGAGGATCTCGGGGCGCATGGCGCCCGACCTAATCCTTGCGATGGCGCGCCGCTAGGGGGTGCGGGATCAGGCGATGCTGCGCACGGGCGCGATCGCCTGGCCGGCCGCCTCGATCGCGGCATGCACTTCGATCACGGTCGAGCCGACCACCACTTCGTGCGCGCCGTCGAACGAAAGCACGCCGACATCGGCACCGGCCATGTTGATCGTGGCGACCGTCCGCACCGCGGCAATGTTGACCAGCATGGGGTCGCCGTTGATCGACTTGAGCATCACGAAACGCATTTTTGGACGGCCTTTACGCAGAGTATCTGCCCATCATAGCAAGATCGCCGGCCGGGCGGGCGGAAACGGCCGATTAAGTTGCGGCTGGCGTTCGCCGGCGCGGCAACCTATCTGGGAAATCGTATCCACCATTTTCGCCGACACGCATTTTTCGCGCTGCCGGCCATTTCCCGTTGAGGACCGAATGGACCGCGAAACCCGTCTCAAGCGCCTGCGCTTCCGCGCCTGGCATCGCGGCGTGAAGGAAGCAGACCTGCTGATCGGCGGCTTCTTCGATCGGCATGGCGCCGGCTGGAACGACGCCGAGATGGACCTGTTCGAGGAACTGCTCGAGGAGCAGGACGTCGATATCATGGCCTGGGCGATGGGCGTCGAACCCGCTCCCCCACGCTATGCCGGCACGGTAATGACCGCCCTCAAGACATTGAACTACGTGCCTATTTCTCGCTGAGCCCGAATGCCCGACCTCAAGACCATCCTCTCCGCGCAACGGCCTCTCACCCTGTCGGGCGCTCCGACCGGCTTCCTCCCCTGGATGCTGGCCGATCTGGCGCGCACCGGGCGGATGACCGTCTTCGTCGCGCCCGACGAATCCGCGATGCGCGCCGTGGCCGGCACCGCGCCCTATTTCGCGCCCGAGCTCGAAATCCTCGGCTTTCCAGCCTGGGACTGCCTTCCCTATGACCGCGCCAGCCCGACCCTGCGGGTCATGGCCGAGCGGCTGGCGACGCTCCATGCCCTTCAGAACAAAGGCGAAAAGCCGCGCCTGCTGGTCACCACGGTAAACGCCGTCACCCAGCGCACGCTCACGCCCTTCCGCATCCGCCAGCTCGTCGCCCGCCTTGCGCCGGGCGAGCGTATCAGCCTGGAAAAGCTCGGAAACCTGCTCCAGGCAAATGGCTATATCCGCGTCGACACGGTGAACGACGCCGGCGAGTTCGCGGTGCGCGGCGGGCTGGTCGACCTCTTCCCCTCGGGCGCCGAACAGGCATTGCGGCTCGATTTCTTCGGCGACGAGATCGAGAGCGTCCGCACCTTCGATCCCTCGGACCAGCGCACCACCGGGCGGATCGACGGCTTCACGCTCCTCCCCGCTTCCGAGGCTCTGCTCGACGAGGAGTCGGTCAAGCGCTTCCGCACGCGCTATCGGGAAAAGTTCGGCGCCACCGCCACCGGCGACCCGCTCTACCAGGCGATCAGCGACGGCCGCCGCCTCGCCGGCATGGAGCATTGGCTGCCGCTGTTCGAGGAGCGGCTGGAGACGCTGTTCGAGCATCTTCCCGGCGACGCGATCCTGATCCGCGACGCCGGCGATGCCGGTGCCGCCGAAGCGCGGTTCGAAGCGATCGCCGACTATCAGTCGAACCGCGTCCGCGCCCAGTCCGCCGATCCGGGCAGCTATCGCCCGCTGGCCGCCGATGCGCTCTATCTCGTTGCGAACGAATGGGAAAAGCGGCTCGCCGACTGGCCGGCGCACACCAGCACGCCCTTTCACGAGCCGGTCAGCGCCACCGTCCTCGACTTCGACGTCGACGGCCCGCGCGACTTCGCGCCCGAGCGGGCCGCCGGTGCCAATGTCTATGAATCTGTCGTAGACCATATCGCCAAGCTACGGAAATCCGGTAAGAAACCGATACTCGCCAGCTATTCGAACGGCGCCCGCGAGCGCCTGACCGGGCTGCTCGCCGATCACGGCCTCAAGACGGCGCGCAAGGCGGACAGCTGGCACGAGGCGATGGGCATTGCCGACAGCGCGGTGGCGATGATCGTGCTGCCGCTCGATCACGGCTTCTCCGCCCCCGGCGTCGCGGTGCTCACCGAGCAGGACATGCTGGGCGACCGCCTCGTCCGCCGCTCGAAGCGCCGCAAGTCGACCGACGCCTTTCTCAACGAGCTGGCGACGCTCTCGCCGGGCGATCTGGTGGTGCACGTCGATCACGGCATCGGCCGCTATGAGGGCCTCACCCAGATCCCGGTGCAGAAGGCCCCGCACGACTGCGTCGCCCTCACTTATGCCGGCGGCGACAAGCTCTATGTTCCGGTGGAGAATCTCGAGGTCCTGAGCCGCTACGGCGCGGGCGAGGAGGGCGCGGCGCTGGACCGGCTGGGCGGCGAGGCCTGGCAGCGGCGCAAGAGCCGCATGAAGGAGCGGATCCGCGAGATCGCGGGCGAGCTCATCGCCACCGCCGCCAAGCGCGCCACTCGCCCCGCCGAAGTCGCCGAGCCCGATGCCGGCGGCTATCCCGCCTTTGTCGATCGCTTCCCCTATGAGGAGACCGACGACCAGGACCGCGCGATCGGCGACGTGCTCGAGGATCTCGCCGCCGGCCGCCCGATGGACCGGCTGATCGTCGGCGATGTCGGCTTCGGCAAGACCGAGGTGGCGCTGCGCGCAGCCTTCGTCGCGGCGATGGCCGGCATGCAGGTCGCGGTGGTCTGCCCCACCACTCTACTCGCCCGCCAGCATTTCAATAATTTCACCCAGCGCTTCGAGGGTTTCCCGATCAAGGTCGGCCGCCTCTCGCGCCTGGTGGGCAGCACCGAGATGAAGGCGACCAAGGACGGCGCCGCCGACGGCACGATCGACATCGTCGTCGGCACCCATGCCGTCCTCGCCAAGGGCGTCGAGTTCAAGCGGCTCGGCCTGGTCATCGTCGACGAGGAGCAGCGCTTCGGCGTCACCCACAAGGAACGGCTCAAGGCGATGAAGGCGGACGTCCACGTCCTCACCCTCACCGCCACGCCGATCCCGCGCACCCTCCAGATGGCGATGTCGGGCCTGCGCGAGCTTTCGGTGATCCAGACCCCGCCGGTCGATCGCCTGGCAGTGCGCACCTATGTGATGCCCTGGGATCCGGTGGTGCTGCGCGAGGCGCTGCTTCGCGAGCATTATCGCGGCGGCCAGGCCTATTTCGTCACCCCGCGCATCTCCGACCTGCCCGAGATCGAGGAGTTCCTGCGCCACGACGTGCCCGAGATCCGCTATGTCGTCGCGCACGGCCAGATGGCGGCGGGCGAGGTCGAGGAGCGCATGTCCGCCTTCTACGATCGCAAATACGACCTGCTCGTCTCGACCACGATCATCGAGAGCGGCATCGACATTCCCAGCGCCAACACGCTGATCATCAACCGGGCGGACAAGTTCGGCCTCGCCCAGCTCTACCAGCTGCGCGGCCGGGTCGGGCGCTCCAAGACGCGCGCCTATGCCTATCTGACCACCCCGGCCCAGCGCCTGATGACCGAGGCGGCGGAAAAGCGCCTCAAGGTGCTGTCCGACCTGGAATCGCTGGGCGCCGGCTTCCAGCTCGCCAGCCACGATCTCGACATCCGCGGCGCCGGCAACCTGCTCGGCGACGAGCAGTCCGGCCATATCAAGGAGGTCGGCTACGAACTCTACCAGTCGATGCTGGAGGAGGCGATCCTCGACGCCAAGGCGGGCGGCCTGCGCGACGAGCGCCCGCGCGACCTGAGCCCGCAGATCACCGTCGACGCGCCGATCATGATCCCCGAGACCTATGTTCCCGATCTCGACCTGCGCATGGGCCTGTATCGCCGCCTCAACGACGTGGACGACCGCGCCGGCATCGAGGCCTTCGCCGCCGAGCTGATCGACCGGTTCGGCAAGCTGCCCGAGGCGACCGAGAACCTGATCACGCTGATCGAGGCCAAGCTGAACGCCAAGCGCGCCTGCATCGCCAAGCTCGATGTCGGCCCCAAGGGCGCGCTGGTGAGTTTCCACGACGACAAATTCCCCAATGTCGACGGCCTGCTCGCCTATGTCGACAAGCTGGAGGGCACGGCGAAGCTGCGCCCCGACATGAAGCTGGTGATCGCTCGCGCCTGGGCGACGCCCCAGGCCCGGCTCAACGGCGCGCTCCAGCTGTCGCGAGGCCTCGCGAAAGCGGCGGGATAAACCCGTAGCGACCCATGCTTCCGCCCTCGCGGCCTCCTAGAATGGGGGGAATGGCCCGCCGCCAGACCGGCGGGCCTCCCCCCAAGGAGTGCCGAGTGACCGACCCCATTTCTTCCCGTCTCGCGTTCATGGAGATGGATGCCGCCCAGCGCGCCACGCTTTCCGGAAACGGCGCGCTGATCCGCTCGGCGATCGGCAAGGCACTCGATCGTTTCTACGCCCGCGTCCGCGCCACGCCGGAGACCGCGCGCTTCTTCGCCAGCCCCGAGCATATGCGCAGCGCCCAGACGGCGCAGGAAGGCCATTGGAACCACCTCGCCACGGGGCAGTTCGATGCGCAATATCACCAGAGCGTGCGCCGCATCGGCGCCACCCATGCGCGCATCGGGCTCGAGCCGCGCTGGTATGTCGGCGGCTATGCGCTGGTGCTCGAGCAGCTGCTCCACGAGGCGATGGCGCGCACGCCCTGGTGGCGGCGCCTGCTCGGCACGCTGCGCCCGCGCGCGCTCGCGGTCCTGCCCGCCGCGCTGGTCAAGGCCGCGTTGCTCGACATGGAATTGTCGCTCTCGATCTATTTCGAGGAGGAGCAGGCGAGCCGCGAAGCCGCGATGGGCACGCTGGACGAGGCCCTTGCCGCGCTCGCCGGCGGCGACCTCACCCGCCAGCTTGCGGACATGCCGGGCGCCTATGCCTCGCTCGAGCATAGCTATAATCACACGCTCGCCCGGATGCGCGAGATGATCCAGGCCGTTGCCATCGGCACGCGGCGGATCAACGGCACCACCGACGAGATCGCGCAGGCCGCGGACGATCTCGCCCGGCGCACCCAGGCGAATGCCGCCAGCCTCGAGCAGACCAACGCCGCCGTCGCGCAGATGGGCGATCGCTCGCGCAGCACCGCCCAGGCCGCGAAGTCGACCGTCATGCGCGCCGATCAGGCGATCGCCACCGTCGATGGCGGGCGCGGCGTCGCCACCCAGGCGGTCGAGGCGATGAACCGGGTCTCGGAAAGCGCCAAGGGCATCGACGCGGTGATCGAGGGGCTGGACAAGATCGCGTTCCAGACGCGCGTGCTCGCGATGAACGCCGCGGTCGAGGCCGGGCGCGCCGGCGAGGCGGGGCGCGGCTTCGCCGTCGTCGCCGACCTGGTCAGCGCGCTGGCGATGCGCGCCGAGGAGGAAGCCGGCCGCGCCCGCGAGCAGCTCACCACCACCCAGGCGGAGGTCGTCACCGCGGTCGATGCGGTGATGCAGGTCGACGGCGCGCTGGCCAACATCGCGAGCGACGTCGGCGAAGTGCATGCGCTGCTCGGCAGCATGGCGCGGGACAATGGCGCCCAGGCGATCGCGATCGGCGAAGTCTCCACCGCGATCGGCGCCATGGACCAGGGCACGCAGCAGAACGCGGCCATGGTCGAGCAGACTTCGGCCGCCACTCGCACGCTCGCCCAGGAAGCCCGGACGCTCGCCGAGCGCACCGGCGCCTTCCGCACCGATGCGGCCGCCATGCCGCCTCCCCCCAATGGCAAGCACCCGATCTTCAGCGGCACGACGCGCGATTTGCCGCCCGCCGCCGTTTCGGCCCTGCGCGTGCGCGCCTAGCTTGGGGGCCTCATGCCTTTCCGACTTTCACGGCACCGGTATTTTTGCGTAGTTGCGCATACTGGAACTCCGTTCAGGATGCAGGCGAAATGGTGCTGCTCGGCGCAATGCCCAGGCCGCCTGCTCCTCTGGTGCGCAGGCGACTGCGGGTCATCGCGTGGCTTCGTCGTGTTGAAGCCGATCCGATCTGGCGGATTTCGCGTTGAAACGTCTAGAACAAGGCTGCGTATCTGGCCGTGACCAATGGGATTGAGGCAGGCGAGACCCTGAACGGGTCCGCTCGTGAGGAGCGAGGCTTGAGGGAGCCGGACAGTTTCGAGCAACGCCGATTGTTGACCGAAGCGATGGCCCGGTTGTCGCATGCGACCTCGATCGACGAATTGGTCAACGTGCTGCGGGAATGCGCGCGCACGATCGCGCGCTGCGACGGCGTCACCGTCATCCGCCGCGAGGGCGACCGTGTTGCCTATGTCGCCGAGGATGCGATGACTCCGCTTTGGGCGGGCGAGCGCTTTCCGATCGAGAATTGCATATCGGGCCTCGCCATCCTCGAGGCGCGGCCGATCCACATTCCCGACATCTATGACGATCCGCGCGTTCCGGTGGATGCGTACAAGCCCACCTTCGTGCGCAGCATGTCGATGTATCCGATCGGGCTGATGGGGCCGAGCATGGCGATGGGCGCCTATTGGGCGGAAGCCGGGCCGATCGATCCGAGCACCAGCGCGCTGCTCGCCAGCCTGGCCCGCTATGCCGGGGTCACGCTGGGCCGCGTCACCGAAGGCCGGGGCGCCGACCCGGCCTGAGCTCACCGAAGCGCGAGGCTCTCCTCGCCCTCGGCTTCCAGCTCGTCCGCGGAGAATTTCTCGCGCTGCATGCTGAAGCCGCCATACGCCTGGTCCACCTTCCAGCTGCCGCTCGCCTCGGTGCCCTGGTCGTCCACGCTGCCTTCGTAGAAGACGGCATGGTCCCAGCGGCCGTGATATTGCTTCACGAACTGGATTCGCGCGCCGCTGCGGCGCCCCGCCACCGTGGCGCCGCGCACGCCGCCCTGCCCGTCCCGCTCGCTGATGCTGCCCGAAACGGCGCCGGCGGTCTCCTCGAGCAGGGCGATGAAGCCATTGTCCTGCGCGTCGACGCTGCTGACATAGCGGCCGTACCAGACGCCGCTCAGATCGCGCGGATCGCTCACCCGCGGCTCACCAGCTGGGCCAGGGCCGGCACGTCGACCGGCGCCGAACAGAGGAAGCCCTGGAAATATTGGCAGCCTTCCTTGGCGAGCAGGTCGAGCTGCTCGGCGGTCTCGACGCCTTCCGCCACCACCGCCAGCCCCAGCGAGCGCGCCATGTCGATCACGCCCCGCACCACCACCCGGTCGCGCGGCGAGCCGGTGATGTCCTGGCTGAGCTTCTTGTCGATCTTGAGATAGTCGAGCGGCAATGCCTTGAGATAGGCGAGGCTCGAATAGCCCGTGCCGAAATCGTCGATGGCGACGCGGCACCCCGCCGCGCGCAACAGGGTGAGCAGCCGCGCGGCTTCGCCCAGGTCCGACATGATGCCGCCCTCGGTGATCTCCACCGTCAGCCGATTGCGCGGGAAGTTGCTCGCGTCGATCCGGCCGAGCAGCGCATCGACGAAGCTCGCCCGCGCCACATCGGCCGCGGTCACGTTGATCGAGAGCCGCAGCTTGCTGAGCGACATGGGCCAGTTCGCCGCCGCCGCCAGCGCGCGGCGCTGGACATGATCGGAGAGCGTCGCGTCGAGCCCCGCCCGCTCGGCCGCGGCAAACAGCGTGTCGGCGCCCAGTTCGCCGAACTCGGGGTGGTTCCAGCGCGCCAGCGCCTCCACGCCCACGATCTGCCCGGTGGCGATCGAGACCTGGGGCTGGAACAGCACGCCGATCTCGCCGCGCTCCAGCGCGCGGTGCAGGCTGTCGACGAGCAGATCGACCGGGGGCGCGCCCTTCTCCAGCGGCACGTCGCCGAGCAGCGCTTCGCTGGTTCGGCGCAGCAGGGCCGCGGCATTGTCGCCGGCCAGGCTCTCTCCGGTCACCAGCCGGGCCCCGAGCGGGGCGATGTCGCCTCCCACCACGAAGGGCCGCGCCAGCGCGTCCTCAAGCCGGGCCACCGCCGCGCCGATCCGCGCGGCATCGGCATCGTCGCTGGCGACCAGGAACTCCGATCCGCCGATCCGCGCGACGATCGCGCCCTTGCCGAGCGTCTCGCGCGCCACTTCGCCCACCCGGCGCGAGACGCTGCGCAGCAGCTCGTCCCCCACGGCCCGGCCATAGGCGGTGTTCACTGTCTCGAAACGCGTCAGCCCGATCAGCACGACGCCGACACGGCCGCCCTCCGCCAGGCGCCGGTCGATCCAGCGCCGGGCACTGGGCCCGTCGCGCGCGCCGGTGAGCGCGTCGCGCACCGCCGCATTGGCATCGGGCGCCACGCCCAGCGCCTCGACGAGCGCGTGCAGCCGGTTGGTCTGCGCGTCATACTGAAGATGCTGCACCACCCGCCCCACGCCGGCCAGATCATGCGCGAAGGCAGTGGAGGGCGTGTCCGCGTTCAGGCGGCGCAGCGCGCTGCGCGCCAGCACCCGGTCCGCCGGATCGAGCCTGGCGAAGAAGGTCCGCGTGCCGGGCGCTTCGGGCAGGCCCAGCAGGCTCGCCAGCGCCGGCGTGAGCTGCAGCGAGCGCATCCCAGGATCGAATCGCCAGCCGAGCGGCTCGGGCGGCCCCTTCTCCTGCCCGTTCCACCCGGAGAGCCGCTCGACATGCCGCTGGGCGAAGCGGATCGCATGCGCCATCGCCGCCGAGGACATCGGGCTGGACAGGAAGTGGGTGGCGCCAGCATCGAAGAAATGGCGCATATGCACCGTGTCGCTCTGCGAGACCAGGATCAGCATCGCCGCGCCGTGCGCCTCGATCGTCGGCCCCAGCACCTTGGCCGCGTCCATCCCCTCGGACAGCGCGCCGCGTGCGTCGATCACCGCGACGGCGGCCCCGCTCGACAGGAATCGCCGCTCGAGCGCATCCGAGCGCCGCGCCGCCACCACCCGCCAGCCGCCCCCCGCCGCGGCCGCCGCGACTTCGTCGCGCTGGCGAAAGCTGAGGACGAACACCGGTGCAGCATCTGCGTTGGCGCTTTCGATGACTGTGAAATCTTCGGACATTCCCCTCTCGATAACGCGAACGCTTGCCCGCCGCCATCATCATGCGTAACTCGTCTTGCATGGCAGCCGCGCCCGCCTTGATCGACGCCCATGGCCGCGCGATCCAGTATTTGCGCATTTCGGTCACGGATCGCTGCGACCTGCGCTGCCGCTATTGCATGCCCGAGAAGATGCGCTTCCTGCCGCGCGGCGCGCTGCTGAGCCTCGACGAGCTGGCGCTGGTCGCCGATCGCTTCGTCGCGCGCGGCGTGCGCAAGATCCGCCTGACCGGGGGGGAGCCGCTGGTCCGCGGCGACACGATGGCGCTGGTCCGCCGGATCGCCCGCCATCTCGGCGCGGGCCTCGACGAAATCACCCTCACCACCAACGGCACCCACCTCGCCGACCATGCCGAGGCGCTGCGCGACGCCGGGGTGCGCCGCATCAACGTCAGCCTCGACAGCCGCGATCCGGAGACCTTCCGGCACATCACCCGGCATGGCGAGCTGGCAAAGGTGCTGGCCGGCATCGCCGCCGCGCGGGCCGCCGGCATCGCGATCAAGCTCAACATGGTCGCATTGAAGGGCCTCAACGAAAGCGAGATCCCCGCGATGCTCGCCTGGGCGGCGGCGGAGGGCATGGATCTCACTCTGATCGAGACGATGCCGCTGGGCGAGGTGGAGGAAGATCGCACCGATCGCTTCCTGCCGCTCACCGGCGTGCTGGCCGCGCTACGCGCGCGCTTCGCATTGATCCCCGACACGCATCGCACCGGCGGCCCCGCACGCTACTGGCGCGTCGCGGACACCGGCACGCGGCTGGGCCTGATCACGCCGCTCAGCGCCAATTTCTGCGACGGATGCAACCGCGTCCGCCTCGCCAGCGACGGAAAGCTCTATATGTGCCTCGGCCATGACGCGGGAGTCGACATCAAGGCCGCGCTGCGCGGCAGCGGCCCTGCCGGCCTCGACGAAGCGATCGATGCCGCGCTGCGGCGCAAGCCGGCCCGGCACGATTTCCGCATCGCGGCAGGAGCCGCCCCGGCAACGCGCCGCCATATGAGCGTCACCGGCGGATGAGCCAGCTCCGCGCGCTCGTCGTCTCGCCCACCGAACCCGCCCAGCTCGCCGCCGACGAGCTGCGCGAGGCATATGAATGGGTTCCCGTCGAACAGGCCGAGGCGATCGTCGCCCTGGGCGGCGACGGCTTCATGCTCCAGACGCTCCACAACCTGCTGGAGAGCCGCCGCAGCGTTCCGGTGTTCGGCATGAATCTGGGCACGGTCGGCTTCCTGATGAACGACTGGCGGCGCGAGGGGCTCGACGAGCGGCTCGCCCGCGCCAAGCCGTTCAAGGTGAGTCCGCTCAAGATGAACGCGATCAACGCCGCCGGCGAGCGTTTCGAACTGCCGGCGATCAACGAAGTCTCGTTCCTGCGCGAGACGCGCCAGACGGCGAAGCTCGAAGTCACCGTCAATGATCGCGTCGTGCTGCCGGAGCTGGTGTGCGACGGCCTGCTCGTCGCCACGCCCGCCGGCTCCACCGCGTACAACCTGTCCGTCCAGGGGCCGATCCTGCCGCTCGGCTCCGCGATGCTGGCGATGACGCCGATCAGCCCGTTCCGCCCGCGGCGCTGGCGCGGCGCGATCCTGCCCGACAAGGCCCGCATCGCGATTCGCGTGCTGGAGGCGGACAAGCGGCCGGTGAGCGCCGTGGCGGACCAGCGCGAAGTGCGCGATGTCGCCAGGGTGGAGATAGCGATCGACCATCACCGCGACCTCACCTTGCTCTTCGATCCGGAGCATGCGCTGGATGATCGGATAACGATGGAACAATTCGTCGCCTGACCCCTTGCAATCCGCAGAAACCCGCTGCATAGGGCCGCCTCCGTCGCGGTTCGCCGGGCGGAGAGATGGTGATCCCTGATAGCTCAGCGGTAGAGCTCTCGACTGTTAATCGAGCGGCCGTAGGTTCGAATCCTACTCAGGGAGCCATCCTCCAGCATAGCGCGAAACAGCCGAAATCCGGGCTGGGATTTCGCTGCTCTTTCTGCGATTTACGCCCCAGCTGTCACCATTCGCCCTATCGGCTTGGGATCCTGAAAACTGTCGTTGGCTCATCTCGCGCGGAGCGGAAGCAAGAACGACCGACACTAAGGACTTTGCCGCCAGCCCGATCCGATGGAGCAGAGGGGCCGACACGCGTCAGATGCAACGGAATGGGCAATAGGATTGCAGGGATAAATTTCGATTGGGCTGCTTGGGAGCGACCACTTCTGAGCCGGTTGCGGAATGGCGGCCAATCAGAATTTAGAACCGCAAATCGGACGATGCATGACGTCTGACTAACGTCCTTTGTAAAAACTACATACCAGCAGCAAAATCCGCCATTTGCCAATGCGATGTCTCCGGCCATCAACCGCTCCTTTTGATAGACACACCGCTTAAAACGACCGGACGGATGCAAGCTGCAAGCCGTCTATGACATTGAGCTTTCGCAATCCCAGCATATGCTGGCTACAATGAGCGCGTTGGGGGATTGGGTGGCGATTGATCTCGGCCGGGTCGAAGCTTTAGCCACCGATCAGGCATCGTTGAAAGCCGCTGCCGGGCTCGCCAAGCCGGGTAAATGGTCCGGCATCGGCGGCAGTGCGGACGGGGCACTGATCTGGGGCGAGTGCGCCGGATCGGGCGCCAATCCGTACCGCGTGATGGCCGATCTGCGCGACCTGGGGAACAAGTGCACCTGCCCCTCACGCAAATTCCCCTGCAAGCATGTGCTGGCTTTGCTGTGGCTAAACGCCGAAGCGGTGGTCGCCTTCCCGCCGGGCGAGATTCCCGCTTGGGTGAGCGACTGGCTCGGCCGGCGGCGCGGTGGTGCGCCAGCCGGGGCTGCTGCGGCGAAACCGGCGAGCGATGCGCCAAAGGACGTCCGCGCCGCGCAGCTTGCCGAGCCTGAAGCGCCCGAGGATCCCAAGGCGGGGGCACGGCGTGAGGCGGCAGCGGCGAAGCGGACCGAAGATACCGAGCGCGCGATCCTCGATGCGCTCGATGCTTTGGAGCAATGGATCGGCGACCAGCTCCGCATGGGCCTTGCCGCTTTCATTGACGACGCCACCACGCGCTGCAGGCGGATCGCTGCGCGGCTGGTGGACGGCAAGGCGGCGGCACTGGCGGGTCGGATTGACGAGCTTCCCGCGCGTCTGCTCAGCCAGCCGACGGGAGAGCGGCCGCGCGCGGCGGTGGTCGAACTGGGCAAGCTGGTGCTGCTCGCCCGTGCCTTCCGCGCTAGCCCGCGAGACGCCGAGATCCGCCGCGCCGTCGCCAGTTCCGAAAGCCGCGATACGATCCTCGCCAGCGCGGAGACGCTCCGTGTCGCCGGCCGGTGGGAAGTGCTGGCCGAAAAAGTGCAGACGCGCCGCGACGGGCTGGTTTCGCAGACCACCTGGCTGCTCAACCTGGGTTCCGAGGGACCATGTTTTGCGATGCTGCTCGATTATTTCCCGGCCAGCGCGGGCAAGCGCACTTCGGTCTTCACGCCGGGCGAGCGGTTCGTGGGCGAGGTAGCTTTCTTCCCCGGCAGCAACCCGCTGCGCGCCCTGTTGCTCCAGCGGGCAACGGATGGTGCCGAGGCCGGGGACTGGCCCGAAGCCGCGCCGGACTTGGCGGAAGCGCTCACCGCGCCGCTCCATGCCGAGCCCTGGGCACTGGATATCCCAGTGCTGCTCCCGCCCGGCCGCCTTGCAGTCGATCCGGCAGGACAGGCCTGGTGGCAGCCTGCCGACAATACGATCGCGCTGCCGCTGGCGGAAGGGATGGAGGGGCTGATACGCGGCACGGAACTGACCCGCGCCGCCGCGCTCTGGTCGGGCAATCGTCTCGCCGTACTGGCGGCACAGACTCCCTGGGGACGGATCGGCACCGATGGCTGAAGCGATCTACGACGCGCTTGGTCAAGTGCTGACCCGCTGGACGATGGGGTTACCCGCCGCGCCCTCCGCGCCGTTCTGGAAAGCGGAACTCGGCGAGGAGCCGGTGGAAGCCGAATTGCGGCTGTTGGCGCTTTCCGGCCAGTTCCTCGGCATGGCGGTGATCGCCGAGCCGCCCACCGAATTGCGCGAGCTTCCTGACCTGCCCGCGCTGGCGCTCCCGGCGATGCCCGAAACGCTGCGTCCGCTCGCGCGCCGGGTGCTGGCGGCGGGCGATGCGCGGCACAAGCGCGATCTGGCGCACTTCGTTGCCGCGCGCGGCTGGACGCTGCATCCCGCCGACTGGATGCCCGCCGCGAACGACGACGATGCGCCGGACGTCTATGCGCCGTGGCGGGCATGGGCGCAGGCGGCCGCCGCGACAGTGGAGCGCCGCGCCTCCGGCGGGCTGACCGCGGCGAATTGGGAAGATTTCTGGCCCGCCGCTCGCAAGGCTGCGCTGGCGGAACTGCGCGGGCGCGATCCGGCGGCGGCGCGGGCAGTGCTGGAGGCGCGGTTTGCGGACGAAGGCGCGGATGCGCGGCTGCGGATGCTGGCGGTGACGGGGCAAGGGCTGTCGGAGGCGGATGTTCCGTTCCTCGAAGGGATCGCCGCCGCCGATCGCGCGCCCAAGGTAAAGGCGCTCGCGATATCCTTGCTCGCCCGGCTTGGCCGTGGATCGGCAGTGGGCGAGGATGTGATCGAGCTGGCCGGCTTCTTCGCGGTCGGCGCCAAGGGCCTGCTCCGTCGCACGCGCACCGTGACTGCGCAGGCGATCAAGACGTCCGCGCAACGCAATCGTCGTCAGGCGCTGTTCGAGAATGCGGATTATTCTGCCTTCGCCGCCGCTCTCGGCCTGAGCGCCGACGAACTCACCGCCGCCTGGCCCTGGCGCGACGATGCCGATGCCGATTGGGGGGTGGCGAATATGGCCGGACGGTCCGCATCCGATGCGATCGTCGCCGCGATCGCCGAGGCGCAGGCCGATTATGGCTCCGGCAATCTACAATTGCTCCACCAACTGACTCCGCGTCTCACACCCGTGCAATGCTCGGCCATCACCGGCCAGTTGCTGCGGCGTGGGCGGAGCTATCGGGAGGCGCTTGCCGTGGCCGGCGGCGGGGTGAACATCGATGCGGTCAACAACGTGCCCGCCGAAGCTGCGATGATCCGCGCACTAGGCGTCGCCGATGCCCGGCCCGGCGATATCGCGCCCGAGATGCAGGCGCTCGGCATGCTCGCGTCACGCGCGGCGGCGCAGCGCGCGTATGAGGGATTGGTACGCAGCGCCGGTCTGCTCCAGGCCGATCCGCGGCTCGACATGATACGGCTGAACGCCGCCTTGGAACAAAGGGGAGTATAAGGATGAGCGAAAAGCTGCGGATGCTCGCGGAGGAAAGCTATGCTGGCGAGTTGAGAGTGCTCATCGACGGCGACACCGGCCACCGCCCGCCCGGCTGGCGGATGTCGCCGCGCCAAGTGGTGACCTACCTCATGGGTGGCAAGGCGGCGGACGGCACCGTCATCACACCCAAATATGTCGGCGACCGGCGGCTTATCGAGACGGCGGTGGCGACGCTTGCCACCGATCGCGCGCTGCTGCTGCTTGGCGTGCCGGGTACCGCCAAGTCCTGGGTATCCGAGCATCTCGCCGCCGCCATCGCCGGCGATTCGACCTTGGTGATCCAGTGCACTGCGGGCACCGACGAGAATCAGGTCCGCTATGGCTGGAACTATGCGCAGCTGCTCGCACACGGCCCCAGCCGCGAGGCTTTGGTGCCGACGCCGCTGATGCGGGCGATGGAAGCGGGGCGTCTCTGCCGCTTCGAGGAACTGACCCGCATGGGCAGCGACGTGCAGGACACGCTGATCACCGTGCTTTCCGAAAAGATGATGCCGATCCCGGAGCTGAACAGCACCATCCATGCAGCACGCGGCTTCAACATCATCGCAACGGCCAATAATCGCGACAAGGGCGTCAACGAGCTGTCCTCGGCGCTCAAGCGGCGCTTCAACGTGGTGGCGCTGCCGCTGCCCGACAGCGCCGAAGAGGAAGTCTCGATCATCGTCAAGCGTGTCGGCGAGATGGCGCAGAGCCTTGATCTGCCCGCGCCCAAGAATGTCAGTGAGGAAGTGGCGCGCGTCGTTTCGATCTTCCGCGAATTGCGCTCGGGATCGACCGAGGATGGCAAGGTGGCGCTCAAATCGCCTTCGGGCGGGCTTTCCACCGCGGAGACGATCGCGGTGATGGTCGGCGGGATCAGCCAGGCGACTTTCTTCAACGATGGACGCCTGACCCCGGAGACGCTCGCCGCCAACATGATCGGCGCGGTGGTGAAGGACCCGGTGCAGGATCGCGCCGTGCTGGGCGAATATCTGGAGACGGTGCTGAAGAAGCGCCGCGGCTTCGAAGGCTATTACACTTCGCTGACCGACCTGATCTGAGCACGATGCCGGGCGACGTCCATCTGTTCGGCATCCGCCACCACGGGCCGGGCTCCGCGCGCCGGCTGGTGGAGGCGCTCGATGCGCTGACGCCGGCGGCGGTGCTGATCGAGGGGCCGGCGGACGCATCCGCGCTGCTGCCGATGCTCGCTGATCCGGCGATGCGGACGCCGGTGGCTTTGCTCACCTATGCGGCTGACGATCCAGCCAATGCCAGCTTCTATCCCTTTGCCGATTATTCCCCCGAATATCAGGCGGCATGCTGGGCGGTGCGGCATGGCGCGGAACTGCGCTTCATCGACCTGCCGTCTTCCGATCGGTTAGGCGAGCATGGCGCGGAGCCGATCGACGAAGCGAGCTTCCTTGCCGAACAGGACCCGATCTCCCGCGATCCGATCGGCACGCTCGCCGAAGCGGCGGGCTATGCGGACGGCGAAAGCTGGTGGACCGACGTGATCGAGGAGAACCCGGCGCCGGGCCAGATCTTCGCCGCTATCGCGGATGCGATGACGGCGCTCAGGGCCGAGACCGGTTCGCTCTCCAACCGCGAAGCCGCGCGCGAGGCGCATATGCGGATCGAGATCGCCCGCGCCGCCAAGGAAAGCGAGGGGCCGATCGTAGTGGTCTGCGGCGCGTGGCACGTGCCGGCGCTGGTGGAGAAGCGGAGCCTCACCTCGGACCGCGACTTGCTGAAGGGCCGGCCCAAGATTGCGGTCAAGGCGACCTGGGCGCCCTGGACTTCGCCGCGGCTGGCGCGGGCGAGCGGCTATGGCGCAGGCGTCTCCGCGCCGGGCTGGTACGCGCATCTCTGGGCCTCGAGCGATCATGAGACGCGCGACTCGGCGTGGCTAGCGCGCATCTGCCGGATACTGCGCGATCGTGGCCATTTCGTCTCGACCGCTTCGGCGATCGAAGCGCAGCGGCTCGCCCGCGCTCTGGCGGCGCTGCGCCAACGACCCGCGCCGGGCTTCGAGGAACTGCGCGACAGTGCCATCGCGTGCCTGTGTAATGGCGAGCGAGCGATGTGGGACGATATCGCCGCCGAACTGCTGGTCGGTTCCGATGTCGGCGCGATCCCCGCCGATACGCCGCTCGCGCCGCTGCTGGAGGATCTGCAGCGCCAGCAAAAGGCGACACGGCTCAAGCCTGAAGCGCTGGAGCGGGTGCTGACGCTCGATCTGCGCAGCGAGAGCGGACTGGCCCGCTCGACGCTACTGCACCGCCTGACAGCGCTCGAAGTGCCCTGGGGCCGGCTCGCCGATGCCGGGCGCAGCCGGGGGACGTTTCGCGAGAATTGGCAGCTATGCTGGGAACCCGAATATGCGGTCCGGCTTGTAGAGAATCTCGTCTATGGCTCGACCATTGCGGAGGCGGCGGGTGGGCGGATCGTCGAGGCGATACGCGCCGAGCCGGACCTTGGCGCGCTGGCGGCGCTGACGCGGGATGCGATGATCGCCGACCTGCCGCACGCGACCGGAATCGGTATTTCCGAACTGGAGGAAAAGGCAGCGCTCACTAGCGATTGCGGAACGTTGCTCGCAGCGCTTCCGCCGATGGCGGATATCTTGCGCTATGGCGAGGCGCGCGCCGGCACCGCCGAGCATCTCGCCGAGCTGATGCCGCGCATCGTGGTGCAGGCGGCTCTCGCGCTGCCCCATGCTGCGCGCAACCTCGATGCCGAAGCGGCGGGCAAGCTGCGCGGGCAGATCCTCGGCGCCGAGAATGCGATCCAGCTTGCCAAGCTCGATCCCGAGGTAATGGCTGAATGGCACGGCGCGCTCGGCAAATTGCTCGACGATGCTCAAGCGACGCGGATCATCGCCGGCGTCGCGGCGCGGCTGTTGTACGAAGCCGAATTGCTGGAGGCGGAGGCTGCCGCGACCCTGCTCGGCCGGATGCTCTCACCCGGCACGCCGGTGGCGGAAGCGGCGGGATTCTTCGAAGGCTTCCTCGAAGGCGCCGGGCAGCGGCTGATCCATGACGCGCCGCTTCGCGAAGCAGTGGACCGCTGGCTGGCCTCGCTCGACGACGACAGTTTCACCACCAACCTGCCGCTGTTCCGCCGCGTCTTCTCGGTGCTCGACCGTAGCGAGCGGCGGCGGCTGCTCGACGCCGTGTTCGGCCGGGGCCACTCCGGCGCGAAAGGCTATCGCCTGCTCCCCGGCGCGGCGGCGCTATGGCCCGCGCATCAGGCGCGCGTCCTCGAACTGCTCGAAAAGGGAGCGGCGAAATGAGCGACGACGACGAACGCGGCCGCCGCTGGACGCTCGCGCTCGGTGCGGAGCCGCAGGATGGCGAGGCCGCGCTATCCGACAGCGATCGCCGCATGTCCGAAGCGTTGACTGCGCTGTATGGCGATGGCGACGAAGGCCCGAAGCAAGGCAAGGGCAGCCTCGGCGGCTCGGCGCCCCGCGTTGCCAAATGGCTGGGCGACATCCGCGAGTTCTTTCCCGCGCCGGTGGTGCAGGTGATCCAGAAGGACGCGTTCGAGCGCAAGGGCCTGCGCCAGATGTTGCTGGAGCCCGAATTCCTCGCCACCGTCGAAGCCGACGTCAATCTCGTCGCGGACCTGGTCGCCCTGCGCAGCGTGATGCCGGAGAAGACGAAGGAAACTGCGCGGATCGTCATCGCCAAGGTTGTCGCCGAACTGATGGAACGGCTGGAGCGCAAGACCGCCGAAGCAATCCGCGGCGCGCTCGACCGATCGAAACGCACCTTCCGCCCGCGCTTCGCCGATATCGACTGGTCGCGGACCATCCATGCCAATCTGCGCCACTATCAGGCCGAACACCGAACCATCGTGCCGGAGAAGCTGATCGGTTTCATGCGACAGCAACGCCGCATCGTCGATCTCGATGAAGTCGTGCTGTGCGTGGACCAGTCGGGATCGATGGCGCCTTCGGTTGTCTATGCCTCGATCTTCGCCGCGGTGATGGCATCGCTTCCTGTGGTCGCGACCAAGCTTGTCTGCTTCGACACCGCGATCGTCGATCTGACCGAAGAACTGGCGGATCCGGTCGAAGTGCTGTTCGGCATCCAGCTGGGCGGCGGCACCGATATCAACCGCGCGGTCGCCTATTGCGAGGACCGGATCGAGCGGCCGTCCAAGGCGCATCTGATCCTGATCACCGATCTCTACGAAGGCGGCGACGCGAACGCGCTGGTGGACCGGCTCGCGCGGCTGAAGACGATCGGGGTGAACGTAATCGTGCTGCTGGCGCTGACCGATACCGGGCGGCCCGCCTACGATCCAGCGCTGTCGGGCAAGGTAGCGGCGCTCGGCGTGCCGGTGTTCGCCTGCACGCCCGATCAGTTTCCGGACCTGATGGCGACTGCGCTACGGCGAGAGGACATCGCCGGCTGGGCGGCGGACCAGGACATCAAGCTGATCCGGTCAGATTAGGAGCGCCTGGGCCGGTACACATGAAAGGCCCTCCAGAGGATCGACCAGTTGGGCCGCGCGGATGCGGAAGTAGCGTGCAACCGCCGGGAGCGACGTTTGCGATTTAATTGGAACGACGCGAATTCGCATCATCGCCCAGCATCTTGAAGCAAAGTTGGCCGGCAAATCTTTGGGCCGACAGCGGGCGGGCAGCTTTCAGGCGCGATCGAGCGGTAAGCTGATGCCGGTGTCGGTCACACCTATCGCCCTGCTGAGCCTCACGGCTGCCACTCGGTCATCTGCAGGACGTTTCCGCCCAGCTTCTGGAAGGCGCGTTGGCGGCAAGAGAAGACGATGATCTGCTGGTCGCGCGCCTGTCGGTGGAGTGCGTCGAACATTCGTTCGATACGGTCGTCGTCAGAATAGACCAGCGCATCGTCAAGAATCACCGGCGCGGGACGGCCGTTGCGCGCAAGCAGGCGGGCAAACGCCAGCCGCGTGAGCACCGACAGCTGCTCGCGCATACCGCCGCTCAGGCGATCGACATCCTCCTCTTGGCCGCCGCGCAGAATCCTGTGCGGGAGCAAGGTGTGATCGTCGAAGGTGATCGCGACATCGTCGAACAGCAGGCCGAGCAGCGGGCGCAGCTCATTCATCACCGGGGTCAGGTAGAGATCGCGCGCATCGGATCGCGCGGTATCGAGCGCGCTGGTCAGCCGCGCCAGCACCGCCACCTCCTGCTCGAACGCCGCCACCCGCGCCTCTGCAGCAGCCAGCGCCTCGCCTGTTTCGCGCCACGCCTCTTCGACCGCCTCGTCCGAGCGCGCGGTGATGCGCGCGCTCAGCCCGGCGAGAGTTTCGCGCAATTGCTGGACCTCGGCCTCGGCGGCCTGCTCGACCGAACGGGCCCGGCGCAGCGCAGCATCGACCGCGTCGAAATCCAGCGCGGCGGCACGCTGCGCGTCAACCTCGCCCTGCGCGTCGGCGAGCGCGGCGTCGCGCTCTGCGAAGCGCACTGCCAATTGCTGTCCGCGCGACTCGCGATCTTCTGCCGGGCCAAGGATCGCGGCGATCAGCTGGTCGCGCGTCTGGAGTTTCGCAAGCGCGGTTTCAGCGGTGACAAAGGCGGCGTCGGCGTGTTCCCGTGCCGGCTCGGCCGCGCGGACGGTCTGGACTAGGTCGCGGCGGCGCTGCTCGGCAGCGTCGCGGGCGGCGCGCGTTTCATCAGGGTCAGCCTTGAACTCGATAGGCTCCGGATCGATCGCTGCGAGCGCCGCCACCGCCTCGCGCAGCACGTCGAGCCCGTCGGGGGCGAGCACGACCAATTGCGCGCGCGCCTCGTTTGCCTGCGCCTCTATCCCCTGCGCGCGCACCTGCTGAGCCCGCGCGCTCGCAAGGTCGGCGACGCCCATCGCGGCGAGCAACGTGCGGCGTCGCGTCTCAACTGCCTCGAGCCGCCCGTCATCCTGCCCTGTGGCGTTCGAGCGCAGCGTGATCGTGCCGATGCCCGGCGCGACGAGTTCGGCCTGACCGTCATAGCCGTGCTCCTCGCCCTCATCGAGCGCTGCGCCGCCCATCGTCACGCGCGCCACCACGCCGCCCTCATAGGCGACTGACACCGAAGGACGCGCCGCCTCCAGCACCGCCCGAATCCGCGCGAGATCGACGTCGAGCCCAGCGAGTTCATCGACTGCTCCCATCGGTAGCCGGACCTGTGCGAGCTGCGTCTCGCACATCTCAATCGTGGTACGTACCGCTTCGGCGTGTTTGAGCCGTTCCTCATGCTCGGCGCGACGCTCGGCCGCTTCGCGCGCTTTGGTCGCAGCGTCGAGGCGTTCGAGCAGTTCGCGCGCAGCGACCGCCTCCGCTTCGGCCGTATCGATCTCGGCCTGCGCCGTGCCGATCGCGGCGATGGCGGCGTGGCGGCGCTCGACGGCGTCGTCGCGCCGACGTGTCGCCTCACCACGTTCGTCCGCGACCTGGCGTGCGTCGGCGAGCGCTTCGGTGAACTGGCGGTGTTCGCGTTCGGCGGCGTCGCGGCGCTCGCGCGCGAGCCCGAGCTCGGCTTCCGCCGCCTTCAGCCGGTCCGCCTGCGTCCGCGCGGTTTCGAACTTCGCCTCGGCGGCTGTGATGGCCTCGCGCCGGGCCAGGCGGGCGTCCGCATCCTCCAGTTCGGCAAGCCGGTGCTGCGCCTTCCCGCGCCGATCGAGCTCTTCGCGCAACGCCGCCACTTCGCCTGCCAGCCGCTGCTCGGTCGTCGCCAGCGCATCACGTGCCTCGATCGCCGCGGCGTACCGGCCGCCGGCTTTGGGGCGCCCGGTCGCAGTGACGAGCGCGGCATTCTCTTCCATGACGGCCGCCATGATCTCGGCCATGCGGCGACCACCGGTCACCGCCTCGACCTCGCCCTGCACCGATTCGAGCAAGCTGCTGCGCACCTGCCGCTCGCTCTCTTCTTCCCTCGAGGTGCGCCGTTCGATGCCGGTGATGCCCTGCCGCACCCAGAGCAACCCGGCCGGCCCGCCCGCGCCGCCGTTGACCAGGCCGGCGATGAAATTCTCCGCCTCATCGGCCTGCGCAAGCAACCGACCGGAGGCGAGGTCAGTCACCTTCGCGAAGCGGCCGCCATAGAATTGCTTGGTGATCCGGTAGCGCGCGTCGTCGACCGCGATGTCCGCCTCGATCAGCGGGTTGCCGCCGCTATAGGGGCGCAGGTTGCGCACATCGCCGGCGGTGCTCGCGTGCGACTGGAAGAACAGCCCATGCAGTGCCTCGAAACTGGTCGACTTGCCGAATTCGTTGGCGGCGCACAGCACGTTGACGCCGTCGCCGATGCCCTCGATCGCGACGCCGCGCCCCGCGAAGCGCTTGACATTGTGAAGCCGGAGCGCCGCGAGCTTCATCGCGACACCGCCTGCGCATAGCCGTAGAGGCGAGCGAGCGCGGCAGCGGCGATCGCGCGGGCGTCGGCCGAACGGCTCGCATCCCCGCTTTCGGCGAGCAGCGCGTCAGCCGCCTCGCGGAGTGCACCGGCGCGATCGATCCGGTCGAGATCGCCAGTTTCGCATTCGGTTGCGAGCGCGGTCTCATCGAGATCGAGCCAGGCGAAATCGGGGGCGGCGCGTGCGATCTCGGCACCGAGCATGGTGCGCGCGGCGAGGCTGGCCCGGCCACCCGCTATCACCTTGGCGAGCGTCTGTCGGCGAGCGTGCAGTTCGGGCAGTAGCGCGGCGAGCGCGGGGCCGGGATCGTCACCGGCGAGCAGGTGCAGGTCGAGCGTTCGCCACGCAAAGCTCGCGGTCGGCAGCGGCGTGACCTGCGGGAACGCGCCCGCCGCGGCGATCTCGACGAGCAAGGCGACGCCCGAGCGGTCGTGCTTGAAGCGATCCTGTTCGGGCGTACCGCTGTAATGGGTGCGGGAATCGACCTCGAGCGCGCCGTGCCAGTCGCCCAGCGCCAGATAGTCGAGCCCCGCGCGGCGCGCGCGATCGGGCGCGATCACTTCGGAGGCCCCGGCGTCTTCGGAAAAGATCTGGATCGCGCCATGTGCGAGGCCGATGCGGATCGCGCCCTCGGCAGTGGCCGCATCGTCCATCCATGCGCTGAGGTCGCGGCCCGCGCGGCGCGTCGTGCAGGGCGCGGGTAGCAGGACGGCGCCTGCGCCGAGATCGATCGGCGCCTGCTCGGTCGCCAGCACGACATTGCCCGGCGCATCGGCGGCAAGGTGCGCCCACAGCTCGGTCGCCTGCAGCGAATCGTGATTGCCTGGCAGGATCACCCAGCGGATCGGCACGTGATACGCCATTCCGGTGAGCGCCTGACGCCGCACATCGGCGGCCGGAGTCTCGGTGTCGAACGTGTCGCCCGCGAGCAGGATCGTGTCTGCGCCATGCGCACGCGCATGCTCGGCGAGGCGGCCGAGCACCGCATGCCGCGCCTCGCGCAACCGGCCGGGCAGATCGCCGGAGAAATTGCCGAAGCGCTTACCGAGATGCAGGTCGCTGGTGTGGAGGAAGCGCGCCATGTTCACTCCGCCTCGGGCATCTCGACCACGATCCCACCGCCCCGGGCACGCGCGATCGCCTCGTCGAGCCGCGCGCGCGATCCACCGGCGAGCCGCTCAACGCCCAGCATCCGCGCCAGCTCGCGTGCCGGATCGGGCTCGTCGAGCAGATCGGGATGGCCGCGCACCACCGCCGCCAGCTCGGCGAGCGGAATGTCGGGGATGCCGCGCCGCGCCTCCTCGTCGTGCGGCGGGCGATAGGCGCGGATCTCGGTCGCCGCGCCCGGCCTCCAGATGAACTCGCCGCTCGATTCGTGCGTGCGGTCGAAGTCGCGCAGGTGCATGTCGATGCGCTCGCGAATCTTGCCGCCGGTGCGCAGCCAGCCGTGCGCGCGGGCAATGCGTTGACAAAGGATGTCCGTGCGTAACGGGCTCTCGGTTTCAATGACGGCGGCGACCATTGCGCGCAGCGTGTCGCGATAGGCGAATTCGTAGAAATGATCGGGCTGCACCGCGAAGCCGCTCAGATCGGTGATGCGATAAGCGTCATCAAGCGCTATCGCCGTAGCGGCGGCCGCGATCGGCGCGACGACCGGCGGCGCCCCGGCGGAGACCAGCTCGACCTCGATCGGCGAAGGCGGGGGCGTCTCAAGTTCGTCCGTCGCCACGGCTTCGTCGTCGCGGATGCCTTCGACCCCCAGGATCTCATGCCCCATATTCCAGTTCGCGGTAACGCCGGCCTCGGCTTCCGCCGCAGGCTCGGCACGGCTTGCGTCGAGCAGCGCCTGCAGCGCCATGTGCAGCCGATCGACGCAGCCGGCGGCATCGTACCACCAGTCGGTCGACCAGACGCGCAGCATGTTCCAGCCGAGCCCGGTCAGCACCTGCTCACGCACCTTGTCCCGGTCGCGCGCGGTCGCGGCGCTGTGATACGATGCGCCATCGCATTCGACGCCCGCGAGATACGCACCCGTCAGATCGGGATGCCGCACGCCGAGATCGATGCGAAAGCCCGAAACGCCGACCTGCGGCACGACGACCCAGCCGCGCTGCTCAAGCTGCGCCGCGACCGCTTCCTCGAACGGCGATTCGAAGCCGCCGACCGAGCCCAGGTTTTGCGCAGGCAGCGCGATCGCGCCGCGCTCGGCATAGTCGAGGAAGGTCTTGAGGTGCGTGATCGCCAGCCCTTTGGCCCGCGTCGGGTCGATCTGGTCGGCGGTGAAGCCCGAGAACACGATCAGCTCCTGCCGCGCGCGCGTCACCGCCACGTTCAGCCGCCGCTCGCCGCCGTCGCGGTTGAGCGCGCCGAAATCCATGTTCATCTTGCCCGCCGCGTCCTTCCAGAAGGTGATCGAGAACAGGATGACATCGCGCTCGTCACCTTGCACATTCTCGAGATTCTTGACGATCGTCGCCTCGACCCGTTCGTCGGCGAAGAACCATTCGAGCGCGGGATCATCGCGCCGCGCGGCGTCGAGCAGGTCGAGGATCAGCGACTGCTGCTGCGCGTTGAAGGTGATGATGCCGAGCGTCGGGCGGCTCTTCTCCGGCAAGTCGAGCCAGCCGCGCATCCGCGCCACCGCCTCGCCGGCAACGGCCTGCGCCTCGATCCGGTTGGTGCGGCTCTTGCCGCGATCATAGACGCCGTTCGGCACCTTGCGCAGCCGCACCGCGCGATCCTCGACCTGTGGCGACGGGAAGGTGACGAGCCGATTCTGGTAATAATGGTGGTTCGAAAACGCGATCAATGACTCGCTGCGGCTGCGATAATGCCAACGCAGGTAGCGGACCGGGATGCCCGATGCCTTGGCCTCGTCGAGGATGCTCTCCATGTCCTTCTCGTGATCGGCGACGTCCTCGTCTTCATCGTTGCTGCCAAAGAAGTTGGTCGGCGGCAGCTGCTTGGGATCCCCGACAATGATCGTCTGCCGCCCGCGCGCGATCGCACCGACCGCATCCCAGGTCGTGATCTGCGAGGCTTCGTCGAAGATGACCACGTCGAACAAAGCCTGGTCGGGCGGAAAATATTGCGCGATCGACAGCGGCGACATCAGCATGCACGGCGCGAGTTTCGAAAAGCTCTGGGGCATCTTGCCGATCATGTCGCGGATCGAATGGCTGGGGCGCTGCAACTCCATCTGATAGCGCAGCAGGCCGAGTTCGGAATTGCGCGGCACGCTTTGCACCGTCGGCAGGCCGTGCGCGATCGCGCCGATCACATGGCCGGTGGCGTGCGTGCGGACGAGATCGTCGATCTCACGGAATTCGGCGATCGCATTCTCGTGCTGGAAACGGCGGAAGTCGCACAGCACCGGATCGCCGTCGAGCACCGGCGGCAGCCACCAGCGCGCATAGCCGAGCCGGAATGCCGCGCGCGCCTGATCGGGCAGTACGACACCGTGCTCGATCTGCTCGACCAGTGCGCCGAGCCCGACGGCGAGCGCGCGATTGCGTGCCCGGCACCATGTCGTCCAATCGCGCAGCAGGTGCCGCGCCTCGGCGAGCCCGGCCAGCGCAGTGGACAGCCTGGCAAGCGCATCCGGCGTCTCGTCGATCGAGACGGTACGCCCGGCAGCCTCGGCGAAGCGCGCGCGCGCCTCCTCGAAGCCGCGCCGCGCCGCGAGAAGCTTCGAACCCACCTGCCAGATCGGGTCGCCCTCGTTGCGCCCAGCGAGTGCAGTAGCGGCGCACTGCGTCACCTTTTGCACGACGTCGGCATCGCGGCCGCCCAGCAGCACCGCGCTGCGCAGCCGCCTGGCGTGCTCGAGAATGTCGGCGATCGCAGCGGGATCGGTTTCGAGCCCCGCGACCGGCAACGGTCGCTCGGCGAGTGGTGTAAGGTCGATCTTTGCGAGCTGCTCCTTCATGCGGCGCAGCTGCGGCAGGTCGTCATCGGGCCGCGTCGTGCCGCTCTCGGCATAGCTCTGCAGCATCCGCGTGACCTTGCGCCGGCCGAGCGCCGAGAATGGCCAGAACGATGCGCCTGCCTCGCGCCACTGGCGATCGAGCGCATCGTGATCAAGGCTGCGCACCTGTGCGGCCAAGAAGCCGGCGGCGAGCTGCCGCTCGGCGTCGCGATAGGCCGCGATCGCCGCTCCCAGCGCCGCGAGATCGTCGGCGGTGCGCGCGAAATCGGCATGAAAGGCGATCGAGAGGTCGCGTTCGCGCCCGCCCTCCAGCGCTTCGGCGAGCGCCGCCAGCGCGGCGACTTCGGGCAGCACCGGCTGACCATCCGCCGCGAGGCCCAGCACCCGGCGATACGCATCTAGTGCGCCCGCCAGCAGATCGGCGGCGTTGCGTAGCGACTGCGCGGCGGCGAGCACCTCCTCCTGTCGCGCCGTGCTCAACTCCTCGATATCGACTAGGTCGAGCGCCGGCCGCCGCTCGACCGACGCGAACACCAGCCCGATTTCCCCGGCCAGCATCTCGAGCGCGCCGAGCGTCTCTGCGTCTTGCGTCACGCCCGGCGCCCAGTCGAACACCGGCGCCGGCGCATCGGCGGCGCGCAGCGCGATGCCGAGCGCCAGATACGGCGTCCAGCCGTTGGGATAGCGCCGGTGCAGCGCCTCGACATAGGCGTTGAGCGTGTCGCGGCGCAGCTTGAGCCGATTGTTGACGGCAACCCACTCGGCCGGATCTACCCGCGCGCCATGCTCCCAGGACGCTTTGAGCTGCGCTAGGAAATGCTTCCGATCGGCCTTGCTCGAATGGAGTTCGACGCAATGATCGCCCAGCCCATGCTCGCGCAGACGGCGATAGACGACGTCGAGCGCTGCGGTCTTCTCCGCAACGAACAGCACCGTCTTTCCGACGCCGAGGCAATTGGCGATCATGTTGGCGATCGTCTGGCTCTTGCCTGTGCCCGGCGGGCCGACGATTACGAAGTCATGTCCCTCGGCGGCGGCGAGGCTCGCCGCGGTCTGCGAGGAATCGGAAGGGAGCAGGCTGATGATGTCGGCCGGCGCATAGACGCGGTCGAGCTCGGTTTCGTCGCGGAATACCGACCGGCCTTCGCCGCCGGCAAAGGCCCGGTCGGGCGTGTCGATCAGATGCCGCACTACGCGGTTCTCGCGCAGCGCCTCGGTGCGCTCGACCAGATCCTTCCACATCAGGAACTTGGCGAAGCTGAAGGTGGAGAGCGCGGTCTCGTCGAGCACTTCCATGCCCGGCACGTCACGCACCGCCTGGCGCATCATCGCCAGTACGCGCGGCACGTCGACGCCGCTGTCATCGCGCGGCAAATCACCGCAGAACTGGGTGAGCTTGAGGTCGAAATCGCGTTCGAGAAACTGCAGCAGGGTCGCGTTGAAACGCGGCTCGTCCTCGTGGAAGCGCAGGCGGAACGGCGCGCTGGCGCTGCGGCGCTCGAGCTTCACCGGGATCAGCAGCAGCGGCGCACGATAGCTGCGCTCATCCTCGGGCTTCTTCTTCCAGCGCAGGAAGCCGACAGCGAGGAACAACGTGTTCGCGCCGCCCTCGGCGAAATCGTTGCGGACCTGGCGGTGCAGGTCGATCAGCCGCGCCTCGAGCGGCGTCGCGTCGAGCGGCGACGGCAGCTCATCGCGTGCCAGCGCCTCGGCTGCGAAGCCGCGCTGCAGGTCGCGGCCGTGAACCTCGCGATAGAGTCCCGCGTCGCGCTCGCCGAGCGGGTTCTGCTGCGGCAAGGACACGATCTGGATCGCCGCGCCGTCCGCCAGCCGATCCTCGAGAAACGCGACGTCGGTGCACAGAAACGGGATCGTCTTCTTGGACGCCGGGAAGTTGAGCAGCCGGTTGCGCAGCGTCAGGTCGAGCAGCTTCTTCTGCCAGCGATCGACACGGCCGGCGGCGGTGGTTGGTTTCTCCTCGACTTGAAGATCGGGCAGATCGTTGAACGAGGGCGCCGCGGGCAGCGCGAGATCGGCGGCCAGCGCACCTTCGTCCTCACCGGCGTCGCGCCGCGCGGCCTCGTGCGAAGCGAGCGGGGTGATGCCGCCGCTGCGCGCGCGCCGCACGTCGACCGCGGCAACGAAGGCGCGCGCCTCATCCTCGCTCATGCGGTGATCGAGCGCCCGCTGCGCTGCGTCCATCGTCATCGCCGGACAGTGCGTCACGCCAGTCGTCTCGAACACGATCAGCTCGCGCGAGGCGAGCGCCTTGCGAACCTCCATCTGGTCGGTTTCTATTGTGTTGCCGAAGGTCCGCTTGGTCAGCCAGACACCGACAGCGGCATGGCCCTGGAACATCAGGATCACGGGATAGAGCCCGGCACTCTCCAGCGCCGCGGCGAACATCAATGTCGTGTCGAGGCACGTGCCGAGCCGTTCGTCGGCGACCGTCGCGGGGCGACGCACCTTCTGCCCGCGATCCTCGAAGCTGGCGGGCGGCTCCGCATAATGGATGCCCATGCCGGCGATTGCCGAATAGATCGCGGCGGTCAGCATGAACGCACGCTGCGGATCGCCCGACTGATAGCCGTCGAGCCCACTCGGATGACCATGCTCCGCCAGCCGATCGGCGGCGCTGCGCAGGATGCGCGCGACGGCGGAATCGTTGGGCATCACGAAAGCGGGCAGCAGCTGTGCCATGTCGGCGACCCCGCCCCACTCGTCGCGTGCCAGCAAGCGCACGGGAAAGCGCTGCTCGTCTAGTACCGCGTCGCCTGCCAATAGCCTCAGCGTAATCTCGCCACGCTCGGCCTCATTCAGTCCGGCAAGATAGTCTGCGTCCAAATCGATCTTTCGATCGCCGAGCAGCAGTTCGTCGCCGGGCATAAGCCGATCAATCGTCCAGGATTTAGAACGCAGGAATGGGGGCGAGGATGTAAGCTCAATCCTGCAAGCCTCGTGATGCCCGCCGCCTGCATTTTCGATCCTGATTGAGCGGATGACAGGAATAGCATTCTGATAAGACGCGTAAGTGAAGCTTTCAGTGATATCTGCAGCGATGATCTGGCCGCTTGCCCCGGTTTCGTCGAGACTCGCTTGACCAAGCTCTTGCTTGCCAGAATCGTGCATAAATTCTACCCCCACCAACGGGCATGCTAGTCAAAGGCTTTCACTTAAAAAAGCCCGAATTGCGTTCTGTATGGACCCTACATCGCAACGAGAGCTGTAGTTCCATTCATCACGCCGCCGCCCCTATTGAGCAACTTATGATTTCGAAGCAAAGGCAGCTTTTGGGGCTGGCCTCTTTGTCGCCGAACGACTGGGTTTGGGGCGGGTAGCAGCCCAGACCGCGAGCCGCCCTATCCGATAACGGGCGGGCCGCTCCGCTGCAGATTTCCGTTCGCTCCGCAAGGACCAGGGCATCCTCGATGTCGATACCGAGGAAGCCGCGCGTTTCCTGGCGCTTTCGGCCCGGACGCTCGAAAATGACCTGCTCCCCTGAAACTCCTCCAGTTTGAGCTAGAGTCCTTCATTGAGGAGGACGGAGAGGAAGCGGAGCAGGAGGCCGGGTCATCGACGGCGGGCGGATGCCGCAAGCACGGCGTAAGCGGCGCGACATTCTATAAGTGGCAGGCGACCTATGGCGGCAGGGACGTGTCGCAGGCGCGCGAGCTGAAGGTGCTAGAGGACGAGAACGCGCGGCTGAAGCGACTGCTGGCGGATGCGGTGCTGGACAATGCGGTGCGCGGCAAGCCGCCCGGGATCGCCGAGAGTCCACTTCATCGGCAAAGCGATGCCGCACAGAGCCAGGTGCCGCTGAAACGCGGATCCGTGCCGGCATCCCGGACGAAATATTCGGGTGCCAGGTCATAGGACGCCCCGAACCGCAGCGGCTGGAGCACCATGGGTTGTCCGAGCCAGCGGGAGATCGTCGAAGCGCTGTTATTCCCCTCGGGAGCCGCCAGGACGGTGAGCGTGCCGGGAGAGAAACGAAGGGCATAGTTGGCCGAGGCCTGTAGCGATCCTCGCGTAATCGCGAAGCTTCCCACGCTATTCGGTCCAGCGGCCGTTTCCAGTCCGCCCATGAGCAGGTCGCCCTGCACCAGCCCGCTACCCCCGATCGTGTAGGTGAGCGCCGGATTTGCCTCTCCATAAGCGCGCCGCTGATCATCGGCGATGACGAGAATCTCTCGCGGAATGACAGCCAGCGTGCCCGCCTGGAAGCCGGTGACGAGATAGTTGGACGACGCGGCAAGCGTGTCCTGGGTTATGACATAGCCGCCGACGTTCGAGCCGGCACTCGCGGTGGTGGCCAGGGCACCCGAAAGCTGGTCGCCATTCACCAGGCCCATGCCGCCCACAATATAGGTAAGCACGGGATTGGCATCGCCATAGGCCCGCTGCTGGTTGCTGGCGGTCAGCGAGATCGTCCGCGGCGTCACCGCCAGCGTCGCACCGGTGAACCCTGTCACGACATAGTTGGACGAAGCTGCGAGCGAACCCTGCCCGATAGCGTAGCTGCCCACGTTCGAGCCGGCAGCGGCGGCGGTGATCAGGGCGCCCGAGAGCGTGTCGCCGTTGACCAGCCCCTTGCCGCCGATGCTGTAGGTGAGCGCCGGGTTGGCCTCGCCATAGACACGCGTAGCAGCGTTGGCCGCGATGCTGATCGTCCGCGGCGTCACGCTGAGCGTGTTGCCGATATAGCTGATCGCATAATTCGCATTGGCCAGGCTGCCCTGTGCGATCGCATAATTGCCCACGCCAGAGCGGACATCGGCGTCCGTCGCCAGGGCACCGCCCAGTGCATCGCCATTCACCAGACCCATGCCGCCAACCGTGTAGCTCAGCGCCGGGTTC
>JAFOMG010000004.1 GCA_017418975.1 Sphingomonas sp.
AGGCTCATCAGATTGGCCGAGACGCCAGCACGCAGCATCCCGAAGCCGGTCAGCATCATGGTAATCGGGATGACCAGCGCCGCAATCAGCGCCGCACGGAAGTTTCCGAGCAGCAGGAAGAGCACGACGATGACCAGTACCGCGCCTTCCGACAGGTTCTTGGCAACCGTTTTGATCGTCGAGTTGACCAGTTCGGTGCGGTTGAGCACCGGCTGGATTACGACGTCAGGGGGCAGCGACGCGTTGATCGTCTTAAGCTTCTCCGCGACCGCGGTCGACACGACGCGGCTGTTCTCGCCGATCCGCATGATCGCGGTGCCGACGACGACTTCCGTGCCATTCTCCGAGGCCGAACCCATGCGGATCGCCTGACCCGTCTTCACGGTCGCGACTTGTTCGACCGTGATCGGCACGCCGTTACGTGTCGCGATCACGGTCCTGGCCAACTCGCCGGCATTGCGCACCAGCGCATCCGAGCGGACAGCCAGACCTTCGCCATTGCGATTGACGAAGCCGCCGCCGACGCTGGTGTTGTTGCGCTCCAGCGCATTGCCCAGGTCGGTCAGCGTGATGCCGAGCGAGGCCAGCTTCTGCACATCGGGCACAACGAGGAACTGCTTGGCGTAACCGCCAATCGAGTCGACGCCGGCGAGGCCCGGAGTGTTCTTGAGAAGCGGCGTGACGATCCAGTCCTGCGCAGTGCGCAGGTAGGTCGCCTTGTCCTCTTCGGTCGTTAGTCGCTCGCCCTCTGGCGTGATATAACTGCCATCGGGCTGTTGGCCCGGTTCACCGGGCTTGTGCTTGTCGTCTGCGCGATGCTCGAGCCGAACGGTGTACATATACACCTCGCCCAAGCCGGTCGCGATCGGACCCATTTCGGGGTTTACGCCATCGGGCAGGTTCTCCTGCACGCCCTGCAGACGTTCACCCACCTGCTGACGGGCGAAATAGATGTCCGTGGCGTCCGAAAAGACCGCGGTGATCTGCGCGAAGCCGTTGCGGCTCAGCGAGCGCGTATATTCAAGGCCTGGAGTGCCGGCGAGCGCGGTTTCGATCGGGAACGACACCTGCTTCTCGACCAGCTCGGGCGAGAGCGCGGGTGCGCGGACGTTAATCTGGACCTGATTGTTGGTGATGTCCGGCACCGCGTCGATCGGCAGCCGGTAGAGGGAAAACGCGCCGATGGCGACGACGATGACGGTGAGCAGCAGGACAAGCCAGCGCTTCTCGACCGCCCATGTGACGATGCGGGCGATCATGGCTTAATCCTCGTGGCTCGCTTCGCCCTTGCCGATCTCGGCCTTGAGCGTGAAGCTTCCGGTGGTGGCGATCTGTTCGTTGCCGGTCAGGCCCGAGCGGACGATCACCGTGTCGCCCGATGCATCGCCGAGCTGGACCGGAGTCGCCTTGAAGCCCGTAGGCGTGCGAACGAACACGACCGACTTGCCCTCGAAGCTCTGGACCGCCGTTGTCGGCACGCGGATTGCGCCGCTACCGCCGCTGCCCGTGAGCTGGACGGCAGCCGTCACCGGCTCGCCGACCCGCCATTCACCACCGCGATTGTCGAGCGTGGCAAGGGCGGGCACGAGCCGCGTCTGCGGATCGAGTGCTGGCGACACGAAGGTCACGCGCGCGGTCGCCTGACGGCCCGCCGCCTTGACCAGTACCGTGTTGCCGGGGCGTACCCGGCCCGCATCCTCAGCCTTCAGATTGAGCGCGATCGACACCTGGCTCAGGTTGGCAATGCGATAGAGTTCGGCGTCCGCCGCAACCGTCTGTCCCAGCGTCACGGGGCGCGCGATGATCTGGCCCGAGATCGGCGCGGCGATGCCGAGCCGGTTGAGACCACCGCCGCCGACACCGGCGGCCGACACCATGCTCCGCGCCTGCGTCAGCGCGATCCGCGCTTCCGTCGCCGCCGTGCGGGCAGCAATCAGATCCTGCTCAGGAGACACCTTCTGCGCGTACAGCCGTTGCTCGCGTGCGAGGTTCGAATTGGCGAGCTGAAGCCGTGCCCGTGCCGCTTCGACCTCGCCCTTGATTTGCGCCGCCTCGCGGCTCTCGATTACCGCAATAGTCTGGCCGCGCCCCACGGATTGACCAAGGTTGCGCGTCAGTGCGACCACCCGTCCCGCGATCGCGGCCGAGACGACTTGCGTGCCTTGGGGATCGCCCTCGATGATCGCGGGAAGCTCGATCGTTCCGGCTCCGCCGATGATCGGCCGTCCGACCTGGACGCCCGCCGCAGCGATCTGATCGGCACCCAATAGGACGACGCCCTCATCAGCGTGACCGCCTTCAGCACCGCCCTTTTCCGCACCAGCAGCCGCTTCATTGCCGGCTGCTCCATTGGCGGCCGCCTCGTTCCCGGTGTCTTTGCCACCGCAGGCAGCCAACAGCAGGGCGAGTGACGCCGCGCCCGCGAGATAGAAGCTCTTCATCACTGATTTCCCCCATTGGGCGCAGGAGCGGTCAGTCGCTCCACTTGCGCGCGGGCATTCTGGTAGTTGGCAAGCGCATCGATCGCGGCGACCCGCGTTTCAGCGAGAGTGCGTTCCGCATCGAGCAATTCGAGCTGGCCGAACTTGCCCTCGCGATAACCGATCCGCGCGATGCGGGCGGCCTCCTGTGCAGCCGCCAGCGCCGGCCCAGACGCCGCACGAGCCGTCGTTGCGGCATTGGCCGCTTGCGCCTGCGCGTCCGTGATCGCCTGTTCGATGTCGAGCGCGGTCACGCGACGCTGTGCATCCGCCTGTGTCCGCTGCGCGGTCGCCTGCGCGATCGCCGCGCGACCATTGTTGAACACCGGGATCGGGATCGTCACGGTGAACACCGCCGCCATATCGTTGGTCGCTTCCAGGCGGCGGATCGCAGGCCCGACATTGAGGTCAGGGACGCGATTGGCGCGCGCGAGCCGCACGCCGGCTTCCGCGA
>JAFOMG010000005.1 GCA_017418975.1 Sphingomonas sp.
CGCGGACTATCAGGGCTCGATCATCGCGGTGGCGGATGCGAGCGGCACCGTGACGCGGGTGAACAGCTATGACGAATATGGCGTGCCGGGCACGGCCAATGGCGGGCGGTTCCAATATACCGGCCAGGCGTGGATCCCGGAACTGGGCATGTATTACTACAAGGCCCGCATCTATGCGCCCATGCTCGGGCGCTTCCTGCAGACTGATCCCATCGGGTATCAGGATCAGGTCAACCTCTATGCTTATGTCGGGAATGATCCCATGAATCACTCTGATCCAAGTGGAGAGGCGACAGGTTCGTTAATCCCAGGCGTTACACCACCTTTTCTAACCTGTAGTGGCAATTGCGGGAACTATTCGACTTCGCTTTTCGAGAAGCCCGGTAACGTTGATAATCCAGCTGCGCAGCGTTCGGGCAATATTGGCCGCTCATCGGACGATCCTAAAACGGATGAAGAATTCCGGCGTCGCGTTCGCGAGATGATCCAGAAAATACAGAATTGCCCTGGGGCTGCCGCATCGGCGACCTGCAAGCACCTCTGGGACGAATATAGGGCGATGCTAAATTCCCCGCGTGGTCGCCTTATGAGGATAGAAGCTTACGAGCGACATAAGTACTGGTTCAAGAAAGCGGGAGCAATAGCCACAGCCGTCGCCCTGCCGATGGTGAAACAGACCACGGGAGCAATAAAGGCCCTGTGGGTAACGGTCGGCGGGGCTGGCGCTGCTGCAGCTTTGGACGATTTTATCGACTGGGGTTTGGTTGGTGGTGATGATCCATCGAAGGAAAAGAAATGAAAAATGTATATTATCCCATTGTAATTGTAGCAGTATTAATGATAAATATTGTTATGTTGTTTAAATCTAGATATTACAATATGGGGGATTTATACAATCATGCAACATTCATATTTAGTACAGTTATTGATGTTGTCATAATCGTGCTTATATTAATAAAGTACTCTAAGAAGAGAATCGATTAAATATTTGCCCGTAACCTTGAAGGTTTATGGTGTGGATGGCCACGGCGCGGGTTCGAGCAGGGGTGGCGTGGTCACCAGCCAGAAGCGGATGAACACGGCGTTCGCCTCGACCACGAGGAATATGGCTATGACCTCAGCGGCAACCGCATCTCGCTGAGGAAGCGCGACGGGCGGGAGTCCAGCTTCACCTTCGATACGCTGAACCGGATGACGGCGAAGATCGTGCCGACGGCGTGCGTGGCCGGTTATGCCTGCACCGACGTGCCGGCTGTGATGACGCGAGACGTCTGCAGCTACGACGCGCGAGGCCTGTAGACGGCGGCGCGGTTCGACAGCGCGAGCGGTGCAGGCGTGGTGACAAATAAATTGATGAAATTAAATAATAATACTACGGTAAATTATCGAAAAATGAAACTTTGAAATCGTTCGGAGAATAATCATAAAAGAGTTTAAATGTGAATTTCGGAATTAGTATGTTGATATAATATATGCACTATTCTCACTTTGGAGCGAATTTTTGCTGTAAATATTGTGTTTTTAGCAAGTTTACACATCTGGATTGATCGTATGTGCTCACGGGTTGCTGCAAATCCTTCGCCTAGAGCCCAGGCCTGTAATGCCCCCATCGAGAGCCTCCAAAGGGCGGCAAAGTAACAGCCCAGACGCCGCTCGATATTCTTAACAACGCCTTCAGTCTAAATAACATGCTGGATTTTGTCCGCATGTTGCAATAGTGTGTCTGCCTTGATCCGCGCTGCCTTGTGCAGGCGGGCGCTTGGTTCGAGCGGCAATGCGCTTGGTCAAGCCGGGGGCGGCCGGGATTAGTCCGGCAGGTCCCGTTGCAGAACCGCATTGCAGAGCTTGTTCAACTTTCAGAACCGGTGTCGCCGATTATAACGCATGCAGCCTGGGGAGTGGCATGGCCGAATTGGCGTTGCACCTGTTGGGCGCGAGGATCGCGCTCGACTCTGCTGGGACGGCGGTCATGCTGCCCAGCGTCGCCTGGTCGCTGATCGGCGCCGTATTGGCGGCGCCGCATCGGCGGATCGGGCGTAGCCAGCTCGCCGCGGCGCTGTGGCCCGATCAGGATGAGGAAGCGGCGCGGCGCTGCCTTGCCACGGCCTTGTGGCGATTGAAGCAGCGCCTCGGCCGGCTGAACCTGCTCCGCGTCGGCAAGGAGACGATCGCGCTCACCGAAGGCGGCGAAGTGTGGATCGATGCGATCGCGTTCGAGCGCGGCGTCGAGTCCGCGCTCGCGGATCCGGCGAAGCTGGACAATGCGGCCGAGCGCGATGCGCTGCGGCAGGCGCTGGGCCATTATCGCGGCGATTTGCTCGAATCCAGCCCGGTCGATGCGGTCGCGATCGAGCGGGAGCGTTTGCGCGCGCTCTACCTCGATGCGGCGCTCGAGCTTGCGCGCGCGTGCAAGCGGCACGGCGAATGGCGCGTGGCGAGCGAGCTGGGCCGCGCGATCTGCGCGGTCGAGCCGCTGCGCGAGGATGCCCAGCGCCTGCTGATGGAAGCGATGGTCGCGTGCGGCAATCGCGCCCAGGCGGTGCAGCATTACCGCAGTTTCGAACGGCTGCTCGCCGACGAGCTTTCGGTACGGCCGATGCGGGAGACTCGCGATCTGGCCGCGGCGATCGCGCGCGTATCGGCGGCTCCCGAGCCGGACGCGACGATCCGAGCGGAGGTGCCGTATCGCCAGACTCTGCTGATGGCGCGCCAGCAGCTGGCGGAAAGCCTGTCGCTGCTCGATCAGGCCCTCTCGCAATAGATTTCCCCCGATAGCCCTAGTGGATTCCGCACGGCCTCCCCGGTGTGCGGAATTTTTTTCCGTTCTGTTTCAATCGATAAGGCCCGGTGTGAGGCAGTGGTGATGCACGCGTGATCGGCCCGTGATCGGCCGCTGTCAGGTTCCGCCTCAACAACAATCTGGGTTGCGACTCCAGTGCCTTGGAGGAGAGCTTGAATGAGGTGGATCGGTTGCGCGGCGACGCGCGTGCCAAGACGCTCGTCATCCGGTGTTGGTACGAGCGCGGCGACGACGACGCTGTCTGGCTGCGCGGTACCGTCCGCGATCTCTCGCGCGGCCGTGCGCTCGCTTTCGAGGGGCTCGAGTCGCTCCTGCTCAAGTTGCCGGCACTCATCGGCGACGGCGCGCCGCCGGCCCGTGCCGATGGATCACTTGAATGATCGCCGCGCGGCTTTTCGTTCAGACCGCTTGTTGGGAGATGATCGATGACGGACTATCCCCTGCTGCGCGCCAGCCTTGCGCCGCAATATGCGCAACTTCCCCCGGATCGCCTGAATGACCTGGTGCGATCGATCTATGGCCCCAACGCCACGGCCGAGGATGTCGAGGGGCTGTTCGACGACATCGGCGGCGGCCTGCGCCGGGCCGCGGGCGCGGTGGGCAATTTCGCGCAAAAGGCTGCTCCGGTGCTGGCGCGCGCGCTGCCCAGCGTGGCGAGCGGCGCCACGGGCGGCGCCGCTTTCGGGCCCTGGGGCGCGCTGATCGGCGCCGGCGCCGGCCTGGCGAGCGGCCTGTTGTCGCAATCGGGGAACCGGACCGCGCGCGATATCGGCGGCGCCATCCACAATGTCGGAGGCCTGGTGTCGACGGTGCGTGGCGGCGGCGCCAACGGCGCGCTCGGATCGCTGGCCTCGGTCGCCAGCGGCGCGCTCGGGAGAACGCCTGCCGGCCGGGCGGCGCTCAGCGGAATACAGGGTTCGCAGCGCGCGCCCTCGGGTGGCGCGGCGAACATGCTCGCCGGGCTTCTGGCCCGTCCCGAGCTGGCGCAATCGCTGATGTCCTCGCTGATGGGCGGCGCGGGGCGGCAGAATGTCTCGATCAGCGGCCAGCAGGTGCCGGTGAGCCAGATGCTGTCGACGCTCAGCAACGTTGCCGGGCGCGCCGCGCACGAGGCCGCCGAGGCGGAAGGGTCCGCCGAGGACACGCCCGAATATGCAAGCGCGATGGCGGAGGCCTTCGGCATCGATCCGGAGGATTCGGAAGGGCGGAGCGACGCGCTGCTGGCGCTGCTCGCGCTCACCCCGTCGATCTGGATGAATCGGCCGGCGCCGGTGAGCGTCCAGGTCAATCCCGCCGATCCCTATTTCCCCGCGGGCGAGAGCGCATGGGCCGAATGGGAAGGCGAGGCCCTGTTCGACGAGGATTGGAGCGAGGACTGGGGCGAGGATTGGGGCGGCGAGGACTATGCCGAGAGCGATGAATCCGTGGAGTATGTAGGTGTTTGACGCCGCTGCCCGCGCTGCCGCCGGCCCCGGGCTCGATCCCGCGGCGATGATGCAGGAGTTCGCGGCCGGCGATCCGCGCATGGCCGCGCTGATGGAGCTGATGCAGGCGCAGCGCGCCGAGCCGAGCAACGATGTCGAGGCTCCGGACGAGCGCGACGAGCTGATCGCGGAGCTGAGCGCGCGGCTCGACGCGGCCGAGGCGCGCCTGACCAAGATGACGCGGATCGCCCGGCAGCTGCACGAGGCCGGCCGCGCCGGGGCGCAGCGGCTGAGCCGGCTCGCCGCGGCGCTCGGCGCCTGCGGCCTGTGCTGGGGCGACGATCCCGGCTGCCTTGGCTGCCATGGTCGCGGCCGGCCCGGCATGGTCCGGCCGGACGCGCAGATCCGCGCCGAGCTGTTCGGGGCGCCGTCGCCGGCGCGCGAACCCGCGATGCACGCGCACTGACTCGTTCAACAGTTGATGACAGGAGGAACGTGATGTTGGGAACCGCCTTTGAGAGCGATTTCGAAGGGCTCGTGGAGAGCGATTTCGAGTTCGACACCGAGGATTACGGCGAGGACTATGGCGAGGCGTTCGACGAGGCCGCGCGTCCCAGGTTCGGCGCACGGCCTGGCCGGAGCGGCCGGCCGGGGATCAAGCTCCCGCCGCGCGGCAATGCGGTGCCGCGTGCCGTCCCCGGCGGCTTCGCGACCAAGGCCGAACTGGCGGCGACCGCCAAACGGCTCGACGACCGCATCCACACGACTTCCGCGGCGCTGAAGGCCGTCGACACGCGCGCCCGCGCCGCCGAGCGCGAGATCGGATCGATGGGGCAGGCGCTGCGCAAGGAGATCGCGCTGCGCAAGAAGGAAACCGCCGAACTGAAGAAGGGCCTCGACGAGTCGCGCCAGATCGCGATGATCCTGCCGCTGATCGGCGGCGGGAACGACAAATTCTCCAAGATGCTGCCGGTCCTTCTCTATGGCGGCGCGCTTGGCGGCTCGTCGACATCGGCGAGCGACGGCAACAACGGCGTGATGACGACGATGATGATGGCCATCGCGCTTTCGGCCTGACCGGGCTGCTGTCACCGAAAGGAATGCGAGCATGTTTGACCAACAGCTGAACAGCCTCGTGCTCGGGCGCGCGGCGGGAAGCTCCTTCGGCCTGTCCTCCACGGATCTCGGCCGGCTGAGCATCATCGCCTACATGGCCGGCAATCCCTTGCTCGCGATCATCGCGGCGCGCTCCATGGCGGACAAGCCGTCCGACGAATGCGCGGAAGGCGATGACCTGGGCGAAGTGGAGGATGCGGTCGAGGCGGCGCAATCGGCGGCCGAGGACGCGGAGGCGGCCAAGGGCGGCGCCGAAGAGGCACGCAAGGGGGCCGAAGCCGCGGCGCAGGAGGCAAGAATTGCCGCCGACGCCGCCGGAAAATCGGCCGCCGCCGCCCAGCAGGCCGCCGACGAAGCGAGCAAGGCCGCCGCCCAGGCGCGGGAACCCGCGAAAGCGGGCGCCATCGCGCCGCCGCTCAAGAAGTAGCGGCGGCCGGCCAGGGGGTGAACCATGGATCCCGGGCTGCAGGAACTGATCGCGGCGGGCGGTTCGGACGAAGAGGTCGCCGTCATCGTCCGCCTGCATCCCGGGTGCTCCCCGCCGCCCGGCCTGCGCCTGGTCGCGCGCTTCGGCGACGTCGCGACCGGACGGGCGGCGCGCGGCGCGCTGGCCGCGATCCATGACCACGCATCGGTCGCCAGCCTCAAGGCACCTCGCATCTATGCCGGCGAGGCCGAGGCGATCGCCCCTGTGCGCAACCCCTTTGCCGACCGTCCGCCGCCCGGTGAGCCCGGCCTGAGCGAGGCCGATCCCGCGCCCGTGGACAGCGACGAGCGCCGCCCGGCGGGGCTCGCGGAGACGGGCAGGGGCGTCGTTGTCGCGGTGATCGACTGGGGGATCGACTTCGCGCATCCCGACTTTCGCAATGCCGATGGCAGCTCGCGCCTGATCGCCCTGTGGGACCAGCGCGCGGACGGCGTCCCGGCGCCCTATGGCTATGGTCGCATCCATCGCCGGGGCGAGATCGACCACGCGCTACGCGGCGACGATCCCTTCGCGGCCCTGAACTATCGCCCGTCCGAATCGCCACAGCCTTCGCACGGCACGCATGTGCTTGGAATCGCGGCGGGAAACGGGCGGGCGGGCGGTCCACAGGGCATCGCGCCCGAGGCGGATCTGATCTTCGTCCATCTCGGCCCCGGCCTGGGCGATCTCGGCAATTCGGTGGACCTGCTCGAGGCGATCGACTTTGTCGTCCGCGCGGCCGGGGGGCGCCCGATCGCGCTCAACATGAGCATCGGCCGCCATGCCGGGCCGCACGATGGCAGCTTGCTCGTCGAGCGCGCGATCGACTGGCTGATTGCCAACCGCCCCGGCACCGTGGTCGTGCAGAGCACGGGCAATTATTACGCGCGCAATGTCCATATGGAGGGGCGGCTGCGCGAAGGGCGCAGCGAGCGCCTGCCGTTCGAGCTGCCGCGCAGCGACGCGCATCCGGCGACGGTGGAGGTCTGGTACAAGGGGATCGACCGGTTCGTCGCGCGGGCCGTCGCTCCCGATGGCGGCGCGGCAATGGCCGAGCTCGGCGCCAATGCGGTGGTGCGCGACGCGGCCGGGGCGGAGCTGGCGCGACTCTATCACCGCGCCGCCGATCCCAACAACGGCGACAATCTGGTCGCGCTGGTCCTGCGCCCGCTGGCGCCGGCGGGGCGCTGGGCGATCGAGATCACGGGACGGGATGTGGCTGACGGCCGCTGGCACGCGTGGATCGAGCGCAATGCCGGCTGCCCGGCATGCCAGGCGGTGTTCGCGCCTGGGCTGGCGTCGCCGCTGGCGACGACGGGCAGCATCTGCAACGCGATGCGCACGATCGCGGTGGGCGCCTATGACGCGCATGATCCCGATCAGCCGATGGCGCGCTTCTCCAGCACCGGGCCGACGCGCGACGGGCGCCGCAAGCCGCTGGTGGTCGCGCCCGGCGTGCGGGTCCTGTCGGTGCGGTCGCGGCAATCGGCGGGGGAGCCGGCGGGCTATGTCCGGATGAGCGGCACGAGCATGGCCGCGCCGCATGTTACCGGCACGGTCGCGCTGATGCTCCAGGCTTCGGGGCCGCAACCGGTCGCGGCGATCCGCAACGCGTTGTTCGCTTCCCTGGCGCCGCCATCGCCGGCGGGCGCCGATCAGGTCGAGCGCTGGGGCTATGGCATCCTCGACGTCGCGGCGGCCGTCGCCGCGGCACGGCAATTGCGCGGCACCGCGCGCCCGGCCCGGGCATCCGGCGAAACACAGGAGGTGGCGGCCATGGAACGCGACGAACTCGAGGCAGCGGAAACGGTCGCCATCGGCCCGCCGGTGACGGACGACGAGCGCCGCTGGACCAAGGGCCGGCGCCACAGCCAGCCGACTCCCGAGCAGCGCATCCTGTCGCAGTTCAGCGAAGCCGAGCTGCGCGAGATGCTGGGCTTGACTCCGGAGCCGCCGATCGCCGTCTCGCAGCGCGAGGGGAGCGAGGCCGATGCCCCAGCCCCCGACCCGGTAGCGGCGCTCGATCCGGCGCCGGCCCCGGAACCGTCCGTGCCCGATCCCGCAGCCGCGATCGAGCCGCTGCCGGGCTTCGAACCCGCCCCCGAGCCGCCGGCCGCCCCGGCAGCGCCACCCGTTGCCCCGGTCGACCCCAAGGCGCTGCTCAACGTCGCGGTCAATCCGCAGGCGCCCTCGACGCAGATCGTCGGCTTCCCGGGCGCGCGCCTCGCGGCGCCGCTGCTCGCGGGCGACATCATCCTGCGCGGAACGCATCGGCGCCGCGCGAAGATCGTGTCCCGCCCCGGCATGCGCCGCGCGCAAGGCATCCAGCAGCGGAGCGGCCGGCCGCGCGAAGGCGGCTTCTATGCCGAGGTGATCGGCGAGGACGGCTTCGAGCGGATCGCCGGCCCCGACGGGCTGCTGCTGCCCGACGTGCTGATCATCCGCTCGCGCGACGGGGCCGGCCTTGGCGAGAGCGATCCGCCCATGGTGCCGCGGCCGACCATTCGCCAGGGCTCGCGCGGCCCCGCCGTCACCGAGGCGCAGACTCGCCTCAATACCGTGCATGCCGCGCGGCTCGCCGGGGGCGAGGCGGGGCTCGACCGTTGCCCGCTGACCGTCGACGGCGCGTTCGGAGCCAATACGCGCGCGGCGACGCTGGCCTTTCAGCGGACAGCCTTTCCGGGCCAGCCTAACGAATGGGACGGCGTCATCGGCCCGCGCACCTGGGCGGAACTGATTGCGGCGAGCGGCGGCGGCGTCTCGCAGATCACCTTGCCGACACGTTGTCCCGGGCTGCCGCTCGAGCAGCAGATCGACAATTTCGATTTCGGCTCGGCCGAGATATTGCCGCGTCATCAGCCGCAGATCATCGGCATCGCCCGCTGCATCATGGAGAGCGAGAGGACCGCGACGCCGGTCCGCCATCTGCGCTTGATCGGCCATACCGACTCCGTGGGGTCGCCCGCCGACAATCTCGCGCTCGGACTGCGGCGTGCCGAGGCGGTGCGGCGCGAGATACTCGGCGCGATCGCGCGGATGACCGGGCGGCCCGCATCGGCGGCGCTGGTGATCGACGTCGAAAGCCGCGGCGAGGCGGAGCCGGCCGCCGACGACGCGCGGAGCCGGCGCGTGCAGGTGTTCAGCGATTTCGTGTTCCCCGTCATCGTGCCGCCCCGGCCGCGGCCGGTGGCCGCCGCGACGGTGGAGTTCGTGCTCGACGATGACGACGACCATCGGGTCGACGGCGCGTCGCCGGTTGCCACCGCGCTGATGTTCGGGCTGTGGGACAGCGCCTATACCGGCGCCGCCCGCACCGTCCGCAACGATGCCGCCGAGGCGAGCAACTTCGTCGGCAGCGACCGCCGCCGCTTCTATGTTCGCGTTACCGATCGCGGCGCGACCGGCTCGACCGTCACCGCGCGCTGGCGCACGCTGACCGCCGCCGGCGCGGACGACGACGCGCCCGCTTCACAGAACGTCACGCTTACCGAGACCGTGGCGGGATCGAAGATATTCGTGTCGCGCGCGCTGATGCTGGTGACCGACGACACCGATGCCGGCCAGCCGACCCATTCGGGGCTGGCGGCCGGCCCCGATGTCGGCGTTCGCAATCGCGGCCAGAGCAATCATCGGCTGCGCCGCGCCGATCTCAACGGCTCGGTGCGTGTCGACTATACCGCCGCCGCCGGCGGCACCGTCTCCTCGACCTTGCCGGTGTTTCGGCGCAACCCCGAGAGCCGCAGGCGCATCGCACTGCGCGTCGTCCGGCTCGGGCTGACCATGACGCCCGCGCTGCAACGGCAGATCGACGATCAATTCCTCCATGCCAACCAGCGCTGGGCGCAGACCGGGCTCAGGATCGATGTCGGCCCGACGCGCGACCTCGCGCTGCCGGCCGGCGCGCGGGATGCCAATGGAAACTATATCGGCTTTCTCGACACGCCGGAGGAGCGGCTGGTGCTGGATCAGCTGCTGCCGACCACGCCCGACGACACCGTCACCGTCTGCTTCTGCACCTTGCCGCGCCCGCGCAGCGACGGCCTGCCCAATTTCAACGCCTATTCCGGCGTCACCCAGACGCAGGAGGCATTGCTCGGCGGCCGCTTCTTCATCTTCCAGCATGTCGATCTCAATGCCGATCTCGAGACGCTGGCGCACGAGCTGCACCATGTGCTGCTCAACCGCTTCGACAGTCCGCAAGGGCTGCAATTCTTCACCTTCAACACGTTCGCGCCCAGCGGCGCGCTGCCCGATGTGCGGACCTATCGCCGGATCCAGACACTGTTCACCGCCAGCCCGGATGCCGACGCCAACAACGACAACAGCTTCAACTGGGTGCGCCGGCGCCGGACGACGCGCCTGCCCACGCCGCCGGATGCCGCCGGAATCGGCCCCGCCGACACCACCACCGGCAATACCTCGGTAGGGAATTTCTGAGATGACCGACACAGCCAGCCTCACGCCCCGCCAGCGCGTGCGCATGTTCGTCGGCGGCAACTTCACCAGCGCCGCGCTGGGCCCCCGCTTCGACGCGGTGCTGCGCGCGATCGACGCCGATCCGCGCGCGCATCTGAGCGCCTTCGAGCAATTGTATCTCGGACCGCGCCCCAGCCGGCTCGCGCTCACCGATCTGCACCTCGACAGCTTCCTGCTGCGGATCAGTCGCCAGCTCCCACGGGAAGCCGGCGCGGTGTCGCGCCAGCTATTGGCGCGCATGGCCTCGCTGGCCCGCGCGCAGGAACAGGAAATGGCCGAGGCCGCGGACGAGGCCCTGTCGACCGAGCTTGGCCGGCGGCAGCGCGAACTCGTCGCGCGACGCGAGGTGCTGGCACAGATTGCCCGTGCGGCATGAGGGGGATGCGATGACCGACACCCATTCCATCACCGGCACGGACACGCTCGCCCGCGCCACGCTACAGGATCACCTTGCCGATCCCTTCATGCAGGTGGTTGCGTGGCCCGGGCGCCGTATCGAACGTCCGCTGCTCGGCGGCGATGTCGTCATCCGCCAGCCGCTGGGGGGAGGGCGCCGCTCGTTCATCCTCACCGCCCCGCTGGAAATCGGCGCGCGCGAGGCCGGCGCGATCGATGTCGAGGCACTTGCCGCGGGACGGCCGGGCACGGTCGCGATCAGCTTGTGCGGCCCGGACCGGCTGCTCCATGCCGACCTGACGGTGATCCGTCCGCTGGGCGAGGCCGAACAGGATATCTCCGCGGTTCCGCCCGGGACCCCGGCGGCGCGCCCGACCATCCGCACCGGCTCGCGCGGCCCGGCGGTGATCGACGCGCAACAGCGGCTGAACCAGGTGCATGCCGAGCGCGCGGCTCGGGGCGAGCGCGGCCTCGACGATTGCCCGCTCGCCACCGACGGCATTTTCGGAGCGCATACGCGCGCGGCCACGGTCTCGTTCCAGCGCATCGCCTTTCCCGGCCTGGCGTCCGAATGGGACGGCATCATCGGGCCACGCACCTGGAGCGCGCTGCTGACATACACCGCGCGGCGGCCGCCACGGCCGATTCCCGGAGTGGGCCAGGTCGATCCCAGCCGCTGGGGCACGATCCTGCGCCCGCTCGCGACCGGGCGCACCGTGCTACGCAGCGGCAATGCGGTGGCCGCGCTGATCGACGGCAACGCCACCTTCAACGCCATGGCCGCCGACATGGGTGCCACCAATGGCGAGCGCGACTTCATCTATCTGCTCGGCTGGGACAATTTCGATACGTTCCCGCTCGGTGCGGCGAGCAGCTTCCGCGACATCTACACCGCCGCGGCGGGACGAGGAGTCGAGGTCGCGGCAATGCTCTGGGATCAGTTCGGCATCGTCACCGCCGCCGATCGCAGCGCGACCCAGGTCGTCAGCCACATCAATGCGTTGGCCGGCGGCAAGGCGATCAAGGACGATCTGACCACCAACCACACCACGGCATCGACCGTGCGGCTGGCGGTCGCCGCGGCGCTGGTCGGGATGCATCCGCGCCTGATCTCGGTCATCCTCCGGATCATCGAGCCCGATATCGCGCGACTGGGCGGATCGCATCATCAGAAGGTGCTGGTGGTCAAGCGCGGCGAGGTGCTGGTTGGCTATTGCGGCGGCATCGACATGAACCCCAACCGCGTCCGCGTTGTCGACCCCGACACGGGGCAACCGCATCATGACACGCATTGCCGCATCGTCGGGCCGAGCGCGCACGATCTGCTCTCGACCTTCGTCTCGCGCTGGCGGCATCATCCCGGCAGCAGCCGCTTCGGCGCCCTGCGCGGCGAGACGGCCGGCGTGCCCGCCGCGATCGCGAGCCCGGGCGTGAACGATGCTCCCTTTGGCGGCCCCCTCTCGGTGATGATCGCGCGGACCTTCAATCCCGTCCATGCGGCGCCGCCGCTGATCGTTGCCGAGCGCGGCATCAAGGCCGCGCTGCTCGCCGCGATCGGCAATGCCCGCCGCTTCATCTATTGCGAGGACCAGTATCTGCTCGACCTCGACACGGCGCGCGCGCTGATCGCCGCGGTGCCGCGGCTCAGCCATGTCACGATCCTGATCCCGGGCAATCCGATCACCGATGTGCCGTTCGGCAAGGAATATCGCCGCGATTTCGTGGGCCTGATCGATGCCGCGCTGTCCGGGGCCGACCGGGCCAAGCTCGGCGTGTTCCAGCTCACCACCAGCCAGAGCGCGCCGACCTTCGGCGACCACACCTATGTCCATTCCAAGAGCTGGGTGTTCGACGACGAGCTCGCGGTCATCGGCACGGCCAATTGCAACCGGCGCAGCTATAGCTTCGACAGCGAAGTCGACGCATTCATCTTCGAGGACAATCGTGTCGAGGGCGACGCGCGCCAGACCTTCGCGCAGCGCTATCGCATGGCGCTGTGGCAGCATCATCTCGCCGTGCCGGGATCCTCGGTGGTCGACGGCGTGGCGAGCGCGCGGCTGTGGCGTGCCGCCGCCCGTCCGCCCAGTGCCCGCGTCATCGAATTCGATCATCGCCTGCCGACGGGCGTCACCTCGCTCGCGGGATTGCGCCAGGCCGTGATGGACCGCGGTGCCGCCCGTCTGCGCGACATCATCGATCCCATGGTGTGATGCCGGAGTCGGGCCAGGCAGGCTCGGCAACCGCGATCGGCGGTCCCGCCGATGCCGGTCAGATCAGCTTCAGGTCGGTCGGCCGCGCCTGCGGAAATACCGTCGCCAGCCGATCGGCCGACAGCCCATATTGCCGCGCGACCAATCCGCCGATCAGCGCGCGATAGTCGGTCAGCACCGGCAGGTCGCGCGACTGGTTGAGCGTCGCGGCGGACAGCGCCACTTGCGCGCCCGCCATCCGGCCGCCGGCGATGTCGCCGCCCAGGACCCAGTAGACGCTGCCATGGCCATGATCGGTGCCCTTGTCCCCGTTCTCGCGGAAGGTGCGGCCGAATTCGGAGACGACGACCACGGTGGTCGATCCCCAGGCCCTGGCGCCGATCGCGTCGACAAAGCCGGCCAGGCCGCGCCCCAATTCGCCGATCCGATCGGCCAGATAGCCGGTTGCGTTGCCCTGGTTCACATGCGTGTCCCATCCGCCGACATCGACGAAGGCGAGGTTGAACCGGTCGCGCATCAACGCGCCGATGCGCCGCGCCGACAGCTCGAACCCCTTGCTGCTCACCGCGCCCCGGCCCGCCGCCTTCATTTCCTCGTCGAGCGTTTCGTATACGGTTTCGCGCACATGGAAGCCCTGGGCGACCGATTGCGCCAGTTGCCCGCTGGTGCCGTACATCGACTCGATGATTGCCGTCTGGCGCCGGTCGATCGGCTTGCCGACGTTCGCGAGCGCCAGATTGGGCACCGGCACGGGATCGCCGCGGAAGCACAGCGGCAACTGGTCGGTGAAGGCGATGGGCCGATCGCTTCTGCCCAGCATCTGCGCCAGGCGCGCCAGGAAACCCGAGCCATAGTTGCGCGAGCCGCCGACGGGCTGGCCCAGCTCGATCGTGTCCTGCGTCTCGAAATGGCTGCGGCTCAGATCGTCGGTGCCGGCGAACGGCACGAACGCGACCTGCCGTTGCCGCCATAGCGGCAGGATGCTCTCCTTGAGCGCGGGATGCAGGCTCCAGTCTCCGTCCAGCGGCAGCGCTGCCTTGGGATCGGCGGGACTGGGCCTGGCGAGCGCAATCGTCGGGCGCGACTGGTAGTAGAAATCGCTGCCCGTGGGGACGATGATGCTCGTCGCGTCATAGGCGCCCCGCAGGAACACGACGAGCAACCGGCTGCCCGCCTGCGGCGCGGCAAAGGCTCGGCCGGCGACGATCGATGGCGCGAGCGCTGCCGCGCCCTTCAGAAGGTCTCGACGTTGGATGGGCGGCATCACGACATCTCCTGCCATTCAACGGTGCATGAATTCGGGCGAGGACAGGAACAGTGTGTTCCACTCCTGCGGCGATGTCGCCTTGGCGAGCGCGCCGCGTGTCGGCTCGCCCAGCGTGGCGCCGAGGCCGCCAAAATAGACGGCGTTCTGCAGCTGGGGAAAGGCCGGCTGATCGGCGGATGCGCCGGGCGGGCGGAACAGGCCGGCCGATCCGCCGCCGATCTGGCGCGCGATATCGAACCGCGTCGCCATCTGGCCCGGGCCGGACCAGGCGTCCGACCGCATGTCATAGCCGTCGGGCGTCTCGTGGTTGTACAGCCCTTCGCCCATCCGGTTGAGCCAGCCGATGACCGGCTGAGTGTTCAGGATCACCCGATCGCCATAGGCATAGCGCACGGCGGAGATCGCATAATGGGCCGGGTCCTTGAACACCGTCCCGAGCGAGGCCTTGAAGGCGGGGGCCCCGATCATCGCGCGCAGCACCCTAGCGATATCGCCGTCGCTGCGCCGGAACGCCTGCTCCATGCGCGCGACGACGTCTGCGGGCGGCGCATCGCCCATGAAGTAGGTCGCGATCTGGAGCGAAACATGATGCGCGGTCGCGGGGGAGGATGCGATGAGGTCGAGTGCCTGCTCGACTTCGGCGAAACCGCGTCCCTTGATGTCATGTCCCAGGAAATGCTTGTCGCCGAAATCATGGCGCGCGGGATTGAACTCGAACAGGCCGGCGCGGACGTAGAGCGGTTGCCATTGCGGCTTGAGCTTGGGCGCGTCGGGCTTCAGGTCGACGCCGACGCCGGTCAGGATCCGGGCAAGCTCCTGCACGTCCTGCTGCGAATAGCCGGAGCCCACGCCCATGGTGTGCAGCTCCATGATCTCGCGGGCATAATTCTCGTTGATATGCCCGGCCGAATTCTGGTCGTTGTCGAGATAGCGCAGCATCGCGGGGTGGCGCAGGGTCGCCTCGAGCAGGTCGCGGAACTTGCCCAGCGCGCGGGCGTGAAGCGTGTCTTCATAATCGCCGACCATGGCGCGGATGTCGCGTTTCGGCGCGTGCACGTTGAAGTGATTGAACCAGAACCAGGTCATCTGCTCGCGTAGCTGGTCGGGGGCGTAGAGCGCGCGCAGGATCGATCTCGCGCGCGCTTCGTCGGCAAGCGCGCTCATGTCCTTCTGATAGGCGTCGCGCGCCGTCTTGCGCTGGTCGGGATCGGTCAGCGCGTTGGCGGCGCGGATCGCGGCATCCTCCTCGACGACCAGCTGCGTCATCGGTTCGCGAACGATCCGCATCGCATCGAGCTGGCGCTGCGCATCGGGAGGGAGCGTCCCGGCCCCGTCCCGCAATTGCGCGTCGAGCCAGCGGCCGGCATCGGGGGCGGCGCCGGCACGGGGCCCGGCCGCGCCCTCGATGCCCCATGTCAGCCTGTCCGCCCAGGCGAAGCCCCTGGCGGGCGCTCCGGTGGACTGTGCCTGTGCCGCCGGTATCGACAGCGCGTACAGGGCCACGAGAACGGTGCGGACGCTCAGCTGAATTCCCATCATCGGCCGATGATTCCCGAGCGATCGGCCGATGCGACGCTACCTGCCGGATCCATCGGATCCAAAAGGTCCACGCTTCACCGGCGCGATCCAATGCCCGCACTATGGGCAGCCGAAAATGAACTGGCGCTGTCCGGAAAGCGCGTTCGGGCGGGAATCGAGCCGCCGGCCGGCGGCTCTTCCGGATGAGACCGGCTAGGACCTGATCTGCAGCACCGCGAGGACGGCGTCATTCTCGGCGGGAGTGCCGATCGTCACGCGGATCCAGTCGTCCAGCGGGGGGAAGGGCCGCGCGATGGCGATGTGCGCCTGCGCGAAGGCGCGCCGGAGCGCGGCGGGCGCGGGCGGCTTGAAGAAGACGAAATCCGCGCGGCTGTCGGTTCTTCGCCAGCCGAGCCGGTCGATCCGCTGGTGGATGCGCGCGCGTTCATGCGCGACGGCGTCGTGAACGGAACGGACGTGGCGTTGATCCGCGAGCGCGGCACCGGCCGCGGCCAGCGCCAGGCGCGACAGCGAATGCGGCGCGCCGATCCCGGAATCGCGCAGTCCCCTGGCCAGCGCAACGGGCGCGACCGCATAGCCGATCGAAAGGCCCGCAAGCCCATAGATCTTGGCGAGCGTGCGGAACACCAGGACATTGGCGCCGTCGCGAACGTGCCGGATGGCGCTTCGCCGCGGAAGATCGTCATATTCCAGATAGGCTTCGTCGACGACGACCAGCGTGCGCCGGGCGGCATCGAGGATGAAGCGGTCCAGCGCCGCGGTTTCGCCGACCGTGCCGGAAGGATTGTGCGGGTTGACCAGCGAGACGGCGAGTGTGCCACCGTCGATGGCCGCCGCCAGCGCCGGGAGATCATTTTCGAGGCCGGCATTGAGCGGAACGGCCACGCCCCTGCCACCAAGCGGCGCGGCGGAATCGATGAGCGCGGTATAGCCGGGTGAGGAATGGACGATGCCGCCCCCACCATTGCGCTGCCGGGCGAGATAGAGGCCCAGCGGCTCCAGCACTTCGCCGATGACCACCTGTTCGGGGCTGACGCTCTCGAGCATGGCGATCTGGCGGCTGAGTGCGTCGACTTCCGATTGGTCGACATAGCGATGCAGGCTGGACAGGTTCCGGGTGATCGTCCGCGCGACCTGCGGCGATGGCCCGAACGCGTTCTCGTTGAGCGAGAGCCGGATATCCCGGGGAGCGGGCGCGGCGCCCGCTCCGGTTGCGATCGCGGCGGAAACCGCGCCACTCGCGACGATCAGGCGGCGGCGCGACAGAGAAGGGGCGTGCATCAGAAGTTCACTCCGATCCGGGCATAGTAATGGCCGCCGCTGAAGCCGAAGGGCGAAAACTCGCTGTACGGGAAGGCGCCGCTGGTGTCCGCGCCGGTGAGCGCCGGAGTGGAGCGGATGTTCTCGGTGGGATAGATGTTGAACAGGTTGTTCGCGCCGACCGTCAGCGAGATGTTCCTCGTGATCTTGCCGGTGATGCTCACGTCCGTGACCCACTTCGCTTCCAGCTTCTGGATCACGTCGAGATTGCCCGCAGTGCCGGACTCGGTCGGCTGGGTCCGGAAGGGCGTGCTCCCCTGCGCCGCCAGCGCGGCATTGGCGGGTGTCTGGTTGGTAAGCGCCACCTGCTCGACTTCGCCGTAGCGCGTGGTGCGCGCATCGATGGTGAAGATGCCGATCTTGAGATTGGCGCCAAGTGCGACCTTGTCCTTGGGCTGGCCGTGCTGGACACGCGTTCGTTCGACCACGTCGAACAGCGGCGTGGTAATGCCGAGCGCCGTGATCTGCGACGGTGTCGCCGAGACACGCCGCAACCGGGTGGTGTTGTGGTTGTAGGCAGCGGTGAGACGCAGCGTGGCTTCGCTGCTCAGTTTCGTCGTGTAGGAGGCCGTGATGTCAACGCCCTCGGTGCGCGTGTCCGCCGCGTTGGTGAAATAGCGCACGCTGGTCACGCCGGGATAGCCTAGGCTGGCGAGATAGTCGCGCAGGCGGCGGCTGTTCGAGGCATCGACGAAATTGGAGGACAGGAAGATCCGATCGTCGATATCGATATGATAATAATCGGCCGAGGCGCTGAACCCGCCGCTGTCGAAGGTCAGGCCGCCGCCGAAGCTCGTCGACTTTTCAGGCTTGAGCTGCTGCGCGCCGAGCGCCTGGGCCAGCCCGGAGCCGACCGGGGCGGTGCGGACCAGCACGAATTCGGGGAAACCGGTCGTGTTGTTGACGATGGTGCGGCTGCTGGTCGAGCTGAAATATTGCTGGGCGAGGGCGGGGGCGTGGAAGCCGGTGCCCGCCGAGCCGCGCAGCGCGAAGCCCGCGCCCAGCTTCAGGCGGGTCGAGGCCTGGCCGTTCCAGGTGTCGCCGAAGTCGCTGTAATGTTCGTAGCGCCCGGCGAGATCGACCTGCCATCCGCGCACGGGCTCCAGGCCCAGCTCGGCGAAGGCGCCGATCGCGTCGCGGCTGGTGTCGACCACGTCGCCCGGCTGGATGCCCGCAAATCCCTGCGAGCCGATCGTCGGCACGCCGCCTGCATTCGGCCCGTCGAGAATGCGGGCGGAGCCATATTGATAGCTCGCCAGCTCGCCCGCGCCGATCTTGTAGCCGTCGCGGCGATATTCGGCGCCCAGTGCGACGTTCAGCGGCGCGGCGAGGCCGATGTCATAGCTGTCCGACAGGGTGAGATCGGTGGTCCATTGCGAATTGCCGTATCGGCCGTTGTAGAACCTGGTCGGGCTCGCGGTGCCCAGCGTCGCGTTCAGCGTGTTCTCGGTGCGATATTCGATCGTGTTGCCGCCATAGACGGTCGAGAGATCCCAGTCCCAGCCGCCGAGCTTGCCGCGAACCCCGATCACGGCCGAATAGTCGGTGCTCTCGGTATTCACGAACGGCAGGAAGCCGTTGGGATAGAGGGCGCGGACATTCTCGTCCTGGCCGGGGCGGCGGAAGGAGGCATTGGAGTGCGCCTTGCTGACCCGGTAGCCGCCAAAGCCATAGAGTTCGATATCGCCGCCGAGCGGCTTGGCGAAATTGACGATGCCGCTGACCTCTTCCAGATCGCCCTCGTCGGCGAAGCGCCAGACGTTGCGATTGACCGTCGCCTCGCGCGGGTCGAGCGTCGTGCCCGTGGCGCCGCCCGGCGGGTTGAGGCCGATGCCCGAGCCGTAGCGCGCCGACAGCGGCTGGGGCGCGCCGGTGGAGGACGTGCCGAAATAGAATTGCCGAGTATCGGGCTGTGCCCGATTGGCCGCCTTGTGGTTGCGATAATAGCCGGTGACGTTGAGGAAGCCGTCGTCACCGAGCCTCACGCCGGAGCCGAGCGATAGCTCATAGGTGTCGCCGCCGCCATCATAGGTGCTGCCGAAGCTGGCGGTGCCATGGATCGCGGTATCCGTGCGCAGCAGGATGTTGATCACGCCGGCGATCGCGTCCGAGCCATATTGAGCGGAAGCACCGTCCCGCAGGATCTCGATGCGCCCGATCGAGGCCGCCGGAATCTGGTTGAGATCGGTCGGCACCGCGCCCTTGCCGATCGTCCCGCCGGTATTGACCCAGGCCGCCGTGTGCACGCGCTTGCCGTTCAGCAGCACCAGCGTCTCGTCCGGCGAAAGACCGCGCAGCGAGGCGGAATGGATATGGGTGTTGCCATCCGGCGTGGTGGGCGTCGCGAAGGCGAAGGACGGCACCTGCTGGCGCAGGATCTCGCTCGTTTCGGTATAGCCCGACGCACGCACGTCCTCGCCGCTCAGCACGTCGATCGGCACCGGGGAGGAGGTCACGGTGCGGTTGGCGAAGCGCGTGCCGGTGACGACGATCCCGCCTTGCTCCGGCGCGCTTTCGTCGGATGGCGGGTTCGCGGTCTGCGCGAGGGCGGGGATGGGAAGGAAGGCGACGCTCGAGAGGAGCAGGAGGATATGGCGCATGGAGCCCCTTTTTGTTCTTGCTGGCCGGGCCTTATATCCTATTCAGTCAATGGGAATTGAGTCAGAAGAAGCTCTTTGCGGCGCGATAGCGCAGCTGTCGCGAACGCGACGTGCGGCCCGCACCGGCGGAGTCATGCTCGGGAAAATCAAATCGATAGCGCGTCCTGCTGTGCGCAACGCCAGCTTGTGGCGGCGATAGATTTTCACGCGCCATAATTCCCATTTATAAAATAGGAATAAGCGAGAGGCGGCCATGGCCTCGCGACTGCGGGATATTGTCATGGGAGGAATCCAGTGAAGACCAGCCTGTTCGCGCTCAGCCTTTCGCTCGCCGTGGCGCCCGCCGCGGCGCAGACGCTCGCCATCGATCCGCATGTCGACCTGCCCAAGTCCGCCACGGCACCGGGCTGGTCGGGCAAGGCCGATCCGACATCGCAGTTCGACCTCGATCGTGCGCGCGCCGGCGGCCTCAACGCCGCGGCCATCGCGCTGTTCGTGCCGCAGGGCACGCGCGACGCGCCGACGCTCGCCAGGGCGCAGGCCGAGCTGCGCGTGCGCGACGGCGCCATTCATGCGATCGCCGAGCGCAATCCCGCGCTGGCGGTGTTCGCGCGCTCCCCGGCCGATGTCCGGGATGCGGCCGCGCGCGGCAAGTTCGCGGTGATCGAGAGCTTCCTCAACGCCTGGCCGCTCGGCAACGACCTCGACCAGCTCGACTATTGGTATGGCCGCGGCGTGCGCATCCTCGGCCTTGTCCATGCCGGCAACAATCAGTTCGCGGATTCGTCGCGGCCGGCCTTGCAGCTCGGCGACACGCCCGGTGAGAATGGCGGCCTTTCGCCGCTGGGCCGGGCCGCGGTCAGGCGGCTCAACGATCTGGGCGTGCTGATCGACGTGTCGCAACTCTCGGACGCGGCGTTCGACCAGGTGCTCGCACTGAGCCGCGCGCCGGTCATTGCCAGCCATTCGGACGTGCGCGGTCTGGTCGACAATAGCCGCAACCTGAGCGACGGGCAGCTGGACGCGCTGAAGGCCAAGGGGGGCGTGGTCGCGATCAATGCATTCAGCGCCTATCTGCGCGCGCGCTCGCCCGAGACCCTGGCGGCGGTGGCCGCGCTCCAGAAGCAATATGGGCTCAAGCCCGGCGGTCCGGCGCTCGCTGCCGACAGGCAAGCCGAATATGACCAGCGCTTCCACGATATCGTTGGCAGGGAGCCGCGCGCGAGCGTCGCGGATCTGGTCAATGCGGTCGACTATGCGGTCAAGCGGATCGGCGTCGATCATGTCGCGCTTTCGTCCGACTTCAATCATGGCGGCGGCGTCGACGGGTGGGCCGATGTCGGCGAGATCGCCAATGTCACCGCCGAGCTGAAGCGCCGGGGCTATCGGGACGCGGATATCGACAAATTGTGGAGCGGCAATGTGCTGCGTGTCTGGCAGGCGGCGATCGACGCGCGCGATCAAGCCTATCGCCCGGTGGCGGTGGCACGTCGGTGACGCATTTTGATCCGCTCCATTCGCTCGCCGGCGTGCTGGTCGGCCTGCTCGTCGGCATGACGGGCGTCGGCGGCGGTTCGCTGATGACGCCGCTGCTCGTGCTTGCCTTTGGCTTTCATCCCGCCACCGCCGTGGGCACCGATCTGCTCTATGCCTCGGCTACCAAGGCGGTCGGCACCGTGGTTCATGGCGCCGGCGGCACGGTGGACTGGAAAGTGGTGCGGCGGCTGGCCATCGGCAGCGTGCCGGCCACGCTGATCACGCTGCTGGTGCTGGCCGCGCTCGGGACGCATCTCGAGAGCACGGGCCGGGTGATCAGCCTCACGCTCGGGATCGCCCTGCTCGTCACGGCCGTGGCGATCCTCTTCCGGCGCCGGATCGTCGAGTATTTCACGAACGATCGCCCGCCACGGCCCGAGCGCCAGGTGGCGGCGCTGACGGTCATCCTCGGCGCGGTGCTCGGAGTGCTCGTCTCGCTGTCCTCGGTCGGCGCCGGCGCGCTGGGCATGACCGTGCTGCTGATCCTGTATCCGCGCCTCCCGACCAATCGCCTGGTCGGCTCCGATATCGCCCATGCCGTGCCGCTGACCCTGATCGCGGGCGCCGGACATTGGCTGCTCGGCTCGGTCGACTTCGGGCTGCTCGGGTCCCTGCTGCTCGGGTCGGTGCCCGGGATCGTCATCGGCAGCCTGATCGCCACGCGCATCCCCGATCGGGTGCTGCGTCCCGTGCTTGCCGGAACGCTCGCCATCGTCGGCGGCAGGCTCGTGTTTTGACCCCCCCTCGGAGAATGCCCCATGTCGCTCGAACCCAATTTCTTCAACGAACGCGACGACCAGATGTGGGCCGACCTGCTTTCGCCGGGGCGCCGGGCATTGCTTGGGGGTGGCGCCGCGGCGCTCGCCGCGCTTGGGCTGGCACGGGGCGCGCAGGCGCAGGCGCAGGCCGTGCCCGTCACGGCTCCCGCGCCCGCCGTGTCGGGCCGCAGTCCCTGGGGCTATGAGACCTATAAGGAGCCGACGCCGCGCCCCAAATCGGTGCGTCCGGGCGAGGCCGTGCTGCCATCGACCCCACGCGCCTATACGGATATCAAGAGCTATCACGCGCACATCTATTTCGACGAGGACAGCCATGCGAAGGCGGCGCTGATCCGCAAATGGGCCGCCGAGCGCTTCTCCGTCGAGCTCGGCAACTGGAACCTCGAGCCGCGGGGACCGCACGTCACGCCGTCCTTCTATTTCGGCTTCGCCAACGATCTGCTGCCGGTGATCGTCCCATGGCTGCAGCTCAACAGCCTCGGCCTCACGATCCTGCTTCACCCCAATACCGAGGACCCGCGTGCCGATCATCTCTACTACGCGCTCTGGGTGAACCGTTCGCAGCCGGTGAACGCCTATGGAATGCATGCCCCGGCGCCCGGCGAGCCCAAGGTCGAGCAGATCTATCCCAATACCCGGCCGACCATCCGGCCCGAGGCCTGAGCGAAAAAAAAGGCCGCGCTCCAGGGGGGAGGAGCGCGGCCCAGACCTGAGCTTGGAGGGGATGACCCAGCCCGGGGAAGCGACGAAGCCGGACGAGAACGATTGCTGGCTTCATCGGCACACGCCTAATTCATATCAATCAGATGGATATTAAGAAGCAAGTTCGGCTATCATGTGCTAAAGCTCATCTCGCCCATGCCGTGGAACAAAGGCGCTATCCACGCCGCTCGTGAACCTGCCGGCGCGTCTCCGCCCGGCGCCACTCCGGAAAGCCCATGACCGATCTCGCTCTGCCATTTGAGCATCCTGCCTGGTTTCAGCCCCTGTCCGCGGCGCGGAGGGGCGACGCATGATCCGCCTCGAAAACGTCCACAAGGCCTTTGCCAATGGCCATGCGGCGCTGGCCGGCGTCGATCTGGAGATCGCGCGGGGCGAAGTGTTCGGCATCATCGGCCGCTCCGGTGCCGGCAAGTCCACCCTGGTGCGGCTGCTGAACGGGCTCGAGCGGCCCACCGCCGGCCGGGTCGAAATCGATGGCATCGCGCTGGACGGCCTGTCCGGCGACGGCCTGCGCATGCTGCGCCGGCGGGTGGGCATGATCTTCCAGAATTTCGGGTTGCTGGGCGCGCGCACCATATTCGAGAATGTCGCGCTGCCGCTGCGAATCGCCGGAGCCGACCGTGCGCGGATCGCTCTGCGCGTGCCCGAACTGCTCGCCCGGGTCGGCCTGGCCGACCATGGCGCCAAATATCCCGCCCAGCTTTCGGGAGGGCAGAAGCAGCGCGTCGGCATCGCCCGGGCGCTGGCCACCGATCCCGACATCCTGCTCTGCGACGAGGCGACCAGCGCGCTCGATCCGGAGACGACTCGCAATATCCTGGCGCTGATCGCCGATCTCAACCGCGAGCTGGGACTCACCATCGTGCTGATCACGCATGAGATGGAAGTCGTCCGTCAGGTCTGCGATCGCGTCGCGGTGCTGCATGCCGGGCGAGTGGCGGAGATGGGCAGCGTCGCCGATGTCTTCCTCCGCCCACGGGCGGCGGAGACTCGCGCGCTGATCGATGAAGACGACGAGGGCGCGCAGCCGATCGCCTTTGACGGGCCGGTCGTCCGCCTGACGCTGCAGGGGGAGGCGGTCCTGCAGCCCGTGCTCACCCGCATCGCCCGCGAGACCGGCACCGACTTCGCGATTCTCGATGGCAGGATCGGCCGGCTGAAGGATGCCGGCTTCGGGCAGCTGACCCTTGGCCTGACCGGTGGGGACACCGAGGCCGCGCTCGCGGCGCTCCGCCGGCACGGCGAGGTGGCGGCATGAGCGGCTGGCTTGCCAATGTCGATTGGAGCGAGATCGGCCAGGCCTGTCTCGACACGCTCGCGATGCTGGGCGGCTCGCTGCTGCTGACCGTCCTGCTCGGCCTGCCGCTCGGCATCTTGCTGTTCCTGACCAGCCCGGGCCAGATCTGGCAGAATCGCGCGGTCAGCGGGGGGCTGGCCCTGCTGGTCAACCTGCTGCGCTCCGTGCCCTTCATCATCCTGCTGATCCTGATGATCCCGCTGACGGTGCTGCTGGTCGGCACTTCGCTCGGCGTGGCGGGCGCGATCCCGCCGCTGGTGGTGGGGGCGGCGCCCTTCTTCGCGCGGCTGGTCGAGACTGCGCTGCGCGAAGTCGATCGCAACACCATCGAAGCGGTCCAGGCCATGGGAGCCACCACGCGCGACCTGGTGTTCCGGGCGTTGCTGCCCGAGGCGCTGCCCGGGATCATCGCCGGGGCGACCGTGACCGCGATCGCGCTCGTCTCGTTCACTGCGATGGCGGGGGCCGTCGGCGCGGGCGGGCTGGGCGATCTCGCCATCCGCTTCGGCTATCAACGCTTCCAGACCGACGTGATGCTGGTCACCGTCGCGCTGCTGCTCGTCCTCGTCCAGCTTCTCCAGATGGCGGGAGACCGCCTCGTCCGCCATTTCACCCGCCGATAGGATTTCCGATGCAACGACGCCTGCTCCTCACCGCTTTCGCCGCGCTCGCGCTGGCCGGCTGCGGCAAATCCGCGAAGACCGACGATCCCAACACGCTGAGCGTCGCCGCGACGGCGGTGCCGCATGCCGAGATATTGGAGTTCGTGAAGCCGGCCCTGGCCAGGCAGGGGCTGAAGCTCGATGTCAGAGTGTTCAACGACTATGTCCAGCCCAACACCCAGGTCGCGGAAGGGCGGATCCTGGTCAATTATTTCCAGACCGGACCCTATCTGGCCGAGTTCAACCGTTCCAAGGGCACGCATCTGGTGGCGATCGCGGGCGTGCATGTCGAGCCGTTCGGAGCCTATTCGCGCAAGTGGAAGGCGATCGCCGACGTGCCGGCGGGCGCGACGGTGGCGATCCCCAACGACCCGAGCAACAGCGGCCGCGCGCTCCAGCTGCTCGCCAAGGCCGGGCTGATCACCTTGCTCGACCCCAAGAGCACTTCCGCCACGCCCAAGGATATCGTCGAGAACCGCAAGAACCTGAAGTTCCGCGAACTCGAGGCGGCGACGCTGCCGCGCGTGCTCGATCAGGTCGATCTGGCGCTGATCAACACCAACTATGCGCTCGACGCGAAGCTGGATCCGAGGCGGGACGCGCTGGCGATCGAGGGCAAGGACAGCCCCTATGTGAATTTCGTCGTGGGCCTTGAAGGCGCGAAGAACGATCCGCGCGTGCTGAAGCTGGTCACGGCGCTGCACAGCCCCGAGACGCGGGCATTCATCGAGCGCAAATATGGCGGGGCGGTGATCCCGGCCTTCTGAGCGAGGAACGCGCCGGAGCGCCGGGGCCGGGCGGCGGCATTGCCTGGCACGGCCGTGCCGGTGCGTCAGTCGGGCGCGTCGCGGAGCATCGCGGTGAAGCGCGACCAGTCCGCCGTCGACGCCGCCAGGCAGTAACGGGCTTCGTCGGCGGCGCCCTCGAAGACCGGGCCGTCGATCCCGTCCACGCCGAGCGCCCTCAGCGGCGCGACGGCACCGGCATAAGCATAGAACCCGCGGCCGCCCGCGGCCAGGCGCACGCCGTGGCGCGTGACCTGCCCGAATTCCCGGCGCCGTTGATCGAGCGCGGCTACCAGGCGATGGCGGCCCTCCAGCCATGCGGCGGAGGCCAGCAACTCGGCGGCGAGATGCTCCGAAGCGGAGCAGGAAGCCTGTACGAGATGGCGCTTGGCCTCGATGATGCCGTCGCGCAGCACGGGGTCGCGCGTCATGACAAATCCGAGGCGCAGTCCGGGCAGGCAGAGCAGCTTTCCCAGGCTCCCCACGGCAGCCACCCCGGCGGCGCGCGGCCTTTCCGCGGCGAAGCGGTGGAAATGGGTGATCTGTTCCGCCCCGCCGTCGTCGAGCCAGCCATAGGTGTCGTCGAGAATGACGCGCTGCCGCATCCGGCCGAGCATGGCGGCGACGGCTTCGCGCGCGGCCCCGTCAAGCGCGATGCCCGTCGGATTGTGCGGCGAGTTGAGGATCACCGCATCGATTTCCCCGCTGTCGGCCGCGCACAGCCGCTCCAGCAGGGCGGCCCCGTCCGCCCGCCATTCGTAGAAGCGGATGCTGCAGTTCCGATAGGCCGCGATCCGCAGATAGGCGGGAAAGGCGGGGCGGGGGACCAGGATGGTCGCGCCGGGCGCCAAGGTCGCGAGCAGGATCAGGAAGATCGCTTGCGATGCGCCATCCGTCACCACGATCTCGTCGGGATATCCCTGCACCGCCTCGGCGATGCGCGCGCGCAAGGCCGGGGTTCCTTCGGTCGGGGAATAGCCGAACAGCGCCTCCGCTCTCAGATGCGGCCGGGCAATGTCCAGCGGGAAGAACTGCGCCAGGAACGAAGGTGCGAGCGAGCGGAGGTTGATGCGACCTTCCAGGCCCTCCAGGACCGCGCCCGTCGCCGGCAGAGAACCCGGCGGGGCCGTGCCGCTCATGCCGGCATGTCCGGGCGCGACGGGGCCAGGGCCTGGGCTACCGAGCCGGCGTCGAGATGGTTCTGGAGCAGCATCGCAGCCCGCTCGGTGCATTGCGCGGCGTCGGCCGCGTGGCGCAGCTGGTCCTCCTGGGGCGGCGTGAGATTGAGCGCGCCGGCGACGATCGACGCCATGTCGGGGGAAAGCTCGGGCCCCAGGCGCCGCTCGACCAGCTGCAGTGCCGGCAGCAGCATGTGCAGGCAGCTCTGGTTCGCGCCGGTGGATGCCGCCATGAGCGTGAGCCACAGCTCCAGGCGGAGATTGCCGGCACCGCGCCCGATCCCGTGCAGCGAAGCGTCGATCCACGAAACTCCTGCCGATGCCGCCGCCAGCGCGTTCGCCAGTGCGAGCGAGAGGAAGTCGTGACCGTGAAATCCGAGCGTTCCCAACGGCGATAGCGCCCGGGCCAGCGCCGCCGTCTCGGACGGAAGCAGCGCGGCGCAGGTGTCGGCGAAATACAGGATGTCGACATTCGGGCCGGCGATCTCCCGGGCTTCGCCGACGAGTTCGGCGGCCGGATAGCGGCTGGCCAGCGCGATATTCGCCGAGACCAGCAGCCCCGCATCGCGCGCTTCGGCGGCGAGCGCGGCGAAGCGGTCCTTCCATCGCCGGTGATATATCAGGCGCACCATGTTCAGCCCGGCGTCCGCGAACGGCGCCAGGCGCAATGCGCTCGGCGCGGCGGAGGGATGCACCATTGCGGCGAGCAGGCCGGTCGGCACCGCCATGCGCAGGCGCGCGACATGGTCCGGCGAGAGATTGGCGGCAAGCCCGACGTCGCGCACGCCGTGCAGCTCGGGCACGCCGCCGACATAGCCGAGCTCGATGCACGAAACGCCCGCGTCCCTCACCGCCGAGGCGATCGTCGCCATGTCGTCGATCGTCCATGCGAAGCGATTGCGAAAGCCGCCATCGCGCAAGGTGACGTCGATCACACGCGTCGACGGCCAGGGGCGCCGGCGCACGTCCAGTTCCAGAAAATCCTTCACGCTTCGCCCCCCGGTTCGAACGCAACGCCAAGCAGCCGCGCGATGCGCTCGTCCGAATCCACCGGGCACAGGCGCACATGGCCGCCCAGCCCGAATGTCCTTCCGGGGACGCCGCGCGCCAGCATCCCGTCGCCCAGCGCGACGCAGTCGCCGTCGCCGCTTGCCGGAACCCAGAGATAGAGCGCGCCGCTGCTCTCTGCCGGGGTTCCCAGGGCGCGCAGCTTCTCGGCGAGCCGCGCGACACTGGCCTGGGCGAATTGGCGGATGCCGTGCCGCAGCGGCGCCGCCGCCGGCGACAGCAGGAAGGTGGCGATCGCCTGGCCGGTCCCCGGTGGGCAGGAATCCATGGTGGCGCGCACGGCGAGCGCGGCATCGACGACATCGGCGGCCCCCGCCAGGAACCCGATGCGCAACCCGGCCGCGCCCGCCGTCTTGGAGAGGGAATCGGCAACCATCACGCCGCCGGGCGTGCCGATGTGCGCGAGGAAGGATGCCCTGTCCCTGCCCAGATCCCGATAGACTTCGTCGGAGATGATCGTGACGCCGGCGTCGGCCGCGGCGGCGGCAATGCGGTCGATGATCGCCTGGTCATATTCGGCGCCGGTCGGATTGTGCGGCGAATTGATCACGACATGGTCGCAGTTGCGTGCGGCGATCTCCGCCAGCAAGGCGCCCGCGTGAAGCGGGCTCGGATCATAGAAGGAAGCGCGCGCGCCGAAGGCTTCGGCCCAGATCCTATAGGGTGCCCAGCCCGGGCAAGGCAGCAATATGCGGTCGCTGGCGCGCACCGTCACCGCGAAGGCGAGCCAGAGCGCCTGCTTCGCCCCGGCCGTCACCAGCAGCTGGCGCGGGTCGAGGCCAGGTTGCGACCGGATTGTCCGGTGCGCGAGAAAGGCTTCGCGCAACGCCGCCGATCCGCGCGGATCCTGATAGCGCAGATCCTCGCCGCGCGGGTCCGGCATGGCGGCAAGAACTTCGGCCGGCCAAGTGAAGCGCGCCTCTCCTCGAGACATATCGAATTGCGCGAAGTCCCGGTGGCCGGCCTGCATGTAACCGGGCGCCGTACTCCGTATCGCGGCATGGATCTGATCCGAAAAGGTTATCGCGGTCATCGGCGGCTCTCTCGGATATTCCTGCCCGGTCATGTTCTTCGGCTCGATTGGTCGAGTCAATTGGTGTAGGTGCGGACGCGTTGTTCGGTGCGAAGGCTCCGTGCGTTCGCGCCAGGCGAAAGGGCCGGTGATGGAACCGAGGGACGCAGCCGATTGCCTTGCCCGCCTGACCCGGCTGCTGGAGGCGGAGGGCGAGCCCCGCCGCGCCGCCGCCGCGCAGCGCGACAAGGGGTCCCGATATCATTTCCTCGCCATCCGCGTCCCGGTGCTGCGGCGTATCGCCCTTTCGGATTTCGACCTGTCGCGCCACGCGCCGGATGCGCGGCTGCGCATCTTCGACTATATCTGGACGCATTCGGAAGAGTATGAAGTTCTGTCGGTTCCGCTGCTCTATTACCGGAACAAGGGACTCGCGATCCGGCCGGAAGATTTCGAGGTCATTCGCGGATGGGTGGGGCGAGTCGACGACTGGGGGCATTGCGACGATCTCTCCGCGATCTACTCCTATTGTAATCATAACTGGCCGGAGCGGGTGATGCCGTTCCTGCGCGGGTTGAACGGCGAAGACGATATCTGGTCGATTCGAACTTCGATCGTCGCGCTGGTGCATTATTCGGGCAAGAACGCCATTTATCTCCGCCCCGATCAGGTGTTTCCCTTCCTGGATCCCCATCTCGGCAATCGCGATAAATTCATTGCGAACGCAGTGGGTTGGGTATTGCGCGAAATGCATAAGGTCTATCCGCGCGAGATCGAGAACTATATTCGCGAGAATGCCGCGAATATTTCCTCTGTTGCGCGTCGCAAGGCGAGATTATGAATATTTCCGGCTCGGCCAATGGGCCGGCCAGGCTCCGAAGACCGGGTTTCGAAGGGGGGCGGCATGGATCAAGTTCTGCGGGATCGGGTTTCGCGTGCGATGTCGGCAAGCAATTCCCTGGCCGATGCGCTGGACGATGCGCTGCTCGGCCAGCGCAATGGCGAAACGCCCTCCGTCAGCATCGGCAGCCAGTTCTGGTGCGTGGTCGGTGCGCGTGAGAGCTATTCGGCCGGTATCGCGGCCGGAGGCTGGGCAGGTTTTTCGTGCAGCATCGGCCGCGCGCAGGCAAAGCAGCGCGCGGCGCTCCTGACGGCTCTGGAGCGATCGCGTGCGCTGGTTCTCGAAACGCTCGACCAGCATGCCGATGACGCGGCCCGAACGGCGCTGGCCTATGATCTGCTCGAGCATGAGGCGCAGCATCAGGGCCAGCTGATCCGCTATTTCTACACCAACGGCTTCGCGTTTCCGCCGGATTTCGCCAAGCGCTACGCGTTGCAGCAGCCGGCGGGTGCCCTGGTGTGAGCCTGAGCGAGCGGGAAATCGCGCAATTCGATCGCGACGGGTTCATCGGGCCGTTCGACGTCTATCCCCGCGAGGAAATGCTCGCCCGGCTTCCCGATCTGCGCCTGTCTCTGCTCGATCGCGATGCCGCCGCCTATGCGCTCGGCCAGGCGGGACCGATCGCCAACTATGATCGCCACCTCGATGTGGCGTTCCTGGAAGCCCATGTCCGGCGGTCGGAGATCGTGGCGCGGTTGCGCAGCATCCTTGGCGACGATCTGTTGTGCTGGCGCACCGAATTCTTCGCCAAATATCCCGGGGACGAAGGGACGGACTGGCACCAGTCGCGCAACCTGGCGATCGGGGACGGCATCCCGCAGCTCGCGGCGACCGAGCCGCACGCGCGCTATCCGGAGATATTCCTCACCCTGACCGTGTGGACAGCATTCACCGACGCGACGATCGAGAATGGCTGCATGCAATATGTGCCGGGCTCGCACCGGCACGTCCATTTCGACGATCTTCGTCCGATGCGGTGGGATGCGGAGCGGATCAACCGCAGGCTGCGCGACGGCGTGCTGCGTGGCCTATATGGCTATGATACCCGCGAGCTTCAGGTCGACGCGGACTGGGACACCAGCCGCTGCGAGCCGGTGACGGTCGAAATGCGGGCCGGCCAGTGCATGATATCCTGGGAAGCGACGATGCACGGCTCGCTGCCCAACACCACTCGCGAAAAGACCCGCATGGCCTTTGTAGCGCGCTATGTGCCCACCAACGTCAGAATCTATCCCACCCAATCGCATCTGAACGAATATGGCGGGACCGCGGATCTGGGCAATTGGCGTGCCCTGCTCGTCAGCGGCACGGATCGGTACGGCTATAATCGGGTCCGCGCCGGCTTGCCGGCATGATGCCCGTTCGAAGCGCCGGGATCGATTTCCTCCATGAACTGGCCCGGCCTGGTGGCGCGGGCCTCGCGATCTGCGTTGCTCCCGCGCGGGATCTGCCATGTTTCCCGGAGGAGCGCGATGCCCTGGCTCGGGCGACCGCGGCGCGGCGGCGCGAGTTTGCGACCGGCAGGGATTGTGCGCGGCGCGCGCTTGCCAGGCTGGGGGCGTCGCCCGTCGCGCTCCCCCCGGATGCGGATGGCCTTCCGCGCTGGCCGCCCGGATTCACCGGAAGCATCAGCCATGGCGGCGGCCTGTGCTGTGCCGCCGTGGCGCGAACTTCCGATGTGGCCGCGCTGGGGATCGACGTCGAGCGGATCGTGCCGTTCGAGCCGAGCCTGGCGCGACGGGTCTGCCGGGCCGACGAACGCGCGCGCATCGTGCGGATGCCGGGATTGGACGGGTATTGGCCGAACCTGGTCTTCAGCGCGAAGGAGGCCGTCTACAAATGCCTGTCCCCGCGCTTCGGATGCTTTCTCGAGTTCGAGGATGTCGGGCTTGCCTTCACGATCGAGTCCGCGGCCGGGCATGGCCGGTTTCGCGTGGTGGATGCGATGCCTGGCCGCTGGGAAGGCGCCGCGCGGGCGCTGGAGGGGCGATGGCTGATCGCCGGCGATCATATCTTCGCAAGCGCCGTCGAACATGGCCGATGCGATCCTGGTTGAACAAATGGGGACGAAGATGACCGAACCGGCGGAAGAGCGTCTACATGTCGTCGTCAACGACGAGGAGCAATATTCGATCTGGCCTGCCGGCCGTGCGCTGCCGCCGGGCTGGCGCGAGGCCGGGTTCACGGGCAATCGCCAGGAATGCCTGGAGCATATCGATCGGGTGTGGACGGACATGCGCCCCCGCAGCCTGCGCGAGGCGCTCGCACGCGATTGACCTCCGCCGCGTCGGCTTCCGCCAGGCCGATGCCCTAGCCGCGCGCGACCGTGAAGTAGCGGCGCTGGCGCTCGAGCGTCTCGATCAGGTCCGGATCGCCGCTTCGCGTCCCGATCTCGGTCAACCGCGTGAAGACGGATCGCAGCGACATGTCGTGGGTGAACGCCTTGCGGACGAGGATCGCCAATATGTCCCGGTGGTTGAAGCGGTCGATGACGTCGCCGAGCGCCAGCAGCGACGCTTCCTCGGCGGGCGTGAGGGGCGGCAGCGCGACGAGCGCGTCGGCCGGGCGCTCCGCCGGAGCGCAATCGATGCGCAGCAGCTCTTCCGGGCGCTCGCCGGAAGCGAAGTCGAGTATCAGGTGAATCCGGGCGCGGTCCCAGGTCGACACCGCGCTGTGGATTCGGCGCGCATCGAGATACCAGACCTCGCCTGTCGCCATGTGGAAGACCAGGTCGCTTTCCGCGTTGAGGCATGCGCGGCTGGTGGTCAGCGGCACGTGAAGCCGCACGAGCCCTTCGTCGAGTTCGAGATAGTCGCAATGCGGGACGAGAACCGTGCCCGGCGCCATTCGGGCAAGCCGGCCGAAGCGCAGGCGGTCGAGCCGGAAGCTGCGCTCGATCATCGAGCGGAGATACGGCATGGCGGCGCCATAGGCGGTCAGTTTCGCGGCCTGGTCGCCGCTCGACAGATGTGCTTCCCCGACATCGCCCGAAGCGTTCCACAGCATGCAGCTGCGCCATTCGCCGAGAACGAATTCGCTATAGGCGCCATTGAACGTGAAGGACTCCGCGGCGATCAGGTCGGCGGCGAGGCGGTCGGGCGCGAAGTCGAGCTTCGCCAGCCGCCGGGTGCTCATGCCGGGTCCGGAATCGATATCCGGCCTTCCAGATAGGTCGTGGCCGAGCCGTGGAGATGCACGCGCGGACCTCGCAGCGCGCCAGCCATGCGGATCACGTGCATCCCGCCGAGCCGGATCGAGAATTGCTTGGCCGCTAGCTCCGTCTTGCCCAGCCGCTTCGCCCAATAGGGAATCAGCGTGCAATGCGCCGAGCCGGTGATCGCATCCTCGGGGATGGAAAGCTTGGGCGCGAAGAAGCGGGAGGCGAAGTCGCAGTCTTCGGCCGGCGCGGTGACGACCATGCCCCGCAAGTCGAAGGTCGCGATGGTTTCCAGATCGGGCCTGATCGCCTTCAGCTCGGCTTCGTCGCGCAGCACGACCATCAGGTCGAGCGACGCGAAACAGGCCTGAGGCGTCACGCCCAGCGCCTCCGCGATGCCCGGCGGTGGCGCGATGGGCGCATGGGGCAGGGCAGGAAGATCGAGCGTCCAGCGATCGCCCGATGCGGCGACGTGAAGCGGGCCGCTGGGCGACTGGAAAGTGACCGCGTCGATGCCGGGGCGGAGGAACTCGCGCACCGCATGCGCGGCAGCCAGCGTGGCATGGCCGCAGAGCGTCACTTCGCAAGCCGGCGTGAACCAGCGCAGGTCATAGCCCTGGCCGTTGTCGACCAGGAATGCGGTCTCGGGATGATTGTTTTCCAGCGCGATCGCCTGGAGGGTTGTATCCGGGAGCCAGCGCTCGAGCAGGCAGACCGATGCCGGATTGCCCATGAACGGCTCGTCCGAGAAGGCGCCGATCTGGTAGATGGGGATCTGCAGCGACCTGGACGTTCCGACGGCCTTGCGAGCGCCATCGGCCAGATTCGCCTTCATCGCGCGGTCTCATGCGCGTCGATCAGGGCGGCGGCGAAGTCCTCCAGCACCTCGTTCCACAAATGGGCATAGTGGCGGGTCAGCGCGAGGAGCCGTTGCTGCTCCGGTTCGGACACCGCGAGCGATGCCATGCCGGTCTCGCCGTCGCGGACGTCGCGCGCGTGGATCACCTCCGCCCGGATATGGGTATCGATCCAGGCGAGATCGTCTCGGCCCGTGAACAGCTTTTCCCCATCGATCTCGAGGCGCGAGAAGACTCTTCTGAACGCGATCGCGATGTCGCGGGCGATCGTCTCGACCACGCGGAGCTGCACCGCCGCGCCGAACGGGGAAGTCGCGACGTCGCGCATGAATCCCGTCAGCGCCACGGTCGGAGGCGAGGCATGGCAGCGCAGCAGCATATCGGCGGAGCAGCGCGCGGCGATCGGTTGCAATATGCTCGCTTGCCACCACAGATAGTGAACGCCGTCGATCCCCCCGGGTGCGCGCGCGGCAAATGCCGGGGCCGCATTGTCGAGATCATCGGCGATGACCCGAACGCCGGTCTGGAGCACGCCCAGCGCATTGAAGGCGGGATCCCGCGCGGTGAGCTCGGCCCTGGCGATCTCGCCCAGGCCGACGATCGTCGACAGCATGAAGGTCTTGGTGATCTCGCGCCAGTTATGGGCGATGTGGAGACCGGATCGCGCATCGACCGTGGCGATGGCGCGTGCGGCGCGGAAAAAGGCGTTGCGGCTCGGCCGAAGGCCGGCGTCGCTGATGATCGCGTCCATCGCCGCTTCGAGCGCCAGGGCAGGCGCGGTGTCGTCGCTCGCCGCCTGCATCGCCGTCACGCCTGGTGGCCCCGACATCGAGCTTTCCCTCCCGCCGTCGCGCCGTCGTCACCGGTGCGACAATGCTCAATCCACTCGACTTTCCCGCAACCGGTGGCGCCGGTCAAGGTGGCAACAAAATCGTCACACGTAGAAATTTCGCGCGAGACTGAAAAACTCGATGCCGGTGACGTCGCGTCCAGTTTCCGGGGCGCGGATTGCGTCATTATTGCATGAGCAGCCGGAAGAACTCTTGGGCAGCGCTATCGGATAGCTGGCGTCCTGCAATGCGATGGAGTAATTTGATACGGCTGTTGTGGCACGGACTCAGGAATTCACCGTGCACGCGGCAATGGCGTGTGCGCGTGAGTATCTGTCGAGTGACGGAGGGGGAACTTGCGTCGAGATTCGGCTCGCCGACCACCCAGAGACCTTTGGGCGATCTTCGGCGATATCCGCTCACATGCCAGCATCGACGACGCGATCCTCGGCGGCGCGGCGGATATTGTTCGCCTGGATCGGGATGATATTGCACGGGTTCACGAGGCGCTGTTCCAGGCCCGGCCGATCCCGCTCGCGATCCGCGACAGGAGCGCGTTGCCGCTCGCGGGCATGGCCAGCTGCATCGACGATGTGCAGGAGCTCGCCTGGCGGGCCAATGCGGCGCTTGCGCGGGCCAATGACCGGCTGTTCGCCGCGCAGCGGCTGATCAGCGACAAGGAGACGCTGTACCGCCTGCTCGAGGCGCAGGGCATCGCACTTCCCGAGCGGATCCTCGCGCGCAATCTCGACGAGCTGGAGCGCGTGCTGGCGTCGCTGGGCGCGCCGCTCGACTCGGTCATCCTCAAGCCGGTCGTCGGCACGGAGTCGCGGGGAGTCTTCCGCCCCGGACCCGGCGCGTCGCCGGCCGATGTCGTTGCCGCACTGCGCGGGCTCGACGATGTGCCGGACGAGGAAGCCGTGCTCGTCATGCCCTTCATCGGGGCGCGTGCCCGGCCGGCCGAATTCTGCCTCGACGGGATCGTGGGCGCGCGCAGCGTGACCTTCTGCGCGGTCCACGAAAAGATACGCATCCACGAACGCTATCCCATCCATGACCGGGCGATGGTTACCCCGCCTTGCCGGCCGCCGGACCCGGCGATCCTCAACGCCCTGCTGGCGCGGTTCGCGGGGGCCTTTCCGCTGGACGATTTCGTCTTCCATCTCGAAGTGCGGGTCGATGACGACGGCCAGCTGGTTCCGATCGACCTGTCGTTCCGACCCGGGGGCGGGCTGATCTTCCGCTCCGTTCTCGAGGTCCATGGCGTCGACCTGCGTCTGGCGCACATGCATGCCACCCTCGGCCTGGGAGACGCGCTCCGCGCGATCGGGCGCCGCGCCGCGCCGCGGAACGGGTCGGCCGCGATCGCCGCGGTGTTCAGCAACGGCCAGCCGCCGGACCGGCTCAACGCCAGCCTGTCGGCGATGCTCGCCCCCGAGCCGGGATCGGGCGGCCTGATGACCTATGACCTGTCGAACGTCAGCATCCTGAGCGCCGCCTCGCAGGCATCGAAGCCCGATGTCGGGCTCTGCGTCACTTCGGCGCTGACCGCGGAGGCGGCGCTCGCCGAGCTGGATGCCGTCGTGGAACGGGCCGGGATGATGGTGGCGCCGGAGGGGGAGGCGCCGGAGGGGGAGGCGTGCGTCCCGCCGCCGGGGCGGCGCGTTCCGGAGGGGGCGACGGTGCACGCGCTCTTCAGCGCCCAGGCGCGCCGGCGGCCGGACGCGATCGCGCTGGCGCATGGCGACGACAGGCTGAGCTATCATGCGCTCGATGCGCAATCGTCGCTGCTCGCGCGTCATTTGCGGGATCGCGGCGTCGCGCGCGAGACGCCGGTGGGCATCCTGCTCGATCGCTCTCCCGATGCGGTGATCGCCATGCTCGCCACGCTGAAGGCGGGCGGCTGCTATGTCCCGCTCGATCCCGGCTTCCCGCCCGCGCGGCTGTCGCAACTGGCGCGGGATGCAGGGGTTCGCCATCTCCTCTGCCGCGGCTCCGCCGTGCTCGACGCATATGACGGGGCGATCTTCGACATCGCGGGCCTCGACCAGGGCTCGGCCATGCCCGCGGGCGCGGAGGAAGGGGCGATGGACGGTGCGAACCTGGCCTATATCCTCTTCACCTCGGGTTCGACCGGGCGGCCCAAGGCAGTCGGCGTGCCGCACCATGCGATCGCCAATCTGGTGCTTGGCCAGCGCCATGCCGATCTGGAAGCGGCGACGGCGATCCTGCAGGCGGCGCCATTTTCGTTCGACGCATCGACGTTCGAATTGTGGGGAGCGCTCCTGAACGGCAAGACCTGCGTGATCCACTCGGAGGAGGTGCCGAGTGCCGCGGGGCTGCGCGAAACGATCGCGCGCCACGGCGTCGACCTGGCCTGGTTCACCGCCTCGCTGTTCAACATGCTGGTCGAGGACGGCGCGGACGTGCTGGGGGCGCTACGCTGCGTGATTGCCGGCGGCGAGACGCTGTCGCCCCGCCACGTCCGCCGCTTCCGGGAGCAATGCCCGCGGACCCAGCTCGTCAACGGCTATGGTCCCACCGAAACCACGACTTTTGCCTGCATGCATCGCTGCATCGAGGAAATGGACGGCGAGACCGCGATCCCGATCGGGCTGCCGCTCGCGAATGTCGAGCTCGCGATACTCGACGCCCGGATGCTGCCCGTTCGACCGGGAGAGGCCGGTGAGCTGTTCATCGGCGGAGCCGGGGTCGCGCGGGGCTATGTGAACCTGCCGGGCCTGACCGCGGAGCGGTTCGTCCCCCATCCGCGCATTTCCGGGGAGCGGCTCTATCGCACCGGAGACCGGGTCCGCCGCCGGGATGACGGCGCGCTCGAATTCCTTGGTCGCGATGACCGGCAGATCAAGCTTCGCGGGTTCAGGATCGAGCTCGACGAGATCGAGCACGCGCTGCTGCGCCTGCCGGGCGTCCGCGCCGCGACGGCGTCGGTGGTGGCCCGGGGGGGCGACGGGCAGCTGGCGGCGGCGGTCGTCCTGGGCGCGGAGCATCGCCCCGGCGCGAGCGCCGGCGACATACGGTCTGCTCTGGCCGGGCGGTTGCCGCGCTTCATGATCCCGGAGCGCATCGAGTTGGTCGATCGCCTGCCGGTCACGCCCCATGGCAAGCGCGATCGCACGCCGCCCGCGCCCCGCGATACGCCGGCGCCGGGGGAGGATTGCGCGGTCACGCAGGCCCTGCGCGAGATATGGTGCGAAGTGCTCGATATCGACGCGCTTTCCGGCGAGGATGATTTCTTCGAGCGCGGGGGGCATTCGCTATCCGCGACGCGTGTCGCCGTGCGGATCCGGGACCGGCTGGGCATCGAGATAGGGCTGCGGCTGCTGTTCGAGAATCGGCGGCTGGCGGATCTCGCCGCGGCGCTTCGGCGACTGATCGCGCAGGCGGCTGCCGGGCCGCCGGCATCCGGCGAGCCCGCCCCGATAGCGGCCGCCTCGCCCGATATGGAGGCCTCCGCGTCGCGCGCCGATCCGCCGCTCGGCAAGGGGGCCGGGCGGGAAGGCACCTGCGTCTCCGCGGGGCCATCCACGCCCATGTCGTTCGCGCAGCAGCGTCTATGGTTTCTCAACACGCTCTCCAATGGCGCCGATGTCAGCTACAACGTGCCGTTCGCGCTTCGGCTGCGAGGGGACTTGTCCCTGCCGGCGCTGCGCGCGGCGTTCGCCGATATAGTCGCGCGCCACGAGACGTTGCGGGCGCGCTTCGGAGTCGAGAATGCCGAGCCCGTGCAGCGAATTGCCGGCGCGGTCGCGCTCGACATGACCCTGGTCGATGCCGGCGCGGACGAGGTCGACGCGCTCGTCCGCGCGCACGCGCGCCACCTGTTCGACCTGGAACGCGGTCCGCTGATCGATGTCCGCGTGCTGCGCGTCGGCGAGGCGCAGCACATCCTGCTGCTCAACATGCATCACATCGTGGCCGATGGATGGTCGGTGGGCGTGCTCGTCCGCGAGCTGAGCGTCTTCTATCGGCGCCATCTGCTCGGCGCGCCCGTGCCGCTCGCGGCGTTGCCGATGCGCTATGCCGACTATGCCGAGCGACAGCGCGCGATGATCGAGGGGAGCGCGGGCCGGCGGCAACTGGACTTCTGGCTGCGGCAGCTGGCGGGCGCGCCGCTGCTGCTCGATCTTGCCGATCGGCCGCGGCCCAACCGGATGAGCGGGAATGGCGCGCAGGCCCGGTTCGCCATCCCGGGCGAGGTTCGCGACCGGCTGCTGGCGCTGTCGAAGCGGCGAGGCGCCACGCTGTTCATGATGCTGATGGCGGCGTTCACGACGCTGCTCCACCGCCTGTCAGGCCAGCGCGACATCCTTGTCGGAACGCCGATCGCCGGGCGAGGCGAGGTCGCGCTCGAAGAGATCATCGGCTGCTTCGTCAACACGGTCGTGATCCGCAGCCGCGCGGAGCCGGAGGATCTGTTCGCCGGGCATCTGGACCGCATCCGCGAGGCAAGCTTGAACGCCTCCGAGAATCAGGACGTGCCGTTCGAGGTGCTTGTCGAGCATCTCCAGCCGCATCGCAGCCTGAGCCATACGCCGGTCTTCCAGGTGATGATGGCGCTGCAGAACATACCGATCGGCAGTTTCTCGCTCCCAGGCCTCACCGTCGAGCCGGTGGTGCAGGAGCTCGCCACCGCGAAGTTCGACCTCAATCTCAGCCTTGCCGAGCGGCCGGACGAGATTGTCGGGGTTCTCGAATACAACGCGGACATATTCGATGGCCCCCGCGTCGCGCGCTTCGTCGAGGGATTCCTTGCGATCCTCGGCGACGTGGCGGTGCGCGGCGCCGAGGTGGCGATGGCGGATCTCGGCACCGGGGAGGCTGTCTCCGCGCCGGTGAGCGAGGAGCAGGCGGCGCATTGGGAGAAGCTGATCGAGGGCCGGGCGCACCTTGATTTCCCGCGCGAGATGCCCGGGCGGGCCGGCGCCGCCGGGTCGGCCCTGGTGGCGCTGCCCCGCGCGCATCTGGAGCCGCTGCGCGCCTTTGCCGGCGAGATGGGCGCCGGGGTCGGACAGGTCCTGAGCGCCGCGCTTGCGGTGCTGATGTTCCGCCTGACGCAGCAATCCTCCTTCCTCTTCGGCCTGGGGCCGGTCTCCGCGCCGGGCCGCGCGCGTGCCTGGCTGGGCTGGCATTGCGTTCTGACCGGCGAGATGGATTTCCGGCATGTCGTCCGGGATGCGTGCCTGGCGCTCGATCCGGCGGCGGGGCTCGCAATGGCCGTCGATGCGATCCGGGAACTGGCCTCGCCACCCGATGGCGTGCCGCCGACACCTTTGTTCTCGGTCAGCCTGGGTCTCGACCAGGATTGGCCGCCGATGCCGGAGGTGAGTCCGTTTCATTGCGCGATCCGGCTGGCGGAGGACGAGATCGCGGCGGCAATCGAATGCGGCCCCGAGATCGGGACCTCCTCCAATGCGGGCCGCATCGGGGAAATGCTCGGCACGATGCTGGGCGCCCTGCTCGCGGCGCCCGACGCCCCGATCTCGACGGCGCGGCTGCTCACGGACGCGGAACGCGCGCATGTCCTGCACGGACTGAACCCCGAGCGTACCGAGACCGTGCGCGAGAACAGCCTGGCCGCGCCCTTCGAGGCGTGTTGCGCCCGCATGCCCGACGCCGTGGCGCTGATCGGCGATGACCAGACGCTCACCTATCGGATGCTGGACCAGCGCGCGTCCCGCCTTGCCCATTATCTGCGCGAGGTCGGAGTGGCCGAGGGCGGGCGGGTGGGCATCTTCCTGCATCGCGGCATCGACATGGTCGTGGCGCTCTACGCGGTGGCGAAGGCGGGGGCGGCCTATGTGCCGATCGATCCGGACCTGCCCGATGCGCGGGTCCTGGACATGATCGCGGATGCCGGCGTCGATTGCATCGTCGCGCAATCGGCGCAGGCCGGACGCGTCGCACCCGGCGGCGCGCGCGTGCTGGACCTGGACGGGATCGCCGATGCCCTGCGCGCAATGCCCGAGACCTCGATCGCGCTGCGCCAGCCATCGAGCGGAATCGCCTATCTCATGTACACTTCGGGCTCCACCGGACGGCCCAAGGCGGTGCAGTTTCCCATCGATGCCGCGATTCTGTCGATCCGCTGGCTCCAGCACCAATATCCGGTCGAGCCGGGCGATCATCATCTGTTCAAGACGCCGTTCGGTTTCGACGTGTCCATCTGGGAGATATTCTGGCCGCTCTACCATGGCGGCACGCTGGTGGTTTGCGGGCCCGACGGCCATCGCGATCCCGCCTATCTGCGCAGCCTGATCGAGCGGCATGGCGTAACCTGCGCCAATTTCGTCCCGTCCATGCTGCAGGTCATGCTCGACGAACTGCCCCCGGCGGCGAGCTGCCCGTCGCTGCGCTGGGTGCTGAGCGGCGGAGAGGCGCTTTCGCCCCAGCTGCGCGATCGGTGCCATGCGCTGCTGCCGCATGCGACGCTCGTCAATCTCTATGGGCCGACGGAGACGCATTCGGTAACCGACATCGTGGTGCCGAGGGATCCGGGCAATGGCTTCGTCCCGCTCGGCCGCCCATCCGCGGCCTATCGGCTCTATGTTCTCGACGGCGAGCTGGAGCCGGTGCCGGTCGGCGTCGTGGGCGAGCTCCATATCGGCGGCGATATCGGCGTGTCGCACGGCTATCTGGGCAGGCCCGCGCTCACGGCGGAGCGCTTCGTCCCGGATCCGTTCGGCTCGCCCGGCGCGCGCATGTACCGCAGCGGCGACGTGTGCCGCTATTACGCCGATGGCGTGCTCGAGCATCTCGGGCGGGGAGACCGCCAGGTGAAGATCCGCGGCGTGCGCGTCGAGCTTGGCGAGATCGAGGCCGCGCTGCTGGACGAGCCGGGGATAAGGTCCGTCGTCGCCGCGGCGATCGGGGACGGCACGGATCGCCAGCTGGCGGCATTCGTCGTGCCGGAGGATGGCGGGATCGAGGCGGCGGCGGTGCTGCATCGCGTCGCGGGCCGGTTACCGCGGCACATGATCCCCGCGGCGATCGTTCCGCTCCCGGCGATTCCCCATTCGATCAACGGCAAGATCGACCATGCGGCGCTGGCCCGGCTCTGGGCCGCCCGGGCGGACGCCTTGCCCATGGACGACGGCGCGCCGGCGCTCAGCGACACCGAGCAACGGCTCAAGCGCCTGTACGAGCAGATTCTGGGCCGCTCCGACATCGATCCGGAGCGCAGCTTCTTCGAGATGGGCGGCCATTCGATGCTCGCGTTCCGCCTGACGGCGGCATGCGAGCGGGAATTCGGCATCGTGCTGTCGATGCAGGCGCTGTTCACGCACGACACGGTCCGGGGGCTCGCGCGCGAGATCGAGACGGTGCGGACCAGCCAGCGGCTGTCGCTGGTTCCGATGGAGCGCGGCCCGGAAGCCGGGCGACGGGTGGTCTTCCTGGTGCACGGCGCCGACGGCACCACGGTGCCGCTTCGCCATCTCGCAAAGGCACTGCGCGGCGATTGCGCGGTCTACGGCTTCCAGGCGCCGGGCCTGGACGACGAGAGCGATATTCCGCGATCGGTGCAAGCCTATGCCGAACGCTATGTCCGGATCGCGGAGCAGGTGGCCGAGGGGCGCCGGATCATTCTGGCCGGCTGGTCCTATGGCGGCGCGGTTGCGCTCGAGATGGCGCGGCTCTGGCAGGAACAGGGCCTGCCGGTGGAAGCCACGATCCTGCTCGACTCCTTCGTCCTCGCGCCCGTATCGGCATCGCGGCAGGGCGACGCCGATGCCGGGTTCGACGGCATCGATTTCCTGGGTGCCGGACCGGTGGGGGAGGGCGTGCTGCTCGATCGGCTCGCATCGATCCTGAAGGCGAATCTCCGCTCGTTCCTCCGCTATTTTCCCGAGCGGTTTTCCGGTCGCGTCGAATTGATCAAGGCCGGTCGCGGCTTTCCCAATCTGTCGGGCGCGCTGCTGGGCGATTACGACTCGACGTCCCGAAGCTGGGAGCACTTCCTCGACCATATCGCGACGCATGAGGTCGATGCCGATCATTTCGATCTTCTGTCCGAAGGAAGTGCCGAGATGACCGCGAAGAAGATGCTGAATATCATGGATTTATGCCATGAAACATAGATCTGGATCAGCTGAACTTCATGAAGTTCATGCTTAATATGGATAATAGATATGCCGGAACTTTGATGTTATGCTGGTCCGGTAATCAAGTTCACGGGAATTCGTATAGACAAGCGGGAGGGAAGGCATGTCCACGAAGAATCCGGTGGCATTCGTGCCAGAGGCCTATAATCCAGACGCCTATAATCCCAACGCGTATAACATGATCGTCTATTCGCGGCCGCAAAATCATTCCGAGCTGATGTTCTTTCCCCGGCGGCCGCAGGGCGGGCTTTCTACCCTGGAGGAAATCGCCAGCTCCAGCGGCGGCCAGGATATCCAGAGCGCGAGCGAACGAGGCGGGCAGCAGTTCGGCGCCGCGTTCACCGCCAAGGCGATGACCGCCGAATCCCGAAGCGAGCCGGGGGCGGTCGTGGCCTTTCTCGAAGGCTGCTATCCGATGGCGGTCATGTTCAACACGGCCACCGGCGCCTGGACCTCGGCACAGGCGCAGGCCGCCATTGCCGCCGCGGACCGGACGAACGTGTTCCGCGCGCTCGAAGGGCTTCCCGGCCAGACCGAGGTGCCGGTCGTGGTGGAATCGGCAAAGGCGCTTGGCGACGCGATCGGCAAGGTCGCGAGCAGCGCCGGGCGTGCGCTCGTCCAGTCGAGCGTAGCGCCGATGTGCGCGGACATGCGGCTCGTCGACGTCTCGCGCAGCCCGGCCGTGCCCGTCGATATCTATGAAGCGGCGACCAAGACCTCTCCCGATCATCTCCTGATCGTGGCGCCGTTCCTCGGCCAGAAGGACTCGAAGCCGGAGATCTGCTGCGACGGCATTCTCGCGAATGGCGAACTGGTCTTCTCGGCCTTTTCGGAAAAGGCGCGCGTCGCTTCCGAGCCGCCTTATGAAGATCTTCGCATCGTCACCTCCGATGATCTCGATCCCGCTGTCCGCGAGGCCGCGCGCGATGTGGCGGCGCAGCTGGCGGCGAAGCTCGGGGTGCGGAACTGCGTGTTCCATGCCGAATTCTGGGTTACCGGCAATGGGCCGCAACTCAGCGATTTCATGACCCGTCCGGGCGGCGGGCTCATTCCCGAGATGGTGAAGGCCAAATGGGGCGTCGATCTGCGTGCCGCGCACGTCTATGCCAGCTTTGCGATGGCGGACGAGCTGGTGCGTATCGCGAGGGAAGCGAAGACCGCTCCCGAGCAAGTGGCGATCGGCAGCCTTTATTCCGCTCCCGGGAAGACCGCGACGATGCTGGGGAATGACGAGCGCGCCACCCTGGCCGAGGACGGGCGCGTGATCGCCTACAGCGTCGTGAGCGAGTTCTCCAACTCCGCCGTGGGCAGCAACGATTCGCGTGGGGCCTTGTGCGTGAAAGGAGCCGATTCCGCCGGAGCGGTCGCCGCGCTCGATGCCATCGCCGCGCGCTTCGGCCTTGCTTGAGCATGACCGTCAGTTGAGCCGGATCATTTTGGGAAGGGAGGGCGCTATGCGAGCCTGGTTGTCGATCGCGGGCTGAGATGCCCGCACAGCAGCGCCCGTCACGCGACCGGGATGCACCGTGAAGCAATGCATTTCGGATCGGGCGAGGGGCGCTCGTTCCTGTTGTCCGGGTCAGTCGCGGTTGCGCGGTGACTCGCCGGACGAAGTGCGTCTCGGCGGCCGGGGACCGGCATCGATTGGATATTCCCTCGTTGCGCGTGGGGGTGGGCGGCTTCGTGCCCGCCATCGGTGTCGTCGCGCCCCATGGGACTGGCATTGAGTCATAGGGGGCAAGCCATGCGAGACGAGTATCTTTCGTTGTTTCTGCCGCAGGACATCCTGCTCGAATCCTTCACCTTCCCCTTCTTCGACATCAACTACACCGTCGATCCGGTGGCGATGGCGAGCCTGTTCCACAACACCCCCGATCCCACGCCGGGGCGCGGCAAGCGCGGGCTCTATGTCCACATACCGTTCTGCGAGACGGTCTGCGCCTTCTGCCCCTTCATAAAATCGGTCGGCACGCTGGAGCGGATCGAACGCTATCTCGAGGCGCTCCATCTCGAGATCTCGATGCTCGCGGAAACGCCGCTTTGCGGGTCCTGGACGTTCGATGCGGTGTATCTCGGCGGCGGGACTCCGTCGGTGCTCAGCCCGCGCCAGATCGATGCGCTGCTGGCGCATATCCGCTCCGCCTTCCGCCTGTCGTCCGATCTCGAAATGACGATCGAGGTCGAGCCGAAATCGGCGACGGAGGCGTTTTGCGCGGCAGCGGCGGGCGCGGGGGCGAACCGCGTTTCGTTCGGCGTCCAGACGCTGAACCCACGCTATCGCGAGATGATGAACCTCACCGCCTCGCTCGACCAGATCCAGGCATTGGCCGCCCGGTCGCGCAAGCTGTTCGAGGCCGCCAATTTCGACATGATCGTCGGCTATCCGGGCCAGACCGAGCGCGAGGTGGAGGACGACATGGCCGCCGCGCTGGCGCTCGACGTGGGGAATATCTCGGTCTTCCCGCTCGATTATCTCGCCACCTTGCCCAGTTTCCTCGATCGTGTCCGCCGTGGCGAATATCCGCCGCCGCCGCCGAGCGCGCGGCGCTGGGAGCTCTTCCATCACGCCCGTGCCGAGCTCGCCAGGGGCTATGACGCCCAGAACATGTATTTCTTCTCGGAGCCGGGAATGCCGGGTTGCCGCTACATGTTCGATATCGTGTACGGCGGCTATTTCGACGAGTTCGTCGGGGTCGGGGCGGGTGCCTACAGCATGCTCAGGGGGCTGGCCTACAGCAACGATCAGTTCGAGAGGAACTATACGCAGGCGCTGCTCGAGGAGCGCAGGCTGCCGATCGCCATGGCCACGCCGGGCCATGCCTATGAGAAACACTATGTCTATTTCGGCAAGCGCACGCGCGCCGATCTCTCGGAGGCCCGGGAGCTCGGCATCGATACGGTCATCGCCGCGAAATTGAATGCGCTGGAGGGTGCGGGCTATGTCGCGCGCGATCGGCAGCTTTACACGCTCACCCCGGCGGGGGAACGTATCTATGCCCAGATCATGGTAGGTTTTCTGAGCGACCATCAGCGCCGACTCTACGATCGGGTCTGCCTGCGGATGAAAGACAAGCTGAACTGGAACTTCGACGGCGCCCAGAGCGCGGACACCGCCGCGGCGCGGGGCCTGGCCGCGTTCAATGTGATGCCGCAGCGCAAGGCGCTCTAGTCGAGCGGCGGTTCGTGGGCACTGCTGGCTGGTCAAACAAGGCAGAGCGTCAGCGCGATCGCCGCCATCGGCATCCAGGGAGCCGTGGCGATCGCGGGCCAGCGCGAATGGACGAGGACGAGTGTCACTCCGCTTGCCGACAATAGTGCGAGCCACGCGGGAACGGCCTGATAGGGGCCAAATCTGTGCGCGGCGGCGAGCAGCGAGGCGAGGAGCAGGAACCAGCCGATGATCCGCGCCCGAGGCTGAGCGGGGCGGAGCGATCCGGCGCGTCGCCGCTTCCCCTGCGCGAGATTGGCGAGACCCGCATAGCCGAGCAGGGCAACTTCAAGCGACATCGGCGGCCTCCCGAACCTCGGGCCGGGCAACCTCGGGCCGGGCAGGGACGGTGCGCCGGCTTGGCCGGGCCGCAGCGATCGGCCGCTTTGCCAGCCGCCACGCCGCGAAGCCGAGCGCCGCGGCCAGCAGGGCCATGGTGGCGTCGAACGCGAGGAAGAGGCCATCGAACGGCTGCGGCGCCGACGGAATCCCGCGCATGGCGGCCAGATCCGCGATGGGGATCGCCGCGAAGACCAGGGCAGCGATCGCCAGCGTCTCGATCCACGCCCGGCAGGCCGGACGGAGCAGCGACAGCCCGGCCAGCCCGAACCAGGTCCAGAACATGGCGGAGACCTCCAGATCGGCACGGCCGGGCAGCATCGGCGGCAGCAACCGGTTGGCGAGCAGATATGCCGCCATTCCCGCGGGCAGGCAGGCGATCACCCCGATATTGAGCCGTTCGACGAGCGACAGGCCGAAGAAGGGCTTCGCGCCCGGCCTGCGTCGCTTCACGGTCCACAGCACCAGGCCCGTCGCGACCATCGCGCCGCCGGTAAGGCCGAGCAGGAAGCAGACCCAGCGCAGCAACGGCCCGGCGAACCAGGCCAGGTGCAGGCCGAGCATCACGCCGGCGGTCTCCACGGCGGGGCCGGGCGCGGGAGAGGCGGCCAGCCTTTGGCCGGAGCCGCCGGCATAGGTGATCGATGCACCGCGCGCGTTCAGCCTGTCGTCGCTCGAGCGGAGCAGCGTGACGGTGGAGGATGCGTCGTCGGGATTGCCCACGATGATCCGCGAGACCCGGGCACCCCGCCATTCCGCCGATGCCGCCTCGACGAACCGTGCGATGTCGGCGAGCTGTCCCGGCCGCCCCGATGCGCGCTGATTGGCGGTGTCTCCATAGAGGCTCGCGGAAAAGGCGGCGGGCTGCGGATAATTGGCCGCGATCGGCCAGGGCATGTACATCACGACGAGCGTGATCAGCCCGGTATAGGTGATCATCGCATGATAGGGCAGGGCGAGCACCGCGGAGACGTTGTGCGCGTCCAGCCAGCTGCGCTGCCCCTTGCTCCAGCGCAGCGTGAAGAAATCGACGAATATGCGCTTGTGCGTGATCACGCCGGACAGGATCGCCCCGAGCATGAACATCGCGCACAGCCCGGCGAGCCACCTGCCCCAGGGGTGGGGCAGCTGCAGCTGGAAATGGAAGCGATAGAAGAATTCGCCGCCGCGGGTCTCGCGCGCCTCGACGGGGAGGCCGTTTGCCGGATCCAGGCGGATTTCCGGCCGGCGCGGCGCGCTCGGCGCCTTGGGATCGGGGTTGGGCCGGGCGCGTGTGAACACCCGGGTCACGAGCGTGCGCTCGGTCGGGAGGTAGATGGTCCATTGCTCGTCGTGCGGCGCGTTCCGCTGGAGCCAGGCGATAGCGCCGCGGGCCGCTTCGGACTGGGCGACGGGCCGCGGCCGGAACTCCGGTTGCATCCACCGAGTGACCTCGGGGCGGAAATAGCTCGCGGTGCCGGTCAGGAACATCGCGAAGAGGATCCAGCCGGCGACCAGTCCGAGCCAGCCATGGATCCACGCCATCGACTGGCGCAAGCCCTTGCCCCTCACGGGCGGATCCCCAGCAGCAGCGCGGTGCCGCCGGCGGCGATGGCCGTGCCCCAGATCAGGCCCGCAACCCGCACGAGCCGCGGCTCGTGAAACGCCCATAGCCCGAACATGGCATAGAGCAGGAAGGAAAGGATCATTCCCCAGACGGTGGCTTCGACCCGCGCGACCGGCAACGACCGAGCCGCCAGCGTCGCCAAGGCCGCCGCCGCGGCATAGCCGCCGACCAGCGCGGTCAGGCAGCGCCCCGCCATCGACCATCGCTGCCCGACTCCCTGGGCCCTCGCCATTCCATTCCCCCTTTTCCCGCCTTGCATCGGCTGGCGATCCCTCCTAGCAGCAAATGCGAATCGTTATCAATAACAAAGGGGGTTTTGTGGCTGCTGCTTCCTGTCGCTCGCGTTTCCGTGGATTCCTGATGCATTCGGCATGGGTGCCGGCGTTCGCGCTCCTGTGCGCACCCGCCCATGCCAAGGATGAGCCGGACGAGGACAAGGCCCAGGATTCCGCCATCGTGGTGACGGGCCTGCGCGAGAAGCAGGCGGGGTCCGGCACCAAGACCGACACGCCGCTGATGGAGACGCCGCAGACCATCACCGTGATCGACAATGACGAGCTGGTTCGCCGCAACGCGCTGTCGATCAACCAGGCGCTCGGCTATGTCGCGGGCGTGGCGGCCAATCAGCGCGGAGGCATGGTCACGCGCTACGACCAGCTCATCCTGCGCGGTTTCGCGCCGGGGGTCTATCTCGACGGCATGCGGCTGCTGGCCGGTCCCTATTCGACACCGCAGATCGACTTCAATCGCATCGACCATATCGATGTCGTGAAGGGCCCCGCATCGGTTCTGTACGGCAATTCGACGCCGGGTGGCCTGATCAACCTGACGAGCAAGATGCCCGAGCGCGTGGCGTCCGGCCGGTTCGAGTTGCAGCTGGGCAATTACGACACGGTCCGCGCGGTGGCCGACATCAACCAGCCGCTCGATGCCGACGGCCGGTGGCGCGCGCGCATCGTCGGCGGCTGGCAGAAGGGGGACGGGCTGACCCGCGGCACCTTCTCCGAACGCTATCACGTCAGCCCGATGCTGACCTTCGCGCCCGACGATGCGACGAGCCTGACGCTGATCGCCTCCTACCAGCGCTCGCCGAGCGGCGGAGGCTATTCGGGCGTTTCGGCCTATGGCTCGGTCCTGCCCAATCCCAATGGCCGGCTGCCGCGCGACATCAACACCGGCGATCCCGGCTATGAGCGCTACGACCACCGCGCCAAGTCGATCGAGGCGCTGTTCCGCCACGATTTCAACGCGAACCTCTCGTTCCGGTCGAGCGCCCGCTTCCAGAACAACTGGCTGAGCTATCGCCAGCTCTATGTGACGGGCTTCGCGACGACCGGGACGGGCGCGAACCGCAATACGGACTATTCGACGATCATTCGCGGCGGCGGCGGCGCGGACGAGAATTTCGACACGCTGACGCTCGACAACAGCTTCAACGCCCGGTTCGAGACCGGACCGCTCCGGCACAACATACTGGCGGGCATCGACTATCAGCACATCGCGGGCGAGAATTTCCAGCAGTTCAACACCGGGGTTTCGAGCAATCCGCTCGCCAGCATCCCCAATCTGAACCTCTATCGTCCATCCTATGGCGGCACCCTGCCGAGCTTCGACCTGACCAAGCTGTCGAGCGCCTATACCAACAGCTACAGCAAGCGCGATCAGGTCGGCGTGTATCTGCAGGACCAGATCGCGATCGGCCGGCTCCAGCTCATCGCCAGCGGACGCTATGACTGGTACGACCAGACGACGCTCAACAAGCGCAGCAATGCGATGACGCCGTTCGGCCAGACCGCGTTCACCGGCCGGCTCGGTGCGCTGTACGAGTTGCCGTTCGGCGTCTCGCCCTATGTGAGCTATTCGGAATCGTTCGAGCCGCAGACGGGCGCGACCTGGGACGGGGTTCCGTTCGATCCGGTCTCCGGGCGCCAATATGAGGCGGGCATCAAATATCAGCCGCGCGGCACCAATGCCCTGTTCACCGTCTCTGCCTATGACCTGCGCCGCCAGAAGGTCCCGGTGGGCGATCCGCGCGCCGGCACCAACGGAATCCCCTCGACGGCGCAGATCCAGATCGGCGAGGTGCGTGTGCGCGGCCTCGAGTTCGAGGGGCGGGGGGAAGTGACTCCGGGCTTCGACGTGGTGGTCGCCGCCGCCTATACCGACGCCATCATCACCCAGGGCGCGCCCGCCGTCGCGCCGACCGCGACCAGCAGCGGCACGCCGACCACCACCGGCACCCGTCAGCTCGGCACGCCTGAATGGGCGGCCTCGACATTCCTGTCCTATGATTTCGGCAAGAGCGGGCGCATCGCCGGCCCTCTTGGCGGGCTCAGGACAGGCTTCGGCGTTCGCTATGTCGGCGGCTCCGACGGCACCACCGCCTACAAGGTGATCAACGGCGTCACCACGTTCGAGCGCTTCACGACCGGGAGCTTCACTCTGGTCGACGCGATGCTCGGCTATGATCTCGGGCGGGCGACGCCGGCGCTGCGGGGCTTCTCGCTCGCGCTCAACGCGTCGAACCTGTTCGACAAGACCTATGTGTCTGCCTGCCCCTTCAGCAACAGCTGCTATTTCGGCGCGGGGCGGACAGTGGTGGGTTCGCTGCGCTTTCAGTGGTGAGCGGTGCATCGGGGCGGCCATCCGAAGGCCGCGCCTGGTGTGTTCCTGCCGGATGAGCGGTCAGGTCGTCACGGCCCCTTGCGGACGATCTTCTGTCGAGATGTCCAACGGGGGCCTGATGCGTGTCGTGAGCCCCAGCGTGCGGCCCTCATTGTCCTTGAAGAAGGCCATCCATTCCTCGGTGCCGTCTCCGTACCGATGGATCCTGCGCGGCGGGTTCATGAATTCCACGCCCGCGGACTGGAGCGCGACGAGCGTCAGGCGGATATCCTCGACTTGAAAATAGAGGATCGATTCTCCGCCGCCGCCGCTGGGCTCCTCGGTCAGAAGCAATCTGACGCCGCCACAATCGAAAGCGGCCAGATCGCCGAGCGAGAAAACATGCTCGAGCCCAAGCACCTCGCCATACCAATGCCGTGCAGCGGCGATATCCTTTACCTGGCGCGAAATCTGGCCGATCGGCCCGATGACCAGCTGGGTTGCCATTTTGTCGGTGCCCTTCGCATGGAGTGAGCCATCGTTGCGTCGCCGATCCGATCCCCGAGTTCGGCGCGGCTGCGCGGGTTAGGTTTCGCGTGAATGCTGGTGACGCGATATTTGGCCAGGATATCGTGCAGTGACCCGATTTTCCCTCCCCTTGGGCGATATGCCGGCGTCAGCGCCTATACCGGCCTTTCGGACCTCGGAGGCGGGGAGTGAAATTCCCGTCTCGCGTCGATAAGCTTCGGGCATGAACGCCAACCGGAAGAGAGGACGGCCCGCCTATCCGGATATTCTGACGCCGGGGGAGTGGCGCGTCGCGAAGGCGGCACGGTTCGGCATGACGAACCGGCAGATCGCCGAGCGGCTCGAAATCGGCGTCGAGGCCGTCAAATTTCATCTCGCGAACATCCTGCTCAAGCTGAGCATGGCGCGCCGGCAGGACCTGGCGAACTGGCCGGGCATGCCGGCGACCGATCGGAATTCTCAGGAGGCCGAAATGCAGCAATCGACCAGGGAAGAATCGCAGCCGCTCATCCCGCCCGGCTTCACGCGGGTCTTCCCCTATCTCTTCGTCAGGAACGCCCGCGACTATCTGGGATTCCTTGACGAGGGCCTGGGCGGCGAAATCATCGACATTCACGCCGCGCCCGACGGCACCGTCCTGAATGCGCATGTTCGCTTCGGCGACACGACCATCATGGTCAGCGAGGCTCGGGGCGAGCAAGCCGCGTCGCGCGCGGCCATCTACCTCTATGTCGTCGATGCGAAGGAAGCCATGGCGCGTGCCGTTGCGGGTGGCGGGCGCGAAGTCAGTCCGGTGGGTTTCCGGCCCTATGGAGAACGGCAAGGCGGCCTGGCCGATCCCTCCGGCAACATCTGGTGGCTCTCGCAAAGACTGGCCCCGGGCGGCTATTGAGGCCGCTCAGCCGAGCGTCCACGCCGAATGGTGCAAGGCATTCGCGATCAGGCGCAAGGACGCATCCCGGTCAGCGCGCGGCCAGCGACCTGATACCGGCGGCGACAAAGGCGGGCAGGCGGTCGGCAATTCCCGCGAAATCCTCGGAGGAGACGGACCCTCCGGAGATTCGGTCGATGCGGCCGGTCTGGCCAAGCGAGAAGGTGAAAGCGCCGGTGAGGAAGTGATAGCCCCAATATAGGGTTTCGCGCGGAACCTCGGGCATCAGCCGCTGCATGTCGTCGATCAGCACGCGCGAGACCTCGTCGAAGACTTCCGACATCAGCGCATGCATGGTGCCGCGCGAGCTGTTCACGAACGCGACGATGGCGGCGTAGTTGCGGTGCCCCTCGCTCAGCATGCCGAACTCGAAGCCCGGGCGGGTAAATGCCTCGAGGAGCCCCTCGAGCGTGCCTTGCCCGCCGGTCGCGGCGCGATAGGCGTCCAGCGCCTGCACGCGCAGCGCGTTGACCACGGGACCGCGCCTGCGGAAGACGGCGGCGAACAGTTGCTCCTTGTCACCGAAATAATAGCGCATCAGCGCGGCATCCACGCCCGCGGCCTCGGCGACGCTCACAAATGTCGTGCCGTCATATCCCTTGGAAGCGAACTCCGCCTCGGCATGATCGAGAATGATCGTCATCGACTCTTCGCGACGTTCGGCGTTCGAGCGCCGCGATGACGGCGACTTTCTCGACTTCCGTTGCGTTGTCACGTCCAAACCCCAGTTGAAACTGTTGCCGCCCCGCCTCTCCCGGCGGGGGAGAAACTCGCGGCGATGCCCAAGCCTCTCGTCCTCGGTAGGCACTTTTTTCCAGGAAAGAAAATAGATTCGCCCCCGATTCCGAAGGGGTTCGCCGCCAGGGGCGAACCGGTTGCGAAACATATTCCTTCCTAACAAAAGAAAGATATTGACTCGGCGGCGCTGTTGGCGGAGTCATTGGATGGAGAGGACGGGCAGACGACGATGGTCGCGCCCAAGCTGAAAAGGGGCGGGTCAATGATCAGGCCGATATTGTTTGCGTCCGCATGCTCGGCAGCGCTGATGGCGGCTCCCGTATATGCGCAATCCGCAGCGAACCCGTCGGGGGAGGCGCTGCCGCAAGACTCCCAGAAGGATGCAGGAGCGGCTCCCGCCGACGGCGCGGATATCGTCGTGACCGGATCGCGGGCGATCCGCGACGGGTCGCAGGCTCCCACGCCCGTCACGGTCATGGCCGCGGAGGATCTCGCCAAGGCCCAGCCCGGCCTGATCGGCGAGGCGCTCAACCAGCTGCCGTCGTTCCGCGGATCGACGCGCCCGGCAGGTGCCTTTACCGGGGCGGTGGGGCCGCAGTCCGGAAGCTATCTCAACCTTCGCAATCTCGGCGTGCAGCGCACGCTGGTGCTCATCGACGGCCGCCGCGCGGCGCCTTCGTCCCGCGACGGTTCGACCGACATCAACCTGTTCCCGCAAGAGCTGGTGAAGCGCGTCGATGTCGTGACCGGCGGTGCCTCGGCCGCCTATGGGTCCGATGCCGTGGCCGGCGTCGTGAACTTCGTGCTGGACACGCGCTTCACCGGGATCAAGGCGAGCGCGCAGGCGGGCATCTCCGACAAGGGCGACGCCCCGACCTACAAGGCCAGCATCACCGCCGGCCAGTCCTTCGCCGACGGGCGCGGGCGGATCGTGGCCAGCGCCACCTATTTCGAGATGGGCGGCATCCAGAGCGTCGGCGACCGGGACTGGGGGCGGCGCGGCACCGGTTTTCTCGGCAACCCGGCGGTTCCGGGCCAGTTGATCTTCCGCGACGATCTGCGGTCGTCGACCGCGTCTCCCGGCGGCCTGATCCTGAGCGGACCGCTGGCGTTCCAGCAATTCGCTCCCGGCGGAACGCTGGTTCCCTATTCGCGCGGGTCGGCGCAATCGGGGCTGATCCAGGTCGGCGGGGACGGCGCCCAGGTGTTCAGCAACCTTTCCGCCGACGTCACCACCCGCAGCTATTTCGGGCACGCGGAGTTCGACGTCACGCCGTCGCTCACGCTCTATGCCCAGGGCAGCCTGGCACTCGCGCGCAACCACTATAACCAGGCCCAGCAGTTCAACCCGGGCGGCTTCAACGGCTTCACCATCTTCAGCGGCAACGCCTTCCTGAATCCGGCGGTGCAACAGGTGCTGACCACGACGAACACGCCCGCCTTCGCGATGGGCCGGGTGAATTTCGATTTTGGCGAGCCGGCGAACGCGACGGCGCGGGCGCGCACGCTCGATCTCACCGCCGGCTTCCGCTTCGCCGGGGCGGGCGGGCTCCAGGTCGAGGGCTATTTCGAGCATGGCAGGAACCGGACCAACATCCGGACCTACAACAACGTGGCGCTCGAACGCCTCTATGCCGCGGTGGACGCGGTGCGCGATCCAGCCACCAGCCAGATCGTCTGCCGGGTCACGCTCACCAACCCGGGCCTGTATCCCGGCTGCGTTCCGATCAACCTGTTCGGGGCCGGCGCGCCTTCCCAGGCTGCCATAGCCTATGTCGAGGGGGCTTCGAGCTACACCACCAACTTCACCCAGGACGTCGCCGACCTTTCGTTGCGCGCGCAGCCTTTCTCCACCTGGGCGGGGCCGGTCTCCCTCGCGGCCGGCGGCCAGTATCGCCGCGTCGCGCTGGACCAGGTTGCCGACGATATCGCGCAGAGCATCAACGACGCCACCGGCATCCGCGGCTTTCCCCCGGCCTATCAGAACCAGCCCGGCGGCTGGCTGCTCACCAACGTCTTTCCGGTGAAGGGCGCCTATCATCTGTGGGAAGTGTTCGCGGAGGCGGCGGTGCCGCTCGCCCGCGACCTGCCCTTCCTGCATGCGCTCGATATCAACGGCGCCGTGCGATATACCAACTACAGCACGAGCGGCGGAGTGACGACCTGGAAGGCCGGCGCGGTGTGGGAGCCGGTGGCCGGGGTGCGCCTGCGCGGTACCGCCTCGCGCGATATCCGCGCGCCCAACGTGCCGGAGCTGTTCGCCGGGATCGTGCAGAACACCGGCTCGGTGATCGATAACGGCGTCACCGTGCCCATCGTCCAGGCGGCTCGGGGCAACCCTTCGCTGCAGCCCGAAAAGGCCGACACCTATACCGCGGGTATCGTCCTCAGCCCCGCCTTCGCGCCGGGGCTCACCCTGTCGGTCGACTATTATTCCATCGACATCGCCGGCATCATCTCGTCGCTGACGCCGCAGCTGACGCTGAACCAATGCCTGGCCGGCGCCACCAGCCTCTGCGCGAACATCACCCGCAACCCGGCGGGGCAGATCACCCGCATCGAGTCCCCGACGCTGAACCTCAACCGGCTAGCGACATCCGGCCTCGACATCGAGCTCAATTACCGGCCGCGCGGGCAGGTCCTTGGCGGCGCCGCGAGCCTGAGATTCATCGCCAGCTATCTCGACAAGCAGCGGCAGGACATCCGCAACGGCCCGTCCATAGACCGGGCCGGGGAAGTCGGCCTCAGCGCCAATCCGCGCTGGAGCGCGACCGCCGGCCTGGATTGGAAGAGCGGCCCGGTCGAGCTCTTCGCGCAGGAGCGGTTCATCGGCGCGGGAACCTATGACGTCACCCGGGTGGAACCGAAGACCATCGAGAGCAATCGCGTGAAGTCCGTCTTCTATACCGACCTGACCGCCGCCGTGCGGCTCAAGGATGGCTATCGCTTCTTCCTGACGGTCAACAATCTGTTCGATCGCGCTCCGCCGCTGGCGCCGAACGGTACGCTCTTCACGTTCATCCCCACCAATCCGCTGCTCTACGACGTGACTGGACGCCAGTTCACGGCGGGTGTGAACATCAAATTCTAGCCCGGCGCCAGAACGCTGCCGAACACGAATGGGAGATCGCTCGATGCATGACCAATCGCTCATTTCACGCCGGAGCGCGCTCCTTGCCGCCGCCTGCGCGCTGGCGAGCGCGAGTGCCCCGGCCCGCGCGCTCGCATCGATGCCGCTCCGCCGGGCGCCGGTGCCGTTGCCGTCCGCCGCGGATATCCGGCGGGACTATCAGGAAATGGTCGATTTCGGCCCCCGGCTTCCCGGCAACGCCAACCATCTCGCGTTCGTGGACTGGATGGCCGGCCAGTTCCAGGACGCCGGCCTCCTGCTCGGCCCGTGCGAATCGTACAGCTATCGGCGATGGGATCCCAAACGCGTCAGCCTCGAAGTCCTGGACGGCGGCGCGCGCAGGCCCGTCGACAAGGTCACCTTCTTCGTCCGTTCGGCGCCCACCGGTCCGGAAGGCGTCACCGGGCCGCTCGTCTATGGCGGCTCGCTGAAGCCGACCGGCCCCGAGGCGCTTCCCGATTTCCCGAAGGGCAGCATCCTCGTCTTCGACGGGCAGCTTCCGCGGATGACGATGGGGAAGCTCACTCATCCCCATTTCGTCCATGTGCGGGACGAACCGGCGGCCGCGTCGCTCGACGCGCCCTATCACCGGCTGTGGACGACCCCGGCATTTCCGCTCGACGCGCTGGCCGAGCGTGGCGTCGCCGGCGTGGCGATCATCATGGACGTCTCGTCGGCGATGATCGAGGGCAATTATTCCCCCCATGCCTCCCATTACCGGCCGAAGGTACCGGCGCTGTTCGTCGGCCAGGATGCGGGCGAGGAACTCCGCCGCGCGGCCAAGGCCGGCAAGACGGCCCGCCTCACGCTCGATGCCGAATGGACGACCGGAGACGTGCCGCAGCTCACCGCGATCCTGCCCGGCGAAAGCGACGAGGTGATGATCATCGACACCCACACCGATGGCCAGAATTTCGTCGAGGAAAATGGCTGCATCACCCTGCTGCACCTCGCCCGTCACTTCGCCAGCCTGCCCAAGGGCGAGCGGCTGCGCCGGAGCCTGGTCTTCGCGGGCTGGCCCGGCCACATGACGGGCGAGATGCCGGAGGCGCCGGGCTGGGCGCTGGCGCACCCCGAGCTCATGAAGCGCGCGGCGGCGGCGTTCACGATCGAGCATCTGGGATCGAGCGAATGGCTGGACATCCCCGGCAAGGGCTATGGGCCCACCGGGCACAACGAATATATGAACTGTCCGACGTCCGCCGGGCCGCTGACCGATATCGTGATCGAGGGCATTAGGCGGCACGACCTGCTGCGGCACGGCGTCGAGCCGGGCCCCGGGGTCACCACGGGCGTGGTGTTCCATGAAAGCGGCGTTCCGCACATGGCGCTCATCGGTGGCCCCAGCTATCTGCTGAGCATCGCTGCCAACGGACATATGGACAAGCTGGATGCCGGGCTGGCGGCGCGCCAGACGGCGATGCTCGCCGAGGTCATCCGCAAGGCGGATCGGGTTCCGATGGCGATGCTCAAGGGCAGCGACCCCAGCCTCGGCGCGAAGCCGGTGACCGGGATGGACACCAGCAGGCGCGGCGCCTGCCGCCCGCCACGGCGCACCACGCCCAATTGATCGCAACTGCCGCCGGAGAAGCCGTGACCACCCCGAGAATCCTGATGACGCCGGCAGCGGATGCCTATGCCTATCCCCTCCTGCTGCGCCACCTGCTCGCCAATGTGGCGCAGCAGACAACCGCGGAGATCGTGAGCGGCCGGCGGCGCTTCAGCTATGCCGACCTGCTCGATCGCGTGACGCGCCTGGCGACGCTGCTCTCCGAACGCGGGGTGCGGGCCGGCGACACGGTCGCGGTGATGGACTGGGACAGCCATCGCTATCTCGAATGCTATTTCGCCATTCCGATGATGGGGGCGGTGCTGCAGACCGTGAACGTGCGGCTGTCATCGGCCCAGATCGAATATACGCTGCGCGAATCCGGCGCTTCCTTCGTCCTCCACCATGCCGATTTCGTTCCGCTGTTCGACGGGATCCGGCCGAACCTTCCCGCGGTGCGCGACGCGATCCTGATGGCGGAGGAAGCGAGCGCGGACAGCTATGAGGCGCGGATCGCGGCGACCCCGCCTTCCTTCCGGTTCGCGGATTTCGACGAGAATGCGATCGCGACCACCTTCCATACGACAGGCACCACCGGCAGCCCCAAGCAGGTCTTCTTCAGCCACCGGCAGCTCGTCCTCCACACGCTGGCATTGGCGGCTACCCTGGCGAGCCAGCCCGTCGGCCAGGGCCTTCGGCGTGACGACGTCTATATGCCGATGACGCCGATGTTCCATGTCCATGCATGGGGCCTGCCGTTCGTCGCGACGATGCTGGGGCTCAAGCAGGTCTATCCCGGGCGCTATGATCCGAAGCACCTGCTGGCGCTCAAGCGGCGCGAGCGGGTCAGCTTCTCGCATTGCGTTCCGACGATATTGCGCATGTTGCTCGATGCGCGGGAAGGCGCGGAGTCCCTGGGCCCCTGGACGGTGATCATCGGCGGTTCCGCCCTGCCGCCGTCGCTGGCGGAAGAGGCGGCCCGCGCCGGCCTGTCGACGCTCGTCGGCTTCGGCATGTCCGAGACGGGACCGGTCGTCGCGCTGGCGCGGTCGCCGGGCGGCGATACCGCGGAGCTGTGCCGGGCCGGCTTTCCGATCCCGCTGGTCCATGCGCGCATGGACGAGGCAGGCGGCGGCGAGCTGATGCTGCGCGCGCCCTGGCTGACGCAGGGCTATGGCGCCCAGGCCGCCTCCGACACGCTCTGGGAGGGAGGCTGGCTCCACACCGGCGATGTCGCCGCGATGGACCGGGACGGGGCCATCCGGATCGTCGACCGCCTGAAGGACGTGATCAAGACCGGCGGAGAGTGGGTCTCGTCGATCGCCCTCGAGGCGCTTCTCATGGAGCTGCCCTCGGTGGCGGAAGCCGCGGTCATCGGGGTTCCGGACAGCAAATGGGGCGAGCGGCCCGTCGCTTTCGTCGTCGCGGCCGCTCGCGGCGATGCACCGAGCGCCGAGCTTCTGCGGAACGGCCTGATGCACCATGTCGATGCCGGGCGGCTGAGCCGATACGCCATTCCCGAGCGGGTGCTCGTGCTTGCCGGCCTTCCTCGGACCAGCGTCGGCAAGGTGGACAAGAAGGCGCTTCGCGCCCGCCTGGCCAATGACGAGGCAGAGGCGGGCGCCTGAGAGTCCCGGCCGGGATGGCTTCCCCGAATTGCGCCGCGCAGCCGCCGCGGATCACCTTCGCATGGGTTTCGGGCATGCGCCTATACCATCGTAGCGTTGCGCCATACCGACCACGGGGAATAGTCCGAGCGCGGCATCGGGCATCTCGCGCCCATGCAGTCAAGGGGATGAGATGAACCTGCGAACCGGTATCCGTCGGACGATTGCGGCAAATAGGGGCGCTCAGCGCCACGGTCCGCATCGTGCGATGACGGAAGGTCGATGAACATCGACGCCGCGGTGCCGGCGACGAGCTGATCGCCTTCGCCTTCCGGGCCGTTCCCGAGAAGGCAAGAATGCGCAACGCCTGATTTCATCGCCGCCAGCGCGCCGCCGGCGGCGGTCGCGAAACCTGTTTCCTACCCACGCCTCATCATCTGCCGTTCGCGCGGCGGACGGATGGCGCGTGCGCCGTTTTAAGAAAGAATTCCCGTGCTCCCATTCTCGAAAATCCTCATCCATTGCGGTCGATCGGCGCTGGCGATCGGCCTGATCGGCGGTGTCGCCGCGCCGGCCCGGGCGCAGACATCCGATGCGGTGACCGCGCCGGCCGCGGAACCCCAGCTGGACGCGGAGATCACCGTGACCGCGACGCGCGCGGCGCACTCCGACGGCACGAAGCGCCCGGTCGAGGCAGGCGATTATGCCCTTACCAAAAGCGACTGGTCCGACGTGCTGTCCGGCAGCAGCGCCCTGGCGCTGGTCAAGAATCTGCCGGGCGTAACCTTCACGTCGACCGATGCCTATGGTCTCGATCTGTCCGATGGCTTTCTGCTGGTGCGCGGGTTCCGCCAGAACGAGCTGGCGATCACCTTCGAGGGGGTTCCGCTGAACGACGGCAGCTATGGCAGCGTAACCGGAACCGCGCCGCTCAACATCGGTGTCGCCGGCAATATCGATTCGGTCAGGATATCGCCCGGCTCCGCCGCGGTGAGCACCTTCTCGAACACCGGAAATGGCGGCGAGATGCTCTACGCCATCGCGGATCCCAAGGCCGATTTCGCGATCGAGATGACGCAGGGCGTCGGCGGGGATCATAGCCTGGTGAGCAGCGCCACGGTCAATACCGGCCGGATCGGCGAGGCGGGGCCGCGAATGCTGTTCGGCATCGAGCGGATATCCAAGGACAAATATACCGGCGCCGGAACCCAATATATGCTGCGCGCCAACGCCAAGCTCGTTCAGGACCTGCCCTGGGGCGATCTCACCGCCTTCTTCTCCTTCGCCCGCGCCGAGATCTGGGGCTACAACAACACATCCTTCGACATGCTGGCCAAGCTCGGCTGGAACGGGACCGACATCCTCTATCCGAACTATGCGCGTGCCGTCTTCATTGCCGCGCCCGAGAATGCGAACAAGTCGTGCGGAGCGTATAGCTGTGGGGAACTGGCGTCGCTCATCCCCTATGACACGGGCCAGGCGACCGACGATTTCGTCGGAAACGTCACTCATCGCTTCAACCTGACGGAGCGGCTCTCCGGAAGCGTGATGGGCTATGCCGCGATCGGCAAGTCGGACATCGAGATCTCGGATGTCTCGACGCCCTCGCAAACCGGCGCGCCATTCTCGTCCCAGGTCTGGCAGACCCGCCCGCGGCGTTTCGGGAGCGCGGCGAACCTTGGCTGGAAGGGCGGGGGCCACACCGTCTCCGTCGGCGTCTGGGTGGAGCGCGGCTCGTCCACCTCGCGTTTCGCCTATTATGATCAGCCGCTGCCGGGGCAGGGCGCGCCGCTGCGGGCGATCGGACCCTATGATGTCTATGGGCCAGCCTTTCAGATCGCCAATGACTCGCGCTGGAGGACCGATTCCTTCCAGCTCTATGTGCGGGACGTCTTCAAGCCCAGCGAGACCGTGACGATCGATGCCGGTTTCAAATCGGTGGATTTCTCGACCAGGGGCGGCGGCATCGGCCCGGACCGCGCGCCGAACGGGGCGCTGAGGACCACCGATCCGTTCCTGCCGCATCTGTCGATCGACTGGCATCCGGATGGCCGCACCTCGCTCTATCTCGATATCGCCAAGACGGCGGTGGGCTATCGCGTGTCGTCGCGCGGCAATATCGGGCCGGTGTCTTCCGCCTGGGCCGCCGACAGCCAGGAACTGTTCGATGCGGCGCGTGCCACGCTCAAGCCGGAGAAGGACTGGAACTTCACGATTGGCGGATATCGCCGGCTCGGCGCGCTGAGCATCAATGTCGACGCCTATTACGGCATCATCCTCAATCGCCTGCTCAACGGAACGAGCGGCCCGCAATTCAATCCGGTGCGCACCGTCGGAGTGGTGCCGCGATCCGAGCTGCTCGGAGCGGATGCGATCATCGACCTGAAACCCGCCGCCTGGCTGGACATCTCGCAGTCCGTTTCGGTCAGCAAGCTGCGCTACGCCGATGATCTGGTGGTGGCGGGGGAGGCGACACCGCTGAAGGGGCATTTCCAGCCGGGCTATCCGGGGGTCTCGCTGATTTCCCAGGTCTCGGCGAAGCGCGGCCGGTTCGAGGCGGGGGCAACCAGCACGCTCTATCTCGACGATCCCTTCACCTACAGCAACGACATATATGTGCCCGCCTATTGGCAAGTGAACGCACACGCGTCGTACCGGCTGCCGAAGCGCGCCGGCATGCCGGAGCTGCTGTTCCGCCTGGATGTCACCAATGCCCTTGACCGGAAGAACATCGGCTCCGTGGGGATCGGGGGCTATTCGGTTTCGGGCGATTATCAGACGTTCATGCGGGCCGCGCCGCGCACCGTCCTGTTCAGCATGAACGCGAAGATCTGACACCGGGAGAACGGCCATGCCACCAGATCACCCTATGCCGATGCCACTGAAGCTCCGGCTGCGATTGCGATTGCTGGCCGGCATGGAGGTCCTGTTGCTGCCCCATCGCCGAAGAAGCCGCGCGGCGGCGGACCTGCTGGCATGGATCGATGCCGAACATGTCCGCATCCATCATGCGGTCCGTCGCGACCGGAGCAGCCGGTCCTAGGCGTGGATGCGATCGAAGGCGCGGACGAGATCGGGCAGCGTCCGCGCCTCCATCTTGCGCATCATGTTGCCGCGGCGGACCTTTACCGTGATCTCGCTCAGCCCGAGCTCGGCGGCGACCTGCTTGTTGAGCAATCCGCGCACCACCAGCCGCGCCACCTCGCGCTCACCCGGGGAGAGCGCTTCCCACAATTGCCGCACATGCCGCGTTTCCGCCGCCGTCGCGCGGCGCGCGCGATCGATCTCGATGCCGCGATTGATCGCGTCGAGCAGGTCCTGATCGCGGAACGGCTTGGTGAGAAACTCGATCGCGCCGTCCTTCATCGCGCGAACGCTCATCGCGATATCGCCATGGCCGGTGATCATCACCGTCGGCAGGGCGGTGCCGCGTTCGGCCATATGGGCGAGGAACGCCATCCCGCTATGCCCCGGCATCCTGACGTCGAGCACGAGGCACGACGGCACCTCCGCGCGCGCCGCGCCGACGAATTCCTGCACCGAGGCGAACGAGCGCGAAGCGAGCGCGACGGACGACAGCAGATCCTCCAGCGCTTCGCGGACGGAGCCGTCATCGTCGACGATATAGACGATCGGGGATTCGGGATCGGTCATGTTCCGGCTTCCTCCGCGCCATCGACCGGCGCGACCGGCAGGGTGAACAACAGGGCCGCGCCGTCCAGCTCGCTTTCCTCGACCCAGATGCGGCCGCCATTGGCCTCGACGATCGCGCGGCTGATGGTGAGCCCGAGCCCGATGCCGTCCTGCTTGGTGGTCCAGAAGGCATCGAACAGCCGCTCCGCTTCCTGACCACGAAAGCCGATGCCGGAATCCGCAACCTCGAGCGTAACGCTCGACCCGTCCGGGGCGAGGGAGGCGATCACCTCTATCTCATGCCCGCGCGCCGGATCCGCCATCACGGCGTCGATGGCGTTGAGCAGCAGATTGCCGACGACCTGGCCGATCTGCACCCGATCGCCAAAGACCCGCGGCAGGCCTTCCGGCAGGTAGAGCCGCAGCAATATGCCGTTGCGATCAATCTGTGCGCGCGCCAGTCCGACGATCTCCTGCACCAGCGTGCCGAGATCGAATGCTCCACGTATCGGCGACTTGCCGCTGGCAAGGCCCCGCACGCGCGCTATCACCTCGCTGGCGCGGTTGGCTTCCGCGACGATCCGTTCGGCGGCGCGCTCCGCCTTTTCGATATTGGGAGGATCGGCGGCCAGCCAGCGCCGGCACGCCCCGGCGCTCGTCATCACTGCGGCGAGGGGCTGGTTCACTTCGTGCGCGATCGAAGCGGTGAGTTCCCCCAGGCTCGTCACTCGCGCGATGCGGGTGAGCCGCTCGCGCGCGTCGTGGATCGCGGCCTCCGCCGCGACCAGCTTGAGCGAGAGATAGGTGGTCACCGCGATCGCGACGAGGCTGATCCCGGTGTTGATGATGCCGACCTCGTACAGCCCGGAATGGGTGAGCGTGAAGCTGATCACCGTCAGCGCCCCGCAGGCCGATGCCAGGATGACGACCGATCGGGGGCGCATCCAGCGCGTGGCGAGCAGGATCACCGCGACGTAGAATACCGCCGCGGCAATGGCGTAGTTGGTCACGGTATCGACGACGAAGATCGCGGCGATCGCGGCGACCAGCAGGGCGATCCTGATTGCCGGGCCGCTTCCGAGCCGCCGCGTCACGACATTGTGCCTGAGTTCATCGCGAAGCCTTCGGGTATGCCTGCGCCGTGCGTGTCGACTTCCTTCTCTATGCCGCGCGGATCGCTTGCCGTCGATCATTCTGCGCCGTCCGCTGCGGCGGCGCCCCGGAAAGCCCGTCCGCATGGTCATCCGCTCCTGCGCAGGATGCCGAGGGCAGCCTGTTGAAGACGATGGCAGAAGCGCGAGGCGTGCAGCCATTGCCGCCGGGAGATCGCGCCGCGCCGGGCGAGCATCGCGGCCATGGCGAGCAGGTGCATCGCGCCGGTGACCATCGCCCAGGCGACCAGTCGGGCCAGGCGCGCCCGCCACGAGGGTTCGGGCGGGGGCCCGGATCCCTCGGGTCGTCCGCCCGGGCCATTGCCGTGCCAGTCTTCCTGCGGGAAGGGGGCCCGGAACGCCAAGGCACCGCGATTCAGAACCATTGCCCGAACCGCCGGATGTAGAGCGCCTTCATCGATTGGGCGACGATGCAATAGCTCAGCAGGATGCCGGCCAGCCAGGGGAAATACTGCCAGGGCAGCGGCTGAAACCCCACCATCGCCCCGAGCGCGGAGAAGGGGAGAAACACGCCGAGCGCGCAGATCAGCGCCGTCATCACCAATACCGGCAACGCCGCGACGCTCTGCAGGAAAGGGATGCGCTGGGTGCGCAGCATGTGTACCACCAGCGTCTGCGACAACAGCCCTTCGACGAACCAGCCCGACTGGAACAGCGATTGATGCTCGGGCGAATTGGCGCCGAATACGAACCACAGCAGCGCAAAGGTGGTCACGTCGAAGATCGACGAGGTCGGCCCGATCCACAGCATGAAACGCCCGATGTTGCGCGCGTCCCACTTGCGCGGACGCATGAGGAACTCGCGGTCCATCCTGTCCCAGGGCAGTGCGAGCTGAGACACATCGTACATCAGATTCTGGATCAGGATCTGAATCGCCAGCATCGGCAGGAACGGGATGAAGGCGCTGGCGATCAGCACCGAGAAGACGTTCCCGAAATTCGAGCTGGCCGTCATGTTGAGATACTTGATGATGTTGCCGAAGGTCTCCCGTCCCTTCAGCACGCCTTCCTCCAGCACCATCAGGCTCTTTTCGAGCAGGATGATATCGGCCGATTCCTTCGCGATGTCGGTGCCGCTGTCGACGGAGATGCCTACATCGGCGTCCCGCAGCGCGGGGGCGTCGTTGATCCCGTCGCCGAGGAAGCCGACGGTATGGCCATTCGCCTGCAATGCCTTGAGCACCCGCGATTTCTGGAGCGGGGTAAGCTTGGCGAAGATCGTCCGCTCATCGACCAGCCTGCGCAGCCGGGCATCGTCGAGCGCTTCGATCTCGCGCCCGAGCAGCGGCTGACCCGGCTCCAGCCCCACCTCGCGGCAGATGCGCGCGGTGACCACTTCATTGTCGCCGGTCAGCACCTTCACCACCACGCCATGCGCGGCGAGCGCGGCGAGCGCCGGCGCGGCGCTTTCCTTCGGCGGGTCGAGAAAGGTTAGGAAGCCCTCGACGATGAGGTCGCGCTCGTCCGCGATCCCGTAGAGCGGCTTGCGCTCGTCCCGCGGCACCCGCCGCGTCGCGACCACCAGAACGCGGAAACCCTCCGCGTTCATGGCGCGGGCGCGGGCGATCAGCGCATGGCGCTCCTCGTCGCCGAGCGGACGCACCGCGCCGCCATCGCGGATGGCGTGCGCGATGCCGAGCATTTCCTCCACCGCGCCCTTGCAGACGATCAGCTGCCGGCCCGCGGCGTCCTCGACCACCACCGAAAGGCGGCGGCGGACGAAATCGAACGGCAGCTCGTCGATCTTGCGATAGCTCTCGACCGGGCGGATCACGTCCGGCAATTCGCTTGCGAAGCGGAGCACCGCCTGATCCATCAGGTTGCGCACGCCGCTCTGGTGGTGGCTGTTGATCCAGGCATGGCGCAGCACGGCTTCGTCGCGCTCGCCATGGATATCGAGATGCTGCTCGAGGATGATGCGATCCTGGGTCAGCGTGCCGGTCTTGTCGGTGCACAGCACGTCCATCGCGCCGAAATTCTGGATCGCGTTGAGCCGCTTCACCACGACCTTGCGCCGCGCCATGGCCACCGCGCCCTTGGCGAGATTCGACGAGACGATCATCGGCAGCATTTCGGGCGTGAGGCCGACCGCGACGGCGAGGGCGAACAGGAAGGCGTTGGTCCAGTCGCCCTTGGTGAACCCGTTGATCAGCAGCACCACCGGCACCATCACCAGCATGAACCGGATCAGAAGCCAGCTGACCGAGTTCACGCCGCGATCGAACGCGGTTTCCGCCCGCGAGCCGACGATCGCCTTGGCCAGCGAGCCGAAATAGGTCCTCGCCCCGGTCGCGACGACGATTGCGGTCGCGGTGCCGCTCACGACATTGGTGCCCATGAAGCAGATCGTCGGCAGGTCGAGCGCATTGGCGTCGTCGTCGGCCGCGGCGGTGGCCGATTTGCCGGCCACCGCGCCCAGGGTGTCGTATTTTTCCACGGGCAGCGCCTCGCCGGTCAGCGCGGCCTGGCTGACGAACAGGTCGCGCGATTCGAGCAGGCGTATGTCGGCGGGTATCATGTCGCCGGCGGAAAGCTGGACGATGTCGCCGACGACGATCGCCGCCATCGGAATTTCGCCCGTGTGCGGCTCGGCATCTTCATCGCTGCGCCGCCGCACCGTGGCGGTGGTGCGCACCATCGCCTTCAACGCATCGGCGGCCTTGCCCGAGCGATATTCCTGCCAGAAGCGCAGCAACGCGCTCAATATCACCATCGTCACGATGATGACGACGCCGGTATAGTCCGCGGCCTCGCCGTTGCGCAGCGGAATAATGATGTCGGTTATCGACGAGATCGCCGCCAGCGTCATCAGCACCGCGATGAAGGGATTGGCGAAGGCATGCAGGAGCTGAACGGATACGGGCGGCCGGCGATCATGCGCTACTTCGTTCGGCCCATCCTTGGCCAGGCGCGCTGCCGCCTCCGCCTCGGTCAGCCCGTCGCCGCTGGCGCGGAAATTGGTCAGCGTCGTCCCCACGCTGTTGCGCGCCTCGCGGATCGCGCGCACCGATAGCCTGGGATCGCGGGGCCGTTTGGGCGCGCCCGGCGGGGCCTTCGTCATCAGGGTCATGTCGTCTTCCTGGCTTTGACCAAGCGAGCTTCGTCAATGTGAGCTGCGCCGGAGCACCGCCCGGGTCCGCGCCGCGAATGCGCGTTTCCCGAGCCGGCTCGCTGCGGCGGAATTGGGTTGTCGGGGATACGCTTTCGTGCATCGGCGGCGCGACGGCGCGGATTGCCGCTCTGGCGGCCTGGCGGCGGGGCACGGATGCGTTCCGCTTCAAGGGATGTTCATGCCGGCACCTCGCTGTGGCGCGACCGCGCCGCCAGCAGGAAGCCGAACCTCAGCTCCGACCAGACGGCGACAGTGGCGCGGTTTCTCGACTACTGTCGCATTGCATGGTTGTTGGTTCCTCGGTGCGATCCGAAGCGAAGCCAGCCCGGGATTGCAGCATGCGACTTAGGTTCCGGCAGGGCGATCAGCTAGAGATACCAACGGCGTCGCCGCTATCTCTTGGTCGCCTCGGTCTATACGAAGGTATAACCAGCCGCCCCGCGGGTCGGGATGCGCCGGAGCCCGGAGCCATCCACCGTGAAAAGCCACCATTTCGGGGACGCGCCATGGCGCTCCGCCGCGAGCGTTATATACAGCTTCGATGGATCACGCCGAAGCACTCCCCCGGGATTCCCATGAAATCGAGGAAGCCCCGGCAAGCGATGTGCCGGAACCCCGCTACCGCGAGATCAAGCGGTCGATCATCGGATTGGTCCGCTCCGGCAAGCTGAAGCCGGGCGATCGGGTGGCTTCCGAAGCGGAGATCGTCGAGCAGTTCGGCGTGTCGCGGATGACTGCGAACCGCGCATTGCGCGAGCTGACCGGTGCCGGCTTCCTGACGCGCCGCGCCGGTGCGGGCACGTTCGTTGCGGATCCCAAGCCGATCGGCCACATGATCGAGATCCGCAACATCGCCGATGAGGTGCGCGCGCGCGGGCACAGCTACAGGGCGCGGGTGCTGCGCAACGAAGCGATCAAGGCCGATGCCGCGCATGCGGCGCTGCTCGACGTTCGAGTGGGCACGCGGCTGTTCCACAGCCTGATCGTTCATCACGAGGCCGATTTCCCGCTGCAGCTGGAGGACCGGCTGGTGCTGGCGTCGATGGCGCCCGGCTATGGCGACATGGATTTCCGCCTGCAGACTCCCAATGAATATCTGACTCGCATCGCGCCGATCGCCCGGGTGGAGCATCGGGTGACCGCCGAGATGCCCGATCCCGGGGTGCGTGCGGTGCTCGGCATGCAGGCGGACGATCCCGTCCTGGTGATGCACCGCCGGACCTGGAGCGGGAAGCGGCTGGTTTCGCACGCAATGCTCACGCACCCGGCGAGCCGCTACGCGCTGACCGCCACCTTCGAGGTCAAGCTCGACTGAACCGGGTCAGCGCATGGCGGGCTTGCGGCGGCGCAGCCAGCGGAAGTCGGATTTCCGGAAGCTCTTGAACAGCAGATAGAAGCCGGTGCCCGACAGCCACAGCACCCCGAAGGCGACGAGGATGATCAGCGGGTGGTTGAAGCTGGTCCGGCTGGCATAGTCCATGTTGTGGAGCATCCAGAAGAAGTCCCAGGTGCGCCAGGTGTCGCCGCGAGTGACGAGGTGCCGGCCGGTCGTCGCCGAGACATAGATGCTGGAATGCTCGGCGTCGCCAAGGTCGATGCGCCACATCGGCGCGGCATGCTCGCGCGCTTCCAGATTCGGTCGCTCGAGCAGAGTGGTGCGCAGGACCGGCGCGGTGGCGCCTTCACCGGCGATCGCGACGGCACGGGGGCCATCGATACGCACCGGCGCGCCCGACCGGGCATCGACGAGCCGGACGCCCGCTGCCGTGGTCAACTCATAGACGGGTGTTCCGGCCAGGTCGCGCAGCGCCATGCCGCTGACCGCCTGCACCCCCGCGATCCGGGCGGGGGCGATCAGCCCGTCGGTCGCGACGGGCATGACGTGCGCCGCCGGGCCGTCATGGCCGCCGACGGCGTCCGCGTCGAGCAACGCCATCATCGAGCCGCTGAGCGCCCAGAGGATGAACTGGATGCCGAGCACCAGGCCGACCCATTTGTGGATGCGGCGGAACAGCAATTGGGAAAGGCGCAGGCGCATCAGATCGACTTTCGCTTCTTGCGGCGGGGAAAGGCCCAGACCAGCAGCCAGGCGCCGGTCAGCGCCATGGCGAGCGCGGTCCAGGTGGCGACGCGCAGCAGCGGGTTGTTGACGTCCGTGCGCTCGCCATAGTCCATGATGTGGAGCATCCAGGCGAAGTCGAAGACTCGCCACAACAGGTGCCGCCGGGCGAGCAGTTCGCCGGTCTGCGGCGCGATGTAGAGGGTTGGGCGGTTCCAGCCGGCGAACTCGACCTGCCAATAGGGTAGGGGGCGCTTGCCCATTTCCTGAACCGGCGCCGTGAGGCGGGTCGCGCGGACGATCTCCGTATCGCCGGTGAAGCGCGCCTTCGCGGCGGCACGAACCTCGCCCTCGCTCAATTCACCCAGGCGCGCGCCGGACCGTGCGTCGAACACTGCTACACCCGCTGCGCCCTGCACCCGCCAGGCGGGGCGGCCGAGACGGGAGATCAGCCGCACTTCGCTCGCTCCGGGCACCGCGGCTGCCGCTGCTCCCGGTGGGGACAGTCCGGCAAGCGCGACGGCGGGCGCCGGCGCGGGGCGGACGAGATGATCGCCATGGATGGTGTCGATATGGACGACCACCATGTAGAAGCCTGTGGCCGTCCAGAAGACGACCTGGACCCCGATCAGCAGCGCCAGCCATTTGTGCGTCCGCCGCACCAGTTGCGGCCATCGGATCGCGCGCATCGCGTCAGAACGCCGTGCGGAAGCCGACATAGAAACGGCGTCCGAGCAGGTCGTACGTCATCGTGTCGGTGTTTCCGTCGGTGAAGCTGGCGATATAGGGCGCCCTGGTGTCGAACAGATTGTCGACGCCCAGCTGGAAGCGGGTCTTCGCGCCGATCTCGAAGGCGAGCTGGACATTGTGATAGAAGATGTCCGGAGTGCGATAGCCGATCGCCGTCGGTGCCGCGTTGAAGTCCTGCGCCTTGCCGATCCACTGGGTCGACCAGGTAAGGGCCACGCCGTCCTGCCGGGCGGTCGCCACCCCATAGCCGCGCCATTTCGGATAGCCGCCATTGCCGCCGCCGATGCGTCCGTCGAAGACGATTGGCGCGCCGCCCGGGAAGGGCTCGACGACATAGCGGTTCAGATAGGTGGCGTTGAGATCGACCTGCAGCTCGAGCCGGTTGAGCTTGCGGGCATAGACCAGCCCGAGATCCAGCCCGCTCATCCGCTCGCGGCCGGTGTTGATCGGCTGGGCGGAGAGATAAGTGACTTCGCCGGTCAGCGCGCTGCGGGTGAAGTCGCGGCAGAAGGGATGCGACAAATTGGCGCTGGCATAGCAGACCGCGAGCTTGGTCGAGCCGGGGATGGCGCGGATCGCACCGGCGATGTCGATGTCGAACCAGTCGGCGGTGAGCGACAGCCCGGGCACGATCCCCTTGGGCTGGAGGACGGTGCCGATGGTCCAGCTCTTCGAGGTCTCGGGCTTGAGGTTCTGGTTGCCGCCGACCGTGGTCAATATGGTGGTGCCGAGCTGGACATAGCCGGCCGGCACGCCCGAGGCGCGGCAATTGGCGACCAGGGTGGTGTTGCTGCTACTCGAATAGCGGCTGCACGGATCGGTGGTGGTGAGATTGCCTTCGGAGACGCCGCCGAACAGTTCGGGGACGTTGGGGACGCGGAAGCCGGTGCCATAGGTGCCGCGCAGGCGCACGCCGTCGACGATCATCCAGTCGGCGCTGAGCTTGTAGTTCCAGTCGTCGCCGAACAGGTCGTAGCTCGAATAGCGGACCGCGCCGTCAAGGGTCAGCGCGCGGAACAAGGGTATGTTGGCGAGGACGGGAACCGACAGCTCGAGATAGGCTTCCTTGGCGCGGACCCGGCCCGAGATGGGGGATTGCTGGTTGGTGTTGGCCACGCCGGCAACGGTGAGCGGATCGGGATTCCGCCAGCCCTTCTCCTCGCGATAGGAAACGCCCGTCGCGAAGGATACCGCGCCCGCCGGTAGCCGGAACAGCGAGCCGTTGAGGTCGCCGGTCAGCGACAGGAGCGAGTTGCCGCCGGTATCGCGCGAGGTGAACAGGATATAGTCGAGCACCTTCGGCGTCAGGTCGCCAAAGCCGAGATAGTCCGCGCAGGGAATGGCGGCGCCGGCCGCGAAGCTGCATTTGGCGGTGTCGAGCGAGTTGCGGACATGGTCGAGATTGGCGACGTTGGTCGAACCTTCGACACCGGTGTTGCGGCCATAGGCGCCGGCAACTTCCCAGGCCCAGTCGTTGGCGAGCTTGCCGCGGAAGCCCAGCGTGCCCTGCCAGGTATCGGTCCGCTGATAGAATTCGCGGGGCCCGGGCTCGGCGAGGCGCCGCTGGATCAGCACGAGGTTCTGGCCGGTCGGGTTCGTCGGATTGGTCGCCGCGATGTTGAGGTTGCGCAGCGTCCCCGGCGTCGCGATCTGGTTCGACCTGCGGTGGGTGTAGAGGAACTCGCCGAACAGCTCGATCCGGTCGGTCAGGTCATAATCGCCGAATATCGCAGTCGAGATGCGCTCGATCGGGCTGACCGCATAGAGGAACGGGTTCGAATTGAAATTGTGCTTCGCGGCGCTGTAGGGCTCGTAGAAATTGCCGTTGCCGCCCGGGACCTGGTTGAAGTTGATCTGCTGGCCGTTCGGCAGCGCGGCGCGGCCGCCGATGGTCGAGGCGCTGTTGACGCAGCTGAGCGATCCCGGCGTGGTCTCGGCCAGGGAGCAGGGCGCGCGGGTCGCCATGTTGACCGGCTCGGTCTTCTGATAGGTGGCGGCAAGCAGGATGCCGCCGCGGCTGCCGCGCTTCCCGGCGAGCAGGTCGACCGTATAGTCGCCGCCATCGCCGCGCCCGGTGACGCCGCTGCGGCCGCTGACGCCGATGCCATTGAAATCCGTGCGGGTCACCAGATTGACGACGCCCGCCATCGCATCGGCACCGTAGATCGCCGAGGCACCGTCCTTGAGCACATCGGCACGGGCCAGGGCGACGGTGGGGATCATGTTGAGATCGGGCGAGGAGTTCGCGCCGGTCCCACCGGCGACGAGGCGGCGGTTGTTGAGCAGCACCAGCGTGCGCTTGATGCCGAGGCCCCGCAGGTTGACCTGTGCGGTGCCATAGCCGTTCCCGGTCCAATAGGCCGAGGTCTGGTTGCCCGCGAAGCCCGCATTGGCGGGCAGGCGCTGGAGCAGAGTCTCGACATTGACGATGCCGGTGCTCTCGATCTGCTCGGCGGAGACCACCGTGGCCGGCCCTACGCCGGCAATGTCCTGTCGGCGGATGCGGCTGCCGGTCACCAGGATTTCGTTTCCATTCTCGTCCTGCGCACCGGCCTGGTCGGCAGGCGGCGGCGTGTCCACGGCCTGCCCGAACGCGGGTGCGGCGGTGGAGAGAAACGTGGCGGCGAGAAGTAAGGTCGAGAGTTTCATCGCATCCCCCGGCAATTTTGGCCCTGGGGAGGAAACAAGCATTATTTGTATATACAGGTCAACTGGATTCTGAAAGTAATTTCAAATACTTATCTCGTAAATTTCTGTACATTCCCCCGATTGAGTACGCATGGCCGGCGGGCATCCCTCAAAAAAATGACGCCGGGTTCAGAATGGTCGCCAATGCCATCGGCTTTGGCTGACGGACGCCCGGCGCCTCCGGCGGGCAGCTCGTCGCGCATCATCCCGGCAATCGGGCGAGATCGAGGGGGCCCGTAGGCCCCCTCGGGAGCGGAGGTCATACTCCGCCAGGCCGGCTCAGGCGTCCGCGGCGGCCGCGGCCGCCTCGATCAGGCCAAGCTGGGTGAGCGCGGCCACGCCGTCGTCCAGGCCGATTTCCTCGACGATCTTGCCGTCGATCACCTTGAGCACGGTGGTGCCGGTGAAGTGCATCTTGCGGCCGGTTGCCGCCGGCAGGCCGCCGACGAGGAAGTCGCTGAAGGCCGGGCCGCTATGCGTGCCGCCGCCCCGCCATTGGCCGACGACATAATCGCCTTCGGCGATCAGGTCGGCGGTGCCCCAGAAATGGAGATCGGGGAAGGCCGCGCGGAAATCGGTCATGAACGCCTTGATATCGTCGCGGCCGCGGCGCGGCGCATGCAGCGAATATTGGAGCAGCATGTCGGGCGCGGCGATCTCGTCGACTACGGCGAGGTCGACGTCCTTGCCCCAGAATTCGGTGAACCAGCGGCCGACCACGGCCTTGTTGTCTTCTTCCTTGCTCATTGCAGCAATCCTCATGGAGTTTGGGTGAAGCTCATCGACGGTGTTCGACGGCCTCGGCACCTGGCTAGGCCCCTGCCGATCGGCTCGAACTCCGGTTCTTGTCCTGAAATCGAAAAGCGATCTGCCGGCGAGGGCTCCAGGGCAGCCTTCAGGGAATGGCTCGCGGCCGGCTCGCCCGCTCGCTGTTCGCCCGCTATCTCGGTCGCGGCGGCCTGCTCGCCGATCACGATCATCACCGGCTGCATGAGCCGCGTCTCGGCAAAGGCGAAGGCATCCCGGGCGAGCGTCTTCTGCGCGTGCGAGAACGGCATGCGGGTGGCGCCGCCGGTCGCATTGCCGCCCACGCGCGACCGCTGAGGTCAGGCAGCGAGCGCAAGGGCCCGGCTTTCTCCGATCGCGCCCGAGACCTGAAACGCGAGTCGCGCAAGGTTGCGGTCGACGATTCCGTGGCTTCGCAACGCATCGTCGGTCCGAAAGAGATAGTCCGCGGACGTCCCCCAGCTGCCGGCCGCAGTCGCAAGCCGCATGACTTGCGTGCCGGTCGGCAGATTATCGACATAGTGCGGGGCATCGCGATCGATGACGAAAGCAATTGCCCATCCAAAGGCGATGCCTTCAGCGTTCTTCACCTCCAGCCATTGCGGGATATAGCCGGCGATCAGCATCTCGCGGTTCCACAGGATCGGCAATTCCGTTTCGAGATCGGTATCGGCGATGCGATAGGCCATGCCTTCGCAGCCGCCGCCCCGATCAAGGCCAAGCGCGAGCCCCGGCCTGTCGGCCGTGCCGCGGCCAACGGGCATCGACAGGCAAAATGCGCGATGCCAGTCGTCAATCCGGGCGCGGCGCTCTTCGGCGATCCTGAGCGCGGGATTCCAGATGAGCGAACCATAGGCAAACACCCAGAGATCGCCGGACGGACGATCCCGGAGGAAAAGGCGAAGCGATGCAGACCGCTCGGCCTCGCTGGTCAATCGGATCGCAGGGTCATCCGCGGCGGCGAGCGCGCCCGCGCCACCAGCTGCGATCAGCGCGCGCGAGAGCACCGGTCGCGGCCGAGCGGCCGATGTCGCCGCACATCCCATATGGGTGGATTTCCTCGTCACGTGCCTGGCTCCCTGCCTTCTCGCCGGCGGCCAGGGCGGCCGCTGCGTGCACGTTTCACTCGAGGAGGGGAGGCGGACCGGCACTCCGGATCGTGCTTTTCAATCCTTCTTCGATTTGACGGCAGAAAACGGAGGCTGACGCGTTTGCTTTCCCGATAGCCTGGCCGGCCGCCTGCGCCGCGGCGGCGCTCGAATGGAAGGTCAGGTTCTGCCGCTTGGGCGTCTGGGCCGGGCAGATCGGCCGGCAATGGATGCCGGTCGTCCGGACGCCGACGAACAACCGTCCGTCGAACCGGGCGTCACGCGTCGACAGCGCGCGACAACAAGCATCGGCGTCCAGGATCATGGACGACAGATGGTGCCGGAAGGCACCGGCTGTCTGGTGGTTTCGGAGGTGGTCATTGGTCGCGCTGACGATTGCGGCAGGCGCCGCTCAGCGCGCGTCGTGGAAAATGATGCCGACGGTATGGCGCATGCCCGAACGCAGCCGGCTCACGCCGTGCCGTAAATTGACCCGATAGTCGCCGCGCGTGCCGCGAACCGGGCGATGGTTGACCGCGAATGCCACGGCATCGCCCTGGCGCAACGGCACGACCTCCGTGCGACTCTGCATCCGGGGGCGCTGTTCGGTCAGCACGAACTCGCCACCGGTGAAATCGGCCCCCGGCTCGGACAGCAGAATCGCCACTTGGATCGGAAACCAGATATCGCCGTACAGATCCTGGTGCAGGCAGTTATAGTCGCCCTCGACATAGTGGAGCAGCAACGGCGTTGGCCTGGTCTGGCCTGCGGCATGGCAGCGATCGAGGAACGCTCCGTGCGTGTCGGGAAAATGCTCCGCAATGCCCATGCGCCGGTTCCAGCCGTTCGCGATCCCGGCAAGGCGCGGATAGAGCGCGGTGCGGAAATCCCCGATGAGGCTGGGCAGCGGATAGCTGAAATAGCGATATTCGCCTTTGCCGAAGCCATGACGCGCCATGACCACGCGACTGCGGAAATGACCTTCCTCCGGATAGAGGGCGGCGATCCCGCGGCACTCTTCCGGAGAAAGGAGACCCGGCAGCATCGCGCAGCCGGCATTGTCCAGCTCCGCGGCAACCGTGTCCCAGCAATAGGCGGCCACGCGCGCCTCCGCCGGCATGTTCCCGGCAACCGGAGCGATCGCGTCCGTGAGCCGCGGGGTCATGCCAGGGTCTCCCGCTGGATCAACGTGCGCTTGCGCTCGATCCCCCAGCGATAGCCGGCAAGGTCGCCGTCGCTGCGGACCACCCGGTGGCAAGGAATGGCCAGTGCGATGGGATTGGCCGCGCAGGCGCTGGCGACCGCACGCGGATGCGACGGGGGCGTCATGCTGCTGGCCAGGGCCGCATAGGTCGTCGTCTCGCCGGCCTTGATCCGACGCAGCGCCTGCCAGACGCTCCGCTGGAACGGGGTGCCGCGCATATCCAGCTCCAGATCGAGGCCCCTTGCGGGCCGCTGGATGTAGTTCAGGACCCTGAAGGCATCATCCTTCGCCACATCGTCGATCCGGAGGCGCTTCGATGCCGGGAAGCGGCCGGCAAGATCCGCCTCGAGCTCCTGATCAGCCTTGCCGATCAGGATCGAGCAGACGCCGTGCCTGCTGCGCGCGACCAGTATCTTGCCGATATCGGCATCGACGATGGTGTAGGCGATCGCGTCGATGGCCGTCGTGCGGGTGGCTGCCCGGGAAGACGCCTGCATATCTTCGTTCGTCATGAGGTTCATTGCCGTGACTCCTTGGCGTTCACTGGCTCGACGCTAGGGCGCCCTTCACGACGCCGAACTCCGTTCCTTGTTTTCAAATCGGGAATGGATGGCGGGACGATCGACGCTCGCGGGCCGGCAATGCGCGCTTGCGCCGGACGCCTGCTCCGTCACGGCTCGATTCTCGCTGAACTCGAGCCCCACGATACCGCGGTCGGACATGGCGACCAGGAAGTCGCCGAGCGCGCCGGCGCTGCCGATCAGGCGAGCCGCAGGATCGATGCCTGCCCGAGAAGATAGATTTCGCCCGAGGTGAAGCGCACTTCGATCTCGCCACGGGTTTCCACCGTGAACTCGGCATATCCGGCGGCGACGATCTGGGCGATATGGTTCAGGACCAGCTTCTTTTCCGGATCGACATCTGCAAAGGCGACGAGGTCGTCAAAGACTCTCCGTGCCTCCACCGATTTCCGCCGCTTCGCGCTTGCGTCATATCCGCCCTGCGAAAACATCGCCCTGCTTCCCTGTCTTGCGCCATCGCGCCCACCAGTCCGGCTTCATCATTCAGAGCGGGGCCATGCTGCCTTATCCAGCCCGACAAGCGGAACGCCGGCACTCCGGTTATTGCGGTCAAATTCAAATAACCCCGCCAAATGCTAGCGCGCGTGGCGGAAAGTGAGATTGATCCGCACGGCGCCGAGCAGGGGATGGTCGCCCGCCTTCAGTTCCGAGACGCCGTGAAAGCGCAGTCGCGAAGGTCCTCCCCAGACCGCGACATCGCCATGGCGCAGCGCATATCGCTTCACCGGATCGTTGCGCTTCAGGCCGCCGAACTGAAAGGTCGCCGGCAGGCCGAGCGAGACCGAGACGATCGGGCTGGCAAAGTCGCGCTCGTTCCTGTCCTGGTGCAGCGTGAGCCTGGCGCCGGGTACGTAGCGATTGACCAGGCAGGCATCCGGCGCGAAATTCGGATAGCCGGCACGGGCCGCGGCCTGGGCGGCGAGCGCCCGGAAGCAATCCGGCATCGGCGGCCATGCGCGCCCATGGAGTGGATCCTCGGGATCATAGCGATAGCCGGTCCGGTCGGAGACCCAGCCGACGGCGCCGCAGTTCGTCATGGCGACCGACATCGGATATCCGCCGGGCGTGACCAGGTGCCGGAATGGCGATCGACCGGTAATGTCCTCGACCGCCGCGAGAAGCTCCCCGTCGAAGGCGAGTGCCTCGCCGCGCAGCAGCATGGCGCCCTCGGCCAGCATTTCGCTGACCGGTTCGGTCGGTTCCAGTTTCTCGAACAGGTCCATCATGGGATAAATCGGCCTTCTCGGAAGGGATCGGCTATTTCAGGACGTTTCCGCGCGCGCGCGAGGAACGCGCCAGAGATACCAGGCCGCGACGGTACGATGCGGCGCCCATGCGCGCGCGATTTCGCGCAGCGCCTTCGGCTTGGGTTGCGCGTCCAGCGACTTGAGCACGCGATAGCCCTCGCGCACTCCGAAATCGTCGACAGGAAGCACGTCCATGCGCTCCAGCGAGTACATCAGCAGCATCTCCACGGTCCATCGGCCGACGCCCTTGATGCTGATCATCCGCTCGATGAGCGTCTCGTCGTCCATCGTGACGGCAGTCTTGCGCGCCGGAACGACGCCGGCGATCGCCGCCGCTGCGACGGCCTGGATGGTGGCGGTCTTGCTTGCCGAGAATCCGCAGGCACGCAGAAGACCGGCATCCGCATCGACGAGATCTCGCGGCGTCGGGAAGATGCGATCCCCGAACAACGCCATGAGCCGCCCGATCATGGCGTCGCCGGCCTTGGCAGTGAGCTGCTGATACGCGATCGCGCGCACCAGCGCCTCATAGGGTTCGCGAGCGGCCTTGGGATCGTGACGACAGGGGCCGATCTGCGCGATCAGCTGCGCCCAATCCGCGTCGACACCAGCCAGGAATTCGACCGAGGCATCATATCGTGCCGAGAGACTCATGCGACCTGCGCCGCCTCGCGGCCGAGGATCGCGCGCTTCCTCTCGACGCCCCATGCATAGCCGGAGATCGCGCCATCGTTGCGCACCACGCGGTGGCAGGGAATCGCCACGGCCAGATTGTTCGCGGCGCAGGCCCCCGCAACTGCCCGCACGGCCTTGGGCGAGCCGATGCGACGCGCGATTTCGGCATAGGACACGCGCTCCCCTACGGGAATCTCCTGAAGCGCTTGCCAGACGCGGCGTTGAAACGCCGTGCCGCGAACATCGAGCGGCAGGTCCAGGCCGATGCTGGGATCCTCGACGAAGCCGACCACGCGCGCAATCAGCGCTTCATAGTCGCGGTCCATGCCGATCAGATGCGCCTTGGGGAAACGGTCCTGGAGGTTGCGGACCAGCGCATCCGGGTCGTCGCCGAGCAGGATCGAGGCGACGCCCTTCTTGCTCGAGGCGACCAGGATCGCACCGAGACATGACGCGCCGACTGCGAACTTGATTTCCTCGTTGACGCCGCCGGCACGATATTGCGTGGGAGTCATGCCGAGCATGCTGGTCGATTTCTCGTAGAAGCGACCGCTCGAGTTGAACCCGGCATCATACATCGCCCCGGTGACGCTCGCGCCCGATTCCAGGCCCTCGCGCACCTTGCGCGCCCGATCGGCCGCCGCATAGGCCTTGGGGGTCAGGCCGGTTGCGGCCTTGAATACCCGGTGAAAATAGCTCGGGCTCCGGCCGATCGCCGCGGCCACTTCCTCGAGCGACGGCTCTTCCTCGCACGCCTCGATGAAACGGCAGGCTCTGGCGACGAGCTCCGCATTCTCGTTATCGAGGGACGGGCCATCGGGATGGCACCGCTTGCACGGCCGAAAGCCGGTCGCCTGCGCGCTTTCGAGCGTGTCGTGAAGCGTGACGTTGCGCGGGTTCGCCGTGCGCGAAGGGCAGGACGGGCGGCAGTAGACCCCCGTCGTGGCGACGGAATACCAGAGAATATCATCGGCGGACTTGTCGCGCGCGACGATGCGCTCCCAGCGCGGATCGCCTTCGGCCGCGACGGGCAGGCCGCGCGCCGATGCTATGGGTTGCGAAACAGTCATTGCTCTTGTTCTTTCCATCACGTCCGCACGCAACGTGTCGCGATGCCAGGGTCCGAACACTCCGATCCTTGCTTTCAAATCGACTCCCCGCGGAATGCGCTGCCGCGAAGACGAGCCGCCAGGGCACCGGGACCAATGTCATATAGTGGCGTTTCGGTGATGTGCCCTGTGAGGACAAGAAACGGAGTGTTGGCCGATCCGGCCCGTGAAAATCTCCTGTCGTCTTCAGGGACGGGAGTGAGACATGACCAACGCCACCGCCAAGCGCCAAGCCTTGCGCAAGCTGCATGGCGGTTTCTTCGTTCTTCCCGATGCCGCGACGCCGGGTGAAGCGAAAGCACTCGAGAAACTGGGCTTCAAGGCGATCGCATAGGCCAGCCATGGCCTGTCGCTCCCAAGCCGGTCAACGTCATCCTCGTCGGCCCCGATATGAAGGCGTCGGACTTCGAGGCGCTCGGCGCGCGCGGACTTCCTGTTCCCGCGATCATTATCGGCTGCGCGGACAAATGCTCGCGAACAGGGAGCGGTCCGGGCTTCGCACCAGGGCGAGGCCCAGGCCTTGTATCTCGCAGCCCGGAACATGTCGGATCAAAGGGATTGCCGCGCGACCGCCGCCAGGGATATCGCGCGAGACTATCGCCGGACGGGCGCGCCGACGGTGGGATGCCAGACCGGCACGAAGCCCTCCCGCAACACCGCGACCGTAGTGGGCGGGGTCACCAGGCGCAGTTGCTGTCCGGAAAGGCAATCAAGCGGGATCGGGCCGGAATAGCCGGCGAACGACCATTTGTACGCATTGCCCGCACGGAGCGCATAGACCACCTGGGTCGCGGCGATCATCGTTCCGTCGGGCAGATCGCCAAGCGCGTCGAGCGTCACGAAAGGGAGCCGGCCGCCAGAGGCCGTCCGTTCCGCATGCAGCCGCCTGTCGATCATCGGCGCGCGCGGCTTTTCGATGTCGAATGCCTGGCCGAACCTCGACGCGAAATCGGTCGCGCGATCGCGTCGACAGAAGAAGCAGGGGCGATGGCCTGCGGCCAGTGCCGTCACCTCGTCGAGAAAGAACAACTCCGTCCAGCCGGTTTTCCCGCCCGGCCGGTTCCTGCCCATCGGCTCCCGTCGCCAGTCGCGATATTCGCAAGTGCAGATGATCCAGGCCGGCAGGGTCCAGCGCTTCTTGAGAAGCGTCTTGGTCTCGGGATCATGGATGATGCCGCGATTGCCGGTGAACAGGCCGCGCTCCGGTGCGGCATGGATGGCGCCGAAGGGATCGACCCGGTTCTGCAATGGCATCGCATTCTCCCTGGTGGACGAGCCCGCTCCCGAGAAGGCGGCGATCCTGTCCTTTCTACGCCCATTCCGCTTTCCGATTCCTGCTTTCAGATCCAGGAATGCGGAACGTCGCGTCGGTTCGCTCGCGACCATGTCCGAAAACCGCCAGCCATGCGCGGGGATACACCCTATATCGGTCGAATGTCGGTGGATCGCCGCAGGCGATGCCACACGAGCCAGCCATATCCGTGGCGTGGCCGAGATGACGAGGTGCCGGAGTGCAGACCGAATTGTTCGATATGCCGGCTGTCGTTCCCGGCCTGGGCTTTCGGGATGCGATCATTTCTCCCGAGGAGGAGCGCGCGCTGATCCACGAGATCGATGCGATCGAGCTTCCCCATTTCCCGTTTCAGGGATGGACGAGCAAGCGTCGCACCCGCTCGTTCGGCTGGCATTATGATTTCGACAAGTCCGAGTTCGGGCCGGCCGATCCGTTCCCGGCTTTTCTGTCGCCGCTGAAGTCGCGGGCGGCGGCGTTCGCCGGTGTCGCGGCCGATGACGTGGTGCAGGTCTCGATCCTCAAGTACGAGCCTGGCGCCGGCATCGGCTGGCACAGGGATCGGCCCGAACTCGATGCGGTTGTCGGCATCTCGCTCGGATCACCGGCGACCATGCGTTTCCGGCGGCGCAACGGGGAGCGCTATGATCGCGCCTCCATCTTCCTCCCGCCGCGCTCGATCTATCGTCTCGACGGAGACGTCCGGCACGGATGGGAGCACAGCATCGTGCCCGGTGCCGCGACACGGTGGTCGATCACCTTTCGCGGCCTTTCGGAAACGGGAAAATGCAAGGTCGGGCACGCGGGGTAGGGCCTGACGAAAGCCGTCTTCCCGCGACTATGACGCCGGCTAGGCCGTGCATGTCGCCCACGCGAACAGCGCGCCGAGGTCCATGCTTCCCAGAGCGACCGAGGCCCACGCGCGCAAGAACACGCATCCAGGACGAGCGCGCGACAATTCAGACGCGTTGGCGCAACGACGCAAACCCTTCGATAAGACCATAATGGTTATATTACGGGAGCGGATCGATCGCCTAAGATAAATGAGAACAAGAGTCAAGTAGATTATGGTCTGATAGTTGATCTATATCGAGCTTGACATAAAAAAATCCAAACCTTTAATGATGGATGCGACCGAGGGGGGATAATTCGGTGTCAAATATTGATGTGGCGCGTGATATAACTCGCGCTGTTCGTTCTGCTGAGCGTTTCGCTAAGGGTTTGCGCGAGATACAATTAAAACTCGATGGGCTTTCGCAGCAATCTGTAGAACAAATAAACACATCTGCTACAATTTTTAGTGCAAATTTATCGGATAACCTGAGTGCGTCCGATGTTAAACTTGCATTGTCGCGGTCGCAATCGCGGCCGAACTTCGGGGCACCCGATCTTTTCGGAAATGCGCTTTGGAGCCTTATGCTCGAGCTTCTGCTGGCCGAGATGGACGGCGAGGCCGTTCCCGTCAGCAATGCGTGCATCAGCCTGGGTGGGCCGCAAAGCACGGCTATCCGCCTCCTAAACTGCATCGAGAAGCGCGGATTGGTGGTGAGTCAACCCGACCCCAGCGATGGCCGCCGACGCCTTCTGCGCCTTGCTGAATCGGTCAGGGCAAAGCTGATCGCCCATCTTGAGGCTGAGCACTCGGGCGGCGCGGTGCGTTTCCGGGTCAACATGAGGCTGACCGAGATGCGCGAAGATTCCGCAGAGGGGGCGCAGGGGGACGAAGTATCCCCATCGTGCATGACAAGTTTTGATCAGAAAGCTCCAGTATTGGATGCAGTCAATAACGACGCAAATTCTGTATTCCTCAAAGTATCTTGAGATGGGATGTAGCATTAGTCGAATTGCAACAGGTGCTTTCGACTAATCTAAGGGGAAATATGATGCGTAATCTTTCTCTCGTCGAGCTGGAAATGATCGTCGGCGGCTATGGCGAGTTCGACGCCGGAAGCTATGCCAGCGTCGCCACGGATAATGGCGATGGCAGCTACTCGCTCGTCGTGAGCGAGGCGCAGTATTCGGCTCAGGCCGGTGCCGCAGCCGACAATGGCTGGGGCGTCGAGGTTACCGGCGGCTGGACTCAGAACGGCGGCTTCTCGGTGGGCGTCAAGGCCTCGAAGAAGTGCTGATGTGATCGCGACGCCCCGGTTCGCCGGGGCGTCGCATTTTGCAAGTGTGGTGTCATGGCAGATCCCGTTCCGTTGCCGTCGCAGAGCGAAGCTGATCGCCGTGGCGCCTACTCCCTGGCCGAACGCGGTGTCCGCCTATTGGCGCGTCTCCCGATGCAGGTACGCCGGAAGCTGCTCCGCTCGGCCTTTAGCCTCTCGCGGGCATCCGGGTTGTTGCGGCCCTGCGGCAGGAGCGCGTGGATGATGGCCAGGGTCTTGCAGTTGCCTCGTGCGCAGGCGTGGAAGCTGGCCGGCGAGAACGGCTATCATGATCTGCTTTTCCAGATGGAATGGCTCGCGCTCGCCGATCGCTCGCTGCCTGGGCTGCTCGCCGATGCCGCAAACGTCCGGACTGAAGATGATGATGCGCTGCGCTGGATTTCGCGCCAGCGCGGCGCGGTTCTGGCGACGCTGCACATGGGGCCCTATTCGCTGGCGCTTGCATGGCTGCTGCATCGCTATTTCCGCGACCGCGACGTCATCATCGTCAAGACGCAAACCGCGGATGATGACGAGAGCCGGGCGATGAACCGCCTCGATCAACTGGGCGTACGCGTGGCACTGATGGCGCCGACGGAGCCGGCGGAGTTTCATGCGCTGCTCAAGCGAGTGCGCATGGGGGCGATCCTGATCGCGCTGGTTGACCTGCCCGAAAGCTATGGCCGTGCGGTAGATGCCGACTTGCTCTGGACCCCGGCGCGGATCGCGGCGGGTGCGGTCGATATCGCGGCACTTTGTCAGGTTCCGCTTCTGCTGTTCCGGGCCGAGGCGCGGGGCACGGGCGACCAAGTCACCGTGGCGGACCTGCTCGAAGTGCCTTCGCGACAAGGCGAACGTGACCGTGCGACCGGAAAGGTCGCGTCCTTCATCACCAACTCCGTGCGCGGCTGCCCCGAGCAATGGCATATGTGGCAGCGCTTCGACGAGTTCGTCACCGCGCGGCAGCGGTGCGCGGCATGACCGCCATCCTCACCAAGCCGCGTAGCGCGGCCGACATGAATTCGAAAGTGCTGCTCGCGCAGCCCGTGTTCGACCATGTCTTGAGCATATTCTTCGGCTCGCTGCTCATCGTGGGGGGAATCTTCTGCTGGGCCACGCAATATTCGAAGCAGGAGACGGTATCCGGCGAGATAGCCGCGGTCTCGGGCTTCTCGGCGGTCGTCGCCGATCAGGGGGCGATCGTCTCGCAACTGCGAGTCACCTCGGGCACGCGCGTCCATAAGGGGCAGGTGCTGGCGGTGCTCAGCCTGCCGCCGGTGATCAGCGGCGACGGCGACACTATCGCGCAGAGCATCCAGCGCATGCGCGAGTCCATCGCGAACATGGACAGTCAACTCGCCGAATATGCGCGGTCGAGCGAGGAGGCGCGCCACCAGATCACCGAGGTCGAGGCGAGCGCCCAGGCATCGCTCGCCTCGGCGCGCAATCGCGGCAGCGCGACCAAGGAGCGCCAGCAGATGGCCGAGCGGCGCCTGCGCGGCTATGAGCAACTCGCCAGCAAGGGCTTCATCACCGACATGGCCGTGGACCAGGTGCGCGGCGTGGTCATGCAGCTCAACCAGGAAGCCTCGGACACCGAACTGACCCTGCAGGAGGTACGGCGCTCCCGCGCCGATCGCGTGACCGCGCTCGAGAACCGCATCGCCGAGATCCGCCAGGCGATGCTCAACCTCAGCACCCAGCGGCTGCAGACCGAGAACCAGCTGCACGGCCAGACCTCGCTGCAGACGCGCGAGATCGTCGCCCCCGCCGACGGCGTTGTCGCGGCAGTTTCGGTGCGGCCGGGCGAGCGCATCGAGGCCGGCGCGCGCATCCTCGCCATCGGCCAGCCTGCGGCACGGCTGACCGCCGTCCTCACCGTGCCGTCCAAGGCGATCGGCATGATCGATGTCGGCCAGCGCGTCGTGCTGAAGTACGACGCCTTTCCCTATCAGAGCTTCGGCGTGCGCTACGGCAAGGTCGTCCGGGTCGAGCAGGCCTCGATCGACACCGGCGCACAGAAGCCCGACGACGCCAAGCAGATCGAACGCAACTTCATCGTCGAAGTGGCGCCCGCCGACGACGCAGTCGAGGCCTATGGCCGCCGCCGCGCGCTCAAGGTCGGGATGACGCTGACCGCCGACATCGAAGTCGAGCGGCGCAACCTGCTGCAATGGTTCCTGGAGCCGCTCGTCGCACTCAAGGGACGCATGGGATGAACCTGTTCGAATCCGGGCGGCGGACGCTGCCCATGATCCTGCAAGAGGCCAATGGCGAGTGCGGGATCGCCTGCATGGCGATGATCGCGCACTGGCACGGTCACCGGCTCGACTTGACCTATCTCCGCAGCCAGTACCGCACGACGCGGCGCGGCCTCAGCCTTTCCGACCTGGCCAGTGTCGCCGACCAGCTGCGCTTCGATGTGCGGGGCTTCCGCGTCGATGATTTCGCCGATCTCGCCCATGTCCGCACGCCGGCGATCCTGCACTGGGACAGCAATCACTTCGTCGTGCTGAAGTCGGTCCGGCGCGGCCGCGTCGTCATCCACAATCCCGCGATGGGCGTGCGCACCTATGACATGGCCGAGTTTGGCGAGCATTTCAGCGGCACCGTCCTCGAGGTCTCGCCGGGCGGCGCGTTCGAGACGATCGTGCGCGCCAAGAAATACACGCTGTCGCGGATCTTCGACCTCACCCACGGCTTGAAGTCCTCGCTGATCCAGGTGATCGTCGTTGCCACCGCGGGTGCCGTCATCGCGATGCTGATGCCGATGATCGTCCAGGTCGCGCTCGATTCGGTGCTGCCGCGCAACGACCTCGACCTGCTATGGGTGCTCGCGGTCGGCCTGATGCTGGTCTCGATCAGCACCGCGGTGGCGACCTGGATCCAGAAGCGCGTCATCGCCAATGCCGGCAGCGCCTTCTTCGCGCAGCTGACGCGCAACGCCGTGGGCCATATCTTCCGGCTGCCGCTGCGCTATTTCGAGGGCCGCCATCCGGGCGACGTGGCCACCCGGCTCGATTCGATCGATTCGGTGCGCAATGTCGTCACCAAATCCTTCTCCGCCGCGGCGGTGGACCTGATCATGATCCTGCTGAGCGGCGCGATCATGTTTCTCTACGCGCCCGGACTGGCCGCACTGGTGAGCGCGATCTTCCTGATAGTCATCGCGATCCGGCTCACGCTCTATCCCTATATGCGCCGCCAGGGCGCAGTCGCGCTCAAGGCCAAGTCCGACGAGCGCTCGCGCCTCATCGACAATCTGCGCGCGGTCGCCGCGATCAAGACCGGCAATGCGACGATCGTCACCACCAACCGCTGGTACGACAGTCTGGTGCGGCACGTGAATGCCAGCTTCCGCATCCAGATCACCGAAGCCAATGCGGTCTTGCTGGTCGAGCTGGTCACGGCGCTGGGCATGGCGGTGACGCTCTATTACGGCGTCGCCGCGGTGCTGCTCCAGCAAATGACCGTCGGCATGCTCTATGCCTTCTTCACCTATCGCACGATCTTCTTCGACCGGATCGACAATCTGGTCACGACGATGACCGAGGTATCGCTGCTCGGCGCGAACATGACGCGGCTGTCCGATTTCCTTGAGGAGGAGCCCGAGCCGAGCGACCAGCCGATCGAGCGCCATATCCGCGACGCGGTCAAACTGCGCGGCGTGACCTATCGCGCCGGATTCGCCGACGCGCCGATCCTGTCCGACATCGATTTCGAGCTTGGTGCGAAGCAGGGCAACGCGATCGCGATCATGGGTCCGTCAGGCTCGGGCAAGACGACGTTGCTGAAGATCCTGGCCGGACTCTACACGCCGAGCGAAGGCGCGATGGAAGTGGACGGCGTCGGTCTCACGACCTGGGGCCTCAAGGCCTATCGCGCCAATGTCGGACTGGTGCTCGGCGCGGACAAGCTGGTGCGCGGCTCGATCCTCGAGAACGTCACCGGATTCGAGGAAAGCCCCGACCGCGGCCGCGCGCTTTCGGCACTGCGGGTGGCCTGTCTCGATGACGTAGTCGAGGGATTGCCGCGCGGACTCGACACGGTGGTGAGCGAAGAGAACGGCACGCTCTCCAGCGGGCAGCGTCGCCGTCTGATGCTGGCGCGCGCGCTCTATGGCGATCCCCCTTTGCTGCTGCTCGACGAGGTTACTTCGAACCTGGATGCGGAAACCGCCACCCGGATGATCCGGGCGCTCGCCGAGCATCCCTCCACCAAGGTGATCACCTCGCACGACCCGCAGGTCCTGGAGATCTGCGACACCGTCTACCGCATGGAAGCGGGGCGCCTGACGCGCGACGCCGCCTATGAACAGCTTTCAATCCACGAGCGGAAAGGTCTCTGAGATGAACGAAGACATTGAAGCCGATGTGATCTCGCTGGTCCGCGATGCGGCCCGCGTCGGCGATGTCCCGATCGATCTCGATACCAGCCTGGAGCAGCTGGGAATCGAATCGCTCGACATGGTCGAGCTGCTCTTCGCGATCGAGGACCGTTTCGGTATCGACGTGCCCTACAACGCCAATGCGGTCGGCGAATCCGGCCTCGCCAAAGTGCGCGATGTCGTGACGGCGATCCGGCAACTCATCTCGCAGCGGACGGCGCAGGCGTGAGACGGGTCGCGATCACCGGTATCGGCGCGCTCACTGCCGGGGGCATCGATGCGGAGCGCAGCTGGCAGGCGGTACGCGATGCGCACCAGCCCTTCGGCGCGCCTTCGCGGCTGGGCGACAAGACAACGGGCGTCAGCCGGGTCGCGGAGCTGCGCGACTATGACCCCGAGACCTATTTCGACCGGCGCCGGCTGAGCGCGCTCGATCCCGCCGCGCAATATGCGATCGTCGCCGGGCGCGAGGCGCTGGCCCAGTCGGGCATCGATTTCGCCGATTACGATCCGGACCGCACGATGTGCGTGATCGGCAGCGGCGCCGCGGGCGAAGCGACGCACGACATGAGTTCCGAAAGGATCTACCGCCACGGCGCCGACCGGCTTCATCCGCTCACCGTGCCCCGGCTGATGGCGAGCGCGCCGGCGAGCCAGCTGGCGATCGAATTCGGGATCCGCGGCGGCGTATTCCTGATCGCATCCGCCTGCGCGTCGGCCGCCCATGCAATCGGACAGGCCTATCAGGCGATCCGTTACGGAATGGCCGATATAGCGATGACCGGCGGCACCGAGGCGAGCCTGACCTTTGGCTGCCTCAAGGGCTGGGAAGCGCTGCACGTGCTTTCCGACGATCTTTGCCGGCCCTTCTCGTTCGGGCGGCGCGGGCTGATGCTCGGCGAAGGCGCCGCGATCCTGGTGCTCGAGGAGATGGAAGCGGCGCGCAGGCGAGGGGCCGACATATTGGGCGAACTGCGCGGGTTCGGGATGAGCTCGGATGCGGGCTCGCTGACCTCGCCCGATCCCGCCGGCATGGCGCGGGCGATGCGCCTGGCGCTCGCCGACGCGGGAGCCGACGCCGGCGCAGTCGATCATCTGAACGCGCATGGCACCGGCACCAACATGAACGATGCGAGCGAATGCCAGGCGTTGCATCAGGTGTTCGGCGATCGCGCCACGCGCCTTCCCGTCACCGCCACCAAATCGGTGCTCGGCCATTGCCTGGGCGCCTCGGGCGCGATCGAGTTGGTGATGGCGGTGAAGTCGCTCGGCGCGCAGACGCTGGCGCCGACTGCGAACTTCGTCGAGCCGGACCCCGAATGCCCGATCGACTGCATCCCCAATGTTGCCCGCGATGCCAGGATCCGCACGATCGTCTCCAATTCCTTCGCCTTTGGCGGCCTCAACGCCTCGCTGGTGCTCGGACATGCTTGAGCGGGTGGACAGCTTCCTGGCCGCATGCATGACGGTGAACCCGGCCGCGCGGGATGCCGGCCTTCCGCCGTTCACAGCGCCGCTCGGGCGGGAGACACCGCTCGACAGTTCGCCTTATGTCTACGACGTCGCGCGCTTCGCCGATGCCTTTGCCGGCTCGGAACAGAGGCGGGTGCTGCTGACCGCGCTGCTGACGCGGGTCGCGGCGCTCGAGCAGGCCGGGATCCGTGTGGATCTGCTGCTCGTCGGCGGCAGCTTCTTGCGCCTCGGCCAGGAGCCGCGCGATATCGATGCGCTGGGCGTGTACACGCTGACCTGCGATCCCGAGGCAGGCGCGGCGGCACTGTCGCAGGCGATGGCGCGCGGCGACATGGCAGATCTCCATCTCTGCCCTGCCGATGCGCATCCCGCAGTGCTGATCAAGCGCGCGATCTATTTCTCCAACACTTTTGCCTATGACAAGGGAACAGGGGCGCTCGATCGCGGAATCGTGATGGTGGTGCCGCGCCGTGCCGCCACGGCGGCCGCGGCATGACGGGCGTTTCGATTGCCGGCCAGGCGATGCTGCGCGGCGAGGCGCTGGCCGTGCCCGCCCGCATGCTGCTTGCGCCGGAACCGGCGCCGAACATGTTCGCAAGCAGCCCGCATGTCGTGCGCTTCGCCTGGCTGTTCGAGCATCTCGCCTGGTCGCCCGGGCGCCGCGCTTTGCTGGAGCGCTTCGCGGCGCGGATCGAGGCGATCCGGGCGCAGGGCGTGATGCCATTGTGCGCGCTGATCGGTGGCAGCTTCGTCGGGACTGGCGAGGCGCCCAACGACCTGGACGCGCTTGTCATCTACCGGGCCGATGCCGCGCCGGAGGCGATCGCCGCGGCGTTGAGCATGAAGATCGAAGGGCTCGATTTGCGCTACGTTCCCGAAGATGCCGACCCGATCCTGCTCATCAAGATGACGTGCTTCTTCCACACGCTCTATCAGGGGATCGACAAGGGCGGCGGTCGCGGCAGCATATTGGCATTGTTTCACGATCCGACATTGGCAGGAGCGGACTAGATGCGTTTTTCGATGACGATGTTTGCGGTCGCGGCCGCGTGGATGCCGGCCGTGGCGATGGCCCAGGCAGAGGCGCCGTTCACGGGTACCTATGTCGGGGTAGAGGCAGGCGCGCTCGAGCACCATATCTATCTGGAACCGCAGGGCGGCAACGGGACCGCAGGGCGCTATTACCGCGCCTGGGGCGCGGGCGGGGGCGTGTTCGTCGGCCATGACATCGCGGTGGGAGAGCATCTCCGCATCGGCGGCGAGGCCGGCGTGACCGCGGGCGGGGGCGACAATGTCGTGCGCTTCGCGGGAGGATCGGAGCTGCGTCTCGCGCCGCGCTACGGCTATCGCGTCTCGCTGCACGGCGGGGCGGTGATCGGCTCGGCGCTCTTCGTCTATGCCAGCGGTGGCTATGGCGGCAATCGCTATCGGATCCGCAACACCGCGGGGGTCACCGGCGTGTCCGAATGGGGCGGCAGCTTCGAAGTCGGCGCGGGCGTCGAATACCGGATCTCGCCACGTCTCGGGATTCGGGTCGACTACAAGCATGTCGACAACCAGACCCATCAGTTCTTCGTCGGCGTGCCGGTCCGCTTCTGATGGGGCAGGGCAAGTCGGTCCTCGTCCTGTTGCTGCTCGGGCTGTCGATCGGCCTGACGCCCGGCTGGGCCGGGCAGATCGACAGCCGCATCTTCCGGCCCGATCCGATGCCACGCGAGGTGCACTGGGCGGGGCCGGCGCCGGCGGAGGTCACCACCACCACGGCCGACGGCCTTCAGCTCAAGGGCTATTGGTGGGCGCCGACGCGCGCGGGCGCGCCCGTGCTGGTGTTCTTCCACGGCCAGAGCGGCAACCGCTTCGAATCTGCGACCATGGCGGCCGCGCTGGTGACCGACGGTCAGGGGGTGCTGGTCGCCTCCTATCGGGGCTATGGCGACAATCCGGGCAAGCCGTCGGAGACGGGGCTCTATGCCGATGGCGACGCGTTTGTCCGGCTCGCGGGGACGCTCGCGCCGGGCGCGCGGCTCTATGTCTGCGGCTTTTCGCTGGGCAGCGCAGTCGCCCTGCACACGGGGACGGCCCCCGGCGTGCGCGGGATCGTGACGATCGGCGCCTTTACGCGCATCGCCGACCTCGCCTCGCCCGTTACACGTGCCTTCGTCGGAAACCGCTTCGACAATCTCGGCGCGATCGCGCAGGTCGAGAAGCCAGTGCTCCTGATCCATGGCACGGCGGACGAGGTCGTGCCCTTTGCCCATGCGGAGCGCTTGCGCGCGGCTGCCAGGCAGGCGCGCTTGCTTAAATTACCCGGCGCGCCGCACAGGCTGGATTTCGCGCAACTTGCGCCGATGCTCTGGAACAATCTGGCGCAGATGCCTGCGCCGCGCGACTAGGTTCCGATGGCATCTCCGGATCTGGCCTGGCGTAAGGCGCTGGCCGGCTGCCCGAAGCCATCATTGCGGGAACGGGCATGTTCCTTTGCTTCCAAGCACATCACGGCCAGAACGCGTGACTTCACCGCCGTCGGCATCCCAAGGCATTATCTTGCCCTGATGTGCCGGGAAGGGCTGCTGGTGAGGATCGGCCATGGCGTCTATCGCGCCGCGGATCGTGAGGTTTCTTGATCGGTCGCACCAGCGAAGATTCAGGACCGCCCGGATGCGGGGTGCTTCCGCTACTGTATCGTCACGTCGCCATTACCTGCCCGGCGGCCCGGACGGATCGCGTGCCGAGAACCAGTCGACGAGAGTATTGGGCGTTCCCTCGACTTCGCGCTCGGCGATATTGCGGGCGTTCGTGGGACTCACGCCATAGGTCGCCCGGAAGGCACGCGCGAAACTCGCATCGCTGCCGAACCCCCAGCGGCGGGCTATCCGGCCCACATGGGCGCGCTTGCCCGTATCCGCGCGCAGATCCTGCAGGCTCCGGCGCAGCCGCTCGCGGCGGATATAGTCCGAGATGCTGCCATAGCCGGCGAAGAGGCGGTACAAGGTGGCGCGCGAGACGCCGAAATGCCGTGCGATCGCGCTCGCGCCCAGCGCCGGATCGGCGAGGTTCGCATCGATATGTCGCCGAATGGCGAGCGGCAGGGATCCGTCGATCGCCTCGCCCCGGCCGTTGCCGGACTCCGCGCGGACAAGGGTTGCCGCAAGGAGCGCGAGCGTTGCGTCGACGAGCTCGTCGGCCTGGGGTGCCTCCAGCTCCGGGGCGATCTCGTCGATGGCGAGCAGGTGCCTGCCCAGCAACCGGGTCATGCCGCGGTCGTGCGGCAGCACGACGCCGTGCAGATTGTCCAGATTGGGCAGGCGCGCGCCGAGCAGCGCACGCGGGACCGCCATCGTCAGATTGTCGAAAGCCCCGGCCTCGGTGCGGAAGGTGGCCGCCAGGTCGAGCACGCAGATGTCGCCGGGGCGGACCCGGATCGGAAGCCCGGCGGCATCGCCCTGATATCCGCCCGAGACGTAGAGCTGGACCAGCACATGATGGTCTCCCCCGCGCGCGATCACCTGCTCGTCGCGGATGAAGCGCTGCGCGCTGCTGCGGGTCCGTCCGAACAGGATCGGCCCGATCTTGTAGCTGTGCATCGCCAGGTGGAAGGGCGCGGAATCGTCAGGCTCGACATCGAACAGCAACTGCACCGAAGACCGCCAGACCTGCAGGGCCTCTTCCATGCTGGTCCCGGAGCTGTCGAAACCGAAACTCGGAACCGGATTGGCCGGCGCTGGGCGCGGCTTCATGCATTCTGTCTCAATGTCGCGGCACTTTGTCTCAGATCGCCGGTCGCGGTTGACTTGCTTTCAGCTAGCTCGCTTACGGCGACCTAGCAAGTAGCGGAGGATTTCCGCGGCCGAGGGAGCGGAGGGCGGTCGGCGCTTGCGGCGCGCGAGGGCATTGAGCACCAGCTGTCCGGCGCGTCCGTTTCAAAGGGTGGGGATCAACGGATGTTGCAGTTTCGACGCGCGGTTTCGCGCGGTGCGCCCGCGTGCGCGTTCTTGGCCGCCATGGGCGCGACCCCGGCGATGGCGCAGACCGCTTCCCAACTGACTCCGCCCAGCTTCCAGCCCCAGATCCAGCGCGATGGCACCGCCCTGAAGCTCGCCGGGCCCGCCGCGGCGGAACCGCCGGCGAATGCCGAGCAGTTTCATGTCCAGATCGGTGACGTGATCGTGGAAGGCGCGCCTGCCGAGATGGCGCCCGCCGTAGCGCGCCTGCGTGCCGGGCTGAGCGGCCGCACCGTGACGGCGGCCGAGATCTTCCGTGCGGCGCGCGCGCTCGAAACCGAAGCGGCGGCAAATGGCCGGATACTCGTCCGCGTGCTGGTGCCGGAGCAGCGGCTGGAGAATGGCGAGACTCTCCGCCTCAGCCTGGTCGACGGCTTCATCGAGTCAATCGACACCAGCGCGCTGCCGCGGCCGATCCGCAATCGGATCGCCCATCTGCTCGCCCCGCTGACGGGCAGGCCCGGCATAACCTATCGCGAGATCGAACGGCGCCTGCTGCTGGCGGGCGACACGCCCGGCACGGCGCTGCGCTCCACCCTGGCGGCGGGCGAGAAGCCCGGCGGGAGCAGGCTGGTGATCGAGGCGCGCTACCGCCCGGTCGGCGTGAGCCTTTCGGCGGACAACACGCTCTCGGCCGCGTTCGGCAACGAAACCTATGGCCTTGGCGTCACCTTCAACTCGGTGCTCGGCCTTGGCGAGCTCGTCTATCTCCGCGCCAATGGCCAGCCCTTCAACGGCGACTATGCGGAGCGGCGCCCGCTGAACCGGGCGCTCGCCGCCGGCTATGTCCTGCCGGTGGGACGCGACGGGCTGACGCTCAACGTCGAGTTCAGTGCCTCGAGCGCGACGCCGCGCGTCTCGCGGTTCGAACCGCCCATGGGATCGGCCTTCTCGCGCTTCGCCGCGCGCGCCAGCTATCCGCTGGTCCGCGGCCAGGCATTGAGCGATTCCGTCACGCTCGGCCTCGACATCGCGCGCGAGCGGCTCGACTATATCGGTTCCGCGCGCCCGGTGGCGCTGGCACTCGATCGCCTGCGGGTGCTGCGGCTGACCAACGATCTCCGGATGCGATCGGAGGACGGCACCACGCTGACGGCGCTGGTCACGCTGTCGGTCGGTCTCGACGCCCTGGGCGCGCGGGGCGAGGCGGATGCGGTGCGGAGCCATGTCCCGCTTTCGCGGCAGGGCACGCGGCCCGATTTCCGTTCGCTGCTCGCCACGGTCGATTATTCCAGGCCGCTCGCGCCGCATCTGGCCATCGGGCTTCGCGGCATGGCGCAGACTTCGTTCGGCATGCCCCTGCCGAATGCCGAGCGCATCGGGCTGAGCGGTCCCAACGCGCTCTCGGCGATGGAGTCCGGCGCGATGCTCGGGGATTCCGGATTGCTGGCGCGCGGCGAGATCCAGGCGCCCTTCTTCGCGCCGATCGCCCGCGATCGGGGGTCGATGCTCACCGCGCCCTATCTGTTCGTGGCGGGAGGCGCGGTGAACAATGATCGCCCCACCATCCTCGAGCGCGCATGGACAAGCGGGCTGTCCTGGGGCGGCGGCGTTCGGCTGGGCGCGGCGCCGCGCGCCAGCTTCGCCGGCACGAACCTGACCCTGGAACTGGGCCGCTCGACCAGGAGCGACCGGGCCCGTGCGTCCAATCGCTTCACCGCCTCTTTCAACCTGCAGTTCTGAGAGCTGATCATGACCCGTCGTCTTTCGCGCACGATCGCGCTGCTCGTCACCACTTCGCTTGCCGGGATCGGCAGCGCCGCGGCCCAGACCTTGCCCACCGACGGGCAGGTGGTGCGCGGGGAGGCATCGATCGCCACCGGCGCGCCGGGCTCGATGACGATCGAGCAGAAGACGAACCAGGCCGTGATCGACTGGCAGAGCTTCTCGGTGGGCGAGGGCGCGCGGCTGGACATTCTCCAGCCCGACGCCAGCGCCCGTCTGCTCAACCGGGTGACCGGCGATACGCGTTCGACCATCGCCGGCCAGATCCACGCGAACGGCCAGGTCTTTCTGGTCAATCCGAACGGCATCGTGATCACGCCGACCGGCACGGTGGATGCGAGCAGCTTCGTCGCGTCGACGCTGGGGATCAGCAACGAGGACTTTCTGGCCGGGCGCTATGATTTCGCGGGAGCGGGCGCGGCGGCGGTCGTCAATGGCGGGAGCATCCGGGTGGTGCGGGGCGGCTATGCCGCGCTGATCGGCGGAGCGGTGCGCAATGACGGTCTGATCGCGGTGGAGCTCGGCAAGGTCGGGTTGGGCGCTGGGGAGGCGGTGACGCTCGATCCGGGCGGCAACGGCTTCCTCCAGGTCGCGCTTCCGAGCCGTGCGGCCGGGGAAGGCGCGCTTGTCGAGAATGCCGGCGCGATCCTTGCGCGGGGCGGCCGCGTGGTGCTGCGCGCGGATGCAGCGCGTGAGCTGGTGCGCCGCACGGTGAACATGTCGGGCGTCATCGAGGCGCGGTCGGTCTTTGGCCGCGACGGCGCGATCGTGCTGGACGGCGGGCAGGGGACGCTGACGGTATCCGGCACGCTCGATGCGGCGAGCGACGCCATGGGCGGTGGCGCGCTGACCCTTACCGGGCGCGACGTCGTGCTCGCTGGCGCGAAGCTGGATGCCTCGGGCGCGATGGGCGGCGGCGCGATCCGCATCGGCGGCGACTGGCAGGGCGGAGGCAGCCTCGCGCGGGCCGAAACGCTCGCCGTGGATGCGGGAACCCTGATCGACGCCAGCGCGCGTTCCACCGGCACCGGCGGCAGCGTCGTGCTGTGGTCGGACGGGGAAACCCGCTTTGCCGGCACGATCCGGGCCGTGGGCGGCGCCGATGGCGGGGATGGCGGCAATGCCGAAGTCTCGGGCAAGTCGATACTCGCCTATTCGGGCAGCGCGGACCTGCGGGCCGCGCTGGGCAATTGGGGGACGCTCCTCCTGGACCCGTACAACCTCACCATCGCCGGCACGGGGGGATCGAACTTCACCGCGCAGGCCGATGACAGCGTGCTGAGCGCGGCGACGCTGGTCCAGCAGCTCGCGATCGGCAATGTGGTGGTCTCGACGGGGGCGTCGGGCAGCCAGGCCGGCAACATAGTGGTCGCGGCGCCGATCACCTGGAACCAGAGTTCGACGCTGACCCTGTCGGCGGCGGGCAAGATCCAGGTCAATGAGAACATCACCGTCGCCGGCGGCGGCAAGGTCCAGCTCAACCATGGCAGCGGCCTGAACTTCGCACTGGGCTCCGGCATCGCCTTCGCGCCTGGGCAGAGCGGGCAGGCGCTCGCCATCAACGGCACGAACTACACGTTGGTGCGGACGCTGGCCGATCTGCGCGCGATCGATTCGAACCGCACGGGCAATTTCGCGCTGGCGAACGGCATCGACCTGGTGGGGACCCCGCTCGTCGGCAGCGTGTTCGGCGAAAGCGGCTCGTTCGGCGGGCGGCTGGAGGGGCTGGGGAACAGCATCTCCAACCTCAAGATCAACGGCAGGTCGAACAATTGGACCGGCTTCATCGGCGCCACCGAAACGGCCACGACGATCAGCAACCTGCTGCTGCTCAACGTCGATATCTCGGGCAGCTTCAACGTCGGCGGCGTGGTCGGCCTGAACGCCGGCACGATCCGCAACGTCTTCGTCAGCGGCGTGGTCAACGCGGTCGGGCGTGGCGGCGGCATCGCCGGCGTCAACCGCCAGGGCGCGATCCTGGATTCGATCAGCGCCGTGGCCGTGCTGGTCCAGTCAGGATCGGCCGGCGGGATCGCGGGCGAGAACACCAATGGGGGCTGGATCAGCAACACGCTCTCGCTGGGGCCGGTCCAAGGCTATTTCCAGCTCGGCGGAATCGTCGGTGTCAATTTCGCGAACGTCGCCAACAGCATCGCCACGGGCTGGGTCAACGTCACCGGCGAGATCGGCGAATATGGCGGCCTGGTCGGCAGCGGTGCCGGCGCGACGAACAGCTATTATGACGGCGATGTTGCCGGAATAGGCGGTGGCTCGACGACGGCCATGCTGACCAACGGCAGCGTGCCTGCCGGGCTCGACGCCAATATATGGGGGGCGGGTGCGGGCCTGTATCCCTATCTGAAATCCTTCTTCCCCAATGGCGTCAGCCTGGCGACGGGCACGGCCTATCGGGGTGCGGGCAACACGCCCGCGGCGCGGGCGCGGGTCACGCTCTATTCGGGGGGCGGCGTGGTCGGCTTCGGTGTCTCGGGCGCCAACGGGCTCTACGGCGCGATGGTCCGTGCCGATCGCGTCAGCGGCGATCGGGTGATCCTGGCGCAGGACCTGAACGGAACGCTGGGCGGCGTATATGGTGGCGGCGCGGCGCTGGCCGGCGCCACGGTCCATAGCGGCTGGCTCGATATCGACCGCAGCGGGGCCGCCGTCGCCACCAATGGCCTGGCCGCCGGGATCGCCGCGGCCGTGGGCGGCAATCTGGAGCTGTCGAGCTTCGCCAATCTGCGGCTCGCGGCCGATCGCATCACCGTCGATTCGGCCATCGCGCTCTCCGGGACCCTCGTCCTTAATGCAGGGACAAGCGCCGGCAAGGCCGCAGGCACGAGCCTGTCGGCCGGAGCGCTGCTGGCGCTCGGCGGCGATATCGATCTGGGGCAGGTGACGATCGGCACCGTCGCCGGCGCGTCCAGCCGGCTGGTGTTCGGGACCAGCGGCGACCTGGTCGTGGACCGCATCGGCGACATCAACACCAGCTCGTTCGACGGGATCGCCGGCGGCTCGCTGACAGACCTGGGCGCGGCGGGGAGCATCCGGCTCAATTCGCGGATCACCGGCGGCGGCGAGGTGCGGCTGCGTGCCAAGGGAGCGTTCGTCAACCGCGCCGGCCCCGATGCGGTTTCGGGCCGGTGGCTGATCTATTCGGCATCGCCGGCCGGAAATGATTTCGGCGGCCTCGACAGCATGAACCGCGCGGTCTGGAACACCACGACCGACATGATGCCCGCGGTCAGCGGCAACCACTATGTCTTCGCCTATCGGCCGGCGCTGGAGGTGCTGCCCTACAACAGCATCAAGAGCTATGGCGACAGCGCCGGCCTCTCCTATTATATCTCGCCCTTGCAGAGCGGCGTCGCCGGCGCGTTCCTCGGTGATGGGCTGTCCGGAACCGTGTCGATCAGCTCGGCCGGCGCCGCCGGGACCGCGGGGGTCGGCAACTATGCGATCACCGTGGACACCTCCGCCCTGATCGTGCCGGAAGGCTATGAGCTGCGGACCAGCAGCGCCACGCTGACGGTCAACCGGCGCGCGATCGACGTCTTCGCCAACTCCGTCACCCGTGTCTATGGCGAGGCCAATCCCGGCCTGACCTATCTCGTCGGCGGCGGCGGGCTGGTGAATGGCGACACGCTTGCCGGGGGCCTTGCGACCAGCGCTGCCCAAGGCTCCGGCGTTGGCGGCTATGCCATCACCCAGGGCACGCTTGCCAATGCGAGCTACGTGATCAACTTCATCGGCGGCACGCTGAGCGTCACGCCGCGGGCGATCAGCATCGCCGCCAATGCTGCCACCCGCGTCTATGGCGATGCCGACCCGGTATTCACCTACAGCGTGGGCGGCATGGGCCTGGTCAATGGCGACACCCTGACCGGCGCGCTGGCCGGCAATGCGACGGCGGCGTCGAACGTCGGCAGCTATCGCATCGGGCAGGGTACGCTCGCGGCTTCCGCGAACTATGTGGTGACCGGCTATACCGATGCGGCGTTGACGGTGACTCCGCGCGTGATCCAGGTAACTGCGGATTCGCTCAGCCGAGCCTATGGCGATGCGAACCCGCTGCTCAGCTATACGGTCGGCGGCATGGGGCTGGCGAATGGCGACACGCTCTCCGGCGCGCTCGCCACCGCCGCCACGACCGGATCCGGCGTCGGCAGCTATGCGATCGGACAGGGCACGCTTGCCGCCTCGTCGAACTACAGCTTCGGCTTCACCGGCAGTACGCTGGTGGTGACGCCGCGCCTGATCAGCGTCATCGTGGACCCCAAGTCGCGCGTATATGGCGGCGCCAATCCCGAGCTGACCTACACGCTCGCCGGCACGCTGGTGAACGGCGACACGATCAGCGGCATGCTGGCGACCGCGGCGACGAGCGGCTCGAACGTCGGCAATTATGCGATCACGCAAGGCTCGCTGGCGGTCTCGTCCAACTATCTGCTCAACTATGTCGGCGCGAACCTCAGCATCCTGCCGCGCCCGGTGCTGATCTACGCCCATGACGTGAGCCGCAGCTATGGCGATGCCAATCCCGCGATCGGCTATTCGGTGGTCGGGTTGCTCAACGGTGATGTCGTCACCGGCGCGCTCGCGGGGCCCGGTGCCGGCGCTTCGGTGGGCAGCTACGGCGTGACGCTCGGCTCGCTGGCCGCTTCGCCCAACTACCAGCTCAGCGTGATGTCGGGCACCGTGACGGTCATGCCGCGCGCGATCAGCATCGTCGCGGATCCGATGACCCGCTATTATGGCGAGGCGAACCCGGCGCTCACCTATACCATCACCGGTGGATCCCTGCCCAATGGCGACCTGCTGAGCGGCGCGCTTTCGACCGGCGCGACGATCGGCTCGGGCGTGGGCAGCTATGCGATCACGCTCGGCACGCTGGCGGCGGCGGGCAACTATGCCATCGACTTCACCGGCGGCACGCTCACGGTCGCACCGCGTCCGATCACGGTGATCGCCGATGCCCGCCAGCGCATCTATGGCGAGGCTAACCCGGTTCTGAGCTATACGGTTGGCGGTTTGGGTCTGGTGAATGGCGACGCGCTGAGCGGTGCCCTGGCGACGGGGGCGGATGTCCGCTCCGGGGTGGGCGGCTATGCGATCACCCTGGGCACGATTGCCGGGGCCAATTATGCGATCAGCTATACCGGCAGCACGCTGAACATCACTCCGCGCGTGATCACCATCGCGGCCGACACTCTCGCGCGCGTTTATGGTGATGCGAACCCGGCGCTGTCCTACAGCGTGGGCGGTTTGGGGCTGGTGAATGGCGACACGCTGACGGGTGCGCTCGCCACTTCGGCGGACGCGCGCTCGAACGTGGGGAACTACGCGATCGGGCTGGGGACGCTGGCAGCCTCGGCCAATTATCATGTGATCGGCTTCACCGGCGCCGACCTGGCGGTGACGCCGCGTCCGCTGGTCATCCAGGCGAACGACCTGAGCCGCATCTATGGCAATGCCGATCCGGTGCTGTCCTATGTGGCGAACGGCCTGGTGAACGGCGACATGCTCACCGGCCTGCTCGCCGGGCCCGGCGGGGGC
>JAFOMG010000006.1 GCA_017418975.1 Sphingomonas sp.
AAGGCCGGAATCTCGGGCGACTAGGTTGAGGACTCATATTCCTCCTTCGTCACCCCGGCCCTGAGCCGGGGTCCCGCTGTCTCGCCAGCGCAAGAAGAAGCGGGATCCCGGCTCAAGGCCGGGATGACGGTAGAAAATCAAGTACTTGTTTGGGTTCTCAACCTAGGTTGGGGACTCATATTCTCCAGCACCATCCCCGCTATCCCTTCAACCGCTCCCTTCACCCGTCATCCCCGCGAAGGCGGGGATCCAGGGCCAAGGGCAAGGACGGCGCGGCTCGCCTTGCCGTTTCCGGCACGCACCCGCGTGATTGCTTCGATCGTCCCTTACTACCCTGGATCCCCGCCTTCGCGGGGATGACGGCACCCCTCACTCCGCCGCGTGCTGAACCACCGTCTCGAAATCCGCCTCGGCCAGGAAGCGCTCCGCGTCGAGCGCCGCCATGCAGCCGGTGCCGGCGGCGGTGACCGCCTGGCGATATTGCTTGTCCATCACGTCGCCACAGGCGAACACGCCGGGCACGCTGGTCTTGGTCGTGCCGGTCTCGACCCGGATATAGCCATCGTCGTCAAGGTCGATATGGCCGCGGAACAGCTCGGTCGCCGGATGGTGCCCGATGGCGACGAAGCCGCCATCGACTTCGATCTGCGAGAGCTCCCCGGTCTCCATGTCCTTCAGCTCGATCCCCACCAGCCCTTCGGGCTGGCCGCCGGCGATGAAGCGCTCGACCTTCTTGTTCCACAGCACGCTGATGCGGTCGTTGGCGAACAGGCGCTGCTGCAGGATCTTCTCGGCGCGGAACGAATCGCGGCGGTGGATCACCGTCACGTCATGGCTGTGATTGGTGAGGTAGAGCGCCTCTTCCACCGCGGTGTTGCCGCCGCCGATCACCGCGACCTTCTTGCCGCGGAAGAAGAAGCCGTCGCAGGTGGCGCAGGCGCTCACGCCCTTGCCCTGGAGCAGCCGCTCCGAATCGAGGCCCAGCCACTTGGCCTGGGCGCCGGTGGCGATCACCAGCACATCGCCCAGATAGACGGTGCCGCTGTCGCCCACCATGCGGAACGGGCGCTGCGAGACGTCGACCTCGACGATCGTGTCCCACATCATCTGCGCGCCGACATGCTCGGCCTGGGCCTGCATCTCCTGCATCAGCCACGGGCCCTGGATCACGTCGCGGAAGCCGGGATAATTCTCGACATCGGTGGTGGTCATCAGCTGGCCGCCCGGCTGGATGCCCTGCACCACGATCGGCGACAGGCCGGCGCGCGCGCCATAGATGGCGGCGGTCAGGCCGGCCGGGCCGGAACCGAGGATCAGCATGCGAGTCGAATGGGTGGCGGTCATCATGGTTTCCGAAATGGCTGAGCCCCGCATCTAGGGGCTCGGCGCGGGTCGAGGCAACATGGGTAGTGTGGCGCCGTCCGCAATGGCTGTGGACAACAGCAAGCCTATCCCCCTCCCAAGCCCGGCTAGCCGCCCGGCAGAGGCGCTCGCCCCCTAGGTTGGGGACTCATATTCCTCCTTCGTCACCCCGGCCTTGAGCCGGGGTCCCGCTGTCTCGCCAGCACAGGAAGAAGCGGGATCCCGGCTCAAGGCCGGGGTGACGGTAGAAAATCAAGTACTTGTTTGGGTTCCCAACCTAGCCTGTGGCGGCCCGATCCCGGTGCGCCGCTCTCCAGGCGTCGACGCGTTCCATGGCATTGCGCCGGATCGCCGCATAGAAGATGCCATAGTCACCGAGGTGATAGCTGCCGAAGAGAACGCTCAGGACATCCTGGAAACCGCGCGGGGCGGACCATGGGATGTCGACATTGAGCAATCCCGCCTCGCACACGGCCCCGGTGAGATGCGGCGTCAGCGTCGCCAGGGTCCTGCCCGGCGCGTCGGCCCGCCCCTGGGGGAAGGGCAGGCTGCCGGGATTCGCGGCGGCGGGCGCGGCTCCCTCGCGACGCCAGGTCAATGGATTGACGCAGATCGCCGGCGGCTGGCCCTTGTCCTTCTCGCGGCCGCGCCACCAATAGCTCTTGTCGCGCACCAGGCGAAACGCGCCGGTCCGCCCGGTCTGGCTGGTGTTCCAGGAGAGGATGCAACCGGTTTGGCGGGCATCGTCGCAGACCGGCAGGCCGATCGTTCCGAAATCCGATGGCGCATAGGCCCCGATCACATAGGCGGCGACCAGCCTGGCCTGGTGCGGCGTGCCGAGTATCTCCGCCTGAAGCAGGCGGACCGCGTGCATCGCGCCCTGGCTGTGCGCGGCGATCAGGAATGGCCGCCCGCGATTCTCATGCGCGATGAAATGGCGAAAGGCCCGCGCGACATCGGCATAGGCGAGCGCCACCGCCGGGCGGCTCTTCTCCAGCGCACGCAGCGAGGCCTGGCGATATTGTGGCGCGAAGATGCGGCAGCAACCGTTGAACGCGCTGGCCTGGCCGAGAAGGACGGCGGGATCGAATTCGGACGAGACGCCATAGGCGACGTTCCAGACATCGCTCTGCTGATAGGTCGTCGGGTGGATGAAGAAGACATCGGCCGGCGCCCCGGCCTCTTCGACGGCAGCCATGCCCGGCGGCGTCGAGCGCTCCAGCCCGTTGCGCCCCGGAAACGCCAGCCAGGCATCGGCCCGCGCATAATCGGGCCCGGGTGGCACGCGCGCCGCATCGAAGGGCCGCGGCGGCGACCCGAAAGTCGCGATGATGGTCGCGACCGGCCCGATTCCCAGCAACCCCGGCAGAATGATCGCCCCGCACCCGCCCAGGGCGAGCAGCGCCGCCCGCTTCAAGAACAGCCTCCGCCGCATCTAGAATTGCCGGCGCACGCCCAGCCCGATCGTCCTTGGCCGCAGGGTGATGGCGGCCTCGATCCCGCTGACGACATTGTGGTCGAGCAGCGGCGCCTTATCGAGCAGGTTGTTGACGAACAGATCGACCTGCCATGCGCCGGTATCGATCAGCAGGCCCAGATTGACGACATCATAGGCTCTTTGCCGCCGAGTGAAGTTGGTGGCGGCGACCGGGCCGGCCGGAGTGCCGACGGTAAAGCTGTCCTCGAACACTCTCAGGCTCGAGCTGCGATACTGATAATCGGCCCGTGCCGTCGCGGTGACCCCGCCGCCGAGCGCGACGCGATAGGCCATGTTGGCATTGGCGATCCATTTCGGCGTATCGAGGACCGGCTGCCCCACCCTGGCCGAAACGCCGGGGGCGCTCCTGGATATTCTGGCATTGGTATAGCTTGCGGCGGCGCCGAGCGTCAGGCCGCCCGTCGCGAACTGGGCGCCCAGTTCCGCGCCCTTGATCTCCGCGCCGCCGACATTGCCGCTGAACGAGAAGCCGCATCCCGGCAGGAAGACGTTCTGCTGGATGTTCTTCCAATCGGTATAGAAAGCCGCGCCGTTCAGGGTCAGGCGGCGATCGAGGAACTGGTTCTTGCTGCCGACCTCATAGGTCCACAGCGAATCCGAACGGAAGCCGACGGGCACCGCGGACAGGCCGAGACTGGCGAGATCGGCCTGGCATTGGCCCGGCGCCACCGCGAACGGGTTGCCCCCGCCGGGACGAAAGCCCTTGGCTGCGCTGGCATAGAGCAGGTTGTCGCGGCCGGCGCGATAGGAGAGCCCGAACTTCGGATTGACGCCGCTCTCGCGCGTGCTGGCCGTCCCATGGGTATCGCCGCCGTTCAGCACGCCGTCGCCGCGCGTGTCGATCGCCTGCCTGAGGTTGAAATAGCGCAGCGCGGCAGTGGCATCCAGGCCGGGAAGGATCTCGAAGGTGAGATCGGCAAAGGCCGCGAACTGGGTCAGCCCGCTCACCGTATTGCCGTGATAGACCTTGTCCGTGCCGGTCCCCAGCAGCGCCCCCACTCCGATCGAATTGACGGTCTGGTCGAGCTCGTCGCGCTGCCGCGCATAATAGAGGCCGGCCGTCCAGCGCAGCCGCGCCGCGGAATTGGCCGACGCGGCCCGCAGTTCCTGGCTGAACGTCCTGGTGCTGCTGTTCGACGCGTTGGGCGAGTTGACGCCGTACAGCGCCGGAACCAGCGTCGCGATGTAGAAGGAATAGTCCCGGTCGAAACGGACCGATCGGTCGACATAGGCAGTGAGCGAAGTGATATCGACGCCGCCCAGATGCTTGACCATGTTCAGCGAGTAGACGCCAAGGTCGTCGTCGGTAGGCTGCGCAAGGCGGAACGAGCTCCGCAGATCGGGAAGATTGGTCCAGAAGACGCCGCTATTCTTCTGCCGATAGGCCTGGCGGAACAATGAAGGCGTGATGTCCAGCGACGAATCGGGCTGCCAGAGCAGCGCCGCCTTCACCGCCAGCACATGGTCTGAATTCTGGTTCCTGTCGGTCAGCGTACTCAACGAGGGGCGCACGAGCGGCATCAGCGCGGCGGGTGGCGCCGTCGTGCTGGTCCGCACATCGACCGCGGCTCCGTTCGCCACATTGTCGATATAGCCGGCATTGTCGCGATACAGGGCTCCGGCGCGCAGCACGAGCCGGTCGGACAATGGCAGGTTGAGCACCGCCTCGCCCTGATAGGAGATGCCGCCATGCGCGGTGCTGGAAATGCCCGTCGCGGTGTCCAGCGTGGTGTTGCCCGGTTCCGGCGCACGGCTGACATATTTGATCGCGCCACCCATCGCGCTGCCGCCATAGAGCGTCCCCTGCGGCCCCTTGAGAATCTCCACCCGGCCGAAATCGAAGAACACGGGGTCGGCTGCGCCGCTGAAGGCATTGGTCGCGCCGAGCAGCGATATGTCGTCGAGATAGATGCCGACGGTGGGGCTGGGCGAGGTCGTGCTGACGCCGCGGATGCTGTACCGGCTCTGGCCCAGCTCGGCGCCCGAGAAGGAGACGCCGGGCACCTTGCGCAGCACGTCCTTGAAATCACGGACATTGCCCTGGCGCAGTTCGGCCGCCGAAAGGGCATTCACCGAGAGCGGCGCATCCTGCAGGCGTTCGTTGCGTTTGCGGGCGGTGACCACGATCTCATCGGGCGACGCGGCGCCCTCTTCCTGCGGCCTGGGCGGTTCCGGCAGCTGTGCCTGCGCCCGGGCCGATGCCAGCGGAACGGTGCTGCCGATCGTCGCGAGCGCCAGTGCCGTCCAGGCGGTGCCGTGGAGATGATGTCGCATATGTCCTACCCTCCCTCCCAACCGGGCGTCCCCTGCCCTGCGCGCCGCGCCTTGTTGGGGGTCGCGGCGTCTCCATGGGAAATCAACCCGGCCACTCTTCACGCCTTTTGACGAGACGTTGTTATGCGCGAGCCCGGATTGCTTATGGCGCGCGCAGAAAATCGAACCCGAAGCGCCACGCCGCCTGCAGGATTGGTCCGATTTGGCAGGAACCGGCTTCCGTGCGAAGCTTGCCACCGGCATGCCGCCGATCGAGGCAAGACCATGGCGACCATAGAGCTGCAAGGAGCACAACCGCCGGGAAACGTTCCGCACTATGTGAGTGGCCGCTTCGAACAATTCCTCCGCGACGATGAGATCAGTGGCGTGGTGATCGATGGCCGCTCCCGCGGCCGGATCGACGAACAGCTCGTGGGCGACGGCCGGCTCACGTTCAAGGTGCAGCTGACCGGCGCCGGCCAGTATCAGTTCAACGACGCGCCGGCCTCGGAAATCGCCGGGGAATGCCTGGTGATCGCGCACCAGCCCATGGGCGTGGTCAAGCGGCAGATCATCCTCGACGATACCGAGGAACGTTCGGTGACGCTGTTCCTGCCGCGCCTCGGCGATGGCCGGATCGCCGGTTTCGAGGATGAGGCCCGGGAAGTGCGGGCAGCCAGCGAGTTCCTGGCCCAGCGCCTCCTGTTCCGGCGCTACCAGCTGCCGCGCGCCGCCGCGCTCTGCGCCGCCGAGATCCTCGACGCCCGCCGCTCACCCTGGACGCAGGAACGGTTCAAGCGCGCCAAGATCGACGAATTGACTTGCCTGCTGCTCGATTTCTTCATCAGCCAGTTCAACCGTTCCGACCATCACGGCCTCACCGAGCGCGAGGTCCGCCGCGTGCAGCAGGTTCGCGCGATCATCGCCGAGCATCTCGATCGCCCGCTCGGCGTCGCGGAGCTGGCCAGGGCCGTCGGCACCAACCGGACCCGGCTGAACACCATGTTCCGCGCCTTCTATGGCGAGACGATCGGCCAGGCGCTGCAGAAGGAACGGATGGAAAGCGCCCGCGCCCTGCTTGGCGAGGACGCGCTGTCGATCAGCGAGATCGCGGAGCGCTGCGGCTATGGCCATCTCAGCAACTTCTCGCTCGCCTACAAGGCCTATTTCGGAATGAGCCCATCGGTCGCGCGGGGCAGCGCCGCATAAATAGTGCGCCCGGCATAATCCGCCCGCCGCCGCCATAAGCACGCCGCCTCCATTAGGGCCTAGGGTCATGCCGATCCTTCCCACGAGGGGAGGCTCGACGATTGGAGCCATCATGAACCCGGCCATGACCCTGGATCGAGAGATCGCCCCGCTGGTGGCCGACATGACGGCCTGGCGGCGGCACTTTCATCAGCATCCGGAACTGGGCTTCGAGGAAGTGGAGACCGCCGCCTTCGTCGCCGACCGGCTGCGCGCCTGGGGCATCGAAACCCATGTCGGACTGGGGGGCACCGGCGTGGTAGGGGTCATCCGAGGCCGGGAGTCCGCTCCGGACGCCGCCGTGCCGAGCATCGGGCTGCGCGCCGACATGGACGCGCTGCCGATCGAAGAGCGGGGCCAGGCGGCGCATCGTTCGGCCCGGCCCGGCCTGATGCATGCCTGCGGACATGACGGCCACACCGCCATGCTGCTCGGGGCGGCGCGGATCCTGGCCGGACGGCGCGATTTCGCCGGAACGGTCAATCTGATCTTCCAGCCGGCGGAGGAAGGCCTGGGCGGCGCACGGGCGATGATCGACGCGGGCCTGTTCGAGCGCTTTCCCTGCGACGCGGTGTTCGCGCTGCACAATGCGCCGCCGCTGCCGCTCGGCACGGCGGCGGTGCATGCCGGGCCGGCCTGTGCCGGCGCCGCGCGCTTCGTGGTGGAGGTGCGCGGACGGGGCGGCCATGCGGCGACACCGCATCTCACGGCCAGCCCGATATCGGCGGCGGCGGCGCTCGTGCCGCTGATCGAGGCGATACCGGCGCGGCGGATCCCGGCGAGCGGCATGGCGGTGATCACGGTCGGCTCGATCAATGGCGGGGATGCGTTCAACGTCGTCCCGGATGCCGTGACCCTGACGGGAACCGCGCGCGCGTTCGACGGAGCGACGATGCGGGCGCTGGAGACGGAACTCCGCCGCTGCTGCGCCGGCATGGATCGGGCGCACGACGTGGCCTGCGACATGCGCTTCGAGATCCTGTTCCCGCCAACCGTCAACCATGCCGGCGAGGCCGGGATCGCCGCGGCCGCACTGGGCGAGATGCTGGGTCATGCGGCGGTGATCCGCGACATGCCGCCGGTCACCGGCTCGGAGGATTTCGCCTATATGCTGGAGCGCCTGCCCGGCGCCTATGTGCTGCTCGGCACCGGCGTCACCAAGGACACGCCGATGCTCCACAGCCCGGACTATGACTTCGAGGACCGGCTGCTGCCGATCGGCGCCAGCTTCTTCCTCAAGCTGGTCGACCTCAAGCTCCGTGCGGGTCGCGAAGCCGCATGACGGGGGATTTCGACTATGTCGTGGTCGGCGCCGGCGCTGGCGGTTGCGCCGTGGCCGGGCGACTGGCGAAAGCACCCGGAACCAGGATCGCGGTGCTGGAGGCCGGGCGCGCCGGCCGATTGCGGATCGAGGCGATACCGGCCGCAACGATCCATACCAACGGCCACCCGCTTTATGACTGGAAGCTGGTCTCCCAGCCGGATCCCAGCCGCCTCGGCCGGATCGAGGACTGGCCCCGCGGGCTTGGCCCGGGCGGCAGCACGCGGATCAACGGGATGATCTTCGTCCGCGGCGCGCCCGAGGATTTCGACGCCTGGCGCGATCTCGGCGCGCCAGGCTGGGGCTATCGTGACCTGCTTCCCTATTTCCGGCGCATCGAAACCGTCGATGATGCCGAATCCCAGGTTCGCGGCGCCACCGGGCCGCTGCACGTGTCTCCCCTGCCCTATGTCCATGCACTGACGCCGCGCTTCATCGAAGCGGCCGGCCAGGCAGGCCTGGCATTCAATCCCGACATCAATGGCGAGCGGCAGGACGGCATCGGCCATGTGCAGAGCTCGGCCAGGAGGGGCCGCCGCCACGACAGTTACACCGCCTTCCTGAAACCCGCGATTTCCAGCGGCAGCGCCAGGATGCTGGAAGGGGCACGCGCGCGCCGGGTGATCTTCGAGAACGGCCGGGCGATCGGCGTGGAGTTCGAACAGGACGGCGTGGTCCGCGCGGTCTTCGCGCGCAAGGCGGTCATCCTGTCCGGCGGCGCGGTCCATACGCCGCAGCTGCTGATGCTTTCGGGAATCGGCCCGGCCGCCCGGCTGCGCGAACTCGGCATTCCGGTACTTGTCGACGCGCCCGAAGTCGGCCGCAACCTGATGGAGCATGCCGGCATCTGGATGGGCCTCAAGGTCTCGGTGCCCACCCTCAACCAGCAGGCCAACCTGGCCGGAATGGCACGCGCGCTGCTGCTCTGGCTGGCGGGGAAAGGCCCCGCCGCCGCACCGACCGCACAGGCGGTCGGCTTCGCGCGGACCCAGGCGGGGCTGTCGTCGCCGGACATCCAGATCCACCTCACTCCTTTCGGTCGCGACTCCGAGCGGAAGCTGGCGCCGTTTCCGATGGTCAGCGTCGTCGCCAGCGTGAACCATCCCCGGAGCAAGGGCCGGATCGACCTGGCAAGCAGTGACCCGAGCGCCGCACCGCTGATCTTTCCCCAGCTGCTCGACGCGCCCGAAGACGTCGCGACGCTGCGTCGCGGCGTGGCGCTGTGCAGCCGGATCGTCGATGCGCCGGCATTTCGCGGCTATGTCGAGGAGCGGATCGGCTGGCCGGACCTGCGTGCCGACGAGGCCGAGGCCGAGCGCCAGATCCGCGGCCTCGCGACGCCGCTCTATCATCCGGTCGGCACCTGCCGGATGGGCTCGGACGTCGGCTCGGTGGTCGATCCGGCGCTCAAGGTTCGCGGCGTCGAGGGGCTCTTTGTCGCCGATGCCTCCATCATGCCCCGCCATATCAGCGGAAACACCCAGGCCGCCGCCATGATGATCGGCGACAAGGCCGCAGACCTGATCGGAACCTCTTCATGAATTCTCCGGCCGCCCGGAATATCCCGGCATGGGACGCGCCCCTGCCGCAAGCGCTGGGTCACGCCTGGATCCGGGGCGAGGCCCGGGCATTTGGCGGGAATCCGATCGTCAGCATCGATCCGACGACCGGTGCGGTGTCGGGGGACTTCAGCGATGGCGGCGCACCGGCGGTCGAAGCGGCGGTGGTCGCGGCACGCGCGGCGTTGCGGGAGGATTGGGGCCGGATCGACGGCGCCGAGCGCGCCGCGCTGCTGCTGGCCTGGGCCGCGCGCATTGCCGGGGAAGTCGAGCAGCTCGCCTGGCTGGAAACCCGGGAAGTCGGCCGTCCGGTGGCCGATGCAAGGACTTTGATCGCGCAGGGGCCGCTGCTGATCGGCCATTATGCCGGCATGATCCCGGCGCTCGAGGAACCTGCCGAGGGTGCCGTCCGGCGGCCGCGCGGCGTGGTCGGAGCGATCACCCCGTGGAACTTTCCCACTGCCAATGTGCTGATCCGCGCGGTCCCGATCCTGGCCGCCGGCAACACGCTCGTCCTGAAGCCATCGGAACTGTCGCCGCGATCCGCCGTCCTGCTCGCCCGGCTGGCGAGCGAGGCGGGCCTGCCGCCCGGCGTGTTCAACGTGGTGCCGGGTGCCGGACACACGACCGGCGCGACGCTCGCGGCACATCCCGGTGTCGACATGATCGCCTTCACCGGTTCGACATCGACCGGCCAGGCGATCATCCGGGCATCGGCGTCGCGCTCGCTCAAACCGCTGACGATGGAGTGTGGCGGCAAGTCGCCCCAGCTGGTGCTGCCCGACATGATCGGCCAGCCCGAGATCTGGCCCGGCGTCTTCGCCGCCGCCTTCTGGAACACCGGCCAATGGTGTTCGGCCCGAACCCGGCTGCTGGTGCCCAGGGGCGGCCTGGAAGCGGCGGTGGAGGGGCTGCGCGCCGCAGCCGCCGGCTGGCCCGTCGGCGACCCCCGCGATCCGGCGACGAGGCTGGGGCCGCTCGCCAGCCGCAAGCAATATGAAACCGTCCAGGGCTTTCGCGAGATTGCGCGCCGGACCGCGCTGGTGGTGCCGCTATCGGCCGTGCCCGACGGCTTGCCGGCGAAAGGTTTCCATGCCGCGCCCGAACTGGCGCTCGGCCCGCCACAGGACAGCCCGCTGGTCCAGCAGGAGATATTCGGCCCGCTGCTGACGGTGCAGGAATATGCCGATCTGGACGACGCGATCCGCCTCGCGGACGATGGACCCTATGGCCTTGCGGCGACCATCTGGGGCGCGGACCGGGATGCGGCCGAGCGGATCGCCGCCGGCCTGCGGGTCGGATCGATGGACGTGATCGCCACCGCCGGGTCACGGCCGGGCATGGCGCTCGGCACGCCATTCGAGCCGCGCAAGCAATCCGGCTTCGGAGTCGAGGGCGGGCTCGCCGGGCTCGCCGCCTTCACCACGCCGCAGGCGATCACCCATGCAGCCTGATGCGCCCGGGGAATCGCGGACCAGCCTGGCCGCACTGATCGTCATCGGAACCGGCGCGATGACCAGCGCCACGCTGAGCCCGGTGATGCTGGGCCTCTATATCGACGAGTTGCGCCTCACGGCCCCGCAGGCGAGCCTGGCGCTGGCCGCCGAGAACGGCGCCTATGCGCTGGGGCTGCTGCTCTTCTACCTCGTGCTGCACCGCGCGCGGCGCCCGATGCTCGCCGCGATCGGTCTCGCGGTCATGATCGTCGCCAGCCTGTTGACCGCCAGGGCAGGCGGCTTCGTGCCATTGCTGGCGATCCGCGCCGCCTTTGGCCTGGCGATGGGCTTCACCGCATCGACCGTGTTCGCCGCCTATGCCGGGCGGGCCGATCCGCAACGGGTCTGGGCGATCGCCACCTTCGTCAACCTGGCCTATGCCGCGCTGCTGCTCGCCCTGTCGGGGTGGATCGCCCAGACGTTCGGCCTGGCGGGCATCGTCGCGATACTCGCGATCGTCGCCGCGATCGGCCTCGCCTGCGCGCGATTGATCCCGCCACCGCCTCGTTCAGCGCAGGAGACGCATGCGAGCAGCGTCCGGCATGGCCTGGCGATCAACGCCCCGGCCACTTGCGGCGCGCTGGCGCTGCTCTGCCTCTATGCCGGCCATACCACCTTGTGGTCGTTCCAGGAGCGGATGGGGCTGGCAGTCGGCTTCGATCGCAGCCAGGTGGGCGTGCTGCTCGGCATTTCGGTGCTCGGCGCGATCGCGGGCGCCCTGCTGTCGATGGCGGCCGGGCAGCGCTTCGGCCGGAGCGGCCCCAATGCGCTGGCCTTTGCCGGCCTGATCGCCTCGGCGTCGCTGCTCGCCATGCCGCTGATGGCCGCCTATGTGGCGGGCGCGATCATCGTCAAGACCGCCTGGTTCTTCGGCCTGCCCTTCCTCCTGGGCGCACTGGCCCGGCTCGACCGCAGCGGCCGCTGGAGCAGCATGGGCGCCGCCCTCCTCGCGCTGGGCTCCGCGATCGGGCCGGCGATCGGTGCGACCCTGGCAGGTCATGGCGCGCATATGATCGGCTTCCTCGCGGCCGGCCTGTACCTGGTGAGCTTCCTGTTCACCGTGCCGCTGTTCGCCGCCGATCGATCCGCGGCGGCGCGCTGAGCCATGGCCCTGTTCGCCGAAAGCTATGAGGAAGCGCGGCGCGCCTTCCGCGCGGCCGTGAAGAGACTGGGCGGGCGGCTCGAGTCCGCGCCCCTCCCCGGAACCGGCGCCCAGGGCGAAGCGCTGACGATCGACTGGGCGGTCATCGGGCCGGCCGGCGCGCCGGCGACCCTGCTGTCGATCTCGGGCGTGCACGGGGCGGAAGGCCATGCCGGGTCCGCCGCGCAGCGTGCCTTCGCCGCCGCGCTCGATCCACGCGATCTGGGGGAGGATTGCAACGTGGTGATGATCCACGCGCTCAATCCCTGGGGCGTTTCGCATGGCCACCGGACCGATGCCGACAATGTCGATCTCTCCCGCAACTTCTGCGATTTCGATGCGCCGCCGCGATCCAACCCCCATTATGCCCGCGTGCACGACACCATCTGCCCCGATCGCTGGGATGACGGCCTGTCGAGCCGGGTCGGGGCATTGTTCCAGTCGCTGACCGAAGAATTGGGCGCGGCGGCGGCGCTGACGGCCTTTACCGGCGGGCAATATGGCCATCCGAACGGCATCGGCTTTGGCGGCGTCCGGCCAACACCATCGCATGCGGCATTCGCGGGGATTGTCGAGAGCGAACTCTCCGCCTCTCGCCGCATGGCGTATCTCGAATGGCATACCGGCTTCGGCGACTATGGCCGGCCGCTGGTCGTCGCGCTCGATGCGCCCGGCACGGCGCCGCGAAACCGGATGGCGCGCTGGTGGGCCGATCAGGGCCTGCAAGGCGAGGACGAGGCCTTCGACTCGGGCGAGACGCCGGACTGGTCCGGGCTGTTGCTGCCGGGCCTGCGCCGGCTGGCGCCCCATATCGAAATCGCCGGCGCGCCGATCGAGATCGGCACCGTCTCCAATTTTCAGGCATTCGAAGCCGTGATGATCGACCGGTGGCTACGCATGGGGGCCGAGCCGGGAGACGCCGATCTGCGTTCGATGCTGCGTGCGAGATTGCGCGCGGCCTATGATCCGGCGGACATTGCGTGGCGCGAACGGGTGGTGGAGATCGGCCGCGCGATGCACCTCGCTGCGTTGCGCGGCCTGCGTGCATGGCAGAGGGAATCCCATGCCGAAGCCTAGTCCCGCCCGTCGCGACGGGCTTCGACAATATCCCGCACCGGCATTACCGATCCCCCTTACCCCTATCCGATGGAAATCACCCATGTCGCACGCTCCGGAAACCTATGGCCTGGCTGCCTTTGCCTATCTGCGCGCGCTGGCGGCGGAGCTGCGGGAGGCGGAGCCGGGCCTGCATGCGCGCGCCCTGGAGCGCGCGATCGCCAGCTTTGGCGACACGCCGCGCCTGGGCGACCGGCCGATCATCCAGGCATTGAAGGAACTGGGATAGGCGCCGCATCCGGGAGCCGTTTTTTTCGGCTGCCGCCCGAAACCGATCGCCATCTTGTGATTTCAGATAGTCTGGAGCCGGATGGCTGCCGGGCATGGCTGGGGAGATGGGGGTTCTGGACGTTTTCGATCTGACCAGGCGGCCCGACCTGATCCGCCCGGCCTATGCCTTCGACCTGCTCTTCCTGGCGATCGGCCTGGGCATGATCGGCGTGGTGCTGTTTTTTTGCTGGCGCCGGCAGTGGAACATCCTGTTCTACCTCCCCATCGTATTGGCCTGGACGACCGGGGCGGTGTGGATGACCTGGCACGATATCCGGCACAGCCACGCCGCGAGAGCGCTGGTCCAGAGCGGCCGGTTCGCCAGCATCGAGGGGTGCCTGGATCAGTTCCATCCGGGATTGGCCAACCCGAGCGAGGCGGAATCCGGCCTCGAGCGCTGGAATGTCGCGGGGCAGGAATTCCTCTATGCTGCGGACGAGGTTCGGCTCGGCTATCGTCGGGTCGAGCCGGGAGGCGGCCTGGTCCATGCCGATTCCTGGGTCCGGGTCGGCTATGTCCGTGACGATATGCGCGGGCACAACGACATTGTCCGGCTCGAGGTGAAACAACATGCCTGCCCGGCGGCGCCGGACCTTTGGCCGAAATGACGCCCGCAAACCCGCATCAAGCATGGGAGTATCGATGCCTCACACCCTTTTCGCCGTCCCGATCCTGTGGGGAGCCTTTTTCACCGCGCCGGCATCGGCGGACCCGTTCTACGACGCCGCGCTCTGCAAGCCGCCCTATACGACCGACTCGGCCACGGCGCTCTATGAGGCCGCCGAGAAGCTCGCCAAGCCCGATACGTCGATGCTGGGCGCCTATGTCTACCGGCTGCCGCGCGCGCTCGGGCAGGACGGTTTCGCGAGCAGCGAAGTCATCTTCGCGGGCACGGCGGTCGGCGTCCTGATCGAAGGCGCGCGGGCCGATACGCTGGCCGAGCGCTATGGGCTGACGAAGGAGCGCTCCACGCTGCTCGGCACCGCCACCAAGGGCTATTCCCGGGCCCTGCCCCAGGAACAGCAGCCCCAGCCCGATCTGGGCATCGTCTCGATCGTCGCACGCGAAAGCCCGTCGCTGCCCGGCAAGACGCTGCTCGCGTGCGAGCTCGTCCTCAAGGCCGATCAGGAAGCGCTCGATCGCTACGAGAAGTCGCGCACCCCATAGCGCCGCCGCACGACATACGGCACCGCCCCCCTCCTCCTGCCAAGGTCCGCCATGGTCATCCTCTCGGCAATTTCATACTTCCTCACCCATCACCCCTTCTGGGCCTGGCCGGTGATCGTCCTGGTGGGGGCGTTGCTGGCCCATCTGCTGGCGAAATGGCGCGGGAGCCGTGGCTGGTACGGGCTGATCCTGGCCTTCTTCATCTATGGCCAGGTCAACCTCTTCACCGCGCATATCTTCAACGCGCTGTTCCTCGAGGCATTCGGGGTCGACGGCACGGCCGTGATCACCCAGTCCGAGGAAACCAGCTCTTCCCTGAACGACCAGAATATCTGGGCCTATGACGCGGTGGTGAAGACGGCGGACGGCAAGGACGTGGTGACGCGATTCGATACCATGTCCGCCAGCATCTATCCCATCACGAACGCCATCATGGTCCCGCCCAAGGGCGAGAGGTTCGCGATCAGATATGTTCCGGGGTTTCCGCGCAATTTCGTCATCATGCGCGACCTGTCGCCCTATGGGAGGGAATATCTGCTCGGGGAGGATCGCAAGCCGGTCGAGAAGGCCGCGGCCCAGTTCGCGGCCAGTCCGGGCAACAAGGCCTTCATCGCGGAATATCGGCAGGCGCTGGCCGCGTTCATCGCCAAGCATCGCGACGATGCCGATCCGGCCCTGATCGCGAACTACCATGCGCAGCTCGACGCGCTGCCCCGGACCGACTGAGGCAGCGCGCCGGGGCCGGCGCGGCAGTCGCAATATCCGAAGATCGAGAATGGTAGCGGAGGAGGGACTTGAACCCCCGACACGCGGATTATGATTCCGCTGCTCTAACCAGCTGAGCTACTCCGCCCCAAGAGGCTGTCGCCGAAGCGAGGGGGCCCAATAGGTCCGCCCTCTCCTCAGGTCAAGCGAACATGTGACGCGAGTGCATTTCCCAGGGTCCGCCGCGATAATGCCAGCTCGCCAGGCCCGCGATTTCCACTTCCCGGGCCGTGAAATCGCGCGCCAGCGCGGCCAGCACCGCCTTGGCGAGCACCGGCCGGACCTTGTTCTGGATGGTGACGTGCGGGCGCCAGCGGCCGGCATCCTGGGGCGTGAGCAGCCCGGCGAACGCATCGACGAGCCCCTCGCGAATCGCCATCAGCTCGGGCGCCTCGATTCGATAGGCGACGCCGCCGCCCAGCGACATCAGCCCCGTCACCTTCGCCCGCGGCGCGCGCACGCCGCGGGTCTCCACCGAAAGCCGGTGCTTCAGCTCCTCCGCCACCGAGGGCGGAAGCTGATGGAACAGCGTCAGATGCGCGTCGAGCAGGTTCCGCTCGGGCGGGTAATGCTCGCGGCGCAGCGCATTGAACCAGGCCTGGTCCTGGCGCCCGAGCAGCGCCGTGACGATCAGCGGCGCGGCACGCTCGGTCAAATCTCGACCTGGCTGCCCAGCTCAACCACGCGATTGGTGGGCAGGCGGAAGAATTCCATCGCGCTCTCGGCGTTGCGCAGCATCCAGGCGAACAGCTTCTCGCGCCAGATCATCATCCCCGGGCGCGACGACGGCAGCAGCGTCTGGCGCGCCAGGAAGAAGCTCGTCTCCATCATCTTGAACTCGGCCCCGCAGGCGTTGACCGACTTCAGCGCCGCGGGAACATCGGCTTCCTGCATGAAGCCATAGGCCAGGATCATGCGGTGGAAGCCCTTGCCCAGATCCTCGATCATCATCCGGTTCTCGTCGGAGACATAGGGCACGTCCTTGATCTTCACGGTGAGGAGGATCACCCGGTCGTGCAGCACCTTGTTGTGCTTGAGGTTGTGCAGCAGCGCGTGCGGCACGCCCTCGGGCGTGGAGGTCATGAACACCGCGGTGCCGGGCACCCGCGTGGCCGTGGTGGCGGCCGAAGTGATGAAGATCTTGATCGGCATCGCGCTCTCGCGCAGCCGGTTGATCATCAGCTGGCGCCCCTTCGACCAGGTCGTCAGCAGCGTGAACACCACGAAGCCCACGAACAGCGGGAACCAGCCGCCATCGGGCACCTTGGTCAGGTTCGCGGCGAAATAGGCCAGGTCGACCGTGAAGAACACCGCGAGCAGCGGGATCGCGTAGCGCTTCTTCCACTTCCAGAGCCCGAACAGCACGACCGCCAGCAGGCAGTTGTCGATGAACATCGCGCCGGTGACGGCGATGCCATAGGCCGCGGTGAGGTTCGACGAGGTCTGGAACACCAGCACCAGCAGGATCACCATGATCATCAGCGCCCAGTTGATGAGCGGAATATAGATCTGGCCGGCCGTCGAGGCGCTGGTGTGCTCGATGCGCAGGCGCGGCACGAAGCCGAGCTGGATCGCCTGCTGCGTGACCGAGAAGGCGCCCGAGATCACCGCCTGCGAGGCGATCACGGCGGCCATCGTCGCCAGGATGACCAGCGGGAACTGCAGCACCTCCGGCGCGAGCATGTAGAAGGGGCTGCGCAGCGCGGCATGCCCCTCGCGCATCAGCAGCGCGCCCTGCCCCATATAGTTGAGGATCAGCGCCGGCAGCACGAACCACAGCCACGAGATGCGAATGGGCTTGCGCCCGAAATGGCCCATATCGGCATAGAGCGCCTCGGCGCCGGTCACCGCCAGCACGACCGAGCCGAGCGCCAGGAATGCCCGCACCGGATCCTCGGCGAAGAACAGGAAGGCATGATGCGGCAGCAGCGCGTTGAGGATCGTCGGCGTCTGGACGAGGCTGAGGGTGCCGAGCGTCGCGATCGTCAGGAAATAGAGGAGCATGATCGGCCCGAACAGCGTGCCGACCCGCGAGGTGCCGGTCCGCTGGATCGAGAAGAGCAGCACCAGGATCACCACCGCGATCGGCAGCACCAGCCTGCCGAATCCCGGTGCGGCGACGGCAAGTCCCTCCACCGCCGAGAGCACCGACACCGCCGGCGTGATCATCGAATCGCCATAGAAGAGCGCGGTTGCGAACACGCCGAGCAGCACGATCCCCTGCGTCCAGCGCTTGGGATTGCCGCTGCTGCGCGAGATCAGCGCCAGCAGCGCCAGGCTGCCGCCCTCGCCCTTGTTGTCCGCCCGCATGATGATCGTGACGTACTTCAGCGTCACCACCACCATCATCGACCAGAAGATCAGGCTGATCACGCCCATGATGTGCAGCGTGTCGAGCGCCAGCTTGTGATGACCGTCGAACGTCTCGCGAAAGGCGTAGAGCGGGCTCGTGCCGATATCGCCGAAGACGATGCCGATCGCGCCGATGGCCAGCTTCCACGTCGCGTCATGGCTGTGCGCATGCGCGGCGGGCGCGTCGATCTGTGCCGGAGCCGACTCGGCGGCTCCCTCGGAAGGGGTGTTCACGGGCGCGGGTGTCGCGTCAGAGAGGAAGCGGACCTGGTCATGCGACCTGCGTTCTCGATCTTCAAAGTGCGCGGGCGGTTAGCACGCGCAGCATCTGCAATCAACGAATGTCGTTACGCGAGGGGCCACGCGCAAGGGGACAGCGGGTCCCCGAGAGGCTTCCCGGAACCGGGCCCGGGAGACGGCTGGAGCAGTCTTGCAAGCCGCCCTACCGCCCCGCCCCGAACAGCGCCTCCGCCTCGCTGCGCGTCGGTATGGCGCGCAGCACGAAGCTGGAATTGATCGTCACCACGCCGGGCAGCCGCCCCAGATGCTCGCGGTGCAGCCGCTCATAATCGTCCAGGTCGCGCGCCAGGATCTTCAGGCGATAATCCTGGCCGCCCGAGACCAGCGCGCATTCCACCACGCCGTCGATCTGCGCCACCGCCGCCTCGAAACGCGCCAGATCCTCCTCCACCTGGGTGCCCAGCGTGATGTCGACCAGCGCGGTGATCCGGAAGCCGAGCCGGCGGTGCCCGAGTCGCGCGCCATAGCCCTGGACATGGCCCGACGCCTCGAGCGCCTGGATCCGGCGGGTACAGGCCGATTGCGACAGCCCCACCTGGGTGGCGATGGCGCTCACCGGTGCCCGCGCATCGGCGGCAAGCGACTTGAGGATAGCTGCATCAATCCTGTCCATGTTGCATGGATAGCCGATTTCCATGTTCGTTGCAGCGATTCCATGCGCACGATGCCTATCCCTGTCATATCTTTGCAGGGATTCGCGGCACGCCATGCTATATTCTCCGCGCCAATCACATTCACGGAGAGGTTCCCATGCGCATTGGCGTTCCCAAGGAAATCAAGAATCACGAATATCGCGTCGGCCTGACCCCGGCTTCGGTCGCCGAGCTGGTCCATGCCGGCCATGAGGTGCTGGTCGAGACCAAGGCCGGCACCGGCATCGATTTCGACGACGAGGCCTATGTCAGGGTCGGGGCCAGGATCGCGCCGGATGCCGCCGCGGTGTTCGCCGGCTCGGACATGATCGTGAAGGTCAAGGAGCCGCAGCCCCAGGAGATCGCGCTGCTCGAGCCGCGCCACATCCTCTTCACCTATCTCCACCTGGCCGCCGACAAGCCCCAGGCCGAGGGCCTGATGGCCTCGGGCGCGACTTGCATCGCCTATGAGACAGTGACGTCGAACTCGGGCGCCCTGCCCCTGCTCAAGCCGATGTCGGAAGTCGCCGGCCGCATGTCGATCCAGGTCGCGTCGCACTATCTCGAGAAGGAGCAGGGCGGCCGCGGCGAACTGCTCGGCGGCGTGCCGGGCGTGGCGCCGTGCAAGGTCGCGATCCTGGGCGGCGGCGTCTCGGGCATCAACGCGGCGCAGATGGCCACCGGCCAGCGCGCCGACGTGACCATCTACGACATCAACAACGAGCGCCTGGCCGAGCTCGACATGCATTTCGGCAGCCAGATCAAGACCGCCTATGCCAGCAAGGCCGCGATCGCCGAGGCGGTGAAGACTTCGCAGGTCGTGATCGGCGCGGTGCTGGTGCCGGGCGCGGCGGCGCCGAAGCTGGTGACCAGGGACATGCTCAAGACGATGATGCGCGGCTCGGTGCTGGTCGACATCGCGATCGACCAGGGCGGCTGCTTCGAGACCAGCCACGCCACCACCCACGACAACCCGGTCTATGAGGTGGACGGCGTGATCCATTATTGCGTCGCCAACATGCCGGGCGCGGTCGCCCGCACCTCGGCCTTCGCGCTCAACAACGCGACGCTGCCGTTCGTGCTCAAGCTGGCGAACCTCGGCGCCGAAGGCGCGATGCAGGCCGACCGGCACCTCGCCAACGGCCTCAACGTCTACAAGGGCAAGATCGCGTTCAAGGCAGTCGCCGACGATCTCGACCTGCCCTACCAGGCCTGGGCGGGCTGATCGCGCGTCGAACGGGATCGCGAGCCGGGAAACGACCGTCGTTTCCCGGCTCGTTTCATTCGGGCAAGCAATCCCGGCCGGGATCGAACTGCTTGATATAGAGAATGGTCGTGAAGCCGCTGTCCCATTCCTCGTCCGGATAGCGGGCCTGCTCGGCATAGCCGCGGCCGAGATAGAATGCCTGGCTGGCGACGTTGAAACTGTCGGTTTCGAGGCGCGCCGCGGCAAAGCCCGCCGCCGCCATGGCGCGCTCGGCGCAATCCATCAGCAGCGTGCCGACGCCGTGACGCCGATAGTCGCCATGCACATGGAGGCCTTCGACGAAATCGTCCTGCCAGTGCACGAAGCCGGCGACGACACCCTCGATCTCCGCAACCCGGAACGCGGCGAGGCTGGCCTCGACATAACGCGCCCCGCGATCCTCGGTGCGATAGCTCTCCGCGGCGGCCGGGGTCAGAACCGGCAGCCAGGTGCCTTCGAAACTATATTGGAATATCGCCTCGAGGCGCGCCGCGTCCGCGGCATGCGCGCGGCGAATCCGGATGGGCCGACTGGTGTTCATGCCGGCCAGCTAGCGCGGTCCGGAGCCCGGATCGAGCCCTTGCCGTCCTAGCGGGCCGGGCCGGGCATCGGCCGCCCTTCCCGCCGCGCCTGCTCCTGCAGGAACACCTCCAGCATGAGCAGCCGCGCCATCAGCGCCTGGCGATAGCTCGCCTTTGCCGGGGTGAGCGCCACCGCCTTCTCCCACCAGGGCTCGGCTTCGGCAAAACGGTTCGCGCGGACCAGCGCGAGCCCGTAGAAGAAGGGCGGCCCCGGATGCTCGGGGGCCAGCGCGAACGCCTTGTCGAAGGCGAATTGCGCGGCCGGCGATATCTGGTTGCCGTCATATTCGGCGAGCGCCGAACCGAAGCCGGTCCACAGCGCGACGTCCTCGGGCACCTGCCGCACCGCGCCCTGCCACACCTTCACCGCCCGCTCGCGATCGCCCTGGCGGAGCATGGCGTCGGCCAGATTGCCGTAGCTCCAGGCATAGGTGCCATATTTCCCGAACATCGCGTCGCGCAGGTCGATCAGGCCCTGGTCCACCTCGACCCGCTGCCCGCCCGGCGCGACGGGATGGCCGGGAAGGCCGGGGCTGCCCTGCCAGGCATAGCCCGCCGCACCGAGCATGATCGCGGTGGCGGGGACGGTCCACAGCCGGCGCGGATAGCGCAGCAATGCGAGCGCCAGCACCGCGACGACGGCAACCGTGGCGAGCATTCCCCAGCCCATCACGCCGCTCCCTTGCGGAACAGGCGCCGCGCCAGCAACAGCCCGATGGCGAGCAGCAGCACCGGCGCGATCCAGAGCGGCGCGGTCACCCAGCTGAACGGCGGATCATAGGTGACGTAATCGCCATAGCGCTGGATCAGATATTCGCGGATCGCCGCCGGCCGCTCGCCACGGGCGATCCGCTCGCGCACCAGCGCGCGCATGTCCCCCGCCATCTCGGCATCGCTGTCGGCGATCGACTGGCCCTGGCAGACCAGGCAGCGCAGCGTCTCCATCAGCGCCCTGGCCCTGGCCTCCTGCGCCGCATCGGGCAGCTGCGAATAGGCCAGCGCCGCCGGCGGCCGGCTCGAGTCCGCCGCCGCGGGGCCAGCCAGGAACAGCGCGAGGATAAGGGCCGCGCGCTTCATTTCGCCGCCTCGAGCTTGCGCAATATCCCGGGAATGTCTTCCGCCCGGATGTCGCCGACATGCTGGTCGATAATTTCGCCCCGGCCGTTGATCAGGAAAGTCTCGGGCACTCCCGACGAGCCGAGCGCGATCTGGGCCTTGCCGGTGGGATCGTCGCCGATCCGGGCATAGGGATCGCCGTTCCGCGCCAGAAAGGCCCGCACCGCGTCCGGCGTGTCGCGGATCGCGATCGCGTCGATCTCCACGCCCGCCTGCTTGAGCTTCAGCAGCTGCGGCGCCTCGGCGATGCAGGGAATGCACCAGCTGGCGAACACATTGAGCAGTCGCGGCCTGCCGGTGGCGAAGTCGGCGCTCGCGATGCCGGGCCGGTCGGAAAGCAGCGGCTTCATCGCGAGCGCGGGCAGCGGCTTGCCGATCATCGCCGAACGGATCGTCCGGTCCGCCGGCTTGATCAGCCCGCCGGCAACCAGCCCGAAGACCAGGGCGAACAGCGCCAGCGGCGCCCAGATCAGCAGCCGCCTCATGCGCCATCCTCCGCGTCGCGCCGTTCCCGCCGCACCCGGCCGATCAGCGAGAGCAGCCCGCCCAGCGCGATCATCGCGCCGCCCGCCCAGATCAGCGTGACGAAGGGCTTCCACCATGCCCGGATCTGCCAGCGCCCTTCGCCGTCGCCCTGGCCGATCACGGTATAGAGCTGGCCGTCCAGCTCGGTCGCGATCGCGGCTTCGTTGGTGTTGGTCGGCGGGTTGGCGAAGAAGCGCTGCTGCGGGAACAGGTCGAACGGCGCGCCCCCGGCGCGCGTCGCCTTGAGATGCGCCTCGAGCGCGGACCAGTTGGGCCCCACCGCCGGCCGCACCTCGATCAGTTCCACGCGATAAGGGCCGACCGTGACGTTCTGCCCCACCGAGATCGCCGCCAGCCGCTCGACCTTGAAGGCGCTGTCCGCCGCCATGCCGGCGATGCTCACCGCGATGCCGAGATGCGCGACGACCATGCCGTAGATGTGCAGCGGCGTGCGGCGCAGGTTGCGGCGGATGAGCGGGATGACGCTGGCGACGGCGAGCCCGGCGGCCAGGCCGAGCACCAGCGCCGGCAGCCACTGCGCCCCGCCCAGCGCGAAGACCAGCGCGAAGGCGATGCCGGCCACGCCGACAGGCACGAGCAGCTTGCCGAACAGCGCGTTCCACTGGTCGCGGCGCCATTTGAGCAGCGGCCCCGCCGCCGTGGCGGCGACGAGCGCGAGCGCGACGGGCACCGCCGCCTTCTCGAAGAAGGGCGCGCCGATCGAGAGCTGGACGCCGGCCGCCTGGGCGACGAGCGGATAGAGCGTGCCGATGAAGACGACGCCGAGGATCACCGAGAGCAACAGGTTGTTGAGCACCAGCGCGCCTTCGCGGCTGACCAGCTCGAAGGTGGTGCCCTGCTTCACCGTGCCGATCCGCGCGCCGAACAGCGCCAGCGCCCCGCCGATATAGAGGCCGAGCAGGGCAAGGATGAAGCCGCCCCGGGTAGGATCGACGGCAAAGGCATGGACGCTGATCAGGATGCCCGAGCGGACCAGGAAGGTGCCGATCATCGACATCGAGAAGGCGACCACCGCGAGCATCACCGTCCAGGCGCGCAGCCCGTCGCGGGTGGCGAGCACGCTCACCGAATGGAGCAGCGCCGTCGCCGCCAGCCAGGGCATCAGCGAGGCATTCTCCACCGGATCCCAGAACCACCAGCCGCCCCAGCCAAGCTCGTAATAGGCCCAATAGCTGCCGGCGGTGATGCCGATGGTGAGGAATATCCAGGCCGCCAGCACCCAGGGCCGCATCGCCCGGGCAAAGGCGGGGCCGACGTCGCGCATCAGCAAGGCGCCGACCGCGAAGCTGAACGCCACCGACAGGCCGACATAGCCGAGGTACAGCGTCGGCGGGTGGAAGGCGAGCCCGGGATCCTGCAGCAGCGGGTTGAGCCCGCGCCCGTCGAGCGGCGGCGGGCTCACCCGGACGAACGGGTTGGAGGCAAAGGCGAGAAAGGCGTAGAAGCCGATCGCGATCGCCGCCTGGGCACCCAGCGTCGCGGCGAGCGTGCCCTGGGGCAGCCGCTTCTCGAACAGCGCCACGCCCGCCCCCGATATCGCCAGCACGGTGACCCACAGCAGCATCGAGCCTTCGTGATTCCCCCAGGCCCCGGCGATCTTGTAGATCAGCGGCTTCATCGAATGGCTGTTCTCGACGACCAGCAGCACCGACATGTCCGACCGGACGAACAGCACGACCAGCAGCACGAAGGCGGCAAGCGCCAGCAGCCCCTGGACGATCGCGACGCGGCGGAGCGCCGTCATCACCATCGACGCGCCCGCGCTCCCCTGGCCGGCGCCCTTGGCCGCGCCCCAGGCGAGCAGCACCTGCACGAGCGCGAAGCCCGTCGCGAGCCATAGCGCGGCGAGACCGGCTTCGGCGATCACTGCCCATCCCTCATTTGGCTAGCGTCTTCGTCTCGTGCATGTTGCCGGCGGCCTGGGGCGGCATGTAGCGCTCGTCATGCTTGGCCAGGATATTGTCCGCGACGAAGCTGCCGTCCGGCTGGAACCGCCCCTCCGCCACCACGCCCGATCCTTCCTTGAACAGGTCGGGCGTCACGCCCTTGAACGCGACCGGCACCGCCGCCTGGCCGTCGGTCACCATGAAGCGGATCGAAACGCCGTCGGCCGCGCGCCGGATCGAGCCTGTCTCGACCATGCCGCCCAGGCGGACGTGCCGGTCGAGCGGCAGCGGCTTTCCCTTCACGTCGCCCGGCGCATAGAAGAACGCCGCCTGGTCGCGGAGCGCCGACATGGCGAGCGCCGACGCGCCGAGGATCGCGCCCAGCGCGAGCAGCACGAGGACCAGCCGCTGATGCTTGGGCTTCATTCGCGGCCGCCCCGCAGCGCCGCGGCCGCCGCCTCGGCGCGGCGCATCGCCGCATAGCTGAACGCCGCCAGCCCGCCGGTGCCGAGCAGCACCACCAGATAGGCGGCAGTGATGAACGGCCAATGGTTCATGCCGCCGCCATCCGCCGCAACCGCGCTTCGACCTTCTGCGCCGCCAGGATCGCGCGCATCCGCATCAGCACCACTCCGGCGAAGACCAGCGTGAAGCCGCCCAGCGTGAAGAACAGCGGCCAGAGCAGCGACGGATGGATCTTCCCCGCCAGCACGCTCTCGCCCTGGTGGAGCGTGTTCCACCAGACCACCGAATAATGGACGATCGGCAGCAGCGCGCTGCCGGCCACGCCGAACAGCGCCGGCATCCGGCCGTCGCCCGCCCGCTCGGCATCGGCGCGGTCCAGCGCGATCCAGGCGATATAGACGAAGAAGAGCAGCAGCATGCTGGTCAGCCGCCCGTCCCACTCCCACCAGGTGCCCCAGGTCGGGCGCCCCCAGATCGAGCCGGTGAGCAGGCAGAGCGCCGCGAAGGTCGCGCCCGCCGGGGCGATCGCCCGCGCCGCGACGCTGGCCAGCGGATGCCGCCAGACGAGATAGCTCAGGCACGCGATCGCCAGCCCGCTCCACCCGCCCATGCCCAGCCAGGCGCTGGGCACATGGATGTAGAGGATGCGCGCGCTCTCCTTCTGCACCGCATCGGGCGGCGTGAGCGCGAGCCCCGCCCAGCAGCCGAACGCCACCAGCGCCGCGCCGAGCCAGAACAGAATCGGCGTCAGCGGCCGCGCAATCTTGAGGAAGCGCGCGGGATTGGCGAAGGCATGCAAGACGGGCACGCGCGATGACTAGCGAGGTTCCGGGCGGGAATCCATGGCCTCGCGACATCCAACGCCAGACGCCCGGCCGCGGAGCGAAACGTCGCGAACGTCGCCCATGGGGAGGGATGAGTTCCCCATCAATTTTCCCTGATTTCCCGCGAACCGCGCGCATCGCGCAACTTCCTTGCGCGCGCGTGATCCTATTTCCCCAACCGGTCAAAGAGCGGCCGGAGCGATCCGGCCGGGTGAGGGAAACAGACGAAATCCTACATTGCAAGCAGGATGCCCCGATATCGTCACCCGAGCCCGCCTTGCCCGCTCAGAGATGATCGGCCGAAAGCGCGCCGGAAAGAGCCGCATCGGCAATCTGGCACAACGGCCCCGTCAGGACGCCATGCGGAACGGGCGCATAATCGCTCGCAGGCGCCCTGCCGAAGGTAATCGCATGAAAATGATGCACCGATCCCTGGCTATGCTCATAGGTCACCACCCACGAATATTTGCCCTCCATGGCGCCGACGAACCGTCGCGTCGGCAGGCCGGCCTGCTCGATCACGTCGCCCCTCTGGAATTTTGCGCCGGCAGGAGCAAGATCGGGCACCATCCGCTTCACTTGCCCCTGGATCGATTGCGGCAGCCCACCCATTTCCGCGACGATCGCAGACGACCGCAGGGAAGAACAGGCCGACAGCGGGGAGGACGAACCCGAATTGCCGGGCGGAGCGATGGCAAGAGCGCCGAGCACAAAGACGATCATATCCCATTCCTCATGCAGAAAAGACTAGGTCCCGCAGGTTGGTCGCACGGTAGCCAGATCGAAGGCCGTGCTGTCGGTATCGGCGACCAGATAGGCACTCCCCTCCTCGGAAGTCGCGCCGCGATTAGCGCCATAGCGCGTACCGGTATTGGCGTTCAATTCGCGAGCCACCTGGTTCACGATGGCATGAACTCCCGCTGCGCTAAGGCTGGCATCCGACCAATGGACAATCTCATGGATCAGGCCGAGCGTAGGGCTTTCAACCCAATAGGATCCATCTTCATTCCGCCCCGACGCGGCACTGTAGGGATCCCAACTCACGAAACCATAACCCAGCCCAGGATCGTAGCTGTCCTGGTGATTGCGGTTCAAGATAACTTCCAGTCCAGCGGCATTGGCTTTCGCAAGAAGACCCGCTGCCGTCGGCGACTTCTGCAGGGATGCAAGGGCCTGATAGGCTTCAGCATGCGCAACGGGGCACGGGTCCCCGCCTAGCCTGATATGATTGCCTTGGCTTTCGCCACCGGCCCCGCTGTTACCACCGGCGCCGCCGCCACCTCCACTCGGAAGCCATACCCATGTGCCGTTGCCGCCCGGTGGATAGTTGCCGAAATAGCTCGCTGGCGGCAGGTGCACCCAGGAGCCGGAACTATATGCATCCCCCCCTCCGCCGCCGCCGCCGCCGTAACCACTACCATTGCCATGAGGGCCGCCAACGCCGTTGATCTGGGCATCGTCGGTACTGCCAAAGCCTCCGGCAACAAGGTCGAGTTCATAAGTCGTCAGAACGCGCACAATAAACCTCCGATTCAAGATGATCGTCGGATCGATGCCGAGTTTCACGCCGTGAATTTAAAGTAATTAGTAATTACAATTGCTTGCGTGAACAAATAAAGCCGCTCTGTGACGCCATCATGAACCGAACATGGATTCCGCCATATTGGGTATAATTTCTGGCGAACCATCAGATGCGTCGCGCAGAGCCCGATCATTGACTCGCTACATGATGGGTAACGGCTGTCGGGCAAGCACTTGCAGCCGGATCGGCGCCGCTGCCGAATGGCCCGGGAGCCTATCCCGCTTGGGCAATATCCTCCGCCCAGATCCCCGCCTTCGCGGGAATGACCGAAGGGGGAACAGCGGGAATCACGGTTGATGCAATATGAGTCCCCAACCTAGGGTGAAACCCGATCAAGGCTTTGATTTATTTCGTCATCCCCACGAAGGCGGGGATCCAGGGCCAAGGGCGGGTTGCGGGCAGCAGAGTCCTGCGCGCTCCGGAGCGGCGCTCACCTGATAGCATCATTGTCCCGCGCTACCCCGGATCCCCGCCTGCGCGGCGATGACGGGGTTTGCTGATCGAGACGGGGTTTGCCGATTGAGGCGTGACCCTGGGTTGAGGACTCATATTCTTCGTCACCCCGGCCTTGCGCCCGGGTCCCGCCATCTCGCCGCCGCAAGTAGAAGCGGGATCCCGGCTCAGGGCCGGGATGACGGCGGGAAATCAGATACTCGCGCGAGCCCCCAGCCTAATGCACCGCCCCCAGATGCCCGAGCTTGTCCGGATTGCGCATCACATAGATGCCGACGATCCGCCCCTCCTCGATCGCCAGCGCGGTGGTCTGCAGCACCCCGCCCGGCTCGATCGTGACGAAGCCCGGCAGGCCGTTGATCATGCCGTAGCGCACCACGCGCGACATCTCCTTGGCGAAGAAGCGCGCGAGCGAGCTGTGGAGCTTGATCATGTCGTCGATGCCATGGATCGGCTTGAGGCCCGCGGGCACCTTGCCGCCGCCGTCCGACCAGAGCGAGACATCGGCCGCCAGCAGGCCGCGCAGCGCGCCCATGTCGCCGCTGCGCGATGCGGCGAAGAAGGCGGCGGCGATCTCCAGCCCCTTCTCCTTCGGCAGGTCGTAGCGCGGCCGGGCGGCGCGGACATGGGTGCGCGCCCGGCTGGCGAGCTGGCGCGCGGCGGCCGGATCGCGGCCGATCGTCTCGCCCACTTCGTCGAAGCTCACCCCGAACACGTCGTGGAGCAGAAAGGCCGCGCGCTCCAGCGGCGAGAGCCGCTCGAGCGCCATCAGCAGCGGCAGCGTGACGTCCTCCACTTCCTCCGCGGCCTCGACCACCGGCTCGGGCAGCCAGGGCCCGACATAGGTCTCGCGCCGGGCCCGCGCCGATTTGAGCTGATCGAGGCACAGGCGCGTCACCACCCGGCGCAGGAACGCCTCGGGCTCGCGGATCTGGTCGCGATCGGTGGCGAGCCAGCGCAGGAACGCGTCCTGCACCACGTCTTCCGCATCCGCGACCGAGCCGAGCATGCGATAGGCGATGCGCGCCAGCCGCGGACGCAGCGGATCGAAGCTCGCCGCTGCGTCCACCCCGCTCACGCCGCCGCCACCGCGGGCTTGCCCTCGTAGAAGAGGTTGAAGGCCACGGCGAGGCGGTTCCAGCCGTTGATCGCGTTGATCATCAGGGTCAATTGCACCTGCTCCTCCTCGTTGAATTCGAAGGCGAGCTCCCGATACAGATCCTCGGGCGCCCGCGCCGTGGATACCAGCGTGAGCGCATCGGTCCATGCCAATGCGGCGCGCTCGCGCGGGGTATAGCATGGCGCTTCGTGCCAGGCGCTGAGCAGATAGATGCGCTGCTCGGTCTCGCCGGCCTTGCGCGCATCGGCGGTGTGCATGTTGAGGCAATTGGCGCAGCCGTTGATCTGCGAGGCCCGGATCTTCACCAGCTCGAGCAGGCCGTGCTCGAGCTTGGGCGCGATCTTGAGCGACATCTCGTACCACGCCTTCATCTCGGCGGGGGCGGCGGCGAACAGGTCGAGTCGGGCAGTCATGGGTCGTCTCCTCATATGGACGACTGCATGACGAAATGGCCGCGCCGGATGTGACATGCGGCACGAAATTATTTCGGACGGAATGCGGGCCGCCCGCGCGCCGGTGGCGGACGGGCGGCCCATGGACCAGCTCAGGGCGTCGTCCAGGCCTGGCCCTGGTAGAGCCGGGTCGCGCTGTTGGTGTTGGTCAGGTCGATCTCGACCGCCCGCGAGCGCGCCGTGCTGAACATCGTCGAGGTGCTGATATTCTGCTGGAACCAGACGAGCACCGTGTCGATGGGCGTCAGCTGCGCCTCGCCCGTGACGATCGCCTTGGGCGCGACGTAGAGCGGCGTCACCTGGCGGACCCCGTTGAGCACCGATATCTGGCTGAGCGCAGGGTGGATCGTGTCATAGTCGTTGTTCAGGGTGATGCTCGTCGGCGGCCCGCCGGTGCTGGCCGGTCCCAGGATGCCATTCTCGTCCAGCGTGCACTGTTCCCCGAGGCCGACCGTCTGCTGGTTGGTCTGGGCGGTCACGGTGACATTGTCGGCGAAGATGTTGGTGCCGAACAAGGAATATTGCGGGGTCCAGGAAAAGCTCGTCTGGGCGAGATAGCGCGTGAGCGACTGCCAGACGACGTTGTAGCTGCCCTCGCCCGAACCCGAAGCCACCTTCTTCGCGAAGCAAAGCGCATAGTCGTTGGTCTTCAGGAAGGCGAGGTCGTCGAGATCGATCATGATCGAGACGTTCTTGGAAACGCTTTCCAGCGCCGAATAGAAGCCGGCAAGGTTGTGCAGGGCAACTTCGCGCTCCTGCATCAGCAGCGCATTCCCGGCGCTTACCGTGAAGGTCGCCACCTTGCCGTGCACCCCGGAGCAATCGCAAAGCGTGCCGGTGGGCGATTGCCCCTGGCGCACGTCATAGGTGTTGCCCCCGGACACGCTGCCGGTCTTGATCGTAATATCGAATGGATTATTCTTATCCACCACGCCGTCTCCGTCGGCGACTTTCGACCAGAACTTTCCGATCTTCTTGTAGATATGCAGCTTAGCCATAGTCATTCTCCTATATTTATCGAGAAACAACACACGGCGACCGGTATATTATTGAGAACGAGCAATATCCTTGGATGAATACATGAACGTTCCGAGGGTATATTTGCATTCCCCGGAAACGCTGTCCCATGGCGGGCGTCCCAGAAACTTGTCGATGCGTTCCAGGAGAAGGGCGCGCATCACGCAAGCGTCAGCTCGCGAAGCCATTGGTCGAGCAGGTTCCCGCCGCCCGTCGATTGCATCAGCCAATGCGCCTCCCCCCTGCGCGCCGCCGCACGCGCGGCGCGCGGCGACAGCCCGAATCTTTCGCGGAAGATGCGGCTGAAATGCGCCTCGTCGGTAAAGCCCAGCGAATAGGCGATGTCGCTGATCCGGCGCGGGGACGCTTCGCGCCGGCTGACCAGCTCGAGCGCGCGACGAAGCCGCCGCCCCCGGATGTACCGATGGACGCCGCCCTGGCGCTCGAACAGCCGGTAGAGCTGGCTGCGCGAGAGATGGAAGGCTTCGGCCAGGGTGGCGGGGCTCAGGCGCGGATCGTGGAGATTGGCCTCGATATGATTGCGGGCCTGCCGCCCGACAATGCCGCCAGGCGCGCCGCTGGCGGAGGCGGCGGACATGCGCGCACCGCCCGCGGCCAGGCAGGCGGCGGCAAGGTGCGCGGCCGCCTCGGCATGTCCAAGCACATCCCCGACGGGCATGGCGGAAGCATGGCGCGCCAAGGCGAGCAGATGCCGCCCGAGCAAGGCGCCGGCCGGCGTATCCCTGCGGAGATAGCGGCCGTGCAGACCCTCGGCATCCTCGATCAGCGGCGCCAGACGCGCGCGCGGCAGGATCAGGCTGATCCCGCGCCCCGCCCCCACCGAGACATCGAACGGCGTCGCCAGATCCGCGATCGCGATATCGAGACGGCGCAATCGATATGCCACCTCGGACGCAATGAACGTTGCCCCTCCCGATTTCGGCATATACAAAATATAGTGATCCAGATCATCTGTCTGGATCTTTATAGATGACCTGGCATATCGCGCACGACCGCTGTCAGTCACTATAAGTAACGCACCGATTAGATTGTAAACCATTGCATGGGCACGGAATTTACATTCCAGAGCGCATTGCATCCGTTTCACGTCCAGCAGCGGGCGAACGAAGTTCTTCCATGAATCCTCGGCGCTTTGAATCATGGCCGCCGACATGTAATCAGCGTGACTGAATGTTCTTGCGCAATCCTGAGATATGTCGGGGCATGAATCTGTAAAATTCATCCGGTCCCCGGCAACGTCAATCAGGCAATTTGCTATTATCTACAGAATAACATGCAAGACATTATGCAAGCATCCAATCTGATCCAATATTTCGCTGGCGTCCGCATCGATCCACGGATCCCTGGGCCGATCGCGCGAGTCTTCGGGAGGCGCCACGCGACCATCTCCCGCGCGGATCGCGCGGCAGGCCCGGACGCTCGTGCGGATCGGAAATGCAGAGGGAGGCGCGCGCCTTCGAAACGGGCCTCCGAAAAGGTCCGCGCCGGCGCGGCGGGCGGGCAAATCTCGCGCGCGATACCCCGGGGCCGGCCCCCGGCTTTTGCCGGGGAACCGATGATCCCTAGGTTGAGAACCCAAATAAGTATTTGATTTTCTACCGTCATCCCGGCGGAAGGCCGGGGTCCCGCTATCTCGCCAGCACAGGAAGAAGCGGGATCCCGGCTCAAGGCCGGGATGACGGTGAAAGATCAGATACTTGTTTCGGTTCTCAACCTAGGGCGGATCGACATTTGGGATCTGTATCGAGCGCGTCTTGCCGATGGAGGAAAAGCCGCTCCCCGGCCTTGGCCGGGGAACGGGAAACTTCCCGCTAAATGTCGATACGGCCTAGGTGTTTGGTCCCGAAGTGAGGCGGTACGGGTCGATTTTGAATCGGCTTGGCTCTTGTGTCCAGATGCGAGCGACATATTCGTAGGGCGTGAGGCCGCGCAGGGTCTTGAGCCTGCGGGCATGATTGTAGGCATCGACGAATAGCTGGAGATGCTGGCGTAGCTGTTCGTGGCTATCGTAGTGATAGCGCTTGACGGTTGCGTCCTTGATGGTGCGGTTCATCCGCTCGACCTGGCCGTTGGTCCAGGGATGGTTGGGCTTGGTGAGCCGGTGCTCGATCTCGTAACGCCAGCAGGCGCGGTCGAAGGGATGGCCGCGCCAGCGAGCGGTTGGTCCATCACGGTTCTTGGGCAGATCGGCGAACTGGATGCCGTTGTCGGTCAGCACGGTGTGGATGTCATACGGCACGGCCTCGACCAGCTCTTCGAGGAAGGCGGCGGCGCCAGCCGTATTTGCTTTGTCTCTGAGCTTGACGAAAGCGAGCTTCGACGTCCGATCGATCGCGACGAACAGGAAGAGCTTGCCCTCTTCGGTACGAACCTCGGCGATGTCGATGTGGAAGTAGCCGATCGGATAAGCCTTGAACTTTTGCCTAGCCGGCTTGTCGCCATCGACGTCAGGCAGCCTGCTGATCCCATGGCGCTGCAAACAGCGGTGCAAGGACGAGCGGGTCAGGTGCGGGATCGTTGGCTGCAGGCCATAAAGACAATCGTCGAGCGGCAGCAGCGTGTGGCGCCGGAAGGCCACAATCATCGCTTCCTCTTCGGCCGTAAGCACTGTGGAATGAATGGCCTTCGGCCCCATCGGAGCGTCTGTCGCGTGCGTCCGCTTGCGCCACTTCTGGACCGTCGTCGGACTGATCCCGTGACGACGAGCCAGCGCTCTTACGCTCTCTTCACTCCGCTGTATCGCTCGACGGACTGCCTCAGTCGTCCGGGCGCAGCCGTGTAGAACCTGGCCCATAGCTCCTCCCGCCATGCATGGCGATCAACCGTATCACCATACCGCGGGATCAAACACCTAGCCCTTGCCCGACAGGTTCAGCCCCGCCCGATCAGCCGCTGGGCGATACGATCGGCGACTTCGCTCTGCGGATCGCCGGTACGGGCGCTCTCGTCCCAAACTTCGATCAGGCGCTCGGGGATCTTCTCCACGCGCGCCATCACTTCGGCCATGTTGCCCTGGCCCAGATATTCCAGGCCGACATTGATGATCCCGCCCGCGTTGATCACATAATCGGGAGCATAGAGGATCCCGCGATCATGGAGGCGCTGGCCGTCCGCCCGGGTGGCGAGCTGGTTGTTCGCGCCGCCGGCCACCACGGTCGTCCTGAGCGCCGCGATCGTCTGTTCGGTGAAGATCGCGCCCAGCGCATTGGGGCTGAGAATGTCGGTCTCGATGCCGAGGATGTCCGCCGCGTCGATCGCTTCGCCGCCGAGCTCCGCCGCCAGCGCCTTGGCGCGCTCCGCATTGACGTCGGCCAGGGTCAGCCTCGCGCCGTCCGCGGCGAGCAGCCGGGCAACGCCGCCGCCCACCGAGCCGACGCCCTGGATCGCCACCCGCACGCCAGCCATCGAATCGGCACCCAGGCCACGCTTCGCCGCCGCCTTCACGCCCAGATAGACGCCGCGCGCGGTGATCGGGCCGGGATCGCCCCCCGCCCCGCCCTCGGCCACCGGCAGGCCGGAGACATGGCGCGTCTGGGTCGCGACCACCTTCATCCGCGCTTCGGACATGCCGACATCCTCGGCAGTGACGTAGCGGCCACCCAGCGATTCGACCGCGCGGCCGAACGCTTCCAGCTGCGCGGTAGTGACGGTCGCACCCGGCTCGCTCGCCAGGATCACGCCCTTGCCGCCGCCGAGCGGCAGATTGGCCATCGCATTCTTGTAGCTCATGCCGCGCGACAGGCGCAGCGCGTCGGTGATCGCGGCGCGGGTATCGGCATAGTGCCAGAAACGCACCCCGCCGGCCGCCGGGCCGAGCTTGGTCGAATGGACTGCGATGATTGCGCTCAGCCCCGACTCGCGGTCGCTGAACAGGTGGACGCCCTCATGGTCGTCGAAATCGGGGAAACCCCAGTCGGTGATCACGCGCTACATTCCTGCGGAAGGTGCCGCACGTCTATGTGCCGCGCGCGGTCACTAGGGGAAGAAATGGGGCGGATGACGGGACTTGAACCCGCGACCCTCGGTACCACAAACCGATGCTCTAACCAACTGAGCTACAACCGCCGTGAAGAAGGCGCGCTTAGCCGGGGCCGATGCGAAGCGCAAGATAATTGCGGGCAATTATCCGCGTGAAATTCGCACGGCCTCTTCCGGCGTAGTCAGCCCCTCGCGCACCAGCGCCCGCGCGGCCGATCCCAGATTGGGCGCACGGAGGAAGGCGTGGCGGGCAAGAATTGCCTCGTCGCCGCCGTCGTTGATCAGCCGGCGGATCGCACCATCCGCGACGATCGCCTCGAACACGCCGGTCTCGCCGGCAAAACCCGTGCCGTTGCAGCTCTCGCACCCCATCGGCGCGAAGACGATCGTCCCCGAATCGAAGCCGAGCAGCGCCGAGACCGACCCCTGGGCCTGCACCGGACGGCGGCACTCCGCGCAGAGCCGCTGGACAAGGCGCTGGGCAAGCACGGCGGCAATGGTGGACGCGAGGCGGAACGGCTCGACCCGCCAGTCGCGCATCCGGCGAATCGCCGAGACGGCATCCGGCGCATCGATCGCGGCGAGGACGAGATGCCCGCTCTCCGCCGCTTCCGCCGCGGCGGCGGCCGCCTCCCGCCCATCCAGGCCGTCGAGCGCGATCACGTCCGGATCCTGCTCCAGCGCGGCGTGGACTGCGGCCGCGCCGGCGCACCCCTCGATGCGCGTCGCGCCCTCGACGGGCAAGGCGCCGATCGTCGCGATATGGCGAGTCGAGCCCGCGAAATGCCGGAGCAGCGTCGCCATGGTGGTGCTGCGGCCGGATCCCGCCGGACCGGCGACGAGCATCAGCCCACCCCCGCGCAACGCCGGCAGCAACGCGTCGACGAGCGCGCGGCTCATCCCGATCGCTTCGAGCGCCTGCTCGCGCCGCTCGCCGCCGTCCAGGCGCAACACGATGCGCTCCGTCTCTCCCTGTACGAGCACCGATGCTCCCGGCAGGTCACGGAAATTGGCGGCGAGCACGGGATCGGCGTGATGATGGCGCGGCTCCGTGAGCTGGCCCGCGATGCGCATCCGCACCATGGCACCGGCGGGGCCGATCTCGACATGGATATGCGAGGCGCGGCGGCGCAGCCCCTCGGCGATCAGCGCGTCCACCGGAGACTCGCCGCCGGAACCCGGAGAGTGCGGCGGCTGGGGCGGGTCCGCCACCGGCGCCGGCGCTTTGGTTTCCATCTCCATAGGGCCCCCTTTGCGGAGCATCCTGCGCTAGGCATGTCATGTGACGCGATGCTTGCGCTTTTGTGACCATTTTGCGTCATGTCCGCGCCGCGACGCAAGGCCGGCGCCACGACCCGGACGATATGGCGGGATACTGGCGTCACGGCATGGCTTTTGGCAGAAAGCCGCGATGCAGGATCTCGCCTCCCCTCTCCGCAACCTCGGCTCGGGCCATCCGTCCGAACCGGTCGTCGATCATATGATGCACTGGCCGGGGGTGCAGCGCGTGCCCCATCCCAAGATCGCGATGTTCATCGCCAAGAATTTCCTCGAGCCGGAGCTCTGCCAGCTCCTCAGGATCAAGATCGACGCGGAGCGGCGCCCCTCGACCATTGCCGACGCCAATGACGACTATGCCTTCCGCACCAGCGAGACCTGTGACTTCAATACGAACGATCCGGTGGTGATGGAGCTCAAGCGGCGGATGACGGCGTTCACCGGGCTCGACCCCACCCATGGCGAGCCGATGCAGGGCCAGCGCTACGATATCGGCCAGGAATTCAAGGCGCACACCGACTATTTCGAGCCGCAGGGCCAGGACTTCGAGAAATATTGCGCGGTCGCGGGCCAGCGGACCTGGACAGTGATGCTCTATCTCAACGAGGTCGAGGCGGGCGGCGCGACGCGGTTCAAGGCGGTCGACAAGATCATCCAGCCCGAAACCGGCAAGGTGGTCGCCTGGAACAATCTGCGCCCGGACGGCTCCCCCAATCCCTCCACCATCCATCACGCGATGAAGGTGCGGGCGGGACTGAAATATGTCGTCACCCAATGGTATCGCGAGCGCCCCTGGGGCTGGTGAAGCGCGCGGGCCGCGCGACGCAGCGGAGCGCGGGAAGCGGAGCGCGGGAAGCGGAGCGCGGAACGGCCGGCCGGGTTCGCACCCGGCCGGCCGCTTCGTTTCCGGACCCCGGATCAGAAGGTCGTGCTGAGGCCGAGCGAGAAGATCCGGCCCAGATTGTAGCGATTCACCAGCACGACATTGCCGTTCGGGAAGGTCTGCCGCTCGTCGAAGCGCGTGCGGGTGAGGTTGCGCCCCTCCAGCTTGAGCTCGAACTTGCCGCCGGCCAGCTCGAAGCCCTGGCGCGCGACGATGTCGAGGCGGATGCCCGGACGCTCGACGATGTCGGGCTGGAACCCGTTGCCCGACAGGTTCGAGGGGCCGCGATTGGTCACGCGGTCGCTCGCATAGTTGAAGAGCAGGGTCAGCTGCGAAAGGCGCTGCGTGTCCTCGATGCCGAGCTGCAGGTTGACCAGGTGGTCCGACTGGCCGGTGAGCGGCGCCCCGTCGCGGAACTGCAGGCTGGCCGGGCCGAAGCCGGTGGCGCAGCGCGCCAGCGTCTGGTTCAGCACGTTGGGCACGCAGCTGCTGTCGGCCGTGATCGACGAATGGGTATAGGTATAGTTCGCGATCACCAGCGCGCGGCGAGTGCTGAAGAAGCCGCCCAGCGTGTCGAGCGGGAAATATTTCTGCACTTCGACTTCGGCGCCGTAGAGCTTCGCCTTGGGCAGATTGGTGAAGCCGGTCTGCAGGCGATCGTCGGCGCCGGTATAGAAGCCCACCTGCTCGATCGGATTCTTGATCCGCTTGTAGAAGCCCGCCAGCGTGAAGCGCTGGTCGCGCGCGAAGAACCACTCGAAGCGCGTCTCGAGATTGTAGAGTTCCGAATCGCGCAGCAGCGGGTTGCCGAAGAACAGGCGATCCGAGTCCGGATCGCGGAACTGCTGCGGCGCCAGCTCGCGGAACTGCGGGCGCGAGACGGTCTTCGAGAAGCTGTTGCGCAGCTGCATGTTCTCCGCGAAGTTCCAGGTGACCGTGATCGCCGGCAGGAAATAGTCGTTCTTCAGGCGCGTGCCGGTGGTGCCGACCGGGGTGACGCTCTGCTCGGCCTTTTCGTAGCGGACGCCCGCCACTGCCCGCAGCCCGTCGAGCGCCTCGGTCTCGGCCTGGAAATAGCCGGCGTTGATGCGCAGCTTCGCATCATAGGCATAGGCGCCGAGCGGCGTGTTGAACTGCATCTCGATGGTGCAGGCGCCGCGGCCGACCTGCGGGCAGGCATTGTTCACCACATCGGGGCTGAGCAGATAGTCCGGACGCAGCAGATTGTACGGATAGCCCGGCGCGGTGCCGCCACCGGCGCTGGTCTGGTAGTTGAACTGCAGGCGCCGCGAGAAGCGATCGGTATCCGAATAATAATAGCCGGCCGACAGCGTGAGCGGGATCGGATTGAGCTTGTAGACCAGATCCGCCTGGCCCGTCCAAAGATTCTCGTTCAGGTCCGAGAAGATGATCGAGGCGAAGGGCGAGAAGCGCTGGGTGACCTGGTACACGCCGTTGCACTGGAAGCCGCCGACGCCGTTGCCGCCGTCATAATTGGCCGGCACGCCGGTCGTGGTGGTCGGCGAGCAGAGATAGTCGAACTGGCGCTCATAGGGCGCGTTGCGCTTCGAATTGGCATAGGCGCCGCGCAGGTCGAGCCGCAGCGCGGGCGAGAAGCGGAACTCGCCGACCAGCTGGCTCTCGAACAGCTGGCGCTCGAACCAGTTGGTGTTCTGCTGGAAGCGCAGCCCGCTGGCATTGTTGTAGACCACCGCCGCCGAGCCGCGCCCCTGCTTGAGCACGTCGCGGATATAGACGTTGGTCCAGCGGATCGTGCTCTCGCCGAACGAATAGCCGAGGCCGAGCAGCGCGTTGCCGACGATGCGGTTGTCGGTGAGCAGCGTGTGGTAGTCGTTCCGGATCGCGCCATTCTCGGTGACGCTGTCCTGCTGGCGGATCGAACGGGTCCGGAAGGTATTGCTGTAGCCGACCGAGGTGATCACGCCGAGCCGGTCCGAACCCAGGTCGAACGCCATGCCCGTGCTGATCTCTCCCGACCAGTTGGCCGGAAGATGATCGTTGCGCTGGAGCAGCGTGGTCGAGGCGTTGGAAAGCTGCAGCACCTGCCCGGCGGGGATCAGGCCCGAGCCGGCCGGCGCATTGCGGATGAAATCGGGCACGCTGCGCGTACCCTTGTCGAAGCCGAGCCAGTCGGTCTTGCTGCCGAAATAGGTATAGCCAAGTTCGCTCGTCGTCGCCGTATCGGCCGAGATCGACCCGCCGATCGTCACGAAGTCCTTGTCGGGAATCGCCTTGGTGGTGAGGTTGATGACGCCGCCGCCGAATTCGCCCGGATAGTTGACCGAATAGGTCTTCTGGACGAGCGCCGACCCGACGATCGAGGTCGGGAAGATGTCGAGCGGCACCGAGCGGCGCAGCGGCTCGGGGCTCGGCAGGGGCGACCCGTTGAGCAGCGACGAGGAATAGCGATCGCCGAGACCACGGACATAGACGAAGCCGCCGCCCACGACGCTGAGGCCGGTGACGCGGGTCAGCGCGCCGGCGATGTCGCCCTCGCCCGTGCGGGCGATGTCCTCGCTCGACAGCACCGACACCACTTGCGGTGTGGCGCGCACGACGTTCGGGATATGGCGGCCGACCACGACGATGTCGGTCAGGTCCATGTCCACGCCCGGCGCGGAGACCTCGGGGGTCTTCTGCTCTTCCTGCGCATCGGCGGCGGACGGAGCAGGCGCGGCTTGCCCCGTCGTCTGGGCGAGCGCGGCCGGAGAGACGAGTTGGGACGTCAGGAGAAGAAGCGTGGCGTAAGCAAGGCGTCGCTGCATGGCCGTGTCACCCAGTAGAATTTATGAGCAATGTCGGGGCAGCGGATCTCGCCGCCCCGACAGTTTCCGCACGAGCTGCAGGGGCCTCAGCGGCCGTTGCAGCTGAAATAGACCGAGTTGAACACCGGCGGGCCCTGATCCTGGAGCGCCGGGTTGGCCGGCCGGATCGTCGAGCGGTCGCTGGCGCTGGTCTCGCCCGCGACCATGTTGACGCAGGCCACATTGGCCGGAGTCTTCACGATGCCGTTGACGAAGTTGAAGTCGGCACCGCCGCGGATGCGGATGGCAGCCGGCGCCAGCGCGGTCTGGATGAAAGTGAAGTTGGCGTAGCGGCCCCAGGTGCGGGGCAGCAGGTCCTCGGCGCCGTTCGAGTCGATCTCGGTCGAGAAGGAGTCGGCGGTCGCGCCCGACACCTTCTGCGCGGCGATGATGAACTGCATGAAGCCGCGCCAGCCATTGTCGACGTCGAAGCCGTCGTCGTCGGCGCCGGTCACCGCGAAATACTTCAGGTTGGTGGTGCCGCCGAAGATCTCGACACCGTCATCCGCCGAGTTGTGGCTCTGGACATGGTCGATGATCGTGCCCGAGCCGGTGGCGCCCAGCGTCAGGCCCTGGAGCTCGTTGCCGTCGGAGATGGCGATGCCGGTGTAGCGGATCTGGACGAACGACATCTGGCCGCTGCTGTCGGCTTCGTTGCTGCCGCCGTAGAAGCGGCCGGTCACGCCCTCGATCGCCTGCTGGCAGGGAGTGCCGGTGCTGCCGCCGGTGCCCGAGGCGCAGACCGCGGTGGTCGAGCGGCCGAGCAGGATGATGCCGCCCCACTGGCCCTGGGTCACGTCGCTGACGCCGTTGTTGGCGAGATTCTGCTGCGAGGTGAAGATGATCGGCTGGGTGACCGTGCCCACCGCCTGGATCTTCGAGCCGCGATTGACGAGCAGCAGGTCGTTGGTCGGCTCGGTCGAATCGGCCGCGATGACGACGCCGGCCGCGATGGTGAGCGTCACGCCGGCACCGCCGGTCGCGCCCTGATCGGTGCCGACCTCGGTCTGGCCGCGCAGACGGTAGACCACGCCCGAGATCTTCGGCAGCGACAGGTCGGCGGTGATCGCCTGGGGCAGGCGGCACAGGCGGAAGGTCTGGGTCAGGCCGTCATCGGTGGTGCCGGCCGGGCAGGCCGCGGTCGAGCCGCCGCTGCCGATCGCGGGAACCGCCGTGCAGTTGGCGCTGGTCGCGCCGAAATTGGCCGTGGTCGAGTTGCAGGTCCAGCCGTCGAACGCCGTGTCGGTCGGGCCGTTGAGCGCGCCGACATAGTTGGTGCTGACGAAGAAGGGATTGAGCGTCGCCGGGTTGAAGGCCGGAGTCAGCGAAGTCGCGCTGACCGGGAAGATGCCGTTCAGCTGATTGGTGCCGTTGACGTTGTTGTTCGAGCCCGCATTGACGATGTCGAGCTGCTCCTGCGCCGTGATGCTGAGGCCGTTCTGCGTGGTGACCGCCGCGAACTGAGCCGCGGTGATCGCCGACGGCGGCGTCGGAGTCGGCGTGGCCGGCGGAGTCGGCGTCGGCGTCACGATGACGACGCTGCCGGCGCCCGGGGATGCCACATTGCCCGCGCCGTTACACGCGGAGAGTGCCGCAGAGGCGGCTGTCGTCATGAGAATGAGGCCGAAGCGCTTGAAGCTCGCCATCGCGCAAAAACTCCCGGTCGTATCGTTGCTGATCCGGGCGCGCGGCGATCGAAACGATTGCCCCCTTTGCGCCCGGGCCGGGGTTAGGCCGGGATAATGACACGTACATGAGTTGTGAGAGTCGTTACGATGACAGAAAAATGACGATAATATTACAGCCAATCAGGCGATCGCTCAGGCAATCTCCCAAGCAATGGGCCAAATAACGCGCCCGCGATGAAGCATCCGCGCGGATCCGCTTCATGAATCGCCGATGAAAGCATCATGTCATTCGCCGGGCATCCGGACAAGATGGCCGTGCTGCATCACCATGGTCACCGTATCGAGCGCACCGATGTTCGCGGCGGGATCGCCGGCAACGGCGACCAGATCGGCGATTCGCCCGGGCGCGATGGTGCCGATCTCGTCGCCCAGCCCGAGCAGCTTCGCGTTCCCGGCCGTCGCCGTCCAGAGCGCGTCGAGCGGCTTCATCCCCCAGGCGACCATCAGCCCGATCTCCCGCGCGTTGGCGCCGTGCGCGAACACGCCGGTATCGCCGCCCACGCACATCGTCACGCCCGCCGCGAGCGCGGCGGCATAGCTGGCGCGCTTGGCGCGGATCGCCTCGGGCTCGGGCGCCGTCCCGTTCCAGCCGCCATAGCGGGCGATCGCATCGGTGGCCGCGAGCGTGGGACAGAATGCCACGCCGCGCGCCTTCATCAGCGCGAACACCGCCGGCGTGGCGTCGTTGCCATGCTCGATCGTGTCGGCCCCGGCCAGGATCGCGCGGCGCATCCCCTCGGGCGTGCTGGCATGCACCGCGACCTTGCGCCCGGCATCATGCGCGGCGGCGATGCCCGCCTCCAGCTCGCCAAGGCCGAAGGTCGCGCGGCTGGGCTCGCCCGGCCCCCAGCGATAATCGGCATAGAATTTCACCCAGTCGGCCCCGTGCGCGATCTGCCGACGCACCGCGGGGACGATCCCCTCCCCGCTCACCTCCTCGGCCCCCTGCGGCACGTCATAGGCATAGCCCTTGGGGCCATAGGCGCCGGTGGCGACCAGGGCGCGGCCGGCGATGAGCAGGCGCGGGCCGGGCACGATGCCCTGCTGGATCGCCTGCTTGAGCCCGGCATCCGCCTCCCCCGCGCCCTCGGTGCCGAGGTCGCGGACCGTCGTGAATCCCGCCATCAGCGTCGCGCGGGCATGCGCGACCGCCCGGGCGGTGCGGAGCGCCAGCGGCTCCTTCATCACCTGGTCGTTCCAGCTCGTCTCGTCATAGGGATGGAGGAAGAGATGGACGTGGAGGTCGATCAGCCCGGGCAGCAGCGTGGTGCCGGGCAGCGCCCGCGTCTCCGCGCCGGGCGGTGCGGCGACATCCGGACCGACCGCCACGATCCTGCCATCGGCGACGAGGACCTTCCAGCCGGCATGCATCGCGCGGTCGCTCGCCGTGAAGACGCGATCGGGAACGAGCAGCACCGGCACTTTCTGGGCGAAGGCGCTGCCAGGGAGCAGCAGGAAGGCGATGGCGAGCAGGCGGCGGAGCTTGGTCATGCCCGGGAGACTGGCAAAGGCGGAGGGGCCGCGCCAGCCCCTTCCCGCTGCCCGGCGCGCGCGGGTCAATACATCGCCGTCATCGCCACGCCGGCAGTGATCAGGATCACGCCAAGGGCCTGGCGCAGGCTCAGCGCCTCGCGGAACAGGCGGTGGCCGGCGGCCGCGGCGATGGGCATCTCGATCACGCCGAGCGCGCGCACCGCGGCGGCCGGCGCCAGGTTGAGCGCCAGGAACCAGCCCGAGGAGGCAAGCGCGCCGAACAGGCCGGCGCCCAGCGACTGGCGCCAGCCGGCGATCACCGCGACGAGCGCGGCCCGGTCGCGCATGCCGAGATAGAGCCCCAGCCCCGCCGCCTGCACCGCCTGGACGATCGCGACACAGGCCATGGCCGAGAAGAAGGGGTGATGCGGCTCGAGCCGCAGCCCGGCATGGCGGAACGCATTGAGCGCGAAACCGAACAACAGGCCCGAGGCGACGCCGAACGCGATGCCGAGCGCCGGGTGCCCGGTGCCCTCGACCCTTTTCGGCCAGACCAGCACGGCGAGCCCCAGCGTCGTCACCGCCACGCCCGCCCAGCCGAGCGCCGAGAGATTGTCGCCGAACACGAGCAGGCCGACAGTGGCGGCGAGCGGGACCGAGCTCTGCTGGAGCGCGGTGCCGACCGCGAAGCCGGCATGGTGCATCGCGAGCAGCAGCGCGGCGGTGGCGATCACCTGCGCCAGCGCCCCGGCGAGCGCCGGCCACCAGAACGCCCAGCCGAACTGCGGCTGGACATGCGGCGTAACCGCAACGGCGATCGCGGTGAAGACGAGCGAGAAGGGCAAGCCGAACAGGAAACGCACCAGCGTCGCGCCCCAGGGGCCCGTGTTCGACATCATGCCGCGCTGAAGCGCGTTGCGGCCCACTTGAAATGCCGCCGCCGCCACCGTCGCCACCGCCCAGAGCACGCGCCTACTCCACCCGATCCTCTCGATTCGCGCGGCCTTACCCGCTTCCCGCATCCTCGCGAACCGCATTCTCGCCAAGGCCGGGAGGGCGATGGCCGGCAAGCGGCTTCATGCCTTCCTTCGGCCATCAATCCAGCCAATGGTTCCGCAAAAGAAATGATGGGTTGCACGCACGTCGCCCGGCGGATCATGCCGCCGGGCATCGAACCAAGGAGCCCAGGATGAAGCCGATCCATCTCGCCGCGCTCGCCCTGCTCGCCGCCGCGCCCGCGCCCGCGCAGCAGCTGCAGCTGCAGAATCCCACCGCCGCCGCCACTGTCGCCACGGCCCAAGGCAAGCGCCCGTCCCGCCCGATCCGCACGATGCGCACCGCCTCGCCTTCCCCTCTCGTCCTCGCCAGGGCCGGGATGGCAATGGTTGGGAAATGGCTACGAGCTTTCATCCATTAATCCAGCTAATGGCTCTTCCGAGAAATGCTGGTTTGCGCGCGCGCCGTCGCATGGATCATCTCGCCGGGCAGCAAATCAAGGAGCCCAGGATGAAGTCGATCCACCTCGCCGCGCTCGCCCTGCTCGCCGCCGCGCCCGCGCCGCAGCAGCAGGACGATCCGCTCACTCGCCCGATCGCCCCCGAGGCGGCCGCCAAGTGGATCGGTCCGCAGGCGCCGATCCGGGTCCATGGCAACAGCTATCTGGTCGGCTTCCAGGGCATGAACGTCGGCCTGATCGACACCGGCAAGGGGCTGATCCTGATCGACGGCGCCGTGCCGCAATCGGTCCACGCGATCGAGGCGAACCTCAAGAAGCTCGGCTATCGCATCGAGGACGTGAAGCTCATCCTCAGCACCGAGCCGCATTTCGACCATGCCGGCGGGCTCGCCGCCCTCGCCCGCGACAGCGGCGCCACGGTGCTGGCGAGCGACTGGGCCGCGGCATCGCTCAGGCGCGGCATGAGCAGCGCGGACGATCCGCAGGTGGCATGGCTGGTGCCCTTCCCCGCCGTCTCCCGGGTGCGGGTGGTGAAGGACGGCGAGGCGATCCGGCTGGGCAACGTCACCGTCACCGCCCGCGCCACGCCGGGCCATACGCCGGGAAGCATGAGCTGGACCTGGCGAAGCTGCGAGGGCCGCGCGTGCAGGACGATGGTCTTCGCCGCGAGCCTCAACCCGGTCGCCGCCGACGGCTATCGCTTCACCAGGCATCCCGAAGTGGTCGCGAGCTTCCGCGCTTCTCAAGCCAGGTTCCGCGCGATGCCCTGCGACATCATGTTCAGCGCGCATCCCGACAATTCGGGCGGCGTCGAGAAATATGCGCGTTTCGCCAAGGGCGTGCGACCGAACCCCTATCTCGATCCCGCCGCCTGTCGCGCCTATGCGACCCGATCCGCGACGGCGCTGGCCAAGCGGCTGGCCGATGAAGAGGCGGGGAAGGCGCGCTAGCCGCCCGCACCCAGGAAAAGGCCCGCCGGTCAGGCGATCGGCGGGCCCTCTTCATGCTCGTCGGCAATCACCTCACCAGATGCGCACCCGGTCCGCCGGCGCGACATATTGCTTCTGGTCCGGCCCGATCTTCCACGCCGCATACCAGGCGTCGACGTTGCGCAGCGGATTCACCGCGCGGATCTGGCCGGGCGAGTGCGGATCGCTGACCAGCTGCTGGCGCAGCGCCTCGGTGCGGAACAGCGTGCGCCACACCTGGCCCCAGCCCAGGAAGAAGCGCTGGTCGCCGGTATAGCCGTCGATCAGCTTGGCCTTCTTGCCGCCCAGCGACTGGTGATAGGCATCGAGCGCGATCAGCACGCCGCCCAGGTCGCCGATATTCTCGCCCATCGACGCGCGGCCGTTGATGTGGACGCCGGGCAGCCCGTCGAAGCTATAGGCCTCGTACTGGGCGCCGAGCCGCGAAGCCTGGGCCTCGAACTTGGCGGCATCCTCCGCCGTCCACCAGTCGCGCAGCACGCCATTGCCGTCGGACTTGCGGCCCTGATCGTCGAAGCCATGGCTGATCTCGTGGCCGATCACGCCGCCGATGCCGCCATAGTTCACCGCGTCGTCCGCCTGCGGATCGAAGAAGGGCGCCTGCAGGATCGCGGCCGGGAAGACGATCTCGTTCTTCACCGGGTTGTAATAGGCGTTCACCGTCTGCGGGGTCATGCCCCATTCGGCCTTGTCCACCGGCCCGCCCAGGCGGTTGCGGCGATAGTCCCATTCGAAGCGGCCGGAGCGCTCGGCATTGCCGACCACGTCGCCCGGCTTCACTTCGAGCGCGGAATAATCGCGCCACTTGTCGGGATAGCCGATCTTGACGGTGAAGCCCTTGAGCTTGGCTTGGGCCTGGGCCCTGGTGGCCGGGCTCATCCAGGCGAGCTTGTCGATCCGGCCGGCCAGCGCGACGCGCAGGTTCGCCACCAGCGTGTCCATCTTCGCCTTGGAGGCCGGCGGGAAATAGAGCGCGACATAGTCGCGGCCCACGCCCTCGCCGATACCGCGCTCGGTGAACGCCACCGCGCGCTTCCAGCGCTCGCGCTGCTGCGGCTGGCCGTTCAGGAACTTGGAGCGGAACTCGAACTGCGCATCGACGAAGCGCTTCGACAGCAGCGGCGCGACGTCGTCGGTGGTGCGGAAGGCCTGCCAGGCCTTGAGCGTGTCGAGATCGGCATCGGCGAAGATCTTGGCGATCACCGGAATCGCGCTGTTCTGCGCGACGATCACGCGATCGGCCTTGCCAAGGCCGGCGGCCGCCCAGAAGGCGTCCCAGCCAAAGCCCGGCGCCTGCGCCTTCAGCTCGGCGATGCCGGTGGGGTTGTAGGTCTTGTCGCGATCGCGGCTCTGCGCGCGCGTCCAGTGCGCCTTGGCGATCCGGGTCTCCATCGCGACGACCTTGGCCGCCGCCGCATCGGCATCCGCCCAGCCGGCCATGCCGAGCATCTGCGCGACATATTGCTGGTAGCGCGCCAGCTGCGGCGCGAACTTGGCGTCGAGATACAGGTCGCGATCGCCGAGGCCGAGACCCGACTGGCGCAGATACAGGGCATAGACGTCCGGGTTCTTGGCGTCGTCGTTCACGCCCACGCCGAAGAAGCTGGCGCCGAAGCCGCCGACCGAGGCGCCCATCAGCCTGGCCAGGTCGTCCTTGCCGGCCGCCGCCTTCACCGGCGCCAGGCGCTCGACCAGCGGCTGGGCGTCGAGCTTCTCGGCCAGCGCCTCGTCCATGAAGCCCGAATAGAGGATCGCCGCCTTCATCCGGTCGGGGTGCGCGGCATCGGTGGCGCTATAGCCCGAGATGAGGCTGCGCATCCGCACTTCCGAGAGATCGCGCAGCACGGCGAAGGCGCCATAGGAGGAACGATCGGCCGGGATCGCCGTACGATCCGTCCAGGCGCCGTTGACGAAGCGATACCAGTCGTCGCCCGGCTTCACGCTCTTGTCCATGCCGGTGAGGTCGAAGCCCCAGGTGCCGTAGCGCGCAGCGCCCGCATCGGCGGCGCCGGCGGCGACGGGCGCGGCGGATTGCTGGCTGAACCCGATCGCCGGCACGGCGAGCACGGCCACGGCCGATGCGAGCAGCAGATATTTCTTCAATGGAGATCCCCCGATATTGAGACGTTAGGCGCGTCCGGGAGATGGTGTGTCACGACCTCGGCAGCCGCGCAATATCCTTGCGCAAGTGCATATCATTCGTTCGCCGGCCGATAGCTGATCCGCACGCCAGGCACCGCTTCGCGCTTCAGGAAGATGCGCGATCCGGGCGCGTATCGGACTTCGAGATGGCCGGCGCCCAGCCACCGGGCCTGGGCCCATGGCCCACCCCAGCCACTCCGCCGCGGCGTGCCATGACCGGAGTCCGCGATGAAGACATTGCCCCTTCCCGCCGGCGCCTCGCCCCCGGGCAGGATCGAGACCTGGGTGGAGAGGCCGGTGGTCGCGCCGCAATCGCGCCGGAACAGCACCGCACTCAGGGCTCCGCCCGGCGCATCGGCCCTGGCGACGATCTCGTTACGGCAGCCATCGGAGCAGGCCTCCAGCGGCGCGAGCAGCACCGTCGTCATGACGAAACGGTGAAACACGAACTTCTCCCTTCGCCGATCGGCAAGGGAATGGCGCGCGCGGATGCAGCGGCGATGCAGGCCTCGTCCTAGTTCGGCCGAGGCGAACCAAAAGGCCCGCCGGTCTCCGGGACCGACGGGCCTTTGAAATGGTGGGCGCGGTAGGGATTGAACCTACGACCCCACCCGTGTGAAGGGTGTGCTCTACCACTGAGCTACGCGCCCATTGGCCAGGTCCTGAAACCCTTGGCGGCCGAAATGGGAAGCGGGCCTTTAGGCGGCACAGCCCCTGCTGTCCAGCCCCAAAGACCCTTTTAAATGCGGCTTAGTTGACCGCGTCCTTCAGGCCCTTGCCGGCCTTGAACTTGGGCTGGTTCGACGCCTTGATGGTCATCGGCTCGCGGGTGCGCGGGTTGCGGCCGGTCGAGGCCTTGCGCTTGCTGACCGAGAAGGTGCCGAAACCGACCAGGCGAACTTCGTCGCCCTTCTTGAGCGCGGCCTGGATCGCGTCGAACACGGCCTCCACGGCCTTGCTCGCATCACCCTTGCCGAGCCCGGAGGTGTCGGCAACCTGGCCGATCAGCTCTTGCTTGTTCATTTCGTGATTTTCCCCCTCATGAATACGCAGAAATGCGCGAGTCGCGGCGGCGGGCCGAGCGATCACGTCAGCACGCCCCCGCCCGCGCTGTCAAAACGTTTCAGCCCGCTTTTCCCTCGAAATGACGAAAAGGTTACGGTGACTCGACCATTAAGGACGGTGCCGCCCATCAATGATGGACGGCGTCTCCCCTGCCCGCGCTGCCGGCGGGAGGCTGGGTCGCCAGCTCGTCGGCCTCGCTCCAGTCGATCGGCGTGAGCGCCTCGGTCAGCGCCAGGCGCAGCACTTCGTCGACATGCTTGACCGGCACGATCTCCAGCCCGTCGCGGATGTTCTGGGGGATCTCGGCAAGGTCCTTCTGGTTCTCCTCCGGGATCAGCACCGTCTTGATGCCGCCGCGCAGCGCCGCGAGCAGCTTCTCCTTCAGCCCGCCGATCGGCAGCACCCGTCCGCGGAGCGTGACTTCGCCGGTCATGGCGATGTCGCGCCGCACCGGCACGCCGGTCATCGTCGAGACGATCGCCGTCACCAGGCCGATGCCCGCCGACGGACCGTCCTTGGGCACCGCGCCCTCGGGCAGATGGACATGGATGTCCTTGCGCCCGAACAGGCTCGGCTTGATCCCATAGGCGGGGCTGCGCGCCCGGACGAAGCTGAACGCAGCCTCGACCGATTCCTTCATCACGTCGCCCAGCTTGCCGGTCGTCTTGATCATGCCCTTGCCGGGCACGGTGACGCTCTCGATGGTCAGCAGTTCGCCGCCCACCTCGGTCCAGGCCAGGCCGGTGACCGCGCCGATCTGGTTCTCCTCCTCGCCCAGCTCATGGCGATATCGGGGCACGCCGGCGAACTCCGAGAGATTGTCCGGCGTGATCGTCACGCGCTCGGCCTTGCCCTCCAGGATCTTGCGCAGCGCCTTGCGGGCGAGCTTGGCGATCTCGCGCTCGAGCGTGCGCACGCCCGCCTCGCGCGTGTATTTCTGGATCAGCGCGCGCAGGCCATCGGGCGCGAGGGTGAACTCGCCTTCCTTCAGGCCATGCGCCTCGATCTGCTTCTCGATCAGGTGGCGCTCGGCGATCTCGACCTTCTCGTCCTCGGTATAGCCTTCGAGCCGGATGATCTCCATGCGGTCGAGCAGCGGCTGCGGCAGGTTCAGCGAGTTCGCCGTGCACACGAACATCACGTCCGAGAGATCGATGTCGATCTCCAGATAATGGTCGTTGAACTTGTTGTTCTGCTCCGGATCGAGCACCTCGAGCAGCGCGCTCGCGGGATCGCCGCGGAAATCCTGGCCGAGCTTGTCGATCTCGTCGAGCAGGAACAGCGGGTTCGAGGTTCCGGCCTTTTTCAGGTTGGACACGATCTTGCCCGGCAGCGAGCCGATATAAGTGCGGCGATGGCCGCGAATCTCGGCCTCGTCGCGCACGCCGCCCAGCGACTGGCGGATGAACTCGCGCCCGGTCGCCTTGGCGATGCTCTTGCCCAGCGAGGTCTTGCCCACGCCCGGCGGCCCGACGAGGCACAGGATCGGCCCCTTCAGCTTGTTGGTGCGGGCCTGGACCGCGAGATATTCGACGATCCGGTCCTTGACCTTCTCGAGCGCGTAATGGTCCTCGTCGAGCACGTTCTGCGCCTCGGCGATGTCCTTCTTGAGCTTCGACTTCTTGCCCCAGGGCAGGCCCAGCAGCACGTCGAGATAGTTGCGCACCACCGTCGCCTCGGCGCTCATCGGCGCCATGGTCTTGAGCTTCTTGAGCTCGCCCTGGGCCTTGGCGCGCGCTTCCTTGCTGAGCTTCAGCGTGGCGATCTTCTGGGTCAGCTCGGCGACTTCGTCGCCATCGCCTTCCTCGCCCTCATTGCCCAGCTCGCGCTGGATCGCCTTGAGCTGCTCGTTGAGATAATATTCGCGCTGCGTCTTCTCCATCTGGCGCTTCACGCGGCTGCGGATCTTCTTCTCGACCTGCAGCACGCCCAGCTCGCCCTCCATGAAGGCGAACACCATCTCGAGGCGCTTCATCGGATTGGTCTCGACGAGCAGCGACTGCTTCTCGGCGACCTTCACCGCGATATTGGCCGCAACGGCATCGGCCAGGCGCGAGGCGTCCTCCAGCTCGGCGAGCTGCACCGCGGTCTCGGCCGGCAGCTTGCGGTTGAGCTTGGCGTAATTCTCGAACTGGTCGACCACCGAGCGCATCAGCGCCTGGATCTCGGCGCCTTCGGCCGCATCGTCCTCGACCGGCGCGACGTTCGCCGTCAGATAGGCGCCGCCCTCCTCCATCGCGACGAGCACGCCGCGCTCCTTGCCGGCGACGAGCACGCGCACGGTGCCGTCGGGCAGCTTGAGCAGCTGGAGGACCTCGGCCGAGACGCCGGTATCGTACAGATCCTCGCGGCCGGGATCGTCCTCGGCCGGATCGAGCTGGGCGACGAGGAATATCTCCTTGTCATCGGCCATCGCCGCCTCGAGCGCGGCGACCGACTTGTCGCGGCCAACGAACAGCGGCACGATCATGTGCGGGAAGACGACGATGTCCCGGAGGGGAAGAACGGGGTAGGAATGCTTCATGAATACTCCTGAGCCCGCACAGGGCTCCTCAGCACCATTATATGGGGGCCGGGCTGCCTGCATCAATCGCCGAACGCGGTTAGGTTGTGGAGTGTTGCTTCCCAATGCGGCACGGACAAGGATTTTTGCGACCGCATCGGCCCGCCGCGCCACGGATTTCCCTTGCCGGCGCGCCGCAAGGCCAGTTCAATTCCGCATCGCGCCCGGCGCGCTCACCGCCTGAAGGAGGCCCGCATCCGCACGTCCCCGTTCCTCGCCGTCTCGGCCCTGGCGCTCGCCGCCGCTCCCGCCGCAGCGCAGACGATCAAGCCGGGCGAGCCGCCGCTCACCGCGCAGACGAGCAGCTCGGGCGGCCCGCTCGATCCGGTGCAGAAGCTGGTGCGCTTCCAGAGCGCCGACCTCCGGATCGAAGTGCTGCCCGACAGCCAGTCGATCCGGGGCGTGGGCACGCTGCGCTTCGTCGCGACCGCGCCGATCCGCACGCTGGTGATCGACCTCGACCGAAACCTGCCGGTTTCCGCGATCGCCATCGACGGCAAGCCGCTCCGGCCCGGGGCCTGGAGCAACCCCGAGGGCCGCATGACCGTCCAGCTCGGCAAGACGGTGCGCGCGGGCGGCACGGTGACCGCGGCGATCACCTATGGCGGCACGCCGCACACCGCCGTGCGCGCTCCCTGGGACGGCGGCTTCGTCTGGGCGAAGACGCCGCAGGGCCAGCCCTGGGTGGCGACGGCGGTGCAGATGGAGGGCTGCGACCTGTTCTGGCCGTGCATCGACTATCCCACCTACGAGCCCGATCACGTCGATCTGCACATCACCGTGCCCAAGGGGCTGAAGGCGATTTCGAACGGCGTGCTCAAGGGCACCGACACGCTGGCCGACGGCCGCTCGACCTGGAACTGGCACGTCACCGATCCGACGCTCTACGGCATCGCGCTCAATGTCGGTCCCTATGAAGTGATCTCGGGCGACTATAAGAGCCGCTTCGGCAACACGATCCCGATGTTCTACTGGTATCTGCCCGGCGAGGAGGCGCAGGCCAGGGGCCTGTTCGCGGAATTCGCCCCGACGCTCGACTTCTTCGAGACCATGATCGGCCCCTATCCGTTCGGCGACCAGAAGCTCGGCGTGGTCGAGACGCCGCACAAGGGCATGGAGCACATGACGGTCAATGCCTATGGCAACAAATACGCCAAGACCCCCTGGGGCTATGACGACCTGTTCCAGCACGAGTTCGCCCATGAATGGTTCGCCAACCAGCTGACCGCGAGCAACTGGGACGATTTCTGGCTGCACGAAGGCACCGGCACCTATATGCAGCCGCTCTACGCCGAATGGCGCGGCGGCAAGGGCGACTATACCGCGATGCTGCTCCAGGAGCGCATCGGCATCCGCGCCAAATCGGCCATCGTCACCGGCAAGCCGCAATCGGCCGAGGAGGTGTACGAGGACAAGAACGGCCGCGGCGGCGACATCTACACCAAGGGCAGCTGGACGCTGCACACGCTGCGCAACCTGATCGGCGACAAGGCCTTTTTCGACGGGCTGCGGCTGGCGATCTACGGCCGCACCGATCCCCGGCCGGGCAACTTCAAGCCGCTCTACCGGAGCACGCCCGAGTTCATCGCCTTCATGGAGCAGACCTCGGGCCGCAAGCTGCAATGGTTCTTCGACGTCTATCTGTACCAGGCCGCGCTGCCCGAGCTGCTGGCCGAGCGGAAGGGCGACCGGCTGACGCTGGCCTGGAAGACGCCGGGCGACCGGCCCTTCCCCATGCCGGTGGAGGTGCAGGTAGGCGACAGGCTGGTCACGCTGGCGATGGCTGGCGGCAGCGACGCGATCGACCTGCCGGCGGGCGCGCATTACGTCGTCGATCCCTGGTCGAAGATCCTGAAGCGCTCCGCCGATATCGACGCGTTCCAGGCGTGGCGCGCGGCGCAGACATCGCGCTAAGGAGGTTCCGATGCATCCGTCTCTCCTCGCCGCCTCGGCACTCGCTCTCGCCGCCACGTCCGCCCAGGCCCAGACCGTCAAGCCCGGCGAGCCGCCGCTGACCGCGACCACCAAGGAATCGGGCGGCCCGATCAGCCCCGAGCGCGCCGCGCTGCACCTCGACCATGCCGATCTCGCGATCGAGGTCTTCCCGGCAACGCAGCGCATCGCCGGCGTCGCGACGCTGACCATCACCAGCGCGATCGCGCAGAAGGCGCTCCAGATCGATCTCGACCGCAACCTGCCCGTCACCGCGATCAGCGTCGACGGCACGGCGCTCGCGCCCGCGGACTGGTCGAACCCCGAGGGCCGGCTGACGGTCACCCTGCCCCGCCCGCTCAAGGCCGGCGGCAAGGCGGAAGTGAAGATCAGCTATGGCGGCACGCCGCACGTGGCGGTCCGCCCGCCCTGGGACGACGGCATGGTCTGGGCCAGGACGCCGGGGCCCGATCGCCAGCCCTGGATCGCCAGCACCGCCGAGGGCTATGGCTGCGACCTGTTCTGGCCCTGCCTCGACTTTCCCAGGGGCGAGCCCGACATGGTCGACCTGCGCGTCACCGTGCCCAAGAACCTGAAGGTCGCGGGCAACGGCAAGCTGATCGGCACCGACATGCTGCCCGACGGCCGCTCCACCTGGCATTGGCGCGCGCGCAGCCCCAATCCCTATTCGGTGACGCTGCAGATCGCGCCCTACAAGCTGATCCAGGCCGATTTTAAGAGCCGCTTCGGCAACGTGATCCCGATGGAATATTGGTATCTTCCGGGACGCGACGAGAAAGCGAGGAAGCTGTTCGCCGAATTCGCGCCCGCGCTCGATTTCTACGAGCGCGTGATCGGGCCCTATCCCTGGGGCGACGAGAAGATGGGCGTCGCCGAGACCCCGCATCTCGGCATGGAGCACCAGACGATCAACGCGTACGGCAACGACTATAAGCAATATCCCTCGGGCTTCGACGAGATCTTCCAGCATGAGCTGGGCCATGAATGGTTCGGCAACCAGATGTCCGCCGGCAACTGGGACGATTACTGGCTGCACGAAGGCTTCGCGCAGTATATGCAGCCGCTCTACGGCCGCTGGCGCGAGGGCGAGGCGCGCTATGCAGTGATGATGGACGAGTTCCGCCTCCAGATCACCAACCATGCCCCGATCGTCTCCGGCCAGATCCGCACCGAGGAGCAGGTGTACGAGGAAGCGAATGGCGGGCCGGGCCAGGACATCTACGTCAAGGGCGCGTGGATCCTCCACACGCTGCGCAACCTGATCGGCGACGACAGGTTCTTCGATGCGACGCGCCGGCTCGTCTATGGCCGCCCCGATCCCAGGCCGGGCAATTTCACCCCGCGCTTCGCCTCCACGCCGGACTTCATCAAGATCGTGAACGACGTGACCGGCCGCGACATGCAGTGGTTCTTCGACGTCTATCTCTACCAGGCGCCGCTGCCCGAATTGGTCGAAGCGCGCCAGGGCGACACGCTGACGCTGCGCTGGAAGGTGGCGAACGACAAGCCATTCCCGCTGCCGGTCGAAATCTCGGTCGACGGCAAGCTGCGCACGGTCGAGATGCCGCGCGGCACCGCGACGCTGAGCGTGCCGGCCGATGCCCATGTCGTCGTCGATCCGGACTCCCGGATCCTGAAATATTCGGCGGCCGTCGAGGCCTATCGGGCCGATGCCTATCGGAGGTGACCATGATCGCGCTCGTCCATCCCGAACCTACCAGCATCTACGCGGTCGCCGCGCTTTTCGGCAGCATGTTCGCCTGGGTCGCGGCGCTGCTCGCCGCCAAGGGCAGGCGCGGCGCGGCGGGCACCGAAGTGACGAGCAAACGCGATTCGGGCTCGATGGTCGGCGTCGCGGTGCAGGCGCTCGGGTTTCTCGCGGTGGGATTCGGCCCGCTCGAGCTGGTCCTGGGCACGCCGGACCTGCCCGCGATCGCGCAGTTTGCCGCAGTCCTGGTGCTGATGGCCGGGGTGATCGGGCTGTTCATCGCCTCTTCGCGCGCCATGGGGCGCAACTGGGCGATCGTCGCACGCACGCGCGAAGACCATCAGCTCGTCACCTGGGGCCCCTTCGCGGTGGTCCGCAATCCGATCTATGTCGCGCTGTTCGTCTGGATCCTCGTGATGGCGCTCGCGCTCGGCCATTGGCGCGGGCTGATCCTGGGGATCCCGCTCTACTGGATCGGCACCTGGATGCGCGTCCGCCGCGAGGAGAAGCTCCTCCGCGCGCAGTTCGGCACCGCCTATGACGCCTATGCCGCGCGCGTGAAGCGCTTCGTGCCCGGGCTGATCTAGGGGCGGCGCCCTTCAGGCCAAGGCTGTGGCTGGCGGGCCGGATCACCTTGAACCAGCCCTCTTGGTCACCCTGAAACAAGGTCGGCAGGCCGGAAGACATTCAGCTTACTTCCCTCGCCACCGGGAATGGAAACGGCGGGGCTGAATGTCGATCCGTCCTGGACGTGCCGGGGGGGACTGCCCCCGGCACGCAACCCTATTCCTCGATCACCGCGCCATCCGGCCGCAGCACCTTGGCGAGCACGAAGCCGAACCCGATCTGCCAGGGCGTGTAGATCTTGAGCAGCTGGATCCAGTTGCTCGGAAAGGCTTCGTTCGTCGAGCCGGTGGTCATGTAGAGATAGACGACCAGCGCGCCGAGACCCGCCAGCATCGCCGTGCCGAACACCGCGAAGATCACCGGCGCGACACCGCGCCGGCCGAGGCCGCTGCCCAGCACGAACAGCAGGGCAAGACCCGCCCCCACGCCACCGCCGATCAGGCCGAACCGCATCGGATCGGTGGACGCGTTGACCTGGTTCGCCAGCTGGGCGCCCGCCCAGTGCGCGAAGGTGAGGCCGACGATCAGCACGACGACCTTCATCGCCAGCTTGTGGCCTCGCCCGGCCCAGACCAGGGGCAAGGTGAGCAGGGGTGTAAGCCACACGGCCGCGTTGGCGACATTCGCCAGGGTTAGCACGCACAACCCCGCGATGAAGAACAGGTGGCCGAGGATCAGCCACTTGAATGCCGTGCCCGCGGCGGAATCGAGGGCAAGATTGAACGACGAATGATACTCGCGGGGATCTTCATCCGCGAGGATTGCAGCATCAGACATAGGAACACTCCTCTATCCGGCCAATACACCTAGGGTGCGCCTCATCTTGAGTCGCGTCAACCGTCAACGAAGACCGATCTTGCAGTGCAGCGGGCTTCGCGCGACATTCCGATCCGTTGCGCCGACATACTGGGGGGAAGCATGGCGGACGAAGCGCTCTGGAACACCGACCTCGCGCCGACCGGGCCCGAGCAGCGCAGCTGGGCATGGTATCACTATGCCGCGCTGTGGATCGGCATGATCGTCGCCGTGCCCGCCTGGATGCTCGCCGCCGGGCTGGTCGAGCAGGGCATGTCCGCCGGCCAGGCCGCCTTCACCGTGCTGCTGGGCAACGTCATCGTGCTCGTGCCGATGCTGCTGATCGGCCATGCCGGCGCCCGGCACGGCATCCCCTATGCGGTGCTCGTCCGCGCCGCGTTCGGCACGGCCGGGGCGCGGCTGCCCGCCCTGGCCCGCGCGCTGGTCGCCTGTGGCTGGTACGGCATCCAGACCTGGATCGGCGGCGAGGCGCTGCTCACCCTGCTCGGCGTGCTGGTCGGCGCCGATCTGCGCGGCGCCCCGCTCCCCGTGCTCGGCATCGGGATCGGGCAGCTGATCGCCTTCCTCCTCTTCTGGTCGCTCCAGCTCTTCTTCGTGCGCAAGGGGCTGCTCACCATCCGCCGGCTGGAGACCTGGACCGCGCCGGCCAAGATCCTGGTCTGCGTCGCGCTGGTCTGGTGGGCGGTGCAGGCGGCGGGCGGGCTCGGCCCCATCTTCCACGCCCCTTCCGCCTTCGTGCAGGGCGGGGCGAAGGCGGGGCAGTTCTGGGCGGTGTTCTGGCCCGCGCTCACCGCGATGATCGGCTATTGGGCAACGCTCGCGCTCAACATCCCCGATTTCACGCGCTTCGCCCGCTCGCAGCGCGACCAGCTGATCGGCCAGTCGCTCGGCCTGCCGCCGATGATGGGACTGATCGCCCTCGCCAGCGTGATCACCACCAGCGCGACCGTGGTGATCTATGGCGAGGCGATCTGGGACCCGGTCGCGCTCTCCGGCCGGTTCGAGGGGCCGCTGGTGCTGCTCGGGCTGATCGTGATCAGCGTCGACACCATCTCGTGCAACATCGCCGCGAACCTCGTCTCCGCTTCCTATGACTTCTCCTCGCTCTGGCCGGCCCGGATCAGCTACCGCACCGGCGGCATGATCACCGCGGCGATCGCGATCCTGATGATGCCGTGGAAGCTGCTCGCGTCCACCGGCGGCTATATCTTCGTCTGGCTCGCCGGCTATTCGGCGCTGCTGGGCCCGATCGCCGGCATCCTGATCGCCGATTACTGGCTGATCCGCCGGACCGAACTGCGGGTGGACGATCTCTATCGCGCGGATGGCGCCTACGCCTATCGCCGCGGCTGGAACCCGGCGGCGCTGATCGCCTTCGCGGCCGGGGTGCTGCCCAACCTGCCCGGCTTCCTCGCCACCGCCGCGCCCGGGGCCTTCGCCGTCGGGCCGGCATGGATGGCGATCTACACCTGGGCCTGGTTCGTCGGGCTGGCCATCGCGCTGCTCGCCTATCTCGCGCTGATGCGGCTCAGCCCGCGGGTCGCCGCCCCAGCCGCATGAGCCAGGCCAGGAAGAACGCCAGGCATGCCTGCCAGGGCAGATGCACGCACTCCAGCCAGAAGACGAAGCCCGCCGATTTGAGCTGATAGCCATGGGCGCCGGTGAGCAGCAGCCCCTGCGCCATGCCGAACGCGCCGAGCAGGGTGAGCGCGACGATGCCGAGCAGGATGATCGCGCGGCTGCCGGCATGGAAAGGCGCCAGGCGCAGCGGCAGGAGCAGCATCAGCGCCAGCGTGCCGCCGGCGAACCCGCCCACCGCCCCGGTGCCGAGATCCTCGACATAGGCCCGGGGATCGGGCTCGAGCGCGAAGCTGATCGAGGCGTGCCGCCAGGCGAGATAATTGGCCGCGACATGCGCGAAGGTGAGCACCGCGGTGAAATAGAGCAGCCGGCGCGCCCAGCCGCGCTGCCGCGCGCTCGCGAAGAGATAGGGCATGCCGAACAGCGGCGTGAGATACAGGCTGGGGCCGATCACCGGCGCCAGCACCACCTTCGGATCGGGATAGAGCAGGATCGCAAGCGCCAGCGCCACCGCATAGACGACCGCGCCGACCAGCAGCCAGGTGAAGGCATGATGGAAACGGACATTGCGCCGCCGCGCCTGCGCCGCGGCGAGTCTGTCCATCCTGCTCGCCCCCCGGCCCATGGGGCCATCCTGCCAGAGCTCCCCTTGCTCGTCATCCCCGCGAAGGCGGGGATCCAGAGTCGCGAAGGACAGCGTTCCGCCATTCTGGATCCCCGCCTTCGCAGGGATGATGATTATTGGCTTGAGGGCATCGCAAAGCGAAAGGCCCTCCCCGCTCTCGCGGAAAGGGCCTCCTGAACTCCAGCCGGAGCTGGCGCGCTATGTTCAGCCCGCCTTTTCCTTCTTGGCATAGACGCGCACCGGCTCCTTGGTGCCGCCGACCACGTCCTTGTCGACCACGACCTCGTCCACCCCGTCCATCGACGGCAGGTCGAACATCGTGTCGAGCAGGATGCCCTCCAGGATCGAGCGGAGGCCGCGCGCGCCGGTCTTGCGCTCGATCGCCTTCTTCGAGACCGCGGTGAGCGCATCGTCGTTGAAGCCGAGCTTCACGCCCTCCATGTCGAACAGCTTCTGATACTGCTTGACCAGCGCGTTCTTCGGCTCGGTGAGGATCTTGATCAGCGCCTCGACGTCGAGGTCCTCGAGCGTCGCGATCACCGGCAGGCGGCCGACGAACTCGGGGATCAGGCCGAACTTGAGCAGATCCTCCGGCTCGACCTGCTTCAGCATCTCGCCGGTGCGGCGCTCGTCCGGTGCCGCGACATGCGCGCCGAAGCCGATCGACTTGCCCTGCAGGCGATCGCCGATGATCTTCTCGAGGCCCGAGAAGGCGCCGCCGCAGATGAACAGGATGTTGGTCGTGTCCACCTGCAGGAATTCCTGCTGCGGATGCTTGCGGCCGCCCTGCGGCGGAACCGAAGCCGTGGTGCCTTCCATCAGCTTGAGCAGCGCCTGCTGCACGCCCTCGCCCGAGACGTCGCGGGTGATCGACGGGTTCTCGGCCTTGCGGCTGATCTTGTCGATCTCGTCGATATAGACGATGCCGCGCTGCGCCCGCTCGACATTATAGTCCGAGGCCTGGAGCAGCTTGAGGATGATGTTCTCCACGTCCTCGCCGACATAGCCGGCTTCGGTGAGCGTGGTGGCGTCCGCCATGGTGAACGGCACGTCGAGGATGCGCGCCAGCGTCTGCGCCAGCAGCGTCTTGCCGCAGCCGGTGGGGCCGACGAGCAGGATGTTCGACTTGGAAAGCTCGACGTCGGCGCCCTTGGCGCCGTGGTTCAGCCGCTTGTAGTGGTTGTGCACCGCCACCGACAGCACGCGCTTGGCGCGCTTCTGGCCGATCACATAATCGTCGAGGACGTCGCAGATCTCCTGCGGCGTCGGAACCCCGCCGTCCTTCTTGCTGACGAGCGCGGACTTGGTCTCTTCGCGAATGATGTCGTTGCAGAGCTCCACGCACTCGTCGCAGATGAACACGGTCGGGCCCGCGATGAGCTTGCGCACCTCGTGCTGCGACTTGCCGCAGAACGAGCAGTAGAGCGTGCTCTTCGAGTCACCGCCGCTGAGCTTGGTCATTCAATCCATCCTTGGTGCGCCGCGCGCACGTTACGCCACCCGCCATCCTACACGCGGGAGATTATCCGGCAAACCCGGAATCTGGCTATTACACCAGACTCCTTAAACAGCTCCTGACGATCAGGCCGCCGCGGCTTCGCCATCGGTCGGGACCGGCCGCTTCTCGTACACTTCGTCGACCAGGCCGAATTCCTTCGCCTCATTCGCCTCCAGGAAAGTGTCGCGGTCCATCGCGCGCTCGATCCTGTCGAGCGGCTGGCCGGTATATTTCACATAGAGATCGTTCATCCGCGCGCGGATCCGCAGGATCTCCTTGGCCTGGATCTCGATGTCCGAGGCCATGCCCTGGGCTCCGCCCGAGGGCTGGTGGATCATGATGCGGGCATTGGTGAGCGCCACGCGCAGGCCCGGCTCGCCCGAGGCGAGCAGGAAGCTGCCCATCGAGGCGGCCTGGCCGATGCAGACCGTGCCGACGCGCGGACGGATATACTGCATGGTGTCGTGGATCGCCATGCCGGCGGTCACCACGCCGCCCGGCGAGTTGATGTACATCCAGATGTCCTTCTTCGGGTTCTCGGACTCGAGGAAGAGCAGCTGGGCGGTGATCAGCGAGGCCATATGGTCCTCGACAGGGCCGGTCACGAAAACGATTCGCTCGCGCAGCAGGCGCGAATAGATGTCGAAGCTGCGCTCGCCGCGGCTCGACTGCTCGATGACGATGGGAACGAGACCGCCGGTGACGGGGTCAATGGTCATCTGACCGGAAAGCGGATGCATGGGTGAAAATCTCGTTATGTCTGTTTGCCCGGCCCAACATCGGCGCTTGGCGAGCGGAGTTCAAGCCTTGGTTATGGTTAGTCGCGACAAGGGCCTTCACGGAGGGGCCGCCACCGGGAAACGGGCGGATGCCCCGCCAGGGATACGCCCCCCGGCCCACGCTGCCTTGAAGGCGCAACGCTGCCGTCCCATGATGGCATCATGACGACGCGCAAGGTCCTGGTCACCGGCGGCTCCGGCTTCGTGGGCAGCCATGTCATCCTCCAGCTGCTGGCGGCGGGGCACGATGTCCGCACCACCGTCCGCAGCCTCGCCCGCGAGCCGCAGGTCCGCGCGACGCTCGAGCGGGCCGGCGCCGATACGCGCCGCCTGACTTTCGCCGCCGCCGATCTGGAGCGGGACGAAGGCTGGGCGGAAGCCGTGGCCGGCTGCGACTATGTGCAGCACGTCGCGTCCCCCTTCCCGCAGAGCCAGCCCGCGGACGAGCAGGAGCTGATCCGCCCGGCGGTGGACGGCACGCTCCGGGTGCTGCGGGCAGCGCGCGACGCCGGCGTGAGGCGCGTCGTGCTCACCTCCAGCTTCGCCGCGATCGGCTATGGCCATGGCCAGCGCCACAGCGACTATACCGAAGCCGACTGGACCGATGTGAACGGCCCCGCCGTCCAGCCCTATATGAAGTCCAAGACGCTCGCCGAGCGCGCGGCGTGGGACTTCGTTGCGGCCGAGGGCAACGGGCTCGAGCTGGCGGTGGTCAATCCCGTCGGCATCTTCGGCCCCGCGCTCAACGACGACCTCTCCACGTCGATCTGGCTGGTGAAGTCGATGCTCGAGGGCAGGATGCCCGGCCTGCCCGATTTGTGGTTCGGCGTCGTCGACGTGCGCGACGTGGCCGGCCTGCAGATCGAGGCGATGACGCATGCCGGCGCGGCGGGCGAGCGCTTCCTCGCCGTGGCGGGCAAGGCCGTCTCGATTCCCGAGATGGCGGACATCCTGCGCGCCGATCTGGGCGATGCGGCCCGCAACATCACGCGCCGCCGCATCCCGAGCTGGCTGGTGCGCATCCTCGCCCTGTTCAATCCGATGGCGCGCGAGGCGGCGCCGCGGCTCGGCATCCGGGCCAATGCCAGCAACGTCAAGGCGCGCAAGCTGCTCGACTGGCAGCCGCGCGGCAATGCGGAGGCGATCCTCGCCACCGCCCACAGCCTGATCGCGCTGGGCCTGGTGGAGGGCCGCCGCTGAACGCCTTGGGACTTGCCAGGACAAGCACCCTTCCGTCATTCCCGCCTGCGCGGGGATGACGGGTATTGGGCACTCCTTGCCTCGAGGTGACAGTCGCCGATCGCCTTCGGCCCCATCGTTTCGGATCGACCTTTGCCCGCCTTCCCCTTACAGGGGCACGAACCTTGCCTGGATGCGCGCCTTGGTCAGCCAATCGATGCCCGACGATCCCGTACGCCTCCTCCTCGTCGAAGATGACGAACCGCTGCGCCGGCTGCTGACGGACCAGCTGCGGGAACGCGGCTATGCGGTCCAATCGGTTGCCGATGGGCGCGCGGCGATCGCCGCGATCGGCGACGATCCGTTCGACATCGTGATCCTCGACCGGATGCTCCCGTTCGTCGACGGAGTCGACGTGCTGCGCTGGCTGCGCGAGCAGGAAGTCATGACGCCGGTGATCCTGCTGACGGCGCTCGGCCGGCTTCCCGAACGGGTGGAGGGGCTGGAGGCGGGCGCCGACGATTATGTCGTGAAGCCGTTCGAGACCGACGAGCTCCATGCGCGCATCCGCGCCCTGCTCCGCCGCCGCCAGGCCAATGGCACCGACAGCGCGACGGTGACCGCGGGCGACGTCACGGTGAGCGTCGCCCGGCACCGGGTCACGCGCGCCGGCCAGCCGATCGAGCTGCACAAGACCGAGATCAAGCTGCTCGCCGAGCTCGTCCGCGAGGCGGGCACGGTGCTCACCCGGCCGCTGCTGCTCGAGCGCGTCTGGGGCTATGACTTCGTCCCCACCACCAACATCGTCGACGCCTATATCCGGCGCCTGCGCCAGCGGCTCGAGCTGCCCGGCCTGCCCGATCCGATCGTGACCGTGCGCGGAGTCGGCTACATGTTCCGCGCCTGAGCCATGGCGCCGCCTCGCTCGCTCCGGGCGATCGCGCTCGCCTTCCTCACCGCCATAGCGCTCGCGACGGTGCTGACCTGCGCCGGAGTCTATCTGGCGCTCGTCGGCGCGATCGATCGGCAGGTGGACAAGCGGCTGAACGGGCAAGCCGCTGAGCTGCTCGCCGACAATCCCGATCAAACGCTGCTCATGTACCGGATCGCGCAGGAAACCCGGCGGCGCGACAGCGGCGATATCGGCTTCCTGCTGACCGACGCGAGCGGCAGGCACCTGGCCGGCAACATGACGCCCGCGCACGGCTTCCCCCAGGGCCTCTCGACGATCGACCGGACCGCCGGCATCCATGGCCTCACCCGCGGACGGGCACTGGTGCATGCGCTGCCGAATGGCCTGACCCTGGCATTGGCGGCGGAGAGCGAGCCGATCGATCACCATGATTCGCACCGCATGCTGATCCTATCGTCGGGTTTCGGCACGATCCTGCTGCTCGTGGCGCTGGGCACGCTCGCGCTCGGCCTCGCGATCCGGCGCAATATCGAAGCGGTGCGCAAGGCAGCGGAAGCGATCGTCGATGGCGACCTGCGCGCGCGCGTTCCGGTCGAGCGGGCGGGCTCGGCGTTCGGGCGCCAGGCCGAGGCGTTCAACCACATGCTCGATCGGATCGAGGCGCTGATGACCAGCCTCTCCCAGATCTCCAACGACGTCGCGCACGATCTGCGCACGCCGCTGGCCCGGCTCCACGGCCAGCTTGCCGGGCTCGCCGCCCAGCCCGGCGCCGATGCGCTCCGCCCCCAAATCGAGGAAGCGATGGCGCAGAGCGCGGAGATACTGGCGATGTTCGCCGCGATCCTGCGCATCACCGAAGTCGAGGGCGGCGATCGCCGGTCGATGTTCCGCCGGCTCGACCTGGCGGAGATCGCCGCGGGCGCGGCCGAGGCACTCGAGGTCCTGGCGGACGAGAGGGGCCAGACGCTTCGCCTCGGGCCCTGGGACAGCGCGCCGGTCGAGGGGGACGCGCGGCTGCTCACCCAGCTCGTCGTCAACCTGATCGAGAACGCGGTCAACCACACGCCGCCGGGCTCGATGCTCGCGGTGTCGGTGGCGCGGGAAACCGATGCCGCCATCCTCACCGTCGCCGACAACGGCCCCGGCATCGCGCCGGACGAGCATGCGCGCGCGCTGCGCCGCTTCGGCCGGCTCGAGCATAGCCGGAACCGCCCCGGGCACGGGCTCGGCCTGCCGCTGGTGCAGGCGATCGCCGCGCTCCATCGCGGCACGCTCGAGCTGGCGGACAACCGGCCCGGCCTGCGCGTCCGCGTCCGCCTGCCGCTCGCCCCATGAGAAACGGCCCGGACGGATAACCGCCCGGGCCGCCTTTCGCGCAATCCGCTCCCCGGCTCGTCGCCGGGGACCGGGTATCAGAACTTGACGCTCGCCTCCGCGCCGAAGGTACGCGGCGGGTTGAAATTGGCATAGTCGCCCAGGATGCCGCCATAGTTGGTCGAGACCAGGTTGACGCCATTATAGTTGTACACCGGCGACGAGTTCGCATTCGACCGGCGATAGATATAGGTGTTGTCGAGCAGGTTGCGGGCCCACAGCGACAGAGTCACCTGCGCGCTGTCGTTCATCTTGATGTCCGCCAGCGCGATGCGGCCGTTCATGACGAAGCTGGGATCGGTCTTGGTCGACTCGAGCTGGAAGCTGTACTGGCTGCTGGCATAGTTGGCATCGAGGTGCAGGCGCAGATTGGCACCGCCCGCGATGGTGAGCGGCATCACATAGTCGATCGCGCCCGACGCCGCGTTCTTCGGCGTATAGACGATGTAGAGCTGCTGCGGCAGGCCGCCGGTGAACGGGTTCACCGCCGAAGGCGCCTTCCAATAGGTATAGGCATAGGAAGCCGACAGCGTCAGCCCGGCGGTCGGCTTCACCGTCAGATCGGCTTCGATGCCGCGGATCTTGGTGTTGCCGGCATTCTGGGTCTGCTCGATGTGCGCGCCGTTGGTCGGGTTGGGGACCGCGGTGCCGTTGGGCAGCGTGATCGTCGCCGCCGTATCGAACAGGTCGAAGTCGAACTGCGTGTTGCTGCGGTCCATGATGTAGCCGGCGAGGTTCAGGCGGGCATGATGGTCGAAGAAGTCCATCTTCGCCCCGACCTCGTACGACTTCACCGATTCCGGACCGAAGGCGTTGAAGCTCTGCGACCGGTCGTTGGCGCCGCCGGCACGGAAGCCGGTCGAATATTTGGCGTAGAAGTGGACGTCGCGAGTCGCATCGTACGAGATGTTGAACATCGGATCGAAGCGGCTGATGCTGTTCTCGAAGGTGAAGCCCTGCACCGCGTTGTTCACCACATAGAGCGCGCCATGGCGCTTGTCCTTGGTGAAGCGGCCGCCGGCGGTGAAGTGCAGCCCGGTGCCTTCCGGCGAGAAGGTCAGGTTGCCGAACGCCGAATAGTTATGATCCCAGGCCTTGCTGGCGCGAGTGATATACTGGCAGCTGTTCGTGAACTGCGGGACGGTCGCGGCCAGGGTGTTGTTGCACGACGGCGCATAGGGCTGATAGCCCGAATTGGCCGAGCTGATGTTCCCGGTCACCGAGCTGTCGATGATCGGGCTGCGGATGGTGTAGGCCGTGCCGGCGGCGTTCCACTGGTTGCTGAGCGGCGTCGCGGCATATTCGGTCGCGTGCTCGGTGAAATAATAGGCGCCGAGGACGAAATCGAACTGGTCGAAGGTACCGACCGCCTGGAATTCCTGGCTGAACTGGTGCTGCTTCAGGAACGACAGGCTGTAGCGGCTGAAGTTCGCGTTCGGCGCATAGGTGCTGCGCTCCGGACCGCCCGAATTGTCCCACTGGTCGGTGCTGACGCCGCGCCACGCGGTGATCGAGCGCAGCTCGAGGCCCGGAGCGACCTTGTACTTCAGGTTCGAGGTGAAGCCGTGCGTGATGTCGACGCTCGGCTGCTGCGGCACGCCGACATCGGCGACCTTCTGGCGCTCCGGATGCACCCCGACCGCGGGCGCGAGCGGCGCGACGCAGGGAAGACGGCCGGCCGCGGCCTGGGCCGCCGTGATGGTGCCGCCGCAAGCGGTGGCGGTGCCCGGCAGATACAGGGTGGTGCCGAGCGCGCCGCCCGCCGGGGTATAGCTGCCGACGGTGTAGTTGTTCGGATTATAGTTGATCAGCTGGCTGAACTGCGGCGTATTCTCGTCCTTCGCATAGTCATAGGAGAAGTCCGCGGTCAGGCCGTCGAGCGGCGTCCAGCGCGCGGCAGCGCGGCCGCCCTTGCGATCATAATAGTTCCAGCCGACCGAGCCCGCGAGCGGGTCCTTCACCGTCGGATCCTGGTGCTGGTACACGCCGTCGAACTTCAGCGCGATGTTGAAGAACGCCGGCAGATCGAGATGGATGTCCGCGTTGCGGCTGCCATAATTGCCGACGCCGGCGGTCATGCGCGCGCCGAACTCGCCGGTGGGCGCCTTGGTGACCATCGACAGCGCGCCGCCTTCGGTGTTGCGGCCGAACAGCGTGCCCTGCGGGCCCTTCAGCACTTCGATGCGCTCGATGTCGAACAGCGCGGCATTGAGGCCCTGGGTCTTACCGAGCGCGACGCCGTCGATATAGACGCTGACGCCGCCGTCGCGGGCCGTCTGGTTCTGGTCATAGGGAACGATGCCGCGGATGCCGATGGTCAGCGCCGACTGGCGCGCCTCGAACGTCGCGACGCGCAGCGACGGCACCGTACCGTCGGCCAGGTTGAACAGGCTCTGGACGTGGCGATCCTGGAGCGCCTCGGTGCTCAGCACCGAAATCGAGATCGGCGTCTGCTGGAGGTTGGTCTCGCGACGCTGCGCCGTGACGATGATCTCGCCCAGACCGCCCTGGTCGTTGTTGTCGGCCTGAACGGCGGCGGTCGCCGCCGTCTGGTCCTGCGCCAGTGCCGGCGCCGCGGACAGCGCGAGCAGCGTCGCGCCCGCGAGCAGCGACAGACGGAAGCGGGAAACGTTCTGCATATGGGTAACCCCCCTCAGGTTCATTCCTGATCGGGGCGCCCCTACGCATTGCAGTTGGCATTATTGTTACAATGACAGCAGCCGTAAAGTAATGATCTTTTCATTTTCGTTTCATTTAACGAAAATCAAACAATGAATTCAATAAAACTACCAACGGATTAAATAATCATCACCGATCAATTGGCGGTGGTCATCGAAGTTTCTTTTACAAATCGGCCACTCCCGAGAGGCATGCACCCATGGAGAAGCAATCCGGCGAGGCATGACCTCATCGGATCGGATGTTCCCAAGACCATGCGGATCGCGATTCGCGCGGAGCGCTTATTTGAGCGGCCCCGGCTGTGCCAGATAGGCGAGCCGCCGCACCTCGCGCCGCCCGCGCACCACCGTGTCCAGGATCAGTCCGGTGAACAGGTTGAGGAAGGAAAGGATCATCAATCCCGTCGCCAGGATCGCCGTGGGGAAGCGCGGCACCAGTCCGGTCTCGAACCAGGTGACGGCCAGCGGAATGCTGAGCCCCACCGCCAGCGCGGCGAACACCGTGGCGATCCAGCCGAAGAACAGCATCGGCCGTTCGATCCGGTAGAGTACCGCGATCGTCTTCAGGATGCGCCAACCGTCGCGATAGGTGCTGAGCTTGGACTCCGATCCCTCGGGCCGGGCGAAGTAGCGCGTCTCCACCTCGCCCACCGGCATCTTCAGCTCCAGGGCATGGACACTGATCTCGGTCTCGATCTCGAAGCCGGCGGACAGCACCGGGAAGCTCTTCACGAAACGGCGGGAGAAGACGCGATAGCCCGAGAAGATATCGGTGAAGCTGCGGCCGAACAAACTGGCGAGGATGCCGGTCATCATCCGGTTGCCGAGCACGTGCCCGCGACGATAGGCCTCGGCCGCCTCGTGCACGCGCGTGCCGACGATCATGTCGAGCCCCTCCTCGGCCACCCGCGCCACCATGGCGGGCGCCGCGGCCGGATCATAAGTCGCATCGCCGTCCGCCATCACATAGATGTCGGCCTCGACATCGGCGAACATCCGGCGGACGACATTGCCCTTGCCCTGCATCCGCTCGCCGCGGACCATCGCGCCGGCCGCCCGCGCGACTTCGATCGTCCGGTCGCGGCTGTTGTTGTCATAGACGTAGATGGCCGCATCCGGCAGCACCTTGCGGAACCCCTCGATCGTCTGCGCGATCGCGGCTTCTTCATTGTAGCAGGGCAGGATAACGGCGACGGTCGGCTTGCTCATGCGCCAGCCATAGGGCGGAAATGGTTACCGTTCGACACCAATTTCACCTTGGCAAGCCGCAAGGCCCCGCGCATCTTCCACGAAGGGGGTAACGCATGGAAATACGAAGCCTGGGGCTGTTGACGCCGGCCGTCATCGCGATGGTGACCATCGATGCGTTCTACAAGCCGTTGCTGTTCGGCGGCGCGCGGCTGTTCCCCGTCTTCTATTCCGCCGTGATCGCGCCCAACGCCGACGGCCTCAACGGGATCGCCGCGCTGATCAAGCTCGCGACGATCGTGCTGTTCTGCATGTGGATCCATCGCGCCGGCCGCAACCTGATCGCCTTCGGCTTCGACGCGCTCGAGTTCACCCCGGGCGCGCGCATCTGGTGGTTCGCGGTGCCGATCGCGAATCTGTTCGTGCCCTATCAGGGCATGCGCGAGTTGTGGAATGCCAGCCATGGCCGCCAGGACCTTGGCCATAACGAGCCGATCGTCGCCATCTGGTGGGGCCTGTGGCTCCTCCATGGCGTCGCGGCCGCGATCGCCATGATCTTCACGCGCGGCGACGATCAGGCCGGGTTCCGGGCGCAGGGCGTTGCCGACGTCGCCCTCGCACTGGTCGCCATCCAGATGCTGCGTGAGATCGTGGCCGCGCAAGCCCGCCTGCGTGGACCGGAGCTCGCCCGGGTCTTCGCCTGAAGATCGGCGCGATCGGCGTGCGCATCCGGCCAACCCGGTCGCCGCTATAGCCACGATCCAGGGAATCGCCCGCACCCCGCGCCGGTCGCCGTCCTCGGGCCTCGGGCAGTCCCTCCCCCCTAAAAGCAAAGGCCCCCGCTCCGCCAGGGAGCGAGGGCCTTGCATTTCCCTCGAAGGAGAAGGGCCTCAGTCGGCTTTCTTCTTCGCCGGCGCCTTCTTGGCGGGCTTGGCCTCGGCCTCGCCCTCGGCATCGTCCGCCTTCTTGGCCGGAGCCTTTTTGGCGGCCGGCTTCTTGGCCGCCTCGGCTTCGGCCGGCTCGGCGTCGGCCTTCTTCGCCTTGGCGGCGGGCTTCTTCTCGGCCTTGGCCTCGCCCTCGCCGGCTTCCGCCTTCTTCGACTTGCGCGGCTTGTGGTTGTCGTGATCGTGCGTGTGGGTGCCGGTGTCGAAGCCGTCATCGCTCTCGATCGCGGCTTCCAGCTCCTCGCGGGTCACTTCGCGGTCGCTGATCTCGGCCTTGTCGAACAGGAAGTCGACCACCTTGTCCTCGAACAGCGGCGCGCGCAGCTGGGCGGCGGCCATCGGCTCGTTGCGGACATATTGGTAGAAGCGCTCGCGATCGTTCGGGCTGTACTGGGCAGCGGCCTGCGCGATCAGCTGGTTCATCTCGTTCGGCGTGACCTCGACGCCGTTCGCGGTCCCGATCTCCGAGAGGAGCAGGCCCAGCCGCACGCGGCGCTCGGCGATCTTCACATAATCGGCGCGCTCGGCTTCCAGCTCCTCCTTCGCCGCGGCCGGATCGGCCTCGTGCTCGGCTTCGTGCTGGAGCTGGTGCCAGATCTGGTCGAACTCGGCATCGACCATCGAGGGCGGAACCTCGAAATCATGGCCGGCGGCCAGCTGGTCGAGCAGCTTGCGCTTCATATAGGTGCGGGTCAGGCCGCCCAGCTGCTGCTCGAGCTGGCCCTTGAGCAGGCCGGTGAGCTGCTCCAGGCTCTGCAGGCCCAGCGTCTTGGCGAAATCGTCGTTGATCTCGGTCTCGCCGGCGGTCTTCACCGCGGTGATCTTGAGCGCGAACTGCGCCGGCTTGCCGGCCAGGTCGGGCACGCCGTAATCGGCCGGGAAGGCGACGTCGATCGTCTTCTCGTCGCCGGTCTTCACGCCGACGAGCTGGTCCTCGAAGCCCGGGATCAGGCGGCCGGTGCCGATCTCGACCGACATGTCGGTGCCGGTGCCGCCGTCAAAGGCGACGCCGTCGACGGTGCCGGCGAAGTCCATGGTCACCTGGTCGCCCTCGGCAGCCTTGTGCTTGGCGGGCGCGTCGGCCCAGGCCTTTTGCTGGCCGGCCAGCTGCTTGAGCTGGGTGTTCACCTCTTCCTCGCTGACCGGAACGGTCAGGCGCTCGAGCTTCAGGCCGTCGATCGCGGGAGTCGGGACGTCCGGCAGAACCTCCAGCTCGACCTTGATCTCGGCATCGCCGCCGGGCGCATATTCGCCTTCCAGGCTCACCGACGGCGACACGGCCGGGCGCAGCTTGTGGTCGGCGATCAGCTTCTGCACGCCTTCCTGGATCGAGCTGTTGAGCGCGTCCTGCGCGATCGCCTCGCCATGCATCTTGCGGATCAGGTTGGTCGGCACCTTGCCCGGGCGGAAGCCCGGCATGCGGACCTGCGGGGCAACCCGCTTGACCTCGGCATCGACCTTCGAATCGATGTCCTTGGCAGTGATCTTGAGCGTGTAGGCGCGCTTCAGGCCCTCGTTCAACGTCTCGACAGTCTGCATTTTTCTCAGGCTTCCAAACTTCAGAAAAGGTCTCGCGGCGTCCGGTGACGCGGGAAACGAGCGGCGATGCTGGTGCGGGCGAAGGGACTCGAACCCCCACACCTTTCGATACCAGAACCTAAATCTGGCGCGTCTACCAGTTCCGCCACGCCCGCATAGGGCACCGCCGGTCGGCGGGCTCTATAGCAGTCGGGGCCTTCATCGCAAGGGCGCAGGCAACTTCATCGCGACGCGAAGCGTTGGTCTACCGAAACAAGGAGACTGATCGTGCCTGTTGAGCCGCCCGTCCAGCCCACCGTGCCGCCCGCCGAGCACCCCCCGGCGCCGCGCCCGGGCGAGCCGACGAGCCCGCCTCCCGAACTCGATCCGCCGGCGCCGGACATCGACGTGCCAGCACCACAGCCGGCCACGCCCGCGGTGCCCGCGCCCGGCCAGCCGATTGCCCGACAGGAAGAGAGAGGATGAACGACAATGATCGTGAAGACCCGCCCTTCGATCTCGCGCAGATCACCGAAACCCGGGACGGCAGCGCCCCGGGAAGCCCCGCCGGCCGCCGTTCGCCGATGGAGCTCGTAGCGGCATCGGGCCGCACCCGCGTCATGCGGCACCAGGATTCGGACCAGCAATAACTCCCGGCCATCCATGATCGACAAGCATCTGAAGAAGCTCCGGCTGCGCTGCGAAATCAGCGTTCCGGAGGAGGAAGCGCTTCGCGCCGCGCTGCAGGGGCCGTTCGCCCATGCGGCCGAGCAGGTGATCGTGCGCCGCGGCGAGCGGCTGAACAGCTCGATCCTGCTGCTCGACGGGCTGCTGGCGCGCTACAAGGACCTCAGCAACGGCCAGCGCCAGATCACCCATCTGCACGTGCCGGGCGATTTCGCCGATCTGCACGGCTATACGCTCGGCTATCTCGATCACAATGTGATCACCCTAACGCCCTGCCGCATCGCCCGCGCGCCGCATGCCAGGGTGACGGAGATCACCAGCCGCTTCCCGGGGCTCACGCGTGCCTTCTGGTTCTCGACCAATCTCGACGCGAGCATCCACCGCGAATGGGAAGTCTCGCTCGGCCGGCGCAACGCGATCGAGCGCGCCGCGCATCTGCTCTGCGAGCTGCAGTCGCGGCTGCTCGCCGTCGGCGCGGCGGAAGGCAGCAGTTTCGCCCTGCCGATCACCCAGAACCAGTTCGCCGAGTGCCTGGGCCTTACCGGGGTCCATGTGAATCGCGTGTTGCGCGAATTGCGCGAGGCGGGCCTGGCCGATTTTCGCGGCGGCCGGGTCACGATCCATGATCGGCCGGGGCTGGAAGCAGTTGCCGAGTTCGATCCGCTCTACCTGTATATCGATCGGCCGGCGAACTAGGGTCCGCCGGCATCCTCGCCCCGCTTGCGCGCAATCTCGGCGCTCTCCCCCTTCAACGGCTTGGAGACCGGGCAGACTTCCTGCAGATAGGAATTGAGCGTGTTGGCCAGATTGTCCGCCACCAGCCGGTAATGGACGTACTGGCCGCGCTTCTCGCTCGCGACCAGGCCGGCATTCTCGAGCACTGCCAGATGCTGGGAAACCGCCGGCTTGGAGATGTCGAACCGCGCGGCGATCTCGCCCGCAGTCAGCTCGGCATGGCTGAGATAGGCGAGGATCTTGCGCCGCACGGTGGACGACAGGGCTTCGAAGACGCGTTGCATGCGGGATTATTTAAGTGATTCATTCATTGCCTTCCAGCGGAATCGCGATACTAATTAGGCAGTGACTTAATTACCTAAAGGGTGAGTCCATGCCATTTGCCGCGCCTGATGCAACGCGAAGCAATGCCCATGCCGTCAACAGCCTGATCGAAACTCCCGGCGCCAATCCCGTCCAGGGCCGCGTGGCCTGGGATCCGGTGCATTCGCTGTGGAACGGCGGGATGATGGCGGCGACTCTGGTGCTCGGCCCCCTCACCTTCACGCCCGCCGCCTTCCTGGTGTTCGTCGCTGCCACCGGCGTCACGCTCCTGCTCGGCCATTCGGTCGGCTTCCATCGCCGGCTGATCCATCGCAGCTTCGCCTGCCCGCTCTGGCTGGAGCGCGTCCTGGTCTGGTCCGGCACTGTCGTGGGGATGAGCGGACCGCACTGGATCATCCGCACACATGACCTGCGCGACTGGGCGCAGCGCCAGCCGCGATGCCACCCCTATCTCAGCCATGCGGGCGGCGTGGCGCGCGATGCGTGGTGGCAGCTCCATTGCCGGCTGGAGCTCGACAGCCCGCCCCGCTTCGACCTGGGCCGCGCCGGCCGGGATCGCTTCTATCGCTTCCTCGAAGCGAGCTGGATGGCCCAGCAGCTGCCGATCGCGGCACTGCTCTTCTGGGCCGGGGGCTGGAGCTTCGTGGTCTGGGGGGTCTGCGCACGCGTATTCATCTGCGTCCATGGCCATTGGCTGGTCGGCCATCTCGCCCATACGCGCGGGCCGCAAAGCTGGATCGTGCAGGGCGCCGGCGTGCAGGCGCACGACGTGCCCTGGGCCGGCTTCATCACCATGGGCGAGGCCTGGCACAACAACCACCATGCCTTTCCCGGCTCGGCGCGGATCGGGCTCTACCCCGGCCAGAGCGACCCCGGCTTCGTCTTCATCCGCCTGCTGGAAGCGCTCGGCCTGGCCTGGGACATCCGCACTCCCGCCAGCCTGCCGCCCCGTGCCGAGCTGGTGGAGGCGCACATATGAAATCGCCCTTCCCGCTCGGTCGGGCCTGCGCCGGCATATTGATCGCCGCGCTGGCCGCGACGCTCGTCCTGTGCGTCGCGCTCGGCTTCCTCGGCTTCCTTGTCTTCCCGTTCGTCTATTTGCTGACCGTCATGGTCGGCGGGCTGGTGGCATTGCCGCTCTACCGGCTACTCCACCGCCTCGGCATCGCGCGCGGCTGGATGGCGCCGCTCGCGGGTCTTGTCGCCGCGATTACCGGCATGTCGTGGCTCGACGAACCAGCCGGCGGCCACCCGCTTCTGCCGCCATTCTGCTATGCTTCGGCGGGAATTGCAGGCGGATTCGCCTTCTGGTGGCACCTGCGCGCTAGTTCGCCACCCGCCGCGCCGTCAGGATCTTCACCGGTGCCGCCGGAACCTCGCCCTTGAAATAGCCTCCCAGCGTGGCCGTGGCCGAATTGGGGGCGTCGAAGATCTTGAGCACCACATCCCTGCCGTCGACGACATGGGCGAAGGCCGCATAGCCGAGATTGTCGCCCGGCTTGCTCGGATCGGCGTCGAACGAAGGCTGGTCGCCCAGCAGGATGGTGAAGTCGCCCGCGGCGGTGCCGGGCGCGCGGCGCGGGGTCGAAAGCGTGAAATCGGTATGCTTGATGCCGGTAAGCGTGGTCGGCTCATGCTTGATCGGCGGCAGCACCTTGCCCCGCGCATTGTTCACGCCGAACTGCACGAAGCCGAAATGGTCCTGCACCTTCACGACCCGGTAGAAGGGCGCGCCGTCGAGACGCTTCTGGTCGACATAGCGCAGGAAGTTGTTCCCGCTGATCGGCGCATGGACATTGTCCACCTCCACCGTGATCGTGCCGGCACTGGTGACCAGCGCGACACGGGGCAAGGTGGGAACCGGGGCCGGCGCGGACGAGGGCGCCGGCGTCTGGGCCAGCGCCGGGACGGCGAGCAACAGGCTCATCAAGCCACATAGCAGGCGAAGCATGACCTCTCCTCGATCAGCGGAAGGGATAGGCGCCTGATGCTTCGCGCCCGGTCTTCACGTCAATCACCTTCCCGCCCTGATAGGCGAGCACGCCCGGCACGGGAACCAGCCGGTTGATCCCGCTGGCATTGGGATTGAAGAACTTGCCGACCGCCCGATACTCGACCGGCTTCACCGAGATATTGGCGGGCACGGGCGGCACCGGGCCGCCGGGCGCCACCGGCCGCACCGTGCCGGCGATCAGGTAACCCGGCGTGTCGCTGCTCGGCCCGAAGCCGGTTTCGGCGGCCAGCTCCGGGACTTCGGATTTGAACTTGGCCCGGTCGGCATAGAAGGTGCCGAGGTCGAGCACCTCGCCGGGACGGGCGGTGAACCCCACCGTGCCCAGGCAGAAGCAGATGTGCAGCCCCGCCGGCCCCATCGCCCAGGACGCGCCATAGAGCACGAAATCGCCCGGCACGGTCTCGACCAGGAACAGGCTGTCCGGATCCCCGCGAACCAGCGGGCGCTTGTTGTCGACGGCGTTGACGTTGAGGATGCCGCCATAGCTGAAGTTGAAGGCATCGAGCGAAGGAACCGGCGGAATCTGGCCGGAGAATTTCTGGCCCGCGCCTTCCGCCGCGGCCTTTTTCGCCAAAGCCTTCTCGCGATCCTTCGCCAGCCCGGGCTCGGCCTTCGCAAAGGCTTCGGCCCTGGCGGCGCGATAGCCGTCCATCTCGCGCGCCGTCGGGACGCGCAGGAAGACCGGCTCGAACTTCGGCGCCCCCTTGGGCTTGTGGACGCGCAGGACCAGATAGGCCCGGTCCGGGCGGATGGTGACCGGCGCACCGGCCTCGATCTCCACCATCTCGTCGACGGGCGTCTGGGCGATGGCCGGCGTGGCGGAGAGCAGCGCGATCGCGGTGAACAGGCGCAGCATCAGCGATCCTCCGGAAGCGGCAGGCCATCGGGCGCCGGGCCCGACGCGGCCTTGGCCTGCATCGCGATCGATGCCGGCGAGAAATTGTCGGTGAGCTGCTCCCAGCGGCGCTCCTGCAGGGGATAGCGCTGATATCCGCGCGGCTCCATGCAGCGGCGCAGCCGCGACTGGTGGGCACGGCGGACCAGCGGGCCCGCCACGATCTCGCCGATCACCGCGCCGACCAGGCCATAGGGCTGGATGCCCCGCGTCACGATCTCGGTCGCCGGCTTGTCCTCCCACGGCGCGAACGTCGGCACGCCCGGGCTGGAATTCGCCACCGGCATGAAGCGATAGCATTCGGAGAAATCCGCGAACGCCGCGGCAAAGCTGGTATCCGCCCGCCAGTAATAGAAATATTTCCAGCCATTGCTGACGACCGCCGGGTCCCGCCCGCCCGACAGATCGGGAATCGGGATGGCGCCTGGATCGGGCAGGCCGCCCATGTCCTGCGCGCGGGCGGGCGCGGGCGCCTGCACCAGCAGCGCCGCGAGCGACAAAGCCAACAAGGATGTCCGCATGATCCCCTCCCCCCTGGCGCCGACTATGATCCGCGCGCGGGGGGATGGCAACGGCCTCAGCCCGCCAGCGCCTTCTTCAGCAGTTCGTTGACCACGGCCGGATTGGCCTTGCCGCCCATCGCCTTCATCGTCTGGCCGACGAAGAAGCCGAACAGGGCTTCCTTGCCGCCGCGATACTGTTCGAGCTGACCGGGATTCTTGGCCAGCACCTCGGCGATCACCGCCTCGATCGCGCCGGTGTCGCTGGTCTGCTTGAGCCCGCGCTCCTCGACGATCCTGCCTGCCGGCTCGCCCGTCTCCAGCATGATCTCGAACACCTGCTTGGCGAGCGGCCCGGAAAGCGTGCCGTCCGCGGCGAGCGCCAGCAGCTCGGCGCCCTGTTCGGGACTGACCGGGCTCGCGTCCAGATCCTTGCCAAGCCGGTTGAGCGCGCCGTACAGGTCCGAGAGCAGCCAGTTGGCCGCGGCGCGGGCAACTTCGTTCTCGCCCTTCCTCTGCACCCGCGCGCTCTCGGCCAGCAGTGCCTCGAACCAGCGCGCGGTGTCCGCGTCGGCGGTCAGCGTCGCGGCATTATAGGCGCTCAGCCCCAGCGCCTGCTCATAGCGGCGGCGCTTGGCGTCGGGCAGCTCGGGCAGGCTGGCGCGGCATTCCGCGAGAAAGGCGTCGTCCAGCTCAAGCGGCAGCAGGTCGGGATCGGGGAAGTAGCGATAGTCGTGCGCGTCTTCCTTCGAGCGCATCGACCGGGTCTCGCCCTTGTCCGGATCGAACAGCCGGGTTTCCTGGACGATCTTGCCGCCGCTCTCCAGCACCTCGACCTGGCGGCGCGCCTCGATCTCCACCGTCTGCATGACGAAGCGGACCGAGTTGACGTTCTTGGTCTCGGTGCGCGTGCCGAACTCGGCGCCCGGCCTGCGGACGCTGACGTTCACATCGGCACGCATCGAGCCCTGGTCCATGTTGCCGTCGCAGCTGCCCACATAGCGCAGGATCGCGCGCAGCTTGCTCAGATATGCGCCGGCCTCCTGCGGCGAGCGCATGTCGGGCTTGGACACGATCTCCATCAGTGCCACGCCGGCGCGGTTGAGATCGACATAGGAGCGCGACGGGTGCTGGTCGTGCATCAGCTTGCCGGCGTCCTGCTCGACATGGATGCGCTCGATGCCGATCGTCTTGACGTTGGCCTCGGGGTCCTTGTCGTCCAGGCTGATCTCGATCTGCCCCTCGCCCACCAGCGGGTGGAAGAGCTGGCTGATCTGATAGCCCTGCGGCAGATCGGCGTAGAAATAATTCTTGCGGTCGAAGCGCGACCATTTGTTGATCACCGCGCCGATCGCCATGCCGGTGCGCACCGCCTGGCGGATGCACTCGCGGTTCGGCGTGGGCAGCATGCCCGGCATTGCCGCGTCGATCAGGCTCACCTGGCTGTTCGGCTCCGCCCCGAAACTGGTGGCCGCGCCCGAGAAGAGCTTGGCGTTGGAGGTGACCTGCGCATGGACTTCGAGGCCGATCACGACCTCCCATTCGCCGGTTTCGCCCTGGATGCGGTAGGTGGAGTCAGTCATTTTGGTCCACTCTCGGAACGTCTGAACAGTCGATGTTTGCCCCTCGGCGCCGCTGGCACGGCCTCGGGTATTTGGCGGCGTCGTGCAGGAAGATCGTCGGATCGCTTCAGCTTCCGTTCGGGAAGCCAGCTCGCGAGGTCGCCGACCCCGCAGATCCAGTCGAACAATCCTACCACCATTGCCCCGGCCGCGCGGCGAAGCCCGCGCGCTGCTCGATCGCCAGGCCGGCATTCAGGACGCCCTGCTCGTCGAGCGGACGCCCGATGATCTGCAGGCCGAGCGGCAGGCCGCCGGCGTCCAGCCCCGCGGGCACGCTCATCGCCGGCAGGCCGGCCAGGCTCGAAGGCACGGTGAACACGTCGTTGAGATACATGGCGATCGGATCGGCCGATTTCTCACCCAGCGCGAACGCGGCGCTCGGCGCCGTCGGCGTCAACAGCAGGTCGCACACGGAGAAGGCATTCTCGAAGTCGCGCGCGATCAGGCTGCGCACCTTCGATGCCTGCGTGAAATAGGCGTCGTAGAAGCCCGCCGACAGCACATAGGTGCCGATCAGGATGCGCCGCTTCACTTCGTCGCCGAACCCGGCCGCACGCGTCGCCGCGTACATTTCCTGCAGGTTCTGCCCCTCGGCCAGCTCGCGCAGGCCATAGCGCACGCCGTCATAGCGGGCGAGGTTCGACGAAGCCTCGGCCGGCGCGATGATGTAATAGGCCGGCAGCGCGTATTTGGTGTGGGGCAGCGACACCTCGACCACTTCGGCGCCGGCATCCTTCACCCAGGCGATGCCCGCTTCCCAAAGCTTGGCGATCTCGGTCGGGATGCCGTCGATCAGATATTCGGCGGGGATACCGATCTTCTTGCCGGTCAGGTCGCCCGAAAGCGCCTCTTCCCATTTCGGCACCGGCAGGTTGAGCGACGTCGAGTCCTTGGGATCGAAGCCCGCCATGTTCTCGAGCAGGATCGCGCAATCGCGCACGTCACGCGCCATCGGCCCGGCCTGGTCGAGGCTGGAGGCGAAGGCAACCACGCCGTAGCGCGAGCAGCGGCCATAGGTCGGCTTGATGCCGGCGATGCCGGTGAACGCCGCGGGCTGGCGGATCGAGCCGCCGGTATCGGTGCCGGTCGCGCCCGGCACGAGCCGCGCCGAGATCGCCGCCGAGCTGCCGCCCGACGAGCCGCCCGGTGCCAGCGGGGCATTGTCGCCGCCGCCACGCCGCCAGGGCGAGATGACGTTGCCGAAATAGCTCGTCTCGTTCGACGAGCCCATGGCGAACTGGTCCATGTTGAGCTTGCCGAGCATGCCGGCGCCCGCGTCCCACAGCCGCTGCGAGACTGTCGATTCATAGACCGGCTCGAAGCCTTCGAGGATATGGCTGGCCGCCGTGGTCTGCACGCCCTTGGTGGCGAACAGGTCCTTCATGCCCAGCGGCACGCCCGAAAGCGGCTTGAGCGGCTCGCCCCTGGCGATCGCTTCATCGGCTGCCTTGGCGGCGGCGAGCGCGTGCTCGGGGGTTTCCACGATGAAGGCGTTGAGCGCCTTGCCCTTGCTCACCTTGACGATGAACGCGTCGGCGACTTCGCGCGCGGAGAACTTGCCGCCGCGAACGCCGTCGCGAAGGCTCGCGACGCCCAGATCGGTGATGTCGCTCATCATTCGACCACCTTCGGCACGGTGAAGAAGCCGTGCTCGCCCTGCGGCGCGTTCCGCAGAACGGCGTCGCGCTGGTTGCCCTCGGTCACCACGTCCTCGCGCAGGCGCAGCGTGTTGGGGATGACGGCGGTCATCGGCTCGACCGACGAGGTATCGACCTCGCCGAGCTGCTCGATCCAGCCCAGGATGTTGTTGAGCTCGGGCGCGAGGCGCTCGGCATCGGCATCGCTGATCGCGATGCGTGCGAGGCTCGCCACCTTCTTCACGGTTGCGGTATCGACGGACATGGGAGGCGCCTAACAGCCGCGCCTCCCGCCTTCAAGCGCCGCTTATTCGAAGGGCTCGCCCACGGGCACGCCCCCGACAAAGACCTGCCGCCGCGCGACGGGGCGAATCTCCACCTTCCCCGCCGGATAGCCGGCCGCGATCTGCGCGCGCTGCTCCGCGCTCGGCACGAAGCGATCGCCGGCATCCTTCCATGCGCCGTCCGCCAGCACGAAACGATCGCCGCCGCAATAGGTGACGATTCTCCCGGCCTTGCCGCCCTCGTCCAGCATTCCCGCATAGCAACTGTCCTCGAACACCACGGCCTCCGCCGGGTTCGCGAGGAATATCGTGCACAGATTGCCCTGGCGGCATTGATATTTGTCGGCGAGCAGATCGATCAGCCCCTTGGGCGCGCTCGCCCCCTCCGGCAGGACGCGGGCATTGTCCAGCACTCCGGATTTCGGGCCCGAACGCTGGGGAGTCTCCGCGGCGCCCGCGAGATCCCAGCGGCTCTCCGCCTTGGCGGCTTGCTCCGCCTTGCCCCGGATCGCGGCATTCCTCGACCGGCGCAGCCGTTCCACCGCATCGCGCCCCGGCTTGCCGAAGTCGAAGGCGAGCGCGGCCCAGTCGAACTTCGCGGCCGCGATCCTGCCCGATTCGAGCCGCCCGACCTGATCATCGGTCGAGATGCGATTGAAGTTTACCAGCGGGGTGGCGAGCAGGAGCCCGAGGCCGCAGAGCAGGAAGGCAAGCGCCAGGTTCGCCGGGCGCACACGCGCGGTCCAGGCGAGCCGCCCCAGCACCAGCGATCCCAGATAGGCCGCGCCATAGAGGATCGCGATCCCCACGAACACGATCGCCCAGAGCCGCTCGGGCGTATAGCCATATTGGCCAACGCGCAGTCCCGTCGCGATCGCCGCCAGCGCCGCCAGCGGCAGGATCACCGCCGCCAGCAGCATCGCGCCGTAGCGGAGCAGCGGGTTGCGCCGCTCCTCGTCCAGCCGGTTGCCGATCACCGCATTGGCCAGGATCAGCGCCCCCACCGCGCAGCTCAGCAGCAGCGGCGTGGTCGCCGAAGTCGCGTCCCACAGCGCCTGGAGGCCGGTGAACGGCAGCGCGAGCAGGAACAGCCCCAACCCGATCGCAAGGACCGGCGCCAGTACCGCCAGCACCGTGGCGACGACACGCTGGAGCAGCCGCACCACGGTGTCATGCTCGCGCAACAGCCCCAGCGCCGCTCCGAACGCCAGGCCGATCAGCGCGCGGACGAACCAGTTCTTCATCAGCAGCTCGTGGAGCAGCTCGATCTTGATCAGCTGGAACAGGCTGGCGAGCAGCCAGGCCATGATCCACACGATGAGCACGAACAGCCAGCAGGCGAACCACAGCACCACATTCTGCCAGGCATAGTCATGGACCGCGGCATAGGGGGTGCGCGGCGCGCCTTCGTCGCGCGCGGCCTGGAACAGCGGCGCAGCGATGGCCACGGCAAGCAACAGGCTCATCGTGCGCCAGCCCTCGCCCGCGCTCCACCCGCCCGGCGCGCCGTTCCACCAGGTGACGAACCCGGCCGCCACGCCGACCACCGCGCCGAACGCGATCGAGGCCCACCACAGCCGCCGCTCGATCGTGAAGCCGATCATCGCGGCGAACAGCGTCACGCCCATCAGCGAGGCGGCCTGCAGCGCGCTCCATTCCATGCGATAGTTCACGCTGTCGCCCAGGATCAGCTGCGCCGCGATCCCGGTCGCCAGCCCCAGCCCGGCCAGCAGCAGCGGCCGAAGCGCCCAGCCCCCCGCCGCCACGGCAGCCTCGTCCGCCGCCTGCATCTCGATCTCGTCCATCCGCCCTCTCCCCTCGCGGGCGATGCTCTCGCATCCGTCCAGGGCGGTAAAGTGGATTTCCGGTGCAGAATGGCTGCATCGCGCATGTATGGTTGCATCCCCGGCAATCGTGCCCCACGGGAATGCGATTGCAACAAATCGGCTCTATGCTGCATTGCACAATGGAGATGGGCTTGGCCCGGAAATTTCTCTATCTCGTAGTAGGACTCATCGTGCTCGCACTGGCCGCCACCTTCGCCTATCGTTTCTGGGGCATCGAGCTGCTTCGCCAGGCAATGGTGCCGAGCGTGGAAGTGGCGCGGCTCTCCGCGCCCGGCGATTATGGCAAGGCCGATCTCTGGCTCGCCCGCCCGGACAAGCCCGGCAATCCGGCGCTATGGGCCCCGGAGGGTTTCCAGCCCGCGGAGAACCCGCCCGCCGCGGTGTTCTTCGTTCATCCGACCTCGTTCCTCGATCGCACCCAGTGGAACGCCCCGCTGAACGACGTTGCCGCCAATGCCCGGGCCGAGCTGTTCCTGCGCGGCCAGGCGAGCGCCTTCAATTCCTCCGGCCTGGTCTGGGCGCCGCGGTACCGCCAGGCGACTTTCGGCGCGTTCCTCACCAGCAAGACCCAGGCGCAGCAGGCGCTCGACTTCGCCTATCGCGACGTGCTGGCGGCGTTCGACCAGTTCCTCAAGGAAGCCGGCAACCGCCCGATCATCCTTGCCGGCCACAGCCAGGGCGCGCTCCACCTCAGCCGCCTGCTCGTCGACCGCGTCGCCGGCAAGCCGCTCGCGAAGCGAATCGTCGCGGCCTATGTGGTCGGCTGGCCGGTCTCGATCACCGCCGACCTGCCGAAGATGGGCCTTCCCGCCTGCTCGGGCCCCGACGAGGCCGGCTGCATCCTTTCCTGGCAGAGCTTCGCCGAGCCCGCCGATCCCTCGCTGATCGTCGACACCTTCGACCAGACGAACGGCTTCACCGGCCAGCCGCGCAAGGGCACGCCGATGGTCTGCACCAATCCGCTCACCGGCAAGCCCAATGACGGCGCGCCCGTGGAGGCCAATCTCGGCGGCCTGCTGCCGAGCAGGGACCTGAGCAGCGCCGTGCTTCAGAAGAACCTCGTCCCCGCGCGCTGCGACGGGCGCGGCTTCCTGATGATCGGCAACAGCCCGCCGGACCTCGGCCCCTATGTGCTGCCGGGCAACAATTATCACGTGTTCGACTACAGCCTGTTCTGGGCCAATGTCCGCGCCGATGCCGAGCGGCGATTGAAGGCCCGGCGCAAGTTCTGGCCGTTCTAGGGACCGCGCCCCCTATCCTGTCATCGCCGCGAAGGCGGGGGCCCGGAGCCAAGCAGGACATCGCTCCATTATCCCGGATCCCCGCCTTCGCGGGGATGACGATTTTGGTTAGAAACGCCCGATGATCACCACCGCCCCTGCCGACTTCCGCGCCGCCCTGCCCACCGGCGGCCGCCTGATCGGCCTCGATGTCGGCACCAAGACGATCGGCACCGCCCTGTGCGACGCCGGCTGGAGCTTCGCGAGCCCGGCCGAGCTGGTCCGCCGCACCAAATTCTCCAAGGACAAGGCCGCGCTTGAGGCGCTGATCGCCGCGCAGCAGGTGAAGGGCATCGTCATCGGCCTGCCCCTCAACCTCGACGGCACGGACAGTCCGCGCACCCAGTCCACCCGCGCCTTTGCCCGCAACATGGACGATCTGGGCTTCCCGATCCTGCTCTGGGACGAGCGCTGGTCCACCGTCGCGGTGGAACGCACGCTGATCGAGCAGGACTTCAGCCGCGCCCGCCGCGCCGGGATGATCGACAATATGGCCGCCGCCCATATCCTCCAGGCGGCGATCGACGCGCTGGTGAACGCCTGACCGGCACGCTCCGCCCGAAAGGGTGGAGGCTCAGCCCCGATCGAACCGCGCGATCAGCCCGTCCAGCGTGCGCCCGCCGCGCTCGCCGCGCTCGCGCGTCTTGTAGGTCGGGTCCCCGGCATCCGTCGCCTGCAGCTTCCCGCAGAACCGGCGCACATCGGCGCCCAGCATCGCCACGTCCGCGCCGACCCGGCCCAGCTCGTCCCGCGCCGCCTTGCGCGCCCGGCGCCCGAGCGCCGCTTCCGTACGCGCGCGATGCTCCGCCGCCGCATCGGCGAAGCCGTCCGCCAGCGCCTCCATCTCGGCGACATAGGAAAGCGAGACGAGCTGCGCGGGCGCATAGCCGAGCTGATCGTCGCCATGCACGGCATTGGCCCCTACCCGCACCATCGCCTGCCCGAGATAGAGCCGGGTGAGTCCCGCAAGCGTGCGCTCGGCCAGCTCGGTCAGCGCCGCGGTGTCGGCGAGCAGCGCGGCATGGCGCGCATCCACCGCCGGCGCATAGACGGAGACCAGCCGGGCGAAGCGCGCGCCGTCCGATTGCTGCCGCTCGATCGCCCGCCGCGCCCGGATCAGCCGCTCGAGCGGCGCGCCGGCATTCTCGCGGAAGAACTGGCGGGACAGCGCGACGACATTCTCGCCGCAATCGCGGTGCGCCTGCAACGCGGCCAGCGCCAGCATCCGCCGCAGCGGCCGCCAGCGCGCGCGCTCCACCCGGGCCAGCCACCAGGGCAGCAGCGCGAGGACCAGCCCCAGCCCCAGCGCGAAGAAGAACGCTCCGGCCTGGAACGCCGCCAGCCACGCGGGATCGCGCGTCATCCAACCAACAAAGACAGCCCACCAGCCCTGCACGAACGCTCCCCCCGAAACGCAACGCGGCGGACTTCCTATCCGGCATTTGCGGCAGATGCGAGACTCTCCCCGCCTCACGGCTTGCCTCGCCGGCCCGGCGGGTCTAGGCGACGGCTTTAATGCAAGCCTCCGATCATCGCCCCGCTGCCCAGATACAGGGCCGCGCCGTCTTCCCGCACCGGCACCTCACCGGGATCGCGGGCCTCCAGCCGCATGAGATCATGTTCCTGCTCGACGAGGCCGAGCAGTGGATCGAGGCGAACCGCACGCGCGCCCGCAGCGACCGGCGGCTCGAGGGCATCACCCAGATCAACGCCTTTTTCGAGAATTCGACCCGCACGCTCCTCTCCTTCGAGATCGCCGGCAAGCGGCTGGGGGCGGACGTGGTGAACATGCATGCCGCCCAGTCGAGCGTGAAGAAGGGCGAGACGCTGATCGACACCGCCGTCACTCTCAATGCCATGCGCGCCGACGTGATCGTGATCCGCCACATGGCCTCGGGCGCGGTGCAGCTGATCGCCGACAAGGTCGACTGCCCGGTGCTCAACGCCGGCGACGGCTGGCACGAGCATCCCACCCAGGCGCTGCTCGACGCGCTGACGATCCGCCGCCGCCGCGGCGCGGTGGCCGGCCAGCGCGTGGTGATCTGCGGCGACCTGCTCCACAGCCGCGTCGCCCGCTCGAACATGCTGGCGCTGACCGCGCTCGGCGCCGAGGTGCGCGTGGTCGCGCCCTCCACGCTGATGCCCCCGGCGATCGAGGGGCTCTACGTCACGCCCTTCACCGATTTCGATGCCGCGCTGGCAGGCGCCGATGTCGTGATGATGCTCCGCGTCCAGAACGAGCGCATGGCCGGCGGCTTCATCCCCTCCACGCGCGAGTTCCACGCCCGCTACGGCCTCACGCCCGAGCGGCTGGCCCTTGCCGCGCCCGACGCGCTCGTCATGCACCCCGGCCCCATGAACCGCGGCGTCGAGATCGACAGCGCCATCGCCGACCATCCGGAGCGCAGCGCGATCACCGAGCAGGTCGAGATGGGCGTCGCCGTCCGCATGGCCTGCCTCGACGTCCTCACCAGGGCGGAGCGCGGCGTGGAGGGCTGGGCATGATGCGAAGCGCCCCCTCTCCCTATTCCGTCATCCTCGCAAGGGCGGGGATCCAGAGTCACGAAGGTCGCCGCCCTGTTGCCCTGGATCCCCGCCCTTGCGGGGATGACAAGGGTCGCTGGGATGCCGAAGGAATTGTCGCGTGAGCCGCATAATTGAGAACGTCAAGGTCATCGGCGGCGCCACCAGCCTCGCCTTCGACGGCGAAACCATCATCGCCGGAACCGCCGCCGCGGAGGCCATCGACGGCAAGGGCCTCACCCTCGCCCCCGGCATCGTCGACCTGGGCGTCTTCGCGGTCGACCGCGCGGCCTGCCGCGCCGGCGGCATCACGCGCGTCGGCCTGATGCCCGATCAGTCGCCGATCCTCGACGATCCCGGCATCATCCGCCGCGCCGCGCTGATGGGAAAGCCCGACCTGTGGGTCCATCCCCTCGCCGCCGCCACGCGCGGCCTTCAGGGCACCGATCTTGCCGAAATGGCGATCAACGCCGGCGCCGGAGCAAAGGCAGTCGCAACGGGCCGCCGCTGGATCGCCGACGCGGGCGTGATGCGCAAGGTGCTCGCCTATGCCCGCGATTGCGGCCTCACCGTGATCGCCCATGCCGAGGATGGCGGGCTCGCGGGCGACGCGGTCGCGACCGAGGGTCTCACCGCGACGCTGCTCGGCCTCGCCGCCGCCCCCGCCATTGCCGAGGCCCTGGCGATCGCGCGCGACACGATGCTCGCCGAGGATACCGGCGCCCGCATCCATTTCCGCCAGGTCACTACCGCCGCCGGGCTCGACCTGATCCGCCAGGCCAAGCGCCGCGGCGTGCAGGTCACTTGCGGCGTTACCCCGGCGCACTGGCTGCTCTCGGACATCGACGTCAGCGACTATCGCACCTATGCCCGCCTCTCGCCGCCGCTGCGCAGCGACGCCGACCGCCAGGCCGTCCGCGCCGCGCTCGCCGACGGCACGATCGACGTGCTCGCCTCGGGCCATGATCCGCGCGGGCCCGAGGGCAAGCGCCTGCCCTTCGCCGATGCCGAGGAAGGCATGTCGGGCGCCGAGACGCTGCTCGCCCTGTCGCTCGGCCTGGTCCGTGACGAAGTGCTGACGTTGGAGCGCCTCTTCCAGCTGCTCGCCGCCAATCCGGCGCGCATCCTCGGCCTCGATGCCGGCACGCTGGAGCCCGGCAGGCCCGCCGACTTCATCCTGTTCGATCCCGACGCGCCCTGGGCGATCGACGGCGCGAAGATGAAGGCGCGCGCCGGCAACACGCCGTTCGACGGGTTGCCGGTGCAGGGCAAGGTCCACCGCGTCTTCAAGGGCGGGCGGGAGATCGATCGCGCATGATCCCGCGGCGGCTTCGCCACCGCGATCCTGCGGCACTTCGGCCGGGAAAGCGATCGCGCCTATGCCTTGATCGGCGCGCTCGGCCTCGTCAGTAGAGCGGCGGCCGGGCACAGCTGGTGGATCGAGCGGCCGGGCCTGAACCGGAACGGAAACAGGCGGCTCCCGCCCCGCGCCGGCCCATCGCGTCATCCCGGCACAAGGCCGGGGGACGGTTCGGGAGAATCCTGCCCTACCTCTTCCCCCGCGCCGGCTTGGCCAGGTTCGCCGCCACTGCCGCGCGGATCAGCGCCTTCAGCGCCTCGGCATCGATTGCCTCGCCTTCATGAATGTCGATCGCCCGGCGGACATTCCCGTCCAGGCTCGAATTGAACAGCCCCTTGGGATCCGCCAGCGCCGCGCCCTTGGCAAAGGTCAGCTTCACCGCCGCCTTGTAGGTCTCGCCGGTGCAGAGGATGCCGGCATGTTCCCACACCGGCACGCCGCGCCACTTCCACGTCTCCTCCACCTCGGGGTCGGCTTCATGAATGATCTCGCGCACCCGGGCGAGCGTCGCGCCGCGCCAGTCGTCCAGCGCGGCGATGCGGGCGTCGATCTGCTCGGCGGCGGTCTTGTCTGCGCTCATGCGTTCCTCGCCGGATAGGGCCGGGCGAACATGTAGAGCCCCGTCGGCAGCAACACCAGCAACGGGATCACCGCGACCAGCCCCAGCCACATCGCGTTGCTCCCGAGGATCACCGCGACGATGTTCACGATCGCCGCGATGCTGAAGACGATTCCGGTCCAACGATGAATCCGGCGGATCATGGCTGCCTCTCCCAAAATACATAACCCGATGGCTATGCATTTTCCATAACCAAGAGGTTATCGGTTCGTCAAGCGCAAGAAAAAGGCCGAGGCGTCGCCGCCCCGGCCTCTCTTTTCCCGACGGGAGAGGGAAACTTGTTCAGCGCGAAGCCAGGCGCACGCCGGGCTTGGCCCACGCCGCCAGCGCGTCGCCCGCGCCGGTGCGCACGAAGCAGGTCTGGCCGCTGGCCTTCACCTGGCGGCACAGCGCATCGGCGTCGCCGCGGCCATAGCCGCCCACCGACAGGCGATAGAAGCTGCCCGCCCGGGTCGAGACCTTGGCGCCATGGGGAGTCTGGCCCGAAAGCGCCGGCACCCGGTGCCCGAAGCGGTTCCACGCGTCCCGGGCCACCGCCGGGCTCGCATAGGCGCCGAGCTGGACATAGAAATTGCCGCGCGACGGCTTGGCCGCCGCGGCCTTCTCGATCGCCGGCACGCGTGCGCCCGGCGATGCAGTGGCGACGGACGCGCGGACCGCGGCGGCGGGCACCGCCTGCACCACTTCCTCGCGCGGGCCGAACACGACGCCGCCATTGGTGCCGGCGACGGGCGCGACCTCGACGGCAGCCGTCGCGGTGAGGGAAGCGGCCGCGGCGGCACCGCCGGTCTCGGCCGCGACTGCCTGGGCATTGGCCGGAACGCCCGGCATATAGCTGTCGACCGCGTCCTGCGCCGGCACGGTCTGCACCGGCTGGGTCGCGGCGGCGGCGAGCATCACGTTCTGCTGCGCCAGCGCGAGGCGGGCCGGCTGGCCGGCATCCTGCACCGGCGTCACGCCCAGCAGCGAGGCGACCTGATCATAGGCGTTGGTCGGGCGGGCAAAGTTCACCCACTGCATCATGCGCGCGCCGATCTGGTCGGGCGCCACGTCGACCGCGGCGACCTGCTTGGCCTCGGCCCAGCGCCCCGAGAGCGCGAGCGCGAGCGCGAGGTTCTGGCGAGTCTTGGCGGTGGCGTCCTCGGCCCGGGCGGCCGGCCCCAATATCTCCACCGCCTTCACCGGATCGCCGGCCAGCGCGAAGGCCAGGCCGCGATCGGCGGCGGGGATGGTGTCCTCATGCGCCTGCAGCATCGCCCGCGCGCCCGGCCAGTCGCCGCCGGCGATCTTGGCGAGGACGAGGTTGAGCGCGACGCGCCCGTCGCCCGGATTGAGCGTCAGCGCATCGCCCAGCGCCTGGTTGGCCGAAGCGAAGCGGCCGGCGAGCAGATAGGCCTGGCCCAGCAGTGCGCGATATTCGGCGTTCTGCGGATCATTGGCCACCGCCGCCTCGGCATGCGCGACCGCGTCGCCCGCCTTGCGCCGAGCGATTGCCTTGTGCGCCTGGCCGGCTTCCTGTGCCGCCTTCTTCGCATTGGGCGCATCGGTCGCGAAGGCCGAGAGCACGAAGCCCTGGGTCGCGATGCCGGCCGCCAGCGTGCCGCCGGCTGCGAGCGCCGAGAGGCCGATCACGAGCTTGCTACGGGTCTTCATCATCCGTTCCTTCAACGGTTCCCGGCCGGGCCGACCTGACGCGCGAGCGTCTCGACCTCGGTCAGCGATTCGAGAAAGGCGTCGAGCGCCTCGGTCACGAGCTGTTGCGCCGAACGATTGGTGACCGCCGATGCGAGGCGCAGGCGCAGATGCCGGTCATTGTCGAGACGGAGCGTGAACGCCGCCTTGGATTTCCTTGCCACTTCGCGGGCCAGCCGTTCGGCGGCGGCCGGGGCCAGGGCCGGACGCGGCGCGACCGGAGCGGCCGGCGGCGCGGTCACGGCCATGGGAGCCGGCGCTGGGGGGGCGGCGACCGGCTCGGGGGCGCTGAACCGCTCGTCGAGCTGCTCGATCTGGCGCAGCACCTGCGGCTTGGGCGCGGGCACCGGCACGGGCTCGGGCACGAACTGCTGGGCCTGGGGGTGGTGCGCATGGGCATGTTCATCGCCCATGTCGTTCCAGCCGAGATCTTCCTGGGCAGTCGCCGGATTGAGGCCGACAAAGCCCTGCGGACGCATCGCCGGGCGTGCCTGGCCCTTGCGGGCGAGCAGGCTCGAGGAGAGCGAGGCGGTGGGTTTGGGGGTGCCGAACATCAGCTCACCACCCTGCGGCCGAAGCCGCCAGCCGGGCGCGGCGCGCCGAATTGATTGACCGCGGCCGGCGCCGCGAACACGGTGCGGCGGAAGTTCTTCTCCAGCCGGTCGTTGATATAGGTCCACAGCGCCGCGACCTCGCCGGCCGAGCGGCCGTTCGGATCGACTTCCATCACGGTGCGGCCGTCGATCATCGAGGCGGCGAAATCGGTGCGGTGATGCAGCGTGATCGGCGCGACGGTGCCGTGCTGCGACAGCGCCACCGCGGCCTCGCTGGTGATCCGGGCCTTGGGCGTCGCGGCGTTGACGACGAAGATCAGCGGCTTGCCCGCCCGATCGCACAGATCGACCGTGGCGCCCACGGCGCGCAGGTCGTGCGGCGACGGACGCGTCGGGATCACGATCAGCTCGGCCACCGCGATCACGCTCTGGATCGCCATGGTGATGGCCGGCGGCGTGTCGATCACCGCGAGCTTGAAGCCCTGCTGGCGCAGGATCTCGAGATCGGAGGCCAGCCGCGCGACCGTGGTCTGCGCGAAGGCCGGGAGATCGGTCTCGCGCTCGTTCCACCAATCGGCGAGCGAGCCCTGCGGATCGATGTCGATCAGCACGACCGGGCCGCACCCGGCCCGCTCCGCCTGCACGGCGAGATGGCCCGACAAGGTCGTCTTGCCGGATCCGCCCTTCTGCGATGCCATCGCGAGAACGCGCATGAACCCCCTCGAAATACCAGTTACCCGAGGGTGGGGATGCCATGGCGGCGTCTAAGAATGCGTTAACGGCGTTCCGCCCCGGGATTCCCCGTACGTGAGACCGGGTAAGGATTTCTTTCACAAACGATGGTTAACTGGCATTTATCCAATCTTGCCGGGGCGGGAGTCGAAGGTCGCATGAAGCTTCTCGGGTTGATCGCTGTTGCCGGGATGGCCCTCGCCGCCCCGCTTGCGTTCGCGCAGGAGAATCCGGTCAAGGCCGGGGTCGAGGCCTGGGAGCGCGGCGACTATAAGGGCGCGGTCGATCGCTGGCGCAGCCCGGCGATGAAGGGCGATGCCGATGCGCAGTTCAACCTCGGCCAGGCCTATAAGCTCGGCCGCGGCGTTGCCGCCGATCTGAACCAGGCCGAGCTCTGGTACGCCAAGGCCGCCGCGCAGGGCCATGAGCAGGCCGAGGCGAGCTACGCGCTCGCCCTCTTCGCCAATGGCAAGCGCGACAAGGCGGCGCCCTGGCTCCAGCGGGCCGCCGGGCGCGGCGATCCGCGCGCGCAATACGTGCTCGGCACGATGTATTTCAACGGCGACGTGGTCCAGAAGGACTGGGTGCGCGCCTATGGGCTGGTCACCCGCGCCTCGCAATCGGGCCTGGCCGAGGCCTCGAGCGCGATCGCGCAGATGGACAAGTACATGACGGTGCAGGATCGCCAGGCGGGCCTCACCCTGGCCCGCAAATATGAGGAAGAGGCGAGCCGCGCCCCCCTGCCCGGCGCGGCACCGCCCCCGGTCGAAACCGCCGCCACGCCGCCGCCGCGCTCCACGCCCGTCCGCACCCCGCCGCGCACCGGCGCCAACCCGCCGCCCGCCCCGGTCAAGGTCGCCGCGAACCCGCCGGCGCCCGCCGCCGCGCCCATCCGCGACGGCGGCTGGCGCCTTCAGCTCGGCGCGTTCGGCGATCCCGCCAATGCCCGCAAGCTCTGGGGCCAGGTCGGCGCCCGCTTCCCGGGCCGGCAGGTCGCCTATGTCAAGGCGGGCAATCTCACCAAGGTGCTGGTCGGCCCCTATGCCAGCCGGGGCGAGGCCGCCGGCGCCTGCCGCGGCGTGAGCCCTTGCGTGCCGATCGGCCAATAATCATATCGCACCTGCAACAGGGATGCGTGTAGGGGCGTTCGAGCATGATGATCCGTTTCCTCGCGCTCGCGCCGCTGCTCGCCATTGCCCTGCCCGCGCACGCACAGGATGAAGAACCCAAGCCGCCGCGCCGCTACCGCGTCTCGCTCGGCCCGCAGCTCTCGCCCAATTATCCCGGCGCGGACAAGCTGCAGCTCACGCCGATGCTCGATGTCGCCACGGCGCGCGGCGATGCGCCCTTTCCCTTCGTCGCGGCGGACGACAGCTTCGGCTTCGCGCTGCTCGACAAGGGCGGGTTCGAGTTCGGCCCTGCCGCGAACTTCCAGGGTTCCCGCCGCCGGAGCGAGGCCGGCGCCCCGATCGACGAGGTCAGCACCACAATCGAGCTGGGCGGCTATGCGCAATATTGGCTCGCCAAGCCGCTGCGCCTCCATGCCGAGCTGCGCAAGGGCATCAACGGCCATGGCGGCGTGATCGGCGGCGTCGGGCTCGACTATGTTACCCGTGACGGCGACAAATGGCTGGTCTCGATCGGTCCGCGCATCACGCTGTCGGACGCGAAATATCGCCGCGCCTATTTCGAAGTCACGCCCGCCGTCGCCGCCCGCACCGGCCTGCCGGTCTACCGGGCCGATGGCGGCGCGGTCCATGCGCTGGGCGTGAGCAGCACCGCGACCTGGCAATTCTCCCGCCGCTGGGGCCTGTACGGCTATACCCGCTATGATCGGCTGGTGGGCGACGGCGCCGATTCGCCGCTTTCGCGCGGGCCGATCGGCAGCCGCAACCAGTTCTCCGGCGGGCTGGGCCTCAGCTTCACCTTCGGCAAGGGCGTGCGCTGAGCCCAGGCGCACCGGCAGGGAGTCCGCGGCGATGGAAGGCACGCTACATCGCTTCGGCCCGGAGATCTGGCTGGCGGACGGCCCGGTCGTGGCGGTCGCGGGCTTTCGCTACCCCACACGGATGGCAGTGATGCGGCTGCGCGACGGCACGCTCTTCCTCTGGTCGCCGATCGCGCTGTCCGACGCGCTGCACGGCGCGATCACGGCGCTCGGCGAGGTGCGGCACCTCATCGCGCCCAACGGCCTGCACGATCGCTTCCTGGGCGAATGGCAGGGCGCGTTCCCGCACGCCGCGCTCCACGCCCCGCCCTGCCTCGCCGCGCGACACCCCGATCTGCGCTTCGCCCGCGATCTGGCGGACGGGCCCGGCTTCGCCTGGGACGGCGAAGTCGACCAGATCGCGATCCCAGGCAATCGGATAACGACCGAGCTGGCTTTCTTCCACCAAGCGAGCCGCACGCTGCTGTTCACCGACCTGATCCAGCATTTCCCGCGCGGATGGTTCGCCGGATGGCGCGCCATCGTCGCCCGGCTCGACGGGATGACCGCGCCCGAACCCCGGGTCCCCCGCAAGTTCCGCTATGCCTTTTCCGACCGCCCCGCCGCCCGGGCCGCGATGCGCCGCGTCCTCGACTGGCCGGCGGAGAAGCTCGTGATCGCGCACGGGCCGCCGGCCGAGCAGGATGCCCGCGCGGTCGTCGCCCGCGCCTTTCGCTGGCTGGGGGTTTAGCCGGCACGCTTGCAATGTTGGAGAATGAAATGTTCTTGTTTTGTTCGAAAGGCAATTCGGGCCTGTCGACAAGCGAGGACGATAATCATGACAGTCAATGTGAAGGACGCCCCCTATTCCGCCACCGGCGACGGGGCGACCGACGACACCGCCGCGATCCAGGCAGCACTGAACGACCACTGCCGGATCTTCATTCCTGCCGGCGTCTACCGGATCGATCCGTCGGTCGGCCTGGTGCTGCGGACGGGCAGCCAGATCGTCGGCGAAGGGCGCGGCGCCACTATCCTGCACGCGTTGCACGGCGGCGGCTCCATCGCGCAACTCGCTGCCTATGGCGGCGGATCGATCCTCCGCCGCGCCTTCAGTCCGAACGCTACGAACGACTATGTCACCGACGTGGTGCTCCGCGACTTCGGCGTGGTCCTGACGCATCCAGCCGGCAGCATCACCACCACCGAAATCCAGATCGGCATCGATCTGCGCAACATCACCCGCTCGATCGTCGAGCGCGTGCATGTCGGCAATCTCGCGCCCGAAAACGGCATTTTGAGCAAACTCAAGACGCCCGACTACAAATATGACGTCCAGGGCTATGGCATCGTGATCGGCAATATCAGCAGCGGCGTCACGCTGCCCGGGCCGGACAAGCTGAAGCCCTATGCCGGCGGAGAAGTGAACACGATCCGCAACTGCGCGGTCTGGGGGGCGTACAAGCTGATCACCCAGGACGACGGCGATCTCTGCCCGCTCTCCGCGGCGCATGCGACCACGATCGATACTTGCGACCTTCAGGCCGGGCACCACATCCTTGTCCAGGAAAGCCCCTATGCCACAGGCAATGCATGGCGCGGCAACACCCTGCAGGCCGTGGTCAAGCAGACCGGCAACGCCAACCCCAGCTTCCTGCTCCGGGTCGAGGGGTATAACAATCACATGGCCGACGGCTATATCGAGGGTCAGGACCGGACGGGTGGCGTGCCCCAGCTCGACTATTTCCTCTATCTCGGCAACAGCTCGCAGAACAACCGGATCGCGCTTCCCTATTTCGCCTATTCGTCGCTCGCCGCACAAATGGTGGACAATGGGCGGAGGAACATCGTGACCGGATACGAAGCCGAGCCGCAGTTCACCGACCATGACAAGGATCCGGCCACCCCGCCGGTGGAAACGTCCAAGGCTTCGTTCGGCCCGGCCTTCACGCTCTATGACGGGGCGCATGCCGAACCCTGGGTGAAGTTCCATTGGGACGGCACCCAAATGGTGATCGATGGCGGCCAGGGTGCCTCGGTGGTCCGCGTCGGCGTGGGCGACTATCTGGTCAACTGGGACAAGCCCTTCCGAAGCAACGACTATGCGCTGGCGGCGTCGCTCAACACCGACGCGTCCGGCCATCCGGGCTCGATCACGCTCGGCAGCCAGACCGCAGCGAATGCCCGCTTCTACACCTATATCGATGCCGGTGGTCCGCTGGCGCAGGCGGATCCGCAGTTCCTGTACGTATCGGCCAGGAATAGCTGATTCCGCTCCGCTCCTGCGCGTTCGCGCGCAGGAGCCTCAGCCCTCCACCCAATCCTTCGCCGCGATCCCCTGCGCATGGAGCAGCGCGGTCAGGTCGCCATGGTCGATCCGCACGCACGCCGCCGCCGCGACGATCGGCTTGGCGTGATAGGCCACGCCCAGCCCGGCCTCGCGGATCATCGCCAGGTCGTTGGCGCCGTCGCCCACCGCCAGCGTTCCGTCCATCGCCAGCCCCAGCTCGCCCCGTACCGCGCGCAGCGTCTCCAGCTTGGTGTTGCTGTCGACGATCGGCCGCTCGACCGTCCCGTCCAGCGCGCCGTCCGCGATCACCAGCCGGTTCGCGATGACGCGGTGGAAGCCGATCTCCGCGCCCACCGGCTCGGCGAAGCGCGTGAACCCGCCCGATACCAGCACGCAGGTCGCGCCCCGCGCCCGCATCGTCCGCACCAGCGCCTTCGCGCCCGGCATCAGCTTCACCCGCTCGGCCAGGCACTGGTCGATGGCGCTTTCGGAAAGCCCCTTCAGCAGCGCCACTCGTGCGTCGAGCGCGGCGCCGAAATCCAGCTCGCCGCGCATCGCCCGCTCGGTCACTTCCGCGATCTGCGGCTTGATCCCGGCATAATCGGCAAGCTCGTCGATGCACTCCACGGTGATCATCGTCGAATCCATGTCGGCGACGAGCAGCTTCTTCTCCCGCCCCGCGGCCGGCTGCACCGCCACGTCGCAGGCCGGGAACGCGCCTTCCAGCGCGGCGCGCGCGGCATCGGGATGCAGGGCGAATTCGAGATCGGCCGCCCACCCCGCGTCGATCCAGCACGACGCTCCCGGCGCACAGCCCGCCGCCGCCAGCCGGTCACCCGCCTCGGAAAGCTGCCCCGCGGCCAAACCCTCTGCTATAAGCGTCGCAATGAACATCGGATCCCCTGACCTGCCTTTGGTGGCGCTCATCGCAGGGCCGACCGCGAGCGGCAAGTCCGCGCTCGCCCTCGCGCTGGCCGAAAAGCATGGCGGCGTCGTGATCAACGCGGATTCGATGCAGGTCTATGCCGACCTCCGCGTGCTCACCGCCCGCCCGTCGGTCGAGGAGGAGAAGCGCGCCCCGCACCGCCTGTTCGGCCATGTCGACGGCGCCGAAGCCTATTCCGCCGCGCGCTGGGCGGCCGAGGCGCGCTGCGCCATCGCCGAGGCGCATGCGGCGGGCCGCCTGCCCATCCTGGTCGGCGGCACCGGCATGTATCTGCGCACCCTGGTCGAGGGCATCGCACCGGTGCCCGAGATCGATCCGGAAATCCGCGCCGCGGTGCGCGCCATGGCAGTCGCCGACGCGCATGCCGAGCTGTCCCGGCACGACCCCGAGACCGCCGCCCGGCTCAAGCCCGCCGACACCGCCCGCGTTTCCCGCGCGCTCGAAGTCGTCCGCTCCACCGGCAAGTCGCTCGGCGCATGGCAGGCGGAGCGCCACGGCGGCATCGGCGGCGAGGTGCGCATCGCCGCGCTGATCCTGCTGCCCGACAAGACCTGGCTCGCCGACCGGATCGATCGCCGCTTCCGCCACATGGCCCAGGTGGCGCGGAAGGAGGTCGAGGCGCTGCTCGCCCGTACCGACATACCGGACGACGCCCCGGTGCTGCGCGCGATCGGGGTGCGGGAGATCGGCCTGGCGCTCTCGGGCGAGAGCAACATGGACGAGGCGCATTTCGCCGGCTCGCTCGCCACCCGCCAGTATGCCAAGCGCCAATATACTTGGTTCCGCCGCCAGCCTCCGCCCGAGTGGGAGCGCACGGACGAGACACAAACGAACAGACTCATTGAGCAATTCGAAACAAAATTACTATAATGCGGCTTGACGCGTAGTTTTCGTGCAGCTAGCAGCGCCCTTCGGCGGTGCGTTTTGCACTGCAACCAACGGAGGCCGATGTGACCGAGAAGAGTGGAGCAGACATCCTGATCGAGACGCTGTGCGATCTCGGTGTGGAAGTCGTGTTCGGCTATCCCGGCGGCGCGGTGCTCCCGATCTACGATGCCATCTTCAAGCAGGATCGCATCAAGCATATTCTCGTCCGCCACGAGCAGGCGGCGACGCACGCGGCCGAGGGCTATGCCCGGGCCACGGGCAAGCCGGGCGTCGTCCTCGTCACGTCGGGCCCGGGCGCGACCAACGCGGTCACCGGCATCACCGATGCGCTGATGGATTCGATCCCGATGGTCGTCATCACCGGCCAGGTCCCCACCGGCCTGATCGGCACCGATGCCTTCCAGGAGGCCGACACGGTCGGCATCACCCGCCACTGCTCGAAGCATAATTATCTGGTGAAGGACCCCGCGCGGCTGGAGCCGACGATCCGCGAGGCCTTCTACATCGCCACTTCGGGCCGGCCGGGCCCGGTGGTGATCGACATTCCCAAGGACGTCCAGGTCGCGACCGCGCGGCGCGGCGAGAACGCCCCGATCTCGCACAAGACCTATCGCCCCCAGGTCGAGCCCGATGCGGCGGCGATCGAGAAGGCGGTCGACATGCTGGCCGCGGCCGAGCGGCCGATCTTCTATACCGGCGGCGGAGTCATCAATTCCGGCCCCGAGGCCGCGCGCCTGCTGCGCCAGCTCGCGGAGATCACCGGCGCGCCGGTCACCTCAACGCTGATGGGCCTCGGCGCCTTCCCCGCCTCGGACGAAAAATGGCTGGGCATGCTGGGGATGCACGGCACCTACGAAGCCAATATGGCGATGAACAAGGCCGATCTGATCATCGCGCTGGGTGCCCGTTTCGACGATCGCGTCACCGGCCGCCTGGATGCCTTTTCGCCGAACAGCGCGAAGATCCATGTCGATATCGACCGGTCGAGCATCAACAAGAACGTCCGGGTCGACCTGCCCATCGTGGCGGATGTCGGCCGGGCGCTCCAGGCGATGATCGACGCGTATCAGCTTCGCAAGCATCCCCGCCCGGACCTGACCGAATGGTGGAACCGCATCCAGGGCTGGCGCCAGACCCGTTGCCTGGATTTCCAGGAAGCCGATCCCCAGGTCATCATGCCCCAGCGCGCCATCAAGGCGCTGTGGGAAGCGACCCGGGACAAGGCGCCGATCATCACCACCGAAGTCGGCCAGCACCAGATGTGGGCCGCCCAGCATTTCGACTTCGAGGATCCCAACAAATGGCTGACCTCGGGCGGCCTGGGGACGATGGGCTATGGCCTGCCGGCCGCGATCGGCGCTCAGCTGGGCAATCCGGACGCGCTGGTGATCGACATCGCCGGCGAAGCCTCGATCCAGATGAACATCCAGGAACTGGCGACGGCGACCCAATATCGCCTGCCGGTCAAGATCTTCATCCTGAACAACGAATATATGGGCATGGTCCGCCAGTGGCAGCAGCTGACCTATCAGTCGCGCTATTCGGAGAGCTATAGCGACGCGCTGCCCGATTTCGTGAAGCTTGCCGAAGCCTATGGCTGGAAGGGCATCCGCATCGAGACGCGCGACCAGCTCGACACCGGCATCGCCGAGATGCTCGCGCATGACGGGCCGGTGCTGGTGGACTGCATGGTGGCCAAGCTCGCCAACTGTTTCCCGATGATCCCGTCGGGCGCCGCCCATACCGAAATGCTGCTCCAATCGGCCGAAGTCTCGGGCGAGATGGACGACGAAGCCAAGGCGCTGGTCTGATCCCATGCATATCAAGGAAGAAGCAGCCGAGCGGCACACGCTCGCCGTCATCGTCGACAACGAGCCGGGCATCCTCGCCCGGATCGCCGGCCTGTTCACGGCGCGGGGCTACAACATCTCCTCGCTTACCGTGTCGGAGATCAGCGACGACGACCTGATCAGCCGCATCACCATCGTCACCGAGGCGTCGGCCCCGGTGATGGAGCAGATCATCGCCCAGCTCGAACGGCTGGTGCCGGTGCACAAGGTGACCGACCTCACTGCCTTCGGCCCGCATGTCGAGCGCGAGCTGGCGCTGGTGAAGGTGGCGGGCACCGGCGAGCACCGGATCGAGGCGCTGCGCCTGGCCGAAGTCTATCGCGCCCGGGTGGTCGACGCGACGACCGCGAGCTTCGTCTTCGAAGTCACCGGCGGATCGGAGAAGCTGGACAAGTTCGTCGAGCTGATGCGCGACCTCGGCCTGGTCGAGGTGGCGCGCACCGGGATCGTCGCGATCGCGAGAGGGGCCGAGGCGGCCTGAGTTTTTTCATTCCGTCACCCCCGCGAAGGCGGGGGCCCAGGGTCACAGGCGATACCGTTCTTGGCTCTGGATCCCCGCCTTCGCGGGGATGACGATTACAAAGGGAAGAGAAGAGAAATGCGTGTCTATTACGATCGCGATGCCGATCTGAACCTGATCTCGGGCAAGAAGATCGCCATCCTCGGCTATGGCTCGCAGGGCCATGCCCATGCGCAGAACCTGCGCGACAGCGGCGTGAAGGAAGTCGCCATCGCGCTGCGCCCCGGCTCGGCCTCGGCCGCGAAGGCGGCGGGCGCGGGCTTCAAGGTGCTGCCGAACAAGGAAGCCGCCGCCTGGGCCGATATCCTGATGATCCTCGCCCCCGACGAGCACCAGGCCGCGATCTGGGAGAACGACATCAAGGGCAATCTGCGCCCCGGTGCCGCCCTCGCCTTCGCCCATGGCCTCAACATCCATTTCGGCCTGATCGAGGCCCCGGCGGATATCGACGTGATCATGATCGCGCCCAAGGGCCCGGGCCACACCGTGCGCAGCGAATATGTCCGCGGCGGCGGCGTCCCCTGCCTGATCGCCATCCACCAGGATGCCAGCGGCAACGCGCATGACCTCGCGCTTGCCTATGCCTCCGGCGTGGGCGGCGGCCGTTCGGGCATCATCGAGACCAATTTCCGCGAGGAATGCGAGACCGACCTGTTCGGCGAGCAGGCCGTGCTCTGCGGCGGCGCCACCGCGCTGGTCCAGGCCGGGTTCGAAACGCTGGTCGAGGCCGGCTATGCGCCGGAAATGGCCTATTTCGAATGCCTCCACGAGCTCAAGCTGATCGTCGACCTGATGTATGAGGGCGGCATCGCCAACATGCGCTACTCGATCTCGAACACCGCCGAGTATGGCGACATCAAGACCGGCCCGCGCATCATCACCGAAGAGACCAAGAAGGAAATGAAGCGCGTGCTGGCCGACATCCAGTCGGGCCGCTTCGTCAAGGACTTCGTGCTCGACAACCGCGCCGGCCAGCCCGAGCTGAAGGCCAGCCGCATCGCCGCCAAGCGCCACCCGATCGAGCAGGTCGGCAGCGAACTGCGCGCGATGATGCCGTGGATCGGCGCCAACAAGCTGGTCGACAAGGAAAAGAATTAAGGAGAGGGCGTGCGGCGCCGGGCTTTGACAGAGGCCCGGCGCCAGCCGCTGCGACAGCCACCGGACATTGCCCGCGGGATCGCCCGGGCCGCCAAGCGCCCATCCGGGCCCCATGCGCCCCGTCGGCCAACAGGCGGGGAAACGCCTGACAAAGCCCGGCGGAGGCGTGTCGTTCCTTCCCGCCGGACGGTTCCCGCGGCGCGATATCGGACTATAAGCATCGCGACCGCAGCGAGGAACGGGGGCTGACTTGAACGAGACCGACGAAGGCCGGGGCGGCGTCAATCGCGTGGAAGCCTTTTCCGACGGCGTGATCGCGATCATCATCACGATCATGGTGCTCGAGATGAAGGCGCCCGAGGAACCGGGGCTGGCGCATCTCTGGGCGCTATGGCCGGTCTTCACCGCCTATGTGCTCAGCTATGCCTATGTCGCGATCTACTGGGTGAACCACCACCGCATGTTCGCCCATGCCACGCGGATCACCAACGACCTGCTCTGGGCCAATATCGCCCTGCTCTTCACGCTGTCGCTGGTGCCCTTCGCCACCGCCTATCTGGGCGAGCAGCATTTCACGCATGACGCGGCGCTGGTCTATATGTGCGTGATGATGCTGCCGAGCTTCGCCTATGTGTGGCTCCAGGCGGTGATCCGCCGCACCGGCCGGCAGGACGCGGCGGCGCAGGCCTATCACCACCGCACCCTGCGCAAGGGCGCGGTGGCCTCCGCCATCTATGCGAGCGGCATCGCCCTCACCTTCGTCTCGCCCTGGGCGGGGCTGGCCTGCGCGGCGCTGGTGGCGGTGCTGTGGTTCCTGCCCAAGAGCCCGATCGACGCGCTGTTCGGAGAGTAAGGCGGAGCTACTTCTTTCCCCGGCGAAGGCCGGGGCCCAGGCTTGAATTCTAGGGCATGGCGATCCGATCGTAGAGATCGTCCCAATCTGGATTCATCGTTTCGATCTCGCGCAGCTTCCAGAGGCGTTTCCACTCTTTCATCTGTTTCTCGCGATGTCGTGCCGCTTCGAGGCTCTCGAAGGCCTGATACCAGACGAGCAGCTTGCACCCATATTTCTTGGTGAAGCCCTCGACCACTCCGTTCCGATGCTCCCAGGCTCGCTTCGCGAGGTCGCTGGTCGCGCCGATATACAGCGTGCCGTTTCGCCCGCTGGCCATGATGTAGGCATAACCCCGTAGCTCCACGCTCAGACTCCAAGTCTGGGCCCCGGCCTTCGCCGGGGAAAGATAAAGTCCGCCCTCCCCCAACGAAAAGGGCGCCCCGGTCTCCCGGAGCGCCCCATCCCTGGCCGATGGCCCGATTTAGAAGCCGAAGCGCAGCCGCGCGCCATAGAAGCGCGGATAGCCCGGATAGCCGTTATAGTTGCCGGTCTGCTCCGGCACCGCGAAGCCCGAGATGAAGTAGAAGGTGTTGGTGAGGTTCTCGACGAACACCTCGCCACGGATCTTCCCGTCGTTCGACTGCAGGCCGATCGAGCCGTTGATCAGCCCATAGCCCTCGTTGCGGATCGCCGTGTGGCCGGTCACCGGATCGGGGTTGCTCGAAGGGATGTCGACTTCGCTGTTGTAGCGGGCATCCATGTGGATCAGGCCCTTCAGGCCGCTGGTGATCTGCGGCTCCCAGGTCACCGAGCCGGTCACCGTGTGCCGCGGCTGGTTCTGGAACTGGCGGCCCTCCTGCCCCTGCAGCGGCGTGCCGGTGAAGTTGTTCGACTTGGAATATTGGGCGTCGATATAGCTGTAGCCCAGCTGGAAGGTCAGGTTCTTGGACGGCCGGATCGACGATTCGATCTCGACGCCCTTCGAAACGCTCTTGGGAACGTTCTGGACGACGAAGTTATTGCCCGAGAACACCAGCGACTGCAGGTTGTAGAAGTTCATGTAGAAGGCGGCGATGTTCAGCGAGAAGGCACGGTTCGGGCTGAACTTGGTGCCGATCTCGAACGCGTCGTTGGTCTCCGCCCCGAAGCGCAGGTCGCGGCCCTGCGGGCCGTTGCCGCCGAGCAGCACCGAGTCGAAGGTCGCCTGGTCGAGATTATAGCCGCCCGACTTGTAGCCGTGATCATAGCTTCCGTAGATCAGCAGCCGGTTCGAGAGCTTGTAGGCCAGCTTCACGGTGCCGGTGATCTTGTCGTCGGTGAAGCTGTCGGTGTAGTTGCCGTTGAACTCGGTGTTGATCGCCGGGTTGCAGCTCAGCAGATACAGGTTGTTGAAGATACCGAGCTGCTTGAGCAGGTTGGCATAGGCGGTGGCCGCCGGATTGCCCGCGCGTACCTGGTTGAAGAAGGTGCAGCTGCCGGTGTTGTTGTTGATCGAGGCGTTCATCGCCTTGCGCTCATGGTTCCAGCGCGCGCCAAGGGTCAGCGAGACCTTGTCGGTGATGTTGACGATATTGTGGGTGAACAGCGCGAAGGCATCGGTCTTCACGCCGAACTGGTCGTTGTTGTTGCCCTGCCCGGCAACGGCGCCCGGCAGCGGCGAGGCGGCCAGCGCGGCGAGACCGGGGATCGGCGTCGAGGGGAAGCCCGGGATCACGCAGAGGCTGCCCGGCGCCGTGCCCGCCTGGGCGCGGAAGCAGCCGACCAGCGGCGCGAGCGTGGCGCCATAAACGGCCTGGAGCGCCGCCAGCGAGTTCGGCACCGCGGGGTTGAGGAACACCGCGCCCGGCGTCGGCACCGTCGGGCCGAGCGAACCGTAGAACTGCACCTTGCCGCCGAAGGATGGGCCGGCGAGCGCATTGAACACCGAATCGACGTACAGATTGGCGTCGTTGCCCACCCGCACCGTGTCGGTCAGGTCGTTCTGCTCATGCAGGTAGAAGCCGCCGACGAGCCAGTCGAGCACCCCGCCAAAGGCCGAACCCTGAAGGCGGACTTCCTGGGTGAAGTCCTTCAGGCGGGTCTTGTAGCCGTCGCGATAGGCGCGATCGATGCCCGAGAAATCGATGTCCTGGCTGCGGAGCGCACGCCAGTCGCGATAGGCGGTGATCGACGTCAGCTTGACGTCGCCCAGGTCCCAGTTGAGCTCGCCCGAAAGGCCCCAGTCCTTCACCTTCTCGCCATAGTTGCGATTGGGCGACGCGGCCTGGATGCGATCGCTGGGCTGGCCGGTGTAGATGCCGACCCGGCCCTGCGACGCGGCGATGCCGTTGATCACCTGGGCAAGGCCGCCGCGCACCACCGAGACGGTGGCGCAGCAGACTTCGTTGGTCTCGTAATAATCGCCGATCAGGCGGAAGGTCACGTCGCCCTTGTCGAGCAGCGCCTGGCCGCGCAGCGCCCAGCGATCGATGTCGTTGAAGCGGCGGTCGCTATTGGCGTCCTTGATATAGCCATCGCGCTTCCGGTAGCTGCCGTCGAGGCGCAGGGCGAGGCCTTCGCTCACCGGGCCGGTGATCGCGCCCTTGACGCCATAGGCGTTGTAGTTGCCGTAGGTGCCCTCGATATAGCCATGCGTCTCGAACTGCGGCATCGCGGTGTAGATGCTCAGCGCGCCGGCCGAGGTGTTGCGGCCGAACAGCGTGCCCTGCGGGCCGCGCAGCACTTCGACGCGCTCCAGCTCGGGCAGTTCGGAGATGGCGACGCCGGCACGGGCGCGGAACACGCCGTCGATGAACACGCCGACCGCCGGCTCGAAGCCCGGATTGTCGCCGCCCGTGGTGATGCCGCGCAGATAGATGGTGGTGCCCGTGGCCGAGGACTGGCCGGTCGAGCTCTGGATCGAGGGCGCGAGCTGCTCGAGATCGCGAATATTGTCCACGCCCGCATTCTGCAGCTCGGCGGCGCCGATGGCGGTGATCGCGATCGGCACGTCCTGCACGGTCTCGTTACGGCGGGTCGCCGTGACGACGATCTCGTTGGCCGAGGTATATTCCTGGCTGTCGTCCGCAGCGGCCGGCGTCGCGGTCTGCTGCTGGGCAAAGGCGGGCGTCGCGAGGAACAGCGTGAGCGCAGTCGCCGCGAGCAGGTCGATCTTCTTCATCGGGTGCATCCCCCTCCTTGGGCGCCGGCCGGCTGCTACCGGTCACGGCGTTGCTTTTATCGCCAGCGAAACTAACGCTGCATTTTTCAGCCCGTCAACGGGGATAAGGGCCGGAACTCCGCAGTTTCCCGCCGTTTTTCTCGATGAGATACAGTTGAGCCACACCCGGTTTCTGCAAGAACCGCAGATGCCGTAGCGTAAAGCCCGGAAGTCGCGAGGAAGAGAAGAAAATGGTGCATGATCATGAGGGACCCGAGGATGGCGACATCGTTGCGCCGTCGGCCAAAATTCCGGTCCCCGCCGAAGTCTCGGACGCGATCCGCACGCTGATCCGCTGGGCCGGCGACGATCCCGGGCGCGAAGGACTGCTCGACACCCCGCAGCGCGTCGCCCGCGCGTGGAAGGAATATTGCCAGGGCTATGACGAGGACCCCGCGCATCACCTGAACCGCGTGTTCGAGGAAGTGGGCGGCTATGACGACATCGTGCTGCTGAACGGCATCCCGTTCCAGTCGCACTGCGAGCATCACATGGCGCCGATCACCGGCAAGGCCTCGATCGCCTATCTGCCCAAGGACCGCGTGGTCGGCATCTCGAAGCTCGCCCGGGTGCTGCACGGCTTCGCCAGCCGGCTCCAGGTGCAGGAACGGCTCACCGCGCAGGTGGCGGACTGCATCTGGGAAAGACTGCGCCCGCAGGGCGTGGCGGTGGTGATCGAGGCGACGCATGGCTGCATGACCGCGCGCGGCGTGCGCACGCCCGGCGTCGGCATGGTCACCAGCCGGATGATGGGCGTGTTCCGCGACGACGAGCGCAGCCGCCAGGAAGTGCTCAAGCTGATGGGCTATTGATGCGGGTTCTCGTCACCGGCGGCGCGCGGCGGATCGGGGCGGCAATCGCCCGCCGGCTGGCGCTGCGCGGCCATGCCGTGGCGATCCACCATCACCATGCCCCCGACGAGGCCGAGGCGCTGCGCGCGCAGATCGAGGCCGAGGGCGGCACCGCCTGCGTGGTGAGCGGCGAGCTGACCGAGGCGGAGACCGCCCCGGCGCTGATCGCGGCGGCCCGGCAGGGCCTGGGCGGCGCGGTGGAGGGGCTGGTCAACAACGCCTCCCAATTCGCCTGGGACGCCCTGCCCCTCACCGATTTCGCGCTGCTCGACCGGCACATGCGCGTCAATTGCGGCGCCCCGGTCGCGCTCGCTTCGGCGCTGGCGGCGCAGGACGATCTCGATCAGGGCGCAGTGGTCAACCTGCTCGACCAGAAGCTGGCCAATCTCAATCCGGACTTCCTCACCTACACGCTCAGCAAGGCCGCGCTCGCCGCCGCCACCGAGCTGCTCGCCCGCGGGCTGGCCCCGCGCATCCGGGTGAACGCGGTCTCGCCGGGCCTCACCCTGCCCAGCCTCGACCAGACGGCCGAGGAGTTCGCGGAGCATGCCCGCCAGAACCTGCTCCAGCGCCCCGTCGCGCTCGCCGACATCGCGGCTGCCGTCGAGCATCTGCTCACCGCCCGGAGCATCACCGGCCAGAACATCTTCGTCGATTGCGGCCAGCGCTTCCTCCAGCGCAACGGCGACGTGATGTTCGAGGGGCGGGAGCGTCCGCATGGCTGAATACACCATCCTGCTCGACGGGCTCGAGGTGGCGATGGGCCTGGGCATCCATCCCGAAGAGCGCGCCGCGCCCCAGCGGGTGACGCTGCACGTCGCGATGACCTGCCGCTATCCCGCGCTCCCGGAAGACCGGATCGAAGCGGTGGTCGATTACGACTTCCTGCGAACCGGCATCCACAAGCTCGCGGAATCGCGCCATTTCGAGCTGCAGGAGACATTCTGCGAGCAAGTCGCGGCACTGGCATTGGCGGACGCGCGCGTGGTTCGCGTCACCGTCCGCTCGATGAAGCTCGACATCTATCCCGATGCGCGCATCGGCTGCGAGCTGACCCGGGAGCGCAATCCGGGCTAGGGTGAGAACCCAGGCAAGCATTTGATTTTCTGCCGTCATCCCCGCGCAGGCGGGGATCCAGGATAGCATGGGATGATCGAAGCAATCACGCGGGTGCTTGCCGGAAACGGCAAAGTGAGCGTCGCGCGCCTTGCCCCTGGCCCTGGATCCCCGCCTGCGCGGGGAGGACGGGAGGGAATGGCCGGGATCACCGACGAGGGAATGGCCGGGATGACCTGCGCGGAAATATGAGTCCCCAGCGCAGGCCAGCCGCCCGTGCCTACACCCGGTTGGCCGCGCTGAGGACCGCGCGCACCGAAGCCGTCGCGATGTCCGCATCGATGCCCACGCCGAACACGGTCCGCCCATCGGCGGCACGGCATTCGACATAGGCGGCCGCCTGTGCATCGGCGCCGTGCCCGATCGCATGCTCGCTATAATCGACCACATCGAGCGCCGGCCCGGTCGTGCCCGCCAGCGCATCGATCACGCCCGAGATCAGGCCGTTGCCGCGACCGGAGATCGACCGCGTCTCGCCGTCCACCGCGATGCGGCCGACGAACACGCGCTGCCCCGCGGCGCCCGTCTCCTCATAGTCGACCAGCGCGAACCGGTCCCTCTCGCCCGGCAGATAGGTCTGCTCGAAACGGCCCCAGATATCCGCGGCATTGAGCTCGCGGCTGGTCTCGTCGGCCAGCGCCTGGACGTGGCGCGAGAAGTCCGCCTGCATGCGCTTGGGCAGCTTCAGCCCCTTGTCCTGCTCCAGCACCCAGGCGACGCCGCCCTTGCCGGACTGCGAGTTCACCCGGATCACCGCCTCATAGTCACGGCCCAGATCCTTGGGATCGATCGGCAGATAGGGCACGTCCCAGAATTCGTCGTTGCGTGCTTCCTGCGCCGCGAAGCCCTTCTTGATCGCGTCCTGGTGGCTGCCCGAAAAGGCCGTGAACACCAGGTCGCCGGCATAGGGGTGGCGCGGGTGGACGGGGATCTGGTTGCAATATTCGACCGTCTGGATCACCTCGTCGATGTTCGAGAAATCCAGTCCCGGATCAACGCCTTGCGTGTACATGTTGAGCGCCAGCGTCACCAGATCGACATTGCCGGTGCGCTCGCCATTGCCGAACAGGCAGCCCTCGACCCGGTCCGCGCCCGCCAGCAGGCCCAGTTCCGACGCGGCGACGCCGGTGCCGCGGTCGTTGTGCGTGTGCAGGCTGATGACCACGGTCTCGCGGCTGCGGATGTTGCGGCAGAACCACTCGATCTGGTCGGCATAGATATTGGGCGTCGCCGCCTCGACCGTTGCCGGCAGGTTGAGGATCAGCGGCTTGTCGGTGGTCGGCCGCAATATGTCCATCACCGCCTCGCAGACCTCGACCGAGAAATCGAGCTCGGCGGTGGAGAAGGTCTCGGGGCTGTATTCGAAATGCCAGTCGGTGTCGGGCTGCTTGGCGGCTTCGTCGCGCAGCACCTTGGCGCCGGCGATGGCGATCGCCTTGATCTCCTCGCGGCTCATGCCGAACACGATACGCCGCCATGCCGGCGAGACGGCGTTGTAGAGGTGGACGATCGCCTTCCTGGCGCCCTTGAGCGACTGGAAGCTGGTCTCGATCAGGTCCTGGCGCGATTGGGTGAGCACCTGGACGATCACGTCGTCGGGGATCCTGTCCTGCTGGACCAGGCCCGAGATGAAGTCGAACTCGGTGGCGCCGGCGCTGGGGAAGCCGACTTCGATCTCCTTCACGCCCACCTTGCAGAGCAGCTCGAAGAAGCGAGTCTTCTTCTCGGCGTCCATCGGGTCGATCAGCGCCTGGTTGCCGTCGCGCATGTCGGTCGACAGCCAGCGGGGCGCCTTGGTGATGGTGCGGCTCGGCCATTGGCGGCCGGGCAGGTTTACCTGGGGGAACGGACGGTATTTGATACTCGGATCGCGCAGCATGACAGCTCTCTCTCGGCTGGAGACTTGGGTTCAGACCTTTGAAATGCCCTTAGGGGCGTGCGCGTGCGCGTCCGGCCCCTAAGGGCGGATAAGTCGCAGTCCGAGAAGCGCGCGAGCCGTCATGATGGGCTCCCCTTAGACAAGCCCGCGCGGCCTTGTCCACCTCACATTGTGTTTGTGGCGGCCGTAGTATCGCTATTCGCCGCTTCGTCCGCGGTGGCAGCGGCGGCGTTGGCGGCAGCGGCCGGGGCGGCTTCCTCTGCCGGCGTCTCGCTCGCCCTTGGGCTCGGCGTGGCGACGATCTCGGCCATGGGCGGCGGGTCGGAATAGTTGGTGCCGGTGGTTCCACCGCCGCCGCAGCCCGCCAGAATCAGCAACCCGCCGAGCACCAGACCGCGCATCCCGCTCTCCCCTTTCGCCGTGAAATTGCACGATAGCACGGCATTTTCCCCACTCCTACCGGCCGTTTAACCCCAGTTATCCCCGAAATATCGCTCTCCGGGCCCGTCTCGGCGCATCTGCTCTCTAGACAGACGCGTTTTGGCACGATCAAAGGGTTGCAGGTGAGGACGAATGCTCTCACCGCGGTACATCGTAGGCACGAAAAGCGGCGGAAGGGTTCGCACACGCCGCTGGCGCCCACGAAGGCATAGCCCGTCCAGGGCAGGAACAGGAGAAGACTTTATGGCCGAGACCAAAGCACGCGGCGGTATCGCCAAGCCGGTGACCCCTTCGCCCGAGCTGGCCAAGATCACGGGCTCCGCGGACCTTCCGCGCAGCGAAGTCGTCAGCAAGCTGTGGGACTATATCAAGAAGAACAACCTGCAGAACCCGGCGAACAAGCGCGAGATCATCGCCGATGACACGCTGCGTCCGATCTTCGGCACCGACAAGGTGACGATGTTCGAGATGAACAAGCACATCGCGAAGCACGTCAAGTAAGCCGGCCGGGGCCATGAGGCCCTGCCGCTGAACATGCGAAGGGCGGGTTCCCTGGGGGAGCCCGCCCTTTTGCTTCAGGAGATACCAATGGCCGAACGTTTCGAACGCCACCGCCAGCCCTGGCGCCCCGACGAGGTCCAGAAGCTCCACACGCTGGCGAAGAAGGGCATGGCGCTGAAGGCCATCGCCAAGGCGCTCACCCGCAGCGAGGAATCGGTGAAGGAGCGGGCCAAGCTCGACGGGCTCAGCATCGCCAAGCTGCACTAGCTTGCGGCGCACGGCCGCTTGCCGCGGGCCGAACAGCTGCTAGGGGGCCCCGCGATGTACGATGCGATCATCCTGGGAGCCGGCGCCGCGGGGCTTATGTGCGCCCTCACCGCCGGCCAGCGGGGCCGGCGCGTGCTCCTCGTCGACCATGCCGATGCGCCCGGCAAGAAGATCCTGATCTCCGGCGGCGGCCGCTGCAACTTCACCAATATCGGCACCACGCCCGATCGCTATCTCTCGCAGAACCCGCATTTCATGAAGTCGGCGCTCGGCCGCTACACCGCGCAGGACTTTCTCGACCTGGTCGAGCGCCACCGCATCGCCTGGCACGAGAAGACGCTGGGCCAGCTCTTCTGCGAAGGCTCGGCGCGCCAGATCGTCGACATGCTGCTCGACGAATGCGCGCGCGGCCAGGTGGAGATCTGGTTGGGCGACGCGCCGCGAGTCGAGCATGCCGATGCCCGCTGGCAAATCGCTTGCGGGAAACGCGTCGCCACCGCGCCCGCGCTGGTGCTCGCCACCGGAGGGCCGTCGATCCCCAAGCTGGGGGCGACCGGCTTCGCCTATGACTTCGCCCGCCGCTTCGGCCTCAAGGTCGTCGAGCCCCGCCCCGCCCTCGTCCCGCTCACGCTAAGCGGCGAGGAAGCGCTGTTCCGCGAGCTTTCGGGCGTCTCGACCGAAGTCACCGCCAGCGCCGGCAAGGCACGTTTCCGCGAGGCCGCGCTGTTCACCCATCGCGGCCTGTCCGGGCCCGCCATCCTCCAGGTCTCGAGCTATTGGCGCCACGGCGAGAGCATCGGCATCGACTTCCTGCCCGATGCCGAACCCGGCTGGCTGCTCGCCGCCAAGCGCGCGCGTCCCCGGGTGATGCTGCGCAAGCTGCTCGGCGAGGCGCTGCCCGCCCGCCTGGCCGATGCGCTGGCGGAGAAGCTCGCCTTGCCCGCCGAGCTCGCCAACACGCCCGATCGCAAGCTCGAGGATGTCGCCCGCCGCCTCGCCGACTGGCGCTTCGCTCCCAGCGGCACCGAAGGCTTTGCGAAGGCCGAAGTCACGCTGGGCGGGATCAGCACCGCCGAACTCAGCTCGCAGACGATGGCAGCGCGCAAGCTGCCCGGCCTCTACGCGATCGGCGAGGCGGTGGACGTCACCGGCTGGCTCGGCGGCTATAATTTCCAATGGGCCTGGGCGAGCGGCCGTGCCGCGGGGCTCGCGCTTTAGGGTCCCAGCGCCGGCATAAACGCCATCGCAGCCGCCATGCGGGCATGATTCCTCCCCATGGCCCGCCCGGAACGCATGATCCCATCGGATATGTCGGAAATGCTACGGCGTTTCCCAAATCGAATTTCACAGATAAAATAATGTTTCCACCATGTGTCTCCTACAAAGGGCTTGTCCGGTCGCGCTTCCCGTGGGGCCGGGCCAGCAACTGGCTTTCCGGGCTGTATCTTCCGGAGGCCGCCCAGGAGGATTCACGATGCACTGGTTCCAGGCCATCGCGCCTATCCGTCTCAAGCTCTACATCGCCTTCGGCTCGCTGATCGGCGTCATGGCGCTGGTCGCGCTCGTCGCCTTCGTAGCGCCTCTCCTGGTGGCGGCGCCGATCGTCGCGCTGCTGATCGGCGGCGCCGCGATCCAATGCGTGCGCTATCGCGCCGCGATCGCCGATCCCTATGTCACCACCGTGGTCCGCATGGAGGCGCTCGCCGCCGGCGACCTCGCCAGCCCGATCCAGTTCGGCGACTATCGGGACTGTGTCGGCCGCATGACCAAGGCGATGGAAATCTTCCGCGACAATGCGGCCGAGCAGGCCCGCCAGGCGGAGGAACAGTCGGTCGCCGTCGCGCATCTCGGTGCAAGCCTTGCGCGCCTCACTCATGGCGACCTCACCGCCGAGATCGGCCAAGGCTTCCCCACGGGCTATGGCGAGATCAAGACCAACTTCAACGCCGCGCTCGCCGCGTTGCGCGGGCTGATCGGCGCGGTCACGGAGAGCGCCGCGACCATCCAGGCCGGCTCGGGCGAGATCGCCCAGGCCGCGGAGGACCTCGCCCGCCGGACCGAGGCCAATGCCGCCAGCCTGGAGGAGACTTCGGCCGCAGTCACCCAGATGGACCTGCGCCTCAAGGCCACCGCCGAGGCCGCCGGCCGTACCGTCACGCGCGCCGACGACGCCATCGCCACCGTTGCCGGCGGCCGCGGGATCGCCGACGAGGCGGTGCACGCGATGACCCGGGTCAGCGAGTCCGCCAAGGGTATCGATGGCGTGATCGAGGGGCTGGACAAGATCGCGTTCCAGACGCGCGTCCTCGCCATGAACGCGGCGGTGGAGGCGGGGCGGGCCGGCGAGGCGGGGCGCGGCTTCGCGGTCGTCGCCGACCTGGTCTCCGCCCTGGCGATGCGGGCGGAGGAAGAGGCCGGCCGCGCCCGCGACCAGCTGACCGCCACCCAGGCCGACATCGGCACCGCCGTCGGGATGGTCCGCAAGGTCGACGGCGCGCTCGCCGACATCTCGAGCGACGTCGGCGAGGTCCATGCGCTGCTCGGCCAGATGGCGGGCGACAATCAGGCCCAGGCGGCGGCCATCACCCAGATCAGCACCGCGATCGGCGACATGGATCGGGGCACCCAACAGAATGCCGCGATGGTCGAGGAAACTTCCGCCGCCGCGCGCAAGCTCACCGGCGAAGTCGCCGCGCTCGGCGAGCAGGCGGCGAAGTTCGACGTCGGCGCGCCGACGCGCGCCGGCCTGCCCGCGCGTCCCCGGGCGCAGCAGAAGCCGCGCACCGGCGGCGCGCCGGCCAGGTCGGCGCCGGCAGCGCCCGCCAACGACTGGGCGAGCTTCTGATCCGGCCGCGAGGGCGCCCGCACCCGGCGCCCTCGCCGCTGCCGCCCATCATCGGCCGCAAAGGCTATTCCGCCGCCAGCCGCGCCGCGCGCCGCTGCGCGATCCGGGGCATGTTCGCCTCGATCCAGTCGGCCAGGCCGCGCACCCGCGCCGCCGCCTCGCGCCCCATCGGCGTCAGGCTATACTCGACGTGCGGCGGCACCACCGGATAGGCGACGCGATCGACCAGCCCGTCGCCCTCCAGCCATTGCAGCGTCTGCGCCAGCATCCGCTCGCTCACGCCGCCCACCTTGCGGCGAAGCTCGCTGAAGCGATGCGTGCCGCCTTCCAGCGCGATCAGGATCAGCACGCCCCATTGGCTGGTGACGTGCCGCAGCACCTCGCGCGAGGGGCAATCGGGCGACATCAGGTCACCGCGCCGCACGCGGGCCGAAAAGGGCTCGACAGGTTTTTCCATGCTTACATTTATGTACGTACTTACGATTAGTAAGCAACCCCCATATCTGGATGCCCGTCCCCAAGGAAGGAACGGATCCATGACCATCGCCATCACCGGAGCCACCGGCCAGCTCGGCCGCCTCGTCGTCGGGAAGCTCAAGGAGAAGCTGCCCGCCCGCGAGATCGTCGCGCTCGCCCGCACCCCGGAAAAGGCCGCCGATCTCGGCATCGCGGCGCGCGCCTTCGACTATGATCGCCCGGATGCCCTTGCCCCCGCGCTTGCCGGCATCGACACGCTGCTGCTCATCTCGTCCAGCGAAGTGGGCAAGCGCGGGCCGCAGCATGCCGCGATCGTCGCGGCCGCCCGGGAAGCCGGCGTCGGCCGCATCGTCTATACCAGCCTGTTGCGTGCCGACACGACGCCGCTGAGCCTGGGCATCGAGCATGCCGAGACCGAGCGGACGATCGCCGCCTCCGGCATTCCGCACATCTTCCTGCGCAACGGCTGGTATCTCGAAAACTATGCCGCATCGGTGCAGGGCGCGCTGGCGCATGGCGCGCTGATCGGCGCCGCCGGGGAAGGCCGCATCGCCGCCGCGAGCCGCGCGGACTATGCCGATGCCGCGGTCGCCGTGCTGCTCGGCACCGGCCATGACGGCAAGACCTATGAACTGGCCGGCGACACCGCCTTCACGCTTGCCGGGCTTGCCGCCGAAGTCTCGCGCCAGGCCGGCCGCGACATTCCCTATCGCAACCTGCCCCAGGCCGATTATGCCGCGGCGCTCGTCGGCGCGGGCGTCCCCGTTCCCTTCGCCGATCTGCTCGCCGCCTGGGACATCGACATTGCGAGCGGCGCGCTGTTCGACGACGGCCACCAGCTCTCGCGGCTGATCGGCCGGCCCACCACCGGCCTGGCGGACGGCGTTCGGGCATTGATCGGCTGACCGCCCTTCCCGGCCGTATCGACATTCGGAGCAAGGGCGCCGCAAAGGCGCCATATGGTCCGTCGCCCCGGCAAGCGGCCGGGGCGGCGGATATCCGAAGTACGCGGCACGGAATGCCCTCGGCACCTATCCCCTTGAGACAGGGAGTGCCCCATAGCCGTCATCCCCGCTTCCCTCCGTCGTCATCCCCGCGCAGGCGGGGATCCAGGGTAGCCCGGGACGATCGAAGCAATCGCGCGAACGCTTTCCGGAGAGGGCGGGGGCTGCTGGGCCTGCCCCGCTTTTGGCCCTGGATCCCCGCCTGCGCGGGGATGACGGAGGGGTACTTGTCCCGGCGGGGCAAATGCCAATGCCCACCCGCCCCCTCCGGGAAGGGAGAGCCCGCAAGGACTGGCAATGTAGGAAATCTTCCGGTCTACCCTCGAAGATGCGGCACCAACCCGACTCCAGCCCCCCTGTTCCTGCCCCGCACCGGCGCGCGTGTATCAAGGGATTCAACATTTCCACCGCGAGGGGTTCGCGCGCCGCAACGAAAATCCGGGCGGATCCGCCATTTAGTTGCTCAACCCCTCGGTTGAACGACACAAAGCGACGCCGCCGGCGATCAACCCTCTTTTCCCTTGCGATGCGGGCCCGGCGAGCCCATGTGCGGGACCTCATGTCATTTGCCGATCTTCCCGCGCTTCTCGCCGAAGCGCTCGCAGCGCGTGGTTATGCCGCGCCCACGGCCGTGCAGGCCGCCGTCATCGCCCCCGAGGCCGCAGGCCGCGACCTCATCGTCTCGGCCCAGACGGGATCGGGCAAGACCGTGGCCTTCGGCCTCGCCATGCATCCCGAGCTGCTGGGCGAGGACGGCCGCATCGAGCCGACCCGCGAGCCGCATGCGCTGATCATCGCCCCCACCCGCGAGCTGGCGCTCCAGGTGAGCCGCGAGCTGATCTGGCTCTACGGCCCCACCGGCGCGCGCATCGCCACCTGCGTGGGCGGGATGGATGCGTCCAAGGAACGCCGCCAACTGAGCTATGGCGCCCATGTCGTCGTCGGCACGCCGGGCCGGCTGCGCGATCACCTCGAGCGCGGGGCGCTCGACCTGTCGGCGCTGCGCGCGGTCGTGCTCGACGAAGCCGACGAGATGCTCGACATGGGCTTTCGCGACGACCTGGAGGCGATCCTCGACGGCACGCCCGAGACGCGCCGCACCCTGCTCTTCTCGGCGACCATGCCCAAGCCGATCGTGGCGCTCGCCAAGCGCTACCAGAAGGACGCGCTGCGCATCTCGACCGTCGGCGAGGATCGCGGGCATGGCGACATCAGCTATCAGGCGATGACCGTCAGCCCCTCGGACATCGAGCATGCGGTGATCAACCTGCTGCGCTTCCATGAAGCGGAGACGGCGATCCTGTTCTGCGCGACCCGCGACAATGTCCGCCACCTCCATGCCAGCCTGGTCGAGCGTGGTTTCGCCGCGGTGGCGCTGTCGGGCGAGCACAGCCAGAACGAGCGCAACCACGCGCTCCAGGCGCTGCGCGACCAGCGTGCGCGGGTCTGCGTCGCCACCGACGTGGCGGCGCGCGGCATCGACCTGCCCACGCTTACGCTGGTGGTGCATGTCGAGCTGCCGCGCGATGCCGAGACGCTCCAGCACCGTTCGGGCCGCACCGGCCGCGCCGGCAAGAAGGGCACCGCCGTGCTCATCGTCCCCTATCCGCGCCGCCGCCGCGTCGAGATGATGCTCAAGGGCGCGCGCATCCCGGTCGAATGGGTCGAGGTGCCGAGCGCCGAGGCGATCCGCGCGCAGGACCGCGAGCGGCTGATCGCCGCGCTGCTCGCGCCCGTGGAGATCGACGAGGAGGATGCCGCCATCGCCGAGCGCCTGCTCGCCGAGCGCAGCCCCGAGGAGCTGGCCGCCGCGCTGGTGCGCGCCCACCGGGCCGCGCTGCCCGCGCCCGAGGAGCTCAGCGACCGCAGCCATTCGGACCGGCGCGAGGAGCGCCAGGCCGGCCAGCATCGCCCGGGCTTCGACGATGTCGCCTGGTTCCGCATGGACATCGGCCGCCGCCAGAATGCCGATCCGCGCTGGATCCTGCCGCTGATCTGCCGCCGCGGCCACATCACCAAGGCCGAGGTGGGCGCGATCCGGATCGGGCCGAACGAGACCGCCTTCCAGATCCCCCGCGCGCTCGCGGCCAAGTTCCTCAACGCCGTGGGCCGTTCCGCCGAGGGGGACGACGATGTCCGCATCGAGCCGTCCGAGGGACCGGTCCAGGGCGGCCGGCCGCAACGCAACGGCCCGAACCGTCCCTATCAGGCCAAGCCGCATCGCAAGGGGCCGCCCCGGGGTCACGCGCCCCGGTGAGGATCCTCGTCGACGCCGATGCCTGCCCGGTGAAGGACGAGGTCTACAAGGTCGCCTGGCGGCATGCGGTGCCGGTGGTGATCGTGAGCAATTCATGGCTGCGCGTGCCCCAGCATCCGCTGGTCAGCCGCCAGGTGGTGAGCGACGGCTTCGACGCCGCCGACGACTGGATCGCCGGGCAGGCCGGCGCGGAGACGGTGGTGATCACCGCCGACATCCTGCTGGCGGACCGCGCGCTCAAGGCGGGATCGAAGGTGCTGGCTCCGAACGGCAGGCCGTTCACCACCAGCTCCATCGGCGCGGCGATCGCGACCCGGGCGATCATGGCCGATCTGCGGGCCGGCGGCGACCAGATCGGCGGGCCCCGCCCCTTCTCGGCCGCCGACCGCTCGGCCTTTCTCCAGGCGCTGGACCGCGAGCTGGTTTCGTTGAAGCGGCTTACGCAATCTTAGGAGACGTGCAGCTATCCTCCCCCGATTGCTGAAGTGGGGCCTGGGTCGGGGAATGCTGAAACTACCGCTGATTGCACCGCGTCCGCCGCGGTTGAGCGAGATGAGTGAGGAGCTGCGCGCGCTGGAAGCGAGCGGCTATTTCAGCAATGGCGGGCCCATCGTCCGCGATTTCGAACGGCGGGCCGTGGCGCAGCTGTTCGGCGGCGAGGGCTTTGCGCTGGCGGTCTCCAACGCCACGCTCGGCCTGCTGCTCGCCGTCCGCGAGGCGCGCGCCGGCCGCCCGGGCCGCTACGCGCTGGTCCCCGCCTTCACGTTCGCCGCCACCGCCCATGCCGTGATCTGGGCGGGGCTCACGCCCATCCTGGTCGACAGCGATGGCCGTGACTGGGCCGTTGCCGCCGCGGCGCTGGAAGAAGCGCTAGCCCGATATGGCGAGGAAGTCGCCGTGGTCGTCCCCTATGACACGTTCGGCGCGGCCATCGACCTCGACTATTACCGCGCCCTGTCCGATTGCCACGATGTCGGCGTCGTGATCGATGCCGCCGCCTCGCTGGGCAGCCTCGACGCCGCCGGCCGCGGCTTCGGCACTGGGGCGCGTTTCGCCTGCGTCTTCTCGATGCACGCCACCAAGACCTTCGCGACCGCCGAGGGCGGGCTGATCTACAGCGCCGACCCGGACCGGATCCAGGTGCTGCGCCGCATGCAGAATTTCGGCTTCGGCGCCCCGCGCACCGCCACGCAGGAAGGCATCAACGCCAAGCTGCCCGAACTGCTCGGGCTGATGGCCCGCGCCAAGCTAGGCGAGATCGACGCCGTCGCCGAGCACCGCGCCGCGCTCGACCGCGCCTATCGCGCCGCCCTGGGCGACACCGTCACCTTCCAGCACGGCCACGCCACCCGCCAGGTGGCCCAGTTCATGCCGATGCTGCTCCCCGCCGGCGCCGATCGCGCCGCGGTGATGGCCAGCCTGACCGAGCATGGCATCGGCTCCGGCCATTATTTCAGCCCGCATATCGGCGAGCAGCCCTATTTCCGCCAGGCCTGCATCACCGGACCGACTCCGATCGCGGACGACCTCTCCGCCCGGATGCTCTCGCTTCCCGTCACCGACGCCATGACCGCGGCCGATGTCGCCACCATCTGCGGCGCCCTCCATGCCGCGCTCCGCAAGCCGCGCATCGTCGTCCCCGCCCCGCAGCCCGGAATCCTCTCCACCGTTCTGATCGGCGGCGGCCCGGCCGGCATCGCGTTCCTCATCGCGGCGAGCAAGAAGGGCAAGCTGCGCGAACTCGGCGCCGACCTCGCCGTGATCGAGCGGGGGCCGAGCCTTGGCGCCGGCCAGCTGCCCGACTATGCCATCACCTCGGACAGCACCGCCGAGACCTTCCTCAGCGCGGTGAAGGACAATCCGGAACCCGGCATCGCCGCGCTGCTCGACCATCCCGCCGCCCGCGAGATCGCCCGCCATGCCGGCAAGCTCGGCGTCCCCCTCCACCGCACCCGTCCCTTCCTCGAGGCGATGGGCCAGCGCGTCGGCGCGATCCTGGCCGAGAGCGGCGGCAGCGTGCACACCGGCCACGAAGTGCTCGACAGCCGCCGCACCGCCGCGGGCCTCTGGCAGACCCGCATCCGCGATACCGCCACCGGGGCGGAGCGCGCATTGCTCTCCCGGAACATCGTCCTCGCCACCGGCGGCTATCAGTCCGCCAGCGACATCGCCGCCGCCACGGTCGCCGGCACGCAGCTGGGCCAGCAGGCCGGCGAGCGGCTGATGCTGTGCGACGACATGCTGCGCACCGGCGGCATGGAGCGGCTGCACGCCCGCATCGCCCACACCCGCGCCCCGCGCATCGCCATCGTCGGCGCCTCCACTTCCGCGATTGCCTCCGCCGTCCTCCTCCTCAAATCCGACATCCCGTTCGGCGCCGAGAGCCTGAGCCTGCTCCACCGCGAGGCGCTGCGCCCCTGGTATCCCAATGCCGAGGCTGCCCATGCCGACGGCTTCACCGATTTCGGCCCCGACGACATCTGCCCGCTCTCGGGCTTCGTCTATCGCCTGGCCGGCTTCCGCCTCGAAGCCCGCGAGCTGGTGCTGCGCATGCTCCGCATCGGCGGCCGCACCCCCGATCCGCGCGTCCGGCTCCACCGGCTCGCCGGCCCGGATGCCGAGGCCGCGCACATCCTCGCCGAGGCGGACCTGATCGTCGCCGCGCTCGGCTATCGCCCGCACGCGCTGCCCCTGCTCGACGCGGCGGGCCAGCGCATCGCCCTCGCCGCCCATGCGCCGGGCCGCCCCCGCCTGGCCGACCAGCTCTGCCGCGTCAGCGACGCGGACGGCCAGCCGATCCCCGGCGCCTATGGCATCGGCCTCGCTGCCGGTTTCGTCCCCGAAGGGCGGCTGGGTGGCGAGAAGAGCTTCAGGGGCAAGGCCAACGGCCTGTGGCAATGGCAGAACGATGTCGGCCAGCTGATCGTCGACCAGCTGCTCGGCGAGAGCGTGAGCCTCGCCGCATGAACGGCCTGCCCGCCCCCACCGTCTCGGTCATCATGCCCGCCTATAACGGCGCGCCCTGGATCGGCGCGACGATCGACTCCGTGCTGGCGCAGGACTTCACCGACTGGGAGCTGGTGATCGTCGACGACTGCTCGACCGACGACACCCGCACCCTGCTCGCCACCTTCACCGATCCGCGCATCACCATCCTCCATGCCGAGGCCAATGGCGGCCCCGTCCTCGCCCGCAACCAGGCCTTTGCCGCGGCGCGCGGGCGCTACATCGCCGGCCTCGACCAGGACGATCTGTGCAAGCCCGGCCGCTTCGCCGCGCAGGCCGCCCATCTCGACGCAAATCCCGGCACCGTGCTCGTCGCCACCGCGGCCGAGCTGCTCGAGGACGGCCGCCTCACGCCCTGGCCCGGCGATCGCCCGCTCACCCCGGCGACCATCGACTGGCTGCTCCTCACCCAGAACCCGCTGGTCTGGTCGAGCGTCATGTTCCGCGCGGAGGCCGCACGGCTGCTCGAGCCGTTCGAGCGCCCGCAGGTGCGCTATGCCGAGGATTTCGACCTCTATCACCGGCTCGGGCGCTTCGGGCAGATCGCCCGGCTCGACGAGGCCCAGCTCCTCTATCGCTGCCATCCCGGCGGCGCCTCGAAGCGCTATGCCGAGATGATGGCCGCCAGCGCCACGCGCGTGCTCGCCGGGCGCTATGCCGGCGTGTTCGAGCCCGAGGCGGTACAGGCCAATGCCGAGCTCGTGGTGCGCTATTTCATGGCGCGCGAGCCGGTGTCGGACCTCGGCACGCTGAGCCGCCTGTCGCGCATCCTCGCCACCCTCCATGCCGACCATGTCGCCCGCACGCCGCTCACCCGGCAGGAGCGGATCGAAGTGGACGGCGAGCATGCCCGGCTCTGGTGGCTGGTCGCCCGCCCTGCGCTCCGCCAGGGCGCGGTGACGCTGCGCGAGGCGATGGGCGTGCTGCCCGAGAGCGTGAGCCTGCCGGCCAAGGATCCGGACCGGCTGATCTCGCCGCTGATCGGCCGGGTGCGGGCGATCGGGCGCGGGCTGGGCGTGGCGTTGTAGGAAGGCTGCGGGGCGCGAAAGCCCCCATTGCCGGCCGCACCACGGAGGAATAGCGGACCAGCGCGCAGCCCAGCCCAGCCCAGCCCGACGCAGAAACCGCCGAAACGCGAGGATAGCCAAGCGGGCGGATGCACACACCGGCACTTGAGGCAAACAAAGATGGCGCGCCCGAAGGGAGCGGCATCGAACCCGCCAGGGTTCGCAAGGCCGAACGGCCGCCCGAGCTTATGCGAGAATCTTCCAAAAAATGGTGCCCCGGGAGAGACTCGAACTCCCGACCTGCGGTTTAGGAAACCGTTGCTCTGTCCTGCTGAGCTACCGGGGCACAAACGGGTTTCGGAGGCGCGTCGTATCGGGCCGGGCGCGGCCGGTCAATTGCAGGCCTCGGGCGGCACCACCGGCAGCGGCAGCGGCGCGACCGGAACGCCTTCGTCGATCAGCGCCTTCGCCTCCGCCATGCTCGTCTGGCCGTGGATCGGCGCGGCGGGCGCCTCGCCCAGATGCATGGCGCGCGCCTGGTCGGCAAAGGCGGTGCCGACCCATTGCGAGCCCTCGAGCAGCTTCGCCTGCGCGCCCGCCAGCGCGGCCATCGCGGCCTTGAGCATTTCCGGCGGGAGTGCCGGCTCGCCCCGGACGGCCGGGGCGGATGCCGGCACGGGCGCCGGCGCCTGATTGCCCTTGGCGCCGACATTGGGCGCCATCACCGCCTTGGCCACCTCCGCGCTGCCGCATATCGGACAGGCGACCAGCCCGGCGGCGCGCTGGCCTTCATAAGCCGCGCTCGACCCGAACCACGCCTCGAAGACATGGCCGGCGCCGCATTTGAGGTCGAAGACGATCACAGCCGCCCGATCCCGTCACGCGGCGAGCAGCGGATCGAGCCCGCCGCGCGCATCGAGCGCCGCCAAGTCGTCGGACCCGCCGATATGCGCGCCGGCGATGAAGATCTGCGGAACGGTGGTGCGGCCATGGGCGCGGTCGATCATCTCGGCACGGCGCGGGCCGCCCATCGAGATGTCGATCTCCTCATATTCCGCGTGCTTGCCGTCAAGCAGCGCCTTGGCGCGGTAGCAATAGGGGCAGAACGCCTTGGTGTAGATTTCGATCTTGGGCATTGCGGCATACACCTGTGGTCGTGCCGGGCGCTTGTCAATCCGCGCCCTCGCCTTCCATCAGAACGCGCGCCCAGCACAGAAGGATCACGCGCGCCGCACCGCCGCGCTTGAGCACCCGCACACAGGCATTGGCGGTGGCGCCGCTGGTATGGACATCGTCGACCAGCACCACCGTCCTGCCGGAAAGGCGCGCGCCGGCATCCGGCGCGAGCGCGAAGGCACCGGCGACCGCCCTGGCGCGGGCACGGGGACCCAGGCCGCGCAGCACCGGCGTGGCCTTCACCCGCCGCAGCAGATCGGGCGCGGCGGGCAGGCCGTGCGCGCGCGCGAGCGAAGCGGCGATCAGCCCCGCCTGGTTGTAGCCGCGCGACCAGAGCCGCCAGCGATGGAGCGGCACCGGCACGATCAGCTCGGCTTCGCCGGGCATCAGCCGGGCCATGGCGCGTGCCATGGTGGCGGCGCAGGCGAGCCGTCCCGAATATTTGAGCTTGAGCGCGATCGCCCGCGCCACCTCGCCATAGGCGACCGCGGCGCGGATCCCGTCATGCGGCGGCGGCTGGGCGATGCACGCGGCGCAGCGCGCGCCCTCGCCCCGGTCGTGATCGAAGGGCGCATGGCAGGCCGCGCACCAGGGCGGGCCGAGGAAATCCAGGCTGGCCCAGCAGGTAGCGCAGAAGCGATGGTCCGCCGGCGTTATCGTGCCGCAGCCCGGGCAACGCGGCGGCAGCGCGAGGTCCGCGATGCGGCGCAGGGATGCGCAATAGTCGCCGAACCGGGCCATGCCCGCCTTGTCCCCGGCGGCGCGGCGGCGCACAAGCGCGCCATGCCCCAAAACGGACCCAGCGATTCCGCCGAGATCTTCGACCGCGCCCTGCGCCGCAAGCGCCGCGACCGCGCCGCCCGCCGCTACGAGGGGTTCGTGCGCGAGCACATGCTCGAGGGGATCCAGGACCGGCTGGCGGCGGTGAAGCGCGCGTTCGGCGACGTGCTCGACCTGGGCAGCTTCGGCGGCGGCTTCGACTTGCCGGGCGCGCGCATCACCCGGATCGATGCCGGCGCCGGCTTCGCGGCGATGGCCGGCGGCGTCCATGCCGACGAGGATCGCCACCCCTTTCCCGAGGCCAGCTTCGACCTGGTGGTGAGCGCGGGCGTGCTCGACCAGATCAACGACGTGCCGGGCGCGCTCGCCCTGGCGCGCCGGGCGCTGCGGCCCGACGGACTGTTCCTGGGCGCGTTCCTGGGCGCAGGCACGCTGGCGACCCTGCGCGGCGCTTTCCTCAGGGCCGAGGCGGAGCGGCCGGTCGCGCGCTTCCACCCGCAGATCGACGTGCGCGCGGCCGGTGACCTGCTCACCCGCGCCGGCTTCGCGCTGCCGGTGGCGGACGTCGAGACCCTGACCGTGCGCTATGGCAGCATGTTCTCGCTGCTCCGCGACCTGCGCGGCATGGCCGCGACAAACCTGCTGCCCGGCACGCCGCCCCTCACTCGCGGCACGCTGGCCCAGGCCGCGGAGGCCTTTGCGGAACGCGCCGATCCGGACGGCCGGACGGCGGAGCGTTTCGAGATCGTCTACCTGACCGGCTGGGCCCCGGACGAATCGCAGCCCAGGCCGGCACGACGCGGCAGCGCGACGACGAGCCTGGCGGAGGCGCTGCGCGTGAAGCAATGAGCGCGGTTGCGGTTTCGCAGCCACGGCGCTAAAGGCGCCGCGTCGGAAAAGGCAGGCTTGGTCTGGTAAGCCCAAGTCCTTTCGGTAACGAAAGCTCTGGTCTTTGGCCTCGCGCCCGGGATCCCCACGACGAACATCGGACGCCACCGGGCGCTCCGTGGTTCGTCCATGCGGGTCTCCAGCACGGGAAACGCTCCGGTCGAACCATCGACTTGGGAGTAGTTCATGCCACACCGCCACACCGTACTTCACGATGCCGTCATTGCCGGGGCCGGCCCCGTCGGCCTGTTCCTCGCCTGCGAGCTGCGCCTGGCCGGCCTGTCCGTCCTGGTGCTGGAGCAGGCGGAAGACCCGCATTCGCCGCTGAAGCGGCTCCCCTTCGGGATGCGCGGCCTGTCGGCGCCGACGCTCGAGGCGCTTTACCGGCGCGGCCTGCTCGACGATGTCGTCGCGGCGCAGCGCGCCGGTGCCGCCTCCCCCGCCGCCGCGCATTGGGCGCGGCAGCCCCGGCGACCGGCGGGGCATTTCGCCGGCATCCAATTCTATCAGGACGATGTCGATCCCGCGGCCTGGCCCTGGCACCTGCCGAGCCCCGCGGGCACCGGCATGGCAGTGACGCTGGAGTCGTTCGAGACCGTGCTGGCGGCGCGGGCGAGCGCGATCGGCGTCTCGATCCGGCGCGGCTGCGGCGTCGACGGCCTCGACTCGTCCGGGGACGAAGTGGCGGTCCATGCCGGCGGCGAGACGTTCCGCGCGCGCTGGCTGATCGGCTGCGACGGCGGGCGCAGCCTTGTGCGCAAGGCGGCCGGCTTCGATTTTGCCGGCACCGATCCCGAGTTCACCGGCTATTCGGCCGAAGTCGAGCTCGCCGATCCGGACGCGCTCCCGCCCGGCCGGCACTATAGCGCGGCCGGCATGTTCACCTATGCGCCGCCGGGCACGATCGCGATGGTCGATTTCGACGGCGGCGCCTTTCACCGGACCCGGCCGATCACGCCCGAACATGTTCAGGCGGTGCTGCGCCGCGTGACCGGCACGGAGGTGACGCTGCGCGCGCTCCGGCTCGCCACGACCTGGACGGACCGCGCCCATCAGGCGACGGCCTATCGCAAGGGGCGCGTGCTGCTCGCGGGCGATGCCGCGCACATCCACTCGCCGCTGGGCGGGCAAGGGCTCAACCTCGGGATCGGGGACGCGATGAACCTGGGGTGGAAGCTGGCCGCCACGATCCGGGGCACCGCGCCGGCCGGCCTGCTCGACAGCTATGCGGCCGAACGCCATCCGGCAGGCGCGCAGGTGCTCGACTGGTCGCGGGCGCAAGTGGCGCTCATGCGGCCCAGCCCCGGCACCCGCGCGCTCGCGGCCATCGTCCGCGACCTGACCGCGACCCGCGACGGCGCGACTTATTTCGCCGAGCGCGTATCGGGCGTCTCGCTACGCTACGCGCTGGACGGCACCCATCCGCTGGCCGGCCGCAGCATGCCGGACTTCGCGCTGGCCGACGGACGGCAGGCCGGCCCGCTGCTGTGCGAGGGCAAGGGCCTGCTGCTCGACTTCGACGCCCATGCGCCGCTGCACGCCGTGGCGGCGCGCCGGGACGGGCGGATCGACTATGTGGCATGCGACGCGAAGGTGCGGCTCGGCCTGAGCGCGGTGCTGGTGCGCCCCGACGGCGTCGTCGCCTGGGCGAGCGAAGGCGGGCCGGACGCGGGCGAGGCGGAGCGCGCGGCGGCGCGGTGGTTCGGCTAGGCCTTCCCGGGCGCGTCCGCGAAGCCACGCCACCCCGCCAGCGCCGCCACCAGTGGCACGTCCGCCGGCGGCATCGCCATCCCCGACATCTCCGCCGGGGTCACCCAGCGCAGCGCCGTCGCATGGTGCGCGACCGGCTCACCCGCCCATGCCCGGCAGGTGTAGAGCAGCAACAGCAGGTGCCGCCCGTCCAGCGGCTCGCTCGCAAAGGCGAGCGGCACGAGGCCGGACGGGTCGAGCGCAATCCCCAGCTCCTCGTGGAGCTCCCGGGCCAGCGCCGCTTCGGGGCGCTCGCCCGGCTCGATCTTGCCGCCCGGAAACTCCCAGAGCCCGGCCATCGGCTTGCCCGGCGGGCGCTGCTGGAGGAGCACCCGGCCGCGATCATCGATCAGGGCAGCCGCCACGACGAGCAACATGTCAGAAGCAATCATCAGCTTTTCGTTAAGCCTCTTCGGCTAGATTGTTGCCATCATTGGAGAAGAAGCGCCCACAATGCGAGCCCTTGTACGAGCGATCCGCGATGTGATGCACGACCGCCGCGCCGCGACCGCAGTGGAATATGGCTTCATCCTCGCGCTCATCGTCATTGCAATGATGGCCAGCCTGATGAGCGTCGCCAACACCACCACGGACATGTGGAGCAACGTCACCAACAAGGTGCAGGCAGCCACTCAGTCCTGATTCTGGTTACGATGCCGTAACACTCGCTCTTAGCCGTTTCTTTACTTCCCAACCGTAGTTTCGAGTTGCCGAACCGGAGTCTCCGGTGAGGCCGGGTGAATGAAGCAATCCTTGAACACTGGAGACCGGTTATGCAGAAGATCCGCAACTTCCTGAAGAATTCGAAGGGCGCGACCGCCATCGAGTACGGCCTGATCGCCGCTCTGATCGCCGTCGCCGCGATTGCCGCCATGCAGGGCCTCGGCAACTCGCTGAAGTCGACCTTCACCAACGTTTCGGCGAGCATGAAGGTCTCGTAAGCCTTCCGACGAAACGAACGAGAACGGGCGGCGGGACCTTGGTTCCGCCGCCCTTTTCTTGCCGGAAGAACCCCCGGGATCATGTCCGGGCGCGGGCGCGCGTTCGCGCTTGCGAACCCTGACCGGTGCGAGGCCGCTACCTTCGCGCGCATCCAAGTAGTTTTCCTGAACCGCGGCGAACGGGCCGCTTCACCCGGCGTACAGCCGACTCTCCTATAAGGAAGGAATGAAGCAGCTTTCCTCCAAAAAGGCGGTGACGCGGATCGAGCTGGCGGTGGTCGCGTTCCTCGCGCTTTGCGCGGTGCTCGCGGTCATCCAGGGCCTGGGCATGATCGGGGCGAGCATGGCCGCCGCCGAGCATATCGCTCCGGTCCGCTAGCGTCAGATCCGGCCCATCGCCAGGAACTTGGCGCGGCGCGCCTGGCGCAGGCTCTCGGGCGACATGCCGTCGAGCTTGCGCAGCGATTCCTCGATCGCATCCCCCAGCGCATGGATCGCCGCACCGGGCTCGCGGTGCGCACCGCCCAGCGGCTCGCCGACGATCCGGTCGATCACCTTCAGCTCCTTCAGGTGCTGCGCGGTGACCTTCATCGCCTCCGCCGCCTCCGCCGCCTTGTCGGCGGTGCGCCACAGGATCGAGGCGCAGCCCTCGGGCGAGATCACCGAATAGACCGCATGCTCCATCATCAGCACGGTGTTGCCCGCGGCAAGCGCGATCGCCCCGCCCGAGCCGCCCTCGCCAAGGATCGATGCAACCAGCGGCACGCCGAGATTGAGGCAAGCTTCGGTCGAGCGCGCGATCGCCTCGGCCTGGCCGCGCTCCTCGGCCTGCACGCCGGGAAAGGCGCCCGAGGTGTCGACCAGGGTGATCACCGGCAGATGGAATTTGTCGGCGAGCGCCATCAGGCGAATGGCCTTGCGATAGCCCTCGGGCTTGCCCATGCCGAAATTATGCTTGAGCCGGCTGGCGGTATCGTCGCCCTTTTCATGGCCGATCACCATCACCCTGCGCCCGCGGAACCGGCCCAGGCCGCCCTGGATCGCATTGTCGTCGGCAAAGGCGCGATCGCCGCCCAGCGGCATGAACTCCTCGATCAGCCCGGCGACATAATGTTTGAAGTGCGGGCGCTCGGGATGGCGGGCAACCTGGGTCTTCTGCCAGGGCGTGAGCCTGGCATAGGTATCCCTGAGGAGCTTCTCGGCCTTGGCCTGGAGCGGGGCGATCTCCGCATCGATATCGACGGCGCCGCCCTCCGCGGTCTGGCGCAGCTCGTCGATGCGGGTCTGAAGCTCGGCGATCGGCTTCTCGAAGTCGAGGAAAGTGGTCATCGCTGCGCGGGCTAACCTTGGCGCGAAGCTACGTCAACGAGCGGGTAGGTTGAGCGATCCCGTTGTGAGGCGCGGAAGCCGCTCCAACCCTCATCCGGCACAAGGCCGGGATGGCGGCAGAAAATCAAATAATTGCCTGGGTTCTCAATCTGGCGGCTAGCCTCGCTTCCCCAGCGCTTCACCCAAAGGATGCCGCTGGTTGACCAGCTCGACCAGCCGGCGGCTGTCGACATGGGTATAGATCTCGGTCGTCGCGATATCGGCATGACCGAGCATCGCCTGCAGCGCGCGCAGATCGGCGCCGCCCTCCAGCAGATGGGTGGCGAAGGCATGGCGGAGCACATGGGGGCTCACCCGGTCAGGCGGGATGCCCGCCTCCCCGGCCAGCGCGCGGACGAGCTGGTAGAGCCGGATGCGCGAGAGATGCCCCTTGCCCGAGGGAAAGAGGAAGGGCCGGTCCGCCGCGACATGCCCGCGCCACGCCGCGACGGCGGCACGGGCGCGGTCCGAGATCGGCACCAGCCGCTCCCGCCCGCCCTTGCCCTTCAGGATCAGATAGGGTCGATCGGGCGACACGGCGTTGCGCGGCAGCGACACCAGCTCGGTGGCGCGCAGGCCAGAGCCATAGAGCAGCTCGATCAGCGCCAGCAGCCGCAGGTCGTTCGGATCGGGCGGCACCCGCGCGATGCGCGCATCGATCGCGGCGAACATCCGGTCGACGTCCTCCACTCCGAGCACCTTGGGCAATGCGCGCGCGGTGCCGGGGCGCGGCAGCATGGCCGAGGGATCGTCCGCGCGCAGCTTCTCATCGGCGAGGAATGCATAGAAACGGCGCAGCGCCGCCGATTTGCGGGCGACGGTGGCGCGCGAGAGCGGCTGCCACTCGGCGCCGAGCCGCTCCAGCTCCGGCCGCCCGGCACCGCCCAGCCCGCCGCCGAGAAATTCGGAGGCGAGCCGCAGATCGGTGCCATAGGCGGCGATGGTATTGGCAGCGGCGCCCGCCTCCGCCCGCATCATCTCGAGGAAGCGCTCGATCAGCGCCCGGTCTTCGGAGACGCTCAAGCCGATCGCGTGACCGCCTCCACGGCGATCATCCGCGCATAGCTGGCCATCCCCGCGGCGCGCATCGCCGCGACGATGTGGAACAGCGCCTCGGGAGTCACATTGTCCCAGACGCGCGACTGCATGCCGACCGCGGCGAGCAGCGCCACCATCGCCGAATCGCCGCGCCGGCCGGCGGCGTCGATCGCGCGGGTCCAGGCGTTCTGCGCGCCGATCTGCACCTCGAGCGCCTGGGCGCCACGGCGCGCGTCGCTGCTCTCGAAGCGGCCGAGGCCGGCAAGGCCGGCAAAGGCCAGCTGGGCGCGGCGCTGCCCGGCGGCATCCTTGAACGCATCGAAATCGCCATAGGCGACCGGGCCCTGCGCGCCGGGATCGCCGAGCGCGAGCAGGCCCCACGCGACGCTGCCGCGCGGCACCACCTGGCGCCATTCCATCGCCTTCGATTCATAGCCGGCGGAGAGCATCGAGGCGATCAGCTTCTCGGGCTCCTCCACCTTGGCGTCGGCCGGGATCCAGGAAGCCGCGCGCGCGGTGAGGATCAGCCGGGCATATTGGGTGCGCGGCGTGCTCGCCTCGGCCCAGAGCGTGCGAATCGCCTTGATCCGGTCCCCGACATCGCCGTCGGTATAGGCGATGCGCAGATCGCGGGCGACGCCGCCCTCGGTGGTGTTGGCATCGTCGCCCTCGGCGATCTCGCTGTAGAGATCGACAAGGCCGGCGCTGGAGAAGACGCCGGCGGTAGCGGCCAGCTCGGCGGCGGCGGCGCGCTGGCGGGGCGAGAGCTGCGGGGCGAGCGCCTGCCAATAGCGGACCTGCGGGCCGGCGGTAGCGTAGAGCGAGGCAGGGACTTCCTGGCCGGTCGCGGTGGCGAGGCCCCAGCGCCAGGCGGTCAGCCGGGTGATGCCGCCCCATTCGAGCGTGACCGCGCGGCGCCCCTGCGCGCCGGTGCCGAGCACCTTCTCGGCCAGCAGATTGTCGATATCGCTGGCGGGCGTGCCGCCGCGCGCCTCGTCGAGCAGCTGGCCCGCCTCGTTGGGCTTGCCGGCGAGCCCGGCGCACATCGCCCGGGCAAGCGCCCAGCCGCGCTGCTGGATATACTGGTTGCCGCGCTCGGCGATCGGGCAGATGCCGCCTGGATCGGCGGTGGCGAGCGAGACCTGCATCGCCACCTGGAGCAGGCGCGTCGTGTAATTGTCGCCATCGACGTCGTTCACCACCGCGCGCGCGGCATTGGCCTCGCCCATGCGCAGTAGCAGCCAGGCGCGCTCGGCGGCGAAATCGGCGCCATTGGCATGGCGCGGCGTGTCGAGCGGCGACATCAGCGCGCGGCGGAGCGCGATCGACGCCCAGCGCGACGCCACCGGCGCGCGCAGCCGCTGCATCAGCACCGCCAGGGTACGGCCATCGGCATTGCCGAAGCCCCTGGCGGGGAACGGCGTGTTGCCCGCGGCAAGCACGCCGACGCGGTTCAGCGAATGTTTCGCGAACTCGGGCAGCTCGTAGCGCGACAGATCGACCGGACCGGTCGCCGTCACATCCTCGACCGCGCTGCTATTGGAAAGCGCGGTGTCGCCGCCCGGCGCGGGCGCGCTCGGGATCGGCGCGGTGCCGGGCGCGCCGGGGGGCGTCGCGGCGGGCACCGTTGCGGCCGGCGCGGGGGCGGGGCGCGGCGCCGGAGTGGGCGCCGGCTCGTCGAAGCCCGGCGGCAGCAGCGATTCGGGCTTGTCCTGCTGCCCCAGCGCGGGCACCGCCGCGCCGGCCAGCAACAGCGCCCCGAAGGCGATGTGGCGGCGCTTAATTCGCGAGATTGTCAAGCGGGACCACCTTCTCCATGCGCACCGGCTCCTTCTTCGTCTCGCGGCCCGCGAGGAAGAACAGGCCGCCGACCAGGACGACGAGAATGACGATCAGCGCAACGATCAAGCGGGACATGAAAAGCGGTCCGGAAATTGTGACTTCGCGGGCCTTTTGCCCGAGACCCGCCCTCGCTGTATAGCCCTTCCGAACATGTTACAAACGCAGGCAGCGAATACCGCGTGGACGGGCAAGGCCATCGTCCTGATCGGCCTCATGGGTGCGGGCAAGACCACGGTCGGCCGGCGCCTGGCGCAGCGCATGCGCCTGCCCTTCGTCGACGCCGACCACGAGATCGAGGCGGCGGCCGGCATGACCGTGGCCGACATCTTCGCGCGTTTCGGCGAGGCGCATTTCCGCGACGGGGAGCGCCGGGTGATCGCCCGGCTGGTCGACGGGGCGCCCAAGGTCATCGCCACGGGCGGCGGCGCATTCATGAACGAGAGCACCCGCGCGCTGATTCTCGAGCATGCGATCGCGGTATGGCTCGACGCCGAGCCGGCGGTGCTGGCGGACCGGGTGCGGCGGCGCGACACGCGCCCGCTGCTGCGCGGTCGCGATCCCCAGGCGGTGCTCACCGAGCTCGCGGCGATCCGCAATCCCTATTACGCGCTTGCGCCGATCCGGGTGCCCAGCATAGCAGCGCCGCACGACACCACCGTCGACGCGATCCTGAAGGCCCTCAATCCGTGACAATCGTCCCCGTCGCGCTCGGCGACCGCAGCTATGACATCCGCATCGAGGCGGGGCTCCTCGCCCGCGCCGGAGATGCGCTCGCGCCGTTCGACAATGGCCGGCGCCGGATCATCGTCACCGACGAGCATGTCCTCCCGCATCTCGCCACGCTGCAGGCGGGCCTGGGCACGAGCGAGGCGATCGTGCTGCCGCCCGGCGAAGGCACCAAGAGCTGGGGCCAGCTGGAGGCGCTGCTCGACCGGCTGCTCGCGCTGGGCGTGGAGCGCGGCGATCACGTCATCGCGCTGGGCGGCGGCGTGATCGGCGACCTGGTCGGCTTCGCCACCTCCATCCTCAAGCGCGGCTGCGGCTTCGTCCAGATCCCCACCACCCTGCTCGCCCAGGTCGACAGCTCGGTGGGCGGCAAGACCGCGATCAACACGCGCGCCGGCAAGAACCTCGTCGGCACCTTCCACCAGCCGGCCATGGTGCTGATCGACCCGGAAGTGCTCGACACGCTGCCGGCCCGCGACCTGCGCGCCGGCTATGCCGAAGTGGTGAAATACGGGCTGATCGACGATTTCGCCTTTTTCGAATGGTGCGAGGCCAATGCCGCCGCGCTGCTGGCAGGCGACCCGGCGGCGCGCACGCATGCCATCGCCCATTCGGTGGCGGCCAAGGCGCGGATCGTCGCGGCCGACGAGCGCGAGACCAGCGGCATGCGCGCGCTGCTCAACCTCGGCCACACCTTCGGCCATGCGCTCGAGGCCGAGGCCGGCTTCTCCGACCGGCTGCTGCACGGCGAGGGCGTGGCGGCGGGCATGGCGCTCGCCTTCGGCTTCTCGGCCGCCAGGGGCATCTGCCCCGGCCAGGACGCCGAAAGGGTTGCCGCGCACCTGGCCGCGGTCGGCCTGCCGGATGGGCTGAAGGCGGCGGGGATCACCGCCTCCGGTGCGCGGCTCGTGGAGCACATGCTCCACGACAAGAAGATGAGCGCCGGCACCCTGCCCTTCCTGCTCGCGCGCGGGATCGGGCGGACGTACCTCGACAAGAATGTCGACCTTGGCGAGGTGGCGGCGTTCCTGGATGCCCAGCCGCGCTAGAGCTCGCTCGTCAGCGTCAGGGTCAGCGTGCGCGGGGCGATCGGCGTGATCAGCCCCGAATTGGCCGGGGTCCAGGCGAAACGGTCGGTCAGGTTGGTCACGCGGGCGCGCAGCGTCACCGGATGGCCGCCGATCGCGAAGGCCTGGCGGAGCCCCAGGTTGAACAGCGCATAGCCGGGCAGCGCGACGCTGTTCTCGCGATCGGCATAGCGCGCGCCGCGGACGTTCACGCCACCATCCACCGTCAGCCCTTCCATGCCGGGCACCCGCCAGGTGAGATTGGCGAGCGCGGTCACGCGCGGCCGGCCGATCGGGCGGGCGCCGATCACGCCGCGATCCACCAGCTCGCCATCGATCCTGGCATCGAGCCAGGTAGCGCCCAGCACCGCGTTCAGCCGCGGGGTGATCGGCCCGGCCAGCGACAGCTCCACGCCGCGATGCCGCACCGTGCCGACAAAGTCGAACGCGCCCGTGGCATCGATACCCGGCGTCGGCTTGGACAGGTCGAACAGGCCCGCGATCAGCGTCGGGCCTCCGGCAAAGCCATATTTCACGCCCAGCTCGGCCTGGCGCGAGATGGCGGCGGGGAGGACCGCGCCGCGATTGCTGGCATTGGCGGGCGCGACCCCGGCTTCCTCCAGCCCGCGCGCATAGCTGGCAAAGCCGGTGAGCCGTGAGGTGATCCCCACCGACAGCGCCCCGCCATAGAGCCAGGGCCGCGTCGTCTGCTCGGTCACCGTGCCGTCGAGCCCCCGGACGCGCTTGGCATATTCCACGCGCTGCGCATCGACGCGCAGCTCGGCCAGCGTGCCGATCGACAGGCGATAGCCGAGGCCGCCGGTCCATTGCCCGACATCGTCGCGCTTCCGGACCGTGCCGAGCGCCACCATGGGCCGGGCGATCCTGGGCGGCTTGTTCACATCGCCGAAGGTGCCGAGCGCGAAGGGGACGCCAGGATCGCTCTCCACCATCGAATCCCGCCGCCGGGCCATGGCGATGATGCGGTGCGTGAGATTACCGGTGGCGAACTGCTTGGCCGCGGTCACTTCGGCCGAGACCGTGTGGCGCGTCTCGGCACCGAACAGCAGCCCGCTCGCCACCGCCTCGCGGCCATTGCCGGTGAAGCGCAGCACGCTGTAGGCGCTATGGTCATAGGGCAGCGCATTGTAGAACAGCGAGGCGCCGAACCGCCAGCCCTTGCCCGCGTCCACATCGGCAAAGGCGCCGATCAGGTCCGATTCGTTGCGCGCGTCCATCCAGCTCTGGGTGCGATTGGTCCAGCGCTTCACTTCGCGCGGCGCGCCGGCCGGATTGGCATAATAGGTATCGCCTTCGCGCGGGAACCAGTTGCGGCTCCACACGCCGGTGATCCGCACGCCGGGCGCCGGCGACCAGCGCGGAACGAGGCCGATGGCAGTGAAGTCGCCGGTCGTGCCGTCGGTATATTGCTGGGCGGGCGTGAGCTGAAGGCCGCCCGCGATCGACCAGCGCCCGTCGGCGGTGCCCGCCGAACCGCGCAGCATCGCGACCGGCCCCGAGCCGCCCCACCAGCCTGCCTCGATCGAGGCGCGCGCGCCGGGCGTGGCGCCAGGCATCGTATATTGCACCACGCCGGAGGGAGCGGCGAAATCGGTCCGCAGGCCATTGGCGCCGACCCGGATCGCGGTGCCGCCGTTCAGCGGCTGGAGCATGCCGGAAACGCGGACGTAATAATGATCCTCGATCCGGTAGTTGCCGGCGGCCTGCAGGTCGAACCCGCGCACCTCGCTCTCCGAATAGAGCCCCACTTCCTCGATCCCGATCCGCCGGCCGAACGCATCGTCGGCGGCGCTGACCACGTCGCCGTTCGCCGGCGGCTGCGGCGCCCGCGCGGTCTGCGCATGGACGGCGGGCACCATGAGAAACGGCAGGCAGAATATCGAATGACGCATGACACGAACCCTCTTCCCAACCCGGCCCGATTGACCGGGCCGGCGGCGGCGGGTGGAGCCGGCTGGGACGAATGGATCGCGGGCGTGACGAACGGCATTTCGCGCGCGCGCGTTCGCGAGCTATCGTGCGCGCATGGAAATGACGGCGCGCGAGTCGATCTGGGACCTCAGAATCCCGTTGAGCGCGGCGACGGCGTTCGCGCTGTTCGCCTTCCTGCTCGGCTATGGGATAGGCGGGCTGGAAGCGAACACGGGCAGCTTCGCCGCCGAGCATCCGGACGAGGCGCGGCTGGCGCGGCTGCTGGTCTGGGGCGCCATGCTCACCATCGCCTGGGCCAGCCGCAAGCCGATGCAGGAGATATTGCAGACGCCGAAACGCTCGTCGCCCCTGCTGCTCGGCGCGTTCGCCTTCGTGCCGGTGATGCTTACGGAACTGGCCGCGTCGCGTTTCGCGATGGCCATTTCCCCCTATCAGCTCTGCGGGCCCAACGGGCCGCCACCGGTGCCCGTCGACAATTTCCTGCCGCGCGCCATTGCGCTGGGCTCGACGGCGTGGCTGTCGCTGATGGCCTGGAGGCGCCACCTCGCCAATGGACATGATCGGCAGGAGGCGGACCCGCCGTTCGCCGAGCCGCTGCCGCCGATGCTGCCCGTCCAGCCAAGCGCCGAGCAATGGCTGAGCCTGCCCGAGGCGCCGTTCCTGCGCGTGCGCGCCTGCGACGTGGCGCAGATCCGCTCGGCGGGGAACTATAGCGAGATCCTCGCGCATGGCCGGGTGCACCTGGTGCGCGCGCCGCTTTCGGAGCTGGCCGGGCGTTTCGCGGAACTCGGCTTCGTCCGCGTGCATCGCCAGGTGGTGGTGAACCGCAGCCATGTCTCGCAAATCTATCGCGAGGCGGGCGGGCGGCTCGCCGTGCAGCTCAATTGCGGCGCCATCGTTCCGCTCGGCCGCAGCTATCGCACCGCCCTCGCCGCCTTCGCGCATTGAATCGCCCCCGGCTTTTCCGGAGCATCATCCCCAGCTTTTCGGGAGCCGAATGGCGCCTGCCGCGTTGACTTGGCGGCGGACGGCGATTTCGTCCCCGCAACGAAACAGACACTCTCCGGGGGACGGATGGCCACCGCGATCTCTCCAGCCACCTCGCTTGCAGCCTTTGGAGAATTGGGCCGGCTGACGGCCGCGATCGGCGACGAATCGCCGCTGGGCCCCGCTGCCGGCTGGTCGAACGCGCTCCTCGCCTCGCTCCGCATGATGCTGCCGGCGCGCGCCGAGATCGTGATGTTCTGGGGCCCCGAATTCTGCGCGCTCTACAACGAGGCCTATGCGCCGACGATCGGCGACAAGCACCCGCGCGCGCTCGGCCAGTCGGCGCTGATCTGGTGGGGCGAGCTGTGGGACGATCTCGGCCCGCTGCTCCAGGGGGTGCGCGACACCGGCGAGACCTTCTGGGCCAAGGACCGCCCCTTCTATATCGAGCGCGACCAGGGCCGCGGCGAGACCACTTATTTCGACATCAGCTATTCGCCGGTGTTCGACGATGACGGAACGGTGGGCGGCGTGCTCTGCATCGTCAGCGAGACCACGGCCCGCGTGCTCGCCGAGCGCGAGGCGATCGCCGATCGCAACCGGCTATGGACGCTGGCGCGCGACCCGTTCCTGATCGCGGACAGCCATGGCGTGTGGCGCAACGTCAGCCCCGCCTGGACCGAGATCCTCGGCTGGAACACCGACGAGCTGGTCGGCCGCACCTCGGAATGGATGGAGCATCCCGACGACCGCAAGCGCACCCGCGCGGAACTGGCCGGGCTGCGGCAGGGCGCCGCCACCCTGCGCTTCGAGAACCGCTTCCGCGGCAAGGACGGCGACTATCACTGGTTCAGCTGGACCGCGGTGCCCGAGGGCGACCTGCTCTATTGCGTGGCGCGCGACATCACCGCCGAGCGCCAGGCGGCGGACGCGCTCGAGGCGGCGCAGGCGGCGCTGCGCCATTCCCAGAAGATGGAGACGGTGGGCCAGCTGACCGGCGGCGTCGCGCATGATTTCAACAATCTGCTCCAGATCGTCACGGGCAATCTCGATATCCTCCAGCGCAACCTGCCGCCCGACCAGCCCAGGCTGGCGCGCGCGGCCGGCGCGGCGATGAACGGGGCACAGCGCGCCGCCGTGCTGACCCAGCGCCTGCTGGCATTCTCGCGCCGCCAGCCGCTCGCGCCCGAGCGGACCGATCCGAACCGGCTGATCGCCGGCATGTCGGACCTGCTCCACCGCAGCCTGGGGGAAACGGTGGAGGTGGAAATCGTGCAGGCGGCGCGCATCTGGCCGGTGGAAGTGGATGCGAACCAGCTCGAGAACGCGCTGCTCAACCTGGCCGTCAACGCGCGCGACGCGATGCCGCAGGGCGGCAAGCTGACGATCGAGACCGCAAATACCCATCTCGACAGCCATTATGCCGCGCAGGATGCGGAAGTGACGCCCGGGCAATATGTGCTGATCTGCGTCTCCGACACCGGCACCGGCATGGACGAGGAAACGCTTGCCCATGCCTTCGAACCCTTCTTCACCACCAAGGAAGTGGGGCGCGGCACCGGCCTGGGCCTGTCGATGGTCTATGGCTTCATCAAGCAGTCGGGCGGGCATGTCCGCATCTATTCGGAGCGCGGGGACGGCACGACCGTGAAGATCTACCTGCCCCGCGTCCACGGCACCGCCCGCGACGCCGCCGCGGCCCATGCCCCGGCTCCCCCGGCGCCGCAGGGCAATGTCGACGAGACGATCCTGGTATGCGAGGACGACGAGAATGTCCGCGCCTATACGGTCGAGGTGCTGCGCGAGCTTGGCTACCGCGTGATCGAGGCGGGCGACGGCCCCGCCGCGCTCGCCGCGCTCGATGCCGAGCGGGAAGCGATCGACCTGCTGTTCACCGATGTCGTGCTGCCCGGCGGCATGACCGGCGCGGTGCTCGCCGCCGAGGCGCATGCGAAGCGGCCGGATCTCCGGATCCTCTTCACCACCGGCTATGCCCGCAACGCGATCGTCCATCACGGACGGCTCGATCCCGGCGTGCAGCTGCTGCCCAAGCCCTTCACCTATACCGATCTGGCGGCCAAGGTACGCGACATGCTCGACCAGTGACATCCCGCCTGGAAGAGCGGGGAGCAGCGCGTCGGTTGCCGTTCCCGCCCGATCCGCCTAGCACATCGGCATGCGCATCCTCCCCGCTCTCGCCGCCGCGATCGTGATCGCCGCGCCCGCCGCCGCCCAGACCGGCAAGCCCGCCCCGATCCTGACCACGTCCGAAGCGAAGGACGCATGGACCCATGCCGTGCCCGAAGTGGCGCGAGTCACGCATGTCGACCTGAACCTCGACGTCGATTTCGCGAGCAGGACGCTGGCCGGCGTCGCAACGCTCGACGTGCTCGCCGCCGCCGGCGCGAAGGAGATCGTGCTGGACGTCGACGATCTCGACGTGATCGCGGTCACCTGCCCCAAGGGCAAGCCGCTCCCCTTCACGGTCGGCCCGCGCGACAAGGAGCTTGGCTCGGCGCTGACCGTGCAGCTCGAGGGCAACAAGCAGATCCTGATCCGCTACAAGACGCGGCCGGGCGCATCGGCGCTCCAGTGGCTCGCGCCGGAGCTTACCGCCGGCAAGCGCAAGCCCTATCTGTTCAGCCAGGGCCAGCCGATCAACAACCGCAGCTGGATCCCCACCCAGGACAGCCCCGGCATCCGCCAGACCTGGTCGGCCAGGCTCACCGTGCCCGCCGGCTTCGTCGCGGTGATGAGCGGCGACCGGCTGGACGGCGAAAAGGGCCAGGCCGCGCCGGACGGCAAGCGCAGCTTCCGCTTCCGGATGGACAAGCCGGTGCCGCCCTATCTCGTCGCGATGGCGGTGGGCGACCTCGCCTTCAAGGCCACCGGCAAGCGCTCGGGCGTGTGGACCGAGCCTTCGATGCTCGATGCCGCGGCGCATGAGGTCGGCGATGTCGAGAAGATGATCGACGCGGCGCAGGCGCTCTACGGCCCCTATCGCTGGGGCCGCTACGACATGCTCGTGCTGCCGCCCAGCTTCCCCTATGGCGGCATGGAGAACCCCACTCTCACCTTCCTGACGCCGACGATCATCACCGGCGACCGCTCGAACACCGATGTCGTCGCGCACGAGCTGGCGCACAGCTGGTCGGGCAACCTCGTCACCAACGCGACCTGGTCGGACAGCTGGCTCAACGAGGGCTTCACCACCTATTTCGAGAACCGGATCATGGAGGCGGTCTATGGCAAGGAGCGCGCCGCCATGTATGCCGATCTCGACTGGGACGGCCTGCAGCGCGACATCAAGGATGCCGGCGGCAGCGATGCGGCCACCACGCGCCTCCATGGCGATCCGGGGGCGACTTTCGGCCAGCTCGATTATTTCAAGGGCTCCACCTTCCTGCGCACGATCGAGGCGGCGGTGGGCCGGGCGAAATGGGACGCCTATCTGCGCGCCTATTTCGATCGCCACGCCTTCCAGCCGCAGACCACCGCCGGCTTCCTGGCGGACCTGCGCGCCAATCTGATCAAGGGCGACAAGGCGCTCGAGGCGAAGCTGGAGCTCGATCGCTGGGCCTATCAGCCGGGGCTGCCCGGCAATGCCGTGCACGTGACGTCGGCGACGCTCGCCGCCGTGGACGCGAAGCTCGCCGCGTTCAACGCGGGTGGCCCGGCGGCCGCGGTGCAGCCCACCGGCTGGGCGACCCAGCAATGGCTGCGCTTCCTGAACGGCCTTCCCCGCCAGCAGGCGCCCGCCCGCCTTGCCGAGCTCGACGCGACGCTCGGCCTGTCCGCCTCGAACAATGCCTATGTCCGCTCGGCCTGGGCCGAGCTGGCGATCGCCAATCGCTACGAGCCCGCGCTGCCGGGGATCGAGGAATTCGTGAAGCGGGTGGGCCGCGGCCTGCTGATCTACCCGATCTACAAGGACCTGATGGCCCAGGGCGATTGGGGCAAGCCGATCGCGCGGCGCTTCTATGAGAGCGCCAGGGCGGGCTATCACCCGAATGCGGCCGCCGGCGTGGCGAAGATCGTCGGGGCGGAGTGACCATCATTCCCCTCCCTGGAAGGGAGGGGCCAGGGGTGGGTCGCGTCCGGGCGATACTGAAGCCAAAGATGTGACGGCACCGCATCGCGTGCATTCACCCACCCCCACCCCTCCCTGCCAGGGAGGGGAGTTTCAGTCGAAACCGAATACCTCCGTCACTCGCATCACGCCGCTGTCCGTCTCGGCGAACCGATATTCCGCCAGCGCCCGCAGCCGGTCCAGCGGCAGCGGCGCGCGGCGGGGATCGCCCACCAGCACCGCCACCCCGGCCGCCCGGCAGCGCGCAAGGAAGGGCTCCACCCGCGCCGCCGGCTCCGGATCGTAGAACAGGTCCCCGGCGAGGATCAGGTCCGTCTCCGGCACCGGACCATCGGTCAGGTCGGCGTGCACCGCCTCTACCACGACGCCGTTCGCCGCCGCGTTCAGCGCCACGGCCGCCAGCGCATAGGGATCGACGTCCACCGCCAGCACCCGGTCCGCGCCGGCCTTGGCCGCGGCGATCGCCACCAGGCCCGAGCCGCAGCCCAGGTCGAGCACCCGCCGCCCGGCCACGACTTCCGGCCGGTCGAGCACGAACCGCGCCAGCGCCAGGCCGCCCAGCCAGTAATAGGCCCAATAGGGCGAGCCGAAATCCCCGTCCGCCGCCGCCAGCCGGCCGAGTCCGCTCGCCGGCACGGCCTTGTGCAGCACGATCTCGGCAATGCCCGGCACCGGCAGCACGGGCAGCCGCGCCCGGATGAAGTCGCTCGGGTTCAGGCGGGCCTTCCTATTCGCCAGTGTCGGGCGCCAGGCAGCGCGCGGACTCGCACCGGCGCCAGTCGATATTGAACCAGCCGCGGGCCGGGCATGGCTTGCCGTCGGGATCGGCCGCGGCCGGTGCCGGGACCAGCGGCAACGCCATCAGCGCGCCCTCCATGCGCCGAGCGCCAGGCAGAGCCAGCCCGCGATCAGCGCCGCGCCGCCCAGCGGCGTCACCGCGCCCAGCCAGCGGGGGCCACCCAGCGCCATCAGGTAGAGCGTCCCCGCGAACAGCGCGCCGCCGCCGACGAACAGCCAGGCCGGGATGCGCGCGCCCATCCGGACGGCGACCAGCGCCGCCACCGCGTGGACCAGCTGATAATGCCCGCCGGTCCGGAGCCATTCGGCCGCCGCGCCGCTCGCGCCATGCGCGCCGAACGCCCCCGCCGCCACCGCCACCGCGCCCGAAAGCGCCGCCAGCACCGCCACGATCCTCACAGCCCGATCTCCTCCAGGAAATGCGGCCCGTTCGCCGCCACCATCGCCACCGCCACGACGAGCGCCGCGACGCTCATCACGAGCACCGCGCCCGCCAGCATGTCCTTGGCGGCCTTGATCGACGGATGGATGCCGGGATGGAGCAGGTCGATCACCGCCTCCATCGCCGAATTGACCAGCTCCAATGCCAGCACGATCGCGCAGCAGATCGCGACCAGCCCCCACCAGATGGGCGCCGGCCGGAGCAAAAGCAGCGCGAGCAAGGCCGCCGCCGCGAGCCGTACCTGGCTGCGGAAGCTCGCCTCGCGCGTCCAGCCGGCGTGGATGCCGGCCAGCGCGAACCCCATCCGCGCGCGGAAGGGCCGCCCCTTCATCCCGAGGACTCGAGATCGATCTCGATCGCCGCCGCCCTGCTCGCATGAGTGATCATGCCGTCGATCCCGGCCCGCAGGTCGCCGGTCTCGCGCTGCACGTCCAGCCGGGCGCTGTCGCGGCGGCGATATTCCGCCTCGGTCTTGTCGATCTCCATCTGGTCGACGCCCACCGCCTGCATCGCCTGGCGCGCCATCATCACCGCGCTCTCCAGCACTTCGCGCACCACGCCGCCCACCGGCGCGCCCTTCATCTTGATCACGCTGCGCCGGTCATAGGCGCGCACGAAGATCGTCGCCTTGGGAAAGGCGTGATGGACCGCCTCGAGGAACTCAGTATCGATCTTGTCGCCATCGTTGCAGAACAGCACCAGCTCGGCCTCGGCCGCACCGGCCTGGCGCAGCAGGTCGATGCGCAGCCCGTCGCCATAATAGACCTTCATGCCGAAATCGCTGGCGGTCTGGATCATCTCGACATCGGTGTCGATCAGCGTGACCGGGATGTCCTGCGCGAGCAGCATCTGCGCCACCGTCTGGCCGAAGCGGCCATAGCCGACCACCACGGCATTGGCGCCTTCGTGCTGCGGCGTGTCGACGCCCTGCGCGCTCGGCGCCGGCTCGGTCCGCAGCTTGCGGGTCGCCATCATCAGGAACGGCGTGGTGGCCATCGACAGGGTAACGATCGCGCCGAAGATGCTCGCCGCCTCCCCCTCGATCAGCATCGCCGACTGGGCCTGGGCGAACAGCACGAAGCCGAACTCGCCGCCCTGGCTGAGCAGGACGCCCAGTGCGAAGGCCTGGCGCCGCGGCACGCCGAACAACAGGCCCAGCCCCATGATCAGCGCGGCCTTGGCGGCGATCAGCGCCAGCGCCATGCCGACGACGAAGAAGGGCCGCTCGGCGATCGCGTGCAGGTTCAGCGTCATGCCCACGGCCAGGAAGAACAGCCCGAGCAGGATCGAGCGGAACGGCTCCACATCCGCCTCCAGCTCGTGACGATAGGGCGAATCCGCCAGCATCACGCCCGCGATGAACGCGCCCAGCGCGGCGGAAAGCCCCAGCGCCTCCATGATCGCCGCGGCAGCGATCACGGTGAACAGCCCGGCGAAGATGAACATCTCGCGCTCGCCGAGATTGCCGATCAGCCGGAACAGCGGGCGCAGCAGGTAGCGGCCGGCCAGGATCAGGCCGATGATCGCCACCACCGTATAGACGCCGAGCAGCCAGCCGGGGGTGCTGCTCTGGTCGTGCGGGTTGCGCGAGAGCGCGGCGACGATCGTGATCAGCGGGACGATCGACAGGTCCTGGAACAGCAGGATCGCGAAGGCGCGCTCGCCGAACGGCGTGCGCAGGCGCCCCGCCGATTGCAGCATCGGCAGCACCTGCGCCGTGGAGGAGAGCGCGAGCGGCAGGCCGAGCGCCAGCGCCGCGCCGATCGAGCTGCCCGTCGCCAGCCACACCATGCCCGCGATCACCAGGCCGCAGATCGTCACCTGGAGCAGGCCGAGCCCGAAAATGTCGCGCCGCATGCGCCACAGCCGCGCCGGGCTCAGTTCCAGGCCGACGAGGAAGAGCAGCAGCGCGATGCCGAGCTCGGCGATGCCCATCTTGCTCTCGGCATCGCCGACCAGCCCGAGCACCTGCGGTCCCACGATCGCGCCCGCGACGAGATAGCCGAGCGTGGCGCCCAGCCCGAACCGGCGGAACACCAGCACGAAGACCAGCGCGAAGCCGAGCAGCGGCACATATTCGCCGAGCAGCGAAGCCTCGTTGGCGTGCTCCATCAGCCGCGCCCTCCGGAAACGGCGGCTCGGGCGGCTTCCGCCACCGCCTCGAAGGCGAGCCGGATCGCCGGATGGCGGCCGCGATGTTCGAGCGCGGGCGTGAACAGGTCGAGCCCGGGCCAGTCGGGCGGGGTGGCGCGCGTGCCGGCAAGCCAGGCGGCGAGACCGTCGCGCGCCGCCTCGAGCTCCTCCGGCGAGCGGCCGACGGCATGCGCCTCCATCAGCGCCGCCGATGCCTGGCCGAGCGCGCAGGCGCGCACCACCATGCCGATCGCGGCGACGCGTCCCGCATCATCCAGGTTCACATCGACGGTGACGCGGCTCCCGCAGACCGGGGAGCGTTTCTCGCAAGACGCCATCGCGCCTTCCAGCCGGGACTCGAACGGCACGGAAGCCGCCAGGCGCAGGATTTCGGTGTTGTAGAGCGGCGCGTTCATCTGCTTCCGACTTAGGGGAGCGGCGCGCGAAGTGCGACCCCCCTAATCGGTGGAATTCGCCCTGGCCCTGTCGGCGGCGCTGCCATTGCCTGGCTCGTCCCCGAACACGGGCTCGCCCTTGCGGCGGCGATCGACGAAATCGGCGATGCTGGCGCTGGTGGCGTTGAGCAGCGGATAGGTGGTCGACTTGGTGATCCATTGCGGGCGATTGGCCGGGCCGCCGCTCACCGTGTCGAACAGCAGCACGACCAGCAGGAAGCCGATGCTGACCAGGATCAGGCCCTTGAGCGCGCCGAAGCCGAGGCCGAGCACGCGGTCGACCGGCCCGAGAAAGCTCTCGCGGGTGCGCGCGCCGATCGCCCGGGCGAGCAGCCGCCCGCCGAAATAGGTGACGCCGGTCAGGATCACGAAGGCCAGCACCGCCCCGCCCTGCTCGGTGCCGACCAATCCGGCCAGCGCGGCGGCGAGCGGGGTGTGGAACAGCTTGAGCGCGAGCACGATCAGCAGCCAGGCGACCAGCGCCAGCACCTCGGTTACGAAGCCGCGCAGGAAGCCCAGCACGGCGGCGCCGCCGATCGCGAGCAGCACGATGATGTCGAGCCCGGTCAAAGTCATTGGAACACGTCCCTCCCGGGGACGGCCTATAGCGGAGGATGGATGGGAAACGGGAGAGGAAATCAGCCCTGCCGCGTGATCCGCAGCGCCCAGCGGTCATAGCCGAGTTCCTCGACTCGCTTCATGATCGCCTGCGCCAGCGCCGAGGAGGGGACGGCATCGCGGCACAGCACCCACAGATAGCGCCCGCTCGGCTCGCCGACGATCGACCAGGCATAGTCCTCGTCATGGTCGAGGATCCAATAGTCGCCGGTGTAGAGCGGGCCGAAGAACGCGACCTTGAGCTTGGCGTTGGTCGCCTCGTCGGCGACGACGGCCTTGCCCTCCGAGACGCTGCGATCGCCCTCCGGCCAATCGAGCGTGCCGCTGTTGGTCACGCTGATCTTGCCGTCCTCGAGCAGCGCATATTCGGCGGTCACCGCGTCCAGGCCCTTCTCGAAGCGGTTCTCGTGCCGCGCCAGCTCGTACCATTTGCCGAGATAGCGGGCGAGATCGACCGGCCTTGCCGGCTCGGGCACTTTCTTGTTGATCACCGGCGGGCGGGTGGCGCGCGAATAGAGGAAGAGGCCGCCGATCGCGGCGACCGCGACGCCCGAGGCGATGGAAATGGCAGTGCTTCGCTTCATTCCGGCAATGTGGGGGGTAAGCCACGGAAAGGATAGCCCTATCAATGATAGGGCGTGCAGCTTCGCTCCCGCTGGTTCCACGGGGGAAGGATCCGCGCCCGGCGCTTGCCGTAATAGCTGAGGTCCATCGACACGCGCACCGGCACGCCCTGGCGCGTGTAGATGTCCTGGTCGCCCCAGCGCTCGTTGCCGGTCTCGCAATGCATCCAGCCCCGGCGCTGCAACGCCTCGACCAGCTTGTAGATTTCCTCCTGGCCCCCGTTCGCCCACAGGGTCAGGTGATCGAAGCCGCCGCGCCCGTCGCTGCCGATCAGGTCGAGGGCCGCTTCATAGGGCCCTTCGCCGGCCATCATCAGCCCGCTGCGGCGGCAGCGCGCGCGGAACGCGTCGATCTTGACGCATTCGGTGAAGCCGGCGCGCCGCGCATCCGCCGCGCTGCCGCTCACCGGCAATCCCTCGAAGGCGAGCGAGGGCGGCGGCGTGCGGACGGGCTCGGCGCCGGCCCACAGGATCGCCGCCATCAGCGCCACGGCGCAGGAGGTCGGCACCAGCATCCCGGGGCGCGCCCATTCGACGGCCAATTCTCGCAACATCGATCGCCCCGCCAATCCGTTCGCGAGACGATGTTCCATGGCCCGGCAAGCGATTGCAACCCCTTGGCAAATGACGGAGTAGCGCCTCAGCGCCCCAGCAGGTGATCGACGAACTGGCCGAGCGACTTGAACCCCGCCAGCTGCAGCCCGCCCTTGTCCTTCGCCTGCACGGCCGGGGCGAGCGCGCGGCCGAAGCCGAGCTTCGCCGCCTCGCGGCAGCGCAGCGCGCCATGCGCCACCGGGCGCACCTCGCCCGACAGCGCGATCTCGCCGAACACCACCGCATCCACCGGGATCGGCCGCTCGGCCAGCGCCGAGACGAGCGCCGCCGCCACCGCCATGTCCGCCGCCGGATCCTGCACGCGGTAGCCGCCGGCGATGTTGAGATAGACTTCGCAGGTCGAGAAGCTCAGCCCGCACCGCGCCTCCAGCACCGCGAGGATCATCGCCAGCCGCCCGCTGTCCCAGCCCACCACGGCGCGCCGCGGCGTCGCGCCGCTCGCCAGCCGCACGGTGAGCGCCTGCACTTCGATCAGCACCGGCCGCGTGCCCTCCAGCGCGGGGAACACCACCGTGCCGGTCACATTCTCGTCGCGCGCGGTGAGGAACAGCGACGAGGGATTGGAGACTTCCTCCAGCCCCTCGGTCTGCATCGCGAACACGCCGATCTCGTCGGTGCCGCCGAAGCGGTTCTTCACCGCGCGCAGGATGCGATACTGGTGGCTGCGCTCGCCCTCGAACGCCAGCACCGTGTCGACCATGTGCTCGAGCACGCGCGGCCCGGCGATGCTGCCGTCCTTGGTGACATGGCCGACCAGCACCAGCGCGGTGCCGCGTTCCTTGGCGAAGCGGATCAGCTCGCCCGATGCGGCGCGCACCTGGCTCACCGTGCCCGGGGCGCCTTCGATCAGGTCCGAATGCATCGTCTGGATCGAATCGATGATCAGCAGCGCGGGCGGCGCCCCCTCGCCCAGCGTGGTCAGGATGTCGCGCACCGAAGTCGCCGCGGCCAGCATCACCGGCGCCTTGCCCAGGCCGAGCCGCCGCGCGCGCAGCCGCACCTGGTCCGCCGCCTCCTCGCCCGAGACATAGGCGACCGCCAGCCCGCGCGAAGCGATCCGCGCCGCCGCCTGGAGCAGCAGGGTGGACTTGCCGATGCCGGGATCGCCGCCGATCAGCGTGGCCGATCCCTCGACGAAGCCGCCGCCCAGCGCCCGGTCGAACTCGGCGATGCCGGTCGAGGTCCGCTCGGGCAGCGCGATATCGGTGTTGAGCCCGGTCAGCTGGATCGCCCGCCCGCCCGATTGGAGGTTGTGGCGCGCCTGGAACGGCGTCACTACCGCCCCGGCATCCTCCACCATCTGGTTCCACTCGCCGCAATCGCCGCACTGCCCCGCCCATTGCGAGGAGACCGAGCCACAGGCCTGGCAGACATAACGCTTCTTGAGTTTCGCCATGGCCGGGAAGGTAGCGAGAGAACAAGATGAGAACAATAGCGCAAACGCGCGCGTGCGGGCCGACGGAGGGCGGCGAACGGGCCGCTACACAGGATATCGACGGTTTCTCCACACTGTCTCCAGAAAGGAGAACTATGCGCCAAGGTTGCCCCTCGCGCTCGCGGACGGTATCGCGCGCGCCATGAAGCCCACCGAGCTCCGCGTCGCACTGTTCAGCGGCAACTATAACTACGTCCGCGACGGCGCGAACCAGGCGCTCAACCTGCTCGTCGGCTATCTGCTCGACCAGGGCGTGAAGGTCCGCGTCTATTCGCCGACCACCGACACGCCCGCTTTCCCGCCCACGGGCGACCTGGTGAGCGTGCCCGCGCTGCCCGTGCCGGGCGGGCGCGACGAGTACAAGTTCGCCAAGGGCATCAAGGCGGTGCTGCCGGATCTGGAAGCCTTCGCGCCCAATCTCGTCCATGTCTCCGCGCCCGAGATACTCGGCCACCGCGCGGTCACCTGGGCGCGGCGGAACAACATCGCCTCGGTGGCCTCGGTCCATACCCGGTTCGAGACCTATCCCGCCTATTACCATATCGGCTTCGTCACGCCGTTGCTGATCTGGACGCTCACGCGCTTCTACAACCGATTCGACACCGTGCTGCCCACCGGGCGCGGCATGGAGGAGCTGCTGCGCGGCTGGGGCGTCGAGCGGCCGATGCGGATCTGGTCGCGCGGCGTGAATCACGACCGCTTCAATCCGGGGCGCCGCAGCCTCGAATGGCGGCGCTCGCTCGGCATCGCGGACGACGAGGTGGCGGTGAGCTTCCTCGGCCGGCTGGTGCTGGAAAAGGGACTCGACATCTTCGCCGAGGTGGTCGGCGAACTGCAGCGGCGCGGCGTGAAGCATCGCGTGCTCGTGATCGGCAAGGGCCCCGCGGAGCAATGGTTCGCCGAGCGCGTGCCCGACGCCGTGTTCGCCGGCTTCCAGGCGGGCGACGATCTCGGCCGCGCGGTCGCCTCGATGGACGTGTTCTTCAATCCCTCCCTCACCGAGAGCTTCGGCAACGTCACGCTGGAGGCGATGGCTGCCGGCGTGGCGGTGGTCGCCGCCAATGCGGTCGGCCCGGTCGGCATGGTCGAGGAGAATGTGAGCGGCCTGCTGGTCGATCCCGGCAAGGGCGCGGTGAGCCGCTATGCCGATGCGATCCAGCATTATTGCGAGAATCACGATGCGCGGCGGGCCGCGGGCGCGGCCGGGCACGCGATCGCCGAAACCTATCAATGGGACGCGATCAACCAGAAGGTGCTCGACGCCTATCTCGAGGCGATCGCGAAGCGGGCGGGATAAACCCTTTGCCGGCCCGGCAATGGGCGTGATGGCGGTTCCGCCGGAAGAGACCGGTGCGCCAGCGCTGAAAATCCAGGCAAACCTATGAAACCATGCCCGTCATCCCCGCGCAGGCGGGGATGACGGAAGAAATCGGGATGGCGAGGGAAATCCCGGATCTTGCCCGGGTTTTCGACCCGGGCTTCATTTCCAATCATATTTCAGCCCGTCCTCGCGAAAGGCGAACCGGTCGAGATGGCGCTCCACCGCGCCCTTCAGCCCCTCGAGCTGCTCGGACGAGCTGGCGTCGATCCGGATGTCGAGCCCGGTCTCGGCGACGTTGAAGGTCACCACCGCGTCGCCCGGATGGTCCGCGCCGCGCGCGTCCCTGGGGAAGATCACCGTGCCGTTCTCCGGCGTGAACTCCACCTGGAGATTGTGCTGCCAGTGCTTGCACAGCTGCTGCAGGTAGCGGCTGCCATGCTCGGTGGGGGCCAGCGTCTCGGCCGAAAACAGAGTCATCGTCATGCGCTTCGTCTCCATCGGCGGCGGCACGATCCCGAGCCGCCGCCTCAGCATTTCAATGCGCGGCACCGGGCTCAGAGCCGCTCGATCTTCCGCGCCGCCTCGTCGAGGATCTCGGCGACGCCGTGCAGCATGTCGGCATCGACGCTTTCGCCCGCAAGACGTTCCTGCAGCACGGCGCGCAGATTGCCCATCGCGCGGCGGATCGGCCCGCCATGGGACCGCTCGCGCAGCCCCGCCAGCTGCTGGAGCCGCTCGAACAGCGCCGCCACTTCCTCGGTCCGCTCGGCGAGATGCGCCGCGCCGGCCTCGGTGATCGCGAACTGCTTCTTGGCGCCTTCGCTCTTGCTTTCCTCGATCAGCCCCATGTCGTCGAGCATGGTGAGGGTCGGATAGACCACGCCCGGGCTGGGGGCATAGGCGCCGCCGGAACGCTCCTCGATCTCGCGGATCAGGTCATAGCCGTGGCGCGGCTGCTCCTCGATCAGCTTGAGCAGGATGAGGCGCAGCTCGGTGCCGTCGAACATGCGGCGGCGGCCGCCCCGTTCGCCGCGCTCGCCAAAGCCGCCGCGCCCCATGCCCCATCCGATGATGAAGTCCGGCGCGCCGCCGCCAAAGCCGCCACGGCGGCCGAAATGCATGCCGCGATGGCCGCAATGATGATGTCGCATAATATCTCCTGTACGACTCGTGATGGCTCTAAGATATATCTTAAACCGATCTTTACAAGCCTCAACATTGACATTCGCCATTGTTCCCGTATTGTTCTCGCCATGCTTCTCGACCTCCCCTTCTCCGCCGGCGCCCTGCGCGGAAAGGCGGTGGGGCACGGCGCGGCGCGCGATGGGGTCATGGCTTTTGCGACCTTCCGGTGCCGATATCCGCAGTGGGAAAACGGGTCCGCCGGCCCTATCTGTGCCGGCGATGGCTGATCTTTTCGCGACCGAGGAACAGGCGCCGCGCGCCTCCGAAAGCCCTGCCGGCCCGCTCGCCGATCGCCTGCGCCCGCAGCGGCTCGAGGATGTCGTGGGGCAGGAGCATCTGACCGGGGCCGAGGGCGCGATCGGGCGGATGGTGGCGGCGGGCAAGCTCTCGTCGATCATCCTCTGGGGCCCGCCCGGCACCGGCAAGACCACGATCGCCCGCCTGCTCGCCGACGCGGTGGGCTTGCGCTTCGTGGCGATCAGCGCGGTCTTCTCGGGCGTCGCCGACCTGAAGAAAGTGTTCGCCGAGGCGAAGGAATATGCCCGGATCGGCCGGCGCACGCTCCTGTTCGTGGACGAGATCCACCGGTTCAACCGCTCGCAGCAGGACGGCTTCCTGCCCTATGTCGAGGACGGCACCGTCACCCTGATCGGCGCGACCACCGAGAATCCGAGCTTCGAGCTCAACGCCGCGGTGCTCAGCCGCGCCCAGGTGCTGATCCTCCACCGGCTCGATCCCGCCGCGCTGACGCGCCTGCTCGATCGGGCCGAGGCCGTCGAGGAGCGCCCCCTGCCCCTCACCCCCGATGCGCGCGACGCGCTGGTGGCGAGCGCGGACGGCGACGGGCGCTTCCTGCTCAACCAGGCCGAGACGCTGTTCGCCGTCCATTTCGAGCAGCCGCTCGATCCCGCCGGCCTGTCGAGCTTCCTCCAGCGCCGCGTCGCGGTCTATGACAAGGATCGCGAGGGGCATTACAACCTGATCTCCGCGCTGCACAAATCGGTGCGCGGCAGCGACCCCCAGGCGGCGCTCTATTATCTCGCGCGCATGCTCACCGCCGGCGAGGAGCCGCTCTTCGTGCTGCGCCGGCTGGTGCGCATGGCGGTGGAGGATATCGGCCTGGCCGATCCCAACGCGCTGGTCCAGTGCCTCGCGGCCAAGGACACCTACGAGTTCCTCGGCTCGCCCGAGGGCGAGCTGGCGATCGCCCAGGCCTGTCTCTATGTCGCCACCGCGCCCAAATCGAACGCGGCCTATGTGGCGCAGAAGGCGGCATGGCGCGCGGCGAAGGAGACCGGCTCGCTGATGCCGCCGCAGAACATCCTCAACGCCCCCACCAGGCTGATGAAGGACATCGGCTATGGCAAGGGCTATACCTATGACCATGACGCCGAGGGCGGCTTCTCGGGCGACGACTACTGGCCCGAGGAGATGGCGCCGCAGACCTTCTATATCCCCACCGATCGCGGCCATGAGAAGCGCATCGCCGAGCGGCTCGCCTGGTGGAACGAGATGCGGGAGCAGCGGCGGGATGGCGGCGGGAGATCGGACGAATGAAGGACTGGGAAGACGCCACCGCCTATGCCCGCACCCTGCCCGATGTGGTGATGGAGAAATGGTGGGGCACGCTTTGCCCCAAGATCAACGGCAAGGGCTTCATGTCGCCCGGGCGCGAAACGGGCAGCTTCGCGCTGATGGTCGCCAACCCGGAGAAGGAGATATTGTTCGAGACCGATCCGGACACCTTCTGGCAGACCGCCCATTACGCCAACTATCCGATGCTGCTGGTGCGCTACGGCAGCGGGAGCCGCGAGCGGATCGAGCTCTACATCCAGCGCGCCTGGTGGGACCGCGCGAAAAAGCCCCAGCGCATCGCGGCGGGGATGGCGGAGCGGCCGTGAGGGCGCTGCATTCCTCCCCGAGGAACTAGGTGCCCGCCTTCACCGATTTCATCGCGATCGACTGGTCGGGCCAGGCGGTCGAGCGGCCCCGGGGGCTGGCGGTCGCCCATGCGAGGTCGGGGACCGGCGCGCCCGAACTGGTCGAGCGCGGCTGGTCTCGGCAGGACATTGCCGACTGGCTGGGCGGGCTGGCGGATCGCGGCACGCGGGCGCTGATCGGGCTGGACCTCTCCCCCGCCTTCCCGCTGGTCGATGCGGGCGCCTATTTCCCCGGCTGGGCGCTCTCCCCGCCCGACGGGCCCGCATTGTGGCAGTTGGTGGAGCAACTCTCCGCCGAAGACCCGCATCTGGCCGCCACCAGCTTCGTCGACCATCCCGAGGCGCGGCGCCATTTCCGCCGGATGGGCGATTGCGGCGACCTGTTCCCGCCCGGCCGGGGCCGCTTCCGGGTGTGCGAGCATGGCCAGGCGGCGATGCGCCTGTCGCCCTATAGCTGCTTCAACCTGGTCGGCGCGTCCCAGGTCGGCAAGTCGAGCCTCACCGGCATGCGCGTGCTGCACCGGCTGCGCGGGCGGGTGCCCGTCTGGCCCTTCGATCCCCTGCCCGGAGACGGCCCGGTACTGGTCGAGATCTACACCGCGCTCGCCGCGCGGGCCGCGGGCATGCGCAAGGGCATTTCCAAGATCCGCGATGCCGCGACGCTGGACGAGATGCTGGCCGCGCTCGGCTCGCATGCCCATGCGCCGATCGCCCGCTACGACGATCACGCCACCGACGCGATGCTCAGCGCGGCCTGGCTGCGCCATGTCGCCGGCCGGCCCGAACTCTGGGCGCCCGCCGGCCTCACCCCGGAGCTGGCGCGCACCGAAGGCTGGACCTTCGGTGTTCGCTGAGCGGCCGTTGATCGCGGCCGGGCGCGCTTTCGTCGCAGGGGCGATGCGCGCCCGCGCCCGGGCCAGCAGCGTCTCCCAAAGGGCACCCATGGCGGGGCCGTTCTCGAGGGAGCATTTGCATGCAGGCCGTCCTCCTCATCCTCTCCAGCCTCGCGGCGGCACCGCACGAAGCGCCGCAACAGGCGACCAGGCCCGCGCAGCCCGCCGCCAAGGCGCCGCCCGCGCCGGCCGTGCTCAGGCTGCGCACCGGCATGAAGGTCTATGCGTCGGACGGCGTGCTGGTCGCGGAGACGGCGCATATTCCCTCGCCCATCGGCTTCTACGAGCCCAATGCCAGCTTCTTCACCGTGCAGGAGCGGCCGTTCATGGAACGGCGCATCTATGCCCGCGAGGCCTGGCTGGACGGCGACGTCGTGCGGCTGCGGATGACCGCCGCGCAGTTCCGCGCGCGCGGCCAGAACCCGCCGGGTGCGCCCGGCTCGTAACTGCGTGCCTAGGCGGGCTCGGCCGCGATCTGGCGCAGCGCCTGCTCGAAGGCCTCGGGCGGCTGGCCGCCCGATATCAGCCATTTGTCGTCGATGACGATCGCCGGCACCGAATGGATGCCCCGCCCCTGCCAGAGCTGCTCGGCCTGGCGGACCTCGCCGGCATAGCGGCCCGAAGCGAGCACTTCGCGCGCGGCCGCGCCGTCCAGCCCGGCCCGTTCCGCGGCGGCGACCAGGACGTCATGGCTCGACGGGTCCTGCTGGTCGGTGAAATAGGCTTCGAACAGCGCGTGCTTCAACGCCGCCTGGCGGCCCTCGATCGCCGCCCAGTGAAGCAGCCGGTGCGCGTCGAACGTGTTGTAGATCCGGCTGTCGGCCGAGCCGTTCATCGTGAAGCCGAGCGCCGCCGCACGGTCGCGGATCATTTCCCGGTTCGCCGCCGACTGCTCGGGCGTGGACCCGTATTTCCGCGCGATGTGCTCGCCGATATTCTCGCCTTCGGGCGCCATGCCGGGGTTGAGCTCGAACGGCTGGAAATGGATCCGCGCATCGACGACATCGCCGGTCCGCGCCAGCGCTTCCTCCAGGCCCTTCAGGCCGATGATGCACCAGGGGCAGGAAACGTCGGAGACGAAATCGATCTTGAGCGGGCGGGGCATCGGCGGTCCTTTGTCGGCTTGCTCCGCCAAGATGGGAACCGGGTGTCCCGATGCAATGTCAGCGCGGCTTCAGCGCGTCCGCCCGCCGGAGATATTCGTCCGCCATCTCGAAGCGGATGCGCCGTACGCCGGGATCGTCGCTGTCCGCCGCGCGTGCCCGCTCCTCGCGCGCGCGGCGCTGCAGATAGGCGCGCTCATCCTCCTTCGCTTCGGACTCCGCCGCCTTCGCCGCCGGAAGTCCGGTTCCGGATCCGCGCTTCGGCTCGGTGGCCAGCGCCTCGTACATCGCCGCCAGGGTCAGATGCTGTTCGCGAGCGGAGCCCGTCAGCTCCGCCGCCATTTCACGCTGGAGCGCGGCGCGGGCCTGGTAATAGTCGTGCTGCTTGTTCATCGCTGTCCCCGCTGCGCGGATGCAATTCTACGAAACCTTGCGCAAAAGCGAAGGTTTCCAGGCAGCAATGGTCGCTCGGCGGCGCCATTCCATCGCATATCCGGGCACCGCGCGCGCGCCGCCGATGGGGCTTGCGCGCACTACAAATGTAGCGTAGGCTACAAATGTAGCGTAAAGGGATTCTCATGCTGAACAATCTGCCGCCTCGCGAACGCCAGATCGTCGACCTGCTCTACGAGCGGGGAGCGATGGCGGTATCCGATGTCTGCGACGCCCTGCCCGACAAGCTCTCCGCCTCGGCGGTCCGGGCCATGCTGACCCGGCTCGAGCAGAAGGGCGCGGTGCGGCGCACGCAGAGCGATCGCGGCTATCTGTTCTCGCCGGTCGAGGCCGAGAGCAAGGCGAGCGTCAATGCGCTCGGCCATGTCGTGCGCACTTTCTTCAACGGCTCGACCACCCATGCCGCCAGCGCGCTGCTCGGCATGAGCGAGAAGCTGGACGAGAACGACCTGGACGAGCTGGAGGCGATGATCGCCGCGGCGCGCGCCAAGAAGGGAGCCTGATCATGACCGCGTTGCTCGGCCTCGTGCTCAAGTCGCTGGTGATCGCCGGCACCACCCTGATCCTGCTCCGCCTCACCCGCGGCCGTTCGGCGGCGGAGCGCTCGCTGATCGCGCATCTCGGCCTGGCCGGCCTGGTGATCCTGCCGCTCGCCACGCTGGTGCTGCCGTCGATGCGGCTGCCGATGCCCGAGTTCGTCCAGAGCCGGTTCGAGGCTCCGGCCACGCGGATCGCCCCGCAACCGGCCGCGAGCTTCACCGCCGCCCCGCGGACGGCAGACTGGCCGGCGACGACGAGGGCGACGCCCGCCACCGAGGCCGCCGCCGCGCAGCCCTGGCTCACGCTGCCGCAGGGCTGGGAGCGCTATGCCTATGCGCTGCCCGTGCTGGCGCTGCTGCTGCTCACCATCGTCGCGCTGCTTCGCCTCGTCCGCCTGCGCGCCGGGGCCGAAGTGCTCGTCGACCCGGTCTGGCTGAGCGCGCTCGCCCATGCCCAGCGCCGCATGGGGATGAAGAGCGGCACCGCGCTGCTGGTGAGCGATGCGCTGCCCTCGCCCATTTCCTGGGGCCTCGCCCGCCCGACCATCCTGCTCAGCGCCGATGCGCTCGCCGCCACCGACGAGGCCGAGGCGATCATCGCGCACGAGCTGGCGCACGTCTCCGCGCTCGACTGGGCCAAGCTGATGCTCGCCCGCGTCGCCACCGCGATCCACTGGTTCAACCCGCTGGCCTGGCGGCTGGCGCGTGAGGCGCACCAGCTGCGCGAGGAAGCCGCCGACGATGCCGTGCTCGCCGCGAACATCGATGCGCCCGACTATGCCCAGCTGCTCGTCCGGGTCGCCCGGCACGAGAGCAAGGGCCTGTTGCTCGGCGCGCATGGCGTCGCCCCCGGCAAGGGGAGCCTCAAGCGCCGGGTCGGCCGCGTGCTCGACGCGACGCTGCCGCGCGGCCGTGCCCAGGGCTCATGGATCGCGGGCTTCGGTGCCGGCATGCTGGTGATGGCCGCGCCGCTCGCCGCGCTGACCGTCGGCGCCGCCGAGAGCCGCGACGCCGCTACGGCCGTGCGGGATAGCAACGCCGGCACGGGCATGGTGGCGAGCCCGGTCGCGGCCCCCACCGTGTCGCCCGCCGCCCATGCGGCCCCGGCTCCGGCGGCTACCGAACATGCCCCTGCCGTTGCCGCCGCCACGCCTGCGCCGGTGGCTGCCGCCGCCGCGCCCGACCCCCGCCAGGACCGCGAGGCCCGGAACGACAACGGCCGCGACCGTGAGCTCAATGCGATCATCGGTGCCCGCGCGGTCGGCGTCACGCCTGAATATATCGAGGCGATCCGCCGCGCCGCGCCGCAGCTCGGCCCGATCAGTCTCGACGACGCGACCAGCATGCGCGCCGTCGGCGTCACGCCCGAATATGTCCAGGCGATGATGTCCACCGGCCTGCGCATCCGGTCGTTCGACGACATCGTCTCGGCCCGGGCGGTGGGCGTGAACCCCGACTATGTCCGCAGCCTGGTGTCGGCCGGCTTTCGCGGCCAGCTGGACGATTATGTCGCGCTGGCCGGCATGGGCGTGAGCGCCGACGATGTCCGCCGCCTGCGCAATGCCGGCATGCCGGTCGAGATCGACACGCTCGCCCTCACGCGCAACGGCCGCAGGCGCGGTCCCAATCCCAATCCCAATCCGCGGCCCAACCCGAATCCGCATCCCGATCCGGACCCCAATCCCGACAACTGACGGGTCCGCTCTTCCACCTGCCCATTGCCGAAGCATCAACGCCCCGTCCGGGGCGGACGCCCCCGGCTTGCCTGCTGCATTAGGAGAAATGCCATGAACCGCGTTCTTGCCGTCATCGCCTCCGTTACCCTGCTCGCCACCGCCGCCATTGCCGGCGATCGTGCCCGCGACCCGGTCACCGCGTCCACGCCGATCAGCTTCAAGCTCCAGCTCGAAGCCAGCGGCACGCGCTTCGAGCTGCGCCTGTCCATGGGCCCGCGCAGCAACATGAACACCCATCTCAGCCACGAGCAGCTCGGGCTCGACAGCCGCGCGCTCGAAGCCGATGGCCCGGTCCGCTTCGCCATCGCCCGGGAGCCCGGCCGCCTCGACTGCGCGGGCGACGCCGGCAAGCAGATCGCCACCGGCAACTGCACCTTCACTCCCGCCACCGAGTTCGCGCGCTATCTCGCCGGCCGCGGCATCGGCGAGCCGAGCTTCCGGGAATCGCTCGACCTGACGATGGTCGGCGCTAACCGCACGCTGGTCGAGGCGCTGGCCCAGGCCGACTATCCCAAGCCGACCATCAATCAGCTCATCGCCCTTTCCGCGCTCCGCGTCACCCCGGCCTATGTTGCCGACCTCGCCCGCCAGGGCTTCCGCCCCGACAATCTCGAGGACCTCACCGCCTTCGCCGCGCTCGGCATCAATGCCGACTATGCCGGCAAGATGCTGCGCGCCGGGCTGGGCAAGCTGAGCGGCAGGAATCTGATCGAGCTCAAGGCGCTCGGCGTGTCGCCCGAATTCCTCTCGGAGATGGCGGGCGCGGGGCTGCGCAACCTTTCGGCCGACCAGGCCGTGCAGCTCAAGGCGATCGGCGTCACGCCCGCCTATGTCCGCGAGCTCGCCGCGATCGGCTATGTCGATCTGCCGGCGAACCGGCTCGTCGAGATGAAGGCGGTCGGCGTCACCGCCGAGGATGTGCGCCGCGCCCGCAAGATCGGAATCGCCAGGCCCACGCCCGATCAGCTCGTCCAGCTGCGCACGCTGCGCAACTGATCGTCGCGAAGCCTTCCCCAGATGCGTCCAGCTGCGCTGCTTCTCGCCGGCGCCGCGCTCTTCCCCATGAGCGCGGCCGCCCAGACCACCTCTCCCCCACTCAGCGCCAAGCAGGTCTTCGCTCCCGAGGACTTCACTCGCTTCGCCCCCCGGACCGCCTATGACATGCTCGTCCGGGTCCCCGGCTTCACCATCCGCAGCGCGGACCAGGAGCGCGGCCTCGGCCAGGCATCGGAGAATGTGCTGATCAACGGCGAACGCATCGCCAACAAGACCGGCGGCGCGATCGCCGAGCTCCAGCGCATAGTCGCCGGCAATGTCGAGCGCATCGAGATTGTCGATGCCTCAACCCTCGGCATCGCCGGCCTGGCCGGCCAGGTCGCCAACATCATCCTCAAACAGGCCCGCAAGGCAGGCGGCCAGTTCGAATGGCGGCCGGATTTCCGAGCCCATTATTCGCGCCCCAACCTGTTCCGCGGCAATGTCAGCTATACGGGCAAGACGCGCGGGATCGACTACACGCTCTCGCTCGAGGACCAGACCGGGCGCGGCGGCCTGGGCGGGCCGGAGCTGTTCCATGCCGCCGACGGAACGCTGATCGAGCGCCGCGAGGAGATATATCATTCGGAATCGGACACGCTCGTCGCCAAGCTCAGGCTCGGCTTCGACGGACCGGGCGGCGCCAAGGGGCATCTCATCCTCAACTATTCGCCCTATTGGGGACCGGTCTATGATTTCGAGCGGCGCTATCGGGCCGATGGCAATGACGGCACCCGCCTGCGCCGCAACCGGCTCGACGGCTGGATGTACGACGTCAACGCGGACTATGAATTCCCGCTCGGGCCCGGCCGGTTCAAGATCATCGGCCTGCGCCATTTCGACCATGAGCCGCTCATTTCCACCCAGGTCGACAGTTTCGCGAGCGGCGCGCCCGACCAGGGCACCCGTTTCGAGCGCAACTCGTACATCACCGAAACCATCGCCCGTGCCGAATATGGCTGGAAGATGGGGGGAAGCGACTGGCAGCTCTCGCTCGAGCGCGCGGTCAACGGCCTCGACCAGCGAGGCGCGCTCGCCAGGCTCGATCCCCAAGGCCGGTTCGTGCCGGTTCCCTTCCCTGGCGGCAGCGGGATCGTGCGCGAAGTCCGCCACGAAGGCATGGTGACGTTCAGCCGCCCGCTCGGCGCGGGGATTACTCTCCAGGTCGCCGGCGGCGGCGAGTCCAGCACGCTCGAGCGTGTCGATGGCGACTTGCCCGCGCGCCGCTTCTTCCGACCAAAGGGCAGCATCACGCTCGGCTGGCGGCCGGACGAGCAATGGGATCTCAGCCTCAAGCTGCGCCGCCGGGTTGGCCAGATCAGCTTCTACGACTTCATGGCCCAGCCCAACCTCAAGTCCGAGCGGCAGAACAGCGGCAACGCGGAACTCGTCCCCCCGCAGAGCTGGGAAGCGGAGATGGAGGTCGGCCGCGCGCTGGGCGCCGCGGGCAAGACCCGGCTGCGCGCTTATTATTACGCCGTCGAGGACATCGTCGATATCGTGCCGATCGGCGCGGACGGCGAAGGCGTCGGCAATCTGCCGCGGGCGACGCGCTTCGGGCTGGAGAGCACCAGCACGATCCAGTTCGCACCGCTGGGCCTGCCCGGCGCCCGGCTCGACGCCAAGCTGGGCTTCGAGATCGCCCGCGTCCGCGATCCGCTCACCGGCGAGATGCGCCCGATCAGCGGGACGCAGGATCGCTGGGCGGAGCTCGATTTCCGCCACGACCTGCCGAACAGCGATTTCGCCTGGGGCGTCACGGCCGGCCTCAATCACAATACGGCTTATTATTATCTCACCGAGGTGAACCGCGAGAACGAAGGCCCCTGGTTCACCAACGTCTTTGTCGAGCACAAGGACGTGTTCGGCCTCACCGTGCGCGCGCAGGTGGGCAATGTCCTCAACGGCAGGCACTATTATGATCGCCAGGTCTATGCCGGGCGGCGCAATGCGAGCCCGCTGGTATTCCGGCAACGCAACGACCAGCTGATCGGGCCGATCTTCACCTTCACGATCCGCGGGAGCTTCTGATGCACATGATCGACCGAGCCCTGCGCTCCATCGCTTCGTCCGCCCTTCTTTCGAGCGTTGCCCTGGCGCATCTCGCAACGGCCGCTCCCGCCCGGGCACAGGCCCAGGCACCCGCGCAGCAGGCCCCGCTGCTCGCGCCCGAAACCGTGATGCTCACGATCGACATGGGCCCCGGCGAGCCGCCGCTCGCCGTGACGCTGGCCGAGCTGATGCAGGTCTTCCGCGTGCCGGGCATGAGCATCGCGGTGGTGAAGGACAATCGCATCGCCTTCTCGGCCAGCTTCGGCGTGACCGAGGCGGGCGGCACCACGCCGGTCACGCCAGCCACGCTGTTCCAGGCAGCCTCGATCAGCAAGCCGGTCGCGGCGATGGGAGCATTGTGGCTGGTCGAGCGGGGCAAGCTCTCCCTCGATGCCGATGTGAACACCCAGCTCAAGGGCTGGAAGCTGCCGGAGAGCCCGCTCGCCGCCACGCGGAAGGTCACGCTGCGCCGGCTGATGAGCCACAATGCGGGCCTGAACGTCCATGGCTTTGCCGGCTATGCCCAGGGCGTGCCGGTGCCGGGCATCGAGCAGATCCTCGACGGCAAGCCGCCCGCCAACAGCCCGGCGGTCCGCGTGACCGTGGAGCCCGGCACCCAGTGCATCTATTCGGGCGGCGGCGTGACGATAGAGGGCCTGATGATCCGCGACGCCGCGGGCCAGCCGTTCGAGGATTTCATGGCCGCGCGCGTCCTGCGCCCGGCCGGCATGACGAGCAGCAGCTTCGCCCAGTCCCTGCCCCCGGAACTGGCGGCGCGCGCCGCCAGCGGCACCGGGCCGGACGGCGCCGTCACTCCGGGCAAATGGCACGTCTATCCCGAACTCGCCCCCGATGGGCTGTGGACCACCGCCGAGGATCTCGCCCGCCTGGGCATCGAGGTGTCGCTCTCCCGCGAAGGCAAGGCCAACCATGTCCTCTCGCAGGCGATGACGCGCGAGATGCTCACGCCGCATTGCCCCGACGATCCCGGCAAGCCCGGTGGCATCGGGCTGGGTTTCGGTGTCGGCTATGGCGGCCATCCCGGCCAGTTCCGCCACAATGGTGCGAACGAAGGGTTCCAGTCGCTGATGTTCATGGACGCCGACAAGGGCTGGGGCATCGCCCTGCTCGGCAATTCGGACAGCTTCTCGTCCATCTATGAGCGCATCATGAAGGTCGTCGGCGACGCCCAGGGCTGGCAGTATCAGGCCCGCCAGCCGCGCGAAGGCGATCTGCTGCTCGTCGTCGCCGCCCGGCGCGGCCTGGATGCGGCGCTGGCCCATTATGATCGCACGCGGAACGGAAAGGACGACCCGTCGGTCCTCAACCTGCTCGGCTATCGCCTGCTCCGCCAGAACCAGGTCGCCGACGCGCTCCGCGTCTTCGAGCGCAACGCCGCGCTCTATCCGGCGGACGCCAATGCCTGGGACAGCCTGGGCGAGGCGCATGCCCGCGCCGGCAACCGGAAAGCCGCGATCCGCAACTATCGGCGATCGCTCGCGCTGGATGCGAACAACGCCAATGCGAAACGGCAGCTGGAGAAGCTCGAGCGCTAGGGTGGAGCCTAATATTCTTCCTTCGTCACCCCGGCCTTGCACCGGGGTCCCGCTATCTCGCCAGCGCAAGAAGAAGAGGGACCCCGGCGCCAGGCCGGGGTGACGGTGTTTGCTGATCGAGTCGTGACCCTAATCCAGCCCCGTCTTGCCCGGCGCCCAATAGGCCTTGGTCGCGATCCGGCTCGCCGGTACCGCCAGCCGTTTCAGCCGCTGGCGCAGGCGCTGGACGGTGCCCGCCTTGCCGGTCAGCACGAAGCCGGTGCCGCCGGCCGCCAGCGTCGCGAGCCGCAGCTCCATCTCGCCGACATGCGCATCGTCCGCCGCTCTCGCGAACAGCGCGACCCGGTCGAGCCCCAGTTGCTCGGCCACCCGGCAGCTGCCCTCCACGTCGCCGACCTCGAAATAGCCGGCAACCACGCGCCCCGGGGTCTGATAGGCCAGCGCATGGGCAAGCCCGATCGAGGTCTCGTCGCCGAACACCGCCAGCGGGCCGTGCATCCGGCCGGCATCAAGCGAGCCGCGCGGCCCGAAGATGTCGCACATGGCGCCCGGCGCCACGTCGCGCACCCAGGAACTGCCCGGCCCGTCGCCGTGCACATGGCCCAGGATGCAGGCGCGCCCGGTCCCCGGGTTCCATTCGATCGGCGTATAGGTCCGCGCGGTGAACGCCGATCCCATCGCGATCTGGATCTTCTGTCCCGGCGTCCAGGCGATGCCCTCCAGCGCCGGGCCTTCCAGGGTGATCAGCCGGAAGCCGTCGGCGAGCCGTTCGCTGGCCGTCACGGTCGCGCGCTTCATCAGCAGCCGGATGAGCGCCTGGCCAATCCGGCCGGGAGCCTTGGCCACGGGGCGTTCGGGCGATTCCATCGGCAGCATCACACGGTCCTCATGCAGAATTCATTGCCACGTCTCCCCGCCCCGCGCCGCCGCCTGGCCCCTCGCCTGGCCCATGCCCGCGACGGCATGCCGGCTTCCGTGCCCAATCTCTCGACTAGCGCCGCCCTTCCGGGCTCGACGGGTTCGAGAACAACTGATAATGGCTCGCATTATTGTCGTCATTGCGAAGCATGGACAGAATATTATTAGATCCTGCCAATCAAGGCGGAGGCGGATATGCCCATTCTGAATGAGATCGGCAGCGACAATGGCTGGATGGATCCGGACGCCGTGCCCCGCCCGGTCGTCACCTATGGCTTCATCACCGAAGCGTTCGGCAGCTTCGAGCTCGCCCCGCATCACCACGCCAAGGGCCAGATCATCCTGGCCCAGCGCGGCGCGCTGAGCTGCGAGGTGGACGGGGGGCTGTGGATCGTCCCGCCGCGCAGCGCCATCTGGATCCCCGGCGGCGCTCTCCATTCGGTCAAGGCGACGGGCGCGCTGGAAGGCTATAACGCCTTCATCGCCCCGGACGTGGCGGCAGGCCTGCCCGCCAGCTGCTGTGCCCTCTCGGTCAGCCCGCTGCTCCGCGAGCTGCTCGCCCGCGCCGCCGTCCTGCCCGTCTTCTACGAGGAGACCGGCCCCAATGTCCGGCTGGTCGCGGTCCTGCTCGACGAGATCGCTGCCGCCGGGATCGAGGATCTCCACCTCCCCATGCCCGCCGATGCCCGGCTGCGCCGGGTAGTCGACCTGATGATGGCCGCCCCGGCCGAGCGCGGCACGCTCGACGGCTGGGCCCGCCGCGCCGGCCTGGGCGAGCGCACCCTCGCGCGGCTGATCCACCGCGAGACCGGCATGAGCTTCGGCCGCTGGCGCCAGCAGCTGGGGGTGATGCTCGCGGTCAAATGGCTGGCGGGCGGCGCCTCGATCCAGCAGGTCGCGGGGGACCTTGGCTATGAGAGCGTGCCGAGCTTCGTGACGATGTTCCGCAAGGCCCTGGGCACCTCGCCCGGCCGCTACATGGCGGAACGCCATTCCAGCCGGCACTGATCCGCGCGGGGGCTGGACGCCGGCCCCGGCGCGCGCCACCCTGCCACCTCGCGCCAAGGAGAGCCCGATGATCCCCGCCCCTTTCCGGGTCACCCGTCATCCCGTCTGAGACCCGCCTCGGCAGCCGCGCGGCGCGCTTCCTGTGGGTAGCGCTCGGCTTCTTCTTCGTCGCGCTCGGCGTGATCGGGGCGCTGTTGCCCGTGATGCCGACCACGATCTTCCTGATCCTGGCGGCCGGCTGCTTCGCCCGCGGCTCGGCCCGGCTCGAGGCCTGGCTGCTCGATCATCCCAAGGTCGGGCCGCCGATCCGGCAATGGCGCGAGCAGGGGGCGATCCCGCGCCGCGGCAAGATCGCGGCCTGTGCCGGGATCGCGCTGGGCTATGCGCTGTTCTGGATCTCGGTACGCCCCCATGCCGCGCTGGCGCTTGGCGTCGCGGCCGGGATGGCGGCCTGCGCGCTGTGGATCGTCACTCGCCCCGCGCCCATCGGCCCGGCATAGTTCGTCCTTGACCGCCCCGACGAAGCCGACCAAGGGGCGAGCGGCCTGCGGATCGTCGCGGGTTTCGGGCAGGTGCCGGGTTAGCTCAGCTGGTAGAGCAGCGGTTTTGTAAACCGAAGGTCGCGGGTTCGATCCCTGCACTCGGCACCAGCCCTGGCCTCGCGATTCGGCGGGAAGCCCTTCAGAACAGCCGGAATGCCGCGTTGAAAGCTCGACTGGCCAAGGGTCCGCTCCCTTTGTCCACGGCTCCGCGCATCAAGATGATACGCATTCGAGATGGGCTTGATCGCCCCGATCCGAATGCTCCGGACCAAAAGCCCGAGCCGCCCCTTGTTCACGATATGATATAATGTTACGCGATTCGCACTTCTTGCATCGAGCCTTTCATCCGGGGGGATGGTCCTTTGAATCTCTGCACCAGAATCGCCGCCACCGGCGCGGCACTCGTCATGGCCGGCGTCGGACACGCGGCCGAAGACGAGGCGCGCGCGAATACCGGCAACGAGCCGCGGCGCGACGCCGCGGAGATCGTGGTCACGGCCACCCGCAACGAGCAGCCGATCGCCGACGCGCCCGCGACCATGTCGGTGGTGACCGGCACGGAGCTGCGGCGGCGCCCGGTCCAGGATCTCGCCGAAGCGCTGGAGAACGAGCCCGGCGTGGCGATCAACGGCATCGGCATGACCCGGCGCGGCATCTCGATCCGCGGCATGTCGAACGAGCATGTGCTGACCCTGGTGGACGGGCGCCGGATCAACGACGCCGCCGCCAATATGGCGCATGTCGATTTCGACCTCGGCTGGGTGCCGAGCATCGCGATCGACCGTATCGAAGTGGTGCGCGGGCCATTGTCCGCGCTCTATGGCTCGGAGGCGCTGGCCGGCGTCATCAACGTCATCACCCGCCGCCCCACCGAACGGATCGAGGTGAGCGCGCTCGGCCTTGCCGGCTTCCGGGACGGCAAGGGCGGCGACAGCGCGCAGATGGCGGCGCTAGTCGGCGGGCCCTTGACCCGGACGCTCGGCATGGTCGCCTGGGGCGAATATCGCCACCGCGACCGCACGCAGAGCCTGGCGGACCCGCGGCAGAGCGAGCTCGAGGGGCGCAACGCGCTGAGCGGCAGCATCATCGCCTGGTGGGAGCCCGTGGCGGGGCAGCGATTCGAAGTCGGTCAGGCCGCGATCAACGACGATCGCGCGCGCGATACGGTGACGACCTCGGCGCCGGCCACCTATTATGAATATCAGGATCACGTCACCCGGGCGCAGACCCATGGCAGCTATACCGGCCGCTGGCGCTGGGGCGAGCTGCGCGCCCGCGCCTATCGCTCGACGCTCGAACGGATCAACGAACGCGACCGGAATCAGGCACCGACCCAGCCGACCAAGGTGACCGACACGGTCGCCGATGCGAGCCTGCTCCTCAACCTCTTCCGGGGCAACCGCCTGACCCTGGGCGGCGAGCACCGGCGCGAGGCGCTGCGCGACGCCACGGTCAACGCCACGGGCTTCGCGAGCATCGATCACGACGCGCTCTTCGTCCAGGATGAATGGGATATCATCGACGGCGTTTCGTTCACCGCCGGTAGCCGCTTCGATCACCATCCCGGCTATGGCTGGCAGGTTTCGCCGCGCGCCTATCTGGTCGTCGCGCCGATCGAGGGGCTGCGCTTCCGCGGCGGCTTCGGCGAGGCGTTCAAGGCGCCGAGCCTCAAGCAATTGTCGCGCGGCTATATCACGGTCGCCGCCGGAGGGCGCTTCATCATCACCGGCAATCCCGATCTCAAGCCGGAAACCAGCACCGCCTATGAATTCGGCGCCAGCTATGCGGGGCGGAACTGGAATGTCGGCGCCACGCTGTTCCGCAACGATCTGCGCGGGCTGGTGCAGACGATCTGCGTCGAATTTTGCGGCGTTCGCGGGCGCGAGCGGCGCGCCTATGTCAATGTGAGCCGGGCCCGCACGCAGGGAGTCGAGCTGTCGGCGGAAGTTCGGCCGGCGCGCGTGCTGACGCTCGGTGCCAGCTATACTCATGTCGACCCGCGCGACATCTCCGCCAATCGCGAGCTTGCCGAGCGTCCGAACGACACGGTCAAGGTCAGGCTGGCATGGGAACCCCTGCCCGGCACGGCGCTCAACGTGCGCGGCCGCTATATCGGCAAGCAGACCGTCTACCAGACCGTGGGCACCGCCACCAATGCGGTCCGGCTCAACGCCTATGATCTCTGGTCGCTCGATGCGAGCCACGCGCTGAACCGCCGGCTCACCCTCAAGGCCGGGATCGACAATATCTTCGGAAAGCGGCTGGCGGAGACCTCCGCGCTCTACAGCTTCGCCGAGCCGGGCCGCGTGTTCTTCATCGGCCTGGGCGCCAGTTTCTGACGATGCGGCTGCTTCTCGCCCTGGTCCTGACGCTCCTGGCCGGCACGGCCTTCGCGCAGGATGCGACGAAGGTGCCGGGGCATCCGCCGGTCGTCAGGATCGTCGCGACGCGCTTCACGCTGCCGGCCAAGTTCGAGCGGCTGGCCGGCTGGGCCACGGAGCGGGGGTACCGGATCGAATGGCGCCAGATCGAGGACGGCGGCACGCCGGCGGAGCTGACCGGTGGCGCCGGGCTGCTGGTGTTCGACGGCCCCCGCCCCGGCGATATGGCCGCGCTGGACAAGGCCGCCGGCGGCCTGGGCGACCGGCTGGCCGTCCCCTGGATCGCGATCGGGGGCGGTCCGCCGCGCTCGGGCGGTCTCGCGCCCGATGTCGCGCGGCGGCTGATCGGCTATTATGCGGGCGGCGGCGCGGCCAATCTGCGCAGCTTCGTCGAGGCTGTTCCGCTGGCGCTCGCGGGACGCGATCTCGGCGCCCTGCCCGCACCCGCGCGGCTTGCCGCAGCCGGTCTCTATCATCCGGCCGCGCCTGCCCCGTTTGCCGGAGCGGAATCGTTCCGGACCTGGGCAGGGACCCGGGGCTGGGCGGACCGGCCGGTGGTCGCCATCGCCATCCCCGACGGCATGATCCGCGACATGCAGACCGAAATCGTCGACGCGGTCGTCGCGGCGCTCGGCGAGAAGGGGCTGCTGGCGGCTCCCTTCTGGTATGACGATACCGATCCGCAGGCGATCGCCAGGGCCGTGGGGGAGCTGCATCCGATCGCGCTGGTCAACATGACTCATATGCAGAACGGAGCCGCGCGTGCCGCGGAGTTCGCGGCGCTCGATATTCCGGTCCTTCTCGCACTGAGCGCGCGCGGGCAGACCGTCGCCGAATGGCGCGCCGGACCGGGCGGCATCCCGGCCTCGACCGCCGCCACGCTCCTGACCATTCCCGAAGGCTGGGGCGTCTCCGATCCGCTCGTGATCGGCGCGGTCGAGAAAGGCGCGGCCGTTCCGATCCCCGAACAGATCGAACTGCTCGCGGCCAAGCTCCGGCGGCTCGCGGCGCTGCGCGCCATCGCCCCCCGCGACAAGCGCGTGGCGCTGTTCTTCTGGAACCATCCCGTCGGCGAGAAGAACCTCGCCGCCTCCAACCTCAATCTGCCGAAGAGCCTCGCCAATGTCGGTCGGGCGATGGCGGCGGCGGGCTATGACGTGACGCCCGCCGAGGAGTCGCGGCTGATCGCCGAGGGTCAGGCGATGCTGGCGGGCTATTACCGGCCCGAGACGCTGGCGGCGCTCCAGCAACGCGGGCTCGCGGCCACGCTGCCGCTGGCGACCTACACGGCCTGGCTGGACACCCTGCCCCGCGAGCGCCGCGAGGAGATCGTCGCGCGCTGGGGCCCGCCCGAGCAGAGCCGCTGGCTGCGCGGCGGCGCATTCGTCATTCCGCGGCTGATGCTCGGCAAGCTGGCGATCCTGCCGCAGCCGCCGCGCGGCGGCGATCCGGTGAAAAGCTATCACGACCAGAAGCTGCCGCCCGATCATGTCTATCTGGCCGCCTATCTCTGGGTGCGCGGGCATGCCGACGCGATCGTCCATTTCGGCACCCACGGAACCCAGGAATGGACGCCGGGCAAGGATCGCGGGCTCTGGGCCGGCGACTATCCCTTCCTGCTCATCGGCGACCTGCCGGTCTTCTATCCCTATATCCAGGACAATGTCGCCGAGGCGATCCAGGCGCGCCGGCGCGGCCGGGCAGTGACGATCAGCCACCAGACGCCCGCCTTCGGCCCCTCCGGCCTCTATGAGGAGCTTCGCGACATCCATGCGCTGATCCACCAATATGCGCAGCTCGACGATGGCGGCGTGCGCGATCGCGTCGCCGGCGAGATCCGCGCCAAGGCCGCCGCGGCGCATCTGGATCGCGACATCGGCTGGGATGCCGCGGCGATCGATCGCGACTTCCCCGGCTATTATGCCGCCCTGCACGACCATCTGCACCAGGTCGCGCGCACCGCGATACCGCTTGGCCTGCACAGTTTCGGCGAACCCGCATCGGCCGAACATCGCCTGACGACCGTGATGCAGCAGCTCGGCCCCGCCTATCTCGAGGCGCTTGGACAGGATCCGGTCGAGGCATTCGCGGAGGACTTCGACGCGATCCGGCAGGGCCGGCCCTATCGCACGCTCGTCCGCTATCTGCGCGATGGGGAAAGCCCCGCCGGCATCGCCGATCCGAAGCTGCGCGGCCAGATCGAGCGCGCCATGCTGCTGGACGCCCGGCTGGCGGACACCGGCGAGATCGAGGCGTTGCTGGCGGGACTTGCCGGCCGCTTCGTGCGGCCCGGCGCGGGAGGCGACCCGGTGCGCAATCCGGACGTCGAGAGCGGCCGCAATCTCTACGCGTTCGAGGCCGACAAGATTCCGACCCGGGCCGCCTATGCCCAGGGCGGCACGATGCTGGACAAGCTCGTTGCCGCCTATCGCACCGGGCATGGCGGCAAGGCGCCGGAGAAACTCGCTTTCGTCATGTTCTCGGGCGAGACGATCCGCCAGCAGGGCGTGATCGAGGGGCAAATCCTCCACGCGCTGGGCCTGCGTCCGGTGTGGGGGCGTGGCGACCGGCTCGAGCGGCTGGAAGTGGTGCCGGCGGCGGAACTCGGCCGGCCGCGGATCGACGCGGTGGTTCAGGCCAGCAGCGTCTATCGCGACCAGTTCGACGGCTTCATGCGGCTGCTGGCCGGCGGGATCGAGCAGGTTGCCGCGCTCGACGAGGGGAGCGGCCCCGCCGCGAACGCGCGGGCGCTCGCCGCGAAGCTGGTGGCGCGGGGCGTCCCCGCCGACCGGGCGCAGGCGCTGGCGCGGCTGCGCATCTTCAGCAATGCGCCCGGCGACTATGGCACCGGCCTGCCCGGCCAGATCGCCAGGGACCGGAACTGGAACGCCGACAAGGACCTCGCCGACCCGTTTCTGGCGCGCCTGCAATATGCCTATGGCGCAAGCGCATGGGGCATGGCGCCCGGAGAGGCCAATCTGTTCGCCGAGCAGCTGCGCGGCGTCGATGCCGCCGTGATGTCGCGATCGTCGAACGTGCATGGCCTGCTCTCGACCGATCACCCGTTCGAACATCTCGGCGGGCTATCGCTCGCGATCCGCAGCCTGACGGGCAAGGCGCCCGATCTCTACGTCGCCGATCTGCGCGACACCGAGGGCAAGGTGACCACTGCCGCCAGCTTCCTCTCCAGCGAACTGCGCGCTCGCTATCTCAATCCGCAATGGATCGGCGCGATGCAGGCGGAGGGCTATTCCGGCGCCAATGCGATGCTCGACATCGTCAACAACCTCTGGGGCTGGCAGGTGACCGATCCCGCCAGCGTTCGCGCCGACCAATGGCAGGCGATGCACGATATCTATGTGCGCGATACGCGCCGGCTGGGCCTTGATCGCTTCTTCGCCCAGGCCCATCCCTCGGCGCAACGCCAGATCGTCGAGCGCATGCTCGAGGCGGTGTCGCGCGGCTATTGGCGGCCCGATGCGCAGACCCGCCGCTCCCTGGAGGAGAAGCGCGCCGCCCTCGCCATGGCCGTGCGGAGCAGTGCCTTCACTGCGGCGGCGGGAGGTTTCGGCCTGCGGACCATCGCGCCAGCCGCTCCGCGGGCGGCCCCGGCCCCTTCCCGGGCCACCGCCGCGCGCGCGCCGGCCCCGCGCGGGATGATCCTGGAGCAGACCCGGCCAAGGCCGGCGCCCACGATCCGCGCCGCCCCCGTCGCGGGATTGCTGGTGGCGCTCCTGCTGCTCTTCATCGCCGGCGTCACGCGTGAAATGCGGATGCGCCGGCACCCCGTTCCAGCCTGAAGGATTCGCTGATGCCCATGCTCGAAGCGACATTGTACGACCTGTCGCGCCTGTTCCTCATTCCGGTGATGCTGCTGATCCTCGCGTCCCTCGCCTATGCGGTCGTCAGCCTTGGCGGATTCGCGGCGGAAAGCGTGCAGCGGCTGCGGGGACGGCGCGCTGGCCGGCTGGCCATGCACCAGCGCCATACCGGCTGCGCGGCCGACGATCTCGAGCTCGTCGTGCTGCGCCGGCTCGAATGGCTGCGGATCGTGTCGCGCGCGGCGCCGATGCTGGGCCTGGTCGCCACGATGATCCCGATGGGCCCGGCGCTGCTCGCGCTCGGAAGCAACAACAACCGGGCGGTGGGCGAGAATCTCGTGGTGGCCTTCTCCTCGGTGATCCTCGCGCTGGTCGCCGCGTCGATCACCTTCTTCATCTATACCATCCGCCGCCGCTGGCTCCTCGAGGAACTGCGCGCGATCGAGACGGGAGCCGCCTGATGCGTTTCATCGAAGACGATGAGAATGACGATCCGATCCTCTCGGTCGTCAATCTGGTCGACCTGTTCCTCGTGATCACCGCCGTGCTGATGGTGCTGATCGCGCGCAACCCGCTCAACCCCTTCCAGTCCAGACAGGTGGTGGTGGTCGAGAATCCGGGCAGGAAGGACATGACGATCACGGTCAAGGACGGCGAGAAGCTCGAACGCTATACCGCATCCGATCGCATGGGCGATGGCGGCGGCATGAAGGCGGGCGTTACCTATCGCCTGCCCAGCGGCGATCTCGTCTATGTGCCGGAATAGGGCTCGAAAGGCGCCCTGGGAGCGCTGATCCCGGCTTCGGGCTCAGGCCATCAGGCGATAGCCCACCCCCGGCTCGTTGCGGATCACCGAAGGAGCCGCCGCATCGCCCTCCAGCTTGCGGCGGACGCCGCGCGCGGCGACGCGGAGATATTCGACGTCATGCTCGTGGCCCGGGCCCCAGACGGTGCGCAGCAGCTGGGCATGAGTCACCACCCGCCCGGGATGCTTGGCGAGCTCGGCGAGAAAGCCGAACTCCTTGGGCGTCAGATGCACCTCCTCGCCGGCCCTGCGGACCAGCCTTGCGCCCAGGTCGATCTCGATCGCATCGATCCGCACCACCGGCATCTCGGCCTCCACCGAAAGGCGATGGCGCAGCGCGGTGCGGACGCGGGCGAGCACTTCCTCGGTATCGAACGGCTTGGTCACATAGTCGTCCGCGCCCAGGTCGAGCGCGGTGACCTTCTGCTCGGTCGCGTCGCGCGCGGAGACGACGATCACGGACGCGCCCGCCGCCTTGAGCAGCGGCACCAGCTCAAGCCCGTCGCGATCGGGCAGGCCGAGATCGAGCAGCACCGCCTCGGGCTTGTCGATCTGCATGGCGCTCAGCGCGTCGCGGGCGCTCGCCGCCTCGACCACGCGGTAGCCCGCGCGCGCCAGCCCCGCGCCGAGCAGACGGCGGATCGCCGGCTCGTCGTCCACCACCAGAATTTTCGCCTGCTGGCTCATTCGCCTGCATTTCCTTTCCGTAGCAAGGCTTCCGGGAAGCGGATGGTGAAGATCGCCCCGGCCCGGTCGGTGCGGTTCGCCGCGGAGACACTCAGCCCCATCGCCTCGGCAAATCCCTTCACGATGGCGAGGCCGAGCCCGGTGCCTCCCTTGCGGTCCGATCCCTCGATCCGGGTGAAGGTCTCGAAGATCCGCGCCTCGTCGCCCGGCGGCAGGCCGGGGCCCTCGTCCATCACGCTCAGCGTCATGCTGCCCGGCTGGCGGCGCGCGGTAAGCGTGATCGACGAGCCCGGATCGCCATATTTTCCGGCATTCTCGATCAGGTTGATCAGGCAATGGTGGAACAGCTGCGGATCGACCGAGGCGAAGGGGAGCTCGGGCGGCACGTCGAGCCGCACCGGATGATCCTCCAGCACCCGCCGCAGGTCGTGCACGGCGGCGGCGACAGCCTCGGCTAGGTCGACCGGCTCGATCGACTGGTGGAGCGCGCCCGCTTCGATCCGCACCATGTCGAGCAGGTTGGCGACGAAGCGGTTGAGCCGTTCCGCCTCGGCGCGGGCGGCGGACAGCTGCTCCTCCTGCCCCTCGCCCGCCGGCCGCATCTCGCCCAGCATGCCGAGGATGGTGGTGAGCGGCGTGCGCAGGTCGTGGCTCACCGAGGAGAGCAGCGCTGCGCGCAGCCGGTCGCGCTCCTTCAGCTGGGTCACCATCGCCATCTCGCTCTCCAGCGCGATCCGCTCAAAGGCGAGCGCGGCCTGGTCGAGCAGGCTGAGCAGCAGCGGCAGCTGGTCCGAGCGCAGCGGATTGCCCGCATCGATCCGCGCCACGCCCAACACTCCTAGCGCCCGCCCGCCCGCCGCGAGCGGATGGAACAGCCATTCCGAAGCGGTGAGCGTGTCCGAGCCGCGCCCGGCGGGGCTGTTGTGGTCGAACGACCATTGCGCCGCCGCCTGCTCGATCATCTCGAGCCGGTCCTCCGGCGGATAGGCCGCGCGCAGCCCGAGCTGGCCGTGCTCGGGCAGCAGCAGCACCGCGCTCACGTCGAGCAGCCGGGCGACCTCGGCGCAGAGCGTCTGGCCGAGATCCTCCTGCGTGCTCACCCCCGTCAGCAGCCGCGCGAAGCCCGCCAGCGTGCTGTTCTGCGCTGCGCTGCGCTGGGCCAGCTCCGCCTGTGCCCGCACGCGCGCCGCGAGCTGGCTGGAGACCACCGCCACCCCCATCAGCACCAGCACGGTGATGATGTTCTGCGGGTCCTGGATGGTGAAGGTCCGGGTCGGCGGGATGAAGAAGAAATTATAGGCGAGCGACGAGACCAGCCCGGTCACCACGCCCGGGCGCACGCCGTAGCGCGTCGCCGCGACCATCACCGGCAACAGGTAGAGCAGCCCGATATTGGTGATGTTGCCGAGCGAGAAGATCGTCGCCCCCAGCACCGTGACTGCGACGACCAGGCCGAGCGAGACGATATAGTCGGCCGGGGAGCCCCAGCGGCCGCGCGGGCGGTGGTGGCGGCCGGGCGCGGGCGCTTCGAGCATCGGCAGCACGTGCACCGCGATGCCCGGCGTCTCGCGCACCAGCCGGTCCACCACCGAGCCGTGCCGCAGCTCGAACCAGCGCGAGCGCGCCGACTTGCCGACGATGAGCTGGGTGGCGCGCGCCTCGGCGGTGAAGCGCTTGAGGCCCTCCAGCACCGATTCCGCCGGCACCGTCGCCACCTGCCCGCCGAGCTGGCTGGCGAGATGGAGCGTCGCGGCGATCTGGGCATTTTCCGCGTCGCTGAGCCGGGCGGTGCGCGGCGTTTCGATGTGCACCGCCGTCCAGGGCGCGCGCAGCCCGTCGGCGACGCGCTTGGCGGCGCGGACCAGCTCGGCCGAGCCGGGCAGCTCGCTCACCGCCACCACCAGCCGCTCGCTGGCCGCCCAGGTGCCGGCCAGCGCATGGGTGCGCAGATAGTCGAGCATCTGCGCGTCGACCGCCTGGGCGGCGCGGCGCAACGCCAGCTCGCGCAGGGCGGTCAGGTTCGACTTGGAGAAGAAATGCCCCAGCGCCCGCGTCGCTTCCTCGGGGACATAGACCTTGCCTTCGCGCAACCGCTCGATCAGCTCGTCGGGCGGCAGGTCGACGATCTCGAGGTCCGCCGCCTCGAGCACGCGGTCCGGTACGGTCTCGCGCACCCGCACCTTGGTGAAGGAGGCGACGACATCGTTCAGGCTCTCGATATGCTGGATGTTGACGGTGGAATAGACGTCGATCCCCGCCGCGAGCAGCTCCTCGATGTCCTGGTAGCGCTTGTCGTGGCGGCTGCCCGGCGCGTTGGTGTGGGCAAGCTCGTCGACCAGCACCAGCTGCGGCGCGCGGGCCAGGATGGCGTCGATGTCCATCTCGGCGATGGTGCGGCCATGATAGGCGACCGGACGGCGCGGCACGATCTCCAGCCCCTGGACCAGCGCCTCGGTCTCGACGCGGCCATGCGTCTCGACCACGCCGATGACGACGTCGATGCCCGCCTTGCGCCGCGCCGCGGCTTCGGTGAGCATCTCATAGGTCTTGCCCACCCCGGGGGCGGCGCCGAGGAATACCTTCAGGCGGCCGAAGCCCTCCTGCGCGGCGGCGCGCAGCAGGGCGTCGGGATCGGGTCGCTGGTCGTCGTCGCTCACTCGGCGGCTTTTGCGCCCTGCGCCGCCTGCTTGTCGAGATCGCGATTGAGCGCAAGCACGTTGACGCGCGGCTCGCCCAGGAAGCCGAGCAGCGGCTGCTCGACATGCCCGGCGACGATCGCGCGCACCTTGCCGGCGCTCAGCCCCCGCGCCCCGGCGACGCGGGCCACCTGGAAAAAGGCCGCCTCGGGGCTGATGTCAGGGTCGAGCCCCGAGGCGGAGGTGGTCACCAGATCGGCGGGAACCGAATTTCCTGGTGCGGAACGGTTGGCGGCGACGTCCTTGGCGACGCGATCGACGAGCGCCTGCGCGGTCGGCCCCAGGTTGGAGCCGGACGAAGCGGTGGGGTCATAGCCATTGGTGCCGGCGGCCGAGGGCCGGCCGTGGAAATAGCGGGGACCGGCGAAACCCTGGCCGAGCAGCTCGGAGCCGCGCACCCGGCCGTCCTCGACGATCAGGCTGCCATTCGCCTGGTGCGGGAAGGCGAGCTGGCCGATGCCGGTGAGCGCCGCCGGATAGGCGAGCCCGAGCAGGGCGGCGAACAGGATCGTCAGGACGAGCGCCGGACGAAGAGCGGTAGTGAGATCCTTGAGCATTTCTTCTTCCTTCTGAAGCCTCTCCGCGGGAGGGGCCTGCCTCGTCACGCCAGCCCCAGCCCCGCCACGACCAGGTCGATCAGCTTGATCCCCGCGAACGGCGCCAGCACGCCGCCCAGGCCGTAGATCGCCAGGTTGCGGGCCAGCAGCGGCCCCGCCCCGATCGGGCGATATTTCACGCCCTTGAGCGCCAGCGGCACCAGCGCCGGGATGATCAGCGCGTTGAAGATGATCGCGGAGAGGATCGCGCTCTGCGGGCTCGCCAGCTCCATCACGTTGAGCACGCCGAGCGACGGATAGAGCGCGACGAACATCGCCGGGATGATCGCGAAATATTTCGCGATGTCGTTGGCGACCGAGAAGGTGGTCAGCGCCCCGCGCGTCATCAGCAGCTGCTTGCCCAGGCCGACGATCTCGATGAGCTTGGTCGGATCGCTGTCGAGATCGACCATGTTGCCCGCCTCGCGCGCGGCCTGGGTGCCGGTATTCATCGCCACGCCCACATCGGACTGGGCGAGCGCCGGCGCATCGTTGGTGCCGTCGCCGCACATCGCCACCAGGCGGCCGCCCTGCTGCTCCTTGCGGATCAGCGCGAGCTTGTCCTCCGGCGTGGCTTCGGCGAGGAAATCATCCACCCCGGCCTCGGCCGCGATCGCCGCGGCGGTCAGCGGATTGTCGCCGGTGATCATCACGGTGCGGATGCCCATCCGGCGCAGCTCGCCGAACCGCTCGCGCACCCCGGCCTTGACCACGTCCTTGAGCGCGATCACGCCGAACAGCCGGCCATCCTCGGCCACCGCCAGCGGAGTCTGGCCCTGGCGCGCGATCTCCTCGGCGATGCGGCGCAGGTCGCCGCCCGCCGCCGTCTCGCCCAGGCCGGGATTGGCGCGCAGCACCGCGTCGACCGCGCCCTTCTGGATCAGCGTGGTGCCGATGCGGACGCCCGAGATGCGCGTCTGGGCAGTGAAGGGAATGACCTCGGCGGTCTTGGGCAGGCTGCGGATCTCCACCGCATATCTGCCCTGGGCGAGCGCCACGATCGAGCGGCCCTCGGGCGTCTCGTCGGCCAGGCTGGCGAGCAGGGCGGCGCGCGCCAGCTCGTCGGTGGTGACGCCGCCGAGCGGGCGGAACTCGCTCGCGGCGCGGTCGCCGATGGTGATGGTGCCGGTCTTGTCGAGCAGCAGCACGTCGATATCGCCCGCCGCCTCCACCGCGCGGCCCGATTTGGCAAGCACGTTGAAGCGTACCAGCCGGTCCATCCCCGCGATGCCGATCGCCGAGAGCAAGGCCGCGATCGTGGTCGGGATCAGCGTGATCAGCAGCGCCGCCAGGATCGCCACCGGCACCTGGCCGCCCGCATAGGCGGCGAAGCTCGGAATGGTCGAGACGGCGATCAGGAAGATGATCGTCAGGCCGACGAGCAGGATGGTCAGCGCGATCTCGTTCGGAGTCTTCTGGCGCTCGGCTCCCTCCACCAGCGCGATCATCCGGTCGAGGAAACCCTGGCCCGGCTCCTGGGTGACGCGCACCTTGATCCGGTCCGAGATCACGCGGGTGCCGGCGGTCACCGCCGAACGGTCGCCGCCCGCCTCGCGGATCACCGGCGCGCTCTCGCCGGTGATCGCGCTTTCGTTGACCGAGGCGACGCCCTCGATCACCTCGCCATCGGCCGGGATCAGGTCGCCGGTCTCGACCAGGACGATGTCGCCCCTCTTCAGCTGCGAGGCCGGGACGACCCTGCCGCTGGGCAGTCGCGCGCTGAGCTCCGACTTGGTGGCGCGCAGCGACGCGGCCTGGGCGCGGCCCCGCCCCTCGGCCAGCGCCTCGGCAAAGGTGCCGAACAGCACGGTGAGCCACAGCCAGACGATCAGCTGGATCTGGAAGGACAGGGACAGGCTGGTGCCGCCGAGGAACAGCAGCACGGTGAGCAGCAGCGCGACCACCGCGGTGGTGAAGAGCACGGGGTTCTTCACCAGCTGGCGCGGATCGAGCTTCGCGAACGCGTCGCCGATGGCAGGGCCGATCAGGGCGGGCGTGAACAGGGTTGCGGTCGTCATGGCAAGGGACCTCAGAAGAGCTGGCCGTGGATCATCGCGAGATGATCGGCGATGGGACCGAGCGCGAGGCTGGGCAGGAAGGTGAGCCCGCCCAGGATCAGGACGATGCCGACGAGCAGGCCGACCCAGAGCAGGCCGGTGGTCGGGAACGAGCCCGCGCTCTCCGGATGCACCTTCTTCGCGGCCAGGCTGCCGGCGATGGCGAGCGCGGGCACGATGATGAAGAAGCGGCCCACCCACATCGCGACGGCGAGCATGCCGTTGTAGAAGGGCGTGTTCGCGCTCAGGCCGCCAAAGGCCGAGCCATTGTTCGCGGTGGCCGAAGTGAAGGCGTAGAGGATCTCGGTGAAGCCATGCGGCCCCTTGTTGAGCGGCCCGGCCAGGCCCGCCGGCAGCGCCGAGGCCAGCGCGGTGCCGCCCAGGATCATCAGCGGCAGCACCGCGATGGCGAGGACGGCGAGCTTGACCTCGCGGCTCTCGATCTTCTTGCCGACATATTCGGGCGTGCGGCCCACCATCAGCCCGGCGACGAACACCGCGAGGATGGCGAAGAGCAGGAAGCCGTAGATGCCCGCGCCGACGCCGCCGATCACGACTTCGCCGAGCTGCATGTTGAACAGCGGGATCATGCCGCCGAGCGGCGTCAGGCTGTCGTGCATCGCATTGACCGCGCCGCACGAGGCCGCGGTGGTCACCACGCTGAACAGGGCGCTGGCGGCGATGCCGAAGCGGACTTCCTTGCCCTCCATGCTGCCCCCGGCAAGGCCGAGATGATGGAGCGCCGGATTGCCCGCGGCTTCCTGCCAATAGCTCATGGTGGTGCCGGCGACGAACATGACCAGCATCGCGGCGAGGATTGCCCAGCCCTGGCGCGGATTCCCCACCGCCCGGCCGAAGCTGTGGGTCAGGCCGGCGCCGATCAGCAGGATCGACAGCATCTGGACGAAATTGGTGAGCGCGCCCGGATTCTCGAACGGATGCGCCGAATTGGCGTTGAAGAAGCCGCCGCCATTGGTGCCGAGCATCTTGATCGCTTCCTGCGAGGCGACGGGCCCGAGCAGGATCGTCTGGCGCGCGCCCTCCAGCGTGGTCGCGTCGACCGAGGACAGGAAGGTCTGCGGCACGCCGCTGGCGATCAGGAACAGCGCATAGACGATGCACGCGGGCAGCAGCACGTAGAGCGTCACCCGGGTCATGTCGGCCCAGAAATTGCCGATGCCGCTCGCCTGGCGCCGCGCGAAGCCGCGGAACAGCGCGAAGGCGATGGCGATGCCGGTCGCCGCCGACAGGAAATTATGGATGGTGAGGCCGAGCATCTGGCTGAGGATCGACAGGCTCTCGCCCGAATAGCTCTGCCAGTTGGTGTTGGTGGTGAAGCTCACCGCCGTGTTGAAGGCAAGGTCGGGCGACTGGCCCGGCAGCCCGCGCGGATTGAGCGGCAGCAGGTCCTGGAAGCGCAGGATGCAATAGGTGAAGGCGAAGGTCGCCAGCTGGAACGCCAGCATGTGCAGCGCATAGCGGCGCCAGCCCTGCTCGGCGTGCGGATCGACGCCGGCGAGCCTGTAGAAGCCGCGCTCGACCGGGCCGAGCACGGCATGGAGCGGCGTGCGCCGCCCTTCATAGATGGCGAAGAGCCAGCTCCCCATCGGCTTGGCGAGCGCGACGAGGAGCAGCAGGAAGACGAGGATCAGCGTCCAGCCTTGCACGGTCATGATGAAGTCCGATCAGAAGCGCTCGGGCCGGACGAGCACGGCCACGAGGTAGATGAGCAGGCCCAGGGCGGTGAGCCCGGCGAGCGCGAGCGGCAGCGGCATGGCGTTCTCCTCAGGCCTGGTCGCAGAGGCGGACGCAGGCGAGCGTGAGCAGGAAGAGCCCGGCGAGCGCTCCCAGCCAGATCAGGTCGTTCATGGTCTTGTTCCCCTATTGGCGGCGATCATGGCGCCCATTGTCGAACCGGATGTGCCCGGGCGGCACGGGGATCAGCCGGAACAGGCCCGGCCCCTCGATCAGCAGCGCCCAGCCCAGCGCCCAGGCGATGACGGAAAGCACGGCCTCGCCGAATTCGGCGGGATCGGCATTGTGCAGCGGCGCATGGTGGATCGAGACGGCGAGCGCCGACACCGCCAGCGCGCAGCCGCCAAGCAGCAGCGCGCCGCCCAGCCGCAGCCCGGCCTGTGCCGGCCAGCCTCCGGCGCCGCTTTCCAGACGATGCAGAAACGCACCCACGATGAACCTCCGAACAGGATGTCGTGAGCAGCGATGTGGGGCGGCGGCCAGTTAAGGTTCCACGGGGAAGTTCGGCCCCCGCATAAAGATTCCATAAAATCGTTGGCAGCGGCCGAAACCTCTGAATACTAGGCGGGCTCGACGGCGCCGAAGGGGGAGCCGGCAGGGAAAGGCCCGCCTTGAACGCGACGCAGACCGCCGAAACCGGCCCCTCGCACGGCCATCAGGATCGGCTCGGCACGCTTGCCGTCGGCGCCATCGGCGTGGTGTTCGGCGATATCGGCACCTCGCCGCTCTATTCGCTCAAGGAAAGCTTCATCGGCCATCATCCGCTGGCGGTGGACCGGGAGCATATCTTCGGCGTGCTCTCGCTGGTCTTCTGGACGATGGTGCTGGTGGTGACGCTCAAATATGTCGTCATCATCCTGCGCGCGGACAACAAGGGCGAAGGCGGCAGCCTGGCGCTGCTGGCGCTGATCACGCGCAAGCTGGGCGAGACGCGCTGGACGCCCTGGGTGACGATCCTGGGCGTGATCGCCACCGCGCTCTTCTATGGCGACGCGATCATCACGCCGGCGGTGTCGGTGCTGTCGGCGGTGGAGGGGCTCGCCACGGTCGAGGACTCGCTGTCGCAGCTGGTGCTGCCGATCAGCATCGCCATCCTGATCGGCCTCTTCATGATCCAGTCGCGCGGCACCGCGCGGGTCGGCCGGCTGTTCGGCCCGGTGATGGTCTTCTATTTCGCGGTGATCGCGGTGCTCGGCGTGTCCGGGATCGCGCGGAGCCCGGACATCCTCTGGGCGCTCAATCCCTGGTACGCGCTCAACTTCTTCCTGCTCGATCCCATGCTTGCCTTCCTGGCGCTGGGATCGGTGGTGCTGGCGGTGACCGGAGCCGAGGCGCTCTATGCCGATATGGGCCATTTCGGGCGCAAGGCGATCATGGTCTCCTGGCTCTACATCGCCTTCCCCTGCCTGATGCTCAACTATCTCGGCCAGTCGGCGCTGCTGCTGAGCAACCCCGCCGCGGTGGAGAACCCGTTCTTCCTGCTGGCGCCCGAATGGGCCCGCCTCCCCCTCGTCATCCTCGCCACCATGGCGACGGTGATCGCCAGCCAGGCGGTGATCTCCGGCGCCTTTTCGGTGACGCAGCAGGCGGTGCAGCTCGGCTTCCTTCCGCGCCTGCGCATCCGCCATACCAGCGCCAAGGCGGCGGGGCAGATCTATGTCCCGCTCACCAACTGGCTGCTGCTGATCATGGTGATCCTGCTCGTCCTCGGCTTCCGCAGCTCGAGCAATCTCGCCGCCGCCTATGGCATCGCGGTGACCGGCACGATGTTCATCACCGCCTGCATGCTGGGCGTGCTCACCTTCGCGGTGTGGAAATGGCCGCCGGTCGTGGCCGGGCTGGTCACCGGCGGCTTCCTGCTCATCGACGGGCTCTATTTCGCCTCGAACGTCACCAAGATCCCCGATGGCGGCTGGTTCCCGCTGCTGGTGGCGGCGATCGTCTTCATCCTGCTCACCACCTGGGCGAGCGGGCGCCGGCTGGTCCGCGCGCGGCTGCACGAAGGGGCGATGCCGATCCAGATCTTCATCCAGTCCGCCGGCCATTCGGTGCAGCGCGTCCCGGGCACCGCCGTGTTCCTTGCCAGCACCGACGACATTCCGCCCGCGCTGCTCCACAACCTCAAGCACAACAAGGTGCTGCACGATCGCGTGGTGATCCTCACCGTGGCGATCGAGCAGGTGCCGCATGTCGCCCCCGCGGCCCGTGCCGAAGTGAAGCCGCTCGGCGAGGGATTCTACCGGATCGTCCTCCATTACGGCTTCATGGACGAGATCGACATTCCCGCCGCGCTCCATGCGCTGGGCGAAGCCGTGGGCGACAAGTTCAAGGCGATGGAGACGAGCTATTTCCTCGCCCGGCAGACGCTGATCGCTTCGTCCCGGCCGGGCATGGCGATCTGGCGCGAGAAGCTGTTCGCCCTGATGGTCCGCAACGCCGAGAGCGCGATGGAGTTCTTCAAGCTCCCCACCAACCGCGTGGTCGAGCTGGGGAGCCAGGTGGAGATTTGAAGCGGCGCCCCCTCCCCGAAAGGGCGGGGAGATAGGCGCGAACCGCGCGGCGCCGGCCGGCCGGAAAGGGGGCGGATCGCCGCCCCCTCCCCCAGCGGATCAGAAGCTCATGCGCAGGCCGGCGGTGATGATCCGCCCGGTGCTGGCATAGGTCTGGCTGACCGGATTGGCCGCGTACATCGTGCGATATTGCGGCGCGTTGGTCATGTTGCGGCCCTCGAGCGACAGCTTGGCGAACTTGGTCACCGCATAGGACATGGCGAAGTCGATGTTCAGCTGGTTCTCGTTATAGCCGAAGTCCGCGAACACCGGCGAGTTGCAGGGGCCGCCGCCGACCGTGGTGGTGCCTACCGAGCAGGTGCCCGTCGCCAGCGGGAAACGGTTCACGTAGCGCGCCCGCCACGCGCCCGAGACGCGGGCCGAGAACTTGCTGTCCTCGTAATAGAGCGTCGCGTTGAACGCGTCCGGCGACGTGTTGAGGAACGGCCCCTCGGCATAGCTGTTCACCGCGGTGCCCGACACCGTCTGGCTGGTGCTCAGCGCCGTGCCCGTCAGATAGCTCAGGCTCGAATCGATGTGCGTGTAGTTCGCGATCACGCCGAAATGCTTCAGGAAGCCGGGCAGGAAGAAGAAGTCGGTCTGCAGATTGACTTCCACGCCCTGGATATGGCCGCCGGGCGCATCCTTGAACTGGCGGATGCCCCAGGTGCCGCCGGCCGTGGTGTAGCTGAGCAGCGCGGGGTTGGTGATGAAGGTCAGCACCTGCTGGTACACCTCGGGCTCGAACACCGCCGACAGCGGCGCCTCGAGCGCCACCTGCTGCGGGAAGGTGTCGATGTTCTTCCTGAACAGGTTCACCGCGATCAGGCCGTTATGCGCGAAATATTTCTCGAGGCTCAGGTCGAGATTGGTCGCGCGGAACGGGTTGAGATAGGGATTGCCCACCGTCAGCGTCGGCGCCGTGCCGTTCGCGTTCAGGCTGGTGGTGAAGGCCGTGGTGCCCGGCGTCAGGCTGGCGAGCTGCGGCCGCGACATCACCTTGGACGCGGCGAAGCGGACGAGGAAATTGTCGGCGACTTCCCAGTTCGCGTTCATCGCGGGCAGCCAGTCCCAATATTCGTTCTTCGCGGTCACCCCGAGGCCCGCCACGCCGTCGGCGCCGCCGACATTGCCCGAGCCCGAGACCCGGGTATTGGCGACGCGCATGCCGATATTGCCGCGCAGCGGCCGGCCGAGCAGGTTGACGTTGTAGTCGACCTGGAAATAGGCCGACACGTCGTTCTCGCTCACCCCGGAGCGCTGGCGCCCGTCGACCACGGCGCGGAAATCGCCCCATTTGTTCACGCAGTTGCAGTTGATGCCGAACTGATTGATGAACTTCTTGATATCGGGCGCATAATAGCTGGTCGGCGTGCCCTGCGACACGTTCAGCCCCTGGCCGAAGCCGATCGTCTGGCCGAGATCGGTGATGTTGAGCCGCGCCTCGGCCAGCGTCGGGTTGATCGCCTCGATCGACTGGTTGCGGCGGCCCTGGTCGCCCGAATAGGCGAACTGCTTGGCGGTCCCGCCGAAGCGGATCGACATCTCGGGCAGCGCTTCATAGGTGAAGTTCACCCGCGCCACCTTGAACTCATTGTCCACGGTGTTGGTGAAGTAGCGGATCGTCGACAGGCCCTTCACCAGCGTCCAGCTGTTCGGGTTCGCCACGTCGAAGCCGGGCTTGAACACCGGCATCTTGCCGCCGGCGCGCTCGTCGAAGGTATAGCCGTCCTGGTCGATCGCGTTGAACTCGGCGAGCAGGCCATAGGCGCGGAACTGCGATTTCGACCAGCCGCCGGTCGCATCGGCATAGAAGCCCGGCGCGAGCTCCTGATGGACGTTCAGCGTCACCTGCTTGAAGTCGGTGCGGCCGAACTGGGTATCGGCGAAGCTGCGCCAGTCCACATCGTCGAGGACCAGATAATCGGCCTGGCCGGCGCTGTTGACATGCGCCTCGCGGATCTTGGTGTTCGGGCGGCCGAGCAGCTCGTTGTAATAGCCGATCTGGTTGGCGGTCGCGACATAGCCCGGCGAGGCGGGGTTGTTGTAATAGTCGAACGGATTGAGGTTGTTCGGGTTGAGGCTGTTGAAATAGCCGGCCAGCGGCGCCTGGCCCACGCCGTTGCCCGGCTGGTCGCCATTGCAGTCGATGATCGCGCTGGGCACGCAGTTCGCATAGAGCGCGACACGGTCGGCATAGCCATTGGCGGTGCCGATCGCGCGCAGCCCGTTCGCGCCCGTCCCCACCACGCGCGCATTGGTGCCGTTGCGGTTGAGGCCGATCGGCGTGATGCCGGTGTTGTTGCTGTTCTGGTCGTAGCGCGAGAACACGCCGTCCAGCGTGATCTCGGTGCCCGGGCCCGGCTTCCACTGCATCGTCGCGGTGGCGCCGATCCGCTCATAGTCCAGATATTGGCGGCCGACCGAGGGCAGGCCCGGGATGATCGTGGTCGGCGTGACCAGCGCATAGGCCGCCGGATCCGAGCCGAAGGTGGCGCCGGTGCCCTGGTTGCTCGGGCGCGCGAAGCCGAACACGTTCGGGGTGACGCCGGCGATCTGCGAGTTGCGATAGGCATATTCGAACACGCCGATGTTGCGGCGATAGGCGTCGATCTGCTGTTCCTGCTTCTGGTACGCGCCCGAGACGAGGATGCCGAAATTGTCCGTCACCCGCACCGAGGCGAGGCCGGTGAAGCGCGGGTTCCACTTCTTGCCGTTCTCGCGATACTCGGCCTCGGCACCCACGGCGAAGCGGTTCTTCTTGTAGGCGAGCGGGCGGCCGGTGGTGAGGTCGATGATCGCGCCGAGCGACCCTTCGTCATTCTCCGCCGCGGTCGACTTGGTCACCTTGATGCCGCCGAACAGTTCGGAGGCGAAGGTGTTGAAATCGAAGCCGCGCGAACGGTTAGCGCCGGAATCGGACTGGTTGCCGCCCGAGATGTTCTGGGCATCGGCACCGTTCAGGCGGACCATCTGGAAGTCGCCGCCCAGGCCGCGCACAGTGATCGTGCGGCCCTCGCCATTGTCGCGATCGATCGAGACGCCGGGCAGGCGCTGGATCGATTCCGCCAGATTGGCGTCCGGGAAGTCGGCAATGTCCTCGGCGGTGATCGCGTCGACGATCTGGTTCGAATTGCGCTTGATGTTGACCGAGCTGGCCAGCGAGGCGCGGAAACCGGTAACAACGATCAGGTCGCCGCTTTCGGTCTGGTCCTGCGGCGCGGCCTGCGGATCGTCCTGCGCGACGGTGGCGGCGACCGCGGCGGCGGCCTCGGCGGTCTGCGCCCAGGCCGGCGCTGCCATCAGCAGCGCCATGCCGAGCGCGCCCAGCGCCGTCGTGCCGCGCAGCGCCGAACGGCGCGCGGCAAGGGTGTCAGCGATAGAAAGCATGAATTCCTCCCCCAAAGTCTTCTCATCGACAAGCATGAGTCGATGCGCCCGGCGGAGCCTGGAATCAGGGTGCGACGCAGCATTGCGGAAAACGACGCGAGCCGCTCCGCAAGATCCAGCCATGTCGCGACTTGCCCCCTCCCACGCCCCTCTTGCGGATCTTCTCGTCCACTTGGGCGCAAGCGTATTCAGCCACGCTTGTTCACCCTATTGATCGCGCTACCATCCACGCATGTCAACCGGTGTCATTGAACAAAATGTCACAATCGGGCGATTGCGGCATTTCAGCAACATCGGGGAAATGCCGCCGTGCCGCGTGGGTTTTCGGGGAGGTTTTGCGCGCCGGTTCCGCGCGCTGGCCTGTTGCCCGCGGGCAATGGCTCCTTCCGCACCTTCTCAGCCGTCATCCCGCACCTCCTCCACCGTCACCCCGCACCTTCTCCACCGTCATCCCCGCATATTCTCCACCGTCATCCCCGCGCAGGCGGGGATCCAGGGTAGCTCGGGATGATCGAAGCAATCACGCGGGCGCTTGCCGGAAACGGCAAGGCGAGCCTCGCACGCCTTGCTGTTGGCCCTGGATCCCCGCCTGCGCGGGGATGACGAGGAAGGCATAGCGGGGGATGGAGGAAGGGATAGCGGGGACGACGGTGGAGAATATGCGGGGATGGCCGGGTTCGCCGATTGGGCGGGGTCTTGAACCTAGCCCTCGCGCGGCGGCGCGACCGAGGCGCGGTGGATCAGCGTCGAGGGGAAGAGCGACGGCTCCTCCACGGCATTGCCGTCGTCGCCGAAAAAGTCCGCCAGCAGCTTCAGCGCGGCCGAGCGCGCCATCGAGATGATCGGCCAGTGCACCGTGGTGAGCGGCGGCCAGATGTGCGAGGCGATGGCGGTGTCGTCGAAGCCGACGATCGACAGATCCTCGGGCACGCTCATGCCCCGGCGGCGCGCGGCGTGGAGGGTGGCGGCAGCCATCTCGTCGTTCGAGGCGAAGATCGCGGTGGGGCGCGGCGACAGGTCGAGCAGCCGGTCGGCGGCGGCCAGCCCGGTCTCGAACGTGTAGTTGCCGTCGGCGATCAGGCTGCGCGGCAGCTTGATCCCCGCCTCTTCCAGCGCGTTCTCGAAGCCCTTGCGGCGCTCGCGCGCGGAGCGGAAGCCGTGCGGGCCGGCGATCAGGCCGATGCGGCGATGGCCGAGCGAGATCAGGTGGTTCACCGCCTCGGTCACCACGTCGCAATCGTTCGAGGCGACCATGTGCTCGGACGCGTCCAGCGTCGCCGATCCCATGCGGACATAGCGGATGCCGAGCTCGCGGCAGAGCTCCGCCACCATCTCGTTCTCGGAGACGGGCGGCAGGAACATCACGCCATAGAGCCGCTGGCGCTCGAGGAAGTTGCGCACATCCTCGAGCATGGTCGAGCTGCCCCGGTCGATCGGGCGGACGATCAGCTCGAACTCGGTGTCGCGCATCGCCTCGAGCATGCCCGCCTGCACGTTCATCACCATCTGCGCGTTGGGATTGTCGTGGATCAGGCCGATCAGGAAGTTGCGGCGCAGCGCCAGCGCGCGCGCCTGGACATTGGGGACATAGCCCAGCTCGCTGATCACCTGCTCGACCTTCGCGCGCGTGTCTCCATTGAGCAGCGGCGAGCGATTGATCACCCGGCTGACGGTTTTCTTCGAGACGCCGGCGATACGGGCGACGTCGTTGATCGTGGGCTTTCCGGTTCTCTCCATCCCGCGAACATAATGGCTTGCAGGACAAAGCGATACGATATTATCGGCTTGGTCGGCGCCGCGGATTGGCCACCGGTGTCAGCTATCGCCTCAACTGCCCGGCTGGATGTACGGCACCCGGCTCCACAGCTCGCGCTCCCATTTGCGCGGATCGCCGGCCAGGCGGCTGGGCGCGTCGAACAGCATCGTCGCGCGGCCGGGCAAGGTATAGGGCGCCCAGGCGGGCAGGCCCGCCGCCGCCGGCCGGCCGGTGCGCGCGAGCGAAGCGAAGGCGCCCATCACCTGCCCGCTCAGCTTCCGCGCCGCCGGCCCGGTACCGGTATAGGATCCCGGCGCATCGAGCGTGCCAAAGGCCAGCGCTATATCCATAGTGTGCGGCGCGCCGCGCTCGGGCCGGGTCGGCGACTGGTAGTCGACCTGATAGACCCAGGTCGCCCTGGCCCCCGCCGCCGCCCGCGCATCCGCCTCGAGCCATTGGCCCGGCCAGCTCCGGCCGGCGGTGGTGGCGCGGTAGAAGAGCTGCTCGGGCGTGTCGCCCGGGAAGCGCGCGCGATATTGGGCGACCACCCATTCGGGCAGCAGGTCCATGCGCAGCTCGGGCGCCATGCGCGCGGCCACATTGTCCCAGGTCAGCCCCCGCACCTTCTCCGAATTGGGATCGATGAAGGCCCGTGTCTCGTCATGCGTGTTGCCCAGGATCATCGGGATCGCCAGGCTCTGCGGATTGGCGTCGGGCCAGAAGGGGTGGCGGGTGAGCCACTTCATGTCGAGCACCGGCCCGAAATAGACGCCGCCGCCCAGGATCGGGTCGGTCGCGTCCAGCGCATCGACCAGCTTCTCGACCGGCATGTCGAGCAGGGGCTGGAGGTCGCCTTCCCGCACGCCCAGCCGCGCGAGATAGGCCTGGGCCCGCTTCGTCGCGTTGAGCGGGCCCGACGCGGTCACCTGCTGCCCGCTCATCGTCGCCGCCGAATGGAACAGCCCTCTGGCCGCCGGCATGCCCATCAGCGTCGCGATCTTGGCGCCGCCGCCCGACTGGCCGAACACGAAGACCCGGCGGGGATCGCCGCCGAATGCCGCGATATTGTCCCGCACCCATTGCAGCGCCAGGATCAGGTCGAGCTGGCCGAGATTGCCGCTGTCGGCGAAGCGCGGATCGAAGCGGGCGAGATAGAGATAGCCGAGCGCGTTGAGCCGGTGGTTCACCGTCACAACCACCACATCCTCGGCCGCCGCCAGCGTCGCGCCATCGTTCAGCGGCACGGTGACGGTGCCGTTCGAATAGGCCCCGCCATGGATGTAGAGCATCACCGGGCGCTTCGCCGTGTCACTGGGGGCGGGCGTCCAGATGTTGAGGAACAGGCAGTCCTCGGAAGCACGCTGGTCGCCCCTGCCCTGCGGGCAGATCGGGCCGAACGTATCGGCACGGAAATCGGTCACGCGCGCGGCCCGGCGCGGGGCGCGGAAGCGATCGGCCACGCCGTAGCGGATCCCCAGAAATGCCCAGGGACCGCCCTGGTCTTCGGAATGGCCCATGCTGAGGAAGCGGCCCGCAGGCGCATCGACCACCATGCTCACCGGAGTCGCACGGGCCACCAGCGGCGCCGCCGCCAGCGCCATGCCGCCCGCCACTACCGAACGCCGCGTTACCCCGCTCATTGCCCTGCTCCCGTCATGATATGTCCCGTCGCCTCTTCGATCCGGCCGAGCGCCGCGCGGGTCAGCGCCGCCTGGCGCCCGGCTTCCTCGGCCTCGCCGGCCAGCCGCCCCACCTGCAGGCTGATCGTCGCGATCAGCGCCGCGATCTCGCGCGAGGAGACGGCGGTCTCGTCGATCGAGGCGAGGATGCCCGCCACGGTGGCCATCTGCGCCTCCATCGCGCCCGACACGGCGCGGACGCGGGCCAGCAGCTCGGTGACGACGCCCAGGATCGCGCGGTTGGTCTCGGCCATCGCGGCGCTCGCGGCCTGTGCCTCGCGGATCGTCCGGGTGACGCCGCCGGTCGCGTCCGCCGCCTGGTCCGCCAGCGTCCGCACTTCCTGCGCGACCACCGCGAAGCCGCGCCCGCTGTCGCCGGCGCGCGCCGCCTCGATGCTGGCGTTCAGCGCGAGCAGCCTGGTCTGATGCGCGATGCCGGAGATCAGCGTGACGACGCTCTCGATCCGCGCCGTGTTGGCGGAGAGGCGCTCGGCGCTCTCCTTGCCCTTGAGCGCGATGGCATCGGCATTGCCGGCGACTTCCGCCGCGGCGGAGGCATCCTCGCGGGCGCGCTCATAGGCGGTGATGAGCGCCGCGGCGCCGCGCGCGGACTCGCCCATCGCGATCGCCGCCTGGTCCGCCGCCGACGCCACTTCCGCCGCCGGCGCGCGCAGCCCGAGCAGCTCGGCGGCGGTGCGCTCAGTGAACCGGGCGATCTCGCGGCTCGTCCGTGCGGTGCTGGCGATCGATTCGCTAAGCTCGGCGCGAACTTCGGCCAGCTCGCGCCGCCGGGCGGCCTGGGCGCGCAGGCGGGCGATCTGGCGCAGCCGGCTGGCGATGATCTCGAACTCGATCACCGCCAGCTTCTGCGTCGCGCGGGTCAGCCGCTCGAGCTGGCCGGGATCGCTGCTCAGCGCGAAGAACAGGGCATGGATGTGCATCTGGGCGACGAGCATCGATGCGGCGACGGTGGAGAATTCCAGGCCGTCCTCGGCGATGCGGTCGGCCTCGGCGGCGACGCGATCGACCCAGGCCTGGTCGATCGGGCGCGAAAGCTTGGCGCGGGCATAGTCGACGCGGCTCTCGACCAGCGCGGCGGGCACCGCGCCGCCCGCGCGCCGCTCCAGCAGCTCGCGCGCCACGCCCGCTATGTGCGGCGCGATGAAGCGCCAGGCCTCGGCCAGCTCGCGCTCGAAGCCCGCATCCATGCCATAGACCGCGCGCAGCTGCGCTACGTCACGCCCTTCCGGAGCCGCTTCGGCGGTGCCGGCGAAATCCTCCCCCATCGGCCATCCTCACCCATGCCGGGGCGATGTTTCGCCTCCGGTCGATCATCGGCGGACGTCGAGCCCGCCTTCGTCGAACGCCGCCAGGTCGGCGCGCGTGAACAGGCTCGCGTCGCCGGGCAGCGAATGCTTGAGCGCCGTGAGCGCCAGGCCGGCCCGCGCCGCCGCCTTCGCATCGCCGCCGCTCTCGATCAGGCCGTGCAGCACGCCCGCGGCGAACGCGTCGCCCGCGCCGATGCGATCGACGATCCCGGCGATCAGCACCTCGTCGGTCTGGTAGCCGCCGGCACGCGTATCGACTCGCGCCGAGACGCGGTGGCTGTCCGCATCGTCGACATGCCGCGCGGTGTTGGCGATCGTCTGGAGCCTGGGAAAGGCCGCGAACGCCGCCTCCGCCGCCTCGCGCCGGCGATCGGCGCCGTCGCCCGAGAATTCCCGCCCGAGCAGCAGCGAGATGTCGCGATGGTTGCCGAACAACAGGTCGGCATGGCCGATCAGCCGAGTCAGCACCGCCTTGGGATTGCTGTCCCAGCTCTCCCACAGCTTCGCGCGGTAATTGCCGTCGAACGAGACCGGGATGCCCCTCGCGGCCGCCGCTTCGGCCGCGGCGATCGCGGCGGTGGCGCTGTTGTGGCCGAGCGCCGGAGTGATTCCCGACAGATGCAGCCGCGTCGCCCCGTCGAGCAGCGCGTCCCAGTCCCAGGCCTCGGCCGGGCGCAGGGCGAACACCGACCAGGCCCGGTCATAGACGACCTCGGACGCGCGCAGCCCCGCGCCGGGGGTCAGGAAATACAGGCCGAGCCGCCCGGGCTCCGCCACCACGGTCGAAGTGTCGACGCCGCGCCGGCGCAGCTCGCCGATCACCGCGCCGCCCAGCGGATTGTCCGCCACGGCGGAGATCATCCGCACCGAATGACCCAGGCACGCCAGCCCCGTGGCGACGTTCGCCTCGGCCCCGCCGACATTCACCTCGAGCTTCGGCGTCTGGAGCAGCAGCTCGCGCCCCGGCGGCGAGAGCCGCAGCATCAGCTCGCCGAAAAAGGCAATGCTCATCGCGCCAGCCACCCGCCGTCGACCGCCAGGATATGGCCCTGGACATAATCCGCGGCCGCAGAGGCGAGGAACACCGCCGCGCCGCCCATGTCCGCCGGATCGCCCCAGCGACCGGCCGGGATGCGCTCCATGATCGAGCGGTTGCGATCCGCGTCCGCCTGGAGCGCCGCCGTGTTGTTGGTGGCGATATAGCCGGGCGCGATCGCGTTCACGTTGATGCCCTTGGCCGCCCATTCGTTGGCGAGCAGCTTGGTCAGCCCGCCGATGCCGGACTTGGACGCGGTGTAGCTGGGCACGCGGATGCCGCCCTGGAAGGTGAGCATCGAGGCGATGTTGATGATCTTGCCCCGGCCCTGCGCCACCATGTGCCGCGCCGCCGCCTGGCACAGGAAGAACACCGACTTGAGGTTGGTGTCGATCACCGCGTCCCAGTCCGCCTCGGTGAAATCCAGGCTGTCGGCGCGGCGGATGATGCCGGCATTGTTGACCAGAATGTCGAGCCCGCCCAGCTTGTCCACAGCTTCGTCCACAACCCTGTCCACAGGCGCGATGGTCGAGAGGTCGGCCGAGACGATCTCGGCGCGGCGGCCGAGCGCGCGGACCTTCTCCACCGTTTCCTCGGCCGGCGTGCGGCCGACGGCGGCGATGTCGGCACCCGCGGCGGCGAGCGCCAGCGCGATGCCCTGGCCGATGCCGGTATTGGCGCCGGTGACTATGGCAACCTTGCCGGAGAGATCGAAGGGATTGGTCATGGCTCTTCTCACTCCCCTCCCTGCAAGGGAGGGGTCGGGGGTGGGTACGCGGCGCGCAGCGTCGCGTTCGACGTCGGCGGAGGCAGGCCGAGCCTCACGGCTCGGCACCCACCCCCAGCCCCTCCCTTGCAGGGAGGGGAGCAACGGTTACGCCAGCTGGCAGATGTCCAGCACGTTCATGTCGGTATAGTCCTGGTTCTCGCCGGCCATCGCCCAGATGAAGGCATAGGCCTTGGTCCCTGAACCCATATGGACCGACCAGGGCGGGCTGATCACCGCTTCCTCGTTCTGGACCACGATGTGCCGCAGCGCATCCTCCTGACCCATGTAGTGGAACACGCGGTCCTTCTCGAGATTGTCGAGCTCGAAATAGAGATAGATCTCGCTGCGGCGCTCATGGATGTGCGGCGGCATGGTGTTCCACACGCTGCCCGGCTTGAGCACCGTCAGGCCCATCACCAGCTGCGCGCTGTCGCACACGCCCGGGATGACGAGCTGGTAGATCGAGCGCTCGTTCGATTCCTCCAGCGTGCCGCGATCGAGGCGGTTGGCGTCGGCGATGCCGAGCTTGCGCGTCTGGAAGCCCTTATGCGCCGGGCACGAGACCAGGTAGAAGCGCGCGCCGTCGCCCGAGAAGGTCACGTCCCTGGCGCCCATCGTCACGTACAGGCAGTCCTTGTTGCCCAGCGCGAAGCTCTCGCCATCCACCGTCACGGTGCCTTCGACGCCGCCGATATTGACCACCGCCAGCTCGCGGCGCTCGAGGAACGGGTGCCCCGCCGCCGAGGCCGGCTCGGTCTGGTCGGGCAGCTTAACCGAGCCGCCGGCCACCGCGACGCCGCCGATCACCATGCGATCGGCATGGGTGTAGTTCAGCACGCACTCGCCGGCGCGGAACAGGTCGGTGATCAGATAGCGGTCGCGCAGTTCCTCGTTCGAGACGCACTCCATCATGTCGGGGTGCGTGGCGTAATAGGTCCGGTCGAACATGAATGCTCCGTAGGTTAGGCAGCGGCGGCGACGGGCGCCGGCGCGGGGTGATCGAGCTTGTACGCTTCGCGCACCAGCCCGTTGGTCAGTTCATAGGCCAGCTCCGCGGCTTCCCAGTCGAGCAGCCGCCCCTCGGCGACCAGCCGCGCGAGGAAGCCGCAATCGATCCGCCGCGCGACATCGTGCCGCGCCGGGATCGAGAGGAAGGCGCGGGTATCGTCGTTGAAGCCGACGGTGTTGTAGAAGCCGGCGGTCTCGGTCACCTGCTCGCGGAAGCGGCGCATGCCCTCGGGCGAATCATGGAACCACCAGCTCGGGCCCAGCTTCAGGCACGGATAATGGCCGGCCAGCGGCGCCAGCTCGCGGGCATAGACGGTCTCGTCGAGCGTGAAGAGGATGATCGAAAGGTCGGTCGAGGTGCCGAACCGGTCGAGCAGCGGCTTCAGCGCATGGACGTAATCGGTGCGCATCGGGATGTCCGCGCCCTTGTCGCGGCCATGGCTTTCGAACAGCCCGCCATTATGGTTGCGGAAGCTGCCCGGATGGATCTGCATCACCATCCCGTCCTCGGCGCTCATCGCCGCCATCTCGGTCAGCATCTGGGCGCGGAACAGCTCGGCGTCCTGCGGCGTCCAGCTGTCGGACAGGATCGTGCGGAACAGCCGCTCGGCCTCGTCCCTGCCCAGGTTCGCGGTCGCCGCCGTCGGATGGCCATGATCCGTCGCGGTGGCGCCGGCGGCGCGGAAATCGGCGCGGCGCTTGCGATGCGCGGCGAGATAGCCGTCCCAGCTATACACGTCCTCGCCGGTCTTCTCGGCGAAGACCCGCATCGCGCCGGCGAACTGCTCATGCTCGACATCGATCACCGCATCGGGGCGATAGGTGGTGACGACGCGCCCGCCCCAGCCCGAGGCACGGATCGCATGGTGCGGCGACAGATCGTCCTGCGGCCCCTCGGTGGTGGCGAGGAAGCCGATGTTGAACCGGTCGAACAGCGCGCGCGGCCTGAACGCGTCGGTCGCCAGCTTCGCGTTGATCGTGTCGTAATAGTGATCGGCGGTCGAAGCATCGAGCGCCACGTCGAAGCCGAACACTGCGCCGAACACATGGCCCAGCCACATTGCCGAGGGGGTGCCGCGGAAGAGATAGATGTGCTCGGCAAAGGTCCGCCACGCCTCGCGCGGATCGGTGGCCGGCATGCCCGCCTTGCTCGGCACGCCCAGCGCGTCGAGCGCCACGCCCTGCGAATAGAGCATGCGATAGATATAGTGATCCGGCGAGAGCAGCAGCTCGGTGGCGTTCGACCAGCTGGCGTTGGTCGAGAACCAGGTCGGATCGGTGTGCCCGTGCGGGCTGATGATCGGCAGCCCGGCCACTTCGGCATAGAGCGCGCGGGCAATCTCCCGCGTGCGGTCCTCGGCCGGGAACAGCCGGTCGGGATCGAGCTTCAGGGGCCGGGCCATCGTCCAGTCCTTCCGTTACGCGACGTCGACGCGCGCCAGGCGCGGCGAAAGCAGGTGAATCGAAAGCAGCGCCAGGAAATATGCCGCACCGGCGACGATGAAGAGCGGCGCATAGCTGCCGATCGCATCGAGCACATAGCCCGCATATTTCGAGAAGACCATGCCGCCGATGGCGCCGACGGTGCCGCCGATGCCGATCACCGAGCCCACCGCGAAGCGCGGCACGGTGTCCGAGGGAATGGTGTAGAGCGTCGCCGAGAAGCTCTGGTGCGCCGCCGCGGCCACGCCGACCACGAACACGCTGAGCCAGAGATTGCCGTAGAAGGTGGTGAACATCACCGGCAGCACGAAGCAGGCCGAGATCAGCATGGTGAGCTTGCGCGCCTTGTTCACGCTCATGCCGGCGCTCATCAGCTTGCCCGAGAGCCAGCCGCCCGCCACCGAGCCGACATCGGAGATCAGGTAGATCGCGCCCAGCGCGATCGCCGCGGTCGGCGAATCCCAGCTGGTCAGGTTCAGGCCATATTCCTTGCCCAGCCAGCTCGGCAGCCAGAACAGGTAGAACCACCAGATCGGGTCGATGAAGAACTTGCCCAGCGCGAAGGCCCAGGTCTCCCTGGTACGGAGCAGCTTGCCCCACAGATTCTTCACCTTCACTTCGGGGTCGGCCGGATCCTGGGTGATATAGGCCAGCTCCGCCGCGTCCACCTTGGGATGGTCGGCCGGCTTGTCGCGGAAGATGGCGAGCCAGGCGACCAGCCAGATCACGCCGAAGATGCCGGTGATCACGAAGGTCATGCGCCAGCCGAACGCCGGCACCATCGCCCAGATCAGCAGCGGGGTGAGGATCGCGCCGACATTCGATCCGGCGTTGAACAGGCCCACGGCAAAGGCGCGCTCCTTGGCCGGGAACCAGTCCGCGACGGTCTTCACGCCGGCCGGGAAATTGCCCGATTCGCCGATGCCCAGGCCGAAGCGGGCCAGGGTGAACTGCATGACGGTGTGCACGCCGCCATGGGCGACGTGCGCGATCGTCCAGATCACCACCGCGATGGCATAGCCGAAGCGCGCGCCGATCGCGTCGACGATCTTGCCGAAGGCGAGATAGCCGATCGCATAGGCGGCCTGGAAATAGAAGACGATGTTGGCATAGTCGGTCTCGGTCCAGCCGAGCTCCTTCGACAGGTCGGGCTTCAGCACCGCGATCATCTGCCGGTCGACATAGTTGATCGCGGTCGCCGCGAAGAGCAGCCCCACGATCACCCAGCGATAGCGCCCGACGCGCGAAACCGCGCCGGAGACTGCCGCCTCTCCCTTACTCGCCATCATCCTCTCCCTCGTCTCTCTCGATCGCGTTTCGCGACTCAATTCTCAGGCGTCGTGGATGCCGACGATACGGCACCGGACGCTGTAGTCATTCGCGAACCGCGCCTCCACCAGCTCGCCGACGCGAACGGGGTGGACCCCCGTGACCGCGCCGGTGGAGATCCACTGGCCCGGCGCGAGCGGCAGCTGCCGGTTGGCGGCAAGCTCGAACAGGAAGCGGACGGCGCCGAACGGGCCGTCGAGCATGGTGCTCGCGGTCGCCTCGCCGGCCACTTCATTTTCGATTGTTAGCGCTACCGGCCACTCGAGGAAATCCGTGCCGCGCGGAATTTCCGCGCCGACCACCAGGCCGTTGTTGTTGCCGAAGTCGGAAACCGTCACCGCCGGGCCATGCGCGTTGATTCCCGCGAAGGGCGAGCTGGCGACCTCGATGCCGACATGGACGGCATCGACATATTCGGCGACTTCCGCATTGGTCCACGGCCGGTCGAAATCCTTGGGGAGCGCGCCCAGACGGAGCAGATATTCGGCCTCGCCGGCGGCGAAGCCCCGTTCGAACACCGGCATCTCCGGCACTTCGCCATTGGCGGCGGTCACCACCGAATCGGCGAAGATCGGGCCGGTCAGCCGGTTGGTGCCATAGGTCGCGTCGAGCGGCGCGGGGATCTTGCCCACTTTCCATCCCGCGATCCGGTCGCCGAACAGCGCGATCGCGCGTTCCTGGATGCCATAGGCTTCCTCGAGCGTACCCGGCAGCTCGCCGGGATAGTCGGTCAGCGCATTTCCTGCCTGTCGGGCCGCGACAAATGCTTGGGCGATGGCCTCGGCCGGTTCCCGTCCTTCGATCAACTTGAAATTCCCCATGTTCCCGTCGCGTGAGGGCCGCCCGCCATGTCCGGCCCGCGCACGCGCAAGCCGTCGCCCGACATCGCCGTCCCGCCCCGCTTCGCCTGCCCGGAAACCGCTCGCCTCCTGCGGTCCAGGGCTATGGGAGAAGACAGGCCGGAACCGGTGCCGGGCCATGTCGAGTAACTTGCGCGCGATCTCCTCTCCGAAGTCCTGCGTCCGGCTTTGCGCGGTTCCGCAGGTGTCGCGCTGATGCTACCGGTGTCAGGTCGGCGCGTCAACGCACCTCAGGCGAGATGATCGACCAACGCGCCGTTCACCCGCACATTTTCCAGCCTCAGCCCCTCGGTATGCCGGATCACGCTGGGCTGGGTGACGCCGTCGAAGGTGCAGTCGCGCAGGGTGATCCCGGTCACCGGCGCGCCGGCCAGGCCCTGGCTGTCGAGCACCCGCACTGCGTTTTTCGCGCGCAGCCGCTCGATCACGACGTTGCGCAGCCGTGGCACGAACGGTCCGTTCGCACCTTCCTCATAGTTGAAGTCGCAGGTCACCGCGGCGCGGCCGACCTGGCCCACCTCCAGGTCGCGATAGTGGAAATTCTCGAGCAGCCCGCCGCGCAGCGCGTTGTTCTTGAAGCGGATCGCGTACCACAGGTCCGGCGAATCCATCACGCAGCCCTCGGCGAAGATCCAGCGCGCGCCGCCCGAGATCTGCGATCCGACGACCACGCCGCCATGCCCGGCCTTCATCCGGCAGTTGCGGATCAGGATGTTCTGGGCGGGCGCGGCCAGGCGCCGGCCATCGGCGTTGCGCCCGGAATTGATCGCGATGCAATCGTCGCCGGTGTCGAAGGTGCAGCCCTCGATCAGCGCGCCGTCGACCGATTCGGGATCGCAGCCGTCATTGTTCGGGCCGTGCCCCAGGATATCGAGCCCGCGCACGATCAGGTTGCGGCAGAGCACCGGATGCACCTGCCAGAAGGGCGCGCCGCGCAGGCGCACGCCCTCGATCAGCACATTCTCGCAGGCATAGGGCTGGACGAAGGCCGGGCGCAGGAAGTCGCCGTCGCCGAACACGCGCTTCTCCACCGGCACCTTGTCCTCGGCCATCCGGAACAGCCGCGCCCGCGCCTTGCGCTGGTCCGGCATGCCCTCGCGCCAGCCATGGTCGGCCGCGCCGCCCCAGGGCCCCTTCCATGCCCACCAGTGCCGGGCGCTGCCCTGCCCGTCGAGGATGCCCGCGCCGGTGAGCGCGATGTTCCACTGCCCGCGCGCATAGACGAGCGGCGAATAGTTCATCAGCTCGATGCCTTCCCAGCGAGTGAAGACGATCGGATAGTGCGCGGGGTCGGTGCTGAAGAGCAAAGTCGCGTCGCGGGTGACGTGCAGGTTCACGTTGGACTTCAGATGCACCGCCCCGGTCAGGAAGCGCCCGGCCGGCACCACCACCCTGCCTCCGCCCGCCGCGCTGCACGCCGCGATGGCGGCGGCGATCGCTTCGGTGTTGAGCGTCGCGCCGTCGCCCTTCGCCCCGAACCGGGTGACGTCGAAGTCGCGCGCCGGGAAGACCGGCGGCTTCACGGTCCGCGCGATCGCGGCGGCGCGCATCCAGGGATCGGGCTCGGCCGCGAAAGCAAGTCGCGGTGTCAGCCCCAGCACGGCCCCCGCGCCGAAATTGTGCAATATGTCGCGGCGTGCGATCATCGCCCTCTCCCCAATGCGTATCCCGGTTTTCGCATCGACATCTTCTGACACCGGTCACCGGAAAGCTGTCGCGCGGGCGCCTTCGCGTCAAGCGGACATGCCGCCGAAACCAGAAAGATATTGTCACCGGTGTCAAGCGTCGCCATGCTGGACGGGAGAGACGGCGCAGACCGTCCCGTTCGTTCAGAGAGGCAAGTCATGATCCGCACCTCCACCGGCATCGCCCTGGCATGGGCGCTCGCGCTCGCCGCGAACCCAGCCGCGGCCCAGAGCCCGGACGATCGCCTGCTCTTCCGCGCCTCGGGCGACCGGGACGGCACGGCGGAAAAGGCCGGCGGCGATGCGGTCCCCAATTTCCAGACCAGGGTGACCAGCGTGCCCGACGGCGCGATCGGCGGCGCCTTTCGCTGGGCGGACGACGGCTACATCGCCTGGAACGCACCGGGCAACATCCAGGCGCAGCGCGGCACGCTCTCCTTCTTCTGGCGCCCGCGCGAGCCGGTGGGCGAGGCGCCCTTCGTGATCTTCCGCGTCGGCTATGCCGATCATTCGAGCTGGGACATGGCGTTCCTGCGCATCGACTGGAACGGCCATGGCTTCGATGCCTTCGTGACCGACGCGAACCTGTCGCGCGTGCGCGTCTCGTTCAAGCTGCCCGCCAATCCCGCCCCCGATGCCTGGCGGCACATCGCCTTTGCCTGGGACGAAAGCGTCGGCGTGCGGCTCTTCGTCGACGGCAGGGAAGTCGCCCGCCGGGACCAGAAGGCCGATCTCGATACCGGGCTCGACCAGTTCGGCATGGCCGGCCGCGTGATGGCGCCGCACCAGGTGCAGAGCCGCTACAATTTCATGCGCGGCAGCGATCTCGACGAGATCCGCGTCTATGACCGCATGCTCGACGCCGCCGGCGTGGCCGCGCTCGCCGCCAAGGCCGAGCCCGCCCCCGCCCCGGCCGCCGACAAGGCGGGCAAGCGCGCCGCCTGGCTCCACCGCTTCGGCTGGGACGCCGCCTCGCCGCCGGTGCTCGCCGACAAGGTCACCGGCGTGCGCAAGGTCGAGTTCGCCGATGCGAAGGACTTGAAGGAATGGATGTGGAAGGGCGTGGACGGCATCGCCGAGACGACCTGGCCCGGCGTCTATAATCGCTCGAAGCTCCCCGGCCGCGACGATTATTTCGAGCTGCCCGACTGGAACGTCTATGTCGAAGGCGGCAAGACCTACACGCTGACCGTCCCCGCCGCCGAGAAGTTCAACCGCGTCGAGATCCGCGGTGCCGCCTATGGCGCGCTCGACTATAGCGCGGACGGCGCCGGCTTCCGCAACCTCGCGAAACGCCCCCAGGGCGTGGTTCGCAGCGTCACGTCCCTCGGGACCGCGCAGGGCGGCACGCTCCGCTTCACCAATGGGATGCAGGAGCAGCCGATCCAGGAGATCTGGGCCTATGACGTCGGTGCCGCCAGCGAGCCCGAGGGCAGCTTCAAGCTCAGCTATACGGTGAATGCCCAGGTCTCCGCCGATCTCGCCGCGCTCGCCCCGCTGAACAAGTTCATCCGCGGCCGCTATCCCGCCGACGAGCGCAACACCGTGCTCGCCCTGCCCCCCGGCGCCGGTTCGGCAGCGGCCGGCGCGGGCAGCGCCGCCGCGACCAGCGCCGCCGCGCATGTCGAGGGCGCCATGCCGATCGTCCATGTCCTGATCCCCTCGGGCTTTGGCGACGCCTTTCCGGGCCGCCCGCTCGCCCGCGCCTGGAACTATGGCTGGGAGAACAGCCGCGACGGGCTCGACGGCATCGCGATCGACCTTCCCGCGCTCAAGGTCGCGCCTGGCAAGGACGGGCTGATCCCGCTCAACATCAGGGTGAAGGACCCGATCTGGCCGGGCCGCGACATGATCGACCTGTCCGTCTCGGTCCGCCCCGGCGAGGCGCGCACGCTCTGGCTCGACCTGCGCGACCGCATCCTCACCAATGACAGCCTCTATCTCGCCATCGCTTCCGCCGCCGCCGATTTCGGCCCGGCATCGCTCGACGGCATGAACGTCCGCCTGGTGTTCAAGGACCGCGCCGCCGCGCTCCCCGAGCACGTCGCCGACCGGTTCAACCAGGTGAAGGACAATTGGGGCTTCCTGGTCGAGGAGCATACCGCCTCGAAGCGCGCCGCCATGTATGCCCGCGTCCTCGCCGATATCGGCGACCTGCTCCGCGTCGATCCCGACCATGTCGAGGGCCGTCGCTACTGGGCTGACATCAGCTACGGCGCCCAGAACCTGCCCGCGTTCAAGCAGCCCGAAGCGCCCGCCGGCGTGCCGCTCTGGGCCTTCCGCCAGCTCGAGGATCTGAAGATCACGCGCCAGTTCGTGAACTGGTGGATCGACAATCGCCAGGTTCCCTATGGCGATTTCGGCGGCGGCATCTCCGACGATACCGACCTGACCCAGCAATGGCCGGGCCTGGCGCTGATGGGCGTCGATCCGGACAAGATCAACGTATCGCTCCGCGCGCTCTCGGACGCGGTGTATCGGAACGGCATGATGGTGAACGGCCTCGGCCATATCACCACCGACGAGCTGCATGCGTATGAGGAGGGCATGAACTCGGACGCCGAGCGGCTCTACCTCAACTGGGGCGAGCCGCGCGCGATCGAGCGGCTGATGGCGACGGTGAAGGCGCTCAAGACCGTCATCCTCCCCAACCCCGCCGGCCATCTGCACTTCGCCAGCAACTGGTACGGCGCGCGGAAGATGTACCGCGAGGGACCGTTCGAGTGGCAGAAGCCCTATAGCTGGGTCGTCCTCCACGCACCGACGCTGATCGGGCTCTACAACGGCAATCCCGATGCGCGCGGCCTGATCACCGGCACCGTCGACGGCCTGCTCGCCCATGGCAAGCAGGACGCCAGGGGCAACTGGAGCTGGCCCAACGAGATCAACTGGCGCACCGATGCCGAGCGCGCCGGCGATGGCGGCGGCGCCTCCACGCCGCTCCAGGCGGCCTGGGCGGCATATCGCTTCACCGGCGACGGGAAATATCTTGCCCCGATCCTCGCCCGGGTGGGCAAGAGCGGCCCCACTTCGGTGCAGGACATCAACGAGAATGTGATCAAGCTGCTCGGCACCGGCACGGACTGGGCCAAGACGCTCGCCGACAAGGCACGGAAGGGCGGCGCCTTCGAGCAATGGGCCGCCTGGGACGCGAGCGGCGACACCGGATATCTGGAATCGCTCCACGCCGCGGCGATCGCGGACAAGTCGCAGCGCCAGTATATGTATACCGAAGGCCATTGGTGGTCCGACCGGGTCGACCAGCCCAACGAGATCCTCCAGCGCGAGCGGCTGGGCGGCATCGCGCTGCGCCGCAACCAGACCTGGCCGGGCAACACGGTGAGCTGGCGCTTCGACGACCCGGAAGGCGCGCTCAAGACCGCGATCCTGCTGCCCGGCGCAACGCCCACGCGCTTCAAGGTGATCGCCTACAATACCGGCGACACGCCCCAGTCCGCCGAGATGTCGACCTGGAACGTGGCCGCCGGCGAATGGGAGATGGTGACGAACGGCACCACCACGCCGCTCCACCTCGAACGCAGCGCCGCGACTCGCGTCACCTTCGCGCCGCATGCGACGACCGAGATCGAGTTCCTGCTGAAGACGGCGGGCGAGGACGTCGCCGCGCGGCCCGACCTGGGCATCGGCAGCGACGACCTGGTGGTGAAAGGCGGCCGGATCGCGGTCACGGTGCACAGCCTGGGCGCAAAGGATGTGCCGGGCGGCACGCTCGTGATCGAGGACGAAGCCGGCAAGGCATTGGCGACCGCCGCCATACCCGCCCTCGCCGCGCCGACCGATCTTGCGCCCAAGACCGCCACGCTGCGGCTCGCGCTGCCCCGGGGCGCCGCCCGCGTCCGCGTCGCGCTGCCGGGCGATGCTCCGGAAGTGACGCTGCGGAACAACCTGGTGCCCCTGCCCCGCTGAACCGGAGGACCGCGATGCATCGCCGCCAGTTCCTCGCCGCCGCCGGCGCCGCCGCGCTTCCCCGCGCCGCCCTTGCCGCGCCGAACCGCGACGCCGACCTGCGTGCCGCGCTCGACGGCCTGGCGATGCTCGACACGCCCGCCGCGAAGCTCGCGCGGCTGCGGCGCTTCGATCCCCTGTCCCTCTCGCCCTCGGCCCGGATCGATCTGGAGACGGTGCGCGCCGGCCTCGCCGTCGACGCCGCGCTGCTCCGCAGCCTGCCCGTGGGCCGGCTGGGCCGCTCGCCCTATGCCGTCGCCCCCAATGCCGGCGCCTGGCGCGACAAGGCACCCGATCCCCATCATATCGAAGCCGAGAATGCGCGGATCGCAGCGGATGCCCGGCGCGGCGTGATCCTGCCGGCACCGCTGCTCGAAAAGACCCGCTCCGGCATTGCCGCGGCCGCCGACAAGGCGACGGGGCCCGCCGCGGCGGCGCTCGCCGGCCAGGCCCGGCTGCTCGGGGAACTCGCCCCCCGCGCGCCGCGGGAACCCGGCACCAGCCGCTTCCCCGGCGGCGCCCGCTATTTCGCGCTGCTGCTCGAGCGGCACTATGGCGCCGCCATCGACCCGGCCGAGGCGCATCGCCGGATGCTTGCCATGGCCGAAACGCTCACGGCCCGCGCCGATGCCGTGCTCAGGCGCCTGGGCTATTCCCAGGGTTCGGTCGGCGCCCGGATCAGCGCCGCGTTCAAGGATCCCCGCTTCCTCTACAGCGACGACGATGCCGGCAGGAATCGTGCGGTGGCCGATATGAACGCGGCGCTCGCCACCGTCCCCGCGCGCCTGCCCGCGCTGTTCGGGCCGTTGCCGCCCGAATGCCTGAACGTATCGGCGCTGAGGATGACGCCGCAGGAAGAGGCCGAGGGCAAGCAGGGCTATCGCACCATCCCCGCCCCCGGCATGGCGGGCGCCTATTTGCCCGACCTGGCGCGCATCCGCGACCGTCCTTCCTGGACGTTGCCCGCCGTCGTCCATCACGAGCTGCTGCCCGGGCACATGATCCAGCTGCCCATCGAGGCGGCCGCGAACCCGCATCCGCTGCGCATCGAATATGCCCCCACCTTCGCCGAGGGCTGGGCGATCTATGCCGAACAGCTGATGGCGGACCAGGGCGCTTTTGCCGGCAACGACCCTGCGCTGCTCGGCCATTTGCACTGGCTGCTGTTCCGGATCGGCCGCGGATTGGTTGACACCGGTGTCCATATCAGACAAGAAACGCTGGCACAGACGAGCAGCAAGCTCGCGACACTGCAGGGAGAGGCGGCTTATTTCGCGCCAATGGCGCAGGATATCGAGCGAATCTGCATTGAACCCGCCATGCGCGCCGCGGAGGCGCTCACTTGGCTCGGGCTGGCCCGTCTGGGGTCCGTCGCGCAGCGCAACGGACCGGAATCGCTCAGGAAATTTCACCGCAAGCTGCTCGCCGACGGGCGCAGGCGCTTCGCGATGATCGCATAAGGACGGGCAAGAGCCGGCCGAGAAATCACAGAGAGCTGGCGCAAGCCGGCCGGAATGCCGGGCGAGCCGCACGGGCGGCGCGACCCGGAAACACTGATCATGGGAGAATTGGGATGCGTAAAGGGATTTTGAGGCGGAATCTGTGGTGTGCCGGCGCTTCGCTTGCCGTGATGGCCGGCACCGGCATCGTGACCCCGGCGCTCGCGCAGGAGGCGCAGGACACGCAGGAGGCGCCCGCCACCCCGGGCGTGCAGGAACAGGACCAGGGCACCGATGGCGCCATTGTTGTCACCGGTTTCCGCCAGTCGCTCCAAAAGGCGCTCAACCTGAAGCGCGAGTCGGTATCGTCGGTCGATGCAGTTGTCGCCGAGGACATCGCCAAGTTCCCCGACCAGAATCTCGCGGAGTCGCTCCAGCGCATTCCGGGCATCTCGATCCAGCGCGACGCCGGCGAAGGCCGCGCGATCACCGTTCGCGGCCTCAGTGCGCAATTCACTCGCGTCCGCCTCAACGGGCTCGAGACGGTCGCCACCTCGACCGACGGCGCCTCGGCCAATCGCGACCGGGCATTCGATTTCAATGTCTTCGCTTCCGAACTGTTCACCTCTCTGGTCGTCCACAAGACCGCCGAGGCATCGCTCGACGAAGGTTCGCTCGGCGCGGTCGTCGACCTGAACACCGGCAATCCGCTTGCCGGCAAGGCCGGCTTCACCTTCGTCGGATCGATCCAGGGCAGCTATAACGACCTGTCCAAGAACTGGGGGCCGCGCGCGGCCGGCCTGCTCTCGTGGAAGTCGCCCGACGGCACGCTCGGCGCCTCGGTTTCGGCCGCCTATTCGAAGACCGACAATGTCGAGCTCGGCAACAATTCGGTGCGCTGGGCCCAGGCCGCGTTCGATTCGGTCAACGGCACGTCGTGCTTCGCCACGCCCAATTCCGGCAATGGCTGGCTGGGCAATGCCGCCTGCACCAAGGCCGCCCTCGCCTTCCATCCGCGCATCCCGCGCTACGGCATCGTCGGGCATGATCGCGAGCGGCTCGGCGTGACCGGCAGCGTCCAATGGGCGCCGAGCGACGCCACCAAGATCTCGATCGACGGTCTTTATTCGCGGTTCAAGGAAACCCGCGAGGAGAAGTGGCTGGAAGTGCTGGCCCGCTCGAACGAGCGCGCGATGGACATCGTGAACCCGGTCTATGACGCCAACAACAACATGATCTCGGCGACGATCAACGACGCCTGGGTGCGCACCGAACATTATCTGCGCAAGTCCGACACCGAATTCTACCAGCTCGGCGGCACCTGGGACCAGGATCTCGGCGACAGCTTCCGCTTCACTCTGCTCGGCGGCTTCTCCAGGTCGAACGCCGACATCCCGGTCGAGACCACGCTGATCCTCGACGATCGCGACGCGCAGAATTATCGCTACGACTATACCGACATGAAGCGCCCGGTGCTCACCTTCGGCACCAGCGTCACCGATCCCGCGAACTTCCAGCTCGCCGAGATCCGCGACCGCCCGTCGAACGTCACCAACAAGTTCCGCACCGCGCAGCTGCGCACCGAATGGGACGTGACCGAAGGCTTCCAGATCAAGTCGGGCGCGATGTATCGCCGCTTCGATTACGAAGTGAAGGCATTCCAGCGCGATACCGCGGTGTGCGGCAATGGCGGCCTCGACCTGGTGCTGCGCACGATCACCTGCTCGCCCAGCTCGGCCTTCGGGCCGACCGCGGTCTATGGTTTCCAGGCCACCCCGGCGCTGACCGAGCTGGTCAATCTCGGCAATGCCGGCCAGCCGGCGGGCACCACCACCAGCTGGGTGGTCGCGAACATCGATGCGGCCGCCAGATATACCGGCCTCTACAATCGCGCGCTGGCGCTCGACGTCGGCAACAACCGCTCCGTCATCGAGGAAGTGAAGGGCGGCTATCTCCAGTTCGACGCCAAGGGAGAACTGCTCGGACTGCGCTACGCGCTCAACGCCGGCATCCGCTATGCCTCCACCTCCCAGACCGCGACCGGCATCAACGGCACCACGCCGGTCACGCTGAAGCGGACCTATGGCGACTGGCTGCCCGCGGCCAACCTCGCCCTGTTCCCGACGGAGAAGCTCATCCTGCGCGCCGCCATCGCCGATGTGATGACGCGCCCGACGCTGGGCAGCCTGACGCCGGGCGGCTCGGCGGACGGTTTCAACTATCGGGTCAATTTCGGCAATCCGAACCTCGATCCCTATCGCGCCACCTCCTATGATCTTGCGGCCGAATGGTATTTCGCGCCGCAGTCGATCTTCTCGGTGGCGCTGTTCAAGAAGGACGTGAAGAGCTTCCCGGTCAGCCGGACCCTGACCGAGCAGACCTTCCTGTCGACCGGCCTTCCCGCCAATGTGCTCGCGGCATCCTCGCCGGCCTTCCTGGATCCGGCCAGGCTCGCCATGCCGATCTGGACGGTGGTGACGACGATCAACGGCACCGGCGCCTCGCTCAAGGGCGCCGAAATCGCGATCCAGGCGCCGTTCCGCTTCCTGCCGGGCTTCCTCAAGAACTTCGGCGGCATCGCGAACGCGACCTTCATCGATTCGACCGCGACCTATATGCAGTCGGCACCGGGAACCGCGGTCAGCGCCACCGGCACGATCGCGCTGCCGAACCTGCCGTTCAAGTCGACGCTCTACGGCGTGTCGAAGCGGGCGTTCAACGCGACGCTCTATTATGAGGACAAGAAGTTCAGCGCGCGCGCCTCGGTCAGCTATCGCGGGCCCTATGTCGATGCGGGATCGGGCACGGGCAATGTGTTCGAAGGCTATAACGCGATCACCAATGTCGATGCCTCGGTCCGCTACAAGCTCACCGACTGGATCGAGCTGTCGGTCGAGGGCACCAACCTCACCGATGCCTATCGCGATCGCTACACCGACACCGCCGCGAACCGGAACTATGAGTATAATCATTTCGGCCGCACGATCCTGTTCGGCGCGCGCCTGAAGCTCTGATCGCCTCCGCGACCACTGAAGGGCCGTCGCATCATCCGATGCGGCGGCCCTTTCTTTTCGGAGATCAGGCCGCCAGCGCCGCGTCGCGCCGTTCCACCGCACGCGCTTCGCCGCCGCGGAACAGCAGGATGCATGCGGCCAGCGCCGCGACCGTCGGCGGCAGCGCATAGGCGGCGCGCACCGTCAGCAGCGCATCGGCCTGCCCGGGCTCGCCCGGCGCGAAGCCGGCCCAGCCGAGTGCCCCCAGCGCCGCGGCCACGCCCAGCCCCATCGCCAGCCGGAGCGTGACGTTGAACAGCGCATAGCGGCTCGACGCCCAGCGCTGCCCCTGCTCCACTTCGCGCCGGGTGATGTCGCCCACCATCGCGCGCAGCAACATATAGTCGACTCCGAAGACCAGGCTGCGCGCGATCAGCCAGAGGACGAGCGCCGCCAGCCCGCCCATGGGCAGCAGCAGCGCCAGCGGCGCCACCAGCGCCTGCCAGCCATAGCCGGCCAGCAGCACCCGCCGCTTGCCGAAGCGCCGGCTCATCCGCGCCCAGAAGGGCAGCAGGACGAGCGGCACCACGGCCTGGACGAGCATCAGCGTGCTTCCCCAGCCGGGCAGCGCCAGCGCCTGCTCGACGAAGAACAGGAACGTGCCGGCCGCGGCGGCATCGGCCATGCCGACCAGCCCGTAGAGCATCAGGATGCGCCGCATCTCGCGCGTGCGCAGCATGCCGGCGAATAGCGCGAAGGGATTGGCGACACGCGCGATCGAAGGCGCGTCCGGCTCGCGGATCCGCCGGAGGACCAGCGCCACCGTGATCGGCGCGAGCAGCACGATCGCCGCGCCCAGCGCTCCCACCTGCGCCGCCCGCCCCAGCCCGAAGCCGCGCTCGAGCAGGCTCGGCAGCACCAGGGTGACGATCATCCCCGCCATCGCCACCCAGACCTTGGCCCCCATCACCCGCACGCGCTCATGCGCGTCGCGCGACAGCTCCAGCCCCCAGCCGCCATGCGGCGTGGCGATCAGCGTGTAGCCGAGATGGAAGACCAGGCTCCAGGCGGCGAGCGTCGCGATGCCGGTGCCGGGCACCGCCCAGAACAGCCCGAGCGCGCCCAGGCCGACCAGCGGCGCCCCCAGCGCCATCCATGGCCGGCGCAGGCCGAAGCGCGTCGGGAACCGGTCGCTCGCCCAGCCGATGCACGGATCGATCAGCCCGTCGAACAGCCGCGCGGCGAGCAGCAGCATGCCCACCGCCGCGATCGGCAGCGCCAGCGTCGTGGCGAAGAAGGCGGGGAGATAGGTCCGCCAGGCCAGCTCGATCGCCTGGAACAGGATGACCGGGGAGGAGAAGACGAACAGGTCCACCCGGCTCAGCCGCTCGGTTCGACTCGATCCGATATCCCCGCTCACGCCGCCCCCTCTGGCCGAGCGGGATGACAAATATGCGACCGTCAGCCGCCGCGCAGAAAGGCGAGCAGCGCTTCGGTCTCGGCCAGGCTCGCCGCCTGGCGCTCGCCATCGGACAGTCCGCGATGCGCATTGCCCTGGCCGATCGCGAAGCTCGAGAAGATCGCCGCGTCCAGCGGCCCGATCGGGCGGTCGCGGCCGATCATCGCCTGTAGGAACAATCGCGAGGTGCGCCCGCGCAGATAGCGCAGCTGCGCGGCGAAGGGCGCCAGCGCCGGATCCCGCATCGCCGCCATCATCAGCTCGGACGTGGCCAGGCGGAACTCTTCCGCGCCCGGCCGCTCGCCGAGCCTGTCGAGCATGGTCCGGCCGTCGCCATCGGCCGCCGCCGCAAGCTCGGCCTCGAGCTCGCCGGCCGGCACGTTGCGGCGATAGATGACTTCGAAAGCCGATCCGAGCAGCTCGGCGCTCGTGCGGAACTTGTGCGAGACCACGCCGAGCGTCAGCCCCGCCTCCGCCGCCACCGCGCGATGCGTCACCCCGGCCACGCCGCCCCGCGCGACGATCGCCGCCGCCGCCTCGGCAATGCGTTCGGCAGTCTCGTCGCGCGCCTCGGGCAATCGCGCCGAACGCTGGGCGCAGCCGCGCGCCATGTCCCGCCAGGGCCCCGGCCCGGCCAGGCTGCCGCCCAGCCAATTGCCCCAGCCGCGGCACAGCTCGTCCAGCGCGGCGCGGTCCACCGAGCGGCGCCAGCGCATCATGTGCAGGAAGCTCTCGCCGTCGAACAGCCGTTCGGTGATCGTCGCGGTGCCGGGAATGCCCAGCCGGTCGCAGACATGGCGCCAGAACCCCGCCCAGAGCGTGCGCCAGCGCTGCGCGGCCGGGCCGTAGCGCGGATCGCGCGCGACCAGCAGCTGGCATTCGCGCCAGGCAAAGGCCAGCCCGCGCTGCCCCTCGCACCAGTCGTCGATCAGCGCGGCAAGCAGCGCCGGCAGCGAATCGGTGCCCGCCGGCACATCGGCAAGCTGGTCCAGCCGCGCGCCGCACCACTCCGCCGCCAGTGCCTGGGCATGTTCGTGCGCGCACACATACAAACGTTCGAGATCACCAAAATGGTGATAAATGGACGACGCCGGCAACCCCGTCACCTGCGCCAGACCGCGCGCGGACACCGCAGCCTGACCGCTCACTTCCCAGGCACTTAGCACTGCGGCGATCCATTTCTCGGCGCTTCCACTCGCCTTGCCGACAGCCGCGATACTCCGACCGGACATCCACTTCTCCCCCATTTCGCGCCCATGCCAATGCCGGAATGCCCCACTCCATACAAGCGTCACAGAAGATACATACAATCGTTCTAGTTGGCCGCTCGTCATCAGCCTTTGGGGGTCATCATGGAACTGAACGTCAAGCACCGGTTGCGCCTGTCAGCCCTGTCCGGAGCCGCCGCGTCGGCGCTGCTCCTCGCCCCGCCCGCCTTCGCCCAGCAGGCCGACACGGCCAGCATCGTCGCGGCCGACGAACAGGATCAGAGCGGCGGCCTTGGCGAGATCGTCGTCACCGCCCAGCGGCGCGAGACCAATCTCCAGAAGACGCCGATCTCGATCGCGGTGCTGAACAGCGCGGCGCTGGAGAACCGGCATGTCCAGACCCTTGCCGATCTGGCCGACGGCTCGGTCCCGGGCCTGCGCGTCGCCCCCTTCTTCTCGCGCACCTCGGCACTGGTGATCGGCATTCGCGGCGTGGGCTTCCTGGGCGACGCCAACCAGCCGGCCCGCGAGCAGGGCGTCGGCGTCTATATCGACGGCATCTATCTCGGCCGCGCCCAGGGCCTGGGCACCGCCCTGTACGACATCGAGCGCATCGAAGTGCTCAAGGGCCCGCAGGGCACGCTGTTCGGCCGCAATACCGAAGGCGGCGCGATCAGCATCGTCACCAGGAAGCCGAGCGGCGAGTTCCATCTCAATGCCTCGGCCGGCATCGCCAATTTCGGCGGCTACGAGACCGCGCTGCACCTCGACCTGCCGCGCGCGGGCAATATCAGCCTGAAGTTCGACGGCGTGATCCAGAAGCGCGGCGGCACGATCGACAACCCGATGGCAGGCCAGCTCGACTTCAACAGCCATGACCGCCGCGGCGCGCACGTCGCCGCGCTGTGGGAGCCGAGCGACAAGTTCAGCGCGCTCTGGCAGTTCGACGTCTCGCACGACGAGAGCTCGCCTTATTATCTCCAGCTGCTCCGCAAGGGCAGCCTGCCGCTCGCGCCGATCGTCAAGCTCCAGCCCGAGCGCGCCAAGGCCGGCAATGTCGGCGTGCCGCTCCAGCCCAGCGTCGGCGACACCACCGGCATGTCGCTCCATCTCGACTGGAAGCTGGGCGACAGCATCCGCGCCCGCTCGATCACCAGCTACCGCACATTGACCCAGAGCCAGTATGACAACGGCTCCGCGATCCTCTCGGTTTTCGCGCCCAACGGCAATTTCGCGCGCTACAGCATCGCCAATTTCGGGCAGCGCCAGTTCAGCCAGGAAGTGCAGCTGCTCGGCGAGCTGCCGCGCCTCAGCTTCGTGGCCGGCGCCTTTTATTACAGCGAGCATGTCGGCGATAACGCCTTCGCGCCCAACACGCTCAAGTTCAACGCGGACGGCACCGACTATAGCGTGCTGCCCGCGCCGGTCTCGGCCACGCGCTTCCCCGATCGCGCCAGCATCGCCCGGACGAACAGCGCGGCGGTGTTCGGCCAGTTCACCTATACCCCGGCATTGCTCGGCGACCGGCTGCACCTCACGCTCGGCGGCCGCTATTCGCACGACAAGAAGACCGGCGAGCTCGACAAGGTCAACGGCGCGCTGCCGGTGGTTAACGGCGTCAGCGCGGTGGTGCCGATGCGGGTAACCTCGGATCGCTTCGATCCGCTGGTCAACCTGTCGCTCGACGTCGCCGACGGCGTGATGCTCTACGGCAAATGGAGCACGGGCTATAAGTCGGCCGGCGCCAATTCGCGCTCGCTCACCTATCGCGGCTTCGGCCCGGAGGCGGTCTCGGAGTTCGAGGGCGGCGTGAAGGCCAGCTTCCTCGACAATCATGCCCGGCTGAACCTCGCCGCCTATACCGGCACCTACAAGGACGTGCAGATCGACTTCAACGCGGTGATCCCCGGCTCGAACCGCGGCACGCTGGAGACGACCAATACCGCCGGCAAGGGCCGGATCTCCGGCTTCGAGGCGGAACTGACGGTGATGCCCGTCGCCAACCTCACCTTGTCGGGCACCTATACCCGCCAGCACATCCGCCTGCCCGAAGCGCCGAACCCGTTCGTCGCCGGCAATCCGCTGGTGCCGGTCTATCCGATCTTCGCCCCGAAGAATTCGGCGAGCGGATCGATCGACTATCGCCTGCCGATGGGCGCGGCGACGCTCGTCGCGCATCTCGACGGCAACTATGCCTCGAGCCAGTACAGCTCGACCAGCGATCCGACGAAGAGCGACCCCTCGTTCATCGTCAACGGCCGCCTGGCGCTGACGGACATCGCGCTGGACGAGGGCGCCGCGCGCCTCGAGCTCTCGCTCTGGGCCCGCAACCTGCTCGACAGGCAGTATCTGTACCTGCGCAACACCAGCGCGGCGCTCGGCACCTATGGGATCTTCAACGATCCGCGCACCTACGGCCTCACCGGCACCGTCCGCTTCTAAGGAGAATCCGACATGCGTATCCCCATTTCCGTCCGCGTGATCGGCCTCGCGGCGCTCGCCGCCGCCGCGGTGCCGCTCGCGGCCAATGCCCTCCAGCAACAGGCCCCGGCGGCGCAGGGCGAGAATGCGCGGCTGCTCCCGCTCCAGGGCGGGCAGAATTTCCGCGATCTCGGCGGCTATCGCACCCGCACCGGCCGCACGGTGCGCTGGGGCATGCTCTATCGCTCGGGCTCGATGCATTTCCTGACGCGCGCGGATTTCGACTATCTCGCCGGACGCGGGATCCGCACCGTCTGCGACTTCCGCAGCACCGGCGAGCGCAGCACCGAGCCGGTGGTCTGGCCGGCCGGCAAGCCGCCGCGCGTGCTCGCCGACGACTATGTGATGGACACCAGCGCGCTCGCGCCCCGGGCCGATCGCCTGCCCACCGCGGCCGAGGCCCGGGCGACGATGACCGCGACCTATCCGCAGCTGCTGAAGCAGTTCAACGGCCAGTATCGCCGCATGTTCGGCGAGCTCCTGGCCGGGCGGGTGCCGCTGGCGTTCAACTGCACCGCGGGCAAGGACCGCACCGGGGTGGCGGCCGCGCTGGTTCTCACCGCGCTCGACGTGCCGCGCGAGACGGTGATCCAGGACTATCTGCTCACCAACAGATATTTCGATCCGCGCAAGGTGGTGCGGGCGGACGACCAGGCCTCGCAGGCCTGGCGCAAGCTGCCGGCGGACGTGCTCAAGGCCTATATGGCGGCCGATCGCGACTATATCGAAGCGGTGTTCGCAGTGATGGACCGGCATCGCGGCGGCGTCGCCGGCTATCTGAACGACGCGCTCGGCCTCAGCCCGGCCAGGCTGGCCCAGCTGCGCAGGGCCTATACGCGCTAGGTTGCCGGCGCATATTCCGCCATCGTCATCCCGGCGCAAGGCCGGGATGACGGTGACAGATCAGATACTTGCTTGGGCGCTCAACCCAGGCGCGGCACGTCGGCCGCCCCTTCGGGGCCATTCCGGAATCTCGATGGTACGGGTGGTCGGACTCGAACCGACATGTTGTTGCCAACGGCGGATTTTGAGTCCGCTGCGTCTACCATTCCGCCACACCCGCATGCCGATTGGCACGGGGCCATGGATCGACTTCGGACCCTATAGAAAAGCGCTTGCGGGATTTCCAGATGCTAAGATGCGATGCGGCGAGCGCCCCGCCGGGCGCTCGCCATGCGCAAATGCCCTAGCTGAAGACGTCGGCCGCCTGCTCGACGCCGAACGGGTCCTTGGGATCGTCGCCGAAGCGGTTCTCGCCCTTCGTGCCGGGCAGCAGCATGAAGACCAGCACGATCAGCCCGCCGATATAGGGAATGAAGTTGAGCAGGCACAGCCAGCCCGTCTTGTCCTGGTCGTGGAAGCGGCGCACCTGCACGGCCACCGCCGGGATCAGGATGGCGAGATACAGGAGAATCCCCAGCACCACCCAGGTGATCTCCGCGCCGTTCATCTGCCGGGTCGCATAGATGCCGTCGCCGGTCACGTCGCCGAGCAGGAAGAAGACGACCGCCCAGGCGGTCACCGCCAGCATCAAGAACAGCGCGAACATTCAATATTCGAGCCGCCGCGAACGGCCCGAGAAATCGAAATAGCGCCTGAGCGGCATAATCATCCAACGCATGCATTTCCCCTCTGAAAGCATCCCGGACGGGACGCCGGCATCTGGGCACAAGATCGGCCGGGATACAATCGGGTCAATTGCGCGGCGAACGACGCCGCCTGCCCGGCGCCTGGCCGACATGCGGGCTCCACCCCCTTTCGCCCCGGTCCGCGACCGTGCGGGCGAGGCGCGGCGGATGCGCACGGGTGCGCATGGGTGCGCAAAGAGCAGATTGTTCTTGAGCCGCCGCCCGGCAAGGTCCAGTTTTCCGGCATGACGGCAGCGATACGATCCATCGCCATCCTCCCGCTCTTTCTGGCAAGTGCCTCAGGTGCTTTCGCGAACGCGCAAACCCGGGCTTCGCCGGCCTGCTACGATGCGGTCGTCAAGGCTCGAATCCACAGCCAGATACCGAGTATCGTCCCGGATTGCGGTTCCGACTGCATCATCATGACATGGCCGTGGTTCCTGGATCTTGACGTCAGGCGGACCGAGAGCGGCGATGTGCCGCGGGGCCGGCTGGAGACGCTGGCCATGCTGCACATGTCATACCGAAGGGATCTCGGCAGCCGACGCTGGTGGCTCAGGCGGAACACGCTCGGGGGATACAATGTCCTTCGATTCGACGAGGAAGGGCCGCCGCCGCGCTGCGCGGCCGGATCGCCCCCGGAACCTGCTTATATCGATCCGGGCAGTGGCGAGGCCTTGCGCAAGCTGCGCGAGGCCGGAGAGCGCATCTATCGCGCGCAATGAGAAACAAACTGCTGTAAAATCAGTTTGTTGGTGAACGACGCCGATAGCTCAGCGCCTCGGCAACATGCAGGCGCCCCACCCCTTCCGCTCCCGCCAGGTCCGCGATCGTGCGGGCCACCCGAAGCACCCGGGTATAGCCCCGCGCCGAGAGCCGCATCGCCTCGGCCGCCTGCGCCAGCAGCGTGCGCCCGGCCTCGTCGGGCGTCGCATGGTCGGCGAGCAGATCGCCGTCCGCCTCGGCATTGGTGCGCGCGGGGGTGTCGCGGTAGCGCGCCGACTGCACCGCCCGCGCCCCGGCCACCCGCTCCGCCACTGCCGCCGAGCCCTCGGCCGGCCGGGCGAGCACCAGGTCCGCGGCGGTCACCGGCTGGACCTCGACGTGCAGGTCGATCCGGTCGAGCAGCGGGCCCGAGACCCTGGCCTGATAGTCCGCCGCGCAGCGCGGCGCCCGCGCGCAGGCAAGCGCGGGGTCGCCCAGATGCCCGCACCGGCACGGGTTCATCGCCGCGACCAGCTGGACGCGCGCCGGAAAGGTGACGTGCGCATTGGCCCGCGCCACGCTCACCACGCCGGCCTCGATCGGCTGGCGCAGCGAATCGAGCACCGCCCGCTGGAATTCGGGCAGCTCGTCGAGGAACAGCACGCCGAGATGCGCCAGGCTCACTTCGCCCGGCTTCACCCTGAGCCCGCCGCCGGTGAGCGCCGCCATCGAGGCCGAATGGTGCGGGCTGCGAAACGGCCGCGTCCGCGTCAGCCGGCCGCCCTGCAGCGTCCCCGCCACCGAGGCGACCATCGACACTTCCAGCGCCTCGCCGGCGTCGAGCGGCGGCAGGATGCCCGGCAGGCAGGAAGCGAGCAGCGACTTGCCCGCCCCCGGCGGGCCGCACATCAGCAGATTGTGCCCGCCCGCCGCCGCGATCTCGAGCGCGCGCCGCGCCGTCTCCTGCCCCTTCACCTGGGCGAGATCGGGGCCCGGCACGGGCGGGTCGACGGTGCCGGCCATGGGCGCGGGCAGCAGCTGGCTGCCCTTGAAATGATTGAGCAGCGCGATGAGGTCGGGCGCGGCGATCACGTCCACGCGCCCGGCCCAGCTCGCCTCCGGCCCCTGGGCGGCGGGGCAGACCAGCCCCTTGCCCGTCTCGGCGGCGTGGAGCGCGGCGAGCAGCACGCCGGGGCTCGGCGCGATCCGCCCGTCCAGCGCCAGCTCGCCGACGACGACATAGCCGGACAGCGTCTCGGCATCGACCACGCCCATCGCCGCCAGCAGCGCCAGCGCCACCGCCAGGTCGAAATGCGAGCCTTCCTTGGGCAGGTCGGCGGGCGAGAGGTTGAGGATGATGTGCTTGGGCGGCAGCGCCAGCCCGATCGCGGCCATGGCGGCGCGGACGCGCTCCCGGCTTTCCGCCACCGCCTTGTCGGGCAGGCCGACCACCACGAACTTGGGCAGCCCGGCGACGAGGTTGCACTGCACCTCCACCGCGCGCGCCTCGAGTCCCAGATAGGCAACCGTCGATACGCTCGCGACCAAGCCCGTTCCCCCCAACCGGAACCGGACGATAGCGGCGGCGGCGGCCGATGCGCGCCGGGATGCCCCCGGAACGGACCAATCGATCGGGGGCCGGCGGCCGAGGCGCGGCGGCCAGGGCGCGGCGGTCAGGGCGTGGCGGTCAGGAAGTTGCGCTTCACCGCGCCCAGCAACGGGCTGCTGCCGTCGGGCATATGGTCATAGTTGATCGCCCAGATGATCGTGCCGCCCAGGCCGGTCTGGCGGACATAGATGCCCTTGGCCGCGATCGACAGCTCGTCCTCATAGCTCAGAAAGCCCGCCGGATTGATCCCCGAGCCCGCCGGCGAGAAGCCGCCGGGATAGCTGCGATAGCCGACCTTGGAGAGCTCGTCCCAAGTGTAGGTGCCCCGGCTGAAATAGCCCATCCGCGCCAGCTCCGAATAGCGCAGCGGACGATCCTGCACCTCGAAGATGTTGTTGTGCGTGGTGTCCTGGCGCGGCCCGGTGATGCTCGGGCCGTAGAAGATGCCGTAGAAGCCGATGCCGATGCCGATCCTGCCGCGCGGCACGCCCGTCTTCACATAGGCCGCGATGCTGGTGTCGAGGTCGCGCGGCGTGTGCGGCTGGGCGCCGTAGATCGGGCTGCTGAACCAGGAATACCAGTCGGCCTGGTTCCAGGCGCTGCCGATGCCATAGCTCATCAGATTATACTGATCGACCAGGTTGGCGATGTCCGCCTGCCACTGCTCGACCATGCCCGCGCGCGGGCCGTCCCGCGGCAGGTCGTTGATCGAGACCAGATAGCCCGGGAAGGTGATCAGGAAGTTGCGGCCGCCCTGGTAGCGCGGCCGCGTGTTCGCCTCGGCGCGCAGCTCGGTGATCAGCGCGATCGCGCGCCGCTGCGCCTCCGCGGCACTGACGCCGAGGGGCGCGCTGCCCTCGAGCCTGTCCTCCCAGTCGACATCGATGCCGTCATAGTCGTGCGTGACCAGATAGTTGACCAGATTGCGCACGAAGGCAGGGCGGACGGCATTGGTCGCGGAGCGCAGGAAGCCGTCGCCATCGCCCTCGCCGCCGAGCATCAGCACCGCCTTCTTGCCCGCCGCATGCGCTTTCTTGACGAGATAATCCTCGACGCTGTTCACGCCGTCGGGCGAGAGCCCCGGGTCGTGCCCGGTGCCGGCGCCCTTCACCACCTGGCCCGGTTGGCCGCCCAGCGTGCCGCTGCCCGGCGCCACGCGCGCGAACAGCAAATGGGTGAGCGTGCTCATGTCCACCGCTTCGGGCGGATAGATATAGTCCCAGAAATAGCCGAGATAATAGCCGGTCACCCAAGGCTTGTCGGTGACCGGAACCGTCACCGTCACCGCCGCCGTGGCGGAGCTGGCGGGATCCGCCACGCTCGTCGCCACGACGTGATAGGTGCCCGGGGCGGACGGCGCGGCATAGATGCCGTCGGCCGACATCGCCCCGCCATTCGCTTCCCGCACCGACCAGGTGCAGCGCGTGTCGGTCGCGCCGGCGACGGTGCAGCCGAAATGGCGAGTCGCCTGGGTGGGCAGCGAGAAGGTCGCGGGCCCGACCTGCACCGTCACCGCGGAGGTGGGGCTCGGCGTGGGAGTCGGCGAGGGAGACGGGCTCGGCGAAGGCGTGGGCGTGGGCACCGGCGTGACGATGCCGCCATCGCCCCCGCCGCCGCCACAGGCGGCAAGGAACAGCATCGGGACGAGCAGGCAGGGAGAGCGGGTCATGGCCGCGCCTATGCCGGCCCACCCCCGGGGCGAGCGACGCGGGCGCGACCGGGGGCGACCGGAAGGCGACGAAACAAGGCTAAGCGACGATGAACCACGGCCAGCGTGTCTTGCACAGGCAATACACGATCCCCACCTTGCCGCCATGGCAGCCGCACGCAGCCCGATCGTCCGCACCGCCCTGTTCGTCACCGGGGTGCTGGTGATCGCCGTCTCGCCGCTGGTCGGCATCCTCCCCGGCCCGGGCGGGATCTTCGTCTTCGCCGCGGGGCTGGTCCTGGTGCTGCGGAACTCGGCCTGGGCGCAAAGGGCGTTCTGCCGCGCCAAGCGGCGCTGGCCGCGATTCGGCCATTATGCCGACATGGCGCTCCGCCGCCGCAGCGCCCGCAGGCGCCGCCTGCGCGGGAAGGAGGCGGAAATCGCACGCGCGGAGGCCGAACTGCCCGGTTTGCGGAACGGAACGCGTTGACTCGGCCGGACCATCCCACTATGGGCACCCGACACGCGGCCGCCCCTGTGGTGGCCCTTTTACGTTCTAGATACTTGAGGATGAGCGATGAAGCGGACCTTTCAGCCGAGCAACCTGGTGCGTGCGCGCCGGCACGGCTTCCGCAGCCGCATGGCGACCCCGGGCGGCCGCAACGTGATCCGTGCCCGCCGCGCCCGCGGCCGCAACAAGCTGTCGGCGTAATCGCCGACGGTGCGGCGGTGGGCCTTACCCGGCTCACGCAGCGCAAGGACTATCTCGCGGCGAACGCGGGCAAGCGGGCCCCCATGCCCGGCTTTGTCCTGATCGTCCATGCGCGCAACGATGCCGATCCGGTCATGCGGGTCGGCATTACCGTATCCAAAAAGGTCGGCAACGCGGTGATCCGCAACCGGATGAAGCGCCGGTTTCGCGCCCTCGTCCGCGAAGTGCTGCCCGAAGCCGGCCTGCCCGGCGCCGATCATGTGCTCATCGGCCGCAACGGCGGCATCGAGCGTCCGTTCGCCGAGCTGCGGGCCGAGCTGGTCAAGGCCCTGGGGAAGGTGCGGCGGTGAGCCTCCACCTCCCTTCGCGCCATTCACTCTATTCCCGTCATCCCCGCCTTCGCGGAGATGACGAATTGGGAGCATGGCTGTGCTCGCCAAACTCCTGATCCTGCTCGCCCGCGCCTGGCAGATCGGCCCTTCGGCCGTGCTTCCGCCCAGCTGCCGCTACCAGCCCAGCTGTTCGGCCTATGCAATCGAGGCGCTTCGCCGCTATGGGGCTGTCAAAGGCAGCTGGCTCGCCATCCGGCGGATCGCCCGCTGCCACCCATGGGGCGGGCACGGCTACGACCCAGTGCCATAAGTTTTTCCGGGGAATCGGTTACGTGAAGGACGATCAGAAGAATTTCCTGCTGTTCGCGGTGATCGCGGCGCTCCTGCTGTTCGCGTGGCCCGCCGTCATGCACTGGTTCTTCCCGCAGCAGCAGCAGCAGCAGGCTGCCCCCGCCCAGCCCAAGGCGATCCCGAACAGCGCCGATTCGCCCGCCGCGCTGCGCGACCGCGCCGTCGTGCTGGCCGAATCGCCGCGCGTCGCGATCGAAACGCCTTCGCTCAAGGGCTCGATCAACCTCAAGGGCGCGCGGATCGACGATCTCGTCCTCGTCAAATATGACGAGACCACCGCGAAGAACTCGCCGCCGATCCACCTGCTCTCGCCCAATGGCGCGCAAGGCGCCTATTTCGCCGAGTTCGGCTGGTCGGGCTCGGGCGTGCAGGCGCCCAATGCGAATACCGTGTGGCAGGCGAGCGGCACCAAGCTGACGCCGACCACGCCGGTGACGCTGACGGCAAGGACCGCCACCGGCCAGGTCTTCCGCATCGATCTCGCGGTCGACCAGGACTATATGTTCACGATCCGCCAGACGGTCGCGAATCTCGGCCAGGCGCCGGTCTCGGTCACGCCCTACGCCTCGGTCTCGCGCGCCGAGCGCTCGAAGGACGCCGGCCAATGGGCCGCCCGTGTCGGGCCGATCGCCGCGACTGCCGACAAGGCGCATTATCTGGGCTGGAGCGACGTGGAGACCACGGCGCAGAGCTACAGGACCAGCGGCGGCTGGGCAGGCTTTACCGATCATTACTGGCTGACCTCGCTGATCCCCGATCAGCGGGTGCCGGTGACGCTCGGCCAGCGCCAGAATCCGAGCAAGGCCTATCAGGCCGATTATCAACTCGATCAGCCGCTCGCCATCGCGCCGGGCAAGCAGACCAGCTATTCCAGCCGCTTCTTCGCCGGCGCGAAGGAAGTGAAGCTGCTCGAGGCCTATCAGGACAAGCTGGGCATCAAGCTGTTCAGCTATGCGATCGACTGGGGCTGGTTCGGCGTGATCGAGCAGCCGATCTTCTATTATCTCGACTGGCTGTTCCGCCTGGTCGGCAATTTCGGCGTGGCGATCATCCTGCTGACGATCACCATCCGCGGCCTGCTCTTCCCGATCGCGCACAAGCAGTTCGAATCGATGGCCCGCATGCGCGTCATCCAGCCGAAGATGAAGGCGCTGCAGGAACGCCACAAGGACGACAAGCAGCGCCAGCAGCAGGAGATCATGAAGCTCTACAAGGAAGAGAAGGTAAACCCGCTGGCGGGCTGCCTTCCGATCCTGCTGCAGATCCCGATCATGTTCGCGCTCTACAAGGTGCTGCTGCTGACGATCGAAATGCGCCACCAGGGCTTCGTGCTGTGGATCAAGGACCTTTCGGCGCCCGATCCCGCGATGATCCTCAACCTGTTCGGCTATCTCCACTTCACGCCGCCTTCGTTCCTGGCGATCGGCGTGGTGCCGGTGCTGCTGGGCGTCTCGATGTATTTCCAGATGAAGTTCAACCCGGCGCCGATGGACGAGATCCAGAAGCAGGTGTTCGCGATCATGCCGTGGATGCTGATGTTCCTGATGGCGCCGTTCGCGGTGGGCCTGCAGCTCTACTGGATCACCTCCAACGTGATCACCATCCTGCAGCAGCAGTGGCTCTATTCGCGCCATCCGGTGCTGAAGCAGCCGGCGAAGAAGGAAGCCCCGGCGAAGTGAGCGGGTTCGACGAAGATATGATCGAGGCCGCGCGAAAGACCTTCGCCGGCCCGGTCACGTTCCTGAAGTCCGCGCCGACGCTGGAGTTCCTGCCCGGCCAGGAAGTGCCCGAGGTCGCGTTCGCGGGCCGCTCGAACGTGGGCAAGTCGTCGCTGCTCAACGCGCTGACCGGCCGCAACGCCCTGGCGCGCACTTCGAACACGCCCGGCCGCACCCAGGAGCTGAACTTCTTCGACGTGGGCCAGCCGCTGCGCTTCCGCCTGGTCGACATGCCCGGCTATGGCTTCGCCAAGGCGCCCAAGGACATGGTCCGCAAGTGGCGCTATCTGGTGAACGACTATCTGCGCGGCCGCCAGGCGCTGAAGCGCGGGCTCGTGCTGATCGACGCGCGCCACGGGATCAAGGAAGTCGACCGCGAGATCCTCGACATGCTCGACGGCGCCGCGGTGAGCTACCGCATCGTCCTCACCAAGGCGGACAAGATCAAGGCGACCGAGCTGACCGAAGTGCGCGAGCGCACCGAGGCCGAGGCCCGCAAGCGCCCCGCCGCGCATCCCGACATCATCGCGACGTCGAGCGAGAAGGGCATGGGCATTCCCGAGCTGCGCGCCGCGGTGCTCGAAGCGATCGGATAGAGCGGCGCTGGATGCGCGAGGGCGCGCTGCTCTTCTCCTATGGCACGCTCCAGCTGGCGAGCGTGCAGCTGCGCCAGTTCGGCCGGCTGCTGGAGGGCAGCGACGACATCCTCCACGGCTATCGGCAGATCGAGATCACGATCCGCGACCCGGACGTGCTGGAAGCCAGCGGCATCGAGGTGCATCTGGCGCTGGTTCCCGATGCCGATGCCCCGCCCATCCCCGGCAAGGTCTTCCGCCTCACGCCCGAAGAGCTCGCCGCGGCGGACGTGTACGAGAGCGAGAACTATGTCCGCGTCAAGGCACCGCTTGCCAGCGGCGCGACGGCCTGGGTGTATGTGAAGGCCTGACTGGCTGCGCTTGGGGCGTCGGCTACCCCAGCGTCATCCCCGCCTTTGCGGGGATGACGCTAGACGTCAGAGCTGGTCCGGGTGCGGAGCCCGCCCATGGGCATGATCGACGGACCTCAGAACAGCAGCGTCTTGCGGAACAGCGATCCGTCCGGCGCCTTCGCCTCCAGCTTGATGAACTGCTGCGTGCGCTTGGCGTACCAGAAGCGCGACGGGTCCTTGCCGCTGTTATAGTCGCATTCGACGATCCAGCAGTCGATCGGCCGCCCGTCGGGCCCGGCCAGCTGCGCGTCCCCGGTCACGGTCCACAGATAGCGCGCCGGCGGCCCGCCGGCCGGGTGATAGAAGGGAATCGACACCTGATAGCCATGCGCCAGCGGCAGCGTGCCGAGCATCTCCATGTCGGTCTCGAAATTGAACATGGGCTCCGGAAAGGCGACGCTGAAATCGGCGCGGCTATTGTCCGCCACGCCCGCCAGGCCGGTGATCCGGTCGGCGGCGAACAGGAAGCCCTCCACCGTCTTCCTGTCCTCCACCGTCGTGACGCGCAGATGGCTGGAGGGCCGCCAGGTGCCGGGCTCGAACAGCGAATCGCGCGTGACCAGAGAAGGCTTCGCGCCCGTCCCGTCCCAGCGCTGCACGACGCGCAGCGTCTGCACCCCGTCGACCGTCTCGAACCGCACTTCCCGCCGCCAGATGTCGCGCGCGACATGGGCGCCGTCCTTCTCGGCCGAGCGGAGATAGCTGTGCACGCCCGGCTTGAGCAGGTCGAAGCGCGCCAGCCGGTCGCCGACGCTCAGCCTGGCCGGTGCCGCCCTGGCCATCGCCGCGACCGGCGCCACCGCCGCCGTCGCGAGCACGCCCCGCCGGCTGATCCTCACTCCGTCCATCCCCGCCTCCCACATTATCGTGCTAGATCACTAACACACCCCGTTCCCGCCGCAAGCGCCGTGCTTTGACCGGGCGGCGCAACCGATCCATGGTGCGGCCGGGAGGGACGCGATGAGCGAAGGCAGAACGCAGGCAGGCGCACGGCTCGGCGGGCTCGACCTGTTCCGCGGGCTGACGGTGGCCTTCATGATCATCGTCAACACGCCGGGCAGCTGGGCGCATGTCTGGTGGCCGCTCGACCATGCCGAGTGGCACGGCTTCACCCCTACCGACCTTGTCTTCCCCGCCTTTCTCTGCGCGATGGGCGTGGCGCTGGGCCTGTCCTTCCCCCGCCGGGTCGATGCCCGGCTCTGGGGCCGCGTCGTCCGGCGCGCGCTGCTGCTGATCCTGATCGGCTGGGCGTGGCAGATGCTCGCGCGCCCCGGGCTGGCGGATTTCCGGGTGTTCGGCGTGCTACCCCGCCTCGGCCTCTGCTACGGCCTCGCCGCCGCGCTGGCGATCCTCACCGCCCGGACGGACGCGGACGGGCGCGCACGCCTGGGCGCCCGGGCGCTGGGCATCGCCAGCATCGTGCTGCTGCTCGGCTATTGGGCGCTGCTGGTCTTCGTGCCCGTCCCCGGGCACGGCGCGGGGGATCTCAGCCCGGCGGGCAACCTCGCCGGCTATGTCGACCGGATCGCGGTCACCACGCATCACATGTACCGGCTCGGCACCGATGCGGCGGGCAATATCGTCTATGATCCCGAGGGCCTGCTCTCGACGCTCCCCGCGCTGGTCAACGTGCTGCTCGGCGTGCTCGCCGCGCTGCTCTGGCAGGCGGCGCCCGCGCGCGCGGTGCCGCGCCTCCTGCTCGCCGGCATCGCGCTCGCCGCGCTCGGCCTCCTGCTCGCGCCCTGGCTTCCGCTCAACAAGAAGCTGTGGACCAGCAGCTTCGCGCTGCTCACCTCGGGCCTGTCGGCGGTGCTGTTCGTCGGCTGCATCCTCGCCGCGCGCAGCGAGACGGTCCGCAAGGCGCTATGGCCGCTCGACGTGCTGGGGATGAACGCGATCCTCGGCTATCTGCTCTCGCTGCTGCTCTCGCTCGCCGCGATGCGCTCGGGATTCCAGGCCTGGGCGTGGAAGGGGCTCGCCGCGCTCCTTCCCGGCAATCTCCTCCTCGCCTCCTTCCTCTTCGCGCTGGCGGCGCTGCTGCTCGTGCTGGCGCTGCTGATCCCGCTCCACCGCCGGGGCATCCATCTGCGGCTGTAAACGCCATGGTAACCATGTTCGGCTAGTCGCTGGCCGAATGGGAGAGGTGAGCGGACACGCCCTCAGGCGGGCGATCTGGGACAGATGGGCGGCCCTCCCGCCGCCGCTGATGCGCGCCCACGCCATCGCCATCCAGCGCGGCTATCCGCTCTCCTATGCCGCCAGCGTCTTCGTCAGCATCGCGCTGGCCCTGATGATCCATGCCGGCGGCTTCTGGACCTGGCACATCGCCGCGCTGGCGCTGCACCTCGCGATCGGCACCGCGATCCTCGTGCGCTGGCGCGACGGCAAGCGGCGCGACTGGCGGGTCGACGATCCCGCCGGAACGCTCCGCGGCGCGGTGATCGAGGCCGCCGCCTCCTCGCTCGGCTGGTTCCTGTTCCTGCTGACGATCGGCCTGGGCGCGACCGATCAGGAGCTGATCGTCACCACCACCGCCATTGCCGGCGTCGTCGCGATCGGCGCGCTGCGCTACGCCCCGCTGCCGCCCGCCAGCCTGGCATGGCTCGGCATCGCCGTGGCGATCTGCGCGCTCTACGCCGTCTTCGCCAATATCCCTGCCGGCGTGTTCGTCTTCCTCGCCGTCTTCGTCGCCCTGCTCGCCCGCACCGTGATGGGCCAGGCCGTGCTGATCGGCGAGCAGTTCGCCCAGGGCGAGGCGCTGGCCCGCGCCGCCGGCGAGCGCGACCTGCTGCGCGCCGCCGCCCAGCGCGACGAGCTGCAACAGGCGGCCCATGCCGCCGAGGCGCGCCACCGCGCCCAGCTCGATGCCGAGCGGGATCGCCGCGCCGAGATCGCCCGCATCGCCGACCGGTTCGAGCACCAGTTCGTCGCCGCGATCAGCGAGCTCGCGGCCGCCGCCGAACAGACCCGCGCCTCCGCCGGCAGCCTGGTGGGCACCGCCGCCGCCACGCGCGACGAGATCCGCGGCGTCGCCGATCGCGCCGTGCGCGCGGACACCGGCGCCGCCACCCTGCTCGAGGAATCGGCCAATCTCGGCCGCTCGCTCACCGCCGTCGAAGCCAGCCTCGATGCCCAGAGCGAGACTACCGCCCATCTCTACGGCCTGTCCCGCTCGGCCGATGCCCGCTTCGCCACGCTGGTGGAGCACAGCGCCAGCGTCGGCAGCATCGCCGACATGATCGCCGGGATCGCGGCGCGCACCAATCTGCTCGCGCTCAACGCCAGCATCGAGGCCGCCCGCGCCGGCGAGGCCGGCCGCGGCTTCGCGATCGTCGCGCAGGAAGTGAAGAGCCTGGCCGCCCAGACGGCCCATGCCACCGGCGACATCCGCGCCCAGCTCACCCGGATGACCGGCGCGGTCCATGCCACCACCACCATCGTCGGCGAGATGCGCGACGGCTTCGACCGGATCGGCGAGGTCGGCGGGGCGGTGGGCCAGGCGATGCGGCACCAGGGCGAGGTGATCCGCTCGATCCAGGCCTATGCCGGCACCGCCGCCGCGCTCACCGCCGATCTCCAGGCCGGCGCGGCGGGCGCCGAGAATGCCACCGACGAGGCGGCCCGTACCACTGCCGAGATGGATGCCGCCACCGACGAGCTGGTCAACCAGGCCCGCCGCCTGCTCGGCGAGATGCGCAGCTTCCTCGAGACGCTGCGAGCGGCCTAGGCCAGCGCCGCCCGGGGCGCCTTCTCCGCCCGCGCCGCCAGGATCGCCACCGCCGCGACCAGCCCGAAGGCGCCCGCCACCAGGAAGGCCGGCGTATAGGTCCCCGTCCAGGCGCGCACCGCGCCCGCGCCGAACGCCGCGGTCGCCGCCCCGATCTGGTGCCCCACCATCACCCAGCCGAACACGATCGGCGCATCGCGCTCGCCGAAATGGACATTGGCGAGCTTCACCGTGGGCGGCACGGTGGCGATCCAGTCGAGCCCGTAGAAAATCGCGAACAGGAGCAGGCTGGAGGCGCTGAAGTCGAGGAACGGCAACGCCAGCAGCGAAAGCCCGCGCAGCCCGTAATAGACGAACAGCAGCTTGCGCGGATCATAGCGATCGGTCAGCCAGCCCGATGCCGTGGTGCCGATCAGGTCGAACAGCCCCATCAGGCTCAGCAGCCCCGCCGCCTGCACCGGCGCGATGCCGTGATCGCCGCAAAAGGCGATCAGATGGGTGCCGACCAGCCCGTTGGTGGTGAGACCGCAGACGAAGAAGGTCCCGAACAACAGCCAGAAGGTCATGCTCCTCGAAGCGCGGAACAGCGCGGTGAAAGCCAGTGCCGGCGTCGCCGCCTGCTTGAGCGGCGGCGGCGGCGTGCTTGCCTCGGTCTCGCCGAAGCGGCGCACGCCCAGCTGCTGCGGATGCTCGGGCACGAACAGCAGCACCAGCGGGATCACCGCGGCGCTGGCGATCGACACGGCCAGCGCCACCGGCCGCCACGCCCCGCCCTCGGCCAGCCAGGCGAGCATCGGCAGGAAGACGAGCGCGCCGGTCGCCGTGCTCGCGGTCAGCATGCCCATCACCAGCCCCTGGCGCGTCGCGAACCAGCGATTGACCACCGCTGCGCCCAGCACCGAGGCGACCGCGCCGCTGCCCACGCCCGAGAACACGCCCCAGCTCAGCACATATTGCCAGGGCTCGGACATCCACAGGCTCGCAAAGGTCGCCGCGGACATCAGCGCCAGCCCGGCCAGCATCGTCCGCCGGATCCCCACCGACAGCATCAGCGCGGCGGCGAACGGGCCGACCAGCCCGTAGAGGAAGATGCCGATCGCCGCGGCGGCGGAGATGGTCGCGCGGTCCCAGCCGAAATGCTGCTCGAGCGGCAGCATCATCACGCCCGGCGCGGAACGCAGCCCGGCCGAGACCAGCAGCGCGACGAAGGTGATCGCCGCGACGATGCCGGCATAGCCGCGTGCGCCCACCGGCAGGCGGGAAAGCAGCGCGATCATGCCCGGCCTCCCGCCCGCTCGAGGCTTTGGGTGAAGCCTTCGATCCCGGCCTTGAGCTCCCGCCACAGCGCCGGGCCGGCCTCCGCCTCCACGCGCCGCTGCATCGCCGCCCAGTCGGGCTCGGCGGCGCGGAGCGCCTCCCTGCCCGCCGCGCTCAGCGACGCCCGCTTGCTGCGCCCGGCCCCGGCGGTCACGCCCACCCAGCCGCGCTTCTCGATCGGCGCAAGCGCGCGGTAGAGCGAGCTGCGGTCCATCTCGAGCTGCTCCGCCAGCCGGCTCAGCGCCAGCGGCTCGCCCCGCGCGACATGCCGCAGGATCGCGAATTGCGCCGTGGTCATCCCGTGCCCGGCCAGCGCCGAGTCATAGAGGCGGCCGGTAATGCGCGCGGCCTTGCGCAGCATCGTGCAGGCGCAGACGGAGGGGAGCGAATCATCATGCATATGCATCATGCGTATACATGATGCATATGCATGGTCCAGCCTCAGTTCCCCGAAGGCGCATCCCGATCGTGGGCATGGAGATCGGCGGGGGCTTCAGCGCCTTGCCGCCGGCGAAATCGTCGTTGCACACATAGATGGCCATTGCCGGATCGGGCAGCCCGACGCGCGGCGGCAGCACATCGCTCGCCGCCTGATTTTATCCATTCCCTACATGTGGCAATCCCGCATATGTTCTCTATATGTTCATGCCTGCCTTCACCCTGCTCCCATGCGCACTCGCGAGAAGGGTCAAGGGATTCAACATTTCGTGGCGGTTGCCAGCCCCCCTGCCCGGCCGCTATCCCGGGATTCATGAAGCTCTATATCGGCAACAAGGCCTATTCCTCCTGGTCGCTGCGCGGCTGGCTCGCCTGCAGGCAATCGGGCCTTCCCTTCGAGGAAGTGGTCGTGCCGCTGTACGACGAGGCGTGGGAGAAGCGGCGCGAAGGCGACGAGTTCGCGCCTTCCTCGGGCAAGGTCCCGATCCTGTGGGACGGCGATGCCGTGGTGTGGGACAGCCTGGCGATCATCGAATATCTCAACGACAAGACCGGCAATACCGGCTTCTGGCCCCAGGATCCGGCGGCGCGCGCCATGGCCCGCTCGATGGCGGCCGAGATGCATTCCAGCTTCGCCGCCCTGCGCCGCAAGCACAGCATGAACGTGCGCAAGGTCTATCCGCCCAAGGCGCCCGATGCCGATGTGCTGGAGGATATCGGCCGGATCATGGAGCTCTGGGCCCAGGCCCGTGCCCGCTATGGCGGCGAGGGGCAGTTCCTGTTCGGCGCGTTCGGTGCGGTGGACATCATGTTCGCACCGGTGGTGACGCGGCTCGTCACCTATTCGCTGCCCGTGGCACGCTTTGCGCCCGCCTATATGAACGCCGTGCTCCAGCATCCCTTCATGCAGGACTGGATCGCCGCGGCCCAGGAAGAGGATTGGGTGATCCAGCAGTTCGAGATGGATCCGGCCTAGGGTCACGGCTCAATCCGCAAACCCCGTCATCTCCGCGCAGGCGGGGATCCAGGGTCGCGCGGGACAAAGAGGCCACCAGGCGAGCCCTCCCCGGAGCGCGCGGGGCTTGATTGCGTGCAATCCGCCCTTGGCCCTAGAACCCGCTGCCGTCCTTCCGGCGGAACCCCTGCCCCGCCGGCAGATGCATGTCGATGTCCGGATAATGGCAGTCGCTCGCGGCGGGCCTGCCCACCGCGATATAGACGCAGGGGGTGTCGCCGCGGTTCTGGAGGACGTGCCCGTTGCCGTCGCCCTTGGGAAAGGCGGCGATGTCGCCCGGCCGCATCGGCGTCTCGCCGCTATCGTCGACCAGCATCGCCTCGCCCGCCAGCATCACCACGAACTCGTCCTCGCCGGCATGCCAGTGCCGCTGGGCGGACCAGGCCCCCGGCTCGAGCGTCACATGGCTGAAGCCGAAATCGGTGATCCCGCTCGCCGGGGCGAGCCGGCGATACCAGCGCCCCTGCACCGGCCCGGCAAATTCGGGCGGATAGCCGGTCGCGTTGGTCTGCGGGATTGTATCGAGATCGAGCTTGGGCAATGCCACCTCCACCAATGCCGGAGACCATCTTGCCCGATCCCGTAGAACTCACCAAGGCGCTGATCGCCGCCGAGAGCATCACCCCGGCGCGCGGCGCCGTGTTCGACGTGCTGGAAGCGGCGCTGCTGCCGCTCGGCTTCAGGGTCGAGCGCTTCGTCGAGGGCGAGGCGCCCGAGGGGCCGGTCGAGAACCTGCTCGCGGTGCGGGCCGGCGCCGGCCGCCATTTCGCCTTTGCCGGCCATCTCGACGTGGTGCCTCCCGGCCAGGGCTGGGCGAGCGACGCCTTCACGCCCGAGATCCGGGGCGAGCTTCTCTACGGTCGCGGCGCCGTCGACATGAAGGGCGCCATCGCCGCCTTCGTCGCCGCCGCGGCGCGTTCGCCCGAGGGGATGGTCAGCCTGATCATCACCGGCGACGAGGAAGGCCCCGCCACCTATGGCACGCCCCGCCTCATCGAGCGGATGGCCGAGCGCGGCCTGATGCCGGACATGTGCCTGGTTGGCGAGCCCACGTCCCAGCACCGCCTGGGCGACATGATCAAGATCGGCCGGCGCGGCTCGACGGTGATCGACATCGCGATTCCCGGCAGGCAGGGCCATGTCGCCTATCCTCACCTGGCCGACAATCCGGTCCCCCGGCTCGTCCGCGCCCTGGCCGAGATCGACGCCATCGAGCTGGATCAGGGCAATGCCTGGTTCCAGCCTTCGAACATCGAGATCATCGACATGGCCGTGGGCAATCCGGCGACCAACGTGATCCCCGGCCATGCCGGGGCGCGGATCAGCATCCGCTTCAACGACCGCCAGCACGGCCCGGACCTGATCGCCCGGATCGAGGAGATCGTGCAGCGCCATGCCCCGGCGGGGATCGTCAGAGGCCGCGTCTATGGCGAGGCGTTCCTCACCGAGCCCGGCGCGCTTTCGGCGCTGGTCGCCGGGGCGATCCAGGCGCGGCTGGGGGTGGTGCCGGAGCTTTCGACCACCGGCGGCACGTCGGACGCGCGCTTCCTTTCGAAACTGTGCCCGGTGGTGGAGTTCGGCCTGCTCAACGCCACGATGCACAAGCTCGACGAGGCAGTGGCGCTGGCCGACCTGGCCGCGCTGACGGACGTCTATGAAGAGGTGCTGCGCCGGGTGATGCGATAAGTTCTCCCCGAGCAAGCTGGGGGAGGAACCAGCGCTTACCCCGCAACCCGCTGCGGCGCGATGCCCCGCGCCCATTCGAGGAAGGCGCTCTCCTCCATCGGAGTCGCCACGGCATAGCCCTGGAGCACGTCGCAGCCGATGACGCGCAGCACGGTGGCCTGGTCCTCGCTTTCGATCCCCTCGGCCACGGCTTCGCAGCCCAGGCCGTGGATCAGCCCGATCACCGCCTGGGCGATGATACGTGCCTCGGCACTCTCGGCGACCTGCTCGATCAGGCTGCGGTCGAGCTTGATGCGGTCGATCGGCAGCTTGCGGAGCCGGGCGATGTTCGAATAGCCGGTGCCGAAATCGTCGATGGCGATGGTGGCCCCGTCAGCCCGCAGCGTGGCGATCGCGTCGAGCACTTCGCCCGAGCAATGCATCGCCAGCGTCTCGGTGATCTCGAGCTCGAGCAGGCTGGCCGGAGCCCTGGCCGCCAGCATCGCCTCGCGCAGCTTGCGGAAGAAGCTGGCATGGTCGAGCTGGCGCGGGCTGATATTGACCGCGAGCCGCTGCTGGATGCCCAGCCGCCCCCAGCGCGAGATCGTCTCGGCGACGCTTTCCACCACCCATTCGCCGATCTCGACGATCAGGCCGGTCTCCTCGGCGCGCTGGATGAAGGTGCCCGGCATCTTGAGCCCGTCCGGATGGCGCCAGCGCAGCAGCGCCTCGGCGGCGACGATGCGGCCGTCGGCGGCGGAGACCTGGGGCTGGTAGACGAGCGTGAACTGGTCCTTGTCGACCGCTTCGCGCAGATCGCTCTCCAACCGGGCGCGTTCGGCGATCTCGGCGGCGAGGATCTCGGTGAAATGCTCGGCGCGGCCGCGACCCATCGCCTTGGCATGGTACATGGCGGCATCGGCGGCGCGCATCAGGTCGTGCAGCGTGGTGCCGTGCTCGGGGCGCAGCGCGATGCCGATGGAAGCGCCGATCGACACTTCCTGGTCGGCCAGGTCGAACGGCTCGGAAAGAGCGTAGAGGATGCCGCGCCCGATCCGCTCGGCGTCGCGCACATGGCGCAGCGCCGGGAAGAACATGGTGAACTCGTCGCCGGCCAGGCGGCCGATCAGCGGCGGGCGGGCATCGGCCTCGGCAGCGAAGCGGTCCGCGACGGCGCGCAGGCGATTGGCCACCATGCCGAGCAGCGCATCGCCGGTGGCATGGCCCAGCGTGTCGTTGACGTGCTTGAAACGGTCGAGATCGATGAAATAGAGTACCGCGATGTTGCCCGGCGCCAGGTCCGCGAGCATGCGCTCGGCGGTGCGGCGGAAATTGGTGCGGTTGGGCAGCGACGTCACCGGATCGAACATCGCCAGCCGCTGGACGCTCTCGAGATTGGCGTGGAGCTGGCGGAACAGCCCGTCCATCGCCCGCGCCAGCGTCGGCACCGATTCATGCACCTGGGGCGGGATGCCGCTCTGCAGGTCGCCATTGGCGGCGCCCTGGAGGCGGGCGATCGCGGCGTCGATGGCCTCGGCGGTGGAAGCGATGCTGCGCTCGGCCGACGCCCAGCACATCACGCCGCAGACGATCGCCGCGATCAGCGCGCGCCCCGCCGTCTCGACGGTGATCATGCCGGGAGTGGAGGCCGCGGCCAGCGCCAGGATGAACGCCACGGCACCGGCGCACATCGCAAAGGCTATCGCGCGGCTCTTGAGCGAAAATCCTTCCACTGCGCTCGCTCTTCCCCCCAGCAACCCGTCGCCGGACCGGCAGATGCCGGCCTCGATCCCCGGACACATCGCAGAGAGAAGTTAAGATTTTTCCCGGGGACGCCGGAGCACGATGTAGAGCGCACCGGCCCCGCCGTGGCGGGAATGCGCGGTCCTTACGGCAGCGATACGATCGGAATGGCGCGACGCGGCGAGCCAGTCGCCCACCGCCGCGCGGATCGCGCCGCGGGCATGCGGGCGCTCGGATTCCGGCCGCGGCGGCTTGCCGGTGACGAGCAGCAGCACCCGGTCGCTCCGCCCGATCGCCGCCTCCAGCCCGAAATCGAGCCGGTCATAGGCCGAGGCGAGGCTGTGGCCGTGCAGGTCGACGGTCGAATCCGGCGCGACCAGCCCGCGCGACAGGCGCCGGTCCCAGGAGGCGTCGAGCGTGTTGGCGGCCTGCCCGCGCGGCGGCGCGGGCGGCGGTGCCGCCACCGCGCGTAGCGGCGGCACCCGCCCCGTGCGCTTGGCCGGCAGGGGCTGGGCCGCGGCCGGTACGGGCTCCTCCTCGACGGTCACGGCCGCCCGCGCGGCACGCTTCTCGAGCGGCGTCACGCTGGCGATCACGCGTTTCCACAGCGCCGCTTCCTCGGGCGCGAGGCGCCTCACCGCTGGCGTTGCGGGGCCGGCACCGTGGCGATCGGCCCGCCGCCCAGCCGGCTGAGCGTGCCCGCCGGCAGCAGCAGCCAGGCGGTGCCGCGCGCGTTCATGCCGCCCGCGATCGCGCGCGCATCGTCGCCCGCGCCCCAGAAGGTATCGACCCGGTTGGGGCCCTTGATCGCCCCGCCGGTATCCTGCGCGATCCACAGGCCGTTCGCCTCGGCGCGGTCCATCGAGAGGAACACCGGCGCGCCGAGCGGGATGAACTTGGGATCCACCGCGGCGCTCACTTGCCCCGTCACGGGCAGCCCGAGCGAGCCGTTCGGCCCGGCGCCCTTCAATTCCTGGAAGAACACATAGCTCTTGTTCTCCCACATGATGTCCCGCCCCTCTTCGGGGTGGTCGCGCAGATAGGCGATGATGCCCTGCATCGAGGCGCCGCCGGGCTTGAGCAGCCCGCGGTCACGCATCAGCGCGCCGATGCCGACATATTCGCGGCCGTTCTGGCCGGCGAAGCCGATCCGCATCAGCTGGCCGTCCGGCCCGCGCAGCCGCCCGGACCCCTGGATCTGGAGGAAGAACAGCTCGATCGGATCGGCCGCCCAGGCGATCTCCAGCCCGCGCCCGTCCAGCGCGCCCTGGTCGATCTCCCGGCGGTCATAATAGGGGATGAAGGCCTTGCCGGCGACGCGGCCGCGGATTCGCCTGCCCTTCATCTCGGCGGAGAACTGGCCGAGATCGACGTCGATGATGTCGTCGGGCTTGGCGTAGACCGGCACCTCATAGCCCGGGCGGCGATGGCGCGATCCGGCGATCTCGGGCTCGTAATAGCCGGTCGCCTGCGCCTTGCCGTCGGCGACCTGCACCGTCTCGAACCAGCGCGCGAAGAAGCCGCGCGCATCGCGCGCGTCCCAGCTTTTCGCCGCATCGCACGAAGGCTGCCAGTCCCGCCCCTGGGTGAGCCCGCTCGCATCGGCGCGGCGCACCAGCGAGGGGCAGCTGAGCCGATAGGCAACGAGCGCGCGCGCCGCCCCGGCGTCGCTCACCGGCAGCGAATCGAAGGCGGGGCCGGCGAGGAGCCCGGCCGAGGCGGCCACCAGCGTGCCGGCCGGCGCGGCCGGCGCCGGAACGGCGGCGAGCGGCGTCGCGGGAACGGGCTGGCGCGCGGCGGGATTGCCGTGCGGTTCGGAAACGCGGCCGGTTTCCCGCGGGCGCTCCCGCGGCGCCTCGCGCGGCGGCGTGTAGCCCGGCTCCACCGAATGCGGCACCACGCCGCCCGAGCAAGCGCCCAGCAGCGCCGCGAGCGCGACTCCCCCCCAGATCCGCATAATGGCCCCTCAGGCTTCGTCGGTCTCGACGAGCTTCCAGTTGGGATCGTCGCTGCGGAGGCTCCGCGCGAAGGTCCAGATGTCGTGCGTCTCCACCGCATCGCTCAGCGAGCCGGCGACCACATTGCCATCGGCATCGCGCGTCACCGCCGCGATATCGGCGTCGAAGCGCACGGTGATGCGAGCGGCCTTGCCCTCCACCACCACGTCGGAGATCAGCGCGCGCTCGATCGCGACCAGGCGATTCTCCAGCACATGGCCGGCCGCCTTGCGATCGGCGATCGCCTGGGCGAAGCCGGCGCGGACATCGTCCTCCACCAGCCAGGCCAGCATATCCTCATCGCCCTTCCAGAAGGCCTCGAGGATCATCTTGTAGGCACTTTTCGCGCCGTCGAGGAACTGGGCGACGTCGAAGCTCGGATCGGCGGCGATCACGGCCTTGAGGCCCGCTTCCGCGCCGGTGCCGATCACCCGGGCGCCGATCTCGCGCACCTCGGGAGTCTGGTCGATGGTGCGGGCCGCGGGCGGCACGGCCACGCGCTCCTCGCTCGGCTTCGGCAACGCCTGCTCATGGCCGGTGCGCTTGCCGAGCACGGCATAGAGTCGGAGCGCCAGGAAACCGGCCACCATTGCGAACAGGATTATCGTGTACACTACGCCTCCAAACGCTTCGCCGCTAACATAGGCTCAAGCGCCGCCGGTTTCAAATCTCCGGTTCCGCGCGTCGAATCCGGGGGCAATTGAAACGCGTGCGCCCGCCTGCTAGGCGCGCAACCGATCCAACGCGCAAACAGCGTCAAACTATCCGGAAATAAAGAGGTACATCGAAATGGCCGAGAACGACACGATCGCCGAATTCGGCGAGCCCGCTGCCAATGGTGCCGATACCGCCCCGGCCGCCGGCCTGCTGTCGCAATATGTGAAGGATCTCTCGTTCGAGAATCCGAACGCGCCGGCCATCTTCCAGAACCCGACCGCGCCGGCCATCGACGTGCAGTTCAACATCGGTTCGGCCAAGATCGCCGACGAAGTCTATGAGGTCGTCCTCAAGATCGAGGTGCGCGCCACCGCCGAGAGCCAGGCCGCCTTCATCGTCGACCTGTCCTATGCCGGCCTGTTCGGCATCCGCAACGTGCCCGAGGGCGAGGCGCTCGACGGCTTCCTGCTCGGCGAGGCGCCGCGCCTGCTCTTCCCGTTCGCCCGCCGCGTGCTGGCCGATGCGGTGCGCGACGGCGGCTTCCCGCCGCTGATGCTCGAGCCGATCGATTTCGGCGGCATCTACATCCAGCAGCGCGCGATGAACGAATCGGGCCTGACCGGCGAAGTCGCGGGCGAAGCCTGATCGGCCAGGCGGGGAGCTGGGCCCGATGCCCCGTCATCGTCACCCCCGCGAAAGCGGGGGCCCGGCTCCCGCGCTCCCCGCGCATGCCGCGGCGCTTCTCCGTGGCTCCTCGCCGGATCGGCCATCGGCCATCGGCGAAATGACGGTGGCGGCATGAAGCTGGCCCGCAGCCTCGGCTCGGTCGGCGGCCTCACTCTGGCCAGCCGCGTCCTCGCGCTGGTGCGCGATTCGCTGCAGGCCCGCTATGTCGGCGCGAGCTTCGCGTCCGACGCGTTCACCATCGCCTTCCGCCTGCCCAACATGTTCCGCGCCCTCTTCGCCGAGGGCGCGTTCAATTCCGCCTTCATCCCGATGTTCAATCGGAAAGTGGGCGAGACCGGCGAGCTTGCGCAGGGCCTCGATTTCGCCGAGCGCGCGCTGTCGGTGCTGTTCCTCGCCCTCGCGGTGATGACCGGGGTGATGCTGGCCGCCGCCTGGCCGCTCACCTGGCTGCTCTCCGGCGGCTTCCACGACGTCGCGCCCGATCGCTTCGCCTTCGCGGTGGAGCTGAGCCGGATCACCATTCCCTATCTGATGCTGATCAGCCTCGCCTCGCTGCTGGGCGGCATCCTCAATTCGCTCGACAAATTCTGGGTCAACGCCGCGGCGCCGATCCTGCTCAACGTCGCGATGGTAGTGGCGCTCGCCGTGTTCAACGGCGATCCGTTCGAGACGGCGCGGGCCCAGGCGATCGCGGTGCCGGTCGGCGGCGCGCTGCAGCTCGGCTGGCTGGCACTGGCCTGCCGCCGTTCGGGCGTGTCGCTCAAGCCCCGCCTTCCCCGGCTGGATCCCGAGGTGAAGCGGCTGATGAAGCTGATCCTGCCCGCCGCCGCCGGCGCGGGCGCATCGCAGATCAACCTGCTGATCTCGAGCGCGCTCGCCGGCGGCCTGCTCGCCGCGGGCTCGCTCTCCTACATCTATTATGCCGACCGGCTGAACCAGCTGCCGCTCGGCATGATCGGCATCGGCCTGGGCACCATCCTGCTTCCCACCATCTCGCGCCTGCTCGGCGCCGGCAGGGACGAGGAGGCGATGGAGACGCAGAATCGCGGCATCGAGCTCGCGCTGTTCCTCACCCTGCCCGCGATGGTGGCGCTGATCGTCGCCGCCGAGCCGATCGTGCGCGGCCTGTTCCAATATGGCCATTTCGGCCCGGAGGCGACCCGCGCCTGCGCGCTGGCGCTCGCGGGCTTCTCCGTCGGCCTGCCCGCCTATGTCCTCGTGAAGGTGCTCACGCCCGGCTATTACGCCCGGCACGACATGAAGACGCCGGTGCGCTACGCGATCGTCTCGGTCGGCGTGAACATTGCGCTGAATCTGGTGCTGATCCCGCTGATCGGCGCCAGCGGGCCGCCGCTCGCCACGGCGATCGCATCGAGCGTCAACACCTTCATGCTCTATCGCACGCTGCACCGGCGCGGCCATTTCACCGCCGACGCGCAGCTCAGGCGCCGCCTGCCCCGCCTGGCGATCGCGGCGGTCATCATGGGCGGGGCGCTGTTCGCCTTCGACCATCTGCTCGATCCCTGGCTCAACGGCCATATGGTCGAGCGCTACGGCGCGCTGGTGGTGCTCGTGGGGGCGGGCTGCATCGTCTACGGCATCGCCTGCTTCGTCACCCGCGCCTTCCTGGTCTCCGACATCAAGGCGCTGGTGCGGCGGCGCCGGACCTAGGGCGAGGACCTCGGGCAAGTATCTGATATTGCCGTCTTCCCGGCACAGGCGGGGATCCAGGGTAATAAGGAGCGATCGAAGCGATCACGCGGATGCTTGCCGGAAACGGCAAGGCGAGCTTCGCCGTCCTTGCCCTTGGCCCTGGATCCCCGCCTGCGCGGGGATGACGGTCTAAGGGATAGCGGGGATGCGCTGGCACGCCGATCGCGGTGGCCGGCAGCGCGGTTCCCGGCGGCGTGCCGGCTCCTCATCATGGCATTGGACAGCGGCAAACCCGCCCTCTACAGCCCGCTCCGTCCCTGACATCGCTGTGCGGCCGCGCCCCCGCCGTCTCGGACCCGCGGCCCGTCCAAAGGCCGAACGGTCAGCCCGGGCGCGGAGTATCGAATCATGCGCGTCGTTTCCGGCATCCAGACCACCGGCAATCTTCACCTCGGCAACTATCTCGGGGCGATCAAGCAATGGGTGGCGATGCAGGGCATCCAGGAGAAGAATGGCGGAGAATGCCTGTTCTTCCTCGCCGATCTCCATGCGCTGACGGGCAACATCTCGCCGCGGGAACTTGCCAACAGCACGATCGAAATGGCCGCGACGCTGATGGCCTCGGGCATCGACGATCGCGCGATCCTGTTCAACCAGGCGCGCGTTCCCGCGCATGCCGAGCTGTGCTGGATCCTGAACGGCACCGCGCGGATGGGCTGGCTGAACCGCATGACCCAGTGGAAGGACAAGGCGGGCAAGAACCGCGAGGGCGCCAGCGTCGGCCTGTTCGCCTATCCGGTGCTCCAGGCGGCGGACGTGCTCGTCTACAAGGCGACGCACGTGCCGGTGGGCGAGGACCAGAAGCAGCATCTCGAGCTCGCCCGCGACATCGCGGCCAAGTTCAACACCGATTTCGAAGTGGAGCTGTTCCCGCTGCCCGAGCCGTTCATCTCCAAGGTGGCCCCGCGGATCATGAGCCTGCGCGACGGCAGCGCGAAGATGTCCAAGTCGGACCCTTCGGACCTGTCGCGCATCAACCTGTCGGACGATGACGACATGATCGCGCAGAAGCTCCGCAAGGCGAAGACCGATCCCGAGCCGCTGCCCGATTCGTTCGACGCCCTGGCCGAGCGGCCCGAGGCGAAGAACCTGGTGACGATCTTCGCCGCGCTGGCGGATCGCGATCCCCAGTCGGTGGTGACGGAGTTTGCCGGCCAGGGGTTCGGCGCGTTCAAGCCGGCGCTGGCGGACCTCGCCATCGCCGTGCTGGGGCCGGTGCGCGCGCGGCTGAACCAGCTGCTGGCGGACCGCGACGCGGTGGGCGCGCAGCTCGCCAGGGGCGCCGAGCGCGCCAGCACGCTCGCCGAACCAACGCTCAAGGCGGCGCAAAAGGCTGTCGGACTGCAGGTCTGAACCCCGATCCATGGCACCCGCGCGCGCCGCGGGTGCCATGGCGGCACCGGGTCCGGACCCGAACGAATAGTCGATCTTCCGCCGTCATGCCGGCCTTGCGCCGGATCCCGCTTTCGCTCCCGTCGACAAGGCAGCCGGACCCTGGCTCAGGGCCGGGACGAAAGAGGATATCGGCTCTCGACCTGGGTTGAGGACCATGTTCCCTCAACCTTCATCCTCCATCAACCATGATCCCCGCCGCTCCTTCAACCTTCGCCCCGCTATTCCTTCAACCGTCATCCCCGCGCAGGCGGGGATCCGGGGCCAAGGGCAAGGGTCATGCGGCTGGCCTCACCATCTCCGGCAAGCCCGCGCACGATTGCTTCGATGGCCCCGGGTTACGCCGGATCCCCGCCTAGGCGGGGATGACGAGGTTTGCTGATTGAATCCCGGCCCCGGGCTGGGCGCTCCGCCGGGGGAGGCGCTCGATTCGCCGCAAGCCTCGCTTCGCGCTCGCATCGCCCCGCTGGTCGACCTGTCCGCCGATAAGTGCTGACAGCCCTTTTCCCGGCGCTATGCTCCAGGGAGGGGCTGGAACCGCGCCATGCCATTGGGGTTCCGCCAGGCGGGAGTGCGTGCGGATGCGTAAACTGGTTACCCTGTGGCTGCTCGGCAGCGCCCTGGCCGCGTGCAGCGGCGGCGGCGGCTCGGGCGGGGAAGGCGGCACGGTCGTCACGCCCACGCCGACGCCCCTATCGGGATCGACCCCCACGCCCACCACGCCGGCGCCCACGCCCAGCCCGACGGGCACCGAGCCCGCCACCGGCTCGGATTTCCTGAGCTCGGTCGCCCTGCTCTACAGCACCCCGCCCAACATCGCGGCCTGCCAGGCCGGGACGCTCAAGCCCGAGGTCGGCGCGCGGGTGCTCGCGACGCTCAACGACATCCGCGCGCATCACAACCTGCCCGCGGTCACCTATGCCCCGGCCGACGAGCCCGCCTCCCAGCAATCCGCGCTGATGATGGCCGCCAACGGCCAGCTCAGCCACAATCCGCCGGCGAGCTGGAACTGCTACACCAGCGCCGGCGCCACCGCCGCCGGGCAGAGCAACATCTATCTGGGCACGGGCGGCCTGCGCTATTCGCAGGACGCGGATCTGCTGATCGGCTGGCTCACCGACACCAACAATGTGGTGGCGAACAATATCGGCCATCGCCGCTGGCTGCTCTATCCGTTCCTCTCGACCATCGCCTATGGCCGGGTCGCCGGCATCTGGCAGGGCAGCAACCGTGCGGACGGTGCCTCGATCAAGGTGATCAACAACACCCAGAACACCGCCGGTCCGCTGCCGGACTATGTCGCCTATCCGTTCCAGGAATATCCGGCGCGCTATTTCGACACCGCGGCGCTGCTGTCGTTCGGCGTGATCGCCAACAAGAGCTCCAACTTCGGGGCGAACGCCGCGGTCAGCTTCGCCAACGCCACGATCACCGTGCGCGCCCGGGGCGGCGCCGCGCTCGCCGTGTCGAACGTGTCGTGGGACAATGAAGGCTATGGCCTGCCCAACAGCCTGCAATGGAAAGTCGCCGGACTGGCCGCCAACACCATCTATGACGTGACGATCGGCAACGTCACCGTCAGCGGCGCCACGCGAAGCTACAGCTATTATTTCCGGCTGGTGCCCTGAGCGGCGCGAAACCACCATATCCGATGGAGCTTCGCTGGGCCGTGGCGGCAGGGCGGCCTAGCCTGTGCTTCCCACGTCAAAGGGAGGCACCCATGCGCAAGAAGATCGGTTTTTCGCTCTCGCTCGCCGCCGCGGCCGGATTCCAGGCCGTGCTGGCCCAGCCGCTCCAGGCCCGCCCGGGCGTGGCCGAGTGCGACAATCCGCCATCGGTCACCTGCACCAGCTACCGCGCCCGCGGCTTCGCCAATTATGGCGACTGCGTGAGCTATTACAGCGATTATTGCCCCATGCTCGAAAGCGGCAATGGCGGCTGCGTCTATGATCCGCGGATCGGCCAGACCATCTGCTGGTAGGACGCACTGGCCGCGAATGGCCGGAGGGGAATCGTATCCCCGTTATGTCTAGACAAAAAGGCCGAGCCCGTTTCCGGGGCCCGGCCTTTCTGTCGATCAGGGTGGAGGCGTGACCGATCTGCGTTGCCCCGCTCTCAGCTCCTCCACCCCGCCCACCCCTGAAAGGGGCAGGAATACAGCTCCTTAGCCTTCCAGGGTACGCATCAGGGTGCGCACCGCGGTATCGATCTCCACGTCCTTGCCGCGCAGCTCCTCGATACGCTTCACCGCGTGGATCACGGTCGAATGGTCACGATTGCCGAACTTCCGCCCAATCTCGGGCAGCGATCGCGTGGTCAGGCGCTTGGCGAGATACATCGCGATCTGGCGCGGCCGGGCGATCGCCACGGCGCGGCGCTCGGAGATCAGGTCGATCTGCTTCACCTCGAAATGCGCCGAGACCGCGCGCTGGATCTCGTCGATCGTGATGCGGCGCTGAGCCGAGCGCAGCACTTCGCCGAGCACATTGGTGGCGAAGTCGATCGTGATCACCTCGCCGTTCAGCTGCGCATAGGCGACGAGGCGATTGAGCGCGCCCTCGAGCTCGCGGACATTGGTGGTGATCCGCGCGGCCAGCAGGTCCATCACTTCGTGCGGCATCGTCACCGCCGGCATGTCCTGCAGCTTGCGGCCGACGATCGCGCGGCGCAGTTCCAGCTCCGCCGGCTTGATGTCCGCCACCAGGCCCGAGGCCAGGCGGCCGGCCAGCCGCGGCTCGAAGCCTTCCAGGGCCTGCGGCGCGCGATCGGCAGCGATCACCAGCCGCTTGCCCGAGGACATGAACTCGTTGACGGTGTGGAAGAATTCCTGCTGCGTGGCGTCCTTGCCGCCAATGAACTGCAGGTCGTCGATCATCAACAGATCGACCGAGCGCAGCCGCGCCTTGAAGGCGTGCGTGTCCTTGTTGCGGAGCGCCTGGACGAACTCGAACATGAAGCGCTCGGCAGTCACATAGATCGCGGTCGCTTCCGGGTTCGCGGCCAGGAACGCATGGCCGATCGCGTGCATCAGGTGCGTCTTGCCCTGGCCCGTGCCGGCATGGAGATAGAGCGGGCTGAACCGCGGCGCGCCCGGCTCCGCCATCGCCTTGGCCGCGTTGCACGCCACGCGATTCGTCGCGTCGATCACGAAGCGCTCGAACGTGAAGCGCACATCGAACTGCGGACGCTCGGCCGGCGAGGCCGTCGCCGCCGCGACCGGCGCCGAATCGGCGGCCGCCGGAGCGGACGCCGTACTCAACACGCGCTTCGGCTCTTCCGCCAGCGTCTCGATCGACACGCTGCGCACCGCCGGGATCTGGCCACGGAACTCGAGCAGCAGCCGCTCGGCATAGTGATTCTTGACCCACTGGGTCATGAACGCCGAGGGCAGGCCCAGGCGCACGATCTCGGCATTGCTGCCTTCGATCAGGACGACCGGCTTGAGCCACTGGTCGAACAGACGCTGGCCCGCAGAGCGACGCAGGTTCGCGCGCACATGCGACCAAGCCTTGGCAACCGCAGCTTCCATCCCGTCCCGTTCCAAGGCCTGAACCTGAGTCACCGTGACGTACCCCTCCTTCGCGGGAAGCAGCCGCTTCCCGTGCGCTAATTCGCTCCGACATGAGGCCCTTCGACACCGGACATCCCCGGTCCCTGTGTGACGGGCTTCGCAAAATACCCCGGCGAGACCTCGCCTGGGAGGTCTGTTTTAGGAACCCCTTTCTGAGTCGATCAAGGGGGTCGGGTGTAAAGATACTGAAATAGTTTTGTTGACTCGCCGTAACCCGCGGAAAACCGTGGGGGCCGCCTTACAAACTACTGAAAAACTTGGCTTCTGCGAATTATTGCAAACCAAAGACACTGCGACTCGCGCGAATCTCAGGGTTCCATGGCACCAACCATGATTCGTTCTGCAAACCCTTGTCAGACACGACAAAAACCCCGCGGAACCGAGGTTCCGCGGGGTTTTATTACGAAAAAATTACGATTACGCCAGCGCTTCGACGCGCTTGTTGAGACGCGCGAACTTGCGCGAGGCCGTATTCTTGTGGAGCACGCCCTTGGCGACGCCGCGCGCCATCTCCGGCTGCGCAGCGGCGAGCGCGGCAGCGGCCGCGGCCTTGTCGCCGGCCTCGAGGGCCGACTCGACCTTCTTCACGAAGGTGCGGATACGGCTCACGCGCGTGCCGTTGATCTCCGCGCGGCGCGCATTGCGCCGGATACGCTTCTTCGCTTGCGGCGTATTCGCCATGCCGTCTCGTTCCTAGCTCGAAATGTTTAGGGCGCGGGGAACATGCCGCCACGCCCGGAAAGACGGGCCCCTTAGCGCCACCGGCGATTCGGGTCAACCATTACGACTGGCATTTCGGGCACCAGAAGGTGGAGCGCCCCGAATCCACCCGCCGCTCGACCAGGCCGCCGCAACCGCACGGCTCCCCTTCCCGGCCATAGACTCGCCACTCCTTGGCGAAATAGCCCAGCTCGCCATCGGGCCTGGCATAGTCGCGGATCGTGGAGCCGCCGGCCCGGATCGCGCCTTCCAGCACCTCCCGAATCGCGGCGGCCAGCTTCGCCAGCTGCGCCTTCGCGATCGAGCCGCCTTCGCGCATGGGCGCGATGCCGGCAATATGGAGCGCCTCGCACACATAGATATTGCCCAGCCCCGCCACCGTGCGCTGATCGAGCAGCAGCGCCTTTACCGGCGCGATCCGGTCCTTGAACACCCGCGCCAGATGGGCTGCGTCGAAGTCCGGTCCCAGGGGCTCCGGCCCGAGCGCGGCGAAGGGCGGCCAGGCCGCCACCGCCGCCGTCGGCACCAGGTCGACCGAGCCGAATCGCCGCGGGTCGTTCAGCGCCAGCCGGTGATGCTGCGTCTCCAGCACCAGATGGTCGTGCTTGCCGATCTCCCCGGGATCGATCCGCCAGCGCCCGGACATGCCGAGATGGAAGATCAGCGTGTCGCCCCGATTCGTCTCGATCAGCCCATATTTGGCGCGCCGCCCCAGCGCGGTGACGGCCGCGCCGGTCAGCCGCTGGCCCAGCCCCTCGGGAAACGGCCGGCGCAGGTCGCCGCGGTGCAGCGTGACGCGAGTGATCGTCTCGCCTTGCAGCACGGGCTCCAGCCCGCGCACGGTGGTCTCTACTTCGGGGAGTTCAGGCATGAGGGTTCCCTAACCTACCCGCCCCCAATTCGTCATCCCCGCGAAGGCGGATATCCAGGGTGGCGGAGCGCTTCCCTCGCGACTCTGGATACCCGCCTTCGCGGGGACGACGAGTTTAAAGGCGATGACGAGCGCGGAAACGCTCGCTAGAGCCGCTCCCATGACCGACACCGTCTCCTTCGGCTACGAGGACGTGGCCCCCGAGGAAAAGACCCGCCGCGTCGGCGAGGTCTTCTCCAGCGTCGCTTCGAAATACGACCTGATGAACGACGCCATGTCCGGCGGCCTCCACCGCCTGTGGAAGGACAAGTTCGTCCGCCGCGTGAAGCCGCGCGCCGGCGAGCATATCCTCGACATGGCCGGCGGCACCGGCGACATCGCCTTCCGCATGGTCAAGTCCGGTGCGTCGATCACCGTGGCGGACATCAATCCGGAAATGCTCGCCGTCGGCGTCGAGCGCGCCGCCGAGCGCGGGATCGACGGGCTGGTATGGAGCGAGGCCAATGCCGAGCAGCTGCAATGGCCCGACAAGTTCTTCGACGCCTATACCATCGCCTTCGGCATCCGGAACGTGACCGACATCCCCAAGGCGCTGCGCGAGGCACACCGCGTGCTCAAGCGCGGCGGACGGCTGTTCGTGCTCGAATTCTCCACCACCCAGTGGCCGGGCTTCTCGGAAGTCTATGATGCCTATTCGCACAAGCTGCTCCCCAAGCTCGGCCAGATGCTGGCGGGCGACGCGGAAAGCTATCGCTATCTGGTCGAATCGATCCGCCGTTTCCCGAAGATGCCCGAGTTCGAGCGGATGATCCGCGAGGCCGGCTTCACCCAGACCAAGGTCGAGCCGCTGCTCGGCGGCCTGGTCGCGATCCATTCGGGCTGGAAGATTTGAAGCCAGTGCCCTTCAGCGATTTCCGCCGTCCCGGCGTCCTCGCATGACCGCACCCGCCATCCATCTCTGGCGGCTGCTCAAATGGGGCCGCATCCTCGCGCGCCACGGCGCACTGCGCGGCATCGAGCAGGATCCGCACACCCCCAGGCCGGTGCGCCGCGTGGCCCGGCTCGCCCGCTTCGGCGCGCGCGTACCCCGGGTGCCGCATTATGCCGATGCCTTCCAGGCGATCGGCCCCGCCGCGATCAAGCTCGGCCAGACGCTCGCCACGCGCCCCGACCTGGTCGGCGACGAGGCCGCCCATGACCTGCTCCGCCTGCAGGACGCGCTGCCGCCGCTGCCCTTCCCGGTGATCCGCCAGCGGATCGAGGGCAGCTTCGGCCGCCCGCTCGAGACCTTCTTCGCCGCGTTCGACGAGACGCCGGTCGGCGCGGCGTCGATCGCGCAGGTCCACCGCGCCGTCACCACCGATGGCCGCCAGGTCGCGGTGAAGGTGCTGCGCCCGGGCATCGAGGCCGAGTTCGCCAAGGCGATCGACACCTATGAATGGGCGGCCGCCCAGGTCGAGAGCATGGGCGGCGAGGCATCCCGCCTGCGTCCCCGCCTCGTCATCGAGACCTTCAAGCGCTGGACCGCGCGCGAGCTTGATCTGCGACGCGAGGCCGCCTCCGCCTCGGAACTGGCCGAGGGCATGCAGGCCGAGCCCGATTTCATGGTCCCGCAGATCGACTGGCAGCGCACCACCGGCAAGGTGCTGACGCTCGAATGGATCGACGGCATCAAGCTTTCCCACCGCGACCGGATCATCGCCGCGGGGCATGACCCGAGCGTCCTGGCCGGCCGGCTGATCCGCGCCTTTCTGCGCCAGGCGATCGCCGAGGGCTTCTTCCATGCCGACATGCACCAGGGGAATCTCTTCGCCCTCCCCGACGGCCGCATCGCCGCGATCGACTTCGGCATCATGGGCCGGATCGACCGGCGCGCCCGGGTCTGGCTGGCCGAGATCCTCTACGGGCTGATCACCGGCAACTACAAGCGCGTCGCCGAGATCCATTTCGAGGCCGGCTATGTGCCCCCGCACCATAATGTCGCCGAGTTCGCCACGGCGCTGCGCGCGGTCGGAGAGCCGATGCGCGGCCTGCCGGTCAAGGACATGTCGATGGGCGCGATGCTCGACGGCCTGTTCTCGATCACCCGCGACTTCGACATGCAGACCCAGCCGCACCTCCTTCTCCTCCAGAAGACGATGGTGATGGTCGAGGGCGTGGCGCGCACGCTCGATCCCGACATCAACCTGTGGGACGTCTCGGCGCCGTTCGTGCGCGAATGGATCCGTACCGAGCTGGGCCCCGAGGCCAAGATAGCCGATCGGCTGGTCGAGGACATTCGCACCCTTGCCCGCCTGCCCGAGCTGATCCGCAACATCGAGCGGCGCTTCCCCGCGCCGGGCGGCGCCCCGCCCGCGCCGCCGCTCAAGGAGATCGAGCGCATCCGCGTGGTCGGCGGCTGGCGCTATGCGGCAGTGGCCGTGCTTTCCGGCGCGGTGGGCGCCGCGATCATGATGTACCTGCTCTCGTGAAGCTGCCCACGATCCGCTGGCTGGCCGAGCCGACGCGCTTCGCCGCGCTCGGCCGCGCCCGTGCCCGGATCGCGCTGGCGGTGCTCGGCCTGTTCCTGCTGCTGTCGCTGACCGCCCTGGTCACCGTCGGCCCGCCGCCGGTGAGCGGCGACCCGGCGAAGCGCGCCGACGACCAGAGCGACGTGGTGCTCTATGAAAGCATCGTCGCGGGCGTGCGCCATGGCGGCGGCTATTACGAAGTCGCCGCCGACGCGCTGCGCGCCGGCAATTATCCGCTGCGTCCCTTCGTCACCTTCCGCCTGCCGGGCCTGGCGATGGTCCAGGCGCATCTTCCCCGCCTGGCGACGATGGGCCTGCTCTATCTGCTCGTCGCGGCGGTATTCGCCGTCTGGGGCAGCAGGCTGCGCGCCGGGATGACGCGCTGGCCGCCCGTGGCGATCGGCCTCGCCCTGCTCGCCGCCGGACTGATGGCGTTCGTCCAGCCCGATCTCTGGGCGTTCCACGAGATCTGGGCGGGCCTGCTCGTCGCCCTTTCGCTCGGCGTCCGCCGGCCGGGCCGCTGGATCGAGGCAGTGGCGATCGCGCTGCTCGCCATGCTGATCCGTGAGACCGCCGCGCTGTTCGCGCTGGTCATGCTCGCCGCCGCCTGGCTGGAAGGCCAGAAGCGCGAGGCGATCGGCTGGGGCGTGGCGATCGCCTGCCTCGCCGTCGCGCTCGGCTTCCATGCCTGGGCGGTGGGCCAGGTCACCACCGGCACCGATCCGGCCTCGCCCGGCTGGGCGGGGCTGCACGGCTATGGCTTCTTCGCCAAGGCGATGGCGCTGTCGACCGCGCTCCGGCTCCTGCCGATGGCGCTCGCGGCACTGCTCGTCACCCTGTCGCTGTTCGGCTGGATCGGCTGGAGGGACCCGGCCGCGGGCCGCGTCGCCGGCACGCTCGCCGCCTTCGGGCTGGCGATCGCCCTGTTCGCGCGGCCGGACACCTTCTATTGGGCCCTCATGGTCGCGCCGCTCTCGCTGATCGGACTCGCCTTCGCGCCCGACGGGCTGCGCGACCTGTTCCGCCAGGCGCTCGACAGGCGTAGGATCACCGTGACAAAGGTGACGCGATGAACCGCGACGCTCCTGGCACGCGCAAACAGGGAAGCTGGCTGATGGCCTGGCTTGGTGGCTCGCTGGTTGCGCTGGGTTTGACCCTGGTGGCGTTGCTGGGGTGGATGAGCGCGCTATCCTATTCCAATACATCCGGGTTTGCCGGCGACCCGATCCTGATGACATTCTATGCGGCGCCCTATCTCGCGGTAGCGGCCGGCTTCACCTTCTTCCTCGTCATCATGATCATGGCCCTGGCCGAAATCCGCACGCCGAGGCCCCTTTCGGCCTGGCTGTTCGCCGCATTGTTCGCGATTGCGCCTGCCGCCTTCGTCGTCTTTGGCCTTCTCCTTCTCGGTGACAGCGCGCCGGACGCACCGCCCACCTCCGATCCCTCGATCCTCTGGCCTCCGCTCTGCGTCCTCGCCTTCGGACTGTGCGGCGGGGCCGTAGCCTTTCGCATCCGGCACCGGAGTTGGCGATGACCAAGAAGATCCTCCTGATCGTCGGCGGCGGCATCGCGGCCTACAAGGCGTGCGAGCTGATCCGCCTGTGCCGCAAGGCCGGGATCGAAGTGAAGTGCGTGCTCACCGCCGGGGGGCAGCATTTCGTCACGCCGATGACGCTCGCGGCGCTCAGCGAGAACCAGGTCCATACGACGCTCTGGGACCTCAAGGACGAGGCCGAGATGGGCCATATCCAGCTGAGCCGCGAGGCGGACCTGATCGTGGTCGCGCCCGCCACCGCCGACCTGATGGCGAAGATGGCGGCCGGCATCGCCGACGATCTCGCCACCACCCTGCTGCTCGCCACCGACAAGCCGGTGCTCGCGGCGCCGGCAATGAACGTGCGGATGTGGCAGCACGCCGCCACCCGCCGCAACGTCGCCACCCTGCGCGGCGACGGCGTCACGGTGCTCGAGCCGGACGAAGGCCCGATGGCCTGCGGCGAATACGGCCCCGGCCGCCTGCCCGAGCCCGCGGCGATCCTGGCGGCGATCCAGCGCCATTTCGGCGGCGGCACCGGCGGCGGGCTCGCCGGCAAGCACATCCTCGTCACCGCCGGCCCCACCCATGAGCCGATCGATCCGGTGCGCTATATCGCCAACCGCTCCTCGGGGAAGCAGGGCTATGCCATTGCCGGGGCGCTCGCTGCCCTGGGCGCGCGCGTCACGCTCGTCTCCGGGCCGGTTGCTCTCGCCACGCCGCCGGGCGTCTCCCGCATCGACGTCGAGACCGCGCAGGACATGGCCAATGCCGTCGCCCGGGCGCTGCCCGCCGATGCCGCGGTGATGGTCGCGGCGGTGGGCGACTGGCGTGCCGATGCCGCCACCCAGAAGATCAAGAAGGAAGGCAGCGCCCCGCCCAGCCTCCAGCTCTCCGAGAACCCCGATATCCTCGCCATGCTCGCCGCCAGCCCGCGCCGGCCGGCGCTGGTGGTGGGATTCGCCGCGGAAACGGAGCGGGTCGTCGAACATGCCACCGCGAAACGCACTCGCAAGGGCGCGGACTGGATTGTCGCCAACGATGTTTCGGGCGATGTGATGGGCGGTGAAGCCAATGCCATCCATCTCGTCACCGCCGACGGTGTCGAACACTGGGAAAGACTGCCCAAGGACGAAGTCGCCCGCCGGCTCGCGCAGCGTATCGCCGATGCGCTCTAGCCTTGCGTTGCTGCTGCTCGGCGCGGGCCTTGCCGCCTGCAGCACGCCGGCCGCCCGCCTGGACGCTCCCGCCGGCGCGCCGGGCACGGGCCTCTATTCCCAGAGCTTCGGCAATGTCCCGGCGCGCCAGGTGCGCACGCTGATCGTCGTCCTGCACGGCGATGCGCCGGCCGCCAAGCCGGACTATCAATATGCCTTTGCCCGCGCCGCCGCCGATGCGGTGCCGAACAGCATCGCAGTCGCCCTGCTGCGCCCCGGCTATGAGGACCCGCAGGGCCATCGCTCCCCGGGCGAGCGCGGCCAGACGACGGGCGACAACTACACGCCCGATCGCATCGCCGCCGTGGCCGGGACGATCCGCCATCTCCAGCACCGCTACGGCCAGGCCCGCACCGTGCTGGTCGGCCATTCGGGCGGCGCGGCGATCGCGGCCGACCTCGCCGCCACCTGGCCGCATCTGGTCGACGGCGTCGTCCTGGTCTCCTGTCCCTGTGCCCTGCCCGAATGGCGCAAGCACATGAAGACGGTCGCGCCCACGCCGCTCTGGGACGCGCCGGTCAACAGCCTCGACCCGGTCAAGCTCGTCGGCGGCATGCCGCCCAGCCTGCGCGCGGCGGTGCTGGTGGGGGCCGACGACAAGACCACGCCGCTCCGCTTCTCGCGCCTTTATGCCGAGGCGCTGTCGCTGCGCGGGATCGCCACCGATTTCCGCATCATCCCCGGCAAGGGCCATGAGCTGCTCGGCGATCCCGAGGTGATCTCCGCGCTCCAGCGCCTCGCCGCCGCCCTTCCAGGAAAGTCTTGATGTCCGCTCCGATCCGTATCGCGCTCCAACGCCTGCCGCATGGTGCGGGCCTGCCGCTCCCCGCCTATGCCACGGCGGGCGCCGCCGGCATGGACGTGGTCGCGGCCGAGGCGGTGGTGCTCGCCCCCGGTGCCCGCCATGCGGTGGCGACCGGCTTCGCGATGGCGATTCCGCCGGGCTATGAAGTGCAGGTGCGGCCACGCTCCGGCCTCGCGCTCAAGCACGGCGTTACTTGCCTCAACACGCCCGGCACGATCGACAGCGACTATCGCGGCGAGGTCAAGGTGATCCTCGCCAATCTCGGCGACGCGCCGTTCCCCGTCGCGCGCGGCGACCGGATCGCGCAGCTCGTGCCCGCGCCGGTCCAGCATGCGGCGCTCGAGGAAGTGGCGACGCTCGACGAAACGGCGCGCGGCATCGGGGGCTTCGGATCGACGGGCACGTGATCGGATCGCTTCTCCTTGCCGCGGCGCTCCAGGCGGCGCCGATCGATTGGGACGCGCTGCCGCCCCTGCCCTGGCGCACGCCTCCGGTGCTCACGCCGGACATGCAGGGCTTCGTCCAGCGCGAAGTGAAGCTGCGCAAATGCACCACGCCCAAGCCGGGCACGCTCGAAGTCTCGATCGCGGTGCTGGTCGACGAGAATGGCGCGATCCGCACCACCGTGCCGCGCGCGATCGCCTGCCCCTCGGTCGAGCAATATGCCGCGGCCCTCGCCGCGGGCTTCGCCCGGGCCAACCTGCTCCCGCGCCCCGGCGCGAGCGAGCAATGGTACAGCACGACCCTCACCTTCACCCTGCCGCAATGAACCTCTCCGACACGGAGCTGGAACGCTATGCCCGCCACATCGTGCTGCGCGAGATCGGCGGCGGCGGGCAGCTGCGCCTGAAGGCCGCGCGGGTGCTGGTGATCGGCGCGGGCGGGATCGGCTCGCCGGCGATCGAATATCTGGCGGCGGCCGGCATCGGCACGCTCTTCATCGTCGATGACGATCGCGTCGAGCTTTCGAACCTGCAACGCCAGACCCTGTTCGCCACGAAGGATCTCGGCAAGCGCAAAGTCGCCGCCGCCAAAGCGCGGGCGCATGCGCTCAACCCCCATATCGAGGTCTACGCGGTTCAGGATCGGGTAGACCAGGGCAACGCCGAGCAAGTCCGCGATTACGACGTGGTGATCGATGGCACCGACAATTTCGCCACCCGCCTCGCCGTGGCCGATGCGTGCCTCCGCCACCGCGTCCCGCTCGTCTCCGCGGCCGTCTCGGAATTCGAAGGGCAGCTTGGCGTGTTCCGCGGCTGGGAAGCGGACAAGCCCTGCTATCGCTGCTTCGTCGGCCATGATCCCGAGCGCCCCGGCATCAGCTGTGCCGAGCAGGGGGTGCTCGGCGCGCTTACCGGCGTGATGGGCAGCCTCGCCGCGCTGGAGGCGATCCGCGCCATCGCCCCCTTTGGCGAGGATCCGGCCGGCAAGCTGCTGCTGGTCGATGCGCTCGCCTTTCGGTTCCGGACGCTGACCTTGCCCAAGGACCCCGGCTGCCCGGCTTGTCGCGAAGGCCAGGGCACCCAACCCTGATCCTCCCCCATCGGCAGCGATCACCGCGCCCATGGATCGCCATTGAAGCGCCGTCGGAACTGAGGCAATCGGAACCTCAATCGAGATGTTCCGGAGGAGGCCGCCATGTTGATGAGCCTGATTCTTGCCGCCTTGCTCGCGCCCGGCACGCTCGCCATCGAATCGGAATGGGCACCCATCGGCATCAATGGCGATGGCGACACGCTCTACCTTGTCGATCGCACCAGCATCAAGGCTGGCCCCGAGACCATGTCGGGCATGTTTCGCGCGGTCAGCCAGACCAGCGCATTCGGCCTGCATCTCGACTTCGACTGTGCCGCCGGGCGCTTTCGCTACCTCGACTACAGCAACCCCAATGGCGACCTGTCCGGCGCGTCGGAGTGGGGCCCGGTGAAACCGGGAACGCCCCTGCACCTGGCCTCGAAATATATATGCGCCGGCGGCAAGATCGATCTCGGCTTTGGCGATGCCACGTTCAAGGCCGAGAGACCCGAGCCCTTCGCGCGCAGGTTTCTCGAGCTCCGATCCCGGAAGAACTGATCCGTCCGCCGGCAACCGCGACGTGCCGCCTCCGATGCGGGAAACTGGACTTCCCATCCCGCTTCGGGCACCTGCCGCCCCATGACCCGCGTCCTCGTCACCGGCTCGGCCGGCTTCATCGGCTTCCATACCGCGAGCAAGCTGCTCCAGCGCGGTGCGACCGTGCTCGGCGTCGACAATTTCAGCGACTATTATGACCCCGCGCTCAAGGAAGCGCGCAACGACATCCTGTCGAACCATCCCGATTTCCGCGTCGCCCGGGTCTCGATCGACGACATGGCAGCGTTCGGCGATGTCTGGGCCGAATTCCGGCCGGACGTGGTGATCCATCTCGCCGCGCAGGCCGGCGTGCGCTATTCGATCGACGCGCCCGAAAGCTATGTCGCGGCCAATCTGATCGGCACGTTCAACGTGCTCGAGCTGGCCCGCCGCCATGCCACCAAGCACCTGCTCGCCGCCTCCACCAGCTCGGTCTATGGCGCGAACACCGACATGCCGTTCACCGAGACGCAGCGTACCGCCACGCCGCTCAGCTTCTACGCCGCCACCAAGGGCGCGACCGAGCTGATGGGGCATAGCTACGCGCATCTCTACAAGACGCCGATGACCTTCTTCCGCTTCTTCACGGTCTATGGCCCCTGGGGCCGGCCGGACATGGCGCTGTTCAAGTTCACGCGCGGCATCCTCGCCGGCGAGCCGATCGACATCTACAACAACGGCCAGATGGTCCGCGACTTCACCTATGTCGACGACTTGGCCGAAGCGATCGTCAGGCTCACCGAAGCCGTTCCCGGCACCGTGCCGGTCGAGGGCGACAGCCTGTCCCCGGTCGCGCCCTTCCGCACCGTCAACATCGGCGCGGGCCGGCAGACCCAGCTGATGGACTATATCGGCGAGATCGAGCGCGCGCTGGGCAGGGAAGCCATCAAGAACTTCATGCCGATGCAGCAGGGCGACGTGCCGGCGACCGAGGCCAGCTCGGCCCTGCTCAAGGCGCTTACCGGCTATGCGCCCTCGACGCCGCCGAGCCAGGGCATTCCCGCCTTTGTCGATTGGTATCTGGCGCATTATCGAAACTGAAACCCCTGTTCCGGCATGAAGGCGCGCAAGCGTACTTCCACCGTTATGGGGTTTCCCGATGAGCATCGAATGGCCCGCGCACGGGCTCAAGCTTCAGGCGCGGATCGAAGGCGGCACCGCGATCATCGGCGTGATCGGCATGGGCTATGTCGGCCTGCCGCTCGCCATGGCCTTTGGTGAGGCCGGCTGCCCCGTCCTCGCCTTCGACGTCGACCAGGCCAAGATCGACGCGCTCGAGGCCGGCGAGAGCTATATCAAGCATATCGATGCCGCCCGCGTCGCGCCGCTCGTCGCGGACGCGAAGCTGCGCGCCACCGCCGATCTCGGCCGGCTGGACGAAGCGGACGTGGTGCTGATCTGCGTCCCCACGCCGCTCACCCGCCATCTCGAGCCCGACCTGAAATATGTGGAGAGCACCACCCGCGCGATCGCGAAGACGCTGCGCCGCGGCCAGCTCGTCATCCTCGAATCGACCACCTATCCCGGCACCACCGCCGAGGTGATGCAGCCGATCCTCGAGGAAACCGGCCTCGTCGCCGGCAAGGACTTCTTCCTCGCCTATTCGCCCGAGCGCGAGGACCCCGGCAACCCGACCTATTCGACCACCAAGATCCCGAAAGTGGTCGGCGCCGACGACGGCGTGTCCGCGGCGCTCGCGCTTTCGGTCTATCGCCACATCGTCCCCCAGGCGATCCAGGTCTCGTCCGCCGCCACGGCGGAGGCGGTGAAGATCACGGAGAACGTGTTCCGCGCCGTCAACATCGCGCTGATCAACGAGCTCAAGCTCATCTTCACCGCGATGGACATCGACGTGTGGGAAGTGATCGACGCGGCGAAATCCAAGCCGTTCGGCTTCATGCCCTTCTATCCCGGCCCGGGCCTGGGCGGGCACTGCATCCCGATCGACCCCTTCTACCTCACCTGGAAGGCGCGCGAGTATAACCAGCACACCAAGTTCATCGAGCTCGCCGGACAGATCAACGCGGACATGCCCCAGCACGTCGTCCGCGTCCTCGCCGACACGATGGATGCCCGTTTCGGCCGGGGCCTGCGCGGCGCGCGCATCCTGGTGCTGGGCGTGGCCTACAAGAAGAATGTCGAGGATATCCGGGAGAGCCCGTCGCTCCGCCTGATGGAGATGATCGAGGCACGCGGCGCCACCGCCGACTTCCACGATCCCCATGTCGCCCAGATCGACAACACCCGCGAGCATCCGACGCTCAACTTCCGCCACGGCGTGGCGTGGGACGCGGCGGAGATCGGGAATTATGACGCGGTGCTGATCGCCACCGATCACGACGCGGTCGATTACGGCGCGCTGGTCGATGCGGCGAAGCTGGTGATCGACACGCGCAACGCCTGCGGCAAGGCGGGCATCGCCTCGGACAAGGTGGTCCGGGCTTGATCCCGGGCCGCCTGGCCGCGGCATAGGGCGTCACCCGCCGTCACCGCGGCCCGGAAGCGCGATCCTCGGCTCAGCCGGCGCAGCGGCTGGCCACGAACGCGCGGATTGCCGGCGCCATGTCCTCGCGTTCCAGCGCCACGGCGATATTGGCCTGGATGAAGCCTGCCTTGTCGCCGCAATCATAGCGCACGCCGTCGAAGGTGACGCCGTGGAAACGCTGGCCGCCGATCATCTGCGCCATCGCATCCGTCAGCTGGATCTCGCCGCCGGCACCCTTCTCCTGCTTCTCGAGCAGGCGCATCACCTCGGGCTGCAGGATATACCGGCCGATCACCGAGAGGTTCGAGGGCGCGGTGCCCGGGGCCGGCTTCTCGACCAGCCCCTTCACCTCGGTCAGCGCGCCATCCCGCGCGCCGGGCGTGATGATGCCATAGCGATGGGTCTGGTCGTCGGGGACGATCTCGGCGCAGATCAGGTTGCCGCCCACCTGATTATACGCGTCGACCATCTGCTTCAGGCAGCCGGGCCGGCCCATCATGAAGTCGTCGGCGAGCAGCACGGCGAAGGGCTCGTCCCCCACGATGTCGCGGGCGCACCAGACGGCGTGCCCCAGGCCCATCGGCTCCTGCTGGCGGACATAGGCGACCGCGCCGGGCTTCAGCCGGGTCGCATCGAGAAGCTCGAGCGACTTGCCGCGCGCCGACATGGTCGTCTCGAGCTCATAGGCGATGTCGAAATGATCCTCGATCGCGCTCTTGCCGCGACCGGTCACGAAGATCATCTGCTCGATGCCGGCCTCCAGCGCCTCGTCGACGGCATATTGGATCAGCGGGCGATCGACGACCGGCAGCATCTCCTTGGGCAGCGCCTTGGTAGCGGGCAGGAAGCGGGTACCCAGACCGCCCACGGGAAACACGGCCTTGCGCAGCGGCTTGATGGTCATTCGAGAAGCGCCTCTTCGGATCAATCGGGCGCCCATAACGACGGGTAAGCCGTTTCGCAATTATGTCCGAATCGATCCGATCAGCGGCTGCGGATCAGGATGGACTGCCAGTCGCCGTCGAGCGGCGCGCCACGCTCCGCCAGACTCGCCGGAATGATCGGGCGGGCGGAGATCCCCTCGACCTTGGCGGCCTCCGCCTCCAATGTGGCGACCCGGTCGCGCCAGGCCGGATGCGAGCGGCTGCGCAGGACACCGCCCGCCTTGCTCGGACCGAAACTCCGCCAGAACGCGATCGGCGCGCGAACCGGATAGTTCGCGTTGGCGAGCAGATATACCGAGAGCAGGTCGGCCTGCACCTCGGTCTGGCGGAAATACTTCACATTGCCGCCAAATCCGGCCAGCAGGCCATAGGCGACGCCCCGCGCCTCCAGCCGCTCGCGGTGGTGCAGGATGTTGTGCGCGAATTCGTGCGCGATCACCGCGGCGAGCTGGTCGTCCGGATAGTCGTCGAGGAAACCGGAGCCGATTTGCACCATTGTGCCGTCGGCGGAAGCGCCGAAACCGCCATCCAGCTCCAGTTCGAAGCGCGACCTGCAGGCCGGCACCGACCGGAGCGTGAGACGGACGGGAGCACCGGCGCGCAGCACATCGACCGCGACGGGCTCGCCGATGGGGAGCGCGGCAATGGCCTGCTGGGCGGCCACCAGCCGGTCCGTCGTGCCCGGCCGCCCGGCGAGCCCCGCGATCTCGATCGATCCGATCCGCACAAGGGCATCATCGCTCCGCAGGCCGGCCTTCTCGGCCGGGCCGCCCGCGACGATTCCCTCCACCGCCACCGGCGTCGGGAAGCCGAAATGCTTCCGCGCCGATTCGCGCCTGGCGGCATCGAACTGGTCGAGCGTATGGAGCTGCATGCCGGTCCCGGCCTCCAGCCGGTCGCAAAGCGGCGCGTTCGAAACCGCGAGCTTCCAGCCAATGCTCGCCACCCGCAGATCCGCCGCGCGCACCGTCTCGAAGAGCGCGCCGTCGTCCGCACGCGCGGACGCTCCCCAAAGGGCCAGCGGGGCGCAGCTGACGGCCAGCAGGCCAAGACGGCGGACACGCCGCCCGCGAACGCGGAACAGGAATCTCATGCTGCTTTCCTACGGCGCCGCGATGCCGATGCCAAATCTCCGCGACCTTTCCCGACATCATCCGCGCGAGCTACGGAAAGGAATGGATTTTTTGCAGCGCACCCACGTCAAACGATCGACGAAGCAACAAAAACGTAACATGAAATTCGCTCTAGTCGTTGCGAAACAAGATCAATTCGCCAATGACGCTTCATTAACCCCTTGGCGATATTGGTGCGGCGCGTTAAGGACGGTTCCGCAACCACTCGGTGCGGGTCGCCCGGGGCACGTATCGATGAGTCTGGGCCAACCGGACCGGTGTTGCTAATGGATCACGTCGAGAACTTTCTCGCCGGGGCCAGGTTTGAGGTGTTGCGGCTGGATGGGTCCTGTGTCATAGGGCTGTTCGACGAGAGCACCAGAGCTCGAAAGAGGGAGAAAAGAGAGTGTTCACTAAGCTTCTTACGGCTGCTGCTATCGCGTCGATGGCAACCGCCCCTGTTCTGGCCGCTCCGACGAGCGCGTCCAAGCTGTCGCTGTCGGGCGTCCGCGCTTCGACCGCGAGCTCGAAGAAGAGCGAGCTGGCTCCGGCCGTCCTGATCGGCGTTCTCGCGACCGTCGCCATCATCGGCGGCGCCGTGATCCTCGCGGACAGCGACGACTCGCCCAAGAGCCCGTAGTCTCGGCTGCTCGATAGAGTTAGGAAGTGGCGGCCCCTGGCCGCCACTTTTTTATGTGCGGCGTGCGCGCCGCCATTCCATTGACACCGCCGCACCGGCGGGACCGGATTTCCGGCCTTCCGCGCGCCCGGCCATCTTCCTCGGATGGCGATGCGTACGCGGTGTGCTATGACCGCAAGGCAATGGTTTTCAAGCTACTTTCCCGAAAGAGCGCCCCGCCGCCCGCCCCGGCGGCAATACCCGCCGGCATGCGCATCTATGCCGTGGGCGACATTCATGGCTGCGACCTGCTCCTCGACCGGCTGCTCCAGCGCATCGACGCGGACGATGCCGCGCGCGGCCCCGCCACCTCGCAACTGATCTTCCTGGGCGACCTGGTCGATCGCGGCCCCGCCTCGGCCCAGGTCGTCGAGCGGCTGATCGCCCTTCGCGAGCAGCGCCCCGACACCCGCTTCCTGCTCGGCAACCACGAGGAGATCTTCCTGCGGGCGATCGAGAATGATGCGCGGATCCTGCCCCTGTTCTGCCGCATCGGCGGACGGGAGACGGGGCTCAGCTATGGCATTCCCGAGGACGTGTACAATGCCGCGGGCTATGCCGAGCTGGCCGCGCTGCTGCGCGAGGCCGTGCCCGAACACCATATCGCCTTCCTCAAGAGCTTCGAGGACATGATCGTCATCGGCGACTATGCCTTTGTCCATGCGGGCGTGCGCCCCGGCCGCGCGCTGGACCATCAGCGCACCAGCGACCTGCGCTGGATCCGCGACGAATTCCTCGACTTTCGCGGCCAGTTCGACAAACTTATCGTGCACGGGCACACCATCACGAGCGACGTGGAATCATTACCCAATCGCATCGGCCTCGATACCGGAGCCTATGCCAGCGGCATTCTTTCGGCCATGGGGTTCGAGCGCGACGAGCGCTGGGTCCTTCAAGCCGGCCCCGAAGCCTGACCAAAGACGTACCGGTCGACATTGACCGCCTGACAACGAAGCCAGCGGAAGGGTAGTCATGCAAAGCGCCTTCATCACGGACCTGCGGAAGAATTACCCGATCTGGGTCCTGTCGGCCTTTGTCGTCATTGCCTTCCTCACCGGTGGCGGCAGCCGCAGCGACATTGCCTCGCTGGTCTTCCTGCGCCCGGTCGCCGCCCTGTTCCTCATCACCGGCCTGTGGGGCCTCACCCGCGAGCAGCTGAACGGCCACCGCTTCCTGTTCGCCTTCGCCGCCGCCTGCGTCCTGTGGCTCGCGCTGCAGCTGGTGCCGCTGCCCCCCGCCCTCTGGCAGGCGCTGCCCGGCCGCGGACTGGCCGCCGATGTCGACAAGGCCGCCGGGATCTCCGTGTGGCGCCCGCTCAGCCTGGTGCCCTGGCGCACCTGGAACGCGCTCTTCTCGCTGCTCGTGCCGCTGACCGCACTGGTCTGGGCCGTACGCTGCAGGCCGCAATTGCAGCCCCGGCTGCTGCTGGTCATCATCGCGCTGGCGGGCGTGAGCGCGGTGCTGGGCATGCTCCAGTTTTCCGGGGCCCCGGGCAATGCCTTCTATCTCTACCGCATCACGAACGGCGCGAGCGCGCCCGGGCTGTTCGCCAACCGCAACCACCAGGCGGCGCTGCTGACCGCGCTGTTCCCCCTCCTCGCCGCCTTTGCCTGTGCGGGCGTCGCCGATCGCCGCACCGCGGCCATCCGCGGCGGCATCGCACTCGGCATCGGCGCGATACTGGTGCCGCTGATCCTGCTCATCGGCTCGCGCGCCGGCGTGCTGCTGCTCGGCCTCGGCCTGGCCTGCGCCCTTTTCGTATATCGTTTCCCCAGGGCCGAGGCCGGGGTCTCGCGCCGCGCGAAGCTGACGACCATACTGGTCGCCGGCGGGGCGATCGCCCTTGTGGCGATCTCGATCCTGCTCTCGCGCGCCTCAGCCATCCAGCGCCTCGTCGATTCGAGCGGCCGCGACGACGAACGCTGGCTCGCCTGGCAATCGGTGCGCGAGCTGGTTCCGAGCTATTTCCCGTTCGGGTCGGGCGCCGGCTCTTTCGAGGACGTCTATCGGATAGTCGAGCAGAACGCGCTCCTCACCCGCACCTATTTCAACCATGCGCACAATGACTGGATCGAAGTGCTGGTGACCGACGGCCTGCCGGCATTGCTCCTGCTGTTGGCCGCCGCGGTGGGCTGGGCCATCGCCGTCTTCGGCATGCTGCGCAGGAGGCACCAGACTTCCCGCTCGGAAGTGCTGGCGCAGGCCGGGGCCGCGGTGGTGCTGATGCTGGCGACCGCGAGCGCGGTCGATTATCCGCTGCGCACGCCGTCGCTTGGCGTCCTGCTCGTAATCGCGGCAGTCTGGATGTCTAATGCGACGTCCCGGTCGATTTCGGAGCCGGATGTAACGCATCGGCAACGCAAGCACCGTAGCCGGCCCGTTTAGGCAATTGTGCTGGCGCACAAATTAGACGTGGGCTAGAGACCCGAGAACTTTGCAGGGAAGATTATGGGCGGGCGTTTTTTACTGATGGTCCTCGCGGCGGCGTTGCTCGGGGGTTGTGTGGGCCGTACCCAGCTGACGGGTAGTGCGAAGCTGCAAGTCGTTGATGCATCGAGCATGCCGGCCCCCACGCGCAACGACTTGTTCGCCAGCGACCGGCCTTATCTGATCGGTCCGTTCGACAAGCTGAAGATCGACGTTTTCGGCATTCCCGAGCTGAGCACCAAGGAAGTTCAGACCGACGCCAGCGGCCGCATCTCCTTCCCGCTCGCCGGCACGATCGAAGCCGCGGGACATACCCCGGGCGAGGTCGAGACCCTGCTCGAGCAGCGCCTGCGCGAGCGCTTCATTCGCGATCCCCAGGTCACCGTGAACCTCATGGAAACGGTGAGCCAGGTGATCACGGTCGATGGCCAGGTGCGCGAGCCCGGCCTCTATCCGGTGATCGGCCGCATGACCCTGATGCGCGCCGTCGCGACGGCCAAGGGCACCACCGAATTCGCCAAGCTCGACGACGTCGTGATCTTCCGCACCGTGAACGGGCAGAAGATGGCGGCCCTCTACAACCTCAAGGCGATCCGCCAGGGCGCCTATGACGATCCGGAAGTGTTCGCCAACGACGTGGTCGTCGTGGGCGATTCCCCGGCGCGGCGCCTCTTCAAGGACATCCTCACCTCCTCGTCTCTGCTGATCGGGCCGCTCGTGGTCCTGCTGCAGAACCTGTGAGCTTCCGAATTTAGGACCTGAAATGTTGACCTCCTCGTCTAACAACCAGTTCGGAAACGGCGGCGCGCCCGCCGGTGAGCCTCAGCTCGCCGGCCAGGGCGCTCCGGCGCCGATCGAGGCGCCGATTCTGCTGCAATATTGGCACGTCGTGCTGCGCTGGAAATGGGTGATTGCGGGTGTGCTCGTGGCGAGCCTGGTGGCCGGCGTGATCGTCACCCTGCTTTCGACCCCCCAGTTCCGGGCGACCTCCCGCATCGAGATCAGCCGCGAGCAGAAGAAGGTCACCAACGTTCAGGGCCTGGATTCCGAGGAGGAAGGCCGCGACCAGGAATTCTACCAGACCCAATATTCACTGCTGCAGGCCCGCTCGCTGGCCGAGCGGGTGGAGCGCGAGCTCAAGCTCGGCACCAACAACGCGTTCTTCGCCAGCCATGGCGTCAATCCCGACAAGAACGCGCTGTTCAGCGAGGACACCAAGGTGCTCACCGCCGCCGAGCGGGCACGCCGTTCGAAGATGGCGATCTCGCTCCTCCTCGATCACGTCGTGATCTCGCCGATCGCCCGCTCGCGCCTGATCGACGTGAGCTATCGCAGCGCCTCGCCCGAGCTGGCCGCCGCGATCGCCAATGCCTGGGTGAACCAGTTCATCGCAGCGAACATGGATCGCCGCTTCGCTTCCACGGCCGACGCGCGCAAATATCTGGAGAACCGCCTCAACGATCTGCGCACCAAGCTGGAACGCTCGGAGCGCGAAGTCGTGACCTATGCGAACGAGAAGGACATCGTCTCGCTCGGGCAGAACCAGAGCGGCGGCCGCACCACGGTCGAGCGCACGCTCGTCTCCCAGGATCTCGACGCGCTCAATACCGCCCTGGCGGAAGCGACGAGCCAGCGGATCGCCGCCGAGAGCCGCCTGCGCTCGAACAATGCGCGCGGGGCCGCCGACAATGCGCTGACCAATCCGGCGATCAACGGCCTGCGCCAGCGCCGCGCCGAAGTCGCCGCCGAATATTCGAAGGTGCTCGTCCAGTTCGAGCCGGAATATCCCGCCGCGAAGGCGCTGGCCAATCAGCTCCAGGTCCTCGACCAGAGCATCGCGCGCGAGGAGAGCCGCGTGCAGACCAACGTCTCGGCCAACTATGCCGAGGCCAAGGCCCGCGAGCTCGGCCTGCAGCAGCGCGTCGCCGAGCTGAAGGCCCGCCTGCAGAACCAGCAGAGCGACAGCATCCAGTATAATATCTACCAGCGCGAGGCGGACACCAACCGCCAGATCTACGAGGGCCTGCTCCAGCGCTACAAGGAGATCGGGGTCGCCGGCATCGGCACCAACAACGTGTCGGTAGTGGATGCGGCGCGCATTCCCGAATCGCCCGCCTCCCCGCGCCTGTTCGTCAACCTGGCGGTTGCGCTCGTCCTCGGCCTGCTGGTTTCCGGCGTCGCGGTGTTCGCGCTCGACCAGATCGACGAGGGGCTGCGCGAGCCTGGTCAGGTGAACAGGCTGCTCCACCTCCCGCTCCTCGGCAGCGTCCCCGACGTCGAAGGCGGCTCCACGCTCGACCTGCTGAGCGACGTGAAGTCCCATCTCGCCGAAGCCTATCTCAGTATCCGCTCGAATCTGGCCTTCTCGTCCGATCACGGCGTGCCGCGCTCGTTCATGGTCACGAGCACGCGCGCGGCGGAAGGCAAGAGCACGACCAGCTTCGCGCTCGCCTCGCTGCTGGCGCGCGTCGGCAAGCGGGTCGTGATCGTCGATGCCGATATGCGCTCCCCCTCGCTCAACGCGATGCTGGGCCTGCACAATGATCGCGGCCTCAGCAATTTCCTGGCGGGCGAGAATGACTGGCGCCCGATGGTGCAGGAGACGCGTTTCGCGAACCTCAGCATCATCACCGCCGGCCCGATGCCGCCGAGCGCCGCCGAGCTGCTTTCCAGCGACCGCGTGCTGCTGCTGATCAAGCAGCTCACCGAGCATTTCGAGCATGTCGTGATCGACGCGCCGCCGATCCTGGGCCTGGCCGATGCGCCGCTGCTGTCTCGCGCGGTCGAGGGCTGCATCGTGGTGGCCGAGGCCGAGGGTGTGGCGATCCGCGGCGTGAAGGGCGCGATCGACCGCCTGCGCTCGGTCCATGCGCATATCTACGGCGTCGTCCTGACCAAGCTGAAGCAGCGTCAGGCCGGCTATGGCTATGGCTACGGCTATGGCTATGGCTACGGGCCGGGCAGCGACACGCGCGACGCCGCATGAGCCGCCGGCCGTCGCGTTCCGCAAGGCGCCCTGCCCTGCCGCTCGGCCTATGGCTGCGGCTGGGCGGGTTCACGCTGGGCGGGGCCGTCCTCGCCTATGCGGCGTTCGCGAACGCCTATGGCTCGGTCACCCAGAGCCGCAATCCACTGGCGGCATTGCGGTTCAACAAGTCGAACGCGGTCGCGCTGGCGGTGCATGCCGATCGGCTCGTGATGGGCAGCCCGTCGGCGGTCACCGAGGATCGCGGGGAAATCGCCGATCTCGCCGGTCGCTCGCTGGACGACCAGGCGATCAACCCCCGGGCACTGCGGGTGCTCGCCTTCACCGAGGAAGCGGCCGGCAACAAGGCCAAGGCCCGCAAATTGATCCTGCTGTCCGATCGCCTGTCCCGCCGCGACCTGCCGACCCAGCTTTGGCTGATCGAGGACAGCGCCGCGCAGGGCGACGTGCCGGCGACCCTGGCGCGCTACGACGTAGCGCTGCGCACCGACGACAGCGCGGGCCCGGTCCTTTATCCGATCCTGGCCGGGGCGATCGATGATCCCGCGATCAGCGCCGGCCTGGCCAAATATGTGAAGCAGCGCGCGGACTGGCTGCCCGAATTCGCCGACTATGTCGCGCATCAGCAGACCGACAATCTTCCGGCCTTTGCCGAGATCCTGATCCGCACCGGGCGGCTCAACAGCGCCTCGCTCGAGTCCGCGATACTCGCCCAGCTCGCCGAGATGGGCAGTTTCGACGTTGTGCGGCGCTACTATGCGACGCTTTCCGGCGCCTCGGGTGCGGTGCTGACCAGCACCGACTTCGATGCGGCCCATATCGATCCGCGCTTCGCGCCCGTCACCTGGCGCGTCCAGACCGGAGGGGATAGCTCGGTGGGGTTCGAAGCATCGCGAGGCGGGAAGTTCCGCTTCCATGTCTCGACCTCGGCCAATGCGCGCGAGGAGGTGCTGCGCAAGCTCCTGCTGCTCGCGCCGGGGCGCTACCAGTTCACGGCCCGCCAGACCAAGACCAGCTCGAGCGAAGGCTCCTCGGCGGTCTGGACACTGACCTGCGCCGACGGCCCCTTGCGATCGACCAAGCTGTTCGAGACCGGGGACACCGGCACGGAGGTCGAGATCCCGGCGTCGTGCAAGGCCCAGTATCTCGGACTGACCGTCAATGGCGGCACCGACAGCACCGGCACCGAGCTCATGGTCGACGAAGTGCGCCTCCGCCGGCTCTGAGGATAGAGCGGGCCCGGACGCCGCCGGGCCCGAAAAGGCCGCCGATCAGAGCGCCCCGCAGAAATCCATCGCGCCCAGGGCCTTCAGGCGCTCGGTCACCGCCGGCGTGTTGAACTCGCGATGATTCACCAGCACCGTGACGATGTCGGCCTGCTCCAGCGCCGTATCGAAATCCGCCAGCGCGATCCCGTCGCACCGGGTGACGTTCGGCTCGACGGCGACCAGATCCACGCCCTTGGCAATCAGCGCATGCGCCACTTCGATCGCGGGAGATTCCCGCAGATCGTCGATATTGGGCTTGAACGCCAGGCCCAGGCAGGCGACGCGGGCGGGGCGGCCCAGCCGCGCCTTCTCCGCCTCCGCCCGTGCGGAGATCTGCTCGATGACCCAGTCGGTCTTGCCGGTGTTCACCAGGCGCGCGGTGCGGATCAGCTTCGACTGCTCCGGATTGCCCGCCACGATGAACCAGGGATCGACCGCGATGCAATGCCCCCCTACCCCGACGCCGGGCTGGAGGACGTTCACGCGCGGATGGCGATTGGCCAGGCCGATCAGCTGCCAGACATCGATGCTCAGCTTGGCGCAGAGCAGCGACAGCTCGTTGGCAAAGGCGATGTTGACGTCCCGGAAGCTGTTCTCGACCAGCTTGCACATCTCCGCCGTGCGCGCATCGGTCTCGAGCACGTCGCCCGCGACGAAGCCGCGATAGAAGTCGCCGGCGATCTTCGCCGCTTCGGGCGTGAGCCCGCCGACGATGCGGGCATTCTCGGTCAGCTCGACCATGATGCGGCCGGGCAGCACCCGCTCAGGGCAATAGGCGATGTGGATCCGCGAGGTATCGACCCCTGCCTCGGCGATCACCGCGGCGATCTGCTCGGTGGTGCCGACCGGCGAGGTGGATTCGAGGATGAGGATGTTGCCGGGCTTGAGCAGCGGCGCGATCGCGCGGCCGGCGGCGAGCACATAGTCGAGATCCGGCTGGGGATCCCCTTCGCCCTGTTTGAACGGCGTCGGCACGCAGATCATGTACGCATCGGCTTCCTGCGGCGTCTCGAACGCGCGCAGCTTGCCCGAGGCGGCGCCGGCGCGGACATAGGCATCGAGGTCCGGCTCGACGATATGGACCTCGCCGCGATTGACGGTCGCCACCACGTCCGGGCGGATATCGACGCCGTGCACCTGATACCCACGGCTCGCCAACAGCGCCGCGGTGGGCAGGCCGATATAACCAAGGCCCACCACGCAAACCGTAACATCAGCCATTGACTGCTCCCAACGCGGCCAGAATTCGCGCGCAGGCTTGGCCGTCCCCATATGGATTGTGCGCGCGCGCCATCGCCACATAGCTCGCTTCATTGTCAAGGAGCTCGCTCACATTGGCGATGATCCGCTCGCGATTGGCGCCGACGAGACGGACCGTGCCCGCCGCGATCGCTTCCGGCCGCTCGGTCACGTCGCGCATCACCAGCACGGGCTTGCCGAGGCTCGGCCCCTCTTCCTGGATGCCGCCGCTGTCGGTCAGCAGGATGTGCGAATGCTTCAGCAGATAGACGAACGGTTCGTAGGTGAGCGGCGGCACGAGGTGGAAATTGTCCAGGCCGGAGAGGATCGCGTTGACCGGCTGCTGCACATTGGGGTTGAGGTGCACCGGATAGACGAAATGCACGTCCGGATAGCGCGTCGCCAGCACCTTCAGCCCCTCGCAGATCTGGAGGAAGCCATCGCCGAAATTCTCGCGGCGGTGGCCGGTGATGACCACGAACCGCCGGCCGCGCCAGTCGAAGGGCAGCAGGCCGTCCAGCTCGCGCTGGATCCGCCCCAGCCGCTCGGCATCGGAATCGATGCGGGCCAGCACCCAGTGCAGCGCGTCGATCACGGTGTTGCCCGTGACATGGACATTGGCCGGCGCCACGCCTTCGGCGAGCAGGTTGTCGCGGCTCCGCCCGGTGGGCGCGAAGTGCCAGCGCGCCAGCTTGCCGGCGATCTGGCGGTTGAACTCCTCGGGAAAGGGCGAGTGGATGTCGTGCGTACGCAGCCCCGCCTCGACATGGCCGACCGGGATATTGCGATAGAAGCCGGCCATCGCCGAAGCGAGGGTGGTCGTCGTGTCGCCATGCACCAGCAGCGCGTCCGGCCGGTGCTCGGCGAGCACGTCGCGCATCCCGAGCAGCACCGAGGAGGTCACGTCGAACAGGTCCTGGTTCGGCTTCATCACGTCGAGATCGATGTCCGGCACGATATCGAACACCGACAGGACCTGATCGAGCATTTGGCGGTGCTGCGCGGTGACGCAGACGCAGGTCTCGAACCGCTCCGGCGCCTGACGGAGCGCATGATAGAGCGGCGCCATCTTGATCGCTTCGGGCCGCGTGCCGAAGGTCAGCATGACCTTCATCGGCCGCGCCTGGTCTCTATTTTCCGACATCAGTCGAGGTCCCCCACTGGATTTCCACGTCGCTGCCGCCTTCTGACAGGTGCACGGCAATGGCTTGCGTCGGCATGCTCAGGCCGAATTCGGGCGCATAGGCCGCCGGTTCGAGCCGCGCCACGCCGCGCCGGGCGACGATGCGCACCATGGTGCCGTCCGGCGCGCGGCACGCAAAGCCTCCCTCCCCGGCCGGCGACACGGCGATCCCGGGATGAAGGATGAACCGCGCAATCGCATCCTGCGCGCCGGGCGCCACCCTGTCGATCACCGCCAGGCGCCCATGGGAAAAGTCCCAGCGCCGGCGATGGATCGGCCGCCCGGGCAGGCGCGCATAGCCATCATGGCTGCACGCCACCGACACCGCATCCGTGCGCGTCTCCATCTCCAGATCGAACGGCATGGCGCGGCGCGCGACGCGGAATCCGGCCCAGACTTCCGAGGAATTCTGGCCGCCCACCTCGACCGTGGAATGTGCCGCGGTGCCCCTCTCCCGCTCGCGCTCCGGCCCCAGGCCATAGCGCGAGGTGCCGCCGTTGACGATGAAGCGGCTTCCACCGACCGAAAGCTCGAAGGACAGCGTGTCCGCATGCGCATGGCCGGGCAGATAGTCCGGGCCCACCGGCGCGACGTCGAGCAGGGCAACAGCCTCCCGGCCATATCCCAGACGGACATAGCCGCTGTCGAGCCAGGTGATCGCCGAGAGCGTATCGCCCTCCTCCCCGGCCGTGGCCAGGATGCCGAGCCGCGCCGCATAGCCCTCCAGCTCCGCCAGGCTCGGCGCGATGCCGATGGCGGCATCGTTGAACAGCGCGATCCCGCCATCGGGATGAGTCATGCCGCGCAACCACGGGATCATCCGGCCGGCGACCTCGCGATAGATCGCCAGATCCTCTGCGGAAACCAGCCCCGGCGCCCGGCCCGCCAGATTTGCCAGGTCCAGCACGTCTTCGAGGAAGATCGCATGGTACATCGGGCTGCGTTCGAAATTGCCGCCATCGGGCAGGATTTGCTCCGGCAGCTCGTCGCGGATGATGGCCTGGGCAGTGGCGCGCCAGCGCTCCGCCTCCGGCCCGTCGAACAGCGTGCCGGCAAATGCCAGCGCCTTGGCGTTGGCGAACAGGTGATTGCCCAGCAGGTGCCATTCGAGGCGCTGCTCCAGCCAACGGGCCTGATGGGCCATGGCTTCGAGCATGCCGGCCGGCGGGGCATTCCCGGCGGCGAGCCATTTGCTCCAGTTCACCAGGCGCAGCGACAGGGGATAGGGCTCCCAGCCGGTGCCCTGGCCGATCGGGTTCTCCGCGATCCAGCGCGTGATCAGCTCGGGACGCAATCCCGCCAGGTCATCGAAATAATGGAGGTTGTAGCGCCACAGCTTCTCCAGCGCCGGATCGTCCCAGCCTCCCACGGGCGGCAGCGCGTGCGCCTGGTTGAGGAAGCGGAAGGTGGCGGGCCCGATCAGCGAGGCGGCGCGCGCCGGCCCGGGCTGCCAGGCCCCCGCCGGTTTCCGCAGGGGCGGCGCCGGCTGGGCCGCATCGATGCGCGCCGAGGTCAACCGCAGCCGGACACGCCAGACCAGCTGGCGCATCTTGAGATGGCGGATCGTGCGCCAGTATCGCAGTGGCGTGTCGAACATGCGCTGGCCTAGCTCGCCGCCGGCATATCCAGCGGCTTCCGGAACGGCGCGTCCCCATTGCCGGCGCGGCGCGGCGGGAAAGCCCGGCCGATGCCGCCGGCCCTGCCGCTCATCGCGCCATCTCCGCGGCCAGGATGGCGTAGCGCGTGGTCTCGACGATCTCGGCAAAGGCGATCGGGCTCGCCTTTCCGCCCCGCACCGCCTCGACGAACGCAGCCACACAGGCTTCCGCGCCCTTGTCCTGCCGGCGCAGGTTCATCTTGCGGAACCCGCTCCAGCCCCAGCCGCGCAGCTTGCGGAAATTGTCCAGCTGCAGGATCCGCTTGGCGGCGAACACCTCCAGCCGCTCCTTGGGGAAGCCGGGATTGCCGTTGGCGAGATAATGGATCGTGCCGATCGAGCCATCCGCCAGGCGCAGGGTGATCGCGACCTTGTCGTCCCGGATCGTCACGGCGGGGTTCATCCCGAACGAGGTGGCGTGGGTCTCGACGATCTCCGAACCGGCAAGGTGGCGGATCAGGTCGATGAAATGGCAGGCCTCGCCGATGATGCGGCCGCCGCCGACCAGCGGGTCCTGCGTCCAGTGCTCCGGCGGAATCGCGCCCGCATTCACCGTCATGACGAAAGCCTTGGGCTCGCGCACGCCGTCGAGCAGCGCCTTCATCCGCACCACCTGCGGCGCGAAGCGGCGATTATAGCCGACCATGACGAGCTGGCCGGGCCGCTGCCCGGCCTCGTCCTCGATCTCGGCGAGCTCGTCGAGCGTGAGGCACAGCGGCTTCTCGCAGAACACATGCTTGCCCGCGCGCAACGCATCGAGCGTCAGCCGCGCATGGCTGTCGTGCCGGGTACCGATCACCACGGTGTCGCTCTGCGGATCGGCGATCATCGCCGCGGTGTCGCTGCTCGCCACCGCGAAGCCGAACTTGCGGGCGAAGAAAGCCGCGCTCGAGCCGTTGGCGCTCGCCAGCGCGTGCGGGATGGCCCCTGCCTTGATGAAGGCGGGGATCAGGGTGCGGCTGGCATAATTGCCCGCGCCGAGCACCGTGAGGCTGCCCTTGCCGCCGGGCTTCGCCTGGGAAAGCTGGAGCGTGCGCGCCGCGCCCGCGCCCGGCTCCGCCGGCTCGGGATAGTCGAGCAGGATGCCGAGCGAAGGCTCGCTCGAGGCGAGCAGCGAATAGGCGTCCCCGGCATCGTCGATGGCGAAGCGATGGGTGATCAGCGGCGCCACGTCGATCTTGCCGGCAGCCATCAGGTCGAGGACAGCCTCGAAATTGCGCTGCTCAGTCCAGCGCACGAAGCCGATCGGATAATCCTGGCCCTGCTCCTCATAGGCCGGATCATAGCGGCCCGGGCCATAGGAGCAGCTGACCTGGAAGCTCAGCTCCTTCTCGTAGAAATCGGCGCGCGAGAGGTTGAGGCCGGTCACGCCGACCAGCACGATCCGCCCGCGCTTGCGGCACATCTGCGCCGCCTGCGAGACCGGGTCGCTGCTCTTCGTCGCCGCGGTGAGCAGCACCGCGTCCACGCCCCGCCCGCGCGAGAAGGCGGAAGCGGCGGAGAGCACGTCCTCCGCCGCGTGCACCGTTTCCGCGCCGAACTGGCGCGCGAGCGCAAGGCGCTCCGGATTGGTGTCGATGCCCAGCACCCGGCAACCCTGCGCCACCAGCATCTGGACCGTGAGCAGCCCGATCAGGCCGAGCCCGGTGACGACGACGCATTCGCCGAGCGTCGGCTGAACGAGGCGGATGCCCTGCAGGCCAATCGCGCCGAGCACGGTGAACACCGCCTGCTCGTCGCTGACCGCATCGGGAATCCGCACGGTGAGATTGGCCGGCACGGAGACCATCTCGGCATGCTGGCCATTGCTGACCACCCGGTCCCCCACCGCGAAGCCGCGCACGTCGGCACCATACTTCAGCACCGTGCCGACATTGCAATAGCCGAGGGTGATAGGCTGATCGAGCTTGCTGCGGACCGCCTCCAGCGTGGCGGCCAGCCCGTCGGAACGGACCTTCTGCAGCACCATCTTGACCTTGTCGGGCTGCTGGCGCGCCTTGGACAGCCAATTGCCCTTGCCGAACTCCACCAGCATGCGCTCGGTACCCGCCGAAACCAGCGTGACCGAGGTATCGATCAGCAGGCGCCCGCGTCCGACGCCCGGCATCGGCACGTCGACGACTTCGGTCTCACCGGTCTTCAGCGATTGCAGAATCTGTTTCATTGCCCGCTTTCCATTGCATTGGCAGACGGCGGCGCCAGGACGGCGCTCGCCCGCAGGGCCGGGTATCGATCGACCGCGGCCCGCTCCATATCGATCACCGCCTGCGCGCCCACGGCGATGCTCGCCAGGGAATCGCCGGGGAGCCCCTTCGCCACCGCGTCGGCGATCGTCGCATACATGCTGTGATAGCTCTCGACCTTGTTCACGCGCAGCGTGCGCAGCACCCGCTCGGAATTCTCAGAGGCGTAGCGCGTGCCGTCGGTGATGCGCACGGTCGTGCGCCCGTGCCGCAGCTCGATATGATCGCGCACGCCAAGGCGCTCGCTGCCCCGCTCGGTGAGCGCCATCGAGAAGATCGCGCCGTTCTCCAGTTCCATCGAGCAGTTCATCGTGCCGTCCCGCGACGCGAAGACATTGCGCGCGCGCGGCGGGCAATAGTCGTTGAGGAACAGGAAATGATCGATCCAGTGGCACCCGTTGGACAGGATCCGCGTGTGCGAATTCGGCCAGCGATACCAATGGAGCGGCGGCAGCGGCACTTCGTAGACGATGCAGTGATAGTCGATCGCCTCGCCCGGCGCGGCGGCCAGGTCCTCCCGCGCAAGACGGGTGAGCTTCGAGTAGCGCTTGTGATAGCCGGCGAACAACCGGCCCTGGGGATTGGCCTGCATCGCCGCCAGCACCGCGTCGAGCTGCGCCTGGTCCATCGCGATCGGCTTCTCGACCACGGCGGCGCCGCCATGCGCGATCGCGTGCACCGCGATCGGCGCATGCGAATGGTGATAGCCCGCGATGAAATAGGCATCGAACCGATCGTCCGCCGCCGGTTCCGGCGCGGTCGACCATTCGATCTCGGCGCTGCGGATGCGCGGCAGCTGCAGCGGGTCGATTTCGGCGATCCTGTCCAGCCCCAGATGGCGCTGGATGCTGGGGACGACATGGACCTTGGCGTAGTTGCCGAGGCCGTAGAGCGCCGCCCGCCCCGTGCGGGACGCGGGCCGGGCCGCCGCCGGCTCGCTCGCTCGCGGCGTCTCGGCGGTGCCCGGCCAGTCGATGGCACCGCACAGCGCGGTCGCCGCGCGGCCGGCCTCGGCCCAGATCTCCGGCGCCACCGCCACGCCCGATGCCGGCGACCAGCCGATCAGCGGCAGCAATGCCTCGGGCACCGCGTCACCGCGCCGGTCGGCATGGCGGATCGACGACCCCTCGGCCTCGCCGGCAATCGGAAACACCGCCGCCACGGGCAGGGAAAGGAAATCGCTGCCGGCCGGATGGCTGGGCGCGACGAACACGCAGGCCTGCCGCCGCCCGCCTTCCTCGAACCAGCCCCGCCCCACCGACAGGAACTTGCGGTTGCGCAGCTGCTCGGCGCGCCGGGAGCGGATCTTGCGCCACACCTCGAACGGACCCAGCTCGCGCAGATAGTTGAACACCATCCGCCAGCTGCCCGGGCGCTCGAAATAGAGTCCCCTTACCGGCTGGAGCACCGCCCAGTGCGTGACCTGGACGCCGATCTCGCCGTCACCGACATGATAGGGCAGGAAACCATCGATCCACGCCCCCTCGGACCAGATCCGCATCACCGGTAACCCATCTTGCGCAGGGTCCGGCGGCGAAAGCGCAGGAAGATCCAAACCACCAGCGGATAGGCGACGATCGGGAGCGCAAAGAAATAGGAATAGAAGAAGCTCAGCGTGACGCTGACGAAGATGGGCGGATAGACCATGATCCCGAACAGGCTGCCCCGCTTCGCCGACTGATAGGCGAACGAGATCACGACCGTGATCAGCGCGAAGATCGCCAGCGCGAACCAGGGGCCGAAATCCGCCACCAGCGGCGAATAGAAAGTGGTGGCATTGAACGCTTCGTTCAGCAGCTCGATCGGATATTCGGTCTGTCCGAACAGCATGTTGCGCAGGAAGGTCGGGATCAGCGGCTGCAGCGTGTAATAGGGCACCATCGGCGGCTCGATATTCTGGCTGACCGCGAAGGCAAGGTTGTTGAAAGGCGAAGTAATGTAGATGAACGACCAGACGAAATGGCTCAGAAACGTGCCATTGTCCTGGAAGGCGCCGCCCAGAACCTCGCCGAAATTGCCCTGATAGCCCTCGGTGCGATTGTTGCCGACCCATTCGAACGAGAGCAGCGCGACCCAGACGGCCCCGCCCCATTTCGCGATCTGCATCGGATAGACCGGGCGCAGCAGCACGATCACCGCCGCCCCGTGCAGCACCGCCGAGGTCACCGATCCGCGCGAAATCTCCGCGATCGACGAGAAGAAGGTGACGGCGAGAATGATATAGTCCTGCCGTTTGGCGCGCTTCTGGAGGTGCAGCATCACGCAGGAGGCGATGCAGAAGCAGCGCAGCATGTTCACCAGGCCCGACACGGTGGGCATGCCGAAATCCAGATAGTTCCGGCTGTCGCCGATCAGCTTCCAGTAGATCGGAATGCCCTCCGAATAGACGATCGAGCCAAGGAAGCCGATCGCCCAGACGACGAACACGCGCCGCACGAACAGGGACAGGATGTCGAGATCCAGGTCCGATGGCGCCGGAAAGCGCGGCGTGCCCGGCGCTATCGGCAGCAACAGGCGCGCCGCCGCCGCCGAGAGGTAGAAGGCCGCCACCCCGCCAAAGGTCAGGACGTAGATCGCGACCGGGAAAGCAACCGACAAATTGGTCTCGATCAGCGCCGAAAGCCCGAATGCGAGGCACCAGGTAATCGCGAAGATCAGCTGAGGCTTGGAGAAATCCATGGTTGCCGCCTCATTTGTACCGCGCCACGCCCAGCAGGCGCGGCAGCAGCTTTCGCTTCAGATAATTGCCGTGGATCAGGCCCCACAGTCCGGGAACGAGCGCGGCAAGCGCCAGCGCGCCGTAGCGCAGGTCGGTCGCCGCATTGCCCGCCAGCAGGCGGAACGAGGCGAGCCGCTGGCCCAGCGACATGCGATAGCGCGCTTCGTAATAGTCCCCGCGCGCATAGGCCTCGCGGAACGCCGCCGGGTGGCGATCGGCAATGCCCGGATTCTCCCGCTGCACCTGGTCCAGCGTGTAGCGCCGCTCCTCGTGCAGCCGCCCGATCGCCCGGTCGGTGAGCGAGCCCGGCGAGATGCGCCATACGCCCAGCACCTGCGGCACCGCGCAGGCAGTGCCGTGCGCCAGCAGGCGGATGAAGAGGTTATACTCCTCCGACGCGGTCACGCTCGGATCAAAGCCCAGCCCGTGCCGATCGAGCGTCTCGCGGCGCAGCAGCGGCGTGACCATGTTGATGTCGAACTGCAGCAGCTGCCGCTCGAACATGTCGCCGCTGGGGTAGCGGGGCACCACCTCGCGGATCGGCCGAAGATCCGGCGTCACTTCGGAAACGCCGGCATAGCAGAGCACATGCTCGGTGCCCGACAGCGCCGCGAGCTGCGTCGACAGCTTGTTCGGCAGCCACAGATCGTCGGTGTCGAGGAAGCCGACCCAGGTTCCCCGCGCCTGCTCCATCGCGAGCTTGCGCGCGGCGCCGAGCGGCACATTCTCCTCGGCGCGGAAATAGCGCAGCCGGCTGTCATATTGCTGCGCGATCGCCCCGCTCGCATCGGTCGAGGCATTGTCCCAGAAGATGATCTCCCAGTCCTGGAAATCCTGGGCGTAGATGGAATCGATCGCTTCCTTCAGATAGCGCTCGCCATTGTAGCAATTCATGACGATCGAGACTTCAGGCATTCGGCGTACCCCGCAAGAAGCCCAGCACTTCCTCGATCACCCGGTCCTGCTCCGCCTCGGCCAGCTCCACGTGCAGCGGCAGCGAGATCAGCTCGGCATAGGCAGCTTCGGCCACCGGTCGCGCCTCGCCATCGGCGAAGCGTGTCAGCAGGTGGTTCGGCTTGTAGTGGATCCCGCACTCGATCCCATGCGCGCGCAGATGATCGGCCAGCGCGTCGCGATTGCCGGCGTTCACGCGCACCACGAAGATATGCGGGACGATCGCCTCGAAATCGAAATCGAGCAACCGCACCGAGTTCGAGCCGGCAAAGGCCTGGCGATAGCGCCGGGCAAGCGCGCGGCGGCGCTCGGCGAAGCGCGGCAGCTTGGCCAGCTGGGCCCGCCCGACCGCCGCCATCAGGTTGCTCATATGGTAGCGGAAGCCCTGCTCCGAGACGTCGAAGTCCCAGCTGCGCTGCCCCGAATAGCGCTTCTCGGTATCGCGCTCGACACCAAGCAGCCGCGCGTCGCGCAGGCGCTGGGCGAGCGCCGGATCGCCGGTGACCACCGCGCCGCCTTCGCCGCAGGTGATGTTCTTGATGCCGTCGAAGCTGAAGCAGAGGATATCGCCGGTAGCACCCACGGCAATGCCGTCGCGTTCGCAGCCGAAGCTTTGCGCGGCATCCTCGATCACGCGCAGGCCGTGGCGCTCAGCAAAGGCGTAGACGGCCGCCATGTCGCTCGAATCGCTGGCATAATGAACCGGCATGATCGCCTTGGTGTTCGCGGTGACCCGACGTTCGGCGTCTTCCAGGTCGATGAAGATCCGGTCGGCGGTCACTTCGCAGGCGACGGGCGTGGCGCCGGTCGCGGTCACGGCCTGGAAGGACGCGACATAGGTGATGGTGGGCACCAGCACCTCGTCGCCCGGCCCCAGGCCCAGGCAGGAGACCGCCAGATGGAGCGCCGCGGTGCCGGTGGAGACGCAGATCACTTCATGCTGCGTGCCGAGCGCCGCCTGCAGCTCGGTCTCGAGCGCCTGCACCTCGGCGCCCATCCCAAGATATCCCAGGTCGAGGACGCGGCCGACTGCATCCTTCTCTTCTTGCCCGACGCTGGCGCGGGAAAGGCGTATCACAGACATGCCGGTGCCTTACCAATCGAACCGGAAATGGTCGAGCGCGACGCTGTCCGCCTCGGCCGGGTCATGCTCGATATCGGCGATGTTGAGCAGCATGCTCGGCGACGCCGCCGCGCCCTGAAAGGCCATCCAGAGTCCCGGCTGCACGGTGAGCCGGCCATAGTCCGAAGGGCCAAGCAGGATCGTTTCGAAATCCTTCTCGTCGTGCAGCACGAAGCGCACCTGCCCGACCGGCACGATCAGGTTGAGCGTCATCCGGTTGTGCCGCTTCCAGCCCTTGACGTCGCCGGGATTGACCATGGAGAAATAGGCTTCTCCGAACCCGGCGAAACCGGGCGAGGACGCCTTCATCGCGTGCAATATGTCACCGCGCGGATTGTCGATCCGCCGCTCCGGGGTGACGCGGAAGCCGTCCATCAGGCGCGCGCCCAGATGCGCTTCCGGTCGGCCGCGAATTGCTCATAATCGGCGAGCTGCGCCATCGTCACCGCGAACATGTCGGCCTTTTCGCGATAGAAAGCGCCGTACCATTCGCCGATCAGGCGGATGGTTTCCTCATATTCCAGGTTCGATTCCCAGCGCAGGTGGAACAGCGCCTTGTCGCAGTTGAGCTTGAGAAGCCCCGCTTCGTGGAACGGGATGTCGTTGGTGATCCGATAGGCCTCGGAAGGATCGCGCCCGTCCCACGCCTCGGCCAGCGCGCCGAGAAGCTCGACGACCGTATGGTTCTGTTCCGCCCGCGGACCGAAATTAAAGGCCTCGCCGTCCAAGCCCGGCTTGGCGACGAGCTGCTGGGCGAGCGTCAGATAGCCCGAGAGTGGCTCGAGCACATGCTGCCAGGGTCGCGTGGCGGAGGGGCTGCGGATATCTACCGTCTCGCCGGCGCTCCAGGCGCGCATGCAGTCCGCGACGATCCGGTCCTTGGCCCAGTCGCCGCCGCCGATCACGTTGCCGGCACGCGCCACGCCGATGCGGACCGGCAGCCGGCCGTCCGAGAAATAGCTGTGATAATAGGATTTTACGACGAGCTCGGCCGCGCCCTTCGAGCCGCTATAGATGTCCTTGCCACCCAGCGCATCGTGCTCGCGATAGCCCCACACCCATTCGACATTGTCATAGCATTTGTCGCTGGTGATCATCACCGCCACACAGGGCCAGCTCGCCTGCCGCAACGCCTCGAGCACGTTCATCGTGCCGACGACATTGGTGGTGAAGGTGTCCACCGGATCGGCATAGGAAGTCGACACGATTGCCTGGGCCGCGAGATGGAACACGAAATCGGGCCGCGTCTCGAGAATGGCGCCGCGCACCGCGTCCAGGTCGCGCACATCGACCAGGCGATGGTCGATCCGGCCATCCAGCCCCAGTTCCTCGAACATCGAAGGCGCGGTGGGAATGTCGCGCGACAGGCCGATCACCTCGGCGCCGAGCTTGAGCAGCCACGCCGTCAGCCAGCTGCCCTTGAAGCCGGTATGCCCGGTGACGAGCACCCGCTTGCCGTTGAAAACATCATCGAACACTAGACGGCTCCCGTATCAGCCCCAGGTCTTCCAGGGGGCCTCGCCGGACGCCCAAAGCCGGTTGAGGTCCTGCTTGTCGCGCAGCGTATCCATGCATTTCCAGAAACCCGGATGACGATAGGTCACCAGCTCGCCATCGCGCGCCAGGTTCTGCAGCGGCGCCTGCTCCAGCACCGTCGCATCGCCATCGGCGAGATAGTCGAAGACCCTGGGCTCGCAGACGAAGAAGCCGCCATTGATCCACGACCCGTCGCCGCGCGGCTTCTCGAGGAAGCGCGAGACCAGGCCGTCGTCGCTCGCCTCGAAAGTGCCGAAGCGGCCGTCGGGCTGCACCGCGGTCATCGTGACCGCCTTGCCCTTCTCGCGGTGGCACTGCAGCAACGCCGAAAGGTCGATGTCGCTCACGCCGTCGCCATAGGTGAGCATGAAGGGCTCGTCGCCGACAAAGGACTGGGCCCGCTTGACCCGCCCGCCGGTCATCGTGTTCGCGCCGGTGTCGAGCAGCGTGATCTTCCACGGCTCGCTGGCGCTGTTGTGCACGCTCACCTGGTTGGTCGACAGATCGATCGTCACGTCGCTCTGGTGCAGGAAGTAGTTCGCGAAATACTCCTTGATGTAGTAGCCCTTGTACCCAAGGAGCACGACGAAGTCGTTGAAGCCGTACCGCGAATAGAGCTTCATGATGTGCCAGAGGATCGGCCGGCCACCGATTTCCACCATTGGCTTCGGCTTGAGATCGGTCTCTTCACTCAGGCGCGTGCCGAAGCCGCCTGCCAACAGCAAAACTTTCATTTTCTGCCAAATCTCTTTCTGAGCCCTGAGAAGAGAGAATAGGCCAACCCACGACCCGTGAGCCCCGCAGCCTGCAGATCCCCCCAGCAGCATCGCGCCGAAACAACGTGGCTAATAAGGCCAGCCGCCACGACAGACAAGGCATGAAACCGCCGAAAATGCTGCAACGCAGCTTGGCCGACACCGTCCGGATCGGCGGTCAGCTCGGCCAGGCGGCGGCCCATCGAGCCGGGCTCGCGCGGCGCTCCGGGGCGGTTCGCCATGTCGCCCAGCGCATAGCCCTGGCGCTCGTGCAACCAGGTGAACCGGTAGTCCGGCGCGACGGGGCCATAGGCGATGTCGAGCAGCAGCGTGGGGATGGCGAGCTTGGCGCCCTCGAGCGCGGCGGTGCCCATCGCCAGCAGCAGATCGACTTCGTCGCGCAGGAAATGATCGAGCGCGTCCGGCGAAAGCTCGTCGACGAAGCGGATCTCGATATTGCCAAGCCCCGCCGCCGCTTCCCGCAATTGCGGCAGATATTCGCCGCTGCCGATCACCGTCACCAGCACGGGGCGCGCCAGCGCGGGCTGCGCTTCGTCAAGAGCGCGCAGCGCATGCTCGAGGATATGATATTTGAAATCGACGATGCGACCGACCCAGGCGACATGCAGCCGCCGCGAAGGCGCCCGCTGCCCGCGCGGCTCCACCTCCAGCGCCGGGATCGGCAGGAACCGGGGCTCCGGCACGGCGATGCCGAGCAGGTCTCGCGTCGTCACGAGATTGGGCTCGTCCATGAACACCAGCGAATCCCCGGCGAGCAGCGTGCGGACGAACCGGCGCATCCGCCCGGCAAAGCCGCGCAGCAGCGTGGCCAGCAACAGCGTCGCCAGCGCCGGGCTGCGCTGCATCCGGGTGCGGATGCCCGGCAGCGTGGGGACCAGGTTGAACGGATGGCAGTTCCAGAACAGCAGCCGCGTCGCCGGATCGGGGCGCAGGCCGGGAAAGATCGACCAGGGCGTCATCGACTGGAAGATCGCGATCGCATCGCCCGGAATCGCGAGCGCGCCGTCATCGGCATATTCCGCCAGGCGCGTGAGCCCGGGATCGCGATGCCGCGCCATATAGCCGTCGGGATAATCGACCAGGGTGACGTCGGCGAGCCCGGCGCGGGCCAACGCCTCCCCCACCCGCAGGAACAGCAGCGAAACGCCGCCGACGCCGTGATAGGGAAAGCAGAAATAGAGGCGCGGGCGCTCAGCCATGATAGAGATAGGGCGCCAATTCCCGCTCGATATAGGCGATCTCGTCGCGCCGGCTATATTGCCGCCAGATGCCGATGTTGCGCCCGCTCTGCTCCGGATCCAGCCTGGTGCGCGGCCGGACATGGCGCGCCGGATCGATGCCGAGGAAATCGAGCACCCTGCGCACCTGCGCGTCATAGTCGCGCATGATCGTCTCGAACTGCAGCTTGAGGACACGCGGGTCGTCGCCGCCCAGCTGATCATGATAGAGCCGGAAGCGCGCGACGAACTTGGCAAGGTCATCCGTCGCCAGGAACGACTTGTTCATGCCGTCATTGTCGAACGCGATCAGCGCCTTGTCGCCGCCGCTGACATTGTGGGCGTTGAGCCCCGACACATAGATGTCGCGCGGATCGCGCGTCACCACGATCTGCCGCGCGCCCGCGATCATGTCGAGCGCCGGCTGGGGATGATAGGGCTCGAAACCATTGTTGAGCACCACGCCCGTCGCATCCCCGGGCACGATGCCGGCGAACAGCGCGGTCAGGAAGGCGGTGGCGCGCGCATCGAAGTCCTTGCCGTCGAGCAGATGAACCTCGCGGGTGATGTAGCGGCGCAGGCCGGCGCGACGCAGCAGCTTGCGGGCGATACGCTCCAGCCGGCCGTCGCGCAGCGCTTCATAGGGCCATTCCGACCGGATCGCGCCGAGGCGGAAGCTGTCGGCAAAGGCAAGCGCCAGGGGGACGAACCTGCCCTGGAAGCGCCGATCATAGCGCTGGCCGGTCGAATCGAGCGCGTCGCGCACCTCCCAGGGCCGCGGGTCCACACCCATCTTGCGGACGACGTCGCGGAACCGGAGCCAGGCATCGTGCGAGCGGATCGGCGACCAGTCCTCCAGCAGCGCGCGGCGCAGGTCGAGCATGCCGCCCGGGACGCGCAGCAGATCGAATTCGAACCAATATTCCGGCACCCACAGCCCATCGACCTCCCGCAGGAGATCGACCACCGCGCTCTTGCCGGTATTGCCGACGCCGGACACGTCGATGAACTTGAGCGGCCGCTCCGCGATCATGTCACAGCTCCCAGATGCCCGTCAGTTCGCAGCCGGCACGTCGAGCATGCGCACCACCCGGGCCGGCACGCCCACCGCGAAGCCGTAGGGGGGCACGTCGGCGGTGACAACCGCCCCTGCCCCGATCATCGCATGGTCCCCGATCGTCACCGGGCCGATCAGGATCGCGCCCGAGCCGACATAGCAGCCGCTGCCGATGACGATGTCGCGGCCGCTCTCAGGCACATGATGCTGCTCCACGCCGGCGGCACGTGCTTCGGAGATGTGCATGTGCTTGCCGGTCAGCACCTTCACATCCTCGCCGAACACGGTGTCGTGGCCGATGGTGATGCTGCCGCTGCGCGTGTTGAAATAGACGCTGCGCGGGATGGCGTGCCGCGCCACCTCGATCGGGTCGGCCAGGATAAGCGGGTGCTGGCCATGCACGCGCAGCGCCGGCTCCACGCGCAGGTCATAGGCCCGGGCGAGCCGCTGCACGAAGGGGCTAGTCCATTGAATTATGGCGCGTCCCAGTCCCAACCCTGCTCTCCATTCCGGGCAATCCGCCCGTCTTCCCTTCCCTGGACCCGGCGGGTACGCTCAGGAAAGCCAGCCCGGCTCGGGCAGGGCATGATCGTCCAGCCCCTCGATCGCCGCCATGCCCATCGCGAAGATCGCCTCGCGCGCGCTGCCGCCGATATGCGGAGTCGCCAGGAAATTGGGGAGGTGCAGCAACTCGGTGTCCGTCGGCGGCTCGCTGGCGAAGACGTCGAACGCCGCGGAAGCGAGCGGTCCATCGCGCAGCGCGTCCTTCAACGCCACTTCGTCGACGATGCCGCCGCGGGCGCAGTTCACGAGCACGCAGCCCGGCTTCATCGCGGCGAGCTGGGCGCGCCCGATCATGCCAAGCGTGCTCGCATCGTGCGGCACATGGAGCGTGATCACGTCGCTTCGCGCGATCAGCTCGTCAAGCGAGACCGCGCGCACGCCCTCGGCAGCGTAGAATTCCGCATAGTCGACGATGTCATGGGCGATCACCGGGCAGCCGAACGGCTTGAGCAGCCGCACCACTTCCTTGCCGACATGGCCGCAGCCGACGATGCCGACCGTGCGCCCCGACAATTGCCCGCCGACATGCTGGCGCCAGGTGCCGGAAAGCACCTCGCGGTTCGCCGCCGGCACATGGCGGAGCATCGCGATCGCGAAGGAGACGACCAGCTCCGCCACCGAGCGCTTGTTGACGCCGCCGGTCCAGCCGATCCGCTTGCCCATCCGCGCCATCGCGTCGAGATCGATCATGTCGAGGCCGACGCCGTATTTGCCGATCACTTCGAGATCGGGAAGCCGGGCGAGGATCGACTCGTCGATCTTCTCGAGCGCGGTGATCGCCTTGTTGTGCCCTTCGAGGAAGGCGACCAGGCCGTCGCCGGACAGGCTCTGCCCGGCATCGTTGAAGGTCACATTGGCATAGCGCGCCAGCAGCGCCTCGCGGAGCGCCGGATCGCGCGAGAAGGAACGCGAGCAGACCGCGACTTTGTCCTGGGTGTTCACGCCGCCAGAGCCTCCAGCGCAGTGGCGCACTGGGCGCGGAAAATCTCGTCGGGCGGCACCTGGACGCGCTCGATCCTGGCCTCCTCGCCGGTCGGCAGGATCACCACCAGCCGCGTCGAAGTATTCTTCTTGTCCTTCATCAGCGCGCCGAGCAGATCGTCATTGGCGATCGGGAAGCTGCCGAACTCGGCGAAGTTCTTCCGGAGCACCGGGAGCATGCGCCGGCGATTCTCCTCGGACGTCAGCCCGCGCTGGACCGCGATGTGGTTCGCCATCGCCATGCCCATCGTCACCGCGATCCCGTGCGGCACGCCGAACCCGGTCGCCGCCTCGATCGCATGGCCGAAGCTGTGGCCATAGTTGAAGATGTTGCGGACGCCGCGATCCCACTCGTCGATCTCGATATAGCGCTGCTTGATGAGCAGGGCGCTGCGGATGAAGCGCGCCAGCACCGCGCGATCGGTGGTCAGCTGGTCGAATTCCGCTGCCAGGCGATCGAAGCTCTCGGCGCCGTCGATCGCATGAACCTTGATGATCTCGCCGATGCCCGATCGCACATCGACCGGATCGAGCGTGTCGAGCAAGCCCGCATCGATCACGATCTTCGCCGGCGGGTTGAAGGTGCCCAGGATGTTCTTGGTCGCGCCGAGATTGACCGAGCTCTTCGAGCCGATGCACGAATCCGCCTGCGCCAGCAGCGTGGTGGGCACGAAATGCCAGGTGACGCCGCGCATCAGCGTGCTCGCGATGAAGCAGGTGATGTCCTGGATGATGCCGCCACCGATCGCCAGCAGCACGTGGTCGCGGCGGATCTTGTTCTCCACCAGCCGCTCGATCACCGGGATGATCCGCTCGATCGACTTGTTCTCCTCGGTCGCGTCGATCAGGATCGTGGTCGGCAGCGACAGGATCGGGGCCAGCGCCTCGGAATAGAGCCGCGCCACCTTGGCATCGACCAGCGCATGCGTCTCGCCGGCCAGCAGCTGTCCGGCATGGCTGCGCAGCGCGGCGTCGAAATGGACTTCGTACGGGCCCTTGTAGGACTGGATCGTCAAACTCTCAGGCACGCGCGAAACCTCCGTCGATGGCAATATTCTGCCCGGTGACATAGTTGTTCGAAGGGCCGCCCAGCCACAGGACCAGCCCCGCGACATCCTCGACGGATCCCATGCGCCGCGCCGGCACCATCGCGGTGAGCGCGGCGATGCCGTCCTCGCCCAGCACGCGGCGCGTCAGCTCGGTATCGGTGAAGCCCGGCGCGACGCAATTGGCGAGGATGCCGTCCGCGGCATGCTCGACCGCCAGCGCCAGGGTCAGCCCGTCGATCGCGAACTTGCTGGTGGAATAGGACGCCCGATATTCCTTGCCGATCTTTCCCCAGATCGACGACAGGCTGACGATCCGCCCCCAGCCCCGCGCCTTCATGCCCGGGATCACCGCCTGGCAGAGCAGGAACGGCGCCACCACGTTGACCTGCTGGATGCGCAGGAAATCGGCGGGATCGATCTCGGCGAACGGCGCGATCTTGTTGATGCCGGCATTGTTGACGAGCACATCGGGCGCGAGCGCGCGGACGGCCGCGGCGCAGGCGCGCGTCTGCTCCATGTCGGCGAAGTCGGCGACGAGATATTCATGACAGGCATCGTCGCCCGCGCCATCGCCCGAGGTGCGCGTGCCCACGACACGCGCGCCCTCGGCACGAAAGGCGAGCGCGATCGCACGGCCGATGCCGCGCGATGCGCCCGTCACCAATACGGTCTTACCCTCCAACGGGATGGCCGCCCCCTCTTCCGATCAGGCGGCGACGGCCTGCTGCTCGGCAGCGGCCGCCACGACGATGCGCATCAGATACGCACCGACAAGGTGGTCGAGGATCATATGCGCGTCCTCGGCCGGGCCATATTCCTTCATGCCGGTCGGCACATGCACGCCCTGATCGGCCGCGCCCTTCATCTTGCCGCCGTCGAAGGCGGTGATGGCGACGGTGCGCATGCCGGCCGACTTCGCATGCTCGAAGGCCTTGAGCAGGTTCGGCGAATTGCCCGAAGCGGAGATCGCGACGACGACGTCGCCCGGCTTGCCGAGCACCTGAAGCTGGCGCGAGAAGATATCCTCATAGCCGAAATCATTGCCGATCGCGGTGATGATCGCATTGTTGTCGGTCAGCGCAAGCGCACGGAACGGCTTGTCATAGGAATTCGAGCCGATCGCGATGTCGTTGGCGAAGTGCGAGGAAGTCGCCGCGCTGCCGCCATTGCCGATGAAGAACACGGTCGCACCGCGCTCGCGCGCGTCGAGCAGCGTCTCGATGAACGCGCCGATCTCCGCCCGGTCGATATTGGCCAGCACGGTAGTGAGATATTCGAGATACGCACCAGCGAAAGCCACCGGATCCTTGGTGAAGATGCGATCGACGTTATTCATAACGAATACTCCTCAGGATTGGTGATCCCATAGCGCGCGCGCCACGCGGGGTCAGCATAATAGATTCTGTAAACCAGCTGCATCGTGCGGAAAGCGTCCTCGGAGGAGCCGCTTTCGATCGGCCCGTCTTCCAGGATGCTTCGCGCGAAAGCCGCGATTTCCTCGTCCCAGGACGGATCCCGGTTGTAGCGGGTCTGCTGCTCCTTCGGGTCCCCGTTATCAGATTCGGGATTTGCCGTCACTACCGTGAGGGTTTCCGCACCATAGCTCTTGGAGCCGGAAAGGATTCCGCCAAGGATGACGCTGCCCTTCTCCAGGTTCACGTCGAGATGGAAACGGTGGCGCCACTGCGTCGCCGACGAATTGAGCATGCCGACCACGCCGCCATCGGTGCGCATCAGCGCATAGGCATTGTCCTCGACGTCATAGCCCCAGGTGGCGTTGGAGATGTAGCTCTGCACCTGCGTGAACTCGCCGGCGAACAGCCGCATCAGATCGACCATGTGCACGCCCTGATCGAGCAGCACCCCACCGCCCGCGACTTCACGCTTCGTGCGCCAGTCGGGCTGGTTGAAGGTGATCAGCTGCGACTTGCCGTACACGCCGCGCATGTTGATGATCCGGCCCAGCGCGCCGGACTGGATCAGCTTCAACGCATCCTGCACGCTCTCGTGATAGCGGTGGTTGAAGCCGTACATCAGCTTGAGCGCCGGGTTGGCGCGCTCGGCGGCGATCACGCGGCTGATATCGTCCAGGTCGCGGCCCGGCGGCTTCTCGCAGAAGACGTGCAGCCCGCGCTCCAGCCCGGCGATGGTCACTTCCGGAGCAATGTCGTTGGTGAGGCAGACGATGAGGACGTCCAGATCTTCCTCGAGCAGGGTGCGATAGTCGTGGAGCAGCTTCACGCCGTCCTTGACGCCGCCTTCCGGCGGCAGCACCCGGTCGCAGACCGCGACGACGCGCATGTCCGGATGCCGGTCGATGCAGGCATGGCGGCGCTTTCCGACCACGCCATAGCCGGCGATGCCAACTTTCAGTTCGGCCAACTCAATTCCCCCAATTTTCAGGCCGGCGCCCGATGACCCAGCAGTGCGAGCTCAGGCGGTTGTCCGCCAGGAAGCGCTGGAACGCCGCCGCGCGCCCATCGTCCGCGAGCAGCTCCGAAAGGAAGCGCTGCCCGTCGAGGATGGTCGGATCCTTGGCCGCAGCATTGCGCACGATATCGACGTCGAGCTGCCCCGGCGTGGTCACCGCCACATCGGCCAGCCCCGCCCGCGCGAACAATCGCTCGAACCCGGCGACCGACAGGAAGTTGATGTGGTGCGGCGGGAAGATCGCGTTCGACTTCTCCCACAGCGTCTGGATGTCGAAGCCGTCGACTCCCAGCGTGCTCACGAAGACGAAACCGCCCGGCCGCGCGAGGCTGGTCAGGGTGCGAAGGAAGTCGAGCGGCTGGTAGACATGCTCGAGCACTTCGAAACAGGCGACGAGATCGGCGACCCCGTCATAGCCGACGACATTCTCGGCGATCTCCTCGACCACCTCGAAGCCCTTGGCCCGGCACTCCGCGGCAAGATGCGCCGACGGCTCGACCGCGATGCAGCGCGCCGCCGGATAGCGCTTGCGCCATTCGTCAAGGAAGATGCCGAAGCCGGCGCCGACATCGACGATGCTCTCCACCGGCTGCCCCTGGGCCTCGCAGATCGCGGCCAGCCGCTCGACCCGCGGGCGGAAGATCTTCTCGCGGCGCACCTCGGCGACCGCCGGAAAGAACACGTCCGACCAATAGTTGGAGGATTCGGAATCGCGGTAGAAAGCCTCGAACGCGCCGATCGAGGGGCGCGGCGACTGATAGAGCGTTCCACAGTCCCCGCACCGCGAATAGGCAAAGCCGTTCTTCTCCAGCGCCGGCCCCGCGTCTTCGCTGCCGCAGCCGACGCACGGAATCGCCAGGCGCTCCTGCCCCGCCGGGAAGCAGCGATCGGCATCCTGGGCGCTCAGCTCGTAATAGCGGCGCGCCAGGGCCTCGGGGCGGATATCCTCTTCCCTCATTGCAGATAGCTGGCGAGCAGCGGGTCCTTCGCCAGCAGGTCCTCGGCGGTGTGCAGCTCGCCCTCGGTGTCCACGCCGAGCATGATCGCATCGGTGGGAACCATGCGGATCGAACCGCCGGCTTCGAGCACCCGGTTCATGTCCACCGATTCCGCCTGCTCCAGCGGGCTCTCCGGCGTGGCGTTGAACTTCAGCAGTACGTCGCGGCGAAAGGCGATCGCGCCGATCTGCATGTAGCGCGGCGCACCCGCCCCGCCCTTCCAGGCCGAGGGAATCGCCTCGCGCGACATATAGAGCGCGTCCATGTTGCGATCGACCGCGACCTTGACGTTGTTGACGTCGCGGAAGGTCTCGTCGTCGCGGATATGCGCCATGATGTTGACGATCTCGACCTTGGGATCGTCGAAATGGCGGATCATCGCTTCCACGTCATGCGGCTGGATCAGCGGCTCGTCGCCCTGGATCATGATGACCACGTCGATCGTCTCGCCGGTCTCGGCCTCGATCTTCTCCAGCGCCTCCGCCGTGCGGTCGGTCGCACGATTATGGGTGTCGGCGGTCATCACCACCGCGCCGCCGATCGACTTCACATAGTCCGCGATCACCTCGTCACAGGTGGCGACATAGGTGGCGGTGAGGCCGGGCGCCATGCGGGTGCGCAGATAGCAATGGCCGATCATCGGCATGCCGTGCAGCTTCGCGAGCGGCTTGCCGGGGAAGCGCGTTGCCCCCATCCGTGCCGGCAGGACGGCGATCACGTTCATTTGTCCAATTCCTCGATCAAGCTGGTTCCGAAGCGCGCGGCGACATCGAGCATGCGGATGTCGACGCTGTAGGCGATGAAGCGGTGCCCGGCCGCATGCGCCTTGCGCAGCCCCTCCGCGCCGGGCTCGACGACGTGCAGGCCCGAAGTCTTGCCCAGCCGCGTGGCGGTGGCGGCGATGCGCGCCATGGCCGCCACGAAGTCGGGATGATCGAACTGGCCGGGCAGCCCCATCGAGGCGGAAAGATCATAGGGGCCGATGATGAACGCATCGATTCCATCGACCGCGAGGATCTCCTCGAGCGCATCGACCGCGTCGATATGCTCGATCTGCGCGATCACGATCGGGCCGCCCCGCGCCTGCCAGTCCAGATAGTCGCGGAAGGTGGCGCCATAGCCCTGCGCGCGCGCCAGGCCGACGCCGCGGATGCCGGCGGGCGCATAGCGCGTCGCCGCGACCGCCTGGCGCGCCTCCTCGGCATTGGTGACCATCGGCACGACGATGCCGTGCGCGCCGGCGTCCATCACGCGCTTGATCTGGTCCGGATCGTTCGAAGTGAGCCGCACCAGCGGCGAGACGCCGCACAGGTCGATCACGCGGATCATGTCGCCCGCGACATCGATCGAAGTGACGCTGTGCTCGAGGTCCACCACCAGCCAGTCGAACCCGGCAAGCGCGAGGATCTCGGCGATCGCGACGGAGGGGAGCGTGAGCCAGGATCCGATCGCGGTTTCCCCCGCCGCAAGCTTGGCCTTCAGACGCTCATTCTTCATCGACGACCTCCTCGAAGCGGCCCGATGCCACAATGTTCCCGTCTTTCAAACGGTAAATCACGTCGCAATCGCGCACCGTCGTCATGCGGTGCGCAATGACGATCAGCGTCTTTTCGCCCCTTACACTCCGGATTACTTCAGTAACGTGACGCTCGGTTTCCGCGTCCAGCGCCGAGGTCGCCTCGTCGAGGACGAGGATCTGCCGATCCATGTAGAACGCCCGCGCCAGGCCGATGCGCTGGCGCTCGCCGCCGGACAGGCGGACGCCGCGTTCGCCCAGCGAGGTGTCGAGGCCCTGCGGCAGCTTGTCCACCAGTTCGGCCAGCTGGGCCGAGCGCAGCGCCGCCATCACCCGGTCGCGATCGATCCGCTCGGGCGGCACGCCGAAAGCGACGTTGCGCGCCACCGAGCCATCGACCAGGAACACGTTCTGGGGGATATAGGCGACCTGATCGACCCAGTTGTTCCAGCCATAGTCCTGGATCGGCGTGCCGTTCACCCGCATCGCGCCACTGTCGAAGCTGTGCAGGCCGAGCAGGATGTCGACCAGCGTCGTCTTGCCCGCGCCCGACTTGCCGATCAGCCCGATCGACTGGCCCCGCGCCAGGGCGAGGCTGATCCCGTCGATCGCCGGACGATCGGCGCCGGCATAACGATAGCTGATCTTCTCGATCTCGAGCCGTTCGAACGGCGCGGGCCGCTTCGCGCCCGCCGCCTCCGTCACGCCCTGATCCGCCACGCCTTCGATGCCGCGCAGGTCGTCATAGAGTTCGTCCAGCGCATAGGCACAATAGTGCATGCTCGCGAGCGAGGAGCTCACCTGCGAGATGCCGGGCAGGATGCGCAGGCCCGCCGCCGCGAACATCGCCAGCGTGGCCATCAGCGCCTCGCCGCTGGCGCCGCTCAGGATCACGAAGGTGGAGAACAGGATCACGAAGAGGACGATCACCGTTTCCATCAGGTATTTGGGCAGGACCAGCAGCGCGTTGAAACGCTGCTGCGCCGCCGCGTTGAGGTCCGATGCGTCCGCGACTTCCTGATAGAAGGACCCCTCCGCCCGCAGGACGCGGATCTCCTTGATGCCGCCAATGCCTTCGTTGACGCCCCGGATCACGCGCTCGTGGTTCACCGAGATGACGGCGCCCGCCCGGTTCACGATGGGCCGCACATAGAGCACGTAGAGCCCAAGCGACATGCCCAGCATGATGCCCAGGCCAAGCGTGGCGAACCAGTTCACCCAGAGCAGGAACAGCGTCAGCGTGAACACCATGATCCCGTCCGCCACCAGGCGAAGCGACGGGATCAGCAGATCGTCCGACATCGTCTTGGTGTGCGCGGTGATCGTCTGGATGAAGGCCGAGCTGTTGCGGTTCAGATAGAAGCTGTACGGCATCCGCAGATAGGCGTTCATCAGCTTCTTCACGGCCTCCGCGCGGAAGCGGAAACTCAGGCCGAGCAGCCGCCACTGCACGAGATAGGCCGCCACGCCCTTCAGCGCCGTGAGCACCGCCAGGGTTCCGCCGATGGCCAGCAGCTGCGATTGCACGGTGTACAGGCCGAGCCGGTCGAATAAATGCACCAGGGCCGGAACCCGCTGCAATGCGCCGGGATTGAGCAGCGCGCCGACAAAGGGGCCGATCAGGCCGATGGTGATCGTGTCGAACAGCGACACGCCGATGAACAGCACCAGCGTGCGCGCCAGCCGCCCGCGATGATCGGCGAGGACATAGAGATATTTACGGAGGAACGGCACGCCGGCGCTCGGCCGCGGGCCCGCGCCGCTCTTCGTCATGGAGCCGGTTGCCATCTCAGCCGCCCGTCAGCCCGTTGACGGCGGCGATCACTCGATCGACCTGCGCATCGGCCATGCCGGGCCAGAGTGGCAGGCTCAGGACCTCGCGGCTCATCGCCTCGGCGATCGGATAGGAATTTCCGGCGAAGGACGCACCGGCATAGGCCTGCTGGTGGTGGGGCGGGATCGGGTAATGGATCAGCGTCTGCACGCCGCGCTCGGCGAGCTGCCGCTGGACCTGGTCGCGCGCAGCGCTGCGGATCACGAACAAGTGCCAGACATGCCCCTCGCGCGGGCCCGGTTCGGGCAGCGCCACCGCCGGATTGCGCATCTCGGCCAGATAGCGATCGACCACCCTGCGCCGCGCCTCGGTATCCGCGTCGAGCCGAGCGAGCCTGGCGGAAAGGACCGCGGCCTGGATCTCGTCCAGCCGGCTGTTCACTCCGAGATACTTGTTCTCGTATTTCCTGTGCGAGCCATAGTTGCGCAGCGCCTGCAGCATCGAGGCGAGGTCGTCATCGTCCGTCGCGATCGCGCCGGCATCGCCCAATGCTCCCAGATTCTTGCCCGGATAGAAGCTGAACGCCGCGGCATCGCCCCAGGCTCCGCAGATCCGGCCGCCGATGCGCGCGCCGTGCGACTGGGCGCAATCCTCGAGCAGCAGCAGCCCATGCTCCTTCGCGATCGCGCTCAGCGCCGGCATGTCGGCGATCCGGCCATAGAGATGGACCGGCAGGATCGCCCGCGTACGCGGCGTGATCGCCTGGCGGACCCGCTCGGGATCGAGGTTGAAGCTCGCCGGATCGGGCTCGACCGGCACCGCGACCAGGCCGTTGCCGGTGATCGAGAGCGTCGTCGCGATATAGGTGTTGGACGGAACGATCACTTCGTCGCCCGGCTGGAGCCGGCCGAGCTCGATCCAGGCGCGCAGCGCGAGGTCCAGCGCATCGAGCCCGTTGGCGACGCCGATCACGTGCTTCACGCCGCAATATTCGGCGAAGCGCTGCTCGAACGCCTTCACTTCGCCGCCGAGGATGAACCAGCCGGAATCGATCACCCGCTCGCAGGCCGCGAGCAGTTCGGGCCGCATCGCGGCGGTCACCGCCTTGAGGTCGAGGAAGGGAACCGTGATCTCAGTCGACATAGCGGATAACTCGTGCGGGATTGCCGATCACCACGGCGCGCGCGGGAACGTCACGCGTCACGACCGAGCCGGCGCCGATCATGGCGCCCTCCCCGATCACCACGCCCGGAAGGATGGTCGCATTGGCGCCGATCGAGGCGCCGCGCTCCACGGTGATGCCCTGGAACGCCTCGGGATATTGCTTCGAGCGCGGCAGGGGATCGTTGGTGAAGGTCGCGTTGGGGCCGACGAACACCTCGTCGGCGAGCCGGGTGCCGTCCCAGAGATATACTCCGGACTTGATCGTCACATTGTCGCCGATGACGACGTCGCGCTCGATGAAGCAGTTCGCGCAGATGTTGCAGCCCTTGCCGATCCGCGCGCCCGCCAGGATGGTGACGAACTGCCACACCCGGGTGCCCTCGCCGATCATGTCGGACTGGACGTCGGCCAGACGGTGGATCTCAGCCACGGACCAGCGCCTCCCAGGCGTCGCGCCGGCGAATATAGTCCGCCTCGTCATAGGGCAGGTCGGCGAGCACCAGCAGCACGCAATCCTCGCTGAAATCATGCATCTCGTGCCAGACCATCCGATCGATCAGGATGCCCTGCGCGGCGCTATCGAGGATGAAATCCTCGCGCCGGCCGTCGGGCCAGGCCATCACGAACCGGCAGCTGCCGGCCACGCAGACCGCGAACTGGCGGGTGCGGTGATGGGCGTGGAAGCCGCGCGGCAGATCGGCCTGCAGGCCGGTGACGAAATAGATGCGCTCCACTTCGAACGGCAGGTCGCGCGCCACCTCGATCACGCCCAGGGTGCCGCGCGGATCGGGAAAGGTGGAGATCGCCTTCAGGGGCGAGGCTTCGGTCACGAGAGCCGCTCTTCGTGCAGGATGTCGCCCAGATAGCGGCCATAGGGAGTCTTGGCCAGCCGCGCCGCGCACGCGCCCAGCTCCGCGTCGGACAGCCAGCCGTTGCGCCAGCCGATCTCTTCCAGGCAGGCCACCTTGAACCCCTGTCTTTCCTCGATCGTGTGGACGAACTGCCCCGCCTCCATCAGGCTGCGCTGCGTTCCGGTGTCGAGCCAGGCGAACCCGCGCCCAAGCAGCTCGACCGACAGGTCGCCGCGGTCGAGATAGGCCTGGTTCACCGCGGTGATCTCGAGCTCGCCGCGCGCCGACGGCTTCACCGCCTTGGCGATCTCGACGACGTCGTTGTCGTAGAAATAGAGCCCGGTGATCGCATAGTTCGAGCGCGGATGGGCGGGCTTCTCCTCCACCGATCGCACGCGCATCTCCTTGTCGAACTCGACCACGCCGAAGCGCTCGGGATCGGCGACCTTGTAGCCGAAGATCGTCGCGCCGGCGGCCTGCTCGGCCGCCCGCTGGAGCATCGGAGTGAAGCCGCGGCCGAAGAAGATGTTGTCGCCGAGCACCAGGCTTACCGGGTCCGCGCCGATGAACTCCTCGCCGAGCAGGAATGCCTGGGCGAGCCCGTCCGGGCTGGGCTGGACGGCATAGGAGAAGCGCGCGCCGAACTGGCTGCCGTCGCCGAGCACGCGCTTGAACGCGGCCTGGTCCTCCGGCGTGGTGATGATCAGTATCTCGCGCATGCCGCCCAGCATCAGCACCGACAGCGGATAATAGATCATCGGCTTGTCATAGACCGGGAGCAGCTGCTTCGAGACGCCCAGCGTGAGGGGATGCAGCCGGGTGCCGGATCCGCCGGCGAGGACGATGCCCTTCCGGCTCATCGGCCGATTTCCCTGATCCGGTTGAACGGCCCTGGCGACGGGATCCGGATCCATCGCGCCCTGAGAATCGCCACGCTCGCCCCCTACAACGCGAGGCCGCGATCGACAGGCCGCGCAAACGGCGTGCCGGCCTTGGCCCTGCGAAATTCCATGTTCGCCTGCGGCCTGCGTTAGAAGACCGATTCCGTATCCGCAAGCGCAAGCTTGGCGGTCCGTGGCGCCTCTGCCACCGCTAGTCTCCCCGCGCGGTCGCCGCGATCGAGGCCGCCATTGCCCGGCTGATCTCGGTCCGGCGATAGCGCGCGATGAACCCGGTCCTGTCGGGCACGGGCGGGCGGGCGCGCAGGCCGCGCACCGCGGCGACCAGGCCCGCCACGTCCTGCGGCGGGAACACCGCCGAGTCCGGAAGCTCGGTCCGGACGAAATCCGCGGCCACGCCGCCGAGCCCGGCGATGATCGGGCGCCCGATCGAGCCATATTCGAAGAGCTTCGAAGGCAGCACCTTGAGGAAGGCGTCATAGGCGTTGAGATGGACCAGCAGCGCGTCGGCGCGGTGATAGGCGTCGAGCAGCTCCGCGCGCGGCACCGGCGGATGGATGTGCACGTTGGCGAGGCCAAGCCGGGCACAGGCTTCCCGCAGCTGCGGCATGCGCCCGCCATCGCCATAGATCACGAAGTCCGCCTCGTCGCGAAGCTCGGCGGCAGCCAGCGGAAGGATGTGATGGATCCCCTGCCCCTCGCCGACATTGCCCGCATACAGGATCCGCGGCCGGCCGGCATGCGAAGCGCCGTCCGCCGGCATTGGCTTCACTGCCTCGCTCGCCTCCAGGAACAGCGGATCGATGCCGTTGGTGAACAGCTCGAACTTCTTGTCCGGATAGCGCTCGCGGAAATAGGGAAGAAAGCCCGGCGACACGAGGTTGATCACCGACGCGCGCCGGATCGTGTATCGCTCGCAGGCCCGCAGCACCGGCGACAGCAGCCGGAAGAGTCGCGGGTTGAGCACGTCCTTCATCGTGTCGACGAAGATGTCGCGTACGTCGAGATAGAGGGGCTTGCCCGCCCGCGCGGCCACGGTCGCGGCCAGCAGCGCCGTGAAGAGGCGGCTGGTGGTGGCGAACACCGCGTCGAACTCGGCCTTCCGGGCGTGGCGGCGGGCACCGAACGCGAAGGGCAGGAAGGTGCGGATCTGCGAGGCCATGCCCCCGCTGTGCGCGGGCACCGCGAACCGGCGGATGAGGAGGTTGTCGCGGCGACGCTCCTCGGCCGGCGCCTCGACCGCGTGGCTCGCATAGCGATTGGGCTGGCTGGTCAGCACCTCGACCTCGGCATGCTGCGACAGCGCGTCCATCAGCGAGGTGGCGCGAAAGGCCCCCGCGGACAGGTCCGGCGGGAAATAGAAGCAGAAGGCCAGGATCTTCATTGCCGGTACCGACCCGCTTCAGGCCGCCGGCTGCACGGCATGCCCGAGGCGATCCCCCGAATAGGTGCCGCTCCGGATCGGCTCCCACCAGTCCCGATTGGCCAGGAACCAGTCGACGGTCCTCGCCAGGCCGGTCTCGAAGCTCTCCTGCGCCTTCCAGCCCAGCTGCGTCTCGATCTTGCCCGGGTCGATGGCATAGCGCCGGTCATGGCCGGGACGGTCGCTGACGAAGCGGATCAGGGCGCGCCGCGACGGCACGCCCGGCAGCGGCACCCGCGCGTCGAGCAGGTCGCAGATCGCCTCGACGACCGCCAGGTTGGTCCGCTCCTCGCGCCCGCCCACATTGTAGCTCTCGCCCACCCGGCCGCGCGAGACGACGAGATTGAGCGCCCGCGCATGATCGTCGACATACAGCCAGTCGCGGACATTCTCGCCGCGCCCATAGACCGGCAGCGGCTTGCCCTCGAGCGCATTGAGGATCGTCAGGGGAATCAGCTTCTCGGGAAAATGATAGGGCCCGTAATTGTTCGAGCAGTTCGAGAGCACCACCGGCAAGCCATAGGTCTCGTGCCAGGCGCGCACCAGATGGTCGGACGCCGCCTTGGTCGCCGAATAGGGCGACGAGGGCTGATAGGGCGTCTCCTCGGTGAACACGCCGGAATCGAAGGGCAGATCGCCGAACACCTCGTCGGTGGAGACGTGGTGAAAGCGGAACGCCGCCCGCTTGTCCTCGGGCAGTTCGCGCCAATAGCCGAGCGCCGCGTTGAGCAGCCGGAAGGTTCCGACGACATTGGTCTCGACAAAGGCGCCCGGACCGTCGATCGAGCGGTCGACATGGCTTTCCGCGGCGAGATGCATCACCGCATCGACCTTCTCCTCGCGCAGGATCTGGCCGACCAGCGCCACATCGCCGATATCGCCCTGCACGAAACGATAATTGTTGCGCCCTTCCCAGGCCCGCATCGTCGCGCCGCTGGCCGCATAGGTCAGCTTGTCGAGATTGACCACGCGCGTGCCGGCCTCGCCCAGCAAGTTCCGACAAACGGCCGAGCCGATGAAACCCGCTCCGCCAGTCACCAACAAGGTCCGCAAAATACTCTCCGTTAGACGCGCGGCGAAACGCTTACTTCGATCCGAAGCCGCTGAAGACGATGCCAATGGTCCGAAGCGCGATCAGCGCATCGAGCCAGGCGGAGAAGTGCTTGATATAGTAGAAATCATAGTGAAGCTTCAGCCGCGCGTCCTCGAGCTCGGCGACATGCCCCTGGTTCACCTGGGCCCAGCCGGTGATGCCCGGGCGCACGATGTGGCGATAGGCGTAGAAGGGCAGCTCGCTCTCATACCATTCGGAGAGCGGGATCGCCTCCGGCCGGGGGCCGATGACACTCATATGGCCGCGCAGGACATTGAGGAACTGCGGCAGCTCGTCGATGCGGGTCCGCCGCAGGAACCGGCCGACCCGGGTGATGCGGTCGTCATCGTCGCGGGTCATCGCCTGGCCACGCGCGTCCCCGGCCTCGCCGGCGGGCCGATGGCGCATCGTCCGGAACTTCAGCACCTCGAAATGGCGCCCGCGATAGCCCATGCGCTTCTGGCGGAAGAATATCGGGCCGGGCGTGTCGAGCCGGATCGCCACGGCGACGAGAACGAGCGGCACGAGCAGCAGCGGCAGCACCAGCAGCGAGCAGCCGATGTCGATCAGGCGCTTGATCTTGCGGAAGGCCATGTTGGGCAGCAGCGAGCCGAAGCTGTTCTCCGACAGATGCTCGATCTGCACGCGCCCGGTGAGGGACTCGCGCAACTGCTTGGTGTGATAGACCGGGCGACCGGAGATCGCCGCCTGCGCCAGCATCCGCTCCCATTCGGGATCATGGTCATGCCGCAGATCGGCGACGATCGCGCCGTCCGAATCCCCCAGCGGCAGCACCGGCTCGCGCAGCACGACCCAGTCGATGCCCGGCGTGTCGTGCACGATCCCGGTATGGCCGAACGGCACCAGGTAGAAATGCCTGCGGGCGGACGACTGGGCGACATGGTTGGCAATGAACGAGAAGGCGATCGAGCCGAGGAAGCCCGTCGCCAGCATCAGGCCGCTATAGCTCAAGCGCAGCGCCAGCAGCACGGCGACGACCACGCCGAACGTCATCGCATAGGCCGGAATGATATAGGCGAAGCCGCGAGTGCCCGGGAACGCCGTCACCCGGCGATGGAGCAGCAGCGCGGTGACGGCGGCGCCGAAAGAGCTGAAGGCGCTGTACCAGATGCTGCTCTCGCCCCCGTCCCAGTCGCCCTTCCAGACCACCGACTGCCAGACGATGGCGAGGACAATGGGAAGCAGCAGCGAGGTTACCGCGATGCCCAGACCCTGGAAGGTCAGCGAATCGAGGAAGCGGTGCTTTACTCGCACGGCTCTTTCACGCGACATCAGCATAATATTGGTTCCGTGGATCCCCATCACGCCCCAGCATCTATCGCATCCGCCAAAACTCTCGCCAGGCGGCCCGCCCGATTGCAGCTAGATAAGATACCATATGAAGTCCATCCCGCCGATGGACGGAACGGCCCGAAAATTTGCCGAGACGAAACCGGCCCTTGCACCCTATCTACGCTCCGGCCCGGCTCCGGCCGGGCCTGTCTGCGGGAGTATGCAATGCCGAATAGGTTCAATCGCCGCGAAGCGCTGGGCACGCTCGGCGGGCTGGGTGCGCTCGGCGGGAGCGTGCTCCCGATGGGTGCCGCAGCCGCCGCCCAGCCCCAATCGCAAGGCCCCCGGCCCGATGCGCAAGGCGACATCACTCCCCAGGAGTTCGGGGCCACGCCCGACACGCCCGACGCCACCGCCCCGATCGAGACGATGCTGCGCGCGATGCGCGAGAGCGGGCGGCTGCGCGCCAGCTGGCCCTATGGCAAATACCGGGCCACCCAGCTGCGCCTCGACACCATGGGCGCGATCCACCGCTTCGACGGCGCGCTGCTCGTCGGCATCGCGCAGCAGCGCACCGGCAGCCTGGTCGACCTGCGCGGCGGGCACAGCTGGATCAACGGCCTGCGCCTCGCCGGCGGGTTCAGCCGCAACTATGTCTGCGGCCTTCATCACTATGCCAACGACCTGCGACAGGTCTATCCCGGCTATCTCGACCTCACCGACCTCCAGGTCGAGGGATTCGACATCGGCGTGGCGGTCGGCGCCCTGCCCGATCAGCGCGCGATCGCCAACCAGCAGGCCAGGGTGCAGGACGGCGAGGCGATCGACGCGCCGCTGTCCGAGCTGGTCTACACCAATCCGCGCCTGACCAACTGCCCGCGCGGCTTCTACATGCGCCAGCCCAACGGCAAGGTCACGATCCTGGGCGGACGCATCCACAGCGAAAGCAGCATGTGGAAGGGGTACGACACCAGCCGGACCTTCGCGCTGGCGGTGGAAGATGCGGGATCCGAGCTGGCGATGATCGGCGGCACGCTGGAGCATGTCCAGGGTGCCACCGGCGCGCTCGCCCGGGTGACCGATGGCCGGGTCGTGCTCTCCTCGGTGATCGTCGAGACCACGGTGCCGAGCTATGTCGACGGCACCGGCGTGCTCGTGATCGAGAACGCGTTCAACAACGGCATCAACTCGAACGAGCGCGCCTATCTCGAGGTCGGCCCCGGCGCGACGGGCAGCTTTACCATTGCGCACAGCCCGATCCGCTATCCGCCCGGGCGCGCGGCGCCGGCCGGCGCCGCGGCGGTGGTGACATCGGTCGCCGGCCCCGGCGGCGACTTCAGGCCGCGGCCCGACTTCGAATGCCTGTTCGACAATGTCGAGCTTTCCGACATCGCCTTCTCGCTCGGCGGCGCCAGATATCTGCCGATCGTCCGCGGCGTGCAGGCCAGCTTCCGCAACTGCACCATCACCTCGCTGGACCGGTTCGGCCGGCGCGCGCAGCTGCTCCGCCTCGACGACGGCCCCAACCTGCTGACCGGCGTCATCGACCTGACCGGCGCCTCGATCCCGCCCTTCCCCGGCGCCGCCGGCCAGTCGGGCGGGGGCTGGAGCTTTGCCGGCACCGGCGCCGGCGCACGGTGCGGCGGGCAACCCGGCGAGCAGGTGCCCGGCGCCGGTGCCGGGGGCGGCATCGCGCTGCGCCTGGCCCCGTCCGCCGGCGGCGAGGCACGGGCATCGAGCGGCCGGGCGCCGGTCAAGCCCGGCGGCGTCAACCTGTTGCGCGGCATGATCCGCACCGGCGCCGGCGCGGCCCGGATCAGGATCCGCGCCCATTTCCAGACCTTTTCGGGCGGCCCGTCCAACGCGCCGGTGGCGGAGCTGTTCGCCGGGCCGCAATCGGAATTCGGGCCGGAATGGCAGCCGCTGATGCTGGCCTTCCTGCCGCCGAAGGACGCCTCGTTCATGTCGCTGGAGCTGGTGGCGAGCGCGGGCGCCGAGCTGCTGCTGGCGAATCCGAGCCTGCGCTGACCCGGCAGGACCGGAAACGAAAACGCCGGCGGAGCGATCCGCCGGCGTTTCGATGTTCGGTAGGGAAAGGCTCAGCGCCCCTCGGGACCGCCCGGCGGCGGACCGCCCGGAGCGCCGCCCTGCTGCTGCTGCATCATCTGCTGCTGGAGCATCATCTGGCGCAGCTCGGCCGCCGGGATGATCTGCTTGATCTCGAGATCGAACTGCAGGAGCTTGCCGTAGAGCGGATGCTGGGTACCCGCCTTCTCATAAGCGAGATTGGCCGGGATCCAGACGCGCAGCTTCGAATCCTTGCTCATCATCTTGAGCGCTTCGTCGAAGCCGGGGATCGCGCCGCCCACCGGCAGCCGGATCTCGCCCGCCGGCTGGAAGATGGTGCCGTCGCGCAGCGTGCCGACGGTCCAGACGGAAACCCCGTCGCCTTCCTGCGCCTTCGGACCGGTGCCTTCCTTGAGCACCTGATACTGGAGCCCCGACTCGGTGGTCCGCACGCCGAGCTGCCCCTTGTTCCAGGCAAGGAACTGGGTGTCGTCGCCCTTGACGGCGACGGGCGCGCGCGTGCCGGTCCAGGCCAGCGCCACCGCGACGGCGATCGCCAGCACCAGCCCGGCCCAGAGCCAGACCTTGTAGCTGCGCTTGACGGGCTGGAGCGGAACGGCGGTCACGGACATGCGATGAGCTCCAGGCACAGGTAGCCGGCTACCCGAAAGTCAGAAAAGTCACGACGGCATCGCACGCGGCGCGTGCAATGCCCCGTCGCGAAATCAACGGGCGCTGTCGCGCTCCATGCGCTTGCGCTCGAGCTTGCGCGCGCGGCGGACCGCGGCGGCACGCTCGCGGGCGCGCTTCTCGCTGGGCTTCTCGTAGTGACGGCGAAGCTTCATCTCGCGATAGACGCCCTCACGCTGCAGCTTCTTCTTGAGCGCGCGCAGCGCTTGGTCGACGTTGTTGTCGCGAACGATGATCTGCATAAACCCGTCAGTGCTCCGGTCTTCAATTCAATAGAAAAGGGTTCGCCGGAACGCGGGGTTGCGGCGTCGTGGCGGCCACCTAACAGCGCAATTCCGATTTTTCAAGCGCGAACAGGCTCCAGCCCCGTAATGATGCGGCGAGCCGCTCAGGCGGCCGGCTGGCCCTGGCAGAGCCCGAGCCGCTTGCCATAGACGCGCAGCCGGATCGCGGCATAGCCGGGCTGGCCCTTCTCGCCGCTCTTCTGGTCGACCGTCACGTCATAGGCCTGCTTGCCCATGGTGCCGGCATAGAGGAGCGTGGTCTTCGCCCCGCTCGCCTGGGTGCACTGGATCTCGACGTCGAGCCTGCCGCCCTTCTGCACGAAGCGCGGGAAAGTGCAGGTGCCGGCGACCTTTTCGAGATTCTCGATGTCGAGCGGCTTGAGGTCGCTCGCCGTCTGGCACTTCACGGCGTGGCGCTCCTGCTTCCTCACCGCCGCCAGCTGGTCCGCCTTGTCCGGCCCGTCGGCGAACTCGGCGGAAATCACCTGCATGCCCGAATCCCAGGTGCCCGGCTGCATAAGCATCTTGGAGTGCGCGGCCTTGGACAGGCCCGCGACTTCCTTCATCGAGGCGTTGCGCACCTCGAACTCGCCCGTGGCGGCGGCTTCGCGCTCCGCGGCGGACTGGCAACCGGCAAGGGCGAGGGCGCCGACGAGCAGGATGGCACGCATTTTACGAAAGACCCCTCTCCAAATTCGCGGCGACACTCAGCCGATATCGCGACCAAAGACAAGCGCGATTCCTGACGGCATAGTGACGCGATGACAGCAGCCGACACCGCCACGCCGCCGCCGCGACACCGCCTGCGCTCGATCCTGGGGGGATCGGCCGGCAATCTGGTCGAATGGTATGACTGGTATGCCTATTCGGCCTTCACGCTCTATTTCGCGCCGCACTTCTTCCCCAAGGGCGACCAGACCGCGCAGCTGCTCAACGCCGCGGCGGTGTTCGCGGTGGGCTTCCTGATGCGGCCGGTGGGCGGCTGGCTGATGGGCATTTACGGCGACCGCTATGGCCGCAAGGCCGGGCTCACCCTTTCGGTGACGCTGATGTGCGCCGGATCGCTGCTGATCGCGGTCACTCCCGGCTATGCGACGATCGGCGTCGCCGCGCCCGCGCTGCTGGTGCTCGCCCGGCTGATGCAGGGCATCTCGGTGGGCGGCGAATATGGCGCGAGCGCCACCTATCTCTCCGAAATGGCCGGCAAGCGGCATCGCGGCTTCTGGTCGAGCTTCCAGTACGTCACCCTGATCTCCGGCCAGCTGGTGGCGCTGCTGGTGCTGCTGGTGCTGCAATCCATATTGAGCGAGACCGCTCTCGACGCCTGGGGCTGGCGCATCCCCTTCCTGATCGGCGGGGTGCTGGCGGTGATCGTCTTCTGGCTGCGGCGCCGGCTGGCCGAGACCGAGAGCTTCGAGAAGCGCGGCGGCGGCCAGTCGAGCATGTTCGCGCTGTTCCGGCACCATCCGCGCGAGGCCGGGCTGGTGATGCTGCTCACCGCGGGCGGCACGCTCGCCTTCTACGCCTATTCGATCTACCTGCAGAAATTCCTGGTCAATACCTCGGGCTTCGACCGGGCCACCGCCTCGCAGATCAACGCCGCCGCCCTGTTCGGCTTCATGCTGATCCAGCCGCTGGCCGGCGCGCTGTCCGACCGGATCGGGCGCAAGCCGCTGATGATCGGCTTCGGCGTGCTCGGCGTGCTGCTCACCTGGCCGATCTTCACCACGCTGGAGAGCGTGCACAGCCCCATGCTCGCCTTCCTGATCATGCTGGGGGCGCTGGCGATCGTGACCGGCTACACCTCGATCAATGCCGTGGTGAAGGCGGAACTCTTTCCCGCGCATATCCGCACCCTCGGCGTCGCCCTGCCCTATGCCGTCGCCAATGCGCTGTTCGGCGGGACGGCGGAATATGTCGCCCTGTGGTTCAAGGACGCGGGCTGGGAGCGCGGCTTCTATGTGTATGTCACCGCGATGATCGGCGTGTCGCTGGTCACCTATCTGAGCATGCGCGATACCGCGAAACATTCGCGGATCCTCGAGGATTGATAGCTATTGCTAATCATTAGCATAATTTTGCCGTCATCCCGTGCAGGCGGGAGTCCAGGGCGATGGAGCGCGCGCGCTGGCGACTCCGGGATCCCCGCCTGCGCGGGGATGACGGGGCAGGAGCAGGAATGACGGGCAGGAGCGGGGATGACGGCTTTTCCCTCTCGCTGCATCCATATGTTTCGGCGCATTGCAGCCCTGCAATACCAGCGTTAGGCTCGCCCCCGATCACCAGTGGATGCTGCAAGACGCATTAGCCTTGGACCTCGAGACCCGCCTGCTGATCGTCGACGACGATCCCGGTATCCGCGAGCTGACCGCGGCTTTCCTGTCGCAGCATGGCTATGTGGTCGACACGGCTTCGGGCGCGACCGAGATGCGCGCGCTCGCGACCCGGCACGATTATGCGCTGATCGTCCTCGACGTGATGATGCCGGGCGAGGACGGGCTCGCCATCCTGCGCTCGATGGACCGCGAGACCGGCCCCGCGGTGATCCTCCATTCCGTGATCGGCGAGGATATCGACCGGATCGTCGGGCTGGAGATGGGCGCGGACGACTATGTGCCCAAGCCGGCCAATCCGCGCGAACTGCTGGCGCGGATCCGCTCGGTGCTGCGCCGCAGCCATGGCGACCGGGCCGCGCCGGCGGCGGTGCCCACCCGCGCCTTTCTGCGCTTCGCCGGCTGGCGGCTGGACCCGGTGGCGCGCCAGCTCTGGGATCCGGACGACGTGATCATCAACCTGTCCGACGGCGAGTTCCGGCTGCTGCTCGCCCTGGTCGAGCGGCCCCGCCGGGTGCTCACCCGCGACATGCTGCTCGACTTCTCGCGCGGCCCCAATGCCGAGCATTTCGACCGCGCGATCGACGTGCAGATGAGCCGCCTGCGCAAGAAGCTCGCGCGCCCGGGCTCCGAGGACCTGATCCGCACCATTCGCAACGAAGGCTATATGTTCGTCGCCGAAGTCACGGCCAAGTGATCCCGTGACCCGGCGTTCGATCACGGTTCCCATCGTCCTGCTCGTCATCGCCGCCGCCCTGATCGCGACGACGACGCAGTTCACGATCATGTTCAACGGCCCGCCGCCCGGGCCGGGGCCGCTGCCGCTGGCCCGCGTCGCCGAGGCGCTGCGCACCGGCATCGTGCCGCCCACCGCCCGCGCCCGGATGACGGTGACCCGGACCAACGAGGACAAGTTCGGCCGCCAGGACGAGCGCCCCTCCCCCGCGCGCGACGCGGCGATTGCCCGGCTGATGGAGGTGCCGGCCGAACGCATCCACGGGCTCTACCAGCTCCCGGCGCGCGATCCCGAGCAGGACATGCGCGGCAGCTTCACCGTGGCGATGGAGAACGGGAATGGCTGGATCGTCGCATCCAGCGTGTACCGCCCGACCTTCACCCGCTGGCACCTCGCCCGGCTGCTGGGGATGCTCGGCACGCTGCTGGTGCTTTCCCTCCTCGCCTGGGCAGTGGCGCGCCGCATCTCGCGGCCGATCCGCGACCTGGCGGGCGCGGCGACCCGGGTGCGCCTGGGCGCGCGCCAGCCGATCCCGCAACGGGGCCCGCGCGAAGTGCACGAACTCGCCATCGCGCTCGATTCGATGCAGGAGCGGATCCTGCTCGAGGCCGAGAACCGCAGCGCGATGCTGGGCGCGATCGCCCATGACCTGGGCACGCCCCTGTCGAGGATCGCCTTCTGGGTCGAGCAGCTTCCCGACGCGGCGAGGCTGCGCGCCGAGGCGGACATCGAGGAGATGCGCGCGATGCTGAAGGCCGCGCTGGCCTTCACGCGCGACGGGCGGGACGGCGCGTCGCATGCGAGGCTCGACCTGGGCAGCCTGATCGAGAGCCTGGTCGACGACCTTGCCGCGGCGGGCAAGCCGGTCAGCGTCGAGCCGGGGCCGCGCGCGGTGGTGCGCGGCAATTCGGCGGCGCTGCGGCGGCTGTTCGCCAACCTCATCGAGAATGCGGTGCGCTATGGCGAGCGCGCGTGGCTGCACTGGAGCCTGGGCGAAGCCACGGTGGACGTGCTGGTGGAGGACGACGGACCCGGCTTCGACCTGGCACGGGCCGAGGCGCTGTTCGCGCCCTTCGTGCGCGGCGAGACCTCGCGCAGCCGCGAGACCGGCGGCACGGGGCTGGGGCTCGCCATCGTCCGCTCGGTCGCCGAGGCGCATGGCGGCACCGTGACGCTGGAGAATCGCCTGGGCGGAATCGGCGGGCGAGTGCGCGTGCGGCTGCCGACCTGAGCCTCCGCGGGCGGCGGCGCTGGCGCGCCAACTCGATCGACAAAGGCGTTTATCCCCTTGGGACAAGGAGCGCCCGATAGCCGTCATCCCCCGCGCGGGCGGGGATGACGGGCGTAGTTTCAAGAGCTTGCTTAGGTTCTCACCCTAAAGGATCATGCCCCCGCCGCCGCGGATCGCGAGCACCCGGCCGATCGAATCGAACAGCGCGTCCATCGCCACCGGCTTGAACAGCACATCGTCGGCCCCGATCGCGAGGCAGCGCTCGCGCAGGTCCACCGCGGTATCGGCGGTGACGACGATGATCGGCAATTCCCCCTTCGCGTCGCCCCGCGCGCGAATGCGGCGGATCGTCTCGAACCCGTCCATGCCGGGCATGCGCAGATCGACGAGCACGACGTCGAACGATTCCGCGTCGAGCATCGCCAGGCCCTCTTCGGCCCAGCTTGCCTCCGCCATGGTCGCCCCCGCGACGTCGAGCATGTCCTTCACGACCCGACGGTTCATCGGATCGTCCTCGATGAAGAGGATATTCATGCCCGTCCGCCCGTGGCGACCGGTTTCCCCGAGATGCGCGCGACCGTTTTTTTCATGTCCGGTGTGCTATCGCCCTAAGCCGCCCGAGATACAAGCGGGTCCCCCTCCCTCTTGCCGGAATTTTCTTCCGCTGACGGAATGATAGCATCGATCAGGCCGACGCCGGTAATAGGTTTTTCGATTATTTTGCCGCCACTTGCTGCAATCAGCTCAGCAGCGGTCTCCGCATCGGGCTTGAGCCAGAGCACGGCGAGCGCCGCGTCCGGGGCCGCGGCGCGCAGCTTTGCGAGCATCGCGGCGGGGCCATCCGCCTCGGCCTTGAGCGTCCCCTCATCGGCAAGGAGATGGCTGACACCGCCGGCCTCGAGCATCGGCAGGGCCTCGGCCGCCGAGCCGGCGAAGCGCAGCCGGGCGACGCGCGGCTCCAACAGGGTGCGCAGCATCGAGCGGGCGATGGGATTCCGGTCGAGCACGACCAGGTCGAGCCCCGCCGCGCCTTCGTCCGCCACGGCCGCCGCGGGCGCCTCGGCCGGGACGAGCGGCAGGTCGAGGATGAAGCGCGAGCCCTTGCCGTCCTCGCTCTCCACCATGATGTCGCCGCCCAGCGCGCGGGCGAGGTTGCGGCAGATGGCGAGGCCCAGGCCGGTGCCCCCGAACCGGCGCGTGGTGCTGGTGTCGACCTGGCGGAAGCTCTCGAAGATCTCCTCGAATTTCTCGCGGGGGATGCCGATGCCGGTATCCTCGACGGCCAGCCTGAGCCGCCGGGCCTCGCCTTCGCCCTCGGCCACCGCGCGCAGCGTGACGCTGCCCTTCTCGGTGAACTTGATCGCGTTGGAGAGCAGGTTGAATACCATCTGGCGCAGGCGGGTGGCGTCGCTGACGATCCAGTGCGGCGCATGGCTGAGCTCGAGCCGGAAGCCGAGCCCCTTGTCGCGCGCCTGCTCCTCCCAGAGGCGGGTGACGTCCCTCAGCGTGGCGGGCAGGTCCATGGGCGCCGCCTCGACGCTCAGATTGCCCGTCTCCATCTTGGCGACGTCGAGAATGTCGTCGACCAGGGCGCGCATGGTGATGCCGGCGCCATGGACGATGCCGATCCGCTCGCGGGTCTGCGCCTCGAGCTTCGGATCCGAGAGCATGACCTGGGTCATGCCCAGGATGCCGTTCAGCGGGGTGCGGATCTCGTGGCTGGTGGTCGCGAGGAACTCGGTCTTGGCCTTGAGCGCCTTTTCCAGCGCCACATTGGTCTCGCCCAGCACGATGTTGGCGGCGCGCACCTTGTTGCGGCTGCGGCGAACCGTGACGAGGCCCCAGCCGAGCGCGGCCATGACGATCACCGTCGCGGCGCCGATCAGCAGGAACAGCGTCTGGAGATAGCGGGCCCGCCCCTCGGCTTCCCGGGTCTGGAGCAGCAGGATCTGGTTCTGCTGCTTCGCCCAGTCGAACTTCGCCGCCATCAGCGCCGCGCCGGCGGTCGCGGCCACCTTGGTGGATTCATCGTCGAGGCGCTTCATTGCCTGAAGGTGCACCAGCGCCTCTCGCGCATTCTCCGCCTTGCTGAATATCTGATAGGCGTAGAAATGGTCGCTGCGGAATTCGACCGTGGTCTTCCCCAGGTCCATGCCGTCGAACGTGCCGTGGATGAACCGCAGCGCCTCCCCGATATTCCCCCGCTCGGAAGCCAGGGCGGCCGCGGTGGCGAGCAGGTGCCGCCGCAGCACATCGGCATCGGCGCCGCGGATGAGCTCGAACCCGCGCGTGATCGTGCGGTTGGCGTCGTCATAGCGTTTCAGCGCCACCTGGCTGCGCGCGAGGTTGCTGAGCAGGCGCGCCTCGAGCAGCGGCTTGTTCATGCCGCGCGCGACGACGATCGCCGCCTCATATTCCTTGCTCGCCTCCGCGTCCCGGCCGAGCTTGGCGAGCACATTGCCGCGGCTGTTGTGGAGCGAGAGCGAAAGCACCGGATCATCGGTGAACAGCACCGCGGCCTGGTGGAAATATTCCTCGGCGCGCGCATCGTCATTGGCGACGCTGTAGAGCCCGCCGATGTTCTGCAGCGCGATCGCCTGGCTGCGCGGCTCCTTCACTTCGCCGAAGATGCGGAAGGCGTTCTGATAGCTTTCCAGCGCCTGCACCGCCTGGTCGCGCGCCATGAAGAAGGCGCCCTGCGACATCATCAGGTCGCCGCGCAGCTTGATCGGCTCCGGGATCGAGCGGATCAGGTTCAGCCCGTCGGTCAGCAGCGGCGCGGCCTTGGCGGGCTCCTCGTTGCGGATATGCGCCTCGGCGGCCAGCCAGCGCGCGGTGGCCAGCGCCAGCATCCGTCGCCGCTCGTCCCGCAGGCCGAGCGCCAGCCCGTCGATCGCGGCGGCGTGACGGAGCGCCTCCGCCTGATCGGACATCATGCTTTCCTTGGCGGCCCGGATCTGGGCCTCGATCGCCGGCGGGAAATCGGAACGGGGTTGCGCCTGGGCAAGCGCCGGCGCGGCCGCGAGCAGCGCGGCAAGGGCAAGGACGGAACGCAACAGCGCGCGCATCACGCGCGCTTCCAGAAGCTCTCGGGCCGGACGAACGATGCCGGATGGCCGTTCGCATTGTCGAGATGGCCATCGTCCGCCAGGAACTTGCGGAACGCATCGAGCCCGAGCGGGCGCGAGATCAGGAAGCCCTGCACCATGTCGCAGCCCATCACGCTGAGCAGCGCGAGCGCGGACGGCGTCTCCACTCCTTCGGCGGTGACTTCCATCTCGAGCGCATGGGCGAGATCGATCGTCGAGCGCACGATCAGCGGATCGCGGTTGCTGCTGGTGAGCTGCATCACGAACATCTTGTCGATCTTGAGCTCGCGCGCGGGCAGCTTCTTCAGATAGGCGAGCGAGGAGAGCCCGGCGCCGTAATCGTCGATCGCGAGCGTCACGCCGCTGTCGGCGAAGAACTGGAGATGGCGGATCGCGCTCTCCGGATCGCGGATCACCGCGGTCTCGGTGATCTCGAAGCCGAGCTTCGCATCGGTGTTCGCCAGCATCTCGCACACTTCGTTGACGAAGCCGGGGTCGGCGAGGAGCTGGCCCGAGATATTGACGAAGAGCAGCATGTCGAAGCCGTCGGCGCGCAGCTTGCGCTGGTCCTCGATCACCTGGCGCAGCGTCCACAGCGTGAGCGTCGAGATCTCGCCCGCCTGCTCCGCGACCGAGATGAAATCGCCCGGCAGGATCAGGCCGCGCGTGGGATGCTGCCAGCGGACCAGCGCCTCGGCGCTGGCGATCTCCTGCCGGCGGACATGGACCTTGGGCTGATATTGCAGGAACATCTCGCCATTGGCGATCGCGCGCGGCAGCTCGCGCATCAGAGTGAGCTTGTCGAAGGCCAGGTCCGCGCGCGACAGGTCGAGCATCACCACCCGGCCGTCCGCCCGTGCCTGCTCGAGCGCGGATTCGGCGGCTTCGGCGAGCAGCACCTCGTCATCCTCGACCGAGGGCGCGGCGGCGACGCCGAAATGCATCTGGAGATGATGCGGCTCGCCATCGAGGTCGAGCGTGCGCTGGAAACCCTTGCGGATCCGATCGATATCGTCGGCGGCGGCCTCGGGCGTTTCCCGCTCGAAGCAGATCTCGATCACCGAGCGGCCGGCGGCGGCGATGCGGACGTCCGGCACCAGGCCGGAGATTCGCCGCGCCACGTCCAGCACCAGCGAATCGGCGCGGGCGCGGCCCAGATGACGGCGCAGCGACGCGAAATTCCCGATCTCGCACAGGCCCAGAACGCTCCAGAAGCGCCCCTCGACATGGCGATCGTTACTTGCCCGGTGCAGTTCGCGCTTGCCGCCCCGCCCACGGGCACCGGCATCCGCACTGCCGGCGCGCGCGCTGTGCACCTGCACGAATTCCCTCGCGATTCCCGCGCGTTCCGCGGTGATCGCGACGGCGCTCGTGGAAGCACCGACCAAGGTCGCCAAGGGCTCTCTGCGTGCCGACATGCCCGCCATGCCTAGGCCCCGACCCTTGAAGGAACGGTTAAATCACGCGTTCGAAGCAGTTTTTGCGAAGCCAACTCCGCAGAAATCCGGATTGATTCATTGTTAAGAAGCCTTTAACCATCTGAATCGCGCACAAGTGCGCACCGATGGGAGACTATGAATGTTCGCGTTTTTCAGCCTGATGTTCCGTGACGGCGGCGGTAACGAAATCCGCCCGTTCTGAGGAACGTTCATCCGGGCCGGCAGTGGAGCGACCTCAGTTGAGGCCGTGCTGACCGGCCCGGACGACAACTGAAAGGGCGGCCGCGAGCCGCCTTTTTTATTGCCCGTTTCCTTGTCCGCATTTTTCTTGCCGGCCGCGCCGGAGAGCGTCGCCCCCCGCCCCCTTGCCCCCGGCGCTGGCGTCGCTATCTGCGCAACAGACTTTCTTCCCAAGGGGATCCACGTTGCGCATAGCGATGATCGGCACGGGCTATGTCGGCCTGGTTTCCGGTGCCTGTTTCTCGGACTTCGGCCATGAAGTGGTCTGCGTCGACAAGGACGCGCGCAAGATCGAGCTGCTCGATCAGGGCGTAATGCCGATCTACGAGCCGGGCCTCGACGCGCTGGTCGCCTCGAACGTGAAGGCCGGCCGCCTCTCCTTCACCACCGACCTGGCCGAAGGCGTCAAGGGGGCCGATGCGGTGTTCATCGCGGTCGGCACGCCGAGCCGCCGCGGCGACGGCCATGCCGACCTGAGCTATGTCTTCGCCGCTGCGCGCGAGATCGCCGAGAACCTGACCGGGCCGGCGGTGATCGTCACCAAGTCGACCGTGCCGGTCGGCACCGGCGACGAAGTGGAGCGGATCATGCGCGAAGTGGCGTCGGGCACCGGCGCGAAGGTCGTCTCCAACCCCGAATTCCTGCGCGAAGGCGCGGCGATCGAGGATTTCAAGCGGCCCGACCGCGTGGTCGTCGGCACCGACGACGAGGAAGCCCGCGAAGTGATGCGCGCGATCTACCGCCCGCTCTCGCTCAACCAGAGCGCGCCGATCCTGTTCACCAGCCGCCGCACCAGCGAGCTGACCAAATATGCGGCCAACGCGTTCCTGGCGGTGAAGATCACCTTCATCAACGAGATCGCCGACCTGTGCGAGGAAGTGGGCGCCGACGTGCAGGAAGTGGCGCGCGGCATCGGGCTCGACAACCGGATCGGCAGCAAGTTCCTCCATGCCGGCCCCGGCTATGGCGGCTCCTGCTTCCCCAAGGATACGCTGGCGCTGCTCAAGACGGCGGGCGACAACGAGACTCCGCTGCGCATCGTCGAGGCCACCGTGCAGGTGAACGACGCGCGCAAGCGCGCCATGGGCCGCAAGGTGATCAAGGCGATGGGCGGCGACGTGCGCGGCAAGACCGTGGGCATATTGGGCCTCACCTTCAAGCCCAATACCGACGACATGCGCGACGCGCCCAGCCTGTCGATCGTCGCGGCGCTGCAGGATGCCGGCGCCACGGTGAAGGCCTATGACCCCGAAGGCTTCGAGCAGGCGCGCCCGCTGCTGCCGAACGTCGAGTTCAGCGAGAGCGCCTATGCCGCGGCGGACGGCGCGGACGCGCTGGTGATCGTGACGGAGTGGGATGCGTTCCGCGCGCTTGATCTCGGTCGCATCAAGACGATGCTCAAGGCGCCGCTGCTCGTCGACCTGCGCAACATCTATCCGCCCGCGGAGGCGGCGCGTGCCGGCCTCAAGCTGGTCGGCGTCGGCAAGCCGAAGCACGACTGATCCCGGCCCGGAGGGGGAGGAAGCGATGAAGGCCAGCCTGCTGCAGATGACGAGCGGGATCGATCCGGCCGCCAACGCCCGTACCGTCACCGATGGTATCGCGCGGGCGGCGGCGGCGGGCAGCGCGATGCTGTTCACGCCCGAAATGTCCGGCCTGCTCGACGGCGATCGCGAGCGTGCGCGCGCCCATGTGGTGGCCGAGGCGGAGGATCCCGTCCTCGCCGCGACGCGCGAGGCGGCGGCGAAGCACGGCATCTGGGTGCATCTCGGCTCGCTGGCCCTGAAGGGTGAAGGCGAGAAATTCCTGAACCGCGGCTTCGTCATCGACGGCACCGGCGCGATCCGGGCGCATTACGACAAGCTGCACCTGTTCGATGTCGACCTCGCCACCGGCGAGAGCTGGCGGGAGTCCAACACCTATTGCCGGGGCGAGCGCGCGATCGTGGTCGACACGCCGATCGGCAGGCTGGGCCTCGCCATCTGCTACGACATGCGCTTCCCGGACCTGTTCCGCGCGCTCAGCGATGCCGGTGCCACCGTCCTCGCCGTCCCCGCCGCCTTCACCCGTCCCACTGGCCAGGCGCATTGGCACGTGCTGCTGCGCGCCCGCGCGATCGAGGCCGGCGCCTATGTGATCGCCGCGGCGCAGACCGGCCTGCACGCCGACGGCCGCGCCACCTATGGCCATTCGCTGGCGATCGACCCCTGGGGCGAAGTGGTGCTCGACATGGGCGAGGCGGCCGGCCTCGGCTCGGTCGAGATCGACCAGGCCCGTGTCGAGGATGTCCGTTCCCGCGTGCCGGTGCTGCGCCACCGCCGCCCTATCCCTCCCGTCGAGACCTTCGCATGAGCACCAAGACCGAAAGCAACAAGGTGTCGGCCCCGATCGAGGATCGCGCCCAGCTGATCGAGTATTTCGCCCGGGGCGAAAAGCCGAAGGAACGCTGGCGCATCGGCACCGAGCACGAGAAGTTCGTGTTCGCGACCCGGGACTTCCACGCTCCCAGCTATGACGAGCAGGGCGGCATCCGCGACCTGCTGGGCGAGCTGACCCAGTTCGGCTGGAAGCCGGTGCTGGAAGGCGGCAACGTCATCGCGCTCTCGGGGCCGGACGGCACGGTGAGCCTGGAGCCGGCCGGCCAGCTGGAGCTTTCGGGCGCGCCGCTCGAGAATCTCCACGAGACCTGCGGCGAGACCGGGCGGCACCTGGAGCAGGTGAAGCAGGTCGGCGACAAGCTTGGCCTCAACTTTCTCGGCCTGGGCATGTGGCCCGACAAGACGCGCGCCGAGCTGCCGATCATGCCCAAGGGCCGCTATGGCATCATGCTGCGGCACATGCCTCGGGTGGGCAATCTCGGCCTCGACATGATGCTGCGCACCTGCACGATCCAGGTGAACCTGGACTATGCCTCCGAAGCGGACATGGTGCAGAAGTTCCGCGTCGGCCTGGCGCTGCAGCCGCTGGCGACGGCATTGTTCGCCAACTCGCCCTTCACCGAAGGCAAGCCCAACGGCTATCTGAGCTATCGCAGCCATATCTGGTCGGACACCGATCCGGCGCGGACGGGCATGCTGCCCTTCGTGTTCGAACCGGGTTTCGGCTATGAACGCTATGCCGAATACGCGCTCGATGTGCCGATGTACTTCGTCTACCGCGACGGCAAATATATCGACGCGGCCGGGCAGAGCTTCCGCGACTTCCTGAAGGGCGAACTGCCCGCCTATCCCGGCCACAAGCCGACGATGGACGATTGGGCGGACCATCTCTCCACTGCCTTTCCCGAGGTCCGCCTCAAGACCTTTCTCGAGATGCGCGGCGCCGATGGCGGGCGCTGGGGGCGGATCTGCGCCCTCCCCGCGCTCTGGGTCGGGCTGCTCTACGATCAGGGTGCGCTCGATGCGGCATGGGAGCTGGTGAAGGGCTGGTCGATGGAGGCGCGCGAGACGCTGCGCAGCTCGGTGCCGAAGCTGGCGCTCGACGCGCCGCTGCCCGGTGGCGGCAAGCTGAGGGACATTGCCAGCGAAGTGCTCGACATCGCCGCCGCCGGCCTCAACGCCCGCGCCCGGCTCAACGCCTCGGGCGACAATGAATCCGGCTTCCTCGATCCGCTGCGCGAAGTGGTGCGCACCGGCAAGGTGCCGGCCCAGGTGCTGCTCGACCGCTTCGACGGCGACTGGCAGGGCGATATCCGCCGCGTCTATGAGGAAGCGCGTTTCTAGCCTTCCCGGCCCGTGGGAGCACGCCGGGAAGGCCAGATCCCCTGCCTAGCCCCGTAACGCCCGCTCCACTTCCTGGAGCCGGCCGTCGATCGCGGCCACTTCGTCGTCATCGCCCTTGCGGATCGCGGCGACGATCAGGTCCACCAGCTGCTGCGCGGCGGAACCGCCGAAGCGCAGCACCAGCTCCTCGCCGGAAAGCATCGCCACGTCGCGCAGCGTCACCCGGCCGCCCGGGACGGCATCCTGTTCGAGATCGGGGTCCTTGCGCTTCGCATTCGCTGGCATGGTCATTCGTCTCACTGGTCTCGGGCGAAGCCTGCGCCCCGCGGACAGGAGGGAAAACTCGTAAATTTACGTGTTTCCGGCGAGCCGCTGAGGGTCTCCCATCACCCTTGCCCCCGGGCTGGCCGAGGGCCACACAGGAACCGTGACGTCTGGGAAACGTTCTCCGACGGAACACGATAAGATTGTGGTTGGAGGGTTATGACATCTGGGGAAAGCGCCGAGCCCCGCCCCGACGAAGACTTTGAACTGCGCCTGAGGGCCCTTGAGGTAGGGCTATGGGACTATGACATCGATGCCGATCTGCTCGTCTGCGACGCGCGCTGGTATCAGATTACCGGGCTGCAGCCCAACATGGTGCGCAGCCTTGCCGATTTCCGGCCCTTCATTCACCCCGAAGACGAGGAACTGGCCACCACCATAGACCTGGCCATGGTGGTGGAGCTGATCGCGCGCGACCTGCGCTATCATGTCGATTTCCGATTGATCCGGCCCGACGGGCAGACGCGCTGGATCCGCTCGGTCGCCTGCCTGTTGCTCGACTCCGGATCCGGCCATCACAAGGCGGTGGGATGCATCACCGACAATACCGACTTCGCGCTGATCGCCGCCGCCCGCGCCTTCACCCGCCCCGCGACGCGCAGCGATCCGGACATTCCCGATCCCGCCGCGGCGATCGGGGCCGCCGGCGCGGCGCTGAGCGAGCGCGAGATCGAATGCCTGCGCTGGGTGAGCCTGGGCAAGACCGCCTGGGAAACCGCGACGATCATGGGCCGCAGCCAGCGGACGGTGGAGTTCCACCTGGTCAACGCCACGCGCAAGCTCTCGGCGTCGAACAAGATCCACGCGGCGGTGATCGCGGTGCGCAAGGGCCTGATCTGACCGACAACGGCCATATCCGCGGATTATGGCCCTCCGGGCGGTTCGGCATGGCAAAATGCGCGCCGGCTGCTGTAGGGAGCGAGCATGGCCTATTTCCTCGGGATAGATGCGGGCGGCAGCCATTGCCGCAGCCGGCTGACGGACGAGCGCGGAACCATCCTCGGCACCGGCGAGAGCGGCCCGGCCAATACGCGGATCGGCATCGAGCGGCTCCACGCGGTGCTGCGCGACGTCGCCGGCCAGGCGATCGCGGCGGCGGGGCTCGGCGAGGACGAGGTTTCGACGATCCGGGCCGGCATGGGCATCGCCGGGATATCGCGCCCCGGAATGCGCGAGCAGCTCGCCGCCCTCCCCTTTCCCTTCGCTGCGATCGAGTTCGTCACCGACGCGGCGATCGCCAATCTCGGCGCGCATGCCGGCGTCGAGGGTGCGACCCTGATCATCGGCACAGGCAGCGTGGCCGAGGTGCGGGTGGGCACCACCAGCTTCACGATCGGCGGCTATGGCTTTCCGATTTCCGACGAGGGCAGCGGTGCCGCGCTGGGCCTCAGCGCGATGCGCCATGCGCTCCGCGCGCTCGACGGGCGCAGCGAAGTGACGCCGCTCAGCCACGCCGTCACTGCCGGCTTCGGGCACGACACGGCCCGCGCGGTCGCCTGGATGGATGCCGCGACGCCGAAGGACTATGCCGCCTTCGCCCCGCTGGTGATGGACTATGCCGAGAACAACGACGCGATCGCCCGCTCGATCGTGGAGGACGCGGCGCTGCACATCGAACGATTCATCGAGACGATCTTCGCGCGCGGGGCCGTTCGCTGCGCGCTCGCCGGGGGGCTGGCGATGCGGATGAAGCCCTGGCTGCGCGCACGCACCGTGGCGCGGCTCGTCGACGCGGTCTCCGATCCGCTCGACGGGGCGTTGCTGCTCGCCGGCCTGCCCTCCACTGCCCTCCCGACCCGGAAGTCCGATGCCGACTGAAGCCGCAGACCCCCGTTACCGCGAGATCGACCGCTGGCCCACCGAGGCGGCAGTGGAGGCGATGCTCGAGTCCCAGCTCGCGGCGATCGCGGCGCTGAAGAGCCAGGCCGGCGCGATGGCGGCGGCGATCGACGCGGCCGCCGAGCGGCTGCGGCATGGCGGGCGCATCGCCTATGCCGGGGCAGGCACCTCCGGCCGGATCGGCGTGCAGGACGGCGTGGAGCTCACGCCCACCTTCAACTGGCCGGTCGAGCGCCTCGCCTTCCTGATCGCGGGCGGGCCGGCGGCGCTGACCCGGACCCAGGAGGGCGCGGAGGACAGCCGCGAGGCCGCGCTGGCAGCCGTCGTCGCCGAGGAGATCGGCGCGAACGACGTGCTGATCGGCGTCGCGGCGAGCGGGCGCACGCCCTATGTGGTGGCCGCGCTCGAGGCGGCGCGCGGCGCCGGCGCGCTGACGATCGCTCTCGCCAACAATGCCGGCACCCCGGTCCTGGCCGCGGCGGAGCACGCGATCCTCGCCGATACCGGCAGCGAAGTGGTGGCGGGCTCCACCCGGATGAAGGCGGGCACCGCGCAGAAAGTCGCGCTGAATCTCCTCTCCACCGGGATCATGTTGCGCCTGGGGCTCGTTCATGAGGGACTGATGGTCAACATGCAGGTCTCGAACGCCAAGCTGCGCGCCCGTGCGATCCGCATGGTCGGCGCGCTGGCGGACGTGGACGGCCCCGCGGCCGAGACGGCGCTCGATGCGGGCGGGCGCGACATAAAGCGCGCGGTGCTGATCGCGCGCGGCCTGGCCCCGGCGGAGGCCGAGGCGCGGCTGGCGGCGGCACGGGGCAGCCTGGGCGCCGTGCTGGACGTGCTGCCGTGAGAGCGCTCGTCAACGGGCGCATGCTGCTGGCCGAGGGCTGGCGCGACGATGCCTGCCTGGTGATCGAGGGCGACCGGATCGCGGCGATCCTCCCCGCGCCGCCCGCCGGCGCGGAAACCGTCGACCTGGGCGGAGCGACGCTGCTCCCCGGCTTCGTCGACGTGCAGGTCAATGGCGGCGGCGGCCGGCTGTTCAACGACGATCCGAGCGTGGAGACGATCCGGGTGATCGCCGAGACGCACCGGCGCTTCGGCACCACCGGCCTGCTGCCGACCCTGATCAGCGACGACCTGTCCGTGGTGGAGGCCGGCATCCGCGCCGTGGACGCCGCGATCGCGGCGGGCATCCCCGGCGTGCTCGGCATCCATATCGAGGGGCCGTTCCTCAACCCGGTGCGCCGGGGCATCCATAGCGAGAGCAAGATCCAGCCGCTGCGCGACGAATTCCTCTCGCTGCTGGAATCGGGCCGCCGCGGCAAGACGCTGGTGACGCTGGCGCCCGAAGTCGCGACTCCCGGGCAGATCGCCCGGCTGGCCGCGGCGGGCGTGATCGTCTCCGCCGGACATTCGGATGCCCGCTACGAGACGGTGCGCGACGCGATCGACAATGGGCTGACCGGCTTCACCCATGTCTTCAACGCCATGTCCCCGCTGCTCAACCGCGCGCCGGGCATGGTGGGCGCGGCGCTCGAGGATCCCGACGTCTATGCCGGGATCATCGCCGACGGCCATCACCTGCATCCGGCGACGCTCCGCGTGGCGCTGCGGGCAAAGGGGCCCGAGCGGCTGATGCTGGTGACCGACGCGATGCCGAGCGTAGGGAGCGACGAGACGGTGTTCCTGATCCATGGCCGCGAAATCCACCGCGACGGCGACCGGCTGCTCGGGGCCGACGACACGCTGGCGGGCTCGACGCTCACCATGGCGGGCGCGGTCAAGGGGATGATGGCGCAGGGCCGGGTCGGGCTGGACGTCGCCGCCCGCATGGCCGCGGCGACCCCCGCCGCATTCCTGGGGCTGGGCGGGCAGCTGGGCCGGATCGCCCCCGGATTCCGGGCGGACCTGGTGCTGGTGGACGCGGAGCTGACGGTGCTGGAGAGCTGGATTTCCGGCGAGGCCGTCCGGTATCCCGCCCTAAACATAAACTAGATCGCGCGTTCCCGGGCGGCTTCCTAAATCGCCCGCCATGCTGCATTCCGGGAACATGACGGAGACACAGGCGATCGGCGCGACCCGGGGGATTTCGCCCGCGCGGCTGACGCATCTCCAGCGGCTCGAGGCCGAGAGCATCCATATCCTGCGCGAAGTCGTCGCCGAGGCGGAGCGTCCGGTGATGCTCTATTCGATCGGCAAGGACAGCGCGGTGATGCTGCACCTCGCGCGCAAGGCATTCTATCCGGCGCCCCCGCCCTTCCCGCTCCTCCATGTCGATACGACCTGGAAGTTCCGCGCGATGTACGATCTGCGCGACAAGGCGGCGCGCGACGCGGGCATGGAACTGATCGTCCACAAGAATCCCGAGGCCGAGGCGCAGGGAATCAACCCGTTCGATCATGGCGGCCGCCATACCGACATGTGGAAGACCGAGGGACTGAAGCAGGCGCTCGACCAATATGGCTTCGACGCGGCGTTCGGCGGCGCGCGGCGCGACGAGGAGAAGAGCCGCGCCAAGGAGCGCGTGTTCAGCTTCCGCACCGCGTCGCACCGCTGGGATCCCAAGAACCAGCGGCCCGAGCTGTGGCACCTCTACAATGCCCGCAAGCACAAGGGCGAGAGCATCCGCGTCTTCCCGCTCTCCAACTGGACCGAGCTCGACATCTGGCAATATATCCTCGCCGAGGGGATCGAGATCGTCCCGCTCTATTTCGCCGCGCCGCGGCCTACGGTGGAGCGCGACGGGCTGATCCTGATGGTCGACGACGATCGCTTCCGGCTGAACCCGGGCGAGGTGCCGGTCACCCGTTCGGTGCGTTTCCGCACCCTCGGCTGCTATCCGCTGACCGGCGCGGTGGAGAGCGAGGCGGATACGTTGGAGGCCGTGATCCGGGAGATGCTGCTGACCACGACCTCGGAGCGCCAGGGCCGCGCGATCGACCATGACCAGGCGGCAAGCATGGAGAAGAAGAAGCAGGAGGGGTATTTCTGATGGCCCGCGCTTCTTCCCGCATTCTCGCCCCTTTTTCCGGCGCCCTCGCCCCTTTCCCCGTCATCCCCGCGCAGGCGGGGATCCAGGGTTTCTCTGCCGTGTCGCCCGTGACTCTGGATCCCCGCCCGCGCGGGGATGACGGGTTGGGAGAGCACGCATGACCTCCTACCGCCCCGACGCGCTCATCGCGTCCGACATCTCCGCCTATCTCCGGCTGCACCAGAACAAGTCGCTGCTGCGCTTCATCACCTGCGGCAGCGTGGACGACGGCAAGTCCACGCTGATCGGGCGGCTGCTCTATGATTCGAAGATGATCTTCGAGGACCAGCTCGCCAGCCTCGAGGCCGACAGCAAGCGGCTGGGCACGCAGGGGCAGGAGATCGATTTCGCGCTGCTCGTCGACGGCCTCGCCGCCGAGCGCGAGCAGGGCATCACCATCGACGTCGCCTATCGCTTCTTCGCGACAGAAAAGCGCAAGTTCATCGTCGCCGACACGCCTGGCCACGAGCAATATACCCGCAACATGGTGACCGGCGCGTCGACCGCCGATCTCGCCGTGATCCTGATCGACGCGCGCAAGGGCGTGCTCACCCAGACGCGGCGGCACTCGTACCTCTGCCACCTGCTCGGCATCCGCCACATCGTGCTGGCGGTGAACAAGATGGACCTGATCGGCTATGATCAGGCCGTCTATGACGCGATCGTCGAGGACTATCGCGGATTTGCCGACAGCATCGGCATCGCCGGCTTCACGCCGATCCCGATCTCGGGCTTCAAGGGCGACAACATCACCGGCCCGAGCGCGAACACGCCCTGGCATGCGGGGCCGGCGCTGCTCGAGCATCTGGAGAGCGTCCAGATCGATGCCGATGCGGACGCCGCACGGCCCTTCCGCCTGCCCGTGCAATGGGTGAACCGCCCCAATCTCGACTTCCGGGGGTTCGCCGGCATGATCGCGTCGGGCAGCATAAGCCCGGGCGACAAGGTGCGCATCCTGCCCTCGGGCCAGACCAGCAGCGTCGCGCGGATCGTCGCGCTCGGCGGGGATCGGGCCGGGGCGGTGGCGGGCGAGAGCGTGACCATCACGCTGGCCGACGAAGTCGATTGCTCGCGCGGCGACGTGATCGCCGCCGCCGATGCGCCGCCCCAGGTGGCCGACCAGTTCCAGGCCACCATCGTATGGATGGATCAGGCCGAGATGCTCCCCGGCCGCGCCTATTGGCTCAAGCTCGGCACCCAGATGGTCAGCGCCACCGTCCAGCCGCCGCGCCATGCCGTGTGCGTCAACACCATGGCCGAGCTTAGCGTGAAGACGCTGGGGCTCAACGATATCGGCGTGGCCGAGGTCTATACCGATCGCGGCATCGTCTTCGAGCCCTATGCCGAGAGCAAGGATCTGGGCGGCTTCATCCTGATCGACAAGGCGACCAACGCCACCGTGGCCGCGGGCATGCTCAACTTCGCGCTGCGCCGCGCGCAGAACGTGCATTGGCAGGCGGTGGAGATCAACCGCGAGGCCCATGCCCGGCAGAAGCACCAGGCGCCGCGGCTGCTCTGGTTCACCGGGCTCTCCGGCTCGGGCAAGTCGACCATCGCCAACATGGTGGAGAAGCGCCTTCACGCGCTCGGCAAGCACAGCTTCCTGCTCGACGGCGACAATATCCGCCACGGGCTCAACCGGGATCTGGGCTTCACCGATGCCGACCGGATCGAGAATATCCGCCGCGTCGGCGAAGTCGCCCGGCTGATGACCGATGCGGGGCTGATCGTGCTCACTGCCTTCATCTCGCCCTTCCGCGCCGAGCGCGAGCTGGTCCGCAAGCTGCTGCCCGAGGGCGAGTTCTTCGAGATCTTCGTCGACACGCCGCTGGAAGTTGCCGAGGCGCGCGACGTGAAGGGCCTCTACAAAAAGGCGCGCGCCGGCCAGATTGCCAATTTCACCGGCATCTCCAGCCCCTATGAGGCGCCGCAGAATCCGGAGATCCGGGTGGACACGACCAGGGAGACGCCCGAAGCCGCCGCCGAGCGGATCGTGGAGGCGATCATGGGCACCTGGAGTCCGGTGATTTGACCGACGCGGAACTCGCCCGGGCGATCGCCGACGAAGCGGGTGCGCTGCTGCTGCGCATCCAGGACGAATGCGCGGGCGGGGATCGCGGCGACCGCGAGGCCAATATCCTCATCCTCGACCGGCTGCGCGCGGCGAGGCCCGGCGACGCGATCCTTTCCGAGGAATCCGCCGACGATCCGGCCCGGCTGTCGGCACGGCGCGTGTGGATCGTCGATCCGCTCGACGGCACGCGCGAGTTCGCGGAACGGCGCGAGGATTGGGCGGTGCATGTCGCGCTGGCCGTGGATGGCCGGGCGGCGGTAGGCGCCGTCGCCCTGCCCCGGCTCGGCTGCACGCTCTCCAGCGACTGCCCGCCCGCGCTGCCCGAAGGTGAATTGCCGCCGCGCATGCTGGTGAGCCGCAGCCGGCCGAGCCAGCTCTGCGCCGGCGTGGGCGAGCGGATCGGCGCGGTGCATATCGGCATGGGCTCGGCCGGTGCCAAGGCAATGGCGGTGGTGCGCGGCGAGGCCGAGATCTACCTCCATTCGGGCGGCCAGCATCAATGGGACAATTGCGCGCCGGTGGCGGTGGCGCTCGCCGCGGGGCTCCACGCCTCGCGGATCGACGGTTCGCCGATCGTCTACAACCAGGCCAGCACGAGCATCCCCGACCTGCTGATCTGCCGCCGCGAATGGGCGCCGATCGTGCTCGAGGCGGTGCGGGACTGCGGCGCGTAGATTCCCCTCCCTGGAAAGGAGGGGGTTCTTGTGAGATTCGCCCCGTAAGTGACTCTTCGCGATTCCCCGCGACTCGCGGAGTCACCGCGAGTCGCGCGTAGACGACGAATCCGGGACATGGTAAACGCTCCGTTTGGGAGGGAGCGTAATTTGACCGCCGATATCTGGTTCCTGCTGGCGATCGGCTTCAGCTTCGCGGGCTATGCGACCTATCTGATCGGGCTGCGTCGCGAGCTGGTGGAGCCGAACCGCGCGTCATGGCTGATCTGGAGCGCGGCGACTTCGCTCGAGGCGCTGACCTATGCCGCGGTGAATCCGGGCGCGCCGCAAGGCTGGGTGTTCGCGCTCTCCTCGATCGCCTGCATACTGGTGACGATCGGCATCTGGCGGCGCTCGTCCTGGGCCCCGCCCTCGCCCACCGAGACCTTCTGCATCGCGGCCAGCCTGAGTGCGCTGATGCTGTGGCTCGTCTTCCGCGAGGCTTTCTGGGCGCACATGCTGGTGGTGCTCGCCGTCCCGGTGAGCTTCTGGCCGACCTGGGCAAGCGTATGGACCGATCGCAACCGCGAGCGCTCGCCGGCCTGGGGCCTGTGGACCTTCGGCGATCTCGCCACGCTGCTCGTCGCGGTGCGCGCGACCCAGCCGGGGGTGGCCGAACTCGCCTATGTCATCGTCGAGCTCCTCTGCCATGCCAGCATATGGTTCCTGATCGGCCTGGCGACGATCAACCCGCTGCGCGCCTTCGGCACGCGCCGCGGCGGGCTGCGCTGGCTCGATCGCTACCGGCCTTCGAACAATCTGTTCAAAGTGGGCGAGAACCATCTGGGCAAGGCCGTGTTCGCCGCGAGCGCCTTTGCCGAGGGCGATGTGCTGATCGAGTTCACCGGCCGGCGTTTCCGCGCCGACCAGATCCCCAGCCTGATGCGCGGCCGGGGCGACCGCTTCGTGCAGGTGACGCCGGACCATTATATGGGCCCGTCCGGCCGGATCGACGATCTGGTCAATCACAGCTGCGACCCCAATGCCGGCCTGCGTTTCACCGATACGGGCGTGTTTCTGGTCGCGGTGCGCGCGATCCAGCCGGGCGAGGAAATCGCCTGGGACTATTCGACGACGCTCCGGGAATCGAACTGGCACATGATCTGCCAGTGCCGCGCGCCCGAATGCCGCCGGGTGATCGGCAATTTCGACAGCCTCGACCCGGACCGGCAGGAATGGTTCCGGGCACGCAACCTCGTCGCGCCCTATCTGCGCCGCAAGGACGAAGTGGCGGGGACGCGGAAGGCCGTGGGGCGGTAACTAAACTCCTTCTCCCCTTGTGGGAGAAGGAAGGGGCCCGCTCGCGAAGCGAGTGGGAAGGATGAGGGGGGACGGAGGCTCACTCCCCCTCACCCTTCCGCCGACTTCGTCGGCTCCCTCCCTCTCCCACAAGGGGAGAGGGAAAGTGGAATTACGCCGCAATCCCGTTCGGCTGCACCAGCCGCGCCGTGCCCAGCGTCAGGATCGCCTTGGCCCCGGTTCCCTTGCCGTCGCTCACCAGGTCGAGCTTGCCTTCCATCGTCAGCATCGAATTGGCGCACCAGTGGAGGCCCAGGCCGCCCGATTTGTGCGCCCGGGTGGAGAAGCCGCGCTGGAAGAGCGTCGGCGCCGTAGCGGGGTCGAATCCCTCGCCATCGTCGCGGATATGGATCTCGGTGCTGTCGTCCTTGTCCCGGATCGTCACCGAGATCGAGCCGCTGCCGCGCCCGGTCGCGGCGATGGCCTCCGCAGCATTGGCGAAGAGATTGCCGACGACCTGGCTGAGGATCACGCGGTTGGCCATCACCCAGTGCGGCTTGGACGGGAAGCTGAAGGCAATCGAATTCTCGCCCGAATAGCGCGCGATGGTGGCGTTCTGGGCGACGATATCGGTGATGTCGCAGGCATCGAGCGGCGGGCGCTCGTGCGCCGCCTCCTGCTGCTGGCCGATGATCTCCAGCACATGGTGCAGCGCCTCGCGGCCGATCGCGATCTGCGCGCGACGATCGGCCCGCTCCTGCTCGACGCTTTCGATCGCGGCGGCAAGGAAGGCGACGAGCTTCTGCCGGCGCACCGCGGGAAGCTCCTCGCTCGCCAGCTCGCCGAGCGCGCGATCGAGCAATGCCCGGTCCATCGGCGCGCCGCTGCCCAGCCCCTGGCTGAGCACGGTGCTGATCGGGTTCAGCGCATTGCGGACATTGTGCATCACCGCCACCGCGCTCTCGCTGCGACCCAGGGTGAAGCTCTGCACCTCGAGCTGCTCGCGCAGGTCCTTGAGCTGCCGGAGCATCGAGTTGAAGCTGGTGACCAGGCTGCCGATCTCGTCGTCGCGCGGCCTGTCCGTCAGCAGTCCGAGCGTGCCCGAGGCGCGGACCACGCCCATGTGGCGCTCGACGCGCTTAAGCGGCGCCAGGACGAGGCGCGCGATCATCCGGCGCAGCACCAGCAGCACGATCGCCAGCAGGATCGACGACCCGACCACGGCGAGCACGAGCATCCGCGTGCCAAGCGTCGAGAGGTCGCGCGGCACGCTATAGGTGGCCGTGGCGACCGGGCGGCCGTCCGGCCCCGGGATCGGCACGGCGATGCGGGTCCGGGTAGCGCCCGGGGCCTTGGTGACCGCGGCGACGGGATGGTCGAGGGCGAGGGCGGCCTTGAGCTGGAGCAGGGTGCTGAGCTGCGCCGCGGTGACGGCGCGGGCCATCAGCACATAGCCGCGCGGCGTGCCGCTGCCGTCGCTCCTGCGCACCTGCGCGATGCCGATCGCGGCCAGCGTGTCTCCCAGGCGAATGAAGAATCCGGCCGAGCTCTGTCCATGCAGCATCCGCGCGAAATCGAACCGGGCGATGGCCTGGGCGAGGCGCGCGCGCATCGCGGGCACATCGGCCTGCTTCTCGAGGTCGAGCCAGCGCGCGATCACGATTTCGCGATCGGGCCGGACATAGGCCATGCCGTTGACGTCGAGATTGACCATGGCCAGCGTGGAGAAGCTCTCATCCTCGAACGCCTTGGTCGGATGCGCCATATAGTCGTAGGACGAGTTCCAGTCGCCATAGTCGCGCACGGCGTTCTCGACCTTGGCCGAGACATCGTGGACGACCGCCTGGGTGCGCGCGACATGCGCGTCGACCGCGTCGCGTTCGAGCCGGTTGAAGCTCGGCGTGATGACGGTGGCGAGCATCAGCGTCAGCGCAGCGGCGCCGATGACGCCGACGCCGGTGAGGATCAGGACCAGTTTCGCGCCGAGCGAGGCCGGCGCCTTGAGGCGCCTTGCGCGGGGCATCAGCCGCGCGTCCCGTTGCCCAGCTCGACCTCGACGGCCTCCGCTTCGCCGATATATCCCCTCTGCGCGAGCACCAGCGCATCCTCGGCGTCCATCGGGCGCGCGAGATAATAGCCCTGGAGGTGGCTGCAGCCGGCGACGCGAAGCGACTGGAGCTGCGTCTCGGTCTCGACGCCCTCGGCCACCACTTCCATGCCCAGCGCCCGGCCGAGATGGATGATCGAATGGACGATCGCCGCGCTCTCGCGCTCGCGGCCCATGCCGTCGACGAAGCTGCGGTCGATCTTCAGGCAGTCCAGCGCGAAGCGGCGGATATTGTAGAGGCTGGAATAGCCGGTACCGAAATCGTCGAGCGCGATGCGGAAGCCCATCTGGCGGAGCTTGAACAGCGTATCGGCGGCGCGCTCGACATCGTCGAAGATCGCGGTCTCGGTGATCTCGATCTGGAAGCGCCCGGGCTCGACGCCGGCATTGGCCACCCGCTCCATCACATGGCCGACGAAATTGTGGCGGCGGAACTGGCGCGGCGAGAAGTTCACCGAGACATATTGGCCGGGCCAGGTCTTGAGCGTCTCCACCGCCTGGTCGATCACCCAGTCGCCCAGTTCGTGGATCAGGTTCGATTCCTCGGCGATCGGGATGAACATGCCGGGCGAGACCATGCCATATTCCGGGCTGCACCAGCGGATCAGCGCCTCGAAGCCGGTGATCTCCAGCGCGTCGCGCCCGACGATCGGCTGGAAGACCAGCTTCAGCTCGCCCTTGGCGATCGCTTCGGAGAGACCGCCCTCGATCTGGCGGCGGAAGCGGATCGATTCGTCCATCACTTCGTCGAACAGGCGGACGATGCCGCGGCCATTATGCTTGGCCTCGTTGAGCGCGAGATCGGCCCGGCGCATCACGTCGATCGGGTCGTGGATCGTGCGCGGCTGGACGACCATCAGGCCGACCGAGGCACCGCCCTGGACCGAATGGCCGAACACCTTGAAGCTGATCGACACGGCCTTGAGCATGCGCTCGGCGATCATCGTCGCCTCGTCCTCGCCGGTGACCGGGTAGAGCATCGCGAACTCGTCGCCGCCCAGGCGCGCGACGAAGCCGTTGGCGGGCACCTGCTGGCGCAGGATCTCGCAGACCATGCGAATCAGCTCGTCGCCCGCGAGATGGCCGAGCGTGTCGTTGACGATCTTGAACCGGTCGAGGTCCATCATCGCCATGGCGAAGCATTGCTCGCCCTTCACTGCCTTGCCGAGCATGTGGAGGAAGGCGAGCCGGTTGGGCGCGTCGGTGAGCGAATCATGGTTCGCCATGTGCACGGCGCGCGATTCATTGGCGGCGAGCTCGAGCTTCTGTTCCTCGAGCAGGGTGATCGCGTTGCGCAGCTTGGCGTCCGCTTCCCAGCGATGGGCGAGCGCGGTGGCGGTCTGGATCACCTCTTCGGCCTGGAAAGGCTTGGCGATGTAGAAGATCTTGTCGACCGGGCCGGCGGCGCGGCTGATGTCGAGGGGCGAGAAATCCGAATAGCCGGTGACGATGACGAGATTGATGTCGGGATCGAGCGCGCGGATGCGGCGCGCGGTTTCCTTGCCGTCGATCCCCGGGGGCATGCGCACGTCGATGAAGGCGACCGAGAAGCGCTTGCCGGTTTCCAGCGAATCCTTGATCGCCTCGACCGCGTCGAGACCCTGGTTGAAATGCGCGCACTGGAAATCGATCGCGTCGTCGGCCGGCTCGGGCACGGCATCGTCGTCGCCGAACAGTTCGGCCGCCATCGCGTTCAGGGCGCTGGCATTGCCGCCTTTGCGGGCCCCGAACACCTGGCGATATGATTCGTGCATCGCCGGTTCGTCGTCCACGATCAGAATGCGCACGTTCGAAATCCCCTCGCTCATTCCCAAACGAGGTAAGCGGACAGCGTTAAGGAGGGGTAAAATCCGGCCCCCGCACAGAGGGAAAACCGCCAGCCAGGGTTAAGAACGGCGCGCGGTTTACCCGCCGGTCCGCGCGCGATAGCTAGTCCTCCACGATAGGAGGATGCATGACCGACCCGCTGGCCGCCCGATCTTTGCTGTTCGCGCCGGGCGATTCCGAGCGCAAGCTCGCCAAGGCAGGCGCGAGCGAAGCCGACCTGGTGCTGCTCGACCTCGAGGATGCAGTGGCCGAGGCCAACAAGCCCGCTGCCCGCGCGCTGGTCGCCGAGCATCTGAAAGCCGCCGCGCGCGCGCAGCCGCAATGGGTGCGGATCAACCCGCTCGACACGCCGCACGCGCTGCTCGATCTCGCCGCGATCGTGCCCGGCGCGCCCGATGGGATCATGCTGCCCAAGGCGACCCGTGCCGAGGCGGAGCTGCTCCATCACTATCTCACCGCGCTGGAGGCCGCGCACGGCCTGCCCCCGGGCGGGATCCGCACGATCGTGGTGGCGACGGAAACCGCGCCGGCCATCTTCGGCCTGGGCGATTATGCCGGCTGTCCGCGCCTCGCCGCGCTCACCTGGGGCGCGGAGGACAGCGCCACCGCGCTGGGCGCGACCCATAATCGCGACGAGACCGGCGAATATGACTTTCCCTACCAGGTCTTCCGCGCCCTCGCCCTGGCCGGGGCCGCCGCCGCGGCCGTGACGCCGATCGAGACGATCCATGGCGATTTCCGCGATCTCGACGGGCTGGAAAAGGTTGCAACCAAGGCGCGCCGCGCGGGTTTCCGCGGGATGCTCGCCATCCATCCCGATCAGGTGCCGGTGATCAACCGCGCCTTCTCGCCCTCCCCCGCGGAGATCGATCGCGCCGAACGGATCGTCGCGGCCTTCGCGGCGTCGCCGGGCGCGGGCACGATCGGCCTGGACGGCGAGATGCTCGACATGCCGCACCTGAAGCGCGCACGGGCGGTGCTGGCGATGCGCCGGTAGCAAGCGTTGATTTACCTTGGCGCAAGGCTAGGAAATTGCTGATGCTTTCCATCGAGCCCCGATGACCGACACGCCGGCCGAGCCGCTTCCGGTGGGCGAGGACGAGTTCCGCATGATCGCGGACAGCGCCCCCGTCGCCGTATGGGTGACTCGGCTGGATCGCAGGCGCAGCTTCGTCAATCGCGCCTATGTCGCCTTCCTCGGCGTCTCCTATGAAGAGGCGCTCGATTTCGACTGGCGGCGGATCATCCATCCGGACGATGCCGCGCAATTGCTCGCGCAATCGGTCGCGGGCGAGGCTAGCCTCGGCACCTTCGAGCTCGAGGGGCGCTATCGCAACGTCCATGGCGAATGGCGCTGGCTCCACTCCACCTCGCAGCCGCGCCGGGACGCGCGGGGGCGCCATATCGGCTTCATCGGCGTCGCCCATGACGTGACCGAGGCCAAGACGGCCGAACTCGCGCTGCGCGAGCGCGAGGCGCAGCTCTCCGCGTTCATCAGCCAGACCACCGCCGGCTTCGCCCAGGTGGACATCGAAGGCCGCTTCACGCTGGTCAACGATCGCTTCTGCGAGATCGCCGGCTGGAGCCGCGATGCGCTGATGGGCGGTATGACGATGCAGCAGATCACCCATCCGGACGACCTCGCCCGCAACCTGCCGCTGTTCGAGAAGGTGGTGCGGGACGGCACGCCCTATACCCATGAGAAACGCTATGTCCGCCAGGACGGCGGCGTGGTCTGGGTGAACAATTCGGTCGCGGTGATCCGCCGGCCGACGGGCGAGCCCTTCGGCGTGCTTTCGGTGACGCTGGACGTCACCCAGCGGCGCGCCGACGAGGACGCGCTGCGCAAGAGCGAGGAGCGGCTGCGCCTCGCTACCGAGGCGGCCGGCATGGCCACCTGGGAGCTGGACCTCGAGACGATGGACGGCGCCTGGTCGCCCAACCGCTTCGACCTGCTCGGCATGCCGCGCCGGCCCGATCCGCGCGGCAGCTTCGACGAATGGATCGCCCGCGTGCATCCCGACGACCGGATCATGGTGCGCGACGCCGCGTTGCGCTGCTTCGCCGAGGGCGCGCCCTATGCGATCACCTATCGCATCCTGCGCGCCGATGACGGTGCCGAGCGCTGGCTGCAGAGCCATGGCAGCCGGATCGACTATGACGACGGCCGGCCGAGCCGCTTCGTCGGCGTCTCGTTCGACGTCACCGATCGCAAGCGCGCCGAGCAGGAGCTGCGCGAAAGCGAGACGCGCTTCCGCACGATCTTCGAACAGGCCAACGACTTCCTGATCACCACCACGCTCGACAATCGGGTGACCTCGGTGAATCCGGCGGTGGTGGAGGCGATCGGCTATCGCGAGGACGAGATCCTCGGCCGCTCGATCCGCGACTTCATGGACGCGGACCAGTTCGCGATCAGCATGGACGCGTTCAACCGCAAGCTGCAGCATGGCGGCTCGACCCGGCTGACGCTGAAGCTGCGCGCCCGCGACGGACGCGAGCTGATCTGGGAAGTCAATTCGCGGCTCAACCTCGACGCCCAGGGCCGCCCGGTGGCGCTGCATGCCATCGGGCGCGACATGACCGAGGCGAAGCGCGCCGAGGCGCATCTCCGCCTGCTGGTCGACGAGCTCAACCACCGCGTGAAGAACACGCTGGCGATCGTCCAGGGCATCGCCCAGCAGAGCTTCAAGGACGATGTGCCGCCGCATCAGGCCCGCGCCGCGTTCGAAGGCCGGCTGGCCGCGCTTTCCGAGGCGCACAATCTGCTGACGCGCGAGCATTGGGGGCCGGTCTCGATGCGCCGGATCATCGAGGATGCCCTGCGCCCGCATGGCGAGCCGAGCCGCTTCGCGCTCGATGGGCCGGACCTGCCGATCCAGCCCAAGACGGCGATCAGCCTTGCGCTGGCCATCCACGAGCTGGCGACCAATGCCGTGAAGCATGGCGCCCTGTCACGGCCGGAGGGGCGGATCACGATTCGCTGGCGGTGCGAGGATAGGGACGGCGCTCCGGCCAGGCTCGCGCTGCGCTGGGAGGAAGCGGGCGGCCCGCCGGTCATGGCGCCGATACGGCGCGGCTTCGGCACGCGGATGATCGAACGCGGCCTCGCCGCCGAGCTCGGCGGCACGGTACATATCGAGTTCCGCCCCGGCGGCCTGGTCTGCATCGTCGATGCGCCGCTGCCCGAAGGTGCCGCGTGAGCGGGCTGCCGGGGTTGCGCGTGCTCGTCGTCGAGGACGAGCCGGTGGTCGCCATGTATCTCGAGGATCTGCTCGCGGCGCTGGGGTGCGAGATCATCGGCCCCGCGAGCAGGCTGGCCGACGGGATGGCGCTGGCCGAAGGTGGCGGCTTCGACGTCGCGATCCTCGACATCAACCTTGGCGGCGAACGCAGCACGCCGATCGCGGAGGCATTGTGCGCGCGCGGCGTGCCCTTCGCCTTCGCCAGCGGCTATGGCGCGCCGCCGGAGGGGTTCGGCACGAACGTGCCGATGATCGAGAAACCCTATCGCGAAGCCCAGCTGGCCGACGCGCTCGCCCGGTTGCGGGCCTAGGTTGGGGACTCATGCTCCTTCAATCGTCATCCCCACCATCCCTTCCCCGTCATCCCCGCGCAGGCGGGGATCCAGGGCCAGGAGCAAGGGGCGCGCGGCTTGCTTTGCCGTTTCCGGCAAGCACCCGCGGGACTGCTTCGATCATCCCCTACTACCCTGGATCCCCGCCTGCGCGGGGATGACGGGTGTAGTTTCAGAGGCTTGTTTGAGTTCTCACCCTGGGCAAGCCCCGGGCCGGAACCTGTTGCTCGCCGCCTCGGCGGTAAAGGCTCGACTGGGAGCAGGCCCGGGACGGCGCCGGCCGGCCCGGGCTCCTTTCCCTACCAGCGCTTCGACAGGCGGAGCTGCAACGTGCCGGCCTTCTCGCCCTGAGCCGCGCGCAACCCGGTCTCGAAGTCGAACGACCAGCCGCTGGAGAGGATGTCGAAGCGGGTGCCGAAGCTCAGCTGGAGCTGCTCGCGCCGCCAGCCATTGCCCGCCAGCGCATAGATCGCCGCACCCGGGATATCGGCATAGTCGAGCCACTGGGCATCGACATTGGCGAACTCGTGGTTCCACTCCACGCGCAGGCGCGGCGTGATCGAACCGAAGCCCGTCTTCTGGCGATATTGCAGGCGGCCGCCGAGCGTGCCGGTGATGGAGCGGACCTGACGGGCATCGAAGCGCAGATTGTAGCGCCCGGCGCCGCTCTCCGCATAGGCATCGAGATCGGCGTCCATATACTCGCCGCGGCCATAGATCGACCATTGCAGCGGCCCTTCGGCCCGATCGATCCCGAGCGAGATCGCCGCGATGGTGTAGCTTCCGTCGCGACTGCCGCGCGCCGTCGCATTCACCGCCTGGGCAATGCGCCGGGTGGTGAAGTCGAGCTGGCCGCGGCCGATCATGCCGTCGATGAAGGTGCCGCTGGCGGGCTGGACGCTCGCATAGGCAGCATAGATCGTGCTCGTGCCGCGCACCTGCGCCGCGGTGCCGATCCGGCTCAGATCATTGCCATAGCCGCCACCCAGGCCGACCAGCACGCCCTCGGAGAGCTTGATATCGGCACCGGCGCTGAGCCCCGCGGTGGTGGCGGTGATCTTGCTGCGGTCGGTGCGCCTGTCGCGCGTACCGATGTCGATCGCGCCGCCCGCCCAGATGGCGAGCGAACCGATCCGGCGGTTGCCGTCCTCGTCCACCGCGCCCTTGCCCGGTGCGGCACGGTCGTCGCCCGCCGCGCCATCCGCGCCACCGGCGCCGCCCGTGCCGGCGCCACCCGTGCCGGCGATCGTCCGGCCGGAGCCGAGCTGATCGCCACGCGAGAGCGGCGACTGCGGATTATTGACGACCCGGCCGATCGCCGGATCCTCGCCCGAGACGCGCATCCGCTCGGTGATCGCCAGGCCCCAATTCTTGTCGTCGGGGCGCTGCATCGGCGCCGAGCCGTCACGCGAAGCCAGCGTCACGCCCATCGCAAGGCCGGCGCTGCCGCCGCCATTGTGGAGCTGCTCGGCGCGCCGCATGAAGTTGGACACCTGCGCCCGGGCGAAGCGGCGGGTCGTCTCGGCCTGCGCGTCGCTGATCGCGGCGATATCCGGATCGTTGCGCGGATCCGGACGCGCCTGGACGGTGAGCGTGACCGTCGACGGAGCCGAGGCGCCGAAGACGTTGCTCAGCGTATAGGCGACCACGATCTGCCCGCCGAAGCGATTATTCGGTGTCACGTCGAGGCGATAGGTGCCGTTGCCAGTCGCCACGATCGCGGTGGTGGCCGAATTGGCCGGCGATATGCTCACCACGTTCGCGCCGGTGAACGGCCCGCGCGCCGCCCCGTCGGTGAGCATCACCGAGACCATCTGGCCGTCGCCCGCCGTCGCGGTCTTGGGTGCCGCGACCGGTACCTGGCCGACCACGGTGATCGTCACCGTGCCCGGTGCCGAGGCACCGCCCGGACCGACCGCCACATAAGTGAAGCTGTCGGCGCCGGCGAAATTCGCGGCCGGCGTATAGGTCGCGATATAGGGCGAGGTCGGCGCCGCCGCGACCGGGGTCAGGCTGGGCCCGGCCCCGCCGCTCAGCGTGACCGTGCCGTGCGCCGGCTGGCTGGCGAGCTGGATCGAGTCATAGACGCCCGTCACCAGCGCGGAGAGGTTGATCTGGACACTGGTCCCCGCCGTCGTGGTGCTGCCCGCGACCGTGGAGGTCCCCGGCCCCGCATTCGGCGGCGGCGGCGTCGCCACCGTCAGGCTCACCGTCGCCGCGGCGGAGGTGCCGCCGGGGCCGCTGACGGTATAGGTGAAGCTGTCCGCGCCGAAATAGCCGCTGGTGGGCGTATAGGTGACCACGTCGCCATTGACCGCGGTCGTGCCATGCGCCGGCGCCGTGACGACGGTGAGCATGTTGTGCACGCCGGTGACCGAGGGTGCCAGGTCGATGGGCGTGCCGCTGCTGTTATAGGCGACAGCCACGCCGCTCTTGTTGGCGGCGGTCGGCGCGGCCGGCGTCGCCACCGTCAGGCTCACCGTCGCCGGGGCCGAAGTGCCGCCGGGGCCGGTCGCCGTATAGGTGAAGCTGTCCGCCCCGTAATAGGTCGCCGGGTTCGGCGTGTAGGTCACCACGTCGCCCGCAATGGTCACCGTGCCGTGCGCGGGCGCCGTGCCGATCGCGATGCTCGAATGGACGCCCGTGACCGAGGTCGACAGGTCGATCGCCGTGCCCGTGCTTGCATAGGGCACCGCCACGCCGCTCTTGTTGGCGACGGTCGGTGCCGGCGGTGTCGCCACCGTCAGGCTCACCGTTGCCGGCGCCGAGGTGCCGCCGGGGCCAGTCGCCGTATAGGTGAAGCTGTCCGCACCGTAATAGGTCGCCGGGTTCGGCGTGTAGGTCACCACATCGCCCGCGATCGTCACCGTGCCATGCGCCGGACCGGTGCCGATCGCGATGCTCGAATGGACGCCCGTGACCGAGGCCGACAGGTCGATCGCCGTGCCCGTGCTCGCATAGGGCACCGCCACGCCGCTCTTGTTGGCGGCGACCGGCGCGGCCGGCGTCGCCACCGTCAGGCTCACCGTCGCCGGGGCCGAAGTGCCGCCGGGGCCGGTCGCCGTGAAGGTGAAGCTGTCCGCACCATAATAGGTCGCCGGGTTCGGCGTGTAGGTCACCACGTCGCCCGCGATCGTCACCGTGCCATGCGCGGGCGCCGTACCGATCGCGATGCTCGAATGGACGCCCGTGACCGAGGTCGACAAGTCGATCGCCGTGCCCGTGCTCGCATAGGGCACGCCGACGCCGCTCTTGTTCGCCGCGACCGGTGCCGGCGGCGTCGCCACCGCCAGGGTCACCGTCGCCGGGGCCGAGGTGCCGCCCGGGCCGGTCGCCGTATAGGTGAAGCTGTCCGCGCCATAATAGTTGGTGGTCGGCGTATAGGTGACCACGGTACCCGCGATGGTCACCGTGCCGTGCTGCGGCCCGGTGGCGACAGCGACCGTCGAATAGACGCCGCCGATCGACGGCGCGAGATCGATGGCCGTGCCGGTGCTGTTATAGGGAATCGCGGCATTCTTGTCGGCGACCGTCGGTGCCGTCGGCGTCGCCACCGTCAGGCTCACCGTCGCGACGTTCGAAGTGCCGCCGGCACCCGTCGCCGTATAGGTGAAGCTGTCCGTGCCGAAATAGCCGGCCGTCGGCGTATAGGTCACCACATCGCCGGCAATGCTGGTCGTGCCGTGCGAAGCCGCCGTGCCGATCGCGATGCTGCTGTGCGGACCGCCGGTGATCGAGGCCGACAGGTCGATCGGCGTGCCGGTGCTGCCATAGGGTATCACCACGCCCGGCTTGTTCGCCGCGATCGGCTTGTCGATGAAGGTATAGGCCACGGAATTCGTGCTGGTCTGGCCGTTGACGGTGACCGTCAGGTTGGCCGCGCCCGAGCCGACTGCCGGCGTGGTGACGGTGAGCGAAGTCGCGCTCGCCGCGGTTACCGTGCCGTTGCCCGCCGCACCGAAGGTCACGGTGTTGTTGCCCGGCGTCGTGCTGAAGCCGGTGCCGCTGACAGTCACCACCTGGCTGACCGGGCCCGAAGGCGGCGAGACGCCGGTCACCGTCGGCACCACGGCGATGCTGCCGCTACTGGCCGAGCCGGTGGTCGGATAGCCGCTGGGCGTGAACGCCCCGAGCACGAGGCCCGAGACCGAGCCCGGGGTGGTGCCGGTATAGGTCAGCGTGACCGTGCAGTTGCCCGAGGGGACGGAGAAGACGTTGAACTGGTAGTTCGCCCCCGAATCCGCGCCGCTGGCGCCACAGGTCCCGCCCGGCGCGCCGCTCACGCGGCTGAGCAGCGCGCTGCCGCTGAGCAGCGGCGCGATGTTCGGCGTAGCCGAGCTGTTGGGGTTGCCGAAGGTGATCGTCAGCGTCCCCGTCGAGCCGACGCCCAGCGAGGCCGTGGAGAAGCTGAGCGAAGTGGTGACGGCACCCGCCGCGCCGACGGTGAAGCTCTGCTGCACCTGCGCCGCCGGGTTCCAGTTGGTATCGCCCGCCTGGTCGGCGTTGATCGTGCAGGTGCCCGTGCCGACCATCGACACGGTGTTGCCGCTGATCGTGCAGACCGCCGGCGTCGCCGAGCTGAAGGCCACGACGAGCGGCGCGTTCGTCGTCGCGCTCACGGCATAGGTCGCGCCGCCCACCGTCGCGCCGGTCGGCGCGGTCGAGGCGAAGGTGATCGTCTGGTTGCCCTTGGCGATCGTGACCGTGACGATCGAGCCGATCGTGGTGACCGGCGTGCCCTGGCCGTCGGTCACCTTGATCTGGTAGCTGAACGATCCCGCGACCGTCGGGCTGCCGCTGACGGTGCCGTCGGAGCCGAGCGTCGTGCCCGGCACGAAAGCGCCCGCATTCAGGCTGTAGGTATAGGGCGTGAGGCCGCCCGAGGCCGTATTGGCCTGGCTGTAGCTCCCGCCGACGATCAGGCCCGAAGCGGAGCCGGTGGCAAGCACCAGATTGGCCGGAGTCACGGTGAAGCTGCGCGAGACGTCGGTCGCCGCGGCCCAGTTGGCGTCGCCGGCCTGGCTCGCCGTGATCGCGCAATTGCCCGTCTGGAGGAGCGTGAGCGTGGTGCCGGAGACGGTGCAGACGCTCGCGGTGGTCGAGGCGAAGCTGACCGTCAGGCCGGAGGTCGCGGTAGCCGACAATGTCAGCGGCGAAGCCGAGAGCGAAGCATTGGGCAGCGCCGCGAAGCTGATCGTCTGGCTGCCCGAGGCCACGGTGATGCTGTAGGACTGCGTCGCGGTATAGGGGCCGCCGCTTCCCGCCGACGAGCCGTCGGTGACGGTGACGTCGAAATTGGACGTGCCGGTGGCAGTTGGCGTGCCGGTGATGACGCCGGCAGCGCTCAGCGTCAGGCCCGTCGGCAATGCGCCGCTGGTGCGGGCAAAGGTGTAGCCCGTCGTGCCGCCGCCGCCGGTGAAGCTCTGCGAATAGCTGGTGCCGACCGTGGCGCCCGGCAGCGCGCCGGCGGCCGGAGACAGGGTGACCGTGGGTGCCGCGATGCTCAGCGTGAGCGAGCCGGTCGGCTGGGTGAAGGGGCCGGTGCCGAGCGAGCTGTCCGTCACATTGGCGGTGAAGGTGAAGTTGCCGCTCGCCGCCGGCGTGCCGGTGACGGTGCAATCGCCGTTGAGCTGCGTGCCCAGGGGCAGCGCCCCGGATGCCAGGGTCGTGGAGCAGCTATAGGTCGCCCTGCCGCCGCTCGTGTTGATCTGCACGCCCGACAGCGCGATGCCGCGCGTGCCGCTGCCGGCAAGGGTCGATACCAGCGTCGGGTTGCTCACCGGCACCGTGACCGTGGCCGGGGCCGAGGTGCCGCCCAGATTGGTCGCAGTGAAGGTGAAGCTGTCATTACCCCGGAAACCGGAGGGCGCGTCATAGGTGACGAGCCCGGCGGCATTGACCGAGACCGAGCCGCCCTGGGCCGTGGTCGCCGAACCCACCGCGAAATTGGTCGGGCTGTTCGTCGCATGGCCGGCAATGCTGAAGGTCAGCCCGGTGCCGTTATAGGCAACCGCGGACGCGGTGAACGAGCTGGCGACCGGCGCGGCAATATAGGTATATTGATCGGCCGCGCTGGTCGCGCTGGTGCCGCCCGGCGTGGCGACCGTGACGTCATAGGTGCCGGCCAGGCTCGCGGGCGAGGTCGCGGTGATCTGGGTGTTGTTGTTGATCGTGTAGGTCGCGAGCGTCGCGCCGAACTTCACTGCTCCCGTAGGGTTCGCCGCCGAGAAGCCGGTGCCGGTGATCGTCACCGTGGTGCCGCCGCTGGTTGGGCCGGCGGTCGGCGAGATCGACGTGACCGTCGGTGCCGCCACATAGGTGAACTGGTCCGCAGCGCTGATCGCGCTGGTGCCGCCAGGCGTGGTGACCGTGACGTCGTACGTGCTCGCGGCATTTGCCGGCGACGTCGCGTTGATCTGAGTGTTGCTGATGATCGTATAGGTCGCGAGCGCGGCGCCGAACTTCACCGCCCCCGTCGGCGCTGCCGCCGAGAAGCCGGTGCCGGTGATCGTCACTGCGGTGCCGCCCCCGATCGGGCCGGCGATGGGCGAGACCGCGGTGACCGTCGGCGCGGCCACATAGGTGTAGCGGTCCGCCGCGCTGGTGGTGCTGGTGCCACCCGGCGTGGTGACGGTGACGTCCACGAAGCCCGCGCTGCCGGCGGGCGCGGTCGCGGTGATCTGGGTGTTGCTGTCGATCGTATAGGTCGCGGGGTTCGGGCCGAACATCACCGCGCCGGTGTTGTTCGCGATCGAGAATCCTGTGCCGGTGATCGTCACCGTGGTGCTGCCGCCGGTCGGGCCCGCGTTCGGCGAGACCGCAGTGACGGTGGGCGGCGGCGGATTGACGGTGAGCGCGAAGGTCTTGGACGAAGTGCCGAGACCGCCCGTATAGCTCGCCGTGACCGTGTAGGTCGTCGTCGCCGAAGTGGCCGTGGGCGTGCCGGTGATCGCGCCGGTGCTGGTGTTGAAGCTCAGGCCGGTCGGCAGCGCCGGCGAGACCGCATAGCTGCGGGCGCCGGAGCCATAGGCCGCCGTGACGGGCGTGACGCTGACGCCGCTGCCAACCGTCGCCGTTATCGAGGCGACCGCCTGAGTCGTCGCGATCTCGCAATACATGCGGAAATCGACCGAGCCCGCGCCCGTCGAGGAGACCTGGGTCACGACGAAGAAGCGGGTATGGTCCGCCGCCACCGCATAGGAACCGTTGCCGGCGATAGTAGCGCCGTTGACGAGCGTGACGAAGCCGCCGGTGGACGGCGCGCGCCGCACGGTGGCGCGGGCGTTGCTCAGGTTCGCATAGGCGTAGAGCACCGTGTCGCCGCTGACGAAATTGGCGGCGCCCGCGGTGAAGGGATTGGGCGCGCTCAGCGAGGGATTGGGGTCCGTGTTGAAGTCACCGGTCAGCGTGGTGCCCGTGACCGACGACAGCACATTGGCGTCGAGATAGTCGCACCCGGCCGAAGCCCAGCCAGTGCCGGGAACGCTCGCCGCCAGCGCCGCCAGCGCGAGGGCACCCGTGCGCGCGCCGCGCCGGACACCGGCAGACAGGGAAGCGAGATCGGGAAGCCGCTCCTTCAGCGTCGCCAGCAGGGACCGCGCCGACGACCCCGGCACCAAGTGCCCACGCGCACGGTTGCGCACCATGTTCCCCACATGGGCCGCCATTGGCGTGAAAAGCTGCTTCATATCCCCCCGACCCCAGCGTGCACGCGCCGGACCTCTATCCCACTACAATCGATTCATGGACGAAACGACCAGCATCCCCACCAGCCGCGGCGCCCCCATTTACGCGTGACAACTCGGTAAATTAGACTGAACCGTAAAAATTTTGCCATGTTATGCATGTAAATTCAGAAACATGCAATCTTAACCCCGCGCCTAGACTTGGGATGGCCCAGTAGTCAAATCGTTAATTATTGCACCAATTTGGTTCCAGAAATGATTTTGGTCCGTTTTGGTATGCGGGACGCGACGCCCCTCCATTTTTGAGTTACCGTCCGGCCGCTTCAAATTGGGAGGGGCAGAATGTCGGAACCATATATCGGTCAAATCATGCAGGTCGGCTTCAACTTCGCGCCGCGCGGCTGGGCGCCGTGCCAGGGCCAGATCATGTCGATCCAGCAGAATAGCGCGCTGTTCTCGCTGCTGGGCACCGTCTATGGTGGCAACGGCCAGAGCACTTTCGGCCTCCCCGACTCGCGGGGCCGCGTCTTTATCGGCCAGGGCAACGGCCCGGGGCTCACCCCGATCACCCTGGGTGAACTCGGCGGCGTGAACAGCGAAGTCCTCAGCAGCCTGCAGATGCCGATCCACAACCACCTCGCCACCTTCACGCCGACCGGCGGCGGCACGGTGTCGGGCACGCTCCAGGCGATGACCGGCGCGGTCGGCGCGGAGACCGCGATACCGGCGGCCGGCTCGTTCCTCGGCGTCGCCAATGATTCCTCGGGCAGCATCACGCCGACCTTCTATGTGCCGGCCGGCCAGTCGGGCACCACGCCGGTCAACCTGGGCGGCCTGAACATCACCGGCGGTGGTGGCGGCACCGGCACCGTGACCGTCGCCAATAGCGGCGGCAGCCAGCCGGTTCCGGTCATGCAGCCCTATCTCGGCATCCAGACCAACATCGCGCTGACGGGCGTCTTCCCGTCGCGGAACTGAGCCGGAACTCGATAAAGGCCCCGGCCGCGCGCGCTGCACCGGCAGCGGCGCGGCCGGGCTTTTCATGGGCCAGGTCACGAACCCGGCCCGCCGGTCAAGAAAAGACCGCCTGATAGTGGCGCGTGGTGGCCGAAGGGACCAGCTGGCTGATCAGGATTTCGTGCGGGCCGCCCTTGCCGCAATCCATCTCGTACGAGGCATCCATGAGATAGACCTCAAGCGGCGCTTCGAAGAAGAGCGAGAAGGGCACGCGCGTGTCGATGCCGATCAGGGCCGGCCTGCGCTCGATGCGAGCCAGCGTGATCTCCACCGGGTTGGGCAGGGTGCTGAGGCGGACCTTGCGACCGACCCAGGGCTCGAAATCTTCCGGTGCCAGCATTCTCATAGGATAGTCTTCCCCCTCCCGCCGAACGAATGACCGCTTCGGCTTTTAAAAACCTATCCTGCCGGGTCCGCGGCGGCGCGTGAAGCCGGTCCACGCCATTTCGGGGCAAAAGCCGATACCATGCCATGCTAAAGGCCGATCGATGCTAGCGTCCTTCCCCACCCCGCGACCGCTGCCGATGCTGCCGGAGGCGCTGCGCATGCTGGACGTGGCGCTACCGCCCGCACGCGCGGCCGACCTGCCGCTGCTCGCCGATCTGCATGCCGCCTCGCGCATGGCCGAGCTGCTCCTCGCGCCCTGGTCCCCCGCGCAGAAGCGCGACTTTCTCGACGAGCAGTTCGCGCTCCAGCACGCGCATTTCGTGAAGCACCATCGCAAGGGCGATTTCCGGCTGGTAACCCGCCGGGACGCGCCGATCGGCCGCTTCTATTTCGATCGCGGCGGCCCGGAATGGGTGCTGATCGACATCCTGCTCGACGCAAGGGCCCAGGCCGGCGGGATCGGCAGCGCGCTGATCGGCTGGCTGCAAGGCGCCGCGCGCGATGCGGGCGCCGCCGGCCTGCGCCTGAGCGTCGCCCGCACGAATACGCGCGCGCATGCACTCTACCGGCGGCTGGGCTTTGCCGATGCCGGCGAGGTCGCCGGCACCCATGTCGCCATGTTCTGGCGGCCCTGAAGCCGTCTATTCGACAGTGACCGACTTCGCCAGGTTGCGCGGCTGATCGACATCCGTGCCCTTGGCCACCGCCACATGATAGGCGAGCAGCTGCACCGGCACCGCATAGACGAGCGGCGCGATCAGCGGATGGACCTTGGGCATGGTGATCGTCGCCACCGTGCCCTCGCCCGCCGCTTCGATGCCGTCATAGTCCGAGATCAGGATCACCTTGCCGCCGCGCGCCTGCACTTCCTGCATGTTCGACACGGTCTTCTCGAAGAGCGGACCCGAGGGGGCGATCACGATCACCGGCACGGCATCGTCGATCAGCGCGATCGGGCCGTGCTTCATCTCGCCGGCGGCATAGCCCTCGGCATGGATATAGCTGATTTCCTTGAGCTTCAGCGCACCCTCGAGCGCCAGCGGATAATCGGTGCCGCGCCCCAGATAGAGCACGTCGCGCGCCGCCGCGACGATGCCGGCCATCGCCTGGATCGCCTCGTCATAGGCGAGCGCGCCGTTGAGCGCGGCCGGCGCTTCGGCGAGGTGCTTGACGATCGCCTTCTCCTCGGCCTCGGTGAGCTTGCCCTTCGCCTTCGCGAGATTGGCGGCGAGCGCGGCGAGCACCGCGAGCTGGCAGGTAAAGGCCTTGGTCGAGGCGACGCCGATCTCCGGCCCGGCATGCGTCGGCAGCAGCAGATCCGCCTCGCGCGCCATCGAGCTGGTGGGGACATTGACCACCGCGGCGATCGTCTGGCCCTCGGCGCGGGCATGGCGCAGCGCCGCGAGCGTGTCTGCCGTCTCGCCCGACTGGCTGATCACGATCATCAGCCCGCCCTCTTCCATCACCGGCGCGCGGTAACGGAACTCGCTCGCCACATCGAGGTCGACCGGCACGCGGGCGAACTGCTCGAACCAGTATTTGGCGACCATGCCGGCATAGAAGCTGGTGCCGCAGGCGACGATGGTGACGCGCTTGATCGCCGACAGGTCGAAATCGGGGATCGGCAGCGTGACCCGCTCCTCCATCCGCTGGAGATAGGCGCGCAGCGTCTGGGCGACGACGATCGGCTGCTCGTAGATCTCCTTGAGCATATAGTGCCGGTGGTTGCCCTTGGAGACGAGATCGCCGGTGACGCCCGAGATGGTGATCGGCCGCTCGACGGGATTATTGTCCCGGTCGAAGATCTGGGCGCCGTCATGGGTGATGACGACCCAGTCGCCCTCGTCGAGATAGGCGATGCGCTGGGTGAGCGGGGCGAGCGCCAGCGCGTCCGAGCCGAGATAGGTCTCGCCGTCGCCATAACCGACGACCAGCGGCGAACCGAGGCGCGCGCCGATCAGCAGGTCCGGATGCTGGCGGAACAGGATGGCGAGCGCGAAGGCGCCGTGGAGGCGCGGCAGCACTTCGGCGACTGCCTCGGCGGGAGCCATGCCGGCCTCGACCTTCTCGCTGACGAGATGCGCGACGACTTCGGTGTCGGTCTCGCTCTCGAACTTGCGGCCGCGGGCGATCAGCTCGTCGCGCAGCGGCTTGAAATTCTCGATGATGCCGTTGTGGACCAGCGCCAGCTCGCCGGTCGCGTGCGGGTGGGCGTTGTTCGTGGTCGGGCCGCCATGCGTCGCCCAGCGGGTGTGCGCGATGCCGGTGGTGCCGGGCAGCGGATTGGCCGCGAGTTCCTTGCCGAGATTGACCAGCTTGCCCGAGGCGCGGCGCCGCTCGATCCGGCCGTCCACGTCCGTGGCGATGCCGGCCGAATCATATCCGCGATATTCGAGGCGCTTGAGACCGTCGAACAGCCGCTCCGCGACTTCCTCCTTGCCGACGATTCCGACGATTCCGCACATGCTCTGGGTGTTCCTGCTCTGGGCCCGGCGATCAGCCGAGGATTTCGATCTGGGCGACGCTATCGACCGCGATGCGCGTCTGGAAATGCGAGCCGACCGGCACGCGGCGGGCAATGCCCTTCACGCGCACCCGCTTGCCGGTAAGCACGTCCTCGGGATAGCCGCCGAGCTTCTGCTTCAGCGCGGCGATCGCCGCCGAATGCAGCTCGATGGTGAGATTGCCCGCGTCGCGATAATTGGCCGCCGAGTTCAGATAGACGCTGAAGCCGCCCGCGCCGGCCGAGGCGACGACAAACTCGAACACGCCCTCGACCTCTCCGGTCTTCGAGGCCGCCACGGCCTCGATCGCCTGGCCGGGGCTCATCGGCGCGGCGGTCTGCGCGACGGCGGGCGCGGCGACGGTCAATGCAAGCATCGAGAACAGGGTTCGCATACGCATCACTTCTTCGCCGCCTCCTTCTTCGCCTTCATCGCCTCGCGGAATTTCCGCGCCCAGCCCGGCTTCACCTGCTGCTCGGCCCGGGTGATCCCCAGCGCATCGCCTTCCACGTCGCGAGTCACCACCGAACCGGCCCCCACGATCGCGCCGTCGCCGATGGTGACGGGCGCGACCAGGGCGCTGTTGCTACCTACAAAGGCGCCGTTTCCGATCACTGTCCGGTACTTTAAAAATCCGTCATAATTGCAGGTGATGGTGCCGGCGCCGATATTCGCCCCGGCCCCTACCGTGGCATCGCCGATATAGCTCAGATGGTTCGCCTTGGCGCCGGGGCCGATCACTGCCTTCTTGATCTCGACGAAATTGCCGACCTTGGCGCCCTGCTCGATCCGCGCGCCAGGGCGCAGACGGGCATAGGGCCCGATATCGGCGCCGGACAGGATCTCGGCGCCCTCGATATGGCTGAAGGCATGGATGGCGACGCGGTCCGCCACCGCGACGCCGGGGCCGAACACCACGTGCGGCTCGATCGTGACGTCACGGCCGACCTGGGTGTCATAGGCGAACCACACCGTCTCCGGCGCGACCAGGGTGGCACCTTCGACCATCGCGCGGGCGCGGCGGCGCTGCTGCCATTCCTGCTCGAGCAGGGCGAGCTCGCCACGGCTGTTCACTCCCGCCACCTCGATCGCGTCGGTCTCGATGCCCACCGAGAACCGGCCGTCCTGGCGGGCCAGCTCGACCAGATCGGTGAGGTAATATTCGCCCGCCGCATTGTCGTTGCCCAACCGGGCGAGCAGGCGGAACAGATCGGACGAGCGCACCGCCATCAGGCCGGAATTGCACAGCGTCACCGCCCGTTCCTCGGGCGTGGCGTCCTTATACTCGACGATCTTGTCGAGCCGGCCGTCGGGGCCGACGATCACCCGGCCATAGGCGCCGGGATCGGCGGGCCGGAAGCCGAGCACCACCACGCTGGGGCCGCCATCGCCGTGCAGCGCCTCGATCATCCGGCGCATCGTCCCGGTCGTGACGAGCGGCACGTCGCCATAGAGGATCAGCACGTCGCCCTGGAAGCCGGCCAGCGCGCCCTCCGCCATGCGCACGGCATGGCCGGTGCCAAGCTGCTCGGCCTGTTCCACGGTCTCGACGCCGAGCGGATGGACCGCCGCCTCGACCTGCTCGCGGCCCGCGCCGACCACCACCACCTCGCGCTCCGCGCCGAGCGCCTTCACGCTGTCGATCAGGTGGAGCAGCATCGGCCGCCCGGCAATGGGATGGAGCACCTTGTGGGTGTCCGACTTCATCCGCGTGCCCTTGCCGGCCGCGAGGATGATTGCTGCGATCGGTGCGGTCATTTGTCCTCCGTTAGGGTGTGTACCCGGTCCCCGCAACGGCCGTGATCGCCCTGGGAAGGCCGCCGGCAAGGAAGGTCGCGCAGTCGCGTAGCGGCGCTACGCACAAGCGATCCTGACGCCGTCCGGCGGCCTTCCCAGGGCGACCCCTTCGGGGCGGGCGGATTTTGGCGCATGGCGGCGTCGCTCGTCGGTCACGATGCAAAGGCATCGCTCCCTCCTCGCTCCTACCCTTGCGCCAAAATCCGCTCCGTCACGGCGGTCGCGGGGACCGGGTACACACCCTGCGTCCCCTGCCACGTTACACTTGCCAATTCCATAGCCCCGCTGGCAGGCAGCACCGCGATGGCTGATTTCCCCTTCGACATCGTCGGCTTCGACCTGGACGGCACCCTGATCGACACCAGCATGGACCTGCTGGGCGCCACCAACCATGCGCTTGGCCTGGCCGGGCGGCCGCTGCTCGACAAGGCGGCGGTGATGACGATGGTGGGGCGCGGCGGCAAGCACATGCTGGAGCAGGCGCTGGAAGCGTCGGGCGGTTGTGACGAAGCCGAGATGGCCTGGCTCCTCCCGGCGCTGCTCGACTGGTATCGCGACCATCTCACCGACCATTCGCGCCCCTTTCCGGGCATGATCGAGGCGCTGGACGCGCTGGCGGCCCGCGGCGCGACGCTGGCGATCGTGACCAACAAGCGCGAGGATCTGGCGGTGAAGCTGATCGGGGAGCTGGAGCTGCGCGCGCGGTTCGCCACGATCATCGGCGGCGACACGATGGGCAGCGGCAACGCCAAGCCGTCCGCCCTGCCCATCCGCGAGATGATCCGGCGCTGCGGCGGCGGGCGCGCGGCATTCGTGGGCGATTCGATCTTCGACACGCTGGCCGCGAGGAATGCCGGGGTGCCGAGCATCGCCGTCAGCTTCGGCTTCCTCTCCCAGCCGGTGGAGGAACTCGGCGCCGACGCGGTGATCGACAGCTATGCCCAGCTGATGCCGGCGCTGGAGCGGCTGGGAGTCGCGCTTCCGGCCTGACCTTCAACCGTCATCCCGCCTGCGCGGGAACGACGCCGGCAGAACTAGTCCCGCTCCTTCAGCTGGTGGAGCAGGATGGCATTGCCTTCGCTGTCCGCGATCACCCGCATGCGGCAGACGGGCGAGTGGATCAGGTCGCTCTTGAAGACGACGCCCTTCGCTTCCAGCTCCGCGCAGAGCGCATCGAGATCCTCGACCTCGAAGGCGATCGTGCCGCCGGCATCGGATGCCGGCCTGTCGCCGGTGACGTTGGTCAGCGCGAGGCAGCCGCCACCCGGCAGGTCGAATTCGATCCACGGAATCCCCTCCGGCGCCCGGCTGGGCGGCAGGCCGAGCGTCTCCTCGTAGAAGCCGCGCGCCCGCGCGAGGTCGACGACCGGATACATGGTGAACGCGACCTTGCGGAACATGGCGATCTCTCCTGCTCGAATGCCCGCGCAGGATAGCCGCGAGCATCCCGCAAGGCAAGAATTCGTTCCCCTTTTGTTTCAACACCTTCAGCCGACCGGCCGATAGCCCTTGCGATATTTGGTCCAGAGGTGCCGGGCCAGCAACAGGGGCGGCATGCGCAGCCAGTGGCTGCGGACATAGAAGACCAGCCGGGTGAGCCTGCGGGTCTGGCGGCCCCAGCCGTCCCGGGCCGTGAGGCGGCGGAGGTAGAGGCGATCGAGCGCGCCCAGGCCCCGCCATTCCGCGGGCACCTCGGTGCCGTACAGGGCATGCGACAGGCGGGCGGCGCGGGCCAGCGCACGGGCCAGGCCATGGTGGCAGGCGCGCTCCGGCAGGCCGGCGGGCGCCTCGGACGCGAACATGCAGTGGATGTCCCACAAATTGCGCATCCCGCCGGCGAGATCGCCGTCCGCCAGCAGGTGCGCGGCGGCATGGAGCAGGCGATCCGGGCCGGAAAGGACGGACAGGCCGTTGCCGAGCGGCTCGCTGGCGGCCAGCAGCGCCTCGGCATCGGGGGCGATCCGGGCCGTCAGGGGCAGGATCGTGTGGTGGACGTCGATCATCCGGTCGCGCTCGCGGTGGATGAGCGGGGGCAGCTCGTGCATCCAGCGGCGATAATAGGCGTCGTCATAGGGATCGGGCTTCACCCATTCCCAACCGGCGGCGAGCAGGGCGGCCTCGGCCTCGCCGATCCGGCCGCGGGGGACCAATATGTCCAGATCGCCGATGTTGCGCCCCACCGAGGGCGAGAGCCCGGCGGCGGCGAAGGCGGTGCCCTTGAGCAGCACCACCGGCATGCCGAGCGGCGCCAGCGCCCGCCGGGCCATCTCCGCCTCCCAGAGCGCCGCCAGGCGGACTTGCCCGGCCGAGGCGATCGCGTCGTCGACCAGGCGCTGGACCCCGGCCGGAAGCGCCAGGCCGTTCAGCCGGTGCGCGAGCGTGCCCGCCATCTGCTCGGCGCGGGCCACGGCGAAGAGCTCGGTCCATTCCCGCGCGGAGAAGCCGAGCGCGGTGCCGGGATCGCGCAGCACATGGGCCAGGCGCCAGCCGGGGCTCATGCCAGCGCCTCGACCAGGGCGATGCCGCTTTCGGTGTCCGGATAGTCGATCGCCCGCGCCGGAATGGTCTGCACGAGCCGGGTGAGCGCCTCGAAGCCGCGCTCGGCGAGGTGGACATAGTTGGTCGAAGCCTGGGTCAGCCGGACGAACGCCTCGCTGGGCGGCACCGGCCGTTCGGCGGCCGCGAAGCCGAAGCGCGGGAAGAGGAGCAGGGCCGGCTCGGCGGGCACGGCCATCGCGGCGATCGCGCGGGCATCGGGAACGAGATGGCGGATATCGCCCTTGGGCGTGCCGGCGAGCAGCGGCCCGAACCGCCCCCCGGGCAGCGCGGCGCGGGCGACCGCGATCGCCTGGTTCTTGAGGCTGATCAGCCGGGGAAAGCCATGGGCCAGGCCGGTGGCGGGGTCGATCAGCACGAACTCGTCGCCCATCAGCCGCCAGCCGCGCGCCATCAGCAGCGCCGCGAGCGTGGATTTGCCCGCGCCCGAGATGCCGGTCATCAGCACCGCCCTGCCGTCCCGCTCGACCGCAGACGCATGCAGCAGCAGGAAGCGGCGCTGGGCGAGCGCCATCTGGAGGTTCATCCCCATTTCGGCAGCGAGCAGCCCCTGGGCCAGCGGCAGCGGCGCGGCGTCCGGAATGCTGTAGTCGCCGCCGATATGGACCGCCGGGCGGAGGAATTTCCGCCAGGGCCGCGCGGCGAAGAGATGGACGTTGAAGTCGGGAATGTCGGGCCGGGGATAGTCGCGGTACAGATCCTCCAGCTGCGCGATCGGCGCCCGCCAGTCGCTGCCGATGCGGAAGCCGGCGGGGCCGATGGCGAGGCGGGTAGCGTGCCTCACAGCCGCTCCACCAGGCCCGCCTGGACCAGCTCGTCGAGGCGCACGGCCAGCGCGGCGGGATCGGCGTCGAGCAGGTCATAGCGCTCGGCCAGGCGGGCGAGCAGCTGGTCGACGGTGAGTTCGTCGGCGGCAAGCGCCTCGAGCATCTCGGGAACGGGCGCGTCGACGACATGGGTGATGCCAGAGGCGCGGTGATAGATCAGCGTGAGCGCGTCCAGGGGGACGATGCGCAGGGTCTCCGGCGGCGCGGCGCGGTAGGCCGTCATTTTGTTTCACGCGAAGGCGCGAAGGCGCGAAGAAGGAAGGGGTGGTTCGCGCAGAGGCGCGGAGAGCGCAGAGGTGCCTCGCGCCGCGCCAGCGGTGCCCTCCATTGCGACGTTTCCGGAATTCCTGCCGCTGCCGCGGCGCTGGGGCTAGCCGTGAGCAAAACCCCTCTGCGTTCTCCGCGCCGCCGCGCGAACAGAATCTTCTTCGTCGCGCCGCCGCGTCGCTGCGCGAACATGGGCCTCAGCCGCGCGGCATCTGCAGCGAGGCGAAGCAGGTGAAGCCGCTGGTGCCCGACTGGAGGCGGCGGATATAGTTGGTATAGGCGCGGCTCTGCTCGTAGGTGGTGCCGGGCAGCGTGCCGCCGTTCAGCGCGCGCTTGACGTCCTCGGCCTTGAACGGCGTGCCGGCCGCCGGAAAGGCGCCGGGAGTGCCGGCGGGAACGAGCTTGCCGTCGGCGGCGACATATTGGCCCGCGCGGCCGGGATCCGGCACCGGGATCTCGCAATGCATCACCGAGGCGCTGGTCTGCGCCAGCGCCGGCCGGATCGAGACGATCGCCGATGCGCTCGCGGCGCCCAGCATCAGCGCGCGGCGACTAGCCTTGGGAGCCGGATCTTCGTCTGCCATGACGCATTGTCCTGCGCTCCGCCCTCTTTCGCAATCGTAAATTGTGGGACAGCCGCGCCTCCGCTTTCGCGGAAGCGCCCTCAGTTGCGGGATGACGAACGCGCGCGCCGCCCCTAGTAAGGCGCTGAATGCCCTATTCTCCTGGTATAAAGGCGCTCGTGGCGCTCGGCATCGCCGCCGCGGGCGCGCTCGCGGGGCTGCTGCTCAACGGCGACGTGCAGGTAAGCCTCGTCATGCTGGTATGCGGCGTCGCCGCCGTGCTGGTGGCGACGGCGGGCGGCGATCCGATGGGCCCGCTCGACACCGCGCCCGCGGCTGCCGAGGGCCCGGGCATCGCGGAGGTGCTCGACGCGATCGCCGAGCCGGTGCTGCTGATCGCCGACCGGCGCGTGATCGCGGCCAATCCGCCCGCGCGCACCCTGCTTGGCCAGCATATCCTGGGCGAGGACGTGCGCATCGCCATCCGCCACCCGGCCGCCGCCGAACGGCTGATGAACCCGAACGATCATGATTCCTCGGCCCCCATCCATCTGGTCGGCCTGGGCACGCGCGACCAGCGCTGGGAGATGCGGGTGACCGCGCTGGGCGACGGCCGCCGCATCGTCCACCTGATCGACCGCACCGGCAGCTATGCGAGCGAGCGCATCCGCGTCGATTTCGTCGCCAATGCCAGCCACGAGCTGCGCACGCCCCTCGCCTCGCTGCTCGGCTATGTCGAGACGCTGGAGGACGGCGCGAGCGAGGAGCCCGGCATCCGCAAGCGCTTCCTGAAGATCATGCACGACGAGGCGCGCCGCATGCAGCGGCTGATCGACGACCTGATCTCGCTCAGCCGGATCGAGGCGGAGAAATATCGCGCGCCCGACAATCCGGTGGCGATGGACGAGCTGATCGACGAAGTGTGCCTGGAGCTCTCCGGCGCGCCGCGCGCGGCGGACGTGGTCACCGAGATCGCCGAGACCGAGCCGGTGCGCGGCGACGCCTCGCAGCTCAGCCAGCTGCTCCACAACGTGATCGGCAACGCGATGAAATATGGCCGCGAGGGCACGCCGATCCTCGTCAGCCTCACGCCCGAGGGCGATTCGATGGTGCGGCTGACCGTGACCGACCAGGGCGAGGGCATCGCGCCCGAGCATCTGCCCCGCCTGACCGAGCGCTTCTACCGCGTCGATTCGGGACGCAGCCGCACCCTGGGCGGCACCGGGCTGGGCCTCGCCATCGTCAAGCACATCGTCGAGCGGCACCGCGGGCGGTTCGACATCGCCAGCACCGTGGGCAAGGGCTCGACGGTGACCGTGCTGCTCCCCGTCCACCGATTGTCATGAACCTGTCACGCTAGGGGCCGAAGGGCCCCGATGGGGGCGGCCGTCCGGGCGCGTGCCCCGTGATTCTTAAATCCCAGGGACAGGAGACGGCGATGCTTGGCAGACTTGTGCTTTTCGCGCTTTCCGCAGTGGCTCTCTCGGCTTGCGACAGCGGGACGACCCGCCCGATCCGCGCCGTGGGCAGCTCGACCGTCTTCCCCTTCACCACCGCGGTGGCCGAGGCCTTTGTCAACCAGGACAAGCGCCGCGCGGCCCCGGTTATCGAATCGATCGGCTCGGGCGCGGGCTTCCGCGCCTTTTGCGAAGGCGTGGGATCGCAATATCCCGACATCGCCAACGCATCGCGCCGGATGAAGCGCACCGAATACGACACCTGCCAGAAGAACAATGTCGGCGATATTCTGGAAGTGCAGATCGGGCTGGACGGCGTGGTGCTGGCCGAAAGCAATGCCGGCCCCCGGCTGAAGCTCAGCCGCAAGGACCTGTATCTCGCGCTGGCGGCCAACCCGATGGGCAAGCCCAACACCGCCAAGACCTGGAAGGACGTCAATCCCGCGCTGCCGGCGATCCCGATCTATGTGATGGGCCCGCCCTCGACCAGCGGCACGCGCGATGCCTTCACCGAGCTGATGCTCGAGCCGGGTTGCCTGGAGGCCTATCCCGAGGCCAAGGCGCTCAAGGAAGGGCACGACCCGGCCAAGTTCCAGGACGCATGCCTGCGCATCCGCGACGACGGCCCCTATGTCGACAAGGGCGAGAACGACAATCTGATCGTCCAGGGCCTGAGCCAGAACCCCAATGCGCTGGGCATCTTCGGCTATTCCTATCTCGAGGAGAATATCGACCGGCTGCACGGCACGCCGATCGAGGGCGTGGAGCCGACCAACAACGAGATCGTCACCGGCAAATATCCGGGCGGCCGCCCGCTCTACATCTATGTGAAGCAGCGCCACATCAAGGCGGTGCGCGGGATGCAGGATTTCCTGAACCTCTATGCCACGATGTGGAAGCCGAAGGGCGAGCTGACCAAGCGCGGGCTGATCGCGGCGCCGAGCGAGGTGCAGGAGCATTCGGCCGAGATCATCGAGAAGGGGATTGCGCTCGACCCCTCCCAGCTGCACTGAAACGAGGACATCATCGCTTTCCTTCCTGAATCCCGTACCGAGCTGACGTCCTGGTGAATGTCTTCGCGCTCCTGTTCGTGGTGGTCGGCCTTGGCCTGATCGGCTGGCTGACCGCGCGCGCGCGCGCCGTGCGGTTCGATCGCGGCGGACAGAAGCGGCTGCATTCGCTGCCCTCGCAGCATGGCTGGTACGTGGCGATGTGGACGGTGCTGCCCGCGCTGCTGTTCGTCGCGGCGTGGACGGCGCTCAGCCCCGCGCTGATCAAGGACCAGGTGCTCAAGGCGCCGGCAGCCAGCCAGCTCTCCGATTTCGCGTTCGAGCGCGACACGATCCTGGGCGAGGCGCGCGACGTGGCGCTGGGCCGGGCCGACTCGACCTTCGATCCCACCGCCGATGCGCTGGTGGCGCCGATGCGCGAGGCGATCGCCTTTTACGGCTGGACCGGCACGGCGATCGCCATCCTGCTGGCCTTTGCCGGGGGCGCCTTCGCCTTCAGCCGGATCAGCCCGGCCTTCCGCGCCCGCACCAAGGTGGAGCGCGGGCTGATGCTGATCCTGCTCGTCGCCTCGCTGATTGCGATCCTGACGACGATCGGCATCTTCCTGTCGCTGTTCTGGGAATCGATCCGCTTCTTCGCGATGGTGCCGCCGCAGGATTTCCTGTTCGGCACCCATTGGAGCCCGCAGCTGATCGATCCGAACAGCCCGGGCAAGTCGCTGGGCGCGGTGCCGCTGTTCTGGGGCACCTTCTTCATCGGCGCGGTGATCGCGATGCTGGTCGCCATCCCCTTCGGCCTGATGAGCGCGATCTACCTGACCCAATATGCCGCCCCGCGCGTGCGCCGCTGGATGAAGCCGATGCTTGAGATCCTCGCCGGCGTGCCGACGGTGGTCTATGGCTATTTCGCCGCGCTGACCGTGGCGCCGGCGGTGCGCGACCTGGCGGTGCATCTGGGCATGCCCTTCGCCTCGGCCGAGAGCGCGCTGGCCGCCGGCCTGGTGATGGGCGTGATGATCATTCCCTTCGTTTCCTCGCTGGCGGACGATTCGATCGCCGCCGTGCCCACCGCGATGCGCGACGGCAGCCTGGCGATGGGCGCGACCAATTCCGAGACGATCTCGCGCGTGCTGCTCCCCGCGGCGCTGCCCGGCGTGGTGGCGGGCGTGCTGCTCGCCGTTTCCCGCGCGATCGGCGAGACGATGATCGTGGTGATGGCCGCTTCGGGCGCGGCCAACATCACGCTCAACCCGTTCGAGAGCGCCACCACCGTCACCAAGCAGATCGTCGACCTGCTGACCGGCGAGAGCGAGTTCGACAGCCCCAAGACGCTGGCCGCCTTCGCGCTGGGCCTGACGCTGTTCGTGATCACCCTGCTGCTCAACATCGTCGCGCTGCGCGTCGTGAAGAAGTATCGCGAAGCCTATGAATAAGCGCGCCGCCCCCGTGCCCGAGCGGACGCCGACCGACTGGAAGAGCGCGGCGATGCAGAAGCGCATCCGCCGCCGCTATGCCGCCGAGCGGCGCTTCCGCCTGTTCGGGATGCTGGCGGTGATCCTGTCCGCCGCGTTCCTGGCCTTTCTGATCCTCACCATGGTGGCGAACGGCGCGCGCGGCTTCACCCGCAGCGAAGTGGCGCTCGACCTCGACTTCCCGAAGATGGGGATGATGGTCGACCGCACGCATCTCTCGACGCCGGGCGCCGACCTGGCGCTGTCGGGCGCCGGGCTGCAGGACAAGGTGGAGATCGCGGCGGAGAGCGGCGGCGACCATTCGCTCGCAGCGAACAGCGCCTGGCTCACGGTGCGCGATGCGATCAAGGCCGATCCCTCGATCCTGGGCGGCCGGAAGACCATCTGGGTGCCCGCCTCGACCGCGCTCGAAATGGGCGCGCGCGGCGAAGGCACGGCGGCGGCGCGGGCCGATGCCAGCCGGCTGCGGAGCGCCGGCAAGCTGCGTACCGGCTTCAACTGGGGCTTCTTCACCGCGAGCAATTCGAACGATCCGGTGGCGGTGGGCATCTGGGGGGCGCTCAAGGGCTCGCTGCTCACCATGCTGGTGACCTTCCTGATCGCCTTCCCGGTAGGCGTGCTGGCGGCGATCTATCTCGAGGAATATGCGCCGAAGAACCGCTGGACCGACCTGATCGAAGTCTCGATCAACAATCTGGCGGCAGTGCCCTCGATCATCTTCGGCCTGCTCGGGCTCGCGGTGTTCCTGGGCACCTGGCAGATCGGCGGGCACAGCTTCGGCCCGCTGCTGCCGCGCTCGGCGGCGGTAGTCGGCGGGCTGACGCTCGCGCTGATGATCATGCCCGTCATCGTCATCGCCAGCCGCAACGCGATCAAGGGCGTGCCCCCGTCGATCCGCGACGCCGCGCTCGGCATCGGCGCGAGCCGGATCCAGGTGGTGTTCCACCATGTCCTCCCGCTCGCCATGCCCGGCATCCTGACCGGCACGATCATCGGCATGGCCCGCGCGCTGGGCGAGACCGCGCCGCTGCTGCTGATCGGCATGCGCGCCTTCATCGTGACCGCCCCCCAGGGCTTCACCGATCCCGCCACCGTGCTGCCCGTGCAGATCTTCCTGTGGTCGGACGAAGTGAGCCGCGGCTTCGTGGAGAAGACCAGCGCGGCGATCATCGTGCTCCTGGTGTTCCTGCTCGCCATGAACGGACTCGCCATCTATCTTCGCAACAAGTTCGAGACCCGCTGGTAATGACCGACGCCCCTTCCCTTCCCACTGCAACGGCGACCGGGCACAAGATGTCGGCGCGGGGCGTGAACGTCTTCTACGGCGACAAGCAGGCGATCCGCGACGTCTCGATCGATGTCGACATGGACCATGTGACGGCGTTCATCGGCCCGTCGGGCTGCGGCAAGTCGACTTTCCTGCGCACGCTCAACCGGATGAACGACACCATCGCCTCGGCCAGGGTGACCGGCGACATCATGCTGGACGGCGAGGACATCTATTCCGCGGCCATGGACGTGGTGCAGCTGCGCGCCCGGGTGGGCATGGTGTTCCAGAAGCCCAATCCCTTCCCCAAGTCGATCTACGAGAATGTCGCCTACGGCCCGCGCATCCACGGCCTGGCCGCCTCCAAGGTCGCGCTGGACGGGATCGTCGAAGGGTCGCTGCGCCGCGCCGGCCTGTGGGACGAAGTGAAGGACCGGCTGTCGGACAGCGGCACGGCGCTGTCGGGCGGCCAGCAGCAGCGGCTGTGCATCGCCCGTGCCATCGCGGTCGACCCCGAGGTGATCCTGATGGACGAGCCCTGCTCGGCGCTCGATCCGATCGCCACCGCCAAGATCGAGGAGCTGATCCACGAGCTGCGCGGGCGCTATGCGATCGTGATCGTCACGCACAACATGCAGCAGGCGGCGCGCGTCAGCCAGAAGACCGCCTTCTTCCATCTCGGCCAGCTGGTCGAGTATGGCGACACCGACAATATCTTCACCGCACCGAAGCAGGAGCGGACGAAGGATTACATTACCGGCCGTTACGGCTAGGAGTAGGCCCATGGCGAGCAGCCACGAACATACCGTCAAGGCGTTCGATCAGGACATCGGGCAGCTGCGCGCGCTCATCTCGCAGATGGGCGGCCTGGCCGAGCAGGCGATCGAGGACGCGATGCTGGCGCTCCAGCGGGGCGACACCGCGCTCGCCAATGAAGTGCGCCAGAAGGACAAGCAGATCGACGCGATCGAGGCCGAGCTGGAAAAGCTCGTCGTCCGCGTGATCGCGCTGCGTGCGCCGATGGCGGACGATCTGCGCGAGATCATCGCCGCGCTGAAGATCGCCGCCGTGATCGAGCGGATCGGCGACTATGCCAAGAACATCGCCAAGCGCGTGCCGATGATCCATGGCGAGGCAGGCGAGGAGCGGATCGACGTCGTCTCGATCCTGCCCGCGATGGGGCAGCTGGCGGCGGACATGGTGCACGACGTGCTCGACGCCTATTCGGCGCGCGATGCCCAGGCGGCGGTTCGGATCTGCGCGCGCGACACCGCGCTCGACGATTTCTACGATTCGATCTTCCGCACGCTGGTGACCTACATGGTCGAGAATTCGAGGACGATCAGCCAGGTGGCGCACCTGCTGTTCGTGGCGAAGAACCTGGAGAGGATCGGCGATCACGCCACCAACGTGGCCGAAATGGTCTATTTCGCGGCGACAGGCGATTACATGGCCGAGCGCGAGACCGGCGAGGCCCAAGCGAACTGAGCGGGGAAACGGGGAATATATGGCCCGAGTGAAGATGCTTCTCGTCGAGGACGACGCCGCGATCGCGGAACTGGTCGCCTATCACTTCAAGCGCGAAGACTATGAGGTGAAGCACACGCCCGACGGAGAAGAGGCGCTGCTGCTCGCCAAGGAGGCGACGCCGGACATCGTGCTGCTCGACTGGATGGTCGAGGGGCTGAGCGGGATCGAGGTGTGCCGGCGCCTGCGCCGCATGCCGGAGACGGCGAACGTGCCGATCATCATGCTCACCGCGCGCGGCGAGGAGGAGGATCGCGTGCGCGGGCTGGAGACCGGGGCGGACGATTACGTCACCAAGCCCTTCTCTCCGCGCGAGCTGGTCGCCCGGGTGGGCGCGGTGCTGCGGCGCGTCCGCCCGGCCCTGGCCGGCGAGGCGCTGACCTATTCGGACATCGAGATGGACACGGTGGGCCACAAGGTCCGCCGCTCGGGCGAAGTGGTGCAGCTGGGGCCGACCGAGTTCCGCCTGCTGAAGCATTTCCTAGAGCATCCGGGCTGGGTCTTCTCGCGCGAGCGGCTGCTCGACGCGGTATGGGGGCATGACAGCGACATCGAGAGCCGCACGGTGGACGTCCATATCCGCCGGCTGCGCAAGGCGATCAACAAGGGCAACCGGCCGGACATCATCCGCACCGTGCGCTCGGCGGGATATGCGCTCGACGCGGGGAATTGAGCCGTATCGACATCCAGGCGAACGCATGCCCTCTCCAGATTCCCCTCCCTTGCAGGGAGGGGAATCTGGACGCCGACTGGCTCGCCGGGCTCTACCTTGCCCGCAACAATGGCAACCCCTGCGCACATGACCACAATTTAACGAAACCAACCGCGTTTCCTCGCGTTGCAGGCACGGGCGTAACGATCTCGCCCGGTTTCAGGAGACGCATCCCATGAAACTTCTTGCCCTGGCCGCCGCGCTGACCCTCGTTGCTGGCGCCGCGCACGCGCAGACTTCGGCCCAGAAGGCCGATTCCCCGACCAACAACGATGCCAGCAAGCTGGGCGGCTATGCCCCGGCCGGGCCGCTGTTCAGCACCGGCTCCACGCCGCCGCCGGGAGCCCAGGTGGTCTTCGTGCCCAGCACGCAGACGCCGACCCAGGCCTTCCCGCCGCCGGCACCCAAGGCAGTGTATCCGATGTGCAAGCGCGGCCAGTTCGACGGGTGCCGTCAGCGCCAATAGCGCCGACCGCCCCTTTTTACGGGACCGAATGTGCCGGGCGCGCAACGTTGCGCCCGGCACATGCGTTTTTTGCCAGGAAGGCGGGGGCGACAGAGAGGAAGTTTCGATGAAGTTCATGCTCCTGGCATCGGCCCTGGCGATGAGCGGTACCGCCATCGCGCAGGACATGCCGCAGACCGCTCCGCAAACCACGCCCGCGCCGCCCGCACCGCCGAGCGACGCGCCGCCACCACCCCCGCCCGCCGATCCCGCCATGCCGGCCGATCCGGCAACCCCGCCGCCGCCGGCCACCAATCCGCCGCCCGCCGCCCCGGATGCGCCCGCGGCTCCGGACGTGGCGACGGCTCCCACCCCGCCCGCGCCACCGGCCCCTCCGGCAGCGGCTCCGGCGCCACCGCCGCCCGAGGCCGCCGCACCGATGCCTTCGGATCCAAAGAGCTATCCGCGCTGCTCCAAGACCATCAAGGATCATTGCCGCCAGTCGCGGTAAGAGAGGTGGTGCGGCCCTTGCGGCCGCCCCTTTCCATCACCCCGGCCGCCCATTGCCGACATCCCGGCGCAAGCCGGGATGACGGATGCCGTTGCGAGATGACGGTTATTGTTGCGGCGTGACGGTTGTGGCTAAGGTCGCTCCAGCATCGGGAGAGACCAATGACCATCGACTTCAAGGACCGCGTCGCCATCGTCACCGGCGCGGGGGGCGGCCTGGGCCGCGCCTATGCGCTCGAACTGGCGAAGCGCGGGGCGAAGCTGGTGATCAACGACCTGGGCGGCGCCCGTGACGGCACCGGCCATTCGGATGCGGCGCTCAAGGTAGTCGAGGAAATCGAGGCGCTGGGCGGCGAGGCGATGTCGAACGGCGGCAGCGTGACCGATTACGATCATATGGTCGCGATGGTCGAGGCGGCTAAGGCCAGATGGGGCCGGATCGACATCCTGATCAACAATGCCGGCGTGCTGCGCGACAAGAGCTTCGTCAACATGGAGCCCGCCGATTTCCGCTTCGTGGTCGACGTCCATCTGATCGGCTCGGCCAATTGCACCAAGGCGGTGTGGCAGACGATGCGCGACCAGAATTACGGCCGCATCCTGATGACGGCCTCCTCCACCGGCCTGTTCGGCAATTTCGGCCAGGCGAATTATGGCGCGGCCAAGCTCGGCCTGGCCGGGCTGACCAAGACGCTCTACCTCGAAGGCGCCAAATACGGGATCAAGGTCAACACGATCGCGCCGGTGGCGGGGACGCGGATGACCGAGGACCTGTTCCCCGAGGAAGCCTTCAAGGCCTTCGCTCCCGAGAATGTCGCCCCCGCCGCGCTGTTCCTCGTCTCCGAGGACGCGCCGACCAACCAGATCGTCGGCGCGGGCGGCGGCGTGGTCCAGGCCGCCTATGTGACGCTGACCCAGGGCGCCAGGCTCGAGGCGCTGACGCCCGAGGCGGTGCAGGCGCAATGGGCGCAGATCACCGACCGGACCGGCGAGATCGTGCCGGGCTCGGGCGCGGAGCAGACCATGCTGATCCTGGGGAAGCTGCAGAAATGAGCATGCGGGCCGCGCTCGCCGGGGCGCTCCTGGCGATCGCGCCGAATGCCGCACCCGCACGGGACATGCGCGCGGGCGAGGCAATGCCGGCTTCGATCCTGTTCCTCGACCTGCACGGTGCCACGCCCTTCCAATTCTGGATCGACGACAGGCTGGTCTTCGATGGGAAATTTCCCGCGGACAGCCCATCCACCGGCCTTACCGCCACGCTCCACCGGGACGTTGCCGCGGGATCGCATCGTTTCCGGCTGCGCGCGGGCATGCTCGACGTGACGCGGAGGCTCGACATCGACGGCAAGCACCACATTGTGGTGGTCAGCAAAGTGCCTGGCCGCGAGATCGAAATGACCGACCAGATGATGCTCGACTGATAACTGACTCACCGTGTTGCATCACTAATACACATATGGTAGAACCTCCCCACAGGAGGAAACTGCCATGTACAGCGAAAGCGATCTGGCCAGTGCCGTGGAAGCGGGGGCGCTTTCCCCCGCCGCCGCCAATGCGCTGCGCAACTATGTCGCCGAGCGCCGATCGGCGCCCGCGGTGGACGAAGAGCATTTCAAGCTGCTCACCGGCTTCAACGACATCTTCGTGGCGATCGCCGCCGCGCTGATCCTGGTCGCCGCGGCGCGCATCGGCGCCTATTTCGGAGTGATGCTGATCGGCGCAGGGCCGGAGGAGCGCGTCGTCGGCGGCAACATGATCGGCGGGGGCTTCGCCGTCGCCGCGACGAGCTGGATGCTTGCCGAATATTTCACCGCGCGCCGCCGCATGGCGCTCCCCTCGATCCTGCTGCTGCTCGGCTTCACCGGCGGCGTCGCGGCGGGCCTCTCGGGCATCTTCGCCGCCAATATCCCCTGGATCGAGGAGCAGATGCACCTCGCCAGCGACCTGCAGAAGCAGCAGCTGGCCGGCGGCGTCGCCGCGGTGGTGGGCCTGCTCACCGCAGCCGCCACCTGGATCCACTGGAAACGCTTCATGGTGCCGATCACCGTGGCGGCCGGCGCGCTGGCGCTGGTCGGGGTCGGCGTCTCGCTGGTGCTCGCCTTCGCGCCTCAGGCCAAGGACTGGGTGAACGAGATGCTGCTCGTCGCGGGCGTGGCGATGTTCTTCTTCGCGATGCGCTGGGACATGAGCGACCTGGAGCGCCGCACCCGCCGCTCGGACGTGGCCTTCTGGCTGCACCTCGCCGCCGCGCCGCTGATCGCGCACCCGGTGTTCCACATGCTCGGCGTGTTCGATGGCGAGGTGACCGGGCCGACCGCGGCGATCGTGATCGCGCTCTATCTGGTCTTCGCCTTCGTGGCGCTGGCGGTCGACCGCCGCGCGCTGCTCGTCTCCAGCCTCATCTATGTCCTCTGGGCAATGTATGCGCTGTTCCAGGCGACCGGCGCGGTCGAGCTGGCGGCGGCGCTCACCGCGCTGGTGATCGGATCGGCGCTGCTGCTGCTCTCGGCCTTCTGGCAGCCGGTGCGCCGTCGGGTCGTCGGCCTGCTCGGCGGGCTCGAGGAGCGGCTGCCGCCCACCCAGATCGTGACGGCCTGATCCTGACATAGGCCTTCACGCGGAGAGCAAGGTCCCCAGCCCGGCTTTCCAAACCCTACCCCTCCCGCGCCCCCGGCGCGGGAGGGTTTTTCCCGTCTAGGGCTGCTCGATCGCCGCGCCGGGCCGGGCGCTGATCGCGGTGCCGATCGAGGAGACGACGATCAGGAAGACCGCGAGCCACTGGGTGCCGGTGAGCACTTCGCCCAGCAGCAGCAACCCCATCAGCGCGCCCACCGCGGGCTCGGCGCTGAGCAGGGTGCCGAAACTGTTGGCCGGCAGCCGCGGCAGCGCGATCATCTCGAGCGCATAGGGGATGGCGCTGGAGACGATGCCGACGAGCAGGCCGAGCATCAGCGCCTCGGGCCGCAGCAGCGCCGCGCCGGCATGCGCCACGCCGATGGGAAGGGCGAGGAGCGCCGCGATCAGCATGCCTCCGGCCGCGGCGGCGGGGCCGTGCGCCTGGCCGGCATGGCGGCCGGTGAGGATATAGCCCGCCCAGCAGGCGCCGGCGATCAGCGCGAGCACGACGCCGCGCCAGTCGAGATGCGCCGCGCCCTTCCAGACCGGCAAGAGCAGCAACAGGCCGAATACCGCGATCCCGATCCACAGAAAGTCGATCCGCCGGCGCGAAGTAAGCACCGCGACCGCAAGCGGGCCGGTGAACTCGATCGCGATGGCAATGCCGAGCGGAATATAGGCCAGGGCCTTGTAGAAGCTGAGGTTCATCACCCCGAGCACCAGGCCGTAGCCCAGCAGCGAGCGCCAGCCGGCATCGAGCCGCAATCGCCACGGCCGGAAGATCGCCGAGAGAATCACGGCGGCGACGACCAGGCGCAGCGCGGTGGCCCCTTCCGCGCCGACCAGCGGGAAGAGTTGCTTGGCGAAGGTCGCGCCGATGGTCACCGAGAACATCGACAGAAACAGTGCGCCGATGCCGAATGCATCGAGGCGCGAGGAAATAGGCCGCAGGGCGGCGACGCTGCTCATCGGGCGGTACTCGAACTGGATGTGGAAGGAACGCCCCGAGAGATAGGGGTTTCCGTCGATAAGAGCGGTTTATTTTTGCGGTTATGCGATAAACTTTATCGACCTATGCTGCCGCGATGACGAAGATTGAATCGCTCGATTCGTTCGACCTGAAGCTGCTCGAACTGCTTCAGGTCGATGTGCAGCAGCCGGTGGCGATATTGGCGGAGAAGGTCGGCCTTTCCGCCCCCGCCTGCTATCGCCGCATCCGCCGGCTGCGCGAGACTGGCGTGATCGAGCGCGAGATCGCCGTGGTGCGGCCCAGGACGCTGGGCTGGCCGCTGTCGATGATCGTGCTGGTGACGCTGGAGCGCGAGAATGCCAACACGGTGGCGGAGATGTTCGAGATCTTCCGCGCCGAGCCCGAAGTGATGGAGGCCTGGAACGTCACCGGCGACCATGACTTCGCGGTGCGGGTCATCGCGCGCGACATGGAAAGCTATGACGACCTGGTCCGCCGGCTGTTCTCGGCCGACGAGCGCGTGCGGACCTTCGAGACTCTGGTGGTGATCCGCGAGACCGGAGGCATGAGTCCGGTCCCGGCGGCCTGGGAGCGCTGATCCGGGCGATCGCCGAAAGCGCGCGACGTCAGGTGCCGCTGACCCCGGCCTTCGCCATCACCTCGGCTCCGGTCATCCGCTCGCGCTCGCCGGCAAAGTCGTAATAGTCCGGCTTCTCGTCGATGAAGATCTCCTCGGCCAGGTCATGGCCTTGCAGGTCGTCGAACAGGCCGGCCTGGAAGGAATAGCCCGATTGCGGCTTGTAGAAATAGAAGAGATGCGTGCCGCACGTCCGGCAGAAGCCGCGCTCCGCCCAATCGGAGGACGGATAGCGCACGATGTGCTCGGCGCCCTCGATCTCGGGGTCGGGCACCAGCCTGAGCGACAAGGCGGGGCCGCCGCCCCAGCGCCGGCACATCCCGCAATGGCAGGCACCGATATGCGGCTCGGACGGCGCGACCCGCACCTGCACCGCACCGCACAGGCATTGGCCTTCGAGCTTCACGCCATTCGTCACGACAATCCCCTTTCGATTGGCTCGCCGGCATAGCGCGGCGCGGAGGGCCCGGCCATCCCGCAAGTGGGCGTCTGCGACATCCTTATCCGTCACCCCGACCCAGTACCGGGTGAGAGCCCAAACAAGCCCTCGAAGCTACCTCCGTCATCCCCGCGCAGGCGGGGATGACGGAGGAGAAGTGGGGATAACGGGGAGAATGCGGGAGGACGATGGAGAATATTGGCCCCCGGCCTCCAGCCTCTCACTCCTCGACCAGCTTCATCAGCCGCCGCTCGACCGGGGCGAGCACCGGGCCCAGTTCGTGCCCGCGTTTCAGGATCATGCCGCTCTCGTTGACCAGCGCCCACATGCCCTGGCGGTTGCGCAGCGCGGGGCGCTTCTCGATCCGGTATTCCGGGCGCTCGGCGGCGCGGCGGAAAGCGGCGAAGATCGCGGCATCGGTATCGAAGTTCATCGCATAGTCGCGCCAATGCCCGGCGGCGACCATGCGGCCGTAGAGATCGAGAATGCGCGTGAGTTCCGGGCGCTCGAAGCCGACCTGGCCGGGACGTCCGATAGGGAGCGGGGTTACGGTACCCATCTAGGCGCTGTCGCGCTGCTCCCCTTGCTCGCGGCGCTCGGCCAGCACGGCATCGAGCCGCTTGCGCATCGCCTCCAGCTCGCAGCGCATGATCTCGAGCTTCTGGGTCTGCGGATCGAACAGCTCGCTGCAGGGCGTGCCATAGGGCACGAAATCCTTCTGCCACTTCTGCGCCTCGACCAGCGTGGGCTTGGCCGGAATGCCGACCATCACGGCGCCCTCGGGCACGTCGCGGGTGACCACGGCATTGGCGCCGATGCGGGCGCGTTCCCCCACGATGATCGGCCCCAGCACCTGGGCGCCGGAGCCCAGGATCGCGCCGTTGCGGATGGTCGGGTGGCGCTTGCCGCCCACGCCATTGTCCGGGCTGGTACCGCCCAGGGTGACGCACTGGTAGATGGTCACGTCGTCGCCGATCTCCGCCGTCTCGCCGATCACGACGAAGCCATGGTCGATGAAGAAGTTGCGGCCGATCTTCGCGCCGGGATGGATGTCGATCGCGGTGACGAAGCGCGACCAGTGGTTGACGACGCGGGCGAGGAAGAACAGGCGGTTGCGGAACAGCGCGTGCGCGATCCGGTGATAGGCGAGCGCCCACACGCCCGGATAGAGCAGGATCTCGGCATGGCTGCGCGGCGCGGGATCGCGGGCGCGGATGGAATCTAGATACGCCTTAAGACGCTGGAACATGGCCGGTTCCCCTTTGCCGCGTCCATTTAGTGCATGATCCCTCCGATTTCCAGAACGGCCCATCCCAGGCTTTGCCGCGCTAAACACTATGTATCTTGTTGGAACGCGTCGCGGCCGTCATCCATTCCGTCCCGGCCCAAACTTCAAGGTGCGAATGATCTTTGGAATCGACCTTTCCGCCCTGCTGCCGTTCATTGCCGTGGGCTTCGCCGCCCAGATGGTGGACGGCGCGCTGGGGATGGCGTTCGGAGTGATCAACTCCACGCTGCTGGTGAGCGTGATGGGCGTCCCGCCCGCCCAGGCATCGGCGATGGTGCATACCGTCGAGACCTTCACCACCGCCGCTTCGGGCGCCAGCCATATCTGGCACAAGAACGTGAACTGGAAGCTGTTCGGCCGGCTGCTGATCCCCGGCGTGATCGGCGGCGTGCTGGGCGCCTATGTGCTGAGCAACATCGACGCGTCGATCGCCCGCCCCTTCGTCATGACCTATCTCGCCTCGATCGGCGTCTACCTGCTCTATCGCGCCTGGCGCGGCAAGGTGGAGCCGCGCGAGCCCAAGATCATCGAGCCGCTGGGCCTGGCCGGCGGCTTCCTCGACGCGGCCGGCGGCGGCGGCTGGGGGCCGGTGGTGACGAGCAACCTGCTCGTCCAGGGCGCCAGCCCGCGCACCACGATCGGCACGGTGAACACGGTGGAGTTCTTCCTCACCGCCACGGTCTCGGCCGCGTTCATCGCCACGCTGGGCTGGGCCGCGTTCTCGCTGCATACCGTGGGCATATTGATCGGCGGGCTGATCGCCGCCCCGTTCGGCGGGCTCTTGGCGAAACGGGTTCCGACCCGCGCGCTGATGACGCTGGTGGGCACGCTGCTGACCGTCACCAGCGCCTATTCGGTGTACGTCGCGCTGGCGCGTTGAGGGCAGTGCTTGCGGGCCCCGCTCACGCACCCTATCCTGAGGGCATGAATTCACGCACGCAAATCTCGCCAAGTGGGGATGTCGCCATCCCGAAGGACGTGCGCGAACGACTGGCTTGGCGGGCAGGCACGCCGCTGGAACTGATCGAGACGGCCGACGGAATAACGCTGCGGCGGCGTCCAGTCAGTCGCGCCTTTCCCGCCAAGAGCTTGGCAGACCTGCACGCACTTCCGCCCGCGGCCCCCGCGCAGCCGATCGAAGCGATCAGCCGCCTCTCGGACGACGATCTGCGCCGACTGATCCGGTGAGGGCGCTTGATACCAACCTGCTCGTCCGATTGATCGCACGCGATAACCCCGAACAGGTGGCCGTCGCCGAAGAGATATTGCTCTCGGGCGAAGTGCTGATCCTGCCGACGGTACTACTCGAAACCGAATAGGTACTTAGGGCCCGCTACGGCATGCTACGCGATCGCATCGCGGCAGGGTTCGCCGCCCTGTGCGGGCAAAATGGCGTCATTGTCGCTTCGGAGGCCGCAATGGCAGCCGCCGTTTCGGCATATCGATCCAAGGGCGACTTCGCTGACCTGCTTCATTTCGCTCTTGCCACCGAATTGGGGGCCGACAGCTTCGTGACATTCGATCGCAGCTTGATTCGGCCGACGGAAGATGGAGCGGCGCTCGAAACTCTTTGAGCAGACTGCCTGAGCGTCACCACTATCCAATCGATCAATCCACAAAGTTTGATCGATTTATCCGATCATCGCGAACGGGCTTTCCAATTTCACATTGCGACGCAGCAACTCTATCTGCCGCATTGCAACAACAACCCCCGTTCTGGAGGAATACCAAGCAATGGCTCTCATCGGCAGCACCATCAAGCCGTTCACCGCGCAGGCCTATAAGGAAGGCAAGTTCGTGACCGTCACGGACGCGGACACGAAGGGCAAGTGGGCGGTGTTCTTCTTCTACCCGGCGGACTTCACCTTCGTGTGCCCGACCGAGCTCGAGGACCTGGCGGACATCTATCCGCAGCTCCAGAAGATGGGCGTCGAGGTGTATTCGGTGTCGACCGACACCCATTTCAGCCACAAGGCCTGGCACGACACCTCGCCCGCGATCGGCAAGATCAACTATTACATGCTGGGCGACCAGAACCACGTCCTGTCGACCAATTTCGACGTGCTTCGTGAAGGCCAGGGCCTGGCCGATCGCGGCACCTTCGTCGTCGATCCGGAAGGCGTGATCCAGCTGGTCGAGGTCACCAGCGAGGGCGTCGGCCGCAACGCGACCGAGCTGCTCCGCAAGATCAAGGCCGCGCAGTACATCGCCGCGCATCCGGGCGAAGTCTGCCCCGCCAAGTGGGAAGAGGGCGCCGAGACGCTGGCGCCGTCGCTCGACCTGGTCGGCAAGATCTGATTCCCCAGGCGCCTGCCAGCCCCCTTGCGGGCGCCACCATGCGGCCCGGGACGAACACCATCCCTCGTCCCGGGCCGTTTTGTATCCGAATTCTGTGGAGTTTCCGCCATGCTCGACGCCAACCTGACCCAGCAGCTCAAGGGCTATCTCGCGAATATCCGTGAACCCATCGAGCTGGTCGCCTCGCTGGGCGACGATGCCAAGTCGCGCGAGCTGGCGGAGCTGCTGGGCGAGATCGCCGCGCTTTCGGACAAGGTGACGGTGGTCCGCACCGGCGACGATGCGCGCAAGCCCAGCTTCCAGATCCGCCGCACCGGCACCGATGTCGCGGTGGCCTTTGCCGGCATCCCGATGGGGCATGAATTCACGTCGCTGGTGCTCGCATTGCTCCAGGTCGGCGGCCATCCGAGCAAGGCGGCGCAGGAGCTGATCGAGCAGGTGCGGAACCTGGACGGCGACTTCGCCTTCGAGACCTATTTCTCGCTCTCCTGCCAGAACTGCCCGGACGTGGTGCAGGCACTCAACCTGATGGCGGTGCTCAACCCGCGCATCACCCATGTCTCGATCGACGGCGGGCTGTTCCCGGCCGAGGTGGAGGCGCGCAAGGTGATGGCGGTGCCCAGCGTGTTCCTGAACGGCGAGCCCTTTGCCAGCGGCCGGATGGAGCTGGAGCAGATCGTCGCGAAGATCGACACGGGCGCCGCCAGGCGCACCGCGGCGAAGATCGCGGCGAAGGAGCCGTTCGAGGTGCTGGTGGTCGGCGGCGGCCCCGCCGGCGCGGCGGCGGCGATCTATGCCGCGCGCAAGGGCATCCGCACCGGCATCGCCGCCGAGCGTTTCGGCGGCCAGGTGCTCGACACCATGTCGATCGAGAATTTCATCTCGGTACCGCATACCGAGGGGCCGAAGCTCGCCGCGCATCTGGAGCAGCACGTCAAGGACTATGACGTCGATATCATGAACCACCAGCGCGCCGCGAAGCTGGTGCCGGCGCGCCAGGAAGGCGGGCTGCACGAAGTGGTGCTGGAAAGCGGCGCGAGCCTGCATGCCCGCACCGTGATCCTCTCCACCGGCGCGCGCTGGCGGACGATGGGCGTGCCCGGCGAGGAGGAATATCGCAACAAGGGCGTGACTTATTGCCCGCACTGCGACGGCCCGTTGTTCAAGGGCAAGCGCGTGGCGGTGATCGGCGGCGGCAATTCGGGCGTCGAGGCGGCGATCGACCTGGCCGGGCTGGTCGCGCATGTGACGCTGATCGAATATGACAGCCAGCTGCGGGCCGACGCGGTGCTGCAGCGCAAGCTCGGCAGCCTGCCGAACGTGAAGGTGATCACCTCGGCGCTGACCACGGCGGTGGAAGGCGATGGCGAGAAACTCACCAGCCTGACCTACAAGGATCGCAGCCACGGCACCGAGCACCAGATCGAGCTCGAGGGCATCTTCGTGCAGATCGGCCTGGTGCCGAATACCGAGTGGCTGAAGGACGCGATCGCGCTGTCCAACCGCGGCGAGATCGAGATCGATGCGCGCGGCGAGACTTCGCAGCCGGGCATCTTCGCGGCGGGCGACTGCACCACCGTGCCCTACAAGCAGATCGTGATCGCGATGGGCGCGGGCTCGACGGCGGCGCTCTCGGCATTCGACTACATGATCCGCCTGCCGGACGAGCTGAGCGAGGCGGCCTGACCTCTTTCCGTCATCCCCGCGCAGGCGGGGATCCAGGGTTTGCAGCTACTGCGCCCTTGGCTCCGGCCCCCGCTTGCGCGGGGATGACGATTGAGAGGAAATCACTATATAAGCCAGAAATCATCGATACAGGCGATCAATGGCGCAGACCACCTATCTCCCGACGCTCAAGCAGCTCCAGTATCTCGTTGCGCTCAAGGATCATGGCCATTTCGGCCGCGCGGCGGAGAGCTGCTACGTCACCCAGTCGACACTCTCCGCCGGCATCCGCGAGCTGGAGACGCTGATCGGCGTGGTGCTGGTCGAGCGGACGCGGCGCGTGGTGCGCTTCACGCCCCTGGGCGAGCGCATCGTCGAGAAGGCGCGGCGGGTGCTGCGCGAGGCGGACGAGCTGGGCGACCTGGCCCGCGCCGCGGGACGGCCGCTCTCCGGCGAGATGCGGATGAGCGTGATCCCCACCATCGCTCCCTTCCTGCTGCCGCGCATCCTGCCCAAGCTGCGCCGCGACTATCCGGATCTGAAGCTCTATCTGCGCGAGGAGACCAGCGGCCAGGCCTGTGAAGGGCTGCACCATGGCCGGACCGACTGCGTGCTGCTCGCCTTGCCCTATGCGTGCGGGGACGTGGAAACGGCGTCGCTGTTCGACGACCGGCTGTTCGTTGCCTTTCCGGAAGGCGAGATGGATCCCAGCGCCTCGATCCACCCGGCCGAGATCGACGAGACGCGGCTGCTGATGCTCGAGGACGGCCACTGCCTGAAGGAACATGCGCTGGCCGCCTGCAACCGCCCGGAGCTGCGCGCCGAGGCGACGATGCTCGGCACCTCGCTCCACACGATGGTGCAGATGGTCGACAATGGGCTGGGCGTGACGATGCTGCCCGAGATGGCGGTGGATTCCGGCATCCTAGACCATACCCAGGTCACGGCGCGGCCGCTCGAGGCGGAGAATGCGTCGCGGCGGATCGCGCTGGTGTGGCGCAAGGCATCGCCCCGCGAGCGCGACTTCCGGCTGCTGGCGGACGTGCTGGCCGAGGCGCGGCCTTAGGGCGAGAATGCCGCCCGGACCGTGTCCGCCTGTTCCATGCGCTCGTGGAGGACGGTTACAATGCCAACCGTGCCGCCCCCATCGCTCTCCAATAGATGAAATGCCGTTCGTAACGGCAGTAATAGCCTTCGACGCCAAGCCATGCGGGGATTGGCCGCCATGGGAGACCACGCGCGGCAATTGCCTCGAAACGCGCGATCAGTCCGTCCAGATAGATGCCAGCTTGTCGCTTGCCCCATCGCGCATGCGTATAGTCCAATATCTCGTCGATACGCGCATTGGCCTCATCGGAGACCGTATAGGGGTTCATCCCTGCCAGCGGCGACGGGCGCGCGCGAGAACTTCCTCGCGATCGAAGGGCTTGTAGCTGCTATCCGGCTGGGCGAACGCCCGCTGCAGCTCCGCCTTGAGGGCTTCGAGCTTCTCGCGCTCGGCCCGATCCAGATCGCGGCGGATCAGATCCCGAACATATTCGCTGACATTCTCGTAGCTGCCATCCTCGCCGACATTGGCGGCAACGAACTCGCTCAGCCTGCCGCTGACGCGCACGTTCAGGTTCATCGGCTTGGTCATAGCGTAAAGATAAGCTGTAATATCCTGTATATCTATTGCCAGTGCGCCGCCGCCGCCGCGTCGCTTTCCCGCGCCTCCACCCAGCGCGCCGCGTCCCCCTGCCATTCGCGCTTCCAGAAGGGCGCATCGGTCTTGAGCCGGTCGATCAGGAACGCGCAGGCTTCCAGCGCCTCGCGGCGATGCGCGGCGGCGGTGCCGATGAAGACGATGCGCTCGCCCACTTCCATGCGGCCGACACGGTGGAGGATGGTCACGCCGAGCAGGTTCCAGCGCTCCATCGCCGCCTCGGCCAGGGTGCACAGCGCGTCCTCGGCCATGCCGGGATAATGTTCCAGCTCCAGCGCCGTCACGCCGCCATCGCCGCGGACCACGCCGGTGAAGCTCGCCACGCCGCCCGCGCCGCGTTCCTCGAGCGCCGCCAGCTCGAGCGCCAGCTCGATCGGCGCGGGATCGATCGAGACGCGGATCATCCGCCCGTCACCGGCGGGAAGAGCGCGACTTCCCGCGCATCGCCGAGCGGCGCGTCGAGGGGAACGAAGCGCTGGTCGATCGCGGCGCGGAGCCGCGCGGGATCGGCAAGGGCGGCGGCATGGCCGGGGCTGCGGGCGGCCAGCCAGGCGACGAGATCGGCGACGGTGCGGACCGTCTCGGGCGGATCGACGGATTCATGCCCCACGCCCACCGCCTCGCGGACCCAGGCGAAGTAGAGCAGGTCCATCAGCTGTCCATGTGCCGCAGGCCGACGCGGAGATAGTCCCAGCCGGTGATCAGCGTGAGCGCGGCGGCGAGCCAGAAGGCGGCGAGCGCGGTGTCCCACAGCCAGGCGAAGGGCAGCGCCCCGGCAAGGATCAGTCCGCCCAGCGCGACGAGCTGGAGCGTGGTCTTCCACTTGGCGAGGCGCGAGACGGGCAGCGAGACCTGGATACCGCCCAGGAACTCGCGCAGGCCCGACACGGCGATCTCGCGCACCAGGATCACCAGCGCGGGGATCAGGTGGAGATCGGTGATCACGCCGCGCCCGGCGAGGATCAGCAGCACCGCGGCGACCATGATCTTGTCGGCGATCGGATCGAGGAACACGCCGAGCTTGGAGACCGTCCCCTGCGCCCGGGCGAGATAGCCGTCGAAATAGTCGGTGATGCCCATCAGGCAGTAGAGCGCGAAGGCGATGCCATAGCCAAGCCGCCATTCCGGCCACCAGAGGAACGCCGCGAGGAGCGGAACCGCGAGGATGCGCGAGAGCGTCAGGATGTTGGGCAGCGTCAGCATCGGGCATGCTGTACCACCCCACTTACCCTTCCGTCATCCCCGCGCAGGTGGTGATCCAGGGTAACAGAGGGACGCCCTGCCTTTCTCTGGATCCCCGGTTGTGCGGGAACGACGGGAGGATATTGGGCCGGCCGGTGAGACGCTATTTCAGCAGCTTGAAGCGGATCGCCTGCCCGCCCCCCGGCGCAAGATCGAGATCGAGCGTGTCGGCGCTGCTTACCACTCGCTTCTCGATCGCATAGGCGACCGGGTTCTTCACATAATCGGCATCGGAGGCGTCACGGTAGATCTGCGCCTCGTATTTCCGGCCCGGCGCGAGGAAATCGAGCTTCACGGGCAGCTTGCGCGCCATCTCGTCGGTGATCGCGCCGAGATACCAGTCGCCGCCGCCGCGCGGCTGGCGGGCGACCACGACATAGTCGCCGATCTCCGACGCCAGCGTCCGCGTCGTCTCCCAGTCGGTCGGCACGTCGAGGATGAACTGGAAGGCGTCGCGATGCTTCTCGTAATTCTCGGGCAGGTCCGCCGCCATGTGGATCGGCGAATAGAGCACGACATATTCGGCCAGCTGCGCCGCGAGCGTCGACTGGTTGCGCTCGGTCAGCAGCGTCTTGCCATGTTCGAGATCGAAGATGCCCGGGGTGAAGTCCATCGGCCCGCCGAGCATGCGAGTGAAGGGCAGGATCGTCAGATGCTCGGGCGGGTTGGTCGGGCGGCCCCAGGCGTTGAATTCCTGGCCGCGCGCGCCTTCGCGGCTCACCCAGTTCGGCCAGGTGCGGCGCAGGCCCGTGTCCTTGACCGGCTCGTGCGTGTCCATGACGATGTGGCGCTTCGCCGCGGCCTCGATCACCTTGAGGTGATGCCGGACCATGAACTGGCCGGCGAACCACTCCTTGCCGCCTTCGCGATCGAGGATGTCGCCCGAATGGCGGACATAGCCGGTCTTCACCGCCGGCACCCCGACCCTGGCGTAGAGATCGAGCGCGTCGTCGAGCTGGTCCTCATAGTTCACCACCGCGCCGGCGGTCTCGTGATGGCCGATCAGATGGACGCCCTTCGCCTTCGCATAGGCCGACAGCATCGGCAGGTCGAAATCGGGATAGGATTTGGTGAAGCTGAACTTTTCGCCGTTATCGATCCATTCGCCGTCCCAGCCCTGGTTCCAGCCTTCGACCAGCACGCCGTCGAACCCGTATTTCGCGGCGAAATCGATGTAGCGCTTCACATTGTCGTTGTTGGCGCCGTGGGTCGGCCCGCTGCCCCAGGTGGTGCGGTTGAGGTGCATCTCCCACCAGACGCCGACATATTTGCCGGGCTTGAACCATTTGCCGATGTCCGGGAGCTTGCTCGGCTCGTTGAGGTTCAGCTCGATGCGGCTGTCCGCCAGCGCGCCCGGCGTGGTGCCGATCAACAGGGTGCGCCAGGGCGTGGTGAAGGGCCCGGTCTTCTTCGCGCCGACGCCGTCGGGCCAGGGCATCAGCCAGGCGGTGAGCCCGCCCGCGCCATCGCCCTGGAGCAGCATGCTCGGGAAATCGACCAGCGCGGCTTCGTGGAACGACAGATAGAGCCCGTTGTCGCCCTTCAGTGTCAGCGGCGTCTCGGCCAGCGTGATCCGGCGCGCGTCGGTCTGGGTATAGAGATATTCGTCACGCTCCTGGCCCAGGCCCTGATACCACCAGGCCTGATACGCGCCCTTCGTCCTGAACTGGGTGCGATCCGCCATGACGCTCACCTGCTGGCCATCGGCGATGCCGGCATAGGCATAGCGAAAGCCGATCCCGTCGTCGAAGATGCGGAAGGTGACCTGCATCGCCCGGTTCAGCGCGGTGTCGCCCGCAATCGTCACGGCGAGCTCGCTATGATGGTCGCGGATCAGGCGCTGCTCGCCCCAGGGCTGCTCCCAGCTGGTGTCCGAAGCGGCGCGGCGGGCATCGGTGATCGCGGTGTAGCGCGCCTGGGGCTCGCCGGCGAAGCTGAGGCCGAGATTCGAAGGCGCGATGACAAGCTGGTCGCCGCGCCTGACTTCGTAGCGCGCCGCCCCATCTTCGACCGAGACACAGACTTCGAGCACCTTGCCCGGCGACTGGGCGCATTCGCGGCTCCCGGCAAAGGCAGTGCCGGGCAGCGCGAGCGCGAGGAGCGAGACGAAGGTGCGAGAGGTCATCCGGTTTCTTTCCTGTGGGGAGATCATGACTTGAGGAATGCGGTGCGCAGGCGCTGGCGGAGCGCGGCGCGTTCGCTCGCGCGCATCTCGCCGAGCGGCCCGCGCTGGGAGGGCGGGATATGCGCGGCACCGTCCTCGGCGAAGACATGGGTTTCGAACATCGCCTGCCAATAGCCGCGCTCGGCGGGCGGCAGCCGGCGATAGGCCAGCAGCGCGGCGAGAAAGACGTCGTGCGGCTGCTCGACGCCCATGGCATCGTCGCCCCACCAATAGTTCACCATCGCGTTGAACGGGCTCAGCGAGGTGACGTGGTGCCACCAGTAGCGCGGCAGGAAGAGCGCATCGCCGGGATCGAGAAACGCAACCCGCGCCGTGGCCAGCGCATCGGCGAACCGCGGGAAGCGGGCGAGATCGGGTGCCTCGGGATCGACCAGCGAGAGCGGCGGCGGATTGTCGAGCGGGCCGACATAGAGGTTCGCCACCTGGTCCGGCGGGAAGAGCAGGAAGCGCCGCCGCCCCGCCAGCACGCAGGCGAGGTTGTGGTCGCGATCATTGTGCGTCCGGGTGTGGACCGGGCCACCGACCCACAGGCGCGGCGCGACGTCGGCCGGGAGCAGCGGCATCGGATTCTGCGCGACGAAATCGGGCATCTGCACCGCCAGCGGCAGCATCTGGACCGCGACATGGGGCGCATTCTCTTCGCCGGCGAGGCGCAGGATCCGGTCGAGCGCATCGCTCAGCCGGGCGCTGCGGCGGGTGAAGTTGAACTCGCGCAGGTCGATGCCATAGCCGAACTTGCCCAGGGTGCGCGCCGGCGCCTCCATCACCGGCACCGGCGCGCCGCGATCCAGCCCCTTGAGATAGGCGGGCAGTTGCCCCGCCTGCCCGGCGGCCAGCGCCGGCCAATGCGCGAACAGGCCTTTCAGGACGATGGGCACGCCAGCGGCGATCAGGTCGGCCAGCCCGGCAGCCGGCGGCGCGGCGCGGGCCGAGACGCGCGGCAGACCATCGATCAGGCCCGGCTCGGCGGCGGCGGCACGGCGAAGCGGCTCAGCCATGGGCAAGCCCGGCGAGATATTCCTCCTGGGTCGGCTGGCGCAGCACCTGCTCGCGCACGAAGCCGAGCATGCGGCGGAACTGGGCCTTCATTTCCTCGGGCGGCACCTGGTCGATCGCGGGCGGCCAGCTTTCGGGCTGCACGCCATGGCCGAGGAAGAGCGCCCGCCAGCTGTCGGGCGGCAGATTCTCCTCCTCGAACGGCGCGAGCTCGGCCCGGGCCCGAAACAGCGCCACGGCGTGGGCAAGATCGGGCGAGACCGTGCCGCCGCGCGCGGCATCCCAAAAGGGGCCGGCATATCGGGCAAGCGCATAATGCGCGGACTGGAAATCGCGGATGCGGTCCAGCGCCGCGGTGGCCACCCGGTTATATTCGTCGCGCTCGGCGGCGAAGCCGGTACGGGCAGGGAAGTTGGCGAGCAGTTGCACCAACCCGGCCTGAAAGCCGAGCAGGTCGACGCCGTGCACCGGATCGAAGCTGGCGCCGAGCGTGACGACATTGCCGCGCCAGGGCAGGATCGGGCGGCCCGGAACCACCGGCCGAACCACCGCATCCGCGAGGGGCAGGCCCGATGCCGCAGCGGCAGCGGCGAATGCCTCGGCATCGTCGCCATGGGTGCTCGACCAGCCATGGGTGACGAAAGTCGCCGGCCGGCCGGGGTGCAGCGCCGTCCATCCGGCGGGACCGGCGCGGCACTCGGCATAGACCGGGATGTTCGCGAAGGGCGGCGCCGCGGCGGCGAGCACGCGATCCACGGGAAAATAGTCCCGCCAGCTCAGGAAATTGTCGCCCTGCGGCAGCGCCCCGCCGGCATCGACCAGGAGATCGGCCGTCAGCCGGCGCCCCCCGTCCAGGTCGAGCGCCGCAACTGCCCCCTCCCCCGACACCGCCGTGACCGAGACGGCCGGATGGACGACCACGCCGTGGCGATCCGCCACGTCGCGCAGCATCCGGGCATAGGGAATGGCCGGCAGGTGATAGCCATAGTCGCAGCGGCCGTAGATCTCGCTCTCTTCGTCGGGCAGCATCAGCCGGCCCTGGCGCGCGGCGGCGGCGGTGAGCGAGAAATCGTCCAGGGGCACGCCCAGGCCATGGGCCCGCGCCTTCACCCAATAAGCGAAGAAGTCCCGCCCGCCGATCTGGGTGCCCGCCGAGCCATAGGCATGGAGGAAGCCGGGCCAGGTACCGGCAATATCCGTGAAGTTCCGGCCGAGCGTGAGGCTGCCGCCCGTCACCCGGAGCAGCATGGCCTCATCGATGCGGAGCTGGTTGTGCAGCGCCTCCAGTGCCGGGAAGGTCGCATGGGCATCCGCCGGCGCGAGCGCGCTGGGCAGCTCCACTGCCTCCACCCGCACGCCCGAAGCGCCGAGCCCGCGCGCCAGCGCGGCGGCGGCGAGCCAGAGCGGAGCGTCGCGGCCCATGACGATCACGGTGAACGGCCGGCTCATGCCACCACCGCCTTGTCGTCCGCGGAACCGCGCGCGGCGGAGCAATAGCCATGGATGAACTCGGCATGCGCCGGCAGGGCGGCGGCATTGGTGGCGATGCGCTCCCGCAGATCCGCCAGGCGCTCGGCCACTTCGTCGAGCGGCGCGCGATCGGCCAGCCGGTCATGGGCCTGGGGCAGTATCCCCTGCCCCATCAGCACCGCCAACCAGCTGTCGCGCGAGAACAGGCCGAGCTTGTAGTCCGGCGCGCGGCCGCTCGAGCGGAACAGCGCGATCTTGTGCGCCAGGCTGTCCGGCAGCGCCATGTTGCGCACATGATCCCAGAGCGGTTCGCCATGGCGCGCATTGGCCGTGTAGTGCAGCACCAGGAAATCGCGGGTGCGGTCGTAATGGATCGCGAACAGCCGGTTGAACTCGGCCGCCAGGCGCGGATCGGGCGGGCCGCCGCCGGGCGCGGGCATCAGATTGGCAAGGTCGGTGACCGCGGCCTGGATCAGGAAGATGCTGGTCGATTCCAGCGGCTCGAGAAAACCGGAGGACAATCCGATCGCGACGACATTCCCTTCCCAGCCCCGCGCCCGGCGGCCGGCCTGGAAGCGGAGCAGCCGGGGATCGGCGAGCGGCGCGCCGTCGATCGCGCCCAGGACCGTCGCGCGCGCCTGCTCCTCCGAACAGAAGCTGCTCGAGAAGACATAGCCGTTGCCGATGCGGTGCTGCAGCGGGATGCGCCAGGTCCAGCCGCCGGCCTGGGCGGTGGAACGGGTGAAAGGCGTGATGCCCGCCACGCTGGCGCAGGGCACGGCCATGGCGCGGTCGCAGGGGAGCCATGCGCTCCAGTCGTGCCAGGCGACGCCCATGGCCTGGCCGAGCAGCAGCGAGCGGAAGCCCGAGCAGTCGATGAACAGGTCGCCTTCGATCCGCGCGCCGGACTGGAGCGCGACGCTCTCCACCAAGCCGCTTTCGGCATTGCGGGCGACGTCGACGATCCTGCCCTCGATCCGCCGCACGCCGCGCCGGGTCGCCCAGCCGCGCAGATACTCGGCATAGAGGCCGGCATCGAAATGATAGGCATAGGAGAAGGTGGAGCGGATCGAGCGCGGGTCCTCGTTGGGAAGGTCGAACACGCCTTCGCGGCACATCGCCACGGCGAAGCTATGGTCGAACCAGTCGCCGACATCATGGCCGGCGGCCCGGGCGCGCAGCCAATGGTGCTGGAAGTCGATGCCGCCCCAACGCTCGCCGAAGCTGCCAAAGGGATGGACATAGCGGCCGCCGGGCCTGTCCCAGCCGACGAACTCGATGCCGAGCTTGAAGCTGCCCTGGGTGGCGCGCATGAACTCGGCCTCGTCGAGCCCGAGCATCGCGTTGAACTCGCGGATATGCGGCAGCGTGGCCTCGCCCACGCCAACCGTGCCGATCTCGTCGGACTCGATCAGCGTCAGCGCATAATCGGTCTGCGGCAGCAGGCGCGTAAGGCCGGCCGCGCACATCCAGCCCGCGGTCCCGCCGCCGACGATGACGACGCGCAGCGGCGCCGGGGATGGGTTCGACCTGGGTTGCATGACACCCGCTCGTGAAATGGAAAAACTGGCGCCGCCGGGAATGAAGGGTACCGGCGGCGCCGAGGGGAGTTAGAATTTGAACCGGGCGCCGAACTGGAAGCGCCGGTCGACGCGGCTCCAGTTCGCGTCGCGGAACACCGGCTTGGCGTTGGGCGTGGCGCTCGAGTCGCCGAAGATCTGCTGCTGGAACACCGTGGTGGTGCCGAGCAGGTTCGATCCTTCGATCGACAATTCGACCCATTTGGCCAGCGAGACGCGCAGCGACCCGTCAAGGAAGCCCGCCGCCTTCTGGAACACCGGCAGGCCGATGCAGCAGTCGAGATTGTTGGTGAGGAAGCGCGAGCGCCAGTTATAGGCGAGGCGCATCGCCACCGGGCCCTTTTCGTACAGCGCCACGGCGTTGAACGTGTGCTTGGAGATGCCCGCCAGCTGGTGCGAGTCGATCACCACGCCGCGTCCGCCGGAGACGTCGAGGCCCGCGCCGAAGCCGCCGGTCCCGCCCGAGTCGAGCGCGCCCTGCGTCACCAGGTTGGAGTTGCTGATGCCCGACTGGTCGACAAAGGTATAGTTGAGCTGGGTGCCGAAGCCGCTCAGCACGCCGGGCAGGAAGTCGAAGAAGGTCTGGAACGCGACTTCGAAGCCCTTCAGCTCGCCGCCGCCGGCGCCGTTGCGCGGCCCGCGCATCAGCACCGTCTGGGTAGAGCCGTTGTTGGTGAAGCTGCGCAGGAACTCGCCATAGGCGATCGTGCCGTTCAGCTTCTTGTAGAAGCCGTCGATCGTGAACGAGCTGCTGCGGCCGAAATAATGCTCGAAGGTGAGGTCGAACTGGTCGGCCGTGATCGGCTTCAGCGCCGGGAAGCCCGATTCCGCGCGGAACACGAAGTTGTAGCCGGTCACCGTGCCCGCCCCGTTCTTCACCAGATAGGGCGAGTCCGGCCTGCCGTTGAGGTCCGGCCCCAGAATCGAGACGAAGTTGCGCAACAGGCCGAAGTCCGGGCGCGACATGCCCCGCGAATAGCCGAAGCGCACGAACGTCTTGTCGTCCAGGCCGAGGCGGAGGTTGAAGCTCGGCAGCCAGTTGTCATAGCTCGCCGTGTAGCTGTTGGGGCTGCCGCCACCGCTGGCGAAGGCCGCCACCGCCGGCGTGACGAAGCACATCGGGTTCACCACCCAGCCCGTCGGCAGCGGGCCGCCGCAGGGGACATAATTGTTGAAGGTGGTGGTGAGCGGATAGCCGACGCTGCCGTCCGAGGCGATCTCGGTGCGGACGAAGCGCAGGCCGATATTGCCGCGCACGTTGAGCCCGCCGATGTTCATGCCGTCCCCGCCGAAGCGGAGCATCGCATAGGCGGCCTTGGTCTTCTCCTTGACGTGCATCACTTCGGACGGGAGGTAGCAGCCCTCGATCGTGGCATCGGCGCGGTCGCAGATCGGCTGCCAGCTCATCGGCGAATTGGTGGTCGCGCCGCTGACGCCTTGCACCAGCCGGGTCCGATCCATCAGCGTGGCCCGGTTCATATAGACCAGCGCCGGATTGTCGTAGACGCTGCCATTGTAGAAGCCGTCGCCAAGGGTGACCGACTCCCACATGCCCGCGCCATAGCCCTTGAAGGCCGGGTGCCCCGCGTTGCAGCTCGGATAGGCACCGCCGGTGGTGTTGTCGATGTTGAAACCCGGGCCGTTGCAGTTCCACGAAGCGGCGACCGGGCTCCAGTTGAAGGTAGAATAGCGGACGGTCTGGCTGCGATCGGCATAGCGCACGCCGACCTTCAGCGAGTCGAGCCAGCTGCCCTCGTCGAAATCATAGGCGACGTCGCCGCGGAATGCGGTTTCCTTGGCGTCATTATGCTCCATGTGCGCCTGGATGAACGGCATCCAGTAATTGTGCGGATTGGAGAGGCCGCCGGTGGCGTAGTTGACGTTCGAACCGGGCAGCAGCTTCACCTGCGGGGTGCCGTCGCTGTTCGTGCTGTACTGCATGTTGGCCATCGAGCCGACCGCGACGAGGATGTCGTCATTGGTCGTGTTCGCCCAGATGTGCTGCACGTCGAGATTCACGTGCAGTTTCTCGGTGGGATCCCAGCTGATGTTGCCCGACAGGTCCTGGGTCCGCTCGCGGTGATCGAAGTTGCGCGCCTCGTTCTGGAAATAGAGGCCGTCCTGCAGCGTCGTGCAGACCGAAGGCGCGGCGCAATTGTTGACGAAGGGCAGGCCCGGCACGGCCGAGCCGGTGTTGATCGCGTCCTGGGTGCTGCTCCAGCTGCCCGCCCAGCTGCCATGCGCCTGGGTAAGCGTGCCCGAGCGGAGCATGCCGTCCGGCCCGAAGACGAAGGCCGAAGTGCCCGGCGCGGCGCCGAGGAACGAGCCGGTGCGCGGATAGAAGGACGGCTTGCCATAGGCGTCGCCCTGGAAGATCACATGGCTGGCCCGCTCGAGCCAGGCATTGTGATATTCGCTGTCGTTATATTGCGCAGTCATCCGGAAGTTGCCGGCATTGTTCTCATATTGCGCCGCCGCCGAGATGCCGCGGCGGACACGATCATAATCGACCTGCGAATAGCGGATGCCGTCCGGGATATAGGCCCAGCCCGAGCCGCCGAACGGGTTCGAGGCGCAGGCGACCGATCCGTCCGAATTGACGATGCCGCCGCCCGAAGCATTGGTCGAGCCGGTGGTGCAGAAGGTGTCGATCTTGTCCATGATCACGCTTTCCGTGCGCGTGATGACATGGCTGCGGGCGAAATCGGCGAGCAGGCCGAAGCGGCCGATCGCAGTGTCCCAGGTGTTCGAGATCAGGCCCGAGAACTCGCCGGTCCACTCCTTGGAGCGGCTGCCATAGGTCGCCTTGGCATTGCCGGCGACGACGAGGCCCTTCTGGTCGAACGGCAGGCGGGTACGCAGGTTGACCGTGCCGGCCAGCCCGCCCTCGATCATCTCCGCCGTCTGGTTCTTATAGGCGTCGACGCCAGACATAAGCTCGGGCGACACGTCGTTGAAGTTGAGGCCGCGATAGCTGTCGGCCGAGAAGCTGTCGCGCCCGTTGAACTCGGTGCGGACGAAGGTGAGGCCGCGAATCAGCACGCCGGTGGGCTCGCCCGAGGGGTGCGTGGAGTCGTCGGTCGATTGCAGGCGCGACGTGGTGATGCCCGGCACGCGCTGGAGCGCGCCCGACACCGAAGTGTCCGGGAAGGCGCCGATGTCGGTCGCGGTGATCGAATCGACCACCGTGTCGGAATCGCGCTTGATCGTCTGCGCGGTCTCGAGCGCCTTGCGGACGCCGACGACGACGATCGCGGGCGAATTATCGTCTTCCCTGGCGGTTTCGGGCGCGCTGGCCGGTGCCTGGGCGGTTTGCGCCTGGGCGATGCCGGCAAGCCCCATCAGGGCCATGGCGGCGAGCGAGGCGCTGCCCCGCAAGATGGTGGTCTGCTTCATCTTTCCTCCCTCCGTCGCTCCTTTGCGGAGCTGTTGCACGCACGACGCCCCGGAGCCCCCGCCCCGCGGCGCCGCGTCAATTCCCTTGTCGGTGCGTGGAAATGCGATCGCGCGAAATGCGCGCGCGGCAACGCCCGGCGCTGCTGCGCGTGATCGCAAGCCGGCTATGCCGCGCTTCCCCCAAGACACCCTCCATACGTGCCGGCGGCGCTCTACGGCGCCGCCATCCACCCCGAGCCGCCCGATCCGAAGGCATGGAAACGCCGACGGCCCTGCCGGGAAGCTCTTTGCGTAACTTTGCGTAAATTGAGCATAACCGCAAGAGGGAAATTATCGAACAGCAAACTTGTGATATATCATTATAAAATAACACTTTATATGATTATATCGCCAAAATAGATCCAAATTCCTCGCCTGCACATGAGTCGCACAGTGCAATTTTGCCTTGCAATCAATGCAAGTTTTGCACAACCTGACGATGCAATGCAAAGCAGCGCAATCTCGCGCGCGGCCCTGCCGGCGCTATGGCCGGGCGCCGGTATCGGCGCCGGAAGGAAGCGCGAGCGCGAAGCCCGCCGCGATCAGCAGCGCGGCGGCGGCGAGGACCAGCGCATATTCGGCCTGGCCGTGGAAGATGCGGCCGACCAGCGGCCCGAGCATCGTCGAGGCGACGAGCTGCGGGATCACCAGGAACATGTTGTGGATGCCCATGTACACGCCGGCCTTGCCCGGCGGGACGCTGCCGGCGAGCATGGCATAGGGCATGGACAGGATCGCCGCCCAGGCGAGCCCCACGCCGATCGTCGGCAGCCAGAGCGCCACCGGATCCGCGACGAGCAGGAAGCCGAGCAGCCCCGCCGCGCCGAACACCAGGCACAAGGCATGCGTGGCGCGGCGGCCGAGCCGCTCGCCGATACCGGGCAGCAGCAGCGCGCCCAGCGCCGCGACGCCGTTATAGCCGGCGAAGAGCACCCCCACCCAGTCGGCGGCGGCATTGTAGCCCGGCGAAGCGGGATCCGCGGTGCCATAATGGCGCAGCGCCAGCGCGGGCACAGTATAGATCCACATCGCGAACAGCCCGTACCAGGTGAAGAACTGGACGATGGCGAGCCGCTTGAGGAGCAGCGGCATCGAGCGGATGTCCTCGACGATCTCGAGCATGCCGATCGAGCTGCGACCGAGCCGGCGCAGGCGGACCACCACTGCCTGGAGCAGCCCGAACAGGAAGCAGATGCCGGCGACGACATAGATCTCGCGCTTCCAGCCGGCGAGCGCGGCGGTGCCGGCGATGCCGAGGCCCGCGAGCATCCATGCCATGCCATGGCGGACCAGCGAGGCGGCGCGTTCGGGCGACAGGGCGTGCGGCGGCATCGCCGCTTCGGGCAGCCGCGCCGGCGCGGGGCATTCGCGGGTGGTGGCGATCGTCCAGCCCACTGCCGCCAGCAGGCAGAATCCTCCGATATAGAAGGCCGTGCGCACCGATTGCGGGAGCATGCCCGGCTCGGGCCGGCCGCTCAGCCCCGCCCAATGGACGAGCATCCAGGGCAAGGCCGATGCGAACACCGCGCCGATGCCAATGAAGAACACCTGCATCGCGAAGCCGGCGGTGCGCTGGCTCTCGGGCACCCGATCCGCCACCAGCGCCCGGAACGGCTCCATCGCGATGTTGATCGAGGCGGTGAGCACCCACAGCATCAGGCTGGCGACCCAGAGGCTGGCGGCATTGGGCATCAGGAACAGGGCGAGCGCCGTGCACAGCGCCCCCGCCAGGATATAGGGCCGCCGCCGGCCGAGCGGGCCCCGGGTGCGGTCGCTCAGATGGCCGATGATCGGCTGGACGAGCAGCCCCGTCGCGGGGCCGGCGATCCACAGGATGGCGAGATCGTCGAGCTCGGCGCCCAGCGTCTGGAAGATGCGGCTGGTATTGACGTTCTGCAGGCCCCAGACGATCTGGATGCCCAGCAGACCGAAGCACATGTTCCAGATCTGCAGCAGGCTGAGCCGCGTCACGCGCGGCGCATCGCTCGCGTCGCCAGCTTGCAATGCTCCCCCCTCACCGTTTTAAACTGGCCGTATTCGGCTTTCCTCAAGCTTGGGCACAATGGGCAGCAGTAGCAACAACAATACGACGCTGCAGGACCTCGCGCAGCTGGCCGGCGTATCGATCTCGACCGTCTCGCGGGCGCTCAACGATCATCCGCTGATCAGCGCGCGGACGAAGCAGAAGATCTGGGCGCTGGCGCGCGACCATGATTATCCCTTCCGGCCCTATATGCCGGCGGCGCCGGTGGGGGCCGAGGGGACGATCGTGATCGTCACGCCCTTCATGCGCGGCCGGCCGCTGCCGCTCTCGCACCCCTTCTTCCTCGAGCTGCTCGCCAGCATCGGCGAGGCGGCGCGCGCGCGCGATTGCGACTTCACGGTGAGCCACACCACGCCGGCGAACTATGAGGACCTCGTCGCCACCACCACCACCAGCCGGGCGAGCGGCGTGATCTTCCTCGGCCAGTCCATGCTCCACGACGCGTTCAACCAGCTGACCGAATCCAACGCCAATTTCGTGGTGTGGGGCGCGCAGATGGCGGGGCAGCTCTATTGCTCGATCGGCTCGGATAATCAGCTTGGCGGCCGCCGCGCCACCGCGCACCTCGCCCGGCTGGGTCGCAAGGCGATCCTGTTTTTGGGCGGCACCGATCCGGAATCGATGCAGCGCAAGCGCGGCTACAACGAGGCGCTCAAGGAAGCCGGGCTGGAAATGGACCCCAAGTTGGTGGTGCCGGTGGATTTCGAGCTGGAATCGGCCGATGCGGCGATCAGCCGGCTGTTGCGGCGTCACCTTCATTTCGACGGAATCGTCGCCTCGTCGGACCTCATCGCGCTGGGCGCGATCCGCGCCCTGCGCCGGGCGGGCGTATCGGTGCCGAGCGACGTATCGGTGGTCGGCTATGACGACATGCTGCTCGCGCGGCTTTCCACCCCCGCGCTCAGCACCATCCGGCAAGACACGTTCGAGGCCGGCCGCCAGCTCGTCTCGCGCATCCTCGATCCCTCCCCCGATCCCAGCGCCGAGCGGCTGCCGACGGACCTGATCGTGCGGGAGTCGTGCGGGGGATGAGGCGCTACGCCCTGCTCGCGGCGATCCTGCTCACCGCCTGCTCCCCGCAACCGAAGCGGGAGGCATGGGCCGTGGTGGTCAGCATCGCGCCGGATGCGAACCCCAAATGGAACCCCAACGAGGTCATGATCACCGCCCGCACGCCGGAAGGCGCCTTTGGGTCGAAGCGAGTCCCGATCGCGCGCCTCGGCTGCCGCGTGGGCGACACGGTCCACGGGTCGGCACGGGGCCTGGCCCTGACACTGGACGAGCGCGCCTGCGAACGCCGATGACGGCGATGGCCATTAACCGATTGCCGCCATGCATGCCGCTCGGCTATGCCCACGCGTCAATCGGCGGGAAAACCCGCGTTCAGAGGTGAAGGTCAGCTTATGCACGGTGCGCTCGGTTTGATGCGGGAGCGCCGATTCCTGCCGCTGTTCGTCACCCAGTTCCTCGGCGCGTTCAACGACAATCTGTTCAAGAACGCGATGATCTTCTTCGCGACCTACCAGATCTTCAACTCGGTGGAGGATGAGACCCGGTTCAGCGCGATCGCGACCGGCATTTTCATCCTGCCCTATTTCCTCTTCTCCGCGCTCGCCGGCCAGCTCGCCGATACGTACGACAAGGCGAAGATCATGCGGATCATCAAGGCCGCCGAGGTCGGCATCATGCTGGTCGGCGCCGCGGGCATCTTCCTCAAGCATCTCGAGCTGATGCTCGTCGCGCTGCTCGGCATGGGGATCCACTCGGCCTTTTTCGGCCCGATCAAATACGCGATCCTGCCCCAGCACCTGGAAGAAGACGAAGTGCTGGGCGGCACCGGCATGGTCGAGGCCGGCACCTATATCGCGATCCTGTGCGGCACGATCGCCGGCGGCGTGATCAGCGCGAAGGCCGCCGCCTTTGCGGTGATCGGCGTCGCGGCGGTCGGCTGGTTCGCCTCGCTGCGCATCCCGGCCGCGCCGCCGATGACCAAGCTCAAGATCGACTTCAACATCTTCCGCGCCTCGTGGCGGCTGATCTCGGCCACCATGCACATCCGCCGCCTCTATCTCGCGATCATCGCGATCAGCGTGTTCTGGACGATCGCGGCCGTGCTCGGCGTGCTCTTCCCCCCGCTCGTCAAGAACGTGTTCCACGCCCAGAAGGACGTGGCGAGCGTGTTCCTCGGCATCTTCTCGGTGGGCATCGCGATCGGATCGGTGATCATCAACCGGCTGCTCAAGGGGCATGTCTCGGCGAAATATGCCGTCCGCTCGGTACTGACGATGATGGTGTTCGTGATCGGCTTCTATGTCGTCGCGCGCTTCTGGCCGGTGCATGACGGGCCGCTGATCAAGACCGCGGAGTTCGTGATGATGCCGCTGGGCTGGGCGGTGCTCGGCTTGCTGATCGCGATCGCGATCACCGGCGGCATGTTCGTGGTGCCGCTCTACGCCTTCCTGACCACCACCGTCGAGAAATCGCAGACCGCGCGCACCGTGGCGGCGAACAACATCGTCAATTCGGGTTTCATGGTGTTCGGATCGGTCGGGATCTTCGGGGTGAGCAAGATCCCCGGCATAGGCGTGGCCGAATGCATTCTGGTGGTGGTGGCACTCTGCCTGGCCTCGGCCTGGTGCGCGAACCGGCTCTACAAGGCCGAGGATGCGCCGCACGCGCCCGACGTGCTGCCTTGAAGCAGCTCAGCCGACGCTGAACCCGGGCGGCACCGGGCCGTGCCGCCGCCGTCAGGCAATGAACGTGAAGAAGCAGACGAAGAAGGCAGTGAAGCTCAGCGCGAAGAGCTTCACGTCGCTGTCGTCCCGCAGCTTGCGCTGCTGCGCCACGGCGCGGCGGACATGGCGGCGGAAAGGGTGGCGGCGGGGCGCGTAGCCCTCGATGACGAGCTGGCGTTGCATGGCCAGCAGTTAACGACTTCTTAACCTTTGCCGCCAGCACTACCTATGGTTAACCACTGTCCGGCGGCGGGACAGCCCTTGGTTACCGCGCGGCCGGCCCCGTGCTCGCCCGCACCACCAGCTGATGGTCGAGCGTGACCCGCGGCTGGGGCGCATTGCCGCCCAGGATCAGCTCGGCCGCGGCGGAAGCGAGCTCCTGCACCGGCTGGCGAATGGTGGTGAGCGGCGGCCACACCGCCCGCGCCAGATCCGAATCGTCGAACCCCGCGATCGAGAGCTGGCCCGGCACGTCGATATCGCTCTCATGCGCGACGGCGAGCGCGCCGGCCGCCATGTCGTCATTGCCGGCGAAGATCGCCGTGGGCCGCTCCCTGCGCGCCAGCAGCTCGCGCGCGGCCGCGGCACCCGAGGCGAAGTCATTCTCCGCGGCGACGACGAGCGACGGATCGAAGGCGATCCCATGCGCCGCGAGCTCGGCCTTGTAGCCGGCGAGGCGATCCGCCGAGGAGGCATGGCTGTCGAGGCCGCGGATCATCGCGATGCGGCGATGCCCGAGTCCGATCAGATGCCCGACCAGTTCGCGCGCGGCGGCGATATCGTCCATCGATGCCGACATGCCGGCATCCTTGCGCGCACCCGGCGCGATCCGGACATAGGGCAGCCCGCGCCGGTCGAGCTCGTCAAGCAATGCCGCGACCTCGGTCACTGGCGGCGAGAGGATCAGGCCGTCGAGATGCGTCTCGTCGATCAGCGCGAGCACGTTGGAGACGAGATCGGGCGATTGGCTGTCGATCGGCTGGAGCAGCAGGCGATAGCCCAGCTCGGTGCAGCGCTGCTGCGCCCCGGTCTGCACGTGATAGATGTAATAGGGACTGGGATTGTCGTAGAGCAGGCCAACCTGGAACGACTTGCGCCCGGCAAGCGTGCGCGCGGCATGGCTCGGGCGGAAGTTGAGCCGCGCGACGACTTCCTCGACACGGCGGCGCGTCTCTTCGCTGACATGCTTCTCGTTGTTGAGCACGCGGCTGACGGTCTTGAACGACACGCCGGCGATCTTCGATACTTCCTTGATCGTGGGACGGCTGGACATCACTTTCCCCGCCGGGAGGCAGCCCCGGCCTGTGCAAGCCATATTTGACAGCGCTGGCAGTGCGCAAGCTAAGAAGCAGATCGATGGACATCGCGCAGCCTCCCCCCGCCGCGGCCGAGATCATCGCCGCACGGCTCCGACCCGGCGCGCGGAGCCCCTTCGTGCTCGGCATCGCCGGGGCGCAGGGCAGCGGCAAGTCGACGGTCGCGCGCGCCCTTGCCGCCCGTTTCGGCTGCCCGGTGCTGTCGCTCGACGACCTTTATCTCGACGGAGCCGCCCGGCAACGGCTCGCCGAGACCGTGCACCCGCTGCTGCGCACGCGCGGCGTGCCGGGCACCCATGACGTCGCCGCCGGGCTGGCGGCGATCGAAGCGCTGGCGCACGGCCCCACCCTGCTCCCCCGTTTCGACAAGGCACGCGACGAGCCCGGCAGTCCCGAACCCGTGGCCGGGCCGGCCGAGATGCTGATCCTGGAGGGCTGGTGCCTGGGCGCGCGGCCGCAGGTCGCGGCGGAACTCGCCGCGCCGATCAACGATCTGGAGCGCATGCACGATGCGGATGGCCGCTGGCGGCGCTGGGTGAACGCGCAGCTGGCCGGCCCCTATCAGGCGCTCTGGGCCCGGATCGACCAGCTCGTCTTCCTCGAGGCGCCCGGCTTCGAAGTGGTGGCCGATTGGCGGATCGAGCAGGAGCGCGCCGCACGCGGGCCGATGTCCGATGCCGAGGTCCGGCGCTTCGTCCAGCATTATGAGCGGCTGACCCGGCACATGCTGCGCCACGGCCATGGCTGGGCCGATCTGACGCTGCGCCTGGACGCCGATCGGCGACCGAGGGATTGATCCAGGTTAATCGGCGCCCGCATGCGCCGGGCCGGTTTTCGTTGGGCGCCGCGGCTCGCGCGGCGCCCGCCCCCCGAAAAGGGCCGAGAGCCCGCGCGGCCGGACCGCGCGGGCTCTCTTGCTACTTGTCGCCGTCGCCCGCGCCCTCACGCTCGCCATCGCCCTCGAGATTCCGGGAAGGGTTCTGGTTGAGCGAGAAGCCGCCGCCGACACCGAGTCGCAGCATTCTGAGGGCGTCGCTGGCATCGGCGCCCGATTGGGTGAAGCTGATCACGAGCGTGCCCGGGATCACGGTGAGCAGATAATTGGCCGACAGCGCGAGCGTCCCCTGCCCGATCGCATAGCTGCCCACCTGCTCGCCGGCGATACGGGCCAGCGCGCCGGTGAAGCCGTCGCCGTTCACCAGCGAGCCGGCGGAGACGGTATAGCCGAACACCGGATCGGGCTGGCCGAACAGCTTGGTCGCATCCTGCGCGGTCACGCTCACCGCGCGGCGCGTGATGTCGGCGATCACCGGCGCACCGGACAGGCTGACGGCATAGTTCCCCGCATCCGCGCCCGTCAGCGCCAGCCCGCTCACCTGCACCGCACGGCCGGTCCCGGCATTGGCATCGGCGAAGCGATAGGTGGCGGTGCCCGTCACCGTGTCGCCCGAGATCACGCCGGTGAGCGCGATCCGGCCGGTGGTGCCGGTGGTGCCGTCATAGGCACGGCTGTCCGCCGTCGCCGTGGCGGTGATCGCGCGCTGGGCGATCGTCGCGGTGCCGGTGGCGGTGCCGCTGATCGTGTAGTTCGCCGCATCGGCGCCGTTCAGCGCAAGGCCGCTCGCGGTGGCGGTGCGGTTGCCGGCATTCTTGCTGTCGAAGGCGATGCCGCTGGCAGTCACCCCGACCTGATCGCCCAGGACGACGCCGCTCAGGCCCAGCGTGCCGGTGGCGGCGGTGGTGCCGTCATAGACGCGGCCATTGGCGGTCAGCGTCGCGGTGATCGCCCTGGCCAGGATGTCCGCCAGGTCGGTCGCCGTCGCGGCGACGACATAATTGCCCGCGTCCGCGCCCGAGAGGCTGATGCCGCTCGCCGTGACCGTCCGGGTGCCGGCGTTCTTGCTGTCGAAGGCCATGCCCGTGCTGTTCACCGACACCGCGTCGCCCGCGATCACTCCGTTCAGGCCCAGCGTGCCGGTGGCGCTGGTGGTGCCGTCATAAGTGCGGTCGTTCGCGGTCAGCGTCGCGGTGATCGTCCTGGCGATGATGTCCGCCAGCGCGGTCGCGGTGGTGCCCACGGTGTAGTTGCCCGCATCCGCGCCCGAAAGGGCGATGCCGCTCGCCGTAACGGTGTGGCCGGTGCCGGCATTCTTGTTGTCGAAGGCGTAGCTGCCGTTCGCGCTCACCTGGTCGCCGCTTACGAGGCCGTTGAGCGCCAGGCTGCCGGTGGCGTTGGTGGTGCCGTCATAGGTGCGGCCATTGGCGGTCAGCGTGGCGGTGATCGCCTTGGCGAGGATGTCCGCCAGCGCGGTCGCCGAGCCGCTGACGACATAATTGCCCGCATCCGCGCCCGAGAGAGTGATGCCGCTCGCCGTGACGGTGCGGGTGCCGGCGTTCTTGCTGTCGAAGGCCAGGACGCCGCTCGCCGCCACCTGGTCGTTGCCGATCAGGCCGTTCAGCGCCAGCGTGCCGGTGGCGCTGGTGGTGCCGTCATAGGTCCGGCCATTGGCGGTCAGCGTGGCGGTGATCGTTCTGGCGATGATATCCGCCAGCGCGGTCGTGCTGGTGCTGGCGATCACGTAGTTAGCCGCGTCCGTGCCCGAGAGGGTGATGCCGCTCGCCGTGGCCGTGCGGGTGCCCGCATTCTTGCTGTCGAAGGCCAGGACGCCGCTCGCCGCCACCTGGTCGCCGCTTACCAGGCCGGTCAGCGTCAGGCTGCCGGTGGCGTTGGTGGTGCCGTCATAGACGCGGTTGTCGGCGGTGAGGATCGCGCTGATCACCCGGGGATCGACCACGACCGTGCCCGCGCCAAAGGCGAAGGCATAGTTCATCTCCGAGGCCAGCGTACCGAGCGCCGCATAGACCGCATAGGTGCCGGCATTGCGGCCCGCCCCGCTGAGCGCGGCTGCCCCCGACCAGGCCCCGCCCGCGCTGTCGCCGTTCACCAGCCCGGTGATCGTCGCGGTGAGGACCGGGACGGCGCCGTTATAGGTCACGTGGAAGCTGTCCGGCGTGACCGTCAGCAGCGGGCGATAGCCATAGACGAAGCGGTTGCCCGCATTCGGCGCGGTGGCGAAGGTGCCGGCGCCGAAATCATAGAAGTCGCCATAATAGCTGGTGCCCGCCAGCCCGCCGAAATTGTTGTTCGGATCGGAATGGCCGAAATTGCCGCCGGTCTGGGTGTAGATCAGCCAGCGGCCTGCCGACGCGGCCAGCGCATCGGCGCCGCGCGCATTGGTGAACAGCCCGTCCGAGGCGAGCGTGATCGCATCCCCGCCCGCCGACGACAGGATCCGGCCATTGGCCGAGATCGTCATGCCGCCATGCGAGGCGATGGTCACCGCGCCGCCATTGCCCTGGACGATGCCGTCGATCGTCAGGCCGATATTGCTGGTGAGCTTCAGCCCGTTGCTGGCGAACTGGCCGAGCTCGGCGATGCTGTTGCCGCCCGTCAGCAGCGCCGCGCCGGTGGCGCCGCCCTGCAGGCGATCGGCGATGATGTAGTAATTGTTCTGGGTCAGCGCGCCGGCGACCTGGAGGTCGAGCGTGCCGTGCACCTCTACCACGCCGTCCAGGCCCAGGTCCTGCAGGTTGCGCAGCTTGAAGCCGCCATTGTTGACGGTCACCATGCCCAGGCTGGCGACATGCGAGCCGCTGCCGCCCTGGTCGAGGTCGACGCCGCCGTTCACCGCCACCACGCCGAGCGTGCTGGCCGAAACGCTGGCGCCGGTGATCCCGCCCGCGACCGCGAGCGCAACGTCGCCGCCGGCGAGGTTGCCGAAGCGCAGGCTGCCCGTGCTCGCGCCGAGGTTCACGACGAAGCGGCCCGAGATGTCGCCGGTGGTCACGTCGCCCTGGCCGGCGATGTTGATGTGCCCGGCACTGGTGGTCACGTCGCCGAGCGTGAGCGTGCCCGACGGTCCGGCGATCGCGATCGCCCCCACCGCGTTGATATCGCCCATGGCGAGATTGCCGGTGAGCACCCTGGCCTCCACCGTGCCGCCATCGACCGCACCGAGCGCGTCGGCCCGGTACAGATTGATCGCCAGCTGGCCATCGGCATCCAGGCTCTTGCCCGCCAGCAACGTGCCGGCATTGGAGAAGGCGTTGCCGCTGGTGATCGACGCGGCATCGGCGGCGCCGAACGTCAGGTTGCCGCCCGCGCTCAGCGAGAACGCATTGGCGCCGGTGCCGGTCAGCGCGGCTCCGGCCAGCGTCAGGTCGCCGCCCGCGGCCAGGCTGATCGCGTTGCCCGCCTGGACGTTGCGGACATGCAGCTGGCCCTGCGCGGCACGGATCGAGACCGAACCTGCGGCTGCGAAGTCCGTCGAACCAAAGTCGAAGTCGCCGGCCGTGTCGGTGATGCTGAGCGAGCCGCCCAGCGTGCCGAGCGATGCGAAGCTGTTGCCCGCGAAATGGCCGGCGGTGAGCGTATAGTCATGCGCCACGACCGGCGCCAGGTTCAGCTCGATCGTGCCGGTGCCGGCGTTGAGCGTGACGTCATGGCCCTGGAGGAAGTTGATCCCCAGATTGCCGGACTGGATGGTGACGCTGCTGTTGCCGTCGGACTGGATCGTGTCGAACACGCCGGTCAGCCCGAACAGGTTGATCGTCACGTCGCCGCCCAGCGAAGCGACCGTGCCGCCGCCGGTGCCGCAGCCGCAGCCGCCCAGGGTGCCGCCGGTGACGACCGAGTTCGCGACATCGATCGCGGCAACGGTATCGGCCCCGAGCGTGACATTGCCCTGCGCGACGAGCGCGAAGCCGTCGACCGCAGTCAGGCTGCGCACCGTGGCGCTGCCGCCCCCGGCGAACTGGCCGCCACCCGCAAGCGAGACCCGGTTGATCGCAAGATTGCCGGCGGAGATGACCGAGGCGTCCCGGGCAGCGTTCAGTTCGTCGATCGTGATCGCGCCGGTGAAGCTGTTCACGACCACATCGCCGCCCGAGCCGAGCGAGGCCGCCCGCACTTCGCCGCCGTTGACCTCGAGATAGCGGTCGGCCGTCAGGATGGAGACGGCGGTGGTATCGACCAGGTTGCCGCCGGTCAGATAGAGATCATTGGCGGTGATGCTGCCGCCGCCAAGGATCAGGTCGCCGTTCCGGGCCTTCAGATCGACTCTGTCGCCCAGGGCCATGTTCACGGTGAGCGCGCCGTCCTCCAGATAGGCGCTGGCGTTGCCGGTACCGGCCTTCAGTTCGCCGATCGACAGGTCGCCGTCCAGCACGTTGACCGCGGCGCTTGCTCCCATGACCTGGGTGAGCGCCCCCGAATGGTCGAGATTCACATAGGCGCCGGTATCGCCAAGGACCTTGGCCGTACCGGTGGAACCCGAAGCGCGCTCGAAATAAATGTCGTTGCCGATGCCGGAATAGTCGTTCGCGCCCAGTATCGCGTCGCCGGTGGTGCTCTGCACCATCAGGTCGCCGGCCGTACCCGTGAGCTTCGCCTGGCGCAGGATCGCGTCCCCGCCCTGTGCGTAGAGCGTGATGTTGCCGCCCGCGCTGGCATAGCCGGCGGTGATGCCGCCGCCGCCGGTGGTGGACAGGTGCACATCGCCACCGGCTTCGATGCTGCCGGTCAGGTTCAGGGTACCCGCGCTCGCGACACGGGCGTCGCCGGTGCCGCCATCGACATGGAAGGCCTCGAAGTTGCCGGCCGTGGTGGACACATCGACACCCGTCGCGCCGAGCAGCTCTCTCGCCTGGATCGCGATGGCGGAGCCGGTCACCGAGCCGGAAAGCGAACGGATCGTGCCGTTGCCGAGCAGGCCGGAGACCAGGAAGGAGATGTCGCCACCATATTCCAGCGTGCGGCCGCCCATGTCGACGGCGCCCAGGCTGGTCAGGGTCCAGATGCCCGCCCGGGCCCCGCCCGGCGCCAGCGCGCCGTTCAAGAGGGCCCCGCCGCTCAGCCTATAGTCGCCGGCGACATAGACGGTGCCGATATCGACGGTGCCGATGCCCGCATTGAGCTCGACATCGCCGAAGCTGCTGCTCGCCCGGCCGAGCGCGATGCCCGTGCCGGTGATCGAGAGCGTGCCCGTGCCGACATCCACCTGCCCGCCGGTGATGTTGCCGGCCGCCGTGATCGTGAGGTTCCGCCTTGCCCCGAACGCGCCCGGCAGGGCCAGGTCGCCCTGGGTGTCGGTGACGAAGGCATCGAGCGGGACGACATCGAGCGGGTTGCCGCTCGCGAAGGTCAGCGCGCCAAGGCCGATGTCGCCGCCGCTGACCGAATAAGTGCCCGGCGTGGCGATCGAGCTCGCCTGGACATCGGCATTGGCGACCAGCGTGACGTTCGCGCCCGCTACGGTGCCGAGCAGCAGCCGGCCGAGCGACCGCGCATCGACATCGCCGGCCGCGGAGATGGCGACCGCCGTGTTGTACATCGCATCGACGCCCAGCGTCGCGTTGCCGGTGGCCTGGATCTTGACCAGGCCTGGCGTGGCGCCGACGCCATAGTCGACGACGTTGGCGCTGGTGATCGAGCCGGTCGCCGCGCCGAGCGTGACGTTGCTGCCCGAGATCAGTGCCTTGAAGCCATCGCCCCCGGCGTCGTTGTTGCTGTACAGGGAGAGCGAGCCGACCGTGACGTTGCCGGTGCCGGTCACCGAGACATCGTCGCTGGTAGTGATGGCGCCGATGCTCAGGTCGTTCGCGCCGCCATTGAAAGTGACCTTATTGCCCCAGAGCTCGCGCGCATAGCCGCCGCTGGCAGTGATCAGGATGTTGCCAGAGGCATAGATGCCGGCATTGGCGGTCAGATTTCCGTCGATGTTCAGCGTGACGTCGCCGGAGCCGAGGTTGCCGATGAGCCGCAGGTCCTGGGCGTTGGTGAAGCTGAATGCGGTGCCGCTATTGGCGGCGCCCTGCAGCCTCTGGACCTGGTTCTGCCGGTTGGCCGCGACGCCATAGCCGTAGAGCGCCAGCAGATCGACCGTCAGCGCACCCGCCGACTGGGTGATCTGGCCGGTCGCATCGATCACCGCCCCCATGGTCACGACGATATCGCCGGCGAGGTCGATCGCGCCGTCATTGTACAGCTGGAAATTGCTGGCGCTCACGTCACCGAGCGCGCTGAAGCGGATGGTGCGCGGGGACATCGGCGTATTGTAGAAATTCGCCCAATGCCCCGGCGTGGATACGTTCAACGTGCCGCCGGTGATCGGATCGGCGCCGGCGACGTTGATGTCCCCGCCCGCGATCAGCGTCATGGTCGAGCTGGTGCCGGCGGTGAGCGCGCCGGCGATGTCGAGGGCACCGCTGGTCTTGAAGGTCAGGTCGCCGCCCGCGCTCAGCGCGTTGATCCTGCCGATCGTGTTGCTGCCGCCGAGCAGCATGTCGCCGGTCGCCGAACCCGTAATGCTCGCGGCGCTGATGAGCGAGCCGGCGGACTGAGTGACCGAGCCGTTGGTCGCGGCCACGCTGAAGGCGCCCGCCGCGATGACGTTGCCGGTCAGGCTGACATTCGCGGCACTGATCGAGACGGTGCCGCTCCCCGCCGAGAGATTGCCGAACTGGCCGACGCGATCGGTGCCGAACAACAGGCTGATATTGCCCGCAAGGGCGGTGGCGCCGAGCGTGCCGCTGATATCGGCACCGGCACCGCTATCGGTGACGCTGGTGCCGCGGACGAACAAATTGCCGTCCACGGTCGCGTTGTTCAGGGTGACCGCGCTGCCGGTCGCCGAGACCGTCGCATTGCCGTTGAAGTTGAAGTTCAGCTCGAGCGGCCCAGCCCCGGAGATGTTGTTCAGCGTTGCCGTGCCGGCGGTGCCGGTGTTGCTCAGGCTGATCATCGGCGTGGTGATCACGCCGCCGCTGGCCATGGTCAGCGCGAAGTCGGTCGCCAGCGCCGAGCGGACAAAGGCGACGCTGCCGGTGCCGTTCAGCCAGCCGGTGATGTCGGTCGTGCCCACCGCCAGCGAGATATTGACGCCGGAGAGATTGCCGAGATGGGCGATGACGTTGTCGCCGGTCAGCTCGATATCGCCGCCGGTGGCGTCGATATTGAGCAGGTTCGCCTTGACCGAGTTGGCGGTGATGCGGCCGACGGTCAGGTCCACCGTGCCGTTCCCGGCGGCGATCCGGCCGGCATTGAAGATATTGGAGCTGGTGGTGAGCGTGATGTCGCCGTTCTGCGAGGTCAGGCTGTCGATATAATTGAAGCTGCCGCCGAGCAGCTCGACGCTCCCCGCAGCAGTGACGTCGAGGATGTTGGCGGTGAACAGACCGCCCGGGTTGGTGACGCTGCCGGTATCCGAATAGAGGCCGAGCGTGCTGCCGGCATGGACGGTGCCCCACAGCGCGACGTCACCGACATTGCGGAAGAGGAAGTCGCCACTGGTGGTGACCGTGCCGAGCCGGCCGACCACATTGGCCTGCTGCAGGTCGGCGCTGTCCGCGTCGACGCTCAGCGTCTGCCCGGTGATCGTGCCGCCGGTCTGGTTGATGCCCGCGGCGCCGTTCAGCGTGACGCTGGTTCCGGCGGTGATGGCGCCGGTCAGGTCATAGGCGGCCGCGCCGTTATAGGTCAGCTCGGTGCCGGCACTGAGCGCGCCGACGGTGCCGATCGCATTGGCCTTGTCGAGCGAGAGCGAGCCATGCGCCGAGGCGGTGATCGAGCCGCCGGTCATCGCGCCCGACTGCCAAATATTGCCGTTGATCGAACGGACGTCGATCGCCCCGCCATTCGCCGCGGTGATGCCGGCGATCGTGAAGGTGCCGGTGTTGACGAAGGTGACGTCGTCGCCCGCCAGGATCACGTCGCTGCCGGCGTCGATCTGGTTGGCCGCGCCCAGATCGATATCGCCCGCCGCGCTCACCCTGAGCCAGCCGGTGTTGATCCGGCCGCCCGTCTGGCGGACCGCGCCGCCGGCATTCAGCGTGAAGGTGTCGTCCGCATCGACATCGGCTGTCAGCGTGACCGCATCCAGGCTGGCGATCTTGACATAGCCATTGGGGCTGCTCAGCGCGCCGAGCGAGGCGATGTGGTTGGTCGCGCCGTTCAGGTCGACAAAGGCATAGCCGGTGGCGATCAGCTTGTTCGCGGTGATCGAGCCGGAGGTCTGGCGGACATAGCCGCCATTCGCCGTGCCGCCGAGCGTGACGGTGTCGCCGCTGATATCGCCCTGGATATCCAGCAGGGTGGAGAGGATCGAGACGTCGCCCGTCGTGGCGGTCGCGCCATAGACATAGCTCATATTGCCGGTGAGCGAGATGCCGGTCGCCGCCTGGGCGGTGATCCCGCCGCTGTTGACCGCCCCGCCCGCCATCGAGATCGAGCCGCTCTGGCTGGTCAGGAAGCTCTGGTACATCCCGTTCTGGATCGCGCCCGAGATGGTGAAGCTGCCGGCATTGGTGAAGGAGAGCTGCCCCCCGCTGAACCCGCCGAGCGAAGCGACATGGTTGGCGGTGGTCAGGTCGACATAGCCGCCGGCGAGGTTCAGCGTCAGCGTGCCGGCGGTGATGTTGCCGCCAGTGAGATTGTCGCCATTGTTGATCGTGACGTTGTGGCTGCCGGCGTCGATCGCGTCGATCTGCAGCGCCGTCCCGTTGCGCAGGTTGAGATTCGAGCCGGTGGAGATCAGGCCGATGCGGCTGATCTGGTTGCCGCTATTGTCGAGCACGACATTGGTGCCGGTGGCCGAGAAGATGCCGGCGACGATCGAAGTGCCGGCCTGCTGGGTGACGGCGCCGCCGTCCGAGATCATCTCGACGATATGGCCGGCCGCGCTGATGTTGCCGAGCGCGAAATCGCCGGTGTTGCGGAAGCGCAGGTCCTTGCCGTTCGAGTTCAGCGTCGCCAACGCGACGTCGTTGCGGTTGAGCAGGCTGATGCCGTTGGTCGCGCCCGTGCCGCTCGTCGCCTGAAGCTCGCTCGAGCGGATCACGCCGGTGCCGGTCTGGGTGAGGTTTCCGGCGGCGATGAGCCTCACCAGGCCCGGCGCCGAGATCTCGCCGTCGAGCGTCAGGTTGCCGCTGGCGTTCAGCGTGAAGCGGCCGTTCGTGGTGACGTCATTCACCGTGCCGATCGCATTGGCCTGGCCGAGCAGGATGTCGCCGCCGAGCGAAGTGACGGTCAGGGCGCCGGCGGAGATGGCGGCGATCTGGTTGATCCCGCCGGTGTCCGAGGTGAGCGAGAGCAGGCCGGGCGTGCTGACGGTGCCGAGCCTGATCGAGTTCGCCGAACGGAAGCGGATGTCGCCGGTGGTCGATACGAGCTCGATGCTGCCGAAGGGGTTGGTATTGTTGGCCGCGCCAAGGGTGATCGCACCATCCGCATGCGCGATCAGGTTGTCGCCGGTCAGCGTGCCGCCCTGCTGCAGGATCGCGCCGCTGTTCGAATAGAGTGCCAGCTGCTGGCCGAACGCGCCGACATCGTCGGTCAGGATCAGGTCGCCGGCATTGGCGAGCGTGATGTCGCCGCTGGAGCCGAGATTGCGGACCGCGCCGAAACGGGTGACCGCGTTGGCGTTGCCGTCCAGGCGGATGCCGCCATCCGCGGTGAGCGTGGCCGTGTCGCCCACCGTCAGGATGGTGCCGACATTCTGGCGGATCGCGCCGCTATCCGAGACCAGCGTGAGGTTGCCGCCCACCGTCATGTTGGTCAGCGCGATATCGCCACTGTTGCGGAAGCGCAGATTGCCGCTGGTTGTGCTGAGCCCGCCCAGCGCGGTGACGTTGTTGGCCCGGAACAGGTCGAGCCCGGTGCTGGCATAGGCCGAGAGGCTGGCCGTGATGATCGCGCCGCCGGCCTGGCTGATCGCGCCGTCGGTGGAGCTGAGCGTTACCGAACTGCCCGAGATGGTGCCGAGCAGCGTAAGATCGTCGCGCACCGTGAAGCTGACCGCATTGCCCGCGGTCAGATCGCCGAGCTGCCCGACCTGGTTCGCCCGGGTCAGCACGATCTGGTTGCCCGCGCTCGCGTCCAGCCGGGCCGCGGTGATGATGCCGGCATTCTGGTTGATCGAGCCCAGGTTGGCGTTCAGCGAGACGGCATTGCCGCCGCCGGCCGTGATGTCGCCGCCCAGCGCGAAGCCGCTGTTGCTGGAATAGGAGATGCCGCCGTTCTGCGTCGCCAGGCCATAGATCGTCCCGACATCGTTGTTGGCGTTCATGGTGATCGCACCGGCGGCGGTGACGTCGAGCCCGCCCGCCGTGATCGCGCCGCCGAGCTGGGAAAGCGTGCCGCCCGTGCCGAGCGACAGGCGCCCGGTGCCGAGGTTGATCGTGCCGTTGACGCTGAGGCTCGAGCTGGACCGGAAGGATGCGTCGCCGCCCGCGGTGACGTTGCCCAGCGTGCCGATCCGGCCGCCCAGGTTGATGGTGCCGGAAGCCGCTGCGTTCAGCGTATCGACATTCACATAGTCGCCAAGGTTGCCGATGCTGCCATTGGTGACGGTGAGCGAGGCGGTTCCGCCCTCCACGGCGCCGAACCGGGTATTGCCGTCCGAGACGACGGTGATGCCGCCGCCATTGTAGGCGATCAGTGCGTCTACGCTGCCCAGCTGGTTGGTGGCGCTGGTCAGCGAGATGCCGCTCGCGCGCAGGTCGAGGAAATTGCCCGGAGCGTAGAGGATCTGGCCGGCGCTCTGCGTGATGTTGCCGCCCTGGCTCCAGAGCTCGAAATAGGGCGAGCTGATCGTACCGGTCAGCGCGACATTGCCGCTGGTGTAGATCTGCGCGGCGGTGTTGACGTTGCCGACCCCGGCGATGCTGTTCCAGATCCCGCCCGAACCGCGCAGGCTGAAGCTCTGGCCACCGCTCAGATTGATCGCGCCCGAAGTGATCAGGCCGCCATTCTGCCGGACATTGGCGTTGGCAGCGATCGTGGTGAGCGAGAGCGACTGGCCGTTCAGCGCGTTGATGTCGCCGGTGATGTCGAAGCTGTCGGCATCGGTATAGGCGATGCCGCCAGAGGCAGCGTTGGTCAGTCCGGCGATGTTGGCGACATTGTTGGTCGCGCTGGTGAGCGAAAGGCCGGTGGATGCCGTGGCGCGCAGCGTGCCGGCGACGATCCCACCGCCGCTCTGCGTCATCGCATGGCCGATGCTGACCAGCAGCACTTCCTGGCCCGCCGCCGAGATGTTGCCCGCCAGGTCCAGGTTCGTGAAGGTGGAGAAGAGGATGCCGCCGCTGGTGCTGTTGGTCAGCCCGGCGATGGTGCCGATGGCATTGCCGGCATGGCCGAAGGCGATGCCCGTCGCCGCCTTCGCGAAGAGGCTGTTCGCGGCGATCGGGCCACCCTGGCTGATCGCGCCGGTATCGGAGGTCAGCGAGAGCGCATTGATGGCATAGCCCGGTATCCCGGCGAAATCGATGCTTCCCAGATTGCGGAGCGTGACATTGCTGCCGTCGCCATAGGCGAAGCTGGAGCTGGCGCCGGTGAAGTCGTTCGCGCCGCCGAGGATCAGGTCGCCGCCCGCAGTCACGCTCAGGCTCGGCGCCACGATCTTGGCATTGCCGCTCTGCACCACCGAACCGCCGGCAGCGCTCAGCGTCGCGCTGGCCGCCGAGATCGTGCCGGCCGTCTGGGCGATCCCGCCGCTCGTCGCGGTGAGCGTCGCGCCGTTGGTGGCCGTCACGTTGCCGTCGAGCGTGAATCCGGTGCTGGCGAAATCGATGCTGGTGCCGCTCAGGCCGTGCACCGTCGCGACCTGGTTGCTGCTGCTCGTCGCCGAAAGCTGGCCGCCGGCATTGGCGGTGAGCGAGCTGGCCTGGAGGCCGAAATTGTTGACGGTGATGTCGCCCGCCGCGCTCAGGGTGACGTCGCCCGCGGGGTTCATGAACTGCAGGTACAGCGCGTCGCCGTTCAGTCGCACGGTGCCGCCAGCACGGACCACGGTGGGCGTCGCGGCGCCGAAGCTGTTGCTGCCCATCAGGTCGAGATTGGCGCCGGTCAGGATCGATGCATTGGCATCGATGCGTCCCGTGCCGCTCTGCACGATGTCGCCGCTGCCGCGCAGGGTGACGTCATTGGCCGAGATCGTGCCCGCCGTCTGCGAGATGCCGCCGCCATTGGCCAGCAGGTTGACCGAGCGCAGCCCCACCTTGCTGGCGCTGACGTCGCCCGCGACGGTGAAGCTGCCGGCATTGGAGACGAGGACGTCGCCATAGGTGGCGACCAGCTTGCTGAAGCTGTTCACGTCGACGCTGTTGGTCAGGTCGATATGGCCGGCGGTCATCGACAGGCCGTCGACATTGATCCCGCTCGAGGCGAGATTGCCCCCGGCGGTCACCACGGCATTGCCGGTGGTGTTGAGCCCCACGACGATCCCACCCGAACCGCCATTGTTGAGGGTGATGGTGCCGCCGCCGGTCGAGGTGCCGATGAAGTTGGTGAAGCGGTTGTCGCCGCCGAGCGTGATGTTGCTCGCCGCTGCCATGGCGCCGGTGGTGACGTTGACGGTCCCGCCGCTCTGGGCGATCGCACCGGTCGTGGCGATCAGGCTCGTCGCGATGGCCGTGAAGGTGCCGGTCAGATCGATATTGTTGTCGGCGACCAGGGTGAAGCCGCTGTTGACGCCGATGCCGTCGAGCTTGATGTCACCCGCGGCGTAGATGGTGGCGTTGATGGCAACCACGCTGAGCTTGTCCGCATCGACCTTGCCATGCGGGGTGGTCACCACGCCGACGGTGGTGGTGCCCGTGGTGATGTTGCCGGTGGTGCTGAGGAACACGGTGCCGGGCGCGGTGATGTCGCCTTCGATCGCCAGGCCGCCGGTATCGCGGATGCGGATGTCGCCGACATCGGTGGTGAGACCCGCCAGTGTCGTGAAGTTGTTCGAACTGCTGTTGAAGCCGATGCCGGTCGCGGCATGCGCGATGAGCGTGTTCGCGGTCAGGGCGCTGGTCTGGCTGATCGTGCCCGTGTCCGAGGTCAGGTTCAGCGTGCCGATCGCCGTGCCGTTGCTCGGCAGCAGCAGGTTGCCCTGATTCCGGATGGTAACGTCCGCGCCCACGCCATGGCCCATGTCCGTCAGCGTGCCGAAATTGTTCGCGCCGCCGATCAGCAGGCTGGTGCCCGCGCCGATCGCCAGCCGGTCGGCAGTGATCCCGCCCGCGCCCTGGGTGATCGCGCCGCCGCCGGCGTAGATCTGGACGCCGCCGCCGGAGATGTTGCCGCTCAGGCCGAGCGCGGTGGCGGTGTAGATGTTGATGTCGGTGCCGCTCGTGCTCTTGGCGGTCAGGTCGCCGAGCCCGCGGATCTTGTTGTTGCCATAGGTGAAGACGATGCTGCCGTTGGTGGCGGTGGCGGTCAGCTTGTTGGTCTCGACATAGACGCCGGTGATATTGCCGGTGTCCGAGGTCAGCGTGAGGTTGCCGTTGTTCGCGACCTGGTTGCCCGCCCCGCCCAGGTCGAGCGTGCCGACCGTGCGCAGCGTGAAGTCGCGGCTGATCGAATAGGCGTCGAGCGCGCCGATCTCGTTCGCCCCGCCCAGCGAGACGTCGATGCCGGTGAGCGCCAGGGTGTTCGCCACCACCTTGGCACCGCTTGACTGGGTGATATTGCCCACGGCCTGGAGCTGGACATTGTCGCCGGAGATCGTGCCGCTGTTCTGCAGGATCGAGTTCTGGCTCGAATAGAGGCGGATATACTGGCCGGGGGCGTTGGCGGTGACGTTGCCGTCGAGCTTGATGTCGCCCTTGTTCTCGATGTCGATCGCACCGGCCGACGAGGTGAGATAGCGATAGCTGCCGACATTGATGGCGACGGTCTGGTCGTTCAGATAGATTCCGCCGGCCGCGTTGATACCCACCGAGCGCGCGATCACGCTGTCGTTGTTGCCGGCCGCGCCGCCGGCATCGACGGTCAGGTCGCCGGTGGTGTCGATCTTGAAGAAGATATTCGCATTGCCGGTGAGATTGATATCACCGCCATTGCTTGAGCTCGCCCAGATGATCGCGTTGCCGGTGCTATCGAGCGTGATGCTGTCACGGGCGGTGGCGGCAACCGAGTTGGCCGAGATTGAGCCGCTGGCGCCGCGCCCGATCGTGCCGAAATTCGCTTTCAGCGTCGCATCGCCGCCATTGGTGTTGAGCAGGCCGGCGACAGTCAGGTTCCCGTCGGTGTCGATCGCGAAATTGCCGTTGGTGGTGACGGTGCCGAGCTGGATGTTGCCGCCCGCGACCAGATTGGCATTGGTCGCCGAGACGTTGAGCAGGCTGCCCGCGATGACCAGCCCGCCATTGGTGGTGATCGCGCCGCCCGAAGTAAGCGTGAGCGCGCCGGCTGCACGGACCTGGCCGGTAAGGTCGAAGGCGTTGCTGTCGACGATGGTGACGTTGCCACCGGTGCTGCGGATCGCGCCGAGATGATCGATGTCGTTGCCGGCCTGATCGAGCACGATGTCGCCCGCCGCGCTGGCCTTCAGCGTGCCGGCCTCGAAGAGGTTGCTGAAGCTGGTCTGGCTGATCCCGCCCGTGTCCGACGTCAGCGTGACCGTGCCGCCCGGCGCTTCGATCTGATAGTCGAGCACGATCGCGCCGACATTGCGCAGCGTGATGTCGTGGCCGGTGCCGCTGTCGTACTGATCGGTGTCGAGCCGCCCGACCACGTCGATCTGGTTGGCCCCGGTCAACGAGATATTGCCGGTGGTGATGACGTTGAGCCGGTCGGCATCGATGATGCCGCCGGTCTGGTTGAGCCCGCTATTGCCGTAGAGGCTGACGCTCTGACCGGTGACGTTGCCGGTCAGCACCATGTTGCCATTGTAGGTGGTCAGCAGGATGGACTGGCCTGCGGTGATGGTGCCGAGCGAGGCGATCGTGCCGGCGAGGCTTATGGAACCCGCCGCACTCGCGGTCAGGCGCGACGTGGCGATACCGGCGTTGGTGGCGAGGATGCTCCCTGTATCGGAGATCAGGGTGAGCGCGCCACCCGTCCGATATCCGCCGGTCCCCCCGAGGATCGGACTGAGATCGATGTTGCCGAGATTGCGCAGCGTCAGGTCGCCGCCCACCGCAAGGTCGGTGAGGGTAATGAAGTCGTTAGCCTCGCCCAGCGTCGTGGTACCGCCGCTGGTCAGCGACAGGCTGGTGGCGTGCAGCGCGGCGCCGGTGCCCTGGCTGATCGTGGTGCCGGCGGTGAGCGCCATCGTGTCGGCGGTGAGCGTCGTGCCCGCATTCTGGGTGATCGCGCCGCTGGTCGAGGTCAGCGCCAGGCTGTTGCCGGCCGCATTGATCGACTGGCTAATGTTGAAGCTGCCGGCATTGGTGAAGGCGCTCGCCCCGCCCGCGCTCAGCGTGCCGAGATTGGTGACGGCGTTGGCGCGGGTCGCGTTTACCCCGGCGGTCGCCGACAGGTTCAGCGTATCGGCGGTGATCACGCCGCCGGTCTGGTTGAGCGCGCCTAGTTCGTCGGAAATCGTCACCGTCTGGCCGGCAGCGCTGATATTGCCGGCCAGCGTGGTGCCGTAGCCACCGTTGTTGGTGGCGATGCGGATGCCGCCACTCGTCGTGTTGATGAGGGTACCGATATTGATGATGTTGTTCGCGCCAAAGGCACCGCCCGACAGGTCGATGCCGGTGACGGCGCTCAGGTTGAGGGTGTTGTACGCATTGACATAGCTCGTTCCGCTCTGCTGGGTGATCGCCCCGCCCGAGGTCAGCGAGATCGTGTCGCCCGTGAGGCCTTGTATAATGGCGAGGTCGCCCACGGTGTTGATCGTGACGCTGGTGCTGCCCTGCGTCTGGAGCAGCTTCGCGAACTGGTTCGCGCGGGTGAAGGTGACCGTGCCGGCCTGAGCGCCGAAAGCGTCGGCGCTGATGATGCCCGCGCTCTGCGTAATCGCGCCGTTGTTGCCGGCGCGCAATATGATGGACCCGGCGCCAGCGGTGAGGTTGCCCGCGACGTCGAAGCCGTCGGCATCCTGATACAGGGTGCTCCAGCCGAGATTGGTGATCCCGCCGATCGTCGTGACATTGTTGTTGGTGCTGCCCAGCGCGGTATAGCCAGCAGCGTTCAGAATGAGCTGGTTCGCGCGGACATAGATGCCGGCGCCGTTGTTCTGAGTGATGCCGCCGGTGTTCGAGGTCAGCGTGAGCGTGCCGCCCGTCGCGTCGATCCGGCTGTCAAGAATGATGCCGCCGTCGTTGCGGAAGGTGATGTTGTGGCCACTGGTGAACAGATTGGCGATGAGGCTGCCCACCGTGGTGACTGCATTCGCCTGGTCGAGCGTGATGTTGTTGTTGGCGGCGACGTAGAGCGTGCCGGCGGTGATCTTGGTGCCGGCGTTCTGGGTGATCCCGCCATTCATCGCGAGCAGATTCACGGTCGTGGCGGTGATGTCGCCGGTCAGGGTGAATCCGGGAACATCGGTGCCGATCTGGATGTCGCCAGCCGCCGTCAACGTGCCGAGCGAACCGATCAGATGAGAGCCCCCGCCAATCAGGATCGAGCCGTTCAGCGCCGTGGCGGTTAGCTTCGAGGTGGTGAGGATATTGCCGGCACTGATGTCGCCGGTGTCCGAGGTCACGGTCAGCGCGCCGCCCAGGGTGGCGCCGCCGCCGGTCGTCGGATCGAGATCGATGCTGCCCAGGTTGCGCAGCGTCAGGTCGCCACCGATCGAGAGATCGGCGATGCTGGTGAAGTCATTGGCCTGCCCGAGCGTCACATTGCCGCTGCTGGTGAGCGACAGGGCGCCGCCGTGCAGCGCCGCGCCGCTGGCCTGGGTGATCGCGGAGGCGCCATTCAGCTTGATGATGTCGCCGGTGATCGTGCCCGAATTCTGCAGGATGCTCCCGCGCGAGGTCAGGCTGACGGTATTGCCCGCGCCGCCTGCGGTGACGTCGCCGGCAAGCTTGATGTCGCCGTCGATATCGACACTGATCAGGCCGTCGTCGGTGGAGAGGTGGCTGAAGCCGCCGACATCGACCGTGAAGCCCGTGTTGATCAGGCCGATTCCGGTACCCGCGGTGATCGACACCGAATGCGCGCCCAGATCGCCGGTGTTGTACGCCTGCCCGCTCGTCTCGACGGTGAGGGCGCCGGTGGTGGTGGCCGCGAAGCCGAGATCATTGTCGCTGCTGAGATGGATGTCGCCGCCACCCGTCGAGCTCGCCCAGAAATTGGCGAAGCCCGAACCGACGAGGGTGATCGCACCTGCGGCATAGGCATTGGTCGCCCAGGCCGAGATCGTGCCACCATTGCTGGTGATCGCGCCATTGGTGGTGGACAGGATCAGGGTGCCAGTGCCGGTGTTGATCGCGCCGGTCAGATCGATATCGCCGTCGTTGCCCAGGTAGAAATTGTTGCCGCCAGACGTGCTCACTGCGCCGAGCTTGATGGCCCCGGCCCCGGTCAGCGATGCGCCGCCGCCGGCGGTTACCGCCAGCGTGCCGCCGAGCGAAAGCGCGCCCGAATAGGTTTCGATCGCCCCGTCGGACCGGAGGGTGATGTTGCCCGCCGCCGCGCTGATATCGCCATTGATGTCGAAGCCATCGGCTTCTCTAAGGCTGATATTGCCCGTCGCGCTCGTCAGGCCGGTGACGCTGCCGACCTTGTTCACGGCGTAAGTCGCATCGTCGAGCGTGATGTCGCCATGCGCCTGGACGTTCAGCGTGTCGGCGGTGAAGCCGTACGCGCCGACGGAACCCTCGTCCGAGATCAGCTTGAGCGCGTGGACGGGAACGAGCCACATGTCAAAATTACTAGTATCGAAGTACAGATTGCCGACCGAGCGTATCGTGATGTCGGCGTTTGTGCCCCAGCTGAAATAGGGGAAATCGCCTAACTGGTTCGCGCCGGTTAACAGCAGGTCGGTACCGGCAATTGCCCCAAAAACACCATTGCTTGCCTGAACGCTCGCGCCGCTGTCCTGCTTGATCGCGTAGGTGGCGCGGAGTGAAATGTCAGATCCGAAGATCGTGCCGGCGGCCTGGGTCAGCGTGCCGTTCGGCGCGACCAGCTCCACCCGACCGACGCCCGCTCGGCCGACATCCCCGTCGACCGTGAAGTCGCCGTTGTTATAGACAGAGACGTTGGTGCCGATCAGCCGATGATAGGTGTCGACAGCGACCGTGTTGCCATTGCTGCCGATCTGGATGTCGTGAGCGGCCTCGGCGGTCAGCGAACTGGCGGTGAGGCCGGGGCCCACGACGACATCGCCACTCTCGCCATACAGGCTGACATTGCCGAGCGCGCCGTGGAGGTAGAGTTTCATCGCGTCGCCGCGAATCCGCACATTGCTGCCGGTGCCGCTGGTGACGTCCGAAACAAGGCTCTGGTCGCCCAGATGGTTGCCCGTCTGGTTCAGGTCGATCCCGGTGACGGCGTTGAGGGTGAAGCTGGTGCCCAGGCTGATCGTGCCGCTGGTCTGCCGGATCGCGCCGCCCCGCGAAGTGAGCGACAGCGCGTTGCCCGCATGGATAACGCCGCCGAGAACGAGATTACCGTCCATTGCGAGCGTGATGTTGCCGCCCGCGCTCAGATCCCCGAACTCGGTGTAGCCGCCATCGGAGCTGAGGTTGATCGCGCCGCCCGCGGTCACGAACAGCCCGCCGGAGTTCAGTGCGTTCGTGCCCGAAGAAGTCGCATCGCCCCCGACGGTGAACCGCGCGACCGAGAAGGTGTTCACCTTGAAGTCGAGATTGCCCGTCGCGTTGACCGTGATGCGCTCGCCATCGGCGGAATTGGCGATGAGGCTGGTGAAGCTGTTGGCCTTGGCGAGATCGATCTCACCAAGGGCGTTGGCGACCACGCTGCCGACCAGCCCGGCGCCGCCCGTCTGGCGGATCGCGCCGTTCGCGGCGTTGAGGATGACTTTATAGCCGAGGTCGTTCGCGCTGCCGCTCAGGTTCAGCGTCAGGTCGCCGGTGCTGTTGACCGTGAGATCATTGGTGATCGCATAGACATATTCGAGCGTGGCGGCGCTATCGAGGTTGTAGGCGCCGCCGCCGGACAGCATGGCGCTGCCGGCCCGGATGAGGCCGCTGCCGCTGGCCTGGCCGATGTTCAGGTTGGCGCGACCGGACGAGACGATGTCGCCGGCGATCTCCGTGCTGCCGAGGCCGTTGTAGAAGGTGATGTCGCCGCCGGCGGTGATGCCGTTGATCTTGGCGATCTGGTTGGAGCCGCCGAACTGCATCGAACCGCCGGACCGGGCCGTGAAGGTGCCGGTGGTGATCGCGCCGATATTGCTCCAGAGCACCCCCTCGGCGGCAAGGTCGACCGTGCCCCCGGCGGCGTTCATGTTGGTGCCGACCGTGATCGAGCCGCTGGACAGCATCGAGATCGCCGGCGCGGTGAAATCCATGAAGTTGCCGCTGGCGATATCCGCGCCGCCATTGCCCGCGACGGCGGCCGCATCCGCCGCGCCGTTCACGATATTGTGCCCGGTGGTGAGGACGATCGCGCCGGTCTCGTCGAGCGCCGCGGTCGTCGCGGTCAGGTTGCCCGTGAGCAGCAGGCTCGACATGACGCCGGTCTTGGAGACGAGCGCGGCGAACACCCGGTTGCCGCTCGTGGCGCCGCCGAGCTTGAGCGCATTGGCATCGCCGGTGCCATCGGCCCCGCTGGCCACCTCGAAGCTGAGCAGGTCGAGATCGTCCGCGCCGGTCTGGCGGAAGCTGATCTGGTATTTGGCCGCCGCGCCATAGAGCACGTTGCCGCCGTCCTGCGCCGAGATGCTCGACCCCGCCTCGGTGGTGATCACCGGCGCCACCAGCGCGATCGCGCCGCCATGGCTGGTGATCTGGGCGCCGTTCTGCACGGTGATGCCGGTGCCGCTCGCCGCGCCGGTGAAGCCGAAGCTGGTCGCGGTATCGTCCAGAAAGCCGCCTGGGCTCGAATCGGTCGCGCGGTCCACCGCCGCGGTGGTGACGAGCAGGCCGCCGGTGCTGATCCGGGCATTGGCCCCGATCACCACGCCATTGGCGTTGTAGATCCAGATATTGCCGCCGGCCGCCCCGCCGGCGCCGATCGTGCCGTTGAGGTTGCCGTTGATCGTGCTCGAAGTCGCGCTGTTGACGCGGTTGAGCACGATGTCGCTGCGATTGGCGAAGACGAAATTGGCGGTGTCGCCGCTGTTTATGTCGAACCGGCTCCAGTCGATCACCGTGCGCGAGCCGTTCAGCGTCACATTGGTGGTGTTGGCGTTCGGCTGGTCGATCACGGGGGCGCCGCCATTGCCGGTCGCGCCGGTCTGGACGAGCTGCGCGTGCGCGGGCGCCGCCCAGAGCGCGGCGAGCGCGAGCGCGCCGAAGGCCGAGGTGGTGAAGAGGCGGCTGCGGCGGCGGGGGGCGGACATGAGCATATCCCTCAGAAGATCGAGGCGGAGAGGCTGACGAGGATGCGGTCGGCGGGCTTGGGCGCCTTGGGCGCGACCCGGTCGAACGGATGCGCCCAGGCGAGATCGAGCGAGAACCACGGGCCGATCTGCGCGCGGACGCCATAACCGGCCGATCGCAGCGTCACCTGGTCGGCGCCCGGGCCGATATTGGTGAGCCGCACCGCATCGAGGAACGCATAGGGCCGGAAGGCCGAGCGCTTGGCGAAGGCGAAGGGCGCGGTGCTGATCTCGAGGGTCGAGCCCAGCGCCCGATCGCCCGAGGCAGCCGAGGGATCATAGCCCCGGCCGATCGAGAGGTTGCCGGCGGCGAACTCCTCGTACGAGAGCAGCGGCGTGTCGGTATATTGCCAGCTGGCGGAGACGCTGGCGGTCACCGGACCGATGACGCGACCGCCGACCGAGAGATCGGCGCGGACCACCGTCGCATCCGGACGCCCGCCGAAGCGCGAGGCGACCCGGTTGCCATAGGGCGTGGCGCCGAGCCCGTTGATGCCCTTGCGCAGCTCGAGCGAGCCGGTGGCCGCCACCGAGTGCGAGGCCAGCTCGCGCGGCGCGAGATGGCCGTCGAGCCGGGCGAAGAGCACCCGCAGCTTGTCCTCGGTCAGCGTGGCGACGCCGCCGCCGAACTCGACCTTCTGGTCGATCCATTCCAGCCCGCCCGAGAGGTTCAGATTGTAGCGGCGGTGGCGCAGCAGCGGATAGGTGAGCCGGGCATTGCCGGCGAAGCTGTTGCCGAGCAGATCGAGCGGCTTGAGCGCGGCGCCTGGCCGGGTCCGCGCGAACGAGCCCGACAGGTCGACCTGAAGGCCCTCCCCGCCCAGCTTGACGCTCTCGGTCAGCTGGATGACCCGCTGCTCGGGGCTGGAGATCGTGCCATAGCCGACGATGGTGGTGCGCTCGCCGAAGGGCGTGAAGCTGTTATAATCGACGCGCGCGGTGGCCAGGTCGCGGCCGATCGAGTCCGAACCATAGTCGTTCACCGCGAAGGTGGCGGTGACCGGCGTGCGCGAGACGGCGATGTCGAGATCGACTGCGCCGTTGCCGCCCGGCGACTGCCTGAGCGAGGCCTGGACGATCACGCCCGGAACGTCCGAAGCGAGCAGCAGATAGCGCTGCGCCACGTTGAGATCGAAGGGGGTCATCCCCTTCAGCTTGTCGAGATAGCGCTCGACCTGGCGCTGCCCCGGGCCGACATCGCCGTGATAGCTCACCGACGCGACATGCGCCTCGGTGACCGAAAGGATCAGCTTGCCGTCGGCGATGCGCTGCTGGGGGATATCCACCGCCGCCAGCACGCCGCGGCGCAGATAGAGAGCCGCCACCCGGTCGCGGATCGTGCAGATCGTGGCGATGGGCACTTCCCTGCCGAGCAGGTCGGCATAGGCGAAGCGGAGCTTGTCCTCGCCCAGCGCGAGGGCGCCGTTGTTGCCCTGGAACGCGACGTCGGTCAGCGTGACCTTCAGGTCGCTGCCGGCGAAGGGGCATGGCCCCGCTTCCATGTCGCGGAACAGCTCGCCGCGCGGCGCGGCGGGGATCGGCGTCTGCTGGGCGGGATTGAGCTGCTGGCGGTTGGGCAGCACCTGCGCGGCCGCGGGCAAGGCCAGCGTGGTGCCCCCGAGGAGCAGGAACATGGCAAGCGTCTTCCGCCCGCTCGGGAGATGCTGCACGGCAACCTTCGGCATCGCTCGGCCTTTTTTTGTCTGGAACTGGGAAACCCGGAGGCCGCTTCGCCCCACGACCCGGGCGAGCGATCCTGCCTGCCGATCGTACCGCAGGCGGAATTTTGCGTCTGTCGCTACTAATAGTGACAGGCGAATGACGTTGCGAAACCGCGGCATCGCCGCCCCATGTTCCCCCATTCGCCCCTGTCCCACACGCAAGTCACGACAGGAAAACACCAGCTTCATCGACACAGGCCCCCAACCGCGATCGTGCGGACACGATCCGGAATGGAGGTGCCTAGGCAGGCGTACCGGGAGCGAATAGCTCCCATATGGTAGTGGTTTAGGCGCGGTTCATCTTCGCGGGGAAGCCGACCGGTGCGCGCCCTACCCGAGTCGGACGGTAGGCACCGACATGGCCAGGCGCACGAGATCGAGCTGGCGGTGGCAACCGGTCTTGGCCTGGATCGTCTTGAGCCGGGTGCGCGCGGTCGAGAGCTGGATGCCGAGCTTCTCCGCCGCTTCGTTCAGCGGCACGCCGGCGATCACCGCGTCGGCGAGCTTCTCTTCCGCCGGGGACAAGGCGAAGCGCCGCGCGATCCAGGCGACCGCGCCGGGCGGCGTGTCGTCCGGGTCGGATATGACCAGCAGCACCTGGCCGGGCAGGCTCGGCAGGCCGAACTCGGCCGCGGTGGCGATGGGCCAAAGCATCGCGTGCAGCGGCACCCCGCCGCTGCGGCGCGGCAGCATCACGCCGGAAAGCTCGCCGCTCGCCTCCATCGGCGCGTCCGCGCTGGCGCGGCAGGCGGCGAAGGCCAGGTCGAGCGCGCGGCTGCACTTGTCGTCGAAGCTGCGCGGCTGGCCGAAGCGATTGAGCATGACGCCCTCGCCGCGCGCGACCAGCGCTTCGGCGCGGCGGTTCATCGTCATCACCCGGCCCTCGCGATCGAGCACGAGGGCGGCGTGCATCCAGCCGTCGAACACCGCCTGCGCGGCCATCCCCGCCATGCGCGCGTCCATCAGCGTGCGGCGCAGCTTGAACGCGCGGCCGAAATGCGGGGCGAGCAGCCGGAGCAGCTGCATCTGGTGCTCGCGCCGCGCCGTGTCGTTCCGCCGGTCGGCGAAGGAGAGCGAGGCCCAGCCGCCCGGCTCGCGCTCGAGCACCATGCCGGTGCCGTGATGGCCGATCCGGTGGACGCGCATGAAGTCGTTGTAATGCTCGGTGCGGAACAGCTCCTCCTCGCGGATGATCGCCTCGGTCCGCACCGGCTGGCCGATGCCGTTGCGCGGTACGAAATCGACATAGGGGCTGTTGGAGAAATAATGGGCTGCATAGTCGCGCATCGCGGCGTCGGAATAATTGGCCGTCACCGTCAGCGCGGCCGCAGGGAGATGGCTCTCATGGCTGAACAGCGCGACGGTGATTTCGGGGTAGATTTCCTCGACGCGATCGACCAGCCGCTGCCACAGGCACGGATCGAGCGCGGCTTCGTAGATACCGCCGACCAGCTCCGCCACCAGCAGGGGCGTCAGGGGTTCCGGGCTTGGCATGACGCGACTCTCGTTTGTGCCCGACCTGGGAAATGTCACATTAACCGGGGCAGGGCTCCGGAACAAATTGTAACGAGCATGAAATATTGCGTATGTCGCTATTTCTAGGGACAAGCCCGGGGCGGTTCGAATGGTAAGAGCGCGAAAACCGGGCGCCGCCGCGCGCCCATCCGATCGCCGCCACGGCCACGCCCCGGGAAGCGGGCCGCTCCAGGATGTCCCGATGCCCGATGCCGCCTCGCCACTGCTCAAGGTCGCGCTGGTGGAGGACGATATCGCCTTCCAGAACAGCTTCGCCGCGGCAGTGCGCAGCTCGACCGACATGCAGCTGATCGGCATGGCGCACAATGTCGCCCAGGCGCGCAGGATGCTGGCCGGCGATCCGCTCGACGTGCTGGTGGTCGATCTCGGCCTGCCCGACGGATCGGGGATCGACGTGATCCGCGCCGCCCATGCCAGCTGGCCCGACTGCGGGATCATGGTGAGCACCACCTTCGCCGACGAGAAGCACGTGATCGCCTCGATCGAGGCGGGGGCGGCGGGCTATCTGCTGAAGGACAGCTCGGCCGAGAAGATCGCGGACGAGATCCGCGCCCTCCACGCCGGGGGCAGCCCGATCAGCCCGCGCATCGCCCGTCAGATCCTGCTGCGCTTCCGCCCGGCCGAGCCCGTGCCCCAGATCCCCACCGCCGCCGCGCTGGCGGCGGCGACCCCGATCGCCTCCCCGCTCTCGCCGCGCGAGCGCGAGGCGCTCGAGCTTATCACCAAGGGCTTCAGCTATGACGAGATCGCCGAGCTGATGCTGGTCTCGCGCAACACGGTGATGACCTTCGTCCGGCGAATCTACCAGAAGCTCGAGGTCACCTCGAAGGCGGAAGCGATCTTCGAGGCCCGCAACCATGGTATTCTCTAGGTCGCTGCGGACCTTCCTCGCCTATGCGGGACTGGCGACGCTGGTCCTCGTCGCCCTCTATCTCGGATCCCGGCCGCAGGGCATTCACCTGACCCGCGCGCAGCTGCTGGTCCAATATACCCAGGGCTATCCCCCACCGTCGCGCACCGCTGACTGGCGCGCGCTGCCGGGCCGGTGGCAGGACGTCGCCCTGCCCCATGCGCTCCGGCCGCGCATGCTGCCGGGTGCCGGCGACGCCGGGCTGCTGCCCACCCAGACGACCTGGTATCATTTCACGCTCGACTCCGCGCAGTCTGCGCCGAGCGGCGCCTATCTCTACATCCCGCGCTGGAAGACGGATGGCGAGCTGGCCATCTATGTCGACGGGCGGCTCTTCTACCAGACGCACGCCAATCTCCAGTGGAACGGTTCGAACCGGCCGCTGTGGATACCGCTGGAAGAAGCCGCCGAAAGCGCCCCGCCCAGGGACCTGCTGATCCGCATCCGCCACGTCCGGGGCATCGGCGGCGCGCTTTCCACGCTGTGGATCGGCGACTATCGCCAGCTCGCCGCAGCTTACTACACCCGCGCCTTCTTCCAGGCCGAGCTGCCCTATATCAGCTCGGCGATGTTCCTGGCGACGGGCGCGTTCGCCTTTCTCGTCTGGCTGCGGTCCCGGCGCGAGACGCTCTACCTCCTCTATGCGCTGATGACCGTCGCGACGTTCCTGCGGGTGATGCACGCCTATATGGGCGCGGATCGCCTGCCCATATCGGACGCATGGTTCGGCTGGATCACGGTCAATTCGGTGGGCTGGACCGTCCTGATCGCCCATCTCTTCCTCACCGCGCTGCACCACCATCATGCGCGCTGGCTGACCGCGGCCATCACCGTCATGTGCCTGGGCTTCGGCGGAATCACCCTGCCACTGTTCGAGGGCACGGCCGACGCCACCATCGTCTCCCCGCTGATGTACATCACCATGGTGAGCATGGGCACCTTCACCTTCATCGTGCACATCATCTGGAGCCGCCGGGCGGGCACCATGGAGGGTATCGGGCTGGCGATCTGCGGCCTGCTCTCGTTCATCCTGGGCGGGCGCGACATGCTGCTGCAGAACAACATCATCGACATCGAGAGCCTGTTCGTCTCCTTCTACGCGCAGATCGCGCTGATCATCGCCTTCTGCCAGATCATGCTGAGCCGCTATATCCGGGCAATGCACGCGGTGGCCGAATCCAACCTGGTGCTCGCCAGCCGGCTGGCCGAGCGCGAGGCCGAGCTCAACGCCAGCCACCAGAAGCTGCGCGAGATCGAGCGGCGCGAAGTGCTCTTCCAGGAACGCCAGCGCCTGATGCAGGACATGCACGACGGGCTCGGCTCCTCGCTGGTGAGCACGCTGCGCATGGTCGAGCACGGCCATATCGACGAGGCGGACATCGCCCAGCTGCTCAAGGGCTGCATCGACGACCTGAAGCTCACCATCGATTCGATGGAGCCGGTGGAGACCGACCTGCTGCTGCTGCTCGGCACCCTGCGCTTCCGCCTGCAGCCGCGGCTCGAAGCGACGGGCATCCGCCTGCGCTGGGACGTGCGCGACGTGCCGCCGCTCGCATGGCTCGACCAGCGCCATTCGCTCCACATCCTGCGCATCCTGCAGGAGGCCTTTACCAATGTGATCAAGCATGCGGGCGCCAGCGAGATCATGGTCACCACCGGCGTGCGCGACGGCCAGGTCTGCGTGGGCGTGGAGGACAATGGCCGGGGCTTCGACGCGACCATGGCGGCGCAGGGCCGCGGCCTTGGCAACCAGGCCCGCCGCGCCGAAGTGATCGGCGGCAAGGTCGCGCTGGAGTCGACCGCCGAGGGGACCTGTTTCACCCTGTTGCTGCCGATCGAGAGCGCCCGCACCCAGCCCGCCTGACCTCGGCCCCGGGATTTCGCGCGGGCCAATATTTCCTTTGCTGAAACTCCCATCGGATTAGGGGATGTTGAACGCACGCAGCACGAGGCAGCTTCCATGCGTTCGACATCCCCCGCCCCAACCGCTCCCGCCTTCGCGACCGAGATCGCGGACACCGTCTCGGCGCTCAACGCCGCGCGATCGGCCTGGCGGACGCGGCAGCCGAGCCGCGGGAGCGTGGCTCGCTTCCCTTCCCCCTCCGGCCTGGCGCGGGTCGTCGAGCATCTCTCGGCGGCACTTTTCCCCGCCCGGCTGGGCGGCTTTCGCGGTGACGTGGCACGCGAGGACGATTTCGTCGCGGAGCAGCTGGGCAGCGCCCTGACGCTGCTGCGCGAGGAAGTGGCGAGCGAGCTCGATTATTGGCAAGCCGAGTCCGACCAGCTCTTCGAGCCCGATCAGCCCGACGCCATCACCCGCCTCTTCGCCGCGACGCTCGCGGACATTCGCGCCCTGGTCGATGCCGATGTCGAGGCCGCCTTTGTCGGCGATCCCGCCGCGCGCAGCGCCGACGAGATCCTGATCAGCTACCCGGGCGCGCTCGCCATCCTCCATCACCGGATCGCGCACCAGCTCCATACGCTGGGCGCCGTCATCGTCGCGCGCGTGATCTCGGAACTGGCCAATGCGCGCACCGGCATCGACATCCATCCCGGGGCGACGATCGGCCCCAGCTTCTTCATCGACCACGGCACCGGCGTGGTGATCGGCGAGACCGCGATCATCGGGCAGGGCGTGCGCCTCTACCAGCACGTCACCTTGGGCGCGCGCAGCCCGCTCGGCCTGGCGCCCACCGGGCCGCGCACCCGGCACGCGCGCCATCCGATCGTCGAGGACGACGTCACCATCTATGCCGGCGCCACCATCCTGGGCCGGGTGACGATCGGGCGCGGCAGCGTGATCGGCGGCAATGTGTGGCTGCTCGACGACGTACCGCCCGAAAGCGTGGTGGCACAGCCCGAGGCGATCCGGCTCGCCCCCGCCGCGCGCGCCGCGCTATCCGAGCGGCTGGCGGAGCATGGCGCATGAGCCCGCTCATCGGCGTCCTTTGCTGCAACGAGATTGCCGACCGGCCGATCCAGGCGGTCGCGACGCGGTTCATCCGCCCGCTGGCCGAGATATCCGGCGCCACCGTGCTGCTGGTACCCGCCATTGCCGGCGCGTTCGACGCGGCGTCGCTCGCCGCGCGGCTCGATGGTCTGCTGCTCACCGGTTCGCGTTCGAACATCGCGGCGCGCCGCTATGGCGGCGGCGGCATCGCCACGGGGCCCCTCGACGAGGAGCGCGACGAAGCGGCGCTCGCGCTGGCCGGCCGCATGATCGATGCGGGTCGTCCGGTGTTCGGCATCTGCCGCGGCCTGCAGGAGCTCAACGTGCTGTTCGGCGGCACGCTGACCGACGATCTCGCCGCGCATCACCGCGAGGGCGACCATCTGCCCTATGAAGCGCTGTTCGACCATGATCACGACGTGGAGCTGCGACCCGATGGCCTTCTCGCCGCCATGACCGGCGCGCGGCGCATCCGGGTGAATTCGGTGCACCGGCAGGGGATCGACCGCCTCGGCCATGGACTGGAAGCCGAAGCCCATGCCGCGGGCGACGGCCTGGTGGAGGCGTTCTCGGCCCGCCCCGCCGGCGCGGCGGTGCTGGCCGTGCAATGGCATCCGGAATGGGACGCGGCGCGCCGGCCCGAAAGCCGCGCCTTCTTCCGCTTCGTCGGCGAGGCGATCGCCGCCTGAGCCTGCCGGACTCAGCCCCCGCGCAGGCTGTCGGGCACCACGCCGCCATTCTCGGCGAGCTTCGCCATGACCGCCTGGTGCAATGCGATGTTCTGCTCGGCGGTGCCGGGCTCGCCGGCATGCACGTCCAGCTCGTCGGCGAGCTGCTTGCGCGCGTCGAGGCTGGAATCGAGATCAAGCAGCTTGAGCAGATCGACGATCGAAGTCTGGTAGTTGCCGCCGCCGCCCTTCATGCTCGCCATCTCGGACAGCACCGCTCCGACATCGACCGGCGTCGCGTCCGCGGCGGGAGCCGGCGCCGCGGCCGGAACGGCCTCCGCTTCCGCGGGCGCGGGCTCGGGTGCGGGGGCATCCGCCTTGTGGCCGAAGATCTTGCCCATGATGCTGCCGAAGATGCTCATTCAATCCTCCCGTCCCATGCGATGAAGCGCCCCGCGCCTCCACTCCAAACGCACGCTCCGCCAAAAGGGTTCGGGCCGCCAAAAGAGTTCGGGCGGAACGGGCAATAGCGGCGGGCGTTCACGCCATGGTTCCGCACCGGGAGCTCGAACAGGAGGTAAGGATGCAGGTTCTTCGCTGGATGATGCTGGGGGCCGCCGGGCTCGCACTCGCAGGCTGTGGTTCGAAGACCGAAACCACCAAGACCGACACGACCACCGTCACCACCAACACCGATGGTTCGATGATGTCGAACGGGATGGACATGGCGCCAGCTGCCGCGTCCGCCGGCCAGGCCTTTGCGAACGCCGCCGCGGCGAGCGACGCATTCGAGATCGAGACGTCGAAGCTCGCCCAGGGCCAGTCGCAATCCGCGGCGATCAAGAGATTCGCCGATGCGATGATCAAGGCGCACACCGAATCGACCGCCAAGCTCAAGACGGCGGCGAGCGCGGCCATGCCCGCCATCACCCCCGATCCGGCGCTGACCGCGGCCCAGCAGCAGGTGCTGGATTCGCTCAAGCCGCTGAAGGGCGCCGAGTTCGACAAGGCCTATGCCGCCGCCCAGGTCGACGCGCATCAGAAGACACTCGATGCAGTGAAGGCGACCGTCGGCAACAAGGACGTGCCGCAGCCGCTGCGCGATTTCGCGACCAAGCTGATCCCGACCGTCACTGCGCATCTGAACATGGCCAAGGGACTCAAGGCCTAGGTTGAGAACTTAAGCAAGTATTTGATTTTCCACCGTCACCCCGGCCTTGCGCCGGGATGACGAAGGAGGAATATCAATCCTCAACCCAGGGCCAATGCCCTCATCCAGGCCCCGCCCACCCCGCGCCGGCCCCATGTTACATTTTTTCGGCGGGATCGGCCCCTCCCTGCGTCTCACGGAGTGACACCGCGATCAGCGCGGCAGGGAGGGACGATATGCGAAACCGGGGGGTGTTCTCGATCCATGGCTCTTGCTCCGCGATGGCGGCGGCCTTGTGTGTATCCGTCGCTCCGGCCGCGGCGGCGCAGCAGGCCCGCAGCTTCAACATCGCCGCCGGGGACCTGGGCAGCGCGCTGAACGCCTTTGCCCGGCAGGCGAACCAGGAGATCATCTTCTCCAGCGCGATGGTGGCGGGCAAGCGGACCAGGGGCATTCATGGCAGCCTGGCGCCGCGCGACGCACTGCGCGCGCTGCTCGAGGGGACCGGCCTGAGCGTTGAGGGCGGAAGCGTCCTCACCCTGCGCAGGATCGCACGGCCCGAGGAAGCACGCCGCCAGACGGCGAGCTTCGAAGCCCCGCCCGCCCCGGCGCGCGGCCAGGACCGTGCCGCCGACCAGACGCCGCCGGCCCGGGAGGAAGCCGCTTCCGAAGGCGCCGAGCTGATCGTCACCGGCTCGCGCATCGTACGCAACGGCAATGACGCTCCGACGCCGACCACGGTGCTGAGCGCCGAGGACATCTCGGAACGCAACCCGACCAACATCGCCGACTATGTCAGCCAGCTGCCCGCGATGGGAACCGGCAACACGCCGCGCACGACCACCCTGTTCGCCAATGCCACCGGCGGCGCGAACCAGCTGAGCGCCCGCGACCTCGGCGTCACCCGCACGCTGACCCTGCTCGACGGCCGCCGGGTCGTCGGCTCCGGCATGTCTCCCGCGGTGGACATCAACATGCTGCCGCAAAACCTGGTCCAGCGCGTCGACGTGGTGACCGGCGGCGCTTCGGCCGCCTATGGCTCCGACGCGGTGGCGGGCGTGGTGAACTTCATCCTCGACACGAAGTTCACCGGGCTGAAGGGCGGCTTCAACTTCAGCCAGACCGACTATGCCGATGGTCGGGTCGTGACCGGCGACCTCGCCTGGGGTGCCAAGTTCGCGGGCGGGCGCGGCCATGTCCTGCTGAGCGGCAACTATTACAAGGGCGACCGGATCGACTTCTACCACCATGTCCGCGACTGGTATCAGCCGGGCCTGCGCCTGATGAACAATCCGGCATGGACGGCGACCAATGGCGAACCCGGCCAGATCGTGCGCACCGATGCCGGCTATAACAGCACGCCGGGCGGCGTGATCGCCACGGGCCCGCTGAAGGGCATGTCCTTCGGCCCGGGCGGCACGGTCGGCACCTTCGTGTTCGGGCCGATCCAGCAGGGCCAGGTCCAGGCCGGCGGCACGGTGGAATCCATGCCGATCCGCGGCGCATTGATGCCCGACGACAAGCATTGGAGCCTGTACGGGCGCCTCAGCTACGAACTCACCGACGACATCAACGCGATCGTCGAGGCAAGCTATGCCGGCAACGACACGATCAACTGGTCGGCCGTCTACAACCGCCAGGGCACCACGGCGATCACCGTCACGCGGGACAATCCCTTCATCCCCCTGGCGACGCGGCAGGCGATGGACTCGGCGCAGGTCACGTCGTTCCAGATGAACCGCCTGTTCTACGACATGATCAACACGCCGGGCTCGCATATCGGCGAGGCGGGCTATAATCGCCGCCAGGATCGCGTCCTGCTCGCGCTGGAGGGCAGCTTCCTGGGCAGCGGCAAGTGGCGCGCCTATTACCAGCGCGGCCACAGCAAGGTGTGGTACACCCGCGACAACAACATCATCCTGGGCCGGTTCAACCAGGCGATCGACGTGATCGCCAATCCGGCGGCGGGCGGCGTGGCCGGAGTGGCGGCGGGCACGCCGATCTGCCGCTCGACGCTCGCCAATCCCGGCAATGGCTGCGTGCCGATGAACCTGTTCGGCGAGGGATCGCTGGGCGCGGCCTCGATCGCCTGGGTGACCGGCTATGCCGACGGGCTGCGGACACGCCAGGACCTGGATTTCTATCAGGACGTCTGGTCGATCGACGCGCAGTATAATCCGTTCTCGACCTGGGCGGGGCCGGTCTCGATCGCCGCCGGCTTCGAATATCGCAAGGAATCCTTCGTCTCGACGGCCGACAGCTATTCGCTCCAGTCGCTGTGGAACGTCGGCAACTTCAAGGGCGGCAGCAACGGCTATAATGTGAAGGAGTTCTTCGGCGAGGTCCTGGTGCCGCTGCTGAAGGATTCGGTCGTGGCGAAGAGCCTGGAGCTGAACGGCGCGATCCGGCGGACCGACTATTCGACGAGCGGCCCGGTGACGACCTGGAAGGCGGGACTGAGCTGGGAAGTCGTCGACGGGCTGCGGCTGCGCGGCACCCGCTCGCGCGACATCCGGGCGCCGAACCTCAACGACCTGTTCGCACCCGCCAGCCAGTTCGTGAACGCCTATCTGGACCGGACCCAGCCGGGCAGCCCGCAGGTGCCGAACACCACGCTGAGCGGCGGCAATCCCAACCTGACGCCGGAAATCGCCGATACCTGGACCGCCGGCGGTGTCTATACGCCGCACTGGCTGCGCGGCTTCAGCTTCTCGGTCGACTGGTACAAGATCGACATCAAGAACGCGATCACGGCGGTCGGCGCCCAGCAGATCATCGACATGTGCTACGGCTTCAACCGTCCGGTGAACCCCGCTGCCTGCGGCTCGATCGTGCTGGCGCCGGGCGCGACCAACCTGGTGAACGCCACCATCTATACCAGCGGCATCAACGCCCAGAACGTCGCGGTGGAGGGCATCGACTATGAGGCGAGCTATCGCGCCAGCCTGAGCGACATCTCCGCGAAGCTGCCGGGATCGATCAACCTGCGGCTGCTGGTCTCGCAGCGGCTGAAGGACGAGACCAACCTGCCCGGCGATGCCGCGCCGCCCATATTGGGCACGTTCAGCAGCCTGAAATGGCGTGGCCTGATGACCGCCACCTATGCCGTCGGCCCGAGCCGCACCACCCTGACGACGCGCTATCTGGGGTCCGGCAGGATCACCAACCAGCCGGAGGCGAGCCGGACGGGCATTCCCGACGCGCTGAACCATGTCGATCCGGTCTGGTATTTCGAGCTCGCCCAGAATGTCGACATCAAGCTCGGCAGCCGCAAGGTCACCCTGTTCGGCGTCGTGGAGAACCTGTTCGACCGCGCGCCCGAACCGATCCCCAGCAGCGGCACTTCGTTCGGCACCTCGGCGCCCTATGACATGATCGGCCGCAGCTATCGCATGGGCTTCCGGTTCAAGTTCTGAACTTGCCGCCGCCATCCCGGTACGAGCCGGGATGGCGGTTTCCCGGGCGCGAGAAAAAACCCGTGCGGACCAGTCCGCACGGGTTTCTGATTTCGGCGGGGGTTTCCCTCAGCGCGGCGCGCGACGGGGCGCGCGGCCGCCAAAGGTGACGAGGCTCTCCGCGCCGTCCGCCGACAGGGCGGAGACGCCAATGAACACATCGTCCACGATCACGTCCTTCAGCACCGTCTCGCCGGCCGAGGCCGGCACGTCGCGCTGCTCGGTCCAGTCCTGCTTGTCGTTGCGCCGCCAGCGGATGCGATAGCCGGCCGCATCGGGCACCGGGGCCCAGGTCACGGTGGTGTTCATCCCGAGCGCGCCGTTCAGGCTGACCTGCGCCGGCGCCGCCGGCGCCGCGGCGAGCCGCGCGATCGTCGCGGCGTTGATCGCCGTCACCTTGGCGAGATAGGGGAAGTCCATCTTGTCGACGGTGTCGCCATATTCGATGCCGCCCTCGGTGCGCAGGTCCTGGTGCTGCTGGTTGTAATTCTCGATGCCCACCGAGAAGCGCACCGCCGGATAGCCGAGCTTGAGGAACGGCTCATGGTCGCCGCCGCGGCCGAACCGGTCGTTGCGGCGATCGACGAACACGTCGAGCCCGCCCGGTATCCCCTGCGCGACCTGGTCGATCGCCTTGGCCAGGGCGCGGCTGGGGCCGTCGTCCTCGCCGCCATTGACGCGGCGCGCCATCTGCCCGGCCAGATCCTCCGACGCGCGAATCCCTTCGGAGAAGACCCGCACCCGGTCCGCCACCCGCGCGCCGTTCTGGCCCATGGTATTGCCGACAATGTCGTTGTTGAGCACCGCCGTGACGTTCCAGCCCCGCTCCTTCGCGGTCTCCGCGAGCAGCGTGCCGCCCAGCAGCCCCTGCTCCTCGCCCGAGAGCGCGGCATAGACGATCGTCGCCTTGAACTTCTTCCGCGAGAGCAGCCGCGCCGTCTCGAGCACCAGCGCCACGCCGGACGCATCGTCATTGGCGCCCGGGGCGTCGCGCGTGATGTCCATCACGTCGCTGACGCGGCTGTCGATATGGCCCTGCACGATCACCACGCGGCTGGGATCGCTGCCCGGCTGGATGGCGAGGACGTCGACGACGTTGACGCCGGCCGGCGCGCGCTCGTTGGTGAACACCCGCTCGATCGTGGAGACCTGGATGCAGCCGCCACAGCGGGCGGCGGTCTTCTTCATCTCCTCGCCGAACCAGCGGCGGGCGGCGCCGATCCCGCGCTTGGGATCGTCGGGCGAGGACAAGGTGTGCCGCGTGCCGAAGCTCACCAGCTTCTCGACATCGGCCTTGAGCCGGGCCGGATCGGGCTTGTCCTGCGCGGCCGCGGTGGCCGGCAGCAGGATGGCGGCGAAAGCGAGAGACGAGTAGCGCATGGTTTCCCCCTTGATCATTCGGCGATTGGTCCAGGCCGTTTCGAGACGTATATTCGCCCCTCGCCGTCGTTGCGCACCTCGACCGGAAGCGTCACTTGCAGCGCCTCCAGGAAGCCGGCCTGGTTGCTCGTCCGGAACATGCCGTTGATCCGCAGGTCCGCCACCGCGGGATCGACGACGATCTTCCGGCTCGAATATTCGTTCATTTCCTCGACCGCGCTGGCGAGCGGCTCGTTCTCGAAGAAGACCTGCCCCTCCGCCCAGCTCATCGCGCGCTCCGTATCGACGGTGCGCAGCTTGGGGAGCGCGTCCCCGGCAACCGCCACCAGCTGCTGCCTGGGCTTCAATATCTGCTGGGTGGAGCCGCGGCGGAACTGCACCGGCCGGACCGCGACGCTGCCCTCGGCCAGGGTCACCCGCAATTCGCCCTTCGAGAGATCGACGTCGAACACGGTGCCGAGCGCGGTGATCGTCCGCTCCCCCGCCTTGACGACGAAGGGCCGCCGCGGGTCCTTGGCGACCTGGAACAAAGCCCGCCCGGCGAGCAGCGTGACGTCGCGCCGCGACGCGCCGAGCAGCACCGAAAGCCGCGTGCCCGAATCCAGCGTCACCACCGAACCGTCCGCGAGCGTCACTTTCGTCCGCTCGTTGGGCGAGGTCACATAGACCGAGCCGCCCTGGAACTGGGCGACGATCTCCGCGCCGCGCTCGGTCTGGGCGCCGATGGCCACCATCACCACCAGGACGATCGCGGCGGCGACCGCGAAGATCGATGCGAGACGCCGCCGCCGGATGGCATCGACGCCGTTGCGCGCCTCGTCGCGCAGCGCGCTGAGCTCGGGCAGGCGCGCATGGGCCCGCAGCTCGGCGAGCGCCACCTGCAACCGTTCATGCGTGATCCGGTGGAGCGGATCCTCCTGCAACCACGCCTGAAAGGCCTGGCGGTCGCTGGACGTCGCCGTGGCGCCGCGCAGGCGCGCGTCCCAGGTCGCCGCCGCTTCCTCCACCTTGTCGAGGGACGTGCTCATCGCGCTTTCCGGAGGCGGTGGAGCAGATGCCCGTTCGCCCTGGCCATGTGCTTCTCGACGGTGCTGAGCGACAGGCCCGTGCGGCGCGCGATCTCCACCTGCGCAACGCCGTCGAAATGATATTGGCTGAACACCATGCGCACGATTTCGGGCAGCTCGTACAAGGCGGCGATCATGATCTGCAGCGCCTCGCGGCTCTGCAGGATGCGTTCGGGAGAGAAGCCGGCCTCGTCCTCGACGTCGAAGCCCTCGGGCGCCGGGCTCATGATGCTACGCACGCTGGCGCGGCGCGCCTTGTCGCGCAGGACATTGGCGGCGACCTGGAAGACATAGCCCTGGACATTGGCGATGGCCGCGAGATCCTGGGCCGCCAGCCGGCTGAAGACGTCCTGCACCAGGTCGTCGGCATCCTCGAAATGCTCGACCCTGCGCTGGAAGAAACGCAGCAGCGGCATCCGATATTGCGCGACGACTTCATCCAGCCCCGGGTGCCTGGCGGCATCTGGCATGCAAGATCCTCCCGACCCCTAAGACGCAAGCCCTTGCCCATCCCGTAAAGGAAAAGTCGAGCCGCCCGGCTTTGTCGCACCATTTCGGGGGCTTCGGCGCAAGGGCCGGGAAAGGATGATCGAGAGATGCGATCGTCGGGAGGCGAATCCGGCGGGAGGCCGATCGCCTGCCGGGTTGAGGCCTCATCTTCTGCTTTCGTCGCCCCCGCCAGCTGTCTTACGGAGGGAAGAAGAAGCGGGATTCCGGCTCAAGGCCGGGATGACGGCGGAAAATCAAATACTTGCTCGGGATCTAAACCTGGGAGGCGGCGCCGGGTGCTTCCGTCACCGCCTCGCGCATCAGCCAGCCGACCCATAGCAGCACGCCGAGCAGGCCGCAGATCAGCACCGGCACGGAAAACGCTTCCCCGATGCGCGCATGGCTGGCGACCGCCCCGCCGAGAAAGGCCGTCAGCAGGGCGCAGCCCGTCGCCCCGAACCTGCGGGTAAGGAACCCGCAAACGCCGAGGATCAGGATGCCCGCCAGATAGGGAAGCTGCCCAGGCGGGTAGCCGATATGCTCCTGGGGCGCCGCCAGCACGCCCGGCGCCAGCAGCATGACCAGCGCATTGGCCAGCAGCAGCGCGCTGACCAGGATCGAGCATATCCAGCCGATGCGCGGCCGGGCGGAGGCCAGAAACGGCCTGGAGAGGATAGGCACCGGGCAAATGTCCCTTCTGAAATCGGAAACGGGAGAGGGCTTCGATGTGCTCGAACGCCAGGTTGCAGGCCCGGACGGATATCCGGTTGCCATCGTCATCCCGGCCAGGAAGCAGGGATGACGATGGCAGGATGAGCCCGCGCGATCAGAACGCGATCGAGAGGCCGGCATTCACGCTGTGCCGGGTGACATCTCCGAACTTGTTGCCGACGCCCGAGCCATATTCGCCCGAATAGCTCAGGTTCAGCCGGACGCCCTTCGACACCGGCGCCGTCACGCCCAATGCGAGATGCGCCATGGTGTTGCCGCGCTCGGCCGCCAGCGCCGACATCAGGCCGCCCGCGTTCGCCGCGGCATAGGAGGCGCTGGCCCGGCCGTTGTCGCCGCTGAACTGGTGGCGGATGCCTGCCTCGGCCCAGGGGGTGATACCGCCGAGATCGAAGCTGACTCCCAGCGCGGCATCGCCGAACAGCGCGTTGCCGGTGTTCTTCACCACTTCCAGCGCGAAGCCCGAACCGCCCTCGGTCACATGGTTGCGACCGCCCTCGACATAGGTGAGGCCGACGCGCGGCGTGATGCGGGCCGAGCCCAGCGCCACCTGATAGCCCGCCGACAGGTCGGCGACGAAGCCGCCCAGATCGTAGCGCGACGTCGCGGTGCCGCCCGGCACGGCGCGACGGGTCTTGGCCTGGGAGAGGTCATAGGCGACCAGGCCGCGCAGCGCGAGGCCGCCGAGCTCGGCGCTGGCCGAGACGCCGACCTGCATGCCCTCCAGCCTGGTGGTGGCGCCCAGGCCCTCCACCGTCTGGCTGGTCGAGAGCGTGCCGGCAAAGGCATTCACCCGGGCCGTTTCCGAGAAGCCCCAGCCGAACCCGCCGAGCAGGCCGCGGCTGTCGCTGCGCAGGTCGTGCGCGCCGGTGCCGGCATTCCCCTGGAGCGCGCCCTCCTGATACAGGCCCTGGGCGAAGCCGTAGAAGCCGACATGGCCCTTCCCGCCATTCTCCAGCGCGCGCATCGCATCGGCCACGGCCAGGCCGTTCTCGATGCTCGCCTGGTCCGCCGCCGCATAGGCCTCGGCGCTGAGCTGGGCGAAGCCGGCGGCGCGCGAGGCGCCGTTGGTCTCGACCAGCGCCGGCAGGGCGGTGGTGAAGGTCTGCACCATCTGGCCGCCGCCCAGCACCGCATTGGCGTAGCGGATCGAGTCGCGCACATTGGCGCCGAAAGCGGCGTCATTCTGGAATTCGCCGACCAGCTGGATACGGTTCCCCCGCGTCGCCACGAAGCCGAACACCGTTTCCGACTTGTTGATCGTGGTGAAGCCGCCGGTGATGCCGCCCTGCGCCACGACGAGATCGAGCGCGCCGCCCGGCGTCGACTGGAGTATGCCCGTGATGTCCAGCGTGGCGCCCGGCTGGATGTTCATCGTGCCCGAGATGTTCAGGCGGTCGCTCCCGGTCGGCGCCATTTCGAGCAGCAGGTTCGAGCCGTTGGTGAACAGCACGTTGCCGTTGACCGTCATCGTTCCCGGCGAAGCGCCCGGCGACAGCGTGCCGCGCACTTCGATGTTGGCGTTCACCGTGCCCGCGGTGCCGAAGGTCGCGCCGTGGCTGACCACGATGGTCTTGGCCGAGGTGATGGTGGTGCCGGCCTGGCCGATCAGGCGGCCGCCGGTGACCGAGACGGTGTCGTAGCTGATGTTCCCCGTCAGCGACACCACGCCGCCGGCGACGTTGAACGCCTCGAATTCGGTGAAGCCCTGGCCGTTCCACGCGGTCGGCGCGGCATAGGTGCCCTGGGTGTTGAACTCGAGCGTGTCATAGCCGGTGCCGCCGCTGGCGGTGCCGGTGATCGCGTTGGCGCGGCCGAGCGTCAGGCGGTCGTCGCCCGCGCCCAGCGCGACATTGCCCGCCAGCGTGCCCTGCACGTTCAGGTTGTTGGCCCCGTCATTGCCCATGAGCGCCGGCGTGGTGAGCGTCGAGCCCGCCGCGACCGTCAGCCTGGCGCCGAACAGATCGACCGTGTCGAACTGCGCGTCGCGATCGACGATCAGCTCGCCGGCATCGCCCGATTCGAGCTGCTCGAAGCCGGTGGCATTGACGCTGCTCAGCCGGCGGACCGTGTTCGCCGCCTGGTTGAGCACCAGGCGATCGATGCCGTCGCCGCCGTCGATCGCGCCGCTCAGCGTGGCGCCGCTCGCCAGGGTCAGCACATTGTTGGCCGCGCCGAAGCTGGTCTGCTCCGCCGTCACCGTGCTGCCCGCCGCGACGGTCAGGTTGCCTTCCTCCACCGAGATGGTCTGGTAGGTGCCGTTGCCGCTGATCGCGAGGTTGCCGGCACCCCGCGCCACGATATCCTCGAAATTGAGGATCCTGGCGGTGGCCAGCGTCGCGGTCTGGTCGGCGAGCGTGTTGAAGATCAGCGCGTCGTGCCCGGCCCCGCCATTCACCGTGCCGAGGATCGAGCCGCCGTCGACGATCAGCTGGTTGTCATGCTCGTCGAAGTTGAGCGTCTGGTCGGCGGCGATGGTGCCGCCCAGCGTCAGCGACGAACCGCCGGCGACGTTGATCGTCTCGAAGCTGGTGATCCCGCCGGCGATCCGCGAATCGCCCGTCAGGTTGAGGTTGAGCACGTCGTTCCCCGCCCCCCCGTCGAGCATGCCCGAGAGCGTGCCGTTCAGGATCATGGTGAGCGTATCGTCGCCACCGCCCAGCGACACGCCGCCGGTGAGCGCGGTGTTGAGGATCACCGACTGCGCGCTGTCGTCGCCGATGATGTTGCCGATGTGATGATCGCCCGTGCCCGGATTGACCGTCAGGTCGGCGCCGTTGCGCAGCGTCACCGTGTCGAAGTCCTGGTTCATGCCGATCGTCAGCCGGGCATTGCCCGAGACGTCGAGCGATTCGAAGTTGATGACGTTGGGCAGGTCGCTGGTGTCCTGCGTGATCTCGAAGGCCACCGTGTCGATGCCCTCGCCCCCGTCGATCAGGCCGGTGACGGTGCCGCCGGCGAGCACGAGGCGATCATTGCCCGCGCCCAGGTCGATATTGCCCTCGACCACGCCGCCGGCGTTGAGCGTCACGGTGTCGTTGCCGCCACCCATGGCGAGGCTACCGCCGATCGCGCCCGAGACGGTGACCGATTCCGCCGCGTCCGAACCGGCCAGCGCGGTCGCGCCCTGGGTCTGGAAGCGCGTGCCGGCCGCCACCGTCACGTTCGAACCCGCCATGTTCAGCGTGTCGAGATCGGCGGTGCCGCGGATCGTGATCGAGCCCGTGCCGCGCTGGCCCAGCGTCTCGAAGCCGCGGAACTGATCGAAATTGACCGTGCCGCCGCCGGTCACGTCGACGAGCAGCGTGTCGGTGCCCTCGCCGCCATAGGCGGTGCCGGTGAAGATGCCCGCGGCGGCATAGACGAAGGTGTCGTTGCCGTCGCCGAGGCGCAGGTCGCCCTGGAGCGTGCCGTAATTCTCGAAGACGTCGTCGCCGGCGCCCAGGTCGACATTGCCGATGATCGTGCCACCGGCGAGGTTGCGGATCTTGTCGGTGGTGTTGATCGTCTGGATGCCGCCCGCGATCACATAGGTCTGGGTCGTGTCGTCACCCGGGGCATGGAGATCCATTCCGCCCGCGTCGAAGTTGCTGTCGCCCTGCAGGACCGTGTCCGCCCCGCCCCGGATCGTCCCGAGATTGTCGAGCTCGAACAGCCGCAGCGCCGCATCGACGCCGGTGCTGCCATAGCCCTCGTCCTCGAGGCCGGCGACCATCAGCGCCGTCGACACGCCGCCGGTGGCCTCGATCGTGCCGCCCGCCGCATTGGTCATGCCGACGATGCCATGGTTGCCGAGCAGCGCCGCGAAGACCCCGGTGGCGATGGCCGCCGACGAACCGCTGCTGCTGCCGCCGCCATTGGCCGCGATCCGGCCGCTATTGACCAGCTTGCCGACCAGCACCGGCTGCTGCTCGTCGAGGCAATCCTCGCCGAACGCGCCGCCGAGCGCAGTGAGCAACAGGCCGGTGCCGCCCCGGCCGGTGGATTCGATCGTGCCGCCATTGGTCACGTCGAACGACTGGCCGACGATATGCGCCCCGGCACTTTGGCGGCTCGCCGCGCTGATCGTGCCGGTGTTGGCGAGCTTGACCAGCCCCCCTTCGCCAAGGAGCCGCATGCCATTGCCGTCATCGGCCGACGAAGTGATCTGGCCGCTGTTCGTCACATCGATGCTGCGGCCGTTCTCGTCGCTGGCATAGCTTTCGACATGGACGCCGCCCGCCCCAGTCGAGGTAATCCTGCCGCTGTTGTTCAGCGTGAAGGCGCCGATGCCATAGTCGCGATAGACCCTCAGGCCGTTCTGCCGCGCGGTGATCGTGCCGGTGTTGGTGAAGCTCGACAGCGTGCCGGTGGCATAGACTCCCCGAACCGCGCTGGTGATCGTGCCGTTGTTCACCAGGTCGAGCTGGGCGTCGTAGCGCGGATCGGTGACTTCGATCGCGGCGTTCAGCGTGTCGTCGGCGATATCGAAATTGGCGTTGTTGATCACCTTGCCGTCGCCCAGCGCGCGCAGCCCCCTGGTCTGGGTCGCCGCCGAGGTGATCGTCACTTCGGTCTGCGCGCCGCTCGCCTCGACGCCGTGCAGCTCGAAGTCCGTGGGGATCACGTTGGTGGCGAGATCGAAGGTCCCGCTGCTGGTGAAGGACCGGCCATAGGCGTCGATGCCCGCCCCGCCGGTCACCGTGCCGCTCACGTCGAGCGCCGCGCCGTTGCGGGTGAGCACCGTGTCGTCGCCACCGCCCATGTCGAGATTGCCGGTGACCTTGCCGCCGGTCGCGAGATAGAGATCGTTGCCGTTGCCGAGCAGCACATGGCCGGTGATCGTGCCGGCATTCTCGACGATGTCGTCGGCATTGCCGCCGACGATCGCGGCGCCCGGGGTGCCCGCGGCATTATCCGTCTTGTGGCCCTGAATCAGGCCGGCCGCATAGTTGACGATGCGATTGACGCCGTAGCCCGTGGTCTCGATCGCATTGCCATGGGCGCTGGTGATGTCGCCGCTGTTATGGACTACCGAATTCTCCATGCGGATGCCGGTGCCCTGCATGGTGACCCGGCCGACGCCCAGATTGCCGCGGTCGTTGGTGAACATGCCGTTGCGGAGGTCCACGCCGAGCCCGAAATTGCCTGCCGAGGCGTCCTTCGAATCTTCCCAGATCGAGGCGCGGTTCATGATCGTGCTGCCATCGGCCTCGAGCAGCACGCCATAGGCGCTGCCCAGCTTGCGCAGGTTGGTGCTCGCCGAGATCAGCACCTCGGTGCCGGCCCCGGTCTTGAGCGCGGTGCCGCCGCTGATGCCGATATAGCCGCTCTGCGCGAACAGCTCGACGCGGCGCGCATAGGTGGCGTCGACCGCGATGCCCGCGGTGCCGCCGTTGACGGCACCGGCAATCACCAGGTCGAGCCCCTGCCCGCCCTCACCGAACACGCTGCTCGTCGAGTCCCTCTCGACGATGATCGAGGGACGATCATAGCCGCCATTGTTGAAGCCCATGTCGAGCACGACCCGACCGTCACCGGCCACCCGCAACAGGCCGCTATAGCTGTAATGGCCGCCGGTGCCGTCGGCCGGTCCTTTCAGCGTGAGCACCGTACCGGCCCCCGCCGCCTCGTAGATCGTGCCACCGGAGAAGCCGGTGGCTTTGCCCTGGAGCACCGAGAAGGTCTGCGTCTCGCCGGCACGGGCCTGCAGCACGTTGTTCCCCGCGCCCATGTTGACCGTTCCGGTCACGAGGCTCCCGGTATCGACGCTGCCGTTCTGGCCAAGGCGCTTGATGTCGACGACCAGCTTGTCGTCGCCGGCGCCGGCGGAGACATTGCCCTGCACCGAGCTGCCCTCGGCGAGCCACAGCATGTTGCTGCCGGTGCCGCCCAGCACGACGTCACCCACGATCGTGCCCTTGTTCGCGACCCGCGCGCCGGAGGGAGCCTGGGTATAGAATTCGACGGCGGCGCCTTCGCCCGCGCGGATCTCCCCTTCGTTGATCAGCCTGGGCGAGTTGTAATTTTGCGTGCCGTAGGCGGAAACCGCGGCGTGCCCGCCGGTCCCGACGATCGAGCCGCGGTTCGTCAGGCTCGAGTCATAATAGAGGACCACCGCCCGATCGCCGCGGATCACGCCGCCGGTGTCGTTCAGGAAATTGCCGTACAGGCTGTCCAGGCTCACGGCGGTGCTGTTCTCGGACGTGTTCGAGATCGTGCCGCTGTTATAGCCCGAACCGGCCACGCTAACCGCGGTCGACACCTGCCCCTCGGCATGGATCGACCCGCGATTGGTGAAGCCATTTGCGTTCTCGGCGAGCCCGCCGCCTCTCGTGCGGATGCCGTAGAACGCCTCTCCGGAGAGATTGATCGTCGCGCCCGTGTCGTTGACGAAGCTGGTGCGGTAGTCATTGGCGTCGATCAGCGCGGTCGGGGCGTCGTTCTCGGGAGTCGATACGCCGGTGAAGTTCAGCGTGCCGCGATTGACGAAGGTCAGCGGCGCGCTGTTGCTGAAGTCGTTGTACGCCTTGATGGTGAGGCCGGCGTCCGATCCGGTGTAGGTGAGGTTGGCCAGGTTGGTGACGGTTCCGGGGCCGGACACGTCGAGGGCGCCGGTCAGGTTCTCGGCCGCGATGGTCACGTCGAGGTTGCAGCCGCACAGGTCGAGCCCGTAGCGCTCGAAGCCCGTCGGCAGCTGCCCGAAGGCGATCGTTCCCGAGCCGGTCATGCGGATGCCATAGGTGTCGATGCCCGCGCCGCCATCGAGCGTGCCGCCGGGCATGCCGGCAAGGCCGGTCCCATTGCCCTCGCGCCAGAACTGGTCGTCGCCATCGCCCAGCGCGATGCTCCCCGTCACGCTGCCGCCGATCCGCTGGTAGAAGCGATCGCCATATTGGCCGAGCGCGAGGCCGCCGACGATCTGGCCGGCATTCTCCACCTCCGCTCGCCCGGTGACTCGAATGGCTGTGTCGCCGGCGCTGCGGATCACGCCCCCGGCCTTGTTCTGGAGCTCGAGGTACAGGGCCGAGATCGCCGGTGCGGTGCCGCGCGCCTCGATCAGGCCATGATTGCGGATATCGCCCTGGTCGACGGCGATGGTCGCTTCGGCGGCCGAGTTGTTCGCGATGGTGCCGCGATTCTCGATGTCGAGATATTGGGCACGGATCGCCGAAACATCGCCCCCCTCGATCGTGCCGGCATTCGCGCCACCGGCCTCACGGACGTCGATGCCGCCTTCGATGCGGCCGGTGCCACGGTTGCGCAGCTCCAGCGAGGCGGAACGGGCACGCACGGCCGGGCCGTCGGTACCACGCACCAGGCCGCTATTGTCGAGCGTGATGAAACCGCCGGCATCGTCGCCCTGGCGCAGGGCGTTGCCGCCCGAAAGCGTGCCCGACCTGCCGATCTTCACCTCGAGACCCGCCGCGTCGGCGAGCAGGACCGCGGGCCCCTGGGAGAACACGCCGCCGTCGACGATCAGCCTGCCGCCGACATCGAAGCGCAGCGCCGGGCCCTCGGTCGCCTGGCTGCCGACGGTCGCGCCGGGCCGCACGGTGACGGTGCCCTCGGCCACGGCCATGACGAAAGGCGCCGATGCCCCCGTGCAGACGATCTGCGCGCCTTCGCCCGCGCATTGCGCGCGCGCCGCCGTCGAGGAAAGGGCGATGGCCAGCGTCGCCGCGCTCACGAACAGCGCGGCGCGGCCCTTGGCGCGAGGAAGAATCGAAATACGGGTCGGGAACGCGGTACGCGCCATGATGCTGCTCCAATGCCGGAAGTGCCGGCCCGGATGTGCGCGCCAGCGTGAACAGCAAGGGCAGATGCCGATGTTCGAAAAGGAGTGCCAACCCTTTAATTGCACAGCGGAATGCAACTTCACGCCACTGTGCAGTTTTCAGCCGGGCATTCCCGCCAGGATGTTCTGGACCAGCAGCCGGGTCATCGTGCTCGCCGAATGATTGCCATGGCGGGCCGCCGCTTGGGCGGCCTGCCGGCGCAGGTCATCGTCGCCGGCGGCGCGGCGCAGCGCCTCCCGCACGGCATCGGCGCCGGCGGACACGGCCTGGGACCGCGCGACGCCGGCGAGGCGCAGCCGATAGGTGAGCAGCAGCGATTCCAGCGTATCGGGCAGGAGCAGCTGCGGCACGCCCGTGGCGAGCATGCTCGCCGACGCGCCATAGCCGCCGCGGCCGACATAGAGCGCCGCTCCCCGCCCCGCCGCGGCGAGATCGATGGGCGCGGCGCTGTACCGGATGTTGGGCGGCAGCGCCTCGCCGGGCGGACTCGCCGAATGCCAGAGCACCGGCCAGCCCAATCCGCCGAGCGCCTGCGCCACCACCGTGCTGCCGGCCCGGTCGAACGGCAGGTAGACGAGCGTGCGCGGCCCCTCCCCCCGGGGCCATTCGGGACGGGCGTCCGCTGCGATGCCGATCAGGGGGCCGTAATAGAGGCTCGTCCCGTCGGGCCCATGATGGTCGAGCTCGGCCCAGGCGAGCGAATGGAGCGGCGCCCCCGCGAGCAGCTCGCCCAGCCCGGCGAGCGCGGGCGCGCCGAAATGGCGGCAGACCTCCCGCACCGCCTGGTCCGCGGGTTGCCGTGCCGCGGCAAGTTCGGCGGGGTGGTGCCTGCCCCAGGGCTGCAGGCTCGCGCCCGCGTCGCGCGCGCGGGGCGCAACGAAGGTCGGGCCGAGCCTGTGCGCGGGAAGCCCGGCGACATGCGCCGCCAGCAGGGACATGGGGGCATGCTCCACGAGCAGCGCGACCGGCTCCAGGCGCTCGAAGACATCCAGCCATTGCCGGACCAGGGGAACGGCGCCGGCCGCATCGGTCAGCCCGCCCGCCGCGAGCACCTGGCCATAGGTCAGCGTCTCCCGCCGGGGCGCCGGGCCGGCGAAGCGCGGGCCCGGCACCACCAGATCGAAGGCGTCGCGCTCGAGCCTGAGCGCGGTCTGCGGGGTACGCGCCGCCAATGCCAGATGATGCCCGCCCGCGCGCAACGCGCGGCAGACGGGCGCGAGGGTGGCGACATGGCCATATCCCAGCCCGAGTTCCCAGGTGGCGAGCAACCGCATGCAATCTCCCGGGCCGGACCGGCGCAATCCCGCACCCTAGCCGCGACCGGGCGCCGAGGCACAGCCGCCTTTACTTCCCACTGGCGTGCAATCCCGTCGCGAGGCGGACGGCTTCCGTCGCAGCCGATGCGGCATGGCCGGGCCCGATTGCGCATGGGCGCGGCCAGCGTTGAAAAGGGGGCAGCCATGTTCATTGTCGGGGACATCCATCCGGAGACTTCCGCGCCCCGCAGCCGGCGCGACAATCGCGCCGCGATCCTGCACGCCGGCCGCGCGCTGTTCGCGCGCCACGGCGTTGCCGGCGTCACCTTCGAGCAGATCGCGTGCGAAGCACGGCTGACGCGCCGGACGATCTACAACCACTTCGCCAATGTGGACGATCTGTTCCTGGGCGTGGTCCACCAGACGCTGCGGCAGCTGAAGGCGCAGATGCCCGCCGCGCCGCCGGCCGAGCAGCAGCTGCACGCCGGGCTGACCCGGTTCATGCGGGACTTGTTCGGGCTGTTCGCCAGCCCCTGCTTCTCCGATCTCCATCTGGCGCTGGTGCGCCACGGCAATGATCGCCCGGACCTGCGCAGCGCCTTTGCGCGCGAGCTCCTCGAGCCGCTGCACGCCGGCCTGGCCAGCTATCTCGGTGCGCGGCGCGCCCGCGACTTCCACCGGGATCCGCAACGCAGCGCCCGCGAAATCGTCGCGATCATGCTCGGCCTCGCCGAAACGTCGCGCCTGCTCGGCCGCACCGGCGAGGAGGCGATCCGCCACGCGCTTCCCCTGATCGGCGCCCTGGCCCAGGCGCTCGCCCAGACGCAGCAACAGAATCCGCTCTGCCGGGTGGCCTGAGCCGCCGCCCGGCCCCGGCACGGCGCCGGCGCGGCGGCAAGGCCCGCGAATCGCTCCCGCACATCACCGGCAGGGTATCCCGGAACGAAAAAAGCCCGCATTTCTGCGGGCTCATTTCATCGGGGGAATGGTGGAGCCGAGGGGGATCGAACCCCTGACCTTCGCAATGCCATTGCGACGCTCTCCCAGCTGAGCTACGGCCCCAAACCCCGGGAAGACGGGCCCTCTAGAAGGGCTCCGCGGGTCTGGCAAGGACCTTTTTTCGGTCCCTGCCGATTTCCCCGAATTATTGCTCTTCGTCGTCGCCGCCGGTCTCGACGCCCAGGTCGTCGTCGCCGCCCAGATCGACGTCGTCGTCCGCCGAGGGCTCCTCGTCGTCGTCGCCGATGTCCAGATCCTCGTCACCCAGATCGGAATCCTCCGCCTCGGGCTTCTCGGTCTTCACCGCCTCGAAGGGCAGCGGCTGCTTGGACTTCAGGATCGGCTCCGGATCCCAGGAGAACCCGCAGCTGATGCAGGTCACCGGCTCGTCCTTGGTCAGATCGTAGAAGCGCGTTCCGCACTTCGGGCACGCGCGCTTCGTGCCCCATTCGGGCTTCACCATGTGTTGCCTCTTCGCCTTTCAAATCTTGGATTTCGGGAACAGGTCCCGGAAAGTGGGAGGCGCCTTGCCATGCCGCAAGGGCGCTGTCAAAGCCGCGCGTCATGTCCGCCTCTCCTCCCCGCCCGCTCGGCGTCTCCGCCCGTGGTCCCCTGAAGGGCCGTGTCACTGTCCCCGGCGACAAGTCGATCAGCCATCGCTCGCTGATGTTCTCGGCGCTCGCCGTCGGGGAAAGCCGGATCGAGGGGCTGCTCGAGGGCGAGGACGTGCTCGCCACCGCCGCCGCGATGCGCGCGATGGGCGCGACGATCACGCGCGGCGACGATGGCGCATGGACCGTGAGCGGCGTCGGCGTCGGCGGACTGCTCCAGCCCGAGACTGCGCTCGACATGGGCAATTCGGGCACTTCGACCCGGCTGCTGATGGGCCTGGTCGCCAGCCATCCGATCACGGTGACCTTCACCGGCGACGCCTCGCTCTCCAGCCGCCCGATGGGCCGCGCGATCGAGCCGCTCGGCCAGATGGGCGCGGAGATCACCGCGAGCCCGGGCGGACGGCTCCCCTTGATGCTGCGGGGCATCAATCCCGCCGTGCCGATCACCTACACGCTGCCGGTGGCCTCGGCGCAGGTGAAGTCGGCGGTGCTGCTCGCCGGGCTCAACACGCCCGGCATCACCCGGGTGATCGAGCCGGTGCCGACTCGCGACCATAGCGAGCGCATGCTGCGCGGCTTCGGCGCCGAGCTGACCGTGGAGGACGGCCCCGAGGGCAAGATCATCTCGATCCGCGGCGAGGCGGAACTGAAGCCCCAGCACATCGTCGTGCCCGGCGACCCCTCCTCGGCCGGCTTCTGGATGGTCGCCGCGTCGATCGTGCCGGGATCGGACATCACCATCGCCAATGTCTGCATGAACCCGACCCGCACCGGCCTGATCCAGGCATTGCGGATGATGGGGGCATCGATCGAGGCGCTGGACCCGCGCGAGGTGGGCGGCGAGCCGGTCGCCGATCTGCGCGTGCGCCATGCCCCGCTAAAGGCGATCGAAGTGCCGCCCGAGCTCGCGCCCAGCATGATCGACGAATATCCGATCCTGTTCGTCGCCGCCGCGGTCGCCGAGGGGCGGACGGTCGCGCGCGGCGCGCACGAGCTGCGCGTCAAGGAATCGGACCGGATCGCGACGATGCGCGCGGCGCTCGAAGCCAATGGCGTCGTCCTCGAGGAGTTCGAGGACGGCCTTGCCATCACCGGCACCGGCGGCGCGCCGATCCCGGGCGGCGGCGGCGCGTTCACCAAACTCGACCACCGCATCGCGATGAGCATGGCGGTCGCCGGCCTCGCCGCCGCCGCGCCCATCGCGATCGACGATGTCGCGCCGGTGCAGACCAGCTATCCCGGTTTTTTCGACGTGCTCGACAGCCTCGTCGCATGAGGCTCGGCCGTCGCGCCTTTCTGGGCGGGATGGCCGCCGGCACCCTGGCCCTCCCCGCCTGGGCCGGGCCGCGCGACGAGATCCTGTTCAAGCCCGACCGGGAGCTGATGGTCCCGGTCGAGGGCGGCAGCGTCTATGTGCGGGTGAACGGCAACCTCAAGGGCCCGCGCCCGCCGCTGATCTATGCGCATGGCGGCCCCGGCGGCGATCATTCGGGGCTACTTCCTCTCACTGCCCTGGCGAGCGAGCGCGCGGTGATCCTGTGGGACCAGCTCGACAGCGGCCGCTCGGACGCGCCGCTCGATCCGAAGAACTGGCGGGTCGAGCGCTTCGTCGACGAGATCGACCGGATTCGCGACGCGCTCGGCATCGCGCGCTGGCATGTCGGCGGCGGCAGCTGGGGCGGCACGCTGGCGATCGAATATGGCGCGCGCCGCCGTCCGGGCACGGCGAGCCTGATCGTCCAGTCGCCGCTGGTGTCCACCAGGAGCTGGATCGCCGACGCCGATCTCCTGCGTTCCCGGATGCCCGCCGAGACGCGCGCCACGCTGGAGAAATGCGACACCGCCGCGCCGCCGCCGGCCCAGGCCTGCGAGGCGGCGACCTGGGACTTCTATCGCCGCCACGTCATCCGCTCGCAGCGCGCCGACGGCATCGCCGCCTATCGCGCCCGGGCGCCGCGCGATGCCGGCGACACGCTCTACCAGCGCATGTGGGGCAAGGCCGAGTTCGTCTCGACCGGCACGCTGCGCAACTATGACGGCGAGCCCCTGCTCGCGAAGCTCGACGGCCCGCGCACCTTGTTCGTATGCGGCGAATATGACGAGGCGCGGCCGGAGACGGTGGCGAAGTTCGCCGCGCGCGTGCCCGGCGCGACGTTCAGGGAAGTGATGGGATCGGCGCACTCGATCCTGTCCGACCGGCCCGAAGCCTATCTCGCCCTGCTGCGCGCGTGGATGGCACGCCACGACGCCGCCTGAACGCGGATTTGCATCCGAATCGCTTGACGGCGCGCCCATGTGCCGCGAACGCTCGGACATATGATCATCGCAGTCGACGGACCGGCAGCCTCGGGTAAGGGCACCATCGCGCGCGCCCTGGCGCAGCATTACGGGTTGCCGCATCTCGATACCGGCCTGCTCTATCGCGCCGTCGCCGCCACGGTCCTGCGCGAGGAGCTGGATCCGGCCAGGGAAGCCGATGCGGTCTCCGCCTGCAGTTTCGAGGATTATCTGCTCGACGATCCCTGGCTGCGCTCCGACGAGGTGGGCAAGGCCGCGTCCGTCGTGTCCGCCCATCCGCTGGTGCGCGCCGCCCTGTTGAATCGCCAGAAGAAGTTCGCGCGCCAGGCCGGCGGCGCGGTGCTGGACGGGCGCGATATCGGCACGGTCATCGCGCCCGATGCGGACGTGAAGCTCTTCGTCAAGGCGACGCCGATGATCCGCGCCCAGCGCCGCCACCTGGAGCTGCGCAAGCACGGCGTGCTCACCAGCCTCGACAAGGTGCTGGCGGACATCCGGGCCCGCGACGAGCGCGACTCCAAGCGAACCGAGGCGCCAATGACCCAGGCCAGCGACGCAGCGCTGCTCGACACGAGCTTCCTCTCGATCGACGCCGCCGTGCAGCGCGCGATCGCGATCGTCGAGAGCAAGACGAACCCGATCCACGCTTCCGGCTGACGCGACGCCCTGGGGCCAGTCGATATTCAGCTCCGCCCCTTCCGTTCCCGGCGGCGAGGGACGGAAGCTGCATGTCGAAGCCTGTCCCCTCCGTCATGCTGAGCTTGTTTCAGCATCCAATTCTCCACCCGCGATATCGCCGGCGGCACGTTGGGCCCTGAAACAAGTTGGCGCCTATCCCGTAAAGACAAGTGCACCCTATTCCGTCATCCCCGCGCAGGCGGGGATGGCGGCCATCGGGCACGCCCTGTCCCAAGGGAATAGACGCCAAACAAGTTCAGGGTGACGATGGAGGTTGGCTCGAAGCGCTCCGGCCCGCCACGCCACGCCCCTTAGCCTGAATGCCGGTCCGCCCTAGACTTCGAGCTGGATCTCGCCCTCCGTCGGCTGGGTGAAGCCGCGGATGATCTGCAGCATGCCCTCGGTGCCGAAAAGCTGGTAGAGCGTGAACAGCCCCTGGGCGAGATCGCCGCCGAACTTCATCGAGAAGCGCTCGATGCTGCAATCGGCCATCTCCACCGGCCCGCCCGAATAGACGAGAATCACTTCGTTGAAGCTGCAGTTGCGAAAGACATTGCCGTCGAGCACGACCTCGGCATTCTCGAAGCGCTGCTTGTCATATTCCATCTTCATTCCTCGCGACCTGGTCTCAGGCCCCGCACGTCGCATCCCGCGCGCCTCTCTGCAATGCTTGCGGATATGGGCGGATTCGGCTAGAGCGCGCGCGTCCGGCGGACGGGTGTTCGCGGAGGAAGGCGCGGAGGGATGACTCTCACGCGCCCTTTTCGCTTTGATCGGCGTCTTGTCTTTCCTTCGCCTGCGCCCGCACGACGGATGCCGCGACCGGCGACCGGCCGCCGCGGCGAGTCTGGCCCAAAGACCGTCGGATCCAACCGACTGGCCGGAAACAACATGATTAGGAACTGAAATCCTTATGGCCACTACGGCAAATCCGAGCCGCGACGATTTCGCGGCGCTTCTCGAGCAGACCCTCGGTCAGGCTGACGGCTTCGAAGGCCGTGTCGTGATCGGCACCGTCACCGGCATCGAGAACGACCTCGCGGTCATCGACGTCGGCCTCAAGTCGGAAGGCCGCGTGCCGCTGCGCGAGTTCGCCGCGCCGGGCCAGAAGGCCGACCTGAAGGTTGGTGACGAAGTCGAAGTCTATGTCGACCGCGTCGAGAACGCCAATGGCGAAGCGATGCTCAGCCGCGACCGCGCCCGCCGCGAAGCCGCCTGGGACAAGCTGGAAGCCGAGTTCGCCAAGTCGGCCCGCGTCGAGGGCGTCATCTTCGGCCGCGTCAAGGGCGGCTTCACCGTCGACCTCTCGGGCGCGGTGGCCTTCCTCCCCGGCTCGCAGGTCGACATCCGCCCGGTGCGCGACGTCACCCCGCTGATGGACATTCCGCAGCCCTTCCAGATCCTCAAGATGGACCGCAAGCGCGGCAACATCGTCGTGTCGCGCCGCGCCGTGCTCGAAGAGACTCGCGCCGAGCAGCGTTCGGGCCTCATCCAGAGCCTGGCCGAGGGCCAGATCATCGACGGCGTCGTCAAGAACATCACCGACTATGGTGCGTTCGTCGACCTGGGCGGCATCGACGGCCTGCTGCACGTCACCGACCTGAGCTACAAGCGCGTCAACCACCCGTCCGAGATGCTCAACATCGGCGACACGGTCCGTGTCCAGATCATCCGCATCAACCGCGACACCCAGCGCATCTCGCTCGGCATGAAGCAGCTCGAGAGCGATCCGTGGGATGGCGCCGGCGTCAAGTATCCGGTCAGCGCGAAGCTGTCGGGCCGCGTGACCAACATCACCGAATATGGTGCGTTCGTCGAGCTCGAGCCGGGCATCGAGGGCCTGGTCCACGTCTCGGAAATGAGCTGGACCAAGAAGAACGTGCACCCGGGCAAGATCGTCTCGACCTCGCAGGAAGTCGAAGTCGTGGTGCTCGAGGTGGACGCCGAGAAGCGCCGCATCTCGCTTGGCCTCAAGCAGGCCCAGCAGAATCCGTGGGAGAAGTTCGCGGCCGAGCACCCGGTCGGCACCGAAGTCGAGGGCGAAGTCAAGAACGCCACCGAGTTCGGCCTGTTCATCGGCCTGGACAACGACGTCGACGGCATGGTCCACATGTCGGACATCGCCTGGGGCATCTCGGGCGAGGACGCGCTCAACCTGCACCGCAAGGGCGAGGTGGTTAAGGCCATCGTTCTCGCCGTCGAGCCGGACAAGGAGCGCATCTCGCTCGGCATGAAGCAGCTCGAGCGTGGCGGCGTCGCCGCCGCGGGCTCGACCGCCTCGGCCGATCGCCTGAACAAGAACCAGGTCGTCACCGTGACCATCCTCGAAGTCCGCGACGCGGGCCTCGAAGTGCAGGTCGGCGAGGACGGCGCGACCGGCTTCATCAAGCGCACCGATCTCGGCCGCGACCGCGACGAGCAGCGTCCGGAGCGTTTCCAGGTCGGCCAGAAGCTCGATGCGATGGTCACCGGCTTCGATCGTTCGAAGAAGCCCACCTTCTCGGTCAAGGCGATGCAGATCGCCGAGGAGAAGCAGGCGGTGGCGCAGTATGGCTCGTCCGATTCGGGCGCGTCGCTGGGCGACATCCTGGGCGAGGCCCTCAAGGCCCGCAACGAAAAGAACTAAGAAGTTCGACGGGGAGCGGCAAAACCGCTCCCCGTTTCGTTTATTCCCGGATATCATGGGTTAATAGCCATCTGCGGGTTGATGCAGGTTGGTGAACAGGGTTAGAGAGCCCGTCAGGGATTTGGCGTTCGCGCGGAGGACCGCAGATCCGTGTGCGCAAAGGGAGGGTTGCGGATGATCCGCTCGGAACTGGTTCAGTTGCTGGTGCAGGACAATCCGGGCCTTTCGGTCCGTGAGGTCGAGAAGATCGTGTCGGTCTTCTTCGACGAGATCGTCGGCCGGCTCCAGCAAGATGGCCGCGTGGAGTTGCGCGGCTTCGGCGCTTTCTCCACCCGTGCGCGCGACGCGCGCGTCGGCCGCAACCCGCGTACCGGCGAGACGGTCGAGGTGGATGCCAAGCGCGTCCCCTATTTCAAGCCCGGCAAGGAAATGCGCATCAAGCTCAACGTCTGAGCGATGCGCACCGCTTGACGCTGGCGATTCCATGCGCTTGCGTGGACGCGTGCGGACGTGGCGGAACCGGTAGACGCCGGAGACTTAAAATCTTCTGCCCTCAGGGGCGTGCGGGTTCGAGTCCCGCCGTCCGCACCAGCCAGCCGTCCGGGACGCGGACGATGGCCTTTATCCGCGCGGCCATCGCCGAGCAGAGCGATGCCGAAGCCATGCTCGATTGCGTGCTCGAGAGCATTGAGGCACGGTTCGGCTTCGGCTCCGACAGCCAGAATGAATCCCCGCCTTCGCAGCGATGACGGTGGAGTACTTGTCCCAGCGGAACACGTGCCTGGTCTTTTCCGCCTCGGGCCCCACCGGCACCGACGCCGATGCCTACGGGCTGTCGGGCTTGTCGTCCTGGGTGGCGATGATCACGCCGCCCGCCACGATCGCGACGACACCGATGATCGCGATGATCGGCGCGCCGGCAAGGTCCGACTTGTGCTTGGATCCGGTCGCCGCGCGCAACGACAGCTTCGACGCGGAAGTTCCATAGGCGTCGGTTTGGGACGCCGCGAGCGCCGGCACGGCCGCCAGCGATACCAGGGCGGCGACAGCCGCGGCCCGTCCGAGAATACGCATGGTATACACTCCCCTTTCAAAGGAATGGGAATGAAATGCCCCGCATGCCCAGATGGTTCCCGCATTGCAGCAAATCGCGGAAGCACCGCGGGGGTTGGCAGCGGCGCGCGGCGATCATACACCCGGTCTGCCCAGCCGGATTTTCCTGATGTCCCCTCGCCTCTTCTGCCTGTTGTCCTTCGCCATGCTGGCGGCGTGCGACGGCGGCGCGGGGCAGCGGCGCGACGATACCGCGGTGGTGGTCAGCGCGATCGGTTCGGGCAGCGCCCTCGCCGATCCCGATGCCGGGGAGCTGGACCCCGCCCGCCGCGTGCTGCTCGGCGCGACGGCGCAGGGCCTGGTGCGGTTCGATGCCGCCGGCCAGATCGAGCCGGGCCTGGCCGAGCGCTGGATCGTGATCGACGACGGCCGCAGCTACATCTTCCGCCTGCGCGACGATGCGACCTGGCCGGATGGCGAGCCGGTCACCGCCGAGCAGGTGGTGCGCGCGCTGCGCCGCACGATCGCGCCGCGTTCGCGCAATACGCTCTCGCCTTTCCTCGCGGTGATCGACGAGATCGTCGAAATGACGCCGCAGGTGATCGAGGTGCGGCTGAAACGCCCCCGGCCCGACCTGCTCAAGCTGTTCGCCCAGCCCGAAATGGCGGTGTTCCGGCTCGAGGGGCTCGACGGCAGCGGGCCGTTCCGCGCCACGCCGCATCGTGCCGGCGTGCTGCTGCGCCCGGCCCCCGATCCGGACGCCGCCGAGGATGCCGCCGCCCCGCGTCCGCAGGAGACGCTGCGCTTCCATGGCGAGCGCGCCGCGGTGGCGCTCGCGCGGTTCCGCGACGGCCAGTCCGACCTGGTGCTGGGCGGCAGCTTCGCCGACTGGCCGCTGGTCACGGCATCGGGCATCGCCGCGCCCAATGTGCGGCTGGACAACGCGCTGGGATTGTTCGGCCTGGCGATCGTCTCGCGCACCGGGTTCCTCGCCGATCCCGCCAATCGCGCCGCGATCGCCATGGCGATCGACCGCGCCACGCTGACCCGCCAGGTCCATCCGGACTGGGCGCCGGTCGAGACCCTGCTGCCGGCGCAGCTCGATTCGGCCAATCCCCCCGCCCAGCCCGCCTGGGCGCCGCTCGACCTCGACCAGCGCCGGCAGAGCGCGCGGGCCTCGGTCGCCGGCTGGCGGCGCGCGCATCCGGGGCCGGTCACCCTGCGCATCGCCTTGCCGGCGGGCCCGGGCGCCACCCTGGTCTGGTCGCGAGTGGCCGAGGCGCTCTATGCGATCGGCATCGCTCCCGTCCGCACCCCCCTTGATGCGCCGGCGGACCTGCGCCTCGTCGACGCCGTCGCTCCCTATGACAGCGCCCGCTGGTTCGTCGCCACGGCCTGCCAGGCCTGCTCGGACGATGCGCAGACGCTGATCGAAGCCGGTCGCGACGCGCCGGACCTCTATGCGCGCGCGCATCGCATCGCGGAGGCCGATGCCGCGCTCACCGCGGACGGCGCTTTCATCCCTATCGCCCAGCCCTTCCGATGGTCTATCGTCGCCTTGCGGCTGCAGGCCTGGCAGGGGAACGCTCGGGCGTGGCACCCGTTGAACCACCTGCGCAACGAGACGAGGTGAACGTGGCGAGAACGACGCGGATGGCTTCGGGGGCAAAGGCGGCGGCGGCGGCGCTGCCGCTGGGAACCCATGCGGCGGACGTGCGCCGGCGGATCGAGATGATGGAGCATCTGCTCGAGCGCAGCGTTCCCATTCCCGGCACCAAGGCAAAGGTGGGCCTCGACGCGATCCTGGGCCTGGTGCCCGTGGGCGGTGACCTGATCGCCGCGCTGCTCGGCCTCTATATCGTCTGGGAGGCGCGCAACCTGAAGATGCCGGCGACGACGATGATGCGCATGGTCGGCAATGTCGGCTTCGACTGGCTGATCGGGCTGGTGCCGGTGGTGGGCGACGCGGCGGACTTTCTGTTCCGATCGAACACTCGCAACCTCAGGCTGATCAAGCGGCATCTCGACCGGCACCATCCGGGCACCGCGACGGTCCATCACCGCTAACGGAAAGTGCTTTCGAGCGCCTCCGAAGGATCCGGGGTCTCGCCCCGCAGCCACGCCTCGGCGTCCGGGCGGTAGAGCAGCCAGATCAAACCGAGTTGCGCCGCTAAGGATAGCGCCGGAAAGATCATGTTCGGGGCCATGGGAAGCGCCCGGCGCGCCCATATCCCCTGACCCGTTTTATACGTCCAGAAGGCAAAGCCCAACGCCAGCAGCGCCATGAAGATGGTGCGCGCGATCCGGCGCGGCCGCGCCACGACATAGTGCCGAAGGGCAAGGTTCAGGGCGAGATGCACCGCCACCAATATCCAGGTGGCGACGGGAACCAGCGGACCGTTGTCGGGAGAGTCATTCGGCCGGAGCAGGAACAGGTACACGAACCAGGCTTCCCCGCCGATCGCCAGGACGATCCAGAGCAGATAGAGGGTGCCAAACCAGCGGATCGGCTCCGGCTGCATGATCAGCGCCGGCCGCCCCGCCAGATCTTCAGCGCGCTGCCATCCGCCGCGCCGCCGGTACCGGGCCGGCACGCTTCGTAGCGCATTCCCTTGTCCAGGCAGAGCCAGAGCTCGTCGAGCCACCCCTCGCGCGTCACCGTCACGCGGATCGCGCTGGCCGGAATGCCGCGATTGGCTTCGGCGAACCGCGCCTTGAACCGGCCGACGGTGAGCTCGCCGCGCGACAATTGGTCCATGTCCGGATAGCGGACCGCGTCGTAGAGCCGCTTCGCCGCGCCGAAATAGGCGGCCGGCGACATCGATGTGCAGGTGCCGTGCTTGGCCCATTCGTGCTGGATCAGCTGGGCCGAAGGCGTGGCGCAGAGCATCGACTTGATCTGCGCGGGCGGCAGGATGCGCGTGTCGGCGCAATATTGCGGCCAGCTCCGCGTCTCCCCATCCGGCCACAGGCCGTGCAGGGTGAAGCCGAAGCGGGTGCCCTGGCGGCACTGGAAGCGATTCTCCGGTTCGTCGCCATGGGCACGGCAGAAGCCCGGGCTCCAGGTGAGCGCCAGCGTGTAGGAGCCGATCGGCATGATCCGCCGCGGCTCCTTCGCGCCGGGCAGGTCGGGGCGCGGCCGCTCGACCTTGCCGGGCACGCGGCACATCAGCGCCTGGGCCGAGGCGATGCCGGGCAGCAGCGCAAGGCCCGCGCCGGCGAGACCGAGTATCAGCTTGCGCATCTCCATGCTCCTCATCCCTGCGCGAAATCCAGGCCGATATCGGCGGCGGGCGCCGACTGGGTGAGCCTGCCGACACTGACATAGGTCACGCCGCTCGCGGCGATCGCCCGGATCGTGTCGAGCCGCACGCCGCCCGAGGCTTCGGTCGGCACCCGGCCCGCGACCAGCGAGACCGCCTCGCGCAGCGTCTCCGGCCCCATATTGTCGAGCAGCAGATGCGTCGCGCCCGCGGCGAGCGCCGGCTCGATCTGGTCGATCCGGTCGACCTCGACGATGATGCGCGCGATCCCCGCGGCGACGGCACGCCGCGCCGCCTCGGCCACCGATCCGGCAACGGCGACGTGATTGTCCTTGATCATCGCGGCGTCCCACAGGCCCATGCGATGGTTGGTGGCGCCCCCCATGCGGGTCGCATATTTCTCCAGCCTGCGCAGGCCGGGCAGCGTCTTGCGCGTGTCGAGCAGCGTGGCGCCCGTCCCGGCAATCGCATCGACATAGCTTCGCGTCATGGTCGCGATGCCGGACAGATGCTGCACGGTGTTGAGAGCCGAACGCTCGGCGGTGAGCAGCGCCCGCGCGCGCCCGCGCAGCCGCATCAGATCGGTGCCCGGCGCCACGGGATCGCCATCCTCGACCAGCCGCTCGATCTCGACCGCGGGATCGAGCGCGCGGAAAAACGCCTCGGCAATGGGCAGGCCGGCAACGGTGATCGCGTCGCGGCTGTCCATCACCCCGGCGAACACCGCCTCGGCCGGGATCACCGCGGCGGACGTGATGTCGCCCGTATCGCCCAGATCCTCCGCGAGCGTGGCGGCGACAAAGGCATCGAGATCGAATCCCGGCAGCGCGAAGACGTGTGGCATGGCGCGCTTGTGGCACAGTCGGCGCGGACGGCAAGGGGGTGCGGAACCGCGCGGGATCGGTTCGAACCCGAATTGACCGGGATGCGGCAGGCATACAGGCTGGCGCCATGGCCGATATCGAACCCGCCGCGATGCCCGAAGTCCGCCGGCTGCACGGCTATTGGGAACGCCGCGTCACGCATCGCCCCTCCCCGCCCGAGGAATGGATGGCGGACAAGCTGCTGCTCGATACCCTGGGGCTGGGCCTGGAGCAGACATTGCAGTTCCTGGGCCGCGAGCGGCCCGATTTCGAAGCCTTTCGGCGCTGGATCGTGGCGACGGCCGGCCCACCCGACCCGGTGACGCTCGCCCGCTATCATGCCGCGATCGCGGGCGCCCCGCCCCCGCCGCAAGTCGCCGCCCGGCTCGCGCGGATCGACGCGATGCCGGCGGTGCTCGACACCACCGACCTCGCCCATTGGGATGCGCGGGGCTATGTGATCCTGCGCGGCGCGATCACGCCCCGGCAAGTCGATGCCGCCGCCGCGCTGCTCTGGGAAGCGGCCGGGGCCGATCCGGCGGATCCGGCGAGCTGGCACAATCCCCGCACCAACGGGCTGATGGTGCAGCGCTTCCAGCACCCCGCATTGGAGGCGGCGCGGCGCGCCCCGCGCGTGCACAAGGCCTTCGCCCAGCTCTGGGGCACGAGCGACCTGTGGCCGCGCATCGACCGGATGAGCTTCAACGCGCCGCTGCGCGCGCCGCAAAGCTTCGCCGCGCCGCGGCTGCACTGGGACGTCAGCCTCGTCCCGCCGATCCCGTTCGCGACCCAGGGCATCCTCTATCTCTCCGACACCGCCGCCGACCAGGGCGCGTTCGAGCTGGTCCCCGGCTTCCACCACCGCCTGGCCGAATGGCTGGCGGCGCTGGGCGACGCCGATCCGCGGACGGTGGATCTGAGCGACCAGGCGGTGCGCATCCCCGCGCGCGCCGGCGATCTGATCATCTGGCGGCACGACCTGCCGCACGGCGCCAGCCCGAACACCGCGGCCCGGCCGCGGCTCGCGCAATATGTGAACTATTATTCGGCAGAGATGGGCATCCAGCCGGCATGGCGGTGAATGTCAGCTCCCAGCCGTCACCCCGCCTTGTGCTCGGGTCTACCAGGTTGAGAACCCCAACAAGCCGTTGAAACTACGTCTGTCATCCCCGCGCAGGCGGGGATCCAGGGTAGCACGGGATAGTCGAAGCAATCACGCCTGTGCTTGCCGGAAACGACAACGCGAGCCCCGCGCGCCTTGCCCTTGGCCCTGGATCCCCGCCTGCGCGGGGATGACGAAAGAAATCGGAGCCTGGATCGGGTTTTGACCCTAGCCCCGCTTCGCCGGACCGCCGCCGATCGCGCCCAGGTCGCCCTGGCCCACCGTGCCCGCCGCCATTTCCAGCATCCGGTCGAGGCTCTTCTTGGCCTGGAGGCGCAGGCCCTCCTCGATCTCGATGCGCGGCGTGAGGTCGCGCAGCGCGAGGTAGAGCTTCTCCATCGTGTTGAGCGCCATATAGGGGCAGATATTGCAGTTGCAGTTGCCGTCCGCGCCGGGCGCGCCGATGAAGGTCTTGCCCGGCATCGCCTTCTGCATCTGGTGGATGATGTGCGGCTCGGTGGCGACGATCAGCGTATCGCCCGGCACGGTCTGCGAGAATTCCAGGATGCCGCGGGTCGAGCCGACATAATCGGCGTGATCGAGCACGTGCGGCGGGCATTCAGGATGCGCCGCCACCGGCGCGCCGGGATGCTGGGCCTTGAGCTTGAGCAGCTCGGTCTCGCTGAACGCCTCGTGCACGATGCAGACGCCCGGCCAGAGCAGCAGGTCGCGGCCCACCTTGCGCTTGAGATAGCCGCCCAGGTTCCGGTCCGGCCCGAAGATGATCTTCTGGCTCTCCGGGATCTGGGCGAGGATCTTCTCGGCCGAGCTCGAAGTGACGATGATGTCGCTGAGCGCCTTAACCTCGGTCGAGCAGTTGATATAGGTCAGCGCGATATGGTCCGGATGCGCCGCGCGGAAGGCCGCGAACTGATCGGGCGGGCAGCTGTCCTCCAGGCTGCACCCAGCGTTCATGTCGGGCAGCACCACGATCTTGTCCGGCGAGAGGATCTTGGCGGTCTCGGCCATGAAGCGCACGCCGCAAAAGGCGATCACTTCCGCATCGGTCTCGGCGGCCTTGCGGCTGAGGTCCAGGCTGTCCCCGACGAAATCCGCCAGATCCTGCAGCTCGGGCTTCTGATAATAATGGGCGAGGATGACGGCGTTGCGCTCCTTGCGCAGCCGGTCGATCTCCGCACGAAGATCGAGCCCCGACAGGCTTCCGCCGATACCATTACGCGCGTCCATGCCTCACACTCCCTTGCCCGCGCCGCACATGGCCCGGCGCGCGCACGGGTTCAAGGCCGATCAGGGAAAGTGCGCGGCAAAGGCACGATCGGCCCCCGGCGTGCCCGCCACCACGGCGCGCGCCACGGATTCGCCGATCGGCGAGAAGGCGATCGCCTCGCCCACCGCGAAGGTGCCGATCATCGCGCCCAGGCCCCAGAGCCAGGCCGGATGCACCCGGCCGGTGCGCCGCCAGTCCACGGCCATGCCGATCAGCGGGAAGATCGCCGGGGCAAGCAGGGCCGCGACCAGCCACGACCAGGGGATCATGAAGGGCACCGGCAGGATCCGCCCGAAGCCCGGCCCGGTGATCGTCGCCATCGAGCAGAGCATCAGCCGGCGATGCCAGTCCGAGCGACCGCGCATCGAGAACCCGGCAAGGGCCAGCCCGGCGAAGCAGAGCAGGCCGGCGGGGTTGCCGAACAGGAACTCGGGCAACGCGAAGAAGGGCGGCCCCCCATGGTCGCGCACCGCGTAGAGCGTCATCGCCAGCCCCATCGCCACCATCGCCGGCACCCAGGCCAGGGCGATCCAGCCGAGCCTGCGATGGATCGCTGCGTTCCCGGTGGCGATCAGCAGGTTCTGCGCCAGATAGATCAGGATCCAGCCCATGAAGACAAAGGCATGGACATGATAGATCAGTGGCAGCCCGAAGCTCGACCGGCCCAGGGCCAGGTTGAGCGAGAAGCCGGCGAGGATCACCGCGATCATCGCCAGCGACAGGATCAGGAAGAAGCGATCGCGCTGGACGCGCGGCATTGGTTCGGCGAGCGTCGCCATGTTCAGTCCCCCAACTGAAATATGCAATGACGTGAAGGTAGCGTATTTGCGCCGGCCGCTCAACCGCGCGGCCGCTCACCATTTGTTGGCGATGACATCCTCGGGCCTGCGCGATTCGTCCCAGCGCTCGGCCGGGCGATTCGCCTCGTCGGGGAAGATCACCTGGACATCGGCGGCGATGCCCGTTGCCCGGAGCGGCATGGTGAAGCTGCGCTCCACCGCGCGCCGGGTCGCGTCGCGGGCCATGCGCATATAGGGGCCCGACTGGGCCTGGCGCAGCAGCTCCTGCTGGCCGGCCTTGCGATTGGCATCGTCGAGCTTGCCGCCGACATCGGTGACCGAGAGCAGGATGCCGCCATTGTCATATTGGCGAACCTGGTCGAGATCGACGTCCGGGCCCATCGCCTCGACGGCCGGCAGCCGGACGGTGAGCAGCTTGTTCTGCGCGTCCCAGGTCACATCCTCCTGGCGCAGCTTCGACAGATCGACTTCGTAGCGGACGCTGCCCGGCATGATCATCGTCTTCTGCGCGGTGAGGCCGAGCTGGCTCTGCTTCGACGTGACCACCGCGACGAACTTGGCCGCGAAGGCCGACAGGCGGTTCTGCTCGCGCAGCCCCTGCAGGCTGGCCTGGGCCACCGTCTCGGGCGTCGGGCCCTGGAACTGCCGCTTGATCGTATCGCCCAGGAACCAGAAGCCGGCACCCATCGTCAGGACCACCGCCAGCACGATCACGAGAGTGACACCGAACAGCTTGAGGCAGCCCCCGCCGCCCTGCTTCACGCTGTCGTCTTCCAAACGCCGTCCTCCTCGATGACGAGCCCACGGCCGCGCAGGTCGATCAGATGCGCGAGCACCGATCGCCCGGCCGCCCCGCTCAGCCTGGGATCGAGCCCAGCATACATGCGCTCGACCATGGCGGGAACCGCGCCGACATCGGTCCTGAGCAGCCGCAATATCTGCCCCTCGCGCTGCTTGCGATGCCCGATCAGCCCGCGCACGAAGCGGTGGGGCTTCTCGATCGGCTCGCCATGCGCGGGGAAATAGATGCGGTCGTCCTCGCGCGCCATCAGCTTGTCGAGGCTGGCCATATAGGCGGCCATGTCACCGTCCGGCGGCGCGACCACGGTGGTCGACCAGCCCATGACGTGGTCGCCGCAGAACAGCCCGCCGCTCTCCGGCAAGGCGAAGCAGAGATGATTCGAAGTGTGGCCCGGCGTGGCGACCGCGACGAGCGTCCAGTCCGGGCCCGAGACCGATTCGCCGTCCGCCAGCACGCGATCGGGTGCATAGCCGGTATCGAACGCGGCGTCGGCGCGCGGGCCGGCATCCTCGAGCGTGAGCGGGGCGCAGCCGATGATCGGCGCGCCCGTCGCCGCCCTGAGCGGCGCGGCGGCGGGGCTGTGGTCGCGGTGCGTGTGGGTGCAGAGGATCGCCGCCACCCTGCGCTCGCCGATCGCGGCGAGCAGCGCGGCGAGATGGCGGGGATCGTCCGGCCCGGGATCGATCACGGCGAGCACGGAAGTGCCGACCAGATAGGTCTGGGTCCCGGTATAGGTGAACGGCGAGGGATTGGGCGCCAGCACCCGCGTGACCAGCGGATCGAGCGCCATGGCCAGGCCGGTCGGGGCATCCGCGATGATGTCCATTTCCCCGAAATGGCCTTTGCCGCGCCGCGGCGCAAGGCCGGCCCGCAAAACGGAAACGGGGCCGGCCGCGAAGGAGATCGGCCGGCCCCGTCGAAAGGCGTTCGTGAAAGGGGCTTTTTGACGAACGCCCTTCCCCTCCATGTCACTTGTCGTCGGCGGCGCTCTTCTCGACTTCGGCGATCGCGTCGTCGATGCCCTTCAGCGCCTTGGCACGCTGCTCGGCGCTGAGATCCTGCTGGCTCTCGATCGAGCGCCGGGCCATGCGCAGGCCCATCATCGCGCTGCGCATGCCCACCCGCTTGGCGTCGATCGCCGCCCGCTCGGCATTGATCGTGATCCTCTCGATCCGGTTGGAACAGACGATCATCACCTTCTTGCCATCCCGCTCGAACTTCTCGACGACCGGCTTGCCGTCCGCCGTGTCGGAACATTTGCCGTTCCGGACCTCGGGCACGCTGGCGCGGAGCGCATCGAGATCGGGCAGCTTCGTCTCGGACGAACTGCCGTCGGCGTGCACCATCACGATCTTGGTGAGGCGCTTGCCGTCCTTCTTGTCCTTGCCTTCGCCATCGTCGTTGTAGCTGTAGCTATAGCTGTAGCGCTTGGCCTTGACCGGCGCCTCCGGCGCTTCCGGCGCGGCGGCCGGCGCCGCGGGCTCGGCGACCGACGGCGGGGCCGGCGGCGCCGGCACGTCCTGGTCCAGCTTGACGCCGGTGACGGTCTCCACCTTCGCCTTGATCCGCTCGGCGGCCTGCGTCCCCGAGGCAGTGAGGCCGAGCGCGGCGAGGCCGAGCGCTCCGGTGCCGATCAGGCCGGCGGCGAGGCGGGTGGGGGTGTTCTTGTGGGTCTTCGAAAGCATGCGGAGCCTCCCTTTGACTTCGTTGATCGTGTGCAAGTGACATGCCGCCGAGACCGCACCCCCATGCGCGGACTTGACGATCGCACGGCCATAGGCATGGCGCAGTGCCTGGGCGCGGCCGGCGAGCACCAGGGCGTCGCAGGCCATTTCCTGGTCGGCGCGGAAGGCGCGGAAGGCCCTCCAGGCGACCGGATTGAACCAGTGGATGGCGAGGACGAGCAGCGCGACCCAGTTCGCGATCAGGTCCCCCCGGACATGATGGCCGAGCTCATGGGCCAGCGCGAGGGCGCGCTCCTGCTCGTCATAGCGCTCGGTGAAGTCGCACGGAAAGGCGACATATTTGCGCAGCACGCCGAAGGCGAGCGGCCCGTGCACCGCGTCCGTCTCGATCACGCGCACCTTGCCCTGCGCCACGGTGCGATCGACGCGGGCTGCCCTGAGCAGCCGCGCGCAATGGCGGCGATGCGCGATCAGGTGCCAGGCGAGAAAGGCCAGCGCGCCGATCGCCCACAGGCCGAGGCCCAGGATCAGCAGGCTGGGGCCGCTCGCGCCATGCGTGGGCGCGACCAGCGCCGCGGTGGCGGGGTGGCTGCCGGTGCCGATCTCGATCATCGTCACCGCGCCCTTGTCGATCCCGGCGGGCAGCGCCTCCGGCTTGATCACGCCGGTGACGATCCCGGGCACGTCCGCCTCGCGGACGAAGGGCGCGATCAGGCTGGTGAGCTGCCAATCGCCCGGCAGCGGGGGCAGCAGCATGCGGATCACCGGGAGCGCCCAGAGCGCATAGGCCATTTGCGGCCCGAACGCGCGGCGGACGGGCGCCCGGATCGCGAGCACCAGCAGCATCAGCAGCGTGCTGGCGACAAAGGTCTCGATCAGCCAGCCGGTCATTGCTTGAGCTCCTTCAGCAGTGCCTCGATCTCGGCGATGTCCTGTTCGGTGAGTTCGTCGCGCTCGGCGAGATGCGCGACCAGCGGCGTCAGCCTGCCGCCGAAGAGGCGGTCCATCAGCTTGCGCGATTCCCCGGCGACATAGTCGCCGCGCACGACCAGCGGACGATAGAGGTAGCGCCGCCCCTCTTCCTGGTGCGCGATGATGTTCTTGGCGAGCAGGCGCCCGAGCAGGGTCTTGACCGTGTTGGCGCTCCAGCCGCGCTCGGCCGGCACGCGCTCGGCCACTTCCTGGGCCGTGAGCGGCGACTCTTCCCACAGCACTTCCATCACGGCGTGCTCGGCGTCGCTGATCCGTTCGGTCATCGTTCCCTCTTTGAAATGACTACGTGTGTAATCGCTTCGATTACGTCTGTAGTCAATGGGGTGAACGCTGGCTGAACGAATTCTTGCAAGCCGGCTGGCAGCAGCACGTCGTGCGGCAACGCCCATGCTCGCGAGAAGGGCTTCACCTCGCCCTATCGAGACGAAAAACTGTCGGAATCGCTTACAGGCGCGATGCCTGGTTAACGGCTGCTAACTGTCGAAGCCCGCAGAAATCTGCGCTTGGCGCAAACTGGCATGGCGAGTGCAGCGTACAAGGCACCCCAAGCGTTCAACGCTTCATTCCAGGGTGGGTCGACCGCTACTTTCCCCGGTCTCGCGTCGACCCACCCGACCCGGGGTTCCCCGAAAGCTGATGCCAGATAGGGCGCGACTCGCCCCATGCGCCCTCATCCCCGCCTTCGCAGGGGCGACGAGAGCAGTGACCGCGAGGCCGAGATTATGCGGAAGCCGCGCCGGCGCCCTTGTCGGCCAGCAGCGCGCCCAGCTCGCCGCTCTCGAACATCTCCATCATGATGTCCGAGCCGCCCACGAACTCGCCCTTCACATAGAGCTGCGGGATAGTCGGCCAGTCGGAGAATTCCTTGATCCCCTGGCGGATGCCCTGGTCCTGGAGCACGTCGACGCTCTCGAACTCGGCACCGAGATGGTTGAGGATCGCCACCGCGCGGCTGGAAAAGCCGCACTGCGGGAAGAGCGGGCTGCCCTTCATGAACAGCAGCACCGCGTTGCTATCGACCAGCGCCTTGATGCGCGCCTGGGTATCGTCGGTCACTTCACTTACTCCTCGAGCGGCGCTTCGGTGGTGAGCTGGAGCGCGTGGAGCACGCCGCCCATGCGCCCGCCGAGCGCGGCATAGACCGCCTGGTGCTGGCGCACCCGCGGCATGCCCTTGAACATCGGCGCGACCACGCGCGCCGCATAATGATCCCCGTCCCCGGCAAGATCGGTGATCTCGACCCGGGCATCGGGGATGCCGGCCTTGATCAGGTCCTCGATCTCGGCGGCAGCCATCGGCATCAGACTTCGCCCATCAGCTGGCGGCGCGCCTCGACCGCCTGCTCCTCGAGCGCGCGGCGCACTGTGGCGTCGTCGGCCTCGATGCCGGCGGCGAGCAGGTCGCCGAGCAGCTTGCGGATCACGTCCTCGTCGCCGGCTTCCTCGAAATCGGCCTGGACGACCGCCTTGGCATAGGCGTCGGTCTCTTCCGGGGTCAGCTTCATCTGCGCGGCGGCCCATTGGCCGACCAGCCGGTTGCGGCGCGCGGTGACGCGGAAGGCCATGTCCTCGTCGCGCGCGAACTTCGCCTCGAATGCCTTTTCGCGATCGTCGAACGTGGTCATTGCAATCCCCTAACTGGCGTTTGGTGCGGAGATAGGGGGGCGATGGCCGGAGGGCAAGCCAGCCTTCTCCCCTCCCTGGAAGGTAGGGGTCGGGGGTGGGTGGATATACGCGATACGGCGGGAGCGGGCTTCGAACCCCGGCAGTATCGCCAGGCCTCCACCCACCCCCAGCCCCTCCCTTCCAGGGAGGGGAGCGCCTAGATCGTCACCACGACCTTTCCGATCACCTGGCGCGCGGCCATCTTGGCGATCGCCTTGCCGCCATCGGCCAGCGCGAAGGTCTCGGTGACCCTGGGCGCGATCCTGCCCTCGCCCCACAGCCGGAACAGCTGGCCGACATGCGCCGCATTGGCCTTGGGATCGCGCGCCGCGAAGGCGCCCCAGAACACGCCGCACACGTCGCAGCTCTTGAGCAGGGTGAGGTTGAGCGGCAGCCTGGGGATGCCCGCCGGGAAACCGACCACCAGATAGCGCCCTTCCCAGCCGATCGCGCGCAGCGCCGGCTCGGCATAGTCGCCGCCCACCGGATCGTAGATCACATCGGCGCCCTGCGGGCCCAGCGCCGCCTTGAACTGTTCGGCCAGCGCCTTGGACTGGTCCTTGTCGAACGGCGCTCGGCCATAGACCAGCGCCTCGTCCGCGCCCGCCGCCCTGGCCGCCGCCGCCTTCTCCTCCGAGGAGACCGCCGCCACCACCCGCGCGCCGAACGCCTTGCCGAGCTCGACCGCCGCCAGGCCCACGCCGCCCGCCGCGCCCAGCACCAGCAGATTATGCCCCTCGCGCAGATGCCCGCGATCGAGCAGCGCGTGGATCGTCGTCGCATAGGTGAGCAGCAGCGCCGCGCCCTCTTCGAAGCTGCGGCCCTCGGGCAGGCGGAACAGGCGGAAGGCCTCGATCGCGATCTTTTCCACCAGCCCGCCATGGCCGGTCACCGCGATCACCCGGTCGCCCACCGCCCAATCGGTCACGCCCTCGCCCACGCTTTCGATCACGCCGGCGATCTCGCCGCCCGGCGCGAAGGGGCGCGGCGGCTTGAACTGGTATTTGTCCTCGATGATCAGGAAATCGGGATAGTTGATCGCACAGGCCTTCACCGCGACCACGACCTGCCCCTTCCCCGCTGCCGGATCGGGCAGATCCTCCAGGATTAGAGTATCAGGTCCGCCCGGTTGCTTCGAGAGCAATGCCTTCATTCGCCGTCTCCACCGCGAGCCAGGGGCGATCCTTTGCCATCCCGGCTTCGAATTTCGAAATCGCGGTATCTTGTGCCAGCGTCATGCCGATCTCGTCCAGCCCTTCCATCAGGCATTGGCGGCGGAACGGGTCGAGATCGAAGGCGAAGCGATCCTGGAACGGCGTGGTGACGGTCATCGTCTCCAAATCGATGGTGATCTCGTCGGTCCTCGCGACCTCGACCAGCCGATCGACCGCGTCCTGGGGCAGCACCACCGGCACGATGCCGTTCTTGAAGGCATTGCCCGAGAAGATGTCCGAGAAGCTCGGCGCGATCACGGCCTTGACGCCCAGATCGGCGAGCGCCCAGGCGGCATGTTCGCGGCTCGATCCGCAGCCGAAATTGTCGCCGGCGACGAGCACGGGCGCACCGGCATAGCGCGGATCGTCGAAGACATTGCCCGGCTGCGCGCGCACGCTCTCGAAGGCGCCCTTGCCCAGCCCCTCGCGCGTGGTGGTCTTCAGCCAGTGCGCGGGAATGATGATGTCGGTGTCGATGTTGCTCGCGCCCCACGGATAGGCGCGCCCCTCGACCTTGCGAACGGCTTCCACTCTACACAACCTCCCCGATCAGCGGGTGGCCGTGATCTCCGCCCTGGCCTCGCCCACCTTGCCCGTGGCCGCATAGGCCGCGGCCAGGCCGCTCAGCACCGTACCCGCAATCAACGCGACTAGCGCCCGCTTCATAGAACATCCCCTTACGCATCCTCCGACATCAGCTCCCTGACATCGGTGAGGCGCCCCCGGATCGCCGCTGCCGCCGCCATTGCGGGTGAAAGCAGGTGCGTCCGCGCCCCCGGACCCTGCCTCCCTACGAAATTACGGTTCGAGGTGGAAGCACAACGTTCACCGCTGGGAACCTTGTCGGGGTTCATCGCGAGACACATCGAGCAGCCCGGCTCGCGCCATTCGAACCCGGCCTCGCGGAAGATGCGGTCCAGCCCCTCCGCCTCGGCCTGGCGCTTGACCAGGCCGGAGCCCGGCACGATCAGCGCCTGGCGGATGCGGTCGGCGACGCGATGGCCCTTCACCACCGCCGCGGCGGCGCGCAGATCCTCGATCCGGCTGTTGGTGCACGAACCGATGAAGACATGCTCGATCGGAACATCCTCCATCCGCATGCCCGGGGTCAGCCCCATATAATCGAGCGACTTCCGCGCGGCGGCGCGCTTGGCGGGGTCCGCGAAGCTCTCCGGATCGGGCACGGCGCCGGTGATCGGCACCACGTCCTCCGGGCTGGTGCCCCAGGTAAGCGAGGGCGCGATGTCGCTGGCCTGCAGGACCACGCTCTTGTCGTACACGGCGCCGGCATCGGTCGGCAGCGTCTTCCAATAGGCGACCGCGCGCTCCCAAGCCGCGCCGGCCGGAGCCATCGGGCGCCCCTTGAGATAGGCATAGGTCGTCTCGTCGGGCGCGATCAGGCCCGAGCGGGCGCCGCCTTCGATCGACATGTTCGAGACGGTCAGCCGCCCCTCGATCGACATGTCCCGGATCACGTCGCCCGTGAACTCGATGACATAGCCGGTGCCGCCGGCCGCGCCGATCCGGCCGATGATCGCCAGCACGACATCCTTGGGGCTCACGCCGAAGCCGAGCGCCCCATCGACGCGGATCTCGAGCGTCCTCGACTGTTTCAGCAACAGCGTCTGCGTGGCGAGGACATGCTCCACCTCGCTGGTGCCGATGCCGAAGGCCAGGGCGCCGAGCGCGCCGTGCGCGGACGTATGGCTGTCGCCGCACACCAGCGTCGCGCCGGGCAGGGTGAAGCCCTGTTCCGGCCCGATCACGTGCACGATGCCCTGCCGCGCATCGAGCGCGTCGATATAGGGCACGCCGAACTCCGCCACGTTCGCCCGAAGCGCGGCGAGCTGGCCGGCGCTCGCCGGATCGGCGATCGGCAGCATCCGCCCCGCCGCGTCCATGCGTGGCGTGGTCGGCAGGTTATGGTCGGGAACCGCAAGGGTAAGGTCCGGGCGGCGCACCGGCCGCCCCGCCGCGCGCAGGCCGGCAAAGGCCTGGGGGCTGGTCACCTCATGGACGAGGTGGCGGTCGATATAGATCAGGCAGGTTCCGTCGTCCCGGCGCTCGACCACATGGTCGGCCCAGATCTTCTCGTAAAGGGTACGCGGTTGAGCGGTCATGCGGGCGCTTTAGTCGATTCTTGCGTACAGGCAAGCGTTCGTGCAATTTTCCGTCGCATAGTTGAACTATTCTCCGGTCAGCGGCCCAGCCGCGCCGCCTCGCCCCTGAGATAGGCATGCAGCGCCGCGATCTCCATGTCGCCGAGCGCATGCACGGCGTCCCGCGCGACGGCCGATATCGGGCCGCGATCGCGCCCATGCCTCTCCATCCCGGTGCGCAGCAGCCTGTGGAAGGCGGCGGGACCCTGGCCGGCGGCCCGGGGGGCGAGCGCGGGGGCGACCGGTCCGTCGCCCGGCGCATGGTCGTCGCCCAGCCGGTGGCACGCGGCACAGGCGGTGTCGTAGACATAGCGGCCGGTCTCGGGCGGCCGATGCGCGGGGGCGAGCCGGACATGGCGAACGCTCTCCTCAAGGCTGCCGGTCAGCATGCCCAGGCGCGGCAGCGGGCCGTAGCTGGTCTCGACGCGCGAATCCCCCGCCCCCGGCTTCAGCGTGCGCAGCCAGGCGATGATCCGGCCGAGATCGTCATCGGCCCAGCTGCCAAGCGCCCGGCTGGGCATGCGGAAGAGCGTGCTGCCGTCGCGCTTCACGCCGTAGCGGATCAGCCGGACGAGCTCGGCGTCCGAATAGCCCGCGAGCTTGCGGGCAAGCGCCGGCGGGGCGATCGTGCCGGTCAGCCGGTCGCTGGCCCAGACGCGCCCCTCGCCGTTCGGCCCATGGCAGCCGCGACAGCCCGCCAGCCTGGCGAGCCTGCCCCCCTCGGCGATCGCGGCGGGATCGCGGGGAATGGCGACTCTGTCGTCCGGCACGGCATGGTTGCGCCCGATGATCCACTCGGAGCCGACGAACAGCCCGGCCGCCAGCACGATGGCGATCGCCACCAGCGCCTCGAACAGCTTCACCGCACGCCGCATCGGATTCCCCCCGGATTCCCCGGGGCGATCCAGAGCCTAGTTTCGTTACAGAGTCGCGACGAAGCCTGCCCCCGCCTTCCGGGTCAGCCGGCGCCCGCCATTTCCTTCGGCGAGACATAGGCCGGATCGTGCGCGAAGGGCAGCGGTCGTCCCGCCCGCAGCGCCTCCAGGACTTCCGCGAACCCGGTCTCGCACCGGAAGCCGAGGCGGCGCTCGGCGCGGGCGGCGTCGTAGACGCGGCCGATGCGCTCCGGGAGCGCCCAGCCCCGCGCCCGGTACAGCTCCGGCGCATCGGGGAAATAGCGCGCGATCACGGCGCCGGCATCGGCCTTGAGCGCGGCGCAGTCCGCCCGCGCGAAGGGCGTCGGCGCGGAGACGATGAAGACGTCGAAGCCGATCTCCGGCGCCTGTTCGAGCGCGCGCAGATGGGCCCGCGCGGCATCCTCCGCGGTCAGCCGGCGATACAGCAGCTCGTTCGCCTTCATGTTCTCGCCGGAGAGGCCCCGATCGGTGTCGTCCTCCTCCGGGAAAAAGCGGCTGGTGCGCAGCACGACGCAATTGAGCCCGTCGTTCAGCCAGGTCAGGCGGCAAAGCTGCTCGGCGGCGAGCTTGGTGACGCCATAGATGTTGCGCGGCTCGATCGGCCCCGCATCCTCGTCGAGCCAGATCGCCATGTCCCCCGCCTCTTCGCGGATCGCCTGGCTGATCATCAGCGAAGTGGTGGACGTGAAGACGAACCGGTCATGCCCGGCACGGGCCGCCGCCTCGAGCAGGTTCAGCGTGCCGGTGACGTTGACGTCGACGAACGCCTGGGCCGGATAGCGCGCGATATCGGGCTTGTGCAGCGCTCCGCCATGGATCACCGCCTCGATCCCGCGTTCGGCGAAGACCCGGTCGATCAAGGCGCGATCCGCCACCGATCCGATCACGTCGGTGTCCGCGCCCGGCGCGATGTCGAGCCCGGTCACGACATGCCCCTCCGCGCGCAGCATCGGTGCGAGGAACCGGCCGAGCCAGCCGGACGAGCCTGTCAGGAGAATGTGCATGCGCGCCCGATAGACGAGCCTCAGCCGCGCCGCCAGTCCGACACGAGGTAGCGGCAGGACGGCGCGGTCCAGTGCGTCGAGAAATGCGAGGCCCCCGCCTCGCGGTCGCGCGCCGTCTCCAGATCGGCCGGCAGATCCAAGGCCACGAGAAACACGATCAGCCCGGTCAGGCCGCAGACCATCCTACGCATGCACAAACCCCGTTACGCCCGTGCGCCGATATCCCGGCACACCCTCTCCGGCAGGTTGCAGCAGTGCGACCTTGTGCTGCGGCGAGCCCCCATGCACCGGATGGTCATGCGGCGCCGCAGCGATGCGACGAATCCGGACATGCGGGCGACCATGCCGCACGCATGCACGTCGAAAGCGGGGAGATTCAGGCCAGGCTGGGGACGGTGGAGGCCCGGGCCTCGGCGGGTTCGCCCGCATCGGCCCATTCGGTGCGGCGCTTCACGCCGGGATTGAGGAACAGCACCGGCAGCTTGAGGAACAGCAGCTCGGAATGGATGAACCCGTCGATCGCCCGCTCCCACCAGCGGGGATCGCGCTTGCCGTTCGCCCTGAGCCAGCCGTCATAGGGCGCCCAGTGGCTCGGCTCGTCCTTCTCGATGACCCGGAAGATCTTCATCAGCACCTTGTCGTGCCGCACCAGCGGGTGCCGGAGCAGCACGTCGACCTGCTTGTAGCCACGCTGCTCGGTGAGGGAGATCACCCGGCACAGCTTCTCGAACTGCGCATCGTCGTCGATCACCGCCTGGGTATCGAGCTCGTCGATCGTGCGGCGGAACATGATCTCGACGAACCGGTCGATATGCCCGCACGTCCGGTCGACCTGGAGCGGCATCTTGCCCTGCAGCTCGAACCAGCGCTTGAACATCACATAGTGCTTGCGCTCGTCGGCCCGGTGCTTCTCGATCGCGGCGATCAGCGCATGGTCGTCGGGCGCGCGCGCCTTCACCGCCTCGAGCACCCGGTCGATGCTCGTGTACCCGCGATGCTCGTTATAGATGTAGATCGAGCCCAGCAGGTCGAGATAGCGGCGGCGGAACCATGCTAGCATCGAAGAATGCTACGCTTTTGTTTCCGCCCCCGCCAGTCACGCGAAGATTAATTCGCGGTCATGTCGCCTTGCCGCCACTCAGGCGGCGACGAGCGCCACCTCATATTTCGCCGTCGTCTTCTCCGCGACTTCCGCTTCGGTGACGCCGGGCGCCAGCTCGACCAGGCGGAAGGGCGAATCATGGTCCGCACGCTGGAACACCGCGAGATCGGTGATGATCATGTCGACCACGTTCCTGCCGGTGAGCGGCAGCTCGCAGCTCGGCACGAACTTGGGATCGCCGTTCTTGGAGTTGTGCTCCATCACCACGATGATCTTCTTCACGCCGGCGACCAGGTCCATCGCGCCGCCCATGCCCTTGATCATCTTGCCCGGGATCATCCAGTTGGCGATGTCGCCGCCCTCGCTGATCTCCATCGCCCCCAGCACGGTCAGGTCGATATGGCCGCCACGGATCATCGCGAAGCTCTGCTCCGATCCGAAATAGACCGACTGGGGCAGCTCACTGATCGTCTGCTTGCCGGCATTGATCAGGTCGGGATCGACTTCGTCGTCATAGGGGAACGGCCCGATGCCGAGCATGCCGTTCTCCGACTGGAGCGTGACCTCCACGCCTTCCGGAATATGGTTCGCCACCAGCGTGGGGATACCGATGCCCAGATTGACGTAGAAGCCGTCGCGCAGCTCCTTCGCGGCGCGCGCCGCCATCTCATCGCGGGTCCAGGCCATTATTTCTTCTCCTCGGCCGGATCGGCCCATTGCTTGTCCTTGGGGAACACGTCGTCCATCCCGCCCTTCAGGCCGCTGCCATAGACGGGGTTGGGCAGGATGAACCAGCCATGCCCCCAGAGCGGCGCGATCAGCGTGTTGGCGGTGGTGTTGCGGCGGGCGGTAACCGACAGCTCCCTGGCGTTGAACAGGTCGCTGAAATCGCCCAGCTGGTCGCCGCCCATCGCGACGATGCAATAGCGCTCGGCGATCTTCCAGCGCCGCTCGTCCTTGCCGCCGGGCGCAGCGTCGTCGCGCAGGATCAGCGTGTCGCCAAGCGTCACCGGCCCCAGCCCGGCATGGTCCAGCGCCTGGATCGTGAAGGCGGCGGTGCTCGCCGAGCGATTGGTGTTGTAGATCACGGTGATGCCGTCGCCGCGGATCGCCGCGATCGTCTCGGCGGCGCCGGGCACCGCCTCCACCTTGTCGGCCCCGGTCTCTTCCCAGCGCGTCCAGCGGCCCTGGTCATAGCCGGGCCCGCGCCGGGCGGCGTCGCTCTCGAAGCCCAGGTTGAGCAGCACCGTCTCGTCCACGTCGAACACCACGGCCAGCGGACGCTTGCCGCAGGTCTCGAACCGGGGCGAGGTCAGCGTCGAATCGCGCGTCATCACGACCGAGGTGACCTGGCTCTTGTCGCGGCGGAAGCGCAGCTCGCCATGGATATAGTTCCACAGCGCCGCATAGGCCTGCAGGCTGAGCGCCGAAGCCTCGCCCGAGCCATAGAGGAACTGCATCTCGGGCGGCACGCCGCCCGGCGCGGCCACCGGCGCCGGCGCGGGCGCGGCCGGAACGCCGCTCGGCGGCGGCAGCCTGGTCAGGTTGGTGAGCTGGACCTTCTTGCCGTCCTCGGTCTCGAACACCTGGCCCGGCTGCGGCGCCGGCCGCTCGGCCTTGTCCTTCTTGCGCTTGTGATCCTGCGAGGTCTTGATCACGCCCGCCGCGGCGCCCAGCGGCACCGCCGCCGCGGCGATGCAGCCCGAAAGGCTGCCCGCGGCGAGCGCCAGGCCCGCGATCGCGCAGACCCGGTTCACGCCGCCCCCAGCGTCTCTGGGCGGGGCCGGGTGGTCCGGAACTCGATCTTCTTGTCATAGGGCGCACCGATGATCATGCGCTTCACATAGATGCCCGGCAGGTGGATCTGATCGGGGTCGAGGCTGCCGACCGGCACCACTTCCTCCACCTCGGCCACGCAGATGCGCCCCGCGGTCGCCATCGGCTGGTTGAAGTTGCGCGCGGTCTTGCGGAAGATCAGGTTGCCGCTCTCATCGGCCTTCCAGCCCTTGATGATCGACAGGTCGCTGCGGATGCCCCGCTCGAGGATATATTCCTCGCCGTCGAACAGCTTCACTTCCTTGCCCTCGGCCACCAGCGTGCCGACGCCGGTCTTGGTGTAGAAACCCGGGATCCCCGCCCCGCCCGCGCGGCAGCGCTCGGCCAGCGTGCCCTGGGGGCAGAATTCCACCTCGAGCTCGCCGCTCAGATATTGCCGCTCGAACTCCTTGTTCTCGCCGACATAGGAGGAGATCATCTTCTTCACCTGGCGGGTCCGCAGCAGCTTGCCCAGCCCCTCGCCGTCGATGCCGGCATTGTTCGAGGCGATGGTGAGGTCCCTGGTCCCCGCGTCGCGGATCGCGTCGATCAGCCGCTCGGGAATGCCGCACAGGCCGAAACCGCCCGCGCAGATCGTCATGCCGTCGAACAGCAGCCCTTCCAGCGCTGCCGTGGCGTTGGGGTAGAGCTTCTTCATCCGCGATTCTCTCCTGACTTCGCCCGGGGCGATAGTCCGGCGCGGAAGCCCGGGTCAAGCGAACCTGAATGGGCTTTCAACTTCGCTGCACCGCAGCAAAGACCGGGACCGCCCGCCATCCAACCTGAACAGGAGATGATCGAACCCGGCGGTGTGGCGCAAAGGCAACACGGCAGGATTGTAATTAAATTGCCATATTGCACTGCGGAATCGGAGGCCTACGTAGAGGCCCGGATGGCCATCCGAACCTGAGTATCAAAGTCCAAAGGTAGGAAAAGAAATGCGAATTCTCGCAACGACCGCGCTCGCCCTCGTGGTGGCCACCGCAACCCCCGCCCTCGCGCAGGATGGCACCTTCCAGGGTCCGCGCGCCGAAGTGATCGGCGGCTGGGACCGCGTGAACGGCGATGGCGACGGCAAGTCGGGTTTCGTCTATGGCGGCGCCATCGGCTATGACCTGCAGCGCGGCAAGGCCGTGTTCGGCGTGGACGCCGAAGTGACCGGCTCGACCACCAAGGCCACCGATGCCGGCGTCACCGTGAAGGCCGGCCGTGACCTGTATGCGGGCGTCCGCGCCGGCGTCGCCGTCACCCCGACCACCCTGATCTACGCCAAGGGCGGCTACACCAACGGCCGCATCACCGGCGAGACCGGCAATGTCCGCGTCTCCGACAATCTGGACGGCTTCCGCCTGGGCGCCGGCGTCGAGCACGCCTTCGGCCAGCGTCTCTACGGCAAGGTCGAGTATCGCTACTCGAACTACAGCCAGGACGTGGAGCGTCACCAGGTGCTCGCCGGCCTCGGCGTCCGCTTCTGATCTTCCGATCCGAGCAGGAAGGGGCCGCGCGGGCGACTGCGCGGCCCTTTTCCGTTTGCGGTTCCGCTGCGATAGCGCCGCATGCTCGCACTTCTTCTCGCCTGGATCGTCGCGGTGAACCTGTGGACGATGCTGCGCTTCCGGCAGGACAAGCGCCGTGCCGCCGCCGGCATGCGCCGCGTCCCGGAGGCGCAACTGCTCCGGCTCGCGCTGCTGGGCGGCACGCCGGGCGCGTTCGCGGCGCGGCGGCTGTTCCGCCACAAGACCCGGAAGCAGCCCTTCTCCACCCGGCTCCTGCTGATCGCGGCCGCGCAACTGGCCGCCGCGATCGCGCTGGTCGTCCTGTGGCTCCGGCAATGAGCGCCTAGGGCCCGTCGTCCAGCATGATCGAGCGGTGCGGCGCGCGCCCGCCATAGCTCTGCTCGGCCACCCTGGCCCCCGCCGCGCGCAGCGCGTCCGGCCGATCCGGCGAGCGCACCCCGACGATCGCGGCTTCGAACTTCATCGTCCCGGCAAAGGCCGGCACCGCCCGCACCCGCTCCAGCCAGCCCGCCGTGCGCGGCCAGCGCGCCGCGTCGATCTCGAACCCGGCGAGCGAGGCGTTGCGGAAGAAGCATGCATAAGTGAAGTCCGCGGTGCAGACATGGTCGAACAGAAAGCCGTCCGCCGGCGCCCGCGCCTCGATCCAGTCGAGCGCCTCGGGCAGGTCGCGCGTCGTCACCTGCGCGATCAGGGCGTGGTCGGGCTCGCGCTTCCAGACATAGGGGACGATCGTCTTCTGGTAGAAGAGCCGCCAGATGATCAGGTCGCCGAGCCGGCTGTCGGCATATTCCTCCATCCAGCGCGCCTTCGCACGATCGGCGGCGCCCCGGGGCATCAGCGGCGGCGCGGGCCAGCGCTCGTCGACATATTCCGCGATCACGGTCGAATCGTTGAGCACCAGCGCGCCGTCGATCAGCACCGGGATGCGGCGCAAGGGGCTCACCCGAGTGAATTCCTCGGTGCCGTAGAAGGGCACGATCGGGTCCATCTCATAATCGACGCCCTTGTGATCGAGGGCGACGAATACCTTGCGGGCATAGGGCGACACATGATTGCCAATGATCAGCATGGCGCCAGGGGTTACGCTCCCCGCCCCGCCCGGTCTAGACATGGGCCATGACCGCGAAACGAACCGGGGGCCGGATCCTCGTCGACAATCTGGTCGCGCAAGGCTGCGACCGCATCTTCCACGTGCCGGGCGAGAGCTTCCTCGCCGTGCTGGACGCGCTGCACGACGTGCCCGCGATCGACGTGGTCACCTGTCGCCAGGAAGGCGGCGTCGGCTTCATGGCCTGTGCCGACGGCGCGATGACCGGCCGGCCCGGCATCGCCTTCGTGACGCGCGGGCCGGGCGCGACCAACGCCTCGATCGGCGTGCACGTCGCCATGCAGGATTCGCAGCCGATGATCCTGTTCGTCGGCGATGTCGACCGCGGCATGCGCGACCGCGAGGGCTTCCAGGAAGTCGACCTGCCCGCGATGTTCGCCCCGCTCGCCAAATGGGCGACGCGGATCGAGGATGCGCGCCGCATCCCGGAATATGTCGCACGCGCCTGGGCCGTCGCGACGTCGGGCCGGCCGGGGCCCGTGGTGATCGCGCTGCCCGAAGACATGCTGTGCGACGAAGTCGAGGCGCTGGACCGGCCCGCCCTCGCGCCGCCGCTCCAGTCGCCCGATTTCGTCGAGATCGACCTGCTCTATGACGAGCTGCGCAAGGCGAAGCGGCCGGTCGCGATCGTCGGCGGCGCCGGCTGGGACGGCGAGACCGGCGAGGAATTCGCCAGGTTCGCCGAGCGGATCGGCCTGCCCGTGGCCGGCGCCTTCCGCCGGCAGGACGCGATCCTGAACAGCTCGCCCGCCTGGGCCGGCAATCTCGGCTATGGCCCGAATCCGAAGCTGGTCCAGCGGATCAGGGAAGCCGATCTGCTGCTCGTCGTCGGCGCCCGCCTCGGCGAGGCGACGACCGACGGCTATGCGCTGATCACGCCCGACCATCCGGGCCAGACGCTGGTCCATGTCCATCCCGATCCAGGCGAGCTCAACCGCGTCTATCTGGCCGACCTGCCGATCTGCGCCCGCCCCTTCGAGTTCGCGGCGACGCTGGCGGCCGAGGAGGAAGCCGAGCTGCCCCGCTTCGACGCCGAGGCGGCCCATGCCGACTGGATCGAATGGTCGACGCCGAAGCCGCGCGAGGGCGTTGCCCTCGACCTTGGCCAATGCGTCGCGGCGATGCGCGCGGCGATGCCGGCGGACACGATCCTCTGCAACGGCGCCGGCAATTTCTCGAGCTGGTGGCACCGCTACTGGCCCTATGGCCCCCAGCCCTCGCAGCTCGCTCCCACCGCCGGCGCGATGGGCTATGGCGTGCCTGCCGCCGTGGCGGCGGCGCTGCGCTTCCCGGATCGCGCGGTGGTCGCGCTCGCGGGCGATGGCGACTTCCTGATGAACGGCCAGGAGCTCGCCACCGCCGTCCAGCACGGCGCCGACCTGATCGTCCTCCTGGTCGACAATGCGGCCTATGGCACGATCCGCATGCACCAGGAGCGCGAATATCCCGCCCGCCTCTCGGGCACGACGCTGCGCAATCCGGATTTCGCCGCGCTCGCCCGTGCCTATGGCGGCTGGGCCGAGACAGTGGAGGCGACCGCGCAGTTCGCCCCCGCGCTGGACCGCGCCCTCGCCCGGCCCGGCCTGCGCCTGCTCCACCTCAAGACCGATATCGAGTTCATCACCCCGGGGCTCACCGTCTCGGGCCTCAGGAGCAAATAATCCCGCCGGCCCACGGCCTTGGCCGCCCTGCCGCCGCTATAATGCGGGCAGGACAAGCGAAGAGGCGAGTATATGGGCTGGCGGCACCTGCACGTCGGGCAGAAGGGCGATAATCTGACCATCCAGAACCGCCGGGTCTGGCAGGAGGAATGGCGCTGGATCAATGCCGAGACCGTGCGCCTGCCCGATCCGCTGGTGCCGATGGACATACTCTCGCACATGATCTGCGAAATCGGCCCGAGGACCCGCCCGGTGCGCTTCGCCGCGCACAAGCTGCAAAGCGATCTCTGGTCGTTCTACGTCCCGGACTGAGCAGCGGGCCCGGGATCGGGATCCAGGACGAGAAGTCGAACAGGCCTTTTGACACTGTCTCCGTCATCCCCGCCTTCGCGGGGATGACGACAGAGGGAGGCGGGGAGGACGGCGATTGGGCCACTCCCGGTCTCAAGGGGATAAGCGCCAAGGAAGATCAGCCGGTCGCGAGCCCCTCCGCGATCTCCCACCAGGCCGGATCGCGCTTGCGCCCCAATATCGCCGCCGCGGTTTGCCCCTTGTCGTCGGGAATGTCCCCGCGCGCGCCGGCGCGGACGAACATGGCGAAATGCTCCGCCGCGCTGCCCTTCTTCAGCATCAAGTGCAGCGCCGTCCGGCCCTTCCCGTCCCGCGCATCGGGATCGGCGCCGCCGATCAGCAGCTCCTCCGCCGGCCCGAACCTGCTCCAGCCCACGGCGCCCAGCAACGGCGTCTCGCCGCGTCCGGCGCCTTCCTCGATATCCGCGCCATATGCGAGCAGCAGCCGGATCGTCGCGCGATCCTCGTTCCAGGCGGCGGCGAACAGGCAATGATTCGAGTCGCAGCCCGCCTCCAGCAGATGCGCGGCGAGCGGATGGTTCCCGCCATGCGCGACCGCGAACCACAGGGGCGTCGCGCGCCATTCGCCTTCGGTGAACGCGGCATCGTCAAGCCCCAGGCCGAGCGCGAGCAGCAGCTCGGCCATGGCGATGCCGGTGCCCGGCGTCGCGCAGGCCAGGTGCAGCCAGTTCCGCCCGCGCGCATCGCGATGGCCGAGCAGGTCGGGCCTGGCCGCCAGCCCCGCGCGCACTTCCTCGACGCGGTGCCGGCGGACACTCTCGGTGAGGCTGGTCTTCGAAACCATGCCGCATCCTATCCCCGAATCCCGCGCACGCGAAGAGGCCGTCCCGGTCGCCCGGAACGGCCTCCCCTGAGCATCCCCCAAGGGATCAGATGTCGTCGCCCAGCGCGCCCTTCACCTTGCCCATGAGCTGCTGGCCCTTGCCCTTCAGCTCCTGGACCTTGCCCTCGGCGGCGAGCTTGTCGTCCGCGCGGGTGCGGTTGGGATCGTCGGCATCGCCCGCCATCGCCTGCTTGGCCTTGCCGACCAGCTCGTTGACGTTGCCCTTGATCTTGTCGGTAAGTTCACCCATGATTTCAACCTCCTGGCCGCGGATCGGCGCTTGGCCGCGCCGGTGATCCGTAGACTGAAACAACGGTCCGCGCCGGATATGGGTTCCGTCATGCCAGAGCGGATTGCCGAGCATTATGAACGTCATGCGCATGCCTTCGACCATGCGCGGCGCAAGCGCTTCACCGAGCGGCCATGGCTGGACCGCTTCCTGCTGGGCGTGCCGAAGGGCGCGCCGGTCCTCGATCTCGGCTGCGGCGCGGGCGAGCCGATCGCGCGCTATCTGCACGATGCGCATCATCCGATCACCGGCGTCGACGTCTCGGCGAAGATGATCGCGCTCTGCCGCACCCGCTTCCCGCGCGAGCGCTGGATCGCGGCGGACATGCGCGGCGTGGCGCTGGACGGCATGTTCGGCGGGATCATCGCCTGGGACAGCCTTTTCCATCTTCCCGCCGACGACCAGCTCGCCCTGCTCGAGCGGCTGGCGCCCTGGCTGTCGCCCGGCGGCGCGCTGCTGTTCAACAGCGGGCCGGAACGCGGCACCGCGATGGGCTGCCAGTTCGGCGAGCCGCTCTATCATGCCAGCGCCGGCCCGGCGGAATATCGCGCCGTGTTCGCGAGGACCGGCCTGTTCGAAGTCGCCCATGCGCCCGAGGATGCGGCGACCGGGGGCCGATCGGTATGGCTGGTGCGGCGGCCGCATTAGGTCTCCCGCCTCCCACAAATCCCGCGCAACCGGCTTCCGTTGAAACCGCACCCGTCATCCCCGCCTGCGCAGGGATGACGGTAGAGAAGCGGGGATGATGGTGGAGAAACGGGAATGTCGGGGCTTGCCGATCGAGTCCCGGCCTCGGCCCGAAGTCCGCATGACATAAGCCCCTTACGGCGCCACCTTCTGCAGGAAGGCGATCACCGCGGTCCAGGCGGGCTCGGCGCCCTCGGGGTTCTTCGCGCGCAGCAGCGTGGAGGAACCATGCGCCCCGCCCTGCTTGGGCACGAACTGCTCCTTCTGCCCGGGCACCGCGGCCAGGATGTCGCGCACCGCGTCGATCTCCCGCCCGTCCTGCGCCGAGGTGGCGAACACCGGCGCCTTCACGTTCGCGGCGGCCGTGCGCACCATCGTCTTGTTGTCGAAATACTCGCCGGGCGAGAACGCCATCACGGCCTTCACCTGATCGGGATAGTCGGCGGCGAGCAGGAAGACGAGCGACGCCGAATAGCTGCTGCCCCACAGGATCACCGGCAGCTTCCGGTCCTTCGCCCAGGCCAGCGCCGCCACCAGATCCGGCTTGGCCTGATAATAGCTCGTCGAGCGGCCCAGCGCCTTCACCGTCGCATTGCCGCCGAACAGGTCGCCGCCGGCGCGCTGGTCGATGCGCAGCGAGCTATAGCCCCAGGTCGCCAGCCTCGGGGCGATGGTCGCATATTCGTCCTTGCCCGAGCCTGCCTGGTGAAAGAGCAGGATCAGCGCCTTGGGCTTCTCGACGCTGGTATGGACGCCGAACACCTTCACGCCGTCCGCCGCGGTGAGCGTCACCGGCTCGGCGGAGATGGCGCGCGATTCCTTGGGCACGGCGGCGGGCCTGGGGTGGCAGGCGGAAAGCCCGAGCAGCGCGAGCGCCGCCCCGGCGGCCAATCCCGTCGCGCGCATCAGATCAGCCCCGCCAGCGGGCTCGACGGATCGGCATAGCGGCGCTTGGCCATGCGTCCGGCGCGATAGGAGAGTCGCCCCGCCTCCACCGCCGCCTTCATCGCCGCCGCCATCAGGATCGGGTCCTTGGCCTCGGCGATCGCGGTGTTCATCAGGATGCCGTCGCAGCCCAGCTCCATGCCCACCGCCGCATCGCTCGCCGAGCCGACGCCGGCATCGACCAGCACCGGCACCTTGGCGCCTTCCACGATCAGCCGGATCGTCACCTGGTTCTGGATGCCGAGGCCGGAGCCGATCGGCGCGCCCAGCGGCATGATTGCCACCGCGCCGGCATCCTCCAGCCGCTTCGCCGCGATCGGATCGTCGACGCAATAGACCATCGGCTTGAAGCCTTCGTTCGCGAGGATCTCCGTGGCCCGCAGCGTCTCGACCATGTCGGGATAAAGGGTCCGCGCCTCGCCCAGCACCTCGAGCTTCACCAGCTCCCAGCCGCCCGCCTCGCGCGCCAGCCGCAGCGTGCGGATCGCCGATTCGGCGTCGAAGCAGCCGGCGGTGTTGGGAAGATAGGTGATCTTCCTGGGATCGATATAGTCGGTGAGCATCGGCGCATTGGGATCGCTGACGTTCACGCGGCGCACCGCCACCGTGACGATCTCGGCGCCGCTCGCGGCGACGGCGGCGGCATTCTGCTCGAAATCCTTGTATTTGCCGGTGCCGACGATCAGCCGCGAGCGGAAGGTCTTGCCGGCGACCGTCCATGTGTCCTCGTCGACGGGACGGCCATGGTCGACCTCGCCCCCCGCGACCGGATGGTCGCCGCCGCCGACGAAATGCACGATCTCCAGCTCGTCGCCATCCTCGACGATCACCTGGTCGAGCGTCGAGCGCGGCACCACTTCCAGGTTGCGCTCCACCGCCAGCTTGGCGGGCACCAGCCCCAGCTCCTCGGCCAGCTGGGCGATGGTCAGGCCGGCGGTCACCCGCCTGTGCTCGCCGTTGACGGTGATGGAGACGGTGCCGTCGATATGCATGGACTGTCCTTGGAAATTTGATCGGGAGCGCGGGCTCATATAGGGAAGCCGCTCCCGCGCCCGCAACCGAAAGGCTTGGCCTTGGCCGACATGATCTACGTCCTCAACGGTCCCAACCTCAACCTGCTGGGACTGCGCGAGCCGGAGATCTACGGTTCGGACACGCTCGACGACATCGCGGGCCGCTTGGAAGACCGGGCGAAGGAACTGGGGCTGGAGATCGACCTGCGCCAGTCGAATCACGAGGGCCATCTGATCGACTGGCTCCACGAGGCCCAGGCCCGCGGCGCCAGGGCCGTGCTGCTCAACGCGGGCGCGTTCACCCATACCAGCCTCGCGCTCTACGACGCGATCCGCTCGATCCGGACGCCGGTGCTCGAAGTACATATCTCCAACCCGGTCGCGCGGGAGGAGTATCGCCACCACAGCTATGTCGGCATGGCCGCCAGGGGAACCATCGCCGGTTTCGGGGCGCTGTCCTACATGCTTGCGCTTGAAGCCGCCGCGCTCCTCTGACAAAGGGCGCCGTTTCATCGGAAGACGAGATCAAATGGCAGAAAAGAACGACAAGACGGGCGCAATGCAGGTCGACATCGACCTGGTGCGGCAGCTCGCCGCCGTGCTGGACGACACCAATCTCACCGAGATCGAAGTCGAGGACGGCGATCGCAAGGTCCGCGTCGCGCGCACCGTGCAGGCCGCGCCCGCCATCATGCAGGCGCCGATGGCCGCTCCGGTAGCCGCTCCGGCCGCCGCCGCGCCGGTCACCGCCGCCGCCGTCGAGACCGCGCCCGTCGCCGCGCTGAACGCAGTCAAGTCGCCCATGGTCGGCACCGCCTATCTGGCGCCGAATCCGGAAGCGGCGAACTTCGTCGCGATCGGCCAGGCGGTGAAGGCCGGCGACACGCTGCTGATCATCGAGGCGATGAAGGTGATGAACCCGATCCACGCCACCTCGGCCGGCACGGTCAAGGCGATCCTGGTCGACAACGGCCAGCCGGTCGAGTTCGACCAGCCCCTCGTCGTCGTCGAGTAACGCGGCACCATGCCTGAAATTAAGAAGCTCCTGATCGCCAATCGCGGCGAGATCGCGCTGCGCATCCATCGTGCCTGCCACGAGATGGGCATCAAGACCGTCGCGGTGCACTCCACCGCCGACTCGGACGCGATGCACGTCCGCCTGGCCGACGAGGCGATCTGCATCGGCCCGCCGGCCGCGGCGGAGAGCTATCTGAAGATCGACCGGATCATCGCCGCCGCCGAGATCTCGGGCGCCGACGCCATCCATCCGGGCTATGGCTTCCTTTCGGAGAACGCCAAGTTCGCCGAGATCGTCGAGGCGCACGGCATCATCTTCGTCGGGCCCAAGCCCGAGCACATCCGCACCATGGGCGACAAGATCGAGGCGAAGCGCACCGCCGGCGCGCTCGGCCTGCCGCTCGTCCCCGGTTCGGACGGCGCGATCAGCGATGTCGAGGAAGCCAAGCGCATCGCCGAGGCGGCAGGCTATCCGGTGATCATCAAGGCCGCCTCGGGCGGCGGCGGGCGCGGCATGAAGGTCGTGACCAACCCTGCCGATCTCGAGGCGCAGATGCTCCAGGCGGGCAGCGAGGCGAAGGCCGCCTTCGGCGACGCCACCGTCTATCTGGAGAAATATCTCGGCAACCCGCGCCATATCGAGGTGCAGGTGTTCGGCGACGGCAATGGCAACGCCATTCATCTGGGCGAGCGCGACTGCTCGCTCCAGCGCCGCCACCAGAAAGTGCTCGAGGAAGCTCCCTCGCCCGTGCTCTCGGCCGAGGAGCGCGAGCGCATCGGCGGGATCTGCGCCAGGGCGATGGCCGATATGGGCTATCGCGGCGCCGGCACCATCGAGTTCCTGTGGGAAGACGGCGAGTTCTACTTCATCGAGATGAACACCCGCCTGCAGGTGGAGCATCCGGTGACCGAGGCGATCACCGGCCTCGACCTGGTCCGCGAGCAGATCCGCGTCGCCGAAGGGCACGGCCTGACGCTGCGCCAGGAGGACGTGGTCTTCCGCGGCCATGCGATCGAGTGCCGCATCAACGCCGAGGATCCGCGCACCTTCGCGCCCTCGCCGGGCCTGGTGAAGGGCTATCACGCGCCGGGCGGCATGAACGTCCGCGTCGATTCGGGCCTCTATGCCGGCTACAAGGTGCCGCCCTATTACGACTCGATGATCGCCAAGCTGATCGTCTACGGCACCACTCGCCAGGGCGCGCTGCGCCGCCTGCGCCGGGCGCTGGAGGAGTTCGTGATCGACGGGATGAAGACCACCATCCCGCTCCACCAGGCGCTGCTCGACGATCCCGAATTCCAGAAGGGCGAATATACGATCAAGTGGCTGGAGGAATGGCTGGCCCGGCAGGACGACGCGCAATCGTGAAGGCCACCATCTATCACAATCCCCGCTGCTCCAAGTCGCGCGAGGCGCTGGCGATCCTGAACGGAACGCCGGGCCTCGCGGTCGAGGTGGTCGAATATCTCAAGACCCCGCCGAGCCGCGAGACGCTGCAGGACCTGTACCGGCGCGCCGGCATGACCGCGCGCGAGGGCCTGCGCATCGCCGAGGACGCCGCCAAGCCGCTGAAGGGCGCGGACGACGACGCGATCCTCGATGCGATGGCGGCCAATCCGATCCTGATCGAGCGGCCGCTGGTGGCCACCGACAAGGGCGTTCGCCTGGGCCGCCCGCCGGAGCGGGTGCGCGAGATCCTGTAGGGCGAAGACCCAAGGCATCTGAGGCCATATCCGTCATCCCCGCGCGGGCGGGGATCCAGGGTAGTTCGGGACAATCGATGCAATCACGCGCAGGCTTGCCGGAAACGGCAAAGCGGGCCTCGCGCGTCTTGCTCCTGGCCCTGGATCCCCGCCTGCGCCGGGATGACGATGGAGGGCGTAAGTCCCCAACCCGCCACCACCCATATTACCCGTTTTGGCGAATTCCACTCCGGATTAACGCGAATATTACGATCGTTCCCGTAACGATTCCGTCGAGAACGGGGGCGGGAAATGCGAACAAGGCCAAGCATCGATGGGCATCGCGCGGGCAGGAACGCCGCGCGGATCGCCGCATGGACCGGCGGGGCCCGCGCATGAACGCGCCCGTCTCCCTCCACTCGCCGCTCGATCGGCTCGTCTCCTGGTTCCGCCGCGGCGAAGGCGAGGATCCCTGGGCCGCGCCCGACCGGACCGCGCTCCACCGGCTGCGCTACGAGCAGATCGGCGCCTTCCTGTTCCAGCACGGCCTGGAGCCCAGCACGACCAATTTCGATTTCGCCGGCCGTTTCCTCGACGGCCTGGAGGCGCCGCTGGTGCGCGCCGCGCAGGAACTGCTCAACGCGAAGGGCAAGCTGACCGACCGCGACGTCGAGCGGATCGTCGAGCGCTGCGCGGCGAGCGAGACGCCCGACAAGCTCGACAAGCTCACCCGCGAGCTGGAGAGCAAGGTCGCCGACTGCCTCGCCGCGGTGGGTGACGCCACTGCCTCGACCAGCGCCTATTCCACCGCGCTCGGCGAGGCGGCGGACCAGATGGGCAGCGAGCCGGGCGAGGCCTATCGCCGGCTGCTCGAAGTCACGCTCGAAGTGGCCGAGACGACTCGCAGGATCGGCGGCCGGCTCGAGCGCACGCGCGAGGACACGCGGCGCCTGCGCGCCGATCTCGAGCGCGCGGTGCGCGAGGCGGAGGAGGACCATCTCACCGGCCTGCCCAATCGCCGCGGCTTCTTCGCGCGGATGGAGGAGATGCTGGCGCGGCCCGATGCCGCGCCCTTCGCCCTGGCGCTGTGCGACATCGACAATTTCAAGGCGATCAACGACCGGCATGGCCACCATACCGGCGACCGGGTGCTTCGCTTCGTCGCGCGCTTCCTGCGCGAGGACCTGGGCCGCCGGGTGACGGTCGCGCGCTATGGCGGCGAGGAGTTCGTCTGCCTGTTCGAGGGGGCCGATGCGGAGGAGGCCGCCGACACGCTCGACGGCTGCCGTACCCGGCTGCGCGAGCGGCTGCTGCGCGACCAGACCACGGACCTGCCGATCGGCAGGATCAGCTTCTCGGCCGGCGTCGCGCCGGTCGCGGGCGATCACGCCGACGCGCTGCGCCTTGCCGACGATCTCCTCTATGCGGCGAAACATGCCGGCAAGGATCGCGTGGTGACGTCCTCGCTGCCGGTCGCCTCGGCGGCCTAGGGTCACGACGCGATCGGCAAGGCCCGTCATCCCCGCCCGCGCGGGAGTGACGAGAGAAGAATGGGAGTGCTCGGGCCCCAACCAGTTCCGCAGGATCGGTCAGGCGCGACTCGCCCGGCCTGCGGCACAGCGGCGCCAGGGAGACCAGGAACCGTGAAGCCCGACGCCCGCCAGCGCTATCTCGCCCGCATGCGCCGCGTGCTCGATCATGTCGACGCGCATCTCGATGCGGATCTCGGCACCGAGACGCTGGCGGCCGTCGCCGCCTTCTCGCCCTTCCATTTCCATCGCCAGTTCGCCGAACTCTTCGGGATCAGCGTCCACCGCTACGTCCAGCTCGCCCGCATCAAGCGGGCCTCGCTCGCCCTCGCCTATCGAACCGACCCGGTGCTCGACATCGCGCTCGATTCGGGGTTCGGCGGGCCGGAGGCCTTTGCGCGCGCGTTCCGGAAGCGGACCGGACAGAGCCCGAGCGAATTCCGCGCCCGGCCGGAATGGGCTCCCTGGAACGCGGCCCTCGCGCCGCTCGCACAGGCAAGGAGCCAGCACATGACACCGACCTATACCGATGCCGATGTGGCCATCGTCGATTTCCCCGCCACGGCGGTGGCGCTGATCGAGCATCGCGGCGATCCGGGAGCGATCGGCGACACGATCCGCCGCTTCATCGACTGGCGCCGCGCCAACGCGCTGCCGCCGGCAAGGAGCGCCACCTTCAACATCCTCCACAATGATCCGGACAGCGTGCCGCCCGCGGAATATCGCCTCGACATCGCCTGCGCCGCTCCGCGCGTCGCACCCAATCATGCCGGGGTGATCGAGGGCCTGGTCCCCGCCGGCCGCTGCGCGATGATGCGGATCACCGGCCCGGGCGACGATCTGCGCGCGCCGGCCCATTTCCTCTATGCCGACTGGCTGCCCCGCAGCGGCGAGGAGCCGCGCGACTTCCCGATGTTCGTCCAGCGCCTGCGCTTCTTCCCGGACGTGCCGGCCGGCGAGGCGGTGACGGAGATGTTCCTGCCGCTGGCTTAGGGTCAGGATCCCGTCCACTCGCGCCGCCATCCAGCCTATACCGTCATCCAGCCTGTACCGTCATCCCCGCGAAGGCGGGGATGGCGAAGGGAGTCACAGAAATAGTTAATGAAATCAAAGCGTTGATGGGATTTTGCCCTAGGCGAGCTCCCCCTCCCGGGAGGACTGGCTAGCCCCGTCGCAGATGGGTGATGTCCTGCTTCAGGCCATAGAGATAGGCCGCGCGGCCGTCGCGCACCTCGACATCGGCGGTCACGCGCATCCAGCGCATCTCGCCGTCCGGCCGGCGGATCTCCGCCTCGAAGGTGAAGCTGCCGCAATTGGCGATCGCCTCCGACCGCAGCCTGGCCAGCTCCGCCCGCGATTCCGGGCTATACATGGCGACCACCTCCTCGCGCCGCACCGGGCGATCGGGCGGCAGGCCGAAGATCGCGAACACTCCGGGCGTCCAGCGCAGCGAATCGTCGGAAAGGTCGCATTCCCAGGCGGCGGGCATCGGCGCGAGCACGGCGGGCGCACCGTCCGGCACGACGTGCAGCGCGTTCGCCCAGCCCATCGGCACGCGCCCGGGCGGCGGCGCCGCCACGCGATCTATCCAGTGATTCGTCACGCTACACCCAAGGCTCCACTCCGTTCGCCTTGCTACGCCTCCAATGGTTAATCTCCAACCCCCGCATATTCCGACGATTCGGTCTTTTAATGTAGGATTCCATCCGCTTGGCTCGGCCGCGATGCGAACGCCCCGCCCCTTCCCCGCTCCTTGCGTGCCACGGGCGCACCGGAGAGCCGCCGCGCGCGATGACGTCGGGGCCTTTGCGACCTTCCGCGCCGTTCGCGCACCCGGGCGCGTCAAGAGAGTCAAGATTTTCGCACCGTCCCCGCCCGGGGGTGACGCGGGCACATGCCCTCGCTATGGGCTGCGCCCATGACCCAGATCACGTCCGAGATCGTCGCCGAGCACGGCTTCACCCCCGAGGAATATGAGCGCGTCCTGAAGGCGATGGGCCGCGAGCCCAACCTGACCGAGCTCGGCATCTTCTCGGTGATGTGGTCCGAGCATTGCAGCTACAAGTCCAGCCGCATCCATCTGAAGAAGCTGCCGACCGAGGGGCCCCAGGTGATCTGCGGCCCGGGCGAGAATGCCGGCGTGGTCGATATCGGCGACGGCCAGGCCGCGATCTTCAAGATGGAGAGCCACAACCACCCGTCGTACATCGAGCCCTATCAGGGCGCGGCGACCGGCGTGGGCGGCATCCTGCGCGACGTGTTCACCATGGGCGCGCGCCCGATCGCCAACATGAACGCGCTGCGCTTCGGCCGGCCCGATCACCCCAAGATGAAGCACCTCATCGCCGGCGTGGTCCATGGCATCGGCGGCTATGGCAATTGCGTGGGCGTTCCCACCGTCGGCGGCGAGGTCAATTTCCACAAGGCCTATGACGGCAACATCCTGGTCAATGCGATGACCGTCGGCATCGCCGATACCGACAAGATCTTCTATTCGGCCGCCTCGGGCGTCGGCAATCCGATCGTCTATGTGGGCAGCAAGACCGGCCGCGACGGCATCCACGGCGCGACCATGGCCTCGGCCGATTTCGGCGAGGACAGCGAGGAGAAGCGCCCCACCGTCCAGGTCGGCGATCCCTTCACCGAGAAGCTGCTGATCGAGGCGTGCCTCGAGCTGATGTCCTCGGATGCGATCGTCGCGATCCAGGACATGGGCGCCGCCGGCCTCACTTCCTCCTCGGTCGAGATGGCGAGCAAGGGCGGCGTCGGCATCGAGCTGATCATGGACGACGTGCCCCAGCGCGAGACCGGCATGACGCCGTACGAGATGATGCTGTCGGAGAGCCAGGAGCGCATGCTCATGGTGCTCAAGCCCGGCCGCGAAGCCTTTGCCGAAGCGATCTTCCGCAAGTGGGAGCTCGATTTCGCCGTGATCGGCCATGTGACGGACACCGGCCGCATGGTGCTGAAGTGGCAGGGCGATGTCGTCGCCGACATTCCGCTCGCCCCGCTCGCCGACGAAGCACCGCTCTACGACCGTCCGCACGTGCCGACGCCGAAGCCGGCCGCGCTGACCGATGTTCCCGAAAGCGTGGATCCGGCCGCCGACCTGCTCAAGCTGGTCGGCACGCCCGACCTGGCCAGCCGCCGCTGGATCTGGGAGCAGTACGACCACATGGTCGGCGCCGACACCACGCAGCGGCCGGGCGGCGATGCGGCGGTGGTCCGCGTCCATGGCTCGGGCAAGGGCCTGGCGATCACCACCGACTGCACCCCGCGCTATTGCTTCGCCGACCCGGTGGAGGGCGGCAAGCAGGCGATCGCCGAGGCATGGCGCAACCTCTCCGCCGTCGGCGCGACGCCGCTGGCGGTGACCAACTGCCTCAACTTCGCCAATCCGCAGCGCCCGGAGATCATGGGCCAGATCGTCGGCTGCCTCGAAGGCATGTCGGAGGCGTGCCGCGCGCTCGACTTCCCGATCGTCTCGGGCAATGTCTCGCTCTACAATGAGAGCAAGGCCACCGGCGGCGGCTCGGCGATCCTGCCGACCCCGGCGATCGGCGCGATCGGCCTGCTCAAGGATTATTCGAAGAGCGCGACCATCGCCTTCAAGGGCACCGGCGACATCATCCTCGCCGTGGGCGAGCGTTCGGGCCATCTCGGCCAGTCGCTGTGGCTGCGCGAGCTGCACGGCCGCGAGGAGGGGCCGGCCCCCGAGGTCGATCTGATGATGGAGCGCCGCACCGGCGCTTTTATCCGCTCGGGCATCTGCACCGGCGCGATCACCGCCTGCCATGACGTGTCGGACGGCGGCCTGGCGGTCGCGATCGCCGAGATGGCGATGGCCTCCGGCATCGGCGCGATCATCGACCAGCCCCAGCCCTTCGGCATCGCCGGCTCGTTCTTCGGTGAGGACCAGGGCCTGTATGTCGTCACGATCTGCGACACCTGCCTTGCCGACTTCCTCGTCGCGGCGGACAAGGCCGGGCTGGTCGCCGATCCGATCGGCCGCACGATCAAGGACCGGATCATCTTCGAGCTGGAAGAGGGCGATTTCTGCGTGAGCCTGGCCGATCTCAAGGCGGCGCACGAAGCGTTCTTCCCGGAACTGATGGGGGAAGACGCGGCCCTGGCATGAAGTAGGTGCATGCCGGGCCGGCAATGAGGGAGGTCATGATGACCGTTGGCTATTCCGGCACGCCGCTGGCGAAGAAACTGGGGCTCAAGCCCGGCATGCGCTGCTGGTTCCGCGACATGCCGGGCAGCGTGCGCGCCGAGATCGATCCCGCCGGGCTGGGGATCGAGGAATATGCAGCCGCCTGTGCCGGGCTGCAGGCGGCGCATGTCTTCGTCACCGAGCGGGCGCGGCTCGAGCGGGAATTGGAGGCGCTGCTCGCCCTGATCGACCGGAACGGCTTCATCTGGGTCTCCTGGCCCAAGAAAGCCGCCCGGGTGGAGACCGACATTACCGAGGACGTGATCCGCGCGGTCGCGCTGCCCATGGGACTGGTCGATATCAAGGTCTGCGCGGTCGATGCGGTCTGGTCGGGCCTGAAGCTGGTGATCCGCCGGGAAAATCGCTGAGCGCTACGGGGAAAACCGGATTGCCCGGCCCGAGACACCGGTGGCATCGTCGAATCAGGGGGAGCGTCCATGGCCGAGCACGAAGCGCTGCCGTGGCAGCCCTATCCGGAACTTAGCGACGATGTACGGATCGCGCGGGCCCGGGCGTTCCTTGCGGAAATCGCCCTCCGCCGCAGCTGCCGTGCCTTTGACGAGCGGCCCGTTCCCCGCGAAGTGATCGAGGCGGCGCTGCGGGCCGCCGGCTCGGCACCGAGCGGCGCCAACCGCCAGCCCTGGCATTTCTGCGCGATCGAGGGGGCGGAGGCCAAGGCGACGATCCGCGTCGCCGCCGAGGAGGAGGAGCGCCAGTTCTATGGCAATCGCGCGCCGGGATCCTGGCTCGACGCGGTGCGCCCGCTCGGCACCGGGGCCGACAAGCCCTTTCTCGAGGCGGCGCCCTGGCTGATCGCGGTCTTCGCCCGGCGCCTGGCCGATGAGGAAGCCGTGCCGCGCAACTATTACGTCACCGAAAGCGTCGGCATCGCCACCGGCATCCTGCTGGCCACGCTGCACGCCGCCGGCGTCGCCACCCTGGTCCACACCCCCAGGCCGATGCGCTTCCTCAACCGCGTCTGCCGCCGGCCGGACAGCGAGAAGGCGCTGATGCTGATCGTGGCCGGCCATCCGGCGGCCGGCGCGACGATCCCGGTGGCGGGCAGCCGGAAGAAGCCGCTGGAGGAGATCAGCTCCTGGCTGTAGCGTCGGGCCGGGAGCGCGGGAGGAGACGAGACATGGCCGATGCCGGACGCCGGATCCTGGTGGCGACGCTGGTCGCCGGCACGCTCGACATCGCCGCGGCGGCGATCCTCGCGCTCCAGGCCGGGCGGACGCCCGACGGCATGCTGCGCGGCGTCGCCAGCGGCCCCTTTCCCGGCGCGAGCGGCTGGGGCACGGCCGGCGCGGCGCTGGGGCTGGCGGTGCATTTTGCCATCATGGCGGTGATGGCGGCGCTGTTCGTCCTCGCCGCCGACCGGCTGCCCCTGCTCAAGGCACGGCGCCTGGCCGCGGGCATCGGCTATGGCGTCGCCAGCTGGGCGGTGATGAACCTGATCGTGCTGCCGCTGCGTTGGCCCGGCATCTTCCCGCATCTCGACCCGCGGACGGTCGCGACCCAGCTCTTCTGCCACATCGTGCTGGTCGGCATCCCGATCGCACTGGTCGCCGCGCGGCGCTGAATGTCCCCTCCCGCCGCGGGCGCCCGGCTCGCTTCCCTCGATATGGTCCGCGGCGTAGCGGTGCTGGGCATATTGCTGCTCAACATCCTTTCCTTCGCCATGCCCGAGGCCGCTTATGTGAACCCGCGCGCCTATGGCGGCTGGCACGGCGCCGACCTGGCGGCCTGGGCGATCAACTTCGTCCTGTTCGACGGGCGGATGCGCGGGCTCTTCTCCTTCCTGTTCGGCGCGTCGATGCTGCTGGTGATCGAGCGGGCCGAGGCAGGCGGGCGCAGCCCCGCCGGCGCGCATTACCGGCGCATGGCCTGGCTGCTCGTCTTCGGCATCGCCCATCTCTTCCTGGTCTGGCACGGCGACATCCTCGCCCACTACGCGATGATCGGCATGATCGCCTATGCGATGCGCGGCCTGCCCGTGCCGCGCCTGCTCGTGCTCGGCACCATGCTCGCCCTGGTCGGCGCGGTCCTGTTCGCGACCATTCCGCTGGGCATCGTCCAGCTGCAGGCGAGCGCCCCCCATGGCGCCGAGCTCCGCCACTATGCCCAGGCCTTCGGCGTTCCCGCCCCTGCCGACATCGCCCGCAATCTCGCCCTGCACCGGGGCGGCTATGGCGCGATCCTCGCCGAGCGGGTGCGCGAGGACGGCGGCGCCCTGTTCGCGCTGTTCGTCTTCTTCGGGCCGGAAACGCTCGGCTATATGCTGTTCGGCATGGCGGCGCTGCGCAGCGGCATGCTGCGCGGCGCATGGACGCGGGCGCGCTATCGCCGCTGGCTGATCGTCTGCTGGGGCATCGGCCTGCCCGCCTATGCCGCCCTGGCATGGTGGCAATGGCGTTCCGGCTTCGACATGCGCGTGGTCGCGGCGATGCTGCCCCTGACCGCGCTGGTCCGCCCGCCGATGATCGCGGGATGGATCTGCCTGATCCTGCTCCTAGCCCGCCCGGACGGCGCGCTGACCGCCCGCCTCGTCGCGGCGGGGCGCATGGCCTTCACCAACTATCTCGCCACCAGCCTGATCTGCACCACGCTCTTCTATGGCTATGGCCTGGGCTGGTACGGGCAGCTGACGCGCTGGCAGCTCTATCTGGTGGTCTTCGCGATCTGGGCGCTGATCCTGCTCTGGTCCAGGGCCTGGCTCGACCATTTCCGATTCGGCCCGTTCGAATGGCTGTGGCGCAGCCTGGCGCGCGGGAGCTTCCAGCCGATCCAGGGACGCGCGCCGGATAGTAATGCGAGTGCCTCGCAATAGTCTTGCGAATCAGTGTCAATAGCCCTACCTCTTCCCGTGAGAGTTGTGAGGGTCTGATGGTCGTTTGCGTTTGCAATGCTCTTCGGGAACGTGACGTGCGCGAGGCCGCGCGCGAAGGCGCTACCAGTGCCTGCCAGGCCTATCGCGCGCTCGGATGCCAGGCCAAGTGCGGGCAATGCGTGCCGTTCGCACGTGAGATCATCGCGCAGGAACGTGCTGCTGCGTAACGTTCGCAACAGCCGAAAACCGCAGAAATCCGCCATTTTCTGACTGTCCAACCGGGCGTTCCGCGCCTATTCTGCCGCCCGAAATCCAATCACAAGCACAGGTGGCGGCAATGAAGGGCGACCCCAAGGTCCTCGATTTTCTCAACGAGGCGCTCAAGAACGAGCTCACCGCGATCAACCAATATTGGCTGCACTACCGGCTGCTCGACAATTGGGGCGTCACCAAGCTGGCCGAGCTCGAGCGTCACGAATCGATCGACGAGATGAAGCACGCCGACAAGCTGGCGGAGCGCATCCTGTTCCTCGACGGCCTGCCCAATTTCCAGCTGCTCGGCCGCCTGCGCATCGGCGAGACGGTGGAGGAGATCCTCAAGGCCGATCTGGCGGTGGAGATGGAGGCGATCCCGCTGCTGCGCGACGCGATCCAGCATTGCGAGAGCGTGCGCGACTATGTGTCGCGCGATCTGTTCGCCCATATCCTCGAAAGCGAGGAAGAGCATGTCGATACGCTGGAGAAGCAGTTCGACATGATCGCCCGCATGGGGCTGGAAAACTATATCCAGCTCAACAGCGAGGCGGCCGAGGCGAGCTAGGATCAAAGCCCGACCAGGGCCTTGCTTCCCTGGTCATCCCGGCGCAGGCGGGGATGACGGAAATACTCTCAAAGGCTTGCCTGGGTTCTCAACCCAGGCCCCGGCCGTCAGCCCGCGAGCGAGCGCCGGCCGAACACCGGGCGGCGCTCCACCAGCGGGTTGGATTCGCGCTCGAGCAGCGCCAGCGTCGCCTCGAAGAGCGGGCGCAGCTGCACGACATGTTCGAGCACATCGGTCGGCGTGTCCTGCCGCTCGATGCACAGGCGCGCGCTCATTTCGATCGTCTCGGCCAGGTCCGCCAGCGGATCGGCGCCGAACTGGCGCGATTCGCCCTTCAGCGTATGCGCGGGAATCACCATCGACGCGGCATTGTTCGCACGCATGGCCTCCTCGATTCGCGCAACGGACTTGACGCCGTCTTCGCGAAAATAGCCGAGAATGCGCACGAAATTGGCGCCGAGCTCGGCCCGCGCCTGCGCAAAACTGTCCCAGTTCACCAGCTGCTCGTTGCCGGTCATCGCTTCTTTCCCCTACTCCGCACCCTCCAGAGCGTTCCGAAAGGTATCGCCCGTGTGTAAACACAGGGTTGATTTGGGGTCAGGATCGTTACGGAAGCGATTGGATTCTCATTCCTTATCGCGATCGAACGGATTCTTCGGCGCGCGCAGCGTCAGCCGCACCGGCACCGCGCCGAAATCGAATTCGCGGCGCAGGCCGTTGATCAGATAGCGCTGATAGCTCATCGGCAGCAGGTCGACGCGGGTGCCGAACAGCACGAAGCTGGGCGGGCGCGTCTTGTTCTGGGTGACGTAGCGCGGCTTGATCCGCTTGCCGCCGGGCGCGGGCGGCGGATTCGCCTCGATCGCGCGCTCGAACCAGCGATTGAGCTGGCCGGTGGAGACGCGGCGCGACCAGGCCTCGCGCGTCTTGAAGGCAACGTCGATCAGCGTATCGAGCCCCTTCCCCGTCGCCGCGGAGACCGTCAGCAGCGGCACGCCCTTCACTTGCGCCAGCCCTTCGTCCAGCGCGCCCTTCACGCCGTTGAACAGGCTTGAGGCGTTCTCGGCCACATCCCATTTGTTGAGCGCGATGATCAGCGCCCGCCCCTCCTGGAGCACGCGATCGGCGATCTTGAGGTCCTGGACCTCCAGCCCGCGCGTGGCGTCGAGCAGCAGCACCACCACTTCGGCGAAGTCGATCGAGCGCAGCGTATCGGCGACCGAGAGCTTCTCCAGCTTCTCCTCGACGCGCGCCTTCTTGCGCAGCCCCGCCGTGTCGATCAGGCGGACCGGGCGCATATTGCCGTCGAAATCCTCCCATTCCCAATCGATCGCGATCGAATCGCGGGTGATCCCGGCCTCGGGCCCGGTGATCATCCGGTCCTCGCCGAGGAAACGGTTCACCAGCGTCGACTTGCCCGCGTTCGGCCGACCGACGATCGCCAGCTTGAGCGGGGCATTGGGGTTGTCGGGATCCTCTTCCTCGACTTCCTCCTCCTCGCGCTCGACATGCGGCAGCAGCGCCTCGAACAGGTCGCCCATGCCCTCGCCATGCTCGGCCGAGAGCTGCACCGGATCGCCGAAGCCGAGCGCCATCGCCTCGATCACGCCGGCCTCGCCCGCGCGGCCCTCGGCCTTGTTGGCGACGAGTATGATCGGCCGGTCGGTCGAGCGCAGCCAGCGGGCGATCTCCTCGTCGAGCGGCGTCACGCCGGCACGGGCATCGACCAGGAACAGCGCGACATCGGCTTCCTGCACCGCCGCCTCGGTCTGCTGGCGCATCCGGCCGGGCAGCGTCGCCGCGTCCTCGTCCTCATAGCCGGCCGTGTCGATGATGCGGAATTCGAGCCCGAGCAGGCTCGCATCGCCCTCGCGGCGGTCGCGGGTCACGCCCGGCTGATCATCGACCAGCGCGAGCTTCTTGCCGACCAGCCGGTTGAACAGCGTCGATTTGCCGACATTCGGCCGGCCGATGATGGCGACGATGGGCAGTGGCATGGCGTGAAGACTCTTATCGACGGGGTGTTCGGTCAAGCAAAACGGCACGGAACGCAAAAAGCAACGGGCGAGGCCTTGCGGCCCCGCCCGCCTGCCATGGCCGGGACAGGTATCAGCGGAACGCGGTCAGGCGTCCCTTGTCGTCCAGGATGTAGAGCATGTGGTTCGCCACCACCGGCTGGAGCGAGATCGGCGCCTTCAGCTCGATTGTCGAGCTCACGCTGCCGTCGGCCGGCGAGACGAAGACCAGCTCGCCGCGCGTGCTGCCCAGGATCAGCTTGCCGCCGGCCAGGACGGGGCCGATCCAGTTCCACGGATCCTTGGGCTTCTTGTCGTTCTTGTAGCGCTTGAGCGGCGCGATCCAGCGCACCTTGCCGCTGGTGCGCGAGAGGCACAGCAGCCGGGCGTCGTCGGTCACCACGAACAGCCACTCGCCCGCCACCCAGGGGGTGGAGATGCCGGCGATGTTCTGCTCCCACATGCGGTTGCCGGTGGCGATGTCCATCGCGACCATGCGCCCGCCCTGCCCCACGGCATAGACGCGGCCCTGATCGATCACCGGCTCGGCGTCGATGTCCGACAGCGAGGAGACCGAAGTGGTCATGCTGCTGCGCGACAGCACGTCGCTCCACAGCGAGCGGCCATTCTCGTAGCGATAGGCGTTGAGCTCGCCCGACGAGAAGCCGGCGATCACGGTGCCCTGCGCCGAGGCGGGCGCCGCGACGCCGAACACGCCCTGCGATTCGAGGCTGGCCGAAGCGGTCCAGCTGACGTCGCCATTCTCCTGCTTCATCACGAAGAGCTGGTTGTCCTGCGTGACGACATAGGCATTGCCGTTGGCGAGCGTCGGCGCGCCGCGCAGCGGGCCGCCGGGGCGCTTGCGCCACAGCTCGCTACCGTCGGCGACCTTGAGCGCCACCACGTCCCCCAGGCCGTTGGTGGCGAAGACATGCTCGCCCGAGACGCTGACGCCGCCGCCGAAGCGCGCGGTCTTGTTGCCATCGGCCTTCACCGTCGCGGCGCGCCACAGCTCGGCGCCGGTGGCGGCGTCCAGCGCATGGACCTGGCCGTCGGTATCCATCACGAACAGCTTGCCGCCCGCGACCACCGGCGAAGCGGCGAGACGCTCCTTCTTGGAGGTCTTGGCGATCTGCTGGCTCCACACCTGCGACGGCGTGGCGGACAAGGCGAGATGGCCCATCGACTTGGCGGCATTGCCGCCCGGCTGGTTCCAGTCCTCGTTCGCCGTCGCTTCCGGCACGAGCACATCGACATTCGCCAGCGACTTGTCGCTGGTGATGTCGTTTTCGGACATCAGGATGGGAACGCGCTCGCCGAGCACGGGCGTCTTCTTGCCCTGCCCCTTGATTACCCCGCAGCCGCTAACCAGCGCGAGTGCCGCAAGGGCCCCAGCCACCCTCAGCTTATTGTTCATTTAGCCTGCTTTTCCTTCGACTGATCGAGGACGTCGATCCCCAATACGCTCGCCAGCTGAACCGCGCGTTGCCGCGTCGTATCCGGCACATTGTCCCCGCCCTGGGCGATCTGCTGGAGGAGCTTGCCCGCCTCGGCGCGCTTGCCGAGCTTGATCTGCGCGGCCGCGACCATTTCGCCGGCGCTGCCGAACCAGGCCGAAGCCGGCTTGGCGAGACCCTGGAGGCGCGAGACCACCACTTCCGGCTTCAGCGTGTCATATTCCACCGCGGTCTGGCGCAGCAGCGCGTAGTCGCGGAACGGCTTGGCGAAGCCGCCATTGCCGGCAACTGCCGCGAACTTGGCGGCGGCGCCCTTCGCGTCCTTCTTCTGCAGCAGCAGGTTGCCCTCGATGATCGACGACATCGCAGCATAGCCGTTGGTGCCGCTGGCCGCGAGCTTGGCGAGCTCGGGGTTCGCCTTGTCGAGCTGGTTCTGCTCGATGTTGCGCAGGGCCGCGTCATATTGCTCGCCCTTGGCGCCCGCGGCGGAATCGGTCTGATGCTGCCAGAACAGGAAGCCGCCGAGCGCGGCGAACGCGACCACGACGGCGCCGATGATCAGCCGCCCGTATTTCTGCCAGATGCCGAGCATCTGCGAACGGCGATATTCCTCGTCGACTTCGCGCAGGAAGGCTTCGTCTGTCGTGCCGGAGGGGGGAAGCGCCAAAATCTACTCCATGCGTCTCTTGCGGGCGCGAACCTGATCGTGCCGTGCGGGAATCACCAGAGCGCTCGGTAGCCCGTCAATCCCGCGGCGCATAGACCTGATCGGGCCCCGGGAAGGCCCGCGACCGAACATCGGCGGCATAGGTTTCAACCGCGGCGGAAATACGGCCGGCAAGATCGTCATATTTCTTCACGAACCGGGCGGTCCGCTCGAACATGCCGAGCATGTCGTCGATCACCAGCACCTGGCCGTCGCACTCGGCCGAGGCGCCGATGCCGATCACCGGGCACGAGACCGCCGCGGTGATTTCCCGGGCCAGCGTCTCGACCACGCCCTCCACCACCAGGCCGAAGGCGCCGGCCGCGGCGATCGCCCGCGCATCGTCGAGGATCTGGGCATGTTCCGCGTTGCTCCGGCCGCGCGCGCCATAGCCGCCAAGCGCGTTGACCGCCTGGGGCGTGAGGCCGACATGGCCGACCACGGGAATGCCGCGCTTGGTCAGGAACTCGACCGTCGGGGCCAGCGTCTCGCCGCCCTCCATCTTCACGCCGGCCGCCCCGGTCTCGGCGAGCACGCGCGCGGCGGAGGCAAAGGCCTGTTCCGGGCCCTGCTCATAGCTGCCGAAGGGCATGTCGACCACGACCAGCGAATGCCAGCTGCCGCGCACCACCGCGGCACCATGCGCGATCATCATCTCCAGCGTCACCGGCAGGGTGGAAGGCAGGCCGTAGATCACCTGGGCCAGGCTGTCCCCCACCAGCAGCACATCGCAATGCGGGTCGAGCAGCTGCGCCATCCGCGTCGTGTAGGCAGTGAGCATCACGATCGGATCCTTGCCCTTGCGATCGCGAATCGCCGGGACGGTAAGCCGCTTCATCGGAGCGGGGGTCGGGTTTGCGCGGCTCGTGGCCGTATCCATGGTGACGTGCGACATGGCGGCGGGTCTAGCGGGTTGCGACGAGGGTCGCCAGTGTAACGGCGTCCGGCGAGCCGCCTCGCCCACTCACCCCCTTCGCGATTTTTCACCCCCGGCCATCCTCATTTCCCGTCGCCGCCCTCCCATCCCGGCCCGCGCGGCAATGGCGAAAGTGAAAGTTCGAATCACTTGACTCAATGTCTATAATATCTAACATTGAGGTATTAATTTCGAACTCGAGGTGAATTATGCCATTCAAGGAAAAGATCGCCTGGATCTCGGTGATCACCACCGTGCTGGTGTGGGGCGGCTATTTCGGCTTCATGCTGGCGACCGGCGGCAAGCTGCACGGCGCCGTCTATTTCACCGGCTTCATTGCCGCGGTGATCGTCCAGACGATCCTCGCCACGGGTGCGGCGATCGTCACCGCGGCGCTCGCTCCCGCCGATGCCAGTGCCGGCAGCGACGAGCGTGACCGCGACATCTCCCGGCGCGCCTATGCCCTTGCCTATCCCGTGCTGATCGCGCTGGTGTTCTGCGTTGCGGGAAACGTGCATCTGGGCTTCGACAGGATCGACATGGCCTATGCCATCATGGGCGCGATCGTGATCGCGGAGATCGTCCATTATGCCGCGCAGATCGCCGGCTATCGCAGGGGGTATTGAGCCATGTCCCCGGGACGCGTCGTCAACCAGGTGCGCACCCTGCGCTTCCTCGCCGGAGAGATGACCCAGGCCGAACTGGGCGAGAAGATCGGCCTCACGCGCCAGACGATCGCGGCGATCGAGCAGGGCAAATATTCGCCGTCGCTCGAAGCCGCGTTCCGCATCGCCCAGGTGTTCGGCAAGCCGCTCGAGGAAGTGTTCAGCTGGGAGGCGTGAACGCGCGCGGCCCGCGTGCGCCGGTCAGAGCAGCGCCCGGGCGTAGTTCTCCGGCTTGAAGCCGACCAGGATCCCGCCCGGATATTCGAGCACGGGGCGCTTGATCATCGAGGGCTGGGCCAGCATCAGCGCCGCCGCCTTGCCGGCATCGACGCCCTCGCGATCGGCATCGGGCAGCTTGCGGAACGTGGTGCCGGCCCGGTTGAGCAGCACTTCCCAGCCGGCGATACCGCTCCAGCGCGCGAGCCGGGCCGCGTCGATCCCCGATGCCTTATAGTCGTGAAAGGCATAGGCGATGCCATGCTCGTCCATCCAGGCGCGCGCCTTCTTGATCGTGTCGCAATTCTTGATGCCGTACATGGTGACCGTCACGTCGCGCCCTCGCCTGCTCATGGTTCCGGCCATGCGATAGCGCGCTTCGCGGCGGAAAACAGTCGGCTTTCGATCGCGGGGGGCATGCGCTAGGCTGGTCGCCCGGATTGATGCCGAGAGAACAGCGCGATGAATCGGTTCGACAAGCTGGCGCTGACGGCGGCGATCCTTGCGACGCTGCTGTGCGCACGGCATGCGATGTCGGCGGCCAGCCTCTATCTCGCCCATGCCTCGCCCGCGACGGTGGCGGGCTGGATCGCGGGGGAACTCATCGTCACCTATGGCCCGATCGCAGTCGCGGCCCTGTTCTGGCGCTGGTCCAAGCGCACGTCCATGCCCTGGCTCCCGCACCTGCTGTTCCTTCCCGTGGCGCTGCTGGTCTTGTGGGCGGGCGCCGTGTTCCTGCTCACGCTGGCAGGGTTTTCGAACTTCGACGACACCATCGGAGGGCCGGTGGTCGCCGCCTTCCTGCTGTTCCTGATTGCCATTGGCATCTATTGCGCCGCGCTTCTCTCACTGCCGAGAGGCCCGCGCCCGACCAACGAGCAGGGAGCATGACCGCGCCGAAGCTCCTGTCCGGCGGCAATCCCCAGATTCCCAAGGGCGAAGGCGATGCGCCGGTGCAGGCCTATATCGCCGCGATGCCCGGCTGGAAGCAGCGGATCGGGCGTGCGATCGACGATCTCGTGGCGGGCGCCGTGCCCGGCGTACGCAAGGCCGTGAAATGGAACACGCCCTTCTACGGCGCGCCCGATCGGGAAGGCTGGTTCCTCGCCTTCCACTGCTTCGACCGATATGTGAAGCTCACCTTCTTCCGCGGCACTGCGCTCGATCCGGTGCCGCCCGGTCCATCGAAACAGCAGGACGTGCGCTATCTCGACATCCGCGAGGAGGACGCGATCGACGAAGCGCGACTGACCGCGTGGATCCGGCAGGCGAGCGTCCTGCCCGGCGAGATGCTTTAGGACGGATCGAGATCCGACCAATCCGCCCCGGAGGGAGAGGAATGCCGCCCCGCCTGGTCATTCAGGAAACGGCCGAGCGTGACCACGCCCTGCCGCTCCAGCCCGAGCGCTTCATAGAAGCCGAGCGCCTCCGCATTGCCTTCGCGCACCATCAGCTGGATCTTCGGGCAGCCGCGCGCGCGCAGCCAGGCCTCCGCCTCCGCCATCAGCGCGCGGCCCAGCCCGATGCCGCGGGCGGCGGGTGCGACCGCGAGATAATAGACCCAGCCGCGATGGCCGTCGTCGCCCAGCATCACGCTACCCATGATCTCGCCGCCCTCCTCCTGCGCGACCAGGATCGCCGCGGATTCCGCCGCGAGCGCGCGGGCGAAATCCTGCCCGGGATCGTTCCACGGCCGCGTGAGCCCGCAATCCCGCCACAGCGCGATGACCGCCCCCGCATCCTCGGCACCTGCCCGCCGAATCATGCCGCCCGCCGCGCGATGTGCCACAGCGTCACCGCGCCGATCAGCATCCAGATCACGTTCAAGGTCGCCGAGGGGATGGCGCCGTTCCAGCCACTGTTGATCACGAAACAGCCCGCGCCGACGACGTTCATCCACTGATAGGCGCGCGAACGACCGGTCAGCCTGCCGGAAGAGAGCAGCAGATAGGCGGCCAGGATCAATGCTGCCCCTGTCCAGCCGACGATCTCGATCAGCAGCCTCTCGACGCTCATCGCGCGATGCAGGTGACGCCGGCCCAGAGATTGGTCACCTTGCCGTCGGGCGCCGGCGAGCTGAGCAGGCCGGAAAGCGCGCCCATCATGAACTCGTTGCCGATCGAGGTTTCGCCGACATCCACCGTGCCGGCCGCCTCCAGCTCCTTGCGGCTGGTGCCGATGCCGATGCCCTTGGCCGTGGCGAACCCGGCCGCCTCGCGCCCGTCCAGGTCCCAGCCGGCGAACTTGCCGTCCTGGAAATAGAGCGAGAGCCCGTCGCGAAAGGCCGCGGAGCCGAGCGGGCCGGCGCCGCAATCCTGGTTGCCCGCTTCCTCGATCGGGCTGCCCAGCGCGCCGGCGAGCATCCGCACCGCATCGGCCCTGGCCATGCCGAAGCGCACATGGCGGGAGGATCCGTCGGGCTGCACCAGCGTCAGCTCCTCGGGCGCCAGCCGAACGCCGATGCCCGGCGCCTCCGCGCGCGCGCTCGCCGCATTGGCCTCGGCATTGCCTGCGGGCGGGACGATGATCTCGGCCGCATTCGCCGCCGCATCCTTCTCCATCGGCTTTTCGGGCTCGGGCGCGCAGGCGGCGAGCAGGCCCAGCGCCACGAGCGTCCATGGCAGCGGCTTGATCGTCATCGTCTCTTCCCCACCCGGTTCGCGGGCATTTTCTCATTATCCCGCGGTGCCCGCAATGGCCTCAGGCGAGCGCGGCTACGGGCGCGCGGCGGAAACAGCCCTGTTGATGATCGTTCACCAGCCCCACCGCCTGCATCCAGGCATGGACGATCGTCGGCCCGACGAACTTGAAGCCGCGGCGCTTCAGCTCCCTGGAGATCGCCTCGGAAAGCGGCGTGGTGGCGACGAAGCCGTGCCCCGGGCTCTGGATCGGCGCGCCGCCGGTGAAGCCCCAGCAGAATGCGGCGAAATCCTCGCCGCGCGCCTGCATCTCGCACCAGATCCGCGCGCCCTTGATCGTCGCTTCGATCTTGGCCCGGGCGCGGACGATGCCGGGATTCGCCATCAGCCGCTCGACATCCTCGGGCCCGAAGGCGGCGACCTTCATCGGATCGAAGCCGGCGAACGCCGCGCGAAAGGCTTCGCGCTTGCGCAGGATGACGATCCAGGCGAGCCCGGCCTGGAAGCCCTCGAGCATCAGCGCCTCCCACAATTCGCGCGAATCGCGGATCGGCACGCCCCATTCGGCATCGTGATAGGCGCGGTTGAGCGGATCGCTCACCGCCCAGGCGCAACGCGGCGGATCGTCGGTCATCGGCTTCCCCTGATCGTCTCGCCGATACGCACTTCGCCCAGGCCGAGCCAGTGCGCCATGCGGGTGAGTTCGACCGCCAGCCGCTCCTCGGTATCGCGCGGCGCGTGCGGCTCCAGCGTCACTCGGTGCGCGAGCAGCCGGCCGCCTTGGCGATCGGCCTTGAGGTCGACGCGCGCGGTGAGCGCCTCGTCCATCAGGAAGGGCAGCACGAAATAGCCATGGGTCCGCTTGTCGGCCGGGACGTAGATCTCGATCCGGTAGCGGAAGTCGAACAGGCGCTCGGTGCGGGCGCGTTCCCAGATCAGCGGATCGAAAGGGGCCAGCAGGGCGTCGCCGCGCACCCGGCGCGGCACGCGCGCATCGCGGTGCAGCCAGGCCTTTTGCGTCCAGCCTTTCACCTGGACCGGGATCAGCGTGCCTTCCTCCTCCAGCTCGGGGATGGCGCCCTTCGCCTCTTCGGGCTTGAGCCGGAAATAGTCGCGCAGATCGGTCGCGGTCGCCACGCCGAGCGCACGGGCGCTACGCTCGATCAGCACGCGCTGGGCGGTCGCGGCATCCGGCGCGGGCAAGTCGTAGACCGCGCGCGGGATCACGCGCTCGCTCAGGTCATAGACTCGCTCGAAGCTGCCGCGCCGCGTGGCGGTGGTGATCTGGCCCGACCAGAACAGCCATTCCAGCGCGAGCTTGGTCTCGCTCCATTCCCACCAGCCGCTTTTCGAGCTGCCATTCTCGAACTCGGACGCGGCGAGCGGCCCTTCGCAGGCGATGCGATCGCGCACCGCCCTGGCCTCGGCATTGCGTTCGCGGGCGAACAGGCGCAGCTGGCGCCAGCCGATCTCGCCGCGCTCGGCCCGGGCCATCCGCCAGCGGAAATAGGGATGGAGATCCACCGGCAGCAGCGACGCCTCGTGCGCCCAATATTCGAAGAGCCTGCGCCCGCGCCGCGGCCCCCAGGCATCGCGCTCGAGCAAGGCCCGGTCATACCCGCCCAGCCGCGAAAAGGCGGGCAGATAGTGCATCCGCGTCAATACGTTGACGCTGTCGATCTGATGGAGACCCAGCCGGTCCACGGTGCGGCGGAGATGCGCGGCCCCCACGCTGCCGGGCCGGCGCGCGCCGAAGCCCTGCGCCGCCAGGAAGATGCGGCGGACCTGCTGCGGCGAAAGCGTTTCCCCCATGCTCATGATGCGGTGAGCGCCGCGAGGTCGGCAGGCAACAGCTGCTTGAACAGGGCGAGCACCCGCCTCCCCTCGGCAGGCGGCAAGGTGATCGCATGGCGCACCGCCGCGGCGATCAGCGTCATCACCAGCTGGGCATAACGCGCGATCGCCGCCGGGCTCGCCCCGCCCGCGATCGGCCGCACCGCCTCGGCGAGCAGGCCGGCAAGGACGGCGCCATCCTCTTCGTCGAGCTTCTGCAAGGCGCGATCGGCTTGAGTCGCCTGCCAGATGTCGCGCATCATCGGTTCGTCCATGAACATGCGATAATAGCTGTCGACGATATCGCCCAGCGCCGGATGCAGGTCAGCCATGGTCTTCACCGTGGCGAGATCGCGCGCCACGCAGGCGCGGCCGATCGCGTTGCAGCGCTCGGCCAGCGTGCCGATGATCGCCGCCTTGTCCGGGAAATACTGATAGAGCGAGCCAAAGGGTATGCCGGTGCGCTCGACGATATCGCTCATCCGAAAGGCCTCGCTGCCCTTCTCCGCCATGACCGCAGCGGCGCATTCCAGGATGCGCTCGAACCGTTCGCGGCTGCGCTTCTGCGTGGGCACCATTCGCGCCCGCGCCGTGGGCGGTGCCGCCTCCCGTTCCGTCCCTGCCGGCCTTCGCCCCATTCCACTTCCCGTCATGCCCGCTTGACGGATCAGATACGAGATATTATCGGGTTTAGCAAATACGATACATTCTCGTATTCAATCAAAAGGCCTGGATCATGCGAACCTTTCTCGTTCCCGGACTGCTCTGGTTCTCGGCAATCGGCACCGGGCTGATGGCGGGGGTCTATTTTGCCTTCTCGACCTTCGTCATGGCGGCGCTCGGCCGGATTGCCCCGGCCTCAGGTATGGCGGCGATGAACGCGATCAATGTCGACATAGTGCGCTCGTCCTTCCTGCCGCTGTTCCTCGCGACCACCGTCGCGGCGGGCCTGATCGCGGTGGCCGGGGCGCTGCGCTGGGGCGAGCCGGGGGCGCCGGCGATGATCGCGGGCGGCACGATCTACCTGCTCGGCATGTTCGGCGTGACGATGTTCTTCAACGTGCCGTTCAACGACGCACTGGCCGCGGCCGGCAACGGTCCCGGCTCGGCCGCCACCTGGGCGCGCTACCTCAGGGACTGGACGATGTGGAACCATGTCCGCACCCTGAGCTCCGTCGTCGCGCTCGGACTGTACGTCGCGGCGCTGGTGCAGCGTTAGGGCGGATCGGCATTTGGGATCCGTATCGAGCGCGCCTTGCCGGCGGGGGAAAAGCCGTTCCCCGGCAAAGGCCGGGGCCCGGTTGCGACGCCGTTCGAGAGATTCTCGTGCCTGGCCAGATGCATCGAGGCTTTTTCCGGCCTTCGCCGGGGGACTGTCAGGCCCCTTCCCACTAAATGTCGATCCGGCCTAGGGAGCGTGGACAATTACCGTGACCAAATGACGGTTGGGACGAGTTGGAGCATGGAGAGATAGGCTCTAGCAGTTTGTTCGTATCGTGTTGCGATACGTCGGAAGTGCTTGGCTTTGCTGAAGAAGCATTCGACGGCGCTGCGTTCCTTGTAGATGTTGGGATCGTGGTCGATGCGGGTGGCGCGGCTGCGGTTGGAGGGGATCACGGCGATAGCGCCAGCCTTGTCGATAGCGCTGCGGAAGTGGTCGGCGTCATAGGCTTTGTCGGCGAGTACGTGGCGTGCCGGCAGGTCGGCGATCAGGGCATGGGCCTGGGTGATGTCGTTGTCCTGGCCGGGAGTAACGATAAAGCGCACCGGGTTGCCGAGAGCATCGACGGCAACGTGGACTTTGGTCGTCAGGCCGCCTCGGCTGCGGCCGATGGCGCGATCTTCAGGCCCCCCTTTTTGCCCGTGGCGTGCTGGTGCGCCCGGACGATCGTGCTGTCGATGATCAGGTAGTCAAAGTCCGGATCGTCGGCCATCGCATTGAAAAGATTCCACCAGACCCCGTCGCGCGACCAACGCGAGAAGCGCCGGAAGACACTGTTCCAGCTTCCAAATGTAGGCGGCAGGTCCCGCCAGGGCGACGATGTCCGCACGATCCACAGCACCGCCTCCACGAACCGACGATTGTCGGCCGTCACTCCGCGATCCGTCACCTTGCCGCGAAGATGCGGCTCTATCCGACGCCACTGATCATCCCGCAGAACAAGCCGAACTCCATCCATCCAAACCTCCCAAAAGGCAGGTTGAATCACATCCTCTCGAAAAGGGGAATCCTAATTGTCCACGCTCCCTAGGCCATACGGCCCGGGCGCGCCGGGGCTGTATGCCACGCACCGGCGGATGCGAGGAATACCGGCATTTCACCCCTTTACTTCAAGGGCCGTATCGCATTCCGACATTGGGGGCAGCGGCATCTGGACGAGCCGGAATCACTCCCACTCGATCGTCCCCGGCGGCTTGGAGGTATAGTCGTACACGACCCGGTTCACGCCGCGCACCTCGTTGACGATGCGCGTCGCCACGCGGGGGAGGAAGCCGCCCGGAAATTCGAACGCCTCCGCGGTCATGCCGTCGATCGAAGTCACCGCGCGCAGCGCCAGCACCGAATCATAGGTGCGGCCATCGCCCATCACGCCGACCGTGCGCACCGGCGTCAGCACCGCAAAGGCCTGCCAGATCGCATCATAGAGCCCGGCGTTGCGGATCTCCTCCAGATAGATGGCATCCGCCTTGCGCAGGATGTCGCAGCGCTCCCGGGTCACTTCGCCCGGGATGCGGATCGCCAGGCCCGGCCCCGGAAAGGGATGGCGGCCGACGAACTGCTCGGGCAGCCCCAGTTCCCGGCCCAGCGCGCGGACTTCGTCTTTGAACAGCTCGCGCAGCGGCTCGACGAGCTTCATGTTCATCCGCTCGGGCAGGCCGCCGACATTGTGATGGCTCTTGATCGTCACCGATGGCCCGCCGGTGAAGCTCACGCTCTCGATCACATCCGGATAGAGCGTGCCCTGCGCCAGGAAATCGGCGCCGCCGATCTTCCGCGCCTCCTCCTCGAACACGTCGATGAAGGTCTTGCCGATGAACTTGCGCTTGGCCTCGGGATCGGTGACCCGGGCCAGGCCGGTGAGGAACAAAGTCTCGGCGTCCACATGGACGAGCGGGATGTTGTAGTGGTTGCGGAACAGGCCGACGACCTGCTCGGCCTCGCCCGAGCGCATCAGCCCGTGATCGACGAACACGCAGGTGAGCTGGTCGCCGATCGCCTCATGGATCAGCACCGCGGCCACCGCGCTGTCGACGCCGCCCGAAAGCCCGCAGATCACCTTGCCGCCGCCCACCTGGGCGCGGATCTCGGCGATCTTGGTCTGGCGGAACTCGGCCATCGTCCAGTCGCCCTGCAAGCCGCAGACATGGCGGACGAAATTGGCCAGCAGCTTGGCGCCGTCGGGGGTATGGACCACCTCGGGGTGGAACTGCATCGCATAATAGCGCCGCGCATCGTCGGCGATCACTGCGAACGGGGCGCCGGTGCTGTGCGCGACCGGGCGGAAGCCGGGGGCAAGGTTGGTCACCTTGTCGCCATGGCTCATCCACACCTGATGGTTCTCGCCCTCGTGCCACATGCCGTCGAACAGCACGCAGCCATCGTCGATCTCGATAAAGGCGCGGCCGAACTCGCCGCTGTCGCCGAGTTGCACCGTGCCGCCGAGCTGGTGCATCATCACCTGCTGGCCATAGCAGATGCCCAGCACCGGCAGGCCGCTGTCGAAAATCTCCTGCGGCACCCGGGGGCTGCCCTCGTCGAGCACCGAGGCGGGCGAGCCGGAGAGGATGATCCCCTTGGGCTGCATCCGGGCAAAGGCCTCGGCGGCGGTGGTGAAGGGCGCGATCTCGCTATAGACGCCCGCCTCGCGCACGCGGCGCGCGATCAGCTGGGTAACCTGGCTGCCGAAATCGACGATGAGGATGGAATCTGCATGCTGGTCCATGCCCAGCGCGCTTAGCCAGAACCGGCGCCGGGGGAAAGGCCGGCGCGCGATTATGCGGAAGTTTATTCGCTGGGCGCGAACTCTCCCGTCATCCCCGCGCAGGCGAGGATCCAGGGCCACAGGCGGATTGCTCACAGCCCAGGGCCGGTGGCTTGGCGGGCCGAAACGGTTTGAACCTGCCTTCTTCGTCACCCCGAACTTGTTTCAGCATGACGGAAGAGAGAGGCTTCCCCGAATGCCGATCCGTCTCAATCCCGCGCGCTCCGGGGAGCGCCCGCCTGGCGGCGTCGTTGTCCTGCGCTGCCCCGGATCCTCGCCTGCGCGGGGATGACGGGGTTCGCCGATTGCGTCGTGCCCCAGGTACCTGCCGCGATCCGGCCGGCGATCTCGCCAAGGCGGCCCTGGGCAGTGTCGCTGGCCTTGTTCGCCAGCAGGATCACCGCCAGCTTCTTCTCGGGCCAGAGCATCATCACGCTGGCAAAGCCCCAGGTGCCGCCCGAATAGCGCAGCTGGCGCCCGCCTTCGGGCAGCTGCGAGACGATCCAGCCAAGGCCCACCCAGGTCTGCTTGTCGAGCGTGAACCAGCTGCCCTTGTGGCTGAGCGCCACCGCGGGATCGCGCTCGTCGAGCTGGAGCGCGGCATAGCGCAGCATGTCCGCCGCCGAATAGCGATAGCCGAACTGGTCGCGCGGCAGCACCGCGGCCACCCTGCCCTCGACATCATGGCCGGTCGCGGCGTCCTTCGCCCCGAAGCCGAGCGGCCCCTCGATCTCGCGGGCCAGGATCCGGTCATAGGGCATGCCGTAGATCCGCTCGAGCGCCACGATGAGCAATTGCGCGGCGACATTCGAATGGGCGACATTCTCGCCCGGCCTGCTGGCCGGCGAGACGGTGCGCAAGTCCTTGAGAAACTGCGCGCGGCCATAGGCCTTCAGCGCCTCGGCATGCTTGAAGCGGCCGGGATCGGGGTCGAGCTTCGACAGGTCGGGCAGATTGTCGGGCAGGCCCGAGGTCATGTTGGCGAGGTGCACCAGCCGCACCGGCTCGCCCTCGAACGCCAGCCCCGGATAGGCGCCGTCCAGATATTTGCGGACATCGTCGGCCAGGCCGGCCTTGCCCGCCAGCACCGCGCGAGCGAGCAGCAGCCCGCTCATCGTCTTGGCGATCGATCCGATCTCGAACGCGGTATCCTTGCCCGGCGCGCCACTGCCCTTCGCCATTTCGCCGAAGCCGTGGAAATGCGCCTTGCCGTCACGGAGCACGCCGATCGTCAGCCCGGCGCCCTTCTCCTCGGCGAGGAATTTCTCGCCCTCGGCACGGACCGTGGCGTCAAGCGCCTGTCCCGATGCCTGCGCCTGCGCCGCCACCGGGGCCAGCACCAGCCAAATTCCCAGCAGCGCGCGCGACAGCATCCCCTGCACCTCCACCGAATGACCTGGCACCTGCCCCGCCAGGGCGGATCGACATTTGAAGCAAGCGAACCGCGGTGGCTCCCTAGAGCGACTGCAGCCCCTCGATCGTCACGATCGGGCTGCTGCCGCGGCGCAGGGCGCAGCGGAAGCCATGGCTCTCCCGGGTGGCGTCGCGATAGCCGTCGGCCAGCTCCACCTGTCCCTTGATCACCCAGCTCTTGCCGTTCCAGACGGTGCTGGTGACCGTGGAGACCTGCGCGAGCCGGGCATAGCGCTCGCCCAGGCTTTCCGCTTCCACCGCGCAGCGATCGGCAGCGGCATCCTCGTCATAGAGTCCGTCGAACTGCGCGGAATTCGGCGCCGGCGTCTCGGCGATCGGGCCGGCGGCGGGCGGCAGCGCCTCGCCATAACGGCTGCCGTCGACCGGGCCGGTATCGATCGGCACCCGCTCCTCGGCCACTTCGGTGCCGTGCGACTTCTTCTTGCCGCTCGAGATCAGCGCGAGCACGCCGCCGACCACCAGGCCGCCGACGATCGCGTCGCCCACATCGAACTTGTCCTTGTGCTTCTCGCGCGACGGGCGCCAGCGCTCCTGCGCCTGAGCCGGCATCGCCAGCCCGATCATCGCCACCGCAGCGATCCCGCCGCCCGCAAGCTTCAGAATACCCATGCCGCCCTCCGTTACTTTCACGAAACGAGAACTATGCGCGCCAGCCTGTCGCGCGGCTGAACCGATTTGCCGCCCGGGGGAAACGGGAACGCGACTCTCGCCCCTATTTGCTCTTCACCTCCAGCCCGGTCCATTTGGCCGTGAAGGCCCAGAGATCGGCGGCTTCCTCGATGATCTTGTCGGTCGGCTTGCCCGAGCCATGCCCAGCGCGCGTCTCGATGCGGACCAGATGCGGCTTGTCGCCGATGTCCGCATGCTGGATCGCCGCAGTATATTTGAAAGTGTGCCCGGGCACGACGCGATCGTCAGTGTCGGCGGTGGTCGCCAGGATCGCCGGATAGGCCACGCCGGACCTGATGTTGTGATAGGGCGAATAGGCGTAGAGCGTCTTGAAATCGGCCTCCTTCGACGGATAGCCATAATCGTCCACCCAATAGCGCCCGGCCGTGAAGCGGTCGAAGCGCAGCATGTCCATCACGCCCACCGCCGGCATCGCGGCAGCGAACAGGTCCGGCCGCTGGTTCACCACCGCGCCCACCAGCAACCCGCCGTTCGAGCCGCCCTGGATCGCCAGCTGGTGCTTCCCGGTGATGCCTTCCCGGATCAGATATTCGCCCGCGCCGATAAAGTCGTCGAACACGTTCTGCTTGTTGGCGAGCCGGCCGCCATCGTGCCACGCCTTGCCATATTCGCCGCCGCCCCGAATGTTGGCGAGGACGAACACGCCGCCCTGCTCCAGCCAGGCGAGGCGCGACGACGAGAAGCTGGGGCCATAGGAGACGTTGAAGCCGCCATAGCCCCAGAGCAGCGTCGACGCCGGGCCGGTCACGCTCTTCTTGCGGACGATGAACATCGGCACCTTCGTCCCGTCCTTCGACGCGAAGAAGCGCTGCTCGACCTTATAGTCCTCGGGCTTGAACAGCAGCTTGGGGCGCGCCCAGGGCGTGCTGGTGCCGGTCGCCAGGTCGTAGCGATAGATGGTCGTCGGCTCGTTGAAGCTCGTATAGGCATAGAAGGTCTCGGGATCGTCGGGCTCGCCGCCAAAGCCCGAGGCGGTGCCGACGCCGGGAAGCTTGACCGGGCCGATCGCGCCGCCGTCGAGCTTGTAGCGGCGCACTTCCGTCTTGGCGTCGACCAGATAGCTCGCCACCAGCATGCCGCCGACGATCGCGGCGCCCTCGAGGGTGGCGGCGTCCTCGGGCACCAGGTCGGCGGTGGTCGCGGCCGGGTTCGCCGCCGCCACGTCCATGGTCACGATCTTGAGCTTGGGCGCCCCCTTGTTGGTGACCCAGTAGAATTTCGTGCCGACATTGCCGGCCAGGCCCCAGCTGTTCTCCAGCCCCGGCACGATCACCCGCGGCTTGCGCGCCGGATCCTTCAGGTCGATCAGCGTGATCTGGTAGCGGTCGTCGGTGCCTTCGCCGGTGGTGATCACCATCCAGCGGCCATCGTCGGTGATCTGGGCGTAGTGGCTCCACTTGGGATGATCGGGCGTCTCGAACACCAGCGTGTCGGCGCTGTCGGGCGTGCCGAGCTTGTGGAAGTAGATCTTGTGGTTCTCGTTCAGCGCCTGGTATTTCGCGTCGGCGGCGACGTCCGGATAGCGCGAATAATAGAAGCCGCTGCCGTCCTTGGCCCAGACCGCGCTCAAGGTGAACTTCATGCCATGGACGCTGTCGCCGGTCTCCTTGCCGGTGGCGACGTCGAGCACCTTGGCGGTGCGCCAGTCGGTGCCGCCGTCCTGGATCGCATAGAGCAGATACCTGCCGTCCTCCGAGGGCGCCCATTCGGAAAGCGCGGTCGCGCCGTCCTTCGACCAGCCATTGGGGTCGATCAGCACGCGGCCCGCCCCGTCGAGCTTGTCGCGGACGAACAGCACCGCCTGGTTCTGCAATCCCGAATTGTGCAGGTAGAAATAGCGGCCGCCCTTCTTCTGCGGCGCGCCGAAGCGCTCATAGTCGAAGAGCTGCTTGATGCGCGCCTTGAACCATTCCCGGCCCGGCAGCGTCGCGAGATAGGCGTTGGTCACCTTGTTCTCGGCATCGACCCAGGCGGCGACTTCCTTGTCGTTGCGCACGTCGTTCTCGAGCCAGCGATAGGGATCGGCGACCTTTATCCCGAACTGTTCGTCCGCCACGTCGACGCGGCGGGTTTCGGGATAGGCGAGCTTGGTCACTTTGGTCTCCGGCTTTGTCTGGGCGAATGCGGGGGCTGCGAGGAGCAGCGGCAGGATGAGGGCGCGGCGCATGGGGCCTCCGAATGGGAAAGACCCCAGGCTAGCGCGCCGGTGCCGGCACTCAAGCGAAACCGAGGTTCGAAGTCTCCGAAACGGCCCAGATCAAGGTGCCCAGGGCCGGCGCCAGCGCCGCGGCCGCCGAGAGCCACGCGCCCATATTGGTTCGGGAAGGGTTCCTGCGCATGTCCCGGATATGGGAATCCGGACGGGCCGAAAGGAGTGCAGGAAAACTTTCGGGCCTGAAACGAGAAAGGGCGGCCGCACCGGGTGCGACCGCCCTTTCCTGTCTCGATATCGAGGCCGATCAGGCGACGGCGTCGAAATCCTCGTCGGCGAGCACCGGGCCCGAATCCTGGCCCTTGGCCGAGACGTCGCGATCGACGAACTCGATGATCGCCATCGGCGACGCGTCCGAGGCGCGCGGGCCGGTCTTGATGATGCGGGTATAGCCGCCGTTGCGGTCCGCATAGCGGGCCGACAGGACGTCGAACAGCTTCACCAGCTGGGCGTCGTCGAGCAGGCGGGCATGCGCCAGACGGCGGTTCGACAGGCCACCCTTCTTGGCGAGGGTGATCAGCTTCTCCACATACGGACGAAGCTCCTTCGCCTTGGCGAGGGTGGTGGTGATCTGCTCGTGCTTGATGAGCGCGGCGCTCATGTTGCGGAACAGGGCCGCGCGATGGGCCGAGGTACGCTGCAGCTTGCGGCCGCCAACGCGATGACGCATTGTCTTCTTCCTTCCGTTCGTCTGGGGGCCGTCTCAGGTACCCCAAGCCAGGCAGCGATAAGGGCCGCCGCCCAAAACCCGTGTCACGATTTGCGTGAAGTCGCGCCTAAGAGACGAATTCGACCGATTCGTCAAGCACCCGCTGGCCCGCGACGCTGCGCGAAGAACTGCCAGACGAAAGCCACGCCGCCCAGAAAAAGCAGCAGGAACATCGCGATGCCCAACATACCGACCCCCATTGCCACCCAATAGCCCCAGGGATTGTCCGACAGGCTGGCATAGGTATCCGCCGGCACCGAGGTGAGGAGAACCCGGCCGGTGCGGACGGTGAGGATCATCCGCCAGACCGAAGCCACGGTTCCCGCGCCACCGAGCAGCAGCAGGAAGATCGGCAGCAGGAGGCCCTGATGCGCCCTGCCCCCGGCGCGCTCGCGCCGGGCCTCGCGGTGACCGATCCACATCTGCACCGCGAAGAGCATCGAGAAGAACAGCGCGCGCCAGACGAGCCAGGGCAAATCCATCGCCAGCCCGGTACCCCAGCGGTACAGCGCCTCGACCAGCACAGCGGCGATAACCAGCAAGAGGAAGATACGGAGCCCGCCCATGGCTGGAGGATAGGCCATGCGGCGCAAAGGGCAAGACGCACCCGCCGGACGGAGAAGGGCCCCGCGTCGCCGCGGAGCCCTTCCCTGTTCTTGCGAAGGATCCCAGGCCTTAGCCCATGATCTCCTGCTCGAGCTTCTTGGCCATTTCCTCGATGTTCTCGGGCGGCCAGCCCGGGATTTCCATGCCGAGGCGCAGGCCCATCGACGACAGGACTTCCTTGATCTCGTTGAGCGACTTGCGGCCGAAGTTCGGCGTGCGCAGCATCTCGGCCTCGGTCTTCTGGACCAGATCGCCGATATAGATGATGTTGTCGTTCTTGAGGCAGTTGGCCGAGCGGACCGAAAGCTCCAGCTCGTCGACCTTCTTCAGCAGGTAGCGGTTGATCTGCGAAGCGTCGCCCGCAGCGCCTTCCGCCGCCGGAGCCGCGGCCGCCATGCCGATCGGAGCCGAGCGGGTGATCGCCGAATCGTCGAAATGGACGAACAGCGCCAGCTGGTCCTGGAGGATGCGCGCGGCATAGGCCACCGCGTCTTCCGGGGTGATCGTGCCGTCGGTCTCGATCGACAAGGTGAGCTTGTCGTAGTCGAGCTCCTGGCCGACGCGGGTGTTCTCGACCTTGTACGAGACCTGGCGAACCGGGCTGTACAGCGCGTCGACCGGGATCAGGCCGATCGGCGCATCCGCCGGACGGTTCGACGCGGCGGGGACATAGCCCTTGCCGGTGTCGGCGGTCAGCTCCATGTTGAGCGTCGCGCCATCGTCCAGGTGGCAGATGACGAGATCGGGGTTCATCACCTCGATGTCGCCCGAGACGGCGATGTCGCCGGCCTTCACCTCAGCCGGGCCGGTGGCCGAGAGCTGGAGGCGCTTCGGGCCTTCGCCCTGCATGCGGATCGCGATCTGCTTGACGTTGAGGACGATGTCCGTCACGTCCTCGCGCACGCCCGCCAGCGAGCTGAACTCGTGGAGGACGTTCTCGATCTTGATCGAAGTGACCGCGGCGCCCTGCAGCGACGAGAGCAGCACGCGGCGCAGCGCGTTGCCGAGCGTCAGGCCGAAACCGCGCTCGAGCGGCTCCGCCACGAAGGTCGACTTGCGCTTGGGATCGCCACCGGGCTTCTTCTCGAGGCCGTTGGGCTTCTTGAGTTCCTGCCAGTTCTTAGCGTTGACCGACACGGGCTTTCCTCATGTTGGGCGGGACTAGAGGCGCGTCCCGCCAGGTAATTGCTGCAAGACCGCGAGCCCGCCTCTGGGCCCGCGGCGACAAGCAGGAACGATCAGACGCGACGGCGCTTCGACGGACGAACGCCGTTGTGCGGGATCGGCGTCACGTCACGGATCGACGTGATCTGGAAGCCGACCGCCTGCAGTGCGCGGAGCGCCGACTCGCGGCCCGAACCCGGGCCCTTCACTTCCACCTCGAGGGTGCGCACGCCGTGCTCGGCGGCCTTGCGGCCCGCGTCCTCGGCGGCGACCTGGGCGGCGTACGGGGTCGACTTGCGCGAGCCCTTGAAGCCCATCATGCCGGCCGACGACCACGAGATGGCATTGCCCTGCGCGTCGGTGATGGTGATCATCGTGTTGTTGAAGCTGGCGTTCACATGGGCGACGCCGGCGGTGATGTTCTTGCGCTCGCGACGGCGAAGGCGCTGCGGTTCACGTGCCATTTTCTTGTCCCTTCCGACCTAGCGCTTACTTCTTCTTGCCGGCGATCGGCTTGGCCTTGCCCTTGCGGGTGCGCGCATTGGTGTGCGTGCGCTGGCCACGGACCGGCAGACCCTTGCGGTGGCGCAGGCCGCGATAGCAGGCCAGGTCCATCAGGCGCTTGATGTTCATCGCGGTTTCGCGACGCAGGTCGCCTTCCACGGTGTAGCCGGCGTCGATCGCCTCGCGGATCTGCAGCACTTCCTGGTCCGACAGGTCCTGAACGCGGCGCTCCGGCGCGATGTTCAGCTTGGCGGTGATCTCCTTGGCCTTGGTCGCGCCAATGCCGTGGATATACTGCAGCGCGATGACGACGCGCTTGTTGGTCGGGATGTTGACACCCGCAATACGAGCCATGAAATTTGTTCTCCCAGCTCCACGGGGCGCCGCATGGCAGCTCGCACCCCATCTCGTAGCGTTGATCCCGAAATGCGGCGGCACGACGAGCGCACAAGCACGCCGCCGGACACCGGTGTTTCGGAAGATGCGCGACATATGCGTCCACCAGCGCAGAGTCAAGCGCTGTGGGAAAGGCTTTCGCCGGAAATGGAGTCATACACGAATCCGACGCTTCCGCCAAGCCGATGCCCCGGCCCGCCTTGCGGGCGTCATGTTCAACCGGATGGTTGAAGCTTTTGTTGACTCTCTTGTCTATCCCGCATGCACGCGGCAGCGCCGGCCGACCGGCCGAACCCACCGCGCCAGGCGGGCGCAGCAGAACAGGCGGAATCCAACATTGCAAGCCGGATGCGCCGCCCCCGCCATGCACCGGGAGGAGGATCCCCCTATCCTTCCGCGGCCAGGCGATACCCGGCACCGCGAACGGTGTGGAGGATCGGGGCCTCCCCTTCCTCCAGCTTGCGGCGCAGGCGGCCGATATGGACATCGACCACGTTCGAACCGGGATCGAAGCGGCAGTTCCACACATGCTCCAGCATCATGGTGCGAGTGACGACCTCGCCGGCATGGCGGGCGAGATATTCGAGCAGGTGGAACTCGCGGGCCACCAGCGGCACGGCGCGGCCGGCGCGGGCGACGGTGCGGCTGAGCAGGTCGATCTCGAGATCGCCCACCACGATCCGCGTCGCCTTGGCATCCGCCTCGGCCCGGTCGGCCCGGCGCAGCAGCGCGGCGATACGCGCCCGCAGCTCGGCGAAGGAGAAAGGCTTGGCGAGATAGTCGTCGGCGCCCGCCGCGAGCCCGCCGACCTTGTCGTCGACCGTGCCCAGCGCGGAAAGCATGATCGCCGGCGTCCGCAGCCCCCGCTCGCGCAGCACGCCGAGCATCGACAGGCCGTCCATGCCGGGAAGCATGCGATCGAAGATCCAGAGGTCGAAATCGCCCTCGGCGGCGCGGGAAAGGCCGGCTTGGCCATCGCCGCACGCTTCCACTTCGAAACCGGCATCGGCGAGCCCCTGGGTCACGAAGTCCACGGCGGCAGCGTCATCCTCGACGATCAGGATATGGTGCGTCACGTCCGTCCTCCGCCCGACCCGGCATCAGGGGTGGCCGACGGACAAGGGGGCGTCCGCCGGCCGAGCGTCGATGCCAGGGCAGCATCGGCGACTTCAGGGCGCACCGGTGTCCCAGGCGCTCTTCCCGGCGAGCCCGGTCCGGAAGGGGGCTGATCCGGACCATGGCACGGCGTGGGTCGCAGGGGGAGGAACGACCAGGCCGGCGCCGGGAAGAGCATCGGGGCAAACCGCATGCGGTTGACCTCTGATGCATGACCGGCGGGGGCGTGCCGGCCATGGCCCCCTGATAGTCGCCGGCACTGCCCTGGGCGGTGACCGGGGCATGACAAAATCGTAATGTTGCGAGGCTCAGCGCTCGGCCGCGGCCTTCAGCCGGATGACCTGGGCCGCGAGCACACCATCGACCGGCGCGGCGATCCGGCCCAGGCCCGGTGCCCCGGCCACGGCATATTCGACGCTGACCGTCGTCGACTTGCCGTCCGCCGCGGGATCGAGCGTGACCGTCATCACCGCCCCGGCCGGAAAGGCCTGTAGCGGCCCCAGCCCGCCGCTGAGGCGGAGCATCCTGCCGGGCCGGACCAGGATCACCCGCATATGCTCGACGCCGCCGCCGTCCGGCAGCTTCTCGCACCAGCAGCCGTCGGGGCGCGGGTCGAGCGAGAGATTGGCGGCGCTGCCCGACCAGCTATGCTCGCCGCTCCACCAGGCCGATGGCGCGATCAGCACCGTCCACACCCTGGCGGGCGGCGCGGCGATCACGGCCTTTTCGGTGACGGTGAAGCTGGTTTCCGTCGAAGCGGTGACTTCACCGGCAATAGCGGGGCCGGCAACCGGCACGGCGGCGGCAAGCGCCAGCACGATCGGCAAATGGGCGTTCATCTTCCCTCCTCCCATCGAGGCAGGGCGATCATAGCGCGCAGAGCAGCATTCCAGAAGCGGCGGCGACGCGGCGCGGCACCTCGATCTCGATCCGGGCCGCCGCCATGCGCGCCCGGGAAAGATAGTGGAGCGTGCCGTCGAGATAGGCATCGAAGGCGCTGGCCCGCACATGCTGCCCATCGACGAACCGGCGCAGCGCATAGGGGCTGGCGCCGGGCGGGTTGAGCCCCTCGGTCACCAGGGTGGCGGAGCGGATGCCGCTCGCCGCGAGCAGCGCGGGCGCGGACGGGTGGAAGGTGCCGCTCGGATAGCAGAAATGCTCGGGCACGCCGCCACCGGTCGCGGCGACCAGCGCCGCGCGATTCGCCGCGATCTCGGGCACGAGCTGGCCGATGCGGCCGGCGACGTCGATGTGCCGATGGGTGTGCAGCTGGATGTCGAGCCCCCGGCCATGCGCATCGGCGAGCTCCGCCGGGCGCATGAGGTGGAATTGCCGGCATTCGAGCCAGGCCTCGCCCACGCCGAGCGCCCGGCCATAGGCGCGCAGCGCGTCGAGCCGCCCGGGCTCGGGCAGCGCCTCGATCCGGCGGACCACCGCGCCGCGATCCTCGGCGGCCCGGCCCGAGGCGGCGATGAGATAGTCGACCGCGACATTGACCACCGGCAAGTCGCGCCCCGCATACCAGGTGGTCGCATAGAGCGTCGCCGGCAGGCGTTGCCGCTCGAGCACCGGCAGCATGTGGCTGTGAGTCGAGGCCCAGCCATCGTCGATCGTGATCACCACCGCGGCGCGCGGCAGGCGATTGGCGGCGAGCCGCTCGACCGCCTCGCCCAGCGGCAGCACCGGCAAGCCCGAGCGCGCGAGCCGGGCCATGCGCGCCGCGAACCGGTCGGGCGTCATGAACAGGCAGTTGCCGAACGGGGCGCCGGGCGCCAGCCAGAGGCCGTGATAGCACAGGATGCGCAGCTGGGCGCCGGTCGCGCGGCGGGCGAGCATCGAGAGGCCGGTCCACCGGGCGGCTCGCAACAGGGCGCGCTTGGGCAGCATTGACGGACCGATCCCCCGCCCGGCCGGAATGCCGGAGCAAGGCGGGATCGTCCCAGCCCCGGCTTAAGCGGGGGTTAGGGCAACAATATATTACAAAGGCGGAATCTCGCGCGCCTCCCCTTGAGGAAGCGGAGGCATCGGGGCCTCGGCACGATCAACATACCACGTCATTCCCCGCGAAGGCGGGGATCCAGGGTAGCGCGGGATATCCACGCCATCGGGCGAACCGCCTGCGGAGAGGGGCGGACCTGCCGCACGCATTCCACCCCCGGCCCCGGATCCCCGCCTTCGCGGGGACGGCGAAGGAAATCGGAACCTCGATCGGGGCCCATGGCCCCGGCCTACTCCTTGCCGTCGAGGATCGCGTCGATCTGCGCGCCGACCTCGGCGATGTCGGCCATGCCGTCGACCTTCCGCACCAGGCCCTTGGCCTCGTAGAAGGGCAGGATCGGCGCGGTCTTGGCGCGATACTCGGCCATGCGGGTGCGCACCGTCTCGGCATTGTCGTCCGGGCGGCGCTTGAACTCGTGATGGCCGCACACGTCGCACGTGCCCGCAACCTTGGGCTGCTTGAACTTGTCGTGATAGCCCTCGCCGCAATTCGCGCAGGTGAAGCGGCCCTCGACGCGCTCGACCAGCGCATCCTCGTCCACTTCGAGCTCGATCACATAGTCGAGCCGGCGGCCGCGCTCCGAAAGCAGCGTATCCAGCGATTCGGCCTGGGCCACGGTGCGCGGATAGCCGTCGAAGATCGCGCCCTTCAGCGTATCTTCCATGTCGAGCCGCTCGCCGATGATGCCCGAGACGATCGCGTCCGACACGAGCTCGCCCGCGTCCATGACCGCCTTGGCCTGGAGCCCGGTGGGCGTGCCCGCCTTGACCGCGGCGCGCAGCATGTCGCCGGTCGAGAGCTGCACCATGCCGCGCTCGCTCTCGAGACGCTTTGCCTGGGTGCCCTTGCCGGCTCCCGGCGGGCCCAACAGGATGATGTTCACTAAGCCTATCCCCTCAGTTTCGGCTAGTTCGGGCCGCGCTCAGCGCGCGCGGCCCTTGAGCTTCGCTTTCTTGATCAGGTCGCCATACTGGTGCGCCAGCAGGTGCGACTGGATCTGCGTCACCGTGTCCATCGTCACGTTGACGACGATGAGCAGGCTGGTGCCGCCCATCAGGAACGGAATGCTCATCGACGAGAACACCGCTTCGGGAACGAGGCAGATGATCGTCAGATAGGCCGCGCCGATCACGGTGATGCGGGTGAGCACGTAATCGAAATAGAGCTCGGTGTTCTTGCCGGGGCGGATGCCCGGGATGAACCCGCCATAGCGCTTGAGGTTCTCGGCGGTCTCCTCCGGATTGAACACCACGGCGGTGTAGAAGAAGGAGAAGAAGATGATGCCGAGGCCGTAGAGCGTCATGTACACCGGCGAGCCGTGGCGCAGCCAGGTGTTCAGGTTGATCACCAGGTCGCCCCACCAGTTCTCGCCTGCGGTCATGTTGCCGGCGAACTGGGTGATGGTCAGCGGCAGCAGCAGCAGCGACGAGGCGAAGATCGGCGGGATCACGCCGGCGGTGTTCAGCTTGAGCGGCAGGTGGCTGCGCTCGGCCTGGACGCCGCGCGCGGTCTGGCGCTTCGGATACTGGATCAGGATGCGGCGCTGGGCGCGCTCCATGAAGCAGATGAACAGCACCAGGATCGCGACGCCGACGATGATCGTGATCAGGCGCAGCGGATCGATCGAGCCGGTGCGGCCGCTCTCGAACAGCTGGACGAGCGTGGTGGGCAGGCGGGCGACGATTCCGGCCATGATGATCAGCGAGATGCCGTTGCCGATGCCGCGATTGGTGATCTGCTCGCCGATCCACATCAGGAACATGGTGCCGCCGATCAGCGAGATCACCGCGCCGATGCGGAAGATCAGGCCGGGCTCCACCACGGGCTGCAGGCCCTGGCTCGCGCCGAAGGTCTCGAGCCCGACGGCGATGAAATAGCCCTGCACCGCGGTCAGTGCGACGGTGCCGTAGCGGGTATATTGGTTCAGCCGCTTGCGGCCGCTCTCGCCTTCCTTCTTGATCGCGTTGAGCTGCGGCGACAGCGAAGTCGCCAGCTGCACCACGATCGAGGCGGTAATGTAGGGCATCACGCCGAGCGCGACGATCGACATGCGGTTGAGCGCGCCGCCGGTGAAGTTGTTGAAGAAGTCGAGCACGCCGCCCTGGGTCTGCTGCGCGAGCAGGTTGAGCTGGGTGGGGTCGACGCCCGGCAGGGGCACGTAGCTCAGCATCCGGAAGACGATCAGCGCGCCGAGGGTGAACCACAGGCGCTTCTTGAGATCGGTCGCCTGGGCGAACTTCGCCAGGTTGATGCTGGAAGCAAGTTGATCGGAGGCGGAGGCCATGTGTTGGTCAGTCCCGGAAATCAAAGCGGCGGGAAAGCGTTCTACCGCCCCCCGCCGCTGATATAAGTCCTAAGCTGCGAAGGGCAATGCGCCCTCGCCCTGCTCCGGCGTTCGCCGCTCTTCCGTCACCCGGCGAAAGCCGGGGTCTCAGGCCGCGGGCGCGCGCACGTTGCACGAGATCCCGGCTTTCGCCGGGATGACGCTCAAGCCTTGGCGGCGGCCTTCTTGGCTTCCTTGTCCGCCGCGCGGGCCTTCTGCGCGACGCGGTGCTTGGCCTTGGCCTTCTCGGCCGCCGGCACGATCTCGGGGATCGTCACGGTGCCGCCGGCCTTCTCGACCGCCTCGATCGCGCTCTTCGACGCGCCGGCAACGGTGAAGTTCAGCTTGGCCTTGAGCTCGCCCTTGCCGAGCAGGCGCACGCCGTCCTTGCCGCCACGGGTCAGGCCCGCCGCGTTCAGCTCGGCCTGGGTCAGGTCGGTCGCGGTCAGCTTGCCCGAATCGATCGCCTTCTGGATCGCGCCCAGATTCACCTCGGCATAGTCCTTGGCGAAGATGTTGTTGAAGCCGCGCTTCGGGATGCGCATGTGGAGCGGCATCTGGCCGCCCTCGAAGCCCTTGATCGAGACGCCTTCGCGGCTCTTCTGGCCCTTCTGGCCGCGGCCGGCGGTCTTGCCCAGGCCCGAGCCGATGCCGCGGCCGACACGGACGCGGCCCTGGCGGGCACCATTGTTATCGCGGAGATCGTTGAGCTTCATGGTCGTGCACTCGCTTTCGCTTTTGTCGCGCTGATGGAAAGGGAAGCGGGGCCCATAGCGGGGGAGACGAGGTTTGTCGACTCGTTGTTTGCACCCTGCCCCGCAGGATCTTTTCCGGCGCGGGCCTCGTCTTGTTAGACGCGGCCGGCCTTCGATGATAAGCCCCGAAGCGCTGACTAAGGGGGCTTGGGATGCGAGTATTTGCGACGTTGTTGTCGAGTGCATTGCTGCTCACCGCATGCGATGGCGGCGGCTCCGGCGGCCCCGCCCCTACCCCCACGCCGACGCCGACGCCGGTCGTGAACCGGCCGCCGGTCTTCACGACTCCGAACATCGTCTACATGCCCGAGAATCAGACGCTGGTGGGCAACATCGTCGCGGTCGATCCCGAGGGCGCGCCGGTCACCTACACCATAACCGGCGGCGAGGACCGGGCGTTCTTCACCCTGACGAGCGCGGGCCAATTGTCGTTCCTGTCGCCCCCGGACTTCGAGAACCCGCTCGATTCCAACCACAACAACAATTACGATCTCGAGATCACCGCGAGCGACGGGACGAACACTGTCCGCGGCTCGTTCGGCATCATCGTCACCGATATCGGGCCGAGCGACTATGTGCTGTCCGACGGCGGCACCATCGGCTGGCCCTACTCGGCGATCCAGCCCGGGACTTTCACGGACGGAGTCATCAGGAGCACGGGCCAATGGCGAGATATGTTTCCGCCCACCCGTGGCAGCCTGCCGCCCAGCGGTAGCTTCGCCGCGAACATCTCGACCACCGACGAGCGCGGGCTACTGGGCTTCATCCAGACGCGCGAGGGCCCGACCGGCGTCACCGGCGGCCTGCCCGGCTTCTGGTACATCGCGATGCGCACCGCGGCGAATGGCGACCTGGTGCTCAGCTGGAACAATTATGAGAATGGGGTTTCCTATTTCGCGATCGACCGGAAAGTGATCTGGCGCATCCCGAACACGGCGACCCGCAACCTGGGCGGCTGGATCGAGATCGGGCCGGACGGGTTCCTCTACGTCGCGATCGGCGATGGCGAAACGCCGGCCAATGCGCAGGATCCGGCATCTCCCTACGGAAAGCTGTTCCGGATCGACCCCAATGGCGATTCCTTCCCGGCGGATCCCGACCGCAATTTCACCGTGCCGGCGGGCGGGATGACCGTGGCCCTGGGACTGCGAAATCCCGTCTGGGCCAGTTTCGACCGGACGGGCAACCTGATCGTCGGCGATCGCGGGGCGAGCGTGCGCGAGGAGCTCAACGTCATTCGCCCCGGCGAGACCAACGTGAATTTCGGCTGGCCCTATTTCGAGGGCAGCCTGCGCCAGATGCCGGGCGGGCCGGCGGCGCCCCGCATGCCCGCGCTCGAGCTGGCGCATGGATCCGGGCCGCTCGATGCCAACGCGATCGTGCCGGGCAGCGACTATCGCGGGCCCAGCACCGGCCTTGCCGGGCAATATATCTTCGGCGACACCCGCGGCACGCTGTGGATGATCCCGCTTGCCCGGCTGCTGTCCGGCACCGCCACCACCGCCGACCTGGTCCGCACCGAGGAACTGTTCCGCCCCAACCTGCCGAACCTGCTCTTCATCGGCACGAACAGCGATCGCAGCCAGCTGGGCCTGTTGGTGGTCAACGGGGCGACGACGCGGCGCTTCTATTCCATCAGCAAGCCATAGCCGATCGGCGCCCCATCCGGCGCCGGCCGTCGACGCCGCCGTCAGCGCCATCGCACGCGCCTGCGCCGGCACCATGCCCGCATCGACGCGCGCCGGGGCCCTTGAGCGCTGCATGCGCGATGCCATGGCCGGCGCGAACGAAGCCCGCAGGCGGCAGATCGCCGAGCGATATTCGCAAGCCGGCCTCAATCGCTGCTTTCCGCCCGGAAGCGCGACGAAGCCCCGGAGGAGTTCAAGCTGAGCATGGCCCTCCGGCCCCGGCGCTGGGACGCCTATGACAGCTATGGCGAGGCCCTGCTCCAGGCCGGGCGCAAGGCGGAAGCGGCGGCGATGTAGCGGAAGTCCGGCGCGCCCAGCCCCGGCAGCGCGCGGCCGGGCGGCCCCGGCGAAGCCTGGCGACAGCGAATGCGCGACGGGCCGCCCGAAACGGAAAAGGGGCGGTAGTCGCCTACCGCCCCTTTCCCTGTTTGCTGCGGGATACGCGAAGGCCTCAGCCCTCGAGCACCTTCACCATGTGCGGCAGCTTGCGGATCATGCCCCGAACTTCGGGCGTGTCCTCGAGCTCCGAGACCTTGTGCATCTTGTTGAGGCCAAGGCCGATCAGCGTCGCGCGCTGATCCTTGGTGCGGCGGATCGGCGAGCCGATCTGCTGGATCTTGACGGTCTTGCGGGTTTCCTGGGCCATGTCGCTTACTCCGCGATCGCGGCCGCATCCGCCTCGGCGGTCTGCGAACCACCGCGGCCGAGCAGGTCGGCGATCTTCTTGCCGCGGCGCTGCGCAACGCTCTTCGGCGAGGTCTGCTCGCCGAGCGCTTCGAAGGTGGCGCGGATCATGTTGTAGGGGTTCGACGTACCGACCGACTTGGTCACCACGTCCGCCACGCCCAGGCTCTCGAAGACGGCGCGCATCGGGCCGCCCGCGATGATGCCGGTACCCTGCGGAGCCGAGCGCACATAGACGCGGCCGGCGCCGAAGTGACCCGCACCGTCATGGTGCAGCGTGCGGCCTTCCTTGAGCGGAACGCGCAGCATCTTCTTCTTGGCCGAAGCGGTCGCCTTCGAAATGGCTTCCGGCACCTCGCGGGCCTTGCCATGGCCGAAGCCGACACGGCCCTTGCCGTCGCCCACGACGACCAGCGCCGCGAAGCCGAAGCGCTTGCCGCCCTTCACGGTCTTCGAGACGCGGTTGATGTGGACCAGCTTCTCGATCAGCTCTTCGCCGCCGTCCTCGGCGTTCTGGCCACGACGGTCGTCACGACGACCGCGGTTGCCGTCACGGCCGCCACGGCCGCGATCGCCGCCGCCCGGACCACCACGGCCACGGCCACGGCCGCGACCCTGCTGCTCCTGGGGAGCACCGGCGTCCTGGGCCTCGAAGCCCGCGCCTTCCGGCGCCTGGTTGTTTTCGTCAGCCATTCTCAGAACTCCAGCCCGCTCTCACGAGCGGCATCGGCCAGCGCCTTGACGCGGCCATGATAGAGGAAGCCACCGCGGTCGAACACGACCTGGGTGATGCCGGCGGCCTTGGCGGCCGCGGCAACGCGCTTGCCGACTTCCTGCGCAGCCTCGATGGTCGCGCCGGTCTTGCCGCGCGCGTCCTTGTCGAGGGTGGAGGCAGCCGCGACGGTCTTGCCGGCGGTATCGTCGATCACCTGGGCATAGATGTGCTTGCCCGAGCGATGGATCGAAAGACGCGGGCGACCACCGGCACGCGCACGAAGCGCAGTACGGTTGCGGCGGCGACGCTTCGCGAAAAGCGAGAGACCCTTGGTGCTGATCACTTCTTCTTCCCTTCCTTACGGAAGATGAACTCGCCGTCGTACTTGATGCCCTTGCCCTTGTACGGCTCGGGCTTGCGCCAGCGGCGAATCTCGGCCGCAATCTGGCCGACCTTCTGCTTGTCGATGCCCGAGATCTCGACCGTGGTCTGATCCGGGGTCTTGATCTCGATGCCTTCCGGCACGTCGATGTCGACGTCGTGCGAATAGCCGAGCTGAAGCTTGAGCTTCTTGCCCTGCGCGTTCGCGCGGTAGCCGACGCCGGTGATCAGCAGCTTCTTCGAGAAGCCGGTGGTCACGCCGGTGACGAGGTTCTGCACCAGGGTGCGCTGCATGCCCCAAAAGGCACGGGCGCGCTTGGTGTCGTTCGCCGGCTGCACCGAAATGCCGCCCTCGACCAGCTCGTAGCTGATCAGATCGGCCTTCGGGATCGAGAGGGTGCCCTTGGGGCCCTTCACCGAAACCTGGTCGCCGTCGAGGCTCGCGGTCACGCCGGCGGGGACGACGACCGGCTTCTTACCGATGCGGCTCATCAGAACACCTCCGCCAGCACTTCGCCGCCGACATTCTGCTCGCGCGCTTCCGCGTCCGAGAGAACGCCGCGAGGCGTCGAGACGATCGTGATGCCCAGGCCGTTGCGCACGCGGGGAAGCTCCTGGCTGCCCGAGTAGACGCGGCGGCCCGGCTTCGAGATGCGCGCGACGTGCTTGATCGCCGGCTGGCCCTCGAAATACTTCAGCTCGATGCGGATGCCCGCGGCGGGGCCCATCTGCTCTTCGCTATAGCCACGGATATAGCCTTCGCGCTGGAGCACATCGAGAACGCGCGCACGCAGCTTCGACGCCGGCGTCAGGACGGAGTCCTTGCGGGCGCGCTGGCCGTTGCGGATGCGGGTGAGCATATCACCCAGGGGATCGGTCACTGCCATCTTCGTGATCCTTACCAGCTCGACTTGGTGACGCCGGGGATGAGGCCCTTGTTGGCCAGATCGCGCAGCATGACACGAGCGAGACGGAACTTGCGGTAGTAACCGCGGGGGCGCCCGGTGAGCTCGCACCGGTTGCGAATGCGGGTCGGGTTCCCGTTGCGGGGAATCTCGGCCAGCTTGAGACGCGCGATGAGACGCTCGGTCTCATCGAGGCTCTGGTCGTTCGCGATCGCCTTCAGCTTCGCATACTTGCCGGCGTACTTCTTCACCAGCTGCTTGCGACGCTCGTTCTTGTTCACGGAACTCAGTTTCGCCATGACTTAAGTTCTCTTTCCTTTACGCGGCCTTGGCTTCGCCGTCCGCATCCTGCGGGAACGGGAAACCGAAGAGACGGAGAAGCTCGCGGGCTTCCTCGTCGGTCTTCGCGGTGGTGGTCACGATCACGTCCATGCCGCGGATCTTGTCGACCTTATCGTAGCTGATTTCCGGGAAGATCAGCTGCTCCTTGAGGCCGCAGGCATAGTTGCCACGGCCGTCGAACGACTTCGGGTTCAGGCCACGGAAGTCGCGAACGCGCGGCAGCGCGATCGTGATGAAGCGGTCGAGGAACTCGTACATGCGCTCGCGGCGAAGCGTGACCTTCGCGCCGATCGGCATGCCCTCGCGCAGCTTGAACTGCGCGATCGACTTCTTCGCCTTGGTCACGACGGGCTTCTGGCCGGCGATGAGCTCCATCTCCGACGCGGCCTGCTCGACCTTCTTCTTGTCCTGCGTGGCTTCGCCGACGCCCATGTTGAGCACGATCTTCTCGATCTTCGGCACTTCCATGACGTTCTTGTAACCGAACTTCTCGGTCATCGCCTGGGCGATCTTCTCGTCATAGAGCTTGCGCATGCGCGGCGTGTAGGAATCAGCCATTGATGACCTCCCCGGTCTTGACGGCGACGCGGACCTTCTTGCCGTCGCGCTCCTCGAAGCGGACGCGGGTCGGCTTGCCGTCCTTGGTCACGTGCGCGACCTTCGACACCGCCATCGGCGCTTCCGAACGCTCCAGGCCACCCTGCGGGTTGGTCTGGCTCGGCTTGCGGTGGCGCACGGCGACGTTGATGCCCGAGACGACGACCTTGCCGTCCTTGGGCAGCGACTTGACGACTTCACCGGTCCGGCCCTTGTCCTTGCCGGACAGGACGATGACCTGGTCGCCCTTCTTGATCTTGGCAGCAGCCATCACAGCACCTCGGGGGCGAGCGAAATGATCTTCATGAAGCCCTTCGAGCGCAGCTCGCGGACCACCGGGCCAAAGATACGGGTGCCGATCGGCTCCTCGTTCTTGTTGACCAGGACGGCAGCGTTGCCGTCGAAGCGAATCACCGAGCCATCGGCGCGGCGGACGTCCTTGGCGGTGCGGACGATGACGGCGCGGTGCACGTCACCCTTCTTCACCTTGCCGCGGGGAGCAGCTTCCTTGATGCTGACGACGATGACGTCGCCCACGGAGGCGAAGCGACGCTTCGATCCGCCCAGCACCTTGATGCACTGCACCCGCTTCGCGCCGCTGTTGTCTGCGACGTCGAGATTGGACTGCATCTGGATCATCGATCCGGTTCCTTCTCGTTCGGCCTACCGGGACGGAGCGCCCGGCGGTTCCAGTTGAAAATGCTTAGGCGGCTGCGTCCGACTTGGTCGGGGTCGCGTGGGTGTTCACCCGCTCGATCACCTTCCAGGTCTTGAGCTTCGAGATCGGCGCAGTCTCTTCGATGCGCACGGTCTCGCCGGCCTTGTACTCATTGCCCTCGTCATGGGCATGATACTTCTTCGAGCGACGGATGATCTTGCCGTAGAGCGGGTGCTTCACCTTACGCTCCACGAGCACGACGACCGTCTTGTCGCCCTTGTCGGAAACCACGTTCCCGGTCAGCACGCGCTTCGGCATGGTCTCGTTCCTTACTTCGCAGCCGAGCGCGAGCGCTCGTTCTGCAGCGTCTTGATGCGGGCGATGTCGCGACGGACTTCGCGAACCCGGCTCGGCTTCTCGAGCTGGCTGGTCGCGGCCTGGAAGCGAAGGTTGAACGCCTCGCGCTTCAGGTTGCCGAGCTCCTCGCTCAGCTGGTCCTCGGTCTTCGCACGAAGATCGGTAGCCTTGGTCATTCTATCAACCCTCCAGGTGCGAGGTATCGCCGAGGCGAGCCACGACCTTGACCTTGATCGGCAGCTTCATCGCCGCACGCTCGAACGCTTCCGCCGCGAGCGGGCCGGGCACGCCGTCCAGCTCGAACAGGATGCGGCCCGGCTTGACGCGGGCGACCCAGAATTCCGGCGAGCCCTTGCCCGAGCCCATGCGGACTTCGGCGGGCTTCGACGAAACCGGCACGTCCGGGAAGATGCGGATCCAGAGACGGCCCTGGCGCTTGATGTGACGCGTGATCGCGCGGCGAGCCGCTTCGATCTGGCGGGCGGTGATCCGCTCCGGCTCCATCGCCTTCAGGCCATAGGACCCGAAGTTGAGCGCCGTGCCACCCTTGGCGTCGCCATGGATGCGGCCCTTGAAGGCCTTGCGGAACTTGGTGCGCTTCGGTTGCAGCATTAGTCTGTCCTAACCCTTAGCGGCGGTCTTCGCGCGCCGGGCGCACGCCCGTCGTCTGCGATTCCAGGTTGAGGCGATCGGTCGCCATCGGATCGTGGCCGAGGATCTCACCCTTGAAGATCCACACCTTCACGCCGCAGACGCCATAGGCGGTGTGCGCTTCGGCAGTGGCGTGATCGATGTTCGCGCGCAGCGTGTGCAGCGGAACGCGACCTTCGCGATACCATTCCGAACGGGCGATCTCGGCGCCGCCGAGACGGCCGCCGCAGTTGATCCGGATGCCCTCGGCGCCGAGACGCATCGCCGACTGCACCGCGCGCTTCATGGCGCGGCGGAAGGCGATACGACGCTCGAGCTGGTCGGCGATGCCCTGGGCGACGAGCTTGGCGTCGACTTCCGGCTTGCGGATCTCGACGATGTTCAGGCTCACGTCGCTCGAGGTCATCGCGCTCAGCGTCTTGCGCAGCTTCTCGATGTCCGAGCCCTTCTTGCCGATGATCACACCGGGACGGGCAGCGTAGATCGACACGCGGCACAGCTTGGCCGGGCGCTCGATCACCACCTTCGAGATCGCGGCCTGGGGCAGCGTCTCGAGGATGTACTTGCGGATCTTGAGGTCCTCCATGAGAAGGCGGCCGTAATCGGCGCCCTCGGCGAACCAGCGGCTGTCCCAGGTGCGGTTGACCTGGAGGCGAAGACCGATCGGGTTGCTCTTGTGACCCATTATGCTTCTTCCTGCTCGCGGACGACGATGCGAAGACGGCTGAACGGCTTCAGGATGCGGGTGGACTTGCCACGGCCGCGGGTCGCGAAGCGCTTCATCGTGATCGACTTGCCGACCGAAGCCTCGGCGACGACGAGCGCGTCGACGTCGAGGTTGTGGTTGTTTTCCGCATTGGCGATCGCCGAGGCGAGAACCTTGCGCGCGTCCACGGCCATGGCCTTGGTCGAGAACTGAAGGATGTTCAGCGCATCGCCGGCCTTCTTGCCGCGGATCAGGCCCGCAACGAGGTTCAGCTTCTGGGCCGAGCCGCGGATCTGCGTGGCGACGGCAAGGGCTTCCTTGTCGCCGACCTTACGGGGGGCTGCAGGCTTGCTCATTAGCGCTTACCCTTCTTGTCGGCGGCGTGGCCCGGGAAGAACCGGGTCGGCGCGAACTCGCCGAGCTTCATGCCGACCATGTCCTCGTTGACCGAGACCGGCACGAACTTGCGGCCATTATAGACGCTGAACGTCAGGCCGACGAAGTCCGGCAGGATCGTCGAGCGGCGCGACCAGGTCTTGATCGGACCGGCGCGGGTGCCCTGCTCCTGCGCGGTCTGCGCCTTCTTGAGCAGGTGGAGGTCCACGAACGGACCCTTCCAAACGGAGCGAGCCATCGGTTAGCCCTTCTTCTTCGCGTGACGGCTGCGGATGATCATCTTGTCCGTCGCCTTGTTGTGGCGGGTGCGCGCACCCTTGGTCGGCTTGCCCCACGGGGTGACCGGGTGACGGCCGCCCGAGGTGCGGCCTTCACCACCGCCATGCGGGTGGTCGACCGGGTTCTTCGCGACACCGCGGGTCAGCGGGCGGATGCCCTTCCAGCGGTTGCGGCCGGCCTTGCCGAGATTGGTGTTCTGGTTGTCGGGGTTCGACACCGCACCAACGGTCGCCATGCAGTTGCCATGGATGTAGCGCTGCTCGCCCGAGTTCAGGCGAACGATCACCATGCCGCGGTCACGGCCGACGACCTGCACATACGTGCCCGCCGAACGCGCGATCTGGCCACCCTTGCCCGGCTTCATCTCCACATTGTGGACGATGGTGCCGACCGGCATCGACGACAGCTCCATGGCGTTGCCCGGCTTCACGTCGGTCTTCTTGCCGGCGATCACCTTGTCGCCGACGGCGAGGCGCTGCGGCGCGATGATATAGGCGACGCGGTCCTTGCCGTTCTCATCGGCGCCATAGTTCACCAGCGCGATGAAGGCGGTGCGGTTCGGGTCATACTCGATCCGCTCGACGGTGCCCTCGACGTCCCACAGGCGGCGCTTGAAATCGATGATGCGATAGCGCTGCTTGTGGCCGCCGGCGATGCCGCGCGAGGTCACATGGCCCTTGTTGTTGCGGCCGCCGGTCTTGGTCTTGCCCTCGGTCAGCGCCTTGACCGGACGACCCTTGTACAGGGCCGAACGGTCGATCAGGATCAGGCCGCGGACGCCAGGCGACGTCGGATTGTAATTCTTGAGTGCCATTACGAATTGACCCCCGAGGTCACGTCGATCTGGTCGCCGTCGGCGAGCGTCACGATAGCCTTCTTCACGTCAGAGCGCTTGTAGGGGGCGCCCTTCCACTTCTTGGTCTTGCCCTTCTGGACGATCGTGTTGACGCCGGTCACCTTGACCTTCCAGAGCGCCTCGACGGCGGCCTTGATCTCGGGCTTGGTGGCGTCGCCGGCGACCTTGAACACAACGGCGTTGTGCTCGGAGACGAGCGTCGACTTCTCGGTGATATGCGGCGCGACAATCACGTCGTAATGACGGTTGTCGATCGCGGCTGCCTGCTTCTTAGCCATTGAAGCGCGCCTCCAGCTTCTCGACGGCAGCGCGGGTCAGGACCAGCGTGTCGTGCTTCAGGATGTCATAGACGTTGGCGCCCACCGCGGGGAGGACGTTCACGCCGATCAGGTTGCGCGCGGCCAGGAAGCCGTTGCCGGCCTCGCCATCGATCACCAGCGCGGTCTTGCCGGTGCCGAGCTTGGCGAACTGCGCCTTGAGCTCCGCCGTCTTGGCGGTGCCGAACGCGTCGACGACGATCAGCGAGCCCGCCTTGGCATGGCTGCTGAGAGCCATCTTCAGGCCGAGCGCGCGGACCTTCTTGTTCAGCGACGGGTTGAAGTCGCGAACGCGAGCGCCGTGCGCCTTACCGCCGCCGATGAACACCGGAGCGCGGCGATCGCCGTGACGGGCGGTGCCGCCGCCCTTCTGGCGGCCGAACTTCTTGCCCGAACGGGCGACATCGGCGCGCTCGCGAGTGCCGCGCGCGGTGGCGCGGCGCTTCTCGAGCTGCCAGGTGACGACGCGGTGCAGGATGTCGGCGCGCGGCTCGACACCGAAGACGGTGTCGTTGAGCTCGATGTCGCCCGATGCCTTGGCGTCGAGGGTTTGAACCTTGACCTTCACTTAGCCCTCCTGGCCTTCGGTCGCCTCGGGGGCCTCGGTCACGTCCGGGGTCTCCGCGGGGGCGGTGTCGTTGTTGTTGGCAACCGACTTGATGCCGGCCGGGAACGGCGCAGCGTCGGGACGGGCGACCTTCACGGCGTCCTTGACGAACAGCCAGCCACCCTTCGAGCCAGGGACCGAGCCCTTGACGAAGATCAGGCCGCGCTCGACGTCGGTGCCGACGATCTCGAGGTTCTGCTGGGTGCGGAACTTGTCGCCCATGTGGCCGGCCATCTTCTTGTTCTTGAAGACCTTGCCCGGATCCTGGCGCTGACCGGTCGAACCGAGCGAGCGGTGCGAGACCGAGACGCCGTGGGTGGCGCGCAGACCGCCGAAGCCCCAACGCTTCATGCCGCCGGCAAAGCCCTTGCCCTGGGTCTTGCCCTGGATGTCGACGAACTGGCCGGCGACATAATGGTCGGCCGAGATCTCGGCGCCCACTTCGAGCAGGCCGTCCGCGTCGACGCGGAATTCATGGACCACCGCCTTGGGCTCGACTTCGGCCTTGCCGAAGTGGCCGCGCTGCGGCTTGGCGACATTCTTGCTCTTCGCCGTGCCGGCGCCGAGCTGGACGGCAGTGTAGCCGTCACGATCCTTCTCGCGGACGGAGACGACCTGCACGCCTTCGAGCGCCAGGACGGTGACGGGCACGTGGCGGCCGTCGTCCTGGAACAGGCGGGTCATCCCCAACTTCTTCGCGATCACGCCAGTGCGCATGACCAGTTGCTCCTATGCATAGGCACCCTCGGGACCATTCCCTCGGGTGCGTGCTTCAGCCCGAAAATATGATGCGAGCCCCCGTCCGGGCTGAACCCCTTCCCGAAGGAAGAGGCGACGGGGGACGCAGACCCGGTTCTCCGAAGAGGCCGGCGGTATCCCTATCGCGATGCGAGTGCGCTCGTGGCGCCCTCCGGCTCCTTGCGTCGGATCGGGATCGATCCAGTGGAGGAACCTGGCGAATCCCCCTCGGGGGAATCGCGAATCTCGTGTGGAGGCGCGCCTTTACGTCAGCAGCGCTTCCCTGTCCACCCCCTCACCTGCATTCCTGCGAAGGATGCGGCAGGACGTGAAAGGCCCCCGCTTTCGCAGGGGCCCGTCCGCTGGCTCAGGCCAGCTTGATCTCGACGTCGACGCCGGCAGCGAGGTCGAGCTTCATCAGCGCGTCCACGGTCTGCGGAGTCGGCTGCACGATGTCGAGCATGCGCTTGTAGGTGCGCACCTCGAACTGCTCGCGCGACTTCTTGTCGATATGGGGGCCACGGTTGACCGTGAACTTCTCGATCTTCGTCGGAAGCGGGATCGGGCCACGGATGAGAGCGCCGGTGCGGCGCGCAGTGTCGGCGATGTCGCCGGTCGCCTGGTCGAGCACTCGATGATCGAACGCCTTCAGGCGAATACGGATATTCTGCGTTTCCATGTCCCTACCAATGCGAAAGAGCGGGCGCCGTTTCCGGCGCTCTTGCTGTGTTGAACTGAACTGAGGCGCGGCCCTTACATGGGAGCGCGATTCGGATCAAGGGGGATACGGCAGATTTCGGACGGCTTCACTCGCCAGAGGGAAGCCCACGCCTGCCCGCCCGGAGCGCCCGAATTACCGCTAGCGCCATTCGCCAGCCCACCAACCCGGCCGGGCAACGGCCTTCAGATTGCCGACTCGCGACAGCTTCAGGTGATATGGGTTCTCCGGGCCCAGATGGCCGTTCGCATGAATCAACCGGACGGTGCCCGCGACTTCGGCTTCGAAAGCCCTCCCGAAGATAGGGCTGCCCTCGGTGAACGGTCGCGAGAGTTTCGCCAGATCACTTGGGGGATCGATCACGCGGAAGGAGCCATTCTCGCATGTCAGGGGCGTCACCATGACGACGGTCCCGCGCTCCATGTCGGGCATATAGTCCGAGATCAGCACGGTAACCTTGCCCATGATATGGTCGCCATCCTTGTACGATTCACTCTCCCAGCAGGATGGCAGGCGCGTCGGGGCAACCGCCGCGCAGCCCGGCAGCACCAAGCAGACCACAAGAGACCATGACCGCCCCGCCATGGGCTCAGTGTCTGCCTGAATGCCGGCAACCGCAACAGCCCTGCCCGCCGAGCCGGGTCGCCCGGCTACGCACGAAAAAGCCCGGCCTCCTTCGCAGGAGGCCGGGCCCTTCGAACTCTACCCTGAAAGGGTGAAGCTTACTTCTGGATCTCGGCCACGACGCCGGCACCCACGGTGCGGCCGCCTTCGCGGATCGTGAAGCGCTGGCCGACGTCCATGGCGATCGGCGCGATCAGCTTGATGCCCAGCGCGACGTTGTCGCCCGGCATCACCATCTCGGTGCCTTCCGGCAGCTCGATCGTGCCGGTCACGTCGGTGGTGCGGAAGTAGAACTGCGGACGATAGTTGGCGAAGAACGGCGTGTGACGGCCACCCTCGTCCTTCGACAGCACGTACACTTCCGACTTGAAGTCGGTGTGCGGCTTGATCGAACCCGGCTTGGCCAGAACCTGGCCACGCTCGACTTCGTCACGGCCGACGCCGCGGATCAGCGCGCCGATGTTGTCGCCGGCCTCGCCCTGGTCGAGCAGCTTGCGGAACATTTCCACGCCGGTGACGGTGGTCTTGCGGACGTTCTCCTGGATGCCGACGATCTCGACTTCCTCGCCGACCTTGACCACGCCGGTCTCGACGCGGCCGGTCACCACGGTGCCGCGGCCCGAGATCGAGAACACGTCTTCGATCGGCATCATGAACGGCTTGTCGAGCGGACGATCCGGCTGCGGGATCGACTCGTCGACGGCGGCCATCAGGGCCAGGATCGCGTCCTTGCCGAGCTTGTCGTCCGAGCCCGAGAGCGCGGCGGTGGCCGAGCCGCGGATGATCGGAATGTTGTCGCCGTCGAACTCACGACGCGACAGCTCTTCGCGGATCTCCATCTCGACGAGCTCGAGGATTTCCTCGTCGTCGACCAGGTCGACCTTGTTCAGGAAGACGACCATGGTCGGCACGCCGACCTGGCGGGCGAGCAGGATGTGCTCCTTGGTCTGCG
>JAFOMG010000007.1 GCA_017418975.1 Sphingomonas sp.
GCGGGGATGACGGGCGTTGCTGATTGAGTCGTGGCCCTAGGTTGAGAACCCAAACAAGTATTTGATTTTCTACCGTCATCCCGGCCTTGAGCCGGGATCCCGCTTCTTCTTGCGCTGGCGAGACAGCGGGACCCCGGCTCAAGGCCGGGGTGACGAAGGAGGAATATGAGTCCTCAACCTAGAGCAGCGCGTCGATCGCCTGCGCCATCTGGATGTCGCGGGTGGAGAGGCCGCCGGCGTCGTGCGTGGTCAGCAGGATGTCGACCTTGTTCCACACGTTCGACCATTCGGGATGATGGTCCGCCTTCTCGGCGAGCAGCGCGACGCGCGCCATGAAGCCGAAGGCCTGGTTGAAGTCGCGGAACGCGAAGTGCCGGGTGATCGCGTCGCGCGCCGGATCCCATTGCCAGTCGGGCAGCGCCGCGAGCGATTCCCCGCGAAGTCCATCCGTCAGACGCGCCACCATCATTGCCTCCCTTGCCGTAGCTCCATTGTCCGGCCTATTCCCCCCGGCATGACCGGGCAAGCCCCAGACGCCGCCGCGATCGAGCGCCTCGCCCGCGCCGCCCTCGCACGCATTCCCGAACCGTTCCAGGCGCATCTCGCCGATATCGTGCTGGTGATCGAGGATTTCGCCGATGACGAGACGCTCGACGCCATGGGCATCGAGGATCCGTTCGACCTGACCGGCCTGTATCGCGGCCGGCCGCTGGGCGAGAAATCGGCCTGGGACGGCATGACCATGCCCGACGAGATCCATCTCTATCGCCGCCCGCTGCTCGACGAATGGGTGCATACCGGCGTGACGCTCGAATCGCTGGTCAACCATGTCGTGGTGCACGAGGTCGGCCATCATTTCGGGCTTTCCGACGACGACATGCACGCGCTGGAGGACAGCGCCGAGTGACGCGCCTGGCCCTGCGCGGTGTCGCCTGTCTACGCGGGGGGCGGCTGTTGTTCGAGGGGCTGGACCTTGCGCTCGCGGCGGGCGAGGCGGCCTTGGTCACCGGCCCGAACGGCGTCGGCAAGTCGAGCCTGATCCGCATCGCCGCCGGGCTGCTCGCGCCCGCTGCCGGCAGCATCGAATGCGAAGGCGCGCGCGCCCTGATGGCCGAGGCGCCGGCGCTCGACCCCGAATTGCCGCTCGGCGCGGCGCTGCGCTTCTGGGCCGGGATCGATGGCCGGCCCGATGCCGTGCCGGAAGCGCTGGCGGCGGTGGGGCTGGCCGATCTGGCGCTGGTGCCCGTGCGCCTGCTTTCCACCGGGCAGCGCCGCCGGGCGGCATTGGCACGGGTGGTGGCGAGCGGCGCGCCGGTCTGGCTGCTCGACGAGCCCGCCAATGGGTTGGATATCGCCTCGATCGCGCTGCTCGAGGGGCTGATCGCCGGGCACCGCGCCGCCGGCGGCATCGCCTTGGTCGCCACGCATTTGCCGGTCGCGCTGCCCGATGCGCGCGAGGTGGCGCTGTGAGCCTCTATGCCGCCCTGATCCGGCGCGAGCTGCGGCGGGCCTGGAGCACGGGCGGGCTGGCGCTGCCGGTCGTCTTCTTCCTGCTCGTCGCGATTCTCTTTCCCTTCGCGGTCGGCCCCGATGCGCAGCTGCTCGGCCGCATCGCGCCGGGCGTGATCTGGGCGGCGGCGCTGCTCGCGGCGCTGCTGCCGGTCGAGCGGCTGGTGACGCCCGACCTGGAGAGCGGGATGCTCGACCAGCTCGCGGTGCGCGGGCTGCCCGATGCCGGCGTGGCCGCCGCCAAGGTGGCCGGCCATTGGCTGGGCTTCGCGCCCGCGCTGCTCGCCGCGACGGTGATCGCCGCGGGCCTGCTCCAGCTGCCGGGTGATGCACTGGCCCCGCTGCTGCTTGCGCTGCTGATCGGCACGCCGGGCCTGGCGGCGCTGGGCGTTGCCACCGCTGCACTGGTCGCCGGGCTGCGCGGGGCGGGTGCGCTCGCCGGACTGGTGATGCTGCCCTTCGCCGTGCCGCTGCTGATCTTCGGCGCCACTGCCGACCAGCCGGGCGCGCTCAAGCTGCTCGGCGCGGTGAGCCTGTTGCTGGTGGCGGGCTGCCCGTTCGTGGCGGGCGCGGCGGTGCGGATGGGGCGGAGTTAAGATGATGCGGCGTTCGTTCCTTGCGGGTTTGGATGCCGTGTTCGGCGCGGCGGGCGCGAAGGCGCAGCCGCAGGACAAGCCGGGCTTCCCGCCTGTACCTGCATGGCATCCTTCTTTTGCACAGCCGCTCGATCGCATCGCCGATCGCGTTCGCTATTATCTCGACGGCAAGCGCGATTTCGCGCTGTTCGGGCACGGAACCTTCGCGATCCTGGCGGACGGCCTGTCCGACGACGCCGCACGCATGGCGGCCCTTGCGGCGCTGGCGGGCGTTTATGGTGCTCACCCTGATATGAACCCGCTGCCGATGGACGACGGCAATATCCTGGTTCGCTATTCGCATTATACCGGTACGGTTGTTCTAAGCGACGTTGCCAAGGCGCATTGGGCGGAAATCGAAGCGAAGCACCTCAATGGCCTCACTACTGACGAAGTCCTGATTACGCCGCTGGGGCCCAACAAGTTCGACGATTTCGGCAAGCAGGCGCTGCTAGGCCGCGCCTATATGTTCCTCGATGCGCAAGCTCCGGAGGTGGTGGCGATCCATCGCCACGGCTGAAGCTCACGCCTCCGGCGGCAGCTCGTCGCCATAGACGACCATCGCCGAGCCCTCCGCCAGCGCATCGGCGGCGGCGGCGCGCAGCACGGGATCGTCGGTCGCGCCCGGGTCGGCGACTTCCATGCCCTTTTCCAGCCGCACCAGCATCCAGCCCGTGCCGAGCGCGACACCGGCGGCCTTGGCCTGCGCTTCCTCGAAGCTGTCGGCCGAGACATAGATGAGCATCGCATGGCGTCCGCCCGGCCGGCGGCCCTCGACAGTGTCCGCCACCGCGGTGGCGAGGAAGACCGAGAGGCCCATCAGCGGCTCCAGCGCGCGAAGATCGCGGTCGGCAGCTCGAGCCCGCGCGCTTCCTCGCGCACCGCCAGCTCGCCGCATTCCACCTTGCCGGGCAGGTGCGCGACATGCTGGCGCAGCAGCTCGCCGATCGCCAGCGCCGACATGCGCACGGCATAGACGGTCAGGAACAGGAAGCGCGAGTTCGCGTCGAGCAGCTTCGCCGTGTCGGCGATCAGTCCGGGCAGGCCTTCCTCCAGCTTCCAAACTTCGCCGTTCGGGCCGCGGCCCCATTTGGGCGGATCGAGGATGATCCCGTCATAGCGCCGTCCGCGCCGCACCTCGCGCGCGGTGAACTTGGCGGCGTCGTCGATCATCCAGCGGATCGGCAGGTCCTCCATGCCCGAGAGCGCGGCATTGGCCTTGCCCTCGGCGACCGATTTCTTCGAGGCATCGACATGGGTGACCTTCGCGCCCTTGGCCGCCATCGCCAGGCTGCCGACGCCGGTATAGCCGAACAGGTTCATGAACTCGGGTGCGTCCATCCCGTCGACCTGGCTGCGCATCCAGTGCCAGACCGGCGCCATGTCCGGGAAGAAGGCGAGGTGGCGGAACGGCGTGTTCTGCGCGGTGAAGCGCACTTCCTCCCAGGCGAGCGGCCAGCCTTCGCCCGGCACCGGCTTGGTATAGTTCCAGCGGCCGCCGCCATCCTCGTCGGAGCCGGGGATGAATTCGCCATGCGCGTCCCAGTTGTCGGACGCCGGCGCCCACATCGCCTGGGGCTCGGGGCGGATGAAGCGATATTTGCCGTAGCGCTCGAGCTTGCGGCCATGGCCGCTGTCGACCAGCCCATAATCGGCCCAGGGCTCGCCGGTGAGAGTGATAAGGTCCATGGGGGGTCTTTAATTGGATACGGCGAAGACGCCAATTCCTCCCCGAGACAAGCTGGGGGAGGAACTAAGGGCGCGGCTTGGCGATGCCGGCGATGTATTCGCGCACCGCGTCGAGCGTGCCCGGCAGCACGTCGTAGCGCTCCTGCCGGTCGAACAGGTCGCCCACCCGTGCCGGCAGCCCCGGCCGCACGCCGGTCGCGCGTTCCACCGCGTCGGCGAACTTGGCCGGATGCGCCGTCGCCAGCGTCACCACCGGCACATGGGCGGGGATGTCCGCCCGGCGCGCGGCCGCCAGGCCGATGGCGCTGTGCGGGTCGATCACCTGCGCGGCTTCGGCCGCGGCCCAGCGCATTGCCGCGTTCATTTCGTCCGGCGCGATCCGGTCGCTGGCGAAAATCCCGGCGGCGCCCTGCTGCTGCGCATTGGTGAGGCGCATCGCACGCGTGCTCTCGAAACCGCGCATCTGCTCGGCGACGCTGGCGCCGGCCAGATCGAACAGCAGCCGCTCGAAGTTCGAGCTCACCTGGATGTCCATGCTCGGCGCCGCGGTCGGCGTGACGGTGCCCGCCGAATAGTCGCCGTTCGCCAGCGCGCGGTGGAGGATGTCATTGACGTTGGTGGCAACGACCAGCCGCTCGATCGGCAGGCCCATGCGCGCCGCGACATAGCCGGCAAAGACATCGCCGAAATTGCCGGTCGGCACCGCGAAGGCGACCTTGCGCGCCGGCGCGCCCAGGCGGACGGCGGCGTAGAAATAATAGACCACCTGCGCCATCAGCCGGGCCCAGTTGATCGAGTTGACTGCGCTCAGTCGGAAGCGGCTGGAGAAATCGGCGTCGTTGAACAGCGCCTTCACCATCGCCTGGGCATCGTCGAAGCTGCCCTCGATCGCAATGTTGTGGACATTGGGCGCCAGCACCGTGGTCATCTGGCGGCGCTGCACGTCGGAGACGCGGCCCTTGGGGTGCAGCATGAAGATGTCGACGCCGTGCCGCCCGGCGACCGCGTCGATCGCGGCGCTGCCGGTGTCGCCCGACGTCGCGCCGACGATGGTCAGCGGCTCGCTGCTGCCGGTCAGGAACTTCTCGAAGAGCAGGCCGAGCAGCTGGAGCGCCACGTCCTTGAAGGCGAGCGTGGGCCCGTGGAACAGCTCGAGCAGGAAATGGCGATGGTCGAGCTGGACCAGCGGCGTCACCGCGGCCTGGGCGAAGCGGCCATAGGCCTGTTCGCACAGCGTGCGCAGCTCCTGTTCGCTCAGATCGTCGCCGGTGAACGGCGCCATCACCCGGACGGCGGTCTCGACATAGGAAAGGCCCTGCAGCCCCTCGATGTCCTCGCGACTGAAGCTGGGCCAGCGCGTGGGGACATATAGACCGCCGTCGCTCGCCAGGCCGGCAAGGGTCACGTCACGGAAGCCAAGCAGCGGCGCACTGCCTCGGGTGCTCTGATATTGCATGAGGGCGGGGCCTAGCGGGCGTGGAGGGCGCCAGCAAGCAAGACTAGCTTTAGCCGGCCCGTCCTTCGATCATGCCCCGGGCGGCATCCCGCCAGCGCCGCTTCTCGACGCGGCGCACGTTCGCGCAATCCTTCATCGCATGCAGATAGGCCTGGAGCAGCAGCAACTCGCCATCTTCCGGATCGCCTTCGAACGGACGCGGGTAAATGGCATTGCCATAGTTGCGGGCGCACTTCTCCGGCGTGTCGTCGACGATCAGGATGCGCTCCAACGGCCAGCCGCGCTTCCGGACCTTGGTCAGCGGCTTCAGATAATGCCGGTGATCGTCGGGGTAATGGAAATGGAGGTCGTCGGCCATGGGCAGGCGGCCCAGCGTGGCGCGGCTCCGGCCCCAGATGAAATGGAGGTGGGATGGATCGGGAAAGATGCGCCGCACCATTTCGACGACATAGCGATCCGATGCCGATGACCAGATCGCCAGGTCGTACCAGTCCGCGCACGCGGCAAGGAAGGCATCCAGATGCGGGCGCCGGTACACATGATAGCCGAATATCTCGAAATCGGCGGGACGATCCAGCGGCGTTTCGCGGGCATGGATCAGCGTTTCGTCGAGGTCGAGGATGAGCAGGCCCTTCCGGCCTGGCGGCGTGCCGCCCGCCATGCCCGTCACGCCTTGGGCTGCCGCCGCCATCTGAGCGCGAGCAGGTAGATCACCGAGGCGACCAGCGCGAACAGGAACCATTGCACCGCATAGGAAAGATGGTTGTTCGGCACGCTCGACAGGTCGGGCTTCGCTGTCGGCGCCAGGCCCGGCGCGGCGGTGGCCGAGATCAGCATCAGATGCTTGGGCTCGCTGTCGAACAGCCCGGCGAGGAGCGGGCGGTGATCGGGGGCATGGGTGATCGTGCCGGCCACCTGCCCGCCCCGCCACACCGGCTGGAACTTGGGATCGGGCGCCACGCCCATGTCGACCAGCAGCACCGGCCCCTCGGCGCCGGTGCGGCACTGCGCGACATGGCGATAGCCGTTGGTGCCGTCGGCGGCGCGCCCGCCCTGGCTCTGCCAGCCGACCACCTGGAGGCAGAAGGCGCTGGCCCGGCGGAACAGATACTGGTCGCCCACCGGCAGGCGGGGAAAGGCCATTTCGGGCTTGTCGAAATTGGCGGCATAGAGCGTCAGCGCGTCGTGCTTCTCCGCGCGGCGCTGGAGCTGCCAGATGCCGAGCCCGATCATCGCGGCGACGGCAAGGGCGACGATGATCGTCGGGATCAGTGGCAGGCGCGGCATCATTCGCCCCGCACGCGCCCTTCGCCCGCGCGGTTGCGATATTCGAGCGCGAGCAGCAGGCCCTTGGAGAAGCGCAGCGCCAGGATCACCAGCGCCGTGGTGATCGGGATCCAGAGCAGCGCATGGATCAGCACGCCCGGCCGGAAGCCGAACTCCACCCATAGCGCCAGCGCCGTGACGAGCGCGCCGATGCCCAGGGTAAGGAACACGACGGGCCCGTCGCCGACGTTGAACCGGGTGAAGTCGAGCCCGCAGGCGGTGCAGCGGTCGGCAAAGCCCGTGAAGCTGCGGAACAGCGTGGGCGCGCCGCAGCGCGGGCAGGCTCCCCGGGCCCCCGAAAGGATCGGGGGAGGCGATGCTGGACCGCCTCCCCCGGAAATGCCGTGCGTGCCGTCGGTCACGTCAGCCGTGGACCGGCGCGCCCCAGCCGCCCCAGACATAGATGGAGGCGAACAGGAACAGCCACACCACGTCGACGAAGTGCCAGTACCAGGCCGCCGCCTCGAAGCCGAAATGCTGCTTCGGCGTGAAGTCGCCCCGATAGGCACGGACCAGGTTCACGATCAGGAAGATCGTGCCCACGATCACGTGGAAGCCGTGGAAGCCGGTCGCCATGAAGAAGGCGCCGCCATAGCTCGAGCCGCCTTCGGACCCGGCATGGAAGGGGAAGGGCGCCTCGCTATATTCATAGGCCTGCAGGCAGCTGAAGGTGATGCCCAGGATCACGGTGAGCCACAGGCCCTTCTTGACCGTGTCGTTCTCGCCCACGCCGATCAGGCCCCACAGGCCCTTCTTCTCGCCGCCGCGCTCATTGTGGATCAGCCCGTGATGCGCCCAGGTGACGGTGCAGCCCGAGAGCAGCAGGATCAGCGTGTTGAGCAGCGGGAACTTCCAGGCATCGAGCACTTCCATGCCCTTGGGCGGCCATTGCCCGCCCACCGCTTCGACGTGCGAAGGGAAGAGCGCGAAGTCGAACCAGGCCCAGAACCAGCCGACGAAGAACATCACTTCGGAAGCGATGAACAGGATCATGCCGTAGCGCAGGTGGAGCTGCACGATCGGCGTGTGATCGCCGGCATGCGCCTCCTCGATCACCTTGCCCCACCAGCCGAACATGGTGAACGCCACGCCGACCAGGCCGGCCAGGAACACCCAGCCGCCGCCATTGTCCTTCTCCGGGGAGATATGCGCGCCGTGCATCCACATGATCGCGCCTGACGCGAGCACGAGCGCCGAGAACGAGCCGAACAGCGGCCAAACGCTAGGCGGAAGGATATGGTACTGGTGATTCTTTGCCCCGGCCATCGAACTTCCCTGCTCCTATTTTGCAGCAAGCTTTACGGTGCGAAATCGCTTCCCGCAACAATAGTCGCGCGCGTCCGGCGCCGGCGTCAATGGGCCTTGGCGGCGGCTTCCTTCACTGCCGGCGATTCGGCCGGATAGAAGGTGTAGGAGAGCGTGATCTCCTGCACGTCGCGCGTGTCGGGATCGTCGAGGATCTTGGGATCCACGTAGAAGATCACCGGCATCCGCACCGTCTCGCCCGGCTTCAGCGTCTGCTGGGTGAAGCAGAAGCACTGGATCTTGGTGAAGTATTTGCCGACGAAGACCGGCGTGACGTTGAACGTCGCCGTGCCCGTCACTTCATGGTCGGAGGTGTTGGTGGCGGTGAAGAACGCCATGTCGCGCCCGCCGATGTCGATCGTGTCCGATCGCCGCTCGGGCTGGAACTTCCAGGGAATGCCCTTGGCGACGTTGCTGTCGAAGGCGATGGTGATCTTCTGGCCGACGCTGCCCGGGGCGCGGGCCCCGCGCTGGGTGGTGCCGTTCAGCCCGGTCGCCTCGCAGAACATGCGGTAGAGCGGCACCGCCGCGAAGCCCAGGCCGGTCATCGAGCACACGCCGATCCCGGCGAGGATCGCGACGCGCAGGTTCCGGCTGATGCGGATCATCCGGCATGGCCCAGCTGGATCTTCACGATCGAGATCGCGAAGACGAGCACCACGAACAGGCCCAGCAGCACCGCCATCACCCGGGCCCGGCCGCGCTGGCGGGCGCGGATCAGCTCGGCCTCCTCGACCGGCGTCGCCGGGGCCTTGGACGGAGTCGGGATCAGATCATCGGTCATGCGAACCACCTGTCGACGACGAGCGCGCCGAAAATGACGAAGAGATAGAGGATCGAGAATTTGAACAGCCGCTTCTCGGGCGCCATGCCGTCCCCGGGCTCGGCGCGGCGGACCGCCACCTGCACCGCCATGGCGAGGAACAGGCCGGACATCACCGCTGCGACGATCCCGTAGATCGGCCCGGCGAGCCCCAGCGGCCAGGGCGCGGCCGCGCACAGGATCATCGGGATCGTGTAGAGCCCGATCTGGATCCGCGTCGATTTCTCGCCGGCCACCACCGGCAGCATCGGCACCCCGGCATTGGCATAGTCGGTCTTCACGAACAGCGCGAGCGCCCAGAAATGCGGCGGCGTCCACAGGAAGATCAGCGCGAACAGCAGCACCGGCATCAGCGTGACGTCGCCTGCCGCCGCCGCCCAGCCGATCATCGGCGGAAAGGCCCCGGCCGCGCCGCCGATCACGATGTTCTGCGGCGTGCGGCGCTTGAGCCAGATCGTGTAGACGAACACATAGAACAGGATCGACGCGGCGAGGATGAGCGTCGCCACCAGGTTGATCGCGAAATACATCAGCGCGAGGCTGAAGCCCGCCAGGCCGACGCCGAAATGCAGCGCCGACTGGCGCTCCATCCGGCCGGCCGGGAGCGGGCGCTGCTGCGTTCGCTTCATCTTGGCGTCGAGATCGGCCTCATACCATTGGTTGAGCGCCCCCGCCGCGCCCGCGCCCAGCGCGATGCACAGGATGGCGGTGAAGCCCAGCACGGGATGGATCGGCACCGGCGCGGCCAGCATGCCGCACAGCCCGGTGAAGACGACGAGGGTCATCACCCGCGGCTTGGTGAGCGCGAGGAAGTCGCGCCAGTCGGCGGGCAGAGTGACGGTGGCGGAAGCGGTGCTCATGGTCCTGCGCCGGCTATAGGGCCGGGTTGACCGAGGGGGAAGGGGCGGTTTGCCCCGGCCATTCAACCAAAGTCCCCATTCATCAGCCATTTGGTATCCGAGGCCGTTCGGCAATATTCCGCGAATTCGTCGCCGCGGACGAAGAGATCATAGTCGTCGTCGATCAGGAAATTCGGATCATCTGCGATCGCGGTCAGAACTGCCTTCAATTGTGCTGCATCATGGAAATGCACGAAATAATTCTCGCGGCTCGGGCCCATCGACCGGATGCGTGCCAACCGTTCCGGTTCCTCGGCCCAGGAGCTGTCGTCCTGCCCAAAGGGCCAGAGCCGGACGCGTTCGCCCCCTAAAATGCCGTGAAACTCGAATTTGGCGGGGTCGTCATGCCTCGGGTGCGCGGTCCACTGCATTTCAGGCGCACGCGATACCAGCTGGTCAAGCTGAAGCGGCTGGGGCGCGAAAAGAACTACATAGCGCATGCAGGTGAATACCAAGCGGTACCGCGCCTGCAAGGGCTGGGGCGGATCGACATTCGGCGTGGAGGAGCCGCCATGGCCCCCTCTATCCTGTCAGCCCGGCCCTGTGCCGGGGGCCGCCGGGAGGCTGTCGGAAAGCAAGAAGCTCCTGGCGCTGGATTTGAGGCGCCGTGGGCCCCGGCACAAGGCCGGGGTGACGATAGCGGGCGGGGCGCCACAAATGTCGATTCATTCCAGGGCGGCAAGCCCAAGCTGGCGTGTCGTCGTCCCTGCTTCTCTCCGGCCCCCTTCGGTCCCAAGGCAGCGGGTTCCCGGGCTCCAGCTCCGTTCGGAACACCTCCGTTGCGGGCCGCCATATGGGGCGGGGCAACGACGGATGACCCTATTGCTTCACCGCCTGGTCGAGCGGGATCGCCGGCTTGGGCGGCACGGGCGGCTTGCCGATCCAGGCGAGGCCGCGGGCGAGGTCGAGCGTCACCACCCAGTTGCGCAGGAACGGCATGCCAAGATTGCCGTCCATGATCATGTCCGGCGTGAAGGCATCGGGCGTGGTCGCGCGAATGTCGCCCAGCACTTCGAAATCGGCCGGCTGCTTGTCTTCCAGCTTCGGGTCCATCCCCACCAGCTCGGCGATGGGCTTGGAGACGAGCACGGTGCCGCCATTGCCCGAATCGAGCTCGAACCACAAAGTGCCCAGCCTGCTCGGTACCGCGGCCATCACCGCCAGCGCGCCGCCGTCGATCTCGCGCTTCAGCCGGATGCGCAGCGGCCGCATGCCGGCGATGCGCGCCGCCCGGCTCGCTTCCGATTCGAGCGTCATCGTGCCGGCCGCGAAGTCGAGGGTCACGGTGCGGCCCTCGAACAGGTTGAGCCCGATGATCCCGTCCAGGGCGGCGTTCTTCGGATTGTCCGCCGCCATGTTGACCAGCCCGGTGATCGGTGGCCTGGCGGCGATCCCGCCTAGCGTGATCGCGATATTCTCGCCGCAATGGGGGCCGTCGAAGCGCTTGCCCATCATGTTGTAGCCGGTGAGACGCCCCCAGGGCGTGCAGCCGGCCCGCGTCGCGGTTTCGCGCGAGACGAGGGTGATGCCGGCGCCGGTATCGAGCAGGTACAGCCCCTTCTTGCCGGCGATCTCGGCTTCGATCGCCCAGCGGGTGCGCCACGGCGTCAGCTGGATCACCGCTTCGGGCTTGGCCGGCGGTGCCGTCTGCGCTTCGGCGGCGGGCATGGCGGCGAACAGCAGCGCGAGCGCGCCGGGCAGGAACTTCATCTCGCTTCTCCCTGGATTTCCCGGCATCGTTCCGCCTGCGCATCTTTCTCCAGGATGAACGGCGCGATTCATGCGGTCAATGCCATGCCTGGCGCGACCAAATCGCGCGGCGCCGGACATGAGAACGCCCCGGAAGTTTCCTTCCGGGGCGCTTCATGCGTCAGCCTTGCGGCCGGGCTCAGTGGTGATGCCCGTCCTCGATGACCGGCAGCGTCTCGAACTGGTGGAACGGCGGCGGGCTCGACAGCGTCCATTCGAGCGTCGTCGCGCCTTCGCCCCAGGGATTGCCCTCGGCCTTCTTGCCCGCGACCAGCGCCCAGATCACGTTCACGAAGAAGATCACCATCGAGGCGAACATGATGAAATAGCCGATCGTGGCGACATGGTTCCACAGCGCATAGGCGTCCGGATAGTCCGGATAGCGGCGCGGCATGCCCTGCAGGCCCAGGAAGTGCATCGGGAAGAACAGGATGTTCACGCCGACGAAGAAGATCCAGAAGTGCAGCTGGCCGAGCAGCTCGCTGTACATCCGGCCGCTCATCTTCGGGAACCAATAGTAGAAGCCGGCGAACAGCGAGAACACCGCGCCGAGCGACAGCACATAGTGGAAGTGCGCGACGACGTAATAGGTGTCCTGCATATAGTCGTCGACGCCGCCGTTCGCGAGCACGACGCCGGTCACGCCGCCCACGGTGAACATGAAGATGAAGCCGATCGCCCAGACCATCGGGGTCCTGAAGCTGATCGAGCCGCCCCACATGGTGGCGATCCACGAGAAGATCTTCACCCCGGTCGGCACCGCGATCACCATGGTGGCGGCGGTGAAATACATCTTCACGGTGACCGACATGCCGGTGGTGAACATGTGGTGCGCCCACACGACGAAGCCGACCAGGCCGATCGCGACCATGGCATAGGCCATGCCGAGATAGCCGAACACCGGCTTGCGGCTGAACGTCGCGATGATCTGGCTGACGATGCCGAAGCCCGGCAGGATCATGATGTACACTTCGGGGTGGCCGAAGAACCAGAACAGGTGCTGGTAGAGGATCGGGTCGCCGCCATATTGCGGATCGTAGAAGGCGGTGCCGAAGTTGCGGTCGGTCAGCAGCATGGTGATCGCGGCGGCGAGCACCGGCAGCGCCAGCAGCAGCAGGAAGGCAGTGATCAGCACCGACCACACGAACAGCGGCATCTTGTGCAGGGTCATGCCCGGCGCGCGCATGTTGAAGATGGTGGTGATGAAGTTGATCGCGCCCAGGATCGAGCTGGCGCCCGCCAGGTGGAGCGACAGGATCGCCATGTCGACCGACGGCCCCGGCTCGCCATAAGTGGAGAGCGGGGCGTAGACCGTCCAGCCCGTGCCCGCGCCGACGCCCGCGAAGGGCGAGGCGAGCAGCAGCAGGAACGCCGGGATCAGCAGCCAGAACGAGATGTTGTTCATGCGCGGGAACGCCATGTCCGGCGCGCCGATCATGATCGGCACGAACCAGTTGCCGAAGCCGCCGATCATCGCGGGCATGACCATGAAGAACACCATGATCAGGCCGTGCGCAGTGATCAGCACGTTCCAGAAGTGCATGGCGTCGTCGAACTTGGTCTCGTTGCCGTGCAGGAAGCTCAGCCAATAGGGCAGCCACTGGATGCCCGGCTCGGCCAGCTCGACGCGCATCAGGCCCGAGATGCCGCCGCCGATGATGCCGGCGACGATCGCGAAGATCAGGTAGAGCGTGCCGATGTCCTTGTGGTTCGTCGACATGAACCAGCGGGCGAAGAAGCCCGGCTTGTGATCGGCATCATGGTGGTCATGCGCATGATCATGCGCGTGGAGGGCGATATCGGTCATGGTCTCACTTGCCCGTCATGTTGCCGGCGGCGGCGTTGGCGGCCGGCGCGGTCTCGTTGGTGGCGGCCGGTTCGGCGGCGGCATTGGTCTCGGCGGCCGGCGCGGCGGCGTTCTGGGTGGCCGTGGCTGCCGCGGCGGCGGCGACCTCGGCCGGCATGGTGCCGCCCTTCGACTTCACCCACTGCGCGAACTCGGCCGGCGACACGGCCTCGACCGCGATCGGCATATAGGCATGGCGCGCGCCGCACAGCTCGGAGCACTGGCCGAAATACAGGCCCGGCTTGTCGATGGTGAAGCTCGTCTCGTTGAGCTTGCCCGGCACCGCGTCGAGCTTGATCCAGAAGGCGGGCACCGCCCAGCTGTGGATCACGTCCTGTGCGGTGGTGATCAGCCGGATCGGCACGCCGACCGGCAGCACCACGCGCTGGTCGGTCGCGAGCAGGCGCGGGCCGTCGGCATCGGTGCGGTAGCGCGTGCCGGCCGGAACCTGGCTCTGCTCCTTGAGCATGTTGGCGGTCAGCTGGATGCCGCCATTGTCCGGATATTCATAGCTCCAGAACCACTGGTTGCCGATCGCCTTCAGCGTGATCGCATCCTTGGGTGCCGGCTTGAACTGCGCGGCGAGCAGGCTGATCGACGGCACGGCGATCGCGACCAGGATCAGCACCGGCACCAGCGTCCAGATGATCTCGATCGTGGTGTTGTGCGCGGTCCGCGACGGCGTCGGGTTGGCGGCGCGGCGATAGCGGAAGATCACCCACACCAGCAGGAGCAGCACGAAGATCGAGATCGCGGTGATCAGCGGCAGCAGGATATAGTTGTGGAATCTGTGCGCCTCGCGGCCGTTCGGCGTCACCTGCTCCTGCAGCGTGATCGCGTCGGCGGTCGGCTGGCCGATGCCCGGTGCCGCCTTGGTCCGCGGCTGGCCCGAAGCGTCGAGCGTGGGATCGGCAACCGCCGGCGTGGCGGTCGCGGCCGGCGCGGCGCTGTTCGCGACCGGAGTCGCGCTGTTCGCGACAGGCTCCTGGGCCGAGGCGGGCGTGGCGAACGCCATCCCCGCCGCCAGGAGGATCGAAGTCAACCCAAGCATGCGCATCGTCTATCTTCACCCTGTTCCGCAAGAGCCCCGGGCTGGGAAAGGATTACCCCCAGTGCAACTGGCGTATACGAGCCACGCATCCATTCTCAACCCTTTTTGATCGCCCGTTGCGGTCGTTGGAGGGTGGTCCTAAGGGAAATCGACAATCCCGGCGACGATGGAGCGAGCATTGGAAGGCAACGCAATTCTGGACGAGTTTCGTGCTGCAGGTGCGTTGCTCGAAGGCCATTTCATCCTGTCTTCCGGCCTTCGTTCTCCCATCTTCTTGCAAAAGATGCGTATTTTCGAGGACCCCGTGCGCACCGGGCGTGTGTGCAGTGCACTAGGAACGCTGATCCGCGAATCGTTCGGGCGGGTCGACATGGTGGTCTCCCCTGCGATCGGCGGAATCATCCCGGGCTATGAGACGGCCCGCGCGCTGGGCTGCAAGGCGGTGTTCGTCGAGCGCGAGGACGGCGAGTTCCAGCTGCGCCGCGGCTTCGAGATTCCCGAAGGCGCTCGGATCGTGATGGTCGAGGATATCGTCACCACCGGCCTGTCGTCGCGCGAGTGCATCGCCGCGATCCGCCGGCATCCGGGCAAGCTGCTCGGCGCCGCCTGCATCGTCGATCGCTCGAACGGCACGGCGGATATCGGCGTGCCCCTGGTCTCGCTGCTGAAGATGGACGTGCCCGCCTATCCGGCCGACCAGCTCCCGCCCGAGCTGGCGGCGATCCCCGCGGTCAAGCCGGGCAGCCGGGCGATCACGGCATAGGGAGGCGCGAAGGGTGACCGCCAAGCTCCAAGAGTCTGCGAGGGACCGCCTTCGCCTGGGCGTCAACATCGATCATGTCGCCACCGTGCGGAACGCGCGCGGCTCGGGCTATCCCGATCCGGTGCGCGCGGCCCTGCTCGCGGCCGAGGCCGGCGCCGACGGCATCACCGCGCATCTGCGCGAGGATCGCCGGCACATCACCGACGACGACATCGCCCGGCTCTCCGCCGAGCTGACGGTGCCGCTCAACCTGGAGATGGCGGCGACCGGGGAGATGCTGGCGATCGCGCTCCGCCACCGCCCGCATGCCGTGTGCATCGTGCCCGAGAAGCGCGAGGAGCGCACCACCGAGGGCGGGCTCGACGTCGCCGGGCATTTCGATCACCTCGCCCCGATGGTGGCGAAGCTGCGCGAGAATGGCAGCCGCGTCTCGCTGTTCATCGAGCCGGACGAGCGCCAGATCGACGCGGCGCTGCGCCTAGGCGCCCCGGTCGTCGAGTTCCACACCGGCCGCTATTGCGAGCTGGCCGAGGCGGACCGCGCCGCCGAGCTGCGCCGGATCGCCGATGCCGCCGCGCTCGCGGCCAAGGCGGGGATCGAGCCGCATGCCGGCCATGGCCTGACCTTCGACAATGTGATCCCGATCGCGGCGATCCCGCAGGTCATGGAGCTCAACATCGGCCATTTCCTGATCGGCGAGGCGATCTTCGACGGCCTCGCCCCGGTGATTCGCCACATGCGCGCGCTGGTGGACGCGGCGCGGTGAGGCGCATTCTCTTCGCAGTGGTCGCCGCCGGTGCGATGGGCGCGGCGGTGGTTGCCGGGCTGCACCCGGTCTGGTTCGCGCTGGCGAAGCTGGGGACGGACAGCGAGATCATCGACTGGGCTTTCTGGCAGCAGTCGATGCCGGCGGTAGCGGTTGGGCTTGCGGTCGGCGCGGGAGCCCTTGCGATCGCGGATCGTCGGCCGCGCACGGCCCTGGCGCTTCTCGTGATCTCGCCGGTTGCCGCCTTTGCCGCCGGCAACGTCATTCTGGCGCTGACCCTATGATCCTCGGCCTGGGCTCGGACCTCTGCAATATCGAGCGGATCCAGAAGTCGCTGGACCGTTTCGGCACACGTTTCGAGCAGCGCAGCTTCACCGACCTGGAGATCGCCAAGGCCAGGACCCGCCCGCACAACTATGCCGCCACCCTCGCCAAGCGCTTCGCCGCCAAGGAGGCTTTCTCCAAGGCGGTGGGAACCGGGTTCAAGGCGGGTGTGTTCATGAAGGACATCGGTGTCGTCAACGCGCCCTCCGGCGCCCCTACGCTGGCATTGACCGGAGGCGCGAAGGCGAGGCTTGACGCCATCACCCCCGCGGGTCACGTCGCCATGGTGCATCTGACGCTGACGGACGATCATCCCTGGGCGTTCGCCATGGTGATGATCGAGGCGGTGAAGGAAGGTTGATGGGGGCGGACGAGCTCGCGTTGAGTCACGAAGCGTTCGAGGAAGAGGTCGAAGCCCGGCCGCGCACCGACTGGTGGGCGGAGGCGCGCGGCATCCTCTGGCTCGTGCTCGCGGTGCTCGGCTTCCACAGCCTGATCGCCAAGCCCTTCTTCATCCCCAGCGAATCGATGCTGCCCGGGCTGCTGGTCGGCGACCGGCTGGTGGTGACCAAATATCCCTATGGCTATAGCTGGGTCACGCCGACCTTCCATGTGCTGCCCTTCATGCACGGCCGCATCCTGGGCAGGCTGCCCGAGCGCGGCGACGTGGTGATCGTCACGCCGCCCGGCACCAACACCGACTATATCAAGCGCGTGATCGGTCTGCCCGGCGACACGATCGCGGTCAGGGGCGGCATCGTCTATCTGAACGGCAAGGCCATCCCGCGCCGGGCGATGGGCGCTCGCGACATCCCCGTCGATCCCAACACGCGCTGCAGCGAGGACCAGTATCCCGGCTTTCTCGTCACCCGAGCCGGCCGGCAATATTGCCGCCTGCCGATCTTCCGCGAGACGTTGCCGGGCGGCCGCTCCTACGACACGATCGACCTTGGCTTCCGCCCCGGCCGCGCGGACAATTATCCCGAGATCCACGTGCCCCGGGACAAGGTGTTCCTGATGGGCGACAATCGCGACAATTCGGCCGACAGCCGCTTCCCGCTCGCGCAGGGCGGGCTGGGCGGCCCGGTGCCCTGGGAGAATATCGGCGGTCGCGCCGAGTTCATCACCTTCAGCCTCGACGGCAGCGCCAGCTGGAATCCGCTGACCTGGCCGCGATCCTTCCGCCCCGGCCGCGCCGGCACCTCGCTTCACCCGCAACGGGACAGTCAATGATGAGCGATCCGCTTGCCTCCGATCACGTCCATGTCGTCCAGGAACCGGGACCCAACGAGCTGCGCGACCCGGTGGTCCGCGCCGAGCTGAAAAGGGCGAGCGTCTGGTTCGGCCTGGGTATCGCGGTCGCCCTGTTCGTGCTGCTGATCCAGCCGATCCTGATCATCTTCGGCGGGCTGGTCTTCGCATCGATGCTGGATGGCGGCGCGCGGCTGCTCGGCCGCATCCTGCCGATCCCGCGCGCGCTGCGGATCGTGATCGTCGTCCTGCTGGTGATCGCCTTCTTCGCCGGCATCTTCTACCTGACCGGGGTGCAGATCGCCGCCCAGGCCGAGCAGCTGCGCACCACGCTGGAAGTGCAGGCGAACAAGGTCGCCCAATGGGTGGCCGATCTGGGCCTGATGCCCGGCCGCTCCGATCTCACCGGCCTCGTCCAGCAGGCGCTGGGCAGCGTCGGGCGGCTCACCTCGGCGGTGGGCTCGGTGTTCGGCGCCGTCTCGTCGCTGCTGATGATCGTGATCATCGGCCTGTTCGTGGCGCTGGAGCCGCGCATCTACGAGCGCGGCCTGCAATGGATGGTGCCCAGGGACGCGCGCGATTCGTTCGCGCTCACGCTCAGCCGCATGGCGACGACGATGCGGCGGCTGCTCGCCGGGCGCCTGTTCGGCATGCTCTTCGAAGGCGTGGTCACTGCCTTCTTCCTGTGGCTGGCCGGCGTGCCGATGGCGCTGCTGCTCGGCATCATCACCGGCGTGCTCGCCTTCATTCCCAATATCGGCGCCTTCATCTCCGGCGTGATGATGATCTCGGTGGGGTTCAGCGCCGGCACCGAGACCGGCATCTGGGCGATCATCATCTATTTCGGCGTGCAGAATTTCGACGGCTATGTCGTGATTCCGATGGTCGCCCGGCGCACCGTGGACATGCCGCCGGCGCTCACCCTCTCGTCGCAGATCCTCGCCAGCACGCTGTTCGGCGTGCTCGGCCTGGCGCTGGCCGATCCGATCGTGGCGATGATCAAGGTCGCGCTGGAGAGCGAGGCGGAGCGCGCCGCCCGCGCCGCCGACGAGGAGAGCCCCCGGCTCAAATGGCGGGTCCGGCTGCGACGGGGCTATGAGGAAGGGGCGCCGACGCCGCTCGAGCCGCCGGCGGGTGCGGCATGATCCTCTACGACTATTTCCGCTCCTCCGCCGCCTATCGCGTCCGCATCGCGCTGAACTTGAAGGGCGTGGCCTATGCCCGGCGCGACATCATGCTGCTCGAGAACCAGCAGCGTTCGCCGGAGCATCTCGCCCGCAACCCCCAGGGCTTCGTCCCCGCGCTGGAGGCCGAGGGCAAGGTGATCACCCAGAGCCTGGCGATCATCGAGTGGCTCGACGCGCGCCATCCCGAGCCGCGGCTGATCCCCGCCGATCCCGATGCCCGCGCCGCGGCGATGGCCCGCGCGCTCGTCGTCGCGGCGGACACGCATCCGCTCAACAATTTGCGCGTGATGCGGCGTCTGAAGGAAATGGGCGTGGACGAGGAGGGGCGGAACGCCTGGACGCGCCACTGGATCGCCGAGGGCTTCGCCGCGCTGGAGGCGATGGCGGGGGACGGGCCCTTTCTCGGCGGCGACGCGCCGGGAATCGCCGATCTCTGCCTGGTGCCCCAGATGTACAATGCCCGGCGCTTCGAGACGCCGCTGGACGCCTTCCCCCGGCTGGTGGCGATCGACGCCGCCGCCACCGCATTGCCCGCCTTCGCCGCCGCTCATCCTGACGCGGTGGCGCCCAAGTGAGGATCGCCGGGCTGGCGGCGGGCCTGCTGCTCGCCGTCCCCGCCCTGGCGCAGGAGCAGGAACGGGAACAGGAGCCCGACGCGATTATCGTCACCGGCCGCGGGCTCGCCGCGCCGCCGGGCGACGCCGCCTATGACGTGGTGACGATCGCGCGCGATCGCATCGCCGGTACCGCCAGCGGCCGGCTGGAGGATGCGCTGCGCGATGCCGCCGGGCTCGCCCAGTTCCGCCGCTCCGATTCGCGCTCGGCCCACCCGACTTCGCAGGGGATCACGCTGCGCGGCCTGGGCGGCAATGCCTCCAGCCGCGCGCTGCTGCTGCTCGACGGCGTGCCCCAGGCCGATCCGTTCGGCGGCTGGGTCGCCTTTCCCGCCTATCTCCCGATAAGGCTCGCCGGCGCGCGGATCGTGCGCGGCGGGGGCAGCGGCTATGCCGGGCCGGGCGCGCTGGCGGGCACGATCGAGCTGGAGAGCGGCAGCCCCGCGCAGCTTGGCCGCCTGTCGCTCGACGCGCTCGGCGGCAGTCGCGACAGCCTCGATCTCGCGGGGGTGGGTGCCGTCGAGCTCGGGCGCGGCTTCGCCACCCTCGCCGGCCAATATGCGCGCGGCGATGGCTTCACTCCGATCGTCGCGGCGGATCGCGGACCCGCCGACCGGCCGGCCCCCTATGAACAGGCCGCCATCGCCCTGCGCGCCGTCACTCCCCTTGGCGCCGATACCGAGCTCCAGGCCAATCTCTCCGCCTTCACCGACCATCGCGATCGCGGCGTCGATTTCACGCGAGTGAAGAGCGAAGGCGCCGATGCCAGCCTGCGCCTGGTCGGCCGCGGAGCCTGGGGCTGGTCGGCGCTCGCCTGGCTCCAGACGCGCGGCTTCGCCTCGGGCTTCGCCAGCGTCAACGATGCGCGCACCGTTGCCGCGCCGACGCTCGACCAATATGCCGTGCCTGCCACCGGTCTGGGCGCGCGCCTGGAGGTCGCCCCGCCCGTCGGCGGCGGCGTGACGCTGCGCCTGGGCGGCGACCTGCGCCGGGTCTCCGGCCGGACCGAGGAGCTGTTCACCTATGTCGCCGGGAGCCCGACCCGGCGCCGCGTCGCGGGGGGCGAGAGCCTGACCGTCGGCGGCTTCGCCGATGCCAGCTACGAGCGCGGGCCGCTCACGCTCAGCCTGGGCGGGCGGCTCGATCACTGGGACATTGCGGACGGTTCGCTGCTGGAGACTTCGCTTGCGCCCGGTCCGGTGATCACGGACGGCCGCTTCCCCGATCGCCGGGGCTGGGAAGCCACCGGCCGCGCGGGCGCCGCCTATCGGCTGGGCGGCGTGACGCTGCGCGCGGCCGCCTATCGGGGCTGGCGCCTGCCGACGCTCAACGAGCTCTACCGCCCCTTCCGGGCCGGGGCAGACGCCACCGCCGCCAATGCCGCGCTCGATCCGGAGCGGCTGGCCGGGGCGGAGATCGGGATGGACTGGCGCCCCGCCGCCGCGCTGACTCTGCGCGTCACCGGCTATTGGAACCGTCTCGACGGCGCGATCGCGAATGTCACGCTGGCGCAGGGGCCGGGCAGCTTCCCCGGGGTCGGCTTCGTCTCGGCGGCGGGCTTCTATCGCCAGCGGCGGAACGTCGACGCGGTAACGGCCCGCGGCGTCGAGCTCGACGGGCGCTGGGCGGCGGGGCCGCTCAGCCTGGCCGCGTCCTATGCCTTCACCGATTCGCGGGTGTCGGCCTCGGGCGTGGCGGCGTCGCTCGACCGCCTGCGCCCGGCCCAGACCGCGCGGCACCAGGCGAGCGCGACGCTTGGCTGGGCGCGGGGCGATGCCGGGGCGTCGCTCACCGCCCGCTATGCCGGGCCGCAGTTCGAGGACGACCAGAACAGCCGCACGCTGAAGGGCGCCTTCACGCTCGACGCCGCCGCGGCGCTGCCGCTCGCGCGTGGCTTCGCCCTCCAGGCGCGCGCGGAGAATCTCCTCGATGCCGAGGTGCAGGCCGGGATCAGCGGTCCGGGCGTGATCGAGCGGGCGCTGCCGCGTACCCTGTGGCTGGGCCTGCGGCTGAAGCTGCGCTGAGTCCGATCAGCGCCGGCGGCCGTCCACCATCCGGTCGAACAGTGCGAGATAGTCGGCGATCGGATCGCCCGTGGCCGTCACCGGCGCGGGCCGCACCGCGTCCGGCGCCAGCCAGTGATCGAGGGCGGCGACCAATGCATCGCCATCCTCGCGGGCGATTACCGTGCCCAGTTCCGGCGCATGGACGATCTCGCGCACCGCGACGCTCGATTCGGTGGATACTACCGGCGTCCCGACCGAGAGCGCCTCGCGCAGCACGCCGGGCACACCTTCATAGTCCGAGGTCAGCACCGCCACTGCCGCGCCCCTGAGCGCCGGCAGCGGATCGCCGGCATGGCCGGGCATGATCACCCGGTCACCCAGCCCGAGCGCCGCGATCTGCGCGTCGAGCGCGGCGCGCGCGGCGCCCTCGCCGAGCAGCAGCAGCTTCACCTGCGCGTCGGCGAGCCGGGGCAGGGCGTCGAGCAGCCGGTCCCAGCGCTTCTGCGGCTCCAGCCGCCCGACGCCGATCAGGTAGCGGCCCATGGGCAGCGCCACCGGCGTGGCACCGGCGATCGGCCGGGCGGGCGGATTGGCGATCACGCCCACCCGCTCCGGCGGCATGCCCATCTCCGCCATCGTCTCGGTCGCCATTGCCGGAGTCATTGCCACGACATGATCGAGGAAGCGCGGATGCAGCCGCAGCCAGCGCCGATAGCGCCAGGCGGCGCCGCGCGAGAGCTCGGGGCGCACCAGCGCGTTGGAGACCTTGCCCACGATCGGCGGCGCGGCGCGGCCCAGCCGCAGCCGGGCGAGCGCGGTGACGCCGGTATAGCGGTTGCCCGGGCAGAACAGCAGGTCCGGCCGTGCGCGTCGTATCTCGTCCGCGAGCCGGAACAGTGCCTGGTGGCGCCCGTCGCCCAGTTCGATCACTTCGATCCCGTCGGGGATCTCCGCGGCCAGCGGCCCTTCGCGGCTGCCCAGCACCAGGGTCACCCGGCGCCCCGCCGCCTGCCATCCCGCGGCCATGCGCAGCATCGCCCGCTCCACCCCGCCGCCCTGCAATTGCTGGGCGTAGGTGAGGATGTGCTGAGCGGTTTCGGAATGGGTGCGGTGCAACATAGGGTCTTGCGGATTGCCACTCTTAAGCCCAAATCGCCCCCGCAATAAACCGCAATCTGCTGCCACCAGCCATTTTCGTGTTGGCGTATACTGGGGGGCTGTACGCCGCATGGTGCGGATAAAGTGCTGGAAATGCCCGTTTTTGGGCGGCGGAATGTGAATCGGTGAACGAACCAGGTCTGGAGGCTTCGGTGAACACGAGCGTTGTCGAGGCCGTCCCCCTCCCGGGCGCGCCCGACCTTGCGGGTCTCGAACCCGTCGAAAAGATCAAGCGCCGCTGGCCGGCGTTTCTGGGCGGCGCGCTGACGCTGCTGATGATCGTGGCGCTGGGCCGCGAGCTGTTCGGATCGGGGCTGCAGGGCCTTTATCGCAATCTGCCCGCCAACCCGCTCTTCTATCTGGTCTTCGCGCTCTATTATGTCGGGCCGCCGACCTTCGACTATGTGATCTTCCGGCGGCTGTGGCAGATTCCGCTCGCCGGGCTGGCCGCGCTCCACAAGAAGCGCATCTCGAACGAAGTGCTGTTCGGCTATTCGGGCGAGGCCTATTTCTATGCCTGGGCGCGCCAGCGCACCCAGATGGTCGCGGCGCCCTTTGGCGCGGTGAAGGACGTGATGATCCTGTCGGCGATCGCCGGCAACGCGATCACGCTGCTCATGATGATCCTCGGCCTGCCGCTCTATCTGGGCCTGGTGCCGCCGCAGTGGAAGGGCGCGGTGCTCGGCTCGGTGGTGGTGCTGGTGCTGATGTCGGTGCCGTTCGTGCTCTTCTCCAAGCGCGTGTTCTCGCTGCCCCGCCGCGAGCTGTGGTGGGTGTTCCTGGTGCATTGCGCGCGCATCGTCACCGGATCGCTGCTCGTCGCGATCGCCTGGCACCTGGCGATGCCGAACGTCTCGATCGGCGTGTGGCTGATGATGGCGGCCGGCCGGCTGCTCGTCTGGCGCCTGCCGCTGGTGCCGAGCAAGGAGGCCGCCTTCGCCGCGATCACCGGGGTGGTGATCGGCCAGGGCTCGGCCATGTCCGAGCTGATGGCGCTGATCGCCGGCCTCACTCTTCTCGTCCATGTCACCTTGATCGGGGGCTTCAGCGTGCAGGCCCTGCTCACGAGGAACAAGCAGTCATGATCCGTTCCCTGATCGCCCCGACGACCATCGGCGCCGCGGGCGCGCTCGCCCTTGCGGCGGCGCCGGCCTGCGCCGCGGCCGCGCAGCCGGATCCGGTCGACGGCAATTGCGCCACGCGCACCGGCGTGCCGCTCTATGTGAACGTCACCGGCCTCAAGGATCGCACCGGGCGGCTGAAGCTCGAAATCTATCCGCCGAACGAGGAGGATTTCCTGCGCGACGACACGTCGCTCAAGCGGGAGAGCAAGCCGTTCCGCCGCATCTGGGCGCAGACGCCGGCCTCCGGCCCCGTCCGGCTGTGCATCCGCGCGCCGGGGCCGGGCACCTGGGCGGTGCTGTTCACCCACGATCGCGACGGCAAGAACAAGTTCAACTTCTGGGAGGACGGCGCCGGCTTCCCGAGCAACCAGAAGCTCGGCCGCAGCCGCCCCAAGGTGCGCCAGGCGCTGGTCAATGTCGGGCCCGGTGGTGGACAGATCACGATCAAGGCCCAATATCTCCGGGGCCTGGGCGGCTTCGCGCCGCTCGACGACTGAGGGGCAGGGACGATGCGCATCGTCGACGTCAACGAGTTCTACTCGCCGACCGGTGGCGGCGTGCGCACCTATCTCGACCGCAAGATGGGGATCATGGCCGATATGGGCCATGAGCTGACCGTCATCGCGCCGGCGCTCGAATCGAGCGTCGAAGAGCGCCCCGGCGGCGGCCGGATCTTCTGGGTCAAGGCGCCGCCGCTGATCCTCGATCGCAACTACGGCATCTTCGTGCACGACGAGCCGGTGTGGAAGCTGCTCGACATGCTGCGGCCCGACATCGTCGAGACCAGCTCGCCCTGGCTCCCGGCCTGGACGGTGGCGCGCTGGCAGGGCGACGCGGTGAAGGTGTTCTTCGCGCATGGCGACAATATCGGCGCCTATCCGCAGCGCTGGCTCGACAGCGTAGCGACGCCGATCCAGGTCGAGCGGGCCTTTGCCTGGTACACGCGGTACATGAGCCGCTTCCTCGAGCATTACGACGCGTTCGTCACCAACGGCCCGGCGCTGGCCAAGCGGTTCCGCCGGCGCGGCATGCATGTCCACGCCTCGATGCCGCTGGGGATCGAGCGGCAATGGTTCTCGCCCGATCTGCGCGACGAGAAATTGCGCGTGGCGCTGCTCGCCCAGCTCGGCCTGCCGCCGGAGGGGCATCTGCTGCTCGGCCTGGGCCGGCACCACAAGGAGAAGCGCTGGCCGCTGGTGATCGACGCGGTCGAGGCCGCGGCGAACGACCTGCCCGTCGGCCTGATGCTGATCGGCGACGGCCCGCAGCGCCGCCAGCTCGAGGCCCGCATCGCGGGCAGCCCGCACATCAAGATCTTCCGTCCGGTCTATGACCGGGTGCGTTTCTCGCGGATCATGGCCAGCTGCGACGCGCTGATCCACGGATCCGACGCCGAGCCCTTTGGCCTGGTCGCTTCCGAGGCGCTGGCCTCGGGCCTGCCGCTGATCGGGCCCGACGAGGGCGGCTTCGCCGAGCTCGCCGATCCGCTCTTCGCCGAAACCTATCGCGCGCGCGACGCCTATTCGGCGGCCGGCGCGATCCGCCGCATGTTCGGCCGCGAGCAGGCCATTCTGCGCAACGCCGCCCGGGTCGCCGCCGGCAAGGTCCGCAGCGACGCCGACCATGCCGCCGAGCTGATGGCCTATTACGAAGGCCTGCTCGAGGCGAGGCGCGGCGGCGCCGGCGTGCGCGCCGCCGGCAGCGCATAGACCGAGATGCTGAGGTCGCCGAGCGGCCAGCGGCCGCGCAGGCGATAGCCCAGCGCCTCCATTCGCTGCACCGCCAGCTGGTGCGATGCCATGCGCTCGCCGAAATAGACCGGGCGCATCACCACGATCTCCGGCCGTTCAGCGGTGAAGATGCGGTCGATCTCCTGGAGCTGGTCCACGCCCAGCGCGCCATTCTCCCGCTCGCGCGAAAGATGGCTGGGGAAGACCCAGGGCGACACGGTGCAGCGGCCGGTATAGCCGTAGAGGATCGGATTGCCCGAATAGATGTACATGCAGCCCGGGCCGCGTCCGATGCCGTCGGCCAGTGCCTGGAGCTGCGCGGCGTTGCCGCGGTGCAATTTCACGCTGACCAGCCGGGCTTCGCCGCCGAGGGCCGCCACGAGCAGCAGCAGCGGCGCCACCCATTTGCGGCCGGTCTCGGTGCCGCCCAGATAGCCGGCGCAGCACAGGCTGGCGGGCAGCAGGACGGGCAGCGCATAGTGATTGAACCAGGTGCCGAACACGAGCAGCCCGATCACCGCGGCGATGAGCCAGCCGAAGAGCAATGCCCGCACCGGATGCTCGCGGCGCTCGCCCACCGGCACATGGCGCGAGAGCCCGGAGACGATCAGCAGCGGCGCCAGCATCAGCGCCACTTCCAGGAAGTTGCGGATCAGCACCATCGGCGGATCGCTCTGCCGCGCCAGGATCGAGCCGAAATTGGCATAGAACCACGGGTCGCCATGGCCGAGCAGGATGAACACCGCCCAGGCGGTGAGTGTGGGCAGCCAGACCGCCGCCGCCCAGAGCGCGCCGCGCCGCAGCACGTGCGCCATGCTGGTGCCCAGGCGCATCTCGTTCCACATCAGCCACAGGCCGATGAAGATCGCCTCGAAGACCACCGAATATTTGATCTGCATGGCCAGGCCGAGGATCAGCATCGCCGCGGTGGCGCGGTGGATGCGCCGGCGGTCGTCGCTCGCATCGTCGGGGCGCGGCACGATCAGCAGCACGGCCCAGGCCGTCAGCAGATTGTAGAAGACCGGCGCCTGCCCGCCCTGGCCGTCGGCGAAATTGAGCATGAGCAGATAGAGGAGCGCGGCAGGCAGGCCGCCACGGCTCCAGCCGGCCTTGTCGGCGAGCCGCCAGATCAGCAGCGCGGTGCCCACCACGGCGGCGAGCGCCATCGCCTGATAGACCCAGATCCCCGCCGGCGTGCCGAAGGCGGCCGGCAGCAGATAGACCAGGAACAGCCCGACCGGCTTGCGGTCCCAGACATCGACAAAGGGAACGGCACCGTGCAGCATCTGCTGTGCGGTGACGAGGTAGAATTCCTCATCGATATGGACGACGGGATTGCCAAAGGTGATCGCGCGCGCCGCCACGGCGGCGAGCAGCAGGATCGACCAGCGCGGCAAGGCGGCGATCGCGACGACCAGATCGGAAAGGCGAGCAGTCCGGCTCCCCAGCACTTCGGACTTGCTCGCCATCAGGAGCGCGGCGCCCCGGGCGGAAGGAGATGCAGCATGATTGTCGAAGGGACCCTTCCCGGTGAATTCTGACCCGTGCTTAGCGCCGCGCGCGCGCGCTGTCACGAACTCGCCACGAGAGCACGGCAAGGCTTGCGATGAAATAGTCCGGGAACGCTACAAATGACGCTTCGCACCGATCGCCGCTCGCTTCTCCTCACCGGCACGCTGGGCCTTGGCGCGCTGGCCATTCCGGGCTTCTCGCTGGCCCAGGCGCTGGCCACGGGCTTCACGCATTCGGTCGCCAGCGGCGAGCCCGGGCAGGACACGATGCTGCTCTGGACCCGCTATGTTCCCGCCGATGGCGGCGCGGTGAAGCTCAGGGCCGAGATTTCGAAGACCGCGGATTTCGCGAAGATCGCCTCGGGCGGCGAGCAGATCACCGGCCCGTGGCGCGACCACACCGCCAAGATCACCGTCGAGGGGCTCGAGCCGGGCACCAGCTATTTCTATCGCTTCGTCGGCCCCGATGGCAGCTTCTCGCCGGTGGGCCGGACGAAGACGCTGCCGGCGGGCAATGTCGGCCGCTTCGGCATCGGCGTCTTTTCCTGCGCGAACATGCCGTTCGGCTTCTTCAATGCCTATGGCCATGCCGCGGCACGCGCCGATATCGACCTGTGGGTGCATCTCGGCGACTATCTCTACGAATATAAGCGGGGCGGCTATGCGCCGGCCGGCGGCGCGGTGGCGGATCGCTGGCCCGAGCCGGCGACCGAGATGGTCCATCTCGCCGATTATCGCCTGCGCTATGCCAGCTATCGCAGCGATCCCGATCTGCAGGAACTGCACCGGGTCAAGCCGATGCTGATCCAGATGGACGATCACGAATCGACCAACAACAGCTGGGAAGGCGGCGCGCAGAACCATCAGCCGGACGAAGGCGACTGGAGCGTCCGCAAGGCGGCGGCGCTGCAGGCGTTCAAGGAATGGCTGCCGGTCTCGGAAACGCCCTGGGGCAGCTACGACATTGGCGGCCTGGCCACGCTGTTCCGCACCGAGAGCCGCCTGCTGGCGCGCAGCGACGAGCCCGATCTCGCCCCGCTGTTCCGCTCCGCCGACGCGCAGAAGGCGCTGATCGCCTTTCGCGACGGCGAATTGCAGGATCCCGCGCGCACCATGCTCGGCACCGAGCAGGAGGTGTGGCTCGGCCATGCGCTGCGCAAGTCGGTGCGCGCCGGCCAGAAGTGGCAGCTGGTCGGCTTCGGCACGATCATGGGCAAGCAGCGCATGCCCGAGCAGGCGCTCGACTGGATCAAGCCCGATGCCCCGGCCCGCACCCGCGCCTATGTCCAGTCGGGCGTGATCGCCAGCAAGCTCGGCGTGCCGTCGGACCTCGACAATTGGGGCGGCTTCCCGGCGGCGCGCGCGCGCTTCCTAAAGTCCGCCCAGGCGGCGGGCGCGAACCTCGTCGTGCTGTGCGGCGACAGCCACAATGCCTGGGCGTTCGACCTGGGGCAGGACGGCAAGCCCGCCGGCGTGGAGTTCGCCGGCCACAGTGTCACCTCGCCGGGCTATGAGAACAGCACCACCACCGATCCGAAGATCATCGCCGCCGGCCTGGTCGCCGCCAATCCCGAGCTGAAATGGTGCGACACCAGCCGCCGCGGCTATATGGCGCTCACGCTCACGCCGGAAAAGGCGAGCAACGACTGGGTGTTCATGGACACGGTCACCCAGCGCACCACCAAGGCCAGCGTGGGGCACACCGCGGTGGTGACGCGCGGCCGCAACGTGATGGCATAGGTTGGGGACGCATCTTTTCCTGTCCCTGCCCTGTTTTCCACCGTCATCCCGGCCGTGAGCCGGGATTCCGCTTCTTCTTCCGTGAGCGAGGCAGCGGGACCCCGGCTCAAGGCCGGGGTGGCGAAGGAAGAATGGGTATCCTCAACCTAAAGCACCAGCGCCATGGCCAGGATCGCCGCCCCGCCCAGCAGCGCGGCCGCGATCCAGCCGGCACCGCGCCGGATCGCGGCGGCGGTCGCGGCGTCGTTCGGCGGCTCGGCCTCGATCCGCCGGATCGCGGCGCGCAGCAGCCGCGGCGCATCGTCGCCGAGCCCCGCCAGCGTCCAGGCGAGCATGCCGCCGCTCGCCGCCAGCCGCCCCGGCGCGAAGCGCGCCGCCACCAGCCGCGCCGCCGCCCGCCGGATCGCGTCGGACAGGTCGAAGCCCGGCGCGATGCGCGCGAGCACGCCGTCCATCGTCACAAACGCCTTGAACACCAGCAGCAGGTCCGGCGGCATCACCAGCCCTTCCTCGCGCAGCAGCCGCAGGAAATCGGGCACCATCTCCGCCATGACGATGCGCCCGCCGCCATGCCGCTGGACGATCTGCTCGGCGGCGCGATCGATGCGGCCGCGCGGCACGCCATGCCCTTCGGACCAGAGCGCCAGCGTCTCCGCGAGCGCGCGCGGATTGCCCCAGGCCAGCGATAGCACGAAGCCCAGAAACTCCTCGCGCCGTCCCGGCCCGATATGGCCGATCGAGCCCAGGTCGAGCAGCGCCAGCCGGTCGCCGGGCAGGCAGAGCAGGTTGCCGGGGTGCGGATCGCCGTGAAAGCGGCCATGGACCAGCACCATCTCGATGACGAGATCGGCGCCCAGCGCGGCGATCGCCGCGGGATCGATCCCGCGCGTTTCCAGTATTTCGGCCGAGAGCGGCTTCACGCCCTCGACATAGTCCATCACCAGCAGCGTCTCGCTGGTCCATTGCCAGTGGATGCCGGGTACGAGCACGCCGGGCTGGCCCGCCAGGTCCTCGCGGATCCGATCGGCGTTGCGGCCTTCCTGGGTGAAGTCCAGCTCCTCGAGCATCGCCTGGCGCAGTTGCCGCGCCAGCGCCACCGGCTCGAAGCGCCGCGCCTCGGCGCTGCCCCGCTCGACCAGCGCGGCCAGCTCGGCGATCAGCCGCATGTCGGCCTCCATCGCGCGGCGGATGCCGGGGCGGCGGACCTTGAGCACGACTTCGCTTCCGTCCCTCAATCGGGCGCGATGGACCTGCGCCATCGACGCGGCGGCGAGCGGTACCGGATCGAAGCGCGCAAACGCGGCCTCGGGCGGCTCGCCCAGCGCTTCCTCCACGGCCGCGCGGATCGCCTCGAAGTCCAGCGTGGGCGCGTCGCTGTGCAGCAGCTCGAGCTCGGCGATCCATTCGGGGGGCAGCAGGTCGCCGCGCGTCGCGAGGATCTGGCCGATCTTGACGAAGCTGGGGCCCAGCGCCTCGAGCGTCAGCCGGGTGCGGCGCGGGAGCGGGAGCGCGCCCGCCTCCGCCTCCGCCCCCTCGTTCGCGAAGCCCAGCCGGGCGAGCAGCACGCCCAGGCCGAAGCGCGCGGCCACGGCCGCGATCTCGCCCACCCGGTCGCGGTCGCGGGCAGTGGTGGCAATCAGCTTGATCATGCGGCGCCAACGCCGGTCCGGCGCGAACGCTCCCGCGTCAGCCGGCGCGGCGCTCCAGCGCGAGCAGATATTCCTTGGCGTCCAGCCCGCCGGCGAAGCCGGTGAGCTTGCCCGTCGATCCGATCACCCGGTGGCACGGGGCAACGATCGAGATCGGGTTGCGTCCATTGGCGGCGCCGACCGCGCGCGACGCCTTGGGGCGGCCCAGCTTCGCGGCGATCTCGCCATAGGAGCGAGTCTCGCCAAAGGGGATGGCGAGCAACTCGGCCCAGACGCTCTTCTGGAATTCGGTCCCGCGGAAATCCAGCGGCAGGTCGAACCGGGTGCGGGTGCCGGCGAAATATTCGCGCAGCTGGGTCTCGGCCGCGATCAGCACCGGATGCCCGGCATCGCCGGTCGCTTCGTCCAGCTTCACTCGGTCGGGCGAGTCGTTCTCCCACAGGATCGCGACAAGGCCCTTGGCGCTGGCGACAAGGGTGAGCGCGCCGACGGGCGAGGGGATGGTCTTGGTCGACAAGGTCATGCTGTGTCTCCTTACCCCGCCGATATGGACGGCGGCCCCGGGAATCGCTTCCCGGTGCCTGCGTTCAAAGCAAATACGTCACCCCCGCCTTGGCCGGGATGGCGCTAGTCCAGCGACTTGCTCGCCTGCTCGAACATGTCCTTGCTCAGGCCCGGCGTGGCGACGATCCGCTCCAGCTCGGCGCGCATCCTGGCCGCGCGCGCCGCGTCGAAGCGCTTCCAGCGGCCGAGTGGCGGCACCAGCCTGGCCGCGGTCTGCGGATTGAGCCGGTCGAGCGCGATCAGCTGGTCGGCGACGAAGCGATAGCCGCGGCCCGAGGGATCGTGGAACGCGCGCTGGTTGACGCTGAACGCGCCGATCAGCGCCCGTGCGCGGTTCGGGTTGGCGAGCGTGAAGTCCTTGTGCGCCGCCAGCGCCTCGACCGCCCGGGCGGTATCGTCGCGCGACGAGAGCGCCTGGGTCTGGAACCATTTGTCGAGCACCAGCGCATTGCCCTGGTAGCGCTGGTAGAAGGCCGCCAGCGCCGCCTCGCGCCGGTCCGAGTCGCCATTGACCAAAGTGGTCAGCGCGCCCTGGCGATCGGTCATGTTGTCCGCCGCCTCGAACTGGCCGAAGGCGAGCGCGGCGGCGTCGTCCGCGCCGCTCGCCGCGACATAGCCGAGCGCCACCGTCTTCAGCCGCCGCGCGCCCTTGGCGGCCGGCGAATATTCGAAGCGATTGGCCTGCGCCCCGTCATAGGCGGCGCGCCACTCGCCCTCCAGCGCCTTGCCCAGGTCGGCGCGGAGCGCCTCGCGCGCCGCGAAGATCGCATCGGGATCGACCACGCCCATCTGGTCGCCGATGAAGCTGTCCGACGGCAGCAGCACCGCTTCCGCGACGAATGCCTTGTCGAGCGCGGAATCGCGCAGGGTGTTCCGCACCGCCTCGATCACCGCGCCATGCTCGCCCCTGCCGCTGGTCACGGCGGCGACCAGCGTGTCGAGCATCAGCTGCTGCATCGCCTCGTAGCGGGCGAAGGGATCGTCGTCATGCGCGGAGAGGAAGGCGAGGTCACTCGCCGTGCGGTTGGTCTCGACGATCACCGGGGCGGAGAAACCGCGGTTGATCGAGAGCACCGGCGCCTCGGACAGATTCTCGAACAGGATCTCCTGCGCCGCGTCCTTGAGCAGGATCAGCTGCTCGTCGCACATCGGCCGCCCGGTAATCCCGCCGAACAGCTTGAGCCTGAGCGGCAGCACCATCGGCTCCTTGGCCGGCTGGCCCGGCGTCGGCGGTACGGCCTGGGCGAGCCTGAGGCGGGCGCGGCCGCCCTCCTGGCTCAGCGTCGCGGAGACGCGCGGCGTGCCCGCCTGGCTGTACCAGCGGCGGAACTGGGTCAGGTCCACCCCGCCGGCTTCCTCCATGCAGCGGACGAAATCCTCGCAGGTGGCGGCGGTGCCGTCGAACCGGTCGAAATACAGGTCGGTCGCGGCGCGGAACTTCTCGCGCCCCAGGATGGTCGACATCATCCGGATCACTTCGGCGCCCTTGTTGTAGATGGTCGCCGTGTAGAAGTTGGAGATCTCGATATATTCGTCCGGGCGCACCGGATGGGCGAGCGGGCCGGCGTCCTCGGGGAATTGCGACGCGCGCAGACCGCGCACGTCCTCGATCCGCTTGACCGCCTTGCTGCCCTGGTCGCCGGAGAAGCTCTGGTCGCGGAAGACGGTGAAGCCTTCCTTCAGGCTGAGCTGGAACCAGTCGCGGCACGTGACGCGGTTGCCCGACCAGTTGTGGAAATATTCGTGCGCCACCACCGCGGCGATCGCGTCGTAATCATAATCGGTGGCGGTGTCGGGATCGGCGAGGATGTAGCGGCTGTTGAAGACGTTCAGCCCCTTGTTCTCCATCGCGCCGAAATTGAAGTCGTCCACCGCGACGATGTTGAACACGTCGAGGTCGTACTCGCGGCCATAGACGCTCTCGTCCCAGGCCATCGACAGCTTGAGCGCGTGCAGCGCGTGATCGGTCTTGGGCAAGTCGCCTTCGCGCACCCAGATGCCGAGATCGACCGTCCGCCCGGTCATCGTGGTGAAGGTGCCGCGATTGGCGACCAGGTCGCCGGCGACCAGCGCGAACAGATAGCTCGGCTTGGGGAAGGGATCGTGCCACTCGGCCCAGTGGCGCCCGTCGCCCGCATCGCCCTGCGCGATCGGATCGCCGTTCGCCAGCAGCACCGGGAAGCGTGCCTGGTCGGCGGTCATCCGCACCTTGTACCTGGAGAGCACGTCCGGCCGATCGGGGAAGAAGGTGATGCGGCGAAAGCCCTCTGCTTCGCACTGGGTGCAGAGCATGCCCGACGAGGCATAAAGGCCCTGCAGCTGGGTATTGCGCTCGGGCGCGATCGTCACGACCGTCTCGATCTCGTGCGCGTCGCCGTCGAGCGGGATCACCAGGTCCGCGCCGTCCATGCGCCAGCCCTGGGCCTCGGCACCGTCGACCTTCACCGACTCCGCCGCCAGCCCGTCGCCGTTCAGCACCAGCGGCCGGTCGTGCGCGCCGCTGCGCGCCACCTTCAGCGTGGCGCGGACCCGCGTCGCCACCGGATCGAGATCGAAGTCGAGCGCGATCTCGGGAACCGTCCAGTCGGGCGCGCGATAATCCTCGCGGCGCGTGATGTGCGGAGTCTGCGGGGCGTTGGAAGCGTCTGCCATGGTGCCTCGGATATAAGGGCAAGCTCGGCGCTCGCCACCTTGAAAATCTGCCGGCTTGCGCCTGCGCCAAGCCGTGCTACCGAAGCGATATACCGAGTTGCCGCCGAGAGGTTCCCCCACATGATCCGCACCACCACGCCGCTGGCCCTTGCGCTGATGCTGGCGCTGCCCGCCCATGCCCAGAACGCGCCCGCTCCGGCGCCCGCCCCGGCCCCCAGCGCCGCCGAGCGCAATGCGATCGTCAATGCCGAGCTGCCCGCCGACCAGGCGGCGCTCAAGAGCCATGTCATGTTCCTCGCCTCGGACGCGCTGAAGGGCCGCGAGGCCGGCAGCCCCGAATTCGACATCGCCGCCCAGTATGTCGCGTCGCAATTCTACGCGGCCGGGCTCAAGCCGGCGGGCGACGAGGGCGGCTATCTGCAGAAGGTGCCGCTGGTCAGCGCCAAGCTGGACGGCCCCGGCACGATGACGGTGACGGGCAAGGGCGGCACGCCGGTCGCGCTCGAATTCGGCAAGGATTTCGTTTCCTCGGCCAATCCCGAGACGCCCAGCTACAGCGTCACCGCGCCGGTGGTGTTCGTCGGCTATGGCATCGTCGGCCAGGGCCGGGACGACTATAAGGGCGTCGATGTGAAGGGCCGGATCGTCGCCTATTTCGGTGGCGCGCCCGAGAGCTTCCCCGGCGAGGTCGCCGCGCATTTCTCCAATCCGGCCGCCAAGGCCGAGATCGCGGCGAAGCACGGCGCGATCGCCACGATCACGATTGAATCGCCGCGCGTCGGCAAGGCGCCACCGTTCAGCCTCTATATCACCTACGCGTCGCGGTCGCGCTTCACCTGGGGCAATCCCGACGGCACCGGCCATATCGCCGCGCCGGGCACGCCCTCGGCCGGCACGGTCAGCCTGGTCGGCGCCGAGAAGCTGTTCGCCGGCGCCAGGCAGAAATGGGCCGATATCGCCAAGGCGGCCGCGGCGCCCGACGCGGTGTTCAAGGCGGAGGCGCTGCCGGTGACCGTCACCGTCGCCGCCAAGACCGCGCTCACGCCGGTGAAGAGCTACAATGTCGCCGGCATGCTGCCGGGCAGCGACCCGGCGCTGTCGAAGGAAGTCGTGGTCCTTTCCGCGCATCTCGACCATATCGGGGTCGGCCGGCCCGACAAGACCGGCGACACGATCAACAACGGCGCGCTGGACGACGCGGTCGGCATCGCCTCGCTGATCGAGGAGGCCAAGCGCTTCAAGACGGCGGGCACGAAGCCGCGCCGCTCGATCCTGTTCCTCGCCGTCACCGCCGAGGAGAAGGGGCTGGTCGGCTCGGACTATTTCGCCAACAACCCCACCGTGCCGCTGTCGAGCATCGTCGCCGACGTCAATCTCGACATGCCGATCATCACCTACAAGTTCCAGGACATCGTGGTGTACGGCGCCGGCCATTCCACGCTGGGCCCGATCGTCGAGCGGGCGGGCAAGGCGATCGGCGTGCCGCTGTCGGACGATCCGCTGCCCGGCGAGAACATCTTCGTGCGCTCGGATCACTATAATTTCGTCCGCAAGGGCGTGCCCTCGGTCTTTCTCTGGCCCGGTGCCGGCGGCCCGGGCCGTGCCGCGATCGACGATTTCATGAAGAACCATTATCACCGGCCCTCGGACGAGATCGGCCAGCTGCCGGCGATCGACTGGGAATCGGGCGTGCGCTTCGTCGACGTGAACTATCGCATCGCCCGCGAGATCGCCGATGGCGAGCAGCGGCCGATGTGGAACAAGGGCGATTTCTTCGGCCTCACCTATAATGGCGCGGGGGCCAAGTGAGCATGAAGCGCGCATTCCTCCTGGCCGCGACCCTGCTCGCGGCGGCGCCCGCCTTCGCCCAGGATCTCGGCAAGGACGCGGCGGCGCTGAAGGCGCATGTCCAGTTCCTCGCCTCCGATGCGATGAAGGGCCGCGACACCGGCTCGCCCGAGCTGGCCATCGCCGAGCAATATGTCGCGGCACAGATGCTCGCGGCGGGGCTCAAGCCCGCGGGCGCGGGCGGCGGCTGGCTCCAGCCGGTGCCGCTGGTCGCCTATAAATCGGCCGATCATGGCACGCTGTCGCTCAACCGCGGCGGCGTCGAGACTGCGCTGGTCTGGGGCAAGGACTATGTCGCCCGCGCGGTGCCGTCGAACCCCAAGGTCGCGGTGTCGGGGCCGGTGGTCTTTGTCGGCTATGGCAGCGAGGCCGAGTATAAGGGCCTCAAGACCAAGGGCGCGATCGTCGCGGTGCTGCGCGATTCGCCGCACGACCTGCCGAGCGACATTCGCGCGCATTCCGGCCAGCCCGAGCAGCAGGCGGCGGTGGCCGCCCGCCACGGCGCCGTCGGCGTCATCCTGATCGAAGGCAATGCCCGCCACGCGATCTTTCCGTTCTCCGTCAGCGTCGGCTATGCGCAAAGCGAGGCGATGACCTGGGCCGGCTCCGAAGCCGGCGCCGGCGCACCGCCCTTCGCCTATGTCGGCTTCGAAGGCGCCGCCAAGCTGTTCGCCGGTTCGAAGATCCAGTGGGAGGCCGTGCTCGCGGCCGACAAGGCGGACCGGAAACTGCCGACCGGCGCGCTGGACGTAACCGCCACCGGCACCGCCAACACCGCGATCCGCACGCTCACCAGCAACAATGTCGCCGGCGTGCTGCCGGGTACCGACAAGGCGGGCGAATATGTTGTCCTCTCCGCCCATCTCGATCATGTCGGCGTGGGCAAGCCGGATGCGAAGGGCGACACCATCTATAACGGCGCGATGGACAATGCCGTCGGCACCGCCGCGATGCTGGAGGTCGCCCGGCGCTTCCAGGCTTCGGGCAAGGCGCCGCGCCGCTCGATCCTGTTCGTCGCGGTGACGGCGGAGGAGAAGGGCCTGGTCGGCTCCGAATATTTCGCCGCCAACCCCACCGTGCCCAAGGGATCGATTGTCGCCGACGTCAATCTCGACATGCCGATCCTGACCTATGACTTTGTCGATCTGGTCGCCTATGGCGCGGATCGCAGCACCCTGGGCAAGCTGGTCGAGGCGGCCGCCGCGGCCGAGGGCGTCAAGCTCGTCCCCGATCCCACGCCCGAGGAAGCCTCGTTCGTCCGCTCGGATCACTACAGCTTCGTCAAGGCGGGCATCCCGGCGGTCTCGCTCGATCTCGGGCCCGGCGGCCCGGGCGCGGCGGCGACCAAGGAGTTCCTCGACAAGCATTATCACCAGCCTTCGGACGAAGTGGGGCTGATCGACTGGAAGCAGGGGTTGCGCTTCGTCAGCCTCAACTATGCGATCGCCCGCGCCATCGCCGATGCCGATCAGAAGCCGGTGTGGAACAAGGGCGATTTCTTCGGCACGCTCTACAAGGGGCCGATGGCCCAGGGGTCTTCGGAAAAGTGATCTTCCAACGCTTCCTCCTGGCGGTGGCGGCGCTGTTCGCCGCGCCGCTCGCCCAGGCGCAGACCGCGCCGCAGGCCGGGGCCCCGCTTCCGCCCGACCAGGCGGCGCTGAAGGCGCATGTCCAGTTCCTTGCCGCCGATGTCCTGCGCGGGCGCGAGGCGGGAACGCGCGACTATGACGTGGCGGCCGAATATGTGGCGGCGCAGATGCTCGCGATCGGCCTGGCGCCCGGCGCGGCGGGAAGCTGGTTCCAGCCGTTCAAGCTGGTCTCGTACAAGCCGGCCGAAAAGGCGAAGTGGAGCCTGGTGCGCGGCGCGATGGAGATCCCGCTCCAGTTCGGCATCGACTATGTCAACACGCCGGCGCCGGCCACGCCCGATTTCAAGGCCGAAGGCGGCATCGTCTTCGCGGGCTATGGCATCGTCTATCCCGAGGGGCGGCGCGACGATTACAAGGGGCTCGACGTGAAGGGGAAGATCGTCGCGATCCTTCCCGGCGTGCCCCAGGGGCTGCCCAACGAAGTCGAGGCGCATTTCGGCGACGACGAGCAGAAGGCAGCGATCGCGCAGCAAAAGGGCGCGGTGGCGGTGATCGTGCTCGAATCGCTCGCCCAGCGCGAGCAGATCCCGTTCGAGGCGATCGTTCCCTATTATGATTATGGGCGCACCACCTGGGCCCGCCCCGACGGCACTGCCTTCGCGATCGCGGCGGGCGCACCGCCGGTTGGCTATGTCGGCCCGGCCGGCGCGGAGAAGCTGTTTCAGGGCGCGAAGATCCGCTGGGCGGACGTGCTCGCCGCCCAGCGCCGGGGCTCGAGGATTCCCACCGGGACGCTGCTCGGCACGCTCCGGGTCGCGAGCAAGACCAAGCTGGTGACGCAGGCGACGCGCAACGTGGTCGGGCTGATCCCGGGCGGCGATCCGGCGCTGAAGGCCGAATATGTCGTTCTCTCCGCCCATCTCGATCATGTCGGCATGGGGGATGCGGTCAATGGCGACCGCATCTACAATGGCGCCATGGACAATGCGATCGGCGTCTCGACCATGCTCGAGGTCGCGCGCAAGTTCGTCGCCTCGGGCGAGAAGCCCCGGCGCTCGATGCTGTTCGTGGCATTGTCGGGGGAGGAGAAGGGCCTGCTCGGCTCGGACTATCTCGTCCATTATCCGCCGGTCCCGAAGGCGGAGCTGGTCGCCGACGTCAACATGGACATGCCGATCCTGACCTATCCGCTGGTCGATGTCGTCGCGCTGGGGGGCGAGCGCTCCAGCCTCGGCCCGGCGATCGCCGCGGCGGCCGCGACCGAGGGGCTGGCCGTCGTCCCCGATCCGAGCCCGGAGGAGATGTTCTTCGTCCGCTCGGATCACTACAGCTTCGTGAAGTCGGGCATTCCGGCGGTGTCGATCGATACCGGCCCGGGCGGGCAGGGCGCAGAGGCGCAGAAGAAGTTCCTCGCGGAGAATTATCACAAGCCCTCGGACCAGATCGACCTGCCGTTCGACTGGAATTCGGCCGCCAAATATATGCGGCTGAACTATGCCGTCGCCCGCGCGCTCACCGACGCGCCCGCGCGGCCGCGCTGGAACAAGGGCGATTTCTTCGGGGTCCAGTTCGGTGGATATGGCGCGCAGTGATCCTTGCTCCCCTCCCCGGAAGGGAGGGGAAGCCAGATGCGGCTGCTGATCTTCGGCCCCGGCTATGCCGCCACCCGCCTGATCGCCCGGCTCGCCGGCCGGGCGGAAATCGCCACCGTCACTCGCGAGAGCTTCGCTGGCCGCGCGGGCGACATCGCCCGCGCCACGCACATCCTCTCCACCGTTCCGCCGGGTGAGGAAGACCCCGTCCTCGCGACCTATGGCAGCCAGATCGCGGCCGCGGGCGCCTGGATCGGCTATCTTTCCTCGACCGGCGTCTATGGCGACACCGGCGGCGCCTGGGTCGACGAGACGGCGCCCATGGGCACCGGCCGCCGCACCGCGCGGGCACGGGCGGACGCGGCCTGGCTGGCGCTTGCCGGCGCGCATGTGTTCCGCCTGCCGGGCATCTATGGCCCCGGCCGCTCCCCGCTCGACCGCATCCGCGCCGGCACCGCGTCGCGGATCGACCTGCCCGGCCAGGTGTTCAGCCGCATCCATGTCGACGACCTGGTCGAGGGCGTGATCGCCGGCCTTGCCGGGCCGCCCGGTGCCTATAACCTGGCCGACGATCTCCCGGCCCCGCAGAGCGATGTCGTCGCCTATGGCTGCGCGCTGCTCGGGCTACCGGTTCCGCCGGCCGTCCCGCTGGAGGCGGCGGGGCTGAGTCCCCGGGCGCGCGCCTTTTATGCCGAGAATCGCCGCGTCGCGAACGGCAAGGCGAAGCGGGTGCTGGGCTGGCGCCCGCGCCATGCCGATTACCGGTTGGGCCTGCGCGCCCTCAGCGCCACCACCAGCCCGGCGAGCACCAGCCCCGCGCCGCCCTCCGCCAGCGCGGACCAGCGATAGCCTTCGAACAGCGTCGAGAAGAGCATCGCGATCACCGGGATCAGCACGCTGGTATAGGCCGCCTTGGCCGGGCCGATCGTGCGGATCAGCCGGAAATAGATGCTGAAGGTCAGCGCCGATCCCAGCACGCCGAGATAGAGGATGCCGCCCGCATAACTGGGCCGGGGGTCGAATGCCGGCGGCCCGGCTGTGGCGAGCGCGAACAGCCCGTCGATTGCCGCTCCGCTCAGCATCGCCCAGCCGAGCATGGTCGCCATCGGATAGGCCTTGGCCGTATCGGTCGCCTGCATGATGTTGGCGATCGAGGCGCACAGCACGCCGGCCAGCGCGATGGCGATGCCGAGCAGCGCCTGGGCCGGCCCCACCGGGCTCAGCCGCGCTTCGTGCAGGAACAGCAGGGCGACGCCCGCCATCGCGATTCCCGAGCCGATGAGCAGCTGGCGCCCCATCTTCTGCCCCAGGAAGATCCGCGCCAGCACCGCATTGGGCACCAGCAGCAATGCATAGACCACCGCCACCACGCCCGAGGTGATGTGCTGTTCGGCGCGATAGACGAAGTTGAAGTTGAACACGAACTGCGCGAGCCCGAGCAGCACCGCGAAGCGCACGCCCCGCGCATCGAGCCGCAGCCCGTCGCCGCGCAGCGCCGCCCAGGCGAGCATGGTCACCCCGGCCACCGCGAAGCGATAGGTGACCGACCAGCTCGGCGGCACCACCGAGAGCTGGTCGCGGATCACGATCCAGGTCGATCCCCAGATCAGCGTGACGATCGCGAAGGGGACCAGGACGGAAAGCCGGGCGGATTGGGGGGAGGCGGCCATCAGCTCCTCCCCGGGCTCGTCTCGGGGAGGATTTGGGGAGGGCTCATCCTCACAACCCCGCAATCGCGTCGGCCAGCGGCCGTATCGCTTCCTCGGCCTGGTCCCAGGAGATCACGAGCCGCGCCTCGCCTACGCCCCAGTCGTAGAAATCGAAGCCGAGCGCGCGCAGCCTCGCCGCTTCCTCGGCGCGCACCTTGAGGAACACTTCATTGGCCTCGACCGGATAGACCAGCCGCTCCCCCGCCGCCCGGGCGAGCAGCTGCGCGCCGGCATTGGCCGCGCGGGCGTTCTTCAGCCACAGGTCGTCCTCCAGCATGGCCAGGATCTGCGCGGCCAGATAGCGGCCCTTGGAGAAGAGCAGCCCCGCCCGCTTGCGGCGATAGAGCGTCGCCTCGGCCAGCTCCGGCCGGAAGAAGATCAGCGCCTCGGCGCTCATCCCGCCATTCTTGACGAAGCCGAAGCTCAGCGCGTCGACGCCGGCGCGCCAGGTCACGTCGCCGGGATGACAGCCGAGATGCGCGACGGCATTGGCGAAGCGCGCCCCGTCCATGTGCAGCCCGAGCTTGCGTTCCCTTGCCAGCGCGCCGATCGCCGCCACTTCCTCGGGCGTATAGGCCAGGCCATATTCGGTCGCGTTGGTGATCGAGATCGCGTGCGGCTGCACCTGGTGCACGTCCGGACGGATCGGATCGATCACCGCGCGGATCGCCTCGGGCGTCAGCTTGGAGCCAGGGCCCTCGCCGGCCAGCAGCTTGGCGCCGTGCGTGTAGAATTCGGGCGCGCCGCACTCGTCGACATTGATATGCGCCTCGCGGTGGCAGACCACCCCGCCATAAGGCGGGCAGAGCGCCGCCAGGGCGAGGCTGTTCGCCGCGGTGCCGGTGGGCACCCACAGCGCGCGTACTTGCGTGCCGAACAGGTCCGAAAAGGCGCCGTCGAGCGCCTGCGACCATTGGTCGCCGTCATAGGCGGTGTCGAGCCGGTTCACGCTTCCCAGCGCGGCGAGCACCTGGGGGCAGACGGCGGCGGCGTTGTCGGAGAAGAAGCGCATGGGAGAGGTCCATGCTGGGGGTCCGCCGCAACGTCAACAACGGGATTGCAGGCGTCCTTGCGATTGACTTCCCCGATCCCGCATGCGAGCCGCGCCGCATATCGGCGGCCGGGAAGGCGGCTGAGATTCTTTCGGCACGATGCCAAGGGAGATCTCAGATGCGCCGCTACCCAAGTTCCCCGTTTCTCGCCCATAATTCGGTCGGCCATGGCCCGCGGAAGGTCATCGTGCTGCACGACTGGCACGGGGATCGCACGACCTACGATCCCATATTGCCCTATCTCGACCGCGAAAGCTTCCAGTACGCCTTTGCCGATCTGCCCGGCTATGGCGCGTCTCGCGATCACCCCGTGCCCGCCGGCGTGGAGCAGCTGGCGCGCGCGATCCTCGCCCTAGGCGACGGGCTGGGCTGGCGGCGTTTCCATCTTGTCGGGCACTCGCTGTCCGCGATGATCGCGCAATGCGCCGCCATGCTCGCGCCCGAGCGGGTCGCCAGCCTTGCCGCCGTCTGCCCGCTGCCGGCCAGCGGATCGCCCGCGGACGATGCCGCGCTGGCATTCTTTGCCGCGACCGCCGGCAACGACGATGCCTTTCGCCGGCTGATGCGATTCCTGTCAGGCCCGCTCGCGGACGGATGGATCGAGGCCAAGCGGAAGCGCAGCCGCGCGGCTTCGGGAGCGGAGGTCAAGATGGCCTATTTCGATCTGTTCCGAACCGATTTCTCCGCGAAGCTGGCAGGGGCGGCGACGCGGGCCAATCTGATCCTCGGCGATCGCGATCCCGGCCTGGATGCCGCGGCCATGGCGCCGTTGTTCGGGCGCTGGTACGCGGATCTCGCCGTGGAGACGGTGCGCAACTGCGGCCATTATCCGATGGAGGAGGCGCCGCCCGGTTTCGCGGCCATCCTCGAGCGGCTGCTGGCGCGGCAGGCAGTCGCGCCCTGATGCGCGCGGCGTCCCCGAAGATGCGTGGCCACGCGCGTCAGGGGGGCGGCGCGGACCGTCCCGTGCCGGTCAGCGCTCCTCGCCGCGCCGGTCGTCCGGGCGGAAGCGATCCGGCGGCGGCGGCGACCCGTCCGGCCCCCGGTCGCGGCGCGGGGGGCGGGGCGCGTCGATCGGCGGCTCGCCCTGCGCGTCGGGGTCGACGCCCTGCGGCACCACCTGGGTCTCGATCCCCGTCCCCTGGATGAAGTCGCCCACGCCGTTCAGCACGTCGCCCAGCGTCACGTCGTTGCCGTCGGGCTCGGTCGTCGGCTCGGGCGGCGGGATGCGCAGGTCGAGCGCGCGGGTCATGAAGTCGCGCCACACGCGCGCGGGCAGGCCGCTGCCCGACAGGCCGGGATTGGGCGAATTGTCGTCATTGCCCAGCCACACGCCGCAGACGATGCCCCCGGCATAGCCGATGAACAGCGCGTCGCGATTGTCCTGGGTGGTGCCGGTCTTGCCATAGGTCGGGATCGGCAGCGCCGCGCCGCGCCCGGTGCCGTCCTCCACCACAGTGCCGAGCAGGCTGCGCAGGTCGTCGAGCTGGCGCCCGTTGAAGCGGGTGGGGCCGCCCAGCCGCTTGGCCAGCCAGTCGCTCGCCGCCTCGTCGTCGCTCAGGCCCTGCGGCCGCACCGGATAGGCGCCGTTGGCCACCGCGGCATAGGCGGCGGTCAGCTCGAGCAGCGACACGGTGGAAGTGCCGAGCGCGATCGAGGCGTCGTCGCCGATCGGCGTGGAGATGCCCAGGTCGCGCGCCGCGCGCGTCACTTCGCGCACGCCCAGCTTCTGGGTCAGCCGCGCGGCGACGACGTTGGAGGATTTGGCGAAGGCCTGGCGCAGCGTGATCCTGCCGGCATAGCTGCCATGCGAATTCTCGGGCTTCCAGTCGCCGATCTGCACCGGGCTGTCGTCGACGATCGTGTCGGGGTCCATGCCGCTGCGCAGCGCCGCCAGATAGACGAACAGCTTGAAGGTCGATCCCGGCTGGCGCCGCGCCTGGGTGGCGCGGTTGAACGGGCTCTCGCCATAGCTCTTCCCGCCCACCATCGCGATCACCCGGCCATCGGGATGCATCGCGACGATCGCGATCTGCGACTTCTTCAGCCCCGCGCCGCGCACCGCCCGCTCGGCGGCCTGCTGCGCGGCGAGCTCGAGCGTCGTCTGCACCGTCTGTTCGGTGCCGACCCCGCCGGCCCGGTCGCGGGCCTGGGGCAGCACCCAGTCGGCGAAATAGGTGCCGTTGGGCAAGTCGTCCCTGGACCGGGTGACGTTGAGCACCGCCGGGCGGATCGCCGCCGCCCGGCCCTTGGTGATCAGGCCGGCGTCGACCATCGCGCCGATCACCAGCTTCTGCCGCTCGCGCGCGCCCTTCAGGTTGCCGGTGGGGGCGAGCCGCGAAGGCGCCTGCACCAGCCCGGCCAGCAGCGTCGCCTGGCTGAGGGTCAGGTCCTCGGGCTCGGTGCTGAAATAATGCCGCGCAGCAGCGCGCAGGCCGTACACATTGTCGCCGAAATAGACGTTGGAGAGATAGCGCGAGAGAATCTCGTCCTTGCTCAGCCACGCCTCGAGCCAGAAGGCGATCAGCACTTCCTGCGCCTTGCGGCCGAAGGTGCGCTGCGAATTGAGAAAGGCGTTCTTGGCGAGCTGCTGGGTGATCGTGCTGCCGCCCTGCGAGCCGCCGCTCTGAGTGACGTTGTGCACGAACGCGCGCAGGATGCCGCGCGGATCGACGCCCCAATGGCTGTAGAAGCGCCGGTCCTCGATCCCGACGAACGCGTTGCGGACATGCGCGGGCAGCTTCGTCGCGTCCACCGGCTCGGCGATCACCGCGCCGCGCCGCGCGATCGGCCTGCCCTCGGCGGAGAGCAAGGTGATCGAGGGCGGCGCCGGCGGCTGCAGCGACTTGGAGAGCGGCGCGGTCAGCGCCAGCCAGGCGATCGCGAGGAAGAACAGCAGGATGAAGCCGGCGACCGCCCAGCTCGCCCAGCGCAGCCAGTTCCGCTTCCGAACCACCACCGGCAGGTTGGTGGTGTAGCCGCCCGCCGGCAGCGGCTCGGCATGGCCCGGCTGGATCGGTGGCGGCGGAGGGGGTGGCGGGGGCGGCGCGGCGCGGCGCCAGCGCGGGGCATAGTCTCCGGGCGGAGGCATGCCGCCGGACAGCTCGAGCGGCGGCTCCTGCCGTTGCGGCCGCACCCGCCTGAGCGCGTCGCCCACGATTCCCTCGAGCGATGGCGGCCGCCAGGCGCGCGGCTCCGGCCTGGCCGCCGGAGCGGGCGCAGGCTCGAAATCGTCGCCGGACCGGCGCAGCGGAAAACGGACGTTCCTCGGATCGTTCCCGTCAGCCATCAGTCGTCGATTCCGCCGCTCGCATGCGGTCCTTCTAGCGCAGCATCTGTATTACTACAATAATACAGTTGATTACGGCACCGGCACGAAGGCGAGATGCTGATAGTCATAGCTGAAGTCGGCGAGCGGCGAGAGCGGCTTCATCGTCACGCCGGCCACCTTGCCGTCCCTGATCTCGAAGCTGACCACGGCGTCCTCGCCGGCATCCTTGGCGAAGCGGGTGCGGAAGGCGTCCGGCCCCCAGGGCTCGAGCGCGCTCTTGAAGACGGGGGTCGGCACGAAGTCGATCCACAGCCTGCCGCCCTTCTGGCCCACCACCACATCGCCGTACCAGGGGTCGCGATAGCGCCCGGCATAGGCGGCGAGCGGCAGCGAGGGGCCGCCGGCCGGCGCCTTGTCCACGCCGCCCTCGACGCTCGCCAGCGCCTCGTCCTGCGCTGCCTTCTGGCGGGTGCGGTAGCTCGCCACCCAGTCGAACGCCGGCGCGTCGATCAGCCGGTCGAGGATCGCGTTGCGGATCGCGGCGGAGACGCTTTCCTCGACATTGCTCAGCACCGAGACGCCGATGCCGCGCGATGGCAGCATCCCCGAATAGGTCACCTGGCCGGACAGTCCACCGCTGTGCTGGATCATCCGCATGCCGCGATAGTCCTGCACGAACCAGCCGAGCGCATAGGCGGCGAGCACCGGCCGCGCCGGATTGGTGTCGGTCGGCCCGTCGCTCGCCGCGGTGATGGTCTGCGGCTTCCACATCTCCTTGGCCTGTTCGGGCGACCAGAGCTGCTTGCCGTCGGGCAGCTTGCCCTGGGCCAGCTGCACCTGCAGCCATTTCGCCATGTCGCTGATGCTGGCGTTGATCCCGCCCGCGGCATCGACCATCGGGCCCTCGTCGGGCTGGACCACTTCGAGCTTGCCGATCCCGCGCACCGGCGGCCCCAGCCGGGCGTGCCGGCCGGCGACATTGTCGGTCCGGAGCGACTGGCGCGATCCCACCGCGTCGGCCATGCCGAGCGGCGCGAACAGCCGCGCCTCGACGAACTTGTCCCAGGCCATGCCCGCCACCCGCTCGATCAGCAGGCCGGCGACGATGTAGAGGATGTTGTCATAGTCATAGCCGGCCCGGAAGCCGCGCGCCGGCTTCAGATAGGGCAGCGCCTTGAGCACGTCCGCGGCGACATGGGTGCCGGCGGGGAAGAACATCAGGTCGCCGGCGCCCAGGGGCAGTCCGGAGCGATGCACGAGCAGGTCGCGCACCGTCATCATCCCGGTGACGGCGGGATCGGACATGCGGAACTCGGGCAGGTGCTGCACCACCGGGTCTTCCCAGCCGAGCTTGCCCGCATCGACGAGCAGCGCCAGCGCGGCGGCGGTGAAGGCCTTGGAGTGCGAGGCGATGCCGAAGCGGGTATGCGCGTCCACCGCGCCGGGCTTGCCGAGCGTGCGCACGCCATAGCCCTTCACGAACGCGGGCGCGCCGGGGCGGACGATCGCCACGGCGATGCCCGGCGTCTCGAACGCGGCCATGAAGGGCCGGACGATCGCGTCGACCGCCGCCTCGTCGAGCGCGGCGGCAAGGGCCAGCCGCGGAAAGGCGACCGTGGCGGCGCCGCCCAGCGAAAGCGCCAGCGCCGTGCGCCGGTCGATGGTGAAGCCGCTCATATCTCTATTCCCCGCAAGACCTTGTTGCGGGAATGCTAGCGTGCCCCACCAACTTCGTCACCCCGGCCTTGAGCCGGGGTCCCGCTGCCTTGCCCGCGAAAGAAGAAGCGGGACCCCGGCTCAAGGCCGGGGTGACGAAGGGAGAATATGAGTCCTCAACCTGGTTGAGAACCCAAACAAGCCCTTGAAACCACACCCGTCATCCCCGCGAAGGCGGGGATCCAGGGTAGCAGGGGACGATCGAAGCAATCACGCGGGTGCGTGCCGGAAACGGCAAGGCGAGCCGCGCCGTCCTTGCCC
>JAFOMG010000008.1 GCA_017418975.1 Sphingomonas sp.
ATCGAGGACGAGGATGCCGTCGCCCGCACCGAGGCCGCCGCTTCCGACTATCTCGCCGAGGGCGCCGTCTCCCAGCTCATCGACGCCTATGTCGACCAGCTCCGCAAGGTCGGCGTCGAGGCACTCCGCCGCCGTCCGCGCCCGAAGCGCGCCGAGGCCGCGCTGCGCCGTACCGAGGGGCCGCGCCTGCGCTCCGCCACCCATGGCATCGATCCCGCCGAGCTGGAGAAGCTCGAGGCCAAGCTGAGCCGCGACCGCGAGATCGTCGAGCGCCGGGTGTTCCAGACCGCCACGCTCGACGACCTCTCGCTCGACACCGGCGTCACCAAGGAACGCGTCCGCCAGATCACCAAGCGCGCCGCCAAGGCGATCGCGGAGATCGCCGCGAACGACCCGCGCTTCGCCGTGATGGCCGAATATGGCCAGCCGGGCGCGCCCAAGCGCCGCCCCGCCCCGGCCGCGCGCACCACGCCGATCCTTCCCGACGCCAGCCTGCCGCACAATCGCCTGGCCAGCGTCCGCGCCGTCGACCCGAGCACGCTTTCGCCCGCCGCCACGACGGCCGCCGGCGAGCAGGCGGAGCGCGTCGAAGCGGTCCAGCTTGCGGCCGCCCCGGCGCCGTCGAGCGCTTCGCTCCACTGATCGCATCGGAACGCCACGCGCGTCCCGTCCCATCCTATAATGCTCCCGAGAGGGCTGGAGGAACCGATGCATCGCAATTTCGACTGGCATGGCACCGAGGATTTCCCCGGTTCGCTGCCGCGCCCCAATCGCCGCCTGACCGCGCTCGCGCAGGACGTGGCGCGACTGGCCCGCCCCCTGCTGCCGGCCGGCAGCGAGCTGATCCTCGGCCTGGAGGCGACCGCCGACGGCCAGATCCACCTGCTGTGGTGGCGCCGCCGCGACTTCCGGCGCGTCGCGATCATTTCCGCCACGCCCGACGCCTTCTGCCCGGAAGACACCGACGAGGGTGCGCTCCAGGATGCCGCGGCGGCGCTGCTCGACTATCTCGCCGGCCGCTGGCCGACTCCGCCGGGCGCGCTGGGCGCGATCACCGACGGCACCGGCGTGGCCTTCGCCCCCGATCATCCCGCGCCTTCGGCCGAGGGCTGGCTGCTCCGCCATGCCACCGGCGAAAGCACGCTGGCGATGATCCTCGACCTCGATCCGGCGGGCCCGTGCGGGCTGCTGACGGGTGGCCAGGCGGCAGGTTCATTCCACTAACGGAATGCCGTTTACCTTGTATTATCCTTGAATTGCTTCAAGATACCCTCAGAATCGAGGGGATCGGTCATGGCAAGCGCGAACGGCAGGGGTAAGATGCGGGCGGGACCCGCAGGCGAACCCATGATCGACTTCTATCGTGCAATTGTCTTTCCGAACCGGGTGCGCGAACAGCGGCAGCGGCACGGCTTCGCCAAATTGCTGCGCCTGTCGGCGAGGATTCCGGAGATCCCCTATATTCGTCTTTCGAAGATCGAACGCGGCGAAGTCGTCGCGCGGCCGGACGAGCTTCGCCGCGTCGCCGCCGCGCTCGGCATCGCCCCGGCCGACCTGCTGCTCGACATCGACGCCGCCGATTTCGACATCGCCGCCTGGGCCGAGCCGTTCAGCGACGGCGCCCAGATCGACCTGAAGGAAGAGCGGTTCGCCGTGCTGCTCGGGGCCGCGCTGCGCGCCCGCCGCACGCTCGATCCCGCGCTGACCATCGCCCTGATCGAGCGCGACTATGGCCTGCCGCCGGTCAACCTCTCGCGCGTGGAGAATGCGCAGAAGCCGTTCAGCCGCTGGAACACGGCCGTCCAGCGCGCGCTGTTCGCGCTGTTCGGCGTCGCCGACGAACCCGCATTGCGTGCGGAAGTGGAGAAGCGCCGCGCCACGGGCGCGCTCGACGCGTTCCTCGCCACCATCGCCAATCCCGAGACCCGGATCGCCCGCACCCGCGAGCGCGTCGCCGAACTGCTGGCGGCGCTGCGCGAGGAAGCGCCCGCGCCGGCCGCCGTTCCGGCCGCGACGCCCTTGCCGCTCCCGGGCGCGCCGGTGACCGCGATCCGCCTGCTGCCGGTCTTCGGCGCGCCCCTGCCCCATGGACTGATCGGCCACCAGCCGACCGGCAAGACAGTGGAAGCCCCCCATATCGCGGGGCCCCGCGCCTTCGGCCTCAAGGTGTGCCGCGCCACGCTGGGCGGCGGCCTGCCCGCCCAGGCGATCGTGGTAGCCGATCCCGATCGCCTGCCGGTGCCCGGCGGGCTCGCCGCGCTGCGCGAGGAGGAAGGCTGGCGGCTGCTCTCGGTCGCATCGGGCCGCGACGGGCGGATGATCGGCTACAGCATCAATCCCGACATGGAAGTATCGCTCGACGACTGCGATCCGGCACGCCTGGCCGCGATCGTCTCTGCCGTCTTCCTCTGATCGCGGCGCCCGTGCTAGGGCGCGCTCCCATGGGGATCATCGTCGCGATCGAGGGCGCCGACGGCGTCGGCAAGAACACCATTTCGAGGCTGCTCTGCGAAACGCTCCAGGCAGCGGGCAAGACCGCCACGGTGATCGGCTTCCCACGCTATGGCGAGACCGTCGCCGGCGTGACGATCGGCCGCTACATGGCCGGCGACATGCCCGTTCCGGTACGCCCCCATGCCGCCGCGACGCTCTATGCGCTCGACCGGTTCGAGTGGCGCGACCAGATCCTGGCCGCGGCCGCGGCGCATGACGTGCTGATCTTCGACCGCTACGTCGCCTCGAACATGGCCTATCAGGGCGCGCGCGTGCCGGCGGAGGAAAGCCGCGCGCTGATGGAATGGATCCTGGCGCTCGAGACCGGCCAGTTCGCCCTGCCCGCCCCCGCCCTCTCCATCTATCTGAACACACCCTGGGAACTGGCCCGCGCGCTGATCCTGCAAAAGGCCGAGCGCAGCTATACCAGCAAGAGCTTCGACGAATATGAGGCCGATGTCGCGCTCCAGCAGCGGGTGCGGGGCAATTACGAAGCGATCGTGGCGGCCGGCCTGCTCGGCCCGTGGCGGATGGTGCACGCCAGCGCGGACGGGACGATGCGCCCGCCGGCCGAGATCGTCGGCGAGATCCTCGCGCTGCTGGAAGCGGTTCCGCAATAAGGCGTAAAGCGGCGCGACCGGCTTGACAGCCCACCCCGTGGCGCCGCATGGTAGCGCTATCAAAAGCGGATATTGGGGCGAGAGGATTTGAAAGCGTCTCCGGCGGAAGTGCTGCCTGTCGATCATGACAAGGCGATTCTGGTTGGTCGTGTCCTGACGGAAGCGGGGCCCAGCCCCGTGATCCTGCGCGACGGCCGGATCCTCGACGTATCGGCCAGCGCCGCAACCGTCTCCGATCTGCTCGACCATACCGATCCGGCGGGCGTTGCCGGCATCGACATCGGTGCCATAGCCGATATTGGTAGCGATAACGGCCCCGTCCTGCTCGCCCCGATCGACCTGCAATGCGTCAAGGCCTGCGGCGTCACCTTCGCGCTCTCGGCGATCGAGCGGGTGATCGAGGAGCGCGCCCGCGGCGATGCCGACAAGGCGGCGGCGATCCGCGGCGACCTGGAGGCCAGGATCGGCTCGGGCATCCGCGCGGTCGTTCCCGGCAGCCCCGAGGCGGCGAGCCTGAAGGCCGCGCTGATCGAGGCGGGCATGTGGTCGCAATATCTCGAGGTCGCGATCGGCCCCGATGCCGAAGTGTTCACCAAGGCGCCCGTGCTTTCCGCGGTCGGCTGGGGAGCGGACATCGGCGTGCGCTCGGATAGCGACTGGAACAATCCCGAGCCCGAAGTGGTGCTGATCGTCGACCGGCACGGCACCCCCCGGGGCGCGACGCTGGGCAACGACGTCAATCTGCGCGACTTCGAGGGACGCAGCGCCCTGCTGCTGGGCAAGGCCAAGGACAACAACGCCTCGACTGCGCTGGGGCCGTTCATCCGCCTGTTCGACGACGGCTTCACCATGGACGATGTCCGCGCCGCCGAGATCGACCTGGCCATCGACGGGCCCGAGGGCTATCGCCTGGAGGGCACCAACAAGATGAGCCAGATCAGCCGCGATCCCACCGAGCTGGTCCGCCAGGCGCTGAGCGAGCATCAATATCCGGACGGCTTCGCGCTGTTCCTCGGCACGCTGTTCGCCCCGATCCAGGATCGCGACCATCCGGGCCGCGGCTTCACCCACAAGGACGGCGACCTGGTGCGCATCTCGAGCCCGAAGCTCGGCACCCTCGCCAACCGCGTCACCACCTCCAAGGCGGCCGCGCCCTGGACGTTCGGCATCCGCGAGCTGATGCGCAACCTGGCGGGCCGCGGCCTGCTGTGAGCGATTTACTCGGACAAATTAAACGCTATTCCAAGGTACCCTGTTCTCATGTCGGAAGCTGATCCCATGCACGTGCCGCTCACTCGCGATCAGCGCGCCCTCTATCCGAGCCTGAAGGGCAAGCGCGTGCTGATCACCGGCGGCGGATCAGGCATCGGCGCCGGCATGGTCGAGGGCTTTGTCCGCCAGGGCTGCGACGTCACCTTCTTCGACATCGCCGATACGGAGTCGCAGGCACTGATCGCCGGCCTCGCCGGCCTGGGGCAGCCGCCGGTCTACGAGCATGTCGACCTGACCGACGTGGCCGGTGCCAAGGCCCGGATCGCGCGGCTGATCGAGGATTTCGGCAGCTTCGACATCCTGGTGAACAACGCCGCGAACGACGATCGCCACACGATCGAGGAAGTCACGGAAGAATACTGGGAAAACCGGCTCAACGTGAACCTGCGGCACCTGTTCTTCTGCGCCCAGGCGGTGATCCCGGGGATGAAGGCCAAGGGCGCCGGCGTGATCATCAACCTGGGCTCGATCTCCTGGCATCTCGCGCTGGAGGAGCTGACGCTCTATCAGACGGCCAAGGCCGCGATCGAGGGCCTGACCCGCAGCTTCGCGCGCGAGCTGGGCCCCGACAATATCCGCTCGGTCTGCATCGTGCCCGGCAATGTGAAGACCCCGCGCCAGATGAAATGGTACACGCCCGAGGGCGAGGCGGAGATCGTCAAGGCCCAGTGCCTGAAGGGCCGGCTGGTGCCCGACGACATCGCGGCGATGGCGCTGTTCCTCGCCTCGGACGACGCACGGCTGATCACCGGCCACGAATATTTCGTCGACGCGGGCTGGCGCTGAGCGATGGGCGTGGTGACCTCGGCACCGGCAAGTGCCTGGTCGCTCGCCGCGCCGCTGCTCGAAGGGCCGGTCTGGGTGGCGCGCGACGCCGCCCTGTGGTTCGTCGACATCAAGGGCCACGCCATCCATCGCTACGATCCCGCGACGGGCGACAGGCGCAGCTGGAGCGCGCCCGGCCAGGTGGGCTTCGTGCTGCCCGTGGCGAGCGGCGGCTTCGTCGCGGGGCTGCAGACCGGGCTTGCCCGGTTCGATCCGGCTGGCGGCGGCTTCGCGCACCTGGTCGATCCCGAACCGGAAAGGCCGGGAAACCGGCTGAACGACGCCACCGTCGATCCCGCCGGCCGGCTATGGTTCGGCACGATGGACGACAGCGAGGCCGCCGATACCGGCGCGATCTACCGGCTGGCGGCGGATGGCCGCTGCATCGCCGCGAGCCCCTTCACCGCGATCACCAACGGCCCGGCGGTGAGCCCCGACGGGCGGACGCTCTACCATATCGATACGCTGGGCGGCGTGATCCATGCCTGTGACCTGGCCACGGACGGCAGCCTGACCAACCGGCGGGAATTCGCCCGCATCCCCAACGAGCAGGGCTATCCCGACGGGCCGACCGTGGACGCGGAAGGCTGCCTGTGGGTGGGGCTCTACAAGGGATCGGCGGTGCGCCGCTACGCTCCCTCCGGGGAACTGCTGGAGACCGTGCCGTTTCCCGTCGACGCGATCACCAAGATCGCCTTTGGCGGGCCCGATCAGCGAACGGTCTATGCGACCACCGCCAACAAGCACCTCTCCCCGGCGGAGAAGGCGGCGACCCCGCAGGCGGGGGACCTGTTCGCCTTTCGCGTCTCGGTGCCCGGCGTGGCCGGCGCGCTGATCCAGGAAGGCGTCTGAGCCCCGGCGGGGAGGATTGGCTGAACTGCAACATGCCTGGCAGATGCGAGCCCCGAAGAAAGGCAATTATAGTCAATAATATTGACTATCTAGAATTGGGACTGTAAATGTCCCTTATGACGGACCAAGCCTCCCTTCCAATTCCCCTGCCCGCCTTGCTGCGCCACGCGCGTCACACCTATGGCGCCGCGATGCGGGCGGCGCTGGTAGCGAGCGGCCATGACGACATCCCCGGCAACGGGCTCTATGTGATCGGCGCGCTGGCGCTGGGCGAGGCGCCCCTCGCCCAGATCATCCGGGAGCTGCGGGTGAGCAAACAGGCGGCCGGCCAGCTGGTGGATGCGCTGGTGCTGCGCGGCTATCTCGACCGGCAGGTCGACCCGGCGGACCGGCGCCGGCTGACGGTGACGCTAACCGAGCGCGGCCGCGCCGCCGCCGACACGCAGATCGCCGCGCGCATGGCGATCGATGCCGAGCTGGCCGCACGGATGGGCGCGGAGAAGATCCGCCACGCCCGCGACGTGCTCACCGCGCTGATCGACATCGGCCATGGGGCCGAGGGCGATAGCGAGTGAGCAATGGCTCCGCTGCCCAGCGATCAGGAGACCGTAGCAGACCCCCGTCATAGGGTGATAGGGGATGTTCGAAGCAATCGCGCGGAGGCTTGCCGGAAACGGCAAGACGAGCCTCGCCCACCTTGCCCCTGGCCCGGGATTCCCGCCGGCGCGGGGATGACGAGGAAGGGATGACGGAGTCTGCCGATTGAATCCTGACCCTGGCCCTCTCCCTCCCCGGGGAGAGAGAAGGTGCCGCTCAGAACGTCAGGCCGGCCCCAGCACCGTCACGTTCACATCGATGCGGTGGCGATAGCCGAGGCGCTCGTACAGGCCGATAGCCGACGCATTGTCCGCATAGGCGTGCAGGAAGGGTATTTCCCCGCGCGCCACGATCCGGGCGGCGACCACCCGCATCAGCTTGCCGGCAAGGCCCAGGCCGCGAAAATCGGGATGGGTGCACACGCCGCTGACTTCGGTGAAGTCGCGCGGCTTCATCCGCTCGCCCGCCATCGCGATCAGCCGCCCCTCGTGCCGGATGCCGATGAACCCGCCAAGCTGATGGGTGCGAGCGAAGAAGGGCCCGGGCTCGGTGAGCAGGGCGAGCGCCAGCATCTCGGCCGCGTCGGCGTCACCCAGTTCGAGAAAGGCGAAATCGGGATCGGCGGGCGCGGGATGCTCCGCGACCATCTGGACGCCCATGCGGTGCTTCAGGACGATCGCGTCCGGGACGGGAGGCAGCGGGTCCTTCTCCAGCACGATCGCCGGCCCGGTGCGGGCAACCAGCGCACCGAGCGCCGCCAGCGGTTCGTAGCCGTGGTTCACCACGGTGGCGAAAGTCGCATAGTCGCCGTCATAGCGCTGGGCGAGCCCCGCGCCGCGCGCGAGATGCTGCTGGCGGGAACAGAGCGCGGACCAGGCGGGATTGTCGAGCGGGTGCATGGCGAAGTCCCTACCTCATTCCTCCCCCCGGAGGGGGAGGAATTTGGGCTAGTGATTGTGCCGCGGCACCTTCTCGCTCGTCCGCCGGTATTTCAGCGCGAAATCGAGCACTCCGCCCTCGCCCAGCTGGCCGACCTTCTCGCGATACAGCTCCTCCCAGGGCGTATTGCTCTCCGGGATCGGCGGGGCGGGCTCGGCCTTGCGGCGGGCGATCTCGTCCGGCGCGACCAGCGCATCGCAGGTGCCGGCATTCAGGTCGATGCGGATCGTGTCGCCGGTGCGCAACCAGGCCAGGCCGCCGCCCGCCGCGCTCTCCGGCGAGGCGTTGAGGATCGAGGGACTGTCCGACGTGCCCGACTGGCGGCCGTCGCCCAGCGTGGGCAGGCTCATGATGCCTCGCTGGATCAGGTGATCGGGCGGCTGCATGTTGACGACTTCCGCCGAGCCCGGCCAGCCGATCGGGCCCGAGCCACGGATGACGAGGATGCAATTCTCGTCGATGTCCAGCGCCGGATCGTTGATATTGTGGTGATAATCGTCCGAGCCGTCGAACACGATCGCCCGGCCCTCGAACACGCCTTCCCGGCCGGGGCGCGAGAGGTAGCGGGCGCGGAAATCCTCGGAGATCACGCTGGTCTTCATGATCGCCATGTCGAACAGGTTGCCCGAGAGGACGAGGAAGCCGGCCTTTTGCCTGAGCGGCCGGTCCCATTCGAAGATCACCTGGCGATCGGTGACGGCACGGCCGGCGACATTCTCGGCGAGCGTCTTGCCGGTGCAGGTCATCACATCGCCGTTCAGCGCGCCGTTCGCCAGCATCTCGGTCAGCACCGCGGGGATGCCGCCGGCACGGTGGAAGCGCTCGGAAAGATATTCGCCCGCCGGCTGCATGTTGACCACCAGCGGCAGGTCATAGCCGGCGCGCCAGTCGTCCGGCGTGATCTCGATGCCGGCATGGCGAGCCATGGCGTCGAGATGCGGCTGCGCGTTGGTGGAGCCGCCGATCGCGGTGAGCAGCCGGATCGCGTTCAGGAAGCTATCGCGGGTGAGGATCCGGGAGGGGCGCAGGTCCTCATAGGCCATCTCGACGATGCGCTTGCCGGTCTCATAGGCCATCTGGCCGCGCTCGCGATACGGCGCCGGGATCATCGCGCAGCCGGGGAGCGACATGCCGAGCCCCTCCGCGATGCTGTTCATCGTCGAGGCGGTGCCCATGGTGTTGCAATGGCCCGACGAGGGCGCGCTTTCCATCGCGCGGCGGAGGAACTCGGCCTCGTCGATCTCGCCCGCGGCCATCTTGCGGCGGCTGCGCCAGATCACCGTTCCGGAGCCCACCAGCTCGCCTTCGTGCCAGCCGTCGAGCATCGGACCGCCCGACAGGACGATCGCCGGAATGTCGACGGTGGAGGCGGCCATGAGGGACGAAGGGGTGGTCTTGTCGCAGCCGGTGGTGAGGATCACCGCATCGATCGGATAGCCGTTGAGGATCTCGACCAGGCCGAGATAGGCGAGGTTGCGATCGAGCGCTGCCGTCGGCCGGCGGCAATTCTCGAAGATCGGATGGAGCGGAAACTCCATCGGCACCCCGCCCGCCGCCAGGATGCCGGCACGGGCGCGCTTCACCGTCTCCAGATGGATGCGATTGCAGGGGGCGATATCGCTGCCCGATTGCGCGATGCCGATGATCGGCTTGCCCGAGGTCAGCTCCTCGGGCGTGATGCCGTAGTTCATGAAACGCTCGAGATAGAGCGCCGCCATGTCGGCACGGCCGGGCGCTGCGAACCACTCGCGCGAGCGGAAGGGGCGGACGGGGGTGCGGGTCATATTTCCTTCTCGATCCTCCCCGGCACGGGGAGGGGGACCGCCGCGAAGCGGGGGTGGAGGGGGCTCTCCGCAAAGGACTGGCTGGTGGAGAGCCCCCTCCACCAGCCTTCGGCTGGTCCCCCTCCCCGTAACAGGGGAGGATTTGAAGGGTCACCCTTCCATCGCCTCCAGTTCCTTGCCCTTGGTCTCGTGGATGAACTTCTGGACCAGGAAGAAGCTGATCACCGCGCAGACGCCGTAGAAGGTATAGGCGCCGGTGAGGCTCCACTTCGCCATGCTCGGAAAGGTCTGGGCGATGACATAGTTGGCGCCCCATTGCGCGAAGCCGCAGACCGCCAGCGCCGAGCCGCGGATCTGGTTGGGGAACATCTCGCCCAGCATCACCCACATCACCGGGCCCCAGCTGACGTTGAAGAAGATGACGTAGAGATTGGCGGCGATCACGGCGACCATGCCCATCTGCGGGGTCAGCACCAGCTTGCCGGCGGGGTCGAGCGTGCCCTGGCTGAAGGCATAGACCATCACGAACAGGGTCACCGCCATGCCGGCCGAGCCGATCAGCAGCAGCGGCTTGCGGCCGATCCGGTCGATCACCGCGATGGTGATGAAGCAGGCGGCGATCGAAACGGCGCCCGAGACGATGTTGATCAGCAGCGCGTCATTCTCGGTGAAGCCGGCGAGCTGCCACAGGGTGGCGCCATAATAGAAGATCACGTTGATGCCGACGAGCTGCTGGAACACCGCGAGCAACAGGCCCGCCCAGACGATCGCGCGGATGCCGAGGAAGCCCCCGGGCGCGAAGATGTCGGCCAGGCGCGGCCGGTGATCGGTCGAGAAGCTGGCCTGGATCTCGGCGAGCTTGAGCCCGCCCTCGGTCGCGCCGAACAGGCTGGTGAGCACCTTGAGCGCTTCGGGATTGCGCTGCTTGGCGACGAGATAGCGCGGGCTCTCCGGAATGAAGAACAGCGCGACCAGGAACACCGCGGCCGGGATCGCCTGCATCAGGTACATCCAGCGCCAGGCCTCGATCCCGCCGAGATGGCCGAGCGAACTGCCGGCGGCCTGGGCGAGATAATAGTTCACCACGAAGGCGGCGGTGAGGCCCGAGATGATCATGATCTGCTGCACCGTCGTCATCCGGCCGCGGATGTTGGCGGGGGCGACTTCGGAGATATAGGCGGGCGACAGCACCGAGGCGGCGCCGACCGCAACGCCGCCGATGATGCGGGCGATGACGAAGATCGTGTGATCGTGCGCGAAGCCCTGGACCAGCGCGCCGCCGAGGAAGAGCAATGCGGCCAGGCGCATCACGTTGCGGCGGCCCATCGCATCGGCGAGCGTGCCGGCGAAGAAGGCGCCGAACACGCAGCCGATCAGCAGCGAGCCGACCGTGAAGCCGAGCCCGGCCTCGTCCAGCGCGAAGGCGGCCTTGAGCCCCTCCTGCGTGCCGTTCACCGCGCCGCTGTCATAGCCGAAGAGCAGGCCGCCGATCGTCGCCACCGCGACGATGGCGCCGATCAGGCCCATATTGGCCCTTTGCGCCGTATCATTCATTCGCTCTATCCCCTCCATCGCGCCCGTCCGGCGGCATTGTTAGCGGTAACGGTGACGCGATCCGAGGGGAAAAGCAAGTAGGGTTGCTTCCGCCGGAGACTCTGTCCCGCGTTGTCATGCTGGACCGGTTTGGGCCGGGGGCCAAGCCCCTTCCACTCCCCTCCCCGGAAGGGAGGGGCTCAGATCACCGCCAGCCCTTCTTCGCGGGCGCCGGCCTGAGTGCCGAGGCCCCCGGAGGGGGACCGGAGGATTCGCGCAGGATCAGCTCATGGTCGAGCACCTGCTCCTCCAGCTTGTCGGTGGTGCCGGCACGGTGGGCCCGCAGCCGGGCGAGCAACAGAGTGAGCGCGCTCTCCGCCATGGCGGCGATCGGCTGGCGGACGGTGGTGAGCTCGGGCCACATGGTGGTAGCGAGCGAGGTGTCGTCGAAGCCGACGATGCTGATGTCCTGCGGCACGTGCAGCCCGCGCCGATGGGCGACGCCCACTGCGGCCGCGGCCATGTCGTCGTTCGAGGCGAAGATCGCGGTGGGCGGATCCTTGCGGTCGAGCAGCCGCTCGGCCGCGACGATGCCCGAGCGGAAGGTGAAATAACCCTGCTCCACCGGCATCGCCTGCACGTCGAGCCCGGCGGCCTCCACTGCCTCGACGAAGCCGCGATGGCGCTCGGCGGAGCTGGTCTGGTTCGGGTTGCCGCGGATGAAGCCGATCCGGCGATGGCCGAGATCGATCAGGTGCCGGGTCATCGCGGCGGCGGCGGCGGCATCGTCGATGCGCACGTTGAGGCTGCGCTCGGGCGGCAGGCCCATCGCGACCGAGACCCAGGGAATGCCCGCAGTCTCCAGCTCCGCGCGGACCGGCGCGGCCTCGGACAGCGGCGGCGGCAGGATCACACCCTCGACGCTGGTGGAGGCGAACTGGCGCGTCGCCTCGGCCTGTTCGTCCGCCCGCTCGCCTTCGCAGGCCTCGAGCACCAGGTGGCAGCCGGCGCGGCGGGCGGCGGCGAGCGCGCCGATCAGGAATTGCGAGAGATAGGCCGCCGAGGGATTGGAATAGAGCAGGCCGATCTGGGTCGCCTCGCCCGCCGCCAGGCTGCGCGCGGCGCTGTTGGGCGAATAGTTCAGCGTCGCGATCGCCTCGAGAACCGCCTGGCGGGTGGTCTCCCTGACATTGGATCCGCCATTGACCACGCGCGAGACCGTCATCGCGGAAACGCCGGCGGCGCGCGCGACGTCCTGTACGGTGACCGTGCCTCGGCTTCTGCGGCTGGGTCTGCTCATCGTTTCGGGGATATGCCGCGATTAGCACAAATGCAATCGGCGTGACCCGGTTGACCGTTACGGATTCCGACTGATAGTGATAGCGCTACCATAACCGGAACCAGCCGGCGCCCGAGCGCCGCGACCCAGAGGAGAGGAACGTGCGCAATTTCCGCCGCATCGCCGCGCTTGCCATCGCCGCCACGGCGCTGACCCCCGCCATTGCCCCCGCGGCGCTCGCCCAGGCCGCCAGGGCGGACGGCAAGACGGAGCGCCCGCTCTACAAGGACGCCGGCCAGCCGATCGATGCGCGGGTCGACGATCTGCTCGGCCGGATGACGCTGGAGGAGAAGGTGGCGCAGCTGGTCGCGATCTGGCTGAAGAAGGACGCGATCCAGACGCCGGCGGGCGATTTCGATCCGGCCAGGGCGAGCGCTGCCTTCCCCAACGGCCTGGGCATGATCTCGCGCCCGTCCGACCGCAAGGGCGTGGCCGCGGGCACCGCCAATGCCGGCGCCGATGTGGCGGCCAATCGCGGCCCGGTGGACACCGCCACCTATATCAACGCCGCGCAGAAATGGTCGATGGAGCGCACCCGGCTGGGAATTCCGATGATCATGCACGAGGAAGCGCTGCACGGGCTGGTCGCCCCCGGCGCGACGAGCTTCCCCCAGTCGATCGCCCTCGCCTCCACCTGGAATCCGGGCCTGCTGGAGAAGGTCTTCTCGGTCGCCGCCGCCGAGGCGCGGGCCCGCGGCGCCAATCTGGTGCTGGCGCCGGTGGTCGACGTGGCGCGCGATCCGCGCTGGGGCCGCATCGAGGAGACCTATGGCGAGGATCCCTATCTCGTCTCGGAAATGGGGCTGGCGGCGATCCGCGGCTTCCAGGGCACCACGCTGCCGCTGGCCAGGGACAAGGTGTTCGTCACGCTGAAGCACATGACCGGGCACGGCCAGCCGGACAACGGCACCAATGTCGGCCCCGCCTCGCTGGGCGAGCGCACGCTGCGCGAGGATTTCTTCCCGCCCTTCGAAAACGCAGTGACGCAGCTGCCGGTGCGCGCGGTGATGGCGAGCTACAATGAGATCGACGGCATCCCGAGCCACGCCAACAAATGGCTGCTGCACGACGTGCTGCGCGGCGAATGGGGCTTCAAGGGCGCAGTGGTGAGCGATTATTTCGCGGTCCGCGAGCTCGTGACCCGGCACAAGATGTTCAAGGACGTGAAGGACGCCGGCGCGCGCGCGATCGATGCGGGCGTCGACGTCGAGACGCCGGACGGCGAGGGCTTCAACTTCCTGGTCCAGCTCGTCCGCGAGGGCAAGGTGAGCCAGGGCCAGATCGACAATGCGGTGCGCCGCGTGCTCGAGATGAAGTTCGAGGGCGGACTGTTCGAGAATCCCTATGCCGATGTGAAGCTGGCGGCGAGGCGGACCAACACGCCCGAGGCGATCGCCCTGGCGCGCCAGGCAGCGCGGGAATCGGTCGTCCTCCTCAAGAACGCGAACGGCCTCCTCCCGCTCGACGCCGCCGGCATCAAGCGGATGGCAGTGATCGGCACCCATGCGAAGGACACGCCGATCGGCGGCTATTCGGACGTGCCGAACCATGTCGTCTCGGTGCTGGAGGCCATGCAGGCCGAGGGCAAGGGCAAGTTCCAGGTCGATTATTCGGAAGGCGTGCGGCTGACCGAAGGGCGCGTCTGGGCGCAGGACAAGGTGACGCGCACCGATGCCGCGACCAATGACAGGCTGCGCGCCGATGCGGTGGCAGCGGCGAAGGATGCCGATGTCGTGGTGATGGTGCTGGGGGGCAACGAGGCGCTGAGCCGCGAGGCCTGGGCCGACGAGCATCTGGGCGACAGCGACAATCTCGACCTGCCGGGGCCGCAGGACCAGCTCGCCCGCGAGATCTTCGCGCTGGGCAAGCCGGTGGTGGTGATCCTGCTCAACGGCCGGCCCTATGCGGTGAACTATCTGGCCGAGAAGGCGCCGGCGCTGATCGAGGGCTGGTATCTGGGCGAGCAGACCGGCAACGCGCTGGCCGATGTGGTGTTCGGCCGCTTCAACCCGGGCGGCAAGCTGCCCGTGTCGATCGCGCGCGGCGTGGGTCAGCTGCCGATCTACTATAACCGCAAGCCGACCGCGCGGCGCGGCTATCTGTTCGGCGACACGACGCCGCTCTATCCGTTCGGCTATGGCCTCTCCTATTCGACCTTCGAGATCGGTGCGCCGGTGCTGGGCGCGGGCACGATCGGAGTCGCCGACAAGGTGACGGTGAAGGTGGACGTGGCCAATACCGGCAAGCGCGCCGGCGACGAAGTCGTCCAGCTCTATGTGCGCGACGACGAGGCGAGCGTGACCCGGCCGCTGATCGAGCTCAAGCGCTTCCAGCGCGTGACGCTGCAGCCCGGCGAGCGGAAGACCGTGTCGTTCGAGCTGACGCCCAGGGACCTGTCGCTGTGGAACGTGCAGATGAAGCGCGTGGTGGAGCCGGGCACGTTCACCATCTCGGCCGGCCCGAACTCGGTGGACCTGAAGAGCACCACGCTGACGGTGCGGTGAGACGAAGATCCTCCCTCGCGCAGCGGGGGAGGAATTGACTACGCACCCAACCACATCGCCACCCACAGCAGCGGCGCGTTCCAGTTGATCGCGACTTCGTTGAGCGCATAGGCATGGACATCATCCGCCCAGCAGCGCTGCGGCGCGCAATGTCCCTTCAGCTTCGCCGCCACCGGATCGACCATCGCCGTCGAGTTGGGCCCGCCCGAGAGCGTGCCGGGCGGCGGGCCCGGCAGGGCGGGGTCGAGCGCGGGCGCCCAGAAGCGGTGATGCGGGTTGCGCATCGAGAGCAGGCCATGGCCGCTGACATAGGATGTGAAATTGGGATTGCGGCCAAGGATATAGTCGATCGCATCGATCACCCCTGCCCGGTACTTCGGGTTGCCGGTCAGATCGCCGGCAATGCCCAGCACCATCGCGCGGTTGAGCAGCGCGCCGTTCGAGCCCCAGGGATAGCCGGTGGCGAGATAGGGGATGCGATAGCCGTTGCCCGCCGCATCGACGAGGAACCGATCGGCGGCGGCGACCAGCAGGCCGCGCAGGCGCCGCACTTCGGCCTGAGGCAGTGCGGAAGGGCGCGTCGCCAGCGTGATGGTGCCGAGCGTGGCGACCTGCGGCCAGCCGGGTTCGCCCACGGGCGCGGTGAAGTACGGAGAAGCCGTCACCGCCTGATGATATTCCGGCTTGCCGGTGGTGACGAACAGCTCGGCCGCTGCCCAGTAGAATTCGTCCGACACGTCCATGTCGCCATAGCCGCCCGAACCGGTGAAGCTGCCGGTGGCATAGACTTCCGGATTGCGCCCGGCGGCGGCGAAGGCGCGTTCGGCGGCGCTCAGGCAGCGGGCAGCGAAACCGGCGTCGATCCCTTTCCAGATGCGGGCGCATTGCGCGGCGGTGGCGGCAAGGTTGAGCGTCGCGGCGGTGGTGGGGGGATAGAGCAGCCGTTCCTGCGTGTCGTCCTGGGGCGGCATGGGCAGCGCGGTCCACCTGGCGTCCGCCACCTTCTGATGCGCCATCCCCGAGGCGTCGATCTCGGCAAAGGGTGCTTGGGAAGCTTCCCGGGCGGCCCTGCCGAGCGCCGGTTCCGGCTTGCCGACGGGGACGCGCAGCCGGGTGCCGTTCGGCACCTGCATGCGGAGCAGGAACTCCATCTCGTAGCGCGCTTCGGCGAGCAGGCCCGGCGCGGGGCCGCTTCCCTGGGCGAGCGCCCCGGGATTGCGCTCGTGCGCGGCGAGCAGCGTCCAGAGCGATATGCCGCCATTGACGACATATTTGCCGTGGTCGCCGGCATCGTACCAGCCGCCGGTGACGTCGAGCGTGTAGGGACAGCCCGCCCATTCGGTGCCACGCTCGTCCTTGCCGGCGAAGCATTTCGCCACCTCGCGCGCATGGCCGGCGGGACGGGCCCATTTCGCCCCGACGATGCGCGCTTCGATCGGCGTGCCGGCGCGCTGATGGTAGAAGAAGATGAGCGCGTCACGGGCGAGCGGGCGGTAGAGGTTCGGGGCGATGGCGAAGGGCGCGCTCTCGCTGGTTCCCACGCGAATGCGATAGCCCCGGCCGGGCACGCCGAAGCGCGAGAAATCGATACGCTGGATGGGCGCGCCCGAGGCGGCATCGGGGCCGAAGGGCCAGGCCTTGCCGCTGGCCAGCACCTTGCCGGCCGCATCGATCAGCTGCCAGTCGCGCGGGGCGCCGTCCGCCTCGACGATCGCGGTCTTGGGATCACCGGGCTCGAAGCCCAGCTGGTTGAGGCTGATCGGGATGTCCTGAGCGGGCGCTTCCTGCGGCGGGGCAGCGGCAAGGAGGGGGACAAGGAGGAAGGCCGGCCATCTCCGCTCCCTTTCAGGAAGGGGAAGGCGGCGGGAATCCCTCACTCCCCCCGCCCCGCGAACACCCCGAAGACCGAACCGACGAAACCGCCCGCCACCTTGGTGGTCAGGCTGTCCGTCTCGACCGTGCCGAGCTGCTTCCAGACCGGTTTCGTGCCGGGCGCGGCATAGCTGAAGGCATAGCTGCGGCCCCGCACGTCAACGCGCAGGCGCAGCTGGCCGGCGGGCGCGGCGGCGCTGAACAGCGTCTTGCCGAGCCTCGGACTGCCGGGCCCTTCGCGCTGGTCGACGGTGAGCAGCGCCTTGCCGCCGACCTGCTTCACGCCGAGGAAGAACCAGTAATCGTCGTTCTGGAAGGCGACGAGGCCGGCGCGGTCGCCGTCCTTTTGCGGCGCGAACCGCACCAGGGTCTCGGCATTGCCATTCTGGTGCTGCTGGCGGCGGGCGAGGAACGACGGGTTGCCGTTGTCGCCCAGCCCGACCGGGCGAGCGGTGAGCTGGAGGCCGTCCTGGCCGAGCGCATACCAGCGCTCGCGCGGGTTGCGCAGCATCATCCAGTCGAACGGCAGCGTCGGCCCATTGAACGAGTCGAGCCTGGCATAGATGCCGTTGATCGGCTCCGCCCCCGTGCCGCGGGGCAACGGAGGGCGGGCATGGACCCAGGGGATCGGCGTGGCCGGGGGCAGGATCACCGGCCAGCCGTCCCGCCATTCCACCGGCAGCAGGAAGGTCTCGCGCCCGGTGGCGTAGAAATCGCCTTCGTACGGCCGCACCGCGAGGAAGGTCGCCCACCATTTGCCATCGGGTGTGGTGACGAGCTGGGCATGGCCGGCGGAGGTGATCGGGTTCGGCCGGCCGCGCGGCAGGTCCCGCTGGGTGAGGATCGGGTTGCCGCTCCACGCCTCATAAGGGCCGGTGACCGACTTCGAGCGCAGGATCACCTGGCTGTGCCCCTCGGCGGTGCCGCCCTCGGCGCAGCTGAGATAATACCAGCCGTCCTTTCTGAAGATATGCGGCCCCTCGATCCAGATCGGCTTCTTCGACAGATCGATACCGCCGTTCACCAGCGCCTTGCGCGGGCCGAAGGTCTTCAGCGTCTTGCGGTCGAACTCCTGGATCCAGATCGCGCGGTGGCCCTGGTAGAGCGGCGCGCCTTCGGGCGGACCGTTGTTGACCACCCAGGTCCGGCCGTCCTCGTCGAAGAACATCGAAGGGTCGATGCCGCCCTCCAGCTCGGGCAGCCAGACCGGGTCGGACCAGGGGCCGGCAGGGTTCCGCGCGGTGAGCAGGAAATTGCCGCCGCAATCGACGCAGGTGTTGAGGAGGTAGAAGATTCCGTCCCGCGCCTGGATCGACGGCGCGAACACGCCGCGCGAGAGGCCGAGCTGCCTGAAGTCGAGCATGTCCGGCCGGTCGATCGCGTTGCCGATCTGGGTCCAGTGAACGAGATCGGTGCTGTGGAAGACCGGGATGCCCGGGAACCAGCCGAAGGTGGAGGTGACGAGGTAGAAGTCCTTCCCCACCCGAGTGACGCTGGGATCGGGGTAGAAACCACGGAGGATCGGGTTGGCATATTCGCCGGGGCGGACCGTCATGCGGTCCACCGCGTCGCTGCCGCTGGTGGAGAAGCCGGAGAAGGTCGCGACCGGCTGAGCGGCAGCGGGCGCGGCGAGGAGCAGCGCGGCGAACACGGTGGGAAGGCTTCTCATGCGGCGCAATGCTCCCGGATGAAGTCGCGGTGTTTAGGCATGTAGGCGGCGGAATTGGCGACGGCCTCGCGGATATGGGCAAGGCGCGCGCGCGTCTCGTCGAGGGGCATCGCGTCGGCCACCGGATCGTGCGACCCGGGCTCGATCAGCTGGCCCAGCATCACCGCGAACCAGCTGGTGTCGTTGAACAGCTCCTCATTCTCGCGAAAGGCGCGGCCATGGCTGCGGAACACGCGCATCTTCTCGGCCAGCCGCTCGGGGATCGCCATGGTGCGGCAATAGTCCCAGAAGGGGGAATCGGTGCGCTCGGTCGCGTGATAGTGGAGGACGAGGAAGTCGCGGATCTCCTCGTAATCCGTCGTCATGATCCGGTTGTAGCGATCGATGTCGGCCTGGTTGAAGTCGCGGTCCGGAAACATCGTCAGGAAGCGCGACAGGCCCGACTGGATCAGCCAGATCGACGTGCTCTCCAACGGCTCGAGAAAGCCGCCCGCCAGGCCCAGGGCGACGCAGTTCTTCACCCACATCCGGTTGCGATGGCCGGTGGTGAACGGGACGACGCGCGGATCGGCGAGCGGCTCGCCATCGAGATTGGCCATCAGGATCGCCGTCGCCTCGTCGTCGGACATGTGGTGCGACGAGAAGACATGGCCGTTGCCGATCCGGTGCTGGAGCGGGATGCGCCACTGCCAGCCGGCCTTGTGCGCGGTGCTGCGAGTATAGGGCGTCCAGGCGTCGACGCTGGCGCAGGGCACCGCGATGGCGCGGTTGCAGGGGAGATAGTGCGACCAGTCGGTATAGCCCGCCTTCAGCGCCTGCTCGATGATCAGGCCGCGAAAGCCCGAGCAATCGACGAACAGATCCGCCTCGATCTCGCTGCCGTCCTGCATCGTCACCGACTGGACGAAGCCGTCCTCGCCGCGCAGCTTCACATCGACGATCCTGCCTTCGCGCCGCACCACCCCGCGCTCCTCGGCATAGCGGCGCAGGAACCTCGCATAGAGGCCGGCATCGAAATGATAGGCATAGGCGATGTCGGAGAGCGGGGAGTTGCCCGCGTCGATCCCGCGCATGAACTTGTCGTCGCGCGCCGCCATCGCCTGGAGCGACCATGCGTCCACCTCCGGCGCCTCACCCAGCTGGCGCAGGCGGAGATAATAAGCGTGGAAGGACACTCCCTTCATGTCGAGCCCGTAGCGGCCGAAGGGATGGAAATAGCGATGGCCGATCCGCCCCCAGTTCACGAACTGGATGCCGAGCTTGAAGCTGCCCTTGGTCTCGCGGACGAACTGGTCCTCGTCGAGCCCGAGCATGCGGTTGAAGGTGGCCATCTGGGGGATGGTCGCCTCGCCCACGCCGATGATGCCGATCTCGTCCGACTCGACCAGCGTGATCTTCGCGTAATCGGGGCCGAGGATACGGGCGAAGGTGGCCGCGGTCATCCAGCCGGCGGTGCCCCCGCCGACGATCAGGATGGAGCGGATGTTGCGGTTATCGGTCATGCAGGGGTCCTTGCGGGCGCGTTGCGGGCGAGCCAGTCTTCGTGGCGCGGCATCGCCCGGGCGGCGCGGGCGAACATCTCGTGGATGCGCTCCAGGCTGAGCGCGAGCTTGTCTTCGTCGAGCCCGTCGGCCAGCGGATCCCAGCCGGCCGGGATCACCCCCTGCCCCAGCAGCACCGCGATCCAGCTCGATTCGGCGAACAGCTCGTCCTCGGTGCGGAAGAAGCGGCCACGATTGCGGAACAAGGCGAGCTTGCGCGCCAGCGTCTCAGGGATCGCCATCTCGCGGGCGCGGCGCCACAGATCGCCCTCCCGCCGCGTATTGGCATGGTAGTGCAGGATCACGAAGTCGCGGACCTGCTCCATCTGGACGTCGGCCAGCCGGTTATATTCGTCGCGCTCGACGGGCGAGAAGCCAGTATCCGGCAGCAGCGCCATCAGCCTGTGGATGCCCGACTGGATCAGGTGGATGCTGGTGGATTCAAGCGGCTCGAGGAAACCGGAGGACAGGCCGAGCGCGACGCAGTTGCGGTGCCAGGCCCGCTTGCGACGGCCTGCCTCGAACCGGAGGATGAAGGGATCGCGGAGCGCCGCGCCGTCGAGGTTCGCCAACAGCGTCTCGCGCGCCGCATCGTCCGAGATGTCGGCGCTGCAATAGACATGGCCGTTGCCGACGCGGTGCTGGAGCGGGATGCGCCATTGCCAGCCGGCCCGGTGCGCAGTGCTGCGGGTGAAGGGCGTGATCTCCGGCCCCGGGCTGGCGCTGGGCACCGCGACGGCGCGATCGCATTGCAGCCAGTGCGCCCAGCTCTCCCAGCCTGCCCCCAGCGCCTGCTCGATCAGCAGCGCGCGGAAGCCGGTGCAGTCGACGAACAGCTCGCCTTCGACGCGGCGATCGCCTTCGAGCATCACCGCCTCGATGAAGCCGTCCTCGGCGCGCAACGGGATGTGCGCGACCTTGCCCTCGACCCGGACGACGCCGCGCGCCTCGGCATGGGCGCGCAGGTACCGGGCATAGAGCGAGGCATCGAACTGATAGGCATAGGCCATGCGCGACAGGATCGAGCCGGGATCGGCGACCGGCGGCTGGTAGCGCCCCGACGCCATCGCCAGCGCGCAGACATTGTATGCGTCGATCGCGCGCGCGCGGCCCCCGGCGTGGAGCTTGCGCCAGATCTGGTGAAACTTCACGCCCTCGACATCGAAGCCGAACTCGCCGAACGGGTGGACATAGCGATGGCCCTCGCGCGTCCAGTCCACGAACTCGATGCCGAGCTTGATCGTGCCCTGGGTCCGGCGGAGGAAGTCGTGCTCGTCGAGGCCAAGCAGCGCGTTGAAGTTGCGGATCGGCGGGATCGTCGCCTCGCCGACCCCGACCGTGCCGATCTCTTCCGATTCCACCAGCGTCACCGAGACGCCGGCGGGGATCAGCCGGGCGAGCGCGGCGGCCACCATCCAGCCGGCGGTGCCGCCGCCGACGATGACGATCCGGCGGATCGGCGCGGGAGCGGTCATGCGATCAGTCCCTCGGCACGCAGCATGGCGCCGTGATGCGGCATCGCGCGGACGGCGTCGAGGATCAGCGCGCGAACCCGCCCGGCATGGTCGATCAGCCGCGCCTCGGAAATGGCATCGGCCAGCGCATCGTAACGGCGCGGACGCAGGCCCTGGCCGTCGAGCGCGGCGATCCAGTCGTCCGCCCCGAACAGCTCCTCGTCGCCGAGCGGCACCCGGCCCCGGCTGGCATGGAGATCGAGCTTGCGCCGGAGCGCCTCGGGGACAGGCATGGCGCGGGCGGCGTCCCAATGCGCCTCTCCGGTGCGGCCATTGGTCTTGTAGTGGAGGATCGCGAAGTCGCGGACGCTATCGGCCTCCGCCGCGGTCAGGCGATTATATTCGGCCGCCTCGGGGCCGTCCGGCGCGGCGGGGAGCAGGCCGACCAGCCGGGTGAGCGCGTTCGCGAGCAGCGCCAGGTTCCAGCCATGGAGCGGCTCGACCCGCAGCGCCGCGGCGCCGAGCGCGACGACATTGCCGGTCCAGGCAGCCGTGCGGCGCCCCTGGACTAGCGGAATGGCGCCGGGCTGATCGGGCAGCTGCGCGGCGGCATAGAAGAGCGCCCCGCCCTGCCCGCCGGCCAGCGGCACGGTGCGCTGCCAGCCGGCTTCGAAGGCGCCGGCATGGGCATGGGGCGGCGGCACGCCTTCCACCTCGGTCCAGGTTTCGATGACGCGATCGCAGGGAAGCCAGGCGGACCAGTCCTCCCAGCGATCGTCCAGGCGGCGCGCGAGCGATGCGCCGGGGCCGGAGCAGTCGAGCCAGAGATCGGCGGTCACCTGGCCGCCTTCGCGAAGCTCGACGGCGCTGACCGTCCCCTCGCCGATCGCCCGGTGGAAGCGGCCAGCCGGCTCCAGCCCGGCTGCGGCACGGAGCGCATCGGCCAGGCCGGCGCGATCGAGATGCAGACCATAGCCGAAGCTCGAGAGGATCGAGCGCGGATCGGGGCTCGGCCGGGCGAAGCGACCCGCGGCGGCGGCGATCGCGGCGAGCGAATAATCGGCGAGGCGCACGCGCTGCCCGGCCTCGCGCATGCGGGCAGCGAGCTGGTGGAAGGCGATGGTGGCGAGCGGCGCCCCGATCGTGCCGAAGGGCAGGAACCAGTCCGCCTCGCGCGCCGCCCAGCCGGAGACCGCGGTGCCGAGCGAGAAGCTGCCGCGCGCGGCGCGCAGAAGCGCGCCTTCGTCGATGCCGTGCGCGCCGAGCCAGGCGGGGAAATCCGGCAGGCTGGCCTCGGCCGGGCCGAAAGGCCCCAGGCTCCAGTCGGGCCCCTCGGTCTCGATCAGCGAGACCTGGATCCCGGGAAGCGCCCGGACGAGCGCCAGCGCCGCCATCCAGCCGGCGACGCCGCCGCCGACAATGCCGATGCCGCGGATCATGCCGGCATCCCCAATGCGGCTTCGTGCAGGGGCATCGCCTCCGCCATCGCGGCGACCCTGGCCCGCATCGCGGCCATGGCGGCGGCGACGCCGGCCCCGCCCGCGCGCGGATCGCAGTGGCGCGGCGTCACATGCTGGCCGAGATAGACCGCGAGCCAGCTCGGCTCGAGGAACGTGCCTTCGCGATACCGGACCACCACGCCGCGCTCGCGGAACAGGGCGAGCTTGTGTTCGAGCGAGTCCGGCAGGCGCATGGTGCGGCAATGGCGCCAGAATTCGGAATCGTCGCGCTGCGTGCAGTGATAGTGCAGGATCAGGAAATCGCGGACCCGCTCATATTCGAGCGCCATCAGCCGGTTGAACTCGGCCGCGTCGAGCGGGTCCCAGTCGCGGGTGGGGAAAAGGTCGAGCAGCCGGCCGATCGCCAGCTGGATCAGGTGGATGCTCGTCGATTCCAGCGGCTCGAGAAAGCCCGAGGACAGGCCGATCGCGACGACATTGCCCACCCATTGCCGGCGCCGCCTGCCGGTGACGAAGCGCAGGCGGTTGGGCTCGGCCATCGGCTCGGCGGCGATCGCGCCGAGCAGGACCCGCAGCGCATCCTCGTCGCTGGTGAAGCCGCTCGCATAGACATGGCCGTTGCCGGTGCGGTGCTGGAGCGGGATGCGCCAGGTCCAGCCGGCCTCCTGCGCGGTCGCGCGGGTCAGCGGCGGGATCGGGCCGCTATTGGCGCAGGGCAGCGCGATCGCCCGGTCGCAGGGCAGCCAGTGCGTCCATTCCTCATAGCCGGCATGGAGCGCCTGCTCGATCAGCAGGCCGCGAAAGCCCGAGCAATCGATGAACAGGTCCGCCGCCAGCGTCTCGCCGCTCTCGAGCGTGAGCGAGCGGACGAAGCCGCTCTCGCCGTCGCGCGCGACATCGATCACCTTGCCCTCGCGCCGGACGACGCCGCGCGCCTCCGAATAGGTGCGCAGGAACCTCGCATAGAGGCCGGCGTCGAACTGATAGGCATAGTTGTAGGGATCGCCGTCGGGCCGGCGGAAACGGCCGCGGCGGGCGGCCTGGATGGGCAGCGAATATGCCTCGAACGCCCCGGCTTCCGGCGCCGCGCACCATTGCTGGTGGAAAGGCACGCCGCCGATGGGCGCGCCGAACTCGGCGAAGGGATGGATATAGGAATCGCCCTTGCGGCCCCAGTCCACGAACTCGATGCCGAGCTTGTAGGTGCCCCTGGTCGCGGCGAGGAAATCGGCCTCGTCGATGCCGAGCGTCGCGTTGAAATGGCGGATGTGCGGGATCGTCGCCTCGCCGACGCCGACCGTGCCGATCTCCGCCGATTCGACCAGGGTGATCCGCGCGGGCGTGCCGGCGAGCTTGTGCGCCAGCGCGGCGGCAGTCATCCACCCCGCGGTGCCCCCGCCGACCACGACTATGCGCCCTGCCAGCATGCTTCCGATGCCCCTCTCCGTCGCGAATGTTAGCGCTCCCGTCTCGAAACCGTCAATCGTATCCAGGGGCGATTCGAGGCCGGAATCCCTCCTTCGCAGCTGCGGGATTCGTGCCGCGACGCAACGAAACCGTTGCGAAATAGCCACAAATCCGTGGGTTGCAGCGAAACGTCACAAGACGGCTTGATCTTTCGATAACTCCTACTTTAGGTTCGGCCCAAACAAGAAACGCGCCAATATATGGTAGCGCTAACACGGGAGGGGACAGCGCGATGCGAAAGCACGATTCTATTCATCATGCCGACAAGGCGGGCCGGTTCCGCACCGGGGCCCTGCGCGCGGGCGTCTCGGCCGCCGCGCTCGCCTGCCTGTCGGTAGCCGCGCCGGCCTGGGCGCAGGACACGCAGGCGGCGCCGGCTTCGGGCGACGCGCAGACCACGGAAGACACGATCGTCGTCCAGGGCTATCGCCAGTCGCTGCAGAGCGCCCAGTCGCTCAAGAAGAATGCCGACGTGATCGTCGATTCGGTGACCGCCGAGGACATCGGTGCCCTGCCCGATCGTTCGGTGACCGAGACGCTGCAGCGCATTCCCGGCGTGTCGATCAATCGCTTCGCCGCCGGCGTCGACCCCGACCATTTCTCGGTCGAGGGCTCGGGCGTCGTGGTGCGCGGCCTCACCTATGTCCGCTCGGAGTTCAACGGGCGCGAGGCGTTCACCGCCAATAACGGCCGCTCGCTGAGCTTCGCCGACGTGCCTTCGGAGATGATGGGCGGCGTCGACGTGTTCAAATCGCCCTCGGCCGACCGCATCGAGGGCGGCATCGCCGGCGTGGTCAACCTGCGCACCCGCAAGCCGTTCGACAACAAGAAGGGCCTGGTGATCGCCGGTTCGCTCGAGGCGAATTACGGCGACTACAAGAAGGAATGGACGCCGACGGGCTCGCTCATGGTCAGCGACCGCTGGGAGACCGGCATCGGCGAGATCGGCATCCTCGGCAACTTCTCCTATTCGCAGCTGAAGAGCCAGTCGGACCGTTTCCAGGTCTCGAGCTTCCGCATCCGCAACCTCTATTCGGACGGCGACGTCATCAACAACGGCAATGGCTCGACGATCCAGCGCCAGGTCTATTTCCCGCGCGGCGCGGTGATGGGCCGCCAGGAGTTCAACCGCGAGCGCTACGGCTATGCGGCCGCGCTCCAATATCGCAGCAATGACGGCTCGATCGAGGCGGTCGCCCAGTTCCTGCGCTCCGACGCGCGCCAGGCCTGGACCGAGCGCACGATCGAGATCGCGACCGACAACGTCTCGTCCAACGGCGATTCCCGCCGCGTGCCGGGCACTACGCTCGACTTCGACAGCGACGGCATGTTCGTGAGCGGCACCATCACCGGCCCGACCGGCTGGCGCGGCGACCAGAATATCGGCCAGAACAACAGCGGCCTGATCCCGCGCGTGCCGATGCTCGGCCTGCAATCGAACAACCAGCGGCGCGACCACCAGGAGAAGCTCGTCACCGACGATTACGGCTTCAACCTGAAGTGGAACGCCAGCGAGCGGCTGGGCGTGGTCTTCGACTATCAGCACGTGAAGTCGAGCACCGACCTGCTCGACAACACGGTGTGGAACTCGACCTATCAGAATGCGTCGATCCGGCTGAACGGCTCGAACTTCCCGACCGTGGCCTTCCTGCCGCCCCAGGTCTGCAGCGGCCCGGCCGCCAACATGCAGGACGCGCAGGGCACGGACAATGACTGCCGCGCCGGCGGCAACCCCAACCAATATATGCCGAACTATTTTGGCGCCGGGCACACCAGCTTCACCGATCCGTTCAACAGCTTCCCGCGCGCGGCGATGGACCATATCGAACGGAGCGACGGCAATTCGGACGCCTTCCGCCTCGACCTCGACTATGCGCTGCCCCAGGGCAGCTTCCTGAAGTCGATCCAGGGCGGCGTGCGCTATGCCGATCGCGACCAGGTGTCGCGCTTCTCGCGCTACAATTGGGGCGTGCTCTCCGAGCAATGGGGCAATAACGGCCCGGTCTGGATGGACATGCCGGTGAACGGCAACAATGCCAGCCGCACCGACGGCCAGCCGTTCAACGCCAACTCGCCTTATTATTTCAACAATTTCTTCCGCGGCCAGGTGACCAACCCGCTCGGCGGCGATGGGCGCCTCTATTATTCGGGCAACACCGTCAGCGATTATGACGCGATGGTGCGCTATGCCAATGCGATCGCGCGCGAATGGCAGGGCACGACCACCTGCGCCGGCGGCCGCGTGGTCAATGCCGGCTGGAACGCGCTGGCCGATCGCTGCGGCGTGATCGCCGGCACGCCGTTCCTGCCCGACGAGATCAACCCGATCCGCGAGCGCAACTATGCCGCCTATCTGATGGCGCGCATCGACACGCATCTGGGCGGGCTGCACCTGACCGGCAATGTCGGCGTGCGCTACACCAAGACCAGGCGCAATACCGATGGCTATATCTCGTTCAGCAACACCACGGCGCTGCCGACCGACGAGACCTGCGCCACGCCGCCGCCGTCCGGGCAGACGGCTTCGCCCTTCTGCTCGTTCGACAAGCCGGTCCGCGACCAGGCGCGCGCCTTCGTCAACGGCGCGCTGATCCCGTCGCACGTCAAATTCGACTATGACTATTGGCTGCCGAGCGCGAACTTCAAGCTCGAGGTGGGCGGCGGCCTGCAGTTCCGCGCCGCCTATTTCAAGGGCGTGTCGCCGCCCCAGACCGGCTATATCCGCAACTATCTCCAGGCCAATCTGAGCGCGGTCCAGAATGTCGATTCGAGCGGCAACCTGATCCCGGGCAGCTTCCGCCTGCAGGGCGTCACCACTGCCGGCAACCCCTATCTGATGCCGGTAAAGGCCGACAATTTCGACCTGACGGCGGAATGGTATTTCTCGCGGGTCGGCTCGCTGACCGTGTCGGCCTTCTACAAGGTGCTCGACGGCGTGGTGACCAACAACACCCGCCGTGTGGACCTGACCAACAACGGCCAGACCTATCCGGTGGTGATCACCACGCCGATCAACGCGACGCAGAAGGGCAAGATCAAGGGCGTCGAGGTCGGCTACCAGCAGACCTTCGACTTCCTGCCCGGGCCGCTCAAGGGCCTGGGGTTGCAGGCGAACTACACCTATATCGACAGTTCGGGCGTGCCACAGTCGACTTTGTCGGAGACCGATCCGGACGTCGCTGCCGGCCGCGTCACCACGGTCGACCTGTCGCTGCTGCCGCTGCAGGGGCTGTCGAAGCACCAGGTGAACATCACCCCGTTCTTCGATTATGGCCCGGTGTCGCTGCGGGCGAGCTATTCGTGGCGGTCTGACTTCGTGCTGACCATTCGCGACGTGATCGTGCCGAATGACCCGATCATCAACAAGGCGACCGGCCAGCTCGACGCGTCGATCTTCTTCACCATCACCCCGCAGATCAAGATCGGCGTCCAGGGCTCGAACCTGACCAACGAGATCACCCGCACCACGGCGGTGATCACGAAGATCGGCGACCCGAAGGGATATGTGGAAGTGCCGCGCGGCTGGTACATGAACGATCGCCGGTTCGCCGCGATCGCGCGCTTCAACTTCTGATCCACGGAAACACCCAGCCTGGCGCTGCCGGTTCCCAGCCGGCGGCGCCGATTTTTTCAGGCCGGGCGATAGGTGAGGAAGATGTTGGCGGTGAGCCGGCCGCGGCGCGGATCGGCCGAGCCGGAGCCGGCAACCAGCCCGGAATGCAGCTGGCGGCTGCGATAGACCAGCAGCCGGTCGAACGCGGCGTCCACCGCGGCGATCCGCTCGAATTCCCCGGTATCGCCATGGATATAGCCCTGCGCGGGCACCGGCTCGGCGGCGCGGGCGGCTTCGTAGCGCGGCGCGCGCTCGGGCGTGATCGCCTCATAGCCGGTGGCGCGGTGGCGATAGAAGCCGGTGCCGCCCAGCTCGGGCCCGCACAGATAGTGCAGGAAGGCGAATTGCAGCGGATCGGTGGTATCGATGTGTGGGGCACGCTGCGACGGTGCGAGCGCATCGGGCGCGAGCGTGACCAGCGAGAAATTGCACTCGGCCCGGCCCAGGCGGACCGCGCCCAGCCCGAACGCCTCGCGCACCGCCGGATCGAGCGCGCGGACCACCGCCTCGACATAGTCGAGCGGCGCCGGCGCGCGGATGCCCGGATAGCCGCCCTGCGGGCCATGGACGGGCGCGAACCGGGTCTCGCGCGCGGCATAGTCGACCAGGGCCGCGGGCGCGCGCATCAGCCCGTCGAGGCGGAGCAGCGGCTCCCCTTCACGTCCCAGGTGCGAAAGGCGGGCGGCGGGACGCGGATTGAGCGAAAAATCATGCGACGACACGGACATGCCGGGGACACGAACCACCCGGATATGACCAGCGCATTTCCGGGATAGCGAAAAATGCCCAGGCGGGAGGAAGCACGGATCCGCGAGATCGAGGGGCCGCTGGACGCCGCCACATTGGGCACGCTCGTCCAGGACTATGCGCCCGTGGTGCTGCGCGGCGTGGCGCGGGACTGGCCGCTGGTGGCCGCCGCCGGGCAATCGGACGAGGCGGTGCGCGACTATCTGCTCGGCTTCGATCGCGGCGCCCTCGCCGAGGCATTTGTCGGCCCGCCGGCGATCCGCGGCCGCTTCTTCTATTCCGAGGACATGCGCGGCTATAATTTCGAGCGGCGCAAGGGGCCGTTCGCCGACCTGCTGCGCTATGTGCTGCAATTGCGGGACCGGGACGACGCGCCCGCCGTCTATGCCGGCGCGGTGGAGACGACGCAGGCGCTGCCGGGCCTGGCCGGCGCCAATGCCCTGCCCGCCCTGCTGGGCATGGGCGCCGAGCCGCGCATCTGGATCGGCAACCGGACCAGCATCAGCACCCATTTCGACGCGTCGGACAATATCGCCTGCGTCGCGGCCGGGCGGCGGCGCTTCACCCTGTTCCCGCCCGACCAGACGGCGAACCTCTATATCGGCCCGCTCGATCACAATGTGGCGGGGCAGCCGCTGAGCATGGTCGATATGGCCGACCCCGATTTCGCGCGCTTCCCGCGCTTCCGCGAGGCGCTGGCGGCGGCGCGGACGGCCGAGCTCGAACCGGGGGACGCGATCTACATCCCGGCGCTCTGGTGGCATCAGGTGGAGGCGCTCGCGCCGTTCAACGTGCTGGTGAACTTCTGGTGGCCGGATTCGCCCGACCAGGATGCGCGCTTCGACGCGATGATCCATGCGGTGCTGGCGCTCAGCCATTTGCCGCCCGAGCGGCGCGCGGCCTGGTCCGAATATTTCGACACCTTCGTCTTCCAGGAACATGGTGATCCGGCGGCGCATCTGGCGCCCGAGCATCGCAGCGTGCTGGGCGAGCCCACGCCGCAGCTGCGCCGGTATATCAAGCAATATCTGGCGCGAGGATTGGCGAGGCCTTGAGTTTCACTCTCTCCCCTTCAGGGGAGAGAGTGAATTACTTCCCCTGCCCCGGCGCATAGGGAGTGTTGATCGCCTTGTAGTAATCCAGGTCGTGCGCGGGCGGCTTGTGCCCTTCGGGCAGCGGGCGCTTCGAGATCGACTGGAACCAGGCGATCGAGGCGTCACGCCACCAGACCGCCTCGTCCAGCTGGATCGCCAGGAAATCGCGGACCTCGGCCCAGCGGGTCTCGTCGACCTTGCCGCGCAGCCTCGCCCAATCGGCCTGCATGCGGCGGACCTGCTCCACCCCGGCATCGTAGCGCACCACGAATTCGTCCCACAGCGTGCGCCCGGACTTCATCCGGTGGTCCCAGGGGACATGGTGGAACCAGAGCAACAGTTCGTCCGGCACCGTCGCCAGGCTGCCCCAGCGCCTCGCAACCTGCGGCGCATATTGGGCGAGCGCGTCGCTGCCCCTGGCGGTACGATCGAAGCCGATGCCGTCGGGGCGGGCCTGTGCATAATAGACCGGGTTCCATTCGGGCCGCTTGAGATCCGAGACCCAGGGCCCAGGACCATAATGATGGCCGGTCGCCATCTGGTGCGTGAGGCCGAGCGGCGTCATGTAATCGACCACCGCCTCGCGCGAGCCCATCATCATGCGAACCACCGTGCCGGTCACCGCGGGATCGCCGCCCCAGGTCATCCGCGCCCAATCGCGCGCGATCGCCTCGGCCTTCGCGTCCGGATCCCAGGCGAAGCGGCCAAAGGCGTACCAATTGGCCTGGTCGAACTGCGAGCCGGACCAGTTGCGGTCGCTGCCGATATTGGCGACGCCCGCCATGCCGGTGGCGGCGCCGGCATCGACCGGCGTCTCGATCACCTTGGCCACGGTGCTGCCCCTGGCCGGGCGGAAGGTATCGGCCTCGAGCACTTCCTCCCACATCGTGCCGAGATAGGCGAGGTGCGTGGCGAAGCCGAGATATTCCTTGGTGATCTGGAATTCCATCATCAGCGGCGTCTTCGGCATCGCGCCGAACAGCGGATGAAAGGGCTCGCGCGGCTGGAAGTCGATCGCGCCGTTCTTGACCTGGACAAGGACATTGTCGCGGAACTTGCCGTCGAGCGGCTGGAACTCGGTATAGGCCTGTTTGTGCCGGTCCTCGGCATTCTCGGCGGCATAGACGAAGGCGCGCCACATCAGGATGCCGCGATGCGGGGCGAGCGCGTCCGCCAGCATGTTGGCGCCCTCGGCATGGGTGCGGTGATAGTCCGCCGGGCCCGGCTGGCCCTCGGAATTGGCCTTGACCAGCAGGCCGCCGAAATCTGGAATGACGGCATAGATCTCGTCGATCTTCGCCTGCCACCAGGCGCGGACCGCGGGATCGAGCGGATCGGCGGTCTTGAGCCCGCCCAGCTCGATCGGCGCGGAGAAGCGCGCGGTGAGATAGACCTTGATGCCATAGGGCCGGAACACCTCGGCCAGCGCCTTCACCTTCCGGAGATAGTCGGGCCGCAGGATGTCGGCATTGGCGTTGACGTTGGTCAGGACCGTGCCGTTGATGCCGATCGAGGCATTGGCCCGGGCATAGTCGGTGTAGCGCGGATCCTTGTGCAGCGGCAGCTTCTGCCAGTCCCAGATCGACTGGCCGGCATAGCCGCGCTCGACATGGCGATCGAGATTGTCCCAATGGTTGAGGACGCGGACCTGGAGCTTGGGAGCGTCGACGATGTCGAGCCTGTCGATCGGCTGGCCAGCCTGGAGCAGGGCGAGGAAGCGGAACACGCCGTAGAGCGCGCCGATATCGCTGTTGCCGGCGATGATCGTCACGCGCTTGCCCTGCACGGTCGCGCTGCGGAGCAGATAGCCCTCGCCCCCCAGCCGGGCGAACGGCAGGTCGAGCCCCTGCAGCAGCGGCGTGCCGGCGCGGACGACCAGCACCGCGCCATCGCGAAGCCCGGCCTCCTTCCCAGGCAGGTCCCCGCCGAACATCCCGCGATAGCCGCGCCGGAGCTCGTCGGCGGCAACCCGGATCGTCGGGCTGTCGCCGGGCGCGACAATGCCGGCTATCAGCGGTTCATAGCGCGCCCTCGCGGCGGATTCGAGCGGCCGATAGCGCAGCCAGAGATCATATCCGTCCTCGGCATGGCCTTGATTCGCAAGGCCGAAACACAAAAACGCAGACAAAATAGCCAGCAATTTCCGAAGCATCGCTCTTCCTACCAGTGCGCGGTCATACGCCGCCGTTGACAAGCTTGTAACAGGGCAACAATGGTAGCGCTACCAAACATGAAGGCGCGCGAGGGACGACGCGCCGCACAGGAAGGGGAAGCAGGGCTCGTAATGGCCGAGATCATATCCGCGCGCGTGATCGTCACTTGCCCCGACCGCAATTTCGTGACGCTCAGGATCGAGACGGCGGACGGCACCACCGGCATCGGCGACGCCACGCTCAACGGGCGCGAGCTGGCGGTGGTCGCCTATCTGCAGGATCACGTCATCCCCTGCCTGATCGGGCGCGACGCGCACCGGATCGAGGATATCTGGCAGTATCTCTACAAGGGCGCCTATTGGCGGCGCGGCCCGGTGACGATGTGCGCGATCGCCGCGGTGGACGTGGCCTTGTGGGACATCAAGGCGAAGGTGGCGGGCCTGCCGCTCTACCAGCTGCTCGGCGGAGCGAGCCGCGAGGGCTGCATGGTCTATGGCCATGCCAATGGCGCGACGATCGAGGAAACGATCGCGGAGGCCGTGCGGCATGTGGAGCAGGGCTATAAGGCAGTGCGTCTCCAGGCGGGCGTGCCGGGGCTCAAATCCACCTATGGCGTCGCCAAGCCGGGCCAGCGCTACGAGCCGGCGGACGGCGCGCTGCCGACGGAGAGCCTGTGGTCGACGGAGAAATATCTCCGCTCGGTCGCGCCCCTGTTCGAAAAGGCGCGTGCGGTGCTGGGCTGGGACGTGCACCTGCTCCACGACGTCCACCACCGGCTCACGCCGATCGAGGCGGCGCGGCTGGGCGTGGAGCTGGAGCCCTATCGCCTGTTCTGGCTGGAGGACCCTACGCCGGCCGAGAACCAGGCCGGCTTCCGCCTGATCCGCGAGAAGACCACCACGCCGCTGGCGGTGGGCGAGATCTTCAACACGATCTGGGACGCCAAGCAGCTGATCGAGGAGCAGCTGATCGACTATGTCCGCGCGACGATCGTCCATGCCGGCGGGATCACCCATATGCGGCGCATCGCTTCGTTCGCCGACCTCCATCAGGTGCGCACCGGCTGCCACGGCGCGACCGACCTGTCGCCGGTGTGCATGGCGGCGGCGCTGCATTTCGGCCTGTCGGTGCCCAATTTCGGCATCCAGGAGCTGATGCCGCACACGGCAAAGACCGACGCGGTCTTCCCGCACGCCTATGGCTTCAGGGACGGGATGATGCATCCGGGCGACGCGCCCGGGCTGGGCGTGGAGATCGACGAGGAACTGGCCGCGAAATATGAATATCGGCGCGCCTATCTCCCCGTCGCGCGGCTCGAGGACGGAACGCTGTTCAACTGGTGAGCGGGAGAGGCTTGCGATGATCGAACTGACACGCCGTGGGTTGCTGGGCGCGGGCGCCGCGCTGGCCCTTCCCTTCCCCGCCGTCGCGCAGGCGGCGGAGGGGCTGAACGCCGTGGCGAAGGCCAGGGGAATGCGCTTCGGCTCCTGCTCTTCCGGGAGCCCGCCGGGCGCCGATCGCGGTTCCTTCGCCAATCCGAGATATGCCGAGCTGCTCAAGCGCGACTGCGGCATCCTGGTGCCCGAGAACGAGTTCAAATGGCAGGCCATCCGGCCGGACGCCAAGACCTTCGACCTCGATCATTTCTCCGACATGCTCGACTATGCCGAGGCGAACGGCATGGCGATGCGCGGCCACACCCTGCTGTGGCATAAGACGCAATATTTTCCGAAATGGCTGAACGACCATGATTTCGGCGCCACGCCCGCAAAGGAAGCCGAGCGCATCCTGGGCACGCACATCCGCACGCTCTGCAAGCTCTATGCGAACCGGGTGGTGAGCTTCGACGTGGTCAACGAGACGGTGGAGGAAGGTACGGGCGCGCTGCGCACCTCGTCGCTGTCCAGGGCGTTCGGCGGGACCGAGGCCATGCTCGACTTCGCCTATCACACCGCGCGCGAACATGCGCCGGGGGTGGAGCTGGTCTATAATGACTATATGAGCTGGGAGCCGGGCAATGAAGGGCACCGCACCGGCGTGCTCAAGCTGCTGGAAGGGTTCCGCAAGCGCGGCGTCCCCTGCGACACGCTGGGCGTGCAGTCGCATATCGGGCTGACCGGGGGCGCCACGGTGGGGGCGCTGGTGAGCCGTCAGGAAAAGCCCTGGCGCGGCTTCCTCGATAACGCGGTGGGGATGGGCTACAAGCTGGCCGTCACCGAATTCGACGTGAACGACAAGGCGCTGCCGACCGATGCGAAGGTCCGCGACGGGATCATCGCCAACTATGCCGCGGCCTATCTCGAGATCATGTTCTCCTACCCGCAGCTCAGGGACGTGCTCGCCTGGGGAATGTGCGACCGCTTCACCTGGCTCAACGGCTTCACCCCGCGCAGGGACGGGACGCGGCAGCGCGCGACTCCCTATGATGCCGAATATCAGCCCAAGGCGCTCTACGGGGCGATCCGCGATGCCTTTGCGGGCGCAGCGGCACGGTAGATAGGTCGATCTTGTCCAAGATCGTTCAGAAAACTCGTGCTAGGGGCTGATTCGAAGGATCCGAACGAGGGGGTGGAGCGATGGCGGCGGTGGCCGCGAGCCAGGAACCGAGCTTCGAGGCGCTGCTGGCCGGCGAGCTCGACACGGACCAGCTGCGCGCCGTTGCCGACCATATCGCCGCGCGCCACGCCGCATCGCCCAAGGGCGACGGCGCCGCCTTTCGCAAGACGCTCGCGCTGGCTGCCGCCAGCGACGCCCAGCGCGCAGAGCTTGCCCGCCACCAGGACGCTATCGCCCGCCGCATTGCCGCGGGCCGGGTCCGCGCCGTGGCGGGCGAGCCGACGGATCTGCTCCATGATTTCGCGGGGCCCGTGCTGGAAGTGATGCGCAGCGGCATGGCGGGCGAGGCGAACACGCTGGCCAACCGCTATCTCGATATCGCGCCGCAGGGCGCGGCCGGCTGGTCGCTGCTGCCGCTCTATCTCTCGCTGCGCGCGAGCGCGGACGGCGATGCCGAGCTGGCCGACAGCCTGCTCGCCCCCGCCCGGCCGCGGCTGGTGGTGATCGGCGGGCTTTCGGGCACCGGCAAGTCGACGCTGGCGCGGTTGCTCGGCAGCCGGATCGGCCGCCTGCCCGGCGCCCGCGTGCTGCGCTCCGACGTGTTCCGCAAGCGGCTGGCCGGCGTGAGCCCGGAAACCAGGCTGCCGCCCAGGCATTACACGCGTCACAATGACGACGAGACCTATGAGGCCCTGTTCGAATCCGCCGACGATCACCTCGCCTGCGGCAACAGCGTGATCCTGGACGCGGTGTTCATGAGCCGCGGCGAGCGCGACGTGGCCGAGGCGCTGGCCGATCGCTATCGCGCCGCCTTCACCGGCATCTGGCTGGAGGCGCCCGAACGCGACCGGATCGCCCGGGTGGCCGCGCGCGCGCACGACGCCTCGGACGCGACGGAGGCGGTGGTGCGCGAACAGTCGCGCCGCTCGGTCGGCGAGATCCATTGGCACCGCATCCGCGTGAACCGCCCGCAGGAGCTGATCGTCGCCGCCGCGCGCGCCGCGCTGGACCGGACGCGCCGATGACGATCGCGACGTTGACGCTCAACCCGGCGCTCGACGTCACCACCTGCACCGAGAAGGTGCGCCCCGGGCACAAGCTGCGATGCACCGCGCCCCGCTTCGATCCGGGCGGCGGCGGGATCAACGTGGCACGGGTGGTGACGCATCTCGGCGGCCAGGCGATGGCGGTGTTTCCCAGCGGCGGCCCCACCGGCGCGACGATCGTCTCGCTGCTCGAGGAGCAACGGGTGCCGATCCTGCCGGTGCCGATCGCCGGCACGACTCGCCAGAGCTTCACTGTCGACGAGGGCCGGCCGGGCGACCAGTATCGCTTCGTGCTGCCGGGCCCCGAGCTGCGCGCGGACGAGCTGGCCGGGCTGCTCGACGCGCTGTTCGGGGTGGCGGAGGCGGATCATGTCGTGGTGAGCGGAAGCCTGCCGCCGGGCTGCGACCCGGCGATCCTCAAGCGCATCGCCGAACGCTGCCATGGCACGGGCGCCAAGCTGGTGGTCGACACCTCCGGGCCGGCGCTCGCCGCATGTGAAGGTGCCGGGGCATGGCTGATCAAACCGAGCCTGCGCGAGGTGGCCGACCTGCTCGGGCGCGAAATCACCGGAGAGGCGGACGAGATGGCGGCGGCGCATGCGCTGCACGATCGCGGCTTTGCCGAACTGGTGGTGATCTCGCTCGCCGAGCGCGGGGCGCTGCTCGTCGGCAAGGACGAGGAACTGCGCCTGCCCGCGATCCCCGTGGAAGCCAAGGGCACGGTCGGCGCCGGGGATTCGATGGTGGCGGGGATCACGCTGGCCTCCGCCCGGGGCAAGGCGATCGAGGAGGCGCTACGCTACGGCATCGCCGCGGGCGCCGCGACGCTGATGACTCCCGCGACCGAGCTGGCCCGCAAGGAAGATGTGGAACGGCTCTACGCCGGAACGGTTTCCTGAGTCGCATCGGTGCGGCAGAACAGGCTGTGCATCGCTTCCAGCATGTGGCGCGCCTCGTCGCTGGCGAGCGAATAGAAGATCATCTGGCCGTCGCGGCGCGCGGCGACCATCCCTTCGCGGCGCAGGAGCGCGAGCTGCTGCGACACCGCGGTATCACGGGCGCCGGTGAGGCGCGCGAGCTCGCCCACTGACTTCTCGCCCTCGAGAAGGTGGCACAGCAACAGAAAACGGCTTCGACCCGACAGCGCCTTCAGGAACGACGAGGCGCGATCGACCACGGCGATCATTTCGTTCTTCACGGGGCGAACAGCTAGGGCGCCGCAACGCCGGTTGCAACCGCTATCTTGCGGGAAAGACAAAGGAATTCCATTCGAGTATGAAGATATCTCCGGCTGGAAGAACATAGACCGGCTTCCCATATCCTGGCGGTGTCCTCTTTGTTTCCCGCGCTTTTCCAAGAGTCCCCGCCGCCCGGCATCGAACAGGCGAAGAATATCCCTTCGCCGGATGAAGAAGCCGAGCTGATCCGATCCATCGATGCGACCAGGCTCGCGCCCTTCCGCCTTCGGCAATGGCAGGGCAAGCGGCTGACGCGCAGCTTCGGCCGGCGCTACGACTTCACCGATTCGAGCTTTACCGAGACGGAAGCGGTCCCGGACTGGCTGATGCCGCTGCGCACTCGCGCCGCCGCGCTGGCCGGGCTGGAGGCGGATGCCCCCGTCCAGGTGAGCCAGTTCCTTCCCGAGCTTGCCCCGGGGCGGGAGACCGCCGCCGAAGGCGGTGGCGGAGGGAATCTCAAAGCGCGCCGAAGTCGATCGGCCCATCCTTGTCGAGCATCTTCGACTGATCGGCGAGCGGGTATTTCAGCCCGGTCGCGCAGTTGAACAGCACCACCTTCTCCTCGGGCGAGACCAGCCCTTCGGCCAGCGCCTTGCGCCATGCCGCGAGCGTGGCGCCGCCCTCGGGACAGAGCAGCAGCCCGTCCTTGCGCGCGGCATCGTCCACTGCCCGGGCAATGCTCTCGTCGCTCACCGCCATCGCGACGCCGCCGCTCTCCCGCACCGCGTCGAGGATCAGGAAATCGCCCACCGCCTGCGGCACGCGGATGCCCATCGCGATCGTGTGCGCATCCTCCCAGCGAGTCGCATGGCGCTCCCCCGCATCGAAGGCGCGGACCATCGGCGCGCATCCTTCGGCCTGCACCGCGATCATCCGCGGGCGCTTCGCCCCGATCCAGCCCAGCGCCTCCATCTCGGCAAAGGCCTTCCACATGCCGATCAGGCCGGTGCCGCCGCCAGTGGGGTAGAAGATCACGTCGGGCAATTCCCAGGCGAGCTGCTCCGCCAGCTCCAGGCCCATCGTCTTCTTGCCTTCGATGCGATAGGGTTCCTTGAGCGTCGAGAGATCGAACCAGCCCCGCTCCTGCGCGCCCCGGCCGACCAGCTTGCCGCAATCGTCGATCAGCCCGTTGACGCGATAGACCCGCGCGCCCTGGGCGGCGATCTCGCGCACATTCACTTCGGGCGTGTCCGCCGGGCAGAAGATCACCGATTCGATGCCCACCCGGCTGGCATAGGCCGCCGCCGCCGCGCCGGCATTGCCGTTGGTCGGCATCGCGATGGTGGAGACGCCCAGCTCCTTCGCCATGGCGATCGCCATGACGAGCCCGCGCGCCTTGAACGAGCCGGTGGGCAGGCGCCCCTCGTCCTTGACCCAGAGATGCGCCGCGCCGGCTTCGCGCGCCAGCCCGTCGAGCGGGATGATCGGCGTGGCGATCTCGCCCAGGCTGACCAGATTCTCCGTCCGGCGGACGGGAAGCAGCTCGCGATATTTCCACAGGTCCGCGGGGCGACCGGCGAGCGCTTCCCTGGGCAGCGCGGCCTTCACCCCCGCCAGGTCGTAGCGCACCAGCAGCGGCCGGCCGGCGCGGGAAAGGCCGTGCAGCCGGTCCGCTTCGTAGCGCTCGCCAGTCATCGAGCATTCGAGATGAGTGACGAAGGTGGGGCGGTCGGTCGTCAGATTGGCGTCGTGGCGCAAGATGCTACTCCGGATGGGCGAGCGATTCCTCCGTCGGCGTATAGGCCGATCGTTTCCCCGGGACATCCGGAACATCGGTGGCGAAATAGGCGACGCCGGTGCCGGCGGCGCGATCGATCCACAGGCCCGATTTCAGGCCATAGGCATCGCCCGAATGGCCGAAGCGCCTGCGGCCGTCGCTGAAGGGATCGTCGCGGCAGCCGGGCGCGCCGGTGGCGGTGAACATCATGGCCAGCCCATAGCTGCAGGTGGCGCCGCCGACCGGGTTGGCGACGGAAATGTCGCCGCCGACATCGCCGTCATGGCCGTTCCAGGTCCAGAGCGGCGTCTCCAGCATGCGGATCGAGGCGGGACGCAGGATGCGCACGCCGTCCAGCCTGCCGCCGCCCAGGAACATGCGGCCGATCCGCGCCAGGCCGCGCGCCGAAATGCGCAGCCCGCCCTGGGGCGAGAAGATCGCGCCATTGGCACCCGGACGCCAGCCGGACAGATCGCAGCCGCCGTCCCGCGCCGGAGTGACCGGGCAGGCCGGCGCCGCGCCGCGATTGCCGTCCTTGACGGCGACGCGCCCGCGATACTGGACGACGGCGCGGGCGGCGGTCCCGGGGCGGCAGCTCGCCCAATTATAGCAGGCGTCGAGCTTCATGGGAGCCAGGACCAGGCGATCCATCAACCGGTCGAACCGCTCGCCCGTGGCGCGCTCCATCACCGCGGCGACAACCGGGAAGTTGAAGTTGGTATAGGCCCACCAGCTGCCGGGAGCATGGCCGGCATCCCAGGCCCTGGGATCCGCCAGCACCGCGCGCATGTCCGCGTCGAGCGGCAGGACGTAATCGACCCGGTCGGTGAGGCTGGAGCGATGCGAGAGCAGCAGGCGCAGCGTGATCGGCGCGTCGGGAAAGGCCGGGTTGCGCAGCGTCCAGCCGAGCCAGCGCGAGACATCGGCGTCGAGATCGAGCCTGCCCTGCTCGACCAGCCGCAGCACCCCGATGGCGACGACCAGCTTGGAGATGGAGGCGATCCGCACCGGATCGTCGGCGGTGACGGGCCTGGATGCGGAAATGTCGGCCAGCCCTTTCGCGCTGACCGACATCTCTCCCCCCGCATTGAACGTTACCCGGACCATGGCAACCGGGTCCGATGCCGCCGCGAGCAGGAGCGCGGCGGCGATCATGCCGGCCCCATCACGGCGGATGGAGCCGGCACGCGGATCACTTCAGGCTGATGCGGATGCCCGCGCGGAACTGGCGCCCGAGCATGTCCGAATAGGTGGTGTTCGCCGCCATGCCGGTTTCCGGCACCAGCAGCGGCCAGCGATTGAACAGGTTGGTGACGTTGACGAAGAACTGCGCCTGGTTGCCGCCGAAACGAACGGTCTGCGACAGGTTGAGGTCGACGTAGAACAGGCCCGAGACGCGGTTGTTGTCATAGGTCGGGAAGTTGGTGGTCGAGACCGGGCAGCCGCTGGTGCACTCGATGCCGTTGGCGACATATTTGCCCGCGCTGACGCCGCGACCGGTGACGGTGGCCGAGAAGGTGTCGGTCTCATAGGTCGCGCTGCCGCGGAAGATCCAGGTCGGCGTGCTGGCCTGGCCGCCATTCGCGCCGACGGTGTTCACCGCCACGCTTCCGGCGATGCCGGTATCGGAGAGGTTCTCGATATAGCGCGTCGCCACGCCCTTCAGCGTGAAGCTGCTCGCGGCGCCCAGCGGGATGCGATAGGCCGCGTCGAAGTCGATGCCGCGCACCAGCTTGCGCACGAAGTTGAACGGCTGGCTGCGGATCAGCAGATAGGGCGCGCCCGGCACCGAACGGGTCGGGTCGTTGGTGATGGCCGCGCAATAGACCGCATTGCCGTCAGAGCAGCGGTTGACGATCTCCTGCGCGCTGATCGAGTCGATCGCCCCCGCCAGGTCGATGCGGAAATAGTCGGCCGACGCCGTGAAGCCCGGCAGGAAGCGCGGCGAGACCACCGCGCCGATGTTCCACGAATTGGCGATTTCCGGACGCAGGTTCGGATTGCCGGTGGTCAGGCCCGAATAGCCCCAGGTCGCCGGACCGTTCAGGCCGTCCGAGGTGTATTTGGGATTGCGCACCGAGTCGCTGTTGGCGGTGCCGGCCTGGTACAGCTCGTTCAGATTGGGCGCGCGGATGTCGCGCGAGCGGGTCACGCGGAAGCGGATGTCCGGGATCGGCGCCCAGGTCGCGCCCAGCTTCCAGGTGGTGACATAGCCCGAATTGGAATAGTCAGTCGCCCGGACCGCGCCGTTGAACTCGAGGCCGAAGCCCAGCGGCACCACCGTCTCGAGATAGGCTTCCTTGACGGTGTACTCGCCGGTGAAGGGCAGATAGTTGCCCACCGACCATGCGTTGGTCGTGCCGGTGGTGGTCACGACCGGCTGGAATTCCTTCGGCACGCTGCCGCGGATCTTCTCCTTGCGGACTTCGCCGCCCACCGCGACGCTCACATCGCCCGCCCAGGTGGCGAACGGCGTGACCGACCAGTTGGTGCCGGCGACGAACTGCTCCATCACCTGATCGCGATAGGGATTGCCGAGCACATAGTTGATCGCGTCCTGGCTGGCGACGCCCACGCCCATGCGGTTCAGCGGCACGCAGTTCGGATCGTCGTTCGCGGGGTTGGAATCGACGTTGATCAGGCACTGGATCGAGCCGGTCGTATAGCCGCGCGCATTGCCCGCCGGCGCGAAGGCCGCGGCGGTCGCATTGGCCATGCGGGTCAGGTTCATGATGTTGCGCAGCTGCTCGCGCAGGTCGGAGCGGCCATATTGGGCATAGACGTCCCAGTGCGCGGTCCTGCCGAACGCTTCGAAGCTGCCCTCGGCGCCGACGACGTAGCGCTGCACCTTGCGCTCATTGTCGATCGCGCGGAACGGCAGGTCGGCGGCGGTGGTCGCCAGCGTGATGCCGGTGACGCCGGCAAGCCGCGCCGCGCCCAGCGACTGCAGCGCGAAGGCATTGCAGGTCACGGGGACGGGAACGGTGGTGCAGCCGGTGGTGTTGATCGCGATGCCGGTCGACAGGTTCGGGCCCGCGTTGAAGAAGACCTTCTGCCGGTTGTACGAGCCTTCGGCGAAGAGCTCGACCCCGTCCGAGACCTCGAAGCTCAGCCGGCCGAACACGCCCCAGCGATCGTCCTTGGGCATCAGGCCGATGCGCGTGCCGGAATCATTGACTTGCCAGGAGCCGCCCTGGACCAGGCTCGGTGCCGAGGACCCGGACGCACGCGTGAACGCCGGATAGGCGAAGCTGCCATAGTCGAAGGTGTTCACCGCCCCGCCATAGCCGAAATACAGGCCGCGCAGCCCGTTCGCGGTGCCGCCGGCCGAGCCGGTGATCAGGCCGCCGGGCGTCGAGTTCGCCGCGCCGATCTGGCGCCGGGTGGTGATGAACTGCGGCGTCGTGCTGGTGCTCGTCCAGTTCGGATCCTGGATGCGCACATAGCCGGTGTGATTCCATTCGCGATCGTCGCCGACCTCGAAGATGCCGTCCTGGTGCGCGATGTTGGCGCTGAGCAGGATGTGGCCGCGGCCGCCGGCGAAGGACTTGCCGCCCGCGATGCTGGCCGAGTAGTTGCCGCCGTCGCCATAGGTGGTGATGCCCGAATCCGCCTCGATCTTCAGGCCCTCGAGCTTCTTGTTCAGGATGAAGTTCACCACGCCCGACACGGCGTCCGAGCCATAGGCCGACGAGGCGCCGCCGGTGACGACCTCGACGCGATCGACCAGCGCCTGCGGGATCGTGTTGATGTCGACCCAGCCATAGATGGTCGAGCCGACCGAGCGGCGGCCGTCGAGCAGGACCAGCACGCGGCCCTCGCCCAGGTTGCGCATGTTGAGCGCGTTGATGCCCGCCGAACCGTTCGACAGGTTGAGGCGCGAATTGGCCGGCTTGGTCGAGCCGGCGAGCTGCGGCATCTGGTTGACGAAGTCGGCAATGTTGTTCGTCGGCGAGGTGTTCTGGATATCCTGCTGGGTCAGCACGGTGAGCGGTGTCGGGGCCTGGAAGCCGTCGCGACGGATGCGCGAGCCGGTGACGAGGATCTCGCCTTCCTCGGCGGGCGCCGGCTGGGCGGCTGCCTGCGGGGTCTCCGGATTGCCGGTCTGCGCCCAGGCCGGCAGCGCGATCGCCATGGCCGCGAAAGCCGTGCTGCTGGCCAGAACCTTCCTAAACGCCGTTGCTTCGATCATTTCCTAAAACCCCCTGAAGCCCGCAATATCCCGCGCGGTGAGAGGGCATTAGGTACCAAGAATGTTGCGGCGCGCCATAGTTTCTGTTCCCCGCGCCATAACCCCGGGGCATCAAATGTGACAATTACGCGCGAAAACGTGACACGACTGCAACACAAGCCCGCCAGGCTGGCCATTGACTGCGTGCGCGCGGCGTCCGAGCGTTAGGGAAACCAGCCCCAGGGGAGCCCTTGATGCCGCATTTCGACCGTCCGGTGCCGCGTGACTGACGCGCCGAGTCCCCCCGCGGCGCCCACGATCCGCCCGGGTTTCGGCAGGCTGGCGCTGTATCTGCTGCTCGGTTTCGCCGCGGGCCTGCCCTTCTACATGTTCAACGCCGTGCTGCTGCTCCGGCTGGCCAAGCATGGCGTGGACATCGTGACGGTCGGCTTCTTCGCCTGGGTGGCGCTGCTGCCCACCTTCAAGTTCGCCTGGGCGCCGCTGCTCGACAAATATGACGTGCCCGGCTTCGGCCGCTTCTGGGGCAAGAGGCGCGGCTGGATCATGCTGTCGCAGCTGGGCATCTTCCTCTCGACGGTGGCAATGGCGCTCACCTCGTCCGACGCCAATCTGCAGGTGACCGCGCTGTTCGCGGTGCTGCTCGCCTTCTGGACGACCACGCTGGAAGTCGCCGCCGATGCCTGGCGCATCGAACTGGCGCCGACCCAGGAGGAACAGGGGCCGATGGTGGCGGCCAACCTGTGGGGCTATCGCAGCGCCATGGTCGCGGCCGGCAGCGGCGCGATCTACATCGCGGCGAAGAGCGACTGGACCACCGCCTATCTGGTGATCGCGGCGGCGGCCTTCCTCCCCTTCCCCATCCTCGCCTGCATGCGGCCCGATCCCGGACATGGCGGCGGGCGCGGTACCGCGCTCGTCACCGGCATCCTCGCCAGCGCGGTAGTGCTCGGCGGCAGCCTGGCCATCGCCGCCGCGGTCGGCTGGGCGCTGCTCGCCGCGCTGGGATCGGTCGGGCTCGATAATCCGGACATCGTCAAATACTGGGTATTCGCGGTCGCGCTGCTGCCCTTCGTCGCGCTGGGCGCGGCGGTGCCGTGGATCAGGAAGCTGCCGCCGAGCCACCGGCTGCTCACCACTTCCGGGCTCGCCCCCTATCTAAACGTCGCCTGGCGTTATGGGCTGGTGGTGATCCCGATCCTGCTGTTCGTCTCCGTCTACCGCATGGGCGACGTGATGGCGCTCACGCTCTCGCATCCGCTGTTCAACGCGCTGGGCTACAGCCTCGAGGCGATCGCCGTCGCCGATGGCGCGGTGGCGCTGCTCTCGTCCATGCTCGGCGTCGCGCTGGGCGGCTGGCTGGCGGCCAAGGCACCGATGGGCTGGGCGCTGGTGATCGGCGCGATCATGTCCGCGCTCAGCAACTGGATCTTCGCCTGGCTCGCCTATCAGGCGCCGGGCGGACCGGTCTGGTTCTCGCTGCTCGGCGTGCAGGTGACCGCGGGCGATTTCGACCTCTACCTCGCCATGGCGCTCGACCAGTTCGGGCATGGCTTCGAAGGGGCGGTGTTCGTCGTCTACCTGTCCCTGCTGGTCAATCCGCGTTTCCCGGGCACGCAATATGCGCTGCTCTCGGGCCTCGCCTTCCTGATCCCCAGGCTGCTCGCCGGCCTTTCGGGCGTGTTCCAGAAGGCGATCGGCTATGACGGCTTCTTCATCATGGCGGGCACGATGAGCGTCGCCGCGCTGGTCTTCGTGCCGTTCATCGTGCGCGCGAGGCCCCGGCCGGACGGCGAGGCGGTGGCGGCATGATCGAGGCTGCCTTCGCCCCGGCCGCCGAAGCGGTGGCCGCGGGTCGCATCCCGGGCGCCACGCTGGGCGTGGTGGCGGCGGACGGGCGCCGCTGGGTCACGCATGACGGCCTGGCCGCGCGCGTCCCCGAGCCCGAGCCGCTGACGCTCGACCATTGGTTCGACCTGGCCTCGGTCTCCAAGGTGGTGGCGACGACGACGATGATCCTGCGCCTGGCCGAGGAAGGGCGGATCGACCTCGACGCCCCGCTGACCAGCGCGATCCCGGACCTGCGCCAATATGACCTGGCGGGCGCCTATGAGCGCACGTTGACGTTCAGGGATTGCCTGGCGCACCGCACGCTGTTTCCCGCGGTCGAGCCGATCTACACCTATGGCGACGACCCCCAGCGGCTGCGCGCCTTCGTGCTCCAGCGCGAATGGAAGCATATTCCCGAGCCGGTCTATTCGGACATCAACTTCCTGCTGCTCGGCATCGCGATCGAGCGGGTGACGGGCGCGCCCCTCGGCGAATGGCCGCTGGGCCCGGGCCTGAGCTATGGGCCGCCGCCGGGGCCGGCGGTGGCCACCGAGCGCTGCATGTGGCGAAACCGCGTGCTCAAGGGCGAGGTGCATGACGAGAATTGCGCGGCGATGGGCGGGCAGACCGGCCATGCCGGGCTGTTCGGCACCGTGGCCGGCGTGCTCGATTTCGCGCACGGCGTGCTGGCCGGCAGCTTCTCGGCCGCGATGCTCGCGGCGATCCGCACCCCGCAATATTCGCACCGCACCTGCGGCTGGGAGCGCAAGTTCGCCGGCTGGTCGGGCGGGCAGGCCTGTTCGGACGAGACGATCGGGCACACCGGCTTCACCGGCACCGGCCTGTGGATCGATTTCGAACGCGGGCTCGCCTGGACCCTGCTCACCAATCGCGTCCATCCGACGCGCCATTTCGACAGCGGCATCTTCGTGCTGCGCCCCGCGACGGGGGATGCCGTCATCAACGCCTGGGAGGCCCTATGATCTCGTTGCTAGCCCTCGCCATCGCCCTGTCCGGGCCCGATAGCGACACGCCCAGCCCCGCCGACCGGCTGGCCCACGACCAGATGCTGGTGCTCGACACGCATCTCGACACGCCCGAGCTGTTCGAGCATCCGGGCTGGAAGTTCGATCGCTGGCACGACCGCGACTTCGACAAGAGCCAGGTCGACCTGCCGCGCATGGAGCAGGGCGGGCTCGATGGCGGCTTCTTCGTGATCTATACCGGCCAGGGGCCGCTGACGCCCGAGGGCTATGCGAAGGCGCGCAACGCGGCGCTGACCCGCGAGATGTGGATCCAGCGCGTCGTCGCCGCCAATGCCGACAAGATGGAATTCGCGACCACGCCCGAGGATGCCTATCGCATCGCCAAGGCGGGCAAGCGCATCGTCTTCCAGTCGATCGAGAACAGCTATCCGCTGGGCACCGACCTGACATTGCTCAAATGGTATTACGACCAGGGCGTGCGGATGGCCGGGCCGATCCATTTCCGCAACAACCAGTTCGGCGACAGCGCCACCGACAAGGTGAAGCAGTGGAACGGCCTGTCGCCGCTCGGCAAGCAATGGGTGGCCGAGATGAACCGGCTGGGCATGCTGATCGACGTCAGCCATTCGTCGGACGACGTGTTCGACCAGGCGCTGGCGCTGTCCAAGGTGCCGATCATCGCCTCGCATTCGGGGCCGAGGGCGATCTTCAACCACCCGCGCAACCTGGACGACGAGCGCATGCGCAAGCTGGCCAAGGCGGGCGGCGTGCTCCAGGTGAACAGCGTCTACCTGGTCGAGGGCGACCATGACGAGGCACGGAACAGGATTTCCAACCGGCAGGACGACTGGTGGGCGCTTTCGGCGGAGGACCAGCGCAAGCTGATCGCCGACAAGGCCAAGGCGGACGCGACCAATCCCTATCAGGGTGCCGATTTCGAGCTGTTCATGAAGAGCCTGCTTCACTGCATCGCGGTGATGGGCGTCGATCATGTCGGCATCGGCGCCGATTGGGACGGCGGCGGCGGCGTGCGCGGCATGGAGGACATCACCGCCCTGCCCAAGATCACCGCCCGGCTGCGCCGCGAGGGCTTCTCCGATACCGATATTGAGAAGATCTGGAGCGGCAACGTGCTGCGCGTGCTGAAGCAGGCGGAGGACGGCGCGGCGAAGAAGTGATCCACTTCTCCCTCTCCCCTGCAGGGGAGAGGGAGAAGGCTAGTTCCCCGCCGCCACGATGTTCAGCGCGTCGTCCAGATATTTGGTCGCGCTCGCGTCCTGCGGCACGTCGTTGGCGTAGAAGGCGAAGATATAAGTCTTGCCGCTTGCCCCGGTGAAATAGCCGGCGAGCGCGTTGGTGGCGTTGAGCGTGCCGGTCTTGGCGAAGATCTTGCCCTCCAGCGGCGTGCCCTTGAAGCGGCGGGCCAGCGTGCCGTCCACCCCGCCGATCGGCAGCGTGTCGCGGAACTGCGCGCCCCAGGGCTGGGCGGCGACCCAGCGCAGCAGCAGCACCGAGCCGCGCGGACTCACCCGGTTGTAGCTCGACATCCCCGAGCCGTCGGAAAAGTCCCAGGCGGTGCGCGGCACGCCCGCTGTCTCCAGCACCTTCTCGACCTGCGCCATGCCGTCGGCAATCGAACCGCTGCCGCGCAGAGAGGCGACGCGGCGCAGCGCGAGCTCGGCATGAAGATTCTGGCTGACCTTGTTGATATGCTTGAGGTCCTCGGCCAGAGGCGGCGGCGTCAGCCTGGCCAGGACTTGCTGCGTCGGCTCGAACCGGACGAGCGGCAGGCCCTTCTTCTCGCGATATTCGGGATCGTCCTGCGGCCGCAGCGGCCGGTGGCGAGCGCTGGCATTGCCCTTCACCTTTACGCCGCGCGCCTCGAGCAGCACCTTCAGGCGCCACGCCGCATAGTCGGCAGGGTCGTCGATACCGAGCTTCCAGGTGCGCGGCTTGGCATCCGCGCCGATCGTCCCGGTGATGCGCAGTTGCTTGCCGTTGGGATCACGGTCCCAGCTCAACTCGGTCTCCGCGCCCGCAACGGTCCTCGCCTGGTTGTCGACGCCGAAATAGGGCCAGAGCTCGACCTTCGCCGCCTCCCCCGCCTTGGCCGGAGAAACCGTGAGCTTGAGCTCATTGTCGTCGAGCGTCAGCGCCGAAGCGCCGGTGCCGGAGGAGCTGGGGATGTTGTTCCAGCTCATCCCCGGGCCCCAGCGCTGGTCGGGGAAGATCGTGTCGTCGCCGACGATGTTTCGGACCTGCCTCGTCTTCGCCGCGACCGCGTCGGCAAGCGTGGCAAGACAGTCGACCGTGCAGTCGTCCGCGCTCGACAGGCGGGCATCGCCGCGCCCCTCCAGCACCACATCGTCGCCCTCCAGGCGCACCGCGGCGCCGCCGATGGCATCGGGCTGGTTGATGCCGGGCAGGTTCGCGAAGGCGGCGGCGGTGGTGTAGACCTTGGTGTTCGAGGCGGGGATGAAGCGGCCGTCGGGATTGATCGCCACGATCTCCCGGCCCGTGTCGTCGGCCACGACCAGGCCAAAGCGCGTGCCGGTCGGCGCCTCGGCAAGCTTGGCGGCGACGCGCTGCTCCAGCGTCTGCTGGGCGAGCGCGGGCGTGGCGAGCGTAAGGGCGATGCCGAGGACGAAATGCTTCATGCCGCAAGCGTAACTCCCGCCACCGAGCCTGCAAACCCGCGATCATTCAGAGGAGTCGCCCGGGCATAACCATGGCGCATGCCGGCATTGTACGGGCAACATCGGCCCGGCACCTTCGCGGCATGAACCTGATGCGGGCCACCTTGAAACCCCTGGCCGCGATGGTGGTGGCGTTCGCCCCGCCGGCGCTGGCCCAGACCGACGACCTGGCCGCGGCGCTCGCCCTGCCGGTCGCCAGCCAGATGGCCGGCGCACGCGACGTGCCGCGCTTCGCCTGGGTGGAGAACCGCGCCGGCGTGCGCAACCTGTGGGTGGCGGATGCGGGGCGGCAGGCCCGGCAGGTCACGCGCCATGCCGAGGACGACGGCATGATGCTCTACGATCCGGCGCTCAGCCCCGACGGCCGGCGCCTGGCATATGTGCGCGGCGGGGACGACGAGTTCCCCGACGGCAAGATCCCCAATACCGCCTCGGCCGCGTTCACGCCGGGGCAGCAGGTGTTCGTCGTTGAAGACGGTGGAGATCCCACACCGATCGGAGACGGACACCTGCCCGTTTTCTCGCCCGACGGGCAGCGCATCGCCTTCACCCGGCGCGGCGAGCTGTGGCTGTGGCAGGCGGGCAAGGCGGCGCGGATCGCCGCGGTTCCGGGCGAGGTCAGCGACCTGAAATGGACGCCCGACGGCAAGCGGCTGCTCTTCGTCGACAATCGCAACGATCACGCCTTCGTCGCGCTGCTCGACGCGGATGGCGGCCGGCTGACCTATATGGAGCCGGCGCTCGGCTATTCGGTGGAGCCGGCGCTTTCGCCCGGTGGGGACCAGGTCGCCTATATCCAGTATCTCGATCCGCCCGCCGGCGCGGCGCGGGACGGCGGCCCCTATTGGTCGATCCGGGTGGCCGACGCCGCGACGGGCAAGGCCCGCACGGTCTGGACCGCCCCCCAGGGCATGGGCGGCCGCTATTACGGCACGCGCCAGCACAATCTCTGGTGGAGCAAGGGCGGCCGGCTGCTCTTCCCTTGGGAGCGAAGCGGCTTCCTGCACGTCTATGCGATCGACGCGGCCAAGGGCGGCGAGCCCCAGGCGCTGACCGCCGGCGGGTTCGAGGTCGAGACCTTCGTGCTCGGCGCCGACGACATGGTTACCTTCGCCGCCAATGCCGACGAGGCCGATCGGCGGCATTTCTGGCAGGTGCCGGCAAGCGGCGGGGCGGCGAAGCGCGTGACCGACGGCAAGGGCAGCGAGAGCCTGCCCGTCTTCGCGGGCGGGCTGCTGGCGGGGATCGCCGCCGATGCGCGCCATCCGGCCCATCCGGTGCTGGCGAAGGGCCTGGCGCCGCTGGGCGACACGGCGGAGCTGAAGGGCGCGGTGGCGCCCGAGGCGGTGACCTACCGCGCCGAGGACGGCGTTACCGTGCATGCCCAACTGTTCCGTGGCCAGGGCAAGGGCCCGCGCCCGGCTCTGGTCTTCGTCCATGGCGGGCCGCGGCGCCAGATGCTGCTCGGCTTCCACCATGCCCAATATTATTCGAACGCCTATGTGATGAACCAGGCGCTGGCAGCGCGGGGCTATACGGTGCTCTCGGTCAATTATCGCAGCGGCACCGGCTATGGACAGGCGTTCCGCGATGCGCCGGGGATCGCCCGCGACGGCGCCTCCGAATATCGCGACGTGCTCGCCGGCGGGCGCTGGCTCGCGGCGCAGAAGGACGTGGCGCCCGGCCGGATCGGCATCTGGGGCGGCAGCTGGGGCGGCTATCTGACCGCGCTGGCGCTGGCGCGGAACAGCGACCTGTTCAAGGCGGGCGCGGACTTCCACGGCGTCCACACCATGCTGCGCAATGTCGAGAACAACCTGTCCCCCGAGCAACAGGCGGCCGCGCGGCAGAAACAGTGGGACAGCTCGCCGATGGGCGCGATCGGCACCTGGCGCTCGCCGGTGCTGCTCGTGCACGGCGATGACGACCGGAATGTCGATTTCGGCCAGTCGCTGCTGCTCGCCCGCGAGCTGGCGGCACGGCGCATCCCGCACGAGGTGCTGGTGTTCCCCAATGAGCGCCATGAATTCTTCCGCTATGCGGACTGGCTCACCGCCTATCGCCGCACCATTTCCTTCTTCGACGGGCATCTGAAATGAGGTGGCTGATGGTGGCGGCGGCACTGGCCGGGGCGAACGGGGCGCAGGCGCAGGAACGCGCGACGCTGATCCATGGCGCGCGCGTGTTCGAGGGCATCGGCAAGCCGGCGAAGATCGCCGACGTGCTGATCGAAGGCGGCAAGGTCAGCCGGGTGGGCAAGAAGCTGCGCGTGCCCGAGGGAACGCAAGTGATCGACGCGACCGGGCTCACGCTGATCCCCGGCCTGCACGACCTGCACATTCACACGCGGCGCGAGGCGTTCACCGAAGCGGCGTCGCTCCACCGCTTCTATCTGCCTTATCTGCGCGCCGGCGTGACCAGCGTGAACGAATTCTCGGTCTCTACGGAGATGATGCCCGGCATCCGCGCGCTCCAGGCGGACACCCCGCACCTCACCCTCGCGGTGCGGCTCGGCGTGCCCGACGGGCACGGCACCGAGAGCCAGTTCACCAACGCGATCACGCTCCAGGTCACCACCCCGGCCGAGGCGCACGCCGCCATGGCCAAGGCGCTGCCCTACAAGCCCGACATGGTGAAGGTGTTCAACGACGGCTGGCGCTACGGCGACCCCAACCGCCCCGACCGTCCGAGCATGGACGAACCGACCCTCGCCGCGATCGTCGCCGATGCGCACAAGGCGGGGATCAAGGTGATGACGCACACGGTGACGCTGGAGGGCGCCAAGATCGCCGCACGCGCCGGGGTGGACTCGGTGGCGCACGGCGTGGGCGACGCGCTGGTCGACGACGAGCTGATCGGCCTGATGCGGAAGCACCACATGGCCTATGTCGCCACGCTGGCGACCTATGAGCCGCTCGAGACGCGCATGCTGGCCCCCGAGGAGCTGGCGATGCTCACCCCCGAGCAGCGCGAGCGTGAGACCGCGCGGCTGGCCAAGGGCGAGGCGATCGCGCCCTATGACAGCAAGCGCTGGCAGATCATGCGCGAGAATATCCGCCGGCTGAAGGCGGCCGGGATCCGCATCGGCGTGGGCACGGACACGGGCATCGAGGGCGTCTATCCCGGCTTCGGCGCGCTGCGCGAGATGCGCATCCTGAACGAGCTGGGCTTCACTCCGGCCGAGGCGATCGAGGCCGGCTCGCGGGTGAGCGCCGACATCATGGGGCGCCGGAAGACCGAGGGCACGATCCGCAAGGGCATGCGCGCCGACCTGGTGCTGACCGGCGGGGCACCGGACCTGACCTTTCGCGACCTCTACTCGGTCAAGCGGGTATGGGTAGCGGGGCGCGAGGTCTCGCTCGACTGACTCCCCTCCCTGAAAGGGAGGGATGGGGGTGGGTGGAGGCTCGGCGATACCGAAACCGATCGCCTGACTGCTCCGTATAGCGTGCAAAAATCCACCCCAGCCCCTCCCTTTCAGGGAGGGGAACTGCCCTAGGCCCGGTCCGCCGCGCGATAGACTTCCTCGTCCAGCTCGCCTTCCCAGCGCGCCACCAGGGTCGCCACGGTGAGGTTGGCCGAGGCGCTCGGCACCGTCCGCGTCATGTCGAGCAGCCGGTCGAAGGGCAGCACGAATCCGACCACCAGGGCAGTCTGTTCCGGCGAGACGCCCACCGCGCTCAGCACCGCCGCGAGCATGAACAGCGAGGCCGATGGCACCGGCGCCGTGCCGAACGCGGCGAGCGCGCCGGTGAACAGCACCGTCGCATAGACGGTCGGCGTCAGGTGCACGCCAAACGCCTGCAGCGCGAACATCGAGAGCAGGCCGACATACATCGCCGTGCCGTCCTTGCCGATGCTCGCGCCGAGCGGCAGCACGGTGGAGAAGACCGAGCGGCCGATGCCCAGATTCTGCTCGGAGACACGCATCGCCACCGGCAGCGTCGCGCCGCTCGAGGCCGTGGAAAAGGCCACCGCCAGCGCGTCGACGATGCCGCGGAAGAAGGGCAGCAGCGGCAACCGCGCGACGAAGCGCAGGAGCAGGCTGTGCACCACCAGCATCTGGATCAGCGAGCCGAGCACCACCGCCAGCGCCAGCCAGCCGACATGGACGAACACCGCGGCGCCGTTCGCCGCGACGGCATTGGCGATCAGCGCGAACACGCCGAAGGGCGTCGCCTCCATCACCAGGCCGACGACGCGCAGCAGCACCGCCGAAGTCGATTGCAGCAGGTTGGCGAAGGGCTTGCCCGCCTCCCCCGCCACCACGGTGCCGCAGCCGATCAGGATCGAGGTGAAGATCAGCGCCAGCATGTCGCCCTTGGCCAGCGCATCGAAGATGTTGGTCGGGATGATGTTGATCAGCTGCTCATAGGGCGTGACCGGCTTGCCGAGCACATGCGCCTCGGCCGTGCCGAGCGGCGCGCCGATGCCGGGCTGGACGATCGCCGCGACCAGCATACCCACAGAGACGGCGATGAAGGTGGTCAGCGCGAACATGCCGACCGTGCGCCCGCCGAGACTCCCGAGCCGCTTGGGATCGGCGAGCGTGGTGATGCCCGAGGCGATGGTGACCAGCACGATCGGCGCGACGAGCATGCGGATCGCGCGGACGAACAGGTCGCCGACGAACTGCACCCAGGGCGCGCCCTGCGGCACCAGCAGCGCGAAGACCACGCCGAGGACGAGGAAGGCGAGCACGCGCTTCCACAGGGCGATGCCGAACCACCAGCCCATCAGTTGCACGTCCCGGAGGTGGGCTTGTGCGCCAGCGCGCGGCCGGCGGCCTTGCCGGTCATCGCCCCCTTGTCGACCGCGAGCACGCCGTTGACCAGCACGGTCCGCACCCCCGCCGCCAGCAGCGCCGGCTGCTCATAGGTGGCGCGCGAGGCATAGCTGCGCGGATCGAACACCACGATGTCGGCGAAGGCGCCGGCGCGCAGATGGCCGCGGCCCTCCAGCCCGAACGTATCGGCGGTCAGCGCCGAACTTCGCTCGATGAACTGGCGCAGGGTGATCACATGGTCGGTCTTGACGTATTTGTCGTACTTGCGGGCGAAGGAGCCATAGACGCGCGGATGGCCGCCCGAGGCATCGGACCCGGTCATCACCCAGGGCTGGCGCATGAAGGCGGCGATGTCCGCCTCGCTCTGGTTGAACGAGACGGTGCCGGGATCGCCGATGCGGATCACGGCGATCGCGGCATCGACCGGCGACAGGTTCATCTCCTTCGCGACCGCATCGAGATAGCGGTTCCGGTACTTGCCCTCGACGATCAGCAGCTTGCCCGCCCCGCCGCGCTTGCGGAGATTCTCGATCATGCCGGCGTGCATCTTCTCGGCCAGCGCGGGATCGTCGAAGCGCTTGAGCAGCGCCGGGCGACCTCCGTCCTGCGCCCAGAGCGGGACGAGCGAGGCGACCAGGCTCGTGCCCGACGCCGACCAGGGATATTGGTTGGCGGTGACCTTCTCGCCGCGGGCCCGGGCCGCGTCGATCTTGGCGATGATCGCGGGCGCCTGGCCCTGCACGTCGACGCCCAGCGCCTTGATGTGGCTGATATGCGCGGGCAGCCTGCCCTCGCGCCCGATGCGGATCGCCTCGTCGATCGCGGCGGCCAGGCCCACCGTATAGCTGCTCTCGTCGCGGATATGGCTGTCATAGCTCCCACCGCGCTTGCCCGCTTCCTTGGCGAGCTCGATCACTTCCTCGGTCTTGGCGAAGCTCTGGGGCGCGTAGAACAGGCCCGTGGAAAGGCCGAGCGCGCCCTGGCACATCGCGCCGGCGACCAGGCCCTTCATCCGCTCCAGCTCGGCGGGGGTGGGATCGCGGGCATCCTCGCCCACCACCATCTCGCGCACCGCGCCGAAGCCGACCCAGGCGGCATAGTTGATGCCCACCGGCCGGGTCGCAGCGCTGCCGAGGACCTTGGCCAGGTCCGGGCTGCCGCCGCCGTCATTGCCGATGAACGCGGTGGTGACGCCCTGCATCAGAAAGGCCGGGATCAGGCGCTTCTTCGGATCCGCCGATGCGAGATCGTCGCCCATATGGGTGTGCGGATCGATGAAGCCGGGGGCGACGATCATCCCCTTCGCTTCGATCACGCGCGCGGCGAGCACATTCGCATGCGCGCCGACCGCAAGGATGCGATCGCCCTTGACCGCGACATCGCCGACAAAGGGCGCGTCGGAGCCGGTATAGATCGTGCCGCCGCGGATCAGCAGATCGACCTTTTTCGGCGGAAGCGGCGCGGCGGCGCCCAGTGAGAGAGCGGCAGTCCCCAGCAGCAGCGCGATCTTCATGGCGTTCCCCAAAATCCCGGAAGTGGCGGATAGAGCGTCCCGCCGCGGTCCTCGACCCCACCGGGGCGATCCTTGGCGAGCCAGATCGGACCGTCAAGATCGACGAAATCCGACATGCGGGCGAGGTGCAGCGCCGCCGCGACCGACAAGGAGGAGCTGACCATGCAACCGGTCATCAGGCCGAGGCCGCGCGCGCGGGCGGCTTCGGCCAGGCGCAGCCCCTCGGTCAGGCCGCCGGCCTTGTCGAGCTTCACGTTCACCACCTGGTAGCGGCGCGCGACCTGGTCGAGATCCTCGCGGGTATGGAGCGACTCGTCGGCGGCGATCGGCACGAGCGGACGAAAGGTCTCGAGGCACGCATCGATCGCGGCCGCCACGGGCTGTTCGAGCAGATCGACCTTCAGTTCGGCGAGCACCGGCTGCATCGCCTCGACCAGCCGGGCGTCCCAGCTCTCGTTGGGATCGACGATCAGCCGGGCGTCGGGCGCGGCGGCGCGGACGGCGCGGATCTGCGCATCGGGCAGGCGGCCATCGACCTTCACCTTGAGCAGCGGCGCCTGCGCGAGGCGCCGCGCGGCGCAGCCCATCATCATCGGCGTGTCGATCACGATGGTGCGCGCACTGGCGACCGGCTCGGGCTCCGGCGCGCCGAGCAGCGCGGCAACGCTCCTCCCGGCTCCGCGCGCCTCCAGGTCCCACAGCGCGCAGTCAACCGCGTTGCGGGCTGCGCCGGCGGGAAGGAGCGCCAGCAGCTCCTCGCGCCCCGCGCCCGCCTCGATCGCCGGGCGGACGCCCTCGATCGCCGCGAGCGCATTCTCGACGCTCCCGCCATGGCGGGCATGGGGCACGCCCTCGCCCTTGCCTTCCAGCGCCCCGGCGCGGATCGAGACCGTGACCATATCGGCCTCGGTCCTCACTCCGCGCGCGATGCGGAAGGGCCTGGTCAGCGCGAAGCGGTCGTGGCGGGCCGTGAGGGTTCGGTGCATAGCAACTCGTCGATGATCGCCTCGACCCCGAAGGCGATTGGATCGGTACAGGGCAGGCCGAGATCCGCCTCGATCTGCCGGCAAAGCGCGCGCGCCGCGTCCGCTTCCATGCGGGAAGTGTTGAGGCACACGCCGACCGCGCGCACGTCCGGGCTGGTCAGGCGCGCGACCTGGAGATTGGCCTCCAGGCATTCCCGCAGGCCCGGCAGCGCCCGGCCCGGCAAGCCGCGCATATGGCCGCGGCTGGGATCGTGGCAGAGCACGATCGCCTCGGGCTGGGCGCCGTGGAGCAGGCCGGTCGAGACGCCGGCGAAGCTCGGATGGAAGAGCGAGCCCTGACCCTCGATCAGGTCCCAGCCGCCATCGGTGCGCTCGGGCGCCAGCATCTCGATGCCGCCCGAGATGAAATCGGCGACGACCGCGTCGATCGGCACGCCGGCCCCGGCGATCAGGATGCCGGTCTGGCCCGTGGCCCGGAAATCGGCCTTCTCGCCGCGCGCCTTGAGCGCATCGGCGAGCGCGATCGTGGTGTACATCTTGCCCACCGAACAATCGGTGCCGACCGTCAGCAGGCGGCGGCCGGCCCTGGCATATCCGGTGCCGACCCGCATGTCCGCCGGGGGATCGCGCACGTCGAAGAGCTGCAGGCCCTTCTCTCTGGCGAGCGCGGCCAGCTCGGGCACGTCGCGCAGCCGCTGGTGGAGGCCGGCGGCGATGTTCATCCCCGCCTCCAGCGCCGCCATCGCGTCGCGCACCAGGTCGCCGCCCATGACGCCGCCCGAATTGGCGATGCCGAGGACGAGCGTCTTCGCGCCCGCCGCCGCGCCTTCCGCGATGGTCATGCGCGGCAGGCCGAGCGTGAGCGGACTGTCGTCGTGGCGGAACTCGCCCACGCAATCGCCGCGCCGGAATTCGGCCAGGCCACGCGAGGTCTTGATGCCCACGAAATCGGTGCTGTGACCGAGGTAGAGGAGGTAAGGTGCCGGTATCATTGGGTGATAACGCTATCCCGCCCGCATCGGGCGCCGCGCATAGCGAATGCGCGCCTCGGCATAGCCAGCCGTTATGGCGTATCGATCACCTTGGCGAGCGCCTTGAGGAAATCGGTGGCGAGCGCGGTGGGCGGCCGGTTGAGCAGGAACATCGCGTGCACGTCGAAGGTGAGTTGCGGCTTGAGCGGCCGCATCGCGAGGCCGGGGACGAGCGAGGCCTGGGCGGTGAAACTGTCCACCACCGTCATCCCCACGCCCTGCGCGACCAGCGCGGTGGCGATGTAGAAGGTACGGGCCGAGATCACTTCGTCGAGATCGAGCTCGAGCCGCGCGCATTCCTGGCTGAACAGCTGGCCGATCGGGCCGCTATTGGCGAGGCTGATGAACGGGCGGCCGCGCAGCCGCTCCAGCTCGATGCGCGGCGGCGCGTCGGGCATGTCCTCCTCGCGATAGAGCACCACCAGCTCGCCCTCGCCCAGCCAGCGATGGCCGATCGGCGCGGCATGGGGCACTTCATAGGCGATCGCGACATCGGTCTCGCGCTCGTAGAGCTTGCGGAGCAGATCGTCGTGATGAACAGTCTGGAGATCGAAGCGGACGCCCTCATGCCCCCGCATGAAGCGCGCGACGGCGGTGGGCAGCGCGTTGAGGGCCAGCGACGGCAGCGCCGAGACGCGTAGCATGCCGCCGGCCCCGCGCTTGAGGTTCCGCCCCGCCTCGCGCAGCGCATAGACGCGGTCCTGGATCTCCGAGACTTCGGTGAACAGGGTGTGCGCATCCTCGGTGGGGACGAGGCGGCCATTGGTGCGGTGGAAAAGCTGGAAGCCGAGCAGGCTCTCGGCATGGCGCAGCATCTTGGAAACCGAGGGCTGCGACACGTTGAGCGCGCGCGCGGCCCCGCTGACCGAGCCGTTCACATAGACGGCGTGGAAGATTTCGATGTGCCGCAGGTTCATCCGGCCAGCCTATCGAACTGGGCGAAAAGGGAAAGGCCCCGGTTCGGTGTGATTGTCCCGCCCATCTTGTCATCCCCCCGGCGTGAACTCCGCGACCAGGTCGTAGCGATCCCCGGGGAAGGTCTGGCGGACGAACGTCACCGCCCTGCCCGCGCGCCAGGTCCAGCGCTCGACCTGGAGGCAGGCCGCATGGGCATCGAGCTTCAATTTCCTGGCCAGCGGGCCGCCGGCGGAGACGGCGCGGATGCGGTGGCGCGCATCGGTCCAGGGGACATGGTGGAGCAGCCAGGAGCCGGGCGCCTCGGTCTCGAACGTGTCGGCGCGGGGCACCGGCACGGTGTCGAGCGCGATCAGCCGGCGCTCGAGGGCGAAGGGCTGCTCCCCGGCGAAATGCACGCCCTCGATCAGCAGCGCGGGCGCCGGAATGCCCGAGACCTCGATATCCGGATCGCGATTGACCACCCGGCAGGTATCGAGCGCCCAGCCATAGGCCTCGCCCCGCGCCGCGATCAGCTGGGCGAGATCGGGCACCGCCAACACCGCGGCATGGACCTGGGGATGCGCGACGAAGGAGCCGGCCTTGCGCCGGCGCTCGATCAGCCCGGCATGGGCGAGCCGTTCCAGCGCCTTGCTGACCGTGGCACGGGCGCAGCCATAACGCGCGACCAGCTCATGCTCGAAGGGAATGCGGTCGCCGGGCCGCAATTCCCCCGAGCGGATGCGTTCCTCGATGTCCGAGCGGATGCGTTCCTGCAGCGTCACCCGAGCAGGCGCTCCAGGGTTTTCCGATAATGATTAGCGATAGCCTCGCTCTCCCGGTGCTTTCCGCCGACGACCCGCAGCGTGCCGGCGCGCCAGACGCAGTCGATCGCGCCGGCACGGCCCGCGAAGATCCAGCGATCGAGAAGCGTGTCGGCCGAAGCGCCGGCAAAGCCTGGATGGTCCATGTTCAGGCTCACGATATCGGCGGGAGCGCCGGGCGCAATCCCCGTTTCGACACCGAGCGCCTGCCCCGCGCCCCGGAGCGCCGCGCCGAACAATGTCTCGCCGACCGAGGCACCCTCCGGCGACAGGATCGCGCGGCGCCGGAGCGAGAGGCGCTGCGAATATTCGATCGCGCGAAGTTCGTGCGCGGCGTCGATCTGGATGTTGGAGTCGGTGCCCGTGGCGATCTTCCCGCCGGCCGCGAGATAGCGCTCGGCAGGGAAGATGCCGTCGCCGAGATTGGCCTCGGTGACCGGGCAAAGGCCCGCCACCGCGCCCGAGGCGGCAAGGCGATCGGTCTCGGCTTCGGTCAGGTGGGTGGCGTGGATCAGCGTCCAGCGCCGGTCGATGCCCAGATTGTCGAGCAGCCACTCCACCGGCCGCGCGCCGCTCCAGGCGAGGCAGGCCTCGACTTCCTTCGTCTGTTCGGCGGCATGGATGTGGAGCGGGCCCGTGGTCAGCGCCGTGACCGCCCGCAGCTCTTCCGGCGTGACCGCGCGCAGCGAGTGCGGCGCGACGCCGAGCACCGCGTCGGCGGGCAGCCTGGCGCGGCTCGCCTCGACCAGCTTCGCGAAGCCGTCGATATCCGACAGGAAGCGGCGCTGGCCGGGCTTGGCCGGCAGTCCGCCGAAATCGCTGTGCGCATAGAAGACGGGGAGCAGGGTCAGTCCGATGCCCGTCCGCTCCGCGGCGTGGGCGATCGCCCCGGCAGTCTCGGCGGGATCGGCATAGCGCGCGCCGTCCACATCGTTGTGGAGATAGTGGAACTCGCCGACACGCGTGTAGCCGGTCTCCAGCATCTCGACATAGGCCAGGGCCGTGATCGCGGCGATGTCCTCAGGCGTAAGCCGGTCGAGGAACCGGTACATGATCTCGCGCCAGCTCCAGAAATCGTCGTCGGGCCGGCCACGACGCTCGCTGAGCCCGGCCATGCCACGCTGGAAGCCATGGCTATGGACATTGCCGAGGCCCGGGACCCCCACGCGATGGCGCTCGGCGCCGGGCGCCGGATCGGTGCCGGGCAGCACCCGCGCAATACGCCCTTCTGTGACGCGCACGGTAACGCGCTCGGCCCAGCCGCCGGGGAGCAGTGCAGTTTCGAACCAGAGATCCATCCAGGCCTTCCCATTCTCGTCATTCCCGCCCCTTCTCCATCATCCCGGCGGAAGCCGGGACTTCAGGCGATTGCGGGACAAGAGCCGCGCGAGATCCCGACCGCCGCCGGGATGACGAACAAAGTGTGCGACGGGCCTTTCATTATGTCTAGACATAATCAACCAAGCAGGCAAGGATGCGCGCATGGACCGACTCTGGACCAATGCACGGATCGCGACGATGGCGGCCCCCGGGATGGGCGTCGTCGAGCATGGCGCCCTGGCGGCGAAGGACGGCCGCATCGCCTGGGTCGGCCCGGCCGGCGAGGCGCCCGCCGCCGCCGAGACGATCGATTGCGCGGGCCGCTGGATCACCCCCGGGCTGATCGATTGCCACACGCACCTGGTCCATGGCGGCGACCGGGCGCATGAGTTCGAGCTGCGTCTGCAAGGCGCGAGCTATGCGGAGATCGCGCGGGCCGGCGGCGGGATCGTCTCGACGATGCGCGCCACCCGGGCGGCAAGCGAGGCCGAGCTGGTGGCGAGCGCGCTGCCCCGGCTCGACGCGCTGATCGCCGAAGGGGCAACCACGGTCGAGGTCAAGTCCGGCTATGGCCTGTCGCTCGAGGACGAGCTGAAGATGCTGCGCGCGGCCGGGGCGCTGGGCCGCGAGCGCAAGGTCCGGATCGCGACCACCTTTCTCGGCGCCCATGCCCTGCCCCCCGAATATGCCGATAACCGCGCCGGCTATGTCGATCTCGTCTGCGAGACGATGATCCCGGCCGTGGCCAAGGCCGGGCTGGCGGATGCGGTGGATGCCTTTTGCGAGGATATCGGCTTCACCCCCCAGGAGACCGGACGGGTCCTCGAAGCCGCCCGGGCGCATGGGCTGCGCGTGAAGCTCCATGCCGAGCAGCTTTCCAACCAGCATGGCGCGGCGCTCGCCGCTTCGCATGGCGCGCTGTCCGCGGACCATCTCGAATATCTCGACGATGCCGGGATCGCGGCGATGGCCGCGGCGGGCACGGTCGCCACGCTCCTGCCCGGCGCCTTCTATTTCGTCCGCGAGACCAGATTGCCGCCGGTCCAGGCGCTGCGTGACGCGGGCGTGCCGATCGCGCTTGCCACCGATTGCAACCCGGGCACCTCGCCGCTCACCAGCCCGTTGCTGGTGATGAACATGGCCGCGACGCTGTTCCGCCTTACCGTGGAGGAATGCCTGGCCGGCGTGACCCGCGAGGCGGCACGGGCGCTGGGCCTCCGCCACGAAATCGGCACCATCGAACCCGGCAAGTCCTGCGACCTCGCGATCTGGGACGTCGAGCGGCCGGCCGAGCTTGTCTATCGCATGGGGCTGAATCCGCTCCATGCCCGCATCTGGAAGGGCCAATGACCGAAATCCTGCTGATCCCCGGCGCGGTGCCGCTGGCCGAATGGCGCGCGATCTGGCGCGGCGCGGTACCGAAGCTCGACCCCGCCGCCGCCCCGCGCATCGCCGAGAGCGCGGCCGCGGTGGCGCGCATCCTGGCGTGGGGCGAGCCCGTCTATGGCATCAACACCGGCTTCGGGAAGCTCGCCAGCGTGCGGATCGAGGCCGAGGACCTGGCCACGCTCCAGCGCAACATCGTGCTCAGCCATGCCGCCGGGATCGGCGCGCCCTCGCCCGCCACGGTCGTCCGGCTGATGCTGGCGCTCAAGCTCGCCAGCCTCGCCCAGGGCGCTTCGGGCGTGCAGCCGGCGACGGTGGCGCTGCTCGAGGCGATGCTGGCCCGGGGGCTGGCGCCGGTGGTGCCGAGCCAGGGATCCGTGGGCGCGAGCGGCGACCTCGCCCCGCTCTCTCATATGGCGGCGACGATGATCGGCATGGGCTCGATCGAGGTCGATGGCCGCGTGCTGCCAGCCGCGCAGGCGCTGGCCGAGGCCGGCCTCGCGCCCGTCACCCTCGGCCCCAAGGAAGGGCTCGCCCTGCTCAACGGCACTCAATTCTCCGCCGCCAACGCCCTTGCCGGGCTGTTCGAGACCGAGACGCTGTTCCGGGCCGCCCTCGTCACCGGCGCGCTCTCGACCGAGGCGGCCAAGGGCACCGATGCGCCGTTCGACCCGCGCATCCATCAATTGCGCCGCCATCCCGGTCAGATCGCGGTCGGCGAGACGCTGCGCACCCTCATGCAGGGCTCCGCGATCCGCGCCTCGCACCGCGACAATGATCCGCGCGTGCAGGACCCCTATTGCCTGCGCTGCCAGCCCCAGGTGATGGGCGCGGTGCTCGACCTGCTGCGCCAGGCAGGCACGACGCTGGAGACCGAGGCGAACGGCGTCTCCGACAACCCCCTGATCTTCCCGGATACCGACGAGGCGCTGTCCGGCGGCAATTTCCACGCCGAGCCGGTCGCCTTCGCGGCAGACATGATCGCGCTGGCGATCTGCGAGATCGGTTCGATCGCCGAGCGCCGCATCGCGATGCTGGTCGATCCCGCCCTGTCGAACCTGCCCGCCTTCCTCACTCCCCGGCCCGGGCTCAATTCGGGCTTCATGATCCCCCAGGTGACCGCCGCCGCGCTCGTCTCCGAGAACAAGCAGCGCGCCATGCCGGCCAGTGTCGATTCGATCCCGACCTCGGCGAATCAGGAGGACCATGTCTCGATGGCCGCGCACGGCGCCCGCCGCCTGCTCGACATGGCGGCGAACTGCGCCGGCGTGATCGGCATCGAGCTGCTCGCCGCTGCCCAAGGCTGCGATTTCCATGCCGGGCTCACTTCGTCGGAGGCGCTGGAGCGCGTTCGCGCCCGGTTGCGCCGCGAGGTGCCAGCGCTCGACCATGACCGGCATTTCCACCCCGATATCGAGGCCGCCACCGCCCTGGTCCGCGCCGGTGCGGTAGCCGAGGCAGCGGCGATCACGCTGCCGGGGGTCGCATGAGCTGGCTGGAGGTCCATCGCGGCGAGGCGCCGCTGATCGTCGCCTTTCCACATACCGGAACGGACATTCCGGCGGAGATCGCGTTCACTTCGCCTTGGCTCGCCCGCAAGGATGCCGACTGGTGGATCGATCGGCTCTACGACTTCGCCGCCGGCCTGGGCGCGACCATGATCCGCACCACGATCTCGCGCAGCGTGATCGACGCGAATCGCGATCCGTCGGGCGCCTCGCTCTATCCCGGCCAGGCGACGACCGAGCTTTGCCCGACCACGACCTTCGACGGCGAGCCCCTCCAGCGCCCGGATGCCGATGAGATCGCCCGGCGCCGCGCCACATGGTTCGATCCCTATCACGCCGCGATCGAGGCGGAGATCGCCCGGTTGCGGGCGATCCACCCCAAAGTCGTGCTCTACGACGCCCATTCGATCCGCAGCCATGTCCCCCGTCTGTTCGATGGCGAACTGCCCCAGTTCAACATCGGCACCAATGGCGGCACCACCTGCGCGCCCGCGCTCACCCGAGCAGTCGAGGCCGCCTGCGCCGCCACGCCGTGGAGCCGGGTAACCGACGGCCGCTTTCGCGGGGGCTGGACCACGCGCCACTATGGCCGGCCCGAACAAGGCGTCCATGCCATCCAGATGGAGCTGGCCTGCCGAGGCTATATCGACGAGCCCGCGACGTTCGACGAGGGCCATTGGCCCACCCCCTATGACGAGGCCCGTGCCGCGCCGATGCGCGACGCGCTCGCCCAGATCCTCACCGCCTGCCTCAATTTCGCCGGAGCCCCGGAATGACTCGCCTAGATAACAGCCGCATCATCAAGCCCGCCACCGGTACCGAACTCAGCGCGAAAAGCTGGCTCACCGAGGCGGCGTTGCGCATGCTGATGAACAACCTGCACCCCGATGTCGCCGAGCGGCCCGAGGAGCTGGTCGTCTATGGCGGCATCGGCCGCGCGGCGCGCGACTGGGAGAGCTATGACAGGATCGTCGCCGCGCTGCGCGATCTCGAAGCCGACGAGACGCTGCTGATCCAGTCGGGCAAGCCCGTCGGCGTGTTCCGCACGCACGAGAACGCACCGCGCGTCCTCCTCGCCAATTCGAACCTCGTGCCGCACTGGGCGACCTGGGAGCATTTCAACGCGCTCGATCGCAAGGGCCTGGCGATGTACGGCCAGATGACCGCCGGCTCCTGGATCTATATCGGCACCCAGGGCATCGTGCAGGGCACCTACGAGACCTTCGCCGAGATGGGCCGCCAGCATTATGGCGGCGACCTTAAGGGCCGCTGGCTGCTCACCGCCGGCCTGGGTGGCATGGGCGGGGCGCAGCCGCTGGCGGCGGTGATGGCGGGCGCCTCGTGCCTCGCCATCGAATGCCAGCCGAGCCGGATCGAGATGCGCCTGCGCACCGGCTATCTCGACCGCGCCGCCGAGACGATCGACGAAGCGCTCGCGATCATCCGCGCCGCCGACAAGCCGGTCTCGGTCGGCCTGCTCGGCAATGCGGCCGAGCTGCTGCCCGAGATGTTCGCGCGCGGCATCCGCCCCGACCTGCTGACCGACCAGACCTCGGCGCATGACCCGGTCAACGGATATCTGCCCGTGGGATGGTCCGTCGCCGAATGGATCGAGCGGCGCGAGCGCGACCCGGAAGCGACGGCCAGGGCGGCAAAGGCGTCGATGGCGCAACATGTCCGCGCGATGCTCGATTTCCACGCGGCGGGCGTGCCGACGGTCGATTACGGCAACAATATCCGCCAGGTCGCGCTCGACGAGGGCGTGGCCGACGCCTTTGCCTTTCCCGGCTTCGTCCCCGCCTATATCCGCCCGCTCTTCTGCCGGGGGATCGGGCCGTTCCGCTGGGCCGCGCTGTCCGGCGATCCGGAGGACATCGCCCGCACCGACGCCAAGGTGAAGGAGCTGCTGCCCGACGACGCGCATCTCCACAACTGGCTCGACATGGCGGCCGAGCGCATCCACTTCCAGGGGCTGCCCGCGCGGATCTGCTGGGTGGGCCTGGGCGACCGCCACCGGCTCGGCCTCGCCTTCAACGCGATGGTGGCGTCGGGCGAGCTCAAGGCGCCGATCGTGATCGGGCGCGACCATCTCGACAGCGGATCGGTCGCCAGCCCCAATCGCGAGACCGAGGCGATGCGCGACGGATCGGACGCCGTCTCGGACTGGCCACTGCTCAACGCGCTGCTCAACACCGCGAGCGGCGCGACCTGGGTATCGCTGCATCATGGCGGCGGCGTCGGCATGGGCTATTCGCAGCATGCCGGCATGGTGATCGTCGCCGACGGCACGCCGGAAGCGGCGAAGCGGCTCGAGCGCGTGCTGTGGAACGATCCCGCCACCGGCGTGATGCGGCACGCCGATGCGGGCTATGACATCGCGATCGATTGCGCGCGGGAAAAGGGGCTGGACCTGCCGGGGATATTGTAAGCGCGGCGCCCCTATCTTCCCCTCCCTTCCGGGGAGGGGCGCTTCGGCTCAAATCTCCACGAACCTGCCCGCCTCGCGGTCCTTCACGACCCTGCCGGCCTCGAACACGGTGCCGTTCATGGTGATGTAGACGCCCGGCTTCGCGACCTGGACGGTGGCGAAGGCCATGCCGAGGTTGAAGGTGGCATCGCTCTCGGCGAAGCGCGCCGGGGCGAGCGCGCCGACCAGCACGATCGTCTTGCCCGCGATGCCGGTCAGCGCCTTGGCGGTCTCGGTCATCGTGTCGGTGCCGTGCGTTATCACGATGCGCTCCGCATCCGAGGCGGCGGCGCGCGATGCGATCAGGGCGCGATCGGCGTCGTCCATCTCCAGGCTGTCCTTGCGCATCACCTCCTCGACCTCGAAGGGGTGCAGCACGCGGCCCAGCTCGAGCAGCCGCGTCACCATCGTGCCCACGATCGTGTATTTGCTCGAGGCGTCGAAATATTGCTTGTCGATCGTGCCGCCGGTGGTGAGCACGAGGATGGGCTGGGTGCTGGTCATGCGCGGCCCTTACGCCTCTTCCTTCCCGACGTCATCCCGCGAAGGCGGGGATGACGGGAGCGTGGGACAAAATGCCCAGCCCGCCTGCGCAATTACGCAGGTGACACGCCGCACCGAAGCGCGTAGCCCGGTCGATCATGGGGGCATGGCGCGTTTTCCTGAAGGAGCATCGCTGGCTGGCATTGTGGCTGATCGCCGCGGCGCTGGCGGTGAAGGCGCTCGTTCCCCAGGGATATATGCTCGCTGACAGCGGCGGGAAGACGCTCACCGTGGCGATCTGCGACGGCAACGGCCCCGCGACGATGACCATCGACGTGCCGATGGCACCCGATCACGCCAAGGCGCCGGACGGCACCAAGCAGGATGGCGGCTGCGCCTATTCCTCGCTCGGCCATGCCATGACGGGCGGCGCCGATCCGGTGCTGCTGCTCGCCGCGATCGCCTTCCTGCTCGCGCTGGGCTTCGCGCCCGCCGCGCAGCCCATGATCCGGCGCCGGGCCTTCGCCCAGCCGCCTGCCCAGGGGCCCCCTTCCCGCGCCTGAACCCGTCGACTTTCCTCGTTCAGGTGATTTCCCATGGCTTCCCATCGTCGCGCGCGCCTTAGCGCGCTGCCGCTCCTGTGCATCGCCGCTCCCGCCCTGGCGCAGGAAGCGGAGAATGATTCCTCCATCCTAGTCGTCGGCCAGAAGGGCGCGCCGATCACCATCGACCCGCGCGGACTCTCCGTAAGTCTGGGCGACGCGCAATTCGCCGGCGTCAACGCCCAGAATGTCGAGGATCTGATGAAATATGCGCCCGATTTCTTCGTGCGCAAACGCTATGCCGGCGATTCCAACGGCGTGCCGGGCTTTCGCGGCACCCATTCGACCCAGAGCGCCCGTACGCTGGTGATGGTCGACGGTTTCGTGGTGTCGAACTTCCTCGGCAACTCGTTCGGCTTCGCGCCGAAATGGGGCGTGGTCGGCCCGGGCGAGGTCGAGCAGTTCGACATCGTCTACGGCCCCTATTCGGCGCGCTATCCGGGCAATTCCATGGGCGGGATCGTCAACATCACCACGCGCTCGCCAGAGAAGACCGAGGCCTTCGCCACGGTGCAGGGCCTGGCCGAGCCCTATGACCAGTACGGCACCCATGCGACCTATCGCGGCTGGTCGGGCGAGGCGGGCCTGGGCTGGCGGCAGCAGGACGGGCCCTGGTCGGCGCGGGTCTCCGGGCGGCATTTCCGCAACGACGGCCAGCCGATGAGCTGGTACGGGCTCGTACCGGCAACAGGCGCGCCGGGCACGGCGGTGACCGGCGCGGTGATCGATCCGGGCCAGGCCATCCCCAACGCGCCGGGCAGCGCGGGCAATCCCATCTTCGCCGCGCAGAGCCCGGCGGCGACGACGCAGGACCAGGCCAAGCTGCGGATCGGCTATGACGGCGCCTCGGGCGTCACCGGCGAGATGCTGTTCGCCTATTGGCGCAATCTCGATGCCCAATATGCGCCCGACTGCTATCTGCGCGACGCGGCGGGCAACAAGGTCTGCGAAGGGCGCGTGACGACGCTCGGGCGGACCTGGACGGCAGCGGGCGCGCGCTGGTCGCGGACGGTGCGGGACGAGTTCCTGGCGGGCGGCAGGATCGCGGCGCCGATCGGGGCCGGGGTGACGGCGAAGCTCAACCTCTCCACCTATCAGATCGCGCGATCGGACGGGTTCACTTCGGCGAGCTGGGCGGCGGGCGCCGCCGACGGCGCCGGCCTGCTCGCGCGGCAAGGGCCCACCGGCTGGTACACGGCCGAGCTGTCGCTGGACGGCAGGGCCGGCGCGCTCGACCTTGCCGCCGGGGCGAGCGCCAATCTCTACCGGACCGACCTGACCAACTACACCCTGCCCCGCTGGCGCACCGACGGCGGCCGCGTTTTCTCGACCCGCACCTTCGGCAGGACGCGGCTGCTCGCCGGCTGGGCCGAGGCGCGGCTGCATGCCGATGCACTGGTGTTCACGCTGGGCGCGCGCCTGGAAAGCTGGCGGGCGTTCGACGGCGGGCTCGGGCGGATCGGCGCTTCCGGTCAGCCCGTGACCAATCGTTATGCAGCGCGCAGCGACACGGCGTTCGATCCCAAAGCCTCGGTCGAATGGCATGGCGGGGCGACCAGCGTGCAGCTCAGCCTCGCCGAGGCAACCCGCTTCCCGACGGTGGGCGAGCTGTTCCAGGGCAGCCTGAACGGCGACGGGAGCTTCAACCGCGACAGCTTCGATCCGAACCTGAAGCCCGAGCGCTCGCGCGATGCCAATCTGGTGGTGGCGCATGATTTCGGGCGGCTGAAGCTCACCGGATCGGCCTTCTGGCAGCGGGTGGAGGACACGATCTTCGCGTTCGCGGGATTCAACCAGAACGGCGTGACCACCTCCAGCTTCAAGAATATCGACCTGACCCGGCAATATGGCCTGGAGCTGATCGCCGAGGCGCGCGATGTCGGCCTGCCCGGGCTCGACATCGACGCCAATGCCGCCTGGATCGATTCACGGACGGTGCGGAACGCCAGCGCGCCGGCGGCGGAGGGCGTGCAGTTCCCCCGCATCCCGCGCTGGCGGCTCAACGCGAATGTCCGATACCAGGTGACGCCGCGGCTGCTCGCCTCGCTCGGCCTGCGCTATGCGACGCGGCCCAATACCGACCTGTTCGGGCTGCAGCGCGGCGACACCTTCGGCTATACCTCGGAGCTGTTCGCGCTCGATGCGAGAGTGAATTGGAAGATGACCGACAGGTTCCGGCTGAGCGCGGGCGTGGACAACATCACCAATGATCGCGCCTGGGTCTATCATCCCTATCCGCAGCGCAGCTTCCTGGTCGAAGCCGGGTGGACGCTGTGAGCGCGCCCGCCCCTGCCCGGCACGAGCACTGGTTCCGCGCGGTGTGGCGCTGGCATTTCTACGCCGGCATCTTCTGCGTGCCCTTCATCCTGTGGCTCTCGGTGACGGGCGGCATCTATCTGTTCAAGCCGCAGATCGAGGGCTGGCTCTATGCGCCCTATACGCATGTCGCGCAGCCGGGCGTGCCGATGCTGGCGCCCGAAGGGATCGTCGCGGCGGGAACGCGCGCGGTGCCGGGATCGGTGCTCCACAAATATGTGCTGCCCGAAGCGCCGGACGACGCGGTGCAGCTGCTCGTCGGCACCGGCGCCGAGGAAACACGGGTCTGGGTGCATCCGCAGACCGGGCAAGTGCTGAAGGCAGTGCCCGAAGAGGCGCGGTTCATGCGCGTGATCTTCCGCCTGCACGGCGAGCTGCTGGCGGGCGACCGGGGTTCGGCGCTGGTCGAGATCGCCGCCTGCTGGACGATCGTGATGATCCTCACCGGCCTGTTCCTGTGGTGGCCGCGCGGGCGCAAGGGCAAGGGGCCGGGCGGAATCCTGTGGCCCCGGCTCGGCGCCGGCAAGCGCGTCTTCTGGCGCGACATGCACGCGGTGACCGGGCTGTGGGTGTCGATCGGCGCCGTGTTCCTGATCGCATCGGGCCTGCCCTGGGCGAAGAACTGGGGCGACTATCTCAAGCAGGTGCGCGTGGCGACGGGCACCGCGGCAGGGCGGCAGGACTGGTCGGCGGGCTCGGCCGCCGATGCGGCGGCGCGCGCCGATCTGGACAAGGGCGCGCGCTCGATGCTCGACGAGCATGCCGGGCATCACGGGATGACGATGGCGCATGTCGCGCCTGCGGGGCCCGCGCTCGACCGGGTAGTGGTCAAGGCGATGACGCTCGGGCTCGCCGCGCCGGCCGAAGTGAGCCCGCCGACGCGCCCGGGCGGGCGCTGGCTCGCCCGATCCCAGGCCGAGGACCGGACCCGCCGCGTCTCGGTCGAGATCGGTGAGGACGGCGCGGTGATCGGGTCGCAGGGCTTTGGCGACCGGCACTGGATCGACCGGGCGGTGGGCTTCGGCGTCGCGGTGCACGAGGGAGCGTGGCTGGGGCTGCTCAACCAGCTGGCCAATCTGACGATATTGATGGGGCTGGTGACGCTGGCGGTGTCGAGCCTGGTGCTGTGGTGGCGCCGGCGGTCGCCGGGCCGGCTGGGCGCGCCGGCGGCGAAGGATCCGCTGCGGCACAGCTGGGCGCTCGTCGGCCTGACCGTGATGCTCGGGCTGCTGATGCCACTGTTCGGGATCACGCTGGCGATCGCGGCGGCTTTCGAACTGGGGGCGCGGCGCATGGCGCCGGGGCTGGCGCGCTGGCTGGGGCTGCGCGCGCCTGTCGAAAATGTAACCTGACGGCCACCGCCCCGATACCGGCGGGAGTGCATTTCCCGTCTCACGGTCACCGAGAACGACCAGAGAGGAGTGAGGAAATGCCCCATCGCCGCACCACGATCGCGCTTCTGGCCATCGCCACGCTCGTGAGCGGATCGGCGGCCTGGTCGACCGCGGATGCCCGCCTCGTCGCGCACGCACCGGTGGCGGCGGCGCACGGGCGCTGACCACGACAGTTTCGGCATCGCGCACTCTCCCTGTCCGGGGCGATGCCAGCGGGTGCGGGTTTCCTCTTTTGCCTGCACCCGCAACACCTGAACGGCCGGCGCGCATCCCCTCCCGCGCCGGCCGTTTTGTTTTGGCCAATGGCGCACATGACAGTAAGTTAATCTGCAAGGCAGGTCCGGGAAGGGCGGGCAAGGCTATCCCGAACGGGCAGGCCATCTCCGCGTTCATGGCCGGCAAACCGCGGCGCCCGGCCCTCCTGCACTCCTCGGGCCGGGCGTCGCACCCAGACATTGCAACCAGGGCACACAGACGATGGAACGTCCGATCTTCTTCGATGCGAGCGGCAAGCGGAACCGCTGGACGATGCGGGCCTTCTTCGCGCTGCTGCTGGTGATCGTGCTCGCCGCCGGTGCCTTTGCGATGACCGTGGTGCGCGTGCCCACGCCGGGGCCGCTGGCCGTGGCGCTCGAACATCCCCAGCCGCGCTCGCTGAAGCAGCAGGCCAACCGGTTGCGCCACAGCTTCGCTTCCTGGCTGCCCCAGGGGCCGGCCAAGGCCTCGGCCGCGCCGCTGGCGGTTGGCTTCTACGTGCCCTGGGACGATGCCAGCGGCGCCTCGCTGCGCCGCCATATCAACGAGCTGGATTGGGTGGTCCCTTCGCTCTACACCGTCACCGGGCCGCAGCACCGCATCGCGACGGCGCCCGACACCGAGTTCGACCCGATCCTCGCCTCGGCCACTCGCCGGCCCAAGGTGCTGCCGATGGTGCAGAACGCCACCGGCGACAATTGGGACAGCGCCGGCGCCGCCGCGCTGCTGCGCGATCCCAAGACGCGCGCCGCCTTTCTCGACGACCTGCAGCGCACCCTGGCGGCGCGCAAGGCGGACGGCGTGGTGTTCGACTTCGAGGAACTGCCCACCGCCTCGCAGCGCGACTATCTGGCGCTGCTGCGCGAGGCGCGCGCCCGCTTCGCCGCGGCGAAGCTGAGCATCGCGGTCACCGTGCCCGCGCAGGACGACGACTGGAACATGAAGGCCTATGCCGCCGCGGCCGACCATGTGATCCTGATGAACTATGACGAGCATGCCCCGGCCACCGCCGCGGGCCCGATCGCCAGCCAGGCCTGGTTCGTCCGCCAGATGAACGCCGCGCTGACCCAGGTGCCCGCCGAAAAGCTGATCGTCGGCATCGCCAACTATGGCTATAACTGGACGGCACCAGGCAAGGCCGACCCGATCTCGATCGAAGAGGCCTGGCTGATCGCCCATGACAGCGAGGCCACCGTCACCTTCGACAAGGCGAGCGGCAACCAGAGCTTCGCCTATGAGGAGAACGGCACCGAGCACACCGTGTGGATGGCCGATGCCACCACGGCCTGGAACCAGCTGCGCGCCGCCAATATCAAGGGCGTGGGCGGCGTCGCGCTGTGGCGCCTCGGCTCCGAAGATTCCAATTTCTGGGCGGCACTGGGCGCGGCCCATTCGGGCAAGATCCCCGACCTGCGCCGGATCGAGGCCGTCGGCGATGTCGACGTGGAGGGATCGGGCGAAATCCTGCGCATCACCAGCACGCCGAGCGTCGGCGCGCGCACGATCGTCCAGAATCCGCAAGGGCTGATCGTCGACGAGATCTTCCATTCGCTGCCGACCCCCTATGTCGTCACCCGCACCGGCTATATGCCCGGCAAGGTCGCGCTGACCTTTGACGACGGCCCCGATGCCGACTGGACGCCGAAGATCCTCGACGTGCTCAAGCAGAAGCAAGTGACCGGCACCTTCTTCATGATCGGCGAGAACGCGATGGCGGAACCGTTCCTCGTCCGCCGCGTGGTCGACGAAGGGCATGAGATCGGCAGCCATACCTTCACCCACCCCAACCTCGCGCTGGCCTCGACGCGCGGCACGCGGATCGAGCTCAACGCCACCCAGCGGCTGATCGAGGCCTATACCGGCCGCTCGGTCCGCCTGTTCCGCGCGCCCTATTTCGGCGATGCCGAGCCGACCACCGCCGACGAGCTGATCCCCGCGCTCACGGCGCAGCGCGCCGGCTATACCAATGTCGGCCTGCACGTGGATCCGAACGACTGGCAGCGCCCGGGCGTCGACGCGATCGTGGATACCACGCTGCGCGAAGTGGAAGCGGGCAATGCCGAGCAGTCGGGCCAGATCATCCTGCTCCACGACGGCGGCGGCGACCGTTCGCAGACGCTGGCGGCGCTGCCGCGGATCATCGACGGGCTGCGGGCCAAGGGCTATCAGTTCGTCCCCGTCTCGCAGCTCGCCGGCCTTACCCGCGACCAGGTGATGCCCGAGGTGCAGGAGGGCGATCTGGCCGCGGTGCGGATGGACGTGGGCATCTTCCTCGTCGCGGCGACGCTGGGCTTCATGCTGAAATGGTCGTTCTTCCTGGCGATCGCGCTCGGCATAGCACGCGCCCTCGTCCTTGCCGGGCTGGCGGTGAACGGCAACCGGCGGAAGAACCGGCCGCTGGCGCCGGAGATCGTGCCCGATCGCTTCGTCTCGGTGCTGATCCCGGCCTTCAATGAGGCAAAGGTGATCGAGGCCTCGATCCGCCGCGTCCTCGCCAGCGAACAGGTGAACGTCGAAGTGATCGTGCTCGACGACGGATCGCAGGACGGCACCAGCGACGTGGTCCGCGCCGCCTTTGCCGGCGAGCCGCGAGTCAAGCTGCTGACGCTGGAGAATGGCGGCAAGGCACGCGCGCTCAACCGCGGGCTGGCACTGGCCAGGGGCGACATCGTCATCGCGCTCGATGCCGACACCCAGTTCGAGCCGCTGACCATCGCGCGCCTCGCCCGCTGGTTCGAGGATCCCGAGGTCGGCGCCATCGCCGGCAACGCCAAGGTGGGCAACCGCATCAACCTGGTCACCCGCTGGCAGGCGGTGGAATATGTCACCTCGCAGAATCTCGAGCGGCGGGCGCTGGCCAGCCTCGACGCGATCATGGTGGTGCCGGGCGCGGTCGGCGCGTGGCGCAAGGCGGCGCTCGACGATGTGGGCGGCTATCCGGTCGACACCCTGGCCGAGGACCAGGACCTGACCATCGCGATCCAGCGCAAGGGCTGGCGCGTGGGCTATGATATCGACGCCGTCGCCTGGACCGAGGCCCCGGAGAGCTTCCGCGCGCTCGCCAGGCAGCGCTTCCGCTGGGCGTTCGGCACGCTCCAGTGCCTGTGGAAGCATCGCGCGATCCTGCGCACCCGCAAGCCGGCGGGCCTGGCCCTGGTCGGCATTCCCCAGGCCTGGGTGTTCCAGATCGCCTTCGCGCTGATCTCTCCGCTGATCGACCTGGCGCTGATCGCCTCGATCGTCGGCACCGCGGTCCGGGTCTGGCAGCATGGCTGGGCCCAGACCGAGAGCGATGTGCTGCGCATGGGCATCTACTGGATTTCGTTCATGGCGATCGACTTCCTGTGCGGCTGGGTCGCCTATCGCATGGAGAAGCGCGAGAAACGCTATCCGGGGCTGCTGCTGCTCGCGCAGCGCTTCGTCTATCGCCAGCTGATGTACTGGGTGGTGATCCGCGCCGTCGCCAATGCGCTGCGCGGCCCCTGGGTCGGCTGGGGCAAGCTGGAGCGCAGCGGCCGGGTGGAGGCGCAGGCGACGCCGGAGGCGCAACCCGCGCAGGAGACGCGGGCCGCGGGGGAGACGCAGGCAACCGCCGCATGAGGAAACTGCCCGAGGAAAGACCCAGCCAATATGTGCTGGACGAGCGCGCATGCCGGATGATCTGCCCGATCGCGGCGGCCATGGTGGGCGTGTGCCTGACGGCGATCGGCATCCTGCGGGTGGTGATCGCCGTCAGGCGCGCCAACACGCTCGCCGACGACCTGCTGGCGCTGGACGCGGTGCTGTTCCTGATCGCGACGCTCACTTCCTATTTCGCGCTGCGGACGGTGACGACGAAGCGGATGCACGATCTCGAGCGCGTCGCTGACGTGACCTTTATCGCGGCGATGCTGCTGATGACCGTGGCCGCGCTGGTGATGACCTATGCGCTGGCGGTGTAGGCTGGAGGTCCATATTCCTTCGACGGAATGAGAGCCGAAGGGGCAAGCAGCGTCAGAAGCGGATCGTCGCGCGAAGCCCGGGCGCATTGTCCTCTAGCGCGAGGCTGCCCTGGTGGAGCCGGGCCACCGCCTCGACCAGCGACAGCCCCAGGCCCGAACCGGTGACGTGGCGAGCCGGATCCAGGCGGCCGAAGCGGCTCAGCGCCTCGGCGCGGCGTTCGGCGGGGATGCCGGGGCCATCATCGGCCACCCAGAGCGCGATGCCGCCCGCCTCGCGCGCCGCGCCGACGACGATGCGATGGCCGCCCTCGGCATATTTGGTGGCGTTCTCGATCAGATTGCCAAGCGCCTGACCCATCAGTTCGCGATGGAGCGGCGCGTGCATGCCGGGCTCGGCCTCGACCGCGATCTCGAAGCCGCGGTCCTCGGCGAGCGGGCCATAGACTTCGGCAAGATCCTCCAGCAGCGCGGCGACGTCGGTATCGACGAAGCGGTCGCGCCCGATCCCCGCCTCGGCCCGGCTGATCAGCAACGCCGTGGAGAGCATGCCGAGCAGCGTCTCCGCCTCGCCCGAAACGCGCTCCAGCGCCGCGAGCGCGGTCTCGTCCTCCGTCTCGATGATCGCCCGCTCGAGCGTCACCTTGATCCGGGTGACCGGCGATTTGAGATCGTGCGCCAGCCCATCGGTCATCATGCGCAGCTGCGAGACCAGCGCCTCGATGCGATCGAGCATCCCGTTGACCGCTTCACCGAGCGCATCGAACGCGTCGCCGCTGCCGTCGATCGGAACACGGCGGCCCAGCCTGCCCTCGCCCACGTCGCGCGCGGTGGTAACCACCGCCTGGATCTGATTGGAGAGGACGCGGCCGATCAGCAGGGCGCTGAGCAGCGCGAAGACCACGCCGATCACCAGCGCGGCGGTGATCGCTTCCTCGTTCACGCGCGCCAGGCGCGCGCTCGAGGTGATCACATGGCCGGCGAGGAGCCGCTCGCCATTGGGAAGCGTGGTGGAGGAGACGCCCATCAGCTCGGCCCGGTCGCTGCCGGTGCGATAGAGCTCGATCGCGCGCCAATCGGTCTCGGCCGGGATCACCGTGGGCCAGTCGCCGAGATTGCCGCGGATCGGGTCTTCCTTCGCGGTGGCGAGCAGGATCACCAGCGGGCTGGCATGCGCCTGGGCAAGCCGCGCGTCGATGATCCGCACGAGCGCCGCATCGCCGCCGGCGTGCCAGGCCGAGACGAGATCGTCGCGCAGATCGGTTACGAGCGCCTTCTGCTCGGCCGCGAGCGCGCTTTCGCTCGATTGCTGGACGAAGAGCAGGATGCCGCCGGTGACGGTGAGCTGCACCAGGAAGGCAATGATCACGAAGCGCGCGATGACCGAGCGCGCGAGCTGCCCCCAGCGCAGCGTCACGTCACGCCGCCGGACCGAGACGATAGCCGGCGCCGCGGATCGTGTGGAGGATCGGCTCGCCGCCGTCGTCCAGCTTCTTCCGGAGCCGGCTGATATGGACGTCGATCACATTGGTGCCGGGATCGAAATGATAATCCCACACCCCTTCCAGCAGCATGGTGCGGGTGATCACCTGGTCCGGATGGCGCAGGAAATATTCGAGCAGGCGGAACTCGCGCGGCTGAAGGTCGATCACCTTGCTGCCGCGCTTCACCCGGCGCGAGAGCAGGTCCATCTCCAGATCGCCGGAACCGAGCTTGGTCACCGCGGTCTCCGCCGCGCCGCGCTTGCGCAGCAGCAGGCGGATGCGGGCGAGCAGCTCGGCAAAGGCGAAGGGCTTCACGAGATAGTCGTCGGCGCCCGAGGTGAGACCGCCGACCCGGTCGTCCGGAGTACCGAGCGCCGAGAGGATGATCACCGGCGTCTCGATCTTCGCGGCGCGCAGGGCGCCGAGCACGGCCATGCCGTCCATCCCGGGCAGCATGCGGTCGAGCACGATCGCGTCGTAGCTGCCGTCGCTGGCGAGGAACAGGCCGTCGCGCCCATTGTCGGCACGGTCGACCGTGAACCCCTCTTCGCTCATTCCCTTGACGATATAGGCAGCGGTGGGCTCGTCATCCTCCACCAGCAGCAGCTTGTGCCCCATTCTCTCCACTCGCGCTTCGCAAGAGCTTGAGATGGCGTAGCTGCTTTTGGTGCACCAAGTCGAGATATACCTGCGGGTGGCGATCGTTGCGGAGATAGCGCCGGGCCTGATCGAGCGTGTCCACCCCGCGCCCGTCGATGGCGACGATCGCGTCGCCCACCTCCATCCCGTCCCTGGCCGCCTCGCTTCCCGAACGCAGGCTGGTCACCACCAGCCCGCGCGCGGTGCTGCCCGGCGTCTCGGCGGTGAAGCCCGGGAACAGGCTGGCGCCGCTCTGCGCGGCGAAGACGCGGTTGATACCCGATCGCCAGGCCCAGCCCAGGATCACCATGGCGCTGAGCGCGAAGGAAAGGACGAGGATCAGCACGAACCCATCGGTTCCGCGCATCGTGCGACCGGCGGGAGCGGTGCTATCCTGGATGTCGCGGCTGGTCATTGCGAGCATGGAAATGCCCGTGGCGCCCAGCCAAGTCACGTTAAGCTTTGGTCATGATCTCGTCACGGGAAAGCGAATCGCGTGTATCTATGGAAGCGAGACTTTCAAGGAGTTCGCCATGCGCCTTCGCCGCCGCAAGCTCGGCATCGCCCTCGCCGCCCTGGCCCTGATCCTGGCCGGTTTCACCGGCTTCCTCGCCTATGTCGGCTATCTGGGCGGCCCGGTCTATTACGACATAGCGCCCACCCGCCCGACGCCGCCCGCGATGAAGGGCCTCGCCGTGGTGCTGGTATCGGGCGATATGGGCTTCAAGATCGGCATGGGGCCGGAAATCGCGAGGCGCTTCGCCGCGGACGGCGTGCCCGTGGTGGGCGTCAGCTCGATGGCCTATTTCCGGCACAAGCGCACGCCCGCCGAAATCCAGGCCCTGATCACCGACGCGGCACGGCGCGCGCTCGCTTTCGGCCATGCGGACCGGCTGGTGATGATCGGGCAATCCTATGGCGCCGACATGACGCATGTGGGCCTGACCGGCCTGCCCCAGGACCTGCGCGCCAAGGTGAAGCTGGTCGCGCTGGTGGTGCCGACCGACACCGTCTTCTACCAGGTCTCGCCTGCCGAGATGTTCAACTGGATCAAGCCCGACGCAATGGCGCTGTCCACCGGCCGGCAGCTCACCTGGGTGCCGACGCTCTGCGTGCAGGGCGTGGAGGAGAAGAACAGCCTGTGCCCGATGCTGACCCAGCCCAATGTGCGTAGCGTGGCGCTGCCGGGCGGACACATGCTTCACCACGACCCCGATACGCTGTACGATACGCTCAAACCCGCGGTCGCCGACATTACCAAAAATTAGGATTTCGATCACGCCGCCGACAGGCACGCAGGGCCAAAGAGCGACACGAGAGATACCGAGGGAGTTTTCGAAATGCGCTTCGGCAAGCTATTGGCCGGCATCGGCGTCGGCGCCATTCTGCTCGGCACGGTGCAGGCTTCCGCCCAGGCGCCGGCGGCCGCGACCGGCGTGGTCGGCACCTGGGTCAATCCGCGCGGCAGCGTGAAGGTGCAGACCGGTGCATGCGGCGACAAGCTGTGCGGCTGGGTCGTCTGGGCCAATGACGAAGCCCAGCGCGACGCGCGCGACAGCGGCGTCCAGAAGCTGATCGGCACCGAGCTGCTCCAGGACTATCATCCCACCGGCAACGGCAAGTGGCAGGGCCGCGTCTATGTGCCCGATATGGGCCAGACCTATTACTCGAAGATCGAGCAGCAGGGGCCGAACAGCCTGAAGATCAGCGGATGCATCCTGGGTGGCTGGATCTGCAAGTCGCAGGTCTGGCAGCGCGGCTGAGGTCGGCCGCGATGCGCCCCGCCTACAAGACCGCATTGCAGGTCGGCGCCGTCGTCGCGGTCGCCGCGCTCGCCTTCGCGGCGCTGCACGGCCTGCTCCATGAAGTGCACTGGCGCGACGTGCGCCACGCCTTCCGCGCGATCAGCTTGTGGCAGATCGCCGGCGCGCTGGCGCTGACCATCGGCAGCTATGTGATGCTGACGCTGTACGACGTGCTCGCGCTGCGCATCATCGGACGGCCCCTGCCCTATCGCACCGCCGCGCTGGCCTCGTTCACCAGCTACACGCTCAGCCACAATCTCGGTTTCGCGCTGCTTACCGGCGGATCTGCCCGCTATCGCGTCTATAGCGCGGCGGGGCTCGACACCGCGGATATCGTCAAGGTGGTCGCCACCGCGAGCCTCACCTTCTGGTCGGGCGTGGTGGTGATGGCGGGCGCGGCGCTGGCGCTGCACGCCGGCGGGCTGGAACTCGCCGGATTCACCATCCCGGCCAGCGTGCAGCGCGGGATCGGCATCGCCATCCTGATCGTGACGCTGGGCGTGCTCGCGATGCTGCGCGGACCGGCACGCGAAGTGAAATTGTGGCACTGGCGGCTGCGCTGCCCGAGCCTGCCTCAGGCACTGGGCATGATCGCGACCTCGGCGATCGACCTCGCGCTGGCCAGCGCGGCGTTGCTGATCCTGGTTCCCGGCGCCGGGCTGCACGCCTTCCCGGCCTTCTTCCTGGGCTATGCGCTGGCGATCATCGCGGCGCTGGTGACGCACGTGCCGGGCGGCGTCGGCGTGTTCGAGGCGGTCATGCTCGCGGTGCTGCCCGACACCGATCCGTCGCACGTCCTGGCCGCGCTGATCCTGTACCGGCTGATCTATTATGTATTCCCCCTGCTCGTCGCGGGCGCGCTGCTCGCCATCCACGAGCGGCGGCAGCTGCGCAAGCCGCTCGCCGCGATCCGCGCCGTGGGGCTGGCGATGCACGGGCTGGCGCCGACCTTCCTCGCGGCGCTGGTCTTCGTAGGCGGCGTGGTGCTGCTCGTCTCGGGCTCGCTGCCGGCGATCCATGCGCGCCTGCGCGACCTGCACGCCTTCATACCCCTGCCCTTTGTCGAGGCTTCCCACATCGCGGCAAGCCTGGCCGGCACCGCGCTGCTGCTGATCGCGCCGGCGCTCTATCGGCGGCTCGATGCGGCCTTCCACCTCTGCCGCACCTTGCTGCTGGCGGGCGCGCTCTTCTCGCTGGTGAAAGGCGTGGACTATGAGGAGGCGATGATCCTGCTGATCATCGCGGGCCTGCTCCAGCTCTCCCGCACCGCCTTCTACCGCAAGACCGCACTCACCAGCACGCTGTCGACACGGGCGCTGCTCTCCGTCGCGGTCGCCGTGGCGCTGGCGACCTGGATCGGCTTCTTCGCGTTCAAGAACGTGCCCTATCAGGACGATCTGTGGTGGGAATTCGCCTGGCGCGGCGACGCTTCGCGCTTCCTGCGCGCAAGCTTCGCCGCCGCGGTGGCGCTGACCTGCGTCGCGGTGACCCAGTGGTTCGGCTATGCCCAGCCGAAGCGCGAAGAACATGCGCCGGACACGGAGCTGCCCCGCCTGCCGCTCGCCCATGCCAACCGCACCGACGCGCTGCTCGCCTATGCCGGCGACAAGCGCTTCCTGCGTTCGGAAAGCGGCCAGACGCTGTTGATGTACCAGGTGCAGGGGCAGAGCTGGATCGTGATGGGCGACCCGGTGGGCCCCGCCGAGGAATGGGGCGACCTGCTCTGGGAGATTCGCGAGATGGCGGACGCCGCGCAGGGCCGGCTGCTGCTTTATCAGATCTCCACCGACGCGCTGCCGATCGCGATCGACCTCGGCCTGCAGCTCGTCAAATATGGCGAGGAAGCGCGCGTGGCGCTGCCCGGCTTCACGATGGAGGGATCGGAAAAGCGCTCGCTGCGCCATTCGGAACGCCGCGCGGCGCGCGAAGGCGCGAGCTTCGAGATCGTCCCCGCCGCCCAGGTGCCCGCGCTGATGGCCGAGTTGCGCGCCGTTTCCGATACCTGGCTGCACGACAAGGGGCAGAGCGAGAAGGCATTTTCGGTCGGCCGCTTCGATCCTGCCTATCTCTCCCGCTTCGATTGCGCGCTGGTGCGCCAGCAGGGGCGGATCGTCGCCTTCGCCAATATCTGGGCGACGGAGAATCGCGAGGAGCTCTCGGTCGATCTGATGCGGCATCTGGTGGAGATGCCCTATGGCACGATGGACTTCCTGTTCGTCCAGCTCATGCAATGGGGCCGCGACCAGGGCTATCGCTGGTTCAACCTCGGCATGGCGCCGCTATCGGGCATCGAATCGCGCCGCCTCGCGCCGATGTGGGCGCGGATCGGGGCGCTGCTCTATCGCCATGGCGATGCGTTCTACGGTTTCGAGGGGCTGCGCGCCTATAAGGACAAGTTCTCGCCGGTATGGACCGCCCGCTATATCGGCGCGCCTCCGGGACTGGGGCTGGCGCGCGGGATGATCGACCTGCAGACGCTGGTGGGCGGCGGCTCGCGCAGCGCCGCGATGCGGAGGCGGTTGCGGCTGGTGGCTTGAACCCCTCCCTTCCCGGGAGGGGACCGTCAGTACCGTCCCCAGACGAAGCGCGAGGAGAGGGCGAAATTCCAGACGGCGGCGACGGCGATGCCGGCCAGCGCCGCGAAGCGCCAGTCGCCATGCTGGACGTTGTGCAGGAACGCCGCCACGCCGACATTCGCCGCCGCGCCCACGCTGCACACCAGGCAGAAGGAGAACCAGCCCGCCAGCATCGGGCCCGCGCCCTTCAATCGCTGCTCGCGATAGGTGAGCGCATTGTTCAAGAAGAAGTTGAAAGTCATCGCGGCGAGCACGGCCGTCAGCGTCGCCCCGACAAAGGGCCAGTTGAGGCCACGGAACAGGGCGCCGAGCACGAGGAAATGCACGCCCGCGCCGAGCGCGCCGATGCCGGAGAACATCACGAAGCGCACCGGCACCACCCGGCCGAACATCCGGTCGTAGAGCGCGATGAGATATTCCATCGCCACCACGTAATCGAGCTTGCTCTCCCCCAGCGCCCGCGTCCGGAACACATAGGGCAGCTCCAGGAACTTCAGCGGACGCGGCGACGCCGTCATGATGTCCAGCAGGATCTTGAACCCGATCGCCGACAGCGTCGGCACCAGGCCGCGC
>JAFOMG010000009.1 GCA_017418975.1 Sphingomonas sp.
CTGTTCGCGCAGATGCGGCGGATCATGACCCTCAACCGCGTCGAGGAGGTCACCGCTGACATCGTTCAGGCCGCGCGCGATTGCCTCGTCATCGGACCCGGCAACTGACAAATAGCGCGATCAGAACGCCGCCATTTAGCGCGAGCGTTTACACAGGATAAGATCCATACCGTTTCCGGAACCACTTTCTTGTTTCCTCTTCGAAATTGGACTGTGCTGATGAGTTTGAGCGATGGTGGCTTCGCTCATACACTACGCGCTACCAGGCCCCTGCCCGTTTCTTAGGCTTAACGTTGTAGCTCAAGACCCCGGGGGCTCAGCCTCCCTTCTCCGGTTCTTGCCGCTGCGCAAATCCCTCGATCTACCTGCCGCCGTCGTGTGGTCGCACGGCATCATCCAAAGACCTATTTAGGCCGTCATGACTAGCCAATCTTCGCCATAAGGCGCCCCGCCGCCCCCTGCTCTGCCGCGAGATTGCGATTATAAGCGAGCGGCATCCGCGGCGACTTCCACCGCAGCGCGTCCATGATGCCGGCCAAATCCTCCCCGCTGGCGAACAGGTCCTGATTGAGCCCGATCCGCGTCGAGTGCGCACTGATCCCCTTCAGCAACCGCGCCAGATCGTCCGCCGTCAAATCGGGCAGCGCGCCACGGTCGAACGCGCGGCCGATGATCGACCGAAAGATTGGTCCGATCGAGCCCGGGTGCAGCGCCACGGTGCCGATGTCATATTCGACGCGCGCCTTCACCGCCGGCTTGGACAGCGTCTTGCGCAGATCCCACGTCTCCCGGCCCGAGATGCTGTCGATCGGCCGACCGCGCACGGCTGCCCGCGCCTTGTAGCGCCGCACCTGCACCCGCCGGAACAGCGGCCCTGTCGTGATCCCCGCCGCTTCGGTCCACGCCGCGATCGCCGCGACGGTGCGCGGGCTGAGGTAGGCGGTCGCCCCCTCCCCGTCTTGATCGCCCTTGCTGCGCAGGATCTGCAGCAGCCGCGCTTCGGGATCGATCGCCTCCTCAATATGCTCAATGGCGACCGCCACCAGTTCGGAGGCGCGCAGCCCGGTGTCATAAGCGGCCGATAGCAGCGCCCGATCACGCAGCCCCGGCAGATCCTCGCCACAACTCTCGAGCAGCGCGCGGATGTTGAGCCCCCGCGCCTTGTCGCGCTCGACGTCGCGCACCGGGCCCTTGAACCGCAGCGGCCGCGCCTGCTTCTGCGCAGCCCCCTTCTCGCGGCGCACCGTCTGGAGCCGCAGCTTCACCAGCGGCGCCGGCGTCGGATCCTTGAGCTCGAGCAGCTGGTGGATCTTGGCGATCGACGCCTTGTAGCGGGATAGCGAGGCCGGCCGGCTCCCCTTCCCGGCCCGCGCGTCGAGATAATCGGCCACGGTCTCGGGCGTGGCCGGCAGCGCGATCCGGTTGTTGCGCCTACACCACGCATCGAACGCCTCGACGTCGGACTTGAGCGCACGGATGCTATGGGGCGATGAAGCGGCCTGATAGGCGGCGATCAGGCCCTCGTTGACGGTGATGCGCTCGCCGGCGCGCATCTGC
>JAFOMG010000010.1 GCA_017418975.1 Sphingomonas sp.
CGCGGACTATCAGGGCTCGATCATCGCGGTGGCGGATGCGAGCGGCACCGTGACGCGGGTGAACAGCTATGACGAATATGGCGTGCCGGGCACGGCCAATGGCGGGCGGTTCCAATATACCGGCCAGGCGTGGATCCCGGAGCTGGGCATGTATTACTACAAGGCCCGCATCTATGCGCCCATGCTCGGGCGCTTCCTGCAGACTGATCCCATTGGGTACAAGGATCAGGTCAACCTCTATGCTTATGTGAGCAATGATCCGATAAACATGCTAGACCCAACTGGAAAGTCGTGCACGGTCAGTGGCAGCACGGGCACAATCCTTACTACGGTTTCCTGTAAAATCGATGATAGAGATTCTTTCCGAGAGGCTGGCGTAACAGATAAGCAGATGAATCAATTGGAGCGGACTTATACGAAGGCTGTTGCTAAGATGATCAGGACTCCAAATGCGTTTACCATGGTTAAGGTGGGGGACAGGGCGTTTATTGCCCGAAGTGGCGAAGTGGCGAAAGGACTGATTAAATCCTACGTTACCGCTGACAAAACAGGAAAAATAGCGAATATGAACGGCGGGCCCCTATCAAGCAGTGATAGCGTACCAGATCAGTACGGACGCCGGAATCCTGGCGGAAAATTCCCTTATAGGCTGGTAATTGACCCGCAGAATTTTTTCGCCGCTGGCCGTTCGGAAGATGATATGAGAGTAACGTTTCTTCACGAAGGGATTCATACCGTGCAGGGCGAATATGTTATGAAAGGTATGCGATCATTCAATACCTTGCATCAAGATCCATATAATGATGCTGCTGAAAGACTGGATAGGTTGCCGTGAGGTTATTCATATCATTGCTATTGGCTGCTTCTGCACTATCAGCATGCTCCAATGACAGCATGAATTTTTCGTGCAAAATTCCTAATAGATACGAGTATCGTGGAAAAGAAGATTCCATGGTATTGAATTATAGCGGTCATGGTGGGCTATACTACATGGAGGGCGCGCATGGCGATGGAATGGTAGATGGTGGGAGGCTCAATGTAATTATTGATAGAAATAGAAACTTCTTCTATATAAAGAATATTGTCGTGATAGCTCACGATAGCTTTGATTCGAATCAATGGAAATTTGCCGAATTGTCTTGTGAGAAAACAAAAAAATACTCATCAGGCATGGAATTTGACTTCTTGTGCCGTGACACTGAGATGCAAAATGCCATTTATGGGCACTTCACGAGGGCGCGCGGAATTACTGCGCTTCGGACTTATAGATCTGAAGAGAAAGATTCGTGGCAGCTCGTGGGCGATGTCGGCATTGCCCGTCCTTGCCCTTAGGACTGTCAGTGCGGAAAGGGCGCGCAACGCCGATCGGGGCATGCGCGATCTATTGAAGTAGTTTCCCCTCATAGGGGACTGAATTCCGGGGGCACTTGCCTAATACTAATTGGCGAGCGCTGCATAGCGGCCTGGTGCCGGGCAACCGGGCCTATGTGGCGGACGGCCTCAACCGTATTGCGCGCCCGAAGGGCGCGGCATCGAACCCGCCAGGGTCCGCAAGCGCGAACGCGCGTCCGAGCTTATGCGAGGTTCTAAATCAAATAATGGCGCACCCGACAGGATTCGAACCTGTGGCCTCTGCCTTCGGAGGGCAGCGCTCTATCCAGCTGAGCTACGGGTGCGTGCCGGCGAAACGCCGGGAACAGGGCCTCTACAGCAGGATGGCGCGGGCCTCAATCCCGAAAGCGTGACCGGGCATCGCCCCGATGCTAGCGCAGGCGGATGGCGGGCCCGAGCGCCGCGCCGCTCAGCGGCAGCAGCATCTCGACGCGGAAGCCGCCCTCGTCGCGGCCCGCCTTCACCGACGCATCGGCGCCGAACAGCGTCTCCAGGCGCCGGCTCACGATGGAGAGGCCGCGCCCCGTGCCGGGAGGGACCGCGCCGGCCGCGCCGCTCCCCGTCCCCGTATCCGCCACCGTCAGTAGCAGCCGCCCGGAATCGCGCGCCGCGCGCACGGTCACCGAAGCGGCGCCGCGGGACGGGTGCACCGCATATTTCAGCGCATTCTCGACCAGGGGCTGGAGGATGAGCCGCGGCACCGCCGCCTCCGCCAGGTCGTCCGGGCAATCGATGCGCACGTCCGGCGTGCTGGCGAAGCGCACCGATTCGATGGCCAGATAGGCTTCGACGAGCTCGATTTCCTCCGCGAGCGGGACCAGGGCGACATCCGCGCCGTCCAGGCAGGCCCGCATATAGGCCGACAGGCGCTCCAGCAGCATTTCCGCTTCCGCGTTGCGCCCGGAGAGCACCAGCGAGGACAGGCCGTTGAAGGTGTTGAACAGCATGTGCGGGTTGAGCTCGTTGCGCAGCGCCTCGATCTGGGCCGCGCGCGCGGCCTCGCGGGCTTCCTCGGCATTGCGGGCGTTGCGCGCTGCCCGGTTCATCGCGGTGATCAGCTCGAAGATCAGCGCCTGGATGATGAATATCCAGACATAGACGGCGACGTTGAGCGCCAGGGCCCGCAGGAATTCCCCGGTCGGCTTGCGGCCAAAGACCTCCCGCATCAGCTCGTAGAACCATTGGTCGATGGCGGCCTGGATGACGACGATGACGAGGAGCAGGGGGACCAGCCGGATCCAGCGGCCGGTCAGCGACCGCGTCTCCAGCCGTCTTATCCCCGCCTGCAGGACCAGCGAAAGCAGGACGCCGCTGACCGGTACCCCGGCGACGTAGCACAGGTACCAGAGATGCGGCAGGCCGCTCGCCGAGGCCGCGCCGATCGACGCGAACGCCGCCATCGTCCCGAGCCAGAGGCCCAAGGTTATCAGGAAGATCTGCCTACGATCCACGCGTTCCCCCCAAACCCGGATCCAGCGACGATGGCGCAAGCCGGAAAAGCAGCGCCTCCGGCCGTATCCGAACCGGTGGGCCCGCCTCGCCCCCTCGCACTCAGCTACGGGTTTCGGCGGGCCTGGTAAAGCCTTGGCGTGCCGAGGGGGATCACTGCCCCGCGGTTGCCCCGGCTCGTTTCGGCGCGGGAGTCTTGGGCCTGTAGGGGCACAGGTCGGCGACGGCGCAGCGCCAGCATTCCGGCGTGCGGGCCTTGCAGGTGTAGCGGCCATGCAGGATGAGCCAGTGATGCGCGTGCAGCCGGAAAGGCTGCGGCACCGCTTTCTCCAGCTTCTTCTCCACCGCCAGCGGCGTCTTGCCCGGTGCGAGTCCGGTCCGGTTGCCGACGCGGAAGATATGCGTGTCGACCGCGAAGGTTTCCGCGCCGAACGCCGTGTTCATCACGACGTTGGCGGTCTTGCGCCCGACGCCCGGCAGCTGCTCGAGCGCGTCGCGATCGGCGGGAACCTGGCCGCCATGGTCGCGGATCAGCGCTTCGGAAAGCGCGATCACGTTCTTCGCCTTGGTGTTGAACAGCCCGATCGTCTTGATGTGCCGCTTCAGCTCCGCTTCGCCCAGCGCGACCATCTTCTCCGGCGTATCGACTTCGCGGAACAGCGCGCGCGTCGCCTTGTTCACGCCGGCATCGGTCGCCTGGGCCGAAAGCACCACCGCTACCAGCAGCGTATAGTCGTTGACATATTCCAGCTCGGTCTCGGGATGGGGATTGTCTGCCGCGAGCCTGGAGAAGAACTCGAAGACGTCCTGCTTCTTCACTCTCCCAGCACCTGGTCCATCGTGTAGCGGCCGGCCGGCTTGCCCGCGAGCCACAGCGCCGCCTTCACCGCGCCGCGGGCGAAGATCGCGCGGTCGTCGGCGCGGTGGATCAGTTCGATCCGCTCGCCCTGAGTGGCGAACACCACGCTGTGATCGCCGACCACCGAGCCGCCGCGCAGGCTCGCCAGTCCGATCGTGCCCGAGGAGCGCGGGCCGACTGTGCCGGCGCGGTCGGTCACTTCCGCTTCCGCAAGCGTGGTGCCCATGCCCGCCGCCGCGGCATTGCCCAGCATCAGCGCGGTGCCGGAGGGGGCGTCGGCCTTGTGGCGGTGGTGCATCTCGACGATCTCGATGTCCCAGTCGGCGCCGAGCCGCGCCGCCGCCTCGCGCACCAGCCGCTGGAGCAGGCCGATGCCGAGCGAGGTGTTGCCGGTCTGCAGCACCGCGATCTCCCGCGCGGCGGCATCGATCAGCGCATGATGCTGGGGCGAGAGGCCGGTGGTGCCGATCACGATCGGCCTGCCCGCCGCGCGGGCGGCCGCGAGATGCGCCTCGAGCGCCTGGGGGGCGGAGAAGTCGATCAGCACATCGGCCGCCGCCGCGATCGCCAAGGGGTCGTCCCGCACGTCCGCTCCGCCCGCGACCTGCGCGTTCATCTCGGGCGCGGCTGCCGCGATCGCCTGCCCCATCCGGCCGAGGCTGCCATAGATGCCGATGCTGGTCATAAGCGCTCCTCTGGCACAGCCGGGGGGCTGCGCGACAGGGTTATTTCGCGTCGCCTTCCTGCTTCCCGGGCTTCCTGCCGAGCGGGATGGTCGCGGTGGCCATCAGGCCGACGCCCTTGGCACCGGGCAATTCGCGCTGCACTGCCGCCACCGTGCCGCTGCCGCCGCCGGGCAGGCGGAAATCGGGGCGCAGCGGCTTCTCCGCCCAGCGTGCCTCGTCGAGCGTCGGCAGGCGGTGGCCGAGGCGGTTGCCGCACACGGTGATCGTGTCCCCGCCCGGCCGGCAGGGGCGCTTCGGCACCATCGCGGCATCGCCCGCCTCGTCCGGGCTGGGGAAGATCGGCGCGCGATCCTGCGCGGCAAGGGCGACGAGGAGGATTGCGGCGAGCATGCGCGGGAGTGAACGCCCGATTTGCGGCAAGGGGATGGCGAGCCGCCGCGTTGCGCGTGAGAGGTGGGGATGCGATGAGCGCCCAATGTCCGCCCGCTACGTCCTTTTCTGCGCCAACCCGCTCGACACCAGCAGGGTCGAGCCCGATTTCGCGGATGAAGTCGGCGATGGGCAGGTTTCCGGGTTCCCCGATCCTGCTGCCGCGAAGGCAATATTCAAGGAGTTGTCGGCGTGATCCACGACATCCACAACATCGTCATCCTCACCGGTGCCGGCCTTTCGGCGGAGAGCGGCATCGCCACCTTTCGCGGCCCGGGCGGGCTGTGGGAGGGGCATCGGGTGGAAGATGTCTGCACGCCCCAGGCGCTCGCGCATGATCCCGAGCTGGTCCACCGCTTCTATGACGCGCGCCGGGCGAAGCTGGGCGAAGTCGAGCCCAATGCCGCGCACCGGGCGCTCGCCCGGCTCGATGCCGAATGGCCGGGGCAGCTGCTGATCGTCACCCAGAATGTCGACGACCTGCACGAGCGCGCCGGCGCCCGGCGGCTGCTGCACATGCATGGCGAGCTGAAGTCCGCCCTGTGCGCGGCGTGCGGCGACAGCGTGGAATGGGAAAGCGCGCTGCCGCCGGAGAGCGAATGCCCGGATTGCGGCAGCCCGGCGCTGCGGCCCGACATCGTGTTCTTCGGCGAGATGCCCTATCACATGGAAACGATCGAGCGGGCGCTGGCGGACGCCGATCTGTTCGTCTCGATCGGCACCTCGGGCGCGGTCTATCCGGCGGCGGGCTTCGTCCAGACGGCGCGCTATCATGGCGCGCGGACGCTGGAGCTGAACCTCGATCCCAGCGCGGGCAGCCATTGGTTCGGCGAGAGCCGGCTGGGCCCGGCGGGGACGCTGGTGCCGGAGTGGGTGGAGCAGGTGCTGGGCCAGGCGCCCGCGACCTGCTAGGACCGGCCCGTCGAAAAGGACCCGAGCGGCATCGGTAAGCCCGCTCCCTCGCGCGCGAGGCTCCGTGTCGCCCCCGGGCGAACCCGCGACAAGCAACCGGCGCGTGCCGCCGGGGCTTGGCGCGCGCGATCCTGCCCGAACCGATCCCCGCTGGCCGTGCCCCGGAAGGAGCAGGTCCATGCCGATCATCACTGCCAATCGCGATATCGTCACCCAGATCAACGTCTTCACCGTGCCCGAGGGCGGGCAGGAGGCGATGATCGCCTATCTCGCCGAGGCCGCGCGCGCCGCGCGCGAAGTCGAGGGCTGGCTCTCCGCCAGCCTGCACCGCAGCCTCGATGGCACCCGCGTGGTCAATTATGCGCAAAGCGCCGATGCCGATGCCGCGCGCCGGGTGTTCGAGCATCTGAACGCAAAGGGGCTGATCGACGGCAACAGGCGCCATGGCGAGGCGCATCCCGGGCTCTACCGGGTCGCCTTCACGCTGGAGAAATAGCGCGCCTCAGGCCGCTTTCTCGACGATCCCGGCCCGCGCCCGCCGATCGACCGAGAGCTCGAACACGTCGTGCCGCGCCTGGGCGCCGTCCACGTCCATCGTGGCGAGGCCGCGGCCGACTTCGTCGAGGTCGATCTCCGCCATCAGCAGCTCGGGCGCCGTGCCGGCCTGGGCGATCACGGCACCGTCGGGTGCCAGGATCGCGCTGTGGCCATGCTGGATCTGGCCCTCGGGCAGCCGGTCGAGCAGCTTGCGCGCCGAGCCGTCGCCGCCGGCCTTCTCATAGCCGGCGATGAGCTCCTGCCTGTGCTGCACCGTCCCCGCCGCGAGCACGAAGGCGCGCCCCTCATAGGCATAATGCGCCGAGGCGAGCATCGCGATGTCGGTGAGCGAAGGCCAGGCGGCGACGTGCACCGTCTCGCCTTCGTGATGCATCGCCGCGCGGGCGAGCGGCATCCAATGCTCGGTCGAGGCGAGCTGGCCGATCCTGCCCCAGGGCGCGGCGTGCAGTCCCAAGGTCGATCCGTCGCCCTGGCCCAGCATCAGCTTCTCGGCGGGGGAGAGGATCAGCTTGCGGTGGCGCAGCACCGGCGCCTTGGGCCGGAACAGGAACTGGGTGGCGTAAAGGCTCTGGCGCACGCGTTCATAGCCGCCGATGGAGACGGCGACATCGGCGATGTCCACCGTCCATTGCAGCGGCTGGAAGCGCGGGTCCTCGCCGCTTATCGCCTGGTCGAGCAGCAGCGCGTGCAGCTCGCGCGTGCCCGGATGGTCCCATAGCCGCGCCGGGGCGACATGCTCGAGCCAGGCCGGATAGCCGCCCAGAAAGCCTTCGCCGAAGGCGACGACGCGCGCGCCCTTCTCGATCGCCTCGCGCGCCTTGGCCACGGCCTTGTCCAGGCCCGCCCCGATTGCGAGCGGAACCGGCGAATCCTGTACGATGGCAACCTTGAGCTTGTGCGTCACTCGACCCAGTCCAACCCTATCTCACGGTAAAGCGAACGGTCTTCCTGCCATTCGGGCCTTACTTTGACGTGAAGATAGAGATGGACCTTTACGCCCATGAGACGGGAGAGTTCGGCGCGGGCGCGGGCACCGATTTCCTTGATGCGGGCACCGCCCTTGCCGAGCACGATCGCGCGCTGCGTCTCGCGCTCGACCAGGATCTGCTGGTGGATCTCGACCGATCCGTCCTCGCGCTCCTTATATTGCTCGGTCTCGATCGCGCTCGAATAGGGCAGTTCCTTGTGGAGCTGGAGATAGAGCTGCTCGCGCGTCACTTCTGCGGCGAGCATGCGGTCGGTCGCGTCGCTCACCTGGTCCTCGGGGAAGTGCCACGGCCCTTCGGGCATCGCCCCGGCGAGTGCGGCCTTGAGCTCGGCCACGCCGTCGCCGGTCTGGGCGGAGACGAACCAGGTCTCGTCGAAGGGCAGCAGCTCGTTGAGCTTGGCCGCATGCCCGAGGAGCCGCGGCTTGTCGGCCAGGTCGACCTTGTTGAGGATCAGGATCTTGCGCTCGGGCCGGCCCTTCAGGCTCTCGATCACGGTGTGCACCTTGGGGCCGATCCCGCCCTTGCCGTCGACCACCAGGGCGACCAGGTCCGCGCCCTCCGCGCCTTCCCAGGCCGCGGCGACCATCGCGCGGTCCAGCCGGCGCTCGGGCGTGAAGATGCCGGGCGTGTCGACCAGAATCAGCTGCGCGTCGCCGTCGATCGCGATGCCCATCACGCGGGTGCGCGTGGTCTGCGCCTTGGGGCTGACGATCGCGACCTTCTGGCCGACCAGCGCGTTGACGAGCGTCGACTTGCCGGCATTGGGGGCGCCGACGATCGCGATCAGGCCGCAGCGTTGTTGGGTCATGCTTGGATTCCGATGATTTGTTCGCGCGGCGACGCAACGGCGCGACGAAGAGAAAGAAGAGAGTTCACGCGGAGACGCGGAGGCGCGGAGAAATCGCTCGCGGCTTGGGCGTATGCCGCGTCAGCGGCAGGACATCTTGCGCGGTCGCGATGAAGCGTGTCGCTGACGCGACACGTAACCGTCTCCGCGTCTCCGCGTCTCCGCGTGAACAATCCTTCCTTCTGCGTGCCTTCGCGTCCTCGCGTGAGAAAACTCACTGCTTCAGCTTCGCCAGGAGCGCCGCTGCCGCCGCGGTCTCGGCATCCTGCTTGCTGGTGCCCTGGGCCTCGGCCTCGGCGAAGCTGCCGATCGCCACTTTCACGGTGAAGCGCGGCGCATGGTTGGGGCCCGAGCGGTCGGTCACCACATATTCGGGCGGGCGGCGATTGTTCGCGGCCGCCCATTCCTGCAGCGCCGATTTGGGGTGCCGGGGGGCGCTGGCATGCGCGTCGATATGCTTCGCCCAGGCCTTGCGGACGAAGTCGCGCGCCGGCGCGAAGCCGAACTCGAGATAGAGCGCGCCGATCAGTGCCTCCATCGCGTCGCCCAGCACATTGTCGCTGTCCGCCGCGCCGTCGCCCCGCGCCTGCTTGCCCAGGCGGAGCAACGGCGGCACGCCGACCTCGCGCGCCACGTCGGCGCACATCGCGCCGGTCACCAGCGCGTTGAGGCGGCGGGACAGCGCGCCCTCGGGCTCGCCGGAGAAGCGCTCGTACAGCCATTCGGCGATGGCAAGGCCCAGCACCCGGTCACCCAGGAATTCGAGCCGCTCGTAATTCTCGGCCGCCTGGCTGCCATGGGTCAGCGCGCGCTGATACGGGGCCAGGTCCGCGGGGCGCTGGCCGAAGGTCCTGACGATCCACTCCCCCAGATCGGGAGCGCTCAAAAGCCTTCCCCGATCCGGCCCCAGCGCGCCGCGGTGAACCAGGTCCAGGGCAGGAACCAGTTGGCGCTGCCGTCGGTCGACCAGAAGCTCAGCACGGCCTTGCCCTCGAGATTCTCGAGCGGGACATAGGCGATGCCCTGGCCCTCGGGCGGCTGGGCGAAGCGGCTGTCGGTCGAGTTGTCGCGATTGTCGCCCATCAGGAAGACATGACCGGCGGGCACGTGGAACACTTCGGTATTGTCCTGGGGCGTCAGCCCCTGGTCGAGCACGTCATAGGTCCTGCCGCCCGGCAGCGTCTCGCGGAAGCGCGGCAGCTTGCACACCGGATCGCCCTTGGCGCTCACGGCCTGGAACAAGGTGGGGCAGTTGGTGAAGTTGGGCGTGATCGGCAGCTCGAGATCGGCGATCTTCTGCTTGGGTACGGCCTTGCCGTTCAGCACCACCTGGCCGTTCACCACCTGGACGCTGTCGCCCGGCAGGCCGATCACGCGCTTGATCCAGTCCTCGCCGTCATGGCCCGGCGCCTTGAACACCACCACGTCGCCGCGATCGGGCGTGCCGGGGAAGATCCGGCCCGGGATCAGCGGCAGGCTCCAGGGCAGCGAGTGCCTGGAATAGCCGTAGTTCCACTTGGTGATGAACAGATAGTCGCCGATCAGCAGCCGCGGCATCATCGATTCGGAAGGGATCGAGAAGGGCGAGAAGATGAAGCTGCGCACCACGAAGACGATCAGCGCCAGCTTGACGAGGAAGACTCCAAGGTCCTTCCACTCGTTCTTGGGCTTCTCCTCCGCGGCCGCCGCGGCGGGCGTGGCGGGCTTCTCGTTCAGGGAATCGGCGGGCGTGTTTTCCATGGGTACCTGCTCTGCTTGGGGCGCGCGATGAGGTCAAGCCGATGAATGGAGTGGCGGTGGCGATCCCGGGACGATAGGGGCGCACTTGTCCCCAAAGGAGATGAACATGGCATTGCCCGACTGGTCCGCCGTCAAGTCGCTCGAAGTCCCGACGCTCGCCGAACTGTTCGCGCGCGATTCGCGCCGGGTCGCCACGCTCTCCGCCGATGTCGCCGGCATTCATTTCGACTGGTCGAAGACGCACCTCACGCCCGAGCTCGTCGCTGCCTTCACCCGGATCGCGGCGGAGATGGGCCTGGTCGCCAAGCGCGACGCGCTGTTCGCCGGCGATAAGATCAACGTCACCGAAGGCCGCGCCGCCGAGCACACGGCCGAGCGCGGCGAGGGCTCGCCCGACAGCGTCGCCCGCGCCCAGGCCTATCATGCCCGCATGCGCGCGCTGATCGACGCGATCGAGGCCGAGGCGTTCGGCCCGGTGCGCAGCATCCTCCATATCGGCATCGGCGGCTCGGCGCTGGGGCCGGACCTGCTCGTCGACGCGCTCGGCCGCGAAGCCGGGCGCTACGAAGTCGCGGTGGTCTCCAATGTCGACGGCGTCGCGCTGGAGACCGCGCTCGACCGCTTCGATCCGCAGACCACCCTGGTCGCCATCGCCTCCAAGACCTTCACCACCACCGAGACCATGCTCAATGCCGAGAGCGCGATCTCCTGGCTGATGCAGGGCGGCGTCGCCGATCCCTATGGCAAGCTCGTCGCGCTCACCGCCGCGCCGGAAAGGGCAGTCGCGTTCGGCATCGACGAGACGCGCGTGCTGCCCTTCGCCGAATCGGTGGGCGGCCGCTATTCGCTCTGGTCGTCGATCGGCTTCCCCGCGGCGCTGGCGCTGGGCTGGGACGCGTTCGAGGAACTGCTTGAAGGCGCCGCCGAGATGGACCGCCATTTCCGCCTCGCCCCGTTCGAGGCGAACGTGCCCGTCCTCGCCGCCTTCGCCGACCTTTATTACACTCAGGTCCGCGGCTGCGAGACGCGCGCCACCTTCGCCTATGACGAGCGGCTCCGCCTGCTGCCCAGCTATCTCCAGCAGCTCGAGATGGAATCGAACGGCAAGCGCGTCACCGCCGAGGGCCAGCCGGTTGCCTGGCCGACCGCGCCGATCACCTGGGGCGGCGTCGGCACCGATGCCCAGCATGCGGTGTTCCAGCTGCTCCACCAGGGCACCCGCCTGGTGCCGCTCGAGTTCGTCGGCTCGATCGAGCCGGGCGATGGGCTGGCGGAGGAGCACCACCGCCAGCTGCTGCTCAACATGTTCGCCCAGGGCGCGGCGCTGATGGCCGGCCGCAAGAATGACGATCTGGCGCGCGATTATCCGGGCGACCGGCCCTCGGCGACTCTGCTGCTCGATCGCGTCGATCCGCGCACGCTGGGCGCCATCCTGGCGTTCTACGAGCAGCGCACCTTCGTGAACGCGGTGCTGCTCGGCATCAACGCGTTCGACCAGTTCGGCGTCGAGCTCGGCAAGGAAATGGCCAAGGCGGCGGGCGCGGGCGACCAGAGCTTCGACGCCTCGACCAACGACCTGATCGCCCGGGCATTCGGATGAGCGGCGACGAAGACTATGTCTATGACGAGGCGAGCGGGGAATGGATCCCCGCCGCCGAAGCCGCGGCGAAGGCCGGCGCGGCGGATGTGGTCGAGGTGCGCGACTCGGTCGGCAACCTCCTCCGGGACGGCGACCAGGTCACGCTGATCAAGGACCTTACCGTGAAGGGCGCCGGGCAGACGCTGAAGCGCGGCACGCTGATCAAGTCGATCCGCCTCACCGGCGACAGCCAGGAGATCGACTGCAAGTTCGACGGCATCAAGGGCCTGGTGCTGCGGGCGGAGTTCGTGCGGAAGCGCTGAGCGCCCGCTCGTCATCCCCAATCCCGCACCCTCACCCCCTGTTTTCGCGGGGTGGCGGTCAAGCATTCGGCAACTCTCCCCCGCTAGACTCGCCCCGTCACGGCAAGGGGGCAGCCGATGGATCGCAGGCGAATCGTGCGGGAGAGCGAGCGGGCGGCGATCGAGCGCTGGTTTCCGGCGAGCCCGCTCGGCCCGCTCTTCGATCCCGGTACCGGAGACCTGCTTCCCGCCCCCGCCGCGGCGATCCCCGGCTGGCAGGCCGAGGCGTTCGCGCGGATCGATCATTATGTCGAGCACGAGCATGTCGCCGCCCAGGTCCATGGCTGGCTGTTCGGGCTGTTCATCGCCGGCCTGCTCGCCATCGCCATGGCGGCGGGCCTGCCGATCGGCCCGACCCTGGTGATCGGCGGCGCGGCGGGCGGGGCGCTGCTGCACGGCTGGCCGATCTGGCAGCTCTACCGCTTCCGCCGCGACCTGCGCCGCCTGCGCGAGCGCATCCGCGGCGAGCTGGCGACGCGCGTGCCGATCCCGCGCGAGCTGGCCGCGCGCTTCCGCCGCCGCAATCCATGGCGGATCGCGCTCCATGCCTGGGTCTGGGGCCTCGCCGCGCTCGGCATCGGCACGCAGCATTTCGTGGCGCCGCAGGACGTGCCGGCCGCTATCGTCCCGGTCGCGCTGGCGGCGGTGGGGATCGCCTGGATCCTCCATTTCCTCTCGCGCCGGATCGACCTGCGCCGGGGCTGACATTGGCATCGGGGCGCATGCGCCCTATCTCCCGGCCTCGAAACGAGCGGAGGATTGTCGGTGGCCGAATATGACTATGACCTTTTCGTCATCGGTGCCGGCTCCGGCGGCGTCCGCGCCTCGCGCGTCTCGGCCGCCCATGGCGCCAGGGTCGCGGTGGCCGAGGAATATCGCATCGGCGGCACCTGCGTGATCCGCGGCTGCGTGCCCAAGAAGCTGCTCGTCTATGGCGCGCATTTCGCCGAGGATCTGAAGGACGCGCGCCGCTTCGGCTGGAACGTGCCCGAATGTGATTTCGACTGGGCGGTGCTGCGCGACAATGTGCTGGCGGATGTCGACCGGCTCAACGGCCTCTACACCCAGACGCTGCACAACAACCAGGTCGAGACCTTTCTCGAGCGCGCCACCGCCACCGGCCCGCACGAAGTCACGCTGGCGAGCGGCCGCAGGATCACCGCGAAATATATCCTCATCGCCACCGGCGCGCACCCGCACGTGCCCGATTTCCCGGGCAGCGACCTCGGCATCACGTCGAACGAAGTGTTCCACCTGGAGAAGCTGCCCAGGCGCGTGCTGATCGCGGGCGGCGGCTATATCGCCAACGAGTTCGCCGGCATCTTCAACGAGTTCGGCAGCCATGTCACGCTGGTCAACCGCACCGACGTGATCCTGCGCGGCTATGACCATTCGATGCGCGACCGGCTGCTCCAGATCTCGCTGATGAAGGGCATCGATTTCCGCTTCCACACCGAGTTCAAGTCGATCGAGAAGCTCGAGAGCGGCGCGCTCAAGGTCACGCTGACCAAGCATGAGCCGATCGAAGTCGATTGCGTGCTGTTCGCGACCGGCCGCGTGCCCAATACCGAGGGGCTGGGCCTGCCGGATGTCGGCGTCGAGCTCGACGAAAAGGGCGCCGTGAAGGTCGACGCGGACAACAAGTCGTCGGTCGATTCGATCTACGCCGTGGGCGACGTGACCAACCGGGTGCAGCTCACGCCCGTGGCGATCCGCGAGGGGCAGGCGTTCGCCGACACGATCTTCGGCAACAAGCCGCACCAGGTCGATTATGGCTGCATCCCCAGCGCCGTGTTCAGCCACCCGCCGATGGCCGGCGTCGGCATGACCGAGAGCGAGGCGCGCAACAAGCTGGGTTCGATCGCGGTCTACCAGTCCGATTTTCGCGCGATGAAGAACGTGCTCGCCGATCGCAACGAGCGCGCGCTCTACAAGATGATCTGCGAAGGGACGACCGGCCGCGTGGTCGGCCTCCACATGATCGGCCCCGACGCGCCGGAGATCCTCCAGGCCGCGGCGGTGGCGGTGAAGGCGGGGCTGACGAAGGACGCGTTCGACCAGACGGTGGCGCTGCACCCGACCATGTCGGAAGAGCTGGTGCTGATGAAATGATCGGGAAGTTCGTGCCGAAGGCGTGAATCGAAGGCTGCGGGGCAGCCTTCGCCGGAAAGCGCGCTGACCTCCGCCCGATGCCTGTAGATGATGTCGCAGCGGCTTCCGGGTGCCGGCGTTTCATCGCTTGCGGAGAAATGGGTGCGGTAGAGTGTCAGCGTCACGCCGTTCGCAGTAACGACTACCAGCTTGCGCACCGTCCAGACCATGCCGGAGCCGAAGGCGGGCGTCGCGCCCCATTCGCGGATCGTCGCGCCGCGCAGCTCGATGGCCTCGGGCAATGGCGTAGTCGTGATCGGCAGCGGGAGCGGCAGGACGGGCATGATGGATATGTCCTCGGCTCAGCCCGTCATGCCGCGATGCGCCCGGCAAATCGTGTCGCCGCCGCCCTTGCCAGCATCGGCCCCAGCGCCAGCACCGCGAGGAACCGCAGCGCCTGCATCGCCATCACGAAGGGCTGGTCCACCGGCACCGAGGTGGCGATGATCGCCACCGAATCGAGCCCGCCCGGGCTCACCGCCAGATAGGCGCTCACCGGATCGATGCCGGTGAGCTTCGACAGCAGCAGCGAGAGCGCGGCGGAGAAGCCGATCAGCGCGAAGGTGGCGAGCAGCACCCGCGGCAGCGCCCGGCCGGCGACCGCCAGCGTCTCGCGGGTGAAGGCCAGGCCGATCCGCCAGCCGACCAGCGCATAGCTCGCCGCCAGCACCGGCTCGGGCAGGGTCATCCGCAGGATGTCGAGCGCATGGAGGGCGATCCCCGCCGCCATCGGCACCAGCAGCGCGCCGGCGGGAATGCGCAGGCGAAGCCCGGCGAACGCGCCGATCCCTGCCACCGCCAGCGTGGCGAGCGAAGGGAGCAGCGGGGCGGGTGCGAGCATCGTCGCCAGCCAGTCGCCGCCCCGGTGCACGCCAAGCGTCGCGGCGAGGATCGAGGCGACCGCCGCGACGCAGACGACGCGGGTATAGGTCATGAACGCCACCAGCCGGGCGTCGGCGCCGAATGCGTCGGCCATCACCACCATGGCGGAAGCCGCGCCGGGCATCGATCCCCAGATCGCCGTGCTGCCGGGCAGCACCCGCCAGCGGCTGAGCAGATAGCCGAGCAGGCTGCTCGCGCCCAGAGTCGCGGCGGTTACTCCCACGAACAGCGGCCACTGCGTCGCCACGCGCGAGAAGGCGCCGATGTCGAGCGTGCCGGCGATAAGGCAGCCGATCACCGCCTGGGCGCCGACGAACAGCGGCCTGGGCAGGCTCAGCCGCGCGCCGCGCGCCGAGAAGAGGATCGCGGCGAGCATCGGGCCGAGCAGCAGCCCGGCCGACAGCCCGATCCATTCGAGGAGGGCGGTGCCCGCCGCCGAGGCGACGAGCAGGGCCAGCCACGCTCCGGCCCTATGCGCGCTCACGTATCATGGGCGAGGATCGCGTCCGCCTCGTCCAGCGGCACCTTGCCGGCGCGGCGCGACAGCCAACTGGTCGCGGCGATGTCCCAGGTGACGTTGCCGACGGTGCGCATGATGTCGGGGATGGTCTCGACCGCGACGAGCAGGCCCAATGGGCTCACCGGCGCGCCGATCGTCGCGGCGACCGGGGCGATCGCGCTGACATAGCTCACCGTGCCGGGCAGGCTCACCGAGCCGAGCGAGGTCAGCGTCGCCACCACCACGCCCACCGCCAGCGTCGCCGGGCTCAGCGGCACGCCGAACCATTCGGCGACATAGATGGCGACGGCGAAGTTCATCGCCGGGCCGGTCGCCCGGAAGATCGCCACCGCCAGCGGCAGGGTCACGCCCGACACGGCCACCGGCACGCCGAGCTTGCCCGAGCCCTCGATCATCACCGGCAGGGTGGCGAGCGAGGACTGGGTGCTGAGCGCCACCGCCTGGCTCGGCAGCGCGGCGCGGACATAGCGGCCGAGGCGGACGCGCCCGCCGAACACCGCCACGGGATAGGCGAAGATCGTCACCGCCAGGCCGACGCCGGCGACGGTGAGGATATAGTGAATCAGCGCGCCGAACGCGCCGGTGCCGGCCTTGGCGCCGACGACCAGGGCAAGGGCGAACACGCCGAGCGGCCCCACCCACAGCACCCAGTCGATCACCACCAGCATCACGTCGCGCAGCGCCTTGAAGAAGTTGGTCAGCAGCGTCTGGACCTCGCCGCCCACCCGGGTCATCGCGAAGGCGAAGATCAGCGAGAAGATGATCAGCGAGAGGAAGGCGTTCTCCGCCGCCGCCTTGACGATGTTGGCGGGCACGATCGCGGCCAGGAACTCGCCGATCGGCGGGACCGGCCCGATCTTCTCGGCGCCGGCCAGCGCGCCGCGCAGCGCCTGGGCCGATTCATGCGGCAGCGGCGCGAAGTGGAGGAACAGCGGGGTGAGGATCGCCGCGGCCGTGGCCGAGAGGAACAGCACGATCACGTAGAGCGCGATCGCGCGGCCCGCCAGGCGGCCGGCCTGCGCGGCCTCGGCGGTGGCGGCGACGCCGGTGATCAGCAGCGCGACGACCAGCGGCACGATCGTCATCTGCAGGCCGTTGAGCCAGGCCTGGCCGATCGGCTGGGCGAATTCGGCGGCGGTCAGCGCCGCGGCGGGCGCCCAGGCGGCGAGCACGGCGCCGAGAATCAGTCCCGCGATCAGGGACAACAGGATACGGGTTGGTTGCGACATGCTCGCCCTTTGAGAAATTCCGCGCTAATCCGGTGGCGGTTGAGGGCCCGCAAGGTCGCGAGAAAACGGCACATGGCAAGAAAATATTTCGGTACCGACGGAATCCGGGGCGCGACGAACCTGTCGCCGATGACGGCGGCGATGGCGATGAAGGTCGGCATGGCGGCCGGCGCGCATTTCCGGCGCGGCGATCACCGGCACCGGGTGGTGATCGGCAAGGACACGCGGCTCTCGGGCTATATGCTAGAGAACGCGCTGGTCGCCGGCTTCACTTCGGTGGGCATGGACGTGGTGCTGGTCGGGCCGATGCCGACGCCTGCGGTGGCGATGCTCACCCATTCGATGCGCGCCGACATGGGCGTGATGATATCCGCCAGCCACAATCCCTATGCCGATAACGGCATCAAGCTGTTCGGGCCCGACGGCTACAAGCTGTCCGACGCCGACGAGCTGGCGATCGAGGCGCTGATCGACGGCGAGGTGCCGCTCGCCGCCTCGGCCGATATCGGCCGGGCCCGCCGGGTCGAGGACGCCCGCGGCCGCTATATCCACTTCGCCAAGTCGACCTTCCCGTCCGAGCTCACGCTCGACGGGCTCAGGATCGTCGTCGATTGCGCCAATGGCGCCGCCTATCAGGTCGCGCCCTCGGCCTTGTGGGAGCTGGGGGCCGATGTGATCGCGATCGGCGTCACGCCCAACGGCAAGAACATCAACGACGGCGTCGGCTCGACTGCGCCCGATACGCTGTGCGAGACGGTGGTCGGTTCGGGCGCGCATATCGGCATCGCGCTCGACGGCGACGCCGACCGGCTGATCGTGGTCGACGAGCATGGCAAGGTGGTCGACGGCGACCAGCTGATGGCGACGATCGCCGGAGGCTGGGCACGCCAGGGCCGGCTCGCGGGCGGCGGCCTCGTCGCCACCGTGATGTCGAACCTCGGGCTCGAGCGCCATCTCGCGGCGCAGGGCCTCGGCCTGATCCGCACCAAGGTGGGCGACCGCTATGTGCTCGAGAAGATGCGCGGCTCCGGCTACAATGTCGGCGGCGAGCAGTCGGGCCACATCATCCTGTCCGACTATGCCACCACCGGCGACGGCCTGGTCGCCTCGCTCCAGGTGCTCGCCGAGCTGGTCCGGGCCGGCGCGCCGGCCAGCGAGGTGCTCCACCGCTTCGATCCGCTGCCCCAGCTGCTCAAGAATGTCCGCTTCAAGGGCGGCAAGCCGCTCGAGGATCCGCGCGTTCGGGATGCGATCGCCGCGGCCGAGACCGAGCTCGACGGCAAGGGCCGCCTCGTCATCCGCGCCTCAGGCACCGAGCCGGTGATCCGCGTGATGGCCGAGGGCGACGACAAGGCCCAGGTCGAGGCGGTGGTCGACCGGATCTGCGACGTCGTGCGCGCGGCGGCGGCATGAGCCCGCGGCTGAAATCGGCGCTGCCGGTGGAGTTGGTGGGCGCGCCGGCGATGGCCGCTGACCCCTGGTTCGTCCATGACCATATGCGGAGCCGTGCCGATGCTTGAGATGCGCCCCGATTGCGAGCGCTGCGGCGCCGATCTTCCCGCCGACGAGGGCGGTGCCTTCATCTGCTCGTTCGAGTGCACCTTCTGCGCCGCCTGCGCCGATGCGCTCGACGAACGCTGCCCGAATTGCGGCGGCGAGCTGTTGGATCGGCCGGCGCGCGTGGGTATGGCACTGGCGAACAACCCGGGCAGCACGGAGCACCGGTTCAAGGGCTGAAGACCATGACGCCTCGCATCCTGATCATCGCCGGGTCGGACTCCGGCGGCGGCGCCGGCATCCAGGCCGACATCAAGACCGTCACCATGCTCGGCGGCCATGCGATGACCGCGATCACCGCGATCACCGCGCAGAACACCCTGGGCGTCACCGGCGTCCACCCGGTCCCCACCGAGATGGTGCTCGCCCAGATCGACGCCTGCGTCACCGATATCGGCGTCGACGCGATCAAGATCGGCATGATCGGCTCGGCGCGCACCGCGCTGGCGCTGGCCGAGAAGCTCGCCGAGCTGCCCGGCGTGCCGGTGGTGTTCGATCCCGTCATGGTCGCGACCAGCGGCGCCACGCTTGCCGACGACGCGACGATAGCGGCGTTCGAGCGGCTGATGGACCGCGCCAGCGTCGTCACTCCCAATATCCCGGAGCTCGCGGCGCTGGGCGGCGACGCCCGCGCGCTGGTCGCGGCGCATCGCTGCGCGGTGCTGGTCAAGGGCGGCCATGTCGAGGGCCCGATCATCACCGACCGGCTCTATTCCGCCGATCCCGAGGATCCGCCCGAGATCGAGTGGAGCAATCCGCGCATCGAGACCGACAATACCCATGGCACGGGCTGCACCCTATCCACCGCCATCGCCTGCGGGCTGGCCGAGGAATGGGACCTGCCCGAGGCCGTCCGCCGCGCCCGCCGCTTCGTGCGCATCGCGATGCGCGAGGCGCCGGGGCTGGGCCGCGGCCATGGCCCGATGGGGCATCAGGCGGTGCGGCTCGACCTCAATCTGAGCTTCTTCGAGCCGATGCTGAACCAGGTGACCGTCCCCGCCACCGATCTCGCCGCCAGCGAGCGCTTCTACCGGCTGCTCGGCCTCACCCAGGTCGTCCGCGCCAGCCCCCGCTATGCCCGGTTCGAGACCGAGGGCGGCGCGACGTTCAGCATCGCCACCGATCCGGGATATACCGCGCCGGTCGTCTATTTCGAATGCGGCGACCTCGACGTCACCGTCGCTTATCTCCAGCAGCAGGGCATCGCGTTCGAGCAGGAGCCCAGGGACGAGACCTGGGGCTGGCGCGAGGCGCGGCTGCGCGACCCGGCGGGCAATTCGGTGCGCCTCTACCAGGCCGGCGAGATGCGCCGCTATCCGCCATGGCGAGTCGGCGATGCCTAGGAATTCCGGGCCTGACCTGAAGTTCGAGCGGAAATACGGCAAGCTGCACGGCGGCCCGGTCGCGGGGGTGGACGAGGCGGGTCGCGGCCCGCTCGCCGGCCCGGTGGTCGCCGCCGCCGTGGTGCTCGATGCCGAATGCATCCCCGAGGGCATCGACGATTCCAAGGCATTGACGGCCGGCAAGCGCGAGCGGCTCTGCGCCGAGATCCTCGCCTGCGCCCGGGTGGGCCTGGGCATCGCCACGGTCGAGGAGATCGACAGCCTCAACATCTTCTGGGCGACGATGCTGGCGATGACCCGCGCGGTCGAGGCGCTCGGGCCGGCCCCGGCCTTCGTGCTGGTCGACGGCAATCGCTGCCCCGACTGGACGCATCGGAGCCATGCCGTCGTGGGCGGCGACGCGCTTTGCGTGTCGATCGCCGCCGCCTCGATCGTCGCCAAGCACCGGCGCGACGCGATGATGATCGAGCTGGACGCGCTCCATCCCGGCTATGGCTGGGCGAGCAACAAGGGCTATGCCGCGAAGGTCCATCAGGAAGCGCTGCGGTCGCTCGGACCCACGCCGCACCATCGCAGGAGCTTCGCGCCGGTCGCGCAGGCGCATTTCGATTTCGGGAGCCGGGCGGCGGAATAGCCGGGCCACATGATTCTCCGTCATCCCCGCGAAGGCGGGGATCCAGAGCCCCAAGCGACACGCGAAGTTACCCCGGATCCCCGCCTTCGCGGGGATGACGATGAAAAGCGCCGGGTGGCGGCAGATTGAGTCTTTTCCGCCACACCCCATATCTAGTGGCTGTGGATAACTTCCCGACTCAGCATGTGGATAAGTTTCCGAACCGTTCCACAAGTTAACGGAATCGCAGGTTTTTTCGTTAACCAATCTGTGCTTGACGGATGGTCGTTCCGCGACAGAAACCGCCTCTCCAACAAGGGGAAAGAGGTTAATGGGGGTTCTCGAAAAGGGCAGACTCAAGCCGGCAACGGCGCGTAGCTGGGTCGACGTATTGCCCTATGACACGATCCTGCAGCAGGACTGCATCGAGGCCATGCGCGCGCTGCCGGCCAAGTCGATCGACTGCATCTTCGCCGATCCGCCCTACAATCTCCAGCTCGGCGGCGACCTCAACCGGCCCGATGGCAGCCATGTCGACGCGGTCACCGATTCCTGGGACAAGTTCGACAGCCTCGCCGCCTATGACGCGTTCACCCGCGAATGGCTGGCCGAGGCGCGCCGCATCCTGAAGGACGACGGCACGATCTGGGTGATCGGCAGCTATCACAACATCTTCAAGGTGGGCTCGGCGATCCAGGACCTGGGCTTCTGGATCCTCAACGACATCATCTGGCGCAAGGCCAACCCGATGCCCAATTTCAAGGGCACGCGCTTTACCAACGCGCACGAGACGCTGATCTGGGCGAGCACCGGCGAGAAGGCGAAATACACCTTCAACTATCGCTCGATGAAGACGCTCAACGACGAGATCCAGATGCGCTCGGACTGGGAATTCCCGATCTGCGGCGGCCAGGAGCGACTGAAGAAGGGCGGCACCAAGGTCCACCCGACCCAGAAGCCCGAGGCGCTGCTCTACCGGATCATGCTTGCCAGCACCAAGCCGGGCGACGTGGTGCTCGATCCCTTTTTCGGCACCGGCACCACCGGCGCGGTCGCCAAGCGGCTCGGCCGGCGCTGGATCGGCATCGAGCGCGAGAGCGCCTATGTCGAGGCGGCGCAGGAGCGCATCGAGGCGGCGCTGCCGCTCGACGAATCGGCGCTGAAGACGATGCAGGCGCCCAAGAGCCAGCCGCGCGTCGCCTTTGGCCAGCTGGTCGAGAACCGCTATCTCGCGCCCGGCACCGTGCTCACCGACGGCAAGCGCCGCTGGCGGGCGGTGGTCGGCGCCGATGGGTCGCTGAGCTGCGACGGCCAGAGCGGCTCGATCCACAAGCTCGGCGCGACGCTGCAGAACGCGCCGTCGTGCAATGGCTGGACCTTCTGGAACTATGAGGCCGCCGACGGCCTCAAGCCGATCGACGCGCTGCGCCAGACCTATCTGCTGGCGACCCAGCCGTAATTGGAAAGGAGGAGGCAGCGCTCCTCCCCAGGCCCTCCTGCCAAACCCCGGACCGGATCCGGGGTTTGGCATGCGGCGCGCAACAAGCGACGGCATCGCCCCGTGGGGGGACCCTGAAACAAGTTGGCGATTGTCCCCTTGAGGCACGGCGTTCCCATAGCCGTCATCCCCGCGAAGGCGGGGATCAAGGGTAGTCGCGGGATATCGGCGTCACCGCGCGAACGCTTTCCGAAAGTGCCGGGATCTCCTTGCGCTTGTGTCGTGCTCGGCCCTGGATCCCCGCCTTCGCGGGGATGACGGAACAGGGCGTACCCGTCCTTTGCGGGCAATCGCCAGGCAAGTTCAGGGTGGCGAGCGGGTAGCGGCCGCGCTTTGCCCCTTCCAAAATAGGATATCGTCTGGGACGGTTGGTCCATGGCCAGCCAACTCCCTTCCTCCGCAATGCCCCGCCGCATCGGGCGCGCTCTTGCATCTCGCGCAAGCGCCGGGACAGCCGCGTGCGCAGATGTCGCGACTCTTGTGACTTTCCGCGCCCCATGACCCTCGATCTGCCTCCCTCCGCCCGGCTCTATCTGCGCCCCGTGCAGCTTGCCGACACGCCGGTGAACCGCGACGGCGAGCTCGTCCGCCTCGCCGGTGGCCTGAGCTGGTGCTCGGCCTTCGAGCTGATCGCCCGCGAGAAGGGCAGCCGCGTCCTCCAGCGCACCGTCTCCGTCGCCGACCTTCCCGAGGATCCGCGCATCGCCGCGATCCTCCGGCGCATCGCCGCGCCGCGCGCGCCCTTGACGCTCGGCGAGCGGGTGGTGCGGCTCGACCAGCCCCAGGTGATGGCGATCCTCAACCGCACGCCGGACAGCTTCTCCGATGCCGGCGCGCACATGCAGGACGTCGATGCCGCCGCGAGCGCGGGCGTCGACATGGCGGCGGCCGGTGCGGCGATCCTCGACATTGGCGGCGAATCGACGCGGCCCGGCGCGGCGGAGGTGTGGGAAGGCGAGGAGATCGAGCGCGTCGTGCCCGTGATCCGCCGGCTCGCGCGCGGCGGCGCGGCGATCTCGGTCGATACGCGCCGGGCGGCGGTGATGGCGGCCGCGCTCCAGGCGGGCGCGCATCTCGTCAACGACGTCGCCGCCCTGCTCTACGATCCCGGCGCGCTCGACGTGGTGGCGGCGGCCGGCTGCCCGGTGGTGCTGATGCACTCGCCCGAGCCGCAAAAGGGGCCGCATGGCGGCGAGGGCTATGGCGACGTGCTGCTCGACGTGTACGACTGGCTGGAGCGGCGGGTCGAGGAAGTCGCCACCGCGGGCGTGGATCGCGCGCAGATCCTGGTCGATCCGGGCATCGGCTTCGGCAAGTCGCTCCAGGACAATCTCGCGCTGATCAACGGGCTTGCGCTGTTCCACGGCCTGGGCTGCGCCATCGTCCTGGGGGCCAGCCGCAAGCGGATGATCGGCGCGCTGGCGAACGAGGCGCCGGCCGACCAGCGGCTCGGCGGCAGCCTGGCGCTCGCGCTGAAGGGCGCCGAGGCGGGCGCGCAATTGATCCGGGTGCATGACGTCGTCGAGACGGTTCAGGCGTTACGGGTGTGGCGCGGCCTGCGCGATGCGGCGCTGATCGCGCGCTAGAAGGAGAGAAGCCCATGCGGATTGCCCCTGCCCCTGCCCTTGCTCTTGCCCTCGCGCTCGCCGCTCCGGTGGCGGCGCACGCCCAGGATGCCGGTTCCACCGCCGCCGCGCGCCGCACGGTGGAGAATTACTATGCCGCGATCGAGCGCGGCGATTTCCGCGCCGCCTATGCGGCCTGGGACGATGGCGGCAGGGCGAGCGGCAAGAGCTATGCGGATTTCCGCCAGGGCTTTGCCGCGACGGCGCACAGCCGGGTGGCGGCGGGCACGCCGCGCAATGCCGATGCCGGGATGAGCCAGCGCTGGATCGAAGTGCCGGTCGATGTCCGTGCCACGCTCAAGAACGGCCGGCGCCAGCATTTCCGGGGCAGCTATACGCTCCACCGCGTGGTCGCGGGCGTGAGCGACAATCCCGCCGACAGCAGCTGGCATCTGTCGAAGGCGAAGCTGGTGGCGGTCCGCTAGAACCAGCCCTGTTCCTCGAGCGCCGGTGCCTGGGCGCGGGCGACCGGCGCCTCGATCCCGCCGGCGAGCTGGAGGCGGAGGTTGCGCCCCTCGCGCCGCACGCCCCGGACGGCGCCGCGCGCCACCCACCAGCTGCGATGGACCAGCGCGCCGGGAGTGCCGTCCAGCTCGGCGACCGCGTCGCGCAGGCGCATCAGCAACAGGGTGGAGCCCCGCGGGGTATGGACGCGGACATAATGGTCCTCCATCTCCAGCGCGATCGGCGGGGCGCGCAGGTGCGGGGGCAGCCGGTCGACCAGCCGGGGCAGCGCCGCCGGGCCGGGCTCCGCGGCCGGGTCGGCTCCCGTCTCGGCCGCGGTCTCGGGCCGGTGTCGCTGCCGGGCGAACCAGAAGAGCGCGCAGACTAGGGTGCCCAGCACGAGCACGTTGCGATACTGGGCGAGTGCCTCTTCGATCGTCGGCCAGCGCGGGGCGTGCCAGACGAAGTTGGCGAGCCAGGTGACCGCCGTCATCGGCAGGGTGGCGAGCAGGCAGGCGGCGGCCCAGAGCGCGGGCTCGGGCAGCTCCAGCCGGGGGGCGAGCGCGGTCGCCGCGGCCATGGCGGGGAAATAGAGGAAATAGCCAGCATAGCTCATCGCCAGCCAGTAGAGCAGCCGCAGCCCGAACGGCGCCGCGAAGCTGCCGAACGGCCCGACCAGCGCCAGCACCAGCCCCACGCCGAAGAGGATCGCGCAGTCGATCAGGATCCGCCGCGTGCCGCCCAAACCGTGCCTTTCCCGTCCCGTTCGCGCTTCGCCAAATGGCGGCGCCCTGTGCGCCTCCACCCGTCGGCGAAGCATCTCGCCGGCCCACGTAGCCCCGATTGCGGGTGGCCGGCCAGTCGCCAATCTGCCCGGGTCAATAGCGTCGGGAGACAGGCAATGGCCACAAATGTTCAGGAAGAAGCCGCGATCGATCTGCCGCGCGCCGCCAAGGGCGTGCTGCTCGCCGCTGCTGCCGCGCTGGCCGGCGCCACCATGATCGCGGTCGGCCGGGTGCTGCTCGGGCTGACGCCGCCGACCTATGAGATGAAGCAGGTGGCGATCCTCGTCCATCTCGCCACCGTGCTGCCGGCGATCCCGCTCGGGCTATGGGTGCTGCTGGCCCGCAAGGGCGATGCGACGCACCGGCTGCTCGGCCGGATCTGGGCGGGGCTGATGCTGACGGCGGCGGGCTCGGCGGTGTTCATCCGCACGATCAACCATGGCCAGTTCAGCCTGATCCATCTGTTCGTGCCCCTGGTCTTCCTCGCCCTGTTCCGCGCCATCCGCGCCGCCCGCATGGGCCGGATCGCCCAGCACAAGCGGCTGATGTGGACGCTCTATTCGGCCGGGCTGCTGCTGCCGGGCATGTTCGCCTTCGTGCCCGGACGGCTGCTCTGGCAGTGGCTGATGCTCTAGGTGAGGCCGGCCTTCCGCCTGGCCGCCGGCCGCGCCAGGTCGCGCGCCGCGTCCCGCCCGATCCAGCACGCGGCGGGCCGGGGCGAGGCGGCGAGCCGCTCGGCCATTTCGCTGGCGGCGGCGTGGAGGGCGGGGTTGCGCATGCCGATCCCCCGCAGCGCCCAGCTCACGCCCTTCTTGACGAAGTTGCGCGGATCATCGGCATGCGCCTCGATCAGCGGCAGCGCTTCCAGGAAGGGCGCGTCGCCCAGCTTCTTCGCATGCAGCGCCAGCCCGGCGAGCAGGGCGAAGGCGCCGCGGCGCACGAACTCGCGATCGTCCTCCGCCCAGCGGGGGACGGCGTCCCAGGCAAGCGGGCTCTTGTCGAACAGGTCGAAACAGGCGGTGTCGCAGGTTGCCCAATTGTCGAACCCGGCGGCCCAGCGGTCCATTCCCGTGGCGCTCAGCGCTCCGGGCTCGCCGACGAAGCAGGCGAGCAGCCGCGCTTCGTACACCCCGGCATCCCATAGCCGCTCGGCAAGCGCCTGGTCGCGCCCCAGCGCCTTGGCGATGCCGCGGACGGTGCCGACCCTGATCCCGATGACGCGGTCCGCCGTGGCAATGCCGAAGCGCGACATCCCGTCGGCCACGCCGGGTTCGGCGGCCTGCTCGAGCAGTCGGAGCGCCTCGGCCAGCATGGCGGCGAGCCTAGGCTCAGGCGGCGCTCTGGTCGATCCCCAGCTCGCCGAGCTTGCGGTAGAGGGTCGAGCGGCCGATCCCCAGCCGCCGGGCGACTTCGGTCATCCGGCCGCGATAATGGCCGATGGCGAGGCGGATCACATCGGCCTCGATCTCGTCGAGCGCGCGCAGATTGCCGTCGGGGCGGAACAGGGTGACGCCGGCATTGCCCGTGCCCTGCACCTGCGCGCCATTGGCCGCCGGCCGTCCGGCGGCGAGCTGGGCGATCTGCGGGAAATCGGCACGGGCGAGCCCGTCGCCGTCGCAGAGCACGGCGGCGCGGAACAGCGCGTTCTGGAGCTGGCGGACATTGCCCGGCCAGTCATAGCTGCCCAGCAGCTGGAGCGCGTCGTCGGTGATGCCGAGCGGGCGCAGGCCCGGCTGCTCGGCGATGCGGGCGAGCAGGTGGCGGGCCAGCGCCGGGATGTCGCCGATGCGCTCGCGCAGGGGCGGGATCGTCACCTGGACGACGTTGAGGCGGTAATAAAGGTCCTCGCGGAAACGCCCGGCCTCCACTTCGGCCTGCAACGTCTTGTTGGTCGCCGCGATCACGCGGACATCGACTTCGCGGGCGTGGCGGGCGCCGATCGGCTGGATCTCGCCCGACTGCAGCACGCGCAGCAGCTTCACCTGCGCGTCGAGGGGCATCTCGCCCACTTCGTCGAGGAACAGCGTGCCGCCATCGGCGTCGGCGAAGCGGCCGATCTTGCGCTCGAACGCCCCGGTGAAGGCGCCCTTCTCGTGCCCGAACAGCTCGCTCTCGACCAGGTTGGCGGGGATCGCGCCGCAATTGACGCAGACCATGTCCTTCTTGCTGCGCGGGGAAGCGGCGTGGACCGCCTCGGCCACCACTTCCTTGCCGACGCCGCTCTCGCCCTCGATCAGGACGGGCACCCGGGCGCGGGCCGCCTTGGCGGCGATCGCCAGCGCGGCGCGGAACAGCGGGGCGCTGCCCACGATCTCGTCAAAGGCGAGCGGGGCGGAGAGCTTCTCGGTGAGCGGGCGCAGCTCGCCCGCGGTCTTGCCGCCCACCGCAGCCTCGAGCGCGGCGAGCAGCCGCTCGGCGGCGAGCGGCTTCACCAGGAAGTCGGTCGCGCCCGAGCGCATCGCGTTCACGGCATTGGCCACCGATCCGTTGGCGGTGAGCATCAGGATGGGCAGCTGCGGCCGGCGGGTGCGCAGCTCGCCGATCAGCCCCGCCGCATCGGCGTCGGGCGAGCTGTGGTCGAGCAGGATCGCGTCGAGCGCCATCCCGTCGGGCGTGCCCAGCGTGGCGATGCCGGTCTCGGCCTCGCTCGCGAAGATGGTGCGCCAGCCGCGGCGTGCGGCGATGGCGGCGACGAGGCGGCGCTGGGCCGGCTCGTCGTCGATCAGCATCAGGAGGCGCTGGCCGTTGCGCGTCATCGCTCTTTCTGTCCCCAATGTCCCGTTTCAGGGCGTCCCTCTTAGAGGGGAAGGGTAAAGGCGGGCTTAAGCCTGCCGTAGCGGCACGAGGGTTGAGCGGGTGGAGGCCCGGAGCTATGGTCAGGCCAATTCACGTTTCAAGGGGAGAGACGAATGGTCGATACGGTCGACAGCGCCGAACAGCTCAAGGCGCACGAGCAGACCTGGAATGGTTTCAAGGCGATGATGTTCTGGGGCACGATCGGCGTGGCCCTGATTGCTGCCTTTGTCGTCTTCCTGATCTCCGCGAAGTGAAGATCGCGGTCCTGAAGGAGGCCGCCGCCGGCGAGCGGCGCGTCTCCGCGACTCCGGAAACGGTGAAGAAGTTCGTCGCCCTCGGCGCGCAGGTGGCGGTGGAGCAGGGTGCCGGCGGCACGGCTTCGATCGCCGACCAGGCCTATGCCGATATGGGCGCCGCGATCGGCGATCGCGCGGCGACGCTCAGGGATGCCGACATCGTGCTCGGCGTGCAGGGCCCCGACCCGGCGAGCCTGACGGGCGCGAAGCCGGGCGCGTGGATCGTCGCCGGCCTCAATCCCTTTGGCGAGCGCGCGCGAGTCGATGCCTATGCCAGCGGCGGGTTCGAGGCGCTGGCGATGGAGCTGATGCCGCGCATCACCCGGGCCCAGTCGATGGACATCCTGTCCTCGCAGTCGAACCTGTCGGGCTACAAGGCGGTGCTCGACGCGGCGGCGGAATATGGCCGCGCCTTTCCGATGATGATGACCGCGGCGGGCACCGTCTCGGCCGCCAAGGTCTTCGTGATGGGCGTGGGCGTGGCGGGGCTGCAGGCGATCGCGACCGCGCGGCGCCTCGGCGCCCAGGTCTCGGCGACCGACGTGCGCGCCGCGACCAGGGAGCAGATCCTGTCGCTCGGCGCCAAGCCGATCTTCGTGGAGGCGGTGCAGGGCATCGAGGGCGAGGGCACCGGCGGCTATGCCACCGAGATGAGCGACGAATACAAGGCCGCCCAGGCCGAGCTGGTCTCGTCGCACATCGCCAAGCAGGACATCGTGATCACCACCGCGCTGATCCCGGGGCGCCCCGCGCCGCGCCTGATCAGCGACGCGCAGATCGCGACGATGAAGCCCGGCAGCGTGATCGTCGACCTCGCGGTCGAGGCGGGCGGCAATGTCGAGGGCGCGGTCGCCGGCGAGATCGTCGAGCGGCACGGAGTGAAGATCGTCGGGCACCGGAACGTGCCCTCGCGTCTCGCCGCCGATGCCTCGGCGCTGTTCGCGCGCAACCTGTTCAACTTCCTCTCCGCCTTCTGGGACAAGGAGCAGGGCAGGCCGATCCTCGACGAGGAGATCGGCAACGCCATCCGCCTGACCCAGGGCGGCAAGGTGGTGCACGAGAGGCTGCTATAATATTCCTCCTCGGAACGGGGAGGGGGACCGCCGAAGGCGGTGGAGGGGGAGTGCGGCAAATGCTGAGGCCCGAGGTTTCCACCGCTCGCAGGTTGAGGCGGGAGATGTCGCTTCCGGAGGGCCTGCTTTGGCAGGCGCTTCGTGGCGCGAAGACAGGAGTCAAGTTTCGCCGGCAACATCCGGTGGGGCCCCATGTGGTGGATTTCTATTGTCGAACTGCCTCGCTCGTCGTTGAAGTGGATGGCGAGGCGCATGAACGTGGCGACCGGCCGCAGCGGGATTCGCTGCGGGACCGGTTTTTGGAAGAGAACGGGTACAGGGTGACCCGGGTGAATGCGGCAGAGGTCCTGCGGGATCTGGACGCGGTCGTTACTTCGATCGTCGCCCTTGCCGCACTCCCCCTCCACCATGCTTCGCATGGTCCCCCTCCCCGTTCCGGGGAGGAATAGTTGGACTTCATCTCGATCCTGTCGATTTTCGTGCTGGCGTGCTTCGTCGGCTATTACGTGGTCTGGTCGGTCACGCCGGCGCTCCACACGCCGCTGATGGCGGTGACCAACGCCATCTCTTCGGTGATCATCGTCGGCGCGCTGATCGCCTCGGCCGCATCGGGGGCCGAGATCGCCAAATGGCTCGGCCTCGTCGCCGTGGCGCTGGCATCCGTGAACATCTTCGGCGGTTTCGCCGTCACCGAGCGCATGCTCGCCATGTACAAGAAGAAGGGCTGAGCCGATGCACGAGGGGGCAGCAATCAATCCCTGGGTCGCCTTCGCCTATCTGGTGGCGGGCGTCTGCTTCATCCTGGCGCTGCGCGGGCTGTCCAGCCCGGCGAGCAGCCGGCGGGGCAACCGGCTGGGCATGCTCGGCATGGCCATCGCCGTCGTCACCACGCTGATCACCCACGAGATCGCCAGCCCGATCGAGCTGGGCGCGGCGATCGCGATCGGCGGCGTGATCGGCTTCGTCACCGCGCGGCGGATCGCGATGACCGCGATGCCGCAGCTCGTCGCCGCCTTCCACTCGCTGGTCGGCATGGCGGCGGTGCTGGTCGCCGCGGCGGCGTTCCTCAATCCCGGCGCCTTCGGCATCCTGGGCGCGGACGGCGAGATCCTGAGCGTCAGCCGGATCGAGATGGGCCTGGGCGTGGCGATCGGCGCGATCACCTTTTCGGGGTCGGTGATCGCCTTTCTCAAGCTCAACGGCAACATGTCGGGCAAGCCGATCCTGCTGCCCGGGCGGCACGTCATCAACCTGGGCGTGCTTGCCGGCATCCTCGGCCTGATCGCCTATTTCGTGACCGACCAGAGCCCCTGGGTGTTCTGGACCGTGACCGCGCTCAGCTTCGTCATCGGCTTCCTGCTGATCGTGCCGATCGGCGGCGCGGACATGCCGGTGGTCGTCTCGATGCTCAACAGCTATTCGGGCTGGGCCGCGGCGGCGATGGGCTTCACGCTGCACAACAGCGCGATGATCATCACCGGCGCGCTGGTCGGCAGCTCGGGCGCGATCCTCAGCTACATCATGTGCCGCGCGATGAACCGCAGCTTCATCAGCGTGATCGCAGGCGGCTTCGGTGCCGCCGATGGCGGCGGCGCGGGCGCGGCGGCGATCGACCGGCCGTGGAAGCGCGGCTCGGCCGAGGACGCCGCCTTCCTGATGAGCCAGGCCGAGCAGGTGATCATCGTGCCCGGCTATGGCATGGCGGTCGCCCAGGCGCAGCACGCGCTGCGCGAGATGGCCGACAAGCTGAAGGAGCATGGCGTCCGGGTGAAGTATGCGATCCATCCGGTCGCGGGGCGCATGCCGGGCCATATGAACGTGCTGCTGGCCGAGGCGAACGTGCCCTATGACGAAGTGTTCGAGCTGGAGGACATCAACAGCGAGTTCTCGCAGACCGACGTCGCCTTCGTCATCGGCGCCAACGACGTGACCAACCCGGCGGCGAAGACCGACAAGTCCTCGCCGATCTACGGCATGCCGGTGCTCGACGTCGAAAAGGCCAAGACGGTGCTGTTCATCAAGCGCTCGATGGGCGGCGTGGGCTATGCGGGCGTGGACAATGAGCTGTTCTACCGCGACAACACCATGATGCTGCTGGCAGACGCGAAGAAGATGGTCGAGGAGATCGTGAAGAGCCTCGACTGACGCCGGCGAACCGGGAGATTGTGATGGCGAGCGTTGGTTCGATTCTGGGCGGTGCGTTCGGGCTGTTGCGCGAGCGGCCGGGTGCGGTGGCGATCTGGGCGGTCACCTATTGTGCCGGCTCGCTCGTCATTTCGCTGGTCATGGGGCTGTTGATGTTCGGCACGATGATGCCGGCCAGCGCCGATGCCGGGGCAGCGCTCTCGGTCTGGGCCGGCCCGATGTTCAGCCTGATGCTGTTCCTCTATCTCTGCCTGTTGCTGCTCGTCGTGGTGCTGATGAACGCGGTGTTCCGTGCGATGCTGCGGCCGCAGGAGGGCGGCTTCGCCTTCATGCGGCTCGGCATGGACGAGTTCCGGATGCTCGGGCTGGTGATCCTGGTTTGCATCGGCGTCTTCGCGGCGGTGCTGATCGGCGAATTGTTGTTGCTGCTGCTGATCACGATAATCGGTTTCGCGCTGGGCGACGGAATGGCGGCCGGCGCGATCTCGGCCCTGCTCTTCCTGGCCTTTTTCTGCGCGGTGGTCTGGGCGGAGGTCCGCATCTCGCTGATCTTTCCGCTGAGCTTCCATCGCCGCCGGATGAGCATCGATGCGGCCTGGGAGCTGACACGCGGCCGTTTCTGGCTGCTCTTCGCCTGCTATTTCCTGATCGGGCTGATCTTCGCCGTCGCCACCGGCATCGTGATGTGGGCAGCGATGGGCGATTATTTCGCCACGCTGATCCAGGCCAATGGCGACCGGGAGCAGATGCGCGTGGCGGCGGCGGCGTTCGCCGCCAGGCAGTTCGCCATGCCGCTCGCCGCCAAGATCCTGTTCGGCGTGGTGGGGGCGGTGTTTTTCGCGGTGGGGCTGGCGCTGGGGCCGGGCCTGCTCGCCAGCGCCACGCGCGAGCTTCTCGGCGACGAGAGTGAAGCCGCAGTATTTGCAGCCGAATCCGACGGATCAGTCATGGACTGATTTGGAACGGACGGGCAATGAATCCTGCGCCCGTCCGCGCCGCGCCGCCAGCTCCGGAATGGAGCGGACCGAGCATCCGTTTCGGAGGTTGGGCCTCTCCGGGGCATGGAGCGACTCCGAGAAGGCGATGGCGAACCTTTCCGCGGCCCCCGAACTTACCGGCGCTCCCTATGACCTGACGGTCAACGCATTGCTGATCGCGGAGGCGGCGAACCAGGATGTGGTGGAAGCGTTCGCCGCGATCGGAGCCCGGCTGCGCGACCAGGCCGGTTTCGCGGCTGCCTTGCCGTTGCTCGATACGGCGCGGCTCGACCTGATCCTGCTCGATGCCCGTGCCGGCGGCGAGGCCGTGCCGGCGCCGCTGCTCGATCGCCTGGCGATGCGGGACGCGGCGGAGGGGCCGGCGCTGGTCGCCATCTTCCCGGCCGGCCAGATCGACCTTGCGGCGGGGCTGCTCGGCGCGCCGCGCACCCAGCTGCTTTGCGATCCCGGCGCCGGGGAACTGCTCGCCGCGCTGGCGCTGGCACGGGCCGAGGGAGAGGCGTCACCGCGGCTTTCCTGGGCGGACGTCACGCGCGATTCCGAAGTCGTGCGCCTGCGCCGGCTCAACGATGAAGTCGCGCGCATTGCCGATGTCCTGGCGCGCCTGACCCGGGGCGATTTCGCGGAGGAGGACGAGATCGAGCGGCGGACCGGCATCCGGGCGCCCGACATGGAATATCGCGGGCCGGACGAGCCCGTGCCGGACATCGCCGCCGCCGAGATCCGCGCGGTCATCCGCGCGCGCCGGTTGCGCGCCCAGTATTTCGCGTCCGACCTGTTCGCCGATCCCGCCTGGGACATGCTGCTGGACTTGTTCGCCGCGGGGATCGAGCGGCGCCGCGTGTCGGTCTCGAGCCTGTGCATCGCGGCCGCCGTTCCGCCGACCACGGCATTGCGCTGGATCGGGACGATGCACGACGCCGGCCTGTTCCGCCGCGAGGCCGACCCCGGCGACCGGCGGCGCGCCTATATCGTGCTGAGCGACAAGGCGCAGCACGGGATGCGCAACTATGTGAGCGCGGTGCGCCGCGCGGGACTGAGCCTCGTTTGAGGGCTTGCTCCGGCGCTCCGGCTTTGGCATCGCACCCGGACCGGCATCGCGCCCGGGGCGCTTAGCTCAGTTGGTAGAGCATCTCGTTTACACCGAGAGGGTCGGCGGTTCGAGCCCGTCAGCGCCCACCATTCGCCGCTGGATTTGTCGAGCCCAATTAAGACCGCCTCATATCCAAAATAAGGATGCCTCAGAGGCGCGCTTCGTAGGTGCGCGGAGCCTACGGGACGCCGAATGACGGATTCTGTACCGGTTGCGGAATGGCGGCTTCGGATAGGCAACCGCGAGAAATCAGACACGACCAGTCCATACTACGGGGCCGGTCGAGATGGGTCGTAAGCGGAATATCGGGTTCATTCCGGGTTGCAGCAAAATTCGCGTTCTGTAATTCTTGCCGTGCAGGGGGCTAGATGGCAATTCGTCGTGAATGGAAGGGTGATGAGTGGCAGGAATTCGCCCTGCAACTTGTTCAGCGTCGCCACGGAGCCGAAAACGTCCAGGTAGTCCCGGACAAGGTAAAAGGTGACGCGGGGCTGGAGTTCTTCACAACCTGTGGCTGCCTCTACCAGTGCTATGCACCGCAAGAAGCGTCGGATGTAGCCAAGGCCGCGAGCGCGATGAAGGCCAAGGCGGGTCGTGACCTACCCAAACTGAAAAAGAACCAAGCGATAATCGAGAAGCTGCTGGCAGGTACAAAGGGCAAGCGATGGATTCTCCTCTGCCCGTTCCTGGACAACAAGGAGGTCGTAGCATCCGTGCGTGAGCGCGGTGTCACGATCAGGGCCGAGAACCTTCCCTTCCTCACCTCGGAATTCGAGGCGCTTTGCCACTCACAGCAGGACTTTCTGGCGGAGATCGAGCAGCTGAAGGCCCTCTCGCTCGGACCACCGCTCAGTGTCGCGCCGCCAACCGCAGAACAAGTGAAGGATGCGGCCGGCAACACGGAGATTGGTGTACGGATCGATGCCAAGCTGGGCCGGGCATTTGGCCCAAACGCTCCCGCCGTTCAGGTCGCGGCACGGCGCGACCAGTATGTGAAAGCCCACCTACACCGTGAGAACACACTTGAGCAGTTGCGCGATAACCACGCGGTACTTTGGGAGCGCGCGTTTGAGACAATCGAAGCCGAGGAAGCGCGGCTCATTGCCGTCGGCGCCACATCGACCATACCTGGTCAGCAGCTCCAGGAGAGCATGAACCGGATAGAGTCCTCGCTGGCGGAGGCCTTGCCGACCCTGAATCCGGCTCTTCGAACACGCATTGCGCTCGGCACCATTAGCGATTGGCTGATCCGATGCCCGCTCGACTTTCCAGAAAGCGATCCCAGTTGAGCAGCCCCGAATTCGCCCATACGCGCTTCTCGTTCGAGCGGCGGCCGACGCCGGTGCCGGGCGATATGCGGATTACTTGGCGCGTGTCGCTGATCCTCCTGATGCTGTCGGAGTCGCGATCGAACCGGGCATCGCTTGCAAAGCTCCACATCTTGAATGATGCGATCCGGTCCAATCAGGTCGCGCGACTTCGGGATGCGACCGACGCAGACGCCAAGATTCTGCCGTGGAACCTGCGTGTCGAGCCGGCCTTTGCCCGGGCGATCGATTTCGTCGTCGGAGAGCGCCTTGCGGAATGGACCAAGGCCGGTGGCCGCGCTTCGCTGCAGCTCACAAGTACTGGGCTAGCAGCGTCAGCACAGATCGAAAAGGTAGAGGACGTGCTCGAGCGCGAAAGAGCAATCATCGTCGAACATGCCAAGAAGCTGACCGAAATCCGTGTGTCCGCGCTGTTGGGCGAGAGGCAGGCAGCATGATACGGCTTCGCCATCTGCGACTGCGATCGTTCACCGCCAGCCACGCCTACGAGGCGGACATTCCCTTCCGTCCGGGCCTCAACATCATTCAAGCGCCCAACACGTCGGGCAAGTCGACCTGCCTTCAGGCGATCATTTACGTGCTCGGCCTCGAGCGGTCACTTGGCCCACAGCTGACGATCCCGCTCCCCTATGCGATGCGCGAGCGCATCCATGCTGTTGAAAGCGACCCGTATGAGGTCGTGTTGCAGTCATTCGTCGAGCTAGAGATCGAGAATGACCGTGGTGAGATCGTCGTGCTGCATCGTGATGTGGTCGGTGCGAAGGATAGCAGACTGATCCAGGTGACGTTCGGCAAATCGCTGAGCGAGGACGCTCCGCGAAGCCGACAGCGCGACTTCTATGTGTTGGACGGCGGATCGGCGGTTCAGGAGGACGGGTTTCACCGCTACCTCGCCGAATATCTCGGTTGGGAGCTGCCAATCGTCGCGCGCTATGACGGCACCGAGTGCCCGCTCTATCTCGAAACTATCTTTCCGATGCTGTTCGTCGAACAGAAGCGAGGCTGGTCCACGATTCAGGGGCCGTTCCCAACATTTTTCCGCATCCAGGACGTGGCGCGCCGGGTGATGGAGTTCCTGTTGAATCTTGATGTCGCGCAGTTTCGACGGCAGCGCTCGGAGTTGCGCAACACCATCGCGGAATTCAACCATCGCTGGACAAACGAGCGCAACAAACTCGCCGAAGCCGCGGCGAGGATAGGGCGCATCCGCGGGCTCCCGCAGCAGCCGAGCGCCGAGTTCGCGCAGGATCAGCAGATCGATTTGCAGCTGTATCAGGAGGGCGAGTGGGTCCCGCTCTCCACGCTGATCGCCGAAATCGAAGCGCTTGTTGCGGAACTCGAAGCCGCGCAGTTGGAGACGGTTGACGCGGTCGCTCCGCAGCTTGAGGCGCGGATTGCGACGCTGCGTGGCCACATCGACACGGAGAGTGCGGTTCTCGAGGCTGTACGAAGTGAATATGCCGCCGAAACACAGGATAGTCAGGCACTGGGCGCACGCGTTCGGTCGCTTGAGATCGACCTGCGGCGAAACCAAGACGCCCAAAAACTTCAACGGCTCGGGTCCGAGCTCGGCAAGGCATCCTCGGAGCACGTCTGCCCTACCTGCCATCAGGGTGTGTCGAACGAACTGCTCCCTACCGTCGAGGCGGTGGGCATGGGCCTCGAAGAGAATATCGCCTTCGTGAAGTCTCAGCTTGAGCTATACCGATCCGCACAGGGCGCTTCGGGCGAACGACTTCAGGAGATTGCCGGACGGTTCCGCGGCGTGGAGCGCAACCTGCAGGACAAGCAGCAGGAATTGCGCAGTCTGCGCCAGGAACTGGTCCGCCCTGGCACGTCACTGTCGCGGGCCGCGATCGAGAATCTGGTTCGGCAGCAGAGCTTCCTTGCGCAGTTGAGCGGCATCGACGATCTTGCGATCTCACTGCTGGACGAACTCAAGGTCATCGCAGTTGGATGGACCAAGGCTACGGACGCGCTGGCAAGGCTCCCGGCCGATAACCTCACGAATGAAGACCTGAAAAAGGTCGATATCCTCACGACGAAGATCCATGAACAACTAACCAGCTATGGTTTCCGGTCGTTCCAGCCAGGTGAAATCGCGCTGTCGACGGACAATTTCCGCCCTCTCGTCCGTGAGCGCAAGGGAAGCGAGATGGTCGAGAAGGAGATAAATTTCGAAGTTTCTGCAAGCGATGCGATTCGCCTCAAATGGGCCTATCTTCTTGCCGCCTTTGAACTGAGGCGCGACCGTGCCACGAACCATCCCGGACTGGTGATCTTCGATGAGCCCGGGCAGCAGGAAATCGATTCAGGAAGCCTGTTTGCCTTTCTGAAACGCGCAGCAACGGCCGCTCAGGCCGGGCAGGTCATCGTCTCGACGTCCGAACCCTTGGCGTCTGTCCGCCAGGAGATGGGCACGCGCGGCCAAATTATCGATTTTCCCGGGTTTATCCTTCAGCCTGCGGTGAATGACGCCCCTAACGAATTCGATGAACTGCTTGGATAAGACGCGCTGATCAGTAACTCTGAGATGCATTAGAAGCGCGGAATGACCGGATCTGGGGCGCTTAGCTGTCGTGGGTCCCGGGCAGCCCAGCGTGATCTCGGCGGACGTGCCAGCGCGGCGAACGTTGAAATAACTAGCAAATTTGGCTGATGCGACGGCACCGCTTTTCGGCGATGGCGCAAATTCGGCAAGCATTACAGCCATTTGCACCACGGCCGACGGCGGTGCCAGGCTCAGAGCGTCGCCATATCGGCACATTCCCATCCCTTGCGCGTCAAGACCATGACCACCCGGTAGCGGTCGATCTCCTGCACTTCCATTCGATCGAGGCGCCGCACCTCGAGGTCGACACGAACTGCATCGGTGTGAACGCGCACATGCGCCCCAGTCTTGCCCAGCGACCAACCGGCATGGCGCATGTCGCGCGATACCTTCGTCCCGGAGATCGTGTCCGCCAGGCCAAGCTCGAACTGGCGAAACGCCGCGCGGACCAGCAAACGTTCGACCGCCTCGGTTTGCTTGCGCAATTCCTGGATCAGATAGGCATAGCGACGCGAATGAATCGATTCGAGCATGCGCAGCCGACTGAAATGCACCGGCATCACGCCAGCCAGCATATTCTCGATGTAACGCGCGCGCCGCACCGTCATCTCGGTGACCATGACGACGTCCTCGAGCGAGGCCCGCGCGCGCCCCTTGGGCATCGCTTGCAAGGCTGCAGGCTCGATATCGAGCTCGAGCTCGCCCTTGATCGCCCGGAACGCCGCATAGGGCGCGGTCGCCGGTACGATCATCCAGCCGAGCCGATAGAGCGCGTCGCGGCATACCGAGGTGAAATCCATCTCGTCCATCGGCAGCCAGCGCGCGCCCGACAGATGAAGGTCGAACGCGCCGGTCGGTGACCGGAACAAGGGAGCAGGCTTTACGCTGAACTCGGCTTTGCCGATGCCTTCGCTCGCGAGAATAGCCGGCAGCACGCGAAACTCGCGATCCTTGATCTCGCCGGAGAGGAGCACGGTCGCCTGCTCGCTGTCCCGCCAGTCGAGATAGGGGTCGAGCGCACGCATCAACGCATGCTCGAGCAGACGCGGCGCCCTTAAATTGTTATCGACCACCGAGGCGATGACCTCAACGCGATTGTTCCGCTTGCGCCAACGCCGGCGCAACGGCGCATCGCCGCCGCGGCGCAGCCGACGAAGCAATATGCCCATCCGCTCGCCCGCCGCCGCGCTCGAGCGCGCCGGACCGAGCGCAAGGCTGCCGCGCGCATAGGCGCTGAGATCGCTCACGAAACAGATGCGATCGAACAGCGTCTGCACGTGCTCCTGCCACATTACAGCCTCGAAAGGCTTCTCGGCGGCGGCACCGGGCAAATGCGGGATAGCAGCGACCAGCGATACGCGCTTGCGATCGAGCGTCTGCGCCAAGCGGCAGGCCTGCTCCAATGCGGCGGCATCGCGCCAAGTCATGCCGAACACGAAGGTCGCGCTCGACACGCCCCAGCGTTCGAGATCGGGTAGCACCGCGTCGAGCCGATCGAGGTCGCTTGCGCTGCCGCGATAGACGATTTGCCCGCCGAGCGCGACGACGAGCAAGTCCTTGGCCTGGCGCTGGTCATCGGCCCAAGGCCGAACCCAAAGCGTCCGTTCCTCGGGTGCCATCGCCGCACGCACGACCTCGACCGCACGCGGTCCGCACGCGATTACAACATCCGGTATAGTATCGACGGGCCCCACTTGCATCGGGGGTTCGCCTGGCTGCGGCTCGATCGCCAGTTCGTTGCCGAGCGCGAAGGCAGCACGCACTTCCTGCGTCGCATCGACTAGATCGGGTATAGCCCCTGGCGTTGCCGTGAGTCCGGCATGGAGAAGCGGATCCAGCGCCAACCGCACTTGGCCATCCACGATGCGAACCGCAACGTCACGACCGAGCGCATGGACCGAAAGATCGAGGCGATGATCGCGCACGACCCCCATGATGGCCTGACGGACGCGGGTCGGGACTACCACCAGATCGCGCCAGGCGCGCGCACTGCGCGGCGCATGTTCGGCAAGACCATCATAGGCGGCGCGCCAGGCCTTGCGCATCTGCGGCCCGACCTCGCAAAATTCGATCGCCTGCAAGCGCAGCAGCGGATCGGCAATTTCGTCGATTCGGGCAGCGAGCCATTCGGCGAGCGCGTGACGGTGATCGATCATCGCCCGCTCGCCGGGAAAGGCATAGCCCCACAAAGCTATTTCGCCGGCCTCGCGCGTGATCGGCACGCCGCGATATTCGACATCGGCATGGCATTCGTCTTCGCGAAACCCGACGATCCGGTCCTCATGGTCGATACACTGCGCGAGCACGGCATTGGCACCCGCGCGCCGGAACAAGGGGATGACGAACCCGGGCTGGTCGAGCGGGAGGCCGATCCAGCCGATCAACCAAGCTTCGGCAGACGCGTTCACCAATAGCGCACCTTGCCCTTGTTGCCGGCATAGAGGTCGCGGCAGATGTCGTAGATTTGCCCTACCATATTGGCCGCGCTGTGCCGGGCGACGGTGTCGAACGGCAACACCAGCGCGCCCAGTGCATCGAAGTGCCGCAAGATGTCGGGGGTCGCGAAATCGGCGGGCATGATGACCGCGATGAGATTGTCCTTGAGCGGCAATGGCACGTCGAGCTGGAGCTCGATCGCCGAGTGACGCTCGTCAAAAGCAGCATTGGCCTTGCTGCGGATGAGTTCGTTGTACGACTTGGCCTCGAAGGCGAACGGTTCCGGAGCGAATTCCGAAAAATCGCGATTCTCAAAATAGCTGCGCGCGCCTTCCCAAAACAGGCGCACGAGCCGCTGCGGCGTCGCGGGATCGGCTTCGAGCTCGAAATCCTCGCGGATCATGTCCTTGTGACAATAATCGGCAAAGAGCTGCTTTTCGAACGCGCCGGTATCGAAGGGAAAGATGCGCTTGGCAGCCACGTCGCTGCGCAGGACGAAACAGATCGGCCAATAGGCGTCGAGACCGGTGCCGGTCCCACTGCCGGTGACGCGGTAGGCAGGCCGACCGTAAAAGAGGTAGAGCAACGGCTCGCCGAAGACCTCGCAGTCGCTGGTGGCAAGCTCGCCATGCTCGACGACGGCGCGAAAGCGGTAGGCGTCGGTAATATGGGTGAGCGGCAGATCGTCCGCGCCCGGCTCCGCCGCGCGGACCAGCTCGGCAAAATCACGCCGGCCCGCGCGCCGCGAGGATGCGGGCCGGGTAACGGCAGAGCGATCATGGCGACGCGACATGGTGCCATGCTAAGCGAGCAGCGCCGTGCAAGCGAGAGCGCAAATGAATGGCTGCTTTCAGGAAAGCAGACATATCGAACGAATGGCGGGAATTGAGGCGCGTAGCTGCCGTCACAACGCGTTTCACGCTCGGGGCTCTTGAGCACGAGGCGCGGACGCGCCTCGTGCTGTTGATCGTCGCGACCACGTTCAAACCTAATGGAAGGTACTGCCGGAGATTATGCTTAGGGTGTTTTCGACGTAGCGGTTGAGTGCCAGAGGGGCATGGGCTGCAAGCACCCACCGCTCATGTCGTTGCCTTTCCGTCAGCCGGACGAGGTCGGTTGTAGATACTATCGACGGAGAGAAAACATGGGACATTCCACTCACGAACTGATTGCTGGCATTAACCGAGTAGGCAACGCCCACGCCGCTCAGATGGCAGGTGAGGAAGATCGTCAGGGCGCTGTACACTTCTGCCAGCGGCTTAGCGAAAGTGGGCAAAATGACATGGACAAGATGTTGCGTATGGCGCGCGATATGGACATGCCCAAGGGATATTGGAACGTCAGATATCGTAACGGGGAAACCGGTGAATGCATCGGTGGGACATGCAGCTTCAGATCATCGCCACTTACCCCTTGCGAAGTCGCAATGGATATTAAATTACAGACATTTCTTCACGGAAAATTTAAACAGGCTTTTCTTTCGCCAACAATTAATCACGGCACAATGGAGATATCGTTGATCTTCCAAGATATCTCTCTTCCGTTATGAGTTATGGCGACTGCTCTCGGCAATTCCTTACCCTGATTCCTCAGTTTTTGTATTCTTTTGATCACCATGCCTGCGGGATTATTTTCTGATATTATATGCCGCCAGGAACCATTCGGTATCTTTTGGGCAAGTTGATAGCACTCGGTCGCCAAGGGAACGAGATGGGCCTCGTGAGTTTTCAAGAGCCCCAGAGCCTGCTTGTTGTCGCCGTAGATCAAGAATTGCTGATAAGTGCCAAGTTGAGCGATATCTCCTGCCAATGAGGCAGCTTGGAGGGCCGTCTGCATTTCGGCCCGTGGAGCGCTGGAGGGCCCCTGCCAGCGACTGTACCGAGCAACATCACCGATCAAGACGACTGCTTCGCTGAGGTTGATGTTGGGACTCCATCCGGCGTCGAAATATATTTCGCAGCAAATGCTCGGATCAATAACGAGATCTGGCGGCGATGTATCGTAGAGCGAGCGTTTCATGCCGCCTTAAAGCTCTGTTTTCATTTCGATATCGTAAATATCTCACATGGCACGCGTCGATCCCAGCGACTCGACATCTCTTACCCGTGGCCGCGCATGTCCAAGATATCATTCAGCGGTCGCGCAATCGTCGTTCGGATTGTTCCAGAAAGGGGAAAAATGAACGCGATGCAGGAATTTTATATGCCGAGCTCGGCTGCTCTCAAAGAGCTTAGAGCACAGGTGAGCATATTGGCAAAACAACTCGATGAAATGATCGATCAGAGCCAGCGAGTATTTGCTTTACCCGCAGGGATAATAGGCAAATCCGCAGACGCATGCCCGCCTAACTCAAGGCGAACCCCGGCGAGCAAAGACGTACATCTCCTTCTGGTGCTTGCGGGCGATGACGGCATAACCAGCACCGAAATTCTGCATGAGCTTGAAAAGCGTAGATCGGTAACATGGTCGGCGGTTCGGCAGGCACTGAACAGGTTGCGCACGAACGGGAAGGCTCGTCGCGTTGGCAGATTATGGTATCCGGTCTAGCTACTGGTTTGCCAAGCTTCTCGGAACACCGCCAGCCCATATTCTAACCAGTCTTTCCGTTCGGTATTCAACCGCAGCTTCGCGGCGCCGAGCACTACTCCCGCCGGTACGGACTTGAGCCGATCACGATTGTGTTCTTCGACGGCAAGCTCAGCAGTTCGCTGGGCATCCTGCAACGAGATGGCAGGTTTGCCACTTTCGTCGGGCCGGATCCGATCCTGCGGAGCGCGCATCGTATAACGGGGTAGGAGTTGATACCTCCCGATCTTCATCATCATGTGTCGACGAAGCAGATGTCCAAAGTAGGGCTGCGCCGCCGGCTTGAAGCCCAAATTGAAACGAGACTTGCGAGCTATTTCGCGCAGGCCATCCCATTCCGCCCACGTACCGGGGCGCATCGTCAGAATCGGGTGCAAGCCTGGCACGGCGGAAATGCCTTTTTCCCTCAAAGCTTCATAGCCGGTCGCCGCGCGCGCGATGATATCGAGAAAAGCAGCGGGCCCTGGCACCTGCGCGCTTAATCGGCAAGCCAAGATGAGCCGGGTGGCATCGTCGACGAGCAAGCTGATGGTAGGACGAAATGTCATCCCCTCCTCGCGGCAGATGAGATCTAGCGTCGAATGATCGACGAGCAACTGCCCGCCGAACGTATCCGTGTGATCGCCCTCGCGCTGTCCCCGAGCCATCGCCGAAAGTTGGAGGTCAGGATCCTCGAGCGACAATCGTGCAATCAAACGCCGAATGGTTGAGTCAGCAGGCACATCTAGATGCCAGGCTTGCGCTCGAGCTTGGATCGTCCGCACAAGGGTCGTCTCTGATACGACCGTATCCTTCTTGGCGTAGTCGATCAAAATGCCCCTCACGAACTCCACGAACTTCTCGGGTAACCCGTCCGAACGTGGCTTTCGCGGTCTCGCGTGCGGGACAAGGGCAGCCAGAGACCCGGCTTCGTTCCAATCCCGAATCAGCTTGTAGAAGTGCGACCTACCAAGCTGGAGCTGTTCCATTAGCGATGTCGGCGTGGCGCGGCGTTCCTGAAAATCACGGATGGCGCGCAGGCGCGATAAAGCGACCTCCTGGCGGTCCTTGTCCAACGCTATGAAGCTCAAACGTTCCGCTTCAGGCAGCTGCCCTGGCCAGAGGTCGTCGAGCTGAGCGGTGAGCGAATTATCTCCTTGAGCGGGCATTGGGCATCTTAGCTGATTCACAGATCAATTTCAGGATAGGTTTGAGTGGCACCTATCGCAAACTGCGACACAAGGCTCGCAAAATCTGCCGCACAGGTCATCTAGCAGCCTTCTAGGGCCGCGCCTTGAGCTACAATAAATCATCTAAAATCAATATAATAGTGAACAATGCGGGCCGGCGACGCAACCTGCGGCTGGCAGGTGTGCGCTGATAAACGATTAGATCCATTACCCTTTCTTAACGGATGAGTGCGACAAAATGTGCGACACTACACGATTAGAAAGGAGATCAGATGCGTGTCAAACCCTCCCTCCCGAAAGAGGGGATTCCGCCCATCCTCAAAGCCGAGAACCGCTTTCTGCACCCGAAATTTGGATGGGTGAGCATCACATTTCATCCGCAAGGCCTACCCGTCCGCCACGTCGTCACCCACGGCGGGAAACGGGTAGTCGGCTCCTTTCCCAGCATAAAGATGGGCAGAACGATGCCATGGGACTCCTTTGGCGAGCGCGCGCTCATTCACTGGTTTGAATTCGACAATTCCCGTGTTGGCTATCTGATGCAGCCTCATGTGCTGCAGTGGTCGGCCGCCGGTAAAACATACACCTACGTGCCAGATGCCATTTCCGAAGGAGCGCTCGATCTTACGGTGCATGAGGTCAAAAAGATCCACCCGCGCGTCCACGACGCCGAGTGTGAACTCGACAGGTATGCGATGGCCGCCTCGATCTACGCCTTTTGCGGATTGGGTTTCGAGATCGTGACCGAAGGGCAGCTTACATCGAACGCCGCGAAGTTGCTCAATTATAAGGAGTTGGCGGGTGCCAGGTTTACGAAGTTCGGTCTCGCCGAAGAACTCGTCGTTCGGGAATATCTGACCGCCGTCGGTGAGGTGGTGATGCTCAGCAACCTTATCGCTCACCTCGCCGGTATGCTCGGGAAATCCGAGGCCGTCGCAAGGTCTGTGATTTTCGCTATGGCGGTTCGGAGGATCCTCGCCTTCGACCTTGAGAAGCGCATCACTCCGGTCTCTTCGGTCCGCCTCATCGCTCCTCGTGCGCCAAGCATGCGCCTTCTCAACTTCTGGGAGAATGCGAATGACTAAGCTCGCCCTCATTCGAAACGCTCATGTCGAATTCGACGGTGTCGATCACGTCTTCCAGCAGGAACTCCCTGGTGACGCGTTGCTATTTATCGACGCCAAGTCCGGAGTACATTACCTCTACACCGACCCTGAAACGGGCGACCGGCGACTGCCCACTCGCTTGGACCTTGAGCTCCTTCTCGCAGAGGAGAAGTTCAAGCCTCTGTTTATGGCTCCAGCCAGAAATCAGGATGCGGAGGACGCTGAAGTCGACCTCGACATCGAAGGAATCCTGAAAATGGATGCCGGGGCTGCGCGGCGGCAATGGTGGGTACGGGCTTATGACCTCAATCCGACCCGCCTCTCCGACGAAGCGCTCCGCCGATTTATGGACGATCATCGGGGGGATTCCCGCGAAGCGGGCTTCGAGATCCTACCCCATCCTGCAACCTTACGTCGATGGATTCGTCGCCGCGGGTGTCTCGATAGCCGCCCTCTCGCAGCGATGGCCAATATGTCGGGACGGGTGCGCCGAAAGCGTTCCTTTGATCCCAGGACCGAGGCGAAAATCGCCGAAAGCCTCGACGCCTATTGGAATAGGCGCGAGGTGTTGGACTATGAGGTAAGGGATCTCGTCCAGGATTTCGTTGATCTCCATAACGGTACGGCACCGGAATGGGATCAGCTCAAGAAGCCATCCGACGAGACCATCCGCCTGCGGATCAGGAAGTCGGAAACGCCTGAGCTCTATCGGAAGAAATTCGGCGATAAAGCGTTCCGCCAGAAATATCGCGTGCCGCGCGACCGTCGTCTCGTGGCGAGCAACATTCTGGAAGTGGCTATTGTCGACCACACCGTGGTTGATACGATGTTGGTAGTCAGCGCCAAAGATCGAACGCCACTTGGGCGACCGACGCTCGCGATTATGATCGACGTAGCATCCAGGTCGGTGTTGGCGTTCGTGGTCACGTTCTCGCACGCCTCTACGCACACTGTTTCGCAGTTGCTAAAGCGGGCAGTACGGCCCAAGCCGCATCTGCGGAAGCGGTTTCCCGACTTTCCGGACGGTGCGGGCATCTACGGTTTGCCCCAGGCTATCGTCTATGATCGTGCGCTGGAATCGATCGGCGTGAGCCATCGGGATGCTCTCGCCGATCTTGGTATCGAGGTTATCTATGCGGGTGCCGCAGAGCCGCAGGCCAAAGGCATCGTCGAACGGTTCTTCCGGACGCTGAACCAGCTTCTTTTCCATCGCCTCCGCGGCAGTGTTTCGCTTTCCGCATCTCTGATGCGCGAGATGGGGTATGACCCGACCAAGGATGCAGTGATAACTCTCGAGGAGCTCAATGAGCTCATCGAAGAAGCGATCAACGTCTATCATCACCAGGTCCACAGCGGAATTAACGCTCAGCCGATTCGGATCTGGACCGAACAGGCGGAGAGACATGGTGTCCGCACGCTCCCCGATCCCGCTATCCTCGATAAGATGGTGGGTGCCACCAAGCATCCGTGCAGGCTCGACCGGGCGGGAATCCGAGTATTTGGCCTGCAATATTGCTGCGAGGAGAACGTCCCCCTTCTGCTGGCCGATATGGCGGCAGAGGAAAGGACGGCGCGCGGCAAGCGCAAAGGGTCCGCCAACGCGATCGTGAAGATCAAGTACAACCCCGACGATATCGGGTTGATCTACGTCTTCAACAGCAAGAACAGACGATATTACGCTCTGAAATGTACCGATTTTAGCTACGCGTCTGGCATCACGCTCTCACAGCACAAGGAGATCAAGAAGTACGCCACTGCTATCAACAATAGCTTCAATACGCCCGAGCGGCGGCGTGCTGCACGAATGGCGCTGCGCGAGAGTATCGAGGCTGCCTGCCCCGAGATCGGCCTGAAGGCCAAGCGCGCGCAGAAGAAGCTGCGGGACGGTTTCGCTGCCAACGACGATCAGCCCGAAATCCTGTTCGATGCGGCCGAGGAACCTGATGTCGAGGAAATCTCGCAGGAAGTCGCGGCCTATGGGCGTGGCGATCGTGGCATTCCCCAACACAGCCCTCAGCGCGGCAAAACCGCGCGTAAGCGCAACGCCGCCAAGCGGAAGCCCCGTGCTGCAAAGGTCAAGACCGCACCGGTAAGTGCCGGCCTCGTCACGATGACCGAAGAACTCCGTGCCGCCGAGGCGGCCGGCTGGCGCACGAACTGAGGAAGGGCACATCATGGATAGCAGCAAGATCGCCGCCCGGATCGCTCAGTTCGAGTTGATCCATATTTCCAACCCGCGCGAGGACACCATCCACGGTGTCCTCGACGAAATGCGCATGGTCGGCCGACACACCGTCGGCCGGCCGCAGAAGGGCATCCAGTTCCTGGCACCCAGCTTCTCCGGCAAATCGACCATCCTCAAATCCTACGCAGACAAGGCCAATGCCGAGGCGGCCGCCGGGGCCGTTCCCGTTTTCTATATGGAACTGGCCTCGGCGACGACGCCGAACCAGATGCTCGACCAGCTGCTCACGACGTTGGGGGATACCGCTCGCGTCAGCTCGGAGGCGCAGCGGTTCAAACGTGCGTGCGACATCAGCCGGGACCGGTGCATCGAGCTGTTCCTGTTCGACGAGGTGCAGCACCTCATATCGAACGATACCGCACGCGTTGCGTGGCGCGTGACAGAGGCGATGAAGCGCTTGCTGAACGAGGGCGTGGCACCGATCGCTTTTGGCGGCGACCTGAGCGCGACGTCGTTGTTCAGGTCGAATCCGCAGCTTCGCAATCGCCTGCTGACGCCGGTCGAACTGCCCCCGCTCGACTACAGCAACACGGCCGATACGAGCTATGCCTCGATCTTCTTCGATCGTCTTGACCAGAAGATGGTCGATGACGGGCTGATGAGCGCCAAGGCAAGTCTGGGTTCGGGGCAGATTCCATCAGCCCTATGCGCGGCAAGCAGCGGGGTCCTCGGCACCCGATGCAATATCGTCCGGGAAGCACTCCGGATCGCGCTGAAGCGCAATGCGAGGAAGATTTCTGCTCAGGATATTTCCGACGCGATCGACAACTGGGCGATCCCACAGGGGTTCGCGCCTTCCAATCCACTGCGTGGCTGGAGGGAGGCGGCATGATCCATCCTCTTCCGATGCGGTTCCGTACACCCTTCGCGGATGAGGCGCTCCCTGGTTATCTCAGCGAATGTGCCGAGCGCTATTCCGCGCACCCCGGCGCGCTGCTCGAGCTGGCCGGCTGCCCTACCTCCTTGCGGCGATCGGCGTCTCTGGCGCCAACCGATGCCGAGCGGTTGGCCCAGCTCTTGGGCCAGCAACCCGGTGGCCTCGCGGCCGCCGTCTATCTCAACGCCGCATCTGCCCGAGGCATACCGCTGATCAGCTTCAATGGCGGGCTGTTGCGGCGCAGCCACTTGGTTGCAAGCAAGCGGCGGCTCTCACCGGCGGCGATGCGCGCGAGCAATCACATCCGTGCGCTTTCGCTGGTTGAGCCGATCGCCTTTTGCCCCGACAGCTGGACGATGCTCACGGACCGGTGCCTCAACCCGAAGTGCGGCAAGCCTCTATCGTGGCAAAAGCTCGATCACGTCTCGCGCTGCCCTGCCTGTAAGTGCGATCAACGCGACTTCGAGACAGTGTCGGTTCCGCAGGAATTCCAGCAGCGCCTCCGAGTTTGGAGCGATCTCATTCACCCGCTTCATGAACGGCGGGCTGCTTCCAAGAAGCAGCTTCCCGGTGCGCTTCAGGCATTGGATCCGGGCTCGGTTTTTGATCTGGTGCTTGGGCTGGCGGGCGTATTGGGTGTATCCGCCGATCGTAGTGCGCATCCTCTGGAGGGTATCGCTCGCGCAACGGCAGTGGTGCTCGGATGGCCCCAGGCCATCCTCGCGATGCTGGATGCTGATACGCAGGCGAGCGATGCGCACCGTCAGTCGCTTTCCACGCACCTTCGTCGCTATGCCCAATCGGCGGCGACATTGCCGGACGTGCGTTCGTTGCTGATGTACGATCTGACGCGCGAGCGGGACTGTGCGTTGGGTGCGAAGGCGGAAATCGCGGCTGCGCGCAGGCAGCTCTGCGGCCTGGGCGTGAGGGCGGCGGCCGCACGCATTGGCATTGCTCCCGCTTATGTCACCAGGTTGCGGCGTGCGGGTGTTTTGCAGGGAGAGACGATCTCGCGCGGTCGGTCCCGGATAGAGCTTGTTACCTATCAGTCGTGCGACGCCGTGCAGATGGAGCTCGAAGACCGGATGTCGGAGGCCGAGTTCGCCCAGGCCACCGGCTTTTCCGCACATGCAATCGAACAGTTGGTGGAGGCCGGGCTGGTCGAGCAACTCCGGACGCCGGCGATCGAGGTTCTATTCGACCGCCCGATGCTCAGGCGGTCGTCGGCGGAGCGCTTTATCGAGCGGCTGCGCGCCCACGTCTTTCCGCTGGGCCCTGACAATGCGCACTGGATTCCTCTCGCCAAGGCCTTCACCGCTGTCGGTGGTCGCCCAAAACCCTATGGCAGCTACTTCACTTGGCTCTTCGACAAGGGAGCAAACTTGAAAGTTCCTGTCGATGCCGATGGGGTTACTGACATGACGACATTACATGTGAGCCCCTTTGTGGGTGACTGTCTGGGGAATTATCCCAGCGAGTTCTCCGTCAACGATGAGGGAAGGCCGGTCTCGATCGCGACCACCGGCGAAATCCTGAACTGCGATTCCGCGGCTGTCCGGTATCTCACCGAGAGAGGGCATCTGGAGCGATGCGTTTCAGGAGACGATGATGCGCTGACCACGCGAAGCGTCGTTCGTGCTGCGCGGCAGCTCATCAGCATGGCCGAGATCAACGCCCGGCTCGGGTTTCAGGAGCGTAGCGCGAATCTGTGGCTGCGCACGCATGGCATTCAGCTAATGATGTACGGGTTCGCCGACCGGCGCAGCGTTGAACAATGGCTGCGTGAGCAGATCCCGTACGGGATGCTCAGGCGCAATGTGCTCAGGCTGACAATGGACGATGTCCACCGCGGCGACGCTGATCTTACCGACCGCGAATGGGACCTGGTGCGGGCTTGGGTGCCTCGGCAGCGGCGGAGCCGTAAAGGTGTATGCGACCGGTCCGTGGTGAACGGCGCGATCTGGGTTTCGGCGACCGGGCAGCGATGGAGGGACATGCCGCGTCGTTACGGCGATGCTGATGCCTGCTACAGCCGCTACCATCACTGGAAACGCCAAGGCACACTGGACACCATATTCAAGGTCCTGGCTCGAGAGCGCCGACGGCAAGCCGTTGCAGTAAGGGGAGCGCGCGGATGACAGACGAAGCCGAACAGGCAGAGCGGCTCGCCACGATCGAGCGCCTTGCCACCGAATATTTCAAGGATCCTGCGAAGGCGCAGCGCTGGCTCACCCAACCGCATATGATGCTGGATCTCATAGCGCCGATTGAGGTCGCGAAGACAAACGACGGCTTAGAACGCGTCATCAGCCTGCTCGGTCGAGCCGCCTCGGGTGTAGCGGTCTGAGCGATGCGTGCGTTTTTTGGCAGTATCGCGGTCGCCGCCAAGAAGGTGCGCGCCAAGGTCTGGACGCTGAAGGCGCACAGCGTGGACAATGTTGAGAATCTTGGACCTGCACTCGATGTCGAGCCGATGACGGTCACAACTTCCGAGTGGCGAAGGGGATAGATGCCCATATTCGCGTCATGGCTATGACTAAGAAGACTCGCTCGGGTCGGCGCGCTTCCTACGACCCTGTCGTAGTCTATCGCGGGATCAAGATTCCTCCGATGACCGGCTGGCGTTCGCCGTTGGCGCAGGCGATTTGTGAAGACCTGTTACGCCATGCCAATCCGTTGCCTGAAGAAGTCCAAGCATAACGATTGATCAGAGTGGCGGTCACTGCCTGATTTGCACGGGACAGTGCCGCGAAACTCGGTTGCACGCGCTCTTGCACCAGCGACGTCGACCGCGGCCGCCCGGCTACCGGAAGTCAGGTGCGCAGTGATTGCTGCATAATTCGCCTGCCCGATCGCAGAGATGATCCTGGCCGATGGCTCCGGCTTGCGGATGGTCATCGGTTAACTCGCAAAATTCGGAATCGGCGAAATGCGGGGCAATTTTAGCCGACTGCGATGACCGACCCCATGAGACCGACTCATGCGAATGTCCCGTTCTGAATTCTGACCAGCATCCGGGAAACCAGGGCCTACCCTTCCATGGTGCCGAGAAAATCAATCGCCTTCTCGCCGCCAAGCGCAGGAAGCGGTTCTTGAAGCCATTCCGATAGCCAGGTTGCCGCGTTGAAATCGGTCGGGTCGCCCGTCTCCTGGACCATGGCCTCCACCTGCCCAACCAGGCGCGCAAGTCCAAGGGCGCGCTCGCCTTCGGCCACGGGCAATCTGGCCTTGTCGGCGGTCTTTTGGGCGGTCGAGAAGCCCTTCAGGTTGAGCGCTTTCCTCAGCACCTTCTGGGTGAAGCCAAAGTCAGCGGCCATTCGTTCGGTGATTTCGGCGGGTACTCCATTCTTGGCGAGGCGAATGCGGTACATTGGCGAGCTCTCATAGAGATCCGCATATGACGGCACCGGCTCAGATGCGGACTCGTTCATTTCGGATGTGGACTAAACGAGATGCGTCGATATAGTTTCTGAAAGCCATGGTTTTGCCCTGCACCGGGTAACTATGGCGCAAGATCGTTTCAAAGGGGGGGGCGATGCGTCAGGTCAGGCATGTTTTGACAATGTCCGCAGCAATTCTGCTGGGAGTTGCAGCGCTGGCCGCCACTGCCGCCCCACCCTCTACGGCAAACGAAACGACGAACTACACCTATGACGCTCTGGGTCGGCTGGTGAAGGTCGGGCAGGAGGGTGGCGTAAATAATAACGTCGTCTCGAACTATGCCTACGACAAGGCCGGAAATCGAACCAACGTCAACGTGACCGGCGCACCATAAGAATTGAGGCAACCCTAGAGGTGCGGACGCCCTTGGTGGGGCATTTCCACCATGGATGCCTCATAGCGCCCTATCCTGACGACCAGTTCAATACGAGCAAATCTCGCGCATTCCGCGACGCAATATCAAGATTGGTGGGAAGAACGATGTTCTCATGGATCCTATCGGCCGAATTGGCGATTGTCGCGGCAACCCGTCGCGCATTGATGTTCGCTGCATTGTCACTGATTTTCTTGAGCGGCCATGCGCATGCGCAGCCTATGCCGCCAAGGCTGTACACGGTGAGCCCAACTGGTGTCGATCTCGCGACAGGTAGCTTCACGACTTCCGTCAAGGATCTTTCGATCGGACCACTATCGCTCGAGCGGTCTTATGTAACCGCGGACAGACCCGGGAACTGGACATCCAATAACTATTTCGGTCCGGGCTGGACGCATAATTTCGATATATATGCGAGGCAGGATTACTTCAACGGCGAGGCAACGTCGCTCGTTGGCATCGGTCGATCAGTTTATAGGTTTTCCGGGTGGCCGCCTAGTACTTACCCTGAAATGGATGAACTGGGAACGAACCTGACATCCGTCGGCGGGGCGATGGTATTTACGGACCGTGATGGAACGGTTTACAGATTTCTATCCGGGACAGGCATGGTAAAGGTTTCGACAATTACCTACCCAGACGGCACAACTCTCACTTTCAACTATGCGTCCGGCTTGCCGAAGACGATTGTCAGCAATCGTGGCTATGCACTGGTTTTCGATTATTCATCGACACGTGTGATTTCCGCTTGCGGCTACAATCTCGCCGCAACGAATGTCACCATCGCGACCACGTGCTCCGGTGCTGCGCTCAGGGTAAATTACGGCTATACTTCGACGAGGCTGACCAGCGTGACCGACGTGCTGAATAACGTCGCATCCTATAGCTACGACGCCAATGGATTTCTCTCGTGCCTGACGGACCCTGGGACAACGACGTGCAGGATTACCAATACCAATACGGGCAATGTTTATACCGGCCAGCCCAACGTAACCGCGCAAGTCACTGCGGACGGAGCCACTTGGGGGTTTGAATGTGATTGCGGCGCATACGCAATCGCCGTTCCAGATGATCCTTACCCCCAGGAAGGAAGCAGGGTTACGGAGCCTAATGGCGCCATATCAGACATGATTTTCGTCCGTGGCTCACCAGCCTATTACAAGAACGAAATCGGGAAAGTATATAAGCCCACCTATGTAGGCAGGACTTTATATTCCATCGTCTCTCCAGAAGGCAACACCGCCAACTACAGCTACAATGGGAATCTCGTCGAGAGCAAAGCATCGTTCGTCGCGAAGTCCGGAAGCGGCCTCGCGAATATCGATTCGAGCACGAAGACCTTCCCAGCCTCCTGCACCAATCCGGCCCTCTGCAATCTGCCGCTATCGATCACGGACGCCAACGGCAACCGGACCGACTATGGCTATGCGAGTTGGGGCGGCATGACGAGCGAGTTGCAGCCGGCGCCCTCGGCGCTCGCGGCGCGCCCGCTCAGGCTCAACACCTATGTGCAGAAATATGCCTATGTGAAGAATGCCGGTGGCGCGCTGGTCGCGGCGGCATCACCGGTCTGGATGCCCGATACCGAGACGGTCTGCCAGACCTATGCGGGCAGCAGCGCGCTGACCTGCGACCCGGCGGCGCCGATCACGGTCACCAGCTTCGAATATGGCGCCAACGGCATCGCCGACAATCTGCTGCCGCGCGGCAGGGTGGTGAGTTCGGGCGGGGTGAGCTTGCGCACCTGCTTCGGCTACGACTGGAAAGGGCGCAAAATCTCCGAGACCAGCCCGCGGGCCGGTCTGGCGAGCTGTTCGTGAACCGCGGGCGGGGAATGGATCGATGAAGAAGATTGTTGCGCGGCTGCTCGGCGTGGCAGCCCTGTTCGCGCCTGCCGCAGCGATGGCGCAGGCCTCACCTTCGGATTTCACCAGTGCAACGCGGTACGACATCGCGGACCGGGTCACCGGCACGATCGCGCCGGACCCGGATGGCACCGGCCCGCTACGCCATCTGGCGGTGCGCAACAGCTATGATGCGGCCGGGCGGCTGGTGAAGGTGGAGAAGGGTCAGCTCTCGGACTGGATGCCGGAGACCGTGGAGCCGAAGGACTGGACAGGCTTCAGTATCCACCAGACGGCAGAGATCGCCTATGATGTGATGGGTCGCAAGATACGGGAGCAGGTGCGCGAGGGCGCGGCCGGCGCGATCCATCAGCTGACGCAGTATAGCTATGACGCACTGGGCCGGCTGGAGTGCACGACGGTGCGGATGAACCCGGCAGCGTTCGGCTCACTGCCGGGGAGCGCCTGCACCCTGGGGACCGAGGGCAGCCAGGGGGCGGACCGGATCACGAAGAATGTCTATGACGCGGCCGGGCAACTGGCGCAGGTGCGCAAGGCGGTCGGGACGAACCTCGAACAGGCCTATGCCACCTACGGCTATACCGACAACGGCAAGCAGGAATATGTCGTCGACGCGAACGGCAACAAAGCACGGCTGGTCTATGACGGGCATGACCGCCAGGCGCAGTGGCAATTCCCCTCGACGAGCGCGCCGGGCGGGTACAATCCCTCGACGCCGGCCAATGCGTTGGCAACCTCGGGCGCAGCCAACACCAACGACCGCGAGGAATATGGCTATGACGCCAACAGTAACCGCACGAGCCTAAGAAAGCGCGACGGACGGGTATTCACCTACGCCTTCGACAATCTCAACCGGATGACGTCGAAGATCGTGCCTACCGCGTGCGTGTCGGGCTATGCCTGCACGAACGTCCCCGCCTCGATGGCGCGCAGCGTCTATTACGCCTATGATCTGCGCGGCTTGCAGACGGCGGCGCGGTTCGACAGCGCCAGCGGCGCGGATGCGGTGACCCAGGCCTATGACGGCTTCGGACGAATCAGTTCCAGCACCACCAGCATGGGCGGCGTCAGCCGGACGCTGAGCTATCAATATGATGCCAATGGCAATCGCACGCAGGTGATGTATCCCGACGGCAACTATGCCGGCTATCACTATGACGGGCTGAACCGGCTGTATACGGCGGGCGTGAACACGACAAGCGGCCTGCTGATCCGTTACTATGACAGTGCCGGGCAGTTGGCGCAGAATCTGTCGGGCAGTTGGACCTATTATGCCTATGACGGCGTTGGCCGGCTGACCGGGCAGAACGAGGCGCTCACCGGCAGCGGCGCAGGCAGCGTCAACACGGTGCTGGGGTATAATCCGGCGAGCCAGATCACGAGCCGCTCGCGCAACAACGACACCTATGGCTTCACCGGCTATGCCAACGCCAACCGCGCTTATACGGTCAACGGGCTCAACCAATATGGCTCTGCGGGCGGGGTAAGCTTCGGCTATGATTCAAATGGCAACCTGACGGCGAGCGGGAGCACGGCCTATACCTATGATGCCGAGAACCGGCTGGTGGTGGCATCGAGCGGCGTGCAGTTGACCTGGGACCCGCTGGGTCGGCTGTACGAAACCTACAGCCCGGGCACCGGCGTCACGCGCTTCCTCTATTCGGGCGACGAGTTGGTGGCGGAATATGACGGCGCGGGGACGATGCTGCGGCGCTACATTCATGGCCCGGGCACAGACGATCCACTAGCCTGGTTCGAGGGCCCGGTTCTGGGAGGGAGCTGGTCGAACGCGCGGCTGCCCAAGACCGACCATCAGGGCTCGGTCGTGGCATGGACCGACTGGAACGGAGCGCTCAGCCAAGTCAACCGCTATGACGAGTATGGCATCCCGGCTGCAACCAATATCGGGCGGTTCCAATATACCGGCCAGGCGTGGATCCCAGAATTGGGCATGTATCACTACAAGGCCCGCATCTACTCGCCCACGCTGGGGCGCTTCCTGCAGACCGATCCCATAGGGTACCAGGATCAGGTCAATCTATATGCCTATGTCGGGAATGATCCGATGGACGGCAGGGATCCGACGGGCAATTTTGCCGAGGGATTCAGCCTGACCGGTAAAGGCTGCCCCGCTGGCAGTATATGCGTTTTCTATGGCAGCCTCAACGCAGCTGCCGATCCGGGCGGCGCCGGAAAGAAGGGCCGCGGCGGCCGCCCTGGCAATGGTGAAGCCGGCAGGACTGCCGGCGCATCGGGAACCGACAATCCCGATAAGAAATATCGCCCCGGGCCAAACCCCGGAACCCGTCAATGGAAGGATCCCAACGGGAAAACCCATGTCGGGCCCTGGCCTCAAGATGGCAGAAAGGGAGGAGATGGGACAGGCGTTCATCCCAATAGCAAATATCCTGATGGGACACCCGTTTCCGGAAAGGGGGCGCCCACACCTACGCCAACTCCCAGCCCGGAGGGATCATCACCATCCAATGTCCCCGCTGTAAATCGGAGCTCCTCCCTTTCGGGGCCCGTCGCTATCCTTGGGATTGGTGTTGTCGCCGCATGTGTTTTGCTTGAGCCGTGTGGCGCGGTTCTGGGTACTATCACGGTAGCAGGCGCAGCGGTGGCCGTTGTACAATAGGAGACCGTCGCCATACTCTAAGGGGGGACAATGAATTGGAAATTCCGTTTCTGGAATAACCTTGGCCCAACTCCTCCGGAGTCCAATAAACGCGAGAGCAGCGATCATGATTAGCGAAGAAAATAAATTAAAAATATTCGAAGAAGCATTCTCTGCCGAAGCAATTGGCAACACATCGTCCGCGATAGAATTGTATCTCAGAATTGCGAGTGAGAACTACGTCTCTGCCCAGATAAATCTGGGAAATATATATGATGATATCGGTAAGCATGAAGATGCCGCATATTGGTACAAAAGAGCAGTCCGACAAGGAAATCGCGACGCCGCTGAAAATTTAGCAATACATTTTCAAGATCTTGGAAATAAGAGAAGAGAGAATTACTGGAAGAAAAAGTTTCTATCTATGAAATAGCTACAAACATTCTGCAGAAACCATAGAATTTGCAATTAATCTCTTAATTCAATCGGAATTATCTAATTACTTCCCATCATCACCCGGCAGGTGCGATGGAAAATCGTCCAATACCGCCTGCTCCACAAGAATAGTTCTCCTATAACTGATAGAACTCGCAAGCCACCGGCGGAATCCATAGAACCGCAGCGCACCCAGCGTTGACGGAACCAGCCATACGGTCTTTGGTAGGGAAACTGTTATTTTCGCAGGCCTAACTGCTGGAATTAATGCAGCAAAACCTTTTTGCGACGAATCACTTCCACTATCTGGAGGGGCTCCGCTCACATATTGTGCCAGCGCATTGCGGATCATATGTTATCCGTGAATTTTTGGAAAATCGTGTTAAAACGCATGTAAAAACTTACCTTGGCCGACAGGCCGAAGGCACGATGCGAATCTCGGTTTTCTGAGGCTTTCCGGCAGCGACTCCGCCGGGATTTCGATATGAAGCGATTCTAGCTAAGCACGACGCATGGTTCGGATCGCGTCGCTGGGGACCGTTCGAGGAAGCCCAGAGCGCACAGGCGACCATCGGTCGGCCCTATGGCGACAAACCGGATCTCGCCGCAATTGCTGCGAGCTTTCTCGCGCTCGAACGCTGTTCTCAATCGAATGCCTTCGCAGCCCGCAAGCACATGCCACGCCTGGCTCTGCTCATGCCTCAGGGAGACGGGAATCCGCGAGGCGGTGACACTGGGCCTTCGCGACAGGCTGGGATTGACGATCAGCTGTATCTCAGCGGGAAAATGTCCCAGGCCCAGCCGCAAGAGCGTCGGCAGGCCCGAGCGGATGGGGCGCTGGCAGGATCGATAGTAGCTGGCGTAGGGCCTAGCTTGGTCCGAGGCGGAGTCGGGCTTGCAAGAACTGGGATATCAGGTCTGCGGGTCGGCCTGGCCTCTACAAAGGCCTTTTCGGGCCAAGCGGGCCGGTGATTGGACGCGCAAGATTGGGTGGTAGCAGCCTTTTCCGAATAAATTCCAATAACGTGCTAAGATTCGGATGGGGATGGAAAGGCGGCGCTCAAACCGGCAGCCACGTTCTACGGATTTCGGGAGACTGGGTCAGGGCGGTGGGCGTCAAAAGCGGCCATATAGATTTGCTAACCTTGCCGGGAAGGACATTTCCTTAATTACCATGAAGATATTCGGTATAAATATATTCGCGCACCGTCGCCGTCGTCCAGCTCAGACGATACGGGAAGCGCGTGATCTAATTGAGCGATTTATGAATGATCGCCCAGGCTATGACTTTGAATGGGACGATTTTATATCATGGAAAAATGAAAACCCGACCATAGAGAAAGTTCGAGAGAATCTCGAAGTAGTTGAAGCACTTTTAATATCTGATGATCCCCTAGATCGCCAACGCGCCATGTCCGCTCTTCGTAATGGAATCGCGTATCTTGACGCGTTTCTATAGAATCATTCGACTATATCCTGGTGATATAGGAACATGGTATTAATGGCAGACCATCCCTTAGGTTCAGAACTCACTGATCAGAGCCAGAAGATGACGGTGGCGGCGAGCGCGATGACGGAGAAGAAGGCGGCAGGGCAGCGGTCGTAGCGTGTCGCGACCCGGCGCCAGTCCTTCAGGCGGGCGAACATGATCTCGATCCGGTTGCGGCGCTTGTAGCGGCGCTTGTCGTATTTGATGGGCTCGTTGCGCGATTTCCGACCCGGGATGCAGGGCTTGATGCCCTTTTCCTCCAGCGCGTCCCTGAACCAGTCGGCATCATAGCCTCGGTCGGCGAGCAGCCATTGTGCTTTGGGAAGTTCGTCGATCAGGGCCGTCGCACCGATGTAATCGCTGATCTGGCCGGCGGTCATGAAGAAGCTCAAGGGACGGCCGTTGGCATCGGTAACGGCATGGAGCTTGGTGTTCATGCCGCCCTTCGTGCGGCCGATCAGGCGGCCGAGATCCCCTTTTTACCGCCAGGCTCGACGCCGCGCGGTGCGCCTTCAAATAGTCGGCCTGCCATGGCTCTTCGGAAAATACGGCTCGAGCCGCGCCATCTGCTCGTCCGTCAGCCAGTACAGGTCGCTCACATCTGGTCTCCTTGCGGAGCCTGAATCAGATCGCGCCTCTCACATCAATGGGACCAAACACCCAGGCCGGCGCTTTGTCATTCGTCCGGATAACCATCCATTGCAGACCAGCGGGCCCTAGGACGAATGCCCGAGCCGTCCGCTTTGCTCGTACCTTGGAGGCTTGATCCGCAATCGAGAGCAGTCCGCAGTCCCCTGTGATCGCCGTGGGTGGGGCACAATCTTCGCTCAAATAACGCGCATCATAACCATTTGAATTAGAGTGTATTTTCATGGGCCTCGTTTTTTGAGGCACCGTTATCTGCAAAAGCCCGATTCTGAGGCGCCGTTAAACGGGCGGGCCATGCCCACCGGAAAACTGCCTCTCGCAGTTTTCCGCCATTCTCTTGAGGCAACCTTATCCGGGCTCAACAGGATTGTCGTACCCAATTAAGACCGCCTCATATCCAAAATAAGGATGCCTCAGAGGGTACGCTTCGTTAATCTCGGCCGATTGGAGACGCCGAGCGACGGATTTTGGGCCGGTAGCGGCCAAGCGGCTTTTGGCGCGGGATCGCGGAAAGCTGTCTTCCAGCAATCGGCCTCTCAACCGTTAATCGGGTAGCCGGATCTGGGCCGGTTGCCGTCGGGCCGCCATGCGGCACCGGATCGCCAAAGCGGACACCAGGCGCTCTGCTGGACAATGGCAGGATCAGGACCGGATGCCACCTGCGCGCTCGGGTGCATCGATCTCCGTCAATCAGTGCCGCAAGTCGGCGATCAGTGGCGACTTGGCGGTAACGGGATCGTGATGAAGCATGGCCATCGTGACGCGTCGAACTTCGAGGCCTACTCGCGATCCCACGTCACACATCAGTTGCGCGAGCCCTGCGGCAGCAGCATCGGTCGAGCAATTCCCGGCCGGATCGACTAGAAGCAGTTCTAGGCGATCCCCACCCTGTTCCCCCTGCCGCAGCTGAATCTGGAATGCCTCGGCGCCAGCGGCGAGCGGTGCGAACAGAGGAAGGTCGAAATGCTGCTCGGCAAGCAGGAACGAGCGCGCGTTGCGACCGCGCAACTCGAGGAGACGAGAACCATCGCGCTCGACCAGGCGACCGACATCGCCGACAAGATAGCGAAATACCGGATAGCGCTTTCGATAGCCGTTGGTGACCGCGAGCTCGCCAAACCCTTCGGAATCCGGAGACACCACCTCGACAACGACCTGCGGCAGGATACGGAACAGGCCGGGTTTGCGGCTCGCGTCGGACCACGCCCAGATGCCGGTCTCGGCGCCACCGTATAGCGACCAGAAGTCACGCGTTCCGAAGCTTTGGGCGAAGCGCTCAACGGCGCTCGCGGGGAGTGGCTCACCAGCGTAGAGCAGCCGGGGAATCTCCAGGCGCTCACCGGTGGCGCTCAGAAATTCGGCGAAAAGTCGAAGCTTTGAGGGGGTGCCGAGCAGGTGCGTCGGCGTGAAACGCCGCGCCGTCGCCAGGACGTCTTCGTAGCGCGCATGCGCGCTCATCGGCAGCGAGGTCGCGGCGCACCTCTCAAGCAGGTCATCGAGGATCGCCGCGGTGCGATATAGATCGGCATAGCCGAACAGATTGAGCGCCACCGTCCTCGCATCGAACAGCCCTTCGGCGAGCAAGGCGCTGGCCAGGGCATGACGCTGGGCATGATTTTCGCCAATATCGACTGGAAACACCAGCGGCGTGCTCGTGCTCCCGCCCGAGCGTACCAGATAGACGCCGCTTGGCTCGGAGCCGGGCGCGAACCGGTCGAGATGCGGCTTCAGCACGGCTTTGTCGGTTGCCGGCGCTGCGCGATGGTCGCCAATCCCGGCGAAATGGTCGCGGTAGAAGGCATGTGCGCGAGCCCGGGCAAAGCCGTCGCGCAGCAGCGCCTCGTCATCGGGATGAGTCACGAGACGGCCGCTTCGAAAAGGTTGCGATAGTGCGCGAGGAACAACGGTCTCTGTTCCTCGGGGATGGTCGCAAGCGCATAGTCATGCCAGCGCGCAAGGAGCATCGCCGCCATCCTGTGATCGCGGGGATCCGCGCTGTCGCGATAGCGCAGCACCGTTGGCGGAATCTCGAGTGTGCGCCAATCATCGCGGCGGCGGCGCGACAAGCTATCGGGCACGACACGAAAGTGGATCAGCGGCGCTGCGATCAGCCCCACACGCGCATCGGCGGCGGCGGCGTCCTTCAGCACACGATACCAGAGATCGACGCCCTCGTTGAGCTGAGCGCTCACATAGCGGTGCGCGCCAAGCCAGCGGCGCCGAACGATGACGTTGCTGGCGCGGCCCAGCATGAACTCGGGATGCGCAACGGCACGCGGAGGATCGACGAGAAGGAAGAGTTCATCCTCGATCGGCGTGAGCTCATCAGCGAACAGCTCAAGCTCCGGGAAAACCTCACCGGCGGGTTCGCTCGCAAAACCGACTACCGCCATCGCCAGTGCATGCCGGTCCATAGCGCCTCGCATGCGCCGCAGCGCATCGGGGCGCAGCATGTCGTCTGCGTCGAGGCAGAGGAGGAACTCGCAATCGGCGCGTTCGATGCCGCAATTGCGGGCCGCACCCGGGCCGCCATTCGTCGCCCGCCGCACCAGCTCGACCCGTGTGCCGCCGAGCGCGGCGGCATGGAGGGAAAGTGCTTCCTCCGCGACCTCCGCGCTGCCATCCGTGCTCGCGTCATCGACGATGATCAACACATCGGGCGGGGTTTCCTGGCCGGCAAGCGACGCGATTGCCTCGCCTATGAACGCCCGCTTGTCGAACAGCGGGATGACGACCGCGAGGCTGGTCATTGTGCGATCACCGGGACGTAGATCAGGCCGCGGTCGCCGTGGAGGTTAATCACCGACGCGCTGGAGCCTCGGAATATGCCCGGGCCATAACTGGTTGCGTCACGACACAGCTGTAATCCAATCAGATGCGTCGCGTGGGCATCGCCAGGCGCGCCGAAGTCGCGCTGCGCAAGATAATGCTGGTACATGTCCTTCGACCAGTCGCGCTCGACGCGCCGGCGCCATGCCGCCTCGCTGCACTCGCGGCGCACCAGCACGTCGATTCCGCGACCGCCGCTGCTCCGTTTCGCGATCATGTCCTCTCGGCGCGAAAGCAGGGCTTCGCAGCCACCGGCATCGGCGATGGTCCAGGAAGGGATCAGGAAGGCGCGCAACGCCTCCGCCTCGTCCGCCGACAAGAGATCCCGTCGGATCGCATCGTCCCACAGCACGGCGAGCACGCGCTTGTCGTGCACCAGGATCAGCGTGCGGACGTCGTTGAAATAGTTCCCGGTGTCGATCAGGTGGCGCAGCACGTCATCGGGGATGGACGCCAGCTCGCTTCGGTCCATCTCGAGAATGACGTGGTTGATCGTTCGCCCGTCCGCGCACAACCCGCCGTCTTCCAGCGCGATCGCCTCCGGTGCGAGGGACATGAAGCCGATGCCGCGTTCGCGAAGTGCGTCGGCAAGGAGAAATATCTCGGTTCCGGCCTCCGCTGCATGCAACATCGCCACGGTTTCGCCTGGACGATATCGGCTGCACAGTGCATCGACAAAGCCGTGCCCGGTCACCTCGCCCAGTCCTGTCGCGGCTGCGTGTGGTGCAAGCGCTTCGGCTGCCCGTTCACTCACCATCCAGCCGTTCAGTGGATAACGGGCGCCGATCTCGCAGACTCGTGGCTGGCCATCTGCATCGTGGACAAGGTCCGGGCGGTACCAGCCGATGCGGTAGGGCCTTGTGCTGGCCAGCCGCAGGATCGCTTCTATCGATTCGGGCAGCGCGTAGACGGAGCGGATTCGCGGATCGTCGAAATAAAGTTCGACGATCGCGCGCAGCGCCTTGTCAAGCAACTGGTTCAGCCGATCGAGTCGCGTCAGATATGCGGGCGCGATCAGCACCGGCATCGCCGCGAGTTGTTCGCTATTGATGATCGGCGGATCACCGAGTTGCGCCACCAGCGCCAAGCGTGGGGCTTCGGCGAAGCTGCGCTCGGCGATCCGTAGCAATGGCGCGCCGGCGCCATTGCTGCTCAATGGACTGCCTCGACCTCGATCGCATCGCGCAGGCAGACATGGTCGAGCACGGCGGCCTTCTTTGCGAGATAGGTAGAAACAATGTCGTCGAGCGAATAGTCGGCGATGGTGACGCCCGTCGCCTCGGCAAAATGCTGCAGCGCGCTCAGCGCATAGAAGAAATGGTTCTTCTCGGTTGGCCCGGTGTGGACGCTGATCCAGGCGAGCGTCTGGCGGATCGCCGCGTCGGTGAAGCCATATTCCTCGGCCAGCCAGCGCCGGAACAGCGGAAGGATGAACTCGACCTCGCCGTGCGTGTAGATCTCGTGTGCCAGCGTGGTGAGCAGCGCAATCACATGGTCGCGCTCTCGCAGCGAATTATGATCCTTCCAGTCCTTGAACTCCTCCGCCGCAGGATGAAGATAGCGTCGCGACAGCCACCGGTCATCGCCGACGATGTCGGTTGCCATACGGTAGAACATGTCCGCATGGAGCACCCTGTGCGTGACCGCGAGATCCTCATCGATGATACGGTCGAGGCTAGTGAGGGCGCGCAGCAGGGCGGCCTCATCGCCGACATGTTGCCCGCGATGGAGCAGGAGTGTCAGCCGGTTGCCTATCCCTGCAACAGTCACCGCACTGTTGTTGGTCTGCGACCAGCTGTGGAAGAAGGCACATAGCGCTTCGGGATCCTGCCGCTGCCGGGTCAGAGCTCGGAATCCATTCTCGATAGCGTGGAAATAATGGGAGTGCTCAGAAAAGCACCGCGCCAGATCGTTCTTGATATGCGAGTCCGGCACCGCTTCAAATACAGGCAATATGATGCCCTGTAGAGAATTCGCCATATTCCACCCCTGAGCTTACTGCTGTCTATCCGATGCGGGATAATTCGAATAGTTCAACATGCGCCAAAATGGATAGTTATGACTTCGAACTCTCTGTGATGAATAGAGAGTTATCCATAGAATTCCCGAAATTTCGAAATAATAAATTCATGCAGTTGTCGCGAATTAGTCGCAATTTTCATCGCCTGAACGGAAGGCGGTTTTCCGGATAACCCTGCGAGCAGGCTGAGCTGAGCGGCTGAGATGGGCGCGTAGCTGATCGGCGGATCGCGCGGGAACTGTCCAGCGGCTCATGGGTACACCGTGGAACGGCAACCGTCATTGCCAATGATCCGAGGGGAAGGTTCATTTTGACGCTGTGGTAACGCAAAACGGTGACCAGCGGCGTGCCCGGTAATAGATCTGATAATTGCCTGGTCAATATTCGCCGAAGCCTTCCGGCATGGGCTCCCCTGCTCTGACAATCCGGACCAGATGGCCCAGTGCGCCAACCTCGCGCTGTGCCTTCCATGCAGCGCCGATGCTCCATGCCGCTTCCTTCCCCTCCACAGCCAGAAGCTTCAAACGGCCGGGAAGCAATGCTTCGGAACTGACTGGCACGACGGCGCAACCCAGCCCTGCTGAAACCAGTGCGAGGACCGTCTGTATGTCATCGGCTGCCTGCACGACCTTCGGATCAAAAGCGGCGGAGCGACACCAGGCTCGAACTTGGGCGGCGAGCCCAGGTCCCCGTGCCTCCCACAGCGCAATGAAGTCCTGTGCTGCGAGCCAACTTCGCAATCTCGCTCCCGAAGGGATGCCGAGATTCTGCGGAACCGCAATCGCAAGACGGTCGGATGCCGGTGGGCAGGCCGTTAGGCCCGGTGGCGCGGGCAGCCCGTCATAGGCCACCGACGCGAAGATGTTCTACGCGATCGTCGCCGCGAGCGTGTTGCTGGCGCTCGTGCTGCAATACTTGCCAATCGGGCCCATGCAGGCGCTGGTCTGGAGCGCGGTCATCAACGGCATCGTCGCGGTGCCGCTGTTGGTGGCGCTGATGATCCCGGTCTCGCGCCGCGAATCGTCGACAGCTTCCGCACGTCGCGCTGGCTCCTCATTCTGAGCGGCGCTGTCACGGTCATCATGGGGATTGCCGGCGTCGCGACGATCGCTAGCCTGTTCTAGGATCGTTGGGACGCGAAGAAGCGGTTGCTGAACTCGGGGCCGTCAGAACGCGGCATGCATGCGCAGCGCGAAGACGTTTGCCGGCCCACGATCTCGATTATAGCCCGGGTTGGCTACCAGCTGGTAATCCGCCGCGATGGTGATGCCTTTGCGCAGCGAGAGCTGGTAATAAGCCTCGCCGATCGCTTCCGCGCCATAGTGCGGCAACTTCCCGTCGCCCACCAGCAAGCCCAATCCCCCGGCCGCGAGATACCGCCGGTGCGGCGCGGTGATGGAGTTGACGATGGCGACGACGCCGACCGTGTCGTCCGGCCGCCCCCACTTGGTGCCCCCGATCGATGTCCCGAATTGCGCGGTGCGGTCGATATCCGTGAAGTCGTAGGGCTCGATGGAGCCATCGGCCACGCCAGCGCGACCGAACAGCCCCACCGTGTCGCTCACCGCCTGTTCCAGGTTGACGCTGGCGCCCCAGCGCGATCGCCGCATGCGCGTGAGCGACAAGTCGGGCAGTTGCCCGGTGGCGTTTGCCAACGCGACCGCGTCGTCGAAGCGGCTGAACCGCCCGCGATTGCGGAATATCGTCAATCGCATGGCCCCGGTCCGGCCAGCGATGCTGAAGCGACGCTCGACCTCCGCATTGATCTGGTATTGCCCAAACCGGGGCTCGAGCGTCTCGCCATTCGGCACCTTCGATAGGTTGAACAAGCCGCCGCGAACCGTCCAGGGGCCGACATATGCCTCGATTGAGACGCCAGTCGAGTATCCCCAGGCATCGGCGGCGTAGTCGAAAGTGCCGGCGTCGACCGCCGCCCAATTGAGGAAGTCGCCACGCGGATCGTGCGCATAGGCGTTGGTGTCGAAAACGTCGCCGACCGCGAACTTGCCGATCGTGACGACAACCCGATTGCGGGGCCGTGTGCCGGCGAGCTGTCCCGCTGCGCCGGCGACGTACTCGCGACCGTCACCGAGTGTGATGGCCTGCCTAAGATAGAGTCGCTGTAGCCGCAGATAGGGGGAGTTGCGACCGACCTTGTATGCCTCGGCGCTCGGAAAGCCGGCAACACCCAGCGTGTTGGACAGCCCGAAGCCCTGGTCGATCTCTGGACTGATCCAGACCTCGGCCCCACGCCAGAGGCGAGCACCGGCGAACAGCGTCGCGTCGAACGTTTCGCGCGCTTGGTCAGGAGTTAAGCTGTTGTCGCCCACATAGGGTGACCGGAAAGCGGGCGTTGCCTGGACGATGAAGGTGGCTTGGCCGTGAAGCGCCAGCCCTTTGTCCGAGCCGGTCGTCGTCGTGGATTCCTGCGGAGCGGCTTGAGCCCGCGCCGCCAACGGCGCCATTAGGCACGCGACCACTATCCCTGCGACTACGAGCCACCTCATTCCATGGACCTTCATGCAACGCCGCCCTTTCAGGGTATCGCGTCCGGCGTCAAAGGGCCATGTGGCCAATGGCCGCGCGGAACTGACGCAGGCCCAATATGTAGGGCGGTTTTTGACGGTACCGGTCCGGCATTTGACGACGGACGTTACGGTATTTGCGCGAGCGAACGTCTCTGAGATAGGATCTTCCGACATCGGGACACCCGAAATGCTGACCATCGGCCAATGAAGGGCAAGAGTCCGATCCGGAAGCTGGATATCGATCGCCATGTGGTCGATGATCTGGCGCGGCGGTATCGATCCACGTTGCTGCGCTATTTCCAGCGCCGGGGAGTGGCGCCGCTCGACGCGGAAGACGCCGTGCAGGAAGTCTTCGTCCGGTTGAGTCAGCGCAAGGCGCTCGCGGACGATGTCCATCAGCCCGAAAGCTATATCTTCGCGACTGCGGCCAATGTAGCGACCGACCTGCACCGCCGTGCCACGGTGCGCGCGAACGGGCGGCACGAGTTGTTCGACGACGTGCTCCACGCGCCGCTCGACCTCGATCCGGAAACCATCTGCGCGGGACGCGAGGCATTGCGAGCCGTCGTGGTGGCGTTGAAGGAACTGCCCGAGCGCACGCGCACCATTTTCATCCTGGCCCGGCTCGAGCAGATGAAGCAGGCAGAGATCGCGCGCCGGCTCGGCGTTTCGCTCAACACGGTCGAGAAGCATTTGCATAGGGCGGTTGCTTATCTTGGCGAAAGGGCGGGGCGACGGTCATGAGCAATCACGCTGCCCCTTCCGGAATCCCCGAGATGTCGCCGCATGAAGTGGCGGCCAAATGGTTCCTGCAAAGCGAGACGGGCGCGCTGGGGCACGCTGAGCGCGCACGCCTGGAGACCTGGCTCGCGGATGACCCGCGCCACCAGGCCGCATGGGATGATGTGACCGCGGCCTTGCGGACAGTCGCCGACAATGCCGCCGACAAGGAGTTCCTGGCGATGCGATCCCGGGCCCTGGCGGCCCGGCCGGAGCGTCGCTGGCCGCTGTCCCGTATGACGGCGGTGGCCGGATTGCTGATCATCGCCTTGACGTCGGTACTCATCTTCCGTGAAGTCTATCCGGGGCTGAGTCATCGCAATGGCATCGCCGTCGCCGGCCCGGCGCGCGGGCTCTATCGAACCACTATCGGCGGTCGCGCCGAAGTAACGCTGCCCGATGGTTCGGTGGCGGTGCTGGATACGGACAGCGCGATGCGCCTCGCCTATACCGACAAGGAGCGGGGAATCCGCCTGTTGAAGGGCCAAGCCCTGTTCGTCGTCGCCAAGCATCAGTCGGCGCCGTTCCGGGTATATGCGGGCAGCCAGCGGGTGACGGCGGTCGGCACCCGGTTCAATGTTCGGGTGGAAAGCGAAGGACGGTCCCCGAAGACAAGCGTCGCGCTCATCGAGGGCGTCGTACGCGTTGCGGGGCTCAATTCCGCCGGGTCGACCATGCCGGATCGCCGGGCAGACGAAATCACCATGCGCGCCGGTGAAATCTTCGATTCCGCCAAGCCCGGCGCGCTCAGGGTATCCGCGTCCGAAGCGGAGGGTGCGGCCAGTTGGGTTTCGGGAACCTTGTCGTTCAACGATATGCCGCTCGGACAGGCGGTTGCCGAAATGAACCGCTATACCGCGCGCCCGATCGGCCTCGGCGACCGGGGCATCGCGAACCTCAGAGTCAGCGGCGTCTTCAAGACCGGCGATTCCCAGCATTTCGCAGAGTCGATGGCGGAAGTCTTTCATTTGCGTGTGACGCATGATGAACGCGGCAATCCGCTCCTCCTGCCCAGGGCGGAATGAGCCGGGCGGCCTCGCGATCGGCCCCTTCGGAATAAAGTGACGATGCGGTTACGGGTTCTCGACTTGCCTGCGTCCCTGAAATTGGCAGCCGATAACGGCGCCCATATAGGGGAGGATATCGATGGCACGTCGCTTCGGGCTGCGCGTGAGAATCGCGGCACTTGCCGGCTGCGCTTCACTATGGATTTCGATGCCGGCGACGGCGCAGGGCAACCCCAGGACAAGCTTCGATATTCCTGCGCAGGATCTGGGCGCGGCCCTGAACCGGGCGGCAATCCAGAGCCACCGCGAGATCGAATTCAACGCGGACCTCGTCCGGTCGCGCAGGGCGCCCGCGGTACGAGGGAGCTATTCCATCACCGAGGTGCTCGAGCGGCTGTTGGCCGGGTCCGGCCTGCGCGCCCGCACGACATCCTCGGGAGCGATCCTCATCGAGCCCGTGCAGCAATCCAGCATCGGCATGGACAACAGCCGCGACGCGCAGGATCAGCCGGCCGAAGCGGACATCATCGTGACTGCGCAGAAAGTTCGCGAAAAGATACAGGATGTCCCGATCGCCATTTCGGTTTTCACCGCCAAATCCCTGGACGACCAGAAGATCGAAGGCGGGTCGGAGCTGTTGCGCGGGACGCCGAACGTCAGCTTCTCCAAGACCAATTTCGCCAGCTACAACTTCCAGATCCGTGGTATCGGCACACAGGCGCTGTCGGTGACGACCGATCCGGCGGTCGCAATCAGCTTCAACTCGATGCCGCTCATTCGCAATCGCTTGTTCGAGCAGGAGTATTTTGACGTCGAGCGGGTCGAGGTGCTGCGTGGCCCGCAGGGTACGTTGTATGGTCGCAACGCGACCGCCGGCGTGGTCAACATGATTCCGATCCTTGCCGATCCGGGCCGGATGGCGGGATCGCTGAAGCTCGAGACGGGCAATTATTCAGCGATGCGGGCGAGCGGAATGCTCAATCTGCCCCTGACCGATAGCTTGGCGGTGCGCGTGGCGGGGGCATGGACCTCTCGCGATGGCTACGACTACAACATGGTGACGCAACGGCGCGTCAACGGCCGCGATTTGTGGGGTGCGCGCGGATCGATCCTGTGGAAGCCGTCCCCGCGCTTCACGGCCAGCCTGGTCTGGGAGCATTTCCACGAGGACGATGATCGATCCCGGACGGGGAAACAGCTTTGCCACAACGATCCCAGCCCCACCAATCTGGACGGCATTTCGATCTATCCTCAGAATCGCGGATATTTCAGCCAGGGCTGCAAGCCGGGTTCGCTTTATGACGACGCCGCGTTCGGGGTGCCCAACGGAGCCAGCCTGCCCAATGTAGCGGCGGCGAGCTCGAGCGTGTCCGGAGCGCTGGGATTTCAGGGCAATACAGGTACCGGGGTCTTCGCCATCCCATTCGCCACCGATCCCTTTGCCGGCGTGGTGCAGTCGCGTGACCTGCGCGTGATCGGCACAACCTATGATCCGGTGTTCCACGCGAAGAACGACGTCGCGCAGTTCAATCTTGAATTCAAGTTTAACGATGGGTTGCGGTTCGTGTCACAGACGGGATGGTCCCGTGACGAATATTACTCGACTCAAGATTACAGCCGGTTTCCCTCGCAGTCGATCTTCACCGACACGGACCCGTCGCAGGGCATAACCTATGCTGATCCCAATAATGTGCGCACGCCCGCGTATAATCTTCTGCCGGGTGGCGTCTGGTGCGACCCGCAACTTGGATGCTCGAAGGGGTATCTCGCTGTGGATCTCAATAAATCCAAAAGCAATCAATGGTCCCAGGAGTTTCGTCTGCAATCATCATTCGATGGTCCGATAAACTTCAACATTGGAGCAAATTATCTGGATTTCAAGATCGATGAAGATTATTATGTATTTAACAATACATTTTCACTGGTGGGGACGATATTATTTAACAAATCCGGTACAGCTGGATCCGCACCAGTGAACTCATGTCCACAGAATGTAACCACGCTTCCCTATGTCGGCGCTGGTTACTCGTGCATGTACATCGATCCCAACCCTATCGGGAGTATCGACGGGAATGGGCATAATTATTTTCGCAGCCGCAATGTCGCGCATACGCAGTCCTGGGCCGGGTTCGGAGAAATCTATTGGAAGGCGGCCGATCGCCTGAAGATCACTGCCGGGTTGCGCTATACCCGTGACATCAAGGCCACCACGCCCTATCCCACGCAATTGTTGTTGACGCCTGGGCCCTTGGGCGGAGGTTATGTCAATAGCGGCTATCCAGCCTCTCCCGATATCAGGCAGAAATGGGGAGCGGTGACCGGGCGCTTCGTAGTCGATTGGAAGCCACGCCTATCGTTCACCGATGACACCCTGCTCTATGCTTCCTATGCGAGAGGGTACAAAGCCGGCGGCACCAATTCGCCCGGCATCGGCTCCGATCCTGCCAATATCGGCTTCTTCCAAACCGACCCTCGCTTCCGGCCGGAATATATCAATGCGTTCGAAGTCGGCACCAAAAACAACCTTGCCGACGGCAAGCTGAGCCTCAACGCCACTGCATTCTATTACGACTACAAGGACTATCAGGTTTCCCAGATCATCGATCGTGCGACCAAGAACGAGAATTTCAACGCAACCAGTTACGGCCTCGAACTGGAATCGATCTGGCGGCCCACATCGCGGCTGAGCTTCAACGCCAATCTAGGTCTGCTCAAGACCCGCATCGGCAGCGGCATGCGCTCGATCGACGTCATGAATCGCATGCAGGGGCATGACGACTGGATTCTGGTCAAGCCATGGATTCAGACCGCGTCCAACTGCATCGCGCCCAAGGCGCTGGTCGAGAAATACCTTGCCGTTACGGCCGCCAATCCGCGCCGCTTCGGTTCCATATCCGACACAAGGATCACCGGATTCTGTCCGTACACCAACAATCTGGCCGCGGGCACCTTTGCGCCCGGAAGCGCGGGATCCGTCTTGTATGGAGTCACCTACGACCCACTTACCTACGCCGATGTCGGCCAGAATCAGGGACGCGGTTTCTACGCTGATCTTTCGGGCAAGGAATTGCCCAATGCGCCACACTGGACCTTCAACCTTGGCGGGCAATATTCGCTCCCGATCGATAATTGGAAGGCAACGCTTCGCGCCGATTATTATGCGCAGGGGGCAAGCTGGGCGCGGGTCTATAACGCCATCAACGATCGCTTGCGCGGATGGGACAATGCCAACCTCGCGCTCACTGTCGAGCGACCCACTTCCGGCCTCGCGTTCCAGTTCTACGTCAAGAACGTCTTCAACAAGACTCCGATCACCGGCGCGTTCATCAATTCCGACGACAGCGGCCTGACCACCAATGTCTTTACTCTCGACCCTCGCATCTTCGGGTTCAGCATGGCCAAGCGGTTCTAGGACGGATCGACATTCAGGCTATGGGGTGTGGCTTGGCGGGCCGGAACACTTCGAACCAACCTCCATCGTCACCCTGAACTTGTTTCAGGGTCCAACGTGCCACCGGCGATGTCGCCGGTGGAGAATTGGATGCTGAAACAGGTTCAGCATGACGGAAGGGAGAGAGTTGAATGTCGATTGGCCCTAGGGCCTGGATGCCTATGGTTCGGCGCGGTCGCTGCAACTGGGGACATTGCCGGCAAGCCCGCGGCTTTCGTCCCGTTGGGTGGCGTTTGTCTGAACCCGGCCGGGCGGCAGTTGATGCCACGGAGCATCTGGAAATCGTCGAGCAGATTCCTCTTTGACGCGGCGTTCCCGCCACACCGGCCCTCCAATGTGCCAAGGAGCTTCCTCCTCCCCAAAATTGGCGGCCAGCCTCGCTCCAATGTGATTCTCGGCATCCCAGAGCGCAACGCTCGTGTAATCGATGGATGGCCAACATCTATGACGGCCACCGCGCCTCGATAACCACTTCCGGGCGCGCGCTCGGAGGGTGTTTTCGTATTCTTCCCGCTCAAGCTCTTGATTGACAGGCAGGTTCGTCACCCTGTGCCATGGCGCACATGATCGCGTCGCTATGATGAAATGATATCGTCGACCGGCCGGATACCGAGCGGGCGATCGCACCCGCACGCCCAATGAAGGTCTCGATGGTGTTCGCATCTGTTTGCGCGGCAACACCGAAGAGCTTGGCATGCGCTTCCTTCATGAGCCACCGCTCCAATCGTGTGTCGCCAACGCACCCCGAAAGTTCGATCCGCTCACGCTCAGTGAATGCGTCGAGAGGCGGCGGCGGGGCTCCGCGCGGCTCGATGTCCACACCAAGCGGCCACCGCGCAACTCCTATGAGGCAATGAGGCCATTGTCCGGCCACGCTCAGATACCAACCGACAGGTTCGATAATGCGCGGCGCGCCGGTCGCTGATCGTACGATGATGACGGCTTGCGGATGCATGTCGTTCAGAGCCGCAAGCAGAACCTTGGTCAGCTTCCGGCGCATGGCGCGCATGGCTGATTGGGGTCGCGCTGCGAAGTCGCCGAAGTCGGCTGCATCGAGCGATGCGCGGCTCGCCAGCGCCGCCGTCGTCGGATCGTCAAGCCGCGTAAGCCAGAGGAGTGGGACTTGAACTGGTTCTGGAGCGACTTTCAACGCGCCGGTCAGCCAGATCGCCTTGTCATCCATCTGTTGCAAGACGTGCTGGCGAGCCTTCCCAGGAGGTACCGGCGGGCAGCATCTCCCCTTTCATCACCACCGAAAGATCTCCAAGCTGCGCGTCCTCACCGATCTCCGCGTCATAGAGCACGATCGCGTAGGAGCCGATCGTCGCGCGATCGCCCACCGTCACGCCGCTGACCTTCATCACGCGATCCTCGAACAAGTGGGTCTGGAGGCCTGCAAGGTCGTTGAGCGCGACGTCGTCTCCGATTTCGACCAGGTCATGTTCGGTAATGTCGGTCGTATCGATGTAGCATCGCCGCCCGATCTTGCAGCCCATCAGCCGCAAATAGGCCGGTAGCCAGGGCGTGCCGCGAAGAGGCTCGAGAAGATTGGGTACCGCAAGGTTCTCATAGGTCGCCGTGACGAGCTCCGTACGCCAGACGAACGTGCTCCAGAGCGGCCTGGTCGTCGGCCGGTAACGCTGCATCACCAGCCATTTCAGCAATACCACCGACAGGCCGCACGCCGATGCGAACCCGATATAGAGGAAGGGGAAGGTATAGAGGATCACCGTATCCCCGTTCCGAAGGTCGTCGAGCCTGCCCACGGCCGAGAACAACAGGCTGAAAAAAGCCACGAACAGGGTCAGCGACAGCGTAACTCGAACGGCTTCGATCGCAAGCCGCATCGCGACCAGCCGCTTGCTCGGGTTGAAACGCGCGCCTTCATCGAAGAGCCCGACAGTCTGGCGGACCGGCAGCGAGATCGGCGGGGAGCCGAACCAGGTTCCATCGGCTCTGGCGGCTCCGCCATCGGCGGGGGGCTGGGAAAGGACGCCGATCAACACGCCGTCACCGATCGTGGCACCCGTCGGCAGCAGTGCGGAATTGCCGATGAACGAGCGCCGCCCGATGCGCGTGTGGGCGAGTTCGATCACGCCCGGTTCGACCCGGGCCGCGCCGAACAGAACCGCGTCGGCGATGAAGCTCTCAGGGCCGATATCGACCAGATCCGGCACGATGGCGGCCGCGGTCGAGATTTCGGCGCGCCGGCCCACCCGCACCCCGAGTGCGCGGTACCAGGGAAGAACATAAAGGGTGGCGTAGATCGGATGCAGCAGCCGCAATGCAAGGTCATTGACCTGCTGGACGAACCAGAAGCGGACATAGAACCAGCTGTGGATCGAATAGCGGCCCGGCTTGACGGAGCCGAGGATCAATCGTTTGGCGGCAACCGTCAGCGTGCACATCAGCAGCACATAGGTGACGGCCAGGAACGGAGAGAGCAGCAAATAGGTGTAGCTGTCGCTGTTCCAGTCGATCTCCATCATGGTGATCAATCCGGGCGCGATCGGCATGATGGCCACCACGGGCAAGATGAGCGCGGCGATCGCCAGGCCGGTGGTGGTGAGGCTTCTCCGCAGAGAGCTCGCCTCCCGATCCGCCTTCGGCGTAATTCCGGTAGCCGTCACGGCAGCCGGCGAGCCGCTCCACCGTTCACCGGCGGGGATCCGCTGGCCGGGTGGGAGCGCCGAGAGGTCTTCGATGACGGCACCTTCGCCAATCGTGCAATCGCGGCCGACAACGGCCATCGATCCGACAAACGCACCGGCCTCGATTGTCGCCGTTCCCAGCCGGAGCAGCCCACGTTCGACCGAACTCGTCGCGAGCATGGAATAGTCGCTGATGACGGCATCGTCACCGATCGAAACGAGATCCGCCGTGTCGATACTGACTCGCCCGATGAACGCCCGCTTGCCGATCCTGACACCCAGCAGGCGATAATAGCCCCGGATCATCGGCGTACCGGCAAGATAGGGCGTGGCGATCACCTCCGAGAAACGGCGCACGAACCACCAGCGAAAATAATAGGCCCCCCAGAGCGGATAATCGCCGGCGCGAAACCGGCCGATCACCAGCCATTTTATCAGGATCGAGGCAACCATCGCCAGCGGCGGGATGAAGATGAAGCTCAGCCCGCTCAGCAATAGCGCCGTCACGCGATCCGTCTGATCGGCGAGACGGGTATAGGCGAGATAGGGAAAGAACCATTGCAGACCGGCGATCGTGTAGATCGGTATCAGCGCAATCGTCTGGGCGATGTAGCAGAGCCAGCGTCCGGTCGTTGAGATATGGTGATAGGGACGCGCCGCCTCCGCCGGCTCCCGGATGACCGACTCTTCAAGCCGTGCCGCGAGCAGCCGGATGGTCGGCGCTGCGTAGAGGTCCTGGATCGATATGCCGGCCAGGCTGGGTATTTTCCGGATCGCGGACACGAGACGCGCCGCCTTCAGCGAGTGCCCGCCAAGATCTTCGAAGAAATCGTCGAGTACGGACACTTTCTGCGGCGCCAGCGCCTCGCTCCAGATCGTGTGCAGCTGCGTCTCGAGCGGCGTTGCCGGCGCGACCGTCGATCGATCCTCTGCGGGAACGATCGTTGGACGCTGCAGCGCCTTGCGATCGACCTTGCCCGAGGCGGGCAGCGTCGGCAGCTCCGCAAGCAGCTGATACGCCGCCGGGCGCATGTAATTCGGCAGACGCTCGCGGACGCGAACCCGGGCAGCATCGAGGTCGACGGTGGCATCGCCGCGCGCGACGATGAACGCAGCAAGGAATTCCGCTCCATCATCGTCGCGAAAGAGGTGGACGATCGCCTGGGCGATATCGGGATCGTCCGCGATCACAGCCTCGATCTCGCCCAGCTCGACCCGGAACCCGCGGATCTTCACCTGGGTATCGATGCGCCCGATGAACTCGATATCGCCAACCGAATCGAGCCTGACCAGATCGCCCGAGCGATAGATCAAGGCGGATTCTCCGTTCGGCCCGTGAAACGGCGTGTGGACGAATTTCTCGGCGGTAAGGTCGAGCCGGTTGACGTAGCCGGCACCCACGCCGGGGCCGCCGATCACCAACTCGCCTTCCGCCCCCGCCGGCACCGGCCAAAGCTTCTCGTCCACGATCCACGCCGTATAGCCGGGCAGAGGACGGCCAATCGTAACCCGCCGGCCCGGCTGCACCTCGGTCCAGGTTGCCGTTACCGTGGTTTCGGTCGGGCCATAGGTGTTGAGCATCCTCAGGCCCGGGCGTGCCCATCGTTCGACCAGGTCGGGAGGGCAGGCTTCGCCGCCAAGATTGAGCAGCCGCAAGGCAGGCAATTCGATTTCGACAAGCGCGAGGAGCGACGGGACGACGTGCCAGGCCGTCACGCCCTCGGCCGCCAGCGCCACCGCCATATCGGGCCCGGCCTTGGCGAGTGCTTCCGATGCGACGAAGAGCTCGGCGCCCACGAAGAAGGCGCTCCACATCGTCTCTACCGACATGTCGAAGGCGAGGCTGAAGCCGCCGAATACCTTGTCGTCGGGATCGAGCGCCAGGATCGCGCATTCGGAACGCACGAGGTGACAGACGTTCCGATGCGTGATCATCACGCCTTTCGGGCGCCCCGTCGTGCCCGATGTGTAGATGATATAGGCCAGGTCGTCGGGCACCGCGCCGGTCTCCGCGCGATCGATGGGCAGCGCCTCGTGCGCAGCCAGATCTCCCAACGCGGTATCGACGGCCAATGCAGGCACCGGCATGTCGCCGGCGCGCTCGCTTTCCGTCACGATCAGGACCGCGCCGCTGTCCTCCGCGATGAAGTCGATGCGATCCTGCGGGTAGGTCCAGTCCACCGGAACATAGCAGGCACCCGCCCGCAGCGTACCGAGGATCGCCATATACTGATCGAGCCCCCGCGGCAGGCAGATGACGACGCGGTCTCCGCGCGAGACACCCATTGCCCTGAGCTGGTGGGCGAAACGCAGCGAGCGCTCATACAATTCGGCATAGCTCAATACCGTCCGGCGGCTGTTGTCCGGATCGTCCCCCAGGAATCGTACCGCGTGACGATCGGGATACCGGTGACTGCTGGCGTCGAATATCTCGTGGAGCAGCTCGTCCCTTGCATAGGGCTCGTCGTCTCGCAGCGCCGGTGTCGGCGCGATCGGCGAGAAAACGGTCGGTGCCGGGTCGTGCGGAACCGTTTCCGGCAAGTCTGAGTAGCGATCAAGCATCTAGTGTTCCTTGGCCCGTAAGCGGGCTCTTTCCTGTTCCATTCCCTCGAAGAACCGCCGTTTTCCGACGTGGCGAAGGGACGAACGTCGAAGCAGCAGCGCGATCACGACGTCGATCCTTATACCGGAACGGCAATCGATATCGACCCGGATTGGCCTTATCTGCGCACGCATCATGTGGCGCGGCAAGGTGGCGGCCACCCTTATCGGGGCCGTGGGCGGCGCCGTGCGCGGCTGCTGGGAGTAATCGATCGCCAACACCCCCGGTGCCGGACTGGGACTGGCACTGGTCGATTCGATCGCCCGGCTGCACGGCGCCGAACTGGTCTTCGCCGCACGTTGAGGCCGGGTTGGCGGGCGGGGAAGAAGAGCAGCCGCAGTCCGCGATTCCCTGGGTCTCATCACGCCGGCATCCGCCCCTTCGGCGAAGGGCGCGCGGACGGTCAGGACGAGTTGGCGATAGCGCCGGATCTCGCCGGGTGTCCGCCGCACGATCTGCACGCCGCCGCTTATCCCGAGCGTCGCCATCACGCCGGCGACGATCAGATCGGGCCAGGCGGTGCGGGTGCCGAGCACGCTGGCGGCCGCAAGCACCACCGCGACGTTGCCGATCGCATCGTTGCGCGAGCAGATCCAGACCGAGCGCATGTTGGCGTCACCGCTGCAAAACCGGTAGAGCATCAGAGCCACGCCGCTATTGGCGACGAGCGCGATTCACAGCGCGCGGCGCCAGCACAATCTTCGCTCAATTGGCGATCATCGTAATCTTCTGAAGCGGAACAGATTTTATAGGGTTCGTTTTTTGAGGCATCGTTATCCGTGAAAGTCCGATTCTGAGGCGCTGTTAAACGGATGGGCCACGCTCACCGAAAAACTGCCTCTCGCAGATTTCCGCCATTTTCTTGAGGCAACCTTATCCGGGCTCAACAGGATTTGATGTGAGCGTCGCGATCTGATTCGGGCTCCGCGATGCGGCTGTTATGAGCGACCTGCTTTGGCTGACGAATGAGCAGATGGAGCGGCTACGGCCATTCTTTCCGAAGAGTCAGGGCAGGCCCCGTGTCGATGACCGCCAAGTGCTGAGCGGCATCGTGTCCGTGAACCATAGGGGGCTGCACTGGGGGCGAGGCGGGCGCGTTCACGCGCATGATGGAAGGGCTGACTGCATCGGATGCCGAGCCGAACAGGGTGATGTTTGACGCGACCTACCTGAAGGCGCACCGCACGACAAACGCCGCTATCGACGCCGTAGCCGCATCGAGATCATGTTCGGCCGCCTCAAGGACTGGCGACTCGATGTTACCCGCTACGACCGTTGCCCTACTGCCTTCTCCTCCGCCGTCGCCATGCCCGCCTCCTACTCTTTCAAGATCGCGATGATCTGCTCTTCGCTGAACCCGCTGTGCTTCATTCCGTCCGACTCCTTCCGTCGGACTCTACTCAAAATCGCTCACATTTCAGGGGCGCACGCCAGCCGTTGCGGCGACAGCAAACCCGACAAAGGCGGTCATCGCGCGGATCCCTTCACGCGCATATATCTCGCCGTGTCGCAAAATATGGTGGCGGCGCAGACCTGCACGTCGATCCTGTCGGCGTTCACCAGGCGCACGCGGGCCGGAAAGGTCTTACGATCGGAGACGTATTCGCCTTTCCAGCCACCGTTCGCGGGCCGCAGGTTCCGCACAACGACCCGGCCGAGCGAGGAGGCATCGCCAGGCGCGAGACGCTCTTCGATCACGGTGGCGCAGAGGCCTTCGCCCGCGGAACAGGCCGTGATGCGGGCGACCGCCGAGCCGTCATGCGCGCGCCAGTCCCCCAGCAGCGGGGACGCCGCCTGCGCTTGGGCCTGCGCCGCGCCGGCGGTGGCCATCATACAAGCCGCAACAATCACAAGAGCGCCCAGGGATTGGCTCGCCTTTATCGGATAGGTCATCTCGTCTCTCTTCCTCGGCAACGAAAGCACTGCCAGGAACACCATCGCCCCGCCTCGTGGAGCGGATATGGAGATTTGAGGAAGGGTTCGTAGAAGCACCGGCATTTGAGCCCGGTGCTGGAGCGAAGATTTACCGACATGTCGAACGCGCCGCCAGCGAAGCGATGGTTCCTGGGGCAGCCGGGAGGCCGCGCTCCACGCGCCGCGCGGTCACGAGGCCGGTCCCCGCCATTTTCTCGAGGCAGCCTTATCTGGATACGACATGGATTGTCCTACCCGATCATGACCGCCGGCGCCGGGTGTTTCTATGCCCGGACATCGGCGGCGAGGCATGTCTTCCGGCGCCGGCTTCCCCCCAAGCGCGCGGGCGGCGATGGATTCCCGCGCCTGCTAGCTGCGCAGCGCGTCCTCCAAGGCCCTCAGCAACTCGTCCATGTGAAAGGGCTTGCGTAGAATCGTCGGCGATCCCTCGATCGCCTCGATCGCCCCGACATCCGGAAAACCACTCGCGAATATGATCGGGAGCCCTGGCCTGCGGCGGCGAATCTCGCTGGCGACCTCCACGCCGTTCATTCCGGGCATCGCGAAATCGAGCAGCAGCACGTCCGGCGCCGCCCGATCGAGCAGGGCGAGGGCGGCAGGTCCATCGGCGGCACTGGTCACGACATGCCCCGACGCTTCCAGCGCGGCGGCGAACACCACCCGCAGCTCCGGGTCGTCGTCCACGAGCAATATCCGGCAGCGCCTGCCCGGAGCAGCCGCGATTTCCGGATTGCCCTGCTCGATCCGCATCGGCGCCTGATCCGTGCGCGGCAGCAGCACGCGGACGATGGTGCCCTGCGCGACCGCGCTCTCGATGCGCACCGCCCCGCCCGCCTGGCGCACGCTGCCATAGATCTGGGCCAGGCCGAGGCCGGTGCCTTTCCCTATTGGCTTGGTGGTGAAGAAGGGCTCCATCGCGCGGCGCAGCGTGATCTCGTCCATGCCCGTGCCCGTGTCCGCGAAGGCGATCTCGACATAGTCCCCATCTTCCATCTCGGGATCGCCGGCGATCGCGCGCACCGCCGTCGAAATGGTCAGCCGCCCCCCGTCCGGCATCGCGTCGCGCGCATTGATCGCCAGGTTGAGGGCCATCATCTCGACCTGAGTCGGATCGGCCATGACCGGTGCCGGCGACGGGTCGAAACGCAGCTCGAGCGCGATCATCGGGCCGAGCGTTCGACGCAGGAGATCGGCCAGCGCGCCGATCACGTCACGCACCAGCATGGGTTGCAGCTGGATGTCCTGGGCGCGGGAGAAGGCAAGCAGCTGCGCGGTCAGCCTTGAGCCCCGCTCGGCGGCCTGCAGCCCGGCTTCGGCAAAATGCCGAACCTTGTCGGGCTCGTGCATGCGGCGGCGGATCAGCTCGAACGCGCCCACCACCGCGCCCAGCACATTGTTGAAGTCGTGCGAAAGGCCGGCAACCAACTGGCCGACCGCTTCCATCTTCTGGCTCTGGAGCAAGGCTTCCTGTGCATGCCGGAGCTCGGCCGAACGAGCCTCGACACGCGCCTCGAGAGTCGCGTTGAGCTCGCGCAGCTGATCCTCGACCGCGGCACGCTCGGTCACCAGGCGGGTACGCTCGCCAATCTCCTCCATGAAGGCGATCTCGTCCGGCCGCCAATGTCGCGGATGGCGATCGTTGAGATAGACGATGGTGCGCAGGCGCCCATCCCGAAGGAACGGCACGACCAGGATCGAGCGGGTGTCGACCTTTTGCGCGGTATCGCGGGTCCGCAGCTCGTCGCTGAGCTCGGCCTCCAGCAGATCCTCGATCACGACCGTCTCGCCCGCGCCGAGCGCGGCCACGATCTTGACTCCGAAGGCAGCGGCCGGAAGCCGGCCGAGGAGCGGAGGCACGGACCCGTCCGTCCAGCAGACATCATAGTCGAACAGGTTCTCGGCCGGGTCCAGCCTTCCATAGCCGGTCCGGGTGACGCCGAAATGCTTCCCCATCAGCGCCGCGACCTGACGCAGCGCTTCCTCCGTGTCGCGCTCCCGCAGGATGTCCGCGATCTCGAGGCGAAGCGCGCTCCGCGCCTCCCGCCTCGAAAAGCCCTGGAAGAGCCGTTCCAGCGTCGCGGCGCCCAGGGCAAGCAGCAGGATCAGCACGGTGATGGTGGCGATGGCGGTGGCGAGATAGGCTTGGCCGACGCTGGCCATGCCGTCGCCGATGGCGGTGGGCGTCCCCGCCGTGAACACCGCGGCCTGCATGCCGGCATAATGCATGCCCGCTATGGCAATCCCCATCAGGATCGCGGCCGCGATGCGATGGCTCATCTTGCGGTCGCGGGACGCAAGCCACACCGCGGCGGTGGCGGCCACCAGCGCGATCAGGACCGAGATGCCGAACCAGAGGCGCTCATAGCTGAGCCGGGCGGGCATCCGCATGGCGGCCATGCCGACATAGTGCATCGCGATGACGCCCGAGCCGATCAGCAGGCCGGCCGCGACGATCCTGCCCCGGGAGACCGACTGCCAGTTCAGAATGGCAAAGCCGACACCCGTGAACCCAAGCGCGAGCGCTAGGGAAAGCAAGGTGAGCCCGATGTCATAGCTCATCCGCATGCCCGGCATGTGGAAGGCCAGCATGGCGACGAAATGCATCGACCAGATGCCGCCGCCCAGGGCCGTCGCCGCCGCCGAGATCCAGACGCGCCGTGTCCAGCCTCTCGATGATCGGACGCGACCTGCCAGACTGAGCGCGGTGAAGGACGCGAAGATGGCAATCAGAATCGACAGCATCACCAGAAAGGGGTCATGGCTGCCAGTCATGATCATGAGCTTCTAAATTCCACGGCGCATGAATTCTTGCAATCGTCTGGACATTAAAGCCCATATCTAAAGTTTCTGCTTCGGCCCATCATGCGGAACCATATCAGGAAAAATACAGATCCGCGGGCGCCGCCTCGTCCATAATAGCGGCGCGCCCGGCCGATTTCCACGCGAACCATGGCGTGCCGGTCGGTCGCGCGTCGGACGGTGTGCCGTTCCCGTTCGCGATCCATGGCGGTCGGCGAGAAGGGCGGGCAGGGGGCGGCACCTCGCTGTCCCCCGGCACATGCGCGAATGGCGGAAGATCGGCCGCGCGATCCTCCGCCATTCGAAGCCGGCCAAGCCGCGCGGTCAGTTCGCTGTGAAGATCGTCGCGCCCGCCGGGCTGTACTTCACCGTGACATAGGAATTGTCGCACACGTTGATGCCCATCCATACGCCGCTGCTGTTGTCGGAGAAGTTGAGCTTCAGGTCGTATTTGCAGACGGTGCCCTTGTTGAAGTGGACGGTCATCCGGGCACCGGACTTCACCGTCGCATCTTCCTTCTTGAAGTCGGGATCGACCTTGTTGGGCTGCCAGGTGGTGGTGCCCGTCGGCGCGATCTCGACCGTCTTGATCGCCTTGCCGCTGTTGTTGATCAGCACGAAATCCCAATCGTCGGCCATCGCGGGCGTCGCGATCGCGATTGCGGCAATTGCCGCCAGACCCAGTTTCAGCATGATATGCCCCTCCTGCTTTTGCGGCAAAATGCGCCTGTCCGCGACTCTCCGCAAGCCGATTCAGAGCGGCCGGACCAGGCGGACCGCTTCGGCGATCCAGGGCGGGTCGGCCACCACCTGCTGGCGCGCACCGGCGCCAAGCGGAAGGAGGTGGAGCCGGTCGCCCTCGCGCCCGATCAGCCGCCCGAACAGGAAACGCCCGGCGGGGCGCGGCACGAGCACGTCGCGATTGAGCGCGCCGGCGAAACCCTCCGGCGCCAGCGTCCGGCACCAGATCTCGTCGCCGGTGCGATAGTCGCCGATGCCCGCCGCCACGGCGATCGCCACCATGCCCGGCTCGGCATGCGGAGGCACCACCGCCGCCGGCCTGCGCGGCGCCTGGGCGCCGGCACTGTCGAGCGTTGCCGCCACCGGAATCTCCGGCCGTTCGGGCAGCTTGACCAGATCGGCGGCATCCGCGCCGAGCGCCACGGCGATGCGATTGAGCCATCCGACCGAGACGGTGCGCGTGCCCATTTCCAGCCGGCCGATCGTCTGCGCCGTCGTGGGGGGCTCGCACCGCGCCGCCACTTCCTCCAGCGTGAGCCCCTTGGCGCGGCGCACCTCGCGGATGGCAGTGATCATCGGCTCGTCTCCTAACCAAATTGGTTTTCCTCTTTCCTACAATCGAGCCGCCGTGGCAAGGGCGCGGAATTGGAACAAAAGGAGATCATCGATGCGTGAGCTGATCGAGCGGACGATCGAAGATGCCGCTGGGGCACGGCGGCGCGTGACGGTGAACCAAGCCGAATCGCCGCTGGCGTGGCTAGCGGCCCGGGGACATGTCAGCTTGCGGCAGCTCGAGGCGGGGGAGCGGCTGCGCGCCGATTATGAGACGGCCGCGCTGGGGCCGCGCGTCACGATGCGGTGGGACGCCGCGCCGGCGGCGCGATCGCGGGGCGGCGTGCCGGAACGGCTCGATCCCACCTTGGCGCAGATCGCCGCGCGGCGTCGCTTCGACGGGGCGGTGGCGGCGGCCGGGGCCGGGCTCGCCGATATATTGTGGCGCGTGGTCTGCGCGGGCGAGGGATTGGGGCCGGCGGAAAAGGCGCTGGGCTGGCCGAGCCGCGCGGGCAAGCTGGTGCTCTGCTTCGCGCTCGATCGCGTTGCCGATTTCTACGGCATCAGTTGAGCCGCTCGGGCGCCGCGGCACCCTTGCCCACGAAACGGCCATAGGCCCAGCCGATCCCGATCAGCGCCAGGCCGAGGCCGAGGAAGGAGAGGATGCGCAGCAGCCCGTCGAGCGCGGCGGCATCGATCAGGAACACCTTGAAGGTGACGCCGGTGAGCAGGGCGAGCCCGAAGACGCGCAGGTCGCGCGCGCCCGTGGCGATGCCGCGCCAAAGCCAGAACAGCGCGAGCGCCAGCATCGCCGCGCTGTACCCGCCATTCTCGGCCGTGCCGATCGGGCCGGTGAGCAGGTTGCCATGCGCGGCCTGGCGAACCGCCGCCAATAGGGCGAGAAGGGTGAGCAGCGCGGCGCCCGGCCGCCAGCGCGGCGGCAGCGTCCATAGCCAGAAGCTCGCGAGCCCGAGATGGAGCGCGGCGGCGTTGAGGAGCGGCAGCGGGCCGACTGCCTGGGGCTCGACCAGCGGTGTCAGCAGCAGCAGGTCGAACCACAGGATCCGGAACAGGCCGAGCGCGAGCAGCACATGGCCAAGGGTGACGGCTCTGGCGCGGCGAACCAGCATCCAGCCGGCGGCGAGGCAAGCCTGGGACAGCAGGGCGCGCTCGATGAAGCCGAGCGCCTCGAAGCGAGGCAGCGTGGCGATGGCGAGCGGCTGCTTGGCGAGCGCATAGAGCAGCAGCACGCCGAGCGCGGTGGCGAAGAGCACCGCGACGCGGCGGATCCGCCCGAACTGCGCGGGATCGAGGAGCAGCGCGGCGCCCAGCGCTACCGGCAGCGCCAGTTCGCGCAGCAGTTCGGGCAGGGCGGGAAGCAGCGTGTAGGTGAGCCGTTCTCCGGAAAGCGAGGCGAGGATCAGCTCGCTCAGGGCGCCGAGCGGCAGCGCGGCGGCGATCAGCGCGGCGGCAAGGGGATAGGCGGGAAGCGCATAGAGCAGCGGCGTGCGAATCTTGCGAGCCCACCAGGCGAGGGCGGCCGCGATGCAGGAAAGGGGAAGTGCGAGCCAGTCGCCCGGCACGAACTGGCCGAGGCCGAGGCCCGCGAGAAAGGCCGCCAGCGCGGTCGCCGGGACGAGCATCGAATGCTCGCTATCGGCCCGGCTCCTCCAGGCGAGCGCGAACACCGTGCCCGCCGCCGCCAGCTCGAGCCACCCCCATTGCATCGCGGACAACAGGCCCGGCGCGCGCAGATGCGCGATGAGGAGCGGGCCCGCGGTGCCGAGCAGGGCGATCCCGCCCCAGAGCGGGTGGCGGCGCGCAAGCGCGTGGCCGGGCATGGCGAACAGCGCGGTGGCGAGGATCGCCGCGATCGGCGTGAAGCCGGGCGCGGGCAGGCCGATGGCGAGCATCTCCAGCACGAGCAGCAGGACGCAGGCGGCGAGCGCGCCCGGAAGATAGGCGCCGTCGCGCCACGCAAGGAACAGCGCCGCGCCGGCAAGGCTGAGATAGAACCCCCAGGCGAGCCAGCTGAAATCGAGCGCGGGGGCGAGCACGGCGAGCTGCAGGCAACCCGCCACCAGGGGGGCCAGGCGAAGCCAGCGATTGCCCGCGCCGGTCGCCGGCAGCGCGGCACTGGCGCCGACCGCGAGGAGCATGGTGAAGGCGCCCACGGCGGAAAGATCCCCCGCGCGTGCCGCCAGCATCGCGATCAGGAAGTTGATCCAGGCGAAGCCGGCCACGCAGGCGGTCAGCGCGAGCCAGGCCCAGCCGCGATGGATGGCGAGGCCGAACAAGGCGGCGGTGAACAGCGCGAGATAGACGAGCAGCGCGCCGATCCCCGCCGCGTCGAACCCCGCGACCAGCGGCGCGGCGAATCCGCCGATCAGCGCCATCGCCGCCGTGGGCGGCCCATGGCGCAGCGCCAGGGCGAGCGCGCCGCCGGTGACCAGCAGCACGAGGAGGAAGGCGGGGAGCGGTGCGATCAGATGATAGAGCGCGGCCGCCATGTAGAGCGTGCCGTAGAGGCTGGCGATGCCCGCCCCGGCCAGCGCCTGCGCGACCCGCGGGTCATCGGCGGTGGCGGGCAGGCGCCGCGTGATCTCGCTGCCCAGGATCAGCGCCACGCCGAACAGCGCCGCCAGCACGGTGCGCGTCCCGGGGCCCAGCAAGCCGCTCTCGATGGAGTAGCGGACGAGAAAGAAGCCGGCGAGCACCAGCGCCGCGCCGCCGATCCAGATCGGCAACCGTCCGCCGATCAGCGCCTCGAAGCTGAACTCGGGCAGGGGCCTCGGCTCGATTTCGATTCGCCCGGGCGCACGCTCCGCCCGCGCTTCGGCGACCGGGCTCGGCGATTCGGTCTCCTGGATGGGCGGGGCCGGGGATTCGGATGGAGGAGCCGGCGTTTCGCGGACTTCGGGATCGTGCCTGGCGATCAGCGATTCGACACGGCGCAGTTCTTCCTCCAGAAAGGCGATGCGCCGCAGCACGATATAAAAGGCCGCAGCCGCGCCCAGCGCGAGGAGGAGGGTGAGAGCAATCACTCGCCCCTTCTTCGCACAGTGGAGCGCACCTGTCGCGCACAAACCAGTTGCAAATGGCAACTGATTCGATAGCCTTATGCCCAAGCCGAGGAGAGGTTGGCATGATCGTGTTTGGTTCGACGCTTTCGCCCTATGTGCGCAAGGTAATGGTGTTCGGTGCGGAGAAGGGGCTGGATCTCGAGCTGCAGGCCGCGGGCATGGGCCGGGGCGGGCCGGAATTCATGGCTGCCAGCCCGTTTGGCAAGATGCCGGGCTTCAAGGACGATGACTTCCTGATCTCGGACAGCTCGGCGATCGTCGCCTATCTCGACGCCAAATATCCCGATCCGAGCCTGATCCCGGCCGAGCCGCGCGCCCGTGCGCGGACGATCTGGTTCGACGAGCTTGCCGACACGATCATGATGGCGGCCGGCGGCGCGATCTTCGGTCAGCGCTTCGTGCGTCCGCGCGTGCTCAAGATGGAGTGCGACCATGCCGCGGCGGATGCGGCCGAGCGCGACCTGATGCCGCCGATCCTCGCCTATCTGGAAACCGCGATCCCCGAGAGCGGCTTCCTCGTCGACGACCGGCTGACGCTGGCGGACATCGCGGTGGCCAGTCCGCTCGCGACGCTGGGCTGCATCGGCGTGACCGTGGATGCAGCCGCCTATCCGCGGCTCGCCGACTGGGTCGCCGCGATGCATGCGCGGCCGAGCTTCGCATCGATCATCGCGCGCGATCGTGCGATGATCGATGCGATGGGCGGTCCCGTGCAACGCGAGGTGCTTGCCGGCTAGCCAGCGCGGCCTGGCGTCCCTAGATGGGCGCCATGCGGTTCGCCTTCCTCAAATGCCATGGCTCGGGGAATGATTTCCCCCTGATCGACGCGCGCGCGATCGACCTGACCGATGCGGATTGGGCGGGCGTGGCGCGCGCGCTCGCCGATCGTGCCGGGCCGGTCGGCGGCGATGGGCTGCTGCTGCTCACCGCGGGCGACGATGCCGGCCATGATTTCGGCATGCGCATGTTCAATTCGGACGGCTCGGAAGCGGAGACCTGCCTCAATGGCCTGCGCTGCGTGGCGCGGCTGGGATTCGAGCTGCTCGGCCTCGATACGGCGCGGGTGCGGCTGAAGACGAGCAGCGCCGAGGTGGCACGTGCCGAACCGCTCGCGCCGGGCGTGGTGACGATCCGCGAGACCGCCGGCCCGGCCGCCACCGGCAGCGGCGCCGTCGGCCTGCGCATCGCGGCGGAGAGCGTGATCGACGCGGCCATTCCCGGGCTGCCCAGCGCACGGCCCTTCACGGCGGTCGCGATGCCCAACCCGCATCTTGTCAGCTTTGTCGATGCAGTGGACGAAGCCGAGCTGGTCGCGCTCGGCGATTGGTGCGAGGCGGGCCCCGATCTGATCCCGGCGCGCGCCAATGTCTCCTTTGTCGAGCTGCGCGGGCAGGACCTGTTCGTGCGCACCTATGAGCGCGGCGTCGGCCTGACCGACAGTTGCGGCAGCGCCATGGCCTCGGCGGTCTATGCCGCCGGCCGCACGGGCCGCGTGCCGTTCGGCACGATGATGAAGGTGTTCAACAAGGGCGGGCTGGTGATGGGATCGGCGGATGCGGCCGGCATGGTCACGATCCTCGGCAATGCGACCTTCCTCTACGATGCGGGCATCGAAGTCGATCCGGCCATGGCGACCGCCGAGACGCCGCTCGTCCATGCCCGGCGCGAGGACGAGGCAGCCGCCTGGGCGGCCGCCATCCCCGAGGGCGGGCGCTAGCCGCCGACGAACGCCGCGAGGTTGGCGAGCGAGGATTTCAATCCCTGGACATGGTCCTGCTTGCGGATGCCCTGGGGCACGTCCTCGCAGACGATGGCGACCCGGGTGCCGCCTTCGGCCGGCTCGAAGGACCAGGTCATCCGCATCGTGCCGGCAAAGGCGGGGTCGTCCGAATCGAACACTGCCGACTGGACGATGCCCCGCCCCGGGTTCAGCGCGACGAAGCGGGTCTCGACCACGTCGCCATGTTCGGAGGTCTTGCCGGGCGCCGCATGTTCGGCGTCCACATGATGCAGCGCCATCCGATAGCCGCCGCCCGGCCGCGCGTCGAACGCCAATATCTCGCCGGTCATTCCCTCCGGGGGCAACCAGCGCACCAGCGCCTCGGGATCGATGAAGGCCCGATAGATCTGGCTCGCCGGCGCCTTGATCAGCCGCGACGCGCGATCGGTGCGGGAGATGGTCCTCACCCGAACTCGACCGCCTCGAAGCGCACCGGCCTGCCCGTGGCCTGGCTGGCCAGTTCGGCTTCCCACATCACGCGGTTGCCGCGCACGATCGTGCCGATCGGCTTGCCGGTCAGCGGCATGCCGGTGAAGGGCGACCAGCCGCACCGCGAGGCGAGCCAGCTCTCCTCCACCGTCCAGCGCGCCTTGAGATCCACCACGGTGAAATCGGCGTCATAGCCCACCGCGATCCGCCCCTTGCCGGCGATGCCGAAGATGCGCTGCGGGCCCGCGCTGGTCAGGTCGATCACGCGCTGGAGCGTCGTCCGTCCCTCGGCGACATGGTTGAGCATCAGCGGCAGCAGCGTCTGTACCCCCGGCATGCCGCTGGGGCTGTCGGGATAGGGCTTGGCCTTTTCCTCGCGCGTATGCGGCGCATGATCGGAGCCGAGCACATCGGGCACGCCCTGGTTGAGCCAGTGCCACAGCCCGGCGCGGTGCGCGGCCGAGCGGATCGGCGGGTTCATCTGCGCGAAGGTGCCGATCCTGGGATAGGCTTCCTCGCCCGCCAGCGTCAGGTGTTGCGGAGTGACCTCGCAGGTGGCGATGTCCTTGTGCTGGCCGAGCAGCTCGAGTTCTGCCGGCGTCGTGACGTGGAGGACATGGATCCGCCGCCGTGCCGCGCGCGCCAGGCCCAGGATGCGGCGCGTCGCCAGCATCGCGCTCTCGTCGTCGCGCCAGACCGGATGGCTGGCGGGATCGCCGGGCACGCGCTCGCCGAGCCGGTCCTGCATGCGGAACTCGTCCTCGGCATGGATCGCGACGCGGCGATGGCCCGAGGCGAGCACGCGCGCCAGATTGGCGTCGTCGGAGACGAGCAGGTCGCCGGTCGAGGCGCCCATGAAGATCTTCACGCCCGCCGTGCCCGGCAGCCGCTCCAGCTCGGCGAGATGCTCGGCATTGTGATTGGTCGCGCCGACATAAAAGGCGTGGTCGCACCACATGCGATCGCGCGCGCGGGCAAGCTTGTCCTGCACCGCTTCGGCCGAATCGGTGTTGGGCTTGGTGTTCGGCATCTCGAACACCGCAGTCACGCCGCCGAGCACCGCGGCGCGGGCGCCGCTCTCCAGATCCTCCTTGGCCTCGAGCCCGGGCTCGCGGAAATGAACCTGGCTGTCGATCACGCCGGGCAGGACATCCAGCCCGGTGCAGTCGATCGTCTCGCCCGCATCCAGCGGGCCGCCGATCGCGACGATGCGTCCATTGGAGACGCCGATGTCCGTTTCGGCCGGACCACCGGGCAGATGCACGCGCCCGCCCTTGAGCTTCAGATCGACATTCATATCCGCGCCTCTTCCGTCGCCCCCGGCTACCCCCTACCTGTTCGGCATGACCGATACCAGCATTGGCGATTCCGGCACCTGGCTGACCGATCGCGCCCTGATCCGCATTTCGGGCGAGGATGTCCGCGGTTTCCTCCAGGGCCTGGTGACACAGGATCTGGCGGCCGTGGCTCCCGATGCGCCGCAATGGGCCGGGCTCCTCACGCCGCAGGGCAAGGCATTGTTCGATTTCATCCTCTGGGCGGAGGGGGAGGCGATCCTGATCGATTGCGAGTCGGCCCAGCGCGAGGCGCTGATGCGCAGGCTGACCCTGTATCGATTGCGCCGCCCCATCGCGATCGAGTCGGCCGAAGGAGGCGTGCACTGGTCGCCCCTGCCGGGGCGCGGCGGCCCCGATCCTCGGCTGCCGGCGCTGGGCCATCGCTGGCTCGGTAGCGCCGAAGGCGCGGCCGCCACGGGCTGGCAGGCGCATCGCCTGCAGCTGGGCGTGACCGAAGGCGCGGCCGAGCTCGGCCAAGACAAGACACTGTGGCTGGAATGCAACACCGCCGAACTGAACGGCGTCAGCTTCGCCAAGGGCTGCTATGTCGGCCAGGAGAATACGGCGCGGATGCACTATCGCGCCAAGGTCAACCGCCGGCTGGTCGTCGCGCCCATTGGCGAGCCCGGCGATCGCACCCGGGCGGCCTATCCTGAGCTGGGCCTGATGGTGGAGCTGCGCCGCGTGGAAGCGCTGGGCGATGCGCTGGTGCCGGAATGGCTGGCGGAAGCGCTGGCCGAAGTGCCGGCCGAGGGCTGAAGCGCTTCGATTCGGCGCTTGCCCGCCGGGACGAATATCGCTCCATCCCGCGCGGGTATCCGCCCTGACCATGGAGCCGATGGAACCGAAACGGCGGCGTCGATGGGCGCCATCGGCAGCCCCAGGTCCCGGGGAGATGGCCGCCCGGCAACGGGCGTGTCTGTGCGCCATGCGGGGGCCGGCGTGCCGTGCTGCCCCCATGGTGGCGGCCGCCAATAGGGGCCGGCCTGGCGTGATCTCCCGGTCGCGCGACGGCAATCGGCCGGATCCGGGCATGCCGCCACATTATGCAGGTCGACGACCCGGAGGCGGCATCGGGCCGCCCGCGATCGCCGATGTCGTGGAGCATGAAGGGAAAGGAATGCCTCGCGGCCGCGCGGTGCCGGCGCGCGATTACGCCTGGCAGGGACCGATTCGATCGGGCGCGGCGCGACAAGGACCTCTCAGCGCGGGCAGCGCCATGGGCATTATCGTCTCATCGTCTCGGCCCTGCTCGCGCCCCGGCGATGACGCAAAGAAAAAGGGAGGCCGGTTTCCCAGCCTCCCCAATTCTCAGTCCTTGCGGACGGGTCTGGCTTAGTTGCCCGAACCCGGACCGTAGGTGACTTCCACGCGACGGTTCTGCAGCTCGCGAACGCCATCGGCGGTCTCGACGCGCGGCTTGCTCTCGCCGAAGGCTTCGGTCGAGATCACACCGGCGGCGATGCCACGGGCGGTCATATAGGCCTTCACCGAGTCTGCACGACGCTGCGAGAGGCCGACATTGTAGCTGGCCGAGCCCGAGCGGTCGGCGTGGCCAGCCAGCATCACCTGCGCGTTGCCGCAGTTCTGATAGTTGCTGATGGCGTTGTCGAGGATGCTCGCGGCTTCCGGCGTGATGTCCGACTTATCCCAGTCGAAGAACACGATGTACGGTCCCGGGGTGCAGACGACGGTCGGCGTCGGGGTCGGCTCCGGAGTCGGCGTCCAGGTCGGCGTCGGAGTGGGCTCCGGCGTCGGAACCGGCGTCGGGGCCGGGGCCGGGGCGCCGAAGTTGAAGATCAGGCCGCCCAGGATCGAGTGCGAACGGAAACGGCCGTCCCACACGCGACCCGAAACGTCGGTGATCTTCACATTGTCGGCGTTGAAGAAGCGATACTTCAGCGAGATGTCGATCGAGTCGGTCAGCGGCGCGCGGATGCCCGCGATCGCCTGCCAGGCGAAGACCGTGTCCGAATCGTCGATCGAGTCCTGATAGGTGTTCAGGCCGACCTTGTTCTTGACGCGCGCGACACCCACGCCGCCGCCGACAAAGCCCTGCACGCCGGTGTCTTCGCCGAAGTCGAGCAGGCCATTGACCATGAAGCTCAGCGCCGAGGAACGGCCGCCGGCATAGCCATAGCTGCCCGGGAACGCGTTATACGCGGTGCCGGCCGAATTGCGGGCGGGCATGGTGACCGTGCTGTTGAGCCGGTTGACCGAAGCCTGGCGATAGCCGACCTCGGCTTCCGCGCGGAACGGACCGAAGTCATAACCGACCACGGCGTCGGCATCCCAGCCGGCCTTGTGGTGCACGGTCGCGGCCTGCTTGGCCGTGCCGACGTCGAACTTGATGTCCTCGACGAGCATCGCGCCGCCTTCGACACCCACATACCACGCATCGTCGCGGGCGAGGGCGGGCGTGCTGAGCGCGGTCGTCGCGAGTGCCAGAGTAACGGCAAGCTTCCGCATCTTAATCCCCTTTCATGATTGTCACTACGGACAGCGAAAAACTCAGTACCGAAACGAAAGTTTCTGCGCAAGCGCACAAATCCGGGTACTGTTGCATGAACGTCACAGTCCGCCGTCTTCGATCAGACCATGGGCGCGCAACGCAACCAGTACCGCGGAGATTGCGGCCCGCGCTGCGGCATCAACCACCGTCCCGCCTTCTGGTTCCGGGATCGCGGCGGCGCGGGCGCCGACGACCTGTTTCCCGGCGACGATCAGCCGGCCATGGACCTCGCCCCCGTGCCAGCCGCCCCCGGCGAAGCATGCGTGCCCCGCGCTGCGGCTCAGCCACAGGCGCATGCCTTCCACCGGGGCCGCGAAGCGCCAGCCGCCCTCGGTCCAGCCGGCGATCTCGCGGGCATGGCCCCGCCACGCGCCCTCGGGCGCATCGCCGATGATCCAGCACTGGCCGGGCAGCGGGTCGGCGGGCGGCGTATCGGCGCCGAGCGCCTCGGCGGCGGCCTGGGTCAGCAGGTCGAGCCGCGCAAGCGCTTGCCGTGCAGCAGCAGGTGCGCGGCCAGCGTCTCGATCAGCGGCTGGCCGCCCGAGCGCGTGGTGACGAGTGCGAGCAGCGCGGGGTCGCTCGCGGTCAGCCCGGCGCTGCCGGCGCCTTCGGCGACCAGCTTCACGGCCCGCTGCGCCACCGGATTGTGGCAATAGGCGTCGCGCACCTGCGCTTCGTAGCTGCGCGGCCATTCGCCCAGCGCCCCCATCTGGGTTCCCGCGCGCGACAGCGCCGGCCGCGCGCCTTCGCGCACGGACTTTCGCCCGAACCATCTCATGCCCCGAACCATTTCGGGGCCCGAACCATTTTCATGCCCCGAACCATTTTCATGCATCGTCTCCTGAAACCCGGACGGTCCGCCCGCCGCGCATTTTCCCCGGTGGAGACCGGGACTGGTCCTCGACGGAGAGGGACCGGGCTGTATCGACAGCCGGGTGGGCACCTCTCTTCCACGCGGCGCTTCTCCCCTTTGAGACAAGCACGCCTGCTTCCGTCATCCCCGCGCAGGCGGGGATGACGGCTATTGGGAAAGCCTTGTCTTTAGGGGATAGGCGCCCCTCTACCCCCCGCCCTTGCAGGGAGGGGATATCGAGTGCCGATATGGCCTGGGACGCGTAGCTGGCTTCACCGTCATCCCGGCTCGAAGCCGGGGTGGCGGCAAAGCAATGCTGCGCAAACCGGGCATCACCCGCAGGGATCGCTCGCCGCCATCTCCGCCGCGGTCAACCGGCCATCGCGGTCGCAGTCGCGCGTCCAATAGCCGGCGGCCAGCCCGGCGCGCAGCGCATCGCGCTCGATGCCCTGGCCCCGCACCGCCGCCGCGATCATCGCGGCCAGCTCCGTGCGGTCGAGCCCGCCGTCCCTGTCCGCATCGAAGCGCGCCACCAGCACGGCACTTCCCGCGCCGCGCAGCGCGGCGCCGCCCGCCATGCATCCGCACAGCGCCAGCATCCCGGCAAGCGCCATGGCCTGCCGGGCCCGGATCGGTCCCGTCATTTCGGTTCTCCCGTTGTCTCGTTGTCCGTGTTCGGTGAAAGGCGTGGGCCTCACCCGTCCTGCTGAACTCGTTTGGCACGTGTCCCGCTGGAACAAGTACCTCTCCGTCATCCCCGTCTTGGCGGGGATGACGGTTATTGGGCACCCCTTGTCGCAGGTGGGTAAGCGCCGAACGAGTTCAGGGTGACGATGGAGATCGGGCAGTCGATGGCCCGCAATCCACCGGATGATGGTATTTTTCCAGGTTGGGGACTCATATCCGCCTTCGTCATCCCGGCCTTGAGCCGGGGTCCCGCTATCTCGTCAGCGCAAGAAGCAGCGGGATCCCGGCTCAAGGCCGGGGTAACGGCAGAAAATCAAATACTTGTCTGGGTTCTCAACCTAGAGCATCCGGATCGCCGCCCGTCCGCGCCGGCTCAGCATCAGCTCGGTCACGGCCCATACCAGCGCGTCGGCCCGGTCCGGCGAGCGGCCGGGGCCTTCATAGCCGCCGCCCGCCACCAGCCCGCACAATTCGTCCTCCAGTGCCGGAAAGGCACCGGCGTGGCGCACCTTGCCCGCCTCGTAGAGCAGGCTCACCGGCTCGGCGCGCGCGGCCTTGCCCCGGCTGGCGTGCACCAGCTTCACCGGAAGCCCGCTGTCGGCGCCGCGCAGCACGCTCTCCACCATGGCGCCGCCCTGGTTCTTCTCCGCCACCACCCGGTCGGCGCCGTGCCGTCCGGCACAGGCCGCCACCGCGCGCGCCCAGCCCTCCGGCGTGGCGCCCGAGACGCTGGCGTCCTCGATCACATAGGCCCTGCCGTCGCGGCCCAGCGCCACCGCCACGATTCCGCAGGCATCGCCCCCGATGCCCGCCGGCGGATCGACGCCGATCACGCAGCGCGCCCGCTCGGGCACCGCCCGCGTCCGGCACCGCTCGATCACGGCGCGCGGCCACAGCGCGCCCTGCACGTCGTCGATCATCTCCCCGTCCAGCTCCTGCCGGCCGAGCCGGGTGCCGCCATAATCGGCGATCATCGCCTCGACGAAGCTGCGCGGCAGCCAGGGATTGCCCCGCGTCTGCCCGAAGGTCGGCACGAAGCCGGGCAGCGCCATCACCTTGCGCATCAGCTTCACCGGCCGGGGCGTCGTCGTCACCAGCGCCTGGGGCGTCTCGCCCAGGCGCAGGCCCAGCATCATATTGTCCCATGCCGCCTCGCCGCCCCGGCCCCATTTCGCCAGCTCGTCGCACCAGGCGAAATGATGTTCCGGCCCGCGCAGCCCCTCCGGCGCGACGGCGGAATAGACGTGCGCGCGCGCGCCGCCGGGGAACAGGAGCTCGCCCGAGCTGCGGTGCCATGTCAGTTCCTCGTCCCGCCGCGCCACCGCCAGCAATCCGCTCGTCCCCTCGATCATCACCTGGCGCACTTCGTCCACGGTCGCGCCCACCAGCGCGATCCGGGCGTCCGGATTGGCCCGGGCCCGCGCGCTCACCCATTCGGCGCCGGCGCGGGTCTTGCCGAAGCCCCGGCCCGCCCGGATCATCCAGACGCGCCAGTTTCCGGGCGGCTCGCGCTGGCCGCCATGCGCCCATTGCCACCAGCGCTCGGCATATTCGCGCCGCTGCGGCGCGTTGAGCGCATGGAGCAGGCTCACGCGCCTGGCGGGATCGAGCGCGAGCACGCGTTCGAACAGCGCCTCGCCGTCAATCATGGTCGCGCTCCAGGGCGCGGGCGCGGTCGATCGCCTCCAGCTTCTTCAGGATCGCCTTGTTGGTGTCCTCCGGGTCCGCCCGGCGCAGCGGCGGTCCGCCGCGCCATTTGCCCTGCAGGCTCCGGCGATGCGCCTCGAGCAGCTGAATCAGCATCCGCATGTCGATCTGCCCGCCGTCCAGCCGCGTGATCGTCTTTCCCGGATTGCCCGAGAGCAGGTGCCCGAGCAGCTCGGTCTCCAGCATCTCGTATCCGGCGAGCAGCGCCTCGTGCCATTCCTCCACGAAGCCGGGGTCCTTGCGCCGCAGTCGGTAGACGCTCTGCGGCGTCACTCGTGCCGCCGCCGCCGCCTGGCGCACATTGCAGGTGCCCGCCAGCTCGTCGAGAAAGACCGCGCGCTTCTTCTTGGTCCAGCGCGTCCAGCTCCGGTCAGCCTGTTCCACAACGCCTCTCCCGAAATGAAAAGGGGATCGCATCGATTGCCGGCGGCGCCTGCCGCGATGCCGTCGCCGCTCCGCCGCCACCTGGTGGCATGTGCGGGACGCGGGGCTCTCGCCCCGTCCGCGCGGCGCGCCGGCAGGCGGTTGCAGTCGATGTGATCGCCTATGAAAAAGGGCCGGAAGGCGTTGCCGCCCCGGCCCGACTCGCAATTCTTCAGCGTGCCTTCTTGTGCCATATCAGCGTTACGATGTCAAGCGTAAAGTGCCTATATGGTTCGTTGGCAAATATGCGGCATCGCGGTCCCGGCGCGCGCGAATGCCGATGCTGTCGGGGATCGGTGCCCTAGAAGGGCAGCCAGCGCTTCTTCTCGCTGAACTTCATATAGCCGGCGTTCACGCCCAGCCGCCAGCCCACGCCCAGGCGGACGGGGATCAGCACGACGTCGCCGCGCCGCAGATAGGAGGCGGAGAGGCCGCCGACGAAATAGGCGCGGCCTTCGCCCTGCGGGAAGCGCTTGTAGAGCTCCTGGCTGTCATAGAGATTGTAGACGAGGACGAACACCTTGTTGGCGTCGCCGCCCAGGTCGAAGCCGATCGACGGGCCGGTCCAATAGACCTTTCGCTGGCCCTCGACCTTGTGGAACATCATGCCCGATCCATAGCGCAGGCCCACGCCGACCGCGCCCGCGGCCTCGCTGCCGGCGATATAGGCGTTGGGCTCGCCCTGGTCCTTCAGGATGTCCTCGATCAGCTTGCCCAGGCCCGATGCGCCCTTGCCGAACACGCCTTCGGCGGCGCCGACCAGTTCCTCGCGCTGATAGGTGGTGGCCTGCTGGCGGGCGCTCGCGGCGGGGGCATAGGGGGCCTGGCCGGCGGGGCCGGGCTGCTGCTGTTGCGCGGGATAGGGGTCGTCCTGCGCGGGCGGCGCGTCCTGGCGCTGCTGCGCGGGGGCGGCATAGGGGTCCCGCGCGGGCGGCGGGGTGTGCAGGTCCGAATCGATCGCGGTGTTGGGATCGACCGTGGTCATCTGCTGCTGCGCCGCGGCGGGCACGGCGCCCATCGCGAGCGCGGCCGTCGCCGCCGTCAACACCAGATCCCGAACGCGCATGGTCGAATTACCCCAGCCCAGCAGATGCCCGATCTATAGAGGGCGCGGCTGTCCCGGCAATGAACGAGCGGCGGATCGAGTCGATTTCACGTCAAGCTGGGCGTTGATTGCTCGGAAACCCCTCGCTATAGCGCTCGCCTTCGAGCCGTTATCCGGAGACGTGGGTGAGTGGCTGAAACCAACGCTTTGCTAAAGCGTCATACGGGAAACCGTATCGAGGGTTCGAATCCCTCCGTCTCCGCCAACTCGACAAGCCAATGATATTACAGCCTTTTCCCAAGGCATCGCGCCAAGGCCGGCGGTTTTGCGTGCCCGGCATTTCCAACTTTTCCTACGATCGGCGCGGCTCTTGGCAGTGGGATGCAAAGGGCCTAGGGATTCGGACCATGCCCAGCTGGCAGACGAAATCTTCCGTCTTCGCCATCGCCTAGGAAATTCGATGCGAGGCGCTTCCTCCACGCTCACCGAAAGAAAGCCCCGTTCGCGCAAGCCCCGGCCGCGTTCGCTGCGCCTGCATGGCACCGTCGCCCGGACACTCGGCGTCCGCATCGTCTCGGGTGAGATCGCGCCGGGCGAGATCCTCGACGGCGAGATCGCCGCGAGCGAGCAGTTCAAGGTCTCCCGCACCGCCTATCGCGAGGCGATCCGCATTCTGGCGGCCAAGGGCCTGGTCCATTCCCGTCCGAAGATCGGCACCCAGGTAAGCCCGCGTCGCGAATGGCACCTGCTCGATCCGGACGTGCTCAGCTGGATCTTCGCCGGGGCGCCCGACGATGCGCTGATCGAGAGCCTGTTCGAGCTGCGTCGCATCGTCGAGCCCGATGCCGCCCGCCTCGCCGCGTTGCGCCGCACGCCCGAGCAGCTTGCCCGGATGCAGCAAGGGCTCGCCGGCGTCGATCGCCATGGCTTCGACTCCGAGGAAGGGCGATGCTGCGACGAAGCGTTCCACTCCGCGCTGCTCGAGGCTTCGGGCAATGATTTCATCATGTCGCTCACCAGCGGCGTGGCCGCGGCCATCGAGCTGACCACCGCGTTCAAGCAGCGGCACCTGCCCGCCCCGCACGACGCGCTGCCGGTGCACCTCGCGGTGCTCGAGGCAATCGAGGCGCAGGATGCCGAACGCGCGCACGATGCGATGGCCCGCCTGGTCGAGCGCGGTTTCCAGGACACGATGGAAGCGCGCAAGCCCGTGAACAGCGTCGGCAGCCGGCGCGCCGCCCGCTGAGCACCGGTCCGATCGCTCCGCCCCCCAACTTCGCAGGCGCGCCCGATTGCTTTTTGGCACGGCGCTGCCTAAGTCCCGCATGGGCAATGTTACCGCTAACGTAAATCGGAAAGACAGGAGAGCAGGCATGGCGCTGACCGGCGAATTGTTCATTGCTTCGAAGCGGGTGCGCCGCGATGGGCCGGGCTTTCGGGCCGTTGCCGCCTCGACCGGCGCGTCGCTGGAGCCGAGCTTCGACATGGCGACGCGGGAAGATGTCGAGGCTGCCGCGGCTGCCGCCGAGGCCGCTTTCCCCGTCTACGCCAATCTGCCGCGCGAGCAGCGTGCCGCCTTTCTGGAGGCGATCGCCGACGAGATCGACGCATTGGGCGAGACGCTCACCGAGCGCGCGATGCAGGAAAGCGGCCTGCCGCACGCCCGCCTCACCGGCGAGCGCGGCCGCACGTCGGGCCAGTTGCGGCTCTTCGCGAGGGAATTGCGCCTCGGCGAGTATCTGCGTGCGCGCATCGATCACGCGATCCCCGATCGGCAGCCCGCCCCCAAGCCCGATCTGCGCCTGCGCATGATTCCGCTCGGCCCGGTCGTGGTGTTCGGCGCTTCGAATTTCCCGCTCGCCTTCTCGGTCGCGGGCGGCGACACCGCCTCGGCCCTCGCCGCGGGCTGTCCGGTGATCGTGAAGGGGCATTCCGCGCATCCCGGCACGTCGGAGCTGGTGGCCGGAGCGATCGCTCGCGCCGTCGAGAAGACCGGCATGCCCGCAGGCACATTCTCGCTGATCAACGGCGCCGGCAATGAAGTCGGCGCGGCGCTCGTCTCCGATCCGCGCGTCAAGGCGGTCGGCTTCACCGGCTCGCGCGGCGGCGGCACGGCGCTGATGAAGATCGCCGCGAACCGTCCCGTGCCGATCCCCGTCTATGCCGAGATGAGCAGCATCAACCCGGTATTCCTGCTGCCGCATGCGCTCGAAGCGCGGGCCGAGGCGCTGGGCAAGGGCTATATCGCCAGCCTGACCATGGGCGCCGGCCAGTTCTGCACCAATCCCGGCCTCGTCCTGGCGCTGGAGAGCCCGGCGCTGGACCGCTTCCTCGCCGCGGCGACCGAAGCGGTGTCGGGCGTGGCGGCGCAGACCATGCTCACCCCCGGCATCCTCAAGGCGTATGAGAACGGTGTGGCCCGCTGGGCCGCCGCGCCGGGGCTGACTCGGGTCGCCCAGGGCCAGGAAGGTTCGGCCAGCTGCGGGCGTGCCGCGCTGTTCACCATGACCGGCGCGGACTTCATCGCCGATCCCAGCCATGCCGAAGAGGTCTTCGGCGCCGCCTCGCTGCTCGTGCGCTGCGCCGATCTGGACGAGATGCTCGGCGTCGTCTCGCTGCTCGAAGGCCAGCTCACCGCGACGCTGCATCTCGAGGATGCCGATACCGAGACCGCGGCCAGGCTGTTGCCGATCCTCGAGCGGCTGGCCGGTCGCATCCTCGCCAATGGCTGGCCGACCGGTGTCGAAGTGACCGACGCGCAGGTCCATGGCGGGCCGTTCCCGTCGACGGCGGACGGCCGCAGCACGTCGGTCGGCACGCTGGCGATCGATCGCTTCCTGCGCCCGGTCGCCTATCAGGACCTGCCGGCGGCGCTGCTTCCCGCCGAACTGCGCGATGGCGATGCGGGCGTGCCGCGCCGCATCGACGGCAAGCCGACGCTATAGCCTCCATCCCGCTTCCCGCCCGGGAAGCGGAAGGAGCCCGGAGTGCCGTTCGTCCCGTCCGCCGGGCGTTCGGCCCGGGCCGGGTGCGCGGCCCCATGGCATGGACCAGGCTGGAGACCTCCCCGCGACCGGAGGTCTTCATGCGCTCCCTGATCCTCGCCGCCAGCCTGATCCTCGCCGCCCCGCTCGCCCATGCGCAGGACAAGGACGAGGCCGGCGCGCGCGCCGCCGTGAACCACTATCTCGCCGGCCATGCGACCGGCAGCGCGGCCGAGTTCGGCGCGGCCTTTCATCCCAAGGCGATGCTCTACTGGAACCGCGACGGGAGCTTCGCCGAGCGGACGCTCGCCGATTTCATCGCCGCCGCGGCGACCGGAAAGCCGGCGGTGGACGAGGCGCGGCGCAGGCGCTGGATCGAGAGTCTCGACGTTACCGGCAATGCCGGCATGGCCAAGGTGGTGCTCGATTATCCGAGCGTGCGCTTCGTCGACTATCTCTCGCTGGTAAAGGCGGATGGCGAGTGGCGCATCGTGAACAAGATCTTCCAGGCCGACCGGAAAGAGCAATGACGCGGGCCCTTCCTCCTCTGCCGGGGAAGGAAATCAGGAAGCGAACGCCTCCTCGATGCTGGCGGCGGTGCGAAACCGGAAGGCGATGTCGTGGCGGTATGGCACGCCCGGATCGAGCCGGGACGAGGGAAAGTCCGGCCGGTTCGGGCTGTCCGGAAATTTCTGCGGCTCCAGGCAGAGCCCGGCACGCGCCGCATAGCTTTGCCCGCTCGTTCCCGGCGCGCCGCCGGCAAGGTGGTTGCCCGAATAGAATTGCAGCCCGGGCTCGCCGGAATGGAGATCGAGCACGCGGCCCGAGCCGGGATCGAACAAGGTCGCCACCCGGCGGACGCGCCCGTCCGCGCCGTCGATCACGAAATTATGGTCATAGCCCTGGCCGTGCCGAAGCTGCTCGTCGTCCGCATCGATCTCCGCGCCGATTCGCCTGGGCATGCGGAAATCAAAGGGCGTGCCGGTCACCTCGGCCAGCGCGCCGGTAGGGATCAGCCCGGCGTCGATCGCGGTGGTCCGGCGTGCGGGGATGCGCAGCAGGTGATCGAGGATCGTCTCTCCGCTCGCCTCGCCGGCCAGGTTGAAATAGGCATGATGCGTGAGATTCACGACGGTTGGCGCATCGGTGGTCGCGGTCAGGCGGATCGCCAGCCCGTCCGCTTCGATCACGTACTGGACCTCGATCGTCAGCGTACCCGGGAAGCCGTTATGCCCCGCGGGACTGATGTGGCGGAACCTGGCCGAGTCCTCGGATCGCGCCGTCAGATCCCAATATTGCTGGTCGAGACCGAACGGCCCCGAATGAAGACTGTTTGCTCCGTCATTCGCCGCGAGACGATGGGTGACGCCGTCGAGCGTGAAACGCGCCCCGCCGATGCGGTTGGCATAGCGGCCGGTCACCGCGCCGTAAAAGCGCGGCGGCCCGCGATACTCCTCGAGGTCCGCGAAGCCGAGTACCACATTCGCCGGATTGCCCAGGCGGTCCGGCACTTCGAGCACGCGCAGCGCCGCGCCGAGCGTGATCAGCTCGGCGCGATAGGGGCCGCGGGCGATCGCGACCGTCTCGATCCGATCGCCCGCCATCATCGTCACTTGGCGCCGGGGCAGATCGAGTTGGCGGGATCCGACACGATCCGCGCATCGGCCAGGCTGAACGCCAGCGGTCCCGAGGCGCCGATCACCACCGGGGCCGAGACGGCATGCATGTCGGTGCCGTTCGCCTGATAGCATTTGAGCAGGATCTTCACCGTGCGCCACTTGCCGGTCTCACCGGTGAACAGGCCAGTGGCATCCAGGCCCTTGCCGTCGCCCATGCCGAGCGTCACCGCGCCGGTCGCCGCGCGATCGAGGCGGTAGGTGAGAGCCAGCGACAGGTCGCCATTGGCTTCGCGGCCAAGGTTGATCGGCGCGCCGCCGCCGATGCTCAGCCGGGCCGGGCCGCCGGTCCAGCTCAGCTGCTGCGCGCCTTCCTGGGTCTGCGGACCATCGATCGGGGCGCGGGTGATCTTCGATTCGGTGGCGAAGGCGAAGGGCTTGGGCGTCACGCCCTTGGCGAAATAGACGCTGGTGTTGAGCGCCGAGGCGTCGAAGCCGGGCTCCTCGCCCAGCGTCGCGACCATGCCCGGCGCGGCGTAGCGCAACCCATAACCGAGCGCGAACAGCGGATCATAGCCCGGATCGCCCTTGTTGAGCGTGAACTGGCCGGCGCTCTTCGGCCAGCTGAACGACAGCGTGCCATGAAAGTCCTTGCGCGGCTTGCCCGCTTTGTCGCCGATGATCACGTCGGCGACGCCCGCGCCTTCGCTGCCCGGCAGCCAGGCGGCGACGAAGGCGTCCGAGGCATTGATCTCGGGGTTCACCCAGAGCGGCCGGCCCGAGAGGAACACCGAGACGGTCGGCACGCCCGCGGCCTTCAGCTTCCGGAGCATGGCCAGCGCCTGCTTGTCGCCGGGCTGGAACTCCAGCGTCGCGATGTCGCCGCGCATCTCGGCATAGGGCTGCTCGCCGAACACCACGATCGCGACATCGGGCCTGGCGGTGAAGCTGCCGTCCGCCGAGAGCGTCGCGGTGCCGCCGCCGGCCTTCACTGCCTCGACGATGCCGGCGAAGATCGTCTGGCCATTGGGGAACATCGAATTGTCGTTGCCGTCACCCTGCCAGCTCAGCGTCCAGCCGCCGGTCTGCTGCGCCATCGAATCGGCACCCGGGCCGGCGACCAGCACGTTCGCCGATGCCCTGATCGGCAACGCGCCCTGGTTCTTCAGCAGCACCAGCGACTTGGCCACCGCTTCGCGGGCGATCGCGCGATGCTCGGCATTGCCCAGCACGCCGGCCTTGCCCTCATAGGGCCGGGCGGGATCGAACAGGCCGAGCTTCACCTTCACGCGCAGGATGCGGCGCACCGCGTCGTCGATGCGGGCCATCGGGATCGTGCCGTCCCTGGCGTGGCGGACGGTGCTCTCGAACAGGCCCTTCCAGCTGTCCGGCGCCATCGCCATGTCGAGCCCGGCGTTGAAGGTCTGGGCGCAATCCTCCTTGGTGCAGCCAGGCACCTGGCCATGGCCGTTCCAGTCGCCGACGACGAAGCCCTGAAAGCCCATCCGGCCCTTCAGCACATCGGTGAGCAGCGACGTGTTGCCGTGCATCTTCGCGCCGTTCCAGCTCGAATAGCTGGCCATCACGGTGAGCGTGCCGGCCTGGATCGCCGGGACATAGCCCTGGGCGTGCGTCCCGATCAGCGCATCCTCCGAGAGGCGGGTATCGCCCTGGTCGACACCGTCAAAGGTGCCGCCGTCGCCCAGGAAATGCTTGGCCGACGCCGCGACACGGCCTTGCTGAATGCGGTTCTTCGTGCCGGGCGCGCCCTGCAGGCCGAGGATCATCTCGCCGGCATAGGCGCGGACCACCGCCGGGTCCTCCGAATAGCCTTCATAGCTGCGCCCCCAGCGATCGTTCTGCGGGACGGCGAGCGTGGGGCCGAACGCCCAGTCGGGCCCGGTCGCGGCGGTCTCTTCGGCGGTGGCCTTGCCGATGCGGCGGATCAGCGCGGGATCGCGCATCGCGCCGAGGCCGATATTGTGCGGGAAGATCGTCGCGCCGATCACGTTGTTGTTGCCGTGCACGGCGTCGATGCCGAAGATCAGCGGGATCGGCTGGTGCTTGCCGCGCGGCTCCATCGCCACCTTGCGGAAGGCTCGGGCGGTCTCGACCCAGGGAGCCTGGGGGGAGCGATCGGGCGCGCCGAGCGGCGGCGAGCTGCCGCCCGCCAGGATCGAGCCGAGCGGATACTGGCGCAGTTCCTCGGGCTTCATCGCGCCGATGTCCGCCTGGATCATCTGGCCGACCTTCTCCTCCAGCGTCATCTGCGCCATCAGGTTGGTGACGAACTTCTCGGTCGCGGGGTCGACCAGGCCCTGCGAGCCGGCGGTCGGCCATTTGGCGGGATTGGCGACCTGCTGGCCAGACAGCGTTGTCGGCGCATGCTGCGCAAAAGCGGGCGATGCGGCCCAGATCATGGTGGTCGACAGCAGAAGCTTCAGGCCTGGCCGCATTTCACTCTCCTCTTTCTTATATTCTGGTAGCGATAACAGAAATTCATCGGGCTAGTCCACGCTCCAGCCAGCGGGCGGCCGCGTCGGGGCTTGCCTTGTCGTCGTCGCGATCGACCATATAGTTGGCCCGGCGCATCCGCTCGACCGGGATCGCGCCGATGAGCGGCCGGAGCGCCGCCTGGAAGCGCAGGTCGTCGGCGCGGCCGGGAGCGAGCAGCAGGATCGCATCATATCCGGGAATCGCGCCCTTGGGATCGGCCAGCACGGTCAGCCGGTCCGCCGCGATCCTGCCGTCCGAGGAGAAAGCGGGGATCACGTCCGCGCTGCCCGAGGCGAGGGCGCGGTACATGAAGGTCGGCTGATAGGGATGGGCGGACTTGAAGCTCAGGCCATATGCCTTCTTCACCGCCGCCCATTCGGGCCGTTCGAGGAACTCGACATCGGTTGCGAGGTTCAGGCTGCCCGCGACCGGTGCCAGATCGGCGATGCTGGCGATGCCGCGCCTCCTGGCATCGTCGCTCCGCATCGCGAAGGCATAGGCGTTCTCGAACCCCAGCGAGCCGAGCAGCGTCACCTTGTGCCGGTCGCGGGCCCAGTCCGCGACGCCGCGCACGATGGCGTCACGCGGCGGCACGTCGCTGCGCCGCATCTGGTTGGTCCAGATCGTGCCCGAATAATCGACATAGACATCGACATCGCCGCTCGCGAGCGCGCTGAACGCGACCGCGGAGCCGAGCCCTTCCCGGTAGCGGACCTTGTATCCCGCCGCTTCCAGCCGGTGCCCGATCAGCCGGGCGAGGATATATTGCTCGGAAAAGCCCTTCGCGCCGATGGTGACGGTGCCGCGTGCCGCCGGCAGCGCGGGAAAGAGCGCCAGCGCCATCGCGACCAGCAGCGTGCCGAGGCCGCCCCACACCAGCCCCCGCTTCCGCTTCGCGATCCCGTGCTCGGCCAGTCCCAGCAGCCCGTCCACCGCCAGCGCGAGCGCCGCGGCGGCGATGCAGCCGGTCAGCACCAGCGACCAGTTCTGCGTCTGGAGGCCGGCGAAGATCAGGTCGCCCAGGCTCGGCTGACCCACCGTGGTCGACAGCGTCGCCGCACCGATCGTCCACACCGCGGCGGTGCGGATGCCGGCCATCAGCACCGGCAGGATCAGCGGCGCCTCGACCAGGCGCAGCTTTTGCGCCGCCGTCATCCCCACGCCGTCGGCTGCCTCGATCACCGCGGGATCGATGTTCGCCAGCCCGGTGACGCCGTTCCGCAGGATCGGCAGCAGCGCGTACAGCGACAGCGCGAGCAGCGAGGGCAGGAAGCCCAGCGCCGGAATGCCGCCGCCGACCAGCGTCGAGAGCGAGAGCAGGATCGGATAGAAGAGCGCGAGCAGGGCGAGGCTCGGAATCGTCTGGACGAGGCTGGCAAAGCCCAGCGCGACGCGCCCCACCAGCCGGTTGCGCGCCGAGATCACCGCCAGCGGCAGCGCGATCGCCAGCCCGAGCAGCAGCGCCGCCAGCGCCAGCAGCAGATGCTGGGCAAGCAGCTCGGGCACGCGGGCCAGCGGATTCACGCCTCCAGCTCCGCCAGCCGGTGCGCCTGTTCGCGCGGCACGGCGACCAGCGCGTCCGCCGCCGCGCCGCCTTTGCCGGCGAGCAGCTCGCGCGGCGTGGCATCGGCGACGATCCGGCCCTTCTCCATCACCAGCACGCGATCGGCGAGCAGCAGCGCCTCGGCCATGTCGTGCGTGACGAGGATGGTGGTGAGGCCCATCCGGTCGTGCAGCGCGCGGATCGCCTTGCCCAGCCCGTCGCGGGTGACGGGATCGAGCGCGCCGAAGGGCTCGTCCATCAGCAAGATGCCCGGCCCCGTCGCCAGCGCCCGCGCCACGCCCACGCGCTGGCGCTGCCCGCCCGAAAGCGCGTCCGGCATGCGCCCGGCCGTCTCGGGCGGCAGCTCGACCAGGTCGAGCAGCTCGAGGACCCGCGCCGCCGTCTCCTTCTCGCCCGCCAGCCGCAGCCCGATGGCGATGTTCTCGCCCACCCGCATGTGCGGGAACAGGCCGACATTCTGGAAGACATAGCCGATCCGCCGCCGCAGCGCCGGCGCCGGGCCGGCATCCACCGGCGCTTCGCCCACCAGCACCGCGCCTTCGCTCGGCACGATCAGCCGGTTGACCATCTTGAGCAGCGTCGACTTGCCCGATCCCGAGGCGCCGACCAGCGCCACGAAGCTGCCCGCCGCCACCTCCAGCGACACGCCGTCCACGGCTCTCACGCCCCCCGGCCAGACCTTGCTGACATTTTTGAAGGTAACGGAGCGGCTTTGCTCTGGCATCGCGGCGCTTTGTGCGGGATGAAATGGCAAAGGTCAAAGACAGGAGAGGCGAGGCAATGGCCAAGGCGGCATTCATCACGGGCGGCGCATCGGGGATCGGCCTCGCCGTCGCGAAGAGCCTGGCGGCGGACGGCTGGCTGGTCGGCCTGGCCGATGTCAACGCGGCGGGGCTGGAGGCGGCAAAGGCTGCGATCCCGGGGGCCGAGACCTATGCGATGGACGTGCGCGACCGCGACGCATGGCAGGCCGCGCTCGCCGATTTCGCGAGCCGGAGCGGCGGCCGGCTCGACTTCCTGTTCAACAATGCCGGGATCGCGGTGGGCGGCCAGCTCGAGACCATGTCCGACGCGGACATCGATCGCGGCCTTTCGATCAACATAAACGGCGTCGTCCATGGCGCGCGCGCCGCGCACGGTCTGCTCAAGGCCACGCCGGGATCGGCGATGATCGTCACCAGCTCGGCCGCCGGCATCTCGGGCAATGCGGGCATGTCGATCTACAGTGCCGGCAAGTTCGCGATGCGCGGCTTCGCCGAGGCGCTCAATGCCGAATGGGGACAGGAGGGCATCTATGTCGGCTCGCTGATGCCGAGCTTCATCGAGACGCCGCTGCTCAACCACGTCACGCAGGATTCGAACCGCAACGTGCGCGAATCGGTGCGCGCCGCCGGGCTGGAGATCACCCCGGTCGACGAAGTGGTGAAGACCGTCCGCCACATGCTGGACGCGCGCAAGGCAGTGCACACCCGCGTCGGCAAGACCGCGCACCGGCTCTGGTTCATGGCGCGCTGGATGCCCGGCACGCTGCGCAAGCTCCAGCAACGGGCATTCAAGTGAGCGGGCGGGAGGGCTCGGCCTCCCGGCGCCCGATCTTCCACCGCGACCGGATGGAATATTGGGCGTTCGTCGGCCAGATCGTCAGCGCGCTCGCGGTGGTGCTCTCGCTCGTCTTCGTCGGGATCCAGCTCTATGAGAGCAACCGGGTGGCGGCGCGCAGCGAGGCGAACGACACCCAGGCGCAATGGGCGGCCTTTCGCGCGTCGATCTATGGCTCGCGCGACATCGCCGAGATGTTCCGTGCCGGCATGGACGGCAGCCGGCCGCTCGATCCCGCCGACCAGCTGCGCTTCGACTATCTGATGCGCGAGCATGGCTGGGCGACCTATCAGGTCTGGCAGCGCGTCCAGGAGGGGCTGATGCCCCGCGCGCATTACGAGCAGGGCCAGGGCCTGGATTTCGTACGGGTGATCTGCACGCCCGGCGGCGGTGCCGTCTGGGCCCGGATCAAGGCCGAGCTGCCCAGGCCCTATGCTGCCGACACGGACCGCCTGGCGGCGGACTATGCGCGCGCCAGCAAGCTGCACTGCGGATCCTAGGCCGATAGCGCCAAGCAGGCGGGAAAGGTCGCGAAGGTCGCGCTCGCAACGGCTTCCCGCCGCGCGGCGCGCAACGATGCTGGGCTCGCGGGATCCTGCTTCGCCTACCGGTCAAAGAGCGGCCGGACGCGAGCCCGGCCGGACCGGCCAAGCAGGCGAAATCCTACATTGCAAGCAGAGCGCGCCGGCCATTGCCGGTATGGAGAACGGACCCTGGAGTGGGGACTCATATTCTCCGTTGTCATCCTCGCTATCCCTTCAACCGTCATCCCCGCGCAGGCGGGGATCCAGGGCCAAGGGCAAGGACGGCGAGGCTCGCTTTGCCGTTTCCGGCAAGCATCCGCGTGATCGCTTCAATCGTCCCCTACTATCCTGGATCCCCGCCTGCGCGGGGATGACGGGCGTTGCTGATTGAGTCGTGGCCCTAGGTTGAGAACCCAAACAAGTATTTGATTTTCTACCGTCATCCCGGCCTTGAGCCGGGATCCCGCTTCTTCTTGCGCTGGCGAGACAGCGGGACCCCGGCTCA
>JAFOMG010000011.1 GCA_017418975.1 Sphingomonas sp.
CAGGCGTTCGGCGTGGCGGCCCGCCTCCAGGACGGGATCAGCTGGAAGGGCGTGGCGCTGGCGGGGATCAGCGCGGGAGTGAGCGGCGGGCTGGCGGGCAGCTTCGAGAGGATCGCCGGCAGCGCGTTCCTGGGCGATGTGGTGCGCGGGGCGCTGGGGAGCGTGGTCAGCCAGGGCATCGGGGTTGCGACGCGGCTGCAGGACAAGTTCGACTTTGCCGGGGTGGCGGCGGCGGGACTGGGATCGGGGGCCTCGGGCGCGATCGGTCTGGGCGGCTTCGAGGGCCGGCTGGTCGGCAACACCGCGGGCGGCCTCGCCAATGCGGCGGCGCGTAGCCTACTCGGCGGCACTGACTTCGGCGACAATATCCTCGCCGCACTGCCCGATATCATCGGGCAGACTATTGGGGAGACGGTGGCGGGGGCTGCAAGCCGGATGTCGCCGGGGGAACGTGCGCTCGTGGCCGAAGCAGCAGAAGCCGCGAGGGGTGCGGTGGACAGTGGCGGTTCCGGCGGCTGGACTCTTCGCGGGGGCAAGCTGCGATTGGCAGGGTCGAATTTTGCGGACCAGTTCATGTTGGGCTATGCCGGTCAGGCGCAGAACGCGCCACAGGCCGCGCCTGCGGAACCAGCTCCCAGCGTGAAGCCGAGGTTGAGCCTGGTTCCGCCGGCGCCGCCAGTCGAGCCAGCGCCGCCGCTCAGTCCTGCCATGGCGTCAAGGCTGGCGGGGGTCGTCGCCGGGGTCGGAGAATTTCTGATCTCCGCGTTGGAAGCGGTCGTGATTCTTCCCCCTATCATCATCAATGCGGTCCTGTTCATACCGCCGTCGGGCCGCAAGATCAGCTATCGGTTTGGGGATTTCTCGGACGTAAGCTTCGAGCGTCAGAGCGATGATGGGCCCAATTTCAATATCATGCGGGATGCGCAGGCGGATGCCCCCCGCAGAAAGGTCGGCGAAGCGGAATGGGCCAACGGCGTGGTGACGATCCGTGAGCCCGCCACCGTGGCCCAGGCACTGGGCCTCGAAAGGCTGCCATGGACGCAGAATATCGTCCGCAAATACAGCGATGGAAATGTCACGGGGTCCGGTTACTCTTCGACCGACCCGGATGAACTGCGCATCATCAGCAATGGCGCTAAAGCTGGCCTGAGCGACACCTCCATCACGGCAATGGTGCAGAACCACCGGGTACAGCAAAGCGGTGGATCTACTTCCGTCGCTGCAAAGGGAGCTGGTGAAACATTCACAGCCTATACTAAGGGCGGCGGTGGGGTTCTGGCCGAATTGGGCAAGGACGGATTCTTAGATCCGGCAATTCAAAAGGGTCCCGGTACCCCGAGTGGTGGGCAAATGTTCAACGAGGCGCTCGCCGTCTTTGGAAACAACGTAAAAGGGATCCGTGGAACGTGGTTAGGCACCGGTTCCATGAAAAGCAATTTTGACTCATTTCAGGCCGCTATTCGAGCGGGGGCTACGCCGGAACAGGCAGCATTGGGTACGTTCACTGGCAAGATGTCGGCTCGGAATGGCTTCGCGAACGCTCGCATTGTGGTAAATTCTCCGAAGAAAGTTGTGGTGGAGTTCGGAAAATGACCGACGGTGACATTGTTAACGCTATGCGATCAGAAGGGGCATCTCTCCCTGTGGCAGCAATCAATAGGCTAATAGAGCTCAATGGTGGTCAGGTTGAGCAGTTTGAAATGATTAGAATTTTCAAAGAAGCATTTCCAGAAATCCCGCTAAGGATATTGAATGAAGCCAGCACATCGCGCCTGATAGTGGGCGAAGATGGTATAGATGATGAAGAATTAAACGGCTTGTTGAGTCCATGGTTCTCCGAAGGCGGGTAATTCGTTGCCGCAGAGAGGTAGCGAACGGGGGCGGCGGGGAATGTCCGGTCGATCGTGACGGACTATCTGCCGGTGCAGGCGGATGGCGTCCTGTCCGGTACGGCGACGCGCCAGGGCTGGTGGTATCGCTATGACAGCATGAGCCGGCTGGTGACGACCAAGGGGATGCTGGTCGGCGCGCCAGGTTCCGGGGTGATCGCGCGCGGCGATGCTGGCACGGACCTGGGCTATGACGCGACGGGCGCGCGGGTGCGCGCGCAGTGAAAGACAGCGAACAAGCAGTCGCAATCCTCACGGGGCATCCACTTCTCCCTCGCACCAGCAAGCCCGCCGCCAGCGGGCGCGCCCGGATGCCCGCGCCGCATCGGCGCGGACCGGCGATCGGCCCCGGGAAAGCGCGAAGGACGCGATCCGGGCCCGGACCGCGTCCCGTCGCGGATCAGTAGAAGGCGCCGTAGATCACGTCGACCACGCGGCGGGTCCGCACGTTCACCAGCAGCAGGTCCGGCCCGTAGCGCACCCAGCGATAGCCCGGGGGCGGCGCGCCCAGGCCGAGATCGTACCAGCCGTCATAATAATAATTGTTCGACAGGAAGAGCAGCGGCAGCAGCCCGCCGATCGACCAGCGCTGATAATGATAGCCGCGCGGATAGACGAAGGGCGGCCGGTGAATCGGGCGGAAATTGGGCGGACGGCCGATGCCGGGCCGGTGCGGCGGGCGCGCGATCGGGGGCCGCGGCGCGGGCGGACGGGCGATCGGCGGGCGCGGCGCGGGCGGGCGCGTTCCCGGGCCTCCCGGCTGCGACGGGCCGGGGCCCGGCGGGCGGACGCCCGGCTGGCCCGGATTGGGGCGTCCCGGACCGCCGGGGCCGCCCGAAGGCGGGCGCATGCCCGGCTGGCCCGGACGCTCGCCGGGACGGCCGCCCTGGCGATCGCCCTGACGATCGCCGTGTCTGTCGCCCTGACGATCGTCGGGGCGTTGCTGCCGCGCTTCGGCGAGCGGCGGTGCGAGGAGAATCGCCAGTGCGGCGAGGGAAGTCAGCTTCTTCATGCTTGCTCTCCGGCTTTGGGGGCAGTCAGATCCCCGTTGGCCCGACACCGAAACGATCGAGCATCGGAAAGGCTGCACCCTCCGGCTCAGCGCCCCGCGCGGCTCCGCATCAGCGGCTGGATGCGCGTGCCGAAATTCTCGACGCCCTCCAGGAAATCGTCGAAGGTGAGCAGCACCCCGCCGGTGTTCGGCACCGCCGCCATCTCGTCGAGCATGCGCGCGACGCTGGCATAGCTGCCCACCAGCGTGCCCATGTTGATGTTCACCGCCCCCTCCGGCGCGGCGAGCTGGCGGACATTGGTGGTGGGGTTGTTCTTGTCGGCCGCGCCCTGGTCCATCAGCCAGCGGATCGCGTCGATGTCGACGCCGTCATTGTACGACTTCCACTTGGCCATGGCCGCCTCGTCGGTCTCGTCGGCGATGACCATGACGAGCACGAACACCTTCACGTCGCGCCCGGTCCTGGCGGTGGCGGCGGCGAGCCGCTCGTTGTTGAAGGCGAAGGCGGTGGGCGTGTTGACGCCCTTGCCGAGGCAGAAGGCATAGTCCGCCCATCTGGCCGAGAAGGCGAGCCCCTCGTCCGACGAGCCGGCGCAGATGATCTTCATCTCGCCCTGGGGCACGGGACGCACCAGGCAATCGTCCATCTGGTAATATTCGCCCTTCAGGTCGCTGCGGCCGGTCTCCCACAGCTCGCGCAGGATCTGGGCATATTCGCCGAGCATCTGATAGCGGTTGCGGAAATGCTCGTCGCCCGGCCACAGCCCCATCTGGCTGTATTCGGGCCGCTGCCAGCCGGTGATCAGGTTGAGCCCGAAGCGGCCATGGCTGATCGAATCGATCGTGTTGCACATGCGCGCGGCAAAGGCCGGCGGGATGACCAGCGTGGGGCAGGTGGCATAGATCTTGATCTTCTCGGTGACGGCGGCGAGGCCGGCCATCAGCGTGAAGCTCTCCAGCCCATATTCCCAGAACTCGGTCTTGCCGCCAAAGCCGCGCAGCTTGATCATCGAGAGCAGGAAATCCAGGCCGTGCTTCTCCGCCCGCAGCGCGATCTCCTTGTTGAGATCGAAGCTCGGCATATACTGGGGCGCGTTCTCGCTGATCAGCCAGCCATTGTTGTTGATGGGAACGAAGACGCCGACTTCCATGATTTAGCTCCCCAGAAATGCAAGCACCCGGGCCTCGAAGCCCGGCGGGTCGGTCACGTTGCAGGCGTGCCCTCCCCAAGGCATCCGGACAAGTTGCGCCCGTGGAATGACTTGCGCAAGCGCCCGCGAACAGCCGGGCGGGACGAGCGCATCGTCGTCGCTGGCGAGCAGCAGCACGGGCATATCGGGCGGCGCCGCCGCCAGCCGGTCGATCAGGTCGAAGCGCAGCGCCGCGAGGATGCGCGCCTCGACCATGTCGGCGGGGAAGCCGGCGACGTGATGGACCGCCTCCTCCTCCAGCCGCGCGTGATTGTCCGAGATCCACTCCGGCGGGAACAGGAAGATCGGCTGGGCGTCGACATATTTGCCCGGGCCACAGGCGCGCAGCAGCGCCAGCCGGGCGTCGAAGCAGCGCGCGGTATAGCGATCGAGCCGGCCCCAGCCATTGACCACCACCAGCCTGTCGACCCGCTCCGGCGTGTCGAGCGCCATGCTCAGGCCGCCCATGCCGCCGATCGCATGGCCGAGGATCGACGCCCGCTCGATGCCGAGCGCATCCATCAGCAGGCGGATGTCGTCGCCGATGCTCTCGATGCGTGGCGTTACCGTCCGGTCCGAACGGCCGGTGCCGCGATGATCGTAGAGGATGACGCGGAAGCTCTCGGCGAGCGCGGGCAGATTGGGCAGCCAGTATCTGCCCGACCCGCCCATGCCGGCCGACAGGATCAGCGGCGGCGCATCTTCCGACCCATGCCACTCATAATAAAGGCCCCCCGCCTCCGCCATCAGCCGATATGCGCCACCGAGGCGATCTCGACCAGGCAATCGGGCTTCACCAGATCGGCCCGGATGCAGTAGCGCGCCGGCTTGGCGCCTGGAAAATATTCGGCATAGATCTGGTTGAAGACCGGATAGTCGGCGAAATCCTTCAGGAAGATGTGGTTCATCGCCACGTCCTCCAGCCGCGCGCCGGCCGCTTCCAGCGTGGTCTTGATCACCTCGAGGATGTGCCGCGTCTGGCCGGCGGCATCGCCGACATGAAGCACCACGCCGCCCTCGCCCAGCGCCAGCACGCCCGAGACATAGACGGTGTCGCCCGCCTTCGCGCCGGCCGAATAGGGCGCGATCGGCGTGGGGAATTGCGGCGGATTGATCGGCTCGAACGACATGGGCTCACTCCCTGGGCAATTGGCCGAAGCTGCCGCAGAAGTCGGCGGTGGTCGAGACCCAGCCGAAGAACTTCTCGACATTGTAGACCGTGGCTTCCTGCATCATCGGCGGCCCGAGATGATGCGTCGCATCCTCGAGCATCACCCCGAAATATTCGAGATGGAAGCCGTCGCGCAGCGTGCTCTCGACGCAGACATTGGTGGCGATGCCGACGAAGACGATGTTGCGGATGCCGCGCGCGCGCAGCGTCGAATCGAGCTGCGAGTTGAAGAAGGCGCTGTAGCGGGTCTTGTGGAGGCGGATGTCGCCGGGCTTGGGGGCGAGCGCGTCGACCAGCTCGTAATCCCAGCCGCCGCGCGCCAGCAGCTTGCCCTGGAGCTCGGGCCGGGCGCGCATCGTCTTCAGCGCATTGGACTTGTGCCAGTTGGGCGAGCCGGGGCCGCCGGCCTCGACATAATCGGGGTCCCAGCCATTCTGCAGATAGATGATCGGCATGCCCGCCGCCCGCGCCGTATCGAGCACCGCGGCGATCTTGCCGATCGTCCCCGCAGAACCCGAAATGTCGAACCCGGCCTGGTCGACATAGCCGCCGGGCGAGGCATAGGCGTTCTGCATGTCGATCACGACGATCGCGGTCTCGTCGGCGCTGACCCGGATCGGCTCGGGCCGGGCGGGAAGCGTGACGATGCGCGGGCCGGAAAGGTCGCGGCCTACCATGGGTTCGCCTGTCATTTGCACGAGTGTTCCCGAGAAGGGGGCGGTGCGCAAGCCCTCCGCACGTCCTCGTCCTCTCCGCCAAAGCCGGGATCCGGGGCCAAGGGCCATGGCAGCGCGGCCCGCTTCGACGTTTCCGATTACGGCGAATGCGATTGCTTCGATTTCGCGACTTGCCCTGGACCCCCGCCCGCGCGGGGATGACGGGCTTCGCCGATTGAGTCTCGTGACCCTAGCGCGCTTCCGCCAGCAGCGCGGCGGCCTTGGCCCCGGTCCAGTCCATCTCGCCCGCGACGCGCCACACTTCCTTGCCGGCCGAATCGAACAGGATCGTGGTGGGCAGGTTCACTTGCATGCCGAGGCTGAACGCCGCGTCGGGATCGGTCCAGGGCTTGAGGTGCTTGAAGCCCGCCTTGGCGAAATAGGGATCGACGGCCTCGCGGCCCTTGAAGTCCTGGCTGAGGGTGATCACGCGCAGCGCGTCGCCTTTTTGCCCGGCAAGCGCATCCAGCGTCGGCATCTCGGCGCGGCAGGGGATGCACCAGGTCGCCCAGAGATTGAGCAGCACCGGCTTGCCCCTGTAGGCGGAGAGATTGGTCCGCTTGCCCGCGGGATCGACAAAGGCATATTCCCGCATCCCCTCGCCCTTGTGGCTGCGGTCGACCGCCCCCTTGTCCGCCCGCGCTTTCGCCGCCGCCAGGGCATCTGCCGCCGCATTGGCCACCGGCATAGTTTCGTTTGCTTGCTGCGCGGGGCCGGAGCGCTTATCGCACCCCGCGATCGCCAGCGTGGCCAGAAGGAGAAGTGAGATCGCCGAGCGCAAGGACAGCTCCAATGCCATGTGGGGCGGGCGCTTCGCCGAAGGCCCGTCCGCGGTGATGCGCGAGATAAACGCCTCGATTCCCTTCGACAAGCGGATGTGGCGCCAGGACCTGCGCGGCAGCCAGGCGCATGTGGCGATGCTGGGCGCGCAGGGCATCGTCGCGGCGGAGGACGCCGCGGCGATCCATGCCGGCCTGGGCGAGGTCGCGGCCGATTTCGAGGCCGAGGGCGTGCCCGAGGACCTGGCGCTCGAGGACATCCACATGCTCGCCGAATCGCGGCTGGCGGCGAAGATCGGGCCGGTGGCCGGGCGCCTCCACACCGCCCGCTCGCGCAACGACCAGGTGGCGACCGATTTCCGCCTCTGGGTGCGCGACGCGGCCGACCAGGCCGAGGCGGCGCTGGGCGCGCTGCAGGACGCGCTGCTCGCCCGTGCCGAGGAACATGCCGACAGCGTGATGCCCGGCTTCACTCATCTCCAGGTCGCCCAGCCGGTGACGCTCGGCCATCACCTGATGGCCTATTTCGAGATGTTCGCGCGCGACCGCGGCCGGCTGAAGGACGCGCGCGCGCGGCTGAACCTGTGCCCGCTCGGCTCGGCGGCGCTGGCCGGCACCGGCTTCGACCTGGACCGCGAGGCGACGGCAAAGGCGCTCGGCTTTGACGGGCCGACGCGCAACTCGCTCGATTCGGTGTCGGACCGCGACTTCGCGATCGAATATCTCACCGCCGCCGCGCAGACCGCGCTCCACCTCAGCCGCCTGGCCGAGGAATTCGTGATCTGGGCGAGCCAGCCCTTCGGCTTCGTCTCGCTGAGCGACCAATGGTCGACCGGCAGCTCGATCATGCCGCAGAAGCGCAACCCCGACGCCGCCGAGCTGGTGCGCGGGCATTCGGGGCGGATCACCGGCGCGCTGGTGTCGCTGATGATCACGATGAAGGGGCTGCCGCTCGCCTATTCGAAGGACATGCAGGACGACAAGCCGCCAGTGTTCGAGGCGCATGACCTGTTGGGGCTCAGCATCGCGGCGATGACCGGCATGGTGGAGAGCGCGACCTTCCGGCTCGACCGGATGCGCGCGGCGGCCGAGGCCGGCTTCTCCACCGCCACCGACCTGGCCGACTGGCTGGTGCGCGAGGGCGGCATCCCGTTCCGCGAGGCGCACCACATCACCGGGCGCGCGGTGGCGAAGGCGGAAGGCGAGGGCATACGTCTCGATCAGCTATCGATCACCCAACTCAAGGAAATCGACACGCGGATCGATGAACGCGTATATGACGTTCTCAGCATCGATGCTTCGGTATCGAGCCGGACGAGCTTTGGCGGCACTTCGCCCGGGCGCGTGCGCGAGGCGATCGCGGCGGCGAGGAAGAACCGTCAGGAGGAAGGGCGATGAAGCGACTGGTGATGCTGGCGATCGCGGCCATGGGCGGGCTCGCCCTGGCGAGCTGCGGCGCGCGCGAAGCGCTCAAACCCGTGGCGGCGGCGTCGCTGCCTCCCGCGCCTTATGGCGCGCGCGCGACCCCGTCGCCGGGCGATCTCCTCAATCCGCCGACGCAGACGCGCCCCGCGCGCAGCGACGATCTCATCCAAAGCTCGGACCAGCGGCGCAGCGACACGTTCGACCTGCCGCCGCGCTAAGCCCACAGAAAGTCTCTCAGTGTCCCATTTCGAAGTGATCGGCGGTGCCCTGCACGCCGAGAATGTTCCGCTCGCGCGCATCGCCGAGCAGGTCGGTACTCCGGTCTATGTCTATTCGACCGAGGCGTTCCGCGAAGCCGCCCGCGCCTTTCGCAAGGGGCTGGAGCCGGTCGGCCGGCACCATGTCGCCTTCGCGGTGAAGGCCAATCCGAACCTCGCGGTGCTCCGCCTGCTCGCCAATGAAGGCTTCGGCGCCGATGTCGTCTCCGGCGGCGAACTGTCGCGCGCCCTGGCCGCCGGCATCCCGGCGCACGACGTGGTGTTCTCCGGCGTCGGCAAGACCCGCAAGGAGCTGCACCAGGCGCTCGACGCCGGGATCGGCCAGTTCAACCTCGAGCTGGAGGAAGAGGGCGTCGTCCTCGCCGAGATCGCACGGTCCAAGGGGATGACCGCCCCGGCGGCGCTGCGCGTCAATCCCGACGTGGATGCCGGCACGCACGAGAAGATCTCCACCGGCAAGGCCGAGAACAAGTTCGGCCTGCCGATCGACCAGGCCCCGGCGATCTTCGACCGGCTGGCGAAGCTGGAGGGCATCGACCTGCGCGGCGTGGCCGTGCACATCGGCAGCCAGCTGCTCAGCCTCGACCCGCTCGAGGCCGCGTTCGAGCGGGTCGGCCGGCTCGTCGCCGAGCTGCGCGCCGCGGGGCACCGGATCACGCATGTCGACCTGGGCGGCGGGCTGGGCGTCGCCTACAAGCCCGGCGACGTGCCGCCGACTTCGGCCGCGTTCGGCGAGATGGTCGCGCGGGTGACCAGGGACTGGGACGTCGAGCTGATGTTCGAGCCGGGCCGCCACATCTCCGCCAATGCCGGGGTGCTGCTCACCGAAGTGCTGTGGGTGAAGCCGGGGGTGACCAATCCCTGGGTGGTGGTCGACGCCGCGATGAACGACCTGGCGCGCGTCGCGCTCTACGATGCCTGGCACGGCTTCGCCTCGGTAACGCCGAGCGGCGAGACGATGGTGGCGAACGTCGCCGGCCCGGTGTGCGAGAGCAGCGACGTGTTCCTCAAGAACCGCGAGATCGACCGGGTGAAGAACGGCGACCTCGCCGTGCTGCAGAGCGCCGGCGCCTATGGCGCGACCATGGCCAGCACCTATAACAGCCGGGCGCTGGTGCCCGAAGTGCTCGTCTCGGGCGATCGCTTCGAAGTGGTCGCGGGCCGGATCACCGCCGAGACGATCATGGGTGCCGAACAGATACCGGACTGGCTGGAGCAATGACGCTGACCGCCCTGCCGATCTTCGTGAAGCTGGCGGGGCGGCCGGTCATGCTGATCGGCACGGGCGAAGCGGCGGAAGCCAAGCGCCGGCTGCTCGAGCGCGCCGGCGCGGCGATCGTCGGCGAGGAGGCCGTGGCTGCGCTCGCCATCGTCGCCGCGGACGATCCCGGACCCATCGTCGCGCGCCTGCGCGCCCGCGGCGTGCTGGTGAACACCGTCGACCGCCCGGACCTGTGCGACTTCACCCTGCCAGCGATCGTGGCGCGCGATCCGGTGCTGGTGGCGGTGGGCACCGGCGGCGTGTCGGCCGGGCTGGCGGCGGCGCTGCGCCAGAAGCTCGAGGCCGAGCTGCCCGCCGATCTGGGCGATACCGCGCGCGCGCTCCACGCGGCCCGGCCCGAGTTGCGCGCGCGCTTTCCCGACCCGGCCGATCGCCGCCGCGCCATCGCCGCCGCGCTGGCGGAGGGACTTGGCGGCGACGTGGTGGCGCGGCTGCGCGCGCCGGAAGCCGCGCGGCTGCTGCGCTTCACGCTGTGCAGCGCCGATCCCGACGATCTGACGCTGCGCCAGGCGCGCGCGCTTGCGCAGGCCGAGCGCGTGTACCACCTTCCCGCCGTGCCCACCGCCATCCTCGACCGCGCCCGCGCCGATGCGCCGCGCATCGCCCTCCCGGCTCCTCCCGAAGTGCCGGGACCCGGCCTCTCCGTGTGGCTGGAGATCGCCGGGTGAGCGGCTTCGCCTATATCGTCCGCGACGGGAAGGTCGCGCAGCCGATCCTCAAGGAAGCGCTCGGCCAGGATGCCAGCCTCAGCTGGATCCATCTCAACACCAATGACGAGCGTGCCCAGCTCTGGCTGGGCGGCGAGGCCAGGCTGGCCCAGCCGGTGATCGACGCGCTCACCGCGATGGAGACGCGCCCGCGCTGCGACCTGTTCGGCCCGGCGGCGCTGGTCAATCTGCGCGGCATGTCGTCCGAGGCGCTTGGCGATTCCGATCCGCTCGCCTCGATCCGCATGTACGCGCATGGCGGCTGCGTCTTCTCGGTCTCGCGCAAGCAGCTCAACGCGATCCAGCCGGTGCGCAAGCAAGTGGAGGACGGCAAGATCCTCGACCCCGGCGACCTGATCGCCGCGATCGCCCAGGCGATCACCGAGGAGCTCGACCCGATGGTCGCCGAGCTGGGCGATTCGCTGGACGATTGCGAGGAGCATCTCTCGCAGCACCGCGCCTTCGACCTGCGCCGGCTGGTCAACGAGACGCGGGTGAAGGCGATCGGGCTGCGCCGCTTCCTCTATCCGCAGCGCGCCGCGCTGGAGAAGCTCGCCGGGCTGCCGGTCGAATGGCTGGCCGATGACGACCGGCTCCACCTCGCCGCCGCCGCCGATCGCGCGGCGCGCATGGCCGAGGAGCTGGAGAGCATCCGCGAGCGCGCCGCGCTCACCCACGAGACGCTGACCGACCTGCGCGCCGAGCTGATCGACCAGCGTTCGCTGGTGATCGCGGTGGCGGCGATGGTGTTCCTGCCGCTGACCTTCATCACCGGCCTCTACGGCATGAACGTCGAGGGGCTGTGGTTCGCGCGGGAGCCCTGGGCGTTCGACGCGATCGCGATCCTCTGCCTCGGGATCGCCTTCCTGATCACCGCCTATTTCGTCGGGCGGCACTGGTTCGAGCGCTGAGCCGCGCTCAGGCGCGCTGGCGGCGCTCCAGCTCGACCCGGGCCATGGCGAGCTCGCTGCGCGCCTCGCCCAGTTCGATCGCCCGCGCCGCGATGCGCGCGTCGAGCGCGAGGTTGGAGCGCTTCAACTCCTCCATCCGGTCGGAGCGCGACAAGGTGCGCTCGATCCGCGCAGCCAGCTCCTCGAACGGATAGGGCGCCGCCAGATAATCGTCGGCGCCGGCCTGCAGGGCCTCGACCGCGCCGCCCGGCTCGTCATGGCTGGTGACCATGATCACCGGCAGGTCCACCGTGTCGCGGGTGCCGCGGATCTCGTGCAGCACATGGAGGCCGGACACTTCCGGCATCACCCGGTCGAGCAGCACCAGATCGAAGCCGCGCGCCGAGATCAGCTCGAGCGCCTGCGACCCACGATCGGCGAGCACGACGAGATAGCCGAGCTGGCCCAGGCGATGCGCGAGCACGTGCAGATTGGTCCGGCTGTCGTCGACCGCCAGGATGGTGCGCGTGGCGCGTCGGCGACTGCCGATGCCTTCCTGTGCCGAAGCCTCGTCCATCCTTCCATTCTAGGAAGCAAGCCTCACGAAACCGTTAAATGCCGGGCAACCCCAGGGTCCCTAGCCGGCCCGGCGCTCCAGGAAGGTGAAGATCTGGCCCACCATCACTTCCATCGGGCCGTTGCACTTGTCCAGGGCGTCGCCCGGCTCGGCGGTGTTGATCGCCAGGCCCATCGGCGTCGGCCAGCCGCGCAGCGCATGGGTGATGGTGCGCAGCGCCTGCAGCGTCGAGACCGCTGCCTGCCAGCCCGCGGCGGTGGCGATCAGGCCCACCGGCAAGCCGTCGAGATAGGGGCGCTCGTCCTTGCTCAGCGCCTCGACATAATCGAGCGCAGTCTTGACCAGCCCGGAGAGCGTGCCGTGATAGCCGGGCGAGCCGACGATCACCGCGTCCGCCGTGCGCAGCGCCTCCAGATAGCGGCCGACGGCCTCGTTCCCTTCGACATTGCCCGGCTCGTAATGCGGAAAGGCGATCGCCTCGCCGGTGAGCAGGGTGGTGCGGGCGCCGCGCGCCGCGGCCATTTCGAGCGTTGCCGCGAGCAGCCGCCCGGTGGCGGACTCGGGCCGCAGGGTGCCGCCCAGCGCGACGATGTGAGGTGCCGACATGCCCATCCCGCTAACCTAAAGCCGGGGCGAGCGCCAGTGCGTGGACCTGAGGCGCGGGCAAAGGCTATGGATCGGCGGAATCACCTTTGGGGGACATGATGGTTGCAGCTACGCACGGGCCCCTGGCGGGCGTGCGCATCGTCGAGCTCGACATGCCCGGCGCGGTGCTCTTCGCGGGCATGCTGCTCGCCGATCTGGGCTGCGACGTCGTGCGGATCCGCCGGCCCGGAAGCGAAGGCAGCGCCGTGGCGGCGAACCTCTATCGCGGCCGCTCGCAAGTGTCGCTCGACCTGAGCCAGGCGGCGGGACGCGAGCAGGCGCTCGCGCTGATCGCGCAGGCGGACGGCGTGATCGAAGGCTATCGCCCCGGCATCGCCGAGCAGGTGGGGCTCGATCCGGCCCGCTGCCTCGCGCTCAATCCGCGCCTCGTCTATGCCCGCGCCAGCGGCTGGGGGCGCGAAGGTCCGCTCGCCGGCACGCCGGGCAACGACATCAACCATCTCGCGCTGTCGGGCGCGCTGCACGCCATCGGCACCGCCGCCGCGCCGGTGCCCCCGCTCAACCTGATCGGCGAATATGCCGGCGGATCGCTGTTCCTGGCGCTCGGCCTGGTCTCCGCGATCCTCGCCGCCCAGGCGACCGGCCGCGGCCAGGTGATCGAGGCGGCGCAGGTGGACGGCGCTGCTTCGATGATGTCGCTCTATTATGCGCTCCACGCCTCGGGCCGCTGGGCCGATGCGCGGGCGGCGAACATGGTCGACGGGGGCGCGCCCTATTATCGCTGCTATGCCTGTGCCGACGGACGGCATGTGGCGGTCGGCGCGCTCGAGCCGCATGGCTTTCGCGCGCTCTGCGAAGGGCTCGGCATCGCGCCGCACGGGTTCGACCCATATGACCGGGCCTGCTGGCCGGCCCTGGCCGAGGCGCTCGCCGCCGCCTTCGCCTCGCGCGGGCGCGACGAATGGGCGGCGCTGTTCGAAGCGAGCGAGGGCTGCGTGACGCCGGTGCTCTCGCTCACCGAGGCGCCGCTCCATCCGCACAATCGCGCGCGCGGTACCTTCGCCGTGCGGGACGGCGCGATGCAGCCGATGCCGGCGCCGCGCTTCTCGGGCACGCCGGCCGAGGCGACGCCGCCGATGGACGAGGCCGTGGCCGACATCCTCGCCCGCTGGGCCTGAACGCATGGCGCGGACGCCAGCTGCGGACATGCATGGCCATAGAGCCGAGTGCCGGCATATTGACAAAGCGCACTGGCAGCTCGTATAAATGAGTGATTGCACGCTCATTCACTGATCCAAAGATGGCCCGACCCCTTAGCGAAGAAAAACGCGACGCTCTTTTGACCGCTGCCGCCGAATTGGTTGCGGCGCTGGGCACGGCCGCATCGACGGCCAAGATCGCCAGAGCCGCTGGAGTCTCGGAGGGGACGCTGTTCACCTATTTCCCGACGAAGGACGATCTGCTGAACGCGTTATTCGTCGAGATCGAAACCAATCTCGCCGAAACGGTGCTCGCTCCCTATCCGGCCAGCGTCGATGCACGCGAACGCCTGCGACTTATCTGGTGCCGGGTGGTGGAATGGGGGCTTGCCAATCCGACCTGGCGCAGGGCGATGCGTCAGCTCAAGGTCTCCGAGCACGTGACGGATGTGAGCCGACAACGCTGCGAGGCAAGGTTCCGCGAACTCCGGGGGATGGTCGAGGAAATCCTTTCCGGACACGCCGACCCCGGTTTTGCGGCTTTCTACATCGACACCGCGCTGATTGGTCTTGCCGACATGGTCATGGACGCGATCGCCGCGAGCCCGAAGGACCATGAGATCATCAGCGAGGCCGGTTTCACATTGTTCTGGAACGGAACGGCCGGGGCCGGCTGATTTTTTTGCAGCCACAATGAGTGTGTACATACTCAATATAAAAGGACCGCATCATGACGAAATCCAGAGGCTTCACCGAAGCCGGTGTTCCCGATCAGTCGGGCAAATGCTTCATCGTCACCGGAGCCAATACCGGAATCGGTTTTGAAGCCGCGCATGTGCTTGCCGCACGCGGCGCGCGCGTGCTGCTCGCCTGCCGCGACCGGGGCAAGGCCGAGGCCGCCATGGCCCGGATCAGGACGGCGATACCGCGGGCCGATCTCGCCTTCCTGCCGCTCGATCTCGGCGATCTCGACAGCATCCGTCACGCGGCCGGTCTGGCCACCGCGGAGCCGCGCATCGACGCCCTGGTGAACAATGCCGGGGTGATGACCCCGCCGCTGATGCGGACGAAGCAAGGCTTCGAGCTGCAGTTCGGCGTGAACCATCTCGGCACTTTCGCGCTCACCGCGCTGCTTCTGCCCAAGCTCGCGGAGACGCAGGGCGCGCGCATAGTGACCACCTCCAGCCTGGCGCACAGGGGCGCCCAGATTGACTGGGGCGATCTCAACGCCGAGCGCAGCTATTCCCGGGTGGGCCGCTACGCCGCCAGCAAGCTCGCAAACGCGCTCTTCTTCTACGAGCTGGATCGCCGCCTGCGCGCGTCCGGTTCGGCCATTCTTTCCGTCGGCTGCCATCCCGGCGTGGCTTCGACCGATCTCGCCCGTCACATGTGGCCGGTGCAGGTCCTGGTCCGCATCACGGGCATGGTGCTCAACAATGCCGCCATGGGGGCTTGGCCGACATTGCAGGCGGCAACGGGGCCGGTCCAACCCGGCGGCTATTATGGGCCGATCGGCTTTCGGGGCACCAGGGGCGTCTCGGGCGAGGCGGCCCGATCGGACGAAGCGCAAGACCCGGTTCTTGCGAAGCGCCTCTGGGATGCGTCCGTCGCGATGACCGGCATCGATCCCGGGCTTATGCCGGCACCGTAGCGGCAGGCGGGCGACGAACGGACCGCGCGTTCGAACGTTCGCGAGCGGCATCTGGGGCCAATCGGCATTCAGGCCAAGGGTGTGGCTTGGCTTCGAGCCAGCCTCCTGCGTCACCCTGAAACAAGTTCAGCATGGCGGAAAGGAGCGATTTCGACACTCAACTCCCTTCCCTCGCCACCGGAACGGAAGAGACATAGCTGAATGTCGATCCGACCTAGCCCGCCTTCAGGCTGCGCCAGGCGCGGGCGATCTCGTCCAGGCTGTTCGCCGCCTCGCGGAACGGCACGGGATCGGCGCCGGTGGCGGCCTGCAGGACCTCGCCGCGCAGGCCGTGGTAGAAAGTGGCGAGCGTCCGGGCGACTTCGCCGCCCCGGTCGAAGTCCAGCCCCGCCTCCAGCGCGAACAGGATCGCGGTGGCCCGCGCCACCCGCTCGCCCCGCACCGAATAATTGCCGCGCTCCACTGCCCAGGCCGCCGTGCGCAGCGCGGCGATCCCCTCTTCGTAGAGCAGGCCGACCAGCGCGTGCGGATCGCCGCCGGCCGTCCTGCCGACGATGTCGATCTGGCGATAGGTGTCGGCGGGGTTGGCGGCGAGCGCCGAGGCGTAGCGCATCAGCTCTTCGCGTTCCAGGAATCGATCTGCTGCTTGAGGAAGGTCTGGGTCGACTTGTAGGCCGCGACCTTCGCGTCCATCGCCGCGAACTGCTGGGTCATGCGGTCGCGCATCTTCTGCGTATCCGCCGCGATCTTGGTCTTCTCGTCCGCAAGATCGTCCTGCGCCTTGCTGTATTTGTCGGCGCTCGCGCCCAGGCCGGTCTTGGTACTCGTGGCGATCGTCGCGACGTCGGAAAGCGCCTTGGTGAGGCCGGCATTCTCCGTGAACATCTTCTCGACGTCGTTGGGATAGGTGGTCAGCACCTTGGAGAGGCGCGTGGTATCGAGGCTGAGCGTGCCGTCGCGATTGGTCTTCACGCCGATATCGGCGAGCGCGGAGGGCGCGTTCTTGCCCGCGCCGGGGACGAGCGGGCTGAGCGTCAGCCGCTTGAGCTGCTGGAGCAGCTGCTTCGCCGCCGGATCGGACTTGAGCGGGCCGTTGATCGGATCGGTCGCCTCCTGCACCGCCTTGAACACCTGGTTGTAGGTTTCGACGAAATTGGCCACCGCCTGGCTGATCGCGCTGGTCGGCGCGCTGGCGCCGATCATCACCTTGGTGCCGACCGAGGCCGAGACCAGGTCGATCCGCGCGCCGGGGATCATCGTGGTGATGCTGTTGGTCGGATATTTCGCCTCGACGCCGTCGAGCGCGACCCGGGCATCCTGGGCGGCCGCGTTTATCGTCGATCCGCCGGCGCCGGGGCCGACCGCGAGCTGGGCAAGGCCGTCGGTGCCGCTCAGCGTGAAGGCCTGGGACGAGCCGGTGCCGCTCTTGAGCACCAGCCGGGCGCCGTTCGAATCGCTCAGGATCGTCGCGGTGACGCCCGCCTTCTTGGCGTTGATCGCGGCGGCGACGTCCGCGAGCGTTGCGTTGGGCGAATCGATGGTGATGTCGATCGGCGTGGCCGTGCCGGCGGTGAAGCCGGTCATCGCGCCATCGGCCACGGTCGCGGAGCCGAAGGTGAGCGTGAGCGTGCCCGACCCCACCACCGAGCCGCTGCCGCCGCCGAAGGACGGCGAGCTGGAAACCTGGCCCTGGGCGAGCTGGCGCACCTCCATCGTCGCGCTGAGGCCGGCGAGATCGGCGCCCGACAGGCGGGTGATGCCGAGGATGCCGGTGTTCGAGCTGGTCGGCTGGGTCGCGAGCGAGCCCGAGCTGGTGAGCGATGCGAGCGCCGAGGCGAAGTCGGTGATGTTGCTCTTGATCGTCCCCACGGTGGAGATCTGCGTGGTGAGCGCGGTGCCCTTGTTGGTGAGCGCCTGGTTCTTGTTGGCGAAGCTGTTGTCGACGAGCGACTGGACCAGCGCGGTGATGTCGATCCCCGATCCGGTGCCCAGCGTCTTTGCGATCGATTCGACGGCCATCTCGTCCCCCTGCTCTCCCGGTAAACGGCCGCCGCCGCCGCGCCTTTAGTGCGCGCGCGCCGGTTTGCGGCCGTTCTCGTCGAAAAGTGCCGTCTCGGGCACGGTGATCGCCGGCTGGACCGCGCCGGCCCGGCGGCTGAGCTGGAAGACGAAGGCGAGCACCGTCGCCACCGCCATGTAGAGATCGTCGCGGATCTCCTGATTCTCGCGGCTGGTGTAATAGACCGCGCGGGCGAGCTGCGGATATTCGAGGACCGGCACTTCCAGCTCGCCGGCCAGCTCGCGGATCGCCAGCGCGGTGGCGCCGCGGCCCTTGGCCACCACCACCGGCACCTGGTCCCGGCCCTGTTCGTAGCGCAGCGCCACGGCGAAGTGCGTCGGGTTGGTGATCACGACATGCGCGGTCTCCACCGCCTTGCGGAAGCCGCCCTTCAGGATCTGGCGCTGGCGCTGGCGCTGCGCCGCCTTGGCCTCGGGCGAGCCCTCGCTTTCCTTGTGCTCGTCCTTCACTTCCTGCTTGGTCATGCGCAGCCGGTTCATGTGCCGGAGTATCTGGATCGGCAGGTCGATGCCGGCGATCAGCAGCAGCCCGCCGGCCATGACGAAGAGCAGCATCAGGAACTCGCCGCCCATCGCGCCGATCGCGCCGTGCAGATCGGCCTCGACCAGCCCGAGCGAGCGGCGGGTGAGCGACCAGAGCAGCCAGGTGCCGATGCTGCCGAGCAGCACCACCTTGAGCAGCGCCTTGCCCATCTCGATCCAGCCGGTGGGGCCGAAGATGCGCTTGAGGCCCGATCCCGGATTGATCCGCGAGGCCTTGGGCACGAACAGCTTGGAGTTCCAGCGCAGCCCGGCGAGCCCGGCATGGCTGAGCACCGCGCCGACGACCGCGACCAGCAGCAGCCCGCCGATCGGCAGCGCGAGCTTCCATCCCGCCTCGGCCAGCGGGCGCCAGGGCTCGAAATCCTCGATATCGGCGCGCCCGAAGCTGAAGCTGCCGACCATCACTTCCTTGCAGGCGCGGATCAGCGCGGGCCCGAGCATCGCCATCCAGGCGCAGCCGAGCAGCACGATCAGCGCGGTGCCGAAATCCTTCGAACTGAGGATCTGGCCCTCGTCCGCAGCCTTGCGCTTGCGCTTGGGTGTCGGGGCTTCCGTCTTTTCGCCGCCGGACTCCGACATCAGCCGAGCACCAGCTGCGGCATCATCGCGAGCGCCTCGCGGATGATGACGACGAGATAATCGCCCATGGCGGGCAGCGCGAGCAGCAGCGCCACCACGCCGAACAACAGGCTGGCGGGCAGGCCCACCGCGAACAGGTTGAGCGCGGGCGCGGCGCGGCTCAGCATGCCGACGATCAGGTTGAGGCAGAGCAGCAGGAAGCCGATCGGCAGCGAGAGCAGCAGCCCGGCCAGGAAGGTATAGCCGCCGAACATCGCGATGCCGAGCAGCCGCTCGGGCGCGATCCAGGCGCCGGGCGGCATTACCTGATAGCTGCGCACCACCAGGTCGACGAGGACGAGATGCCCGTCGAGCGAGAGGAAGATCAGGGTGAGCATCAGCGACAGGAACGTGCCGATAGCCGGCGTGGCATGGCCGCTCGCCGGGTCGACCGCATTGGCGAAGCCCAGGCCCATCGACATCGAGATCACTTCGCTCGCCACCATCGGCGCGGCGAAGGCGACCTGGAGGACGAAGCCCATGGCGAGGCCGATCAGCGCTTCCGCCGCGATGGCGAGGAAGGTGGCGAGCGAGAAGATCTCGGCGGGCGGCGCGATATGGGCGACGTTCATCACCAGCACGCCGATCGCGCCGGTGAGCGCGATGCGCGCCGGCAGCGGGATCGCCACTGCGCTGAACACCGGCGCCGCGACAAAGGCCGCGCCGATCCGCACCATGGCGAACAGCAATGCCCAGAGCTGCGGCTCGATCGAGAGGCCGAAGCCCATCATCGCGTGGTTACTTCACCAGGTCCGGAATGCGCTCGAAGATGCTCGTGGTGAAATCGCCGAGCAGCCCCATGATCATCGAGCCGAAGATGATCAGGCTGAGCGCGACCACGATCAGCTTGGGCACGAAGGTGAGCGTCTGCTCCTGGATCGACGTGGCCGCCTGGACCATGCCGAGCACCAGGCCCGCGAGCAGCGCCGGCACCAGGATCGGCGTGGCGGCGAGCGCCAGCACCCACATCGCCTCGCGGCCGACGGTAAGGAAATAATCGGCGTCCATGGCGCTAACTCACGAAGCTGGAGGCGAGCGAGCCCATCGTCAGCGCCCAGCCGTCGACCAGGACGAACAGCAGCAGCTTGAAGGGCAGCGAGATGATCGTCGGCGACATCATCATCATGCCGAGCGCCATCAGCACGGTGGCGACGACAAGATCGATGACGATGAAGGGCAGGAAGATCAGGAAGCCGATCTGGAAGGCGGTCTTGAGCTCGCTCGTCACAAAGGCGGGGAGCAGCACCGAGAAGGGCACGTCCTGCGGCTTGGCATAGGGGCCGCTCTTCGCGAGCCCGGCGAACAGCGTGACGTCCTTGGTGCGGGTCTGCTTGATCATGAAGCCATGCAGCGCCTCGCCGGACTTGGCGATCATCTCGGTCGCGCCGATCTTGCCGGCCGAATAGGGCTGGATCGCGCTGACGTTCATCGTGTTCAGCGTCGGCGCCATCACGAAGAAGCTCAGGAACATCGCCAGGCCGATCAGCACCTGGTTCGGCGGGGTCTGCTGGAGGCCCAGTGCTTGCCGGAGAAGCGCCAGCACGATGATGATCCGGGTGAAGCTGGTCATCATCAGCAGGATGCCCGGCAGCACCGTGAGCAGGCCCATGATGATGAGGACCTGGAGCGACAGGCTGAGCGGGGCGTTGCCGCCGCCCAGGTCGCCGAGCGCGCGGTCGACCGCGTCTCCCACGCCCGGCGTGGCGACCGGGGCGGGCGCGACCGGGGCGGCGCCCTGGGCGAAGGCCGGGAAGGCGAAGAGCACCAGAAAGGCGAGCAGCCCGATGAACAGGGCCGCGCGCCCGCCGACCGTGCGCGGCGCCGGGATGAGCGCCCGCGTCATTGCTGCTTGTCCACCAGGGTGACGCCGCTGCGGCTCACCGAGACGAGCAGCTTCTGCCCCTCGAACTCGATGACGGCGAGGCGCAGGCCGGGGGAGAGCAGCATCGTCTCCTTCAGCTGCACCATGCGCGTCTGCTGGTTCCTGGGCAGGCGCGATTCGAGCTTGCGCCAGGCATAGAGGCAGCCGACCAGCAGGCCGCAGACCAGCGGCAGCAGCACGATCAGCTTGAGGATGTACCAGGTCATGGGATCAGCGGGCCGCGCGCTTGTCCGGGCTGACCAGCTCGGTCATCCGCACGCCGAACTTCTCGCCGACCGTGACCACTTCGCCGCGGCCGATCAGCGTGCCGTTGACGAACACGTCGAGCAGCTCGTTGGCCTCGCGGTCGAGCTCGATCACGCTGCTCTCGCCCAGCGCGAGCAGCTCGCGCAGCGTCAGCCGGGTCGAGCCGATCTCGACGGTCAGCTTGACGTCGACGTCCTGCAGCAGCCGGAAATTGGCGGCGACGGCAGTGTCGACCTGGAATGCGGCCGTCATGTCGTTCATTGGAAGTCCTCTGCGTTGATCGGTTCGAGCGAAGTGAGGCGGACGGCCGCGCGGCCGTTGGCGGTGCCGACAAGGCCGGTGCCCAGGCGGCGCTTCGCCACCATCACCGGAACCTCGGGGCCGAAATCGATCGGAATGACGTCGCCTTCCTTGAGCTCGAGCAGGCGGCCGAGCGGCATGGTCGGTTCGGCGAGCACCGAGCGGACGGGCAGCGTGACCGCCATCACCGCGCGGGTGAGGCCCGAGCGCCATTCGGGCTCCACCTCGTCCTTGTTGCCGTGCACCTTGACCATCAGCGCGGCGCCGTGCGGCTTCAGCGCGGCGACGGGATAGAGGATGTCGACGAAATGCGGCCGGCCCTCGCCCTCGGCCAGGCCGAAGCGAGTGACGACGACGGGGTCGTCCGCGCCGAAATCGGGCGCGGCGGCGAGATTGGGCGCAGCCTCCATGCGGAAGGCGATACGCGAGAGCGGCTCCCAGGCCCGGTCGAGCAGCAGGGTGGCCGACTGGGCCAGCCGGCCGACCAGCGCCTCGGCGGACGGCGTGAACTCGCCGGGCAGCGGATGCGGCGCCTCGCCGTCTCCGCCGAAAAAGGCATCGAGCATCTCGAAGACCAGCCCGGCCTCGAGCACGAACTGGGCCCGGGCGCGGGCATTGCCCATCGCCAGCGGCTGCCAGGCCGAGAGCGTGCCGCCGCGCTCCGCCTTGTAGTCGGCGAAGCGCTGGACCGAGAGCGGCTCGGCCCAGGCGCGCAGATCCTTGCGCAGCAGCCCTTCGAAAGCGCCCTTCAGCGACTTGGCCAGCCGCGCGCTCAGATGCTGCAGCGTGACGAGGTCGCCGAACGGATTGAGGTTGGCCGTCCCCAGCGCCGGCGCGTGCTCCGCGCTGGCTCGGGGGCGTTCCCGCCGTTCGGCCGTGCCGTCTGATGAAGGGCTGTTAACCATGCCCGTTCACTGAACAATGAAATTGGTAAAGTAGACGTTACTAACGCCGCCAAAGCCTTCCTTTTCCTTCAGAACGCCGTTGATCGCCTTGGCCAGCCGGTCCTGGATGTGGCGCTTGCCCTCGGCGGTGAACACCTCGTCCTCGGTCGTCTCGCCGAGCGCCATCAGCACGGCCGAGCGAATCGCGATCTCGTGCGTCTTGATGTTCTCGAGGACGCGCTCGTCATAGGGCGTCGACACGGCGATGCCGACCTGGACGAAATGGACGCTGTCCTGGAGGTTGGAAGTGAATTCCTTCTCCATCGGATAATAGCTCGAGGCATATTTGTCGCCGCCCTCGCCCTTGGGCGTGGGCTTGCCGCCATGGCCGGGGGCCGCGCCCCCCTCGCCTTCGCCGCCATGGCCGCCCTCGCCGCCGCCGCTCATCGAGGCGCGCTTCTCTTCGCTCTTGGGCACCAGCCGGGGCTCGTCATTCTGCTCGGCATGCGCGGTCGCGCTGAACCAGCCGGCCTGCATGCCGTAAAAGGCCGCCCCGCCGCCGCCGCCGAGCAGCAGCACGGGCAGGCCGACGAGCAGCAGCAGGTTCTTTTTCTTCTTCTTCGGCGCGTCGGCGCTTTCGGTCTTGGCGTCGGACATCATCTATCTCCGGGGGTCTCAGGCGACCCGTTCGTCGTCATGGGTGGAAGCCCGCGCCTCGCGGCGGGCGGCGGGCGCCGCCAGGGGCTGGTGGCGGTTGGGGGCGGCGTCGTGGCGCTCGCCCTGCCCCGTCTGCGGATTGCCCGGACCGGCGCCGGTGCCGGTGCCGGTGCCGGTCGCGTTCGATTCGACGCTGGTCGAACCAAGGCGGATGCCGCGCTGCTCGGCGATCTCCGCCAGCCTGGGCTGGGCATCGGCGATCAGCTGGCGCGCGGCCTGGCTCTCGGTATGGAACTGGACGTGGATGCCGGCATCGTCCTGGCGGATCGCGATGTCGACCTTGCCGAGCGCCTCGGGCATCAGGCTGAGCCGAGTCTCGCGCGCCGGCGCGGCGTCGCGCAGTGTCTCGATCCGGTCCATCATCTTCGCCGTCCATTGCTGGTGGCGCATGTCGAGCGCGGCATCCTGGCTCGCGCCGGCGGCGGAAGCGGCCAGGATCGTCTGGGTGCCGGTGGCCGGCGCGGCGAGCGTCGAGAGATCGGGCTGCGAATCGCCCGGCGCCCTGGCCGGGGCGCCCGGGCGGGCGGGCTCGAGCGCGACGCCCGGTTGCGGCACGGCGGCCGGCGGCGGAGCGGCCGGTGCCTCGCGCCGCCCCTGGGTCACATCGGCGATCGACACCTTCTGCGGCGGTGCCGGCCGGTCGAGCGCGATGCGCACCACCGGCGCCTCGGCGGCAGCCCGGCGGAGTTCGCGCGGTGCCGGGGCGAGCACGGGCTGCGGCGGCACGGATCCGGGCGCATCGGCGGCCTTTGCGGGCTCCGCCTGCGCGACGGCGGCAGCGGCGAGGTCGGCCATGGCCGGATCGACGGCCGGATTGCCGCGTGCCGCGCCGGGCGCTGGCACCGTGCGCGACGGGGCGGGCGCGACGGGCGGGGCGCTCTCGGCACCGCGGCGGTGAAGCGCCGGTGCCTGCGCCGCCGCCTCGGGCTGCGGCCTGGCCTCGGGCGCGACCGGCGCGTCCGGTTCGGCGGCGACCCGCGCGGCGGCACGCTCGGCCTTCGCCTTGCCGTCCGGTACCGTGCCGGTCTCGGCCACGACGGCCGGGGGGAGCATGTTCTCGCGATGGGCCGGCGCCTTGCCGCCGGCGTCGCCGCGCACGATCGGCAAGGGAGCATCGGCTTCGGGACCTGGCTCGGGCGCAGGCGCAGGCGCCGGCGCGGCGGCGAACCAGGCGAAGGGCGGGGACGGCGCGTCCTCGGCAGCCGCATCGTCGTCCTGCTCGGCATCCGAACCCGCCTGCTCCCCGGCCTTGCCGTCGAGCACGGGCACGGCATCCGGCAATTCCTTGCCGCCTTCGGCAGATTCCTGCCCCATCGGCAGCAGGACCGGCACTTCGCCGGGTTGCGGCGGGGAAGGGATTGGGGGAGCCGCGATCCCGGGCATCAGCGCGTCGAGCGCCAGCGCGAAGCCGCCCGCATCCGCGGCAATCGCGGCGTTCGGCTTGACGGGCCCCACGGTGATGGCGGGAAGCGCGGTAGCGAGCTGGATCAAGTTCAGGTCCCCGTGAAACAAGGTTCACGGGGCACTCAGCAAATATCGTGCCGATTTCTGCCCATGGGCGGCAGCTGCTCGAGCTCGCGCAGCGCCTTGAGCGCGGCATCGGCTTCGGCGCGGGTGATCAGCTTCTCGATCGCATTCTGGTCGCGCCGTGCCTCGCGCGTGGCGGCGCGCGCCATCTCCAGGCTCTGCTCGGCCACTTCGACGCGCTTCTCGGCGGCGAAGGCGGACTGGTGGAGCCGCTCGCGGAAATGCGCGGCGGCGGCCAGGCTCGAGGCCGATTCGGAAACGCTGGGCGCCGGCGCCACATTCGCCGCCAGATTGGCGATGCGATCGCGCAGCCGGGCTTCCTGGTCGACCTTGGCGAGCGCCCGCACTTCGTCGGCACGGACCAGGTCGAGCTGGAGCGTGCGGACGCGGAGCAGGCGGCCGAGCTTCTTCGCCGACCTAGGCATATCGGGTTTCCGGCACCGGGCCGCGGGCCGGCACCGCCATCGGATCAGCCATGGCCGAACACGCCGACCAGCTCGGCCACCGCATCGGGCAGCGTCACGATCTCGTCGGCGCCCTGGCGGATATATTCCATCACCGCCGGATGGCAGGCGATCGCCGCGTCGATCTCCGGATCGGCGCCGGCGCGATAGGCGCCCATCAGCACCAGGTCGCGATTCTCCTCATAGGTGGCGAGGTGCCGGCGCAGCACGCGCGCGGCCGCCACATGATCCTTGGGCGCGATATCGGTCATCACGCGGCTGACCGAGGGCCCCAGGTCGATCGCCGGATAGACGCCGCGCTCGGCGAGCGCGCGGCTCAGCACGATATGGCCGTCCAGGATCGAGCGGGCGCTGTCCACCACCGGATCATTGCCGTCGTCGCCGTCGGCGAGCACGGTGTAGATCGCGGTGATCGAGCCGCCGCTGTGCACATCGGTGCCGGCGCGCTCGATCAGGCTGGGCAGCATCGCGATGGCCGAGGGCGGATAGCCGCGCGCCGAGGCCGGCTCGCCCAGCGCCAAGCCGATCTCGCGCCCGGCATGGGCGACGCGAGTGAGCGAATCCATGATCAGCAGCACCTTCTTGCCCTCGGCGCGGAACGCCTCGGCAATGGCGGTGGCGCGCAGCGCGCCGCGAATGCGGAGCACGGGGGAATGATTGGCGGGAACCGCGACGACGACCGAGCGCGCCCGCGCCTCGCCCGCCACCTTGGTCTCGAGGAAATCGGCGACTTCGCGGCTGCGCTCGCCGATCAGGCCGATGACGATCACGTCCGCCTGGGCCGCGCGGACCATCATGCCGAGCAGCACCGACTTGCCGACGCCCGAGCCGGCCATGATGCCGACGCGCTGGCCCTGGCCGATGGTGAGCAGCCCGTTGATCGCGCGCACGCCGACATCGAGCGGCTCGAGCACCCGGCCACGATCGAGCGGCGACTGGAGCTTGCCGGCCAGCGGCCATTTCCCCGCGCCCCGGATCGGGCCGAGGCCGTCGATCGGCTTGCCCGAACCGTCGACCACCCGGCCGAGCATCGCGGCACCCACCTCGGCCTCGCCCGGCGCACCGATCGGGCGAACCGGGGCGTTGGGCAGCAGCGCGGCGGGGCCGCCGAGATTCATCAGCAGCGTCCTGCCCGAACGGAAGCCGATCACTTCGGCCTCGACCCGGCTGGCGCCGTCGCCGATCGCGCAGACGGTGCCGACCGGCAGCTGGAGGCCGACCGCCTCCATCAGCAGCCCGTCATAGGAAGCGAGCCGGCCGGAAATGCGCGGCCGGGCGACGAAGTCGCTGCGGCCAAGGCCATCCAGATAGTCTTCGGTGAACAGGTTCAGCATGCCGGCGGGATCGGCACGCGGTCGATCGCCTGGGCGAGCTGCTCGAGCCACAGGTCGGGGCCGTCCTCGACGATGGTCGAGGCGCTCTCGATCACGAAGCCGCCGCGCTGGACATGCGGGTCGCCGACCGGGAAGACCGTGGCGGGGAGCTTGCCCTGGACGAAGGGGACGTCGTCGGGATGGAGGCGCAGCAGCGCGGATTCGGCGCTGTCGGCCAGCAGGTCGACCGCGGCATGGATCCGCTGGGCGAGCACGTCCGGCGCGACGCCGACTTCGCCGACCAGCCTGGTGACCAGGTGGAGCACGGTCTGGCGCAACTGCCCGGCCATGCGCTCGCGGTCGAAATGGGCGCCGCTGGCGAGCGCGGCCGAGATCTGGTCGAGCAGCGCCGTCTCGCGCGCCTTGGCGGCCTCGGCCTCGACGAGCGCGGCGGCATGCCCCTCGGCAAAGCCCGCCTCGTGCGCGGCCGCGATCGGATCGATGAACGCGCCATGCTCGGCGGGATGCTGGGCATCGGCGGTGAACGGATCCCAGCCCTCGGTGGGATTGGCTTCCGGATTGGCCGGCGCGAAGTGGCGCGGCTGGGCCGATACCTCCTCGAACACCCGGCGGCCGATCCGGTCGACATCCGACGGCGCGAAGCCGGCGCCGTCGCCAAAGGCACGGGCCAGCACATGCCCGGCCGCGCTGATCCGCCCGGCGAATCCCGGCGAGAAATCAGACATAGTCGTCGTCCCCGCCCTTTGACGGCATCTGGATCGTGCCGTCCTTCACCAGGCCGCGCGCGATCGCGATCATCGCCTTCTGCGCGTCGAGCACATCGGCCATCTTCATCGGCCCCAGCGATTCGATCTCGTCGCGGATGCCATCGGCGGCGCGGCTCGACATGCAGCCGAGGAACCGGCCGCGAACCTCTTCCTCGACGCCCTTGAGCGACTTGACCAGGATATTGCTGTCGATGTTGCGGATGAGCGTCGACAGGTTCTTGTCGTCGAGCTCGAGCAGATTGTCGAAGACGAACATCGCCTCCTCGATCGCGCGGGCGACCTCGCGGTCGATCTTGGCGAGCTTGGGCATGACGCGCTGCTCGGTGATCTTGCGCGCGCCGGAAAGGATCTTCGCCGCCTCGCGCGTGCCGCCCAGCTGGAGCCCGCCGCTCGACTTGCGCCCGCCCATGCCGGCACGGCCCTGGAGCATCGTCTTCAGCGTCTCGATCGCCTCGGGCGGGATCGGGCCCAGCTTGGCGATGCGGCGCAGGATCTGCGGCTGCGCCGCCTCGGGCAAATGCTCGAACACCTTGGCGGCGATATCGGGATCGAGATTGGCGAGCAGCACCGCCGCGATCTGCGGATGCTCCGCCTCGATCATCCCCGCGATCTCCTCGGGCTCGAACCAGTCGAGCCATTCGATCGCGGCGACCTGGCTGGCCGGCATCACCCGGGCAAGCACGCCCGAGGCGCGCTCGGGCCCCAGCGCCCTGGTCATGATGCTCTCGATCTTCGGCGCCGGATCGAAGGTGACGCCGGTGCGCTCGCGCGCCTTGAAGACGAAATCGTCCAGGACGATCTCGACCTCGGCCTCGCTGACGTCCGCCACGTTGAACATCGCCTTGCCGAGCTGGCGCACTTCCTCCGGATCGAGCTTCTGGAGGATCGCCGCGGCTTCCTCCTCGCCCACCAGCATCATCAGGACCGCGGCGCGCTCGACGCCGTTGAAGCTGCGGATGGCGTTCATTGCGCGTCGGCCTTGATCATGTCGCGGACCGCCAGGGCGGCACGCGCGGGATTGTCGCGGGTGAAGCCGCGGACCAGGCCGACCCGCTCGTCATAGCTGTTATGGGCGCCTTCGAGCATGTCGATCGAGACCGGCGGCGCGCCGTGCCCGCCTTCCTCGCCGGCATGGCCACCCATCGACAGCGCCGGGCGATTGCCTGCGGCCGGCTCCTCGCGCTTCTTGAGCAGCGCCTTGGTGAGCGGGCGAACGCCCAGGAACAGCACGAGCAGCGCGATCACCAGCGCCGTCGCGTTGCGCGCGGCGAGCGGCACCCAATTGGCCTCGTACCAGGCCGGGCCCTTGTCGGCGGCATCGGCGGCGGTAGTGAACTTGCGGCTGATCACCGTCACCTGGTCGGCACGGCCCTGATTATAGCCCATCGCGGCCTGGACCAGCTGGGTGATCTGCTGGATCTCCACCGTCGAGCGCGGCTTGCCCGGCTCCTCGCGCAGCAGCACCGCGACCGAGAGGCGCCTGATCCCGCCCGGCGCCTGGCGCGTGACCGAGACCTGCTTGCCGGTCTGATAGGCACGGGAGAAGCTGTCGCTCTGCTTCTGCGGCGTGGCCTGGCTCGCGCCGGCGGTGGCCGCGGCGCCGGCAGCGGGCGCCGCGCCGGGCGTCGGCTGCGCATTGGGCGCGGTGATCGTGCTGGCGGGCGGCGGCGTGTTGGAGAGCGCGCCGGGAATGCCGCCGGGCGCGTTGCCGTCCTTGCTGCCGGTCCAGGCGCCCTGCTCGGCCGCGAGCACGGCGCCTTCCTTGTCATAGCTCTCGCGCGTCGCCTGATTCTCGTCCAGGTCGACATCGGCCTGCACCTCGGCGGTGAAGTTGCCGGCACCGACCAGCGGCGTCAGCAGCTGGACGAGCTGCTCGCGATATTTGTCCTCGATGCGGCGCTGATAGTCGATGCGGGCGTCGCCGGCCGAATTGGCCTCGTTGCCCTTCTTGGACAGCAGGGCGCCCATCTGGTCGACGATGGTAACGTTCTCCGGCGCCATGCCGGGAACCGACGAGGCGACGAGATTGACGATCGCGCGGGTCTGCGCATCGCCCAGCGCGCGGCCGGGCTGGAGCTTGAGGATCACCGAAGCGGTGGGCACCGCCTTGTCGCGCACGAAGACGCTGGCCTCGGGCGTGGCGAGATGGACGCGCGCCTCGGCGACCGAATCGATCTCCTCGATCGAGCGGGCGAGCTCGGTCTCGCGGGCCTGGCGCAGGCGCTCGCCCTCCACCGCACGGCTGACGCCCATGGGGAGCTGGTCGAGGATCTGGTAGCCGCCCGGCGCCGCCTTGGGCAGGTTCTGGCTGGCGAGCAGCATGCGGGCCTTGTGGAAATCATCCTCGGCGACGGTGATCGAGCCCGAGCCGTCGATGCTCGAGCGGATGCTCGCCCCCTGCAGCGCCGTAGTGATCGCCGCCTTGTCGGCATCGCTCACATTGGCGAACAGGATCCGCTGCGGCGGCGTCGAGACCAGCGACCAGGCCAGGAAGCCGGCGGCGACCAGGCCGATCAGGAAGAGGAGCGGCATGGCCCGCCGGACCGCGGGCTGCGCGAGCAGGCCCCGCATCTGGGCGAGCGGCGCGCCGAGCCGACCGGTGGCGGACGGGATGGCGGCATCGGTGGAGGTGAGGGCGTTGCTCATGGGTTACACCGGCATGCTCATGATGTCCTTGTAGGCGGACAGGAGTTTGTTGCGGACCTGCAGGGTCGCCTCGAAGCCGACCGAGGCCTGCTGGCGGGCGAGCATCACCTTGGCGATGTCGACCGTCTCGCCGCGCTCATAGGCTTCGGAGAGCGCACCGGCCTGGCTCTGGGCCTGGTTGACCTGCTTGAAGGCATCTTCCATCGACGCGGCGAAAGTCGCGGACTTGCTCCCCGACGTGCCCGTCACCGCGCCCGCCGGCGTCTCGTTGGCCTTGGCGAGCGCGGCGTTGCGCTCGAGGATCTGGGCGCGGAGCGCCAGGACCCGGTCGACGCTCATCGCGCCGCCGCCGATACCGTCGATGCCGCTCATGCCGAAGCCCTCGCCTTACCGGTGTCGATGCTCTCGCCCTGCTCGCGCGCCTTGGCGAGGCGGTAGCGCAGCGTGCGCTCCGAGATGCCGAGCCGCCTGGCGGTCTCGATCCGGCTGCCGCCGCATTCGGCGAGCATCTCGCGGATCGCGGCGAATTCGTGGATCTGGACGATGTTGGAGAGCGTACCCGCCGCCTCGATCTCGACGCGGCGCGCGGCCGGCCTGTCGAAGATCAGATGCTCGGGATCGATGGTGCGGCCGCCGCAGAGCAGCAGCGCGCGCTGGATGACGTTCTCGAGCTCGCGGACATTGCCCGGCCAGTCATGGCTGGCGAGCGCATCGAGCGCCGCGTTCGAGATCCACGGCATCGCGCCGCGCCCGCCGGCATGGCGGACGACCATCGCGGCCGAGAGCGCGGCGATATCGCCGGGGCGCTCGGCCAGCGCCTTGGTGGTCAGCGGGAAGACCGAGAGGCGGTAATAAAGGTCGGCGCGGAAGCGGCCGGCGGTGACTTCGCCCTGCAGGTCGCGATTGGCGCAGGCGATGACGCGGACGTCCACCTTCTCCGGCAGGGTGCCGCCGATCGGCACCACTTCGCGCTCCTGCAGCGCGCGCAGCAGCTTGGCCTGGAGGTTGAGCGGCATCTCGGCGATCTCGTCGAGCAGCAGCGTGCCGCCATGCGCGGCGCGGAAAAAGCCCTGGCCGCCCGAGGAGGCACCGGTGAATGCGCCCTTCTGGTGGCCGAACAGCATCGCCTCGAGCATCGTCTCGGGCAGCGCGGCGCAGTTGATGGCGACGAACGGGCCCTCGCGGCGGGCGGAGCCGTTGTGGATGGCGCGGGCAAGGACTTCCTTGCCGGTGCCGGTGGGGCCGTTGATCAGGACGGTGATATCCGACGCGGCGACCCGCTCGGCCAGCGCCAGCAGCGCCAGGCTCTCGGGATCGGCGGCGACCGGCTCGTGCGGCCCGCGCAGCAGCGCCGTGGCGAAGCCCGCGCCGACCGCGGCGTCTTCCGCCGTATAGGAGAGCCGGGCCGGATTGCCGTCGCCGAACGCGATCGCCTGGCGGCCTTCGTCGCCCAGGATCAGCGTGCGCGCCGCGGCGGGCGGCACTTCGCCCTCGGCGACGAGGAACAGGTCCTGGGCGGCCGGCCGGCCGTCCTCGCAGGTGCCGATGGCGAAACCCTGGGCGCGCAGCGACGAGACGAGAGCATATTTCTGGCGCAGCACTGCGGCGGACGGGACGATGGATCGCATTGGTTACCCCCTGAGACACCATCCTTTTGCCGCCGGCTTGGTTAACGCCGCGTAAAATTGCGTGTCCCGCAGCAACCTTGGTCCGGGCGCGTCTACGCGTGCGCGCGTAGCGGCGAAATTTTTTGCTTAAGCCCGGCGGCGGGCGGCCGTTCCTTGGCCTGGCGGCTCCGAGCTCCCGTTCAGGGGGGTAGGCGGGAAGCCGACGAGCATGGAGTAACGAACATGACTGTTATCTCGACCAACACCGCGGCGCTGCGCGCCGCCAATGCTTCGACCGGCGCCAACAAGGCGCTGAGCACGGCCATGGAGCGCCTGTCGACCGGCAAGCGCATCAACAGCGCGAAGGACGACGCCGCCGGCCTGGCGATCGCCTCGACCATGACCGCCTCGATCCGCGGCATGACCCAGGCGGTCCGCAACGCCAATGACGGCATCTCGCTGGCGCAGACCGCGGAAGGCGCGCTCAACGAAGTGACCAACATGCTGCAGCGCATCCGCGAGCTGGCGGTCCAGTCGTCGAGCGGCACCTATTCGGACGACGACCGCAAGAACCTGCAGGCCGAAGTCACGCAGCTGACCTCGCAGATCAAGGACGTGCTGACCAACACCAAGTTCAACGGCAACACGCTGTTCCAGATCGGCAAGCCGCCGGCGGATCCCGCGGCCCCGGCCGCCGGCGAAGTCGCCGCGAAGACCTTCTCGATCCAGACCGGCGCCGAATCGACCGACAAGATCACGATCAGCATCGACGCGCTCGACGTGGGCAGCATCGTGGGTGACGCCGCCGCCAGCCCGGCCGTCCCGGCCCTCTCGGTCGGCACCTCGGGCAGCGCCGACACCGCCCAGGGCACCGTGGATACCGCGCTGAAGTCGGTCGCCACGCTCCGCGCCTCGCTCGGCGCCGCGCAGAGCCGCCTCGACTCGGTGGTCAACAACCTGACGACCAACGTCGCGAACCTGAGCGACGCCCGCAGCCGCATCGAGGACACCGATTATTCGGCGGAGACGACGGCGCTGGCCAAGGCCCAGATCCTGTCTCAGGCGTCGACGGCGATGCTCGCCCAGGCGAACCAGAGCCAGCAGTCGGTGCTCAAGCTGCTTCAGTAAGCGCGTGCCGGTCGGGGTGTCACCCCCCTGACAGGCACCAAGGCCGGTCACCCCTTCTTGCCGGAGGGGGCGCATGGGGAACCCCGGTGGGATCGTCCACCGGGGTTTTTCCTTGTCCGGCGAAGATCGCGCCGGCGCCCCGTGCTACTTCCCCTAGGGCTTGCCGCCGGGCTTCCATTGCGGCCGGGCATCGCTGTTGGCCAGCGCATGCAGCGGCTCGACCAGCGACTGGATCGCGCGCGTCATGAACGCGATGTCGAGATTGGCGAGCGTGTCGTCGGGCGTGTGATAGGTCGGCGTGACCGCCCAGCCCGAAATGGTGTGCGCCACCACCCCGCGCACGGCGAGCGAATAATTGTCCGAGCGCTCGAAGAAACGCTGCTCGGGATAGGGATCGGCGGTGACCAGCGCGCCATGCGCCTTCAGCGTCTCGCCCAGGGTGGATCGCTCGAAGCCGGTCATCATCATCGTGCCGGCGGGCAGCTTGGGATCCTGCGCGCCGATCATCTCGATCTCGATATTGGCGACGATCTGGTCGAGCGGCACCGGCGGGTGATCGCCGAACCAGCTCGAGCCATAGCCCCCGATCTCCTCGCTGCCATAGGCGACGAACAACAGCCCGCGCCGGGCCTGCTTCGCCGCCGCCATCGCCCGGGCCAGCTCGAGCACCGCGGTGGTGCCCGAGGCATCGTCGTTCGCGCCGTACATGATCGTGCCGTCAGGCTTGCGGCCGAGATGGTCGAGATGCGCGGTGACCAGGATCACGCCCGCCTTGGGATCGCTGCCCGGCAGCCAGCCGATCGCGTTGGTGGTGATCGCCTCCTCGCGCACCACCGGCAGGCCGAGCGCGACCGGCGCGCCGGCCTGGGCCACCGCCTTGTCGAAATCGGCCGAGGGCAGCGTCGCGAAGGCGGCATAGCTCGGCGGCGCCTTGCCCTCGAGCCCGGCGGGCATGCGCGGCTTGCCGCCCAGCGCCTTGGCCAGCCCCCGCGTCGCATCGTCCTCGCGCACGATCACCAGCTTCGCCCCGGCCGCGCTGGCGGCGCGGACCAGCGCCATGGGCGAGGCCTTGCCGCCGGTCACGAACAGCACCTGGGCATGCGGGATCTTGGCGAGATCGGCGCCGTCGAACACCGCGGACGTGCCGGAAATGCTCTCGGCCGCGCCGACCAGCACCATGGGCGCGGCGGCCGGCTTGCCCGCGATCGTCAGCGTCGCCGGGCCGTTCAGCGCGTAGCGGATCACCTTGGCGGGCTGGAGATAGCCGGTCATGCCCGGCGCGACCTTGAGCCCATAGCCTTCGAACTGCGAGCCGACATAGGTGGCGGCGATCGCTTCGTCGCGGGTCGCGCTGCCGCGCCCCTGCAGCGCCTCGCTGGCAAGGAAGGATTCGTGCGCGCGCACCCATTCGGGGCGGACGGTCCATGCGTCCTGCGCGAAGGCCGGCGACGCCAGCAGGCCCAACGCCATCGCGCCGGCCAGGAACAGATGCTTGGTCATGCAATCCCCCGAATGGTCAGCGGGGATTTCTGCGGCAAGCGTCGATGCGGCGCAAGCGGCGCCGGCAAAGGCCCGGATCGGCGAGGCTGCGGCCGGACCGCCTTGCGATGCGGGATTTCGCCTGCTCGATGCTGGCGGCGACTAGCCGAGCCGGCGCGCCAGCCCCTTCCTCAGCCGCGCATGCGCCGACGCCTTGATCTGGCAGATGCGCGCGGCCCCCACGCCCAGGACCTGCCCGATCTCCTCGAGATTCAGTTCCTCGACATAATAGAGCTGGATCACCTGCTGCTCGCGCTCCGGCAGCTCGGCGATCGCCGCGATCAGCGCCTCGCGCTGGTCGCTCTCCGCCAGCTGGTCGAAGGCGCTGGGCTCGTCGGACATGAACCAGGGGCTCTCGTCCGAATAGCTGTCGTCGATCGAATCGAAGCGCACCGCCTCGGCATTGGCATAGTCGGCGCGCAGCTTCTCCGGCGTCACGCCGAGCCGGGCGGCGACCTGTTCGTCGTCGGGCGCGCGGCCCAGTTCGTTGGTCAGCACCGATATCGCTTCCTGATAGGCCTTGCGCCGGCGCATCGCCCCGCGCGTGGTGGTCGCCTGGCGGCGCAGCTCGTCGATCATCGCGCCGCGCAGCCGGGTGGCGAGATATTGCTCGAAGGTCACCTGCCCCCGGTCCTCGAACGCCGCCGCCGCCTCGATCAGCGCGACCAGCCCGACCTGGATCAGGTCCTCCACCTCGACGAGCGAGCTCATCGAGCCATGGATGTGCCAGGCGATGCGCCGGACGAGCGGCAGGTGCCTGCGCACCAGCGCCTCGGGATCGCGCCGCGGCGGCGTGGGCGTGTAGGTCAGCGGCGTAAGGGCCAGTGAAGCCATGGCGTCCAGTTTCCCCGGAGTGAAAGCGTTCATGCGGGCAGCGCCTCCGGCGCGCCGATCACCGCGACGACTTCGACGGCCTTGTCCTCGGGCACTTCGAAGAAGCTCATCACCGGCGTGTCGGGCAGGATCGTCTTGACCAGCTTGCGGATCGCCACCCGGATCGAGGGCTGGACGACGAGCGCGAAGGGCTTGGCCTCGGCGATCAGCGGCTGGGCGGCGCGCTGCAGCGCCTCGGCGATGCGACGGCCCAGATCGGGCTCGATCGTATGACGCTTCGAGGGATCCGAGCGGACCGCCTGGCCGAGCAGCGCCTCGAGCTGGCCTTCGAGCGTCATCACCCGCAGCGGCTCGCGCACGCCGCACAGGCGCTGGATGATCAGCGGGCCGAGCTCGGGGCGGATCAGCTCCATCAGCTCGTCCGCGTCCAGCGTCCGCTGGGCGGCGACCGCGATGGCGGCGGCGATCCGGCGGAACTCCTTGAGCGGGATGCTCTCGGCGAGCAGGCCGCGCAGCACCTGGGTGAGCGTGGTGAGCGGCACCGGCGACGGGCACAGCGCCGCGACCAGCTGGGCCGAACGCTCCTTGAGCCCGTCGAGCAGCGCCTGGACCTCGTCCGGGCCGAGCAGGTCCGACGCATTCTGGATCAGGCACTGGTTGAGATGGGTGGCGACCACGGTGCCCGGATCGACGACGAGATAGCCCAGGCCCGTGGCGGCATCGGAATCGCCCTGGGCGATCCACAGCGCGTCGAGCCCGAAGGTCGGGTCCTTGACCGGCTTGCCGTCGAGGCGGCCCGAGGCCTGGCCGGTGTCGATCGCCAGCACCTCGTCGGGCGAGACATTGTCCTCGGCGACGACGACGCCGCCGATGACGATGCGATAGGTGAAGGGCGCCAGGTTGATGTCGTCGCGCACGCGCACCTGGGGCACGACGAAGCCGAGCTCCTTGGAGAGCTGGCGGCGCACCCCGGTGATGCGGCCCATCAGCGGGCCGCCGCGCCGCTCGTCGACGAGCGGCACCAGGCCATAGCCGATGTCGAGCATCACCTGCATGTTGTCGGTCACTTCGTCCCAGCCGATCCTGGAAAGGTCGGCCGGCTCGGCCGGCGGCGCGGCGACGGGCTTCGGGCGGTTGGCCGCCTTGCGCAGGCGCCAGGCCGCGAAGCCGGCGGCGGCGGCGGCCGGCAGCATCAGGAAATGCGGCATGCCCGGGAAGACGCCGAGCAGGCCCAGGATGACGGCAACCGGCATCCAGGTCTTGTGGCTGGCGAACTGGGTGCCGATCTGGCCGGCCAGGTCGTGGCTCGACGCGACGCGGGTGACGATCGCCGCGGCGGCGATCGAGAGCAGCAGCGCCGGCACCTGCGCGACCAGCGCATCGCCGATGGCGAGCAGGACATAGGTGGAGGCCGCCTCGCCCACTGCCATGTGATGGCTGGCGACGCCGAGGATCAGGCCGCCGATCACGTTGATCGCCAGGATCAGCAGGCCGGCGATCGCGTCGCCCTTCACGAACTTGGACGAACCGTCCATCGCGCCGTAGAAATCGGCTTCGGTCGACACTTCCTCGCGGCGCTTCTTCGCGTCGTCGGGCGTGATCAGGCCGGCATTGAGATCGGCGTCGATCGCCATCTGCTTGCCGGGCAGCGCATCGAGGGTGAAGCGCGCCGAGACTTCCGAGACGCGGCCGGCACCCTTGGTGACGACGATCATGTTGATGATCACGATGACCGCGAACACCACCAGGCCGACGACATAGTCGCCGCCGATCATGAAGGTGCCGAACGCCTCGATCACATGGCCGGCGGCGCTTTCCCCCTCATGGCCGTGCACCAGCACGACGCGCGTCGAGGCGACGTTGAGGCCGAGGCGGAACAGCGTCGCGAACAGCAGCACGGTGGGGAAGGCGGAGAAATCGAGCGGCTTCTGCGCGTTCAGCGCCACCATCAGCACCGCGAGGCTGATCATGATGTTGAGGATGAAGAAGGCGTCGAGCAGGAAGGCCGGGATCGGCACCACCATCAGCGCGACGAGCAGCAGGATCGCGCCGGGCAGCGCGAAGCTCTTCAGGGCAGGGCCGGTCCCTGCGGGAAGCGAGAGTGCGGACACGGGGGGTTACGCTCCCAGATTCGCGAGCATGAGATAGGCGAGCCTGGCATTCTCCGGCGTCGGCCGGAGCGGATCGATGCGGCGGCCGAGCGCCGGTTCGCCGGGCGAACCCTGGGCGACGTTCAGCTGGGCGAGCGTGTTCTGCACCCAGTGGCGGTCGCGATCGACCGCGCCGTTGCCGAGCACGACTTCGTTGTCGCCGTCGCTCCAGGCGCGCGCGGCGGCGGCGAAGCCGGCATCGAGCCCGTCCGGGGCGATGCCGGCGGCGCCGCCCGCGGCCGCGCCCTGGTCGAGCTTGCCGGCGAAGCGGCTATAGATGTCCGAGAGCGTGCGCGGCTGGCCGTTCGACGCGTAGAACACGCTGCGATTGGCGCGCGCGGCGGCGGGGAACAGCGAGGCGCCGGTGCGGCCGGGGCTGTCGGCCATCGCGCTCAGAAACTTGCCGGCGCCGCCCAGGCCGAGGAAGTGCGCCATGTAGAGATCGGTGCCGGTGGCGGGGCGGCCGAGCGAATCCTCGAGCGCCGCCTTGTTGTCGGCGGCATGCTCGGCGGCCATCAGCGACGCGGTCTGCGGATCGCTGCGCAGGCCCAGGATCGCGCTGCGCGCGGCGGGATCGCTGACGACATAGCGGCCGGTGCCGGTCTGCCTGATGCTGTCGGCGGCCCAGGACAGGCCGTGCTCGGCACCGTGCTGCTTCACCACGCCCAGCCAGCTCTGCTCGATGAACTGATAGAGGCCGGTGGCGGAGGACGTGCCGGCGCGCGCATCGGCGCGCAGCCCGCTTTCCACCTGCGCCTGGCCGAGCAGATAGTTGAAGTCGATGCCGGTCTTGCGGCTTGCCGCGGCGATCGCCGTCTGGACGCTTGCCCTGGTGTTGACCGAAGTAACGCTCATCGATCCTGGAATCCGAATAGCCTAATCCGAGGCTATCCACAGCAAGGACCGTGCCAGTTACGGTTAACGGATGTCGGAAACGCCCGTTCAGCCGAGGGCGTAGCCGCCCACCTTGTAGGCGGGGGCCTGCTGGCCGGAAAGGATTTGCAGGCGGCGGCGAACATTTGCCGCCATCAGGTTCACATAGATGCGGCAAGTCTCGTTGAGCTTGTGCGCCTCGGCGGCGAGCTCGCGGATCTCGGGGCCGGGCGCCTCGCCGTCGTGCAGCGCGACCGTGTCGATCGCGGCCAGCTTGGTGCGGGTGGCCGCCTCGAGCGCGGCGACGTCGTTCGCCTTGAGCGCCGCGATCTCGGCGTGAAGGCATTCGATCACCTGGATGAGCGCGTCACGACGGTTCACGGGACTTCCAATCGAGCTTGAAGGCGAGCAGCCGGTCGGCGATCGTCGAGGGAGAAAGCGGGAACTTGTTGTCGTGGATCGCCTTGCGGATGCGCGAGACCCGATCGGTGTCGACCGGCGGCCGCGCCGCCTGTTCCACGGCGATCTCCGCCGCGGCGCTCCGCACCGCCGGCGCGTCGCTCGCGACCGGGCGCACCGCCGCCACGCGGGCGGCGGGGTCAACGGGCACGGTGCGACGATCGTTGACCGCGCCTCCCTTCGTGCCGATTGAGTCCACCATTGCCTGCGATCCTAGCTGTGCCTGCAGCCCTTCAAACGGCCAGGGCGCGCGAAGCTTTACGGAAAAATTTCAGCTGCCCTCGGCAAAGCCGGGCAGGCGGGCGCGGCCGGGCTCGATCGCGATCGCCTGGATCGGCGGCTGCCTGTCGTCCACCTTGATGCCGATCCGGCCGCCCGGAGGCGCGTCGTTCATCGCGATGCCCTGGCGCGAGATCGCGAACCCCTCGGCCCCCGCCTCGACCGTGACTGCGTCGCCGCGCTTGATCACCGGCTCCACCTTCACCGGGATCGCCGGGCGGACGAGCGTGGTGGCGGGCATCGGCACGGGCTGCTCGGCCCGGGGGCGGGGCACCGCGGCCACGGGCACGAAGATCTTCCAGGCCGGCGCCATGCAGCGCACCACGACCGCGTCGCGATTCTCGCTGCGCCATTCGAGCTGGGGCGCGGGGCAGGAGGCGAGCTTCAGCCGCCGGTCGATCGGGGCGATCGCCCCGCCCTGCGCGCCGACGGGCTTGCCGGCGAACTGAGCGACGATCGCGTCGAGCGCCTGGGTCGACTGGAAATCCTGCGCGCCGGCGGGTGCGGCGGTGACGAGAGCGATGGCGAGGAACATGGTCTTCTCCATTGAAAGAGGCGTGGCGATTGCCGGGCGGCGGATCATTGCCGGTCTCCCTCGAAGCCGAGGGCGAGGACGGCGCGGCGCTGGCCGCGGCCGGTGGAGATCATGATGCGCGCGGGATCGACCGCGCGCTGGCCGACCAGCAGGGCGGCGACGGCGCGGGCGCGATCGGCGGCGAGGATCGGGCCGCTGCCGGTGGCCGGATCGACATCCGCTTCCGATCCGTCGACTTCGCCGGTGATGCGCAACAGGGTCCGCGGGTCGCGCGCGGCGCCGCGCGCCCATTCCAGCGCCGAGCCGGTATCGACGGGCACTGCCGAACCCGGCGCGAAGCCGGTGGCGGTGGCGATGTCGACCGGCATGGCGGCGGGCGCGGCCTCGTGCGCGCCGAAGCCCGCGCGGATGCCCGCGGCGAGCTTGGCGGGATCGACCTGGGTCGCCTGGAGGAAGACGAAGAAGCCGACGAGCAGCAGCGACAGGTCGGCCAGCGTGACCAGCCAGGGCGCGCGCGCGGGCTCGTCCTCGTCGAACATGGTCACGCCGCGATCTCCTTTATCCGGCCGGTGCCCGGCTCGATCCCGGCCAGGGCGGCGAGCGCCGGCTGGAGGCGGAGCCGCTCCTGCGCCTCGTGCCGGGCGCGGCGCTTCAGGCGCACGGCGACCGGCAGCAGCACGAGATTGGCGAGCAGCGCGCCATAAAGAGTGGCGAGCAGGGCGACGGCCATGGCGCCGCCGATCGCCTGGGGATCCTTCATCGCGGCGAACATGCCGACCAGGCCGAGCAGCGTGCCGACCATGCCCATCGCCGGGGCCAGCTCGGCCGCGCCGGACCAGACCTCCCATGCGCCGCGCTGGCGCTCGACGCGCGCGCAGCGACGCTGTTCGAGCAGCGTCTCGACTTCCCGTGGCCCCGCGCCGTCGACGATCGCGGCAACGGCCGCGGCGATGTCCGGATCCTCGATCTTCGAGCGATCGAGCGCGATCACGCCGTGGCGCCGCGCGATCCGGCCCAGCGCGGAGACCTGGGCGAGCAGGGGCTCGGCATCGAAGCGGCGGCGCGGCAGCACGCCGAGCGCCGCGGCACCCCGCGCCAGGTCGCCCGAAGCGCTGCGCAGCAGGGTGCCGGCCAGCGTCCCCCCGCCGACAATGGCGAGCGCGAGCGGATCGAGGAAGGTACCCAGGGCGGGAAGTGCATTCATGTCCATGCCTGCGTGGGTGCAAGACACGGGCCAACCGCGCGGGCCGGCGCGAAATGCCCGCCAGGCCCGATGGAGCGGCAACCGCCTGCCGCCGCACCGGCAAAACCTTGCCGCGACTTGCCGGCCCTGAGGGGAAACCGGGTTTTTTCACACCTTCAGGCAAATTGGCACGGCGGTTGCAGGGAACCCGGCGAACCTTTTGTGCGGGAGACGTGCAATGCCCGATGACAAGCTTTTCGGCGTACACGGCGCGGCGCTTGCCGTGCGCTCGCAGCGCATGGGCATGCTGGCGTCGAACATCGCGAACGCCTCGACCCCCGGCTACAAGGCCAGGGACGTGGATTTCCGCGCCGCGCTGAACGGCGCGACCACGCCGGGCGGCTCGCTCGACGCGGCGATCGACGCCAACACGCTCTACCGCGTGCCGCTCCAGCCCTCGGCCGACGGCAACACCGTCGAGCTCACCACCGAACAGACCGCCTTCGCGGAGAATGCCGTCGCGTATCAGACGACGCTGTCGTTCCTCAACGGCCGCATCAACCAGATCACGCGCGCGCTGAAGGGAGAATGAGCATGGGCGACCAGCCGCTATCCATCTTCCAGGTATCCGGCCGCGCGATGAGCGCGCAGCTGGTGCGGATGAACACCACGGCGTCGAACCTGGCCAATGTCGGCACGGTCGCGTCGAGCGCCGACGCCGCCTATCGCACGATCAAGCCGGTGTTCCGCACCGCCTTCGACGAGGCCAGCGGCATGTCGACCGTCGATGTCGAGCAGGTCGTCACCGCGGGCTCCGATCCCACCAAGCGCTACGATCCCGGCAACCCCATGGCCGACAAGGACGGCAATGTCTGGGAAGCCGCCGTGGACGAGACCCGGGAGCTGGTCGACATGATGGAGACCGCCCGGAACTACCAGAACAACGTCGAAGTGATGCAGACTGCCAAGCAGCTCATCGTCGACACCCTCAAGCTGGGCCGCTGATCATGAGTGACTTCGACAACACCCTCGCCGGGCTGGGCATCTCCCGGTACAACAAGACGAGCACGACGAGCGGCACCACGCTCGACACGAAGGACACGTCCCGGCTCGGCAAGACCGACATGAACGTCTCCGACTTCCTGGCGCTGATGACCGCCCAGCTGAAGAACCAGGATCCGTTCCAGCCGGTCGACAACAGCCAGATGGTCGCCCAGATGGCGCAGTTCTCGTCGCTCTCGGGCATCACCGAGATGAGCTCGACGCTGAAGTCGATCGCCAGCAAGCTGAACGGCGGCACGCTCAACGACGCGCTCGGCTATGTCGGCAAGAACGTGCTCGTCCAGGGATCGACCGCCTATCCGCGCACCAGCGGCGGCCTGGCGGGCGCCGTGGCGCTCGACAAGGACGCGACCAACGTCTCCGTCACCATCAAGGATCAGAACGGCAACACGCTGAAGACGATCGAGATGGGCAAGGAAGGCAAGGGCGCGGTCGCCTGGGACTGGGACGGCAAGACCGATGCCGGCGAAAGTGCCGGCGCGGGCCCCTTCACGGTCAGCGTCACCGCCACCAACGGCACCGGCAGCGTCAAGGCCTATCCGCTGGTCTGGGCGCCGGTCACGGCCGTCTCGATGGGATCCGACGGCAAGCCCGTCCTCACGCTTCCGGGCATCGGCAACGTGTCCACCGACGCCGTCTGGCAGGTCGGCTGAATCCATTTTTTCCACGGAGTAACGGAAAATGTCCTTCTTCACCTCGCTCTCCGGCCTGCAGGCAGCGCAGACCGACATGTCGACGATCTCGCACAATCTCGCGAACGTGCAGACCAACGGCTTCAAGAAGAGCACCACCCAGTTCGCCGACGTCATCGCGTCGACCGCCAACATGAACCCGACCCAGATGGTCGGCTCGGGCGTGGTCGTGAAGGCGGTGCGCCAGCAGTTCGGCCAGGGCGGCTTCACCCAGTCGTCTTCCTCGCTCGACGTCGCGATCTCGGGCGATGGCTTCTTCATCGTCAAGGGCGACGAGAAGAGCGGCAATGGCGTTGCCTATACCCGCAACGGCAGCTTCCAGGTCGATGCCGATCGCTATGTGGTCGACGCGCAGGGCAACAAGCTGCAGGTCTATCCGGTGGACGGCTCGGGCGCGGTGGTCGCGACCGGCCTGTCCTCGACGGTGAGCCTGCGCCTGCCCCAGACCAGCGGCACGCCCCAGGCGACCGAGAACGTCAAGCTCGGCCTCAACCTCAATGCCGGCTCGGCGATCCCCTCGACCAACCCCAAGTTCGAGAGCGCCGGCTACAAGTTCGACCGTTTCGACCCGACCACCTACAACCAGTCGGTCCAGACGACGGTCTATGACGCGAACGGCAACGCGCTGACGCTGACCAACTATTTCGTCCGCGAGACCAAGCCGACCGACAGCGACGCGACCAGCACCTGGAAAGTCTATTCGTTCGTCGGCGACCAGCAGCTCAATGCCGGCGACGATCCCACCACGATGAAGCAGTTCGAGCTGAAGTTCGACAGCACCGGCAAGCTGTCCGAGCCGACCACGCCGATCACCTTCATGGGCTTCCTGGCGCCGGGCGCGACTTCGGAGCAGGTGCTCAAGCTCGACCTGACCCAGGGCACCACCCAGGTGAGCTCGCCGTTCAGCCTCAACTCGACCAAGCAGGACGGCTCGCCCGTCGGCCAGATCGAGGGCGTGACGATCGCCGATGACGGCACCGTGACCGCCAGCTTCTCGAACGGCGACACCCAGGCGCTGGGCAAGGTCGTGCTCGCCAGCTTCACCAACAATGCGGGCCTGCGCCAGCTCGGCAACTCGACCTGGGCGGCCACCGGCTTCTCGGGCGATGCCCGCCTGGGCGAGCCGGGCACCAACGGGTTCGGCGGGCTGATGTCGGGCGCGATCGAGCGCTCGAACGTCGACATCACCGAAGAGCTGGTCAATCTGATCGCGGCGCAGCGCAACTTCCAGGCGAATGCCAAGGCGCTCGATACCGCCAGCCAGATGTCCCAGACGATCTTCAACATCCGCAGCTGATCGGATCGGCTGAGGAGGAGTAAGCAATGGACCGGCTTGTCTATACCGCGATGTCCGGGCTCAGGAGCCAGATGCAGTCGCAGGCGACGATCGCGAACAACATCGCGAACGCCTCGACCATCGGCTTCCGCGCCGAGCGCGTCAGCTTCGACCGGCTGGTCCTGCAGGGCACCGGCATGGATTCGCGCCAGATGGCCGCGGAGGAAGTCAACGACTTCGACCGCTCGAAGGGCACGATGGTCCAGACCGGCAACCCGCTCGACGTCGCGGTGAACGGCGACGCCTGGATCGCGGTCCAGGCGACCGACGGCACCGAAGCCTATACGAGGCGCGGCGATCTCCGGATCGCGCCCTCGGGCGTGCTGGAAACCGGCGACGGTTTCCCGGTGATGGGGTCGGGGGGCCCCATCACCGTGCCGCCCGCCGACCGGATCAGCATCTCCGAGGACGGCACCCTCTCGATCGTGCCGCGCGGCGGCGACCCGACCCAGCCCCAGGAAGTCGGCAAGATCAAGCTGGCGAGCACCGGCGGCAGCCAGACCGCCAAGGGGCTCGACAATCTTCTCCATGTGAAGGGCGGCGGCGTGCTGCCCGAGGACATGGACGCCAAGGTGACTTCCGGTTCGCTCGAGCAGTCGAACGTGAACCTGACGCAGGCGCTGGTCGACATGATCGAGAACCAGCGCGCCTACGAAGTGCAGGCCAACCTGCTCAAGGAAGCCAAGAACATGGACGAGAGCACCGCATCGCTGATGCGGATGCCGTCCTGATGAGGAGTTAGAACATGGGATCGGCAGCACTGCACATCGCGCGCACGGGCCTCGACGCCCAGGATACGCGCATGCGGGTCATCTCGAACAACCTGGCGAACGTGAACACCACGGCGTTCAAGAAGGACCGCGCCAGCTTCGAGACGCTCGCCTATCAGGTCGTCACCGCGCCCGGCGCCGCCTCGACCGCGGAGACCAAATACGCGACCGGCCTGAACCTGGGCACCGGCGTGCGCATCCAGGGCACGCAGCGGCTCGAGACGCAGGGCTCGCTCCAGACCACGGGCAACGGCCTCGACATGGCGATCGACGGCAATGGCTATTTCCAGATCCAGCTGCCCGGCGGCGGCCTGGGCTATACCCGGGCGGGCAATTTCTCGCGCTCGGCGGAGGGCCAGCTGGTCACGGCCGAGGGCTATCAGGTGATGCCGGGCGTCACCATTCCCGAAGGCGCGATCTCGGTCACCGTCGGCAGCGACGGCACCGTCTCGGCCCAGATGCCGAACCAGACCGACCTTACCCAGATCGGCCAGATCCAGGTGGCGAGCTTCCCCAATCCGGCGGGGCTCCAGGCCGTCGGCGACAATTACCTGATCGAGACGCCGGCGAGCGGCACCGTCGCGCTCGGCAATGCCGGCATCGATGGCCGCGGCACGATCCGCCAGGGCATGCTCGAAGGCTCGAACGTCAACGTCGTCGAGGAGCTGGTCGACATGATCGAGACCCAGCGCGCCTATGAGGTGAACTCGAAGATGATCTCGGCGACCGACGAGATGCTCAAATATGTCAACCAGAACATCTGAGGGCGGATCATGAAGCATCTCCACGCCCTCGCCGCCGCCACGCTGCTCGCCGCCGGGCTCGCCTTCGCCGCGACGCCCGCCCAGGCGCAGTTCCTCGGCATCGGCAAGAAGAAGCAGCCGGAGGATTTCTCCGCGACGCTGCCCGCGCCGGTCGCCGTCCAGCCGCCCGCCAATGGCGGCATCTTCCAGGCGGGCGACGGCTATGCCGCGCTCTACGAAGGCATGCGCGCCCGCCGCGTCGGCGATCCGCTGACGATCCTGCTGGTCGAGAAGACCGCTGCCTCCAAATCGGCGGGCACCAAGCTCGACAGCGGCGGCGGCTTCGGCCTCACGCCGCCCACCACCGGCGCGCTCTCGCTGTTCAAGGAAAGCGATGCCAGCGTGAGCGGCAAGCGCAACTTCAACGGCACCGGCACGGCCGACCAGGCCAATGCGCTCTCCGGCGAGATCAGCGTCACCGTCGCCGCGGTCTATCCCAACGGCACGATGCTGGTGCAGGGCCAGAAGCGGGTGACGCTCAACCGGGGCGACGAGTTCGTCCAGATCAAGGGCCTGGTGCGCACCGCCGATATCGACGCGAACAATCGCGTGCTGTCGACCCGCGTCGCCGATGCCCGCATCGCCTATACCGGCAAGGGCGACGTCGCCCGCGCCAGCCGCCAGGGCTGGCTGAGCCGGTTCTTCTCCGCGATCAGCCCCTTCTAAGCCGGAGCAGAGACATGATCCGCCGCTTCCTCGCCCTCGCCGCCCTGGCGGCAATTACTCTTGGCGCCGCCGCCGTTCCCGCGGCGCACGCCCAGCGCGTGAAGGACCTGGGCGGCTTCCAGGGCATCCGCACCAACCAGCTCACGGGCTATGGCATCGTCGTCGGCCTGCCGGGCACGGGCGACGACAATCTGGAATATACCGTCCAGTCGATGAAGGGCGTCGCCTCGCGCTTCGGGCTGCAGCTGCCCCAGGGCGTGGCGCCGGGCCTGAAGAACGCCGCGGTGGTGATGATCACCGCCGAGCTGCCGCCCTTCGCCAAGCCGGGCCAGAAGCTCGACATCACCGTCTCGTCGATGGGCAAGGCCAAGTCGCTGCGCGGCGGCACCCTGATTCTCACTCCGCTTCAGGGCGCCGACGGCCAGATCTATGCGATGGCGCAGGGCAACCTCGCGGTCGGCGGCCTGGGCGCCGAGGGGGCCGACGGCTCGAAGATCGTCGTCAACACGCCGTCGTCGGGCCGCATCCCGGAAGGGGCCACGGTCGAGCGCACGGTCGATACCGGCTTCGACAGGTCGCCGTTCCTCACCTTCAACCTCGCCCGTGCCGACTTCACCACGGCGCAGCGCGTGCAGGACGCGATCAACCTGCGCTTCGGCACCGGCCGCGCCCGGGCGATCGACGGCGTCTCGATCGCCATCCAGGCCCCCGCGGGCCGCGACGTGCGCGCCGAGCTGATGAGCGAAGTCGAGAACCTCACCGTCGAGGCGGCGGAAGCCCCCGCCAAGGTGATCGTCAACGCGCGCACCGGCACGGTGGTGATCAACTCCGCCGTCCGCGTCAGCCCCGCCGCGGTAACCCATGGTAAACTGACCGTTCGTATTGATGAGAACCAGCGTGTCAGCCAGCCCGCGCCGTTCAGCAAGGGCGAGACCCGCACCGAGCAGCACAGCACGCTGGGCGTCGAAGAGGAGAAGCGACCCATGTTCCTGATGGCACCGGGCCCGAAGCTTTCCGACGTCGTCAAAGCGGTGAACGCGATCGGCGCGTCGCCGGCGGACCTCGTCGCCATCCTCGAGGCGCTCAAGGAAGCCGGCGCGCTCAAGGCGGAGCTGATCGTCCTGTGAGCAAGCTGCTCGGCCCCATCGGCAGCCCGTCGGGCGGCGTGTCGACCGACACGTCGCGCCTGGCGTCCAAGGAGAATCTCGAAGCCGCCGGCCAGCGCTTCGAGGCGGTCTTCACGGGCATGATGCTGAAGTCGATGCGCCAGGCCAGGCTGGGCGACGGGCTGTTCGACAGCAAGGGCGAGGACCAGTTCCGCGACATGCAGGACCAGCAGCTCGCCCAGAGCATGGCCGTGCACGCCCCGATCGGGATCGGCAAGGCGATGACCGCCTTCCTGGCCAGGAACCTCAAGACCGAAACGGCGCCCGCACCGGATGCCGCGCCGGCCGCGACGAACGGAGGCACCGTCAAATGACCGACCTGCTCTCGATCGGCGCCAGCGGCGCCCGCGCCTATCAGTCGGCGCTCGCCACCACGTCGGACAATATCGCCAATGCCGCGACCGCGGGCTATTCGCGCCGCGTCGCCACGGTCCGCGAAGTCGTCGCGACCGGCGGCAATACCGGCGCGATCAATTCGGGCCTGGGCGCCAATGTCGGCGGCGTCACGCGCGCGGCCGACGCCTTCAAGGCGACCGAAGTACGCAGCGCGAGCTCCGATCTCGCCCGCACTCTCGCCGGCGCCACCTGGCTCGGGCGGATCGACAGCAGCCTTACCCAGAACAAGCTGGGCGACCAGCTCACCGCCTTCTTCACTTCGGCCAAGGCCGTGGCGGCGGACCCGACCGCGCTGCCCGCGCGCGCGACGATGCTGGAGAATGCCGCCGGCGTCGCCGCCGCCTTCGGCGCCACCGGCAAGGCGCTCGACGGCGCGATGACCGATCTCAAGGCCTCGGCCGAGACCGCGGTGACGCAGCTCAACAACCTTTCGGCCAGCCTCGCCAAGGTGAATGCCGGCCTGGCGCGCGCCAGTGACGGCACCGCCGGCCAGGCCGCGCTGCTCGACCAGCGCGACCAGATGCTCGAGCAGATGAGCGCGCTGACCGACGTGACGGTGAGCTTCGACAATTACGGCCGGGCCACCGTGCACGCCGGCGGCAATACCGGCCCGCTGCTGGTCGAGGGCGCGCAGGCGGCCCAGGTCACGCAGCTGAGCAACGACGAGGGCGCCTTCTCCTTCGCGGTCAAGCAGAGCAGCGGCCAGGTCCAGCCGATGTCGCCGGGCGGCGGCGCGCTCGCCGGCATCGCCGAGAGCGGCGGGCGCATCGCGGCGGCCCGCGACCAGATCAGCCAGATGGCCAGGGATTTCGCCGAGGGCGTCAATGCCGTCCAGGCGGCGGGCAGCGACCTGCAGGGCAATGCCGGCCAGCCGATCTTCACGGTGGGCGACCCCGCCTATCAGCTCGGCACGGTCATGACCGACCCGCGCGGGATCGCCGCGGCGGCGGCGGGCGCGGGCCAGCGCGACAACAGCAACCTCGCCGGCTTCGACGCGCTGCGCACCAGCGGCAAGTTCGAGCAGGGCGTGACCGATCTCACCGCGGCCAATGGCGCGGCGCTTTCGGGCCGCAACAGCGTGGCCGACGCGCAGACCGCGATCCGCGACGCCGCCGTCTCGGCGCGCGATTCGGTGAGCGGCGTGAACATCGACGAGGAGGCGGTCGACCTGATGCGCTTCCAACAGGCCTATCAGGCGTCCACCCGCGTGATCCAGATCGCGCGCGAGACGCTGCAATCGCTCCTCGATATCAGGTAAACGATCATGCGCATCTCCACTTCGCAGATGTACAGCCGGCCGGTGTCGCTGATGACCCAGCTCACCGCCGAGGCCGACAAGACCCAGACCCAGATCGCCACGACCAAGCTGGGCGTGACCGCGGTCTCGGACGCGGCGGCCTATATCAAGCTGCAGCAGATCCAGCGCGCCACCACCGCCGACGCCACCTACAAGGCGAACATCACGGTCGCCCAGGGCGTGGTCTCGCAGACCGACCAGACGCTCGAGAGCGTCGAGACGCAGCTGCAGCGCGCCCTGGAGCTCGCGACCCGCGCCAAGAACGACACGCTTTCGAACTCGGATCGCGCGTCGATCGGCGCGGAGCTGAGCTCGATCCGCGACACGCTGTTCGCGCTCGCCAACACCAAGGACGATATTCGCGGCCAGCCGCTGTTCGGCGGCGCGACCGGCGACACCGCCTATGTGAAGAACGCCGACGGCTCGATCAGCTTCGCCGGCACCGGCGAGCCCTCCGCGATCCCGATCGGCGACGGCGAGAGCATCCAGCCGACGATCAGCGGCCAGCGGGTGTTCAGCCCCGCCGGCGCCGACATGTTCGCGGTCCTCGGCAACCTTGCCGACGCGCTCAAGGCGGGCGGCGACGTGCAGGCGGCCGGTGCCACGGCGCTGGACGGGATCAACGCCTCGCTCGACACGGTGGCGCTCGCCCGCGCCTCGGTGGGTGCGCGCGGCGCGCGGCTCGACCTCCAGGCGGACCGGCTCACCGATGTGGCGGAAACGCGCGAGGCGACCCGCTCGGGCATCGAGGACACCGACATCCCCACCGCGGTGGCGAACCTGCAGAAGACGCTGACCGTGCTCCAGGCGACCCAGGCCAGCTTCTCCAAGCTGAACAGCGTCTCGTTGTTCGACTATATCAAGTAAGCACCTGCGGGCGCTGCCCAATGGGATTGCGCCTGCCGCCGCGCGGCTGGGTTGGGGGACTCATATTCCTTCAACCGTCATCCCCGCCTGCGCGGGGATGACGAACGTAGTTTCAAGGGTTTGCCAAGGCTCTCGCGCTAGGCGGCCCCCGGCGAAAACCCAAGCGAAACGGCGAAATAATTCGCGCCGGTAACGAATTAACCATGTTTTTCCGCTGAAGATCACGGCGAAGCGGTCGTTAACCGAAACGTCAAAACAGGGGTTCTTCGCGCACATGTTTCCGGCAATCGGCCTCGTCATCCTGCTCGCGATGGTCTTCGGTGGTTTCGCGATCACCGGCGGCGCGCTCGGCCCCGTGCTCGAAGCGATCCCGCACGAGATGCTGATCATCGGCGGCGCCGCCATGGGCGCGCTCGTCATCGGCAATTCGACGAAGGAGCTGAAGGCGCTCGGCGGCGGCCTGGTCAAGGTGCTGAAGGGACCGAAGTACAAGAAGCAGGATTATCTCGACACGATCTTCCTCGTCTCGAAGCTGATGAAGATGCTGCGGACCGAAGGGCCGATCGCGCTCGAGCCGCATGTCGAGGATCCCAAGTCCTCCGCGATCTTCGCCGAATATCCGCGCCTGCTCGCCGATCACACGCTGATCAACCTGATCACCGACACGCTCCGCCTCGTCGTCGTCTCGTCGGGCACGCTCGACGTGCACGCGGTCGAAGAGGTGATGGACAACTCGATCAAGACCCACCACCACGAGGTCCAGGGTCCGCAGACCACGCTCCAGTCCTTGGGCGACGCGCTGCCGGCGCTCGGCATCGTCGCCGCCGTGCTCGGCGTGGTGAAGACGATGGGCTCGATCGACAAGCCGCCGAGCATCCTGGGCGCGATGATCGGCTCGGCGCTGGTCGGCACCTTCATGGGCGTGCTGCTGGCCTATGGCATCGTCGCCCCGCTGGCCGGCCGGTTGCAGCAGGTGATCGACGCCGATTCGGCGATCTATCACGTGGTGAAGCAGATCATCATCGCCTCGCTCCACGGCCATCCGCAGCCGCTGGTGATCGAGGCCGCCCGCTCCAGCATCGCGCACGCCAACCAGCCGGGCTTCGGCGAGGTGTTCGACGGGCTGGTGCGGTGCCGCGGCGGGAGCCGCATAAATGGCCGCTCCGCGCGCACCCCATGGAAACCAGCTCCAGCCGAAGATCATCGTCAAGAAGATCATCGTCGAGGGGCATGGCGGCCATCACGGCGGCGCCTGGAAGGTCGCCTATGCCGATTTCGTGACCGCGATGATGGCGTTCTTCCTGCTGCTCTGGATCCTGGGCGCCACCACCGAGAAGCAGCGCAAGGCGCTGGCCGATTATTTCGCGCCGACGCTCGTCGAGCTGAAGCAGAACAGCGCCGGCTCGAACGGCCTGTTCGGCGGCGAGGCGATCAACCAGCGCGACAATTATCCGGGCAAGGCCTCGCAGACCGGCACGCGGGCGCTCACCGTGCCGGTGGGCGGCAGCGGCGGCAACAATGTCGGCACCGGCGCCAAGGGCACGCTGAAGGACCAGCGCGCGCTGACCCAGCAGGACCAGAAGAATTTCGACGAGACCGCCAAGCGCATCCGCGAGCGGATGCGGGCGACGCCGGCACTGGCCAAGCTCGGCAATCACGTCCGCTTCGTGCCGACGCGCGACGGGATGCGGATCGACCTGCTCGACGATGCCAATTATTCGATGTTCAACCTGGGCACGACGGCGCTCGTGCCCGAGGCGAGCGCGCTGATCGGCACGATCGCGGATTCGATCCGGGGCATGGAGAACCCGATCATGATCCGCGGCCATACCGACAGCCTGGGCTATGGCGACCCGCTGGCGATGAACAACTGGATGCTGTCGAGCGGCCGGGCCGAGGCCACGCGCCGGCGGCTGCTCTCCGGCGGCGTGACCGAGATGCGCTTCGAGCGGATCGAGGGCGTGGCGGACCGCGAGCCGCTGATCGTCGACAATCCCGCCGATCCGCGCAACCGCCGCGTCTCGATCACTCTGCTCTATCGCCGGATCATGGACCAGGACCAGCAGGGCCGCTTCCGCCCCGGCCTGCGCGCCAGCCGCGAGGCCGGCGCGCCGCTACCGCACTGATCAGCCGATCAGAAGAACTGCTTGCGGAAGGTGAGCTTGATCGTGCGGCCGATGGGATCGCGCAGATTGGGCGCATAGGCCGCGGGCGTCATGCCGTTCTGATCGGTCACCCGCTGGCGGGCGTCGAACAGATTGTCGATCCGGAACTGGACCCGCGAGCCGCGGAACCAGGGGTGCTTGAGCAGGAAGTCGATGTCCTGGCCCGGATTGAACTCGGCCAGCAGGTTCAGCTTGGCGAGGCTGCCGAAATTGAGCTCCGTCGCGCCGCCCGGAATCGTCGCGGTGCCGCTGGTGGTGCGGGTGCCGCTCTGCCAGTTGCCGTTGAGCTGGAGCAGCAGCGCGTCGCGCTTGATGCCGGCGGTGAAATCCACCCGGTGCGCGGCGATCGACTGCGATCCCTCGCCGTCGAGACGGTCGATCACCGGCAGGCCCGGCCGGATCTGGATCTCGTCCTTGAGCACCCAGGTATGATAGGCGCTGAGCAGGATGCGGTTGCCACCGCCGCCGCCGCCAAAGCCGCCGCGACCACCACCGCCGCCCCCGCCGGGTCCGCCGAAGCGGCGCGGGCCGCCATCGCCGCCCGGACCGCCGCCGGGGCCCGGGCCGGGCCCGTCGGTCTGCACGCGTCCCTGTCCCTGGTCCGGCTGCGGCCCCTGGCCCTGCTGCCCGTCGGGGCGCGGGCCACGGAACTGCTGGTTCAGCGTGCCGCCGAACAGGCTCGATTGCTGGCCGAGGCGGCGGAACTGGTCGAACATCGCCGTCATCTCGGCCGGCATCGGCTGGCCGGTGCGGCGCGATTCCTCGCGCGCCTTCATGAACGCCTCGCGGCGCTCGCGCATGCGCTTCTGCTGCGGCGAGGCGATCGGGATGAACAGGTTGAAGCCCCAGCGCAGCTCGGAATGCGCGGTCCGGTCATAGTTCACCGGGCGGGTATCGAGGCTGAGCAGCCGCCCGCTGCCGTCCCGCACGAAGCGATCGGGGAAGGCGGCCTCGAGCTCCTCCGACGCGCCCGGAAAGTTCTGGATCGCGTTGCGGAAGCGCACATTGGTATAGTTCACCACGATGCCGAGATTGGTCTCGGTGAGCGGCCGGATGTTGAGCCCGACGCGGAACACATGCCGGCTGTCGGCACCCAGCGACGGGTTGCCGCCGGTGATCTGAGTGATGTTGACGCTCTCGCCGCGCACGAAATCATAGATGGGCACGTTGGGCGTGGTGACCACGGGATTGCCGAGCTGGCCCGGCGTCGGCGCGTTGCTGTCGTTGATGAAGCTGACGATCGCCTGGACCTGGGTGATGGGCGACCAGTTGAAGCCATAGCCGGTCGTGGTCAGCCGGCCGAAGTCCGACAGCTGCTCGATCTCGAAATTGGCGTTGACCGAGAAGTCGCCGACCGCGTCGAGCACCGCCCGGCGGCGGCTGGTGATCGGGACGGTGATGTTGCCGCGCACGGCGCCGATGTCGCGCGAGATGTCGCTCGCGCTGTACTGGCCCGAGCGGAAGGACTTGCCCGAAAGATCGTTGGTGCGGCCCGCCACGCGGACGCTGGTGGTCACGTCGCCGGCCGGCAGCTTGAACAGCGGGCCGTTGGTGAGGAACTCGATATTGCCCACCTTGGTCGTCGACTCGGTCCAGTCGTCCGGCCGGCTGCCGACCAGGCCGTAGGGGATCGCCGCGAACGGATTGAAACTGGCGTCGTTGGCGTTGAGCAGCGCCTGCATCTGCGACGGATCGACGCCGCGCGTGGTGGTCGTGTCGCTGCCGGTCTGCTGGTAGTTGGCGTTGAGCGACCAGCGCCAGCTGCTGATCCAGGGCGCGCTGTCGCCGTTGATCGTCACTTCGCCGCGCAGCGACTGGCTGCCGCTCGAGCGGGTGAGGGGATTGAGATTGTCGTAATAGCGCCGCAGCTCGACATTCTGGCCGAAGGGCGAGAACGGGTTGCCGGCGGGCAGGAGCAAGGTCGCGCTCGGCAGGCCGAGCCAGGATTCGCTCTCGTTGACGTCCAGATTGACGGTGGCGGTGGCGCTCACCTTGGCCGAGAGCGCGCGATTGTAGATGCCGCTGATCGTCAGGTTCTTCGCCGGGCCCACCAGCGTGCGATAGGGCGTGAGATCGGTGACGTTGGGATCATTGGCATTGGCGGCGTAGCCGGCGAGCGACTGCTGGCCGCTCACGGGAACCCCGGCGACCGTCACCGGCTTGCCCGCCAATGCGCTCAGCGCCGGATCGATCTCCCCCCCGCCGATGCCGGTGATGTTGCCCCGCGTGTCGAACAGCGAGTTTCCGACGCGGCTCACGCCGCGCTCGCTCTCGAGGATCGCGGAGTTCTGATTGTACTTGACGTCGAGCGTCACCCGCCCGTTGCGGTTGAGCTTCAGGATGTTGAGATTGGCGCTCTCGGTCGCATTGCCGCCGGCGGTGGGCATCTGCCCCTCCAGCACGGTGGTGACCGCCTGGAAGCGGTTGCGCAGCACGAAGTTGATCACCTTCTGCGTGGCGCCATAGCCATATTGCAGGGCGACTTCCTCGGGCAGGATGTCGATCCGGTCGATCGCCTCGGTGGGCAGGTCGCGCACTTCGTTCATGCTCGAGCGGCGGCCGCTGATCAGGATCACCGGCTGCTCGTCGCCGCGGCCCGAGCTGCTGCCGAGCTGCGCCTGCAGCGCCGTGATCAGCTCCGAGACGTTCGAGGCGCCATAGGCACGGATATCGGCCGGATTGAGCTGGACCTCGGGCTTGACGTCGGTCTTGACCGCGCCGGGCAGCACGCCGTTGACGACGATCGTGCCTTCGTCGCCGGTCTCGTCCGGACCCTGATCCTGCGCGGCGGCCGGCTGCGACGCATGCTGCCGGGCGGGAGGATCCTGGCTCGGCGAAGGCATGGGCTGCTGCTGCGCCTGGGCCAATGCCCCGCCGGGCATCGCGCCGACGAGCAGACCGGCAACCGCACAACCCAGCTTCAACCTCGAACGCATCAATTCCCCCACCCTAATCGAAGACCCGCGGCGCACGTGACACCGCTTGCATGAATGCCGCGTGGCTAATCGCCACTTGTCGCAGAAGTTTGCCCGGTTCTGGAAAAAATCGCGGCACCGCGGATGGGAGCCCGCGCCCGGCTCCGCCGGGCGCTGCATGTTTCACTGGTGCGGTCGAGAAGACTCGAACTTCCACGGCCTTTCGGCCACAACGACCTCAACGTTGCGCGTCTACCAGTTCCGCCACGACCGCACGTGAAACTCCGTCGAATGAATACCGACGGCTGGTAAGGCAGCGGCCCCTAGCAATGCGTTTCGGACAATGCAAGCCATTGCCGCACGCTTTTCCAAACGGCGCGAAATCCGCTAAGCGCGCCGTCCCATGCGCCTCTCCCCCGCCCTTTCCGCCGAGATGCGCCGAATCCTGTCGCTTGCCTGGCCGGTGGCGCTGACCAGCCTCAACTGGACGATCCTCCACGTCACCGACGTGATCGTCGTCGGCTTCACCGGCACGGAGGAGGTGGCCGCGCTGGGGGCGAGCCGCGCGCTCACCTTTCCGGGCATCGTGATGGGGCTGGGCGCGCTTTCGGGCGTGCTGGTCCATGTCTCGCGCGCCGATGGCGCGAAGGACCTGCCCGGCACCGGCCGCGCCTTTCACCAGGGGCTGCTGCTCGCCATCGCGCTGGGCATGATCAGCGCGCTGACGCTGTTCGCCCTTGCCGAGCCGATGCTGCGCGGCATCGGCGTGGCGGGCGAGATCGCGCCGCTCGCCGCCGACGTCGTGCGAGTGATGGCGCTCGCCTATCCCTTCCAGCTGCTGATCGTCACCGCGAGCTTCTTCCTGGAAGGCGTGAGCCGGCCGCAGCGGGTGACGGTCGTCAACCTGGCGATCCTGCCGGTCAACGCGCTGCTGGCCTGGGCGCTGTCCGGCGGGCATCTGGGCCTGCCCGCCCTGGGCGCCGTCGGCGCGGCGCTGGCCACGACGATCGCCTCGGCGCTCGGCGCGGCGGGGATGATCGGCGCGGCCTGGACGCTGCCCCGGGCCAGGCAGCGCGGCGTGCACGACCTGGCCGGCATCTTCAGCCGCGCCTCGCTGAAGGGCGCGCTGGGGCTCGCGCTGTTCGGCCTGGTCCCCGCCATCGCCTCGGGGCTCGAGCTTATCGGCTTCTCGATCCTGATCGCCCTCTCGACCGAACTGGGCGAAGTCACCACCCATGCCTTCCAGATCGTCTTCTCGATCCACAACGTCACCTTCTCGGTGGCGCTGGGGCTGGGATCGGCGGCGGGCGTCCGCGCGGGCAACGCCGTGGGCGAGGGCGTGCCCCAGGCCGCCGCGCGCCGGGCCGCCATCGCCGCGGCCCTGGCGGCCCTGGCGACGGGCGTGCTGGCGGCGCTGCTGATCCTGATCCCGCACCCCTTCGTCGCGCTGTTCCCCGCAGTGCCCGAGGTGCAGAGGCTTGCGCTGGCGATGCTGCCGATATGGGCGCCCTTCATCCTGTTCGACGGGATGCAGGTGGTGTTCGTCTATGCGCTGCGCTCGCTGGGCGACCAGGTGGTGGCCGGCGTCAACTCGGTGATCGCCTTCTTCCTCGTCACCGGCGGGGCGGGGCTGGCATTCGTCCATCTTGCCGGCTGGGGCGCGACCGGCCTGGTCCTCGCCTCGGGATTCGGCATGGTCGTCGCCGCCGCGCTCCACGGCACGCGGCTCTGGTGGATCAACCGCCGATTTCGGTAGCGAAGCTCAGCCGCGCCGTGCTCGCGCTGCGCGGCGGGTCGAGCTGGGCCGAATTGAAGTCGATCGTCTGCTTGGGGCCGATCTCGCGCACCTGCGGCGTCACGCGCCAGCTATAGACCAGCTGGTTCTGCTTGTCCCTGAGCTCGATGCGGATATCGGGCACGCGCTGCTTGTCCGAAGTGGGATTGGCCACCTTGCCCGAGATGATGAACAGCTCGCTGCCATTGGTCTGGGTGCGCAGCTCGGCGTTCTTGTCGGCAAAGACCAGCGGTGTCTCGACCTCGCCGCCGACGCCGAGGCCGAAACCCATCTGCGCCGCCAGCCCGGGCGCGCCCGAATAGAGGATCGCCCCGGTGCCGAGCAGCATCGAGAAGCCGGCGACGAACGCGGCCGCGGTCCAGCGCCGCGCCGGATTCCTGCGCGGCTTGAACGGCGGCTGGGGCGCGAAGGGATCATAGTCCGGCGCGGGCCCGCCCGCCGCGGCGGTGATCGACGCGTCGTCGAACACGCGCGGCGGCGGAGCCTCGCGCTTCGGCGCCTCGGCCGCGCGGCCCGTGGCCTGGGTGACCGGGCCGTCGGCGTCCGTCGCCCGCGTCGTCAGGTCGAGCGCGACCGGCGCCTGGAACCAGCTGTGCTTGCAGCTCGCGCAGCGCACCGTGCGGCCATCGGCGCCGATGGCGCTGTCGGGCACCAGGTAGCGGGTACGGCACTGGCTGCATTCGAGGATCATTACGCGCGGCTCACGACACGGGGCCCTGTCGCCCGATTGTCACGATTCTAGACCCATCGATTCGCGCCCACAAGAGTCCCCCGCCCGAGTATCCCCAGCTTCTTGTGACCCGCCAGCGGCTGTGCGATGGCAGGCGCGAGGGAAGCGCCGGGAGCCAGATGGCCAGCATCGTCCAATTCGAGAATGTCGGCCTGCGCTATGGTTCGGGCGACGAGACTCTCTCGGACATCAGCTTCACGCTGAACACCGGCGCCTTCTATTTCCTCACCGGTCCCTCCGGCGCGGGCAAGACCTCGCTGCTCAAGCTCCTCTATCTGGCCCAGCGCCCGAGCCGCGGCACGGTGCGCCTGTTCGGCGAGGACGCGGGCGCCCTGCCCCGCGCCCGCCTGCCCGGCTTTCGCCGGCGGATCGGCGTGGTGTTCCAGGACTTCCGGCTCGTCCCCCATCTCTCCGCCTATGACAATATCGCGCTTCCGCTAAGGGTGGCGGGCGTGTCCGAAGGCGATATCGAGGCGCCGGTGCGCGAGATGCTCGCCTGGGTGGGGCTGACCGATCGCGGCCGCGCCCGGCCGCCGACGCTTTCCGGCGGCGAGCAGCAGCGCATCGCCATCGCCCGCGCGGTGATCGGCCGCCCCGAGCTGCTCGTCGCCGACGAGCCGACCGGCAATGTCGATCCCGACATGGCCGAGCGGCTGCTGCATCTGTTCGACAGCCTCAACCGCCTGGGCACCACCGTGGTGGTCGCGACGCACGACTTCCACCTGCTCAACCGCATTCCCAACGCGCACATGATGCGGCTCGAAAAGGGCCGGCTCAACGACCCGACCGGCGCATTGCGCAACCCGCCGGCGCGCGCATGAAGCTGAGCCTCAACCCCAATGCGCCCGATCGCCGCCTGCTCGACGAGAGCCGGCGCACGCGCGCCATGACCTGGATCATGGCGATCATGCTGTTCCTGACCGTGCTCGCCGGCGCGCTGGGGCTGGGCATGTTCGCCGCCACCGCGCAGCTCGACCGGCAGCTCGCGGGCCGGCTCACCATCCAGATCGTCGAGCCCAATGCGGCCATGCGCGACGGCGAGGCGGCGGCGATCCGCGCGGCGGTGGCCAGGATCCCGGGCGTGGCGCGCGCGGCCGAAGTCGATCGCCAGCGGCTCGCCGAGCTGCTCAAGCCCTGGCTGGGCGACACCGGGCTCGATCCCGATCTGCCGATGCCGGCGATGATCGATGTCGAGGTGCATGGCAGCAGCCTGGCCATGGTCGAGCGCACCGCCCGCGCCATCGCGCCCGGCGCCCGGATCGACCGGCACGCGCAATGGCTCTCGCCGGTGCGCGGCTTCATGACCACGATGAGCTGGCTCGCGGTGGGGCTGATGCTGCTGATCGCCACCGCCACCGCCGCCGTCGTGCTGCTCGCCGCGCGTTCGGGGCTGGACACGCACCGCGACACCATCGATGTGCTGCACATGCTCGGCTCCACCGATGTCCAGATTGCCCGCCTGTTCCAGCGGCGGATCGCGTTCGACACGCTGTTCGGCGGCCTGCTCGGCACTGCCGCGGCGCTGGGGCTCGTCTGGTTCCTACAGTCGCGCATGGCGCTGGTCGGCTCGGAGATGCTGAGCGGCGTGGCGTTGCAGCAGCGCGACTGGTTCCTGCTCCTGCTGCTGCCGCTGGGCTTCGCGCTGCTCGCCACCTTCGCGGCGCGGAGCACCGTGCTGCGCGCGCTGGGCCGCACGCTGTGATCCTGCGCCTCATCGCCCTGGTGGTGATCGCCTGGCTGCTCGGCTTCGCGGCGTTCATGCTGTCGCTCGGCCATCCGCTGGAGAACCGCAAGACCGACGCGATCGTGGTTCTGACCGGCGGATCGAAGCGGATCGACCGCGGGCTCGAGGTGCTGCGCGCCGGCGATGCGAAGCGGATGCTGGTCAGCGGCGTCGATCCCGATGTGCGCCCCGGCGAGTTCGCGGCGGAATACAAGATCGACCGGCAGCTGATGCGCTGCTGCGTGGACCTGGGCTGGCAGGCGGTCGACACCCGCTCCAACGCGGAGGAGACCGCGGAATGGGTGAAGGAGCATCAGTACAAGACGGTGCGGCTCGTGACGTCCGACTGGCACATGCCGCGCGCCCGGCTCGAACTGGCCCATGCCCTGAAGGGCGTCGAGGTGATCGGCGATCCGGTGCGCAGCCAGCCGGGCTTCGCGATGCTGTTCCGCGAGTATCACAAATATCTCGTGCGGCGGATCGCGCTGCTGCTCGGTGCCAGCTGATGAACCTGCTCCGCACGCTCGCCTTCTCGATCTTCTTCTACGGCCTGTCGGTGCCGATGGTGCTGCTCGTGCCCCTGGTGGCGCTGCTGGGCGGCGATTCGCTGCGCAGCTATGCGATGGGCTGGGTGGCGCTGATGCGCTGGTCGGCGCGCTGGATCCTGGGGATCCGGGTGAAGATCGAGGGCGAGATTCCCAAGGGCCCGGTGCTGTTCGCGGGCAAGCACGAATCGCTGTTCGAGGCATTGGAGCTGAGCCGGCTGCTGGGCTCGCCCGCCACGGTGATGAAGCGCGAGCTGGCGCGGATCCCGCTCTGGGGCTGGGCGGCGCGGCGCTATGGCGTCATCATCGTCAACCGCACCGCCAATGCCTCGGCGCTGCGCGCGATGATGAAGGACGCGCAGGCCGCATTGAAGCAGGGCCGATCGGTGATGATCTTTCCGGAGGGGACGCGGGTGAAGCCGGGCGAGAAGCCGGAGCTGCGCTCGGGCTTTGCCGGGCTCTACCGGATGCTCGACCTGCCCGTGGTGCCGATCGCAGTGAAGAGCGGCCATGTCTGGCCCAAGCACGGGATCAAGAAGCCGGGCGTCGTCACCTTCCGGTTCGAGCCGATGATTCCGCCGGGCCTGCCCCGCGCCGAGGCCGAGGCGCGGGTGCATGCGGGGATCAATGCGCTGAACGGCTGAGCGCTACCGGCCGGCGCCGCCCGCGGCTTGCAATGTAGGACTTCGCATGGCCTGCTCCCGCGGCCGGATTGGCGCCCGGCCGCTCTTTCGACCTGTTGGAGAAATAGGACCCCTCGCGCGCAAGGAAGTTGCGAGATGCCCCGCATCCTCGGGAAAATAGGGAAATTTGCACGCCGCGAACCGGGCAGCGGGTAGAGGCTTTCGCGACCTTTCGGCGGACCGTCCCGATCGCCCTGTAGGAACCCGGAGGCAGGCCCCACTCAGCAAACGCCGTCATCCCGCCTTTGCGGGGATGACGAGCGAGGGAGTATCGGTCCCCAGCCTAGTCGTGCGTGCGGCCGAAATCGGGCGCCGCGTCGTCCTGGCCCTGCTCGATGATCGAGCGCCGGATCGCGCGGGTGCGGCTGAACAGCTCGAACAGCTCGTCGCCCTTGCCCCAGCGGATCGCGCGCTGGAGCGCCGTCAGATCCTCCGAGAAGCGCTGGAGCATGTCCAGCACCGCTTCCTTGTTCGCCAGGAACACGTCGCGCCACATGGTCGGATCCGAGGCGGCGATGCGCGTGAAGTCGCGAAAGCCGCCGGCCGAATATTTGATCACCTCGGACTGGGTGACTTCCTCCATGTCCGAAGCGGTCCCGACGATCGTATAGGCGATCAGGTGCGGCAAATGGCTGGTCACCGCCAGCACGCGATCGTGATGATCGGGCGCCATCGTCTCGACCTCGGCGCCCAGGCGGCGCCAGAACTCGCGGACGCGCTCGATGGCGAAGGGCGTGGTCCCCTCCACCGGCGTGACGATGCACCAGCGGCCGTGGAACAGCGAGGCGAAGCCGGCCTCGGGCCCGCTATTCTCGGTGCCCGCCACCGGATGCGCGGGAACGAAGGTCGCCTCCGGCAGCGCGGCGCGCACCGCCTCGACCACGCTTTCCTTGCACGAGCCGACATCGCTGACGATCGCGTCGGCGGGCAGGTCCGCGGCGATGTCGGCCGCGGCCGCGGCCATCGCGCCGACGGGAACGCAGAGGATGACGAGATCGGCATCGATCACCGAGGTGCCGGCGGTGTCGGCGACGTCGTCGCACAGCGCGATGCGCAGGGCAGTTTCGCGCACCGCCGGATCGGCGTCGAAGCCGGTCACGCGCACGCTCGGCATGTGCTGCTTCACCGCGCGCGCGATCGACGAGCCGATCAGGCCCAGGCCGATGATCGTCACCCGGCCGAAGGGCGGCTGCTGCCGCTCGTCTTCCGCAGGCGCGGGCAGCATCAGCCCTCGCCCGCCATTGCCCGCAGCGCCGCGATCACGCCGCGCGTCTCGTCCTCGGTGCCGATGGTGATGCGCAGGCCGTGCGGGAGCCCCTGGCCGGGCAGCCAGCGGACGATATAGCCGGCGTCCATCAGCCCCTTGTACGCCGCCTCGGCGGTGAGATGGCCCTCGAACAGCACAAGGACGAAATTGGCCTGGCTCGGCACGGCGCGCAGGCCCTTGTTGCCCAGCTTGGCGATCTCGTCGGCGAACCAGCGGCGCCACTCGGCATTGTGCGCCTTGGTGTGGGCGACGAAATCGGTATCGCCCAGCGCCGCGACCGCCGCCGCGGTGCCCGCGATGGTGATCGAGAAGGGCAGGCGGATGCGGTGCATCGCCTCGATGATCGGCGCGGAGGCATAGCCCCAGCCGATCCGCTCGGCGGCGAGGCCGTACATCTTGGAGAAGGTGCGCGTCACCAGCACGTTGGGCGCGGTGCGGGCCAGCTCCATGCCGCCATCGTCGTCATCGCCTTCGATATATTCGGCATAGGCATGGTCGAGCACCAGCAGCACATGGCTGGGCAGCCCGGCATGGAGGCGCAATATCTCCGAACGGGGCGCGTAGGTGCCGGTCGGGTTGTTGGGGTTGGCGACGAAGACGATCCGCGTGCGCTCGGTCACCGAGGCGAGGATGGCGTCGACATCGGTCGCATAGTCCTTGTCCGGCGCCACCACCGGCGTCGCGCCGACCCGGCGGGTGGCGATCGGGTACACGGTGAAGCCGTAATGGACATAGATGATCTCGTCGCCCGGGCCGGCAAAGGCGCCGGCGGCCAGGTGGAGCACCTCGTCCGAGCCGTTGCCATAGATGATGCGGGCGGGATCGAGGCCGTATTTCGCCGCGATCGTCTCGCGCAGCTCGACGGCGCTGGCATCGGGATAGCGCTCGAGGCTGGTCGCCGCGGTCAGGAACGCGTCGCGCGCCTTTTGCGAGGTGCCGAGCGGATTCTCGTTGGACGAGAGCTTCGAGACCTTGCGGCCGTCATCGGTGGTGGAGCGCCCCGGCACATAGGGGGCGATTTCCATGATCCAGGGCTTGGGCCGGGGGCTGTCGGAATGTGCGGTCATGGCCGCGCGGCTTGGCGGAATGGTTACCGGATGGCAAGGGTCAGGCTCTAGGGCTTCATGGTTAAAGGGAGCCGGGGAGGGGCAATGCGGGGGAACGGCATCGTCTGGCGCGCGCTGGAAGCGGCGCGGCGACGCAATCTGGAAGCGGCCGGCGAGGCGATGCCGGTCAAGGGCGCGAGCGGCGCGACGCGGCGCGCGGTGCTGCGGGCGATGGCCGCGGCCAGCATGGCCGGCGCCCTGCCCCGCCCCGCCGCGGCGCGCGCGCCGGGGCGTGTCGCGATCATCGGCGGCGGCATCGCCGGCCTCAGCGCGCTCCATCATCTGCGCAAGGCGGGCGTCGACGCATTCCTGTACGAAGGCCGCACCCGCACCGGCGGACGGATGCACACCCACCGATCGGGCGACTGGACGTTCGAGGCGGGCGGCCAGCTGGTCAACACCGATCACTATGACATGCACGCGCTGCTCAAGCGATACGGCGTGGCGCTGCTCGACCGCAAGAGCGAGCCGCACGACACGCTGATCCTCGCCGACGGCCGGCTCGTGAGCGACGCGGAGCTGGCCGCGGCGCTGCGCCCGATCGCGGCGCAGATCGGCCGGGACGCCGACCGGCTCGACCGGGACCATGCCCGCGTCGCCCCCGGCCTCGATCGCCTGTCGATCCACGACTATCTCGAACGGCACGCGGCGCAGATCCGCGCGCCCTGGGTCCGCCAGCTGCTCGAGGCGACCAGCCGCACCGAATATGGCGTCGAGCCGAACCGCGCCTCGGCGATCGAGCTGATCTTCAACCTGCCGACGGTGGACGGCCGGCGCGCCGAAGTGCTGGGCGGCGCCGACGAACGCTATGTGATCGAGGGCGGCAGCTCGGCGCTGGTCGAGGCGATCAGCGCGGTCCATGCCGACCGGATCGCCACGGGCAAGCGCCTGCACCGGGTCGAGCCCGGGCTGAAGCTGCATTTCCTCGACGGCTCGGTCGCGGATGCCGATACGCTGATCGTCGCGGTGCCGGGGCCGCTCACGCGCCAGATCGATTTCCGCGTGCCGCTTCCCGCCGCCTGGCGCGCGTTCATCGGCGAGATGGAGCTGGGCTTCAACGAGAAGGTCCAGTCCGGCACCAACGCAACGCCGTGGCGCCACCCGATGGGCGTGGGCGGCGAGCTGTGGCAAACCGATCCGCGGGCCGGCTGGGCGCTGGGCTGGGACGGCAGCGTCCATCGCAAGGACGGGCTGTCGCCGGTCTGGACCTGGTTCCTCGGCGGCGGCGAAGTGCTGCGCGCCGCGAGCGAGGCGCCGTCGGCGCTCGCCGCGCGCTTCGCCGCCAGCGCCGCCGCCGCGATCCCCGGGCTGGTCGAGGCCGCCACCGGCCCGTTCACGCGCACCAACTGGCATGCCCAGCCACTCACCCTCGGCGCCTATTGCAACTATGCCCCCGGCCAGCTCACCCGCTTCTCGAAGCTGCTGTACGTCGAAGGCGAGGGCAACGACCAGGTGCCCCATGCGGGACGGATCTGGTTCGCGGGCGAGCATCTCTCCGATGCCTTTCCGGGCTATATGAACGGCGCCGCGCAGACCGGACGGATGGCGGCCGCCGCCGTTCTCGGCACGCGGATCGATGCCAAGGCCGCTTGAACCGCGGCGCGCAGCCTCCTAACGACCGCGGAATGTCCGACGATCCGCGTTATGGCACTGGCCGTTCGGTGACTCTGCCGGGGCCGCTGCGCCTCGACGGCGGCGGGCTGCTGTCGCCGCTCGACATCGGCTACGAGACCTATGGCACCCTCGCCGCCGATGGCGGCAACGCGATCCTGGTGTGCCATGCGCTGACCGGCGACCAGCATGTCGCCTCCACCCATCCGCGCACCGGCAAGCCCGGCTGGTGGGCGCGCATGGTGGGGCCGGGCAAGCCGATCGACACCGATCGCTATTTCGTCGTCTGCTCGAACGTGCTGGGCAGCTGCCTGGGCAGCTCGGGGCCGGCGACGGTCAACCCCGCCACGGCCAAGCCCTGGGGGATGGGCTTTCCGGTCATCACCATTCGCGACATGGTCCGCGCCCAGGCGATGCTGCTCGACCATCTCGGCGTGGGCAAGCTGTTCGCCGTGGTCGGCGGCTCGATGGGCGGCATGCAGGCGCTGAGCTGGGCGGCGACGTTCCCCGAGCGGGTCGCCTCGGCCGTGGTCATCGCCAGCGCCGCGCGGCACTCGGCGCAGAACATCGCCTTCCACGAAGTCGGCCGCCAGGCGGTGATGGCCGATCCCAAATGGCGCGGCGGCGACTATTATGCCGACAATGATCCCCCCGCCGCCGGGCTGGCGGTGGCGCGGATGGCGGCGCACATCACCTATCTTTCCGAGGCCGGGCTCACCGCCAAGTTCGGGCGCAAGCTGCAGAGCCGCCCGGAGAAGCCGGACGGCGCCAAGACCTTCGGCTTCGACGCGGACTTCCAGGTGGAGAGCTATCTGCGCCACCAGGGCCTGGCGTTCGTCGACCGGTTCGACGCCAATTCCTATCTCTACATCACCCGGGCGCTCGACTATTTCGACCTGGCCGAGGAGCATGGCGGGCTGCTCGCCAACGCCTTCCGGGGCAGCGGCGCCCGCTTCTGCGTGGTGAGCTTCGACACCGACTGGCTCTATCCGACGAGCGAATCGCGCACCATCGTCCACGCGCTCAACGCAGCAGGCGCGCGGGCGAGCTTCGTCGAGCTGCGATCACCCTTCGGCCATGACGCCTTCCTGCTCGAAAGCCCCGAGCTCGACCGGGTGGTGCGCGGCTTCCTGGAGGCGGGCACGGCATGAGCGACTATCGCATCTCGTTCGACAAGGCCGAGCTGGATCTCGACCTGATCCATGCGTTCCTGAGCGGCTCCTATTGGGCCAGGGGCATCCCGCGGCACATCGTCGAGACCTCGATCGCGCACAGTTTCTGCGCCGGCGCCTTCGCCAAGGACGAGGCCGGCCAGGACGAGCAGGTGGGGTTTGCCAGGCTGATCACCGATCATGCCACCTTCGCCTATCTGGCCGACGTGTTCGTGCTGCCCGCGCACCGGGGCCGGGGCGTGGCGACGCAGATGCTCGAAGCGGTGCAGGCGCATTCCGAGCTGGCGGGCCTGCGCCGCTGGCTGCTCTTCACCCGCGACATGCAGCCGCTCTACGCCAAGCTCGGCTGGACGCAGATCCCGCATCCCGAGCGCTGCATGGAGCGGCACGACGTGGATCTCTACACGCGATGACCCTGCGCCCGGACCTGGCGATCATCGCGGCGAACGTGGCGGCGGGCAGCCGCGTGCTCGATGTCGGCTGCGGCGACGGCGCGCTGATGGCGGCGTTGCGCGACACCCGCCAGGTCGATGCGCGCGGCCTGGAGCTCGACGCGGGCGACGTGGCGGCGGCGGTGGGCCGGGGGCTCTCGGTGGTACAGGGCGACGCCGATACCGACCTGGCCGACTATCCCGACAACAGCTTCGACTATGCCATTCTCAGCCAGACGCTGCAGACCACTCGCCATCCGGACATGGTGCTGGAGAACCTGCTGCGCATCGGCAAGCACGCCTTCGTCTCCTTCCCGAATTTCGCCCATTGGCGAGTGCGCGCCTCGCTGTTGTTCGGCGGGCGGATGCCGGTGACGCGGCTGCTGCCGGTCGAATGGTATGCCACGCCCAACATCCACCATGTGACCGTCGACGATTTCCGTGCGTTCGTGCAGGGCCGAGGGATCACGCTGGAGGGCAGCTGGTTCCTCTCGGGCGACCAAAGCTGCGGATCGGCGATGGCCAATCTGTTCGCCGAACATGCGGTGTTCCTGCTGAGACGGTGAAGTGAAGTGAGGTGATGCGATGCGGACGGTGAAGCGGGTGCATCCGGCCTTTCGCGACGACATCGGCGATCTCGTCACCCGGCGCCCGGTGCCGGGCCCGGCGATCGGGCATGTCGGCGCCTTCCTGTTCCTCAACCATCACGGCCCGCAAGCCTATCCGCCGAACAATCGCGGCCTGCCCTTCGGCCCGCATCCGCATCGCGGCTTCGAGACGGTGACCTTCATCCTGGCGGGCGAGCTGGCGCATACCGACAGCGCCGGCCATGCGAGCATCATCCGCGCCGGGGGCATCCAGTGGATGACCGCCGGCAGCGGCATCGTTCACGCCGAGGTCTCGCCGGCGGACTTCAAGCGCGACGGCGGGCCGATGGAGATCCTTCAGCTCTGGGTGAACCTGCCCGCCCGGCTCAAGATGACCGCCCCGCGCTATGTCGGCGCGCAGGCCGAGGCGATCCCCGCGGTCGCCACCGGCAGCGGCGCCACCATCCATCTGATCTCCGGCGCATTCGGCGATGCGACGGGCACGGTCGATTCGCTCACCGGCGTGTTCCTGAGCTGGGTCGAGATCGCGGCCGGCGGCAGCGTCACCTTCTCCGGCCTCGAGGGGCGCGACGTGCTCCTCTATGCCGTGCGGGGCATGTTCCACGTGGAAGGCACCCCGGTCGCGCATTTCCATCTCGCCGAGCTGACCCCGGGCGACGCGGTGACCATCACCGCTTCCGAGCCGGCGCTGTTCCTGTTCGGCCACGCCGCGCCGATCGACGAGCCGATCGTGGCGCATGGCCCCTTCGTGATGAACAGCGAGGCCGAGATCCGCCAGGCCTTTCTCGACTATCAGGCCGGCCGGTTCGGCATCGCCGAGATCGTCGAGGCCTGAATTCCCGGGCCTAGCGCCGCACGCCCCAGTTGACGGTGACGTTGGTTACGGCCGTGCCCGGCTCCGCCATCACCCGCAGCGTGCGCCGGTCGCCGTCCGCCGCACTGAACGACTTGCCGTCCTCGATGCCGGGCGTCAGGCCCGAGGCGATGGCCTGCTCCTTCGACCAGGCGAGGATCGCCGGGGGCGCGGCGAAATCGGTGTAGATCACCGTGCCGCTGCGCTTCCCCGTCGCCGCGACATCGCCGCTGGTGCAGCTGATGATCTTGGCTTCCTTGTAGACCGGCACGAAATCGGGCTTGTCGTTGCAGGTGCCGGCGGCGACCTTGGCGGGCACGCCCTTCGAGGTCGCCTCGATCACGTTCTGCGCGGCGGGATCGTTGGTCGTCCTGGGGCCGCCACAGGCCACCACCAGCAAGGCCAATCCTGTCACCGCGCCGCGCATGGCAATTCCTTCATCGATCAGAACGGGACGTCGTCGTCCAGATCATCGGGGAACCCGCCACCGAAGCTATTGTTTCCGCCGCTGCCGCCCGAACGCTGGCCGCCGCTGTTGAAATTGCCGCCGCCCCGGCTGGACGACTGGCCGGCAAACTCGTCACCGCCGCCGGCGCCCCAATCGTCGCCACCCGAGGAGCGGCCACCGCCGAAGCCGCCGCCAGCACCACCACCGCCGCCGCCGCCGGGCGCGCCGTCCAGCATGGTGAGCACCGAGTTGAAGCCCTGGAGCACGATCTCGGTCGAATACCGGTCCTGGCCCTGGGCGTCCTGCCATTTGCGGGTGGTCAGCGCGCCTTCGATATAGACCTTGCTGCCCTTGCGCAGATAGCGTTCGGCGACATTCGCCAGGCCTTCGTTGAAGACCTTGACCGTGTGCCACTCGGTCTTTTCCTTGCGCTCGCCCGAGTTGCGGTCTTTCCAGCTTTCGGACGTGGCGATGCGCAGCTCGACGACCTTGCCGCCATTCTGGAAGCTGCGGCTCTCGGGATCGCGCCCGAGATTACCCACCAGGATCACTTTGTTGACGCTGCCCGCCATGGAAACTCCGCTTCGAAATCTGTAAATGCTCGGGTGAGGATATGGCCGAGATCATCAACTTCAACAAGGCGCGCAAGGCCAGGGCGAAGGCCGAGAAGCCGATCCGTGCACAGGAAAATCGCGCGCGCTTCGGCCGCACCAAGGCCGAGAAGCAGGCCGAGGCCGCCGAGAAGGCGCGGATCGCGAAGACGCTGGACGATGCCCGGCGCGACTAGCGGCCCCGCGGAAGTTTACGGCGCGCCCCTCTTTTCGGCCCCTGGCCAAGCGCCGCGACGCCCCTTGCACGGCATTTCGCGGACCCACCGTTCCATTCCGCCTCTCCCTTCGGGACAAAGGCCGAACATGCGCGATCCCACATTGCAAGCCGCGGGATGGACCGACGTTCAGGCGCCGGAACTCCCATATTCGCCGGCGCGACGGGGTAGACGGCGCCATCGCCACGCCCTCACTCGAAATATCGCTTCGGCCTAAAGCCCCAGCGCCAGCGCGCTCCAATAGGTGAGCCCCGCCGCGACATAGGCGAGCGTGAAGAGATAGCCGATCATGAACAGCGGCCATTTCCAGCCATTGGTCTCGCGCCGGGTCACCGCGATCGTCGAGATGCATTGCGGGGCGAAGACGAACCACATCAGGAAGGCGAGCGCGGTCGGCAGGCTCCAGCGCTTGCGCAGATTGTCGGTGATCGTCGCCTCGCCCTTGGCATCCTCGGGATTGTCGACGGCATAGACCGTGCCGATCGCCGCCACGGCCGCCTCGCGCGCCGCCATCGCCGGAAGCAGCGCCAGCGAGATGTCGTGATTGAACCCGATCGGCTTCACCACGACTTCGATCCCGCTCGCGATGCGGCCGGCGATCGAATATTCGCTCTGCTTCACGCCCGCCGGCGCCTGGGGGAAGGTGGCGAGCACCCAGAGGATGGCGACGGTGGCGGCGATGGTGGTGCCGGCGCGCTTCAGGAAGATCTCCGCGCGCTGCCACAGGCCGAGCGCGATGTCGCGCAGGCGGGGCAGCTGATATTTGGGCATCTCCATCATGAAACCGGAGGTCGCGCCCTTCGTCACCGTGCGGCGGAGCAGCAGCGCCGCGCAGAAGGCGCCGACGATGCCGAGGATGTAGAGCCCGAACAGCACCAGCCCCTGCAGGCCGATGCCGGGCAGCACCGCGCGATCGGGAATCAGCGCGCCGATGATGATCGCATAGACCGGCAGGCGCGCCGAGCAGGTCATCAGCGGCGCGATCAGGATGGTGGTGAGCCGGTCCTTCTCGTCGGCGATCGTCCGCGTCGCCATGATGCCGGGCACCGCGCAGGCGAAGCTGGAGAGCAGGGGAATGAAGGCGCGGCCGGACAGGCCGACACTGGCCATCACCCGATCCATCAGCATCGCGGCGCGGACCATATAGCCGGTCGCCTCCAGCACCAGGATGAAGGCGAACAGGATCAGGATCTGCGGCAGGAAGACCACGACGGCGCCGACGCCGGCGATCAGGCCCTGGACCAGGAAGTCGCGCAGGAACCCGTCGGGCAGCGCGCCGGCGACCACGCCCTCGATCCAGGCCATGCCCGCCTCGATCCAGCCCATCGGCGCCTCCGCCCAGGCGAAGACCGACTGGAACATGACGAACATCAGCGCGAGCAGGATGATCGGCCCGGCAACGGGGTGGAGCACGATCGCGTCGATCCGGTGAGTCCAGCGGCGCGCCGCCGTTTCCGAAACGGTGACGGCGGTGGCGATCTGGCGGGCCCGGCGCTGGAGGACGACGATGTCGTGCTGGACTCCGGCGCCCTCGCGCAGCCGGTGCGTGCCCCTGACGGCCTCCCCCAATCGCTCCTTGAGCGTGTCGATCCCGCGCTTGCGCACCGCCACGGTCGGAACCACCGGCACGCCGAGCTCGCGCGCCAGTGCTTCGGCATCGAGGATCAGGCCGTCGCGCTCGGCCATGTCGACCATGTTGAGCGCGACCACCACCGGCAGGCCCAGCGCGATCAGCTGGAGCGTGAAGCGCAGGTGATTGTCGAGATTGGTGGCATCGACCACCACGATGATCGCGTCGGGCAGCTTCTCGCCCTGCTGCTTGCCGAACAGCACGTCGCGAGTCACCGCCTCGTCGGGCGAGGACGGGTCGAGGCTGTAGGTGCCCGGCAGGTCGAGCAGCTCGACGGGGCGGCCATCGGGCAGCGACAGGCGGCCGGCATGGCGCTCCACGGTGACGCCCGGATAATTGCCCACCTTCTGCCGCGCGCCGGTGAGCGCGTTGAACAGGGCGCTCTTGCCGGCATTGGGATTGCCGACCAGCGCAACCAGCGGCGCGGCGTTCATGCGCCGGGACTGACGTGGATGGCCGAGGCGACGTGGCGGCGGAGCGCCACGATCATGCGGCCGATCCGGCAGGCGATCGGCCCGCCGCCGAGCAGGCCCGACTTGTGGAGCAGCTCGACCTCGACGCCCTCGTCCAGCCCCAGCTCGCGCAGGCGCCGGCCCTCGGGCTCGCTCAGCTTGCTCCAGTCGATCGTGGCGACGGCCGCGGGCTTGTGGCGGGGCAGGCTGGCAAGCGGTACGGGCACGGGAATCGCAGCGGGGGCATTCATGCTGCGAGTCATTATCAATTGCGAGTGCCGTGCGCCAGTGGGATATGTCCTGGCCCGTCCCCCTGAATCAAACCGCCGGGTAGCGCAGCCGGCCGATGAAGCGGGAGAGGCTGAAGCGATGCTCGGGCGGGGTCAGCCATTTCGCCTTGGCGCGTTCGAACTGCATGATGTTCTCGATCCGGCGGGCGAGGAAGGCGCGCGTCTCGGCATGGCCCTCGCTCTCGTCGTCCAGGAACACAGCGATGGTGGCGGCATAGACGGCGCCCAGCGTCATGCGCTTGGAATAATGGTTATAGTCGGTCGCCGTGTCGCCGGCGGCGCGCCACATCGCGTCGGCGGCGCGCCAGCCGAGCCGGGCCCCGCGCGCGGCGTTCTGCGGCATGGCGAGGATGGCGAGCGCGCGGCGCAGTGCCTCGCGGTGCGGAGCGGCGAGGTCGAGCCGGGCCTCGACCAGCGCGGTGATGCGGGCGCGGATCTTCATGCCGCCCAGCTGCTCCGGCGTGAAGCGGGCAAGCATCGCGGCATCGATCGCGGCGAACCAGGCATCGATCATCGCCACCGGCCCGTCGGTGAAGGCGAGCCGGGCGACGTCGCGGTCGATGCCGAGGCCGTCCGCCGCGGCGTCGAGCGCGCGGTTGTTCCAGCCGTCGAACGCCGCATTGGCCGCCACTTCGGGCGCGAGCGCGGCACGCAGTTCGTCGAGAGTCGCGTCCTTCAGGTCCATCATGCCGGTTTAGCCTCCCCGGCTTCCGACGCAACCCGCGGGCCGCCGCTGCGCACCAGCACCAGGGCGATCGCGACCAGCACCGCGCCGCTGAGCTCGGCCGGGCCGAGCCGCTCGCCATAGGCGATCCAGCCGACCGCGCCGGCGACGATCGGCTGGCTGAGCAGCGCAATCCCCACCACGAGCGGCGAGAGATGGCCGATGGCGTAGATGATCAGGCCCTGGCCGACCACCTGGCTGGCGAGCGCCAGGCCGATCAGGATCCCCCAATGCTGCGGCCAGAACCGCTCGCCCGCGACCAGGGCGGCGACCAGCAGCGGCAACAGGCTGGCAAGGGTGGAAAGGGCGAGCGCGGGGAGCGGCGCCACCACCTCGCGCGCCTTGCCCATCAGCACGAAATAGACGGTGTAGAGCGTGCCGGCGAGCAGGCAGAGCAGGTCGCCGGCCAGGTGCTTGGGCGAGAGCTGGAAGGAACGGCCGAGCAGCAGCCCCGCCCCCGCCGCGGCGAGCGCCAGCGCGAGGCCCTGGGTCCGCGTCGGCCACATCCGCGCGACGAGGAAGCCGTAGATCGGGTACATCAGCGTCGCCGAGTTGCCGAACAGCGTCGCATTGGCGAGCGTGGTCTGGAGGATGCCGACATGCCAGCTCGCCAGGTCCGCCGCGAAGGCGATGCCGCCCAGCGCGATCGCCGGCCACAGCCCGCGCGCCGGGGCGAAGGGGCGCTTCTGCCCGGCAAAGGCCAGCGCCACCAGGATCGGCGCCGCCAGCGCGATGCGCCAGAAGCCCGCCGCCACCGGCCCGACATCGGCCAGCCGCACGAACCACGGCCCGAAGGCGAGCGCGATGTTGCCGGCGAGCAGCGCCGCGATCGGCAACGCAGAGGCGGTTTGCGGTGCGGTAGCTTTTCTTGGGGACCCGGGACGATGCATGCGCCCCCTTAGCCACCTATTTGGCCGGCGTCACAGTCGTTAGGGAATTTGCGACGATGCCGAGCCTGTTCGATCCGATCCAGCTGGGCGCGATCCACGCGCCGAACCGCATGCTGATGGCGCCGCTGACGCGCGGCCGCGCCACCCGCGCGCATGTGCCCACGCCGATCATGGCCGATTACTATGCCCAGAGGGCAAGCGCCGGGCTGATCATCTCCGAGGCGACCGGCATCAGCCGGCAGGGCCTGGGCTGGGCCTATGCCCCCGGCCTGTGGAACGAGGCGCAGACCGATGCGTGGAAGCCGATCGTGGAAGCGGTGCACGAAGCCGGCGGGCGCATTGTCGCGCAGCTCTGGCACATGGGCCGGCTGGTCCATTCCGATTTCCTGGACGGCGCCCGGCCGGTCTCGGCCTCCGCCACCACCGCGCCGGGCACCGTCCGCACCTATCCGGCGGAGGATAGCGGCGAGATCCGGCGCCCCTATGGCGAAGCGCGGCCGCTGCGCACCGACGAGATCCCCGGCATCCTCGACGACTATGCCCATGCCGCCCGCAACGCGATTCGCGCCGGCTTCGACGGAGTGCAGATCCACGCCGCGAACGGCTATCTGATCGACCAGTTCCTGCGCGACAATTCCAACTTCCGCGACGACGGCTATGGCGGCACCATCCCGAACCGGGTGCGGCTGCTGCGCGAAGTGACGCAGCGCGTGGTCGACACGATCGGCGGCGCGCGCACCGGCGTGCGCCTGTCGCCCAATGGCGAGGTGCAGGGCGTCAACGACAGCAGCCCGCATGCGCTGTTCGAGGCGGCGGCGGCCACGCTCGACGCGATCGGCATCGCCTTTCTCGAGCTGCGCGAGCCGCGGGCGGGCGGCACGCGCGGGCTGCCCGATCATCCGCCGGTCCATCCGGTGATGCGCAAGGCGTTCAAGGGCCCGCTGGCGCTCAATGCCGACTATCTTCGCGACGATGCCCAGGCGGCGCTCGACGCCGGCGAGGCCGATGCGATCGCCTTTGGCCGCACCTTCCTCGCCAATCCCGATCTGCCGCACCGGCTGCGCGAGAGGCTGCCGCTCAATCCGCAGCGCGAAGACCTGTTCTATATCGGCGGAGCCGAGGGCTATACCGACTATCCGGCAGCGGTCTAACCGCCCTTCCGGTCCAGCGCGGTGAGCCAGGCCGTGGCGGCGGTGCGGAGGCCGCCACGCGCCTTGGGATTGAACAGCAGGATACCCAGCACGATCACCGCCGGCCAGCCGATGACGGTGAGGAAGAAGCCGGCGACGACCACCAGCACGAGCAGCGCCATGCCGAGCTGGGCCTGGCCGTCCCGGTCGATCCGGATCGAGCGCGGGGCATCATTGTCGAACCAGCGGGCAGTGACCAGGCTGAATCCCTCCCCGCCCGCATCGCGGCCGCGCGGCGGAGGCGGACTGGCCGGCCGCGGCGCTTCCATCCGGCGGCGCTTCTCGCCCGGCATCTCGGGCGCGGCGGGAACCGGGCGGACCGGTTCCCCCGCCAGCGTGTCGATCACGACCAGCCGGCGCCCCTGCTCCACTACGCGGTAGCGGGAGGGGGGCATGTCCATGGCCGTCAGCCGAACCGGCTCTTGAGCGCCAGCATCGCCAGCGCGGCCTTGGCGGCTTCCCCGCCCTTGTCCTTCTCGTCGGGCTTCGCGCGCGTGAGCGCCTGCGCCTCGTTCTCGACGGTGAGGATGCCGTTGCCGATCGGGATCCCGTCCATCGCCAGCGCCATCAGCCCGCGCGCGCTTTCGTTCGAGACGATCTCGAAATGATAGGTCTCGCCGCGGATCACCACGCCGAGCGCGACGAACGCGTCGTAGCGCCCGGTCTCGGCGGCCATCGCCACCGCGCCCGGGATCTCCAGCGCGCCCGGCACCGTCAGGATCTCGTGCTGGTGCCCGGCCGCCTCGATCGCGGCGCGCGCGCCTTCGAGCAGCAGGTCGTTCAGATGGGCGTAGAAGCGCGCTTCGACGATCAGGACACGTGCCAAGTCATTCTCCGGTATCGATGGGGCGCTCGCCGACGATCGACAGGCCATAGCCGTCGAGCCCGACCAGCGTGTGGTGGGTATTGGTGAGCAGGATCATGTCCTGCACGCCGAGTTCGGTGAGGATCGTCGCGCCGACGCCATAGTCGCGCAGCTCGTCCATGTCCTTGGCCTCGAGCGTGCCGGCGCGCGCCTGGAGCGCGACGGTGAACTGGTCCGGCCGCGGCTTGTTGATCACGACCACGACGCCCGCGCCTTCCTCGGCGATGATCTCCATCGAGCGGCGCAGCAGCCCGCCGCGCGCGCCGCCCTCGCCGAAGATGTCGGAAAAGGGCGAAAGCGCATGCATGCGGACGAGCGTCGGCCGGGCCGGATCGATCCTGCCCTTGACCAGCGCGACCTGCTCGCTCTCCGTCGCCTTGTTCCAGAAGGTCATCGCGGTCCACTCCCCGCCCCATTCGCTCTCGAAACGCGTTTCGGCGCGCTTCTCGACGAGATGGTCGTAGCGGCGGCGATAGGCGATCAGGTCGCGGATCGTGCCGAGCTTGAGATTGTGGAACTGGGCGAAGGCGATCAGATCGTCGAGACGGGCCATCGTGCCGTCGTCCTTCATGATCTCGCAGATCACGCCCGACGGGTTGAGCCCGGCGAGCCGCGCGAGATCGACCGCCGCCTCGGTATGGCCGGTGCGGACGAGGACGCCGCCGTCACGGGCGATCAGCGGGAAGACATGGCCCGGCGAGGTGATCGCATCCGGCCCGTTGGCCGCGTCGATGGCCACCGCGACGGTGCGCGCGCGATCGGCGGCGGAAATGCCGGTCGAGATGCCTTCCTTCGCCTCGATCGAGACAGTGAACGCAGTACCCAGCGGCGTGCCGTTGATGCGCGCCATCGGCTCGAGCTGGAGCTGGCGGCCCCGCTCCGCGGTGAGCGCGAGGCAAATCAGCCCGCGGCCGAACCGCGCCATGAAATTGACCGCGTCGGGCGTCGCCATCTGGGCAGGGATGACGAGATCGCCTTCGTTCTCGCGATCCTCGTCATCGACCAGGATCACCATCCGGCCGTTGCGGGCCTCGTCGATCAGCTCCTCGGGCGAGGAGAGGAAGGCATGTTTCAGGCGCCCCAGTTCATTGGCTCGTTCAGGCTTTGCCACGGAGCGCCTCCATGCGCTGCAGATAACGGGCGAGCACGTCGATCTCGAGATTGACGGCCTGCCCTGCTTCGAGTGCGCCGAATGTAGTGACGGCGGCGGTGTGGGGAATGATGTTGAGGTCGAATTCCACGCCTTCGGCCGTATCGCGCACCGCATTCACCGTGAGCGAGACGCCATCGACGGTGATCGAGCCCTTGGGCGCGACATAGGGCGCCAGCTCCGGCCCGGCGAGGAGGACGACATGGTGCGAGCCGCCGATCTCCTCGATCGCCTTCACCGTGCCGATCCCGTCGACATGGCCGGTGACGATGTGCCCGCCCAGCTCGTCGCCCAGGCGCAGCGCGCGCTCGAGGTTGAGCCTGCGGCCCGAGGCCCACATGCCCGGCGCGGTGCGGCTGGTCGTCTCGCCCGAGACGTCGAACGCGACCCAGCCGCCGCCCGCATCCACGCCCTTGTCGACCACCGTCAGGCACACGCCCGAACAGGCGATCGAGGCGCCGAGATCGATGCCGGAGGTTTCATAGGCGGTGGAGACGCGGACATGCAGGTCGCCCTGCCTCTCCGTGGTCTCGACGGTGCCGATATCGGTGACGATCCCAGTAAACATCAGGAGTCCTTGCTGCGCCGCGCGCGGGCGGCAAACCGGAGGCCATGCTTCCTCATGAGGCGTGCTCGTAGACCTCCATCCTGTCACTGCCAAGCATGCGGCTGTCATATAGCCGCCAGCGGCCATGGGCTTCGTCCAGCCGGGCGAGCCCGATATCGCCAAGCGCCGCCCTCCCCTCGCCGATCAGGATCGGCGCGCGATAGAGCAGCAGCCGATCGACCAGGCCGGCGCGGAGAAAGGCCGAAGCGGTCTCGGCGCCGCCCTCGACGAAGAGATGGTCGACACCCTTCAGCGCCGCAATGTCCTCCGGGCGTTTCAGATCGCCGGTGGCGGAAAGCACCAGCCGGCGCGGCACGCGGTCCTCCAGTCCGGGCAGGCGGACGTCGAGGCGCGGCCGGTCGATTTCCAGCGTGCGGCGGCCGACCAGGATCGCTTCGTGCCGGGCGCGCTCCAGATGGGTATGGGCGCGGGCCTGGGCGCCGGTGATCCAGCGGCTCTCGCCCGTGGGAAGCGCGATGCGGCCGTCCAGCGAGGTCGCCAGCTTGAGCGTGACGAGCGGACGCCCCTTTTCCAGCCGCGTCAGGAAGCCGGCCATCGAACGGCGGGCATCGGCGGCGCGGACGCCCTCCGCCACGTCGATCCCGGCGGCGCGCAGCCGGGCCGCCCCCGCCCCGTTGGTGCGCGGATCGGGATCGCCGAGCGCGATCACCACCCGGGCGATGCCGGCCGCGACGAGCAGGCTCGAACAGGCCGGCCCGCGCGGCGATTGATGCGCGCAGGGCTCGAGCGTGACATAGCAAGTCGCGCCGCGCGACTTGGCGCCCGCCTGGGCCAGCGCCATCGCCTCGGCATGGGGGCGACCGCCCGGCTGGGTCCAGCCGCGGCCGACCACGATGCCGTCCCGCTCGATGACGCAGCCGACATTGGGATTGGGCGCGGTCCGCCCCCGCCCGCGCTCGGCCAGCGCGAGCGCGGCGCCCATCCGGCGCGCGTCGCTCAGAAGCCGTGGCTGGTCAGCCAATCGTCATATTTCTTGAATTCGGCCTGGCGCTTTTTCTGCGCCGCCTCGATCGCCGCCTTGCGCTTCAGCTCCTCGGGCAGGTCCTTGGCCTGTTGCGCCTTGATATCGGCATCGCTGCGATCGAGCCGCCATTGCTGCACATAGATGATGTCGCGCTTATAGGGTGTGGCGACGTTCGAATCCTTCACGAACATCCACAGGATCACGAGCGTGACCGCCATGGCCAGCATCATGAACCACAGCTCATAGGGCTTGCGAGTGGCAAGCCAGCGCCGCAGATCGCCGAATGCGCGCAGGGGGTTGAATCTCTGAAGATAGCTCATCTCGCCGCCGAAGATAGGAGCGCGGAGGCCCGAGAGCCAGCCCCCGCGCTCCGCCAAGGATGTTCCGCTACTGGTCCTTGATCTGGAAGGTGACGCTGAGGGTCATCCAGCTCTCCTCGGCCACGCCGCCGCGCGTCGCCGGCTTGAACCGCCATCTGGCCAGCGCCTGCTGCTTCGTCGCCTCGAAGAAGGCGGCGCTGGTGGCGCTGACCTGCTCGACCGCCTTCACCCGGCCATCGGGCCCCACCAGCACCCGCACCGCGACGCGCCCGTCGCGCTGGGCGCGCAGTTCCGAGGCGGGATAGTTGGGCTGGAAGGCATCGGCATAGCGCGGATCGCGCTTCGCGCCGATAAGGGCCGGCACCGGCTTGGGCGGATCGACGACGACCGGCGGGCCGACCTCGACCGGCTTGGCGATGTCCGGCTGCACCGGCGGGATGTCCGGCGTGGTCCTGATGATCGGATCGCGATCGGTCTTCACGATCGGATCGGGCACGGTGATCGGCGGCTGGGTCGGCGTCTTCACCAGCACCTTCTTGTCGATAGGCTGGGGGTCGGGGGGCGGCGGCTGCTCGATCGGAATCTGCGTCGCCTCGAAGATCGGGGTGACATGCTTGATGATGTTCGGCGCCGAATAGATCATTCCGGTGATGATCGCCCCGCTGATGAGCAGCGACGCCCCGATGCTGACGGCGCGCGATTGCTGGGGCTGGTAGCGATGTTCGGCATACATGGCGTTGCACTCCATCTCCAACGCCGGTCCAAGCCGGCGAAAGCGATGATACAACATTACATATCCGGTGCAAATGCTTTCTCGATCATACGCTACCGAGGCGCGCCAGGGCATTTTCCTTGCCGATCAGCGGGAGCAGGGCGGCCATGTCGGGCCCGTGCTCGCGGCCGGTAAGGGCGAGTCGCAGGGGGAGGAACAGGGCACGGCCCTTGCGGCCGGTGGCCTGCTTCAGCGCGCCGGTGAGCGCCGGCCAGGGATCGGACCAGTCGATGCCCTTGGCGACCTCGGCGGCGAGGGCGAGGAAGGCGCGGTCCTCCTCGGGGATCGTCGCGGCGACCGGCCCCTCGACCACGCCCCACCAGTCCGCCGCCTCGGCGACGGTCGCCAGATTGGGGCGGATCGCTTCCCATCCGGCCGCGCCCATCCCCGCCGGCAGCCGGTCCTTCACTGCGTCGAAGCCGAGCTGGTGGACGATGCGGGCGTTGAGCTGGGCCAGCTCCTCCTCGTCGAAGCGCGCGGGCGCGCGGCCGAAGCGCGCAAAGTCGAAGCCGGCGATCAGCGGCGCGACATCGGGGAACGGCTCGACGGGGTCGCTGGTGCCGAGCCGGGCGAGCAGGGCGATCAGCGCCTGGGGCTCGATGCCGCGCGCGCGGAAATGGTCGATGCCGAGCGAGCCCAGCCGCTTGGAGAGCTTGCCCTCGGCGCCGGTGAGCAGCGCCTCGTGCGCGAACCGCGGCGCGGCGGCACCGAGCGCCGCGAACATCTGGAGCTGAGTCGCGGTGTTCGAGACATGATCCTCGCCGCGCACGACATGGGAGACGGCCATGTCGATATCGTCGATCACCGAAGGGAGGAGATAGAGCCAGGAGCCGTCGGCGCGGCGCACCACCGGGTCGCTCATCGTCCTCGGATCGAAGCGCTGGGGGCCGCGGACCAGATCGTCCCATTCGATCATGGCGTCATGATCGAGCCGGAAGCGCCAGTGCGGGCGGATACCCTCCGCTTCGAACTTCGCCTTGTCCGCATCGGCCAGCGCCAGCGCCGCCCGGTCATAGACCGGGGGCAGGCCGCGGCCGAGCAGCACCTTGCGCTTGAGCTCGAGCTCCTGCGCGGTCTCGTACGCCGGATAGACCCGCCCGGCGGCCTGCAGCTCCGCGAAGCGCGCCTCGTAGCGGCCGAACCGGGCGGACTGGCGCTCCTCCCCGTCCGGCGCCAGCCCCAGCCAGGCGAGATCGGCGCGGATCGCGTCGACGAAGCGCTCCTCCGAACGCTCGCCATCGGTATCGTCGATGCGCAGCAGGAAGCGGCCGCCATGGGCCTGCGCGAACATCCAGTTGTGGAGCGCGGTGCGGATGTTGCCGACGTGGAGCGTGCCCGTGGGGCTCGGCGCGAAACGGGTGGTGACGGTCATTGTCGCGCTCTACCGGGCGGGCCCGGCGCGCGCAAACCGGCTCAGAGCCGGCGCAGGCCCGATGCTTCGAGGATCGCGCGCAGCGCCTGTGCCTGCCCAGCGGCGAGGGCCGAGGCCGGGACGACCTGATATTGCTGGTCGTTGAAGTAGAGCAGGAAGCCCGAACGCGCGGCGTACCAGCCATGATAGTCGGTCCAGGCGAGCTCGGTTTCGCCATGGGGCGAGCGCGCCGACATGCCGGCGGTGGACCAGGTGACTTCGACCGGCCGCCGCCAGATCGCGCTCTGCGCCACCAGCCGGCGGATCCGGCGCGGCAGGAACAGGTAAAGGAGCCCGTAGATCAGCGGGAACAGCACGGCCATCTCGGCCGCGAAGACCAGCATCCACCACAGCGGATCCTCGCCGATCGCCACGCCGAGCACCGCGCCGATGGCGAGCATGACGAGCAGGCCGATTCCCATGCGGATCCAGGCGCGGCGGGAACGGAGATAGCGCCAGAGATTGGCCCGCGCCGCAGCGATCTGGGCATCGGCGTCGAGCACATAAGTCACAGTCGTGACGCCTTCTGCATGCGCAATCGCCATCTGCTCTTTTCAACCCCGCCCTTTGGCCTCTAATGCGCGCCCAGCGTAGCAAGCCTGGGGAGTGGCGCACATGAAATTGATGGCCGGCAATTCGAACCTGCCGCTCGCCAAGGCGATCGCCGAGTATCTCGAGATCCCGCTGACCCAGGCGAACGTCCGCCGCTTCGCCGACGAGGAGATCTTCGTCGAGATCCTCGAGAATGTCCGCGGCGAGGACGTGTTCGTCATGCAGTCCACGGCGTTCCCGGCGAACGACAATCTGATGGAGATGCTGATCATGATCGATGCGCTGAAGCGCGCATCGGCCCGGCGCATCACCGCGGTGCTCCCCTATTTCGGCTATGCCCGCCAGGATCGGAAGCCCGGCCCCCGCACGCCGATCTCGGCCAAGCTGGTCGCCAACCTCGTCACCACCGCAGGCGCCGACCGCGTGCTCTCGGTCGATCTGCACGCCGGGCAGATCCAGGGCTTTTTCGACATCCCGACCGACAATCTCTTCGCCGCGCCGGTGATGAGCGCCGACATCCACAGCCGCTTCCCGGGCAAGCAGTGGATGGTCGTCTCGCCGGACGTGGGCGGCGTGGTCCGCGCGCGGGCGCTGGCCAAGCGGCTCGATAACGCGCCGCTCGCCATTGTCGACAAGCGCCGCGAGCGCCCGGGCGAATCGGAAGTGATGAACATCATCGGCAATGTCGAAGGGCGCTTCTGCATCCTGATCGACGACATCGTCGATTCGGCCGGCACCCTGTGCAACGCCGCCGCCGCGCTCAAGGCCTCGGGCGCCGAGGACGTGGTCGCCTATTGCACGCACGGCGTGCTCTCGGGCGGCGCCGTGGCGCGCGTCGACGGATCGGCGCTCGCCGAACTGGTGATCACCGATTCGATCGGCAACCACGCGGTGATCGCCGAGAGCAGCAAGATCCGCCACCTGACGATCGCGCCTTTGCTCGCCGAAGCGATCAAGCGGATCGCGGACGAAAGCTCGGTCTCCTCGCTCTTCGACTGAGCTAGCGGATCGCCTCGGCAACCAGGGCGATGCCGACCAGGATCATCAACACATGGATCGCGGTGTAGAAGCGCGCCGCATCGACCCTGCGCACCAGCCGGACGCCGGCAACCGTGGCGACCAGCGCGAGCGGCAGCAACGCGGCCGACGTCATGACGTTCGCCGAGGTGAACTGGCCGAGCGCCCAATAGGCCGGCACCTTGATCCAGTTGGTCGCGGCGAAGAAGATCGCGGTGGTGCCGACCAGCATGTCGCGCGGGAGGTTGCGCGGCAGCACCCAGAGCTGGAAGGGCGGCTGGCCGGCATGGGCGATCTGGCTGGTGAAGCCCGAGGCGATGCCGAACAGCGATCCGATCCAGTCCGGCCAGCGCGCGGTGTCGCGCGGCGCGGCATGGCGAGCGGCCCGGAGCCGATAGGCGCCGAACAGGATCGAGATCGCGCCGACCATCGCCATCACCGCGGCGGATGAGACGCCGGCGGCGAACCCGTAACCCAGCGCGATGCCGAGCACCGAGCCGGGCAGCATCCAGCCGAGCAGCCGCCAGTCGACCGTGCGGCGAAAGGCCCAGACGCCGACCACGTCCTGCGCGATCAGGATCGGCAGGGTGATCGCGGCGGCACGCACCGGATCGATCGCGAAGGCCAGCAGCGGCAGCGACAGCGCGCCCATGCCGGCGAACCCGCCCTTGCTGAGGCCGAGCAGGATCACCGCGGGCACGGCGAGCACATAGAAATGCCAGTCGGTGATCATAGGGTGCGGCTTTAGCCACACCCGCCGTCCCGGCGAAAGCCGGGATCTCGTGCCACGGCCGCGCCATCGCCCGATACCCCGGCTTTCGCCGGAGTGACGGTTAGGTTAGGGGCAGGAGCCATGGCAGAGGATCGCACCGGGCAGACCGCCGTCCTGTTCATCTCCGCGCGCACGGGGGAAGACGCCGAAGGCTATGCCACGGCCGCCGCGGCGATGGACACGCTGGCCGCCGAGCAGCCCGGCTATCGCGGCGTCGACCATGTCGGCAACGCGGACGGCCAGGCGATCACCATAAGCTATTGGGCCGACGAGGCCAGCGCGATCGCGTGGCGCAAGCACCCCGAGCATGCCGAGACGCGCGAGGCGGGGCGCGGGCGCTGGTATGGCTGGTACATGCTGCATGTCGCCACGATCGGGCGGAGCTACAGCTGGGAGCGGAAATGAAGTTCCGGCGCTTCGACCGGACTTTCGCGCTGCTCTTCACCGTGATGCTGGCCATCGCAGCCGGCAACACCGCGCTGCAATCGGTGCTGCCCGCGCTCGGCCGCTCGCTGCACGCGCCGGACAGCGCCGTCGCCGCCGTCTTCTCGGTCTCCGCGCTGCTCTGGGTGATCGCCGCACCCTTCTGGGCCAACCGGTCCGACCGGCACGGCCGGCGCGCGATGGTGTTGGTGGGAGTGGGCGGCTTCACCGTGTCGCTGGGGCTGTGCGGGCTGTGCCTGGCCATGGGGATCAACGGGCTGCTCGGCCCGGTGGCCACCTTCATCGCCTTTGTCGCGGGGCGCGTGATTTACGGCACGTTCGGATCGGCGGCGCCGCCGGCGGTGCAGGCGATCGTCGCCGGCCGCACCAGCCGCGAGGAGCGGACCGGCGCCCTCACCCTGCTCGCCTCGGCCTTCGGGCTCGGCACGATCCTGGGCCCGGCGATCGCGCCCTATCTGGTGATGGGGCGGCTCTGGCCGGAGGGGCCGATGATCGGGCTGGCCGGCCCCGCCTTCGCCGCGAGCGCGGTGGGCGTCGTGATCTGGATCGCCGCCGCGCGCGGGCTACCCAGGGACGAGGGCGACGCCCATGGCGCCGCCATCTCCTATCCCTCGATCGGCGGGCAGGGGACCGGCGCCACGGTGACCGCCGCCACCGCCGCCGAGACCAGCGAGAACATCCGCTATTTCGATCCGCGCATCCGGCCGTGGATCGTCGCCGGGCTGATCATCGGCCATGCCCAGGCGATGACCGGCCAGGCGATCGGCTTCCTGATCATCGACCGGATGCACCTGCCCCCGGCGGAGGCGCTGCAGCCGACCGGGCTGGTGCTGATGCTGGGCGCGGGCGCATCGCTGCTCGCGCAATGGGGGCTGATCCCGATGCTCGACCTGCGCCCGCGCGCGCTGGTGCTGACGGGCGCGGCCCTGGGCGCGTGCGGCTGCGTCGCGACCGGCACGGCGACCACGCTGTACGGCATCGCGCTGGGCTATGCGCTGATCGCGCTCGGCATGGGCTTCGCGCGGCCGGGCTTCACCGCGGGCGCATCGCTGGCCGTGGGGGCGGAATCGCAGGGATCGGTGGCGGGCAAGGTCACCTCGGTGAACGGCGCGGCGTTCGTGCTCGGCCCGTCGATTGGAGTGGGCCTTTACGAGCTCTGGCGGCCGCTGCCCTATCTGACCGCGGCGGGGTGGCTGGCATGCCTGCTGGCCTATGCCTGGGTGGCGACGCGGCGATCGACATGACTCCCCGCCCTGGAAGGGAGGGGATCAGGGGGTGGGCAGAGTGCGCGCGAAGCCGCGAGGCCAAGCCCGCACCCACCGTATCGCCGGGATGCTACCCACCCCAGCCTGCCCTTCCCGGGCGGTGCGCAAGCGTCAATCCGCTCCCTTCGGCCCATGCCCGCGCAGCATGCCCGGCGCGATGAAGCCGATCGGCTGGATCGCCGAGGCCTGCTGCTTCAGCCGGCCCGACATCGCCTGATACTCCTCCTCCATCTCGGGCGTGACCGTGGCGCGCGAATCGGCGAGCGCCGCGTCGAAATGCGCCATCGTCACTTCGCGCGAGTCGAGCGACTGGCGGAGCGCGATCAGGCCGGCCCGGCGGACCACATCCTCCAGGTCGGCACCGGTATAGCGTTCGGCCTGCGCGGCGATCGACCGCAGATCGACATCCGCGGCGAGCGGCATCTTCTCCGTCTGGATCTCGAGGATCCGCTCGCGCCCGGCCGCATCGGGCACGCCGACATAGACCAGCTCGTCGAACCGCCCGGGGCGGAGCAGGGCAGGATCGATCAGGTTGGGCCGGTTGGTCGCGCCGATCACCACCACCGACTGCAGCTCTTCCAGCCCGTCCATCTCCGAGAGGATCGTGTTGACCACGCGCTCGGTCGCCTGGGGCTCGCCCAGGCCGCCGCCGCGCGCGGGAACCAGCGAATCGAGCTCGTCGATGAAGATCACGCAGGGCGCGACCTGGCGGGCGCGGGCGAACAGCCGGGCGATCTGCTGCTCGCTCTCGCCATACCATTTCGACAGCAGGTCGCTCGACTTGGTGGCGATGAAGTTCGCCTCCGCCTCGCGCGCCACCGCCTTGGCGAGCAGGGTCTTGCCGGTGCCCGGCGGGCCGTAGAGCAGGAAGCCCTTGGCCGGGCGGATGCCGAGGCGGCGGAACGCATCGGGATCCTTGAGCGGCAGCTCGACGCCTTCCTTCAGCCGCATCTGCGCATCGTCGAGCCCGCCGACATCCTCCCAGCGGACGCGCGGCGCCTCGACCATCACCTCGCGCATCGCCGAAGGCTGGACGCGCTTCAACGCCTCGAGGAAATCCTCGCGCGTGACCGACAGCGTATCGAGCACCTCGTGCGGGATCGTCCCTTCCGCCAGGTTGAGCTTCGGCATGATCCGGCGCACCGCCTCGATCGCCGCCTCGCGGGCGAGCGCGGAGAGATCGGCACCGACGAAACCATAGGTGGTGCGCGCCAGCTCGGCGAGATCGACCTTGTCGCCGAGCGGCATGCCGCGCGTGTGGATGCCCAGTATCTCGCGGCGGCCGCGCTCGTCGGGCACGCCGACGATGATCTCGCGGTCGAACCGGCCCGGCCGCCGCAGCGCCTCGTCGATCGCGTCCGGCCGGTTGGTCGCGGCGATGACCACGACGTTGGCGCGCGATTCGAGCCCGTCCATCAGCGTGAGCAACTGGGCGACGAGGCGCTTCTCCGCCTCGCCCGAAACCTGGCCGCGCTTGGGGGCGATCGAATCGATCTCATCGATGAAGACGATCGACGGCGCCGCCTTGGTCGCCTCCTCGAAGACCTGGCGCAGCCGGCCCTCGGATTCGCCATAGGCCGAGCCCATGATCTCGGGGCCGTTGATCAGGAAGAACTGCGCGTCCGATTCGTTCGCGACCGCGCGGGCAAGGCGGGTCTTGGCGGTGCCGGGCGGGCCAGGGAGCAGCACGCCCTTGGGCGGATCGACGCCCAGGCGCTGGAACAGCTCGGGATAGCGCAGCGGCAGCTCCACCATCTCGCGCAGCTGGTCGATCGTGCCGGCCATGCCGCCGATATCGTCATAGGTGACGTCGGCACGCCGGCCGTCGCCCGCGGCCGCCTCATATTCGGGACGCAGCTCGACCTCGGTATTCTCGTCGATATGGACGATGCCCTTGGGGCTGGCGGCGACCACGGTGAGCCGGATCTCCTGCAGCGCATAGGCCGGCGCGCGCAGGAACTGGGCGACCTGGGGCGGGATGTCGGCGCGCTGCTGGCCGGCGGTGGCGACGACGTCGCCCTGAGCCAGGGGACGCTGGAAGAAGACGCGCTTCAGCGCCTCGCCGCTGCCCTGGAGGCGCAGATTCTGCTGGGCGGGCGCGAACACCACGCGCGTCGCCGGCTTGGACACGGCCTTGCGCACCTCGACGAAATCGCCCGAGCTGGCGCCGGCATTGGCGCGCTGGAGCCCGTCGATGCGCAGGATCTCGAGGCCCTCGTCCTCGGCATAGGGCAGCACCGCGAGCGCGGGGGTGGCGCGCTTGCCGACGATCTCGATCACATCGCCCTCGGCAAGGCCGAGCCGCGCCATCAGCGCGCGCGGCAGATGCGCGAGACCCCGGCCACTGTCCTCGGGCCGGGAATTGGCAACCTGCAGCCTGGCGGGCTGCCCTTCTTCGTCCGCCATCCTATCGTTCTCCCCAGGCGTGTGAGACGCGGAACGTGGGGGATCGATTGCACAAAAAAAAGGCCGATCACGAGGACCGGCCGGGAAAGTTTTAGGAGAGGATGCCTGAAAGGCACGCGCTTTGTGCAGTGCGGCCGATTTTTGTGCAAGTGCGAAAAGAAACATTAACGCGTGCATGGCTTGCAATCGCGCGTGTGTGCAACGATAGTTGTGCCTGAGTTGGAAACGCCATTGGCGCCGCGCGAATCGCACGCCAAGGGTCGTGACGCAGCGCAACAAAAAGAGAGCGAAATGCGACGACTACCCCCGCTTACGGCAATCGAGGCTTTCGTGCAGGTGGCGCGGCTCGGCTCGATCAAGGCCGCCGCGGAGGAGCTGGCGCTCTCTTCGCCGGCGCTGAGCCGCCGCGTCCAGGCACTGGAGCGCTTCATCGGCAAGCCGCTGTTCGAGCGCCGGCACCAGGCGCTGCGCCTCAACGACGATGGCGAGCGGCTGCTCGGCATGATCGCGCCCGCGCTCGACACCATGGCCGACGCGGTGGAGACGATGACCAGCGGCACCGAGCTGCTGCGCCTGCGCCTCGGCATCCTGCCGCTGTTCGCGACGCAGCGGCTGATGCCGCACATGGGCGATCTGAAGCGCAAGCATCCCGAGCTGCATCTCGACGTCGATACCGGCGCGCATGCGGTGGCGCGGCTCGGCGACGGGCTCGACGCCGCGATCGTGGTGGCGCGCGACATCGACCCGACGCTGTATTCGAAGCGGCTGGACCGCAACCGCGTCTATGTTATCGGCGCGCGTTCGCTGGTGGAGGGGCCCGAGCCGATCACCCGGCCGGAGCAGCTTTCGAAGCTCACCGCGCTGGTGCACCGCGACATGGCGGACACGTTCACAGCCTGGCGCGCCGCGGCGGGGCTGTCGCATCTGGAGATCGAGCCCGCGGCCATCGACCATTTCGATTCGGGCACGCTGATGCTCGAGGCAGCGGCGCAGGGGCTGGGCGTCGCCTTCATGCTCGAATCGCATTTCGAGGCGGCGCGCGACGACCGGCTGGTCCAGCTCTTCGACCTGACCGTGGAGAGCGACTATAGCTACTGGTTCGTCTGCCGGCCCCGCGCGCTCACGACGCGGCCGGTCAAGCTGTTCCACGACTGGCTGATCGAAGTGCTCCACGCCGAGCGGGTGGAATAATCGGAGCCCCTCCCTGGAAGGGAGGGGTTGGGGTGGGTCCTTGCACGCGATACAGGGAAGCGATCGCGCGACCACAGTATCGCCAGGACGCCACCCGCCCCCAGCCCCTCCCTCCTGGGAGGGGAATCGGAAGGCCTTACGCCTCGGTCCGCGCCTTGACGATCTTGCCCGGGTTGCGCGGCGGCTCGCCCTTGGGCAGCGCGTCGACATGCTCCATGCCCTCGGTCACCACGCCCCAGACGGTATACTGGCCGTCGAGGAAGGTGGCGTCGTCGAGGCAGATGAAGAACTGCGAGTTGGCGCTGTTCGGATCCATGGTGCGCGCCATCGAGCAGACGCCGCGGACATGCGGCTCGCGGCTGAACTCGGCCGGCAGGTTGGGCAGCTTCGAGCCGCTCATGCCGGTGCCGGTGGGATCGCCGCCCTGGGCCATGAAGCCGTCGATCACGCGGTGGAAGACCACCCCGTCGTAAAAGCCCTCATCGGCGAGGGTGGCGATGCGCTCGACATGCTGGGGGGCGAGGTCGGGGCGCAGCAGGATGTGCACGTCGCCGGTATCGAGGGTCATGACGAGCTTGGTGGGTTCGGACACGAATTGACTCCTGAGAAGGATTTGCGCCCTGCCTAGGCGGGCTTCCGGCGACTTGCAAATCGCGCCCGGCAATGGCAGCGGCGGCAGGGGGCCGACAAGGGAGGTCGAACCTTGAGCGAGACCGAACTTCAAATGGATAGCGGCGCCCCCGAGCCCCAGCTCGACGAGGACGACCGGCTGCGCCCCGAGTTCGTCCATGCGGTGCTCGACGCCGTCCATGCCGGCGATTCCGCCCGCGCCCATGCGCTGGCCGAGCCGCTCCACCCCGCCGACATCGCCGACCTGGTCGAGCTCGCGCCCACCGAGGAGCGCCCCGCGCTCGTCGCCGCGATCGCCGACCTGATCGACGGCGACGTGCTCGCCGAGATGAACGACTGGGTGCGCGAGGCCCTGGTCGAATCGCTCACCGCCACCCAGGTCGCGGACATCGCCGCCGAGCTCGATACCGACGACGCCGTCGCGATCATCGAGGACATGGACGTCGAGGACCAGCGCGAGGTGCTGCGCGCGCTCGACCCGGACGACCGCGCGGCGATCGAGGAAGCGCTCTCCTACCCCGAGGAATCCGCCGGCCGCCTGATGCAGCGCGAGCTGATCGCGGTGCCCGAGCATTGGACCGTCGGCGACGTGCTCGACTATCTGCGCAGGAACGAGGACCTCACCACCGATTTCTGGGAGATCTTCGTGGTCGACCCGGCGCACAAGCCGGTCGGCACCTGCCAGCTCTCCTGGGTGCTGCGCACGCCGCGCGTCGTCTCGATGGGCGACGTGATGAAGCGCGAGCAGACGCTGATCCCGGTCGACATGGACCAGGAGGAAGTGGCGCTGCGCTTCCAGAAATACGCGCTGATCTCGGCCGCGGTGATCGATCCGAGCGGGCGGCTGGTCGGGATGATCACGGTGGACGACGTGGTCCACATCATCTCCGAGGAAGCGGGCGAGGACATCCTCCGCCTGTCCGGCGCCGGCGAAGGCGACATCAACGAGCCGGTGGTCGACAGCTACAAGGGCCGGGTGCGCTGGCTGCTCACCAACCTGCTGACCGCGCTGGTGGCGGCGACGATCATCAGCCTGTTCGAAGGCACGATCCAGAAGATGGTCGCGCTCGCCGCGCTGATGCCGATCGTCGCCGGGGTGGGCGGCAATGCCGGCACCCAGACCATGGCGGTGACGGTGCGCGCGCTCGCCACCAACCAGCTGACTCAGTCCAACACGCTGCGCGCGATCCGGCGCGAGATCTCGATCGCCGTGCTCAACGGCCTGACCGTCGCCTGCGTGATCGGCACCGCGGTGGGGCTGTTCTTCCACCATGCCGCGCTGGGCGGCGTGATCGCGGCGGCCATGCTCACCAATATCGTGATCGCGGGACTGGCCGGCGTGATCGTGCCGCTCACGCTCGACCGGCTGAAGGCCGACCCGGCCGTCGCCAGCTCGATCTTCGTGACCATGACGACCGATTCGATGGGCTTCCTCGCCTTTCTGGGCCTCGCCACCGCCAGCGGCCTGGTCGGTTGATTGCGGCGCCCGCGCGCACCAGATTGATCGCGTGCCACTCCATCTGACCAAGGTCGCCTTTGGCTGCGACTCCGTAGACTATCTCGCCCAGCGCCTCGCCGCGCGCGGCGGCACCTGGGGCCTGACCACCCGCTACCTCCCCAAGCGCCACGAGGAGATCGGCGGGGAGGGCTCGCTCTTCTGGATCCTCAAGCACCAATTGGTCGGACGCACGCCGATCCTGGGCTTCGGCGAGGCCGAGGACGGGCGCACCGCGATCCTGATGGAGCCGCGGCTGATCCTGGTCGCCGCCCGCCCCAAGCGCGCGCACCAGGGCTGGCGCTATCTCGAAGCGAAGGACGCGCCGCCCGACCTTGGCGAGGCCGGCGCCGGGATAGACGCACTGCCGGCGGCGCTGATGGGCGAACTGTCGGGACTGGGGCTGATCTGACGCGGGCCGGGAGACGGCTTCAGTTCACCAGCAGCGGATAGGCGTTGCGGAACGCCGCGACCTTGGGCTTGTCCCAGCGCACGATATAGGGATGGGTGGGGTTCCGCCAGAAGAAGTCCTGGTGATAGGCCTCGGCCGGATAGAAATTGCCGGTCTCCAGCCTGGTCACGATCGGGCGGGGAAAGGCCTTTGCCCGCGTCAGCTGGTCGATATAGGCCGCCGCCACGCGCCGCTGCTCCTCGTCCTGCGGGAAGATCGCCGAGCGATAGGAGGGGCCGCGGTCGGGCCCCTGGCGGTTCAGCTGCGTCGGATCGTGCGCGACCGAGAAATAGATGCGCAGCAGCGTGCCATAGCTGACCTTCCGCGGATCATAGGCGATGCGCACCGCTTCGGCATGGCCGGTCTTCTCGGTCGAAACCTGGGCATAGGTGGCGGTGCCGGCAGTGCCGCCGGCATAGCCCGACGTCACCGAATGCACGCCCTTCACCGACTGGAAGACGGCTTCCATCCCCCAGAAGCAGCCGCCGGCGAGCACCGCGACCTGCTCGCCCTTGCTCGGCTTCACGTCGAGCGTGGGGATAGGCACCGGCACCGCGCGCTCGACCACGCCGGCGCCCGGCAGCGCGCCCGGCATAAGGAACAGCGCGGCTCCGAAAAGCACGGCAGCGGAGAGCGACCCTTTGAGCATGGCCGCAATGTCGGGCCTGTTCGCCCTCAGCGCAAGGCCGCGCAGGCTTCCTGGATCCGGCCGCACGCCTCGGTGAGCAGCGCTTCCGAGGTCGCATAGCTGATCCGGAGCGCCGGCGAGAAGCCGAACGCCCCGCCATGCACCGCCGCGACTCGCGCCTCGTCGAGCAGATAGCCCACCATTTCCTCGTCGGTGGCGATCACCTGGCCCTTGGGCGTGGTCTTGCCGATCAGCTGGCTGAACTCGGGATAGACGTAGAAGGCGCCTTCCGGACGCGGGCAGTGCATGCCGTTGATCTGGTTGAGCATCGACACGACCAGATCGCGGCGGCCCTGAAAGGCGGCGACGCGATCCTTGAGGAAGCTCTGGTCGCCGTTCAGCGCCGCGACCGAAGCCGCCTGGCTGATGCTCGACGGGTTCGAGGTCGACTGCGACTGGAGCTTGCCCATCGCCTTGATCAGCCAGGCCGGCCCGCCCGCATAGCCGATGCGCCAGCCGGTCATCGCATAGGCCTTGGACACGCCATTGGCCGTCAGCGTGCGATCGTAGAGCGACGGGCAGACCTGTGCGATCGTCGCGAATTCGAAGCCGTCGTACAGGATGTGCTCGTACATGTCGTCGGCATAGACCAGCACATGCGGGTGCCGCTCGAGCACTTCGCCCAGCGCCTTCAGCTCCGCGGCGCTATAGGCGGCGCCGGTCGGGTTGGAGGGCGAGTTGAGCACCACCCATTTGGTCTTCGCCGTGATCGCCGCCTCGAGCTGGGCGGGCTTGATCTTGTAGCCCTCGGCCGCGCCGGCGGCGATGAACACCGGCTTGCCGCCCGCGAACTCGACCACGTCGGGATAGCTGACCCAATAGGGCGCCGGGATCACGACCTCGTCGCCCGGGTCGATCGTCGCGCAAAAGGCGTTGAACAAGGTGTGCTTGCCGCCCGAATTTACGCTGATCTGGTTCTCGGCATAGGCGAGGCCGTTGTCGCGCGCATATTTGGCCGCGATCGCCTGCTTCAGCTCGGGCGTGCCGTCGACATTGGTATATTTGGTCTTGCCGGCGCGGATCGCCTCGATCGCCGCCTCCTTCACGAAATCGGGCGTGTCGAAATCGGGCTCGCCGGCGCCCAGGCCGATCACGTCGATCCCCTGGCGCTTCAGCTCGAACACCCGGCTCGTCATCGCGAGCGTGGCGGAGGGCTGGATGCGATTGAGCGCGGCCGAGGTCTGCATGAAAGGCGCCTTTTCCGATAAGGGAGACGGCGCGCCTATAGGACCGGGCTCGCGGCCTCCGCAACCGTTACCGCTGAAACCAGTCCGCGCAGCGCATTGCCGACATAGAAGCCGCCCGCCAGATCGGCCGGCCGCAGATCGCCTTCCACTGCGCGGCCGGTCTCGATCAGCTCGGCGCGCAGCACGCCGGGGAGCAGGCCGCGCGCGGCGGGCGGGGTGACGAGCATGCCGCCCCGCTCGACGAAGATCGACGTGAAGCTGCCCTCGGTGAGATAGCCTTCCGCGTCGGTGAACAGCACTTCCCAGGCGCCGGATTCGCGCCGCGCCGCGTCATGGAACGCCCGGCGGCTGGTCTTGTGCGCCAGGCGGAAGTCGTCCCGCGCGACTTTCCGGGGCGCGATCGCCACCGGCACCGGGCCGGCCGGCACCTCGGGCAGCGGCGCGATGCCGATGGCGATGGCGCCCGAGGGCGCCAGCAGCAGCCGCACGCGCGCGGGCGCGCGCAGGCGGAAGGTAGCAGCCTGCAATTCGTTGCGCGCCGCATGGCGATCGAACGCGAAGCCGAAGGTCCTGGCGCTATCCTTCATCCGCGCGAGATGCCGCTCGAGCAGCGGTAGGCCGGCCAGCGGATCGAAGCGCATCGTCTCGATCAGGTCGAACGGCACCTCGCCGGACGTGACGAAGGCGCCCTTGGCCAGGCACTCGTCCCATTCCTCGGCGGCGTTCGAATCGGCAACCACGCCCGATCCTAACCCGAGCAGCGCGCGATCCGCACCCGTTTCGATCGTCAGCGTGCGGATCGCGACGTTGAACAGGGCGGAGCCGTCAGGCTCGATCGCGCCGATCGCGCCGGTATAGATGCCGCGGGCGTCGCGCTCGACCTCGGCGATCACTTCCATCGCGCGCAGCTTGGGCGCGCCGGTGACGGACCCGCAGGGAAAGAGGGCGGCGAGCGCGTCGATGGCGGCGACGCCGGGCGCGGGCACGGCGGTGACGGTGGAGACCATCTGGTGGACGGTCGGATAGCGCTCGACCGCGAACAGGGCCGGCACGCGCACCGTCCCCGCCCGCGCGATGCGGGCGAGATCGTTGCGCATCAGGTCGACGATCATCAGATTCTCGGCGCGCTGCTTGGGATCTGCGGCAAGCTGCGCGGCGAGCGCATCGTCCTCCGCCGGCGTGGCGCCGCGCCGGGCGGTGCCCTTCATCGGCTTCGCGGCGAGGCCGGCGGCGTCGAAGGTGAAGAAGAGCTCGGGCGAGAAGGAGAGGATCCAGCGCGTGCCGGTGAAGACCAGCGCGCCATAGCCCGCGCGCGCGCGCGACCGCAGCAGCGCGTAGAGCGCCGCGGGATGCCCCGCAACGGGCACCGCGGCGCGGAAGGTCAGGTTCGCCTGATAGATGTCGCCGGCAGCTATATAGTCGGCGACACGGGCGAACTGCGCCTGATAGTCGGCGCGGGTGATGCCGGGGAGCGGCGTGCCCGCCCAGGCACCGGCCGGATCCGGGAGCAGCGCGGCGGGGTCCACCGGCTCCCGCCTGGCGAACCTGCCGAACCAGAGGCTCGGGGCCGGAGCCTCGCGCGTCGCGGCCCGCGGCTCGAGGCCGGAAGCCGCCTCATAGCCCAGCATGCCGGCGACATGGCCGTCGCCGCCGCGCAGCTGCTCCAGCGCATCCGCCACGCTGCCCCGCATGTCCGCCTGCACGATCTGCAGCACGCCGTGATAGAGGCGCGCGCCTGCCCCGCCGGGGCGAGCATCGTCGAGCAGCACGAAGGGAGTGTCGGGCAGGGTCATGCCGGCCCCCGCATGCAGCCGCGCGGCCGCCACGGCAAGCCCGTGTTGCCGCGGCGGACCGCCGCGCCTATCTCCGCGCCATGTCGAATCCCCCGATGCGCGCCGCGGTGATCCCGGTCACGCCGCTCCAGCAGAACTGCACGCTTTTGTGGTGCACCGAGACGATGCGCGGCGCCTTTGTCGATCCCGGCGGCGACCTGGAGAAGCTGCGCGCCGCCGCCCTGCAGCAGGGCGTGACCATCGAGAAGATCCTGGTGACGCACGGCCATATCGATCATTGCGGCGCGGCGGGCGAGTTCGCCGAGGAGCTGGGCGTGCCGCTGGAGGGACCGCACGAGGCGGACCGGTTCTGGATCGCCCGCCTCGACGAGGACGGGCGCACCTATGGCATCCGCGGCACGGTGTTCGAGCCGACGCGCTGGCTGGCGAACGGCGACCAGGTGACCGTGGGGAAGCTGACCCTCGACGTCTATCACTGCCCCGGCCACACGCCGGGCCATGTCGTATTCCACCATCCCGAATCGCAATTCGCCTGTGTCGGCGACGTGCTGTTCCAGGGCTCGATCGGCCGCACCGACTTTCCCATGGGCAACCATCAGGACCTGATCGACGCGATCACCGGGCGGCTCTGGCCGCTCGGCGAGGCGACGGTGTTCGTGCCGGGGCACGGGCCGCTCAGCAATTTCGGCCATGAACGGAAGACCAATCCCTTCGTGGCCGATTCGGTGCTGGCGAAGGGCTAGCCCACCCGACCGACCTTGAAGACGGTGGCGGGCGCCGCGCGGTACTGGCTGCCGATATAGATGCCATAGGCGGCGAGGCCGAGCATCGTCAGCATGGTCAGCGCGATGCCGATGCGGCGGCCCAGGCCCCAGCCGTCCATGCCGAAGGCGTGGAGGACACGGCCGAGGATCAGCGCCGCGCCGACGCCCCACAGCCAGATGCTCGTTCCCGCCGCCAGCTCGACCAGCGCGAGCAGGACGAGAATCAGCGGCACATATTCGACGAAGTTCAGCTGCGCGCGCATGCGGCGGACCAGCCGGTCGTCGCCGCCATCGCCGACGAAGATCTTTTCGGACATGCGGAGCCGGCCGATTCGCAGGGCCAGCCAGAAATTGACCACGGCGGCGGCGCCGGCGGTGCAGAGCGTCACGGGAAGAATGAGCATATAGAAGAGTCCCCTCCAGAGGCTTCCTCCTACACTCCCTTGCTTCCCCTGCAAGAATCGCTATACGCGCGCACTCGCTTTCGTGACCGTCCGCTGGTCCGGCGAGCGCCGGATCCTCCGTCGCTTGCCCGCTGGGCCATGCGGGCGTATCGCGATTTTGACTTTGGTTTCGTTAGAAGGTGCCGAAATGGCCGTTCCCAAGAGAAAGACCTCGCCGTCGCGGCGTGGCATGCGTCGCGCTCACGACGCTCTGACGCCCCAGGCGTTCCAGGAGTGCCCGAACTGTGGCGAGCTGAAGCGTCCGCACGTGCTGTGCGGTTCGTGCGGCCACTATAACGGCCGCGAGATCGTCTCGGCCGAAGACTGATCGGCAACGATTGGGCCGAAACGCGCGGGGGCATGCGGGTATGACGAATTCCTCTCGAATCGCCGTCGATGCGATGGGCGGTGACGAGGGAATTGCGGTCATGCTCGCCGGTGTCGCCCGCGCGCGCCGCCGGTTCGAGGGCATGGAGTTCATCCTCGTCGGAGACGAGGCGCAGATCCGCGAGGGTCTGAAGAACCATCCGAACCTGACGGCCGCCTCCGAAATCGTCCACGCGCCGGACGTCGTCGCCTCGGAAGAGAAGCCGAGCGCGGCGATTCGGCGCGCCAAGACCACGTCGATGGGAATCGCCATCGACCTGGTGAAGAAGGGCCAGGCCGGCGCGGCCGTCTCCTCGGGCAATACCGGCGCGCTGATGGCGATGGCGAAGCTGTCGCTGCGCACCATGCCGGGCATCGATCGTCCCGCGCTCGCGGCGCTGATGCCGACGCTGGGCGAGAACGACACGGTGATGCTCGATCTGGGCGCCAACACCGAAGTCGATGCGCGCAACCTCGTCCAGTTCGCGGTGATGGGCGCCGCCTATGCGCGCACCGCGCTCGACCTGGAGAATCCCCGCGTCGCGCTGCTCAACATCGGCACCGAAGAGATGAAGGGCACCGACTCGATCCGCGAGGCGGCGGCCGAGCTGCGCGCCGCCGAGCATCTCCGGCTCGACTTTCGCGGCTTTATCGAGGGCAACAAGCTCTCGCGCGGCGATGTCGACGTGATCGTGTGCGACGGCTTCTCGGGCAATATCGCGCTGAAGACGGTGGAGGGCACCGCGCGGTTCGTGGCGGACCTGCTCAAGCGCGCCTTTTCCAGCTCGACCCGCTCGAAGATCGGCTTCCTGATCTCCAGGCCGGCGACCGAGCTGCTGCGGCACCATCTCGATCCCAACAACCATAATGGCGCGGTCTTCCTCGGCCTGAACGGCATCGTCGTGAAGAGCCATGGCAGCGCCAACGAACTCGGCGTCGACACCGCGATCGGCTTCGCGGCCAAGATGCTGCGCGACGATCTCAATCGCCGCATCGCCGAGGATCTCGGGAACTTCGAAGCAAAGGCGGCGTAGACATAGTAAGATGACCCTGCGTTCCGTCATCATCGGCACTGGTTCCGCCCTGCCGCCCCGCCGCGTTTCCAACGCCGAACTCGCCCAGGAAGTGGATACGAGCGACGAGTGGATCGTCGAGCGCACGGGCATCCGCTTTCGGCACATCGCCGGGCCCGACGAGACCACCGGCACGCTCGCCGCCGAGGCGAGCAAGGCCGCGCTGGCCAGTGCCGGCATCGCCGCGGCCGATATCGACCTGATCGTGCTCGCCACCGCGACTCCGGACCAGACCTTCCCGGCCACCGCGACCAAGGTGCAGGCCGCGCTCGGCATCCAGGACTGCGTGGCGTTCGACGTCGCCGCGGTCTGCTCGGGCTTCCTCTATGCCGTGCAGGTCGCCGATTCGATGCTGCGCGCCGGCGTCCACAAGCGGGCGCTGGTGATCGGCGCGGAGACGTTCAGCCGCATCCTCGACTGGGAGGACCGCGCGACCTGCGTGCTGTTCGGCGACGGCGCCGGCGCGATCGTGCTGGAATCCCAGGATACGGTTCCCGAAGGCGGGCGCGGGATTCTTTCGACCAAATTGCACGCGGACGGCCGCTACAACGAGCTGCTCTACGTCGATGGCGGCCCCTCGACCACCCAGACGGTCGGCAAGCTGCGCATGAAGGGCCGCGAGGTGTTCCGCCACGCCGTGGTCAACCTCGCCTCGGTGATGCAGGAATCGCTCGCCGCCGCCGGGCTCCAGCCCGGTGACGTCGACTGGGTGGTGCCGCACCAGGCCAATGCCCGCATCCTCGACGCGACCGCCCGCAAGCTCGACCTGCCGGCCGAGAAGGTGATCATCACCGTCGACCGGCACGCCAACACCTCCGCCGCCTCGGTGCCGCTCGCGCTCGACACCGCGGTGCGCGACGGGCGCATCCGCCAGGGAGACCTGCTGGTGCTGGAAGCGATGGGCGGCGGCTTCACCTGGGGCGCCGCGGTGGTGCGTTTCTGATAGCTGCGAAAAAACGAAGATAATCGTTCCGGAGCCTCAATGTTCCCGTTTGCTGTGTCGAAACAATCTGATACGACCGACTCGACACAGTAGAACGCAAGGGGGAGTTGCCGCATGACGGCTGCGGGCACGCTGACCAGGGCCGATCTTGCCGAATCGCTGCACCGCGAGGTGGGTCTCTCGCGCGCCGACGCCGCGCGGCTGGTCGAGCAGATCCTGAGCCATATGTGCGAGGCGCTGGCCAAGGGCGAGAACGTCAAGATCTCCGGCTTCGGCAGCTTCATCCTGCGCGACAAGGGCGAGCGGGTGGGCCGCAATCCCAAGACCGGTGTCGAAGTGCCGATCGCACCCCGCCGGGTGCTGACCTTCCGAGCAAGCCAGATGATGCGCGACCGCATCGTCTCGGCCGGCTGAGGGAAGCCGGAATGCCGGGGGCCGAGAAGGCTGCTGGCGCGCTAAGGACGATAGGGGAGCTCGCCCAGGAGATCGGGCGCCCCCAGCACATCCTGAGATATTGGGAAACCCGCTTCCCCCAGCTGCGCCCGCTCACCCGGGCCGGCAACCGCCGCTATTACCGGGCCGAGGACGTGGCGCTGGTGCGCCGCATCCATGACCTGCTCTCCAACCAGGGCTACACGATTCGCGGCGTGCAGAAGCTGCTCGCGGCGGAAAAGGGCAGCCGCGCCGCCCGCGCCGCCGCGGGCACCAGCCCCGGCGTGGGCAGCGGGAGCAAGCAGGGCCTGAAGACCGTCCGCGATTCGCTCGCCCAGGCGCTCGACGAGGACGGCTGAGCCGGCTTCGCGCGCGCCGGCCGGTCGAGAGGTTCCAACGCCGCCGATGGTGCGCGGCGCCCCGGCCCGGCCTTGGGAGCATCGGCATCCGGCCTGAAGACGCCGTGCCGGCGCCTGCCATGCCGGCCTGTTTGCGGAGCACGCACGCGAAGGGGGCAGGCTTTCGCGCCAATGACGCGGTTTGCCGGTCGCGTCGTGCCCCTGGGGCCAGAATCCGCGCAGGTCGCTGGTTCGCCTGGAGGCCAAGCCCCCATTTCGTCACTCCCGCGCGGGCGGGGATCCAGGGTAGCCCTGGATATCGACGCCGCTACCCGCATGCTCTCCGGAGAGTGCGGGGCCTGGCTGCGTGCAGTCCGCCCTTGGCCCTGGATCCCCGCCTGCGCGGGGATGGCGGGGATGGCGGCGCGGGATGGCGGGGATGGCGGCACAGGATTACGCGGATGACGGCGCCGGATAGCGGCGGTGACGGCGCCGGAAGCTGGATAGCAGGATCGCGGGGCTTGCCGATCGGCCCTGCCCCGGGAACCGCCCGACAGCCATGCCGATGGCGGCCTATCGATAGTCCGGCCCCAGCGTGGGATCGAGATCGCGCGGGCGCGTGAAGCGCACCAGCTCGCCCTGGCCCGGCTTCACGTCCGCCCAGCGCGCCACGTCGAAGCGCATCTCGGCAAGGCTCGCCGTGGGGAATTTCAACGCGACCGAATCGCGCAGCGCGTTCGCGCCCGCCAGCAGCAGCACCAACTCCTCCAGCCCGGGATTATGCCCCGAGAAGAGCACCCGGCCGGCCCCGTCGGGGAGCTCGTGCACCAGGTCGAGCAGCGTGGCGGCCGAAGCGAGGTAGAGCCGCTGGTCCCAATGCGGCGCCAGCTCGCAGCCATAGCCGATAGCGACCTGGGCCAGCGTCTCCACCACCCGCGCGGCGGGCGAGGCGAGGACATGGTCGAACTCCAGCCCCTCGGCCTTCAGATGCCGACCCATCATCGCGGCGGCGCGCTGCCCCTTGGGGTTGAGCGGACGATCGAAATCGCGCGCGACCGGATCGTCCCATCCTGACTTGGCGTGGCGCAGCAACGTGAGCGTCTTCATGGAATCCCCGGTCAGGCGTTCGCGGGGGCCTCTTGCCCCAGCTTGGCGGCCAAGGAAAGCCGCACGCGCTCGACTGCCTGATCGAGCGTGACCCGCGTCACCCGCGTGCCCGGCGGAAAGGCGTCGAGCAGCCGCGAGGGGCTGGCGGCGGCGAGCAGCACGAAGGTGCCGCGATCGTCCGCCCGGCGAATCAGCCGGCCGAACGCCTGGGCGAGCCGCGCGCGCACGATCCGGTCGTCATAGGCGGTGCCGCCTCCGGCCAGCCGCCGCGCGGCATGGAGCACGGTCGGCTTGGGCCAGGGAATCCCTTCCATCACCACCAGCCGCAGCGAATCGCCGGGCACGTCCACTCCGTCGCGCAGCGCATCGGTGCCGAGCAGCGAAGCGCGCGGATCGTCGCGGAAGATGTCCACCAGCGTGCCGGTGTCGATCGGGTCGACATGCTGGGCGAGCAGCGGCAGCCCCTCGCGCGCCAGCCGGTCGGCGATTCGCGCATGGACGGCGCGCAGCCGCCGGATCGCCGTGAACAGCCCCAGCGTGCCGCCCTCGGCCGCGACCGCCAGCCGCGCATAGGCATTGGCGAGCGCCGGCATGTCGCCGCGCTTCACATCGGTGACGATCAGCACCTCGGCCTGCTCGGCATAGTTGAACGGGCTCGCCGCCTCGAAGCGCTGGGCGGGGCGCATCAGGTGCACCGCGCCCGACCGCGCCTCCGCCACCTCCCAGTCGCCGCCGGCCCGCAAGGTAGCCGACGTGATCAGCGCGCCATGCGCCTGTTTCAGCACCGTCTCGGCGAACGGCTTGGAGGGATCGAGCCAATGGCGGTGGAGCCCGACATCATATTCGCGCCCCTCCACCCGATCGACCGCGAGCCAATCGACGAACGCCGAATCCGCCGGGCCGCCGATTCGCGCGATCAGCGCGAGCCAGGCGCCGACCGTGTCCGCGCGCCAGCCGAGCGAGGCGACCGCGCCTTCGATCCGGGCGCGGGCCGGGCCGTCCATCCAGTCGGGCGCCTCGGTCAGCACCGCTTCGAGCCGGCGGCCGAGATGGACGAGCGGGCGGAGCAGCGCGTCGAGCGCCTCGCCGGCGGGCCCGGCGGCCTCGACCAGCGCGGCATCGGGCTCGGCCAGCTCGGTCTCCAGCCCATAGCCGGCATCGGCGGCGCCGTTGACGTCGCGGGCATAGACCAGCCCGCGCACCGCCGCGAGAAGATGCTCGACCGGGCCGAACGGCTCGCCTTCGTTCAGCCGCTGGAGCCAGCCGTCGCTGGGCAGGGCGCGAGCGGCATCCACGGCCTCGGCGATCGCCCGGCCGCCCTCCTCGTCATAGCTGGCAACGTCCGAGAGGCGCGCCGCCAAGCCCCGGCGGCGGCCCCTCGAACCCGATTCGGGACCCGTCACCCAGCGGCGGATCTCGATCGCCTCCTGCCCGGTGAGCGCGGCGGCGAACATCGCATCGGCGGCATCGAACAGATGATGCCCCTCGTCGAACACATAGCGGGTCGGGCGATTCGCCGTCTCGCGGCCGCGCGCGGCGTTGACCATCACCAGCGCATGGTTGGCGATGACGATGTCCGCATCCGCCGAGGCGCGGGTGGCGCGCTCGATGAAGCATTTCCGATAATGCGGGCAGCCGGCATAGATGCACTCGCCGCGCCGATCGGTGAGCGCGGTCGAGCCGTTGCGGCGGAACAGGGTGGGGAGCCAGCCGGGCAGGTCGCCGCCGACCATGTCGCCGTCCGCGGTATAGGCGGCCCAGCGCGCCACCAGTTGCGCCAGGATCGCGGCGCGGCCGGCAAAGCCGCCCTGCAACGCATCCTCGAGGTTGAGCAGGCAGGCGTAGTTCTCGCGGCCCTTGCGCGTGACGATCTTCCGCTTGCGCAGCTCCGGATCGGGAACGAGCCGTTCGCCCTCATGGCCGAGCTGGCGCTGCAGCGCCTTGGTGAAGGTCGACACCCACACCGCGCCGCCGGCCTGCTCGGCCCAGAGCGAGGCGGGGGCGAGATAGCCCAGCGTCTTGCCGATGCCGGTGCCCGCCTCGGCCAGCACCAGATTGGGCGATTCGCGCATGTCGCGCGGGGCAAAGGCACCGGCGGCGGCGGCGGCATAGTCGCGCTGGCCCTGGCGGCGCTCGGCGGCGCTGCCGGTGAGGCGGGCGAGGCGCTCGGCGACCTCGCTATCCTTGAGCGTCACGCTGCGCGGCGGCACGCGCGGCGGCTGCTCGTTCCATTCGGGCAGGCGCGAGAAGAGCCAGCGCTCGGCGCGCTCGGGCTTGGCGATCGCCTGGGAGACGACGGGCGCCCAGGGCCAGCGCAGCCGGAACAGCGACTGCGCGGCGTGCCAGGCGCCTTCGCGCTCCGGCCAGTCGCCCTGGGGCAGGGCGAGCAGCGCCTCCGCGGCACGGCGCAGGAAGCCGGCGACTTCGGTGTCGTTCTCCGGCGGCTCCAGCCCGGTCGCGCGCGCCACGCCCTTGGGGGTGGGCACCATGAACCGGGCGGGGCGCAGAAATGCGAACAGCTCGAGCAGGTCGAGCCCCGACAGCTCCGCATAGCCGAGGCGCTGGCCGATCAGCGGCGCGTTGAGCAGGATCACCGGCGTATCCGCCGCCAGCCGGATCGCCTCGCCCCGGCTGATCGCGCGCGTCTCCTCCGCGGTGGCGAGCCAGACGCCGCCATGGCTGGCGTGGAGAGCGGGATAGGGGAGCATGTACGCCTTTCGTTCCCTTCCTCCTAGCGCCAGCCGGGGTGCGAAGTGAAGGGACTCGCCCCGAATCATTTCACTTTGGCCGATTTCCCCCGGCCCGCGGCGCCCGGCGGCATGTCTTCGGGGTTTCGCGAGCCGGGGGGGCGACTCGACGATGGTCCGTCGGCAAACCCCGCGGCCCGCCTCTCAACCCTGGGTTCAGCCGAAATGGCCGAGGCAGTTTCAACGGCCTGCTCGCGTTCCCGGACCGGGCCCGGCGCATCGGCCGGCCGCGAATTTCGTCGCCGCCAGTTCCATATGGGACTGAGTCCGGCCGGCGCGCCTCGCCTAATGCATCCGCGAGTCGCATCCCGCCCACGGCCTCGCGCCGGGCGGCCCCAGAAAAGAAAAAGATCCGCACATCCTTTCCCACGGGGAGAATTCTCATGTCCGATACCCTTCCGCCCTTTCCCGAGATCGACAGCACCGACTGGTCGCCGCCGGCCCAGACCGATCCGATCGAAATGGTGCGCATCACCAAGCCGCTCGTCATCTATGCCGATGCCGACAACGCCAACTACCAGGACAATGTGTGGGACGAGCCCCGCGATTCGGGCTGGCCGCGCCTGAACAACTGGTGGGACAATAGCGCGCCGGTCCCCCATCAGCTGGTGCTGCGCAAATATTGGAAGCTGGTGCCTGGCACCTTCACCCATCTCTATCCGGGCACGCACCTCCAGAAGAGCTGGGCCTATGAGCACGGCATCTCGACCACCGACAGCGAGTCGCTCACGGTCCAGATGGGCTTCTCCGGCGGCGGCGTCAGCGCGGGGGTTAGCGCCACGCTCTCGCATTCGGTGACGATCAACGACAAGCAGACCTCCACCATCCAGTTCAACGTCGATCCGCCCGCCTCGGGCACGCGCGTCTGGCTGCTCTGGGACCTGATGTACGAGTTCATGATCGTGCGGTCGGGCACCGACGAAGTCATTCCGACCGGCCGCTATCATGGCGATGTCGATTTCAACAATGACGACCATTATTCGGGCGCCTATCTCGACTATCGCTGGACGCACCTGCCCATATCGTCGGGCATATTGTGCCCGCAGGACAAGGTGTTCCCCTGATCCCGGCACCGGCCTCCCGCACGGTGCGGGGGGCCGGATTCGCCACGGCGCTGGCCCCGCGCGCCCGTCTCCGCTAGAGGCGCGCGGTTATGACCGATACGAACGCCCTGCGCGCCGCCGCGCTCGACTCCAAGGCCTGGCCCTATGAAGAGGCGCGCAAGCTGGTGAAACGCTATCCGCAGGGCAAGCCCGACGGATCGCCGATGCTGTTCGAGACCGGCTATGGCCCGTCGGGCCTGCCGCATATCGGCACCTTCCAGGAAGTGCTGCGCACCACCATGGTGCGCCATGCCTATGAAGAGATGACCGGCCACGCGACCCGGCTGATCGCGTTCAGCGACGATATGGACGGCCTGCGCAAGGTGCCGGACAATGTGCCGAACCAGGCGCTGCTGGCCGCCAATCTCGGCAAGCCGCTGTCGCGCATTCCCGACCCGTTCGAGAAATATGAGAGCTTCGCGGCGCACAACAACGCGATGCTGCGCGAATTCCTCGATCGCTTCGGCTTCGAATATGAGTTCGCCTCCTCGACCGACTATTATGCCTCGGGCCGTTTCGACGAGACGCTGCGCAAGGTGCTGCGCAACTATTCCGCGATCATGGACGTGATGCTGCCGACGCTGCGCGCCGAGCGCCAGGCGACCTATTCGCCGGTGCTGCCGGTGAGCCCGAAATCGGGCGTGGTGCTGCAGGTGCCGGTCGAGGTGGTGGACGCCGAGGCGGGCCGCATCCGCTTCGTCGACGAAGGCGAGACGATCGAGCAGTCGATCTTCGGCGGCCAGGCCAAGCTCCAGTGGAAGCCCGACTGGGGCATGCGCTGGGCCGCGCTCGGCGTCGATTACGAGATGTACGGCAAGGACCTGATCGACAGCGGCGTGCAGAGCGGCAAGATCGCCCAGGTGCTGGGCGGCCGGAAGCCCGAGGGGCTGATCTACGAGCTGTTCCTCGACGCCAAGGGGGAGAAGATCTCCAAGTCCAAGGGCAACGGCCTGTCGATCGAGGAATGGCTGACCTATGGCCCGGACGAGAGCCTGGCCTTCTACATCTATCGCGAGCCGAAAAAGGCCAAGTCGCTGCATCTGGGGCTGATCCCGCGCGCGATCGAGGAATATTGGCAGTTCCGCGCCAATTATCCGACGCAGGAGATCGCCCAGCAGCTCGGCAACCCGGTCCACCATATCCACAACGGCCAGGTGCCGGCCGAGACGCTGCCGGTGACTTTCGGGCTGCTGCTCAACCTGGTCAGCCTGCCGGGGGTGGGCAATCGCGAGACGGTCTGGGGCTTCCTGCGCCGCTATTCGCCCGACCTGTCGCCGGAGAGCCATCCCGAGCTCGACCGGATGGTGGGCTATGCGATCCGCTATGCGAAGGATTTCGTCGAGCCGGGCTTGCAGCGCCGCGCCCCGAGCGCAGCCGAAGCGGGGGCGCTGCGCCAGCTCGACGCGCAGCTCGCGGCGCTGCCGGAGGATGCCTCGGCGGAGGACATCCAGAACATCGTCTACGAGATCGGCAAGACCGATGCGTTCGCCAACCTGCGCGACTGGTTCAAGGCGCTCTACGAGACGTTGCTGGGCAGCGAGCAGGGGCCGCGCATGGGCAGCTTCATCGCGCTCTACGGGATCGAGAACAGCCGCAAGCTGATCGCCGAGGCGCTGGCCCGGGCCTGACGGCTCAGGGCGCCGGCGCCTGCCAGGCCAGCGCCGCCTGCGCGCCGTTGCCGGGCAGGCGGACGGCGGCGATTCCGGCTGCCTCCAGCCGCGCGATCACTAGGTCCGCGCGCCGGCCCGACACGCCGATCGGCAGGTGCAGGCGCCGGGCACCCCAGATCGCCGTGTCGAGCGCGGCAAGGCCCGCCGCATCGGGCACCTCGCCGTCGAAGCCGACCGGGGGCAGCGGCGCGGCGGGCGGCAGCAGCGTCACCTGCCAGTCCGGCACCGTCGCCGCCACGCGCTGCTCGAGCGCGCGATAGCTGGCGAGCGAGGCGCCGGGCAGCGGCGCGGCGCGGACCTCGGCACGGCGCGCGGTGCCATCGAGCAGGACGGCATTCCCGTCGCCCGCCACCAGCGCCAGCCGGTCGCGCAGCAGATCCGCCTCGGACCGCTCCCGCTCGCGCGACTGGGCCGCGGCGATCTGCGCCGATTCGCTCGCGCCGCTCTCGCCGCCCACCCGGACCTGATCGACATGCACGTCCACCGCATGGCCGAGCGCCGCCCGGATCGCCGCGCCGGCCATGGCATCGCCGTCCGCCCGCAGGGCCGGGGTGAAGACCACCGCGCGGATCCGCTCGGGCCGCCCCGCGAAATCGATGTCGAGCTGGCTGATCCGGGCCTCGCGCGGGAAGCTGGCGCGGATCGCCTCGCGCACCTGGCGCTGGGCCAGCGCTTCCCAGGCGATCTGCCGCAGCGCGATGCCCAGCGGCACCGCCAGCGCCACCAGCCCGAGGATGATCAGCAGCCCCTGCAGCCGGGTCTGGGACGGCGAGAGATGGCCGCCGAACCCGTAGAGCCGGGCCATCACCGCCGCGGTGAGCGCGATGGTGACGAGGTTGGTCAGGAACAGCAGCAGCGCGCCGCCGGCCACCGTGCCGTTCAGCGTCGCGATGCCGAAGCCCACCACCGCGAGCGGCGGCATCAGCGCGATGGCGATCGCCACGCCCACCACCGTCTCGCCGCGCCCGCGGATCAGCGCATAGCCGCCCGCCACCGCCGAGAGCAGGGCGACGAGCAGGTCGAACAGATTGGGCTTGGTCCGCGCCGCGATCTCGCTCGTCACCGTCTGCACGGGCGAAAGCGCGACGAAGCCCGCGCACAGCAGCACCGCGATCGCGGCGCCGGCCGCCAGGGCGAAGGCCGCCCGGCGGATCTCGGCCAGGTCGAAGGTGGCGATGCCGAAGCCCAGGCCGATGATCGGCATCATCAGCGGCGAGATCAGCATCGCGCCGATCAGCACCGCCGAGGACGGCAGCAGCAGCCCGAGAATCGCGATCAGCCCCGAGACGATCACGAGAAAGGCATAGCGCCCGCTGAAGCCGGAATCGGCATGTACCCGCGCCAGCACCGCGCCATGCTCGACCGAGCCGACGACCACGCGGCGCCACCAGCGCCAGGGCAGGGCCCAGGCCCGCATTGGGGAGCTGTCCATCCCCCGAGGCTACGGGCTTTGCAGCGCGACATCCACCCCATAGAACGGCCGCGCCAGGCAAGCAGGGAGGCAATGGGCCGCGCATGCGCAAGATCGAAGAGGCGACCGAGTCGCTCGCCAAAGCTCCCGCCCGGGCCGAATCGGCACTGCGCGACTTCCTCAGGAGCGAGGCCGCGGGCGGCATCATCCTGATCGCCGCCGCCATCCTCGCGATGATCGCCGCCAATGTTCCCGGCATCTCGGAAACCTATTTCCACACGCTCCACCGGGAGATCGGCCCCACCCTCTCCGCCGCGCACGGGCCGATGACCGTCCATCTGTGGATCAATGACGGCCTGATGGCGGTGTTCTTCCTGCTCGTCGGGCTGGAGATCAAGCGCGAGTTCGTCGACGGCCGGCTCGCGAGCTGGGAGCGCCGCCGCCTGCCGGTGGTGGCCGCCGCCGCCGGCATGGCGGGTCCGGCGATCCTCTATCTCGCCGTGACGGGCGGCACCCCCGGCCTCGCCAATGGCTGGGCCATTCCGGCCGCGACCGACATCGCCTTCGCCATCGGCGTGCTCGCGATACTGGGCAGCCGCGCGCCGGCATCGCTCAAGCTGTTCCTCACCACCGTGGCCATCGTCGACGACATGGGCGCGGTGGCGATCATCGCGCTCGCCTATACCGCGCATATCAGCACCCTGGCGCTGGCCGGCGCGGCGATCGTGCTCGCCACCATGTACGTGCTCAACCGCAGCGGCGTGCGGCGGCTCTGGATCTATCTGCTGCTCGCCCTGCTGCTCTGGTATCTCGTGTTCCTCTCCGGCATCCATGCGACCGTCGCCGGCGTGGCCGCCGCGATGACGATCCCGATCGTCAAGTCGCCCGGCCATCCCGACGACGCCGCCTCGCCGCTCCACCGGCTCGAGCACGCGCTGCATCCCTGGTCGGCCTATCTGATCGTGCCGCTGTTCGGCTTCGCCAATAGCGGCGTCTCGCTGGCCGGAGTCTCGCCTTCGGTGCTGCTCGCCCCGCTGCCGCTGGGCATCGCGCTCGGCCTGTTCCTCGGCAAGCAGCTGGGCATTTTCGGCAGCATCTGGATCGCGGTGCGGACCGGCTTCGCGACGCGCCCGGGCGGCTGGCGCCAGATCTACGGCATGTCGCTGCTCGCCGGCATCGGCTTCACCATGAGCCTGTTCATCGGCGGCCTGGCCTTTCCCGGCCGCCCCGAGCTGATCGACCAGGTGAAGATCGGCGTGCTCGCCGGCTCGATCCTCTCGGCGATCGCCGGCTATCTCGTCCTGCGCTCGGCGAGCACCGCCACCACCAGCACCGCGAACCCGCCGAGCGACAGCAGCGCCCCCACCCAGCCGGTCGACGTCCAGCCATAGCCCGCCGCGATGGCGAGGCCGCCCAGCCAGGGGCCGAGCGCGTTGGCGAAGTTGAACGCCGAATGGTTGAGCGAGGCGGCAAGGCCCTGCGCCTCGCCCGCCACGTCCATCAGCCGGGTCTGCAGCACGGCGCCGAGCGCGCCGAGGAACCCGATCGCGGCGATGTCGAGCGCCAGGCTCCACAGCTGGCCGGCGGCGAGGGGATAGAGCGCCAGCGCCACCGCGCTGCCGAGCAGCAGCGCTGCCGCCGTCGGCATCAGCGCGCGATCGGCGAATTTGGGCACGATGATGCTGCCCGCGGTCGCGCCGATGCCGAAGATGGCTAGGACGACGGGGATCATGCCCGGCGAGGCCCCGGTCACTTCCAGCATGGTCGAGGCGACATAGGTATAGACGCAGAACATCCCGCCAAAGCCGATCGCGCTGATGCCGAGCGTAAGCCACACCTGGCCATTGGCGAGCGCCCCCAGCTCCTTGAGCGGGCTCGCGCCCCGTTGCGGCGGATCGCGAGGGGCGAGCGCCGCGACCAGCGCCACCGTCGCCAAGGCGAGCCCGCCGACCACCACGAAGCCCCAGCGCCAGCCCAGCGCCTGGCCCAGCCAGTTGGCGAGCGGCACGCCCAGGATCGTCGCCACGGTGAGCCCGAGCATCATCCGCCCCACCGCCTGGGAACGCTTGTTGACCGGCACCAGCGAAGCGGCGACCAGGGCGGCGATGCCGAAATAGGCGCCGTGCGGCAGCCCCGACAGGAAGCGGAACAGCAGCAGCCAGCGATAATCGGGCGCGAGCGCGCTCAGCGTGTTGAACAGCGCGAAACCGGTCATCAGCAGGATCAGCGTCAGCCGGCGCGAGAGCTTCGCCGCCGCCACCGCGATCAGCGGCGCCCCCACCACCACCCCGAGCGCATAGGCGCTGATGACATGGCCGGCGCTGGGCACGTCGATCTTCAGCCCCTCCGCCATATAGGGCACCAGGCTCATCGTCGCGAATTCGGTGGTGCCGATCGCGAAGCCGCCCATCGCCAGCGCGAAATGGACCAGGCCGACATTGTGGACGCGGGGAGCGCGGGCGTGCATGCGCCTCAAGTGCGTATGCTGCACTGCAGCGTCAACCCCCGGCGCGCGCATCCGGCGTTGCGCGCGCCGCATGGCGGCCGCCCTTTCCGGCACTCCCGCGATCGCCTATCCTGGCGCCATGCTCGCCGCCGCCCTCCTCTCGCTCGCCGCGCCGGACGCCTGCCCCTCGGACTGGCGCCTGCTCTTCGCCAACGGCCCCCAGGGCGAGGACGTCGCCGGGAGCCGCGCGGCGCTGATCGCGGCGGTGCGCCGGGGCAGCCCGCTGCGCGTCGGCTGGGGCGAGGCGGCCAGGGACGGCAGCTGGTCGGTGGAGGAATTCGCCAATGTCGGCTTCACCAACATCATGGGCGGCCGCGACCTGGTGGTGCAGCTGGAGCCGGCGATGATCCAGAGCGACTATCTCGACGCGAAAAAGGCCACGCTGCGCGCCGAGCCGCTGGAATGGCGGGCGATCATGTCCACCGATGGGCGCTTCGACGCGCAGATGACCGTCCCCGCCACGGGCAAGCTGTTCCGCACGCTGCGCCAGCGCACCCGGATCCATTGGTACGCGCTCGCGCCCGATCCGAAATGCGATGCGCGCGAAGCCGTGAACAGCGCCCCGCCCGGGCGCACCAACATCCTGGTCGAGAGCATCAAGCCGGTCGAATGACCAGGCACCCGGCGCTTCACACGCCGAGCCAGTCCAGCCCGCCCGGCAGCGCGGCCGCGGAATAGTCCAGCTGCAGCACCCGGCGATGCCGCATGCCGACGCTGGCGGCCGAGGCATGGACGATCGGCGTGGCGTAGAGCCAGACATCGCCCGGCCGGGCGAGGCAGGCGGCGGTGCCGCAGCGCTCGACCACGCCGGCAAGGTCGCCCTCGGCGATGCGGCCCAGCCGGTGCGAGCCCGGCGCGATCAGCAAGGGTGCATTGTCCTCGGGCACCGGATCGAGATGGACCCGCATCGTCCGCATTCCCTCGATCAGCGCGAAGGGCGGTTCCACGTGGAGCAATCCCCGCTTGCGCGACCAGGGCCCGAAGCCCGGCACCTCGCGGCGCGCGCGCACCGCGATCGTGCGGTCCTGGTGCCAGCCGAGCGCCCAGTTGGCGCCGGGACTCTTGTCGAACAGGATCGCCCGGACCGGGCGCATGCCGGGAGCCAATGCGCCGAGCGCGTCGGGGCCGAGCAGCTCGGCCAGGCCCGGCACGCCGTGCAGCCGGATTCCGGCGCGGCCCGCCGGCTGGCGCGCGGCAAGCGCCAGCAGCGCATCCAGAAAAGGGGCGGCCGCACCGGCAAGGTGCGCCGCCCCATCCGCGTTCAGCGAAAGCGCCAAGGTCAGAGCTTTTCGGTGAGCTCCGGCACGATCTTGAACAGGTCGCCGACCAGGCCGATGTCCGCCACCTGGAAGATCGGCGCGTCCTCGTCCTTGTTGATCGCGATGATCGTCTTCGAGTCCTTCATGCCGGCAAGGTGCTGGATCGCACCCGAGATGCCGATCGCGACATAGACTTCGGGGGCGACGATCTTGCCGGTCTGGCCGACCTGATAGTCGTTCGGCGCATAGCCCGCGTCCACGGCGGCGCGCGAGGCGCCGACGGCGGCGCCGAGCTTGTCCGCCAGCGGATCGATCTGCGCGTGGAACTGCTCCGACGAGCCGAGCGCGCGGCCGCCCGAGACGATCACCTTGGCGCTGGTCAGCTCCGGACGCTCGGACTTGGCGATCTCGGCACCCGCGAAGGTGGAGAGACCCCTATCTGCACTGGCTCCGCCTTCGCTCGCAACCGCCTCGATCGTGCCGCTGCCGCCGGTCGCCGCCGCCTTGGGGAAGGCGGTGCCGCGCACGGTGATCACCAGCTTCTTGTCGCTGGTCTGCACGGTGGCGATCGCGTTGCCGGCATAGATCGGGCGCGTGAAGGTGTCGGCACCCTCGACCGAGAGGATGTCCGAGATCTGCATCACGTCGAGCGCGGCGGCCACGCGCGGCGCGATGTTCTTGCCCGTGGTGGTCGCCGGGAACAGCACCGCGTCGTGCGAGCCCATCAGCGACACGATCAGCGGCGCGACATTCTCGGCGAGGAAATGCGCATATGCGGCGTCATCGGCGACATGGACCTTGCCCACGCCCTCGATCGCGGCCGCCTGCTTCGCCACGCCGTCGACGCCCTGGCCGGCGACGAGGAGATGGACCTCGCCAAGCTTCGCCGCGGCGGTGACCGCCGAGAGCGTGGCGTCCTTGAGGTTCTGATTGTCGTGCTCGACCCAAACCAGCGTCTTCATTTCGCCACTCCCAGCGCCTTGAGCTTCTCGACCAGCTCGTCGACCGAGCCCACCTTGACGCCGGCCGTGCGCTTGGCCGGCTCGACGACCTTGAGCGTCTTGAGGCGCGGGGCGACATCGACGCCGTAATCCGCGACGGTCTTCTTCGCGACCGGCTTGGACTTGGCCTTCATGATGTTCGGCAGCGTGGCGTAGCGCGGCTCGTTGAGGCGCAGATCGGTGGTGACGATCGCCGGCAGCTTGAGGTCCACCGTCTCGAGGCCGCCATCGACTTCGCGCGTGACCTGCACGCCCTGGCCACCCAGCTCGACCTTCGAGGCGAAGGTGCCCTGGGGCCAGCCGAGCAGCGCGCCCAGCATCTGGCCGGTCTGGTTCGAATCGTCGTCGATCGCCTGCTTGCCCAGGATGATGAGCCCGGGCTGCTCTTCCTCGGCGACCTTGGCGAGCAGCTTGGCGACGGCCAGCGGCTCGACCTCGTCATCGGTCTGGATCAGGATCGCGCGGTCGGCACCCATGGCGCGCGCGGTCAGCAGCACGTCCGACTCCGCCTTGGCGACGCCGATGGTGACCACCACCACTTCGGTCGCCGCGCCCTTTTCCTTCAGGCGCACGGCTTCCTCGATCGCGATCTCGTCGAACGGGTTCATGCTCATCTTGACGTTGGCGAGGTCGACCCCCGTCCCGTCCGCCTTCACCCGCGGCTTCACGTTGTAGTCAAGCACCCGCTTGACCGGCACCAGCACTTTCATCGAAATCCTCTCCATCGCTGGAAGATCGGCAACACCAATCGCTAATGCCCGAGAATCGATTCAAGTCCAGCCCCAAAGCGCCCCCGGCATACCCGATCATCGAAAATGCAGCCCATATCGCCTCGTTACGGTGGCGCGACGAGTTCACCGCAAGTTCAGACGCGAACCTGCATTTTCATGCAGAGAGGAGAGAGGATATGGGGAAGTCCACCACATCGATGCTGGCGATACTGATGGCGATGGCCGCTGCGGCGCCGGCGCTCGCGCAGGAGGCACCGGGCACGGAGAAGAAGGCGCCCGCGACCTCCGCGACTCCGAAGCCGGGCGGGGCGGTTTCGTCGAGCTATGCGCGGTGCGCGCCGGGCCAGCCGATCAAGGGGGTCATAGTGAAGGGCGGCACGAATCCGACCGGGAAGGCCGCCGCGTCCGAGCCCGAGGGTAGTTGCCCCGCGACCGGCGGGGCGGAAGCCGCGGCACCGGCGGCGCGGGACCAGATGCCCTCGCGCCTGTCGATGACGCCGACCACGGCGAAGGCGGCCGCCGAGCCGCCCGCGCCGACGGGCAAGAGCATCAGCGAGAAGGGCGTGGCGGCATCCAAGCCGCATCGCTGACGAAAAAAGGGGCGGAAGAGACCCGGTCTCCTCCGCCCCTTTCTCTATAGGGACCGTCAGCCGGCCGGGTCGCTCAGGCGGCGACCTTCTTGACCTCGGCCACGATCTTCTGCGCGGCATCGCCCAGGTCGTTGGCAGGGACGATCGCCAGGCCCGAATTGGCCAGGATGTCCTTGCCTTCCTGCACGTTGGTGCCCTCGAGGCGGACGACCAGCGGCACCGAGAGGTTCACTTCCTTCGCCGCGGCGACGATGCCCTCGGCGATGATGTCGCAGCGCATGATGCCGCCGAAGATGTTGACCAGGATGCCCTTCACGGCCGGATCGCTCAGGATGATCTTGAACGCCGCGGTCACCTTCTCCTTGTTGGCGCCGCCGCCGACGTCGAGGAAGTTGGCCGGGAACATGCCGTTGAGCTTGATGATGTCCATCGTCGCCATCGCCAGGCCGGCGCCGTTGACCATGCAGCCGATATCGCCGTCGAGCTTGATATAGGCGAGGTCGTACTTCGAGGCCTCGAGCTCCATCGGATCTTCTTCGCTCTCGTCGCGCAGCTCGGCCAGGTCCTTGTGGCGGAACATCGCGTTCGAATCGAAGCCGACCTTGGCGTCGAGGACGAGAAGATTGCCCTGCTCGGTCAGCGCCAGCGGATTGACTTCGATCTGCGCGGCATCGGTGCCCTGGAAGGCGGCGAAGAGCGCGGCGGCGACCTTGGCGGCCTGCTTGCCCTGGTCGCCGGTCAGGCCCAGCGCCGCGGCGACGGCGCGGCCGTGATGCGGCATGAAGCCGGTCGCCGGATCGACGTCGAAGGTGTGGATCTTCTCGGGCGTCGAATGGGCGACTTCCTCGATGTCCATGCCGCCTTCGGTCGAGACGACGAAGGCGATGCGGCCGGTGACGCGATCGACGAGCAGCGCCAGGTAGAATTCCTTGGCGATGTCGGCGCCGTCGGTGATGTAGAGGCGGTTGACCTGCTTGCCGTGCTCGCCGGTCTGGATCGTCACCAGCGTGTTGCCGAGCATCTCGTGCGCGGCCTCGCGCACCTCGGCCTCGCTGCGGGCGAGGCGAACGCCGCCCTTGGCCTCGGGCGGAAGCTCCTTGAACTTGCCCTTGCCGCGACCGCCGGCATGGATCTGCGCCTTCACGACATAGAGCGGCCCGGGTAGCTTGTTCATCGCCTCGACCGCCTGCTCGACGGTGAAGGCCGCATAGCCGGCGGCGATCGGCGCGCCGAACTTGGCGAGCAGTTCCTTGGCCTGATATTCATGGATGTTCATGGGAGCGCGCCCTCGTCATTTGTGGCGGGAAGGGGTTTGCGCGAGCCTTAAGCACGGCGCGCGCGCGAATCCAAATCTTTTCGGCGTAAATGAGATTGCGACGTATTTGCAAGAAGACCTGATGCTTCGTCGTGCCTGACTTGTCCGGCGATTGTCCGCAAAGACCACAACCCCTCTTCCGTCATCCCCGCGCAGGCGGGAATCCCGGGGAGCCAGCGACGATCGAAGCAATCCTGGTCGAGGCTGCCGGAAAAGGCACCACGGGCCGCATCGCCGTCGCGACCGGCCCTGGATCGCCGCCTGCGCGGGGATGACGGAGGGGTGTTTGCTCCAGAGGACAAGTGCCAAGCAGGTCCGGGATGCGGGAAAGGGCCGACCCGGCGACTCGCATCCGCCGGCTGACGGATCGCGTGCGAGCGCCTATCTACACCACATGCCCCCCTGGCTCGGCCCCTTGCTGTTCCTCGCCACCATCGCCGCGATGGAAGGCTTTGCCTGGGCGATGCACCGCTGGGTGATGCACGGGCCCGGCTGGTTCCTCCATGCCAGCCATCATCGGCCGCGCACGGGTCCGTTCGAGTGGAACGACCTCTATGCCGTGATCTTCGCCATGCCTTCGATCCTGTTCCTGTACGGCGGCGTGCAGGCGGGCTGGTGGCCGGGCTTTGCCTGGATCGGGGCGGGGATCGCCGGCTATGGCGCGATCTATTTCGGCTTCCACGACGTGATCGTCCACCAGCGGATCCGCCATCGCCACGTCCCGCGATCGCGCTACATGAAGCGAATCGTCCAGGCGCACCGGCTGCATCATGCGGTCGAATCCAAGCATGGCGCGGTCAGCTTCGGTTTTCTCTGGGCGCCGCCCGCCGACGCACTGAAGCGCCAGCTCAAGGTCAACGCCGGTTTGGCCCGCTTCCGCGCCAACCCGGATTGACGCGGCCCCCGGCGCCGGACACATGCTTTGCGCCATGGAGCATCTGAATCTCTCCGAGTCCGAGTGGCGCAAGCGCCTGAGCCCGGAACAGTTTCACGTGCTGCGCGAAGCCGGCACCGAGCGGGCCTTTTCCGGCCACTATACCGACAACAAGGCAGACGGCCTCTATCTGTGCGCCGGCTGCAAGCTCGAGCTGTTCGACAGCGCCGACAAGTTCGACTCGGGCTCGGGCTGGCCCAGCTTCACGCGGCCGATCGATCCGGAGAACGTCACCGAGCACGCCGATACCAGCCATGGCATGCGCCGGGTCGAGCTGCGCTGCGCGCGCTGCGACGGGCATCAGGGCCATGTCTTCCCCGACGGGCCGCCGCCGGCGGGCCTGCGCTACTGCATCAACTCGGTCAGCCTCGATTTCCGTTCACGTGGCGGCAACCAGAATGCCGCTACCAGCGAACCGAGCGGCGCCTGATCCTTGTGAGCAGGCCGAATAGGGCTTAATCGCACTCCCCCGATGCCATCGAAGAATTTGCCCACCGTGATCCGCACGCCCAAATGGCGTGACCTCTCCTTTTGGAAGCGAATCGCTTTCTGGACGCTGGTGAGCGGCGGCGGCCTGGCGCTGCTCGCCTTCATCGCGCTGCTGATCGCGGTCTATTCGACCAAGTCGACGCTGCCGAGCTTCGACGAGCTCAAATCCTCGCCCAACGGCCAGATGATCCGCGTCCATGCCGCGGACGGCACCGTGCTGGTGTCGCTCGGGCCGAGCTATGGCGAATGGATCAAGTACGACCGGATTCCGCAGGTGATGAAGGACGCGATCATCGCCACCGAGGATCGCCGCTTCGAATCGCACTGGGGCGTCGATCCCGTCGGCGTCGCGCGCATCTTCTGGCGGGCCAAGCAGCTGCACGACGAGGGGCGGCGCCTGCAGGGCGGCTCGACGATCACCCAGCAGGTGGCGCGCACCATCTTCCTGTCGAACAAGTACGATCTCGGCCGCAAGGTCCGCGAAGGCGTGATCGCGCTGGCGATGGAGCGGAAGTTCACCAAGGACGAGATCCTCGAGCTCTATCTCAACAAGGTGTATTTCGGCGGCGGCGCCTATGGCATCGACGCCGCGAGCCGGAAATTCTTCGGCCACCCCGCCACCAATCTGAGCCTGGCCGAGGCGGCGGTGATCGCCGGCCTGGTCAAGGCGCCCTCGCATTATTCGCCCACCGCCGATGCCGAGGCCGCGGTCGGCCGCGCCAGCGTGGTGCTCGACCTGATGGCCGAGACCGGCAAGATCACGCAGAGCCAGGCCAAGGCCACCGATCCGCGCACCGTGGCGCTCGCCCCCGAACCCCAGCAGAACAGCGTGCGCTACTTCACCGACTGGGCGCTGCCCCAGCTGGAGGTGCTGATCGACGAGACCGAGGCGCCGCTGGAAGTCTGGACCACGCTCGACCTGTCGATGCAGCGCGCCGCCGACGATGCGATCCGCGCCAACGCCCCGAAGAACGCGCAGGGCGCGCTGGTCAGCCTCGACCGCGACGGCGCGGTGCGCGCGATGGTGGGCGGCAAGGACTATGTGGCGTCCATCTACAATCGCGCGACCCAGGCGACCCGGCAGCCGGGCTCGGCGTTCAAGCTGTTCGTCTATCTCACCGCGCTCGAAGCCGGCCACAAGCCCGACGACATGGTGGTCGACGAGCCGGTGACCATCGCCGGCTGGAGCCCGCGCAACAGCTCGGGCGCGTTCCGCGGCGAGATGAACATCCGCACCGCCTTCGCCTATTCGGTCAACACCATCGCGGCGAAGCTCGGCCAGGAAGTGGGCTTCGGCGCGATCGCCAACATGGCGCGCCGCTTCGGCATCACCACCCCCGTCGACACGCATCCGGCGATGGTGCTCGGCACGTCGGACGTCCGCCTGATCGACATGACCCGCGCCTTCGCCTCGGTGGCGAACAAGGGCGTGGCGGTGACGCCCTATGGCATCACCCGCGTAACCGCGAACGGCGCGGTGATCTACCAGCATGAAGTCGACACCAGCCAGGTCCTGGTCGCGCCCTATGTCGCGGCGCAGATGACCGACCTGATGCAGACCGCGGTGGCTACCGGCACCGGCCGCGCCGCGCAGATCGGCCGCCCGGTCGCCGGCAAGACCGGCACCACCACCTCGAACAAGGACGGCTGGTTCGTCGGCTTCTCCTCGGGCCTCACCACCGGCGTGTGGATGGGCCGCGACGACGCCAAGGTCGTCCCCGGCCTGCAGGGCGGCACCGCCCCGGCACGCGCCTTTCACGATTTCATGGTCAAGGCGGTGGCGCGCCGGCCGGTCGAGCAGTTCGACACCCAGGTGACGCTGCCCGAATATCAGCTCGACGAAGAGAATGCGGCCTATGCCGAGCCGGACAATGGCCTGTTCGTCGATCCGGACGGCAATCCGCTGCCCGAGGATCAGCAGCCGCGCGGGGACGGCACCGAGCAGGCCCAGCCCCAGCATGGCCAGGACGAGCAGCTCGACCAGGACTGGATCGACCGGATGACCGGCCGCAAGGCACCGGCCCCGGCGCAGCGCGACCAGCGCGATGCCCCGCGCGACCTCCCCCGCCAGCCGGGCCCGCCGCCGCGGGGCGATGCGCCGCGAGGCGAGCAGCAATAGGCCCGCGCCTCTCTCCCGAGGGGTGGGGAAGGGCCAGGTCGAGAACCCGGGCGAGTATCCGAGACTATATCCGTCATCCCCGCCTGCGCGGGGATGACGGCCGACAGAATATCAAGACCCGCCTATCGCCCGTACCAGTGCAGCCCGGCGCCGTTGCGCTTGAGCCACGCCCGCGCCCGTTCCGGATCGCCTTCATAGAGTTCCGCCACCACCCGGTGGAAAGCCGGCGAATGGTTCATGTGGATCCGGTGGGCGACTTCATGCGCCACGGTCGCGCGGCGGACATGGCCGGGCGCCAGCAGCAATCGCCAGCTATAGCGGATCTGGCCCGAGGAAGCGCAGCTCCCCCAGCGCCCGCGCGGATCGCCGATCGATACCTTGGTCACCGTTACGCCCGCGCGCTCGGCATATTCCGCGGTCTCCTCGCTCAGCAGGTCGAGCGCCGCCTGGCGGAGCCAGCGCTCGATGCGCCGCTCCAGCCCCTCGCGCGGGCCGCCGCAGAGCAGCCGGTCACCCGCCAGCCGCGGCGTGCGGCCGGCGCCCGGCGCGGGCCAGGCGATCTCCACCTCGGCATCGCCGATCGGAATGCGTGCGCCAGGCGCGAACGGCCGCGCCTCGGGCATCTTCGCCTGTTGCGCCGCGATCCAGCCCTGCTGCTCGCGCGCCCAGTCCAAGCCCTTCTTGAGCGAGGCCCGGGGCGGCAGCGTCAGCTTCACTCGGCCCGAGCGGGGATCGACCGAGAGCCGCATCCGCCGCGCCCGGGCGTGACGGACCACCTCGATCTCCGGGTCGCTCAAAGCTCGCGGTCCACCAGATGATGCTCGAAATCCACCACATCGTCCTCGCTCACCGTCCAGCCGCGCGTCGACTGGCCGGCCGCATGGACCGACTCCGGATCTCCGCTCACCAGATAATGCCAATCGGGCAGGGGCTTGCCCTCGCCGCGCAGCCGATAGGCGCAGGTGGAGGGAAGCCATTCGATGTCCCGGACGTTGCGCGCCGTCAGCCGCACGCATTCGGGGACATAGGCATGGCGATGCTTATAGTCCGAGCAGCGCCCCATCCGCCGGTCGAGCAGGCGGCAGGCGACATTGGTCGGCATCAGCTCGCCGGTCTCCTCGTCCTCGAGCTTGTGGATGCAGCACTTTCCACAGCCGTCGCAAAGCGCCTCCCATTGCGCCCGGTCGAGCTTGTCCAGCGGCAGGTCTTCCCAGAATTTCCCGGTCATTTCACCCAATGGTCGAGCTGCTCCACCATGGCCGCAGCATCCTTCTCGATCGGCAGCGACGTGATCGGCTTGCCGTCCTTGTCCATCAGATAGGCAATCTGGCTGTGTCCTACCAGATAGGCGCCGTTCGGGCCGGGCGCCTCCTTCTTGGCATAGACCGCATATTGCTTCTCCACCGCCGCGATCGCCGCCGGGCTGCCGGTGAGGCCGACGATGCGATCGTCGAAATTGCGGACGAACGCGCCGACCACCTTGGGCGTGTCGCGCTCGGGATCGACGGTGATGAAGATCGGCACGATCGCCTTGGCCTTTTCCGGGGCCTGCTTGTCGAGCATCCGCATTGCCTGGCCGATCTTGAGCATGTCGTTCGGGCAGATGTCGGGGCACCAAGTATAGCCGAAATAGACGATGCGGTACTTGCCGGCGAAGTCGCTGTCGCGCACCGGCTTGCCGTCCGGATCGGTCAGCGTGAAGGGACCGCCGATGCGGGCGCCGGCGAGCGGCGGCTCGTCCACGGCGCCGCTGCAGCCCGAGACGATCAGTAGCAAAGGCGCAAGGGCCTGAAAAATCCTGCTCATGGTATCTCCTGCCATGATCTGATAGTCCGGGGCTTGCAAGCACTGCCGCTATGGGGTTTGGGCAAGACATGATCGTTCGCGTATTGGGCGCCGCCGGCGCCGCCCTGCTGATGCTCGCCGCCGCGCCCGCATCGGCCCAGCAATTCTCCGACAGCTACAATTTCCTCAATGCCATCCGCGAGACGGACGGCACCAAGGTGAACAAGTATCTGGAGAACAAGTCGCTCCGCATCGTCAACGCCAAGGATCGCTCGACCGGCGAGGGCGCGCTGCACATCGTAACGCGGCGCAGCGACTCGACCTATCTGCGCGTGCTGCTCCAGCAGGACGACATCAATCCGAACCTGCAGGACAATCGCGGCAATACCCCGCTGATCATCGCCGCCGAGCGTGGCTGGGGCGACGGCGTGCAGATCCTGCTCAAATACGGCGCCAATGTGAACACCGCCAACACCAGCGGCGAGACGCCGCTGATCCGCGCCGTCCAGGTCCATGACATCGACGTCGCCCGCCAGCTGCTCGCGGCGGGTGCCAATCCGGACCGGACCGACAATGTCACCGGCAAGTCGGCGCGCGACTATGCCCGTGACGAGACGCGCTATCCGCAGATCGCCAAGCTGCTCGCCGAAGCGCCCAAGGGCGGCAAGTCGAGCGGCAGCGCGGCGCCGGCCGGCCCGAAGCTCTAGAAAGCCGCTTCCGCGTCGGGATCGAGGATCTGGATGACCCGGCGCGCGGCGCGCCGGGCAAAGGCCAGCGTGCATTTCCGGCGCGTCGGCGCGGGCAGGGGGAATGTCGCCGCCTCGCGCATCACCGCCGCATCGTAGCGATCGGCGACGATCAGCCCGGCACGCCCGGGCAGGAAACCCTCCTGCTCGAAGGGCCTGAGGTCGAACCCCTCGGGCACCGCCCAGAAGAAGCGGTCGCAATGGGCGAGATAATCGGTCCATTTCCCGTCGGCGAGCAGATCGGCGCGCGACACCTTGATCTCGACGATGACGATGTTGCCACGCGAATCGATCGCCATCAGGTCGGCGCGGCGGCCGCCGTCCAGCGGCACCTCGGCGAGGGCGACGCAATCATGGCGAAGGAGCAGCCGAGTGACGCCGCGCGCGACATCGGCGGCGATCAAGGGCCCATCGGGCTGCGGGTCTTCCTGAATCGAAACGGCCGGGGAAGTCATCCCCGACCGTCTAGAACATTAGGCGAACGCAGGGAAGCCCGCGACTCGCTCAGCGATAGAAGACATGGTTGCCGACGGAGCCCACGCGCGCGCGCTTCCAGCTCGGCTTCACATAGCGGGCATGGAAATAGAGCGCCTCGGGCACCGGCGAATCCCACTGGTCCTTCATCGCGACCTGGGCCACGGCGAGCGCCTTCTTCCACTGGCCATTGGCCGGCGGAGTCGGCAGCTTGCCGCCGCGCACGAAGGAGAACTGGCCGCGCTGAGTCACCACGCCGCAGACCGAGCGCGGAAAGCGGCCCGATTCGGTGCGGTTGAGGATCACGTCGGCCACGGCGAGCTGGCCGGCGAGCGGCTCGCTCTTCGCCTCGTAATAGACGCTCACGGCAAGGCAGTTGAGCTCGCTGCCGAGCGACGCGGGCGCATCCTGGGCGGCCACGGCTTCGGAGAGCGAGTCGAAATCTTCGTCGTCCGCATCCGCATTGGGGATCGGCTGGACGATCTCGGTCTTTTCCTGGATCGGGGTCGGCGCGGCCTGCGGGGCCGGCATGGGAACCTGCTGGAGGTTCTGGACGTTGACCTGCTGAACCGGCACATCCTGCGCGTTCGGGGTCACGTCGATCGTGGCGGCATTCGCAAGTGCGCCAGCGCAAAAAGTCACGGCCGCGAAGCCCGCGGCGCGATGGAGGAACTTCATTAGGCTTCGTTGCTGTGCGGTTGGTGCGCGGCCGGCCCTTCTTATCTAGTGGGCCGCCGGGCTTCCCCCCCGACTGCGTAACCTGCCGACTTCACACCCCGGCAGACACAACGCGATTGATAGTAGGCGCCGCCTTTCGCCGGGCGCGCCCTGCATGTCAATTCATTGCGATCGTTTCAGCGGCGAAGCGTTCCCCATCCACGATATCCAGTTCGACCACCCAGAGGTCGGAATCGCGCTCGCGGCGCCGCCGCCAATAGGCGGTGACCTCGCCCTCGTCGGCGAACTCGCGCGGGCCGGAGGCGATCAGCGCGGGGTTCCCGTCCGGCCCCAGCCCGCGCTCGACGAAGCGCGGATTGGCGCCGCGATCGACCAGCAGGAGCAGCACCGCGCCGGCGGTCGCATCGCCCCGGGCCAGCACCATCGCGCCCCCGCCGGCGCCCTCGGCACGGCGGATCAGCGCGTTGACGAGCATGCCGGTGGCGATCCGCGCCATCAGCCCTGGCGATATCCGGGCAACGAAGCGAGCGGGATGCGCGAGCGCATGAACGTGCCCGTGCCGCGCGCCGCTTCCTCGCCGGTCGCATCGATCAGCCGCGCCTCGCCGACGAACACGCGCCGCTGCCCGCTCACCCAGCGCCCCTCCGCGACCACCGGCCCCGGGCCGAGCGGCTTGGTGAGCAGCAGGTTGAACTGGGTGGTCAGCACGAAGCGATCGGTGACGAGGCTGTTCACCGCATAAAAGGCGGCATCGTCGAGCATCTTGAAATAGCTCGTGCCGTGCGCCGCGCCCGCCGCATGGAAATAGCGCTCGTCGATCGTGAAGCGAATGCGCGCGACGCCGCCTTCCGGAATCTCGAGCTCGGACTCGAACAGCCGGTTGATCGGCGCCGCAGCATAAAGGGATTCGAGCGCACGGAAATGCGCCTCCGCCCCGATGGGCTCTTCAGGCTGCGTCACGCGCCTCCACGCCCGCAAGCAGCGCATAGAGCGCATCGCGCGATCCGGCGCCGCGCAGCTTGGCGGCGATCGCCTTGTCGCGCAGGCAACGCGAGACACAGGCCAGCGCCTTCAGATGTTCGGCACCCGCGCCCACCGGCGAGAGCAGCATGAAGACGAGATCGACGGGCAGCTCGTCCACCGCGCCGAAATCGACCGGCTTGTCCAGCCGCACGAACACGCCGCACACGCGGCGGATGGCGTCGAGCTTGCCATGCGGAATGGCGATGCCGGCGCCGAAGCCGGTCGATCCCAGCTTCTCGCGCTCGGCAAGGGTTTCGGAAACGGCGCGCGCGTCGAGGCCATAGGCCTCCGCCGCGGCGGCCCCCAGCGCTGCGAACAGCGCCTTCTTGCTGGCAACACTCACGCCGGAGAGCACTGCCTCCGGCACGAGCAATTCAGTGATGGTCGTCATCGATATTCCAGTTGAGGTCCGCCCCCCGGGGCCTGCCTTAATACTCAGGCGGCGCGATTGGGTTCCACCCATCCGATCGTCCCGTCGCCGCGCCGATAGACCATGTTATGGGCACCTGTCGCGCTATTTCGGAAAAGCAGCGCATTGGTGTTCCGCAGATCGAGCATCATCACCGCATCCGAAACCGTGGCATCGGGCACGTCCACCCGGGTCTCCGCGATGATCAGCGGCGCATCGACCGGCTCGTCCTCGTCCACCGTCTCCTGAAACAGCGTGTAGCCGGCGTTGTTGTCATAGGCGCCGTTCTCGGCGAACGCATTGACCACGCCGTTCTGGCGGTCCTTCAGCCGGCGCGTATAGCGGCGCAGCTGCTTGTCGATCCGGTCGGCCGCACCGTCGAAGGCGCCATGCGCCTCCATGCCCTTGTTCGTCGCCTTGAGGACCAGGCCCTGAGTGACGTGCATCACGATATCGCAGGTGAACCCATTGTCGTGCGGTCCCTTGCCGAAGGTCGCCTGGGACGAGATCGCGCGGGAGAAATACTTGCCCGCAATCCCCTGGAGCCGTTCGTTGACCTGCGCCTTGAGCGCGGCGCCCGTCTCGACCTGATGCCCAGAAACCCGGATGTCCATTGTTCACCTCCACTTTGTACCGAGGACCCGTACTGGGGTGGGTCCGAGCCGATTGACCGCCGGCGATCGCCGGGAGTCAACTGGCCGGGGCGGCGCCCCAGAGCGGGTCCTCCATCTTAGAGAGAAAGGCCGCGTGGCGTTCGAGTTCCGCCGCGCTGGCCGTAAATTGCCGGGCCGGGCGCGCATGCACGCGCGACGGCGCCTCGACCATGGTCTCGCGCACCGCCGGCGCGTCCACCGCCAGGCCCAGCGTGATCTGCCGCCCGCCGGTAAGCTCGACATAGACCTGGGCCAGCAGCGAGGCGTCGATCAGCGCGCCGTGCAGCGTGCGCTGGGTGAGATCGATGCCGTAGCGGGTGCACAGCGCATCGAGCGTGTGCTTGGCGCCCGGATGCTTGACGCGCGCGATCGCCAGCGTGTCGACCATGCGGCCCAGGTCGACGATCGGCCGGCCGCTGCGGGTCAGCTCGCCATTGATGAAGCCGAAGTCGAAATTGGCGTTGTGCGCGATCATCGGGCTGTCGCCGATGAACTCGAGCATGTCCTCGACCACATCCTCGAACAGCGGCTTGTCCGAGAGGAACACGTCCGACAGGCCGTGGACGTTGAACGCCTCGATCGGCATCGGGCGCTGGGGATTGATATAGGCGTGGTAGGTGCGGCCGGTCATGACGCGGTTGACCAGCTCGACGCATCCGATCTCGACCAGCCGGTCGCCACCCGAGAAGCTGAGCCCGGTGGTTTCGGTGTCGAACACGATTTCACGCATTGGAACCTTATCCTCCCACGCGGCCCGCTAGGCAAGCGATGACATCACGGACCACCGCGCGCGTCTCCCCGATCGGCACGCCGGTGGGGATGACGAAATCGGCGCGCGCGCGCTTTTCCGAGTCGGGCAGCTGGCGGGCAAGGATCGCCTCGAACCGGGCCTCGGTCATGCCCGGGCGGGCGAGCACCCGTTCGCGCTGCACATCGGCGGGCGCGGAGGCCACGGCGATCCTGTCGACCTGCTCCCATCCGCCCGCTTCGAACAGCAGGGGTATGTCGAGCACCACCAGCGGCGCATCGCGATTCGCCTGGAGAAACGCCTCGCGCATCTCGGCCACCGCGGGATGGAGGATCGCCTCCAGCCGGGCAAAGGCACCGGGATCGGCCGTCACCGCCTCGCGCAGCAGCGCGCGGTCGACTCCGAGATCGCCGGTGGTGCCGGGGAACGCCGCCTCGATCGCGGCGAGCGCGCCGCCGCCCGGCCCCTGGAGCCGATGGACCTCCACATCGGCATCGAACACCGGCACGCCGTCTTCCGCGAACATCGCCGCCACGGTCGACTTGCCCATGCCGATCGACCCGGTGAGGCCCAGGATGATCGGGCGCGTGCTCATTTCAGCAGCAGCGCGCGCAGTTCCTCGTCGCGGTCGCGCGGCGGTTCGGCACCGAAGAACAGCTCGAAGGCAAGCGCGGCCTGGCCGACCAGCATCTCGAGCCCGTCCACCGTGTCGAGATCGCGGTCGCGGGCCTGGGCAAGCAGGTCGGTCTCGAGCGGGGCATAGACCGCGTCATAGACCACGGCGTCGGCGGGCAGCGGCGCCAGGTCGATCTCGAGCGGCGGCTGGCCGACCATGCCGAGCGCACTGGCGTTCACCAGCAAGGTGGCGGGGGGCAGCTTGGCGGTGAGCGGCAGCGCCTCGCCCTTGATCCCGAAGCCGGAAAGCAGGGCCGCGCCCTTGAGCACATTGCGGTTGAGCAGAGTCACCCGGCCGATCCCGACCCTGGACAGTGCGAACAGGATCGCCCGCGCCGCGCCGCCCGCGCCGATCACCACCGCGTGCCTGCCCTCGAGATCCAGGCCCGCGATCGGCGCATAGAAGCCGCCGGCATCGGTGTTGGTGCCGATCAGCGCGCCATCCTCGGCGCGCACCACCGTGTTGATCGCGCCGATCGACTGGCGGATCCCGCCGCGATCCTCGACGAACTCCAGCGCCGCCTGCTTGTGGGGCAGGGTGATGTTGCAGCCGCGCCAGTCGGGATCCGCCCTGCGCGCCTCGAAATAACCCGCCAGCTCCTCGGGCTTCACATGGGCTCGGCGATATTCGGCCGCGATGCCGAGTTGCGCCAGCCAGAAGCCGTGGATCAGCGGCGATTTGGACTGGGCGATGGGGTCGCCGATCACCTCGGCATAGGCTGTCATGACGTCAATATCCCCCGGACGCGCAGATAGTCGAGGATCGGCAGCAGCGGCATGCCGAGGATGGTGAACTGGCTGCCCTCGGTCCGGCTGAACAGCTGGACGCCGGGTCCCTCGATCCGGAAGCAACCGACACAGCCGGCGATCGCTGGCCATTCCATGTCGAGATACTCCTGGATGAATCCTTCCGAGAGCGGCCGGACGTGCAGCCTGGCCCGGTCGACATGGCGCCACACCGCGCGACCGCCCTCGGCGATCACGGCGGCGCTGTAGATGTCGTGCGTCCGGCCAGACATGCGGCGCAAGTGATCCGCCGCCTGCTCGCGGCTCTCCGGCTTGTCGAGCAGCGAACCGTCGTCGAGCGCGACCAGCGAATCGCCGCCCAGCACGAGCCCGGCCGGCACCAGGCCGGAGACCTTGAGCGCCTTGAGCTCGGCCAGCGCATCGGCCAGGTCGCGCGGGGAAATGCCGCCGGCGACCAGCGACTCCTTCGCCGAAGCCTCGTCGACCTGTGCCGTCACGGCTTCATGCGGCACGCCCGCGGCGTCGAGCATCGCGCGGCGCGAGGCGCTTTGCGACGCGAGGATGAACTTCATGACCTTCCCTTTTCGAGCGTCCGTTCGTTGCATAGCTGGATGATCGCCGCCGCGGTCTCCTCGATCGAGCGGCGCGTCACGTCGATCACCGGCCAGCCATTGTCGGCGAACATCCGCCGGGCATAGGCGACTTCGCGCGACACCGAGTCCTGGTCGACATAGCTCGTCTCGGGCGCCTGGTTCAGCGAAAGCAGCCGGTTGCGGCGGATCTGGATCAGCCGGTCGGCGCTGGTGGTGAGGCCGACGATCAGCGGATGCTTCAGGTCGAACAGCTCCACCGGCGGCGGCGATTCGACCACGATCGGGATATTGGCCGTCTTGTAGCCGCGGTTCGCCAGATAGATCGATGTCGGCGTCTTGGACGAGCGGGAGACGCCGGCGAGCAGGATGTCCGCTTCCTCCCAATCCTCGGCGAGCAGCCCGTCATCATGGGCGATGGTGAACTGGATCGCATCGACGCGCGCGAAATAGGCGGCATCCAGAGTATGTTGCCGGCCCGGCCGCGCCTTGGCTTCCTGGCCGAGCAGGTTGGAGAGCGCATGGTTGACCGGATCGAGCGGCGCGATCGCCGGCAATCCCATCGCCCGGCAACGGCTTTCCAGCGTTCGGCGGATCTCGGGGTTCACCAGCGTGTAGAGCACCAGGCCCGGGTTCTGCGCGATTTCCTGCAGGATGCGCTCGAGATGCGCCTCGCTGCGCACCATCGGCCAGAAATGCCGCAGCGTCTCCACATCGTCATATTGGGCGAGCGCCGCCTTGGCGATGTTCTCCAGCGTCTCGCCGGTGGAATCGGAGAGGAGGTGGAGATGAAGGCGCATCAGTGGCCCTTGCGGGAGGCGCGCGGCGCCACGGGGGATGAATCTGTGGAGAACATGCCGCACAGCCACTAGCGCAACCCGGCGCACGAACCAATCGGGTCAGTTCGACGACTCCCGCTGGTGATTCGTCCACATGCCCGTCCCCAGCTTGTGATTCCGATCCACAGCCTGTTGAAAACGGGGACGGCGCCGGCGAATCCGGAGACTCCCGAGGGGCCGGCGGAGTCAATCTGTTGGCAAGTCGCGGACGAATGCATAAGCCCCGGCTTTCACGCCCCAACAGACTCCAACAATTCCTAGATTCTCTTTTAATAGTTTTAGGACCGAGGCCCTGACCGCTCCCCGAACCAAGCCGTTGCTCGAGACGCTGAAGGGCGTCCGACAGGAAGTGCCGCCCCTGTGGCTGATGCGCCAGGCGGGGCGCTATCTGCCTGAATATCGCGCGCTCCGGGCCGAAAAGGGCGGATTCCTCGAACTCGCGCTCGACCCGCAGGCCGCTGCCGAGATCACGCTCCAGCCGATCCGCCGCTTCGGCATGGACGGCGCGATCCTGTTCTCCGACATATTGATGGTGCCGATGGCGCTGGGCCAGAAGCTCTGGTTCGAGACCGGCGAGGGACCGCGGCTGGCACCGACCGTGACGTCCCGCGCGGTCCTGGATGCCCTTGAATCGCGTCCTGAGGCCCTGCAGCCGGTGTACGAGACCGTCCGGCAGGTACGGGCCACCCTCGACCCCCGAGTGACCTTCCTGGGCTTCGCAGGCAGCCCCTGGACCGTCGCTACCTATATGATCGCGGGACAGGGCAGCCGCGAGCAGGCCGAGGCACGCCGGCTGGCCTATGCGGACCCCGGACTCATGCAGGCGCTGGTCGATCGCATCGCGGACTGCACGATCGACTATCTGAACGCCCAGATCGATGCCGGCGTCGAGGCGGTGCAGCTGTTCGACAGCTGGGCCGGCAGCCTTTCGCCCGAGCAGTTCGAGCGCTGGGTGATCGCGCCCACCGCCCGCATCGCGGCCGCGGTGAAGGGCAGGGCGCCGGTGATCGGCTTCCCCAAGGGCGCCGGCGGCAAGCTCCCCGCCTATGCGCGTGAGACCGGCGTGGACGCGATCGGGCTCGACGAGACGGTCGATCCCGTCTGGGCCGATGAGGTGCTGCCCGGGAATCTCCCCGTGCAGGGCAATCTCGATCCGCTCGCGCTGATCGCCGGCGGCGAGACGCTCGATCGCGCGATCGACCGGATTCTTTCGGCCTTTCCAAGCCGCCCGCATGTGTTCAATCTGGGGCACGGCATCCAGCAGGACACGCCGATCGCGCATGTCGAGCGGCTGCTGGCGCGGATCAGGAAAGGGTGATGGCAGCCCGCGAACGGAGGCGAGCATGAGTGGATTCCTGGGCGGGGCCTATCTCTGGGTCAAGGCGTTCCACATCATCTTCGTGATCTTCTGGATGGCCGGGCTGTTCCTGTTGCCGCGCTATCTCGTCCATCACCAGGAGGCGTTGGGCACGCCGGAAGCCGCCGCCTGGGCGAAGCGCGAGGCGCTGCTCCGCCGCATGATCCTCACGCCGTCGATCCTGGTGGTGTGGCTGCTCGGCCTGGCGCTCGCCGCCAATCTCGGGCTGTTCGAAGGGGGAGCCGGGCTCGGCTGGCTGCATGCCAAGTTGTTGATCGTGTTGCTGCTTTCCGGATTCCACGGCTGGGCGGTCGGCTATTCCCGCAAGCTTGCCGGCGGCCATGGACCGATCCCGGCGCGGCGCCTGCGCATGCTCGGCGAGCTGCCCGCGCTGGCGGTGATCCTGATCGTCATCCTGGCGGTCGTGAAGCCTTTCTGACCGCGGACGTAACATAGTTGCGCGAGCCTTCCGTCCCCCGCAAGATGACACCTGCCGCAAAAGCGCATTCCAGACCGCGGAGACCGGTTGACTTGGCCTTGGGCCCTACCTAATTCGGCGTTGTGGTCCGGGTCACCGGGCCATCCCTCCTCCAAGCATCGTTATTCGCGCGCGACCGTACCGCCGACCGACGCTCTCCCCAAGCAATCCAGGCATCCGGACTCCCAATGCATCTCAAGGACCTCAAGAAGAAAGCCCCCGCCGAACTGGTCTCGATGGCCGAGGAGCTCGGCGTCGAGAGCGCTTCGACTTTGCGCAAGCAGGATCTGCTCTTCGCGATCCTCAAGGCACAGGCCGAGCAGGGCGACCAGATCATGGGCGAAGGCACGATCGAAGTGCTGCCCGACGGCTTCGGCTTCCTGCGCAGCCCCGAGGCGAATTATCTCGCCGGGCCCGACGACATCTATGTCTCGCCCAACCAGGTCCGCAAGTTCGGCCTGCGCACCGGCGACACGGTGGAAGGCGAGATCCGCGCGCCCAAGGATGGCGAGCGTTATTTCGCGCTGACCCGCCTGGTCTCGGTCAATTTCGACGACCCGGATGCGGTTCGCCACCGGGTAAATTTCGATAATCTCACTCCGCTCTATCCCGAGCAGAAGCTGACGCTCGACAGCCTCGATCCGACGATCAAGGACAAGTCGGCCCGAGTGATCGACATCGTCGCGCCCCAGGGCAAGGGCCAGCGCGCGCTGATCGTGGCGCCGCCGCGCGTCGGCAAGACCGTGCTGCTCCAGAACATCGCCAAGGCGATCACCGACAATCACCCCGAGGTCTTCCTGATCGTGCTGCTCATCGATGAGCGCCCCGAGGAAGTGACCGACATGCAGCGCAGCGTGAAGGGCGAGGTGATCTCCTCCACCTTCGACGAGCCGGCGCAGCGCCACGTCCAGGTCTCCGAGATGGTGATCGAGAAGGCCAAGCGGCTGGTCGAGCACAAGAAGGACGTGGTGATCCTGCTCGATTCGATCACGCGCCTCGGCCGCGCCTACAACACGGTGGTTCCGTCCTCGGGCAAGGTGCTCACCGGCGGCGTCGACGCGAACGCGCTGCAGCGGCCGAAGCGCTTCTTCGGCGCGGCGCGCAACATCGAGGAAGGCGGCTCGCTCTCGATCATCGCCACCGCGCTGATCGACACCGGCAGCCGCATGGACGAAGTGATCTTCGAAGAGTTCAAGGGCACCGGCAACTCGGAAATCGTCCTCGACCGCAAGGTGGCCGACAAGCGCATCTTCCCGGCGCTCGACGTCGGCAAGTCGGGCACCCGCAAGGAGGAGCTGCTGGTCGACAAGTCCAAGCTCACCAAGATGTGGGTGCTGCGCCGCATCCTGATGCAGATGGGCACCGTCGACGCGATGGAGTTCCTGCTCGACAAGATGAAGGATTCCAAGACCAACGAGGATTTCTTCGACAGCATGAACCAGTGATCGTTCGGACCCCTCCTTTCGGGGAGAGGCGGATGGCGGATCGGGAAAGGCCGGGCATCACGCCCGGCCTTTTCTTTTGCCCGCGTCACGCTAGGGCTTGGCGATGCTCGACTTGCTCTTCAGCGCCGCCGCGGCCGGTATCGGTTCCCCGCTCGAGATCTGGAACCACATCGTCGCCGATTTCTCGAACCTCGGCGATCCGTCCGCGCTCGCCGCCTTCGGCTCGGTGCTGATGATCGACCTGGTGCTGGCGGGCGACAATGCGATCGTCGTCGGCGCGCTCGCCGCGGGCCTGCCGGCGGAACAGCGTCGGAAGGTGATCCTGATCGGCATCGGCGCTGCGCTCCTCCTGCGCATCCTGTTCGCGCTGATCGTCAGCTGGCTGATGGGGATCGTCGGGCTGATCTTCGCCGGCGGGCTGCTGCTGCTCTGGGTGAGCTGGAAATTCTGGCGTGAGATCCGCGAGGGCGGGCCGCATGCCGATGAGGTCGAATCCGGCCTGAAGCCGGCCAGGAGCTTCGCCGCCGCCGCCTGGGCGGTCGCCGTGGCCGATGTCTCGATGAGCCTCGACAATGTCCTCGCCGTGGCCGGCGCCGCGCGCGAGCATCCCGGCATCCTCGTCGTCGGCCTGCTGCTCTCGGTGGCGCTGATGGGCATTGCCGCCAACCTGATCGCCAAGCTGATCAACCGCTATCCGTGGATCGCCTATATCGGCCTCGTCGTGATCGTCTTCGTCGCCTTCCGGATGATCTATGAGGGCTGGGTGGGCACGCACGAGACGCCGGGGATCGTCAGCTTCTTCTGAAGAACGGGCTGGATGTCCTTGCAATGGCCCTGGACATCGCTGCTGGTGATCCTGGCCATGGCAGTGATGTCGCGGGTCGTTGCATTCTTGTTCGGACGGGGGAGGGCGAGCGGGCGTTCATCGCCCAAACGGCCTTTCGCATATGAAGCCGATCCGCCGATGGCCGCGCACGAGATGCTTGCCGGCTTCTGGGCGCGTGGCGGCGACCGTCCGGTACCCCATGAAGAGGAGGAGGGAGCTGGAGCGCCGCTATGGTATCGTGCTGCCCGCGGACTTTCGCGCCTATCTGCTGCACGTGGCGCCGAAGGAAGATCATTGGGATGATGGGGATGCCATCTGGTGGCCGCCGTCCAGAATCCGGAACATCCCTGAAGAATATCACCAGCGGCTCGAGAACAGGGCCGTTGCGGCCGGGGGCGGAGCGCTGCCTGTTCTTCGCCGATTACATGGCCTGGTGCTGGGCCTGGATCATCTGCTGCGAGGAGGGCGAGGATCATGGCCGGGTCGCCGTTATCGGCGCGGGGGATCGCCGGGTCGCCGACAGCTTCACCGACTTCGTGAAGGCCCATGTCGCCGATTCGATGTCGGTGTGCTGAGGCAATCGCAATTGGCTTGCCTCAGCACATGAATTTCAGTTCCCTACGATAGATTCTTCGCAAAGAACTCGGCCGTCCGCCCATCCGCCAGCTTCGCCGATTCATCCGAGCGGCGCTTGCCGAAGGTATCGGCGAATCCGTGATCCTCGCCCGGATAGTCGAACAGCGTGACCTTGGGATGGTCGTCCAGCCCGGCATGCATCGCCGCCTGCGTCTCGGGATCGACGAAATGATCGGCCTGCGGGATATGGAGCAGCACCGGATGAGCGATGCCGTGCTTCTCGCCGAGCAGATTGTCGATCCCCACGCCATAATAGCCGACGCTCGCATCGCTGTCCGTCCGGGTCGCGGTCATGAATGCCAGGCGGCCGCCCAGGCAGAAGCCCACCACGCCAACCTTGCCGCCGGCGCCGAGCGATGCCCGGGCGCGCCTGATCGTCGCTTCGATGTCGCGGATGCCGGCGTCCTGGTTGAACTTGCCCATCAGGCCCAGCGCCCGCTGGAACTGCTCCGGCACATCGGGATCGAGCTGGATGCCCGGCTCCAGGCGCCAGAACAGGTCGGGCGCAAGGCTCAGATAGCCCTTGGCCGCCCAGTCGTCGCACTTGCGGCGAATGCCCGGGTTCACGCCGAAAATCTCCTGGATCACGATGATCGCGGCACGCGGCGCGCCTTCGGGACGCGCGACATAGGCCTGGAAGCTGCCGCTTCCGTCGATCGTGTCGATGCTGATCATCTCGCTCATGGCAATGTCCTTCCGGCGTGGCGCCGCTCGCGATCGAGCGGCTGGGATTGATCATCGGGTCCGTATCGGGTCCGGGCCCGCCCGCCTTCGACCCGGGACGGGATCGATGGGCGTTGCGATCACGGCACGGTCGCGCGCATAGATGGGTTCGAACTAGCAGCCACGGTGCTGCCCGCGCAACGGAGACGGCCATGAAGATCAATGTCGAGGTGGATTGCACCCCCGAGGAAGCGCGCCGCGCCATGGGGCTGCCGGACCTCGCCCCGGTGCACGAGCGCTATGTCGCGATGATGGTGGACGCGATCGACAAGCAGGGCAGCCCCGAAGCGTTTCGGGCGATGCTGCAGAGCTGGGCGCCGATGAGCGAGGCCGGCATGGGATTCTGGCGCGCGATGTTCGACGCCGGGAGCAAGACCGAGAAATAATGGACACGATCTACGCGGTCTCCAGCGGCGCGCTTCCCGCCGCGATCGCCGTGCTGCGCGTGAGCGGGCCGCGCGCCTTCGACATGGTGCGCGATTTCGCCGGCGACTTGCCGGCGCCGCGCCGCGCCGTGGTGCGGGCGCTGGCCGATCCCGCCGATGGCGGCCTGCTCGATCGGGCGATCCTCCTCTGCTTCCCGGGTCCGCGCAGCGCGACGGGAGAGGATCTCGCCGAATTCCATCTCCATGGCGGTCGCGCGGTGGTGCGCGCGGTTGAGGCGGCGCTGGCCCGCCGGCCGGGGCTCCGGCCCGCCGAACCGGGCGAGTTCACGCGCCGGGCGCTGCTGCACGGCCGGATCGACCTGAGCGAGGCCGAAGGGCTGGGCGACCTGCTGATGGCCGAGACCGAGGCGCAACGCCGGTCCGCGATCCGATCGGCGGAAGGGGCGGTTCGCCGGGCAGTGGAAGGCTGGACCGATCGGCTGCTGATGCTTGCCGCGCGAGTCGAGGCCGAGCTCGATCACAGCGATGAGGAGGATGTCGCCGACGCCACGCTGCTTCCGGCGATTCGATCCGGTGCCGCGGCGCTGGCGGCGGATATCGCCGCGGTGGCCGATCGGCCGCCGGTCGAGCGGCTGCGGGACGGAATCCGCGTCGTGCTGGCCGGGCCGCCCAATGCCGGCAAGTCGTCGCTGCTCAACGCAATGGCCGGGCGCGACGCGGCGATCGTCTCGCCGATCTCCGGCACGACGCGGGACCGGATCGAAGCGCCGGTGGTGCGCGGCGGCATCGCCTGGCTGTTGATCGACACGGCGGGCCTGGCGGCGCGGCCCGGCGACGAGATCGAGGCGATCGGCATCGCGCGGGCCCAGGCCGCCCAGGCCGAGGCGGACATCCTGTTGTGGCTGGGGGACGATGCACCTCCGGCGCATGACCGCAGCCTCTGGCTCAATCCGCGCGCGGACCTTCCCGGGCGCCCGGCCGCGACGGACCGATTGTCGCAATCATCGCTGACGGGCGAGGGGATGGATGGGCTGTGGGATGCAATGGCGGCGCTTGCCGCCGACATGCTGCCGCCGCCCGACCAGATGGCGCTCAACGCCCGGCAGCGCGCGCTGGCGCAGAACGCTGCCACGGCGCTGCGGGCGGCGGCGGCGGAGGGCGACCTGTTGCTGATCGCCGAGCAGCTGCGCAGCGCGATGCGTGGCTTCGACGCGATCACCGGGCGCGCCGGGGTGGAAGCGATGCTCGACGCGCTGTTCGCCCGCTTCTGCATCGGCAAATGACCCTGTTCCACGTGGAACGGTTTTGACGTGGCCGCGCGCATTCTGTAGCGCGCGGCCAATGGATTTCGACGTCATCGTCATTGGCGGCGGGCACGCCGGCACCGAAGCGGCCGCCGCCTCGGCCCGCCGGGGCGCGCGCACCGCGCTGCTCAGCTTCGACCTGACAAAGCTGGGGGCGATGTCGTGCAATCCGGCGATCGGCGGCCTGGGCAAGGGGCATCTGGTTCGCGAAGTCGATGCGTTCGATGGGCTGATGGGCCGGGCGACCGATGCCGCGGGCATCCATTACCGGATGCTCAACCGGTCCAAGGGCACGGCGGTGCAGGGGCCGCGCGTCCAGGCCGACCGGGTGCGCTATGCCGCCGCGATCCAGAAGATGCTCGCCGAGCAGCCGAACCTGCACCTGGTCGCAGGTGAGGCAGAGGCGCTCGAGCTCGCGGGCGGTGCCGTTGCCGGTATCCGCCTCGCCGATGGCAGGCTGCTTTCCTGCCGCGCCGTGGTGCTCGCCACCGGCACCTTCCTTGGCGGTCGCATCTTCCGAGGCGAGGAGCGCGAGACCGGCGGCCGGGTGGGCGAGGGTTCGGCCATCCGCCTCGCCGAGCAGCTGCGCGGGCTCGACCTCCCCATGGCCCGGCTCAAGACCGGCACGCCGCCGCGCCTGGACGGGCGCACCATCGACTGGGCACGGATCGAGGAGCAGCCCTCCGATGCCGAACCCTGGACCATGTCGCCGCTTACCCCGCGCCGCGTGCTGCCGCAGCTCCATTGCGGAGTTACCCGCACCACCCATGCCACGCACGCCGCGATCCGCGCCGGGCTCGATCGCTCGCCGTTGTTCACCGGCGCGATCGACGCGCAGGGGCCGCGCTACTGCCCGTCGATCGAAGACAAGATCCATCGTTTCGGCGATCGCGACGGCCACCAGATCTTCCTCGAGCCCGAGGGCCTCGACACCCATCTGATCTATCCGAACGGCATGTCGACTTCGCTGCCGGTCGATGTGCAGGTGGCGATGGTCAATTCGATTCCGGGGCTGGAGCAGACCGTGATCGTGACTCCCGGCTATGCCGTGGAGTACGACCATATCGATCCGCGCGCGCTCGACGCGACTCTGGCATTGCCGGCGATCCCCGGCCTGTGGTGCGCCGGCCAGATCAACGGCACCACCGGCTATGAGGAAGCGGCGGGGCAGGGCCTGGTCGCCGGGCTCAACGCCGCCGCCCATGCCCGCGGGCTCGCGCCGCTGATCCTCGATCGCGCGACTTCCTATCTCGGTGTCATGGTGGACGACCTTGTGCTGCAGGGCGTCACCGAGCCCTATCGCATGCTCACTGCCCGCGCCGAGTTCCGCCTGCGCCTGCGCGCCGACAATGCCGGATCGCGCCTCGGCCCGATCGCCGCCGGACTGGGATGCCTGGGGGCCGAGCGGCTTGCCTGGCTCCAGGCCCGCGAACAGGGCAGGGCCAGGCTGGACCAGGCCTTTGCCGTGGAGCGCACCGCCAGCGCCCTGGCGGCCCGGGGCGCCACTATCGCCCAGGATGGCGCGCGGCGCCCGGCGCGCGAATGGCTGCGCTTTCCGGGCATCGAGCTCGCGCATCTCGACATCGCCCCGGAAGCCGATCCCGATCTGCTCGCCGAATATGTCGAGGATGCGCGCTATGCCCCCTATCTCGAGCGCCAGGAGGCCGAGGTTGCCCAGCTGCGCGCGAACGATGCAGTGAAGCTGCCCGCCGGCATGGACTTCGCCGCCATTGCCGGGCTCTCCAACGAGATGGTGGAGAAGCTCGGTGCGGCGCGGCCCGAGACGATCGGCGCCGCCGCGCGCATTCGCGGCATCACGCCAGCGGCGCTTTCCGCCATTCTCCTCCACGCGAAACGGCGCGCCGCATGACCGAAGACGAAGCCCGAGACTGGATCCTGAATCGCTTCGGTGTTCCACGTGGAACGCTGCTGGAGCGCTTTGGGGCGATCCTGCGCGAAGAATCGACTCGGCAGAACCTGATCTCGGCAGCGTCCTTCGAGACGCTCTGGGCGCGGCACTTCGTCGATTCGGCCCAGCTCATCCCGTTGGCGGCCGATGCCGGGGAGGGGGTCTGGCTCGATATCGGCACCGGTGCCGGCATGCCTGGCCTGATCGTGGCGCTGCTGATCGATCGCCCGGTGGTGATGGTGGAACCGCGCATCCGCCGCGTCGAGTTCCTTCGGACAGCAGCCGAGGCGCTCGGCATTGGCGATCGGGCCAAGGTCGCGCATTGCAAGGTCGAGGCCTATGTGCCGGAGGGCAAGACCGCGATCGTCTCCGCCCGGGCAGTCGCGGCGCTGCCCGATCTGTTCCGCGGTGCGGCGCATTGTACCGACTCGTCCACAATCTGGTTGCTGCCAAAAGGGCGAAGTGCGCAATCGGAGGTGGAAGCGGCGCGCGCGAAATGGCAGGGTGCGTTTCACGTGGAACCCAGCATCACGCAGCCGGAATCGGGTATCGTGGTCGCGCGAAAGGTACGCCCCAGATGATCTGCATCGCTATCGCCAACCAGAAGGGTGGAGTGGGAAAGACCACTACGGCGATCAATGTCGGCACCGCGCTCGCCGCGACCGGCCAGCGCGTGCTGCTGATCGACTTCGATCCGCAGGGCAACGCCTCGACCGGCCTGGGCATCACGCGGGCGGAGCGCGAGCATTCGAGCTATGACCTGCTCGTCAGCGATGTAAATCTCGAGGACGTCGCCACGCCCACCAAGGTGCCAGGGCTCGATATCGTCCCGGCGACGCAGGATCTGTCGGGCGCCGAGATCGAGCTGATCGAGTTCGAGGCGCGCACGCACCGGCTCGATGCGGCGATCGCCCGCCATCATGCCAATCGCTGGGACGTGATCCTGATCGATTGCCCGCCTTCGCTCGGCCTGCTGACGATCAACGCGATGGTGGCCGCGCATGCCTTGCTGGTGCCGCTGCAGTGCGAGTTCTTCGCGCTCGAGGGGCTCAGCCAGCTGCTCACCACCGTCGAGCGCATCCGCAGCCGCTTCAATCCGGGCCTGTCGATCCTCGGCGTGGTGCTGACCATGTATGATCGCCGCAATCGCCTGACCGACCAGGTTTCGGACGATGTCCGCGCCGTGCTCGGCCGGGTGGTGTTCGATACGGTGATCCCGCGCAATGTGCGCCTGTCCGAAGCGCCCAGCCATGGCCTGCCGGCGCTGATCTATGATCATCGTTGCCCCGGCTCGGAAGCCTATATCGCGCTTGCCCGCGAAGTGATCGACCGCCTGCCCAAGCTCAAGAAAGCCGCATGACCGACGCCAACCGCAAGCCTCGCCCCGGCCTTGGCCGCGGGCTTTCGTCCCTGCTGGGCGATGCCGTTCCCGAAGCGCCGGTCTCGGGCACGCCCGATGCCGCTTCCGGCCTGCGGATGCTCCCGGTCAGTTCGCTGGTGCCGCATCCGGACCAGCCGCGCCGCCATTTCGACGAGGATAAGCTGGAGGAGCTGGCCCAGTCGCTCAAGCAGCGCGGGCTGATCCAGCCGATCGTCGTCCGGCCGACCGGCCATAACTACCAGATCGTCGCGGGCGAGCGCCGCTGGCGCGCCGCGCAGCGCGCCCGGCTGCACGAAGTCCCCGTCATCGTTCGCGATTTCGACGATGCGGAGACGATGGAAATCGCGCTGGTCGAGAATATCCAGCGCCAGGATCTCAATGCGATCGAAGAGGCGGAAGCCTATGCCCGGCTGATCCGCGAGTTCGGGCACAGCCAGGAAGCGCTCGGCAAGCTCGTCCACAAGTCACGCAGCCATATCGCCAATCTGCTCCGCCTGCTCGACCTGCCCGAAGGCGTGCGCCAGATGGTGGTGGTCGGCGATATCGACATGGGCCATGCCCGCGCGCTGATCGGCGCGCCCGAGGCGGAGCGGCTTGCCCGCGAAGTCGCCGCCAAGGGCCTGTCGGTGCGCGAGACCGAGAAGCTGGCGCGCAATGCCAAGCCGGGATCGCGGCGCAAGGCCGATCCCAAGATCCGCGATGCCGACATCACGGCGCTCGAGCATCAGCTGGGCGATGTGCTCGGCCTCAACGTCCGCATCGCCCATGGCGCCAAGGGCGGTACGCTCACGCTTTCCTATTCGACGCTCGACCAGCTCGACATGGTCTGCCAGCGGCTGAGCGGCGAGCGGATCTGAATCGGATGACCGACGAGGGGACGCCATACCCGCTCGAGGTCATCATCCAGGCGACGCCAAAGTCGCTTCAGGCGAAGCACCTAGCGGCGTGGAAGGAGCGGGTTGCGCAAGCTGGTTTGGCTCGCCGTCAGGAAACGTGCGAGCTGCCGTTTCTCGATGAACGCAAGCTTGCGGCGACAATATTCTACTTCCCGAGCGATCCGATGGTTGGGGATGTTGATAATATCGTGAAGCCGATCCTGGATAGCCTCAAGGGCGTCGCTTATCTGGACGATCAGGTCATAGAGCGCGTGACCGTGCAGAAATTTGAACCCGATGGTGGGTGGGAGTTTTTGAACCCAAGTGATCGGCTGACTGCTGCATTGGATATGGAGCCGCCCGTCGTGTATATTCGTATCGGTGACGATTTAAGCTGGAGGAGGGTTCGGTGAATGAGCCTGTCCGAATTCCGCGGCACGATGGCCAGGATCGATTCCTGGACCGCCTGCGTTCGCAATATGAAGCACAGGGCTTCGAGTTCGTCACGCAGCTCAATCAGGTGGATCTTCCAGCTTTCTTCGCAGGTTATCAGCCAGATGCGGTCGCTCTAAAACTTGGTCAGAATGTCGCCATCGAGATCAAGAGCCAGGATGCATCTTCCTCGAAACGGAACCTGGAACAGATTCGGAAGCTGTTTGAAGGCCATCCCGATTGGCGGCTCAGCGTTGCGTATATGGGTTCCGGCACGCCGTCCGTCACCATTCCCACCGCCGAGCCGGAAGCGATCCTTTGGAGAGTGAAGGAGGCGCGCGCGCTAAGGGATCAGGGTTTCCGTCAGGCGGCTTTGGTGATGGCATGGTCGCTTCTGGAGGCCACGCTGCAAGCCATGGACAATGCTGCTGAAGCCAAGCCTAGGACGCCCGGTACCGTCCTGCAAACGCTATCGATGATTGACCTGATCTCACCCGATATCGAAAGGCGTGCGCGCGATTTGATCAACCTCCGCAACAGCATCGTGCACGGGGATGTGTCAGTTGAACCGAGCGCGGAAGATATCGATCTGCTTCTTGGCGTTGTCGAAGAGGCGCTGCGAGCCGGGTAAGCCCTCAGCCTTCAGCCCTTGGCCCGCGCCGCCTGGCGTGCGATCGTCACGGCCTCGGCATCGGCCAGCACTTCGCCGGCGCTGCCCGAATGCATCATCGCCCGCTCGGCCTCGCGCACCCGATCGATCGCGCGGGCGAGCTGCACGCCGTTCCAGCGGCGCAGCGCGCGGCCGGTGGCGGCTTTCTCGCGGAAGAAAACGCGATGCTTCTCAAGGACTTCATCCATGTCGCCGCCGCGATCCAGGTCGATCCGCATTTCGGCCATGGATTGCAGCCGCCGGGCGAGCTGGCGCATCAGCGGCACGCCGATGCCTTCGCCCAGCCGGGCGAGCTCGGTGCCGATATCGCCCACGCGGCCATCCACCACCGCCGTGATCGCGTCGCTCAGGTCCGAATCGCCCAGATCGGCGCCGATCGCGTCAAGCGCCGCGCCATCGGCGTCCCTGGGCCGCTCCGGCGCCGCATCGAGATAGAGCGCCAGCTTCTCGATCTCGCGCGCCAGGATCGCCCGGTCGCCCGCGGTGGCGGCGGCGAGCCGCTGCGGCACCTCGCCGGTTAGCCGCAGGCCGTGCTCGCGCGCGATATTGGCGGCCAGGCGGGTGGCGTCGATGCCCTCGGGCACATAGCAGGCATGGGCATAGGCGTTCTGCGCGGCGATCACCGATTTCACCAGCTTGCCGCTTGCCTTCAGCCCGGGGCCGATCGCCACCACCGGGTTGCCGGCGCGCTCGGCGTTCAGCAGCAGCCCGATCGCTTCCGCCGCGCCTTCCTCGACGCCCAGCAGGCGGACATAGCGGGCACCGCCGAACAGCGAGAGCGATGCCGCTTCGTCGGCAAGCCGGCCAGGCTGCTCGCGCAGCGCCTTCATGTCGAGGTCGATGCGTTCGGCTTCCGGCCCCAGCGCCTTGCCGAGCTTTGCGGCGAGATCGGCGGCGCCGGCCTCGTCGGGGCCGTGGAACAGGTAGAGCCGCGTGTCGGGGTTGAGCTTCTCGATCGCGGCGCGGATCTGCGTCGCGTTGGCCTTCACTGGCTGCCGGTCCCGGGCGCGTTCTGCGCATAGCGGGCGACGCGCGCGACGATCTGGTCGGCGACGATGCCCGAAAGCCGCTCGAGCGCGCTCTTCTCCGCCGCGATCGTGGCATATTCGCTGCCGACCACGTCGATGCCGGCATCGGAGCCCGCGGTAGCGTCGAGCACGACATTGCCGTTCGAGAGGTCGATCAGCTGGTAGCGCGCGCGCAGCGTCCGCCGCTCGCGCGCCACCGAATCGTCGCGTCGCACGCCCAGGCCCGCGATCTGGTCGTCGAGCGTCACTTCCAGCCGATAGCGGGCAGGGGCGTCATTATGGTCGAGCCGGTCCTTGAGCGCATTGGCGACCAGCCAGCCCGACTGGCCCTTGATCGGCGCGACTTCGACCGCGGAGAGCGTGGAGCGCACCGCGCCGTCGGGCCCGCCGCCATAGAGCGGGCGAAGGCCGCAGCCCGACAGAGCAAGCGCGGCGGCGGCGAGGAGCGCAAGCTGCCTCATGCGACGATGTTCACCAGACGATCGGGCACGACGATCACCTTCCTGGGTTGCTTGCCTTCGAGCGATCGAACGATCTTGTCGCTGGCAAGTGCCGCGGCTTCGACCACATCCTTGGCCGCGCCCTTCGGCATTAGCAGCGTATCGCGCAGCTTGCCATTCACCTGCACGGCGATCGTCACTTCGTCGTCGACGAGCAGCGCGGGATCCACGGCGGGCCATTCGGCATCGGCGATCAGGCCCAGATTGCCCATGGCCGCCCAGGCTTCCTCGGCGATATGCGGCACCATCGGCGCGACGATGCGGGCCAGGGTGCGGATCGCTTCCGTTCTGGACGCCGAAGGCTGCGCCTTCTCGATCGCGCCGACCAGCTCGTAGAGCTTGGCGACCGATTTGTTGAAGGCCAGCGCCTCCACATCCTCGGCCACGCCGGCGATGGTGCGGTGCAGCCGCTTGTCGAGCTCGACATCGCGACCGGTGCCGGCTTCGGCTTCCGAAAGGCTATCGAACAGGCGCCACAGGCGATTGACGAAGCGCCAGGCGCCCTCGATGCCGCTTTCGCTCCATTCCAGGTCGCGCTCGGGCGGGCTGTCGGAAAGCATGAACCAGCGCGTGGCGTCGGCGCCATATTGGTCGACGATCTCGGTCGGGTCGACGGTGTTCTTCTTCGACTTCGACATCTTCTCGATGCGGCCGACGATCACGTCCTCGCCGGTATCGGTCAGATAGGCGGTGCCGTCGCCGCGCCGCGAAATCTGGGAAGGCTCGAAATAGGCCTTCCGTTCCAGCCCGTCATGCTCTTCCATCTGATAATAGCTGGCGTGCGTCACCATGCCCTGGGTGAACAGGCCGGCGAATGGCTCGGTCACGTCGAGCTTGCCGATATGGCGCAGCGCCCGGGTGAAGAAGCGCGCATAGAGCAGGTGCAGGATCGCATGCTCGACGCCGCCGATATACTGGCCGACCGGCAGCCATTGCTCGGCCACGGCCTTGTCGAACGGCCGGTCCGCCGGCTGGCTGGCGAAGCGGATGAAATACCAGGAGGAATCGACGAAGGTATCGAGCGTGTCGGTCTCGCGCCGGGCGGGCGCGCCGCATTTCGGGCAGTCGACATGCTTCCAGCTCGGGTGCCGGTCGAGCGGGTTGCCGGGAATGTCGAACGACACGTCCTCGGGCAGGGTGATCGGCAGCGATTCGCGCGGGGCGGGGACGACGCCACAGCTTTCGCAATGGATGATCGGAATCGGCGTGCCCCAATAGCGCTGGCGGCTGACGCCCCAATCGCGCAGGCGCCACACCGTCTGCCCCTGGCCCCAGCCGCCTTCCTCGGCGCGCCGGATCACGGTGCGCTTGGCGTCGGCCACGTCCATCCCGTCGAGGAAGTGCGAGTTCACCAGCGTGCCGGGGCCGGTATAGGCCTCGGCATCGTGGAATTCCGGCGCGATCTTGTCGCCCTCGGAAACGACGCGGCGGATCGGCAGCTTGTACTTGCTGGCGAACTCATGGTCGCGCTGGTCGTGCGCCGGCACGCCGAACACCGCGCCGGTGCCATAGTCCATCAGCACGAAATTCGCGATATAGACCGGAACTTGCCAAATAGAATCAAAGGGATGGGTGGCAGTGAGGCCAGTGTCGAAGCCCAGCTTCTCCTGCGTCTCCAGCTCGGCCGCAGTGGTGCCGCCCTGCTTGCACAGCTCGACAAAGGCGCGAACTTCCGGGCTCGAAGCGGCCAGTTTCTGCGCGATCGGATGATCGGCCGCCACCGCAATGAAGCTCGCCCCGAAGATCGTGTCGGGGCGGGTCGTGTAGACCTGGAGCTTCTCGCCATCGGAAAGCGTCCAGTCGAACTGCAGGCCCTCGGACTTGCCGATCCAGTTCTCCTGCATCAGCTTGACCTTGTCCGGCCAATGCTCGAGCCCGCGCACGCCCTCCAGCAGGTCCTCGGCGAATTCGGTGATCTTGAGGAACCATTGGCTCAGCTTGCGCCGCTCCACGAGCGCGCCCGAGCGCCAGCCGCGCCCGTCGATCACCTGCTCATTGGCGAGCACGGTCATGTCGACCGGATCCCAGTTGACCGCCGATTCCTTGCGATAGACCAGGCCGTTCTCGAAGAAATCGAGGAAGATGGCCTGTTCATGGCCATAATAGTCGGGCTCGCAGGTGGCGAGCTCGCGGGTCCAGTCGAGCGCGAAGCCCAGGCGCTTCAGCTGGGCCTTCATCGTCGCGATATTGGCGCGGGTCCAGCTGCCGGGATGGACTTTCTTCTCCATCGCGGCATTCTCGGCCGGCATGCCGAACGCATCCCAGCCCATCGGATGGAGCACTTCCATGCCCTGCATCCGCCGGAAGCGCGCGAGCACGTCGCCCATCGTGTAGTTGCGGACATGGCCCATATGGATGCGCCCCGAGGGATAGGGGAACATCTCGAGGACGAAGCTCTTGGGCTTGGGCGAATCGTCACGCGCGGCGAAGGTGCGGTTCTCTTCCCACACCTTCTGCCATGCGGCGTCCGCCTTCAACGGGTTGAAGCGAGACAAATCAGTTCCTGCTGTCTTCTCGCGGTGCCGGCCTGCTTCGCCGGGCGGGAGAGCAGGCTGGAACCGTCACTAGGGGATCAGTTGGTGGCCACGGCGGCGCGGCGCAGGTCGCGGGCGCGGGTGAGGATGATGTCCTCGAGCTTCTGCACCGTCGCGGCCTGGACCGGCGCGGCGACCCAGGCGCCGCCCCGGTTCACTTCGCGCAGCGCCGCGACGCGCAGCGCATCGGCGCGCAGATCCTGGTCGAGGATCGTCACGGTGACCTTCATCCGCTCGGTCTGGACATTGGGATTCACGTACCAGTCGGTCACGATCACGCCGCCGTTCGAATCCGTCTGGAGCAGCGGCATGAAGCTCAGCGTGTCGAGGCTGGCGCGCCACAGATAGGAGTTGACGCCGATCGTCGTCACCTTCGAGGCGGCGAGATCCGCCTCGGGGCGCTTGGTGTGACCGCCGCACGCGGTGATCGAGAGAGCAAGCGACCCCAGGATCGCGGTGCGCAACAGGCGGTTCATCGTCACATTCCTACCAGGCGAGAAAAGTCGGGAGCATCTATAGTGGCGCATGTGGCGGGAGCAAGGCGGGAAGCCATGCCCCGATTCGCACGTTTGAAACACTGCTGGTTAAAGGGACCGCAAGCAGATTCTGTGGGTCTGGTGCAACACCGTCACGAAATTTGTGCCACCGGTGGAACCATGGTTCCGAATCATGGTAGGCGACATCATCTAGGGATTCATGACGATGCGAGTCGGACGGACGAGGACGGGAATTGCACTGGGAGCGCTCTGCGCTGCCGGGCTCCTGCTCGCGCCGGCGATCCAGGCGCAGACCAGCCGGGCCGATCGCGTCGCCCCGGCCAAGCGCGCCGCCGTGCCGGCGCGCGGCGGCATCGGCATCTTCACGCCGGCCGCGGCCGACCCCAAGCTTGCAGCGGTGCTCGCCCGTTCGGGCCTGCCCGAGGGCAGCTTCCGTTTCACGCCGGCCGAAGCGCGGGGCGGCAGCCATGGCGTGACCGTCGCCGTCCGCGCCACTTCGAGCCGTGCGGTGCGCGGCCGCGACGTGGCGCATGAGGTTGCCGTCGCGTCGGCGGCGCCGGTCAACCTGGCGCCGATCTCGTACAATCTCGGCGTCTCGGTCGGCTGGAAGCGCCTGGCCGTCTCGGGCGACGTGACTCGCGTCGAGCTGGTGGACCAGCCCGGCAGCCGCGAGCGGGCCGATATCGGCGTCAGCTACACCGGCAAGCGCCTGAGCGGCCGGCTGAGTGCCTCGGCGGATCGCCCGCTGGCCAACACGCCGGTGCTGATCGGCGACAAGCCGAGCTATTCCATCGATCTGGGCGGCAGCTATTCGCTGACCCGCAACCTGGATGTGACCGCGGGCGTGCGCTATCGCAGCGAGGAAGATCGCCTGCCCAAGCTCAACGAGAGCCGCCGGGACAGCCAGGCGGTCTATGTGGGCACCGCCTTCCGCTTCTGACGGCGCGCCCGTCCGTCCCAATGCCTGACGTCGGCCCCACGAAATCCTTGCCGCCAGTCCGGATGCCGTGACGGCGAAGCTTCGGGATAGTCCGGAGCAAGCCGCGCCCGCTCCGCCCGCGGCTCCGGATCGCTGTCCTTGCAGGAGTGGCGGAGGCATGGCCGGGCTCTCGATCCAGGGTCAGCGGGCCAAGGGCGGATTGCCCATAGTCGAGCCCTGCGCTCTCCGGAGAGCGCTCGCCCAGTGGCGTCGTTGTCCCGAGCTACCCGGATCCCCGCTTTCGCAGGAATGGCGGTGTCTGCCGATTGAGTCGCGCCTAGTCTTTCGCCCCCGCCCAGGCGTCGATCGCCGCCCATCCATATATCTCCAACGGCCCGAGGCTGGCCGCCCTGCGCGCGTCCATTCCGCCCAGAGCGATCACCGGCACGCCGAGCCCCCGCGCCAACAGGCCGAAGCGCGCCCGCCCGAGCGCCCGGGCGCCCGGGTGCGAGCGAGTGGGGAAGGCAGGCGAGACGAACAGCGCGTCCACGCCCGCCCGCCGCGCGGCGATCGCCTCGCGCCGGTTATGCGCGGGCGCCGTGCGCAGGCCCCGGCCGCGCCCGCCATGCACACCCGATTCGCCGCGCATCGGCTGCGCCCCGGCCCGAATGAGCGTCAGCCCGCGCCGGCGCGCCACCTTCAGCACCTTCGCGAACAGCGCCCGCCGCTCGGCCGGTGGCAGGCCATAATGCCGGAACACCACGCCGCCCCCGCGCGGCAGCCGCGCCAGCGCATCCCACAGGGCGTCGCCCATGCGTTCGTCGGTCATCAGCCAAAGGCGCGGGAGGGGGTGGCGGCGGCGCATCGCCCTGCCTATAGCGCGGGCCATGCCGATAGACGAAGCCAGCCAGCGCCTTGCCGATGTGCGCGCCCGAATCGCGCGCGCGGCCAGGATCGCCGGGCGCGAAGCCGACGCGGTCACGCTGATCGCCATCTCCAAGACGCACGATGCCGATGCCATCCGCCCGCTCATCCATGCCGGCCAGCGCGTGTTCGGCGAGAATCGCGTGCAGGAGGCCGAGGGCAAATGGCCGGCGCTGCGCGAAGCGGCCCCGGACGTGGCGCTCCATCTGGTCGGCCAGCTCCAGTCGAACAAGGCCGAGGACGCCGTGGCGCTGTTCGACGCGATCCATTCGGTCGACCGCGCCTCGCTGGTGCATGCGCTCGCCCGGGCGATGGACAAGGCGGGCAGGCGCCCCGCCTGCTTCCTCCAGGTCAATGTCGGGGACGAGGAGCAGAAGGGCGGCTGCGCCGTGGCCGCGCTACCCGAGCTGCTCGCCGAGGCGCGGGCAGCGGATCTCCCCGTGCAGGGGCTGATGTGCGTGCCTCCGCTCGATCTCGAGCCCGCCCCTTATTTCGCCCTGCTTGCCAGCATCGCCCGCGATCACGGCCTTGCCGGGCTCTCCATGGGCATGTCGGGCGATTTCGAGACGGCGGTGACGATCGGCGCGACGCATGTCCGCGTCGGCACCGCCCTGTTCGGAGCGCGCGCGTGAGATATGATGCGATATTGTTCGATTTCGACGGGGTGCTGCTGGAGAGCGAAGCGGCCGGCAACCGGCAGATCGCGGCCTATCTGACCAGCATCGGCCATCCGACCACGCCCGAGGATTCGATGGCCAACTTCATGGGCCTGTCGGGCGCGGATTTCCTGGGCGCGATCGAACGCTGGATCGGCCGGGCGATACCCGAGGATTTCCACGCCGCCCGCGCCGAGGAGGATGCGCGCGTGCTGGAGGAGGGGCTGCCCGCCGTTGCCGGGGCGATTCGCTTCGTCGAGGAATTGCCTGCCGGACTGCCCCGCGCGATCGCCTCGTCGAGCTCGACCCGGTGGATCAGCCGGCACCTCGCGCATCTCGGCATCCGTGCCGCGTTCGGCGAGCATATCTATAGCGGCCACGAGCATGTCGCGCGCGGCAAGCCGGCGCCCGATCTCTATCTCCACGCCGCCGCCGCGATCGGGGTGCCGATCCAGCGCTGCGTGATCCTCGAGGACTCGCCGGTCGGGGTGACCGGCGCGGTCGCCTCGGGTGCCGACGTCATCGGCCTGTGCGCCGGCTCGCATTGCGCGCCCGACCATGCCGAGCGCCTGCGCGCGCTGGGCGTGAAGCTGATCGCGCATGATTTCGGCGAAGTGGCGCGGCTGGTCGCCTGATCCGGCGCCGAAGGCGTTCCAGACTCGTTGCGCCGCCGCGTGGTTGCGCGCGAAATTTGATTCGCGCGGCGCCGCGACGAAGAATGAGAAAGCGCTGCGCTAGAAGCCCCGCGCCTCGCGCGCGAGCAGATGCTCCCGCAGCGCCATGGCGTCAGCCAGCGCATTGTGTGGCCGTTTGCTCATCGCCGCGCTGTCGAAGCCGAAGGCGTCGCACAGCTCGAAGCGGATGCGGTCGATCGGATGGCGCCGGCCCGGCGCGGCGATCAGCAGCTGCGCGGCATGGGCGATGTCCTCCGGCCAGTCGGCGACGAGCAGCGGATCGGGGTCGTCGCCCAGATAGGCGGCGAAGGCCTGGCCCATCGCCGCACGCGATATCGGCGCCGTATCGAGCACCGGCAGGATGTGCGCCGCCACCCAGGGCGTGGGGTCGGGGCAGGGCAGCGCTTCGTAGAAGGGAGTGCTCCCATCCTCGGGCGCCAGCGCCAGCGCGATCAGCGGCCCGCCAAAGCCGTTGAACTCGGTGTCGAGGAAATATCTCAGAACTGGTGCCCCGTCCGGTCGCGCTTGGTGGCGAGATAGCGCTCATTGTGCGGGTTGGGCGGCAGGAAGTGCGGCACCCGCTCGGCCACCCGGATTCCCGCTGCTTCCAGCGCGGCCACCTTGTCGGGATTGTTGGTCAGCAGCCGCACCTGGTGTTGGCCGAGCAGCGACAGCATCTTCGCCGCGGTGGCGAAGTTGCGCGCGTCGATCGCGAAGCCCAGCCGGGTATTGGCGTCGACCGTGTCGAAGCCCTGGTCCTGCAGCGCATAGGCGCGCAGCTTGTTGATCAGCCCGATCCCGCGCCCCTCCTGGCGCAGATAGAGCAGCACGCCCCAGCCGCTGGCCCGGATTTCGCGGATCGCCGCCTGGAGCTGGGGCCCGCAATCGCATTTCAGGCTGCCCAGCACGTCCCCGGTCAGGCACTCGCTGTGCAGGCGCACCAGCGGCGGCTTGCCGTTCGGCTCGCCGATCAGCAGCGCGACATGCTCGCCGGGCATCTCGTCGGTGCGGAAGGCGACGATCTCGCTATCCTCGGCATCGGCGACCGGCAGCCGGGCGCGGGCGACGATGCGGAGGCGGTCGGCATCCTCGTGCGCGTCGATGTCCGCGGGAAGGATCATTTCCTCGCCGGCCGCGCGGCGCACGAAGAAAGCCGGCAGCAGCCCCGCGACGCGGGCCAGCCGCAACGCCGCCGCCGCCAGTTCGGGCTCCGCCAGCGGAATCGCCCGGAAGGGCCCTTTCAGGGGCGTGGCGAGATCGAACTGGGGATCGGCGAGCGCCGTCGCCATGTCGAAATCGAGCCATGGCGCACGCGCCACCAGCACCGGGGCATCGGGTGTCGCCGCATCGCGCTGGTTGGCGAGCTTGAGGGTTGCCGCGCGTCCGGCCGAGAGCAGCAGGTCGGCCGTGCCCGCCTCGTCGAACGCCGCGAGCCGCCGGGCATCGCCGGTCTCGACCGCGAGCAATGCGAGGTCCCCGATCGCCACGGGCCAGCCCCGGCGCAGCGCATCGATGGCGCGGGCCGCCTGGTGCGCGCTCAAAGGTCGAACTCGGTGACGATGGGCACATGGTCGGAGGGCTTGAGCCAGGAGCGGCAGGGCTCGCAAACCTTGTGCGACACGGCTTTCGCGGCAACGTCGCGGCTCGCCCACATGTGATCGAGCCGGCGGCCGCGGTCGGACGCCGCCCAGTCCTTCGCCCGGTAGCTCCACCAGCTATAATAGCGCGCCGGCGCGGGGATGAAGTGGCGGCCGAGATCGACCCAGTCGTTCGCCGCCTGGAGCCGGCCCAGCGTCGCCACTTCGATCGGCGTATGGCTCACCACGTCCAGCAGCTGCTTGTGGCTCCACACATCGCTTTCCAGCGGCGCGACGTTGAAGTCGCCGGTCAGGATCGAGGGGACGGCCAGCCCTTCTGACCAGGTGATCATGCGCTCGAGGAAATCGAGCTTCTGGCCGAATTTCGGGTTCACCTCGCGGTCGGGAACATCGCCTCCGGCGGGGACATAGACATTCTCCAGCCGCACGCCGCCCGGCAGCCGCACGCCGACATGGCGGGCCTCGCCGTTCGCCTGCCAGTCGAACCGGTCGTCCTCCACCACCGGCACGCGGGCGATGATCGCCACGCCGTGATGCATGCGCTGGCCGTGCTTGATGATGTGGTCATAGCCGAGCGCGCGGAACGGAGCCTCGGGGAAGTCCCCGTCGATCACCTTGGTTTCCTGGAGGCAGAGGATGTCGGGCGCTTCCTCGCGCAGGAACTGCTCGACGATCTCGATGCGGAAGCGGACGGAGTTGATGTTCCAGGAAGCGATCTTCATCGGGCGGGATTTAGGCGGTGTTTCGCCCGCGCACCAGTGGGGAGGCCCGGACAAGGAAAGGCCCCCGCTCCGGGGGCAATGGAGCGAGGGCCGACCTAGCGTTCGTCACGCAGGCGGGAAGTGAAGATCCCGAGCAACAGGGGGAAAATCCCGGGTACGCCCTCACATCCGCAAGACAGGTTCTAGGCTGGCCAACCTGTCGCCAACATGAACGATGTTCAGCTTAGCGCGGGCCCTGGCGGCGGGGATCGTTCCAGCGGAACGTTCCGTCGCTGACGTTCGTGTTGAACGCCTGGTCCGACAGGCGGATCGTCGTGCGGTTGTTCTGCGAATCGAGCGCCACCCAGCCCTGGAGCATCAGCCCGCCCGGCGCGGTGGCGTTCTTCTGGAAGATCAGGGTGATGCGGCCATATTCGGGGTGATCCGTGTCATGCACCTCCACCGAGACGAGCTGGTCGCTGCCGGTGGGGATCACTTTGGCGAACTTGGCGATGTCCTTCTTGGGGTTGAGCAGCACGGCGAGCGGCGAGTTGCCGATCGGCCAGCGCTCGACCTGGCGGACCTGATAATCGATGAAATAGAGGCTGCGCCCGTCGGCGACGATCAGCTGCGGCACGCCCTTCTGATATTGGAAGCGGATCTTGCCCGGGCGCTTCAGCGTCATCGTGCCGGTGAGCGTGCGGCCGTTGCGATCGGTCTGCGCGAAGCTGGCGGTCATCGAGCTCACGGCTTCGAGATGCTGCTGCACCTGGGCGAGCTGGTCGGCAGGCTCCGGTGCCGAGATCGGTGCCGGCGCGGGCGCCGCCGAGATCAGCGCCGGGGCTGAAAGGGCGAGGCTGAGGGCGAGGGGCCGTGCAAACACGTGTCGATTCTCCGAAATTGCGGCTGATGCCCTTGGGGGCAGGGGCTTGAATGTCCCCTGAACCCGCCAGGTGCGGTTTTCGATCCCGTCTAGAGCTGGCGGCCGTCGGTATCCATCAGCACTTCCCGGCGGCCGACATGGTCGGGGCGCGAGACCAGCTCGTCCTTTTCCATCCGCTCGATCAGGCGGGCAGCGCTGTTATAGCCCACGCGGAGCTGGCGCTGCAGCCACGAGGTCGAGGCCTTCTGGCTCTCCGCCACCAGCTGGATCGCGCGGCGATAAAGCTGGTCCTCGGGCGAATCGTCGCCTTCCGGCGCGCCGTCCAGGCTGAAGCCGCCATCCTCGGGCTCCTCGGTGACTGCGGAGATATATTCGGGCGTGCCCTGCGCGCGCCAGTGATCGGACACGGCCTGGACTTCGTCGTCGCTGACGAACGGGCCGTGCACGCGGACGATCTGCTTGCCGCCCGGCATGTAGAGCATGTCGCCCTTGCCCAGCAGCTGCTCGGCGCCCTGCTCGCCCAGGATGGTGCGCGAATCGATCTTGCTGGCGACGTAGAAGGACAGGCGGGTCGGCAGGTTCGCCTTGATCACGCCGGTGATGACGTCGACCGAGGGGCGCTGCGTCGCCATGATCAGGTGGATGCCTGCCGCGCGCGCCTTTTGCGCCAGCCGCTGGATCAGGAATTCCACTTCCTTGCCCGCGGTCATCATCAGGTCGGCCAGCTCGTCGACGATCACCACGATCTGCGGCAGCGGCTGGAGGTCGAGCGCTTCCTCCTCGTAGATCGGCTTGCCGGTGTCGGGGTCATAGCCCACCTGCACCTTGCGGCCGAGCTTCTGGCCCTTCGCCTTCGCCTGGCGCACCTTGTCGTTGAACGAGGCGAGGCTGCGGACATTGGCATGCGCCATCATCCGGTAGCGGTCCTCCATCTGCTCGACCGCCCATTTCAGCGCGCGCACCGCCTTGGCCGGCTCGGTCACCACATCGGCGAGCAGGTGCGGGATGTCCTTGTACATGCTCAGCTCGAGCATCTTGGGATCGATCATGATCATCCGGCACTGCTCGGGCGTGAGCCGGTAGAGCAGCGAGAGGATCATGCAGTTGAGCCCCACCGACTTGCCCGAGCCGGTGGTGCCGGCGACGAGCAGGTGCGGCATCGGCGCCAGGTCGGCGATCACCGGATCGCCCGCGATGTTCTTGCCGAGCACCAGCGGCAGCGTCGCTCCCTGATCCTCAAAGGCCTGGCTGGCGACCAGTTCGTGCAGATTGACCGATTCGCGCGCCGCATTGGGCAGCTCGATGCCGATCACGCTGCGCCCGGGGATGGTGGCGATGCGCGCCGAAGTGGCGGACATGTTGCGCGCCACGTCGTCGGCGAGCTGGATCACCCGGCTCGCCTTGATGCCTGCCGCCGGCTCGAGCTCGTACATGGTGACGACCGGGCCCGGCCGCACCTCGACGATCTGGCCCTTCACGTTGAAATCGTCGAGCACGCTCTCGAGCAGCCGGGCGTTGCGCTCCAGCGCCGCCTTGTCGATCCCGGCATTCTTGTTGACCGGCGGCGGCTTGAGCAGGTCGATCGAAGGCAGCTGATAGCTGTCCTTGAAATCGAGGCTGGTCTGGGTCGGCGGCTTGGTCCGTGCGGGCGAGGGCGTGAGGTTGCGATCGGCGATCACCGGGCCGGGCCGGGTGTCGGGCACCACTGTCTTGCGCGGTTCGCGGCCCTCGCGGATTTTCGGCTCGGGTGCGGCGAGCTCCTTCTCCGGCGCGCCGAGCAGGGCCGTCTTGCCCGGACCCTTGAGGCTGGGGATGCCCGGCAGGCTCACGCGCTCGGGCAGCGAGAAGTCGAGGCTGCGCCACCAGATGAACAGGCCGATCAGCCCGCAGACCAGGCCGAGGCCGCGCCCGGCCCACCAGCTGATCACCGGATCGCCGGCAAAGCCGATCAGCCAGTTGAAGAAGCCGGCGATCGACAGGCCGACCACGCCGCCCCAGCCGCCCGTCAGCGACAGCACCGCGTCGGCGGAGAAGAAGGCGAGCGCGGTGGCGGTGAAGACCACGCCCAGGCTCACGCCGCGGAACATGGTGCCCCAATTGCCCACCGGCCGGTCCTTGAGCAGGCGATAGGCGACGATCAGCCCGATCGGCAGGAACAGCACCACCGCGGGGCCGAGCAGCGCGAACAGGAAATCGGCGGTCCAGGCGCCGGGCTCGCCCATCCAGTTGCGCGCGGGGCCGGCGGCCGCGGTGTTCATCGACGGATCGGTCGGCTGATAGCTGCCCAGCGCCACGCCGAGCGCGAGCACGCCCAGGAACAGAGCGGCTCCGCCGATCACCGCGCCGCTGCGGCGCGCGCCGGCCTTCATGGTTTCGCGCCAAAGCGGCGCCTGTGCCCGGGACGCCATGCCCAGCCTCCAGATTTTCAGGGGTGCGGGCCGGTTAATCGCCCGAGCGGACTCCGGCGTCAAGCGTTCCCCGCACGTTCCGCCGCATCCTGCGCGGGGATGACGGACGGGAAGGGAGGCGCTACGGCGGGTCCATGGATCGCGCAGACGTTCTCATCCTCGGCGGCGGGCTGGTCGGCTCGGCGCTGGCTACCGCGCTCGATGCGCATGGCATTTCCTCGATCGTGATCGATCCCGCCGATCCGGCGCAGATCCTCGCCGCCCGGCACGACGGCCGCGCCTCGGCGATCGCCAGCGCGCCGATGCGGATGTTCGAGGCGATCGGCGTGGCGGCGCGGCTGGCGGGCAAGGGCTGCCCGATCGCGGGCATCCGCGTCTCGGACGGGCTCGATCCCGGCAAGCTCGATTTCGCGCCCGGCGAAGGCGAGGGCGCGCTCGGCCACATGTTCGAGAATCGTGTCCTGCGCACCGCTCTCTACGAAGCCGCGGTCGCGGCGCCGCTCGCCGATATGCGCATGCGGACGCGTGCGCTCCGCGTGGAGCGCGGCGCGTTCGGCGTCTCCGCCGAGCTGAGCGACGGCACCACGGTCCATGCCCAGCTGCTGGTAGGGGCCGAGGGCCGCAACTCGCCGACGCGCGAGGCCGCCGGGCTCAGCACCGCGCGCTGGAGCTATGATCACGCCGCGATGGTCGCCACGCTCGGCCATGAACGCAGCCACGAGAACATCGCCTTCGAGATCTTCTATCCGACCGGCCCGTTCGCGATCCTGCCGCTCCTGGACGACGCGCACGGCCATCGCTCGGCCGTGGTGTGGACGGTCCATGCCCGCGACGCCGCCGGCATGATGAAGATCTCCGAGCGCGCCTATCTGGCCGAGGCGGAGAAGCGCATGGGCGGATTCCTGGGCAGGCTGGGCCCGCTCACCGCGCGCTTCAGCCATCCGCTCGGCTTTCACCATGCGGCCTGGATCACCAGCGACCGGCTGGCGCTGGTCGGCGACGCCGCCCACGGCATCCATCCGATCGCGGGGCAGGGGGTGAATGTGGGCTTCCGCGACGTCGCCACCCTGGTCGAGGTGCTGGTGGACGGCAAAAGGCTGGGCCTGGACATGGGCGACCCGCAGCTGCTCGCGCGCTATCAGCGCTGGCGCGGGCTCGACACCTTCATGGTCGCCGCCGCGACCGACGGCCTCACCCGGCTGTTCGGCATACCCGGCAAGACCGCCAGTGCCGTTCGCCGCTTCGGCCTCTCCGCGGTCGACCGGCTGCCGCCGCTCAAGCACTGGTTCATGGCCGAGGCGCGCGGCGAAAGCGGCGACGTGCCCAAGCTGCTGCAGGGGATGCCGGCCTGATACCCTCAGTGCCCCGGCGAAGGCCGGGGCCCAGTTGCGACGGAGCCGGAAGTGGAGAAACCCGGCTTCCTTTACATCATGGCGAATCGTCGCAACGGCACGCTTTATCTCGGGGTCACGTCCGATCTGCCCAAGCGTGCCTGGGAGCACCGTGTCGGCGCAGTTGCCGGTTTCACGCGTGAACATGGGTGCAAGCTGCTGGTCTGGTATCAGGCTTTTGAGAGTCTGGACGCTGCACGACTGCGCGAACTCCAGATGAAGAAGTGGAAGCGCGCTTGGAAGCTTCGGGAAATCGAAGGTCTCAATCCTGAATGGGAGGATCTATTCGACCGGCTCACGCCACTTTGAGCGAGCCGTAACTGGGCCCCGGCCTTCGCCGGGGAACGGAGATTACAATACCAGCCTGGCAAAGGCCCGGACCCGGCATCGATGGGCTCGGTGGGAAGGCGAATGCCTGCGCACCCTATTGCAGCGTCCCCTCGTCGCCGTCGTGGCGGCCGAAGAACTGCATCAGCTGGACGATCAGCTCCGATCGCTCGGCCAGAGTGTCCGCCTCCAGCAGCGCCTGTTTCGAAGCGACGTCGAACGGCGCGATCTGGGCGATGCCGTTGACCAGCGATTCGTCGTCCAGCCGGCTCACCGCCTCCCAGTCGACCGCATAGCCGAGGCCATCGGCGAAGCGCCGCGATTCGATCTCGAGGGCGGCGCGCTCGGCCATGGCGAGCACTTCGATGTCGCCCGCCCGTTCCAACGTGGCCTCGACCTGGCGGAACGGCGTCGTGACGTCGAGCTCGCGCACCAGGGAGAAACGGGCCAGCCCCTCGAGCACGATGTCGAAGCGCCCGTCGTCGAGCGCCTCCACTTCGGCGATGCGCCCGACACAGCCGATCTCGAACAGGGCCGGCGAATCGCCCGGGCCGCGCGGCTGGATCATTCCGATCCGCCGGTCGCGCGCCAGCGCGTCCGAGACCATCGCCCGGTAGCGCGGCTCGAAGATGTGGAGCGGCAGGTGCATGCGCGGGAAGAGCAGGGCCCCGCCCAGCGGGAATATCGAGAGGCGCGAGAGCGTCCCGCCGGGAATCATCCGAACAGGATCGCCGACAGCTTGCGGCGCTGCGCCGCGACCCAGGGATCCTCGATCCCGGCGGCCTCGAACAGCTTCAGCAGCCGCTGGCGCGCCGCGCCCTCGTTCCATTCGCGATCGTCGCGGATCATGCCGAGCAGCGTCGCGGCGGCCGCATCGCGATCCCCCGCCGCCATCTGGCCGCCGGCGAGCTCGTAGCGCGCTTCCATGTCACCCGTCGCCGCCTGCGCGGCGAGGCCGCTCAGATCCTCGACCGGGCGGGCCTCCTTCGCCAGCGCGATCGCGGCGCGCGCCTGTTCGATCTCGGCGCCCTTGGCGTCCTCGGGCAGGGCGGCGAGCACGGCTTCGGCCTCCTCGGTCCGGCCCAGCGCCAGCAGCGCGCGCGCGCGGCCGGCGGCGACTGCGCCATGCTCGGGCGCCATCTCCGCGATCTGCTCGAAGATGCCGAGCGCGCGCTCGGCATCGCCGTCGGCCAGCACTTCCTCGCCCATCGCGATCAGCGGCTCGAGCTCCGCTTCCGCCTGCGCGTCGGCGCTCTGCACGGGAAGCTGGCGCAGGATCTGGTCGAGCATCGTGCGCAGCTGCGATTCGGTGCGCGCCGAGCTGAGGTCGGCGACCAGCTGGCCCTGGAACATCGCATAGACCGTGGGGATCGAGCGAACCTGGAACTGGTTGGCGATGAACTGATTCGCATCGACATCGACCTTGGCGAGGACGACGCCCTTGCCGGCATAGTCGGCGGCGACCTTTTCGAGGACCGGCGCCAGCGCCTTGCAGGGGCCGCACCATTCCGCCCAGAAATCGATGATGACGAGACTGGTCATCGAGGGCTCGACGACGTCGCGGCGGAACGCGTCGACGGCATCCTTCTCCGCGGGGGTGAGTCCAAGCGTGGCCAAGGCGCGTGCTCCTGAAAAAAGTGCTTCGTGGTTTCGCGGCGATATGTGGGCTTTCGCGCGTCATGCGCCAAGCCTCTAAAAAAGTTGCATCCATGGGGTTGCCCACCCCCAAAGCCGGTGCTAGTGGCCGCGCCTCACCCGCCCGGTGCGCTGATCGCCCGGGCCAAAACGCCAGAGCGGGCGTAGCTCAGGGGTAGAGCACGACCTTGCCAAGGTCGGGGTCGAGGGTTCGAATCCCTTCGCCCGCTCCAGCGTTTCCTGCCGGATCCCCGGCACTTTCCAGGGAAGCGTCGAAATCGCCCCGGCCGCTGCCGATGGCGCTCCGGGTATCGCCCGGATCGCGGTGCTGCGCCTGGCCGTGGAGCCGGGCCGATCCGTCCGATTCGGACATGCCGGGCTGCCGGCCATTTCAGCCTGGGTACAGATTCCGGCGGCGATAAGCCCCGCCATGTTCGGCAAGTCCTTCCGGGCGATCCTGCCCGCGCTCGCGCTCTCCTCCACGCTGGTCGCCTCCGTGGCGGCCGGCTCGCCATCCGATGCGCCGATCGCCAGCGAGTGGCGCAATCCCGGCAACAGCGTCCATGTCCGCATCGACGAATGCGGCGGCGCACTGTGCGGCACCATCACCTGGGCGAGCGAAGGGGCGATCGCCGATGCCCGGCGCGGCGGCACCGAGCAGCTGGTCGGCACGCGCCTGTTCCGCGACCTCAAGCCCGCCGGCCCCGGCAAGTGGAGCGGCAAGGTGTTCGTCCCCGATATCCGCCAGACCTTCTCGGGCACCATCCAGTTCCAGGACGGTGACAAGATGGTCGGCAAGGGCTGTGTGCTGTTCGGAGTCGTCTGCAAGGCGCAGACCTGGTCGCGGGTGCGTTGAGCGGGTTTGGCCGCAGCCTTCGGGCTGGCGGCGCGGCGCGGAGCGGCTAGGGTCGGGCGCATGAGCATGGCACCCATTCGAGTCGGCATCGGCGGCTGGACCTTCGAACCCTGGCGCGGGACCTTCTATCCGGAGGGGCTCAGCCAGAAGAAGGAGCTGGAATATGCCGCGCGGCAGCTGACCGCGATCGAGATCAACGGCACCTATTATTCCAGCTTCAAGCCGGCGACTTTCGAAGGCTGGGCGAAGACGGTGCCCGACGGTTTCGTCTTCGCCGTGAAGGGCTCGCGTTTCTGCACCAATCGCAAGGTGCTGGCCGATGCCGGCGAATCGGTGGCGAAGTTCGTCGGCCAGGGAGTCGTGGCGCTGGGGGATCGGCTGGGGCCGCTGATGTGGCAGTTCATGGCGACCAAGAAGTTCGACGCCGCCGATTTCGGCGCGTTTCTCGACCTGCTGCCGCGCGCGCATGAGGGCGTGGCCCTTCGCCACGCCGTGCAGGTCCGTCACGAGAGCTTCGCCGTTCCCGAATTCGTCGCGCTGTGCCGCGGGGCCGGCGTCGCGATCGTCTATGCCGATTCGCCGCAATATCCCGCGATCGCCGACGTGACTGGCGACTTCGTCTATGCCCGGCTCGAGGCGGGCGAGGACGATAATCCCTTCTGTTATCCCGAAGCCGATCTTCCGCGCTGGACCGCGGCGGCGGAGACCTGGGCTTCGGGCGGCCGCCCGGAAGGCCTGCCCTATGTCGAGGACCGGGACCCGCCGGCGGTGCCGCGCGAAACCTTCCTGTTCTTCATCCATGGCGGCAAGGTGCGGGCGCCGGCGGCGGCGCGGGAACTGATCCGCCGACTCGGCCAGTCAACTTGACCGGAACACCTCCGAAATGGTTTAAACAATTGCCAGATCGGTAGTAACCTGAGAGGTTTCGACACAATTTTGCAGTCCTGCAACTTGGCGGAAACATTACAGCCAAGATGCGTGCCTTTCTGGATACAGAAGAAAGGCAAAACGCGAGCCTGCCTTTTCGGCGCTTTACGCGCGAATCCGCGACTCTCATCCCGAAGCCAGTCCATGCCGTTACGGCGGCACGGCCGGCTCACACCCCGCGCAACGCTAGCGCTGGGCAGTAGGGAAAGGGTACCATGTTCAAGCGTAATATCGCTCGTACGCTCCGTGCGGGGACCGCGCTCTCGGCGCTGTCTCTGGCCGCGAGCCTCCTCGCCGTCCCCGCTTTCGCGCAGGACACCGCCCCCGCCTCCACTCCTACCCCCAGCCAGAACCAGCCCGCGGCCGACGATGCCGAGATCGTCGTCACCGGCTCGCTGTTCGCGACTCGGGTGACGACGTCGCCGGTAACCACCGTCACGGCCGAATCGCTCGATCAGCGCGGCATCAGCACCGTCCAGGACGGCCTGCAGCGCCTGGCCGCCAACAACGGACCCTCGCTCACCAACAGCTTCTCGGCCAATGGCGCGTTCGCCGGCGGCGCGTCGGGCATCTCGCTGCGCGGCCTGACGACCAACTCGACGCTGGTGCTGTTCGACGGCCTGCGCGCGGCCTATTATCCGCTCGCCGATGATGCGACCCGCAACTTCGTCGATCTCAACACGATTCCGGACGACATCGTCGACCGCGTCGAAGTGCTGAAGGACGGCGCTTCGTCGACCTACGGCGCCGATGCGATCGCGGGCGTGGTGAACATCATCACCAAGCGCAGCTTCACCGGCCTTTCGGCCCGGGCCGAGGCCGGCGTCTCGCAGGACGGCATCGCGGCGACCCAGCGCTTCTCGGTGACCGCCGGCACCGGCGACCTCGATCGCGACGGGTTCAACGCCTATATCAGCGGCTTCTATTATCACGCTGATTCGGTCAACAACCGCGACCTGCCCTATCCGTTCAACTCGGACAACCAGACCGGGATCGGCGGGCCGAACAACCTGATCAACGGCGACAATTTCGGGACCACCTCCGCCGGCTCGAACCTCTATGTCGCGCCGAGTTCGGGCGGCCGCTACCAGCTGCTCGGGAGCGGCTGCGCCAATGGCACGCCGATCCAGACCACGGCGGCCCAACAGGCCGCCAGTGGCTTGGTGCCCACGTCAATGTGCCAGCAGGACATGGTCAACCGCTACGGCGTGGTAGCGCCGGAGATCGATCGCTTCGGCTTCACGGCGCATGTCGCCAAGACGTTCGGCGATTCGACCGAGGCCTATCTGGAGCTCAACTTCCAGCAGTCGCGCAGCCAATATTCGGGCCTCCCTTCGTCGATCTACGCCAATGCGCCGGCGGGCATCTATTCCCCGCCCTACTCGACGCGCGGCAGTGGCCCGAGCTTCGCGCCGGGCTCGGGCCCGCTGACGCTGCCGGTCTATGTCTGCGCCGCGCGGGTGAACTGCACCGCGGCCAACGGCACGCTCAACCCGAACAATCCCTTCGCGGCTTCGGGCCAGACGGCGCTGCTGATCGGCGGCATGCCCAACATCACGCGCTATGACGAGACGCGCAGCCGCGTGTATCGCGCCGCCGCGGGCATCAAGGGCAGCTTCGGCGACGACTGGAACTACAAGATCGACGCGACGGCGATGCACACCGATCTGCGCCGCACCTCCAACGGCTATATCTATATCCAGCATCTGCTCGACGTGATCGCCGACGGCACGTACAATTTCGTCAATCCCTCGGCCAACAGCGCCGCGATACAGAGCTATCTTGCGCCGGAGCTCAATGTCGACGCCTCCTCGGATCTCTACCAGGTCCAGGCGAGCGTGAGCAAAGCGCTGTTCCAGCTCCCGGGCGGTCCGGTCCAGCTCGCCGTCGGCGGCTCGCTCTTCTACGAGGCGGTCGATGCGCCCTCGGCGAACAGCGACATCAACGGGCCGACCCAGCGCTACTTCACGATCAACGCGTTCGGCACCGAGGGGCACCGCACGGTCGCCTCGGCATTCGGCGAGCTGAGCGTGCCGGTGTTCGAGTTCCTCGAGCTCAACGCGTCGGGCCGCTATGACCATTATTCGACCGGCCAGAGCAATTTCTCGCCGAAGGTCGGCGCGAAGATCAAGCCGTTCGAGATGCTGACCCTGCGCGGCAACTGGTCGCGCGGTTTCCGCATCCCCAGCTTCGGCGAGGCGAACGCATTGCCGACCACGGGCTATGTCACCAACTCGGCCGGCCTGTTCAACGATGCGTATCTGGCCCAATATGGCTGCTCGGTCGCGACCTTCAGCACCGCCTGCCCGCAATATCTGCGCACGGCGAGCTATGGCCAGACCACGCTCGCCTCGCCGGACCTGAAGCCGGAGAAATCGCGCAGCATCACGCTGGGCGCCGTCTTCCAGCCGCTGCACAGCGTCTCGATCAGTGTCGATTACTTCAACATCAAGAAGACCGATGCGATCACGTCGCTCTCCTCGGGCGTGGCGCTCCAGGCCTATTATGCCGGCAATCCGATCCCGGCCGGCTACACGATCATCCCCGACGCGGCGGATCCGGCCCATCCGGGCGCGCTGCCGCGCGTGGCCTATGTCCAGTCGCACTATGTCAATGCCAACACCCAGAAGGCGGAAGGCATCGACTTCGCCGCGAATGGCCGCTTCCGCTTCGGCGACGTGACCTGGACGAGCAACCTCGACGCGACGCTCATGCTGGAGCTCAGCACCACGCTGCCCGACGGCACGCGCCAGACCTATGTCGACACGCTCGGCAACTTCAACCTCACGGCGGGCACGGGCACGTTCCGCTGGCGGGGCAGCTGGCTGAACAGCTTCGCGATCGGCAACTATACCCTCAGCGGCACGGTCAACTACACCTCCGGCTACAACCTGTCGGCGATGGACCAGGGCAATGCGTATGAGGATTGCGGCCTGGCGCCGTCGCCCGCCTATACCGGCTGCCGAGTGAAGAGCTACATCACGTTCGACCTGAACGCGACCGCCAAGATCGCGGACAAGTTCACCATCTACGCGAATGTGCTCAACCTGTTCGATCGCCTGCCGGGCATCGATCCGGTCACTTATGGCGCGTATCTCTACAATCCGGTCCAGGCCGGGGACAACATCTATGGCCGCCGCTTCACGGTGGGTGCCAAGGTCAATTTCTGATCCTTGGACGGGCCTGAAAGGGAAAGGGCGGTCCCGAAAGGGGCCGCCCTTCTTCGTTCCGGTGCCTGCCGGGGTCAGGGCCGCCTGGGGCTGGCCCGCTCGGCGGCCATGCGCTCGCCGTCGATCATGATCGGCGTGGCGATCCCCGGCAGGCCGTCACGCTCGATCTTCATGCCCCGCGCCGCCACCTGCGGATCGGCGAACACCTCGTCGACCGTGTTGATCGGCCCGGCCGGCACGCCTTCGGCCTCCAGCGCCTCGTAGAGATCGGCCTTGGCCCATTGCCGGATCGCCGCATCGAGCAGCGGGATCAGCGCCGCGCGGTTCACCACCCGCTGGGGATTGGTCGCGAAGCGCGGATCGGTGCCGTATTCGAGCCCGAGCACCCCGCACAGCTTGCGGAACTGCGAATCATTGCCCACCGCGATGATCAGCTCGCCATCCTTCGCGTGGAACGCCTGGTAGGGCACCAGATTGGCGTGTCCGTTCCCCATCCGGTGCGGCACCTTGCCCGATGCCATCCAGCCCAGTGCCTGGTTGGCGAGCACGCCCACCTGAGTGTCGAGCAGCGCCATGTCGATATGCGCGCCCGCGCCGGTAAGGTCGCGCTTCCTCAGCGCCGCCAGGATCGCCACCGCCGAATAGACGCCGGTGAAGATGTCGGCATAGGCGATGCCGGCCTTTTGCGGCGCGCCGTCGGGCTCGCCGGTCAGCGACATGAAGCCGCCCATGCCCTGGATGATGAAGTCATAGCCCGCGCGCGGCGCATAGGGCCCGGTCTGGCCGAAGCCGGTGATCGAGCAGACGATCAGCCGGGGGTGGCGCGCCCGCAGCGACGCCGCGTCGAGCCCGTATTTCACCAGCCCGCCGACCTTGTAGTTCTCGATCACCACATCGGCGTCCGCCACCAGCGCGTGCACCGCCGCTTGCCCCTCTGGAGTGGCGATGTCGATCGCCCGGCTCGTCTTGCCGCGGTTGCAGGCGTGGAAATAGGCGGCGTCGCGATTCTCGCCCTCGGCGTCGTGGAGGAAGGGCGGCCCCCAATGGCGGGTGTCGTCGCCTTCGCCCGGCCGCTCGACCTTCACCACCTCGGCGCCCAGATCGGCGAGCAGCTGGCCGCACCACGGGCCGGCGAGGATCCGCGCCAGCTCGACGACCCTGATCCCCTCCAGCGGCTTCATGGCCGGGTAATCTCGTAGATCAGGTGCGGCTTCATCTCGCCCGCCATCATCCGCTCGACCGTGCCCGGCCGCGCCACGCCGCCGATCTTCTCCATGGCCCGGCGCGAGCGCAGATTCCCGACGCCCACGGTGAACACCGCGGTGCGCACGAACCGGTGGATGTGATCGAGCATCAGCCGCTTGATCTCGCGATTGTAGACGCCGCCCCAATAGGCCCGCGCCAGATAGGTCCAGCCGATCTCGATCTCGTCGGCCTCGGGCACCCAATTGTCGAAGCGCGACGAGCCGATCACGGTGCCGGTCGCCTTGTCGACAATGGTCAGCGCTCCGCCGCTGGCGATGCCGGCGTCGAAATAGGCGCGGAATACCGGCTCCTGCCAGCGGTCATGCGCCGGATGCACTTCCCAGAGGAGCGGATCGGAGGCGACCGCGAACAGCGCGTCCCAGTCCGCCGGCGTGCTGGGGCGCAGCATCACCAGCCCGCCTTCCAGCATCGGCTGCCGATCGGGTGCCATCAGAATGCCGCGATCCCGGTGATCGCCCGGCCCAGGATCAGGCCGTGGACGTCGTGCGTGCCTTCATAGGTGTTGACCGTCTCGAGGTTGATCGCGTGGCGCATCACATGGAATTCGGCCGAGATGCCGTTGCCGCCATGCATGTCGCGCGCGATGCGGGCGATGTCGAGCGCCTTGCCGCAATTGTTGCGCTTGATGATCGAGATCGCCTCGGGCGCGAGCGTCCCCTCGTCGAACATCCGGCCGGCCCGCAGCGCCGCCTGCAGCCCGAGCGCGATCTCCGTCTCCATGTTGGCGAGCTTGAGCTGCACCAGCTGGTTCGCCGCCAGCGGCTTGCCGAACTGGGCGCGGTCGAGCGTATATTGCCGGGCGGCGTGGAAACAGGCCTCGGCCGCGCCCATGCTCCCCCAGGCGATGCCGTAGCGGGCGCGGTTGAGGCAGCCGAACGGCCCCTTCAGCCCCTGTACCTCGGGCAGCAGCGCGTCCTCGCCCACTTCCACCCCGTCCATCACGATCTCGCCGGTGATGCTCGCGCGCAGGCTCAGCTTGCCTTCGATCTTGGGCGCCGAAAGGCCCTTCATGCCCTTTTCCAGGACGAAGCCCTTGATGCCGCCGCCATGCGCCTCGCTCTTCGCCCAGACGACGAACACGTCGGCGATCGGCGAGTTGGTGATCCACATCTTGCTGCCGGTCAGCCGGTAGCCGCCGTCGATCTTCGCCGCGCGCGTGCGCATGCCGCCGGGATCGGAGCCGGCATCGGGTTCGGTCAGCCCGAAACAGCCCACCCATTCGCCGGTGGCGAGCCTGGGGAGATATTTCCGCTTCTGCGCCTCGGTGCCATAGGCGTTGATCGGGTGCATCACGAGCGAGCTCTGCACCGACATGGCCGAGCGATAGCCCGAATCGACGCGCTCCACCTCGCGCGCGACCAGCCCATAGGAGACATAGCCGAGCCCCGCGCCGCCATAGGCTTCGGGGATGGTCGCGCCGAGCAGGCCCAGCGCGCCCATCTCGGCCATGATCTCGCGGTCGAACCGCTCTTCCAGATAGGCGCTGGTCACGCGCGGCAGCAGCTCGCCCTGCGCATAGTCGCGGGCGGCATCGCGGACCATCCGCTCCTCGTCGGTCAGCTGCGCATCGAGCCCGAAGGGGTCCGACCAGTCGAACCGGCCCATCTCTGCCATTTCCTCGTCCTTCTCTCGTCGGCCCGGCCAAGGCCGGGTGTTGCTCCGCCGTCCCGCTTAATGGCTCCGGTTCCCGGCGCGCGTCGGGATGACGGCATGGGGTATGCGGTGCGGCTATCCCGCCTGCCGGGCGGGCGGCGACGGCACGTCCATCGCGGCGCGTTCGATCTCGGCAAGGCCGGCACGGGCCGCGACATAGCGCCGGGCGGCACCGGTCCAGCTCTCGGCGACCGCGACGCCGGGCATATGGGCCACCTCGGCGAGCGCCGCCTCGACATCGCCGCGGTCGAGCGCGCGGCGGGCACGGCGCAGCCGCTCGGCGGGGAGCGGGCTCGGCGTGTCGGCCTGGCGCAGCACCACCAGGTTGCCGAGCATCCGGCGCACCCGGTTCCACAGGCTGTCGCCCGGATCATTGGCGAGGCGCGGCCCCAGCGTGTCGAGCGCGAGCCGCAGATCCTCGAGCGTCACCGGCTGGGCGGCGGCGCGCAGGATCGCGGCGACGGCGTCGCCGTCATGCTCGCCGAAACGCTGCTTGAGCTGGCCCTCGAGCGGTCCCAGCGGCTGGCCGCGCTCGAGCGCGCGCCGCGTCGCGAGGACGATCAGCATCCGCTCGGCGCGCGTCGCATAGGAAGCGGCATTGCGGGCGCTGCCGTCGGCGTCGCGCAGGCGCAGCTCGATCTGATCCAGCTTGCCCGCCAGCAGCGTCTCGCGCGCGCTGAGCGTGGCGAGGTCGGTGCCCGGCGGCAGCGCCGGCACCACCGGCTGCGCGCTGGCATTGGGAGAGGGCAGGGGCGCCGGCGCGGGCGGGCGCGGCGAAAGCCCGCCGGCCAGCCCGACGGCGGCGATGGTCACGCCGATCCCGCCGGCGAAGGCGATCGTGCCGATCAGGCTGGCGCTGCGCCACCAGGGCACGCGCGGCGCCGCGGGCGCGAAGGTCTCGTCGCTCATGGGGCCCTTATTCGCCGCGTGGCCCGGCCCGGTCAATCGGCGAGCTGCAGGGCGAGTGCGATCAGCGTGTCCGCCCGCAAGTCGGCGGCGACGGCGACGCGGAGCCAGCCCCGGCCCGCCGCTTCGGCCGCGCGCGCGCTGATCGCCGCGATGCCGGTGGCCGCGCGGTGATCCGGCGCCACCAGCTCGGCGAGCCGTGCCCCGGCCCGGGGGGACTGGACGAGCGCGACCGCGCTGTGCAGCCGCGCTGCCTGTTCGGGCGCGATCGGCAGCGGTTCGCTGGCATAGACGGTGATCGCCCGGGCGATGATGCCGCCGGCTTCGAGCATCCGATCGCGCCCGCCCAGCAGCAATGCCCGGCGCACGCCGGCGGCTTCGGCTGCGGCCACCAGCGCGGCCCCGTCGCCGGTGCCGGCATGGGCGACGGCGAAGCCCGCCCGCCGCGCCGCTGCGGCGGTCGCGCCGCCCACCGCATGCACCGGCAGGCTCCGCAGCGCGGCCAGCTCCGTCCCGCCATGGCGCAGGGCATTGGCGCTGGTCAGCAGCAGCGCGTCGAACGCTGCCGGATCCGGCGCGCGCCAGTCGACCGGCGCGGCGGCGAACAGCGGCAGGCGGATCGCCATGCCCCCCGCCGCTTCGATCGCCGCGATGGTCGCGCCGTTGCCGGGCTCGGGCCGGAGCACGGCGATCGGGCGGCTCACCCCTCGAACAATCGGCGGACCGCTGCCGGCGCGCGTGCCAGCAGATCGCGGGCGAGCGCGGCGGGCAGCGCATGGTCGAGCGGCGCGCCCTCGATCGCGCCATGGACATGCGCGGCGCCGTCCTCGGAAAGCAGCTCGGCCTCGAGCGTCAATATGCCTCCCTCGATCGTCGCCAGCGCGGCGACGGGTGAGTGGCAGCCGGCCCGGAGCGCAGCGAGCAGCGCCCGCTCGGCGGCGATGCAGCCATGGGTCTCGACATGGTCGATCGCGCGCAGCAGCTCGCGGGCATGGGCGTCGTCGGCGCGGATCTCGACGCCCACGGCGCCCTGGGCCGGGGCGGGGAGGAGGATGTTGGTGGGGATCGGCGCGCCGACGTCATGGCGCCCGAGCCGGGCCAGCCCGGCGGCGGCGAGCAGGGTCGCGTCGGCTTCTCCCTGGGCCAGCCTGGCCAGCCGCGTGTCGACATTGCCGCGGAACAGCACGATCGACAGGTCGGGCCGCAGCTTGCGGATCTGCGCGGCGCGGCGCGGCGAGCTGGTGCCCAGCACGCCGCCTTGCGGGATCGCCGCGATGGATGCGGCGCCCACCAGCCGGTCGCGGACATCGGCGCGGGGCAGCATCGCGGCGATCGCGATCATCTCGGGCCGCAGGGTCTCGACGTCCTTCATCGAATGGACCGAGGCGTCGATCTCGCCGGCGAGCAGGGCGCGGTCGAGCTCCTTGGTCCACAGCGCCTTGCCGCCGATCTCGGCGAGCGGACGGTCCTGCACCTTGTCGCCGGTGGTGCGGATCACGATGATCTCGAAGTCGGTCACCGGCCGCGTGTGCGCGGCGGCGAGCGCGTCGCGCACCATCTCCGCCTGTGTCAGCGCGAGCGGCGAGCCCCGGGTACCCAGTTTGAAAACGGCCATGTCGTTCGCCTTACCGGCTCGTGTGCCGCTTGTCGAAGCGGACACTCTTGTTCGCGCGGAGGCACAGGGAGGGCAGAGGGTTTCGAGGCCTCTACGCGGCGGTTTTACTTCTCCGCGCTCTCCGCGCCTCCGCGCGAACAAAAATCCCGAACTTCGACAATCGCCTCCCGACACCCTAGATGCGCAAGCAACGGAGTATGAAACGAACGACATGGCCCTGATCCTCGGCCTCGAATCGAGTTGCGATGAAACCGCCGCCGCATTGGTCACCACCGATCGGCGGGTGCTGGCGCACAAGCTGGCGCGGCAGGAGGCGGCCCATCGCCCCTATGGCGGCGTCGTGCCCGAGATCGCCGCGCGCGCGCATGTCGAGGCGCTGGGCCCGCTGATCGAGGGCGCGTTCGCGGAAGCGGGCGTCACCCTCGCCGATGTCGACGCGGTCGCCGCCACGGCCGGCCCGGGCCTGATCGGCGGAGTCATGGTCGGCCTGGTCGCCGGCAAGGCGCTCGCGCTGGCGGGCCGCAAGCCGCTGATCGCGATCAACCATCTGGAAGGGCACGGCCTCTCGCCGCGGCTCACCGATCCGGACCTCGCCTTTCCCTATCTGCTGCTGCTCGTCTCGGGCGGCCATTGCCAGCTGCTGCTGGTCGAGGGCGTGGGCCGCTACCGGCGCCTCGCCACCACGATCGACGACGCCGCCGGCGAAGCGTTCGACAAGACCGCCAAGATGCTCGGCCTCGGCTTTCCCGGCGGTCCGGCGGTCGAGGAAGCGGCGGCGCGCGGCGATCCTCGGGCGGTGCCGCTGCCGCGTCCGCTGCTCGGCTCGGCGGAGCCCCATTTCTCCTTCGCGGGCCTGAAGAGCGACGTGGCGCGCAAGGTCGGCCGCTATGGAGTCGAGGATATCGCGGCCTCGTTCCAGCAGGCGGTGGTCGATTGCCTGGTCGATCGCACGCGCCGGGCGATGGCGCAGGTGCAGGCGACGGCGCTGGTCGTCGCCGGCGGCGTCGCCGCGAACAAGGCGGTGCGCGGCGCGCTGGAACGATTGGCGGCGGAAGCCGGCATGCGCTTCGTCGCGCCGCCGCTCTGGCTCTGCACCGACAATGCGGCGATGATCGGCTGGGCGGGGGCCGAACGGTTCCTCGCGGGGTTCAGCGATCCGCTCGACACGCCGGCGCGGGCGCGCTGGCCGCTCGATCCGGATGCGGAGAAGGTGCGCGGCGCGGGAGTGAAGGCATGAGGATAGGGGTGATCGGCGGCGGCGCCTGGGGCACGGCCCTGGCCCAGGTCGCGGCGCGTGGCGGCGAGGACGTGCTGCTCTGGGCGCGCGAAGACGAAGTCGTCGAGAGCGTGAACACCCGTCACCGGAACGATCTGTTCCTCTTCGGCGTGCCGCTCAGTCCCTCGATCCGCGCCACGCGGGCGCTTTCGCAGCTTTCGGACCGGGACGCGCTGCTGGTGGTCGCGCCCGCCCAGCATGTCCGCGGCGTCCTTTCCCAGCTCCCCGTCGGCACCACGCCGCTGGTCCTCTGCGCCAAGGGGATCGAGGCCGGCACCAAGCTGCTGGTCGGCGAGGTGGCCCATCAGGTCGCGCCCGGGGCGCCGCTCGCGGTGCTGTCCGGGCCCACCTTCGCCCATGAGGTCGCGGCGGGCAAACCCACCGCCGTCACGCTGGCCTGCGAGGACGAGGGGCTGCGCGCCCGCCTTGCCGAGCGGCTGGCCGGCCCCGCCTTCCGCACCTATGGCTCGGCCGACCTGGTGGGGGCGGAGATCGGCGGGGCGGTCAAGAACGTCCTCGCCATCGCCTGCGGGGTGGTGGAGGGCGCCGGCCTCGGCCTCAACGCCCGCGCCGCGCTCATCGCCCGGGGCTTTGCCGAGATGACGCGCTTCGGCCTAGCCCGCGGTGCCCAGGCGGAGACGCTCACCGGCCTGTCCGGCCTGGGCGACCTGGTCCTCACCTGCTCCTCCACCAATTCGCGCAACTTCTCGCTCGGCCTCGGCCTCGGCCAGGGGAAGCAGGCGGCGGCGCTGCTGGCCGATCGCAAGACGGTGGCCGAGGGCGCCTTCACCGCGCCCGTCCTGCGCGAAGCCGCGCGGGACGCGGGAATCGACATGCCGGTGACGGAGGCGGTCAACGCCCTGCTCGAAGGCGTTCCCGTGGCGCAGGTGATCGAAGTGCTGCTCAGCCGGCCCCTGCGGGAAGAAATGGCATGAAATGGGCGGCGATGCTGCGGGGCATCAACCTCGGCAAGCGCCAGCTCAAGTCGGCGGAGCTCAAGGCGGTGGTCGAGGATATGGGCTTCACCGAAGTCAGGACGATCCTCGCCTCGGGCAATGTCGTGTTCGAGGCCGGCGACGCGGCGCCCGAGGCGCTCGAGCGCGACCTCCACGCCGCGCTGGAGAAAGCCACCGGCCTCAAGTCCGAGGTGTTCGTGCGCAACCGCGCCGATCTCGAGAAGCTGGTCGAAGCCAATCCCTTTCCCGAGGAAGCCAGGGAGCGGCCGAGCTATCTGGTCGTCAGCTTCCACCACGCGCCGCCGGACCGGGCGGCGATCGACCGGCTGGCCCAAGGCTATGACGGCCCCGAGCGCATGATGGTGGTCGGCCGCGAGCTGTTCACCGACTTCCCCGAGGGCCAGGGCCGTTCGAACCTGATCCCCGCCCTGCAAAAGGCCAGGCTCGCGCACGGCAATACCGGGCGCAACTGGAACACCGTGCTCAAGCTGCTCGCCGCGCTGGACGACTAGAAATCGACGGCGATGCCCTTCAGCTCCCAGTCGCCATAGCGGGTGGGATCCTGGCCGAGCGGGTCCTTCGTCTCCTTCGCCGGCGCGGGCTCGGGCACCGGCGGGCTCGGCGTCAGATACGCGGGCGGTTTCACATTTGCGGGGCGCTGGGCCATAGGCGGCAGATCGTCCTTCCCATCGCCGAGGTCAAGTGAAGCCGCCGCGCCGCCATTCTCCCCGTCCTTCTCCCCGCCAGGCGCCCGATGCCCCCGGCGTCCCCACGCGCCGCGCCGCGCTCAGGCTGCTCGATGCCGTGCTCCGGCGCGGGCTGGCGCTGGAGCAGGCGCTCGACTCGGCCGCGCAGGGCCTTGCCCCCAATGATCGCGGCCTGGCCCATGCCATCGCGGCCGAAGTGCTGCGCCGGCTCCCCGATCTCGACGCGCTGATCGATTCGGCGACGAAGCAGCGCCTGCCCGACGACGCCAAGGCGCGCTTCGCGCTGCGCATCGCGCTCGTCCAGGCGCTCGCGCTCGGCACGCCGGGCCATGCCGCGATCGCCACCGTGCTGCCGCTCGTCGACGGCGGGCCGCGCAAGCTGGTGCACGGCGTGTTCGGCGCGCTGGTCCGCCAGGGCGCGATGCTGCCCGAGCCGCCGACTCTGCCCGATGCGGTGGCGCTGCGCTGGCACGCCGCCTGGGGCGACCAGATGATCGAGGATGCCGAGCGCGCCATCGCGGTTCCGCCGCCGCTCGATCTCACGCTGCGCGATCCCGCGATCGCGCCCGACCTGCCCGGCGCCAGCCTGATCCCGGGCCATCTCCGCCTCGACGAGAAAGGCGCGGTGGCGATGCTGCCGGGCTATGCCGAGGGCCAATGGTGGGTGCAGGATCTCGCGGCCTCGCTTCCCGCCCGGCTGATCGGCAAGGTCGAACCCGGGGGCAATGGCACTGCGCTCGATCTCTGCGCCGCGCCCGGGGGCAAGACGCTCCAGCTCGCCGCCGCCGGCTGGCGGGTGACCGCAGTCGACATCTCCGAAAGTCGTCTGGCGCGACTTCACGAGAATCTGGAGCGCACCGGCCTCGCCGCCGAGGTGATCGCCGCCGATCTGCTCGGCTGGGCGCCGGCCGCGCCGGCCGACGCGGTGCTGCTCGATGCGCCGTGCAGCGCCACCGGCATCTTCCGCCGCCATCCCGACGTGCTCCACCGCGTCCGGCCGAGCCTGATCCGGGAGATGGCCGAGCTGCAGGGCAGGCTGCTCGCGCGCGCGGCGGACTGGGTGCGGCCGGGCGGCACGCTCGTCTTCTCGACCTGTTCGCTCGAGCCCGAGGAAGGCGAGGCGCAGCTGGCGGCGTTCCTCGGGGCGCGTTCCGACTATGCGATCCTGCCGGTCCGGCCCGAGGAAGTCCCCGATGGCGTCATGCCGCGCGCGGACGGGAGTTTGCGCCTGCTCCCCGGAACGCTTGGCGATGCCGGCGGGTTGGACGGTTTCTTCATCGCGAGGCTCGTCCGCAACGGCTGAGGTTGCGCGCGAATCGCGGGGTGCCTAAGGATTCGTCATGGCCGTCCGCATCGCACCTTCGATCCTCTCCGCCGATTTCGCCAGGCTCGGCGAGGAAATCCGCGCCATCGACGCGGCGGGAGCCGACTGGATCCATGTCGACGTGATGGACGGGCATTTCGTGCCCAACATCACGATCGGGCCGGGCGTGATCAAGGCGCTGCGCCCGCACAGCGCCAAGCCGTTCGACGTGCATCTGATGATCGCCCCGGTCGATCCGCTGCTCCAGGCGTTCGCGGATGCCGGTGCCGACTGCATCTCGGTGCACCCGGAATCGGGCCCGCACCTCCACCGCACGCTCCAGACGATCAAGGGCCTGGGCAAGCGTGCCGGGGTGGTGCTCAATCCCTCCACGCCGGTCGACGCCGTCGACTATGTCATGGACATGATCGACCTCATCCTGGTGATGAGCGTGAATCCGGGCTTTGGCGGGCAGAAGTTCATCGAGAGCCAGCTCGGCAAGATCGCCGAGCTGCGCAGGCGGATCGATGCCAGCGGCCGCGCGATCGACCTGGAAGTGGATGGCGGCATCGACCGCGAGACCGCGCCGCGCGCCATTGCCGCGGGCGCCGATGCGCTGGTCGCCGGCACCGCCACCTTCACCGGCGGGCCCAGCCACTATGCGGCGAACATCGCCGCGCTGCGAGGCGGGTGAGCGATGGCGGCATCGACTCCGGGGCCGACGGAGTCGAGCAGGGCAAGCGGCTCATCCGCACCGGCGGGGAACGCGGGCTCAGTCTCGCCGAGCGCATCTCCGAGCGCTTCCAGCGGCTCGCCTGGCGCACGCCGCTCCACAATATGCGCCTGAAGGGCCGGCATCCCCTGAAGCTGATCGCAGTCGGCGAGGACCCGTTCTTCGGCGATGTCGAGCGCGGCAATGCGCTGCTCGACGGCCATATATTGTTCCGCGGCGAGCAGCGCGCGATCGCCGGGCTCGACTTCGCCCGGCCCGACTGGTCGGCGGCGATGGGCGCGTATCTCCACGGCTTCAGCTGGCTGCGCGATCTCTCCAGCGTCACCACCCGCGTCACCGCGGCGCCGATCGCCGAGGCGCTGACGCAGCGCTGGCTCGCCGTGCATGGCGACAAGGTCTCCGATCCCGCCTGGCGCGCCGACCTGGTCGGCCGGCGCATCCTGGCCTGGACGGCCCATGCGCCGCTGATCCTGTCGGCGAACGACCTGGTCTATCGCTCCTCGGTGCTCCATGCGCTCGCCAAGGGTGCGCGGCACCTCGATCGCGCCGCCGATCGCGTCCCGCTCGGCACGCCGCGCATCGCCGCCTGGTGCGGGGTGCTGGCCGCCGGGCTGATGATCCCGGGCGGCGATCCGCGCCGTTCCTTTGGCGAGACCGGGCTGCGCCGCGCGCTCGAACAGTCGATGTTCGACGATGGCGGCACCGTCGGCCGCTCGCCGGCCGGCCAGCTCGACGCGGTGCAGCTGCTTTCGGTCCTGGCCAATGCCTATGCGGCGCGCCGGCTCGAGCCGCCGGCCTTTATCGGCTCGGCGCAGGCGCGGATGGTCACCGCGCTGCTTGGCGTCTGCCATGGCGACAAGGGGCTGGGCAGCTGGCAGGGCAGCGCGCCCGTGCCCGGCGCGCTGATCGAGCAGGCGGTGGAGGCGACCGGGGTGCGCACCCGCCCGCTCAAGCAGGCCCGCGAATGGGGCTATCAGCGCCTGGGTGCCGGCGGCACCGTGCTGATCGTCGACGCGGCGCCGCCGCCGCTCGCGCGGCTGGCCGCGGGCGGCTGCGCCTCGACGCTCGCCTTCGAGCTGTCGGACGGGCCGCACCGGATCGTCGTCAATTGCGGTGGCTCCAACATGGCCAATGCCGCGGTGCCCGCCGCGCTGAGCGAGGGCCTGCGCACCACCGCCGCGCATTCCACCCTGGTGCTGGCCGACAGCAATTCGACGGCGATCCACCCGGACGGGTCGCTCGGTCGCGGCGTGGTGGAAGTCGAGCTGGCCCGTACCGAGAGCGAGAATGGCAGCCGGATCGAGGCGAGCCATGACGGCTATGTCCGCCGCCTGGGCTTCGTCCATCGCCGGCTGATCGCGCTGGGCGGCGACGGGCGCGACGTGCGCGGCGAGGACATGCTGCTGCCCGCCGACAAGCGGAAGCGCAAGGCGAACACGCCGTTCGCGATTCGCTTCCACCTGGCGCCCCAGGTCGAGATATCGCCCACCGCGGACGGGCAGGCGGCGATCCTGCGCCTGCCGAGCGGGCATCTCTGGCAGTTCCGCTGCAAGGGCGGCCTGCTGGCGTTCGAGGATTCGCTCTGGATCGACGGCACCGGCAGGCCGGTGGCGACGAAGCAGCTGGTGATCACCGGCGAATCGCTCGCGGGTGGTGCAAACGTCAGCTGGCTGTTCCACCGCGCGAAGTGATAAGGCCTCGCCCGCGGATTCGGGGGAGGAAGCGAGATGGCGCAGGTCGAGGTATTCGATGAGGAGGATGCGCGCGAGCCGTTGTTCGTCGGCGAGTTCGGCTTCCTGCCGCGCGCGGGCGAATGCCTGTCGATCGCAGTCGATGGTGCGTTCAGCTATTACCGGGTGACCGAAGTGTGGTTTCGCCACGACGAGGAAGGCGAGGCATTCCAGCCTTGCCTGCGCGTCGAGCTCGAAGACTAGCCGTTAGGGGGTTGCGCCGGGCGCCCCGATCCGTAGAGGGGCTTGCCGCATGGATCAGGTGAAAATCAGGCGCGCACTCCTCTCGGTCTCCGACAAGACCGGGATCGTCGAACTCGCACGGGCGCTGGCGGCGCAGGGAGTCGAGCTCGTCTCGACCGGGGGCACCGCCACCGCGCTCCGCGATGCCGGGCTCGCGGTCCGCGACATCTCCGACCTCACGGGCTTTCCCGAGATGATGGACGGGCGCGTGAAGACGCTCCATCCCAAGGTGCATGGCGGCCTGCTCGCGATTCGCGGCAACGAGGACCATGAGGCCTCGATGGCCGAGCACGCGATCGCGCCGATCGATCTCGTCGTGGTCAATCTCTATCCCTTCGCCGAGACGGTGGCGCGCGGCGCGAGCCGCGACACGATTATCGAGAATATCGATATCGGCGGCCCGTCGATGGTGCGCTCGGCGGCGAAGAATCACGAAAGCGTCGCGATCCTCACCGATCCCGCCGACTATGCGCTGGTGACGGACGGCTCAACCACGCTGGCCCAGCGCCGCAAGTTCGCCGCCAAGGCCTATGCCGCCACCGCCGCCTATGACGCGATGATCGCCAGCTGGTTCGGCCTGGTCGATCAGGGCGAGGAATTCCCCGACACGATGCACCTTGCCCTCAAGCGCGGCCAGCAGCTGCGCTACGGCGAGAATCCGCACCAGAAGGCCGCCTTCTACATCCATGGCGGCCCGCATGTGCAGGGGATCGGCCAGGCGCGCCAGGTCCAGGGCAAGGAGCTGAGCTACAACAATTATAACGACGCCGATGCGGCGCTCGAGCTGGTCAGCGAGTTTCGCGACGGCCCGCCGAGCGTGGTGATCGTCAAGCATGCCAATCCCTGCGGCGTGGCCAGCGCGGCGACGCTCGCGGACGCCTATGCCGCGGCCTTTGCCTGCGACACCGTTTCGGCGTTCGGCGGCATCATCGCGGTCAATCGCCCGCTCGACCGCGCCACCGCCGAGCAGATCACCTCGATCTTCACCGAAGTGGTGGTCGCCCCCGGTGCCGATGCGGAAGCGCTGGCGCTGTTCGAGGCGAAGAAGAATCTCCGCCTGTTGCTGACGGAAGGCCTGCCCGATCCGGCGCGCGGCGGCCTGACCGCCAAGTCCTTCGCGGGCGGCTGGCTCGTCCAGAGCCGCGACAACGGCATCACCGCGCGCGAGGAGCTGAAGGTGGTGACCCGGCGCGCGCCGACCGAGCAGGAGCTGGCCGACTGCCTGTTCGCCTGGAAAGTGGCCAAGCACGTCAAGTCGAACGCGATCGTCTATGCCAGGGACGGCAGCACCGTCGGCATCGGCGCGGGCCAGATGAACCGCCTGGAGAGCGCGCGCATCGCCGCCTGGAAGGCGAAGGACGCCGCCGACAAGGCCGGCTGGGCGCAGCCGCGCACCATCGGCTCGGCGGTCGCCTCCGACGCCTTCTTCCCCTTTGCCGACGGCCTGCTCGCCGCGGTGGAGGCCGGGGCGACGGCGGTGATCCAGCCCGGCGGCTCGATCCGCGACGACGAGGTGATCGCGGCGGCCGACGCGGCCGGCCTGGCGATGGTCTTCACCGGCATGCGGCATTTCCGGCACTGAGCAATTCCCCCTCCCCGGCAAGGGAGGGGTGCTAGAGCGGCCCTTCCGTCGGCAGCGTCGCTTCGCTGGCCGCCGGCATCTTGCGGAACAGCGCCCGGTCCTCCGGGCCGAAGCCGAACTTGATGATCACGAACAGATAGGTGACCAGGATCGCCGGCATGCCGATGCTGAGCTCGGCCCATTCATATTGCTTGGGCAGGGACGTGAACGCGCCGCCGACCAGGCCGGCGATCGCGATCGCGGCGAAGAAGCTCGGGCGGATCGAGACGACCGACGCGCCGGTGAGGCGATAGAGCAGGGCGGCCTTCACCGCCGAGCCGATCGTCAGCGACACGGCGAGCGCCAATGCCGGCCCGGCGGCCTGGACCGGCTCGGGCCAGCCCTCCGCCCGCGCGACGAAGACGAACACGAAGCTCAGCACGATCTGCAGCAGCAGCACGCATACCGATATCGCCAGGTTCTTGTGCCGGGCGATATAGACCAGGCCGGTCTCGCAGACCGCCCCGGTCGAGGCGAGCACTTCCGCGACGAGCAGGATGCACAACGCGCCGGCGCCGATCACGAACTCCTTGCCGATCAGTCCCATCACGCCCTCGGCCGGGAGCGAGAACATCACCGCCAGCGCCGCCTGGGCGCTGGTCACCCAGAAGCCGACCTGGCGCACCTGCTTGGCGACCGCCACCCGGTCGTCCTCGGCCAGCGCCTTGGTGACGACCGGCCCCAGGATCGGATCGAAGCTCGATTTCAGCCGCTGCGGCACCGACGCCACCTGCTGCGCCATATAATAGATCCCCACCACCGCCGGGCTGAACAGCAGCGCGAGGATGAAGCGATCGACGTTGCGCGTCGCCCATTCGATCGCGTCGGCGCCGGCGAGCGGCGCATTGGCGCGCGCGAGCCACCAGATCGAGCTGGGGCGCGGCCGCCAGCCATGCGGCAGGCCATATTCCTTGACGAAGGGCACGATCGAGGCCGCGAGCGCCGCGACCATCGACAGCGCATAGGCGAAGATCAGCCCGTCGCGCGCCGAGACATAGGAAAAGGCCCAGGCGGCGATGCTGATCGTCCAGGGCTCGATGATCGCCCGCGCGGTCACCGCCGCGCCGATATTGTGGCGATAGGCGCAGGCTGACAGCGCGACGTCGGAAAGCGCCGGGCACAGCACCACCAGCGCGACCAGCGGCTCGAGCCCGGTCACCTGGCTGTTGGGGAACATCGCCTGGGGGAAGACGACCAGCACGCCGCTGGCGATCAGCGACGCGATCAGCGCCACCACCATCGCGTCCCACACGACATGGGTATGCGGCCGATCGGTGCCGGCCAGCGCCTGGGCGAGCCCGCGCTTGAGGCCCAGCGTGGCGAGCAGCGCCGCGACTTCGATCACCAGCACCGCGATCGCATAGCGGCCGACAATGTCCGGGCCATAGGCGCGGCCGGCGATGAACAGGAACGGCAGCCGCGCGGCGAGGCGCAGGACGAAGCCGAGAATGTTGGTTCGCCCGCCCTTGGCGAGCGCGTCGATGTCCTCGCCCCCCGACGGCGCGGTCACGGCCTGGCTCAATGCGCCGCGCCCCAGCTCGGACCCACGCCGATCTCGACGCCCAGCGGCACGCTGAGCCTGACCGCCGGCTCGGCGGCGGTCGCCATCACCCGCTGGATGACCGGCCGCGCCGCTTCCACATCGCCCTCGGGCAGCTCGAACACGAGTTCGTCATGCACCTGGAGGAGCATCCGGACGTTCGGCAGGCCGGCTTCGAGCAGTGCCGGGCCCATCCGCGCCATCGCCCGCTTGATGATGTCGGCGCTGGTGCCCTGGATCGGCGCGTTGATCGCCGCCCGCTCGCTGCCGGCCCGCTCGTTCGGATTGGGCGATTTGAGCCGCGGGAAATGCGTTTTCCGGCCGAACAGGGTGGTGGTGTAGCCGTGCTCCTTGGCCAGGTTCAGCGTATCGGCGATATAGCGGTTGATGCCGGGGAAGCGCTCGAAATAGCGGTTGATCATCGCCTGCGCCTCGTCGGGCGTCACGTCGAGGCGGCCGGCCAGGCCCCAGCGCGAGATGCCGTAGAGGATCGCGAAGTTGATCGTCTTGGCGCGGCCGCGCGTATCGCGGTTCACTTCGCCGAACAGCTCCATCGCGGTGCGGTTGTGGATGTCCTCGCCCTGCTCGAACGCTTCGCGCAGGGCGGGCACGTCGGCGATATGCGCCGCCAGGCGCAGCTCGATCTGCGAATAATCGGCCGAGAGGATCACATTGCCCGGTTCCGCCACGAACGCGTCCCGGATCTGCCGGCCGGTCTCGGTGCGGATCGGGATGTTCTGGAGGTTGGGGTCGGTGGAGGAGAGCCGCCCGGTCTGCGCGCCGGTCAGGCTGTAGCTGGTGTGGACGCGCCCGGTCGCCGGGTTGATCTGCGCCTGGAGCGCGTCGGTATAGGTGGATTTGAGCTTGGTCAGCTGGCGCCAGTCGAGCACCTTCAGCACCATCTCGCGGCCCGGGGAATCCTTGTCGGCCGCGATGCGCTCCAGTTCGTTCACATCGGTGGAATAGACGCCGGACTTGCCCTTGCGCCCGCCCTTGATCCCCATCTTGTCGAACAGCACGTCGCCCAGCTGCTTGGGGCTGCCGATGGTGAACTTGAAGCCGGCCAGCCCGTGGATCTCCTCCTCCAGCGCGGCGATCTGGTGCGAGAAGTCGGTCGAGAGCCGGTGGAGCACCTGCGCATCCACCTTGATGCCCGCGCGCTCCATGTCGGCGATCACCTTGACGAGCGGCCGGTCGACCATCTCGTAGACTCGGGTCGAGCCCTCATAGGCGAGCCGCGGCTTGAAGCGGCGCCACAGCCGCAGCGTCACGTCCGCGTCCTCGGCGGCGTAGCGGGTCGCGGCCTTGAGATCGACCTGGCCGAAGCCGAGCTGGTTCTTGCCCGTGCCGACCACGTCCTTATAGGCGATGCAGCTGTGCGAGAGATGGGTGGCGGCCAGCTCGTCCATGCCGTGGCCGTGCAGCCCGGCGTCGAGATCGAAGCTCATCACGATCGTGTCGTCATAAGGGGCGACTTCGATGCCGCAGCCGCCGAGCACGATCAGGTCGTATTTCAGGTTGTGGCCGATCTTGAGGACGGCGGGATCCTCGAGCAGCGGCTTCAGCTTGGCGATCGCCACCGCGCGATCGATCTGCACCGGCTTCTCGGCGAACATGTCGGTGCCGCCATGGCCGATGGGCACGTAACAGGCCTTGTTCGGCGCCAGTGCCATCGAGACGCCGACCAGCTCGGCGCGGGTGGCGTCCACCCCGGTGGTCTCGGTGTCGACCGCCAGCCAGCCCTGATGCCGGGCCTCGGCGATCCACCGGTCGAGCGTGGCTTCGTCCACCACGGTCTCATAGCCGTCGTGATCGCAGGGCGGGTCTTCTGCCAGCCCAGGCGTCTCGTGCGTCTCTACCGGCGCATCCGCCACCGCCGAGAGCCGGTTGAGCAGGGTGCGGAAGCCGTGATGCTCCAGGAATGCGCGCAGCGGCGCATCGGGAATGCCCTGCAGCGCGAAGGCCTCGAGCGGCTCGGGCAGCGGCACGTCGCTGGCCAGCTCGACCAGCTGGCGCGACAGCCGTGCCATATCGGCATGCTCGATCAGATTGTCGCGCAGCTTGCCGGCCTTCATCGCCGGCGCGGCGGCGAGCACCGCCTCGACATCGCCATGCTCGAGGATCAGCTTGGCCGCGGTCTTGGGGCCCACCCCCGGCACGCCGGGGACGTTGTCGACGCTGTCGCCCATCAGCGCCAGCACCTCGCCCAGCTTGTCGGGCCCGACCCCGAACTTCTCGATCGTGTTCTCCGGCCCCAGCCGCCGGTTGTTCATGGTGTCGAGCATGTCGACGGACGGATCCGTCATCAGCTGCATCAGGTCCTTGTCGGAGCTGACGATGGTCACGCTCCAGCCCTGGGCCAGCGCCGCCTTGGTATAGCTCGCGATCAGGTCGTCGGCTTCCCAGCCCGCTTCCTCGATGCAGGGCAGCGAAAAGGCGCGTGTCGCGTCGCGGATCATCGGGAACTGGGGCACCAGATCCTCGGGCGCGGGCGGGCGGTGCGCCTTGTACTGGTCGTACAGCTCGTTGCGGAACGTGTGCTCGCTCTTGTCGAGCACCACCGCCATATGGGTGGGGCCGTCGGCCTTGTTCAGCTCGTCGACCAGCTTCCAGAGCATGGTCGTGTAGCCATAGACGGCGCCCACCGGCTCGCCATGCTTGTTGGTGAGCGGTGGCAGCCGATGATAGGCGCGGAAGATATAGCCGGAGCCGTCGACGAGATAGAGATGGGGCATCGCCGCGCCGGGATAGCCGAGCCCGTGCGCCGAACAAAGCCCGCTTTGCTCCAGTTTGCGTCGGGGACGCCGATTCCCGGCACGGGCAGCGCTCCGGCGCGCATTTCGCCGGCGTCATCGGCCATGGCGGGATGCGGTCGCCGCGGTCATGCGCGCGGCGTGTTCCGCCGCGTTGCCCGCGCGCTAGTCGCGATGGGCGACGATCGCCTGCGCCACCTGCTGCATCAGCATCTGGCGCTCGCGCACCGGGCGGTGCGTGTCGCCGATCATGATCGCCAGCGCATAGGATTTGCCGTCCGGCGCCGTGAGGATGCCGACATCGTTGAAGCCCGCAGTGCGCGCGCCCAGATCCTGGCCGGTGCCGGTCTTGTGGCCATAGGTCCAGCCCGGGGGCACCGCGCCGTGCACACGGGCGCGGCCGGTCTTGGCGCCGTCCATGGTCTGGAGCAGCCAGGCGGTGGCGGTCGGCGACAGCAGCTCGCCGCGCTTCAGCCGGGCGAGCGCCACCGAGATGCCGGCGGCGGCGGCGCCGTCGGGCGGATCCTTCACATAGGATTCGAACGCCGCGAGGCGCACGGCGGGGGAGAGGCGCGAGCGGGCGATCGCGAAGCTGTTGCCCATCGAATATTCGGGCTTCCACGCCAGGCCCGCGGTGCCGGCCTGGAGCAGCTTCTCGCCGGGGCCGAAGCGCACGCCGGTGATGCCCTTGCGCGCGAGGAAGCTGCGAACGGCGTCGGGCCCGCCGACCAGCCGCAGCAGCTTGTCGTTGCAGGTGTTGTCGCTCATCTGCATCGCGCGGCGGATGATCTCGCCGACGCTGGCGGTATAGCCGGCATCGCCCTTCACCAGCGCGGCGACCGGCTGGTGGAACAGCGTGAAATCGGCCCGGGTGATCGTGATCGGATCCTCGAGGCGGATCCTGCCCTGGTCGACCTGGTCGAGCACGGTCATCGCCACCCAGAGCTTGGACACGCTCTGCTGCGGCATCGGCCGCTCGCCGTTGGCGGCGACGATCCAGCCATCGTCGATGCTGGTCACCGCGACGCCGACAAGGCCCTCGAAACCGTTGGTGATGCCGCGGATCGCCTGGTCGAGCGCGCGGGGCGCCGGCGCGGTCGGCTTCCATGCCGAGCTCTTCGCCTTGGCATCGCCCCAGGGAAAGGCCAGGCTCACGCCATAGGCGGCGGGCAGATAGGTGGCGAGCGACGGATCGCCGTGCACGGTGCAACCCACCAGCATCGCCGGGCCGAGGCCCGCGATGGTCACTGCACGCTGAAACGTCGAGAAGTCCTCGAACTTAAACACTTAACACGACCCCTTGCCCGTCTCCGACCATGCGGCGGATGTGTTGCGCGGGAAAGTCCGCGCCATGCCGGGTTGCGACGAATACCAGTCTTGTAGCGGTGAAGCGTGAACGCAGCGGAAACGCGCCGTGATTTTTCGGCGGAATGCGGGGAAAGTCCGGAGGTTCAGTTGCCGCTGGCGCGAAGCCATGCGTTGATCTCGGGCACGGCCGGATCGGGCGTGCAGCCGCCGGCGCGGCGCAGGACGCAGCCGGGCGCGTCGGTGAGGCCGGGCGCGGCGCAGGCCTCGAGCCGATATTGCTTCGGCAGTTCCCCGGCATGGGCGCGCGGCGCCACCACCACGTCGAAGGCGCCCGCATGGCGCGCGGCTTCCGCCGGCGTCCGCAGCACATAGATCGGCGTATCGCGGCGATAGAGCGCATAGGCGCCCGCGACGGTGTCGCGCGGCCGGTAGAGGGCGAGGCCGCAGGTGGCGGCGGGCCGGCCGGCGCGCTCGAGCGCGGCGGCGAGATCGGCCTCCAGCGACCAGTTGGGGCGGAAATGCCCCGCCGCCAGCGCCGCCGAGGCCGTGCCCCACAAGGCGAGCGTGCCCATGGTCGCCAGCGCCAGCCGGCGGCGGGGCACGCGGCGAAGCAGCTCGGCGCTGCCGATCGCGGCCAGGATCACCAGCAGCGCGGCGCTCGCCAGCACGAAGCGATATTCCTTGTGCCCGATCAGCGAATGGAAGCCGAGATGCGCCAGCGCCACCCAGAGCAGCACCGGATAGCGCTTCGCGCCGATCCAGGCGAGCAGCAGGATCGGCGCCGTCGCGAGATACCAGTACCAGGCGATCAGCGAGAAATAGCCGGTGACGGGCATCTCGCCATAGGCGCCGGCGCGCCCGGCGATCAGGTTGATCCGCGCCGCCTCGATCATCCAGCGGAAGGGCATGGCGCCCATGGCGAGATTGGCGGCCGCGTCGATCGCCAGCGCCCCGCAGCCGCCCGCGATCATCGGCAGCCAGGCGCCGCGCCAGTCCCGCCGCGCGGTGAGGATCGCCAGCGTCAGCAGGGCGGGGGCATATTGGATGCGCGCGACGAAGCAGAGCCCCATCAGCAGCCCGGCGACCGCGAACTGGCGCGGCCCCGGCTTTCCACCCGGCTTTCCACCCGGCTTTCCGCGCGCGAGCAGCAGCCAGATCGCGCCCATCAGCAACGCCAGCCCGATCGGTTCGGAAAGCGCGCGCGGGGCGAAATAGACGAGCTCGAACCAGGTCGCCGCGACGAACCCCACCACGATCCCGTGCAGCCGCGACAGCCGGAGCCCCAGCGCCGCCGCGCTTCCCACGATTGCCAGCGACAGCGCCGCGAGCGCCAGCCGCGCCAGCAGCAGATGGAGCGTGGTATCGGGCGAAAGCGCGTGCCCCAGCGCCATCGGCCCCGCGAGCAGCTCGGGGATCAGCCAGCTGCGCAGGCCTTCGCGATAGTCCCAGGTCTGCACCCAGGGGCCGGCGACCAGGTGCCAGGCGGGCTCCAGATACTGCCAGATCTCGTCGAACCAGCCGACCGTGAAGGGGATCGAAGCGGCGATGCGGAGCGCCGCCGCCAGGGCGATCGCGCCCCAGAAGATCCGCGCGCGGCTCAGGGCACCAGCACCGTGTCGACCGCCGCCGGCAGCATCTCGGGATAGTCGAGCGTGTAGTGGAGGCCGCGGCTCTCCTTGCGGTGCAGCGCGGAGCGGACGATCAGGTCGGCGCTCTCGAGCAGGTTCCTGAGCTCGATCAGGTCGGGCGTCACGCGGAAATGGCCGTAATAGTCCGCCACTTCGTCGCGCAGCATCTTGATCCGGTGCGCCGCGCGCTCGAGCCGCTTGGTGGTGCGCACGATGCCGACATAGTTCCACATGAAGCGGCGGATCTCGGTCCAGTTCTGCTTGATCACCACTTCCTCGTCGGAATCGGTGACCCGGCTCTCGTCCCAGGGGCGGATGGCGGGGGGCGGGGCAAGGTCGCCCCAATGCGCGGTGATGTGGCTGGCCACCGCCTCGCCGAACACGAAGCATTCCAGCAGCGAGTTGGACGCCAGGCGATTGGCGCCGTGCAGCCCCGACTGGCTGACCTCGCCCGCCGCATAGAGATTGGGCAGGTCGGTGCGCCCGTCGCGATCGATCACCACGCCGCCACAGGTGTAATGCTGGGCGGGGACGACGGGGATCGGCTCCCGCGTCATGTCGATGTCCAGGTCGAGCAGCCGGGCATGGATGGTCGGGAAGTGCTGCTTCACGAACTCGGGGCCCATGTGACTGATGTCGAGATGGACATAATCCAGGCCGAGCCGCTTGATCTCATGGTCGATCGCCCGCGCCACGATGTCGCGCGGGGCCAGCTCGGCGCGGGGATCGAGATCGGGCATGAAGCGGCGGCCCGCCTCGTCGCCCGCATCCGGCGGCAGGAGCAGCCGCCCGCCCTCGCCGCGCACCGCCTCGGTGATCAGGAAGTTCTTGACCTCGAGATTGTAGAGGCAGGTCGGGTGGAACTGCATCATCTCCATGTTCGAGATGCGGCAGCCCGCGCGCCAGGCCATGGCGATGCCGTCGCCGGTGGCGCCGCGCGGCGCGGTGGAGAAGAGATAGGTGCGGCCCGCGCCGCCGGTCGCCAGCACGGTGGCGCGCGCGGTGAACAGCTCCACCCGGTTGGTCCGCCGGTTGAAGGCATAGACGCCCCAGACATTGCCGGCCCCCGAATAGCGTTCCTCGTGCCGGCTGGTGGCGAGGTCGATCACCACCATGTCGGGCACCAGGGTGATGTTGGGATTGGCCTGCGCCGCCTTGAGCAGCGCGGTCTGCACCGCCAGCCCGGTCGCGTCGTCGACATGGACGATGCGGCGATGGCTGTGCCCGCCCTCGCGCGTGAGGTGCAATGCGCCGCCCTCGGTGTTGAACGGCACGCCGATCTCCGCCAGCCGCGCGATCGCGGCGGGGGCGTTCTCGACCACCATCTCCACGGTCGCGCGGTCGTTGAGCCCGGCGCCGGCGATCATCGTGTCCTCGATATGGCTCTCGAACGTGTCGCCCGGCTCCAGCACCGCGGCGATGCCGCCCTGCGCCCAGGCGGTCGATCCTTCGGCGAAGCCGCCCTTGGCGAGCACGGTCACCTTGAAGCGCTGGGCAAGGTTGAGCGCCGCGGTGAGCCCCGCCGCGCCCGATCCGATGACGAGGATGTCGCTGCTATGGGGATCGTGCGCCATGTCTTCGCTGGATGTCTCTTCCGCTGGTTCCTGCCCGGACTAGGCGCTAGGCAGGGGTGCTGGCAACGGGAGAGAGATATGCGCCGCCAAAGCCTGGGTTTCGCGCTGGCCGCGCTGGCGGCGCTCTGGGCCGCGCCCGCCGTCGCCGCCGGCTGCACCCTGGGTGCGCCGGGCGAGACGGTGCGCGTCGCGGTGGGCGGCACGGGGCGTTCGGCGATGCTGCACCTGCCCGCCGGCTTCGCGCGCGCCCGCCCGGCGCCGCTCGTCCTGCTGCTCCATGGCAGCGGCGGCAGCGGCAAGGGCATATTCGAGAATTCGAAGCTCGCCGCCGCCGCCGATCGCCACGGCTTCATCGTCGCCGCGCCCGATGCCGGCATCCCGGTGCAGCAGGGTTTCGTGTGGAACATCCCGGGCGTCCCCACCGTCACCGGCAAGATCCCCGGCCCGGGGGATGCCGACGACGTCGCCTTCCTGACGGGCATGATCGACTGGCTGGCGGCCAATCGCTGCGCCGACCGGACGCGCGTCTACGCCACCGGGCTTTCCGGCGGCGGGCGGATGAGCAGCTGGCTCGGCTGCGTCGCCGCCGAGCGTTTCGCCGCGATCGCGCCGGTGGTCGGCCTGCGCGCCGGCAACCCGCTGGCGGGCAATCCGCGCGTGCCGGATCCCGCCACCTGCACGCCGTCGCGCGCCGTTCCGGTGATCGCCTTCGCCGGAGACGCGGACAGGACCAACCCGATCCAGGGCGGCGGCGCGGGCTATTGGCAATATACGATGGCGATGGCGCTCGCCCGCTGGTCGGACCTGGATGGCTGCCGTGCCGGCCCGGCGCAACGCGAACTGGGCGCGGCGCTATATGAGGTGCGCTATTCCGATTGCCGCGCCGGCGCCGAGGTGCTCGGCCGGATCACCCGCGGCGCCGGCCATGTCTGGGCCGCCGACAACGATGCGATGTGGGCCTTCTTCGCGCGGCACCGGCGGCGCTGAGCCGGCCCCGGCCTAGCTATTGGCCGCCCGGGTGAGGTTGAGGAACACGTCCTCCAGATCCGCCTCGCGGGTCGAGACGTCGACGATGCCGAGGCCGGCGCCCTGCACCGCGCCCAGCACCTCGCCGGCATTCGCCTGGTCCTTGCGATAGGTGATGACCAGCGTCCGCGCGCCCTTCATCTCCACCTTCTGGAAACAGGCATTGGCCGGCGGCGCCGCCACGTCGCGGTCGACCGTCACTTCGACCACCTTCTCCTGCGCCATCCCCACCAGCTCGCGCGTCGGCTTGTTGGCGATCAGCTTGCCATGGTTGATGATCGCGATCCGGTCGCACAATTGCTCGGCTTCCTCGAGATAATGGGTGGTCAGCACCACCGTTACCCCGCGCTGGTTGAGCTGGCGGACATAGGCCCAGAGCTGCTGGCGAAGCTCGACGTCCACGCCCGCGGTCGGCTCGTCGAGCACGAGCACCGGCGGCGAATGCACCATTGCCTTGGCCACCATCAGCCGGCGCTTCATGCCGCCCGAAAGCGTGCGCGAATAGGCATCGGCCTTGTCCTCCAGATGGACCGCGCGCAGCAGCTCCATCGCGTCGAACCGGTCCCGGGCCACGCCGTAGAGCCCGGCCTGGATCTCCAGCGTCTCCTTGGGCGTGAAGAAGGGATCGAAGATGATCTCCTGGTTGACGATGCCGATGCTCGCCTTGGCGTTGCGCGGATGCGCATCGATGTCGAAGCCCCAGATCGAGACCGCGCCGCCGGTCTTGTTGACCAGCCCGGCCAGGATGTTGATCAGCGTCGACTTGCCGGCGCCGTTCGGGCCGAGCAGCCCGAATATCTGCCCGCGCGGCACGTCGAAGGTCACCCCGTCGAGCGCGCGCTTGCCGCCCTGATAGGTCTTGGAGAGATCCTGGATCGCGATCGCAGCCTGAGTCATGCCCCGCGCATATCGCGTTGCGGCGGCGCGGCAAAGGCCCGGCGGCGGCGTGGAGCGTCAGGCGGCGTCGCGCAGCCTGTCGGCAGGGGGGATCGGCAGCCGGATCGTCGCGCGATAGCCCTGGTCGATTGGCTCGCTTTCGAGCGACGCGGCGTCGGCATAGACCATCTGGAGCCGCGTGCGCGTGTTGGCCAGGCCGATGCCATGGCCGGCGCGCTCGCCCTGGGGGGCGTCCGGTCCCTCCCAGCGATTCTCCACCGTCAGCACGAGCATGTCATCCTCGCGATGGGCGCGTATCGCGATCTCGCTCCTGCCCGAGACGGCCTCCACGCCATGCTTGATCGCATTCTCGACCAGGGGCTGGAGCAGGAAGCTGGGCACGGATACGGCACCGAGCCCGGCGGCCACGTCCATCCTGATCTCCAGCCGCTCGCCGAAGCGCGCGCCTTCGATCTCGAGATAGCGATCCACCGTTTCCAGCTCCTCGGCGAGCGGCAGGCTCTGCGTCTCGATGTCCATCGATGCCTGGAGGAAATTGGCTAGCCCCTCCGCCATCTGGTTCGCCTCGGCGGTGCGCCCGGTCACGATCAGGCTGGAGACGACGTTGAGCGAATTGCACAGGAAATGCGGATTGAGCTGCAGGCGCAGCATGGTGAGCTCGGCCTCCAGCCACGCCACCTTGGCCTCGGCCAGCTCGCGCTCGCGCAGGCGGATCTTTCGCATCGTGCCGGTGATGACGAACAGCGAGAGATTGCATGCGTCGATCAACAGGTAGATCACGGTGACGAGGAGCAGCGCCTGGCCCGAATGGTCGGGAATGCGCGTCGCCATGAACTCATGGGTCGCGAACTGGCCGGCATAGTCCAGGACCATCTGGAGGATCGCAGTGCCAAGCAGCACGGCGAGTCCGGCCGGGATGACGAGCCGCAATCGCTTGCCGACCGCCCAGCGCAGCACGGCATAGGGCAACGCGGCCAGCAGGAGCGCCGCGCCCGTTCCCCAGGCGAGGGTGATCCATTCGCCCGCGCCCACGATCTGCCCCGAGACGAACGAGCCGGGTATGATCACCGACATCGTCGCGCCCCACAGCACCGCGGTCAGCTGCGCGGCCTGTTTCGGGGTGGGCGGCACGATATCGAACCGGTTCGTCATGGCGTGACAGGATAGTAACGCACGGTGCCGATAGGCAAGCGTCGCCGAATCCGCGCATCGTTGCGGGACGCGAGCGCGCTTGCTATCGGCGACTCATGACCGCGCCCCTGCCCGAGACCATCCGCACCGCTTCCGCCCGCGTCGCCTGTGACGGCACCGGCCCCGGCCTGCCCGCTGCCCTTGGCCATCCGCGGGTGTTCCTGCAGATCGACGAGCATGGCTATGTCGATTGCGGCTATTGCGATCGCCGCTTCGTGCTGATCGGCGGCCCGGCCGACGGCGCCGACCAGGGCCGCCTGCCGGATCATCCGGCCGGCGCGAGCATCTAGGGCGGATCGCGCTTCGATCCGGGGCCGCGCCGCCATCGGCGGACCCCGCCCTGTCCGGCGAAACCGGGAAGATGGGCGCGCCGGGATCCGCCGCGTGCACGACCTTTGCGATCTTCCGCGCGCCGGCCCGGCCCGCGATATAGGGAATCCGGCGGAGGCGCGGCCCAGGCTCGCGTCGGCGCCGGGCCTAGGCGAGCTTCAGCGGCAGCCGGACCGCCGCCCGGAACCCGTCCGCGACGGCACCGGTCTCGAGCGACGCCTCGCCGGCGAACAGCATCTCGAGCCGCGCCCGGGTATTGGCCAGGCCGATGCCCCGGCCCGGTCGGACCGGGGCCGCCGCCGGTGCCGGTGCCGATCGGTTCTCCACGGTCAGCACCAGCTGCGTGCCGGCCCGGGCCGCCGCGATGCGGAGGCTCGCCGTCCCGGCGCTCGCCTCGACGCCGTGCTTGATCGCGTTCTCCACCAGCGGCTGGAGGAGGAAGCCCGGCACCAGGGCTCCATGCAGCGTGGCGGGGGCATCGGTCTCCACCCTCAGCCGTTCGCCGAAGCGCGCCTGCTCCAGGTCGAGATAGCATTCGATCAGCTCGAGCTCGCGCGCCAGCGGCACTTCGGACCCGTCCAGGTCCATCGCCGCATGCAGGAACTCGGCCAGGCCTTCCGCCAGCCGGTTGGCCTCGTCCGCCCGGCCGAGCGTGATCAGCGCCGAAAAGGCGTTCAGCGAATTGTACAGGAAATGCGGGTTGAGCTGGAGCCGCAACAGGGCGAGCTCGGCGCGTAGCCGGGCGATCTCGGCACGGGCCAGCTCGCGCTCGCGGCTGCGGATCCGCTGGAGCACGCCGGTCACCACGAAGACGGCGCCGGCACAGGCATAGATCAGGAAATAGATGATCCGGACGATCAGCGTCTCCTCGGGCGAATGCGTCGAGAGGCGGGTGGGGAGCAGGCCATGGACGAGCGCCTGGATGCCGAAATCGCTCGCGGTCTGGATCGCCGCCGCGCCCGCCAGCGCGATCAGGGTGATCGCCACGCCCAGCCAGAGCGGCTTCCCGTTGCCGGCGGAGAGGCCGAGGTAGACGGTCACGGTCAGCGCCGCGCCGGAGAGCATCACGCCGGCCTGCGCCACCCATTCGGCGCCGCGGAGCTGGTCGGCGGCGGCCAGGCTGGGCAGCAGGATCGCCGCGATGCCGATCCACAGGATCGCGCCGAGCTGGGCGGCCTGGCGAGGCGGGGGAAGCTGGAAGTCGAGCCTGGGCATGCGCATCCGGAGCGGTTTCTGGGGCAGTGGCCGCCGCCGGTGCGAAGCCATATGGCGTCCGTCGGCGGCTTCCCTATATCTGGGGCATGTACAGCGATCCACGCAACTTCCTCTATCGCGACGGTTTCGATCCCGATGCCGCGGCGACGCTCACCGCCGAGGCGCTTCGCGGCGCGGAAGATGGCGAACTCTATCTCCAATATCGCAAGACCGAGGCGTTCGGCTTCGACGACGGCCGGCTGAAGACCGCCTCGTTCGACACGCAATCGGGCTTCGGCCTGCGGGCGGTATCGGGGGAGACGACGGCGTTCGCCCATGCCAACGAGATCTCGCCCGCGGCGATTCGCCGCGCCGCCGAGACGATGGCGCTGATCGATCCGTCGAAACGGGCCAAGGCCCCGCCGCCCCAGGGCAACAACCGCCATCTCTACACCCATGCCGATCCGCTCGACCTGGTGCCCTTCGCCGACAAGGTGAATCTGTGCCAGGCGATCGACGCCGCCGCCCGCGCCCGCGATCCGCGGGTGGCGCAGGTCTCGGTCGGGCTCACCGGCTCGTGGAGCGTGGTCGAGATCGTGCGGCCGGACGGCTTCGTCGCCACCGATGTCCGCCCGCTGGTCCGCCTCAACGTGTCGATCGTGGTCGAGCAGAACGGCCGGCGCGAGACCGGCAGCTTCGGCCTGGGCGGCCGCACCCTCTACGACAATCTCTTCCGGCCCGAGACCTGGAACCGCGCGATCGACGAGGCGCTGGCCCAGGCGCTGGTCAATCTCGACGCGGTCGACGCGCCGGCGGGCGACATGACCGTGCTGTGCGGCCCGGGCTGGCCTGGGGTGCTGCTCCACGAGGCGGTGGGCCATGGGCTCGAAGGCGATTTCAACCGCAAGGGCACCTCGGCCTTTTCGGGCCGGATCGGCGAGCGGGTCGCGGCGCCGGGAGTCACGGTGGTCGATGACGGATCCCTTCTCGACCGGCGCGGCTCGCTGTCGATCGACGACGAAGGCACGCCGACTCGCGAGACGGTCCTCATCGAGGACGGCATTCTCAAGGGCTATATGCAGGATCGGCTGAATGCCCGGCTGATGGGCGTGGCGCCCACCGGCAACGGCCGTCGCGAATCCTTCCAGCACGCGCCGATGCCGCGCATGACCAACACCTTCATGAAGGGCGGCCGGGACGATCCCGCCGAGCTGCTGCGCCGCGTGAAGAAGGGCATCTACGCCAAGTCGTTCGGCGGCGGGCAGGTGGACATCGTCTCGGGCAAGTTCGTCTTCTCCTGCACCGAGGCGTACAAGATCGAGGACGGCAAGCTGGGCGCCCCGATCAAGGGCGCGACGCTGATCGGCGACGGCCCCTCGGTGCTCACCCGCGTCACCGGCATCGGCAACGACTTCGCGCTCGACGAGGGCGTCGGCATGTGCGGCAAGGGCGGGCAGAGCGTGCCGGCCGGCGTCGGCCAGCCGACGCTGCTGGTCGAGGGGCTGACGGTGGGCGGCACCGCCGCATGAGATCGGCCGGGCGTCGCCTTCACGCGGCGCTCGCCACCTGGCCCGATGCGCAAGGCTGGCGGCAGGCGGGGCGGGAACTGCTCTGGGGGCTGCCCGCCATTGCCTTGCTCGCGTTCGTGACCGGGCTTGCCCGGTTCGATCCGATGCCGTTCGGCGCGCGCTGGCTCGCTTTCTTCTTCGGCCTGATGCTGGTGCCCGCACTGGGCGAGGAACTGGCGTTTCGCGCGCTGCTCGTGCCCAGGCCGGATCAGCCCTTCCCGGCATGGCAGGCGGTGCTGGCCGTCACTGCCTTTCTCCTCTGGCATCCCTTGCAGGTGCTCGGCTTCGGTCCGGCCTGGTCGGCGCTCTTCCTCGATCCGCGGTTCCTGGCGATCGTCGCGGTGCTGGGCGCGCTGCTTGTCCGCCTCTATCGCGCGACCGGCAGCATCTGGCCTTGCGTCGCCACGCACTGGCTTGTCGTCGCGGCATGGAAGCTGTTGTTCGCCGGGCCGATCGGATAGGATCCGGGCATGACCCAGGCGTTGCCCCCACTCGACTGGTCCGGCTGGCGCGAAACCGCGCGGCACCTGCACCTGATCACCCAGATGATCGGCAAGATCCGCCTCGCGCGGACGCCCTGGCTCAACCATGGCTGGCACGTGGCGCTCTATCCCATGGTGCATGGCCTCACCACCGGCCCGATCCCCTGTGCCGAGGCGACGCTCCAGCTCGATCTCGATCTGCAGGCGGGCGAACTCCGCCTCGCCACCGATGCCGGGGGCGAGGCCAGCCTGCCGCTCGGCCCGGGCAGCATCGCCGATTTCCACGCGGCGCTGACCGGCGCGCTCGCCGCGCTGGGCACGCCGGTGAAGTTCAACGGCGTGCCCAGCGAGATGCCGGATGCCGTCCCCTTCGCGCAGGACGTCGAGCCCCGCCCATGGGATGGCGAGGCGGTGCGCGATTTCCACCGCGCGCTGCTCTGGATCGATCGCGTCTTCCAGCAGTTCCGCACCGGCTTTCTGGGCAAGGCCAGCCCGGTGCATTTCTTCTGGGGCAGCTTCGACCTGGCAGTGACGCGCTTCTCCGGGCGGACGGCCCCGCTGCATCCGGGGGGCATTGCCGGCCTGCCCGATGCGGTGACCTGCGAAGCCTATAGCCATGAAGAGGCCAGCGCCGGCTTCTGGCCCGGGAACGACGCGTTCCCGAAGGCGGCCTTCTACGCCTATGGCTATCCGGCGCCCGCCGGCCATGCCGAAGCGCGGATCCCGGCGCCCGCTTATTACGATGCCGCGCTCGGCGAATGGCTGCTCGATTATGATGCGGTGCGCTCGGCGGAAGATCCGCAGGCGGTGCTGCGCGCCTTCCTCCAGGCGAGCTATGATGCCGTCGCCGATCTCGGCCATTGGGACCGCGCCCATCTCGAATGCGTGCCGGGCATCCCGCGCCGCCCGCGCCAGGTATAGCCGGCGGCATGGCCCGGTTCTTCGATGCGCTTTCGGACGATCATCGCGCCTTCATCGCTCGCCAGCCCCTGTTCTTCGTCGCCACCGCCGCGGCCGGCGGCCGCGTCAATCTCAGCCCCAAGGGCATGGACTGTTTCCGGGTGCTCGGGCCCGATCGCATAGCCTATCTCGACGTCGCCGGATCGGGGAACGAGACTCATGCCCATCTGGTCGCCGATGGGCGCATCACCCTGATGTTCTGCGCGTTCGACAATCCCGCGCTGATCCTGCGCCTCTATGGCCGCGCCGTGCCGGTGCTGCCCCAGGACGAAGGCTGGGCGGCGCTGCGGGCGCATTTCACGCTGCTGCCGGGCACGCGCCAGATCTTCGACATGACGGTGGAGAGCGTCCAGACCTCGTGCGGCTGGGGCGTGCCGCACATGCGCTTCGAGCGCGAGCGCGAGACGCTCGCCAAATATCATGCGACGCACGATTCCGCGCTGCGCTTCGCCAAATATGCGGTGCGCACGCACAGCATCGACGGGCTGCCCGTCCGCAACCCCACGCAGGAGCCCGGCTGATGCCGCTCGTCGAACTGGGCCGGTACGACCGGCAGGAAGCCTTTATCGTTCAGGGCCGGCTGGAGGACGAGGCCATCCCCAGCTTCGTGTTCGACGCCGGGACCAGCATCGCCGATGGCTCGTACCTGCTGATCCCGGTGCGCGTGATGGTGGACGACGAGGATCTGGCGCGGGCGCGCGCGATCCTCGACGCCGCTCGGTTCAGGTGACGATCCTGACGGGCATCGTCGCGATTTCCTTGCCGTCGCAGAAGATCGTGACGGCCCGGTATTTCGGCAGCGCCGGCTTGACCTCGGCCTTCACGTCCTGAGTCGTCACGACCTGCGGGACCGGACCGGTCGGCGCGGTGGCGATGAAATCGAAGCGCTGGGTCGGCGGCAGGGCCTTGTCGAGGATGCCCCGATGGAGCGCCAGCTTCCAGCCGGCCGTGGGCGTGGTCGCCTTTCCGAGCACATGAAGCGTCGGCGTGGAACCGGGCCCGGGCATCTTGTCGAGCCATGCCTTCCAGCCCGTCGTCTTGACTCTCACACAGGCATTGGCCGGCACGGCCGATGCATCCGCGGCGGCGGGAAGCGATGCCTCCCTGGCATCCAATGCCGTATAGCCGGCGGCGAGCATCGCAACGAGGGCCAGCGACGGCCAAGATAAAGCCTGCATGTCCATTTCTCCCCATGAGTCGTGGTGCGGGGATGCTGCGCTCGTTCTACTGGAAGTCAAACGGGTTCGGCGCCGAAATGGACATGTAATGCAGGCCGGCCGATTGCCGATTGATAATAAAGCTATTTAGTTTCGCCGTCGGGATTTCGAAGAGTATTTGGTTCGGCCAGCAACAGGGCGGTCGCTTTCTTCGCGATCGCGATCAGCTCGTCGCGCGGCGTGCCGGCCCGGGCGCGGGTGCTCAGCGAATGGATCACCGAAGAGGCGACCTGCGCATCGCCGCGCGGGTCGGCGCTTCCCGCCTGCGCCATCAGCCGCTCGATCCAGCCGTCCTGCAATGCCATGAACGCGGCCAGCGCTGCGCGGATGTCCGGATCGGTAACCGCTTCGGCCGCCGCGGTATTCACCGCGATGCAGCCCGAGGGGCCATGTTCGCCGGTCAGAAAGCCTTCGATCGCGCCGAGGAACAGCGCCTTGAGCATCTTCTCCGGTGGATAGCCCATCGCGTGGAGCGCCGCGAAGGTCGAATCGATCACGGCATGGGTGCGCGCCAGGCCGGCGAGATACAGCGCCTTCTTGTCGCCGAACGTCGCATAGAGGCTCGGCCGGTTCACGCCGGTCGCCGCGGCCAGCTCGTCGAGCGAAGTGTTGGAATAGCCGAGCGTGCGAAAACGCTGGAGCGCGGCGCGCAACGCCGCCTCCTCGTCGAACTTGCGCGGCCGTCCCCGCCCGCGCGGCGCTGTTTTTGTATCGTTTCGCATTAAATTCCTTGACGCCCCGATTTTTGTGCGGGATCGTATAAAAATCAAGGGAGACTCGCCATGAAGCTCTATTTCACGCCCTTCGCCTGCTCGCTCGCGGCGCGCATCGCGCTCGAGGAAGCCGGGCTCGACGCCGAATATGTCCAGGTGCCCCAGGATCTGCGCCTGGCGGACGGGCGCGATTTCACCGAGATCTCGCCGATGGGCTATGTCCCCGCGATCGAGACCGGCACCGGCTTCGTGCTCACCGAAGGTCCGGCGGTTCTCACCTATATCGCCGAGCTGGCGCCCGAAGGCGCGCTCAGCTTCACCGGCTTTTCCGACGGGCATTACCGGATGCTCGCCTGGCTGAACTTCGTCAGCACGGAGCTGCACAAGGCAGTGTTCATGCCGATCCTCGGCAAGGGCTATGGCGCGGCCGAGCAGGATGCCGCCCGGGCCCGCCATGCCCGGCCCTTCGCCGTGCTGTCCAGGCATCTCGAGGGCCGCGAATATCTCGACGATCGCTTTACCGTGGCGGACGCCTATCTGCTCGCGGTGCTCAACTGGTGCGAATATTCGAAGGTGCCGCTTGCCGAATGGCCGGTGCTGTCGGCCTATCGCGAGCGCGTTCGCGCCCGCCCGGCGGTGGCCCGGGCGATGGCCGCCGAATGGCCGCTGCTCCAGGCGGCCTGATCTTCCTCCCGGGCTCCGGGCGTGGCCGCATCGCGGCCTCTCCCGCCACACCTGCCCCTTCCGCCTGCGCGGGAGGGGCATTTTTGTTGGAATCGCGCGAATCGCTGGGTTAGGTTTGTGCCATGCCCGCAACGATCAACTGCGACGTGGCGATTGTCGGCGGGGGCCTGGCCGGCGGGCTGATCGCGCTCGCCCTGCGCCGCAAGCGCCCGGATTGCGACGTGCGCATCGTCGAGGGCGGCAGCCGGATCGGCGGCAACCATCTCTGGTCCTTCTTCGCCACCGATGTCGCGCCGGGGGATCGCTGGCTCACCGCGCCGCTGATCGGGCATGGCTGGACCAGCTACGACGTCGCCTTTCCGGCGGTCTCGCGGACCTTGCGCACCGGCTATTATTCGATCGAATCGCGCCGGCTCGACCAGGTCGTCCGCGCCGAGCTGCCCGCGCAGGCGGTGATGACGCGGCGCAAGGTGCTTGCCGCCAGTCCCACCGCGGTCGTCCTTGCCGATGGCGACCGGATCGAGGCCAAGGGCGTGATCGATTGCCGCGGGCCCGCCGATCTCGCGGCGCTGCGCTGCGGCTGGCAGAAATTCTACGGCCGCGAGCTGGCGCTGGCCGAAGCGCACGGCCTGGCACGGCCGAAGCTGATGGACGCGACCGTCGAGCAGCTGGACGGCTACCGGTTCGTCTATGCGCTGCCGTTCGGCCCCACCTGCGCGTTCGTCGAGGACACCTATTACAGCGACACCCCGGATTTCGATGCGGCGCTGCTCGGCGCGCGGATCGACGCCTATGCCGATGCGCGCGGCTGGCAGGTCGATCGCGTCGTGCGCGAGGAGGGTGGCGCGCTGCCCGTGGTGATGGGCGGCGACTTCGAGGCCTATTGGCAGGCGGGCGGCAACAAGGTCGCCAAGGCGGGCGGGCGCGCCGGCCTGTTCCATCCGCTCACCAGCTACGCGCTGCCCGATGCGGTGCGCACCGCCACGCTGGTCGCGGCCGCGAGCGACCTGGGCGGGCCGGCGCTGCACCGGCTGCTGCACGATTTCGCCCGATCGACATGGCGCCGGCGCCATTTCTACCGCATGCTCGCCGCCATGTTGTTCAAGGCCGCCGAACCCGCGGAGCGCTACCGCATCCTCCAGCGCTTCTACCGGCTCGATCCGCAGCTGATCGGGCGCTTCTATGCCGGGCATTCCACCCTGGCCGATCGCCTGCGCCTGGTTTCGGGCAGGCCGCCGGTGCCGATCGGCCGCGCGCTCTCGGCGATCCGGGAGTCGTTCCGGTGAAGCGGGCCGTCGTGGTCGGCGCCGGGATCGGCGGCCTGGCGCTCGCGATCCGGCTGCAGGCGGCGGGCGTCGACACGGTGGTGCTGGAGGCGCGCGACAAGCCGGGCGGGCGCGCCTATTTCTGGGAGAAGGACGGCTTCACCTTCGACGCCGGCCCCACGGTGATCACCGCGCCCGAGGCACTGCGCGAACTCTGGCAGCTTTCCGGGCACGACATGGCCGCCGATGTGAAGCTGAAGCCGGTCACGCCCTTCTATCGCCTCTCCTGGCCCGACGGGACGCGCTTCGACTATTCCAACGACGATCACCAGCTCGCCGCCGAGATCGCGCGGTTCGAGCCGCAGGATGTCGCCGGCTATGGCCGCTTCCTCGAATATGCCGCCGGCGTGTACGAGGAAGGCTATGTGAAGCTTGGCCATGTCGCGTTCCAGGACGTGATGTCGATGGTCCGCGCCGCGCCGGCGCTCGCCAAATATGGCGCCTGGCGCTCGGTCTACGCCAAGGTGGCGAGCTTCATCCGCAACGAGAAGCTGCGCCAGGCCTTTTCCTTCCACACGCTGCTGGTGGGCGGAAACCCGATGACCGCGAGCGCGATCTATGCGCTGATCCACCAGCTCGAGCGCCAGAGCGGGGTCTGGTGGGCCGAGGGCGGCACCAACCGGCTGGTCGCCGGGATGGTCCGCCATTTCGAGCGGCTGGGCGGCACGCTGCGGCTCGGCGATCCGGTGACCGGCATCGACACGCTGGGCGATCTCGTCACCGGCGTGCGCACGGCGGGCGGCCTGGAGCTGCAGGTCGATGCGCTCGCCTGCAACGCGGACGTGGTCCATGGCTATCGCGACCTGCTGAAGGGCTCGCGCTCCAGCCAGCGCGCGGCGCAGGCGCTGGTGCGCAAGCGCTTCTCGCCGTCGCTGTTCCTCGTCCATTTCGGCGTGCGCGGGACCTTTCCCGAGATCGCGCATCATTCGGTGCTGTTCGGGCCGCGCTATCAGGGCCTGCTCGCCGACATCTTCGATCACGGCGTGCTGAGCGAGGATTTCTCGCTCTATCTCCACCATCCGAGCGCCAGCGATCCGACGATGGCGCCTGCCGGGCATTCGACCTTCTACGCGCTCTGCCCGGTGCCGCATCTCGGCAAGTTCCCGGCGGACTGGAGCGAGGTCGCCCCGATCCTGGAGGAGCGTATCCTCGCCGAAATCCAGCGCCGGCTGATTCCGGACCTCGGGAATCGTATCCTAACCAAATTCAGCTACGCGCCGCCCGATTTTCGCGACGATCTCGGCGCGCATCTGGGCTCGGCCTTCAGCCTCGAGCCGATCCTCACCCAGAGCGCCTGGTTCCGCACCCACAATCGCGACGATGCGATCCACAACCTGTTCTTCGTCGGTGCCGGCACCCATCCCGGGGCCGGCATTCCCGGCGTGGTCGGCAGCGCGAAGGCGACCGCCGCGCTGATGCTCGGCGACGGCAAGTGAGCGGCTTGCCCCCGCGCGCATTCTGGTCGAAGGCGGGGCGAATCATGGCTATCGGGAAGATCAGATGAAGCGCGTCGCAGTCTATTGCGGTTCGGCCAGCCCGGCCGATCCCGTCTATATCGAGGCCGCGCGCCATGTCGGCCGCACGCTGGCGCAGCGCGATATCGGCATCGTCTATGGCGGCGGCCGGCTCGGCCTGATGGGTGCGGTCGCCGATGCGGCGCTGGAGGCCGGCGGCGAAGTGATCGGGGTGATCCCCGAGCTGCTGGTCAATGCCGAAGTCGCGCATCGCGGCTGCACCGAGCTCCACGTCGTCGCCACCATGCACGAGCGCAAGGCGCGCTTCACCGACATCGCCGATGGCTTCATCAACCTGCCGGGCGGCACGGGCACGATGGACGAGCTGTGGGAAGCGCTCAGCTGGGCCCAGCTCGGCTATCACACCGATCCGGTCGGCCTGCTCAACATCGCCGGCTATTATGACAAGCTGGTCGAGTTCTGGCAGCATATGGGCAAGGTCGGCTTTGTCCGCCCGCAGCATCAGAACATGCTGATCGTCGACGGCACGCTCGAGGGGCTGCTCGACAAGATGATCGCGGCCAAGCCGGTCGAGACGATCGTCCAGATGCGGCGCGGCGATCTGTGAGTTCCCCGCTTCCTGGGCGTGCCGCGATCGTCGCGACCGCGCAGGAAGCGATCGCGCGGGGCTCGCGGAGCTTCGCCGCCGCCAGCCGGCTGTTCGAGCGCGAGACGCGCGAGCGGGCCTGGCTGCTCTATGCCTGGTGCCGCGCCTGTGACGACCTTGCCGACGGACAGGACCATGGCGGCGAGGCGCGGGCGGCGGATGCCGCAGCCGGGCTGGCGCGCATCCGGCTGCTCACCGAGGCGGCGCTCGCCGGGGAGCGGGTGGGCGATCCCGCCTTCGATGCGTTGCGCATCGTCGCTGCCGAGGCGAAGCTGCCGCACCGCTTTGTCCGGGACGTGGTCGAGGGCTTCGCGCTCGATGCGGCGGCGTGGGTGCCGCGCCATGAGGACGACCTGTATCGCTATGCCTATCACGTCGCCGGCGCGGTCGGCTGCCTGATGGCGGTGATCATGGGCGTCCCGCCCGAGGACGAGGCGACGCTCGACCGGGCCTGCGACCTCGGCATCGCCTTCCAGCTCGCCAATATCGCCCGCGACGTCGAGGCGGACGACCGGATGGGCCGTTGCTACCTGCCGCAGGACTGGCTGGCCGAGATGGATATCCCGCCCGGCCAGCACATGAAGCCGCCCTTTCGCCAGCGTCTCGCGGTGCTCGCCGGCCGGCTCACCGGCCGGGCCGCCGACTATGCCGCGAGCGCGCGGGGCGGCACGCCGGCGCTGGGCTTTCGTTCGGCCTGGGCAGTGCTCGCCGCCGCCGGCATCTATGGCGATATCGCAAGAAAGGTCGCCGAGCGCGGCGAGCATGCCTGGGATCGCCGCGTCGCCACTTCCGGCTTCGAGAAGATCGGCTGGATCGCCCGTGCCGGGTGGCAGGGGCTTCGTCGCCGGGATCTCTATTCCGCGGCGCCGCGCGATCCCGCGCTCTGGACGCGCCCGCGCTAAGCCGGGGCACGGGGCGCCGGCGAGCCTCGTCATCCGCCTCCAAGGGCCCGGTCCATCGCGCGTCCCTTTCCGGAGCCGATAGCCAAATGTTGCATCCCGGTGCCGAGCGCCCCAGATCTGGCGGCGATGGCTTCCAATCCCGACACACCCGCCGGCGAGCGCCCGATGCTCGCCACGCTGCGGCGTTTCCTCCCCTATCTATGGCCCAAGGACGCCCCCGGCCTGCGGGCCCGCATCGTCCTCGCGCTTGGCCTGGTCGTCGTGTCGAAGCTGGTCCAGGTCTATGGCGCGCCCTTCGCGCTGCAGGGCGCGATCGACCGGATGGCGGGCGGTTCGCGCGATGCGGTGTGGCTCGTCGCCGCGCTGGTCGCGGGCTATGCGCTGGCGCGCTTCGGCACGGTGCTGTTCGACAATCTGCGCAACGCGGTGTTCGAGAAAGTGGGGCAGGACGCGACGCGCCGGCTTGCCTCGGACGTGTTCCGCCACTTGCATCAGCTGAGCCTGCGCTTCCATCTCGAGCGGCGCACCGGCGCGATCACCAAGGTGGTCGAGCGCGGCACCAAGAGCATCGACACGATGCTCTATTTCCTGCTGTTCAACATCGCGCCCACGATCCTCGAGCTCGCCCTGGTCATAGGCATCTTCTGGACGCGCTACGGCGTGTGGCTGGTCGTCGGCACCCTGGCGATGGTGGTGCTCTACATCGCCTTCACTCGCTGGGTGACCGACTGGCGCTCCAAGCTGCGCGAGAAGATGAACGACCTCGACACCGGCGCCGTCGCCCATGCGGTCGATTCGCTGCTCAACTTCGAGACGGTGAAATATTTCAACGCCGAGGCGCGCGAGGCGCGGCGCTACGAGAATGCCGTCACTGCCTATGCCCGCGCGGCGACCACCAGCGAGAACAGCCTGGCCTGGCTCAACATTGGCCAGGCGCTGATCACCAACTTCATGCTCGGCGCGGGCATGGCGCTGGTGGTGTTCGGCTGGAGCAGCGGCAAGTTCACGGCGGGCGACGTGGTGCTGGTCTCGACGCTGCTGTCGCAGCTGTTCCGCCCGCTCGACATGCTCGGCTGGGTCTATCGCACCATAAGGCAGGGCGTGATCGACATGGGCAGCATGTTCGACCTGCTCGACAGCGCCGCCGAAGTGAAGGATGCGCCGGGCGCCGCGCCGCTGGTCGTCAGCGCGGGCCATGTCCGGTTCGAGGGCGTGCATTTCGGCTATGATCCCGAGCGCGAGATACTGAAGGGCATCGATCTGGACATCCCGGCGGGCGCCACCGTCGCGGTGGTCGGCCCCTCGGGCGCCGGCAAGTCGACGCTGGCGCGGCTGATGTATCGCTTCTACGACGTGACCGGCGGCCGCATCACCATCGACGGGCAGGACATTCGCGACGTCACCCAGACCTCGCTGCGCGGAAGCATCGGCATCGTTCCGCAGGACACGGTGCTGTTCAACGACACGATCGGCTACAACATCGCCTATGGCCGCGAAGGCGCGAGCGACGACGAGATCGCGTCCGCGGCGCGGGGCGCGGCGATCGCCGGCTTCATCCAGTCGCTGCCCGCCGGTTTCGAGACTCGGGTCGGCGAGCGCGGGCTCAAGCTCTCGGGCGGCGAGAAGCAGCGCGTCGCCATCGCGCGGACGCTGGTCAAGAACCCGCCGATCCTGATCCTCGACGAGGCGACGAGCGCGCTCGACAGCCGGACCGAGGCGGACATCCAGGCGACGCTGGAAGCGATCGAGCATGGCCGGACCACCATCGTCATCGCCCATCGCCTCTCGACCGTGGTCCATGCCGACCGGATCATCGTGCTCGAGGCCGGCCGCGTCGCCGAGCAGGGCACGCACGCCCGGCTCTTGCGCAAGAACGGTCTCTATGCCGAGATGTGGGCGCGGCAGGCGCAGGAGCGCGCGGCCGAGGGCGGAGAGGAAGTCCCCGCCGAATAGGAGGGGCGATGATTGGGTTCCTGGTTGCGCTGGCGGTGGTGTTCGCCGCGCTCGTCCTGTGGTCGGGCTATGTCTCGCGCGGTGTCGAGCGCTGGGTGCCGATGGACGGCAGGCAGGTCGAGGTGCCGGGCGTGCGGATCCATTATGTGGAGACCGGGCCGGCCGACGCGCCCGCCATCGTGATGATCCATGGCATATTGAGCCAGCTGCGCGTCTTCACCTATGCGCTGGCCGGCCGGCTGGCGACGGACCGCCGGGTGATCGTGATGGACCGTCCCGGCTGGGGCTATTCCACGCTCACCGGGCCGCGGCTCGACATTCCCGGCCAGGCCGATGCCGTCGCCGCCGCGATCCGGGCGCTGGGGCTGGAGAAGCCGCTGCTCGTCGGCCATTCGATGGGCGGGGCGGTTAGCCTGGCGCTGGCGCTGCGGCATCCGGGCGCGGTACGGGGCCTCGGGCTGATCGCGCCCTATACCCAGCCGATCGACGAGCCGCCCGCGCCGCTCGCGGGGCTGCGGGTGCCGGGCCCGCTTCGCCCGCTGATCGCCTGGACGATCGCGGTGCCGCTCGCGATGCGCACCGGCAAGGCGAAGACGGCGGCGGTCTTCGCGCCCGATCCGGTGCCCGAGGATTTCGCGATCCGGGCCGGCGGCGCGCTCGCCATCCGGCCCGCGAGTTTCCAGATGGGCTGCTACGAGATCGAGATGGGGCCCGCCGCGATGAAGGCCCAGGCGTCGCGCTATGGCGAGATCGCCGTGCCGGTTTCGATCCTCTACGGCCGGGAGGACGCGCTGCTCGATCCCGAGCTGCACGGGCGCAAGACCGCTGCGGACGTGCCGAACGGCCAGGTCGAGATCATCGAAGGCGGCCATATGCTGCCGGTCACGCATGTCGACGCCACCGAGGCCTGGCTGCGCGGGCTCTGATACCGGTCCTAGCCGCCGATCTCCGCGGGCTGGGTGGTCCAGCCGAGCCGCGGGATCGTGATCGAGCGCTTGCCCGAAAGGTCGGTGCGCGTCACGAACAGCTCGCGGCTCTCGATATACTGGAGGAGCCGGCGCACGCGGCCGAGCGAGCTGGTGCCATAGGTGGCGGCGATCTCGGTGTCGCTCGGGCAGGGCGCGCCTTCGCGCGCCGCGCGGGCGACGAGCAGGAACGGGCCGAGCATGTCGTCGGGCAGCGCGCGCGCCGCATCGAGCGCCTGGGCCCATTCCGCGTCCGGATCGCCATGGATGCCGGCACGCGCGGCCGAGAGCCGGCGGACGAAGGCGGAGAGGTCGAGCGGGGCCCGGGCCAGGCCGACCATCCGGCAGCGCACCAGGAAATCCTGGTAGAGCACCGAGGGCGAGCGATAGGCGCTCTCGGCATCGGCGACGATGTCGCGCAGCACGTCGGCGATCTTGGCGGCGGCTTCCTCCGGATCGACCTCGGGGATTTCCTCGCGCACCGGCGTCGAGCGTGCGAGCGCCTCGAGCAGCCGGTCCGAGGCGAGCTGCGGCGCCTGTGCCGGCGCCGGCGGGGCGGGGGGCGTCCATTCGGGCTCGGCCGGGGCGAGGAGCAGGTCCTTCAGTTCCGCCGAGGGCGCCTCGGGCAGTGGAGTCAGCTTGGGGCTGCCGCTGCGCGCGCTGGTCTCCACCGCGCCGATCTGCACCGAGATGGGCCGGCGCGACACGGCGGGACCGAGCGCCAGGAAATGGCCGCGCGCGAGATCGCGGATCGCCTCGGCCTGGCGGCGTTCCATGCCGAGCAGGTCGGCGGCGCGCGCCATGTCGATGTCGAGAAAGGTGCGGCCCATCAGGAAGTTCGAGGCTTCGGCCGCCACGTTCTTGGCCAGCTTGGCGAGGCGCTGGGTGGCGATCACGCCCGCCAGGCCGCGCTTGCGCCCGCGGCACATCAGGTTGGTCATCGCCGAGAGCGAGGCGCGGCGGACGTCCTCCGCCACCTCGCCGCCGCCCGAAGGCGCGAACAGCTGGGCTTCGTCGACCACCACCAGCGCCGGATACCAATGGTCGCGCGGCGCGTCGAACATCGCGTTGAGGAAGGCGGCGGCGCATTTCATCTGCCCCTCGGCCTCCAGCCCTTCCAGGCTGAGCACCACCGACGCGCGATGCTCGCGAATCCGGGTGGCGAAGCGGGCGATCTCGCGTTCCGAATAATCGGCGGCCTCGATGGCGATATGGCCATATTTGTCGCCGAGCGTGACGAAGTCGCCCTCGGGATCGATCACCACCTGCTGGACATGGCCGGCGCTCCGCTCGAGCAGCCGGCGCAGCAGATGCGACTTGCCGGACCCCGAATTGCCCTGGACGAGCAATCGCGTCGCCAGCAGCTCTTCGAGATCCATGGCGACGGCATCGCCCTTGCCGTCCACCCCCATGTCCACGCGCACCGTCATCGCCAGACGCTTTGGCCGATGGCGATGGCGGGGGGAAGCGCATTCCGGCGAAAATCTGTGGGCGGTACGCTTGCGAAACGCCCCGCCCGGCCGGCGGCGGGGCGCGAACCCCCTTGCGGGATCCCGGCGCGGCGCGGATAGTCGCTGGAGAAACAGGGGGGATCGGCATGCGGGCATGGGTTTTGGCGGCCGTCGGCGCCGCGCTGCTCGTCCCGGCCGGCGCGCGGGCGCAGGCGGTGAGGATCGCGCCCGGCGAGGAAGCCGCCTTCTCCTTCGATGGGCGGACGGCCGGCGAAGTGCGGCGAGCCGCCGCCACGCCCACGCCGTTCGAGGCCGCGGTCGGCCGCGAATATTCGGGCATGACGCCGCCCGAGGCCCCCGTGCCCGAGGCGGCGCCGCTGCCGAACGAGAACAACCTGCCGCCCCTGCCGACCCCCGATCCGGGGAAGCTGCGCTTCCGCTTCCTGCTGGTGCCGGGCTCCAGCCATTCGCTGCTGATCGTCCACAACGGCTATCCCAAAGCGTTTGTCTATCGCGCACGGATCTGGGCGGATGGTGGCAATCGGCCGACCGATGTCTGCCTGGTGATGCCCGGCAGGCCCGGCGTCGAGTATTGGCCCTATGCGATCAGCGCGATCGAGGTCAGCGCCTTCGAACTGGTCGATTGGAAGCCCGAGGACGGCGTTCCCTGCAAATAGCCTCGACTTCGCCGGCCGTCCCCCGCTAACCGGGCGCGATGGCTCCCGCGATCGAAACCCTCCGCCGCGTCTTCGGCTTCGACAGTTTTCGCGGCGTCCAGGCGAAAGTGGTGGAACGCGTCCTGGCCGGCCGGCGCACCCTGGCGGTCATGCCCACCGGGGCGGGCAAGTCGCTCACCTATCAGCTGCCCGCCGTGATGCTCGAGGGCACCTGCGTCGTCGTCTCGCCGCTGATCGCGCTGATGCACGACCAGCTGCGCGCCGCCGAGGCGGTCGGCATCCGCGCCGCGACGCTGACGTCGGTGGACGAGAATCGCGCCGAGACGATCGAGCGCTTCCGCTCCGGCCAGCTCGACCTGCTCTATGTCGCGCCCGAGCGCGCCTCGGGCGAAGGCTTCCGCAACCTGCTGGCGAGCGCGAAGCTGTCGCTGTTCGCGATCGACGAGGCGCATTGCGTCTCCGAATGGGGGCATGATTTCCGCCCGGACTATCGCCTGCTCCGCCCGCTGCTCGATCGCTTCCCCGACGTGCCGCGCCTCGCGCTCACCGCCACGGCGGACGCGCATACCCGCGCCGACATCCTCGAGCAGCTCGGGCTGCCGCAGGAGGGGCTGATCGTCGCCGGCTTCGACCGGCCCAATATCCGCTACGCGATCACCCCGCGCGAGAACACGACGCGCCAGGTGATCGACCTGATCGCCGAGACGCCCGGCCCCGGCATCGTCTATGCCCAGACCCGCGCGGGCGTGGAGAAGCTGGCCGAGAAGCTTGCGGCGGAGACCGGCCGGCCCGTGCTGCCCTATCATGCCGGACTCGATCCCGCGGTCCGCCGCCGCAACCAGGCGGCGTTCGTCGCCTCGGAGGAGATGGTGATCGTCGCCACCGTCGCCTTCGGCATGGGGATCGACAAGCCGGACGTGCGCTTCGTCGCCCATGCCGGCCTGCCCAAGTCGATCGAGGCCTATTATCAGGAGACGGGCCGCGCGGGGCGCGACGGCGATCCGGCGGTGGCGCATCTCTTCTGGGGCGCCGATGATTTCGCCCGCGCCCGCCAGCGGATCGGCGAAGTCGAGCCCCAGCGCCAGCCCGGCGAGCGCGCCCGGCTGACGGCGCTCGGCGCGCTGGTCGAGACCGCGACCTGCCGGCGCCGCATCCTGCTGCGCCATTTCGGCGAGGAGCCGGCGGAGCAGTGCGGCAATTGCGACAATTGCCTGAGCCCGCCCGCCGCGATCGACGCCACGGTGACGGCGCAGAAATTCCTCTCGGCGGTGTTCCGCACCGGGATGCTGTTCGGCACCGGCTATATCGAGAGCATCCTGCTGGGCCAGTCGAGCGAGCGCAGCCTGACGAACGGGCACGAGAACCTCTCCGTCTTCGGCATCGTCGACGGCGAGGAGGCGGCGCTGATAAAGCCGGTCGCCCGCGCGCTGCTGCTGCGTGACGCGCTGCGCGCCAACGAGCATGGCGGGCTGGAATTCGGGCCCGAGGCGCGTTCGATCCTCAAGGGCGGCGCCACGGTGGCGCTGGTGCTGCCGCCCAAGCGCGAGCGCCGGCGGCGCGGCGGCAAGGCGGGGGCGCCCAATCCCGTCGGCGATCCGCTGTTCGAGGCGCTGCGCGCCAAGCGCCGCGAGATCGCCCAGGAGACCGGCCTGCCGCCCTATGTGATCTTCCATGATTCGGTGCTGCGCGACATGGCCCTGCTCCGGCCCGCGAGCATCGCCGCGATGGGCAACATCTCGGGCGTTGGCGCGCGCAAGCTCGACGCTTATGGTGACGCCTTCCTGCAAGTGATCCGCGAGGCCGCATGAAGACGATCCTGCTCGCCGCCCTCGTCCTGCTCGCCGCCTGCGCGCCGCAGCGCGCGCGGGTCCCGACCATGCCCGTGCCCTCGACCATCGCGATGGACCGCAACAGCTGGGGCCATCTGGTCTCGCGCTGGACGATCGACGGGGCGGGCAAGGGCAGCTACACCATGGCCGAGCCCGATACCTACAAGCCCGAGCGGCTGGTGACGCGGCGTTTCTCCGCCGGAAGCGCCGGCTTCGCCGAGATCCGCAAGCTGCTCGCCCTGGGCGAGGCGCAGGCGGAGAGCGAGCTCGACTGCGGCGATCGCATCACCGACCAATATTACGGAACGGTCCGCTGGGACGATGCGAGCCTGACCTATGACATGGGCTGCCAGGCCCCCGCCACCGAGGAAGTGCTCAAGGGCATCACCGCGGCCGAGCGCCGGATCGCCGCCTGGGCCGCCAACCAGCCGATCACGGAAACCCAGAAGGTGGAGAAGCAATGACCAGCCCGCGCCGCGTCGATGACAATATCTCTGTTGCTCCCCAGATCGCGGCCGAGGACATTGCCTTCCTTGCCGAACAGGGCTTCACCTATGTGATCAACAACCGCCCCGACGAGGAGGAGAGCGGCCAGCCCGAGGGCGAGGCGATCCGCGCCGCGGCGGAGGCGGCCGGGCTCGGCTATGCCGCGATTCCCGTCACCCATGCCGGCTTCTCCTCCGCCCAGGTCGAGGCGATGGCGGCGGCCTTGGCGGAGGCTTCGGGGCCGGTGCTCGCCTATTGCCGCTCGGGCACCCGCTCGTGCAACCTCTGGGCGCTGGCCGAGGCGGCGCGCGGCGGCGATCCGGCGGAGATCACCGCCAAGGCCGCCCAGGCCGGCTACGACCTGTCGGGCATCCGTCCGCTGCTGGACCAGCTTTCCGGCCGGGCGTGACGCAGCTCACCATCTTCGGCGGCTCGATCGTCGCGGTGCTGGTGCTCGCGCTGCTCGCCCGGCTGCTCGGGCTCGGCGGCGCGCGCATCGGCAGCGCCGAGGAGGCCCGCGCGGCGGCGGAGGCGATGATCCCCGGTTTCGAGGGCGGCGCGGTGGTGATCGGCAGCGACGGCAAGGCAGCGCTGGTGCGGGGCGGCGCGGGCGACGCCGCGCTGCTCAAGATCCATGGCGCCCGCATTGCGGCGCGGCACCTGCGGGCGCCGCTCGCCGGCACGCCCGCGCCCGACGGGCTTGCTTTCGACAGCGGCGATGCGCGCTTCGGCACGGTGGTGCTCAAGGGCGTGACCGCGCTGTGATCCCGCCCGCGTTCCATGCCGCAGCGCGGCGTGACTCGCTACTGACATTGCGGTAAACAAGGCCGATGCCCGAGATGCCGCTGCTCTTCGATCCGGTGAACTATGCCATTCCCGGCTTCGTGGCGCTGATCGTCGTCGAGATGCTGATCGCGCGGACTCGGGACCGGCAGCGCTATTGCCCGCGGGACACGCTCACCTCGCTGCTGCTCGGCTTCGGCAGCACGGTCTCCAGCGCGCTCACCGCCGGGCTGGTCTTCGCCATCTCGATGTGGGTGTATCAGTTCCGCTTCTTCACCATCGGCTTCGCCTGGTACTGGTTCGTCGTCGCCTTCGTGCTCGACGATCTCGCTTATTATTTCGCGCATCGTACCGGCCACCGCGTCCGCTGGTTCTGGGCGAGCCATGTCATCCATCATTCGAGCCAGCACTATAACCTGTCGACCGCGCTGCGGCAGACCTGGACCGGCTTTGTCAGCCTGAGCTTCCTGTTCCGCCTGCCGTTGTTCCTGATCGGCTTCCATCCGCTGATGATCTTCTTCTGCGCCGGGCTGAACCTGATCTACCAGTTCTGGATCCATACCGAGGTGGTCGGCCGGATGCCGCGCTGGTTCGAGGCAGTGATGAACACCCCGTCGCACCACCGGGTCCATCACGCCACCAATCCGCGCTATCTCGACAAGAACTATGCGGGCGTCTTCATCGTCTGGGACCGGCTGCTCGGCACGTTCGAGGCGGAACGGGAGGACGAGAAGCCGCGCTACGGCATCGTCAAGGATCTCGGTAGCTTCAGCCTGTTCTGGGCCGCGTTCCACGAATGGGTGGGCATCGCGAAGGACGTATGGGCCGCGCCGGACCTGAAGTCCCGAATCCTGTACATGATCGCGCCGCCGGGCTGGAGCCATGACGGCAGCCGCGATACATCCGAGACCATCAAGGCGCGCTGGGAGGCGCGGCAGCAGCGGGGGATCGCGTGGAAGCAGCCGACATCGTCGTCATCGGTGGAGGATCGGGCGGAAGCGCCGTCGCAGGCCGCCTGAGCGAAGGCGGCAGGTACAGCGTCGCGGTGCTCGAGGCCGGCGGCCGCAACACCGGCATCAAGACGCGCATGCCCGGCATGCTTCCGTTCCAGGGCCCGGCGACCAACTGGGCGTTCGAGACGGTGCCGCAGCGCGGGCTCAACGGCCGGCGCGGCTATCAGCCCCGCGGCAAGGGGCTGGGCGGGTCGAGCGCGATCAACGCGATGCTCTATGTCCGCGGCCATGCCCGGGACTATGACGAATGGCGCGACCTCGGCTGCCCGGGCTGGGGCTGGGACGAAATGCTGCCCTGGTTCCGCCGCGCCGAGCACAATGTCCGCGGCGCCGATGCCTTCCATGGCGACAGCGGCCCGCTCTGGGTGAGCGACCAGCTCTATGCCCATGGCGGCAGCGAGGCGTTCATCGAAGCCGCCGGCGCGCTGCAGATCCCGCGCAACGACGATTTCAACGGCGCGCACCAGTCGGGTGCCGGCCTCTTCCAGGTGACGCAGCGCAACGGCGAGCGGTGGAGCGCCGCGCGCGCCTATCTCGAGCGGCGCGAGACACTCGAGATCATTACCGAGGCCAGCGTCGAGCGCGTGCTGTTCGAGGAAGGCCGGGTCTGGGGCGTCGCCTATCAGCGCGACGGCGTGGCGCGCGAGATCCGGGCCCGGCGCGCCGTCGTGCTCGCGGCCGGCGCCTTTCAGACGCCGCAGCTGCTGATGCTCTCGGGCATCGGCCCCGGCGAGCATCTGCGCGAGATGGGCCTGTCGGTGCGGATCGACCGGCCGGCGGTGGGCGGCAATCTCCAGGACCATCTCGACTATGTCGCCGCCTTCGAGACGCCGGGCAGCTATTTCCTCGGCAGCTCGGGCATGGGCAAGCTGAAGTCGCTGGCATCGATGGGGCGCTGGATGCTCACGCGCAAGGGCGGGATGACCAGCCCCTATGCCGAGGCCGGAGCCTTTCTCCGCAGCGATCCCGCGCTGGAGCGGCCCGATCTCCAGCTCCATTTCCTGATCGCCATCGTCGAGGATCATGGCCGCACCCCGGTGCCGGGGCATGGCTTCAGCTGCCATGCCTGTGTGCTGCGGCCCGAGAGCCGTGGCACCGTCCGCCTCCAGTCGCTCGATCCGCGCGCGGCCCCGCTGATCGATCCCGATTTCCTCGGCGATCCACGCGACCTGGCGCTGCTCAAGCAGGGCGTGCGGACCATGTACCGCATCCTCGAGGCACCGCAGCTCGCCCGGTATAAGGGGCGCGATCGCTATCCGATCGACGTGGCCGACGATGCCGCGCTCGAGCGGCTGATCCGGGCCCGGGCGGACACGATCTACCACCCCGTCGGCACCGCGCGCATGGGCTCGGACGAAGGCGCGGTGGTGACGCCGCGGCTCAAGGTGCGCGGGGTGGAGGGGCTCTACATCGCTGATGCCTCGATCATGCCGCGGCTGATCGGCGGCAACACCAATGCGCCGACCATGGTGATCGGCGAGCGCTGCGCCCGTTTCATCGAGGAAGACCTGGCCTGATCTCCTTCTCCCTTGGCGGGAGAGGGAAGGGGCCCGCCGCCAAAGGCGGTGGGAAGCATGTATGGGGTATTCCGCGGCCCAAGGGCCGGGGTCCCGGGATCCCCGCCTTGGCGGGAATATGCGTCCGCGTGCCTCCGGCCCGCAAACGCCAAAAAAAGGGCCGATGGTCAAGACCACCGGCCCAAGTCGTCCGCAGGAGGAACCTCGGTTGGGCGCCGCGCGCGCAGGAGAGATGCGCGCGGCGCCCGATCTCGTCAGTAATTGTAGGCGCGCTCGCCATGGGCATTGATGTCCAGGCCTTCGACCTCGACTTCCTTGCTGGGGCGGATGCCGATCGTGAACTTGAGCAGCAGGAACAGGACCAGCGACACGCCGCCCGACAGGGCCAGCGTGGTCAGCACGCCCTGGGTCTGCACCCAGAGCTGGCTGGCCATGTCGTACTTGCCGGCCACCGCCGGGATCACGGTGAAGTCCATGAAGCCCTGGCCGCCCAGCGCCGGATCGGCGACGATGCCGGTGCCGATCGCGCCGATGATGCCGCCGATGCAGTGCACGCCGAACACGTCGAGCGTGTCGTCATATTTCAGCGCGTTCTTCACCGTGGTGACGAAGAAGAAGCAGCCGATCGAGGCGACCGCGCCGAGCACCACCGAAGTCATCGGGGCGGCGAAGCCGGCGGCCGGGGTGATCGCGACCAGGCCGGCGACCACGCCCGAGGCGGCGCCGAGCAGCGACGGCTTGCCGTGCACCACCTGCTCGATGATCGCCCACATCGCGCCCGCCGCGGCGGTGGCAACCATGGTGTTGATGAAGGCGAGCGAGGCGAACTTGTTGGCCTCCAGGTTCGAGCCGGCGTTGAAGCCGAACCAGCCGACCCAGAGCAGCGAGGCGCCGATCATCGTCATGGTCAGCGAATGCGGCGGCATCGGCTCGCTCTTGTAGCCCACGCGCTTGCCGATCACGAGGCAGCCGACCAGGCCGGCGATGCCCGCATTGATGTGCACCACGGTGCCGCCCGCGAAGTCGAGCGCGCCCTTGCCCCACAGGAAGCCATGATCGTCGGGCAGGCCGGCGGTGAAGTCCGGGCCCGGCCAGTACCAGACCATGTGCGCCATCGGATAATAGACCAGGATCGACCAGGCGACGACGAAGAGGATCAGCGGCGTGAACTTCACGCGCTCGGCAAAGGCGCCGACGATCAGCGCCGGCGTGATCATCGCGAAGGTCATCTGGAAGACGACGAAGGTCGTCTCGGGCAGATAGACGCCGTTCGAGAAGGTCGCGGCGAAGGTGTTGGCGTCGACGCCCTTCATCAGCGCCTTGGAGAAGCCGCCGACGAACGCGTTGAGCGCGCCGCCATTGGTGAAGGCCATGGAATAGCCGATGGTAACCCAGAGCAGGCCGGCGACGCAGACGATGGTGAGCACCTGCATCAGCACCGAGAGCATGTTCTTGGTGCGGACCAGGCCGCCATAGAAGAGCGCGAGGCCGGGCACCGACATCATCAGCACCAGCGCGGCCGAGACGAGCATCCAGCTGACGTCGCCCTTGTTGACCATCGCGTCGGTCGGCACCACCGGGGCGGCGGCGGGCGCCTGCGCGAGCGCGGGTATCGCGGCGAACAGGGCGCCGAGCCCCGCTCCCGCGGCAATCTTCATCGCTAGTTTCATCTGGACCCCCATCTTCACAGCGCCGTCTCGTCGGTCTCGCCCGTGCGGATGCGCACGGCCTGGCCGACATCGAGGACGAAAATCTTGCCATCGCCGATCGCGCCGGTGCTGGCGGCGGCCTGGATCGCTTCGACCGCGCGATCGGCCAGGTCGGCGCCCACCACGACCTCGATCTTGATCTTGGGCACCATGTTGGTGCTGTATTCCGCGCCGCGATAGATTTCGGTCTGGCCCTTCTGGCGGCCGAACCCCTTGACCTCCGACACGGTCATGCCCGCGACCCCCACGCCCGTGAGCGCCTCGCGGACCTCGTCCAGCTTGAACGGTTTTATGATGGCGATGATGAGTTTCATGTCGCCCCCTCGTTGGCGGTTATCCCGAGAGGTGCAGGAGCAAGCGGCGTGCCAAGCGCAAGAATCCCACGATTCCGCGAGGTTTCCGCGCAATCAAATATTACCTGGCGGTAAATTTTTGTGCAGTTGCGAAGGTGTGCCTAAAAAACGGGCAGAATTCGTTGTGCATCCGGCGCGGCGGAGCGGAACATGTCGATCCGCGCGAAACTGGGGTAAGGAGCGACCCATGCCATTCGCCATGCCCGTTCCGCAGGACAATGTGCCGGCGGTCAGCTATCCGGTGCTCGCGGCTGAAGCCGCGGGCGCCCGGGGCTTCGTGCCGCGCGGCTGGACATTGGAGAGCGCGGTGGCCGGCGATCTCGACGGCGATGGCCGGCCTGATCTCGCCTTCGTGCTCCACATGACGGACCCCGCCAATGTCCGGAAGAACGATGACGGCCTTTGCGGCGATACGCTCGACACCAATCCGCGCATCCTCGGCGTCGCGCTCGCGCGGCCGGAGGGCGGCTATCGCCTCGTCGTACAGAATCACGATCTGGTGCCGCGCCGCGACAATGCCTGTGCCGAGGACTGGTTCGATGGCGAGACGGGCGGCGGGATCGTCATCGCACGCGGCAATGTCGTGGTCACGCTCGGCCGGTTCATGAGCGCGGGCGGATGGGGCATGGGGCGCACCGTCTTCACGCTGCGCTGGCGTGAGGGCGCGCTGCGGCTGATCGGCTTCGACGCCCGGAACACCCAGCGCAACAGCGGCGAGACTTCGTCGCTCAGCGTCAACTATCTCACCCGCAAGGTGCGGATCGCGCATGGCAGGATCGACAGCGATGCGGAAACGGTGCGCTGGACGCGGCTGCCCGGCACCACGCTCCCCGCGATCGATGCGATCGGCAACGGGCTCGACTATGATCCGGCGGGGCTGGCCGGGAAGCTCTGATGCTGCTCGCCATCCTCCTCTCCGCGCTGGCGATGACGCTGATCGTCGGCTTCCGCTATCTGCTGGCGAGCGGCGGCTTCGCGCTGGCGACGCGGCTCCGGCACCCTGGGCTCTATGCCGGGCTCGGCCCGCAGATCCGCCGCGAGATCGGCTGGAGCCTGGCCAGCGCCGCCATCTACGGGGTGCCGGCGGGCGTCGTTGCCTGGGGCTGGGCCAATCGCGGCTGGACGCGGATCTACATCGATGTCCATGCCTTTCCGCTCTGGTATCTCCCCGTCTCGGTGCTGCTCTATCTCCTCGCGCACGATGCCTGGTTCTACTGGACGCATCGCTGGATGCACCGGCCCGCGCTCTTCCGCCGCATGCATGCCGTCCATCACGCCAGCCGGCCGCCCACCGCCTGGGCGGCGATGAGCTTCCATCCCCTCGAGGCGGTGACCGGCGCCGTGGTCATCCCCGGCCTCGTCTTCCTGGTCCCCATCCATGCCGGTGCATTGGGAGGGGTGCTGGCGATCATGACGGTGATGGGCGTCACCAACCATATGGGCTGGGAGATCTGGCCGCGCTGGGTCTGGCGCGGGCCGCTCGGCGCCTGGCTGATCACCGCCAGCCACCACCAGCGCCATCACGAGCGCTACAACCGCAATTTCGGCCTCTATTTCCGCCATTGGGACCGGCTTTGCGGCACCGATGCCGGGCTCGGCGGCTTCGCGCCGCCCGGACCGTCCAAGGGCCGCGACTGGTCCTGATTTGCCGCCGGCCGGAGGAACCGGGTTCGCGCGGGCGGCGTTTCGCAGCTGCAACATCCGGGAAACCCAGTTCATGCGTATCCACCGTGCCGCGCTCTTCGCGGCGCTCTGCCTCGCCGCCATGCCTGCCCTGGCCCGGGACGAAACGCCGCCCGCCACGCGCGACAGGGGCGATTTCGCGATGATCGGCGTCGGCGCGGCGGTGCTGCCCGATTATGAAGGCTCGAACGACTATCGTTTCGCCCCCGTGCCCTTCGCCGTCGGCAAGCTTTCGGGGTTCGGCTTCGAGCTTGCGGGCACCCGGCTGAGCATCGACCTCATTCCGGATCGTTCGGCCAGCGGCCTCGACTTCCAGGCCGGCCCCACGGTCAACGTCAACTTCAACCGCACCAGCATCGGCGCCATCGCGGATCCGCGGATCCGGGCGCTGGGCAAGCTCGATGCGGCGATCGAGGTCGGCGGCTTTGTCGGCGTCGCCAAGACCGGGGTGTTCACCAGCGACTATGACCGGATCGCCTTCCGCGCCTCCTATCGCCACGACGTGGCCGGGGTCTCCAGCGCGGGCGTGTTCAATCCCTCGATCACCTATATGACGCCGCTCAGCCGCAAGGCGATGGTCGGGCTGTTCCTCTCCGCGACCCGCGTGGAGAAGGGCTATGCCACCACCTATTTCGGCGTGACTCCCGCCGGCGCGGCCGCCAGCGGCCTGGCCGCGTGGAACCCCAGGGGCGGCTGGAAGGACTGGACCGCGGGCCTGGGCGGCGCGGTGTCGCTCGGCGGCGACCTCACCCATGGCCTCCAGCTCGTCGGCGGCGCCACCTATCGCAGGCTGATCGGCGACTTCGGCGATTCGCCGATCGTCCGCACCGCGGGCGCGCGCGGCCAGTGGCTGGGCAGCATCGGCGTTGCCTACAGCTTCTGAAGCATCGCTGGACCTTGCCGGCCCGAGCGCCTAAGACTCCGCCATCCCCGGGGGACCGCGCCTGAGCGGTTGAGAGTTGGCTGAAGCCAAGACCCGCTGAACCTGATCCGGTTGAGACCGGCGTAGGGAGGGAGCGGCCTTTACCCGAAGACCGTCCTCTCCCGTCATGGAGAAGACGAATGGCCGACATCCCCGCCAAGACCGAACTCGCCCCCGCGGGCAGCGCATTGGCCGTCACCACCGGCGCGATCCGCGGCTCGAAGAAGATCCATGTCGGCCCGCTGAAGGTCGCGATGCGCGAGATCCATCTCGAGCCCGGCTCGGGCGAGCCGCCGGTCCGCGTCTACGACACCTCGGGCCCCTATACCGATCCCGATGCCCGCATCGACATCATGGCCGGCCTGCCCGAGCTGCGCCGCGACTGGATCCGCGGGCGCGGCGATGTGGTGGAAGTGCCGCAGCGCGAGGTCCGTCCCGAGGATAACGGCCAGCTCGGCCCCGACCGCTCGGGCGGCGTCCAGCCCTTCCCGAACGTCCGCAAGCAGGTGCTGCGGGCCAGGCCGGGCATGAACGTCTCGCAGATGCACTATGCCCGGAAGGGGATCGTCACGCCCGAGATGGAATATGTCGCCGAGCGCGAGAATCTCGGCCGCGCGCGCCTGAAGGAATATGCGCGCGACGGCCAGGGCTGGGGCGCCGCCATCCCCGACTATGTGACGCCCGAATTCGTCCGCGACGAAGTGGCGCGCGGCCGCGCGATCATCCCGAACAACATCAACCACCCGGAATCGGAGCCGATGGCGATCGGCCGCAACTTCCTGGTCAAGATCAACGCCAATATCGGCAACTCGGCCGTCGCCTCGAACGTCGCGCAGGAAGTGGACAAGATGGTCTGGGCGATCCGCTGGGGTGCCGACACGATCATGGACCTGTCGACCGGCCGCAACATCCACGACACGCGCGAATGGATCCTGCGCAATGCGCCGGTTCCGGTCGGCACCGTGCCGATCTACCAGGCGCTGGAGAAGGTCGGCGGCATCGCCGAGGACCTGACCTGGGAGATCTTCCGCGACACGCTGATCGAGCAGGCCGAGCAGGGCGTCGACTATTTCACCATCCATGCCGGCGTCCGCCTGCCCTATGTGCCGCTCACCGCCAAGCGCGTCACCGGCATCGTCAGCCGCGGCGGCTCGATCATGGCGAAATGGTGCCTGGCGCACCACAAGGAGAGCTTCCTCTACGAGAAGTTCGACGAGATCACCGAGATCATGAAGGCGTATGACATCGCCTATTCGCTGGGCGACGGCCTGCGCCCGGGCAGCATCGCCGACGCCAATGACGAGGCCCAGTTCGCCGAGCTCTACACGCTGGGCGAGCTGACCAAGCGGGCCTGGGCGCAGGACGTGCAGGTGATGATCGAGGGCCCCGGCCATGTGCCGATGCACAAGATCAAGGAGAATATGGACAAGCAGCTCGAAGCGTGCGGCGAGGCGCCCTTCTACACGCTCGGGCCGCTCACCACCGATATCGCGCCCGGCTATGACCATATCACCAGCGGCATCGGCGCCGCGATGATCGGCTGGTACGGCACGGCGATGCTCTGCTACGTCACGCCCAAGGAGCATCTGGGCCTGCCGGATCGCGACGACGTGAAGGTCGGCGTGGTGACATACAAGCTCGCCGCCCATGCCGCCGATCTCGCCAAGGGCCATCCCGCCGCCAAGGTCCGCGACGATGCGCTGAGCCGCGCCCGCTTCGAGTTCCGCTGGCGCGACCAGTTCAACCTGTCGCTCGATCCCGACACGGCCGAGCAGTATCACGACCAAACGCTGCCGGCCGAAGGCGCCAAGACCGCGCATTTCTGCTCGATGTGCGGCCCCAAATTCTGCTCGATGAAGATCACCCAGGAAGTGCGCGACTTCGCCGCGAAGCAGAATGCGCCGGTCGAGGGCTTCCTGGCGGCGGAAGATGCCGAGGCGGGCATGGCCGCGATGAGCCAGGTCTTCAAGGAAACCGGCAGCGAGCTCTATATGGGCGCGGGCGGCCGCGAGCACGACTAGGGGTTTCGTTCCTTATATGTTCCAATCCTGCGGAGGCTGTGCTAGGGCTGCGCCGTCTCCGCAGGAGTAATGTCCATGCACCACGTCGAACCTTGCCGCGATTTCGATTTCCAGCAGGGCCGCTGGCACGTCCGGCATCGCCGGCTCACGGCGCGGCTGGCAGGCTGCACGACCTGGGAGGAATTCACCGGTACCAGCGAGCAGCGCCCGCTGCTCGGCGGCAATGGCAATATCGAGGACAATCTGCTCCATCTGCCCGGCGGGACCTATCGCGCGGTGGCGCTGCGCTCCTATGATCCGGCAAGCGCCAGCTGGGCGATCTGGTGGCTCGACGGCCGCGCCCCCCATCGGCTCGACGTGCCGGTGATCGGCGCGTTCGAGAATGGCGTCGGCCGCTTCCATGCCGATGACGTGCTGGACGGCCGCCCCGTCCGCCTGCGCTTCCTGTGGCTCGGGACCGACGGCGCTGCCCCGCGCTGGGAACAGGCGCTTTCGCCGGACGGCGGCGCGACCTGGGAGACCAACTGGACGATGGACTTCACTCGGGCCTGAACCGGTTTCCGCCCGGGGCGGAATCATCTCCGGAACGGATGAGCCTGTGTCCATTCCCGACAGATTGGGCGCTATTCCCCCCACCGTTCGCATCGGGGAGAGGTCATGGCGCGGGGCGGGAAACGATGGGCGGGAGCGTTGCTCCTCTTCGGCGGGCTCGTTCCCTCCGCCGTGGCGCAGGAGCGAATGGCGTGCGCGCCGGATTTCTCGGCGGTCACCAGCGATGCGGCGGCGCACCGGCTCGTCCGCGAGGGGAGGCTGGTCGCGATCCGCCCTTTCCCCGGCGGCCCGGACGATATCGGCTATCTCTCCCCCGCGGCCGAAGCGGCGCGTCGTCATTTCATCGGCATGCTCGGCCGCCTGGTCGAGCAGGACCTGATCGACAGCCTCGAGGTTCTGCCCGAATATCGCGGCGAGAGCATCGTCCCCGTCCGCCTCCGCTTCCGCGGCGACCATAGCCGGGGCGGCGGCGCGCCGTTCGAGGCCGTGGTCGAGATCTGGTGACCGCTCGCCCTGTGACGGCACTGGCATCGGAGCCCGTGCCGGTGCAGGCTGTTTCCGGCCGCGACGAGGGGCGGGGCATGGGCAAGGCATGGCGGAGGCAGGCAATGGCACGGGACGGGGATCGAAGCATCGGCGGCGCGGCGAATCGACGGGGCGGGCGCCGTGGCGTGGTGCTGGCCCTGGCGGCGCTGGCCTGCCTGCCCGCCGCCGCCCATGCCCAGCGCAGCGCGATGACGGTGATCATGCCGGAGAATCCCGCCGCGAAGGCGTCGCAGGAGGATTGGGGCTATGCCGAGGCGGTGGTGGCGGGCAACACCATCTATCTCTCGGGCGTGGTGGTGGGCCTGGCCCCGGGCGAGACCGATCTCGAGGCCGCGTTCGACCGCGCCTTCCGCCGGATCGAGGCGACGCTGAAGCGCGCCGGCGCGAGCTGGGACGATGTGGTGGATATCACCAGCTTCCATACCGAAATCCTGCCCCAGCTCGCGGCGATGAAGCGGGTCAAGCACCGTTATGTCCATGCGCCCTTTCCCGCCTGGACCGCGATCGACGTCGATCGCCTGCTGCCCGACGCGGGGCTGACGGAGATCAAGGTCGTGGCGGTGAAGCGCTAGGTCGAATCGACATTTGGCGGGAAGGGGCTTTCCCGTTCCCCGGCGAAGGCCGGGCCCCAGTCTCGGTGCATCTGGCCGGGCACGAGAACCTCTCGCACGGCGTTGCAACCGGGCCCCGGCCTCCGCCGGGGAACGGCTTTTCCTCCGTCGGCAAGGCGCGCTCGATACAGATCCCAAATGTCGATCCGCGCTAGGGTGAGGACCCAGGCAGTAGAGCTGGTCATCCCCGCGCAGGCGGGGATCCAGGGCCGGGGACAAGGCGCGCGAGGCGCGCTCCGTTGTTTCCGGCCAGCATGCGCGTGATGGCTTCGATCCTCCCGGACTGTCCTGGATCCCCGCCCGCGCCGGGATGACGGAAGTGATCTCAAACGCTTGTTCGGGTCTTCAACCAAGGTTGGACTCATATTCCCGGTGCGGGGACGACGATCAAAAACGGAGTCTCCGGCCGCGGGGGCCGGGATTCCGGTGGCTCCCGGGTTCATTCCCGCGGGCGCAGCGTGTCTTCGATCATCGGCACCAGTCCGACCCAGTCGCGCGGCAGGCGGGCGATCAGGAAGCGCTCGATGGTCTGCCGAGGATCGGCAAGGATCGCGTGCGGCGTCCGCACCGCGCCATGATAGGCGCGGCAGCCATCGGCGCGGATCGCATAGAGGAAGCCGCGATAGCCGAGCGCGGGAGGCTCTCGCCAGCCCGCGCCCGCAATCAGGGCATCGTGCAGCGCGGTCAGCGCCGCGGCGGCTTGCGCGTCGAGCTGCCAGACCGGATTGGGCCGGCCGCTGAAGACATCGAGCTCGACGCGCATGGCCTGGTTCAGTTGATCACCACCGATCTGCCTGCGTAGAAAAAGTCGCAGAAATTGGTGTACGGCCCCCGCGCGCAGGTCTGCGGGTCGGTGATCAGCACGCCGTTGCTGTCATAATTGCGTGCTGCCGTGCTGCCGGGCTTGTGGCCCCAGAAGCCGCCGCGCTGGTGGCGATACCAGTGATAGTCATAGCCCGGCGCGATCACCAGCGCCATCAGCCGGCGCGGATATTCGCTCTGCGGCAGGCAGGTGCACCGCTTCTTGAGGCCGTCGGCCATCGCCGCTGCGGTCACCGTGTTGCACGCCATGACGGACGTTCCCGCACCATGCGCGCGGCCCGGCTGGGCGAAGGTGTTGGTGCGCCAGTTCCGCGCGTAATTGTAGCAATTATTATAGGGCTGGGTCGCCGGATTGTTCCAGAAGCCGGGGTTATACTGGCTGACCTCATATTGGCACTGGCTGCACTTGCTGTCGGGAATGGTGGTGATGAGCGGGTTGCTCGGCGGCGGCGGCGGGGGCGGCGGTCCCGGCGGCTTCCGCATCAGGCGCGTCGTCACCTCCATCCATTCCAGCGCGGTCTCGCGCAGCTTCTCGTCGAGCGGTGTCACGGCATGTTCGACCAGCCGGACCTCGGAGCGGAGCGGCATCGTCCCGATGAGCAGGCGCGCCAGCTCGCCCGCGACATCCAGATTCTCCTTTCCGGTCGGCGCCACCGCGAATTTCTGCGGCAGCCCGCGCGGCGCCCGCACGTCGTCGAGGAGATTCTCGACACGAACCTCGCGAAAGCCGAGCCCGTCATAGCCCGCGCCGGGCTTGGTCACCGCGGCGCGCATCTCGCGGGCCGCGCCGAGCAGCTTCTTGGCTGCTTCTTCCTCGGTGATCATCCAGACCGGATTGGGCCGGCCCGAGAACATATCCACTTCAATGCGTAGCATGATCGATTCTCCCCAGTAGAAGAATTGGCGTCATGCGACCCAGGATTTATCGAAGAAATTTATTGGCTGACCCGAATTGCCCCATGGAGTTTCGCGCAGTTCATGTGCGACTCGACATGCGGGATTCAAGCATAGTCGCTGCCTTTCGATCCGCGCAACCAAATAGACTGGAAGAATAATCCATTTTGGGTATCAGCCTTTCCGGCGACGGCGCCCGAGCCCGTTGCCGCTGCCCGGCTTGCTCTGGAGACAAGGTGCCCCAACTCGCCCATATCGCCCTCATCGTCCGCGACTATGACGAGGCCCTTGCCTTCTACATCGGCAAGCTGGGCTTCACGCTGGTCGAGGACAGCTACCAGCCCGAGCAGGACAAGCGCTGGGTCACGATCCGCCCGCCCGGCGCGCCCGATGGCGCCGCCACGCTCCTGCTCGCCCGGGCCGCCACGCCGGAACAGGAAGCCGCGATCGGCAACCAGGCCGCCGGCCGTGTCTTCCTGTTCCTCGCCACCGACGATTTTGCGCGCGACCATGCGGCCTTCGCCGCGGCCGGCGTGCGCTTCGTCCGGCCGCCTGCCGTGCAGCCCTATGGCAAGGTCGCGGTGTTCGAGGATCTCTACGGCAATCGCTGGGACCTGATCGGGCCCGCCCGGGACTGAAGACGCCGCCCGGCCATCGATGCTAGGGTGCCGCTCCGAAGGGAGCCCCGCGCATGGACGCCGAACCGCACCCCCTGTTCGCGCCGCAGACCGCCCGCGCCACCTTCCGGGTCGGCGATCGCGTGGTGATGGAGGCGGAGGCGCGCACGACGCCGCTCGGGCTGCTCGCGGCCGGGGGAATGGTCGCGGCGATCCTGCTCGCGATCCCGCCGATCCTGCTTGCCAGGCGTATCCGCGCGGCGCCCCGGCCGCCCGGGGCAGGCGGCTCCGCGATCCCGATGGATGCCCCCGCGCAACACCTGCCGGAAACCTCTCCAACCACGCTCGCAAAATAGGACTTCGCCTGGCCTATCCGGCCCGATGAGGAGGAAGCGCGCGAGGCGGCGGAAAGCTGGCCTCACGGAGCCTAACTTCGTAAACGTCCGCGCGCGGCGGTGCCTCGGATGCCCCTCTCAGATACCCCGGCGCCGCTTCCAGTCGAGCGCCACGCCGATGCGCTGGTCCCAGCTGCCGTCCCAGCGCGTTTCCAGCCCATGCGCCTCGAGCTCGGCGACGATGTCGCGCGCCACCGCCAGCGCCGCGTCCTCGCCCTCGTCGCAGGCGCCGTAATTGAGGTACAGCCCGCCGCCGTCCACGGCGCTCTCGGTGTCCTGCATGTGGTAAAAGGCATAGCCGCGTGCCGGCACCCCGGCATCCTCCGCCGCGCGCACCTCGTCCCAGATCTCGGTCGCGCCGCAATTGCCGCAGCAGCTGAAATTCTGGCGGGCGATCACGCCGCTTTCCTCCAGCGCGGCGAAGGCGGCGTCGAGCCGGTCGCAATCCGTCTCGTCGGGCCAGTGGCGCTCGGCGGCGCGCTGCTCGGCCAGCGCCTGGCGGAGCAGCTTCTGGGCGAGCGGGCGCAATTCGTCGGGAGACAGGTCGTCGGCAAAGGCGTCGGACGCGTTGGTCAGGATCGCGTCCTCGTCATAGAAGCCGCTCGCCACGTCGCGGCGGATCTGGTCGCGCACCCATTCGGTCTTCTCGGCCAGCGGCGTGGCCGGGGGTGCCAGCGCGGCCTCCGGCTGCGGCGCGATGCGCTTGCCGAACAGGCGGCCGAACAGCGACTTCATTGCTTCCTCCATCGTCGGGAGGGGAAGATAGCAACCCCGAAGGCCCGCGCCTATGCCACGCGCCGCAAAAACGGATCAGAACATGCCGGGCACGTCGCGCTGGGGCACGCTCGGCCGGGCGGGCGCGAGCAGCTCGTGCGCCGCGGCGCTGCCCGTCTCGGTGGCGCTCTGCGCCGCGGCGGTGGCGGTCACGGCGCTGATCGCGGTGCAGCTCCTGCCCTGGATGAAGTCGAGCGCGGCGCGGGTCGATGCCTCGCGCGGATCGCCCATGGGATAGGCGATGTCGTCCGACGCGCGGCAGCTCGCCCGCACCGTGCCGGCGAGGCCGGTGAAATAGGCGCCCTGATGGTCGCGATTCTGCAGGGCGAAGGCGATGATGCGGAAACGGTCGTCGCAGGCGGTCTTGTCGATGGCGATCTGGCCCACCGGCTTGCCATAGGTGTTGGTGCCGACCAGGGCGAGGCTGGTGCCGAGATAGGGCAGCATCCCGGCGACGACGAGCTCGCTGGCCGATGCGGTGCTCGACGTGCCGATAAAGGCGACGCGGGTCGGCGCGATCGACTGGGTCTGGGGCGCGAAATAGGCGGTGCTGTTCTCCGCCGACTTGCTCGGGCGGAAGGTCATATAGTCGAACACGTCCGAGGTCGCCCGATTGGCGCCCATCAGATTGCCCATCAGCTCGGCGATCGAGACGAGGCCGCCGCCATTGTAGCGCAGGTCGATGATCACTTCGGTGATGCCGGCGGCGCGGAACTGGGCGAAGGCGGCGCGCAGCGGCGAATCGGCGGTGTTGATGAAGGTGCGCAGATTGACATAGCCGACGCGGTGGCCGCCATCGTCGATGATCTTGGCGCCGTAGCGCGAGGAGACCGGGGTGAGCGTATAGTCGGTCTTGGCGATGGTCACCACGCGAGTGCCGGCGGCGGCGTCGTTCACGCGCATGGTGCGGCTGGTGCCGGCGGTGTTGGGGCCGAGCGCGTCGGTCAGCGCGGCGGTACCGCCGCCGGCGAGGATGTCGCTTACGTTGCGCAGGTTGGCGGCGCTGGTGCCGATCGCCTGGATCTCGGTGCCGCGGTCGATCCCGGCGGTGAGCGCGCTGGTGCCCTCGAACGTCTCGGCGGAGTAGAGCCGGTTGCCGTCGAGATAGAGGCGGAAGCCGAAGCCCGCGCTCGAGCCCGAGTTATAATAGGCATTCTCCTCGGCGATCGAGGTGACATAGGTGAAATAGCGATCGCGCCCCTGGGCCCGCGCGGTGGCGGTGAGCGCGTCGACATAGGCGCCGACGCTGGCATAGGGCGTGGGATCGAGGCTGGCGGGCAGCGTCTCGGGGAAGAGATACCATTCGTTGAGCTGCGCGGCGGCCCAGTCCTGGCGCTCGCGCAGGGTGCAGCCCGCCACGGAGGGGGTTGGCGTGGTGGTCGGCGTCGGCGTCACGCTGCCGGTCGACCCGCCGCCGCCCGCGACGGACCCGCTGCCGCCGCCGCCGCCGCTGCAGGCGGAAAGGGAAAGCGCGATCAGGGCGGTCAGGGTACGGCGCATGCGAAGTCTCCTCCGCGGCCAGCCTAAGTCAAGCGCGGGGCCAAGTCATCCGGTTGCATTCGCGCAACTTAATTCTGCAGGGGCGGCAGCGCCCAGTCGATCGGCTTCAAGCCGCGGCTCTTCAGGAATTCGTTGGCCTTGGAGAAGTGCCGGCTGCCGAAAAAGCCCGAATGGGCGGAAAGGGGGGAGGGATGGGGCGCCTTGAGCACCAGATGGCGGCCGCCGCGATCGACCGAATCGACGAACGCCGCCTTTTTCTGGGCATGGCTGCCCCAGAGCAGGAAGACCACCGGCTCGGCGCGGGCGTTGACGAGGCGGATCACCGCGTCGGTGAACCGCTCCCAGCCGCGCCCCTGGTGCGATGCGGCCATCCCCATCTGCACGGTGAGGACCGCATTGAGGAGGAGGACGCCCTGGCCGGCCCAATGCTCGAGAAAGCCGTGGCGCGCCGGCGGGATGCCGAGATCGGCCTCCATCTCCTTGTAGATGTTGACCAGGCTGGGCGGGGTGCGCACACCCGGCCGCACCGAGAAGCACAGCCCGTGCGCCTGGCCCTCGCCATGATAGGGATCCTGGCCGAGGATGACGACGCGGACGTCCTCGAGCGGCGTCAGGTCGAGCGCGCGGAACCACTCGCTTCCCGCCGGGAAGATGCGCTTGCCCGCCGCCTTTTCGGCGACGAGGAACTGGCGGAGCGCCGCCATGTACGGATCGGCGAACTCGCCCTGCAGCGGTTCGAGCCAGCTCGGATGGAGTTTCACCTCGGCCATGGCCTCCTGTCCGAAAGCCGCGCCGCCCTGTCAATCGCCTCGCGCGCGGCAATCGCTCCGCAAGGGGCAGCGCGCGCAGTCGGTGGCGTCGAAGCGGCAGAGCGTCTGGCCGAGCTTCTTGGTGCCGATGTGGAAGTCGAGAAAGTCGTGGCCCCGCCATTCGGGCATCGCCCGGGTCACCGCCTCGCTCGCCGCGCGGCCGCCGGCGCCGCGGCGGACCAGGCCGGTGCGCTGGAGCACACGCAGCACATGGCCGTCGACGATCAGCACCGGACGGTCGAGCGTGCTGGCGTTGAGCGTGGCGGCGGCGACCTTGCGGCCGACGCCCGGCAGCCGCTCGAGCCAGGCCAGGGCGTCGTCGAGCGGCAGCTCGCCGAGAAAGCCCAGGTCGAACCCCCGGCGCTCCGCCGCGATCCGGCCGAGCGCGCCGATCACGTAGCGCGCCTTGTCCTCGGCATGGGTGACCGCGCCGATGCAGCGCAGCACGTCCGCCGGGCCGGCCGCGAGCACCCGCGCCGGGGTGCCGAAGGCGGCGACGAGCCGGTCATAGGCGGCGAGCGACACCGCGTCCCTGGTCCGCCCGCTGATCATCGACTTGACCAGCGCCCCGATCGGCGAGCGCCGGGGTAGCGGTCCGGCCAGGGCGCGGATAGGCTCCAGCGCGCGCTGCCAGCGCTGGATGTCGTCGTGCCCGCAGAATCCGAAGCCTGATTGCATGGTGGCAGCGTAGAACATAACTAGAACGAGAACAATGGGCGGCGCCGGCGCGCTGCCCAAGGAACAGGAGGAGAGCCGATGCCGTTCACCGGAAGCTGCCATTGCGGCGCGATCGCCTATACGGTCGCGGAGGATCCGCCCGGCCAGGCGATGCAGTGCAACTGCTCGATCTGCCGCCGCAAGGCGCCGCTCCACCATTTCACCACGCCGGAGCGGTTCACGCTCCACACCCCGCGCGATGCGGTGGCGACCTATCGCTTCAACCATCATGTCATCGATCATCACTTCTGCGGAACCTGCGGCGTCGCGCCCTTTGCCGAGGGGCAGGGGCCGAACGGGCCGATGGTCGAGATCAACCTGCGCTGCGCCGACGGGATCGACCTCGATGCCCTTCATGTGCAGCTGTATGACGGGGCGAGCCGCTGAGCGCTGGTCTCGGCGGCGTGGCGGTGGCAGAGGATCGGCATGCACCTTTCCCATGATCCCGCCGCCCCCGCCGCCGAGACGATCGGCTTCGACCAGTTCCTGTCCGTCGACATCCGGGTCGGCACGATCGTCGAGGCGCAGCCTTTCCCCGAGGCGCGCAAGCCGGCCTACAAGCTGCTGATCGATTTCGGCCCCACCATCGGCCGCAAGCGCTCCTCGGCGCAGATCACCGAGCATTACACGCTGGAGGAACTGCCGGGGCTCCAGGTCGCCGCGGTCGTCAATTTCCCGCCGCGCCAGATCGGCAAGTTCATGTCCGAAGTGCTGACGCTCGGCTTTCCCGACGCGGCCGGCAGGGTGGTGCTGTTCCATCCCTCGATGCCGGTGCCCGATGGCGGCCGGCTCTTCTGATCGGTAGCGCTAACATTTCCCGTTGAAACGTTCCGGACACAGGCATAGCCTCGCCGCAAAATAACGAGGGGAGGCAAATATGACCAAGCGACTGGCGCTCGCCGCCATGGCCCTGTCGATTCCGGCAATCTCGATACCGGTCCTGTCGATTCCGGCAATGGGCTCCGCCCCGCGCGCCGCGCAGGACGCGCCGCCGGCGGCGGAGCCCGAGATACTCAACAATGCCGATCCGGACAGTTTCCAGGTCTATGGCCTGCCGGGCGGGGCCAAACCGGCGTCGATCAAGGATGCCAAGGTCCAGTTCGGCAAGGCGATCCGCGTCGAGACGCCGGGGGGCGGCAATGCCTGGAGCGTCGGAGTCAACGCGCCGTTGCAGGCGGGCGTGCGGAAGGGCGACAAGCTGCTCATCGCCTTCTATGCCCGGGTGGAGAAGCCGGCCGAGGGCGCGACCACCGCGACGATCGCCTCGGCCCAGCTCCAGCTTGCCGCCGCGCCCTATACCAGGCTGTTCGGCGAGGGCGTCACGGTCGGGCCCGAATGGAAGCTCTACAAGGTCGTCGGCCATGCCGATCGCGACTATGCGAAGGGCGAGCTCGCCGCGGCGCTGCACATCAACACCGCCCGGCAGACGCTCGACATCGGCGCGATGGCGGTGCTGGACTTCGGCCAGAAGCCCTGAGCCGCGGTTGCGCCGCGGCCACGCATGGCCCAGTGCGTCCCGGCAATATATGCGGAGAGCGAAGCGCGTGGCTGACGAATCCATCAAGGGACCGGCTTCCTATTTCCCGTCCATCGAGAAGAAGTACGGGCGCCCGATCGGCGAATGGCAGGAACTGGTGCGCAAGGCGCTGCCCGCCAGGCACATGGAGCTGGTCGCCATGCTGAAGAACGAGCACGGCATGGGCCATGGGCATGCCAATGCCGTGGTCGCGCACGTGCTGGCGGCGGAAGGGCGCTAGGCTGCAGATCGTGACCGCTCCGCCGGGGACGGTCTAGGCCCGCACCACCGTGACCAGATAGTTCAGCGCCTCGCCGGTGCCGGTCACGAAGCCGCGCGCCGGCGAAAAGCCCAGGCCGGTGCGGTCGATCACCTTCAATCCCGTGGCGACCAGCAGTTCCTCCAGCTCCTCCGGGCGGAGGAACTTGCGCCAGTCATGCGTTCCCGGCGGGATCGCGCCGGTGCCCTCGGCCAGCGTGATCATCGCCAGGCGCGAGGCGAGCGTGCGGTTGGGAGTGGAGAGGATCATCAGCCCGCCCTCGGCCAGCGCCCCCGCCAGCGCGGCGACGAAGGCGGCCGGATCGGTGACGTGCTCGATCACTTCCATCGAGGTGACGAGGTCGAAGGTCCGCCCCGGCAGATCCTCGATCCCGCCGGCGACATAGTCGATGGCCAGCCCGGCCGCCGCCGCATGTGCGCGGGCGGCGCCGATATTCTCGGGCGCGGCGTCGATGCCGGTGACTGTCGCGCCCAGCCGGGCGAGCGGCTCGGCGAGCAGGCCGGCGCCGCAGCCGACATCGATCGCGGTCTTGCCCGCCAGCGGCGTGAAGCGCGTGGAATCGCCGCCCCAATGCGCATCGACCGCGGCCCGGACATAGCCCAGCCGCGCCGGATTGAGCCGGTGCAGCATCGCCGAGGAGCCCTTCGGATTCCACCAGTCCGCGGCCAGCTTGCCGAAATGCTCAGCTTCACGGGGGTCAATCGTAGCTTTGGTTGCGCTTGCCATGCGCCGCTCCTATCAGGGCGCCCCATTATCGTCATCCCCGCGCAGGCGGGGACCTCAAGGCCCGCAAAGCAGACAGGCTCCTTTCCATGGCGCGTATCGTGATGAAGTTCGGCGGCACCTCGATGGCTGGCATCGAGCGCATCCGGAGCGTCGCTGCGCGGGTCAAACGCGAATGGGAAGCCGGCAATCAGGTCGCGGTGGTCGTCTCGGCCATGGCCGGCGAGACCGACCGGCTGGTCAATTTCTGCCGCGAGGCAAGCTCGCTCTACGATCCGCGCGAATATGACGTGGTCGTATCGAGCGGCGAGCAGATCACGTCGGGCCTGCTCGCGGTCGCGCTCCAGGCGATCGGCGTGCCCGCGCGTTCCTGGCTCGGCTCGCAGGTGGCGATCCACACCGACGCCGCCCATGCCAAGGCGCGCATCCGGTCGATCGATTCCGCCGGGCTCGAAGCGGGCTGGTCGCGCGGCGAGGTCGCGGTGATTCCCGGCTTCCAGGGCATCGCCAATGACGGCAGCAACCGCGTCACCACGCTCGGCCGCGGCGGATCGGACACCTCGGCGGTGGCGGTGGCGGCGGCGGTCAAGGCCGATCGCTGCGACATCTATACCGATGTCGACGGTGTCTACACCACCGATCCGCGCATCGTCCCCCGGGCCCGCAAGCTCAGGAAGGTGACGTACGAAGAGATGCTGGAGCTCGCCAGCGTCGGGGCCAAGGTGCTCCAGACGCGCTCGGTGGGCCTGGCGATGAAGGAACAGGTCCGCGTCCAGGTGCTGTCGTCGTTCACCGGCGACGATGCCCCGATGGCGGACACGCTGCCCGGAACGATGATCGTGGGCGAAGAGGAGATTCAGGACGTGGAAAGCCAGCTCATCACCGGCATCGCGCACGACAAGAACGAAGCGAAGATCACGCTCACCGCGGTGCCCGACAAGCCCGGCGCGGTGGCGACGATCTTCAATCCGCTGGCCGAGGCCAACATCAACGTCGACATGATCATCCAGAACATCGCGCACCAGAGCACGGGTTCGGCGAGCGCGACCGACGTGACCTTCACCGTGCCGGCGGCCGATCTGGCGCGCTCGATCGAAGCGCTCAACCAGGCCAAGGGCTCGATCGGCTTCGCCGACCTGCTGCAGGACACGCGCGTCGCCAAGATCTCGGTGGTGGGCGTGGGCATGCGCAGCCATGCGGGCGTGGCGGCGACGATGTTCAAGACGCTCGGCGAGCGCGGGATCAACATCCAGGCGATCACCACTTCGGAAATCAAGGTCAGCGTCCTGATCAACGAGGACGAGACCGAGCTGGCGGTGCGCATCCTCCACACCGCCTATGGCCTCGACGCGACCGACGAAGCGGCCTGATCCGCTTTTCCGCCACGGCGGCAACATGTCGTAACATGGGGCGCGATGCTGCCATGTTTCGGTCGTGGTGCCGCCGCGGCGCAATGGTTGGGGCGAAGCCGTGATGCGGTGGCCTTCCCGTCTCTTCGCCGATTCGGGACTGCTCCGCAGGCGGGGCGCCGCATTGCTGCTGGCGCTCGCCATCGAGCTGCTGCTGGTGCTGCTCCTGCTCTTCTTCGTGCCGCCGGTGCCGGGCCGCAAGGAGAGCGGGCGCACCACCGTATTCGGGGTCGAGGCGTCGAAGGGCGAGGACAGTCCCGACAAGAAGCCGGCCGAGAAGCAGCAGCAGAAAAAGGCCGCGAAGGCGCAGCGTGCCGAGGCGCAGACCCAGCCGCCGCCGCCGGTGCCCGTGCCGGTCGAGACCCCGGTGCCGGTGGGGCCGCCGACCTTCCTCAAGCTCAGCCGCAACGATTATCAGCAGGGCGATATCGCCAGGATGCCGTCGCGCGGGCCGACGCGCAGCCAGGACAGCGAGGTCGCCGATAGCGGCGGTGCGCGGGCGGACGATAGTCCGATAGTCGGCACGGCCCCCAATGGCGAGCCGCTCTATGCGCCAGGCGGATGGGTCCGAAAGCCGACCAATGCCGAAATCGAGCCCTATCGGCCGCGCCGGGCCAAGAACGGTACTGGCACGATCGCGTGCCGCACGGCGCCACGAAACCGGCTTGTCGATTGCCAGATCCTTGGTGAGTCGCCTCGCGGATCGGGCTTCGGTTACGCGGCGCAGCAGGCATCCTGGCAATTCCTGATGCGGCCGCCGCGCCTGGGCGGCAAGGAGCAGATCGGCGTTTGGGTGACCGTCACCGGCGAATATACGACTACCGAGAAATGACACCGGGCTTGCGGGGAGCCGCCGGGCGCGGCTAGGCCCCTGCCATGACGATCGGACAAGAGAGACTGGAGCGCCGGATGGCGCGGGGACGCGACTTTCTGGGCAGCGAGGTCGCGATCATGTGCGGCGCGATGTCATGGGTGAGCGAGCGCAACCTCGTCGCCGCAATGTCGAATGCCGGCGGCTTCGGCCTGATCGCCTGCGGCGCGATGACGCCCGAGCTGCTCGACGCGGAGATCGCCGGCACCAAGGCGCTCACCGCGAAGCCCTTCGGCGTCAACCTGATCACCATGCACCCGCAGCTGTTTGACCTGATCGAGGTCTGCAACCGGCATGGCGTCGGTCATGTCGTCCTGGCTGGCGGGCTGCCGCCGGCGGGCTCGCTCGACGCGATCAAGGCCAATGGCGCGAAGCTGATCTGCTTCGCCCCGGCGCTCAGCCTCGCCAAGAAGCTGATCCGCTCGGGCGTCGACGCGCTGGTGGTGGAGGGCATGGAGGCCGGCGGCCATATCGGCCCGGTCTCGACCAGCGTGCTCGCGCAGGAGATCCTGCCCGAAGTGGCGGAGGCGGTGCCCGTGTTCGTCGCCGGCGGCATCGGCCGGGGCGAGGCGATCGCCGGCTATCTCGACATGGGCGCGGCCGGCGTCCAGCTCGGCACCCGCTTCGTCTGCGCGACCGAAAGCATCGCGCATGCGAACTTCAAGAAGGCCTTCATCCGCGCCTCGGCGCGCGACGCCACCGCCAGCGTGCAGATCGATCCGCGCCTGCCGGTGATCCCGGTGCGCGCGCTCAAGAATGCCGGCGGCGAGCTGTTCACCGCCAAGCAGCGCGAAGTCGCCCAGCTGCTCGACGAGGGCAAGGTGGCAATGGCCGAGGCGCAGCTCCAGATCGAGCATTACTGGGCCGGGGCGCTGCGCCGCGCGGTGATCGACGGCGATGTCGAGCATGGCAGCGTGATGGCCGGCCAGTCGGTCGGCATGGTGACGAAGGAAGAGCCGGTGGCGGACATCATCGCGACGCTGATGGCCGAAGCCGCCCATGCGCTGGAGAAGCGCGCGGCCTGAGGCTTGCCAAGCGCCGGGCGGGGAACACCCGGCGCTGGTGCCAGGCCGAGGACTCATGTTGCTTCAACCGTCACCCCGGCCCTGTGCCGGGGTGACGAAGAAGGAACCGCTGAGTCCCCAAAAGCTAGCGAGGCTCCTTGTAGAGCTGGTACAGCTCCTTCACGCATTGCCAGGCGGAGATCGCCGCGACCACGATCACTGCGATCTCGAGGCTCTTGTCGAGACTCTGCTGGATCTTCGCGACCTTGGCCGCATCGGCGCCGGCAACGATCACGATCCGCTCCGCTGCATGCAACACCGCGGCGATGGCGAGCGTGCCGGCGGTGCTGGCGAGGATCAGGAGCGCGCGCAGCGGCTTCCAGGCCGGCCGCAGGAATCGGACCAGGCTCAGCAGGATCCGCGCCCAGACCAGGGCCACCACCGGCCAGTAGAGCGTTGCCCAGATCGGCGCGGCGGTAATCGCCATCCCGTCGTCGTGCGGGAAGAAGGGGATGGTGAAGGCGCCCGCCCACCAGGCAAGAAAGCCGATGCCGAAGGCGATCTCGAACACCGGCTCCCAGCGCTTGCGCGGCGGCAGGTCGAGGCGGAGCTTGCCGAGGTCGGGCAGTTCCTCGGGCTTCCAGCGGGCGAGATAGGTGTCGAGCCAGCCGGCCTGCTCGATGGCCGCGAAGGCCAGGGTGATCAGCGCGCCGATGGTCAGCAGCGTGTTCGCGGCGTCGCCGAGCCCCTGGGACAGCGCCTGGAAGAAGGGCTCGCCGCTCACCGCGATCCGCCCGGCGGTCTTCACCGCCTCGATCACCGCGAAGAGCGCCAGCATGATCCGCAGCGCGAACCAGTAGAAGGGGAAGAGCTCCGCGCCGATCAGCACCTGCCGGTCGTGATAGCGGCCGGCGACGGTGAGCGGGTGGCCGAATTCCCTGAGGATCTGGCTCACCTCGCCCTTGTCGAGCGGGCGGCCGAGCGCTTCCTCGCGATCCTCGATGCGGGCGGCGATCAGGTCGGCCAGTTCGGCGATGATGTCGCCGGCCTTGGCCGAGGGCAGGTTCCAGCGCACCGCGCCGAGATAGCGTTCGATGAGGTCCATCACTTTTCTCCCTCGGTCAGGCGCAGGATCGATTCCGAGATCGCGTTCCATTCGGCGAGAAGCTGGCCGAGCACGTGCAGGCCGTCGGGCGTGAGGCGGTAGAAGCGCTTGTTGCGCCTCGCTTCCTCGCGCCATTCGCTGGTGAGCAGCCCCTGTGCCTCCAGCCGGCGGAGCAGCGGATAGAGCGCGCCTTCGTCGATCGGCAGCCCCGCTTCCTCCAGGCTGGTGCGCAGCGTGTAGCCATAGCGTTCCTCGCGCAGCGCGCCGAGCACCGCCAGCACCAGCGATCCGCGCCGCAGCTCGACGCGCAGTTTCTCGAACAGGTCTTCCTCGACCGGCATCGTCCTGTGCCTCATATCGTGTATGACACACACTGTGTAGCATACAGTATATGAGGCCGCAAGCTCCCCCCGGGATCGTTTCGCCGGCGTTCGCGATTCGCGGCGGGCCGCCGGTGGCGGCGCACACTTGTTTCGCCTGCGCATGGCGCGCGCGATCACAATCTGTTAGCGCGCATCCATGCCCGTTTCCGCAGCCGCCTCGGCCCGTGAGATACTGACGCGCCTCCACGACGTGATGGCGTCGCGCAACCCGGCGCAGTCGAAGCTCAATTCGGTGGTCAACATCATCGGCGAGGCGCTGTCGAGCGAGGTCTGCTCGATCTATCTGCTGCGCGAGGGGCTGCTCGAGCTGTTCGCGACGCGCGGCCTCGCGCAGGAGGCGGTGCACGTCACCAAGCTCGCGCTGGGCGAGGGCCTGGTCGGCACGATCGCCCAGAATGTCGAGACGCTGAACCTCGACGAAGCCGAGCTGCACCCCGCCTTCGCCTATCGCCCCGAAACGGGCGAAGAGGCGTTCCACAGCTTTGCCGGCGTGCCGATCATCCGGCGCGAGCGGGCCGTGGGGGTGCTCGCCGTGCAGCATGCCGAATCGCGCCGCTACGAGAGCGAGGAGATCGAGGCGCTGCAGACCGTGGCGATGGTGCTGTCCGAGCTGATCGCCAATGCCGATCTGATCGACCCGGCGAGCGGCGGCGGTTCCACCCGGCTCCAGTCGACCGCGCCCGAGCTCGGCCATGGCTTCAAGCTGGTCGACGGCATGGCCGCCGGCGTGGCGGTGTTCCACCAGCCGCGCATCGTGATCGAGCACACCGTCGCCGAGGATACTGAGGCGGAGCGCCACCGCGTCTATGCCGCGTTCGACAAGATGCGCGAGCAGATCGACCGCATGGCCAGCCAGGCGGAGTTCGGCGGCGGCGGCGAGCAGGACGAGATCCTCGCGACCTACAAGATGTTCGCCTATGACGAGGGCTGGTCGCGCCGGATCAACGAGGCGATCGATTCGGGCCTCACCGCCGAGGCGGCGATCGAGCGCGTCCAGCAGCGCACCCGCCAGCGCATGCGCGAGATCGACGATCCGCTACTGCGCGACCGGATGCACGATCTGGAGGATCTCTCCAACCGGCTGCTCCGCATCGTCTCGGGCCAGCTCGGCACCGCGGCGCAGATGGGGCTGCGGCAGGATTCGATCCTGATCGCGCGCAATCTCGGCCCGGCGGAGCTGCTCGAATATGATCGCCGGCGCCTGAAGGGCGTGGTGCTGGAGGAAGGCTCGCTCACCGCGCACGTCACCATCGTCGCGCGCGCCATGGGCGTGCCGGTGCTGGGGCGGGTCCGCAACATCCGCCAGATGATCGCCGAGGGCGACATGCTGCTGCTCGACACGAGCGAGGAGAGCCTGTTCGTCCGCCCCACCCAGGCGATGCAGGAAGCGTTCGAGGCCAAGCTCGAGCTGAGCCAGAAGCGCCGCGCCGCGTTCGCGCAGATGCGCGGCGTCGCGCCGGTGACGACCGACGGCCACCGCGTGACGGTGATGGTCAATGCCGGCCTGCGCGACGACATGGCCGCGCTGGATCTTACCGGCGCCGACGGCATCGGCCTGTTCCGCACCGAGTTCCAGTTCCTCGTCTCGGCCACGCTGCCCCAGCGCGAGATGCAGCGCCGCCTCTACAAGGATGTGCTCGACGCGGCGGGGGACCGCCCCGTTACCTTCCGCACCGTCGATATCGGCGGCGACAAGGCGTTGCCCTATCTCAACCATGACGAGGATGGCGAGGAAGAGAATCCCGCGATGGGCTGGCGGGCGCTGCGTCTCGCGCTCGATCGCGACGGGTTGATGAAGGCGCAGGCGCGCGCGCTGATCGAGGCCGGTGCCGGCCGCACGCTCAACATCATGTTCCCGATGGTCTCGGAGCCATGGGAGTTCGACGCGGCGCGCGAGCTGTTCGAGGCGCAGCGCACCTGGCTGGCCGCGCGCGGGCGCAAGATGCCGACCGAGATCCGCTATGGCGCGATGCTCGAGGTGCCGGCGCTGGCGGAGGTGCTCGACCTGCTGCTGCCGCGGCTCGATTTCCTGTCGATCGGCACCAACGACCTCACCCAGTTCCTCTTCGCCGCCGATCGCGCGCATCCCAAGCTGGCGTTGCGCTATGACTGGCTGAGCCCGTCGATCCTGCGATTCCTCAAGCGCGTGGCGGACCAGTGCCGGGCGGGCGGCGTGCCGGTGGGCGTCTGCGGCGAGATGGGCGGGCGGCCCCTGGAGGCGCTGGCGCTGGTCGGGCTCGGCATCGATCGCCTGTCGATCACCCCCGCCGCAGTGGGGCCGATCAAGGCGATGGTCCGTTCGATCGATCGGGCCGCGCTGATGACGGCGATGGCCCGGATGCTGGCCGATCCGGGCAGCTCGCTGCGCGACCAGCTGGAGGCATGGGCGAGCGAACATTCCGTCGAACTGGCCTGAACTGCGGGCAAAATCACCCTGGCCGGCGTTGACAGGCGCGGCTTGGTGAACGACAGCTTCAGCCGTCGGCGGGAGCAACGGGCGCAACCCTTCCGCCCGGAGAGTATGGATGGAAGGCGAAGCCGCCGAAGACCCGACCCTGTTTCCCGCCAGCGTGGGCGAGAAGCTGCGTGCCGCGCGCGAGGCGCAGGGCCTCGATCTTCCCGAGATCGCCGCGCGCACCCGCATTCCGCAGCGCCATCTCGAGGCGATCGAGAAGGGCAATTATGCCGGGCTTCCGTCGATCACCTATGCGCTGGGATTCGCCAAGGCCTATGCCCGCGCGGTCGGTGCCGACGAAGTGATGATCGCGCGCGAGCTGCGCACCGAGCTGCACCGCAATCCCGAGCGCGCGGCGCCCGTTCCCGCCTATGAGACGAGCGATCCGGCGCGCGTGCCGCCGCGCGGGATCGTCATCTTCGGGGTCGTCCTGGCGCTGCTGCTCGTGGTCGGCGGAGTGCTCTATTACGGCACCGGCCTGTTCCGCGGCAGTGCTCCGGCGCCCGAGACGCTGGCGACCGAGGAGCCGCAGGCGAACCTGGCCGACAATGCCAGCATCGCCAATGCAACCGCGCCGGTGGCGGCCAGCGGCGGCCAGGTCTCGCTGATCGCGCTCGACACCGTCTGGATTCGCGTCACCGACGCCAAGGGCGCCAAGCTCGTCGAGAAGGAGCTCGCGCCCGGCGAGCGTTACGATGTGCCGGCCGATGCCGATCATCCGCGCATCCGCACCGGCGGGCCCGAGAAGATCCAGGTGACGCTCAACGGCTCGAACGTCGATCCGCTCGGCCGCGCCGGCACGACGGTGGATGTCGAGGTGAGCGCCGATGCGCTGCGCGCCCGCGGCCAGCCGGGCGCTTCGCCGACGCCGGCTGCCGCCGCGACGACCACCGCGACCCCGGCTGCGCGCCGCGAGCGTCCGGCCGCGCGCCTCTCGACGGCGACTCCGGTGCCGACGCCTGCCGAGCCGGCTGCGACGAGCACTGGCAACAGCGCGCCGTAAGGACTGGCGAGGCGGGCGGCCTCCCGGCTATAGCGGACCAATTCTCCATGTCTGACCTGCACCGGGGGGTGTGATCGATGCGTTTTCTTCTTGCCGCCACCGCAATGGCCGTCGTCTTCGGCGCCGGCACCGCCCAGGCCCAGGATTCGGCGCTGTCCGGCCGCGTCGACCGGCTGGAGCGCGAGATGCGCGCCGTGCAGCGCAAGGTGTTCCCGGGCGGCGCCGGCCAGACGGTGGAACCGCAGATCACGCCCGAGACCAGCACGAGCGTGCCCGGCACGCCGTCGGGCACGCCGCTGATCGACCTGACCCAGCGCGTCACCGCGATCGAGGAGCAGCTGCGCACGCTCACCGGCCAGGTCGAGCAGGGCCAGTACCGCCTGCGCCAGCTCGAGGACGCCTTCGCCGCCTACAAGCGCGGCAATGATGCGCGCATCAAGGGGATCGAGGACCGCGCGACCGCCAATGCGGCGCTGGGCGGCGAGGACACGACGGTGCCGGCCGATACCGCCGGTGCCACGATCCGCCCGCCGGCGGGGGGCACGCGCCCGACCACGCCGCCTCCGGCCGCGGGCACCACGCCGGCCGCGCCCAAGCCCGGCGGCACGCGCGCCCAGCAGGTCGCGGCGATCGAGAAGCCCAATACGGGCGATCCCGCCGAGGACGGCTATGCCTATGGCTTCCGCCTGTGGCAGGCCAAGCTCTATCCCGAGGCCCGCCGCGAACTCGAAGCGGTGGCGACCAAATATCCGACGCATCGCCGCGCCAGCTATGCGCAGAACCTGCTCGGCCGCGCCTATCTCGACAGCGGCGCGCCCAGCCTGGCGGCGGTGGCCTTTTACGAGAATTACAAGAAGAATCCCAAGGGCGAGCGCGCGCCCGACAGCCTCTATTATCTGGCCCAGGCGCTCATCAAGCTGAAGAAGCCGGCCGCCGAGGTCTGCAAGGTCTATACCGAGCTCGACCAGCTTTACGGCGACAAGCTCTCGATCGAGATGAAGACCGGCGTGGCGGAGGGCCGTGCAAGCCAGAAGTGCAAGTGACCGGCCGACGCCCGACCGGGAGAAGGTCGAGCGTTTCCGCCGCGATTGCGAGGCGCTGACCGGCGGCGCTCCGGATGCGGGGCGCGCGCTGGCCCTGGCCGTCTCGGGCGGCCCGGACAGCCTGGGACTGCTCCTTCTCGCCCATGCGGCCTTTCCCGGCGCGGTGATCGCGGCGACTGTCGATCACGGCCTGCGCCCCGAAGCGGCGGAGGAAGCCGGGTTCGTCCGGCAGCTGTGCAATCGGCTCGGCCTGCCGCACGAGACGCTCGGCGGAACCGTGCCGGCCGCCGGCAACCTGCAGCAGGGCGCGCGGGCGCTGCGCTACAAGCTGCTCGCCGATTGGGCGGCGGGCCGGGCCGCGTGGCTCGCGACCGCGCACCAGCAGGACGATGTCGCCGAGACCTTCCTGATGCGGGCCCGGCGCGGCGCCGGGGTGGGCGGGCTTGCCGCGATGGCGGCGGCCCGGCCGCTTGGCCGGGTCATGCTGATCCGGCCGCTGCTCCACTGGACCCGGGCGGAACTTGAGTCAGTGGTCGCGGACGCGGGAATCGCGCCGGTGCGCGACCCCTCCAACGCCGATCCGCGCTTCGACCGCGCCCGCATCCGCGCCCTGCTGGCGCAAATGGGGGAGCTGCCCGCCGATCGCCTTGCCGCCGCGGCGCGCAATCTGCGCGATGCCGAGGACGCGCTGGCCTGGCTCGCCGATCGCGAATGGCAGGCGCGGGCGGTGGTCGACGGCGGCGCGGTCGCGCTCGACCCCGCCGGTCTGCCCCGGGAGATCCGCCGCCGTCTCGCCGAGCGCGCGGTGGCGACCGTCCGCGCCGCGCACGGCCTGGGCCCCGAGTGGCGGGAGACCGGGCTCGAGCCCCTGCTCGCCGCGCTGGATGCGGGAGGCACCGGTACGATTGCGGAAGTGATCGCCCGGGCCGGGGCTGCTATCTGGCATTTCGCGCTGGCGCCACCGCGTCGATCACACTGATCGACGCTGTTCCATTGCCATTAACTTGGCCGTGCCTATCTTGGGCAGCGGAAAGGTACCGAATCCGCATGAGCGACAACGACAAGCAGCAGGGCCCCGACAATGGGGGCGGCAACCCCTGGATGAAGAGCCTGTTGATATGGGTGGGCATCCTGGCGGCGCTCGCCCTGTTCGTGACGATCTTCGACAAGAACAATGCCCCCGCGCCCGGCGATGCCGTGGCCTATTCCGATTTCATGGCCAAGGTGAACAACGGCGAAGTGAAGTCGGTGAACATCTCGCGCGCCACCGGCGTGGTCAGCGGCGAGCTGTCGAACGGCGGCAAGTTCCGCACGAACGCGCCCGAGGATCCCGCGATGATCGGGACGCTCCTCGCGAAGAACGTGAAGGTCTCGGCCCGCGCCGAGGAGGGGCCGAACATCTGGATCTACCTCCTCTACCAGTCGCTGCCGTTCCTGCTGATGCTCGGCATCGCCTTTTTCGTGATCCGCCAGATGCAGAAGGGCTCGGGCTCGGGCGCGATGGGCTTCGGCAAGTCGCGCGCGCGCCTGCTCACCCAGAAGGAAGGCAAGGTCACTTTCGACGACGTGGCCGGCATCGACGAGGCGCGCGAGGAGCTGCAGGAGATCGTCGAGTTCCTCAAGGACCCGACCAAGTTCGCCCGCCTGGGCGGCAAGATTCCCAAGGGCGCGCTGCTGGTCGGCTCGCCCGGCACCGGCAAGACGCTGCTCGCCCGCGCCATCGCGGGTGAGGCGGGCGTGCCCTTCTTCACCATTTCGGGCTCGGACTTCGTCGAGATGTTCGTCGGCGTCGGCGCGTCCCGTGTCAGGGACATGTTCGAGCAGGCCAAGAAGTCGGCCCCCTGCATCGTCTTCATCGACGAGATCGACGCCGTCGGCCGTTCGCGCGGCGCCGGCCTCGGCAACCAGAATGACGAGCGCGAGCAGACGCTCAACCAGCTGCTCGTCGAGATGGACGGCTTCGAGGCCAATGAGGGCATCATCATCATCGCGGCGACCAACCGCCCCGATGTGCTCGATCCCGCGCTGCTGCGTCCGGGCCGCTTCGACCGCCAGGTCCAGGTGCCGCGTCCCGATATCGAAGGCCGGGTGAAGATCCTCCAGGTCCATATGAAGAAGGTGCCGCTGGCGCCGGACGTCGAGCCGCGGGTGATCGCGCGCGGCACGCCGGGCTTTTCGGGCGCCGATCTCGCCAATCTGGTCAACGAGGCTGCGCTGCTCGCTGCCCGCCGCGGCAAGCGGCTGGTGGCGGCGCAGGAGTTCGACGACGCGCGCGACAAGGTGCTGATGGGCGCCGAGCGCCGCTCGATGGTGATGACCGACGACGAGAAGCGGATGACCGCCTATCACGAGGCCGGCCATGCCCTGGTCTTCGCGCACGAGCCGACGGCCGACCCGATCCACAAGGCAACGATCATCCCGCGCGGCTTCGCGCTGGGCATGGTCCAGCCGCTGCCGGAGCGGGACAGCTACAGCTATCACCGTGACAAGATGCACGCGGATATCGCCGTGGCATTTGGCGGCCGCATCGCCGAGGAGCTGATCTTCGGCTATGACAAGGTCTCGTCGGGCGCCTCGAACGATATCATGCAGGCGACGCGGCTTGCCCGCGCGATGGTCACCAAATGGGGCCTGTCGGACAATGTCGGCCCGCTGGACTTCTCGGAGAGCGACGAATCCTACGGCTATGCGATCTCCCGCGCCAAGCCGATGTCGGACGAGACGGCGCGGTTGATCGACAGCGAAGTGAAGGCGTTCGTCGAGCGCGGCCTTGCCCGTGCCCGCCAGCTCCTCACCGATCATATCGACCAGCTTCACACCATCGCCCAGGCGCTGCTCGAATATGAGACGCTGACCGGCGAAGAGATCAAGCGATTGATCGCGGGCGAGGATCTGGGCCGCGAGGATCCGGGCGCCGCCGCGCGGCCGGCGGCGGTAGCGGGGACTTCGATTCCCAAGATTCGCAAGCCCAAGGGCCCGTTCGGCCAGCCGGCACCGCAGGGCGCCTGAGGCGGGGCTCCAGTTCCAAAGGAAAGGGCCTTCCCGGTCGTCCGGGGAGGCCCTTTTTCTTCGCCGCCATCTTCCTGGATCGTAATCCCGCCCGGGATTCCGGCCCGGCGATTTCGCAACCCGCCTGGTGGACCCGGGCACGAGGCCGGAGTGACCGGAGAAGGGTTGCTACGCGCTCGTCCGGCCTGAACGTCGGTACGGCCTGGGAGCAAAAGCTGGAAGGCTTTGATTTCTTTCGTCCTCCCCGCCTGCACGGGATGACGGCGTCCGTTGACTGAGGCGGGACCCCAGGCCGCCCGCTCCGCTTATCCGAACAGCCCCAGCGCCACCAGGATCAGCACGAAGATCGTCAGGATCCAGGTGATGAAGAAGGTCAGCACCCAGGCGCGCATGATCGCGGAGAACCAGTTCAGCTGATAGGCCTGTTGCAACTGCCGGGTCACATGGACGAACGGTATCGCCAGCGCCGCCACGGCCAGCCAGCCGCCGCCCAGCCCGATCGCGGCGACGATCGCCACCACGATATAGAAGAGCGACATGAAGGTGATCGAATAGGTGACGAACACCGCATGGTCGTAGAGCTTGTACTGGCGCTTCCAGAAGAACAGCGCCCATAGGAACGGTACCGAGAGCGGGATCAGCAGCCAGGAGAATTTGTAGCTGGCCGACTGGAGCTTATACATCATCAGCGCCGGGTTCTTCTGCCACTTCTCGATGCCGTGATCGAGTGCGTGCCAGCCGGTATGGGCCTCCGCCATGGCCATGTCGACATTGCCGCCGCCTAGCGACCTGGCTGCCTTGTCGAGCCCGGCCAGGCTTTGCTGCGCATCGGCGATGCGCTCGCGATACTCGGCCTTATCCTCCTCGTCGGTGGCCGCGGCGAGCTTTCGTTGCGCCTTGTCGAGCTTCGCCTGCGCATCCTTGCGCGCATAGTCGATCGCGACGAAGGGCTTCATGTTGCCGGCATTGAGCTCGGTCGGCGCCGAGATTCCCACCCAGGAGAAGACCGCGAACATCGCGAAGACCGAGAAGAGGAAGATCGCCATGGGCGAGACGAAGCGGGCGCGCTCGCCGGCGATGTAGCGCCGCGTCAGCTCGCCCGGCCGCCAGGCGAGCATCGGCAGGGTGCGCCACAGCTTGCCTTCGAAATGGAAGACGCCGTGCAGGATGTCGTGCCCGATCGCCGAAAGCGAGCGATGGATATGCCCCGCCTGGCCGCAGCCGTGGCAATGCGATCCGATCAGCGCCGTTCCGCAATTGAGGCACAGCCCATGCGCCGCATCATGACCTGCGCCATGCCCTTCGCCCGCCTGCGGCTCCACCGCACGGCCGAGCAATGCCCCCGTCGCCAGTTCCCCGGCTGCTTCGATTCCCCCCGACATGGCGCCCGACCTATCAGCTTGATCTTGCACGTGCTAGGCGCAAGCGCAGCATGACCGACACCGCAGCCCAGATCGCCCAGATGGCCCAACGCGCCCGCCGCGCCGCAGTGCAGCTCGCCGCCATGCCGACCCCGGCCAAGGCCGCCGCGCTGCGCGCCGCCGCCGCCGCGATCCGCGCCGACATGCAGGCGATCCAGGCCGCGAATGCCGAGGACATGGCCGCCGCCGAAGCCAATGGCCTGTCGGGCGCGCTGCTCGATCGCCTGAAGCTCGATGCCGGGCGGATCGAAGCCATGGCCGCCGGCGTCGAGGCCGTGGCCGGGCTCGCCGATCCGGTCGGCGACGTGATCGACCGGGTCGAGCGGCCCAACGGCCTGGTGCTCACGCGCGTCCGCGTGCCGATCGGCGTGATCGGCATCATCTATGAGAGCCGGCCCAACGTCACCGCCGATGCCGGCGCGCTCTGCGCCATGGCGGGCAATGCCGCGATCCTGCGTGGCGGCTCGGAGGCGATCCGCTCGAACCGCGCCGTCCATGCCGCGCTCGCCCGCGGCCTGGCGGAGGGGGGCATGCCCGAGGATGCGGTGCAGCTCGTTCCCGTCACCGATCGCGCCGCGGTCGGCGCGATGCTCACCGCCGAGGGAGCGATCGACATGATCGTGCCGCGCGGCGGCAAGAGCCTAGTCGCCCGGGTCCAGGCGGAGGCGCGCGTCCCCGTGCTGGCTCATCTCGACGGGCTCAACCACACCTATATCGACGGTGCCGCCGATCCCGCGATGGCGCGCGATCTCGCGCGCAACGCCAAGATGCGCCGCACCGGCATCTGCGGCGCGACCGAGACGCTGCTGATCGACCGCGGCTTCGCCGATCCGCGGCCGGTGCTGGCCGCGCTGGCCGATGCCGGCTGCGAGCTGCGCGGCGATGCCGAGATCCGGGCGCTCGAGCCGCGCGCGGTTGCCGCAGATGCCGAGGATTGGGACACCGAATATCTCGATTCGATCCTGTCGGTGAAGCTGGTCGACGGCGTGGACGCGGCGATGGCGCACATCGCCGCGCACGGCTCGCACCACACCGATGCGATCGTCACCGCCGACGCGGCCATTGCCGAGCGCTTCCTGGCGCAGGTCGACAGCGCGATCGTGATGTGGAACGCCTCCACCCAGTTCGCCGATGGCGGCGAGTTCGGGCTGGGCGCCGAGATCGGCATCTCCACCGGCCGTCTCCACGCCCGCGGACCGGTAGCGCTCGAAGGGCTGACGACCTATAAATGGGTGGTGCGCGGCACGGGCCAGGCGCGGCCTTGAACTTTTGAATACGAATGTATACAATAGTGACATGAGCAAATCCGCCGTCGTTACCGCGCGTCTCGATCACGAGACGCTGGACCTTGTCGACAAGGTTGCGGCCGCGCAGGGTCGAACCCGTGCCGATTTCGCTGCCGAGGCGATCCGGCGCGTTGCGGAGAGCGAAGCCGACTTCATGGCCTTTGTGCAGGTGGGGATCGATGCCGCCGAGCGCGATGAAGTCGTGCCGCATGCCGAAGTCATGGCGGAACTCGAGCAGATGATCGAAAAGCACCGGGCTCGATGCCGGCCCTGATCTGGACGGTACCTGCACGGGATGACATTCGCAGGATTGAAGCCTGGCTCGATGAGAATGCCACGCCTGGTTCCGCCGTCGCGACGCTGACGGCGATCTATCGTCGCGCCGCATTTCTCGCGAATTTTCCCCGGTCGGGACGCCCGTTGAAGAATGGTCTGCGGGTTCTGCGCGTCCTCGATACGCCGCACGTGATCCTGTACCGCGCGACGGAAGCGGCAGTGCAGGTTCTGCGCGTGCATCATGAGCGCGAAGACTGGCTGGTCGAGCCATGAAGCGCATCGGCCTGCTCGGCGGCTCCTTCAACCCGGCGCATCTCGGCCATCGCAAGCTCTCGCTCCACGCGATCCGGGCGCTGGGGCTGGACGAGGTGTGGTGGCTCGTCTCGCCGGGCAATCCGCTGAAGGACAAGGCCGGCATGGCGCCGTTCAAGGCGCGCATGGCCTCGGCCCGGCGCATGGCGCGGCATGCGCCGATCCGCGTGTCGGACATCGAGAAGCGGATCAAGACGCGCTATACCGCCGACACCGTCCGCAAGCTGCCCCGGCTGTTCCCGCAGCATCGCTTCATCTGGCTGATGGGCGCGGACAATCTCGCCCAGTTCCACAAATGGGAGCGCTGGCGCGACATTGCCGAGCAGGTTCCGATTGCGGTGATCGCGCGTCCGGGGTATGATCGCGATGCCCATGCAAGTCCTGCAATGGGTTGGCTGCGGCGCGCTGTGTGGCCCGCAGGCCAGGCGAAGAACTGGACGCGTTGGAGATTGCCGGCCCTCGTGCTGTTGCGCTTCCGCCCCGATCCGACTTCGGCGACGAGCCTTCGGGCCGCCGATCCCGCCTGGCACCGGCGTTTTTCCGCGTCGTCTCCACAACAAGCGCGCACAGACAAGTTGCAACCCTAGGAGGCCCCTTGGCCACATCGCCCAATGTTCTGCGTTCGCCCGATGCCGCTGGTGGCACCGAGGCGCTGCATCAGCTCGTGATGGCGTCGCTCGACGACGATCAGGCGGTCGAGACAGTCTCGATCCCGCTCGCCGGCAAGAGCAGCATCGCCGATTATATGGTCGTGGCATCCGGCCGTTCGACGCGTCAGGTCGCGTCGATGGCGGTGAAGCTCGCCGACAAGATCAAGGCCGAGTTCGGCCGCACCCCGCGCGTGGAGGGCCTGCCCACCGCCGATTGGGTGCTGATCGACGCGGGCGACGTGATCGTCCACCTGTTCCGCCCCGAGGTGCGCAGCTTCTACAATCTCGAGCGGATGTGGTCGTTCGGCGAAGCCGGCCAGGCGTGATCCGCTAGAAAGGGGGCGGCACGGGCGATGCAGCTCCATATCGTCGCGCGCGGGAAGATCGGCCGCAGCCCGGAGGCGGAGCTGGTCGATCGCTATCTCCGGCGCATCCAGTGGCCGAGCAAGGTGACCGAGCTGCCCGATACGGGCGGCAAGGTTCCCGAGCTTTCGGGCAGCACCCGGATCGTGATGCTCGACGAGACCGGCGAGAACCTGCCCTCGCGGGTGCTCGCCGAGCGGCTGGGCGCCTGGCGCGACGACGGGGTGCGCGAGGCGCGCTTCCTGATCGGCGCGGCGGACGGGTTCGAGGATGCCGATCGCGCCCAGGCCGATCTGCTGCTCAGCTTCGGCCGTGCCACCTGGCCGCACATGCTGGCGCGTGCGATGCTCGCCGAGCAGCTGTGGCGCGCCACTTCCATCCTTGCCAACCACCCCTATCATCGCGAAGGCTGAGCCGGTGCTCCGCCCGCTGATCCTCGGCGCCAGCCTGCTGGCGATCCTCGCCACCGGCAGCTTCGCCGCGGCGCAGGCGCCGAGCCTCGGCGAGCAGCAGGGCCGCCTGCGCGAGGCCACTGCCCAGAGCCGTGCGGCGCAGGCGCGCAGCGCGCAGCTCGAGCGCCAGGCGGCGTCGGAGCGCGACCAGGCCGCGCGGGCGCGGGCGCAGGAAGCCGCCGCCGCCGAGCGTATCAAGGCCGCCGAGGCCGACATCGCCGCCGCCCGGGCGCGCATCGGCATCGTCGACCGCCAGCTCGCCGCGCAGCGCACCCGCGTCGCCGAGCGCCAGGGCCCGATCCTCCGCCTGATCGCCGCGCTCCAGTCGATGGCCCGCCGCCCAGCGGTGCTCGGCCTGGTCCAGCCCGGATCGACCGGCGACATGGTCCATGTCCGCGCCGTGCTCGGCACGGTGATGCCCGTGGTCGAGGCCCGCACGCGCGACGTGCGCGCGGAGCTCGGCCATATCCGCGCGCTGCGGGCCGATGCGCTCGCCGCGGTCGAGAGCTTCCGCGCGGCGCGCCGGCGGATCGAGGACGAGCGGGTCGCCCTGGTCCGGCTCGAGGCCGATCACCGCGCCCGTTCCGCCCGGCTTGCCTCGAGCGCGCTGGTCGAATCGGACCGCGCCATTGCGCTGGGCGAGCGCGCCCGCGAGATCGTCGACCAGATGGAGACGGCGGGCCAGGCCGCCGGGATCCAGGCCGATCTCGCCGCGCTTCCCGGCCCGCTGCCACGACCCGGCAGCGCCGTCGCGGCGCCGTCGCGCAGGGCCGGCCCCCCCTATGTTCTGCCCGTCGCCGGCGCGGTCGTCACCGGCATGGGCGAGCTTTCCGCCACCGGGGTGCGCGCCCGCGGCGTAACGCTCGCCTGCGCGGCCGGCAGCGATGCCGTGGCTCCCGCGGCCGGGCGCATCCTCTTCGCCGGCCCGTTCCGCGACTATGGCGGCGTGGTGATCATCGACCATGGCAATGGCTGGACCAGCTCGGTCACCGGGCTGGGCGGCACCAGCGTCCGCGTCGGCGAGCATGTGATGCAGGGCGCGCGCATCGGCCGGGCCCCTGGCGGCGACGCGCCGCGCGTCACGGTGGAGCTGCGCCGGCGCGGCGAGCCCATGGACCTTGCGCGCCTGCTCGGCTGATTGTGCCGTGCATTTGCCGCGATCCCGTCCTAGATTGATCCTCGAACGCGTTTCCGGAAAGTAACTATGCTTCGTTCGTTCCTTCAGGTCACCGCCGCGGTCGGCGCGCTGGCGCTCGTTCCCATTGCCTCGGGCGCCATGGCCGGCGTGGACACTTCGAGCTTCAAGGAGCTCGACACCTTCATGGAAGTCTACAGCCAGGTGAAGGCGAACTATGTCGACAAGGTGGACGACAAGACGCTGATGAAGGGCGCGATCCAGGGCATGCTGGCGGCGCTCGATCCGCACAGCAGCTATGCCGACGGGCTCGATTTCGACAATCTGAAGATCCAGACCGACGGCAATTATGGCGGCCTCGGCCTCACCGTGACCCAGGAGGACGGGGCGGTGAAGGTGGTGGCGCCGACCGAGGACACGCCGGCCGCGCGCGCGGGCATGAAATCGGGCGATTTCATCACGCATATCGACGGCAAGTTCATCGTCGGCGGCAGCCTGGACGATGCGATCCAGCAGATGCGCGGCAAGCCGGGCACCAGCGTCACGCTCACCGTGATCCGCCCGGGCGCGGACAAGCCGCTCACCTTCACCATGAAGCGCGAGATCATCGTGCAGCGGCCGGTGAAGTGGGACGTCAAGGACGGCGTCGGCATCCTCAACATCAACACCTTCACGGCCCAGACCGGGGCGGACACGATCAAGGCGATCCAGGAGATCGACAAGAAGCTGGGCCACAAGCCGCTGGGCTATATCGTCGACCTGCGCCAGAATGGCGGCGGCCTGCTCAGCCAGGCGATCGAAGTGTCCGACATATTCCTGACGCATGGCGAGATCGTCTCGCAGCGCGGCCGCGAGAAGGCCGATATCGAGCGCTGGTATGCCGATGTGAGCGAGCCGGGCATCGTCGCGGTCCCGGGCGATCTGGCCCAGGGGCTGCCGGTGGTCGTGCTGATCGACGCGGGCACCGCCTCGGCCTCGGAGATCGTCGCCGGCGCGCTGCAGGACCATCACCGCGCGCTCGTCATGGGCGTGCGCAGCTTCGGCAAGGGCTCGGTCCAGTCGATCCTGCCGATGGGTCCGCGCGCCGCGCTGCGCCTCACCACGGCGCGCTATTATACGCCATCGGGCCGCTCGGTGCAGGAAGGCGGCATCAAGCCCGATCTGCTCGTGCCCCAGCTCACCGATCCCGACTACAAGACCCGCCCCTCGATCCGCGAGGCGGATCTGCGCGCGCACCTGATCAACAACGACAAGGTCGACGATTCGGTGCTCGAGGACGATCAGCGCGCCGATCCGCGCTTCGCCAAGACGGCGGAGCAGCTGAAGAAGGAGGGGATCGACGACTTCCAGCTGCATTATGCGCTGCAGACCATTTCCCGCCTCGGACCCAAGACCCAGGTCGCCGCGACACGGAGCAAGTAAGCCATGCGTAACGACGGCCTCCGCATCGCGCGCTGGATCGCGCTCCTCCTTCCCCTCGCGCTGGTGGGCGGCGCGCATCTCTCCGAGCTGTTCGGCCTGGTGCCGTGCGAGATGTGCTGGTGGCAGCGCTGGCCGCATTATGCCGCGATCCTGGTCGCGCTCCCGGCCTTTTTCGTGCGCGGCCGGCCGCTGCAGATGACGATCGTCCTGCTCGCCGCCACCCTGATCGCGGTGAGCGGCGGCATCGGCGTCTTCCATGCCGGCGTGGAGTATAAATGGTGGGAGGGCATTACCGCCTGCACCGCCCAGGTGCATGGCGACAATCCGATGGACATGCTGAACGATGCGCTGCGCCGGCCGCTGATCCGCTGCGACGTGCCGCAATGGACGTTGTTCGGGATCAGCCTGGCCGGCTTCAACGCGATCCTCTCGCTCGGCGGTGCCGCGGCCATCTTCCTGCTTGCCGCTCGCAAGGGCGCCCGCGCATGAGCTGGAAGCCCGGCGATCGGCGCGAGGGGCTGGCCTCGATGGTCCGCGTCGACCAGGCGGGCGAATATGGCGCGACGCGCATCTATGCTGGCCAGCTCGCGGTGATGGGCGATCGCACGCCGATGGCGCGGATGATCGCCGGCATGGCAAGCCAGGAGGAACGTCACCGCGCCTTTTTCGACGCGATGATCGCGCGCCGCGGCGTGCGCCCGACCGCGCTCCAGCCCTTCTGGAACGTCGCCGGCTTCGCCCTGGGCGCCGCCACCGCGGCGATGGGCCCCGAAGCGGCGATGGCCTGCACCGCCGCGATCGAGACCGAGATCGACCTCCATTACCAGCAGCAGCTCGAGGAGATCGGCGATAGCGATCCCGAGCTCGCCCAAGCCGTGGCGCAGTTCCGCGAGGAGGAGCTCGAGCATCGCGATACCGCGCTCGCGCACGGCGCGGAGCATGCCCCGGCCTATCCGCTGCTGTCCGGGCTGATCCGTGCCGGCTGCCGCGCTGCCATTGCGATATCGAAACGGATATAAAGGCCCCATTCAGCCGTTTTGGACCAGGCACGGCACAGCAGGAGTAAGCCGATGTTGAACCGGATCATGATCGCAGGCGCGCTCGCCGCCCTTCCGATGCTGGCGCCCGTTGCCGCGCATGCCCAGAACGCGGCGCAGAACGGCGTGCTGGTGATCTATGGCAAGGACAAGTGCCCGACCAACTCGAACGGCGAGGAGATCGTGGTCTGCAAGCGCCTCGACGAGCGCGAGCGCTATCGCATCCCGTCGAACCTGCGCGAACAGGCCGGCCCGCCGCAGAAGACCGAGAGCTGGGCGGTGCGTTCGCAGGACGCGCTCACCTCGGGCGATTTCGGCACCGGCAGCTGCTCGACCACCGGGGCCGGCGGCGGCACCGGCTGCTTCGTGCGGAAGGCGACCATTGCCCGCGCCGAAGCTCGGGCGCGCAAGAAGGCCGAAGAGAATCTGCCGCTGCCTTGAGCTGATTCCGCTCCCGCGCCCGCGCCACGAGAGCCTGGGAGGGGAGCCGCGCCAACCGGAGGGCCCCCTCCCACATCACCGCTCCTGGCGGCGCGCGCCTTTCCGGTGCGCTCGCCCGGGGAGAGCGGCTTCTGCCTGGCGCGCCAGCGGGAGTGTCACCCATTCGGGCGGCGCGCGGCGCACGCAATCGGCGATGAGCCACAGCATCACCAGCGCGCGCGCCGCCGCGGCGCCGGCAACGTCCAGCGTGTTCGCCGCCGGCCAGGCGCCGTCCATGCCGGCCAGGAACCAGAACTCGGCGAAATAGGCGAAGATCCCGGTCGCCGCGAACAGCGCCACCGGCCATAGCCGCGGCGCGGTCATCACCAGCATCGGCCACAGCCACAGGTCGAACTGGGGCGAATAGACCTTGTTGGTGAGCATGAACCAGGCGAGCAGCGGCGTCGACAGCAGCCAGAGCCGCGCATGGTGGCGCCGCCAGCCCAGGCCGATGATGGCGGCCCCGCCGATCGCGAAGGCAAGGGCGGCCAGGAGGTTCTTGCCCGGCGTGCCGAGCTGCAGGATGCCGAGATTGCCGAGCACGTCCCAGGTCCCGGCAACCGTGCCGCCGCGCGCCTGCGAGAAGCGGTAGAATTCGCTCCAGTTCGCCGGCGCGAGCAAGGCGACCGGCAGGTTCACCGCCAGCCAGGCTCCGATCGCGGCGAGCTTCACCCAGCCGGCGCGCACCACCCGCTGCCACCAGCCGCGGCCCTGCCCGAGAAACGCCGAGAGGGCGAACAGGGGCAGCATCACGATCGGAAACAGCTTGGCGGCCACGCCCAGCCCGGCCGCGGCCCCCGCGCGGATCAGCCGGCCCTCGCGGGCCAGCAGCATCGCCCACACCGCCAGCGTGACGGCGATCATGTCCCAGTTATGCCCGACATAGAGGATGAGCGGCGGCGCGGCGGCCCACCACCAGAGCCGTCGCCGGTCCATCCCGGCCCGCCGGAACATCCAGAGGATCAGGAAGGCGAGGGCGATGTTCACTGCCGTCACCACGCCCAGGAACTTGGCGTCATTGGCCTCGCGCCCGAAGATCAGATGCGTCGCCGCGCCTTCGATCCAGATCGCCGCGCCGGTGAGCACCGGGTATTCGATCGGGGTCTGGAGATAGGGGATGCTGCCCTTGTCCACCGCGCGCGCCGTCCAGAAGGGTACCGCGTCGCTGTAGCAGCCGGTGAGATATTGTTCGGAATCGGTCCAGCCGCCCGGCATGCAATGCTGCTTGAAGCCGAAGCCGAGCAGGCAGGTGACCGCCAGCACGGCCAGCAATGCGCGGAAATGCCGGTCGATCCTCAATCGCATCGCGCGCTCCAGAATTTCCGCCCCCAGATGTGCTCGGGGAGGAAGCGATTGTGTTCGCTCGCCTCCTTCCACAACCCGCTGGACACCGCAACATCTGGAACATAAAGCGAACGAATGTCGCAGCTCGATCTCCGCGCGAAGCTCGCCATCCTCGCCGATGCCGCCAAATATGATGCCAGCTGCGCCTCGTCGGGCACGACCAGGCGCAATTCGGCGGCGGGCAGGGGGCTCGGCTCGACCGAGGGCATGGGCATCTGCCACGCCTATGCGCCGGATGGACGCTGCATCTCGCTGCTCAAGATCCTGCTGACCAACAGCTGCATCTTCGACTGCCACTATTGCATCAACCGCAAGAGCTCGAACGTCCGCCGCGCCCGCTTCACGCCGGAGGAGGTGGTCGACCTCACGCTCGGCTTCTACCGGCGCAACTATATCGAGGGGCTGTTCCTTTCCTCTGGCATCATTCGTTCGAGCGACTATACGATGGAGCAGATCGTCCGCGTCGCGCGGCTGCTGCGCGAGGTGCATGACTTTCGCGGCTATATCCATCTGAAGACGATTCCCGATGCCGATCCGGAGCTGGTGCGCCAGGCCGGGCTCCATGCCGATCGGGTCTCGATCAATGTCGAGCTGCCGACGGTGGCGGGGCTGGTGCGGCTGGCGCCCGAAAAGTCCGCGCCCCGGATCGAAGGCGCGATGCGGGACGTCCGTGCCGCGATCGAGGACGGCGCCGATGCCGGCCGGCGCTACAAGGCCGCGCCGAAATTCGCGCCCGCCGGCCAGTCGACCCAGATGATCGTCGGTGCCGATGCCGCCACCGATGGGGACATCATCGCGCGCGCGGCCGGGCTCTACGACCGGTTCCAGCTGCGGCGCGTCTATTATTCGGCGTTCAGCCCGATTCCCGATGCCAGCGCCGTGCTGCCGCTCCGGCGCCCGCCGCTGATGCGCGAGCATCGGCTCTACCAGTCCGACTGGCTGATGCGCTTCTACGGCTATGCGCCGCGCGAAGTGGCCGAGGCGGCGGATCCCGTCACCGGCATGCTCCCGCTCGACATCGATCCCAAGCTCGCCTGGGCGTTGAAGTTCCGCGCGCATTTTCCCGTGGACGTCAACCGCGCCCCGCGCGCGGCGCTGCTCCGGGTGCCGGGGCTCGGCGTCAAGGCGATTGACGCGATCCTCGCCGCGCGCCGCTGGCGCCGGCTGCGCCTGGCCGATATCGCCCGGCTGACGGCTTCGCTCGCCAAGGTCCGCCCGTTCCTGATCGCCGAGGACTGGCGCCCGGTCGCGCTGGCCGATCGCGCCGACCTGCATGCGCTGGTCGCGCCAAGGCACGCGCAGCTCGAACTGTTCGGCGCCTGAACGCGCGGCTAGGCTCGCCGGCATGAAGCTGCTCGTCGCGCTGCTCGCCTTGCTCGGTGGCTCCGGCCAGCCCGCCGAGCGTCCCGGCTATGCCGCCGGGCAGGTCTGGGAATATCGCACGCGCCCGGTCGAGCCGCGGTCGCTGCTCAAGATCCAGGCGATCGAGGCGGATCCGCGCGGCGATCCGATCTACCATGTCAGCCTGGTCGACCTCGCCATAGCCGGCGGCGAGGTGCAGCACCTGCCGGTATCGCGGCGGACCCTTGACGCGAGCGTGACCCGGCTTGCCGCGCGCCAGCCGGATTTCCCCGATCCCGCCGCGGGCATCGCGACGTGGCGCGAGGCGCGGGGCGGCGTCTTCACCATTTCGATCGCCGGGATCGTCGACATGCTCGACGCGTCGCTCCGCGAGGGGCAAGCGGAGCATCGCTAGAGAGAACCCGGGATCGCCTCCCATATCATTGTATACAAAGGAGTTTCTCTATCTTCGCCGATCGTGATCGGCAGCGCGACTTGCTCGCGCGCCGAAGCCGGTCCGCCGGGGAATTCGCGCGAATAGCCTAGTCGGCGATCGGCACGAGCAGCCCGCGCTTGCCCACGCCCAGCGCGACATTGGTGGTGAAGCGGCGCACATTCGGATTGTCCGCCATCAGCCGGCTCATCAGCGCGTCATAGGCGCCGACATCGGGTGCGACGACGACCAGCACGAAATCGGCGGTGCCCGTGACGTAATAGACCTGCTGGACCTGCTCCTCCGCGGCCAGCCATTGGCGCAGCCGGGCGATCAGCTCGGGGCGCTCGCGCTCGATCTCCAGCGCTGCCAGGAAGAAATTGGGCTTCCCCACCTTGAGCGGATCGACCACGGCGATCTCGCCCAGGATCACGCCCGTCGCGCGCAGCCGCTTGAGCCGCCGCTGCACCGCCGAGGCCGAAAGCCCGACCTGTCCGGCCAGGGCTTCGGCGGTCTGCGCCGCGTCGCGCTGGACCAGGGCGAGGAGCCTGCGGTCGAAGGGGTCGAGATCGGATCGGGCCATCGGCCGCACCCTAGCGTGCAAATGCGCCGAAATCCGCCGATTCGACTCCCCTATTCGCGGAAAAGCCGCGCGGGCGCGCCCGTATCTCCCGGGGCGAAGGAGAATGTCATGATCGACCATATCGAGATCCGCACCACCCGCCTGGCCGAGAGCTTGGCCTTCTATGCCGATGCCCTGGCACCGCTCGGCTATACCCAGAAGGTCGACGGCCCGGCCAAGGGCTTCGGCAATGATTCCGCGCTCGACCTGTTCCTGGTCGAAGGCGAGGCGCCGTCCGACCTCCACTTCGCCTTTGCCGCGCCCGATCGCGCCACGGTCGACCGAATCTATGCCGCCGGCCGCGATGCCGGCCATGTCCTCGATCGCGCGCCCGCGCTCGCCCCGCACATCCATCCCAATTATTACGCCGGATATCTTCGCGATCCCGATGGGCGGCTGATCGAATTCGTCTGCCACGGACCTAATTGACAGGCCTGTCAATTTCTCCCGATCGGCGTATCATCTTCAAAAATACGCAAGAGGGAGAGAGGGATGCTTCGATTCTGCGCGCTCGCGACGGTGCTGCTCGCCGTCACTCCGGCCCTGGCCCGCGACCTTGTCGTCGAGGCTGGCCCCAATGCCCAGGAACGGCTCCAGTCCGCGCTGCTCGACGCCAGGCCGGGCGACACCGTCCGCATCGGCGCCGGCCGCTTCGAGCTGACCGACGGGCTCAGCCTCGACGTGAACGGCGTCACGGTGCGCGGCGCCGGGGCCGAGCGGACGGTGCTCAGCTTCAAGGGGCAGCTGGGCGCGGGCGAGGGGCTGCTGGTCACTTCGGACGATGTGGTGCTGCGCGACTTCGCGGTGGAGGATTCGAAGGGCGACGGCATCAAGTCCAAGGGAGCCGACCGGATCGTCTACAAGAATGTCCGCGTCGAATGGACCGGCGGGCCCAAGGCGACCAACGGCGCCTATGGCGTCTATCCGGTCGAGAGCGAGGATGTGCTGATCGACGGCGTCACCGTTAAGGGCGCTTCGGATGCGGGCATCTATGTCGGCCAGTCCAACCGGATCGTCGTGCGCAATTCCACCGCGATGTACAATGTCGCCGGGATCGAGATCGAGAATAGCGGCTTTGCCGAAGTCACCAACAATCTCGCCACCCACAACACCGGCGGCATCCTGGTGTTCGACCTGCCCGCCCTGCCCCGGCGCGGGGCCGGCTGGGTGAAGGTGCACGGCAACAGGGCGATCGACAACGATACCCCCAATTTCGCCCCGCCCGGCAACACCGTCGCCACTGTCCCCACCGGCACCGGCGTGCTGGTGATGGCCGAGAACGACGTCAGCGTGACCAGCAACGAACTCAGCGGCAACGGCACCGCCAACATCATGGTCGTCGCCTATCGCCAGCCCTTCGAGGACAAGGGCTATGATCCCTATCCCCGCAACATCCGCCTCGCCGGCAACAAGCATGGCCGGGCCGGCTTCGCCCCCGCCATGCCCGGCGGCAAGGAGCTTGCGGCGGCGCTGGGCGGCGCGCTGCCGCCCGTCTTCTGGGACGGCACCGGCGGCGACAAGGTGCGCCTCACCGGGGATGACGGACCGGTGCTGACCCTGGGTCTTGCGCTCGGCGCCGGCATCGAGACCGCCAGGCCGCAGATGATCAAGCTCGACAACGCGGCCCCGCCGCCCTGGCAGAGCTTCAAGCTCCCGCCCGCGATGGAGGCCGCCGCCAAATGAAGGCGCTGCTCGGCGCGGTCGCCCTGTTCGCCGCCGCGCTGCTCGGCCGGCCGGGCGGAGTGAACGACGCGGCGATCACCGGCGAGGGCTATCCCGCGCGCCTCTCCGAATTCGGCTTCTTCACCGATCTCGCGGCGCGCGCCCCGGCCCGGGGCCTGTTCCATTACGACCTCGAGACTCCGCTCTTCTCGGACTATGCGGCCAAGGAGCGCTATATCTACCTGCCCACCGGCACCCGGGCGAAATATGATCCGGACGGGCCGCTCGATCTCCCGGTCGGGGCGGCGCTGGTCAAGACTTTCGGCTATCCGGTGGACGGCCGGTTCAAGCCGCTGGAAACCCGGGTGCTGCTCCACCGGGCCGGCGGCTGGGTGCCGATACCCTATGTCTGGAACGCGGAGGGGACCGATGCGGAGGTGAAGCGCGCCGGCACGCGCATCCCCGTCGCCTTCACCGATCCGTCCGGCGAGCGGCACGCCATTTCCTATGCCGTGCCCAACCAGAACCAGTGCAAGGATTGCCACGGCCTGGCCGGCCAGGTCACGCCGATCGGCATCAAGGCGCGCTATCTCAACCATGGCGGCCAGCTCGAGGCGATGCTGGCCGCCGGCATGCTCGACCGGCTTCCGGCGGACGCGCCCCGCGTCGCCCGCTGGGACGACCGCGCCGCGCCGCTCGACGCGCGCGCCCGTGCCTGGCTGGAGATCAACTGCGCACATTGCCACAATCCGCGGGGCGCCGCGTCCAATTCGGGCCTGTTCCTCGATCTCGTCCGTGCCGATCCCGAGCAGCGCGGGCTGTTCAAGCGCCCCACCGCCGCCGGGCGCGGGGCGGGCACGCGCGATTTCGACATCGTTCCCGGCGCGCCCGACGCCTCGATCCTGCTCTACCGGATGGAATCGACCGATCCCGGCATCGCCATGCCCGAGCTCGGCCGCGCCACCGTCCACAAGGAAGGCGTGGCGCTGGTCCGCCAATGGATCGAATCGATGCCGAAATCCGCGCCGGGGCGTTAGAGCCCGCCAACCGGAGGGCAGAGTGCGCGTCGTCACCTTGGCAAGCGAAGACGATTTCGAGGGCTGGCGCGATGCCGCGCGCGGGCTTGCCCAGGCCGGCGTCCCCCCGTCGGAAATCCTCTGGCAGGTCGGCGAGACTCCGACGGACCTGTTCGCCGGCGAAGCCGCGATGCCGGTGGTCGCGTCCCGCGTCGTCAAGGTCCCGCCCCGGTTCCTGGACCTCGCCCGGTCGGCGATCCTGCACGGCGATCCCGCGCGCTTCGCGCTGCTCTATGCGCTGCTAGCCGACGATCCCCGCCGCATCGCCGACTCGGCCGATCCGCGCGTCCGCCGGCTCGAGGCGATGGCCCGCGAAGTCCGCCGCGACATCCACAAGATGCGTGCCTTTGTCCGGTTCCGCGAAGTACGCGACTCCCCGCCTTTCCCGGGCATCGGCGCGCCCGGCGCCCGCTATGTCGCCTGGTTCGAGCCGGCCCATCACATCGTCCGCGCCAATGCCCGCTTCTTCGTCGAGCGGTTCGCCAATATGTGCTGGTCGATCCTCACGCCCGCGCTCTCGCTCCACTGGGATGCCGAGGTGCTGCGCGAAGGCCCCGGCGCCAGCCGGGCGGAGGCTCCCGGCGAGGATCCGGTGGAGGACATCTGGAAGACCTATTACGCCGCGATCTTCAATCCGGCCCGGCTGAAGACCGGTGCGATGCTCCGGGAGATGCCGCGCAAATACTGGAAAAACATGCCGGAAACCGCGTTGGTGCGGGAACTGGTCGCAACCGCGCGCCAGCGGGAGACGGCGATGGTGGCGGCACATGTCCGGTCGGGCGGCGATGCCGATGCGGCATGGCGGGCGCTGCGCGACGAGGCGGCGCACTGCACCCGCTGCGACCTGCACCGGCATGCCATGCGGACCGTGTTCGGCGAAGGCCCGCCCGATGCCCGGATGATGCTCGTCGGCGAGCAGCCCGGCGATCAGGAGGATCTGGCCGGTCGCCCGTTCGTCGGCCCCGCCGGGGAGATGCTCGACCGCGCCATGGCCGCGGCGGGGATCGATCGCGCCAGCGTCTACGTCACCAACGCGGTCAAGCATTTCAAGTTCGAGCGCCGCGGCAAGCGCCGCATCCATGCGAGGCCCGATGCCGGCGAGATCCAGGCCTGCCGCTGGTGGTACGAGCAGGAACGCGCGCTGGTGAAGCCCGGGATGACCGTGGCGCTGGGCGCGTCCGCCGCCCGTCAGCTGCTCGGCAGGGCCGTGACGATCGCGGCGACGCGCGGCCGGGTGCTGGAGCTGCCCGAAGGCGGGCTCGGCTGGGTGACGATCCACCCCAGCTATCTCCTGCGCCTGCCCGACCGGGCGAAGGCGGAGGATGAATTCGCGGCGTTCGTGGAAGACCTGGCGGCGGCGGCGAAGGCTCTGGCCTAGCCAGAGCCGCTCCGGTGCGGGCCGGGGCATTTTCAGAACTCGCGCGTTGTCATCGTCTCCAGGAGAAAGCGCATGCGAATCCTGCGCATGGCCGGCGCGTTGGCGCTGGCCGTCCCGGCTATAATGGCCACCATCATCGCGGCGATCCTCACCATCGCGGTGACCATGATCGTTCCTGATCGGATCCCAGGCCGCTGAACCCCGGGCCCCGCCGCGCGTTATGCGCGGCGGGGCTTGTTCCTTGCAGCATCATGCAGTATTGTTCGTTCGAACGAACAGGGCTTGCGATGACCAGCCAGACGCTGATCGAGACGGCGATCGACCAGTTCGGCCGCCACGGCTTCGAAGGCGCGAGCACGCGGGAGATCGCGCGCGCCTCGGGCACGGCGATGTCGTCGATCACCTATCATTTCGGCGGCAAGCAGGGGCTGTACCTCGCCGCCGCCGATCACATCGCCGCCCGTGTCCGCGAGATCCAGGGCCCCGCGCTTGAAATCGCCCGCGAAACCGCGCGCGCCGGCACGCGCGAACAGGCGACCGAGGCGCTGCTCGCCTTGCTCGACGGCTTCGCGCTGATGATGATCCGCCCCGAATCCGAAGCCTGGTCGCTGTTCATCACGCGCGAGCAACAGGCCCCTACCGAGGCTTTCGACCGGATCTACACCGGCGTGATGCAGGAGGTCGTGGGCGTCTTCGTCGCGCTTCTTGGCCGTATCCGCACCGATCTTGGCGAGCGCGAAGTGCTGGCCATGGGGATCATGCTGTTCGGCCAGACGCTGGTGCTGCGGGTCTGCCGTGCCGCCGTCACCCGCATCCTCTCGGTAGAGACGATCGACGAGCCCACCCGGGCGCTCCTTCGCGCGCGGCTGCGCGCCAATGCCCTCTGCATCCTGTCGGAGAATGCCGCATGAACCGCCGCCGCATCGCGATCTTCGTCGTCATCGTCGGGCTGGTGATCGCCGCGATCGCCACCAGCGGCTTCGGCCTGTTCAAGGCGCGGGACGATGGCGCGCTTCGGCTGAACGGCAATGTCGATATCCGCGAAGTCGATCTCGGCTTCCGGGTGAGCGGCCGCATTGCCGCGATCGGCGTGGAGGAAGGCGCGCGCGTGAAGCAGGGCCAGCTGCTCGCCACGCTCGATGCCGCCACGCTCGACAGCCGCATCGCCCAGGCAGACGCGCAGGTCTCGCAGGCCGAGGCGCAGCTCGCCAAGCTCCGCAACGGCAATCGCTCGCAGGACATCGCCCAGGCCCGCGCCCGCGCGGATGCCGCCGCCGCGGTGGCGCAGGATGCCGAGCGCGACTATGCCCGGCGCCAGCCGCTGGTCGAGCCCGGCGCGATCAGCCGGGACGTCTGGGAGCAGACGGTGGCGGCGCGGGACAAGGCGCGTGCCGATCTTGCCCAGGCGCGCCAGGCGCTCTCGCTGATGCACGCCGGCAGCCGCAAGGAGGACGTCGCCGCTGCCGCTGCCGACGTCCGCGCCGCCATGGCCGCGCGCCAGGGTGCCGCGACCGATCTCGGCGATGCCCGGCTGCTCGCCTCGACCGACGGCACGGTGGTGACGCGCGCCCGCGAGCCCGGCGCGATCGTCCAGCCCGGCGAGACGGTGCTGACGCTGGCGATCCTGCGGCCGCTGCGCGTGCGCGCCTATGTCGCGGAGAGCGATCTTTCGCGGATCGGCCCGGGGATGAAGGTGGTCGTCTCCGCCGACGGCAATCCCAGGCGCTATCACGGCACGATCGGCTATATCTCGCCGCGCGCCGAGTTCACGCCCAAGACGGTCGAGACCGAGAATCTGCGCACCGATCTCGTCTATCAGCTGCGCATCATCGTCGACGATCCGGACGACGCGCTGCGCCAGGGCCAGCCGGTGAGCGTCTCGGTGCCCGGCGCGCGGCCTAAGCACAAGGATTGAGGGGGGTGGTGCGCGCTTCCCCGCGCATTCCCCTCCCTGGAAGGGAGAAGATGACCCAATCCCTCGCCCAAACCACCGATCTCGTGAAATGCTTCGGCGACAACCGTGCGCTCGACGGCGTGGCGATGGCGATCGCGCCGGGACGGATCACCGGGCTGGTCGGGCCGGACGGGGCGGGCAAGACCACGCTGATCCGCATCCTGGCCGGGCTGATGGCGCCGAGTTCGGGAATCGTGGAGGTGCTCGGCGGCGCGCCGGGCGAGAAGCTCGACGATCTCGGCTATATGCCTCAGCGCTTCGGCCTCTACGAAGACCTGTCCGTCATCGAGAACCTCGAATTATACGCCGAAGTGCGCGGCCTGCCGAAGGACGAGCGGCGGGCGAGCTTCGACCGGCTGCTCGAATTCACCGATCTCGCCCGTTTCCAGGATCGGCTGGCGGGCAAGCTCTCGGGCGGCATGAAGCAGAAGCTGGGCCTTGCCTGCGCGCTGGTGAAGACGCCCAGGGTGCTGCTGCTCGACGAGCCCGGCGTCGGCGTCGACCCGATCAGCCGCCGCGAGCTCTGGAGCATGGTCGGCGACCTGACCGGGCAGGGCATCGGCGTGCTGTGGTCGACGGCCTATCTCGACGAGGCGGAGAAGTGCGACACCGTCTATCTGCTCAACGAAGGCAAGCTGCTGTTCGACGGGCCGCCGGCGGAGCTGACCGGCCGGGTGCGGGACCGGGTGATCCGCGTCACCGGCTTCAAGGAGCGCCGCCGCGCCTTCCTCACCCATGCGCTCGACCGCGACGATGTGATCGACGGCACGATCCAGGGCCGCTCGGTGCGGCTGCTGCTCCGGGACGGCAGGCGGGTGCCCGATGCCGGCGCCTTTGCGGCCGGCCCGGACACCGAAGTCCAGCCTGCCGATCCGCGCTTCGAGGACGGCTTCATCGAGCGGCTGGGCGGCGGCCCCAAGGGCACGTCCGCGCTGGCGGAGCGCTATCGCACCATCCCCGAAACCGATGTCGATGCGATCGCGGCGAACGGCCTCACCAAGGTCTTCGGCGACTTCACCGCGGCCAGGGACATGAACTTCCGCATCCCCAGGGGCCAGATATTCGGGCTTCTCGGCCCGAACGGAGCGGGCAAGTCGACCACGTTCAAGATGCTCTGCGGGCTGCTTTCGCCCACGTCGGGGACCGGCGCGGTCGCGGGCCGGTCGCTGCGCCACAGCCGGGCCGACGCCCGCGCCCAGCTGGGCTATATGGCCCAGAAATTCTCCCTCTATGGCGATCTCTCGGTTCGCCAGAATCTCGATTTCTTCGCCGGCGCCTATGACCTGCCGCGCGACAAGGCGCGCCGGGCGATCGCGGCGATGATCGAGATCTTCGAGCTTCAGGACAAGCTCGACGTCAATGCCGGCACCCTGCCGCTGGGCTTCAAGCAGCGCCTCGCCCTGGCCTGCGCGGTGATGCACGAGCCGCCGGTGCTGTTCCTCGACGAGCCGACTTCAGGCGTCGATCCCGTCACGCGCCGCGAATTCTGGATGCACATCAACGGCCTGGTCGAGAAGGGCGTGACCGTGCTGGTCACCACCCATTTCATGGACGAAGCCGAATATTGCGACCGGGCGACGCTGATCTACCGCGCAGAGCAGATCGCCACCGGCACGCCCGACGAGCTCAAGGCCGAGGCCGCCCGCCTCACCGGTGCGGAGGACCCGACGATGGAGGACGCGTTCATCGCCCTGATCGAGGCGTTCGACCGCAAGCGCGAAGCGAGGGAAGCCGCATGAGTTTCCGCTTCGACCTCAGGCGCCTGGCGGCGCTGGTCCGCAAGGAGGGCGCGCAGATCCTGCGTGATCCCTCCACTTTCCTGATCGCCTTCGTGCTGCCGATGATCCTGCTCTTCCTGTTCGGCTATGCGGTCTCGCTCGACAGCACGCGCACCCGGGTGGGCCTGGTGATCCAGGACGGCAGCGGCCCCGCGCTCCGCCTGGCCCAGGCCTATCGCAGCTCGCGCTATTTCCTGGTGACCGAGGCGCGCACCGTCGCGGAAGTGCGCGACAAGCTGATCGATGGCGAGCTGCGCGCGCTGATCGTCATCCCCCAGGATTTCGGCCAGGGCGTGAAGCGCGGCAAGGTCCCGCCGATCCAGATCGTCACCGATGGTTCCCAGCCCAACACCGCCAATTTCGCCGCGGCCTATGGCGAAGGCGTTCGCGCGACCTGGGCCGCGGCCGAGGGGCTGGAGCGCGATCCCGGCGCCCGCGAGGCGCCGGTCACCATCTCGGCGCGCTACTGGTACAATCCCGAGCTCAAGAGCAGATTCTTCCTCGTCCCCGGATCGATCGCGAACGTGATGACGATGGTCGGCACCCTGCTCACCGCGCTCGTCGTCGCCCGCGAATGGGAGCGGGGGACGATGGAGGCGATGATGGCCACGCCGATCTCGATGGCCGAGTTCATCGCCAGCAAGGTCATCCCCTATTTCTTCCTGGCCCAGGCCTCGATGACGCTCTGCGCGGTGATCGGGATATGGATATTCGGCGTGCCGTTCCGCGGCTCGATCTTCGCGCTCTACGCCATCTCCTCGGCCTTTCTGATGCCGGCGCTGGGCCTGGGCCTGTTCATCTCGGCGGCGACCAAGAACCAGTTCGTCGCGAGCCAGGTGGCGCTGCTCTCGGCCTTTCTGCCGACCTTCCTGCTCTCCGGCTTCATCTTCGAGATCGGCTCGATGCCCTGGCCGATCCAGGCGCTGACCTATATCGTCCCGGCGCGCTACCTGATCCCCAGCCTCGAGACGGTGTTCCTGGCCGGCGACCAATGGGGGCTGCTGCTGCCGAACATCGGCATCATGCTGGCCTTCGGCATGGTCTTCTTCACGCTCTCCTTCCGCGTCACTCGCCGGAGCCTCGACTGATGCGCCGCTTGTTCGCCATGATCGTCAAGGAGATGTGGGCGGTGCTGCGCGATCCGCAGGCGCGGCTGGTGCTGTTCGTGCCGCCGCTGATGCAGCTCTTCATCTTCACCTATGCCACCACGCTCGACGTGAAGAATGTCGATATCGGCATCCTCGACCGCAGCTCGGGCGCGCATTCGGTCGAGCTGGTCCAGCGCATCGCCGGCAGCCCCAATTTCCGCCGGATCGAGCGGCTGGCGACGCCGGCCGCGCTCAAGTCGGCGATCGACAACCAGAAGGTGATCGCCGCCCTGGTGATAGACGAGGATTTCGACCGCAACCTCGCGCGCGGCAAGACCGCCACGATCGGCCTGGTGCTCGATGGCCGCCGCTCCAACGCGGCGCAGATCGTGGCGGGCTATGTCACCAACATCGCCGGCACCCTGGGCGCCGAGCTGGCCCCGCCGCAGCTGCGCGGGCAGGCGGGCGGCAGCGTGGTGACCAACTGGTACAATCCGGCGCTCGACTATATCTGGTTCACGCTCCCCTCGCTCGTCGCGATCATCACGTCGGTGGCGGGGCTCGCCATCACCTCGCAATCGGTGGCGCGCGAGCGCGAGCTGGGGACGTTCGACCAGCTGATGGTCTCGCCCTTGCGGGTCCATGAGATACTGATCGGCAAGATGGTGCCGCCCTTCGTGATCGGGATGATCAACGGCAGCGTCTATCTGGTGGTGGCGCCGCTGGTCTTCGGCGTGCCCTTCACCGGATCGCTGCTGCTCTTCTGGCTGTCGCTCGGCATGTATCTGCTCGCGCTGATCGGCATGGGCATGCTCGTCTCGGCCGCATCGCAGACGCAGCAGCAAGCCTTTCTCGGCGTGTTCCTCGTCACCACGCCGCTGATCCTGCTCTCGGGCTATGCCAGCCCGATCGACAACATGCCCGATTGGCTGCAGACGATCACCTATCTCGATCCCGCCCGCTATTTCCTCGTCATCGTCCAGGGGCTGTTCCTCAAGGCGATGCCGGCGGAAGCGGTGTTCCACCAGCTCTGGCCGCTCGCGCTGATCGCCTGCGTCACGCTCTCCGCCTCGGCCTGGCTCTTCCGCGCGCGCATGGAGTGATCCCGATGATCCGCTCGCTTCCCCTGTTCCTGCCGCCCCTGCTGCTGGCTTCCGCCTGCGCGGTCGGGCCGGACTATCACGCGCCCGAGACCAAGGCGGCACCCCAGTGGCTGGAGGCCGGCGCGCCGGGCCAGGTCGACCTGAGCTGGTGGGACCGGTTCGGCGATCCGCAGCTCTCCGCGCTGGTGCGGCGCGCGGTGGCTTCCAGCCCCGATCTCAAGGAGGCCCAGGGCCGGCTCGCCGAGGCGCGGGCCAATCGCGAGGCGATTGCGGGCGGGCGGCTGCCCAGCGTCACCGCCACCGGCTCGGGGACGGAGAATGTGCTGAGCAACAACGGCCAGCTGCCGCTCGGCAGCATTCCCTTTCCCGGTTTCTCGCGCGATTTCCCGCTCTTCGACCTGGGCTTCGACGCGAGCTGGGAAATCGACCTGTGGGGGCGCCGCACGCGCCAGATGCAGGGCGCCGCGGCGCGCGAGCAGAGCGCGGAATTCGCCCGGCGCGACGTGATGCTGACGCTGATCGCCGAAGTGGTGCGCAGCTATATGGACCTGCGCGCCGCCCAGGCCGATACGGCCACCGCCGAGCAGCAGGCGCTGTCCAATGCCGAGCTCGCCCGCCTCACCCGCCTGCGCTTCGATGCCGGCGAGGCTTCGCGCCTCGACCTCGAACGGGCCGACGCCGCCGCCCGGGCAAGCGCGGCGGCGGTGCCCAATGCCCGGGCGCAGGCCAGCGCCGCCGCCTATCGCATCGCCACGCTGGCGGGCGCGCCGCCCGAGCAGCTGGTGCCCGAGCTGCAGGCCCCGGGCCCCTTGCCGGCGAGCCCCGATGCGATCCTGGTGGGGCTGCGTTCCGAGCTGCTCGAGCGCCGCCCCGATGTGCGCCGCGCCGAGCGCGACCTGGCCGCGGCCACCGCCGATATCGGTGTCGCCACCGCCGATCTCTTCCCGCGCTTCAGCCTGTTCGGCAGCATCGGCCAGCAGGCGCGCAAGCCCGGCGATCTCTTCTCGACCGATTCGACGCGCCTGCAGATCGGGCCCAGCTTTTCCTGGCCGATCTTCCAGGGCGGCACGATCCGCGCCCAGATCCGCGCCGCCGATGCGCGCGCGGACCAGGCCGCGGCGCGCTACGAAAAGGCCGTGATCGGCGCGCTTTCCGACAGCGAGGCGGCGATCAACCGCTTCCTCAACGCGCGTGCCGCCGCGGAGGATGCCGCCGCGTCGCTCCAGCGCGAACAGGGGGCCTTCGCGCTTGCCCGGAAGCGCGCCGATCGCGGCGAGGACGACCGGCTGACGCTGGAGCGCGCCCGCCAGTCGCTGCTTGCCGCCGAGCAGCGCGACCAGCAGGCACGCGCGGCCAAGGCGCAGGCGGCGACGGCGCTCTACAAGGCGCTGGGCGGGGGCTGGAGCTGAGCCCGGGACAATCCTTCCTCGCCCTTGCTATGTAGGATTTCGCCTGCTTGCGTCTCGCAGCCGAGCTTCGCGTCCGGCCGCTCTTTGTCTTGTTGGATGGATAGGATCACGCACACGCAAGAATGTTGCGAGATGCGGCCGGTTGACGGGAAATTAGGGAAAATAGGCTGCCGCGAGAACCGCGCTTGGCGTGAACTTTGGCGAGTCCCCCGGCGACGCGCAGTTCGAGAACGCGACGGTGGTTCAGGCGGCCGGCATGCGGATCTCGAAGCGAGTCCCGCGCTCGGCCGCCGCCAGCGCGATCGTCCCGCCATGCGAGGCGAGCAGCGAGCGGGCGATCGGCAGGCCCAGCCCGGTGCCGCCCGCGGCACGGCGGCTGGTGAAGAAGGGCTCGAAGATCCGGGCGCGATCCGCCTCCGGGATGCCGGGGCCGTCATCGGCGACGGTCAGCAGGATCTCGCCGCCCGCCTCCTCCGCCGCCAGCCGCACCCGGTCCGCGCCGGCCTGGCGGCTGTTCTCGACCAGGCTGCCGACGATCGCCTCCAGCATCGGCCCGGGCAGGGCGGCGCGGGGCAGCGCGCCGGGCACGTCGATCGCGAAGGCCAGCCCGCGCTCGCCCCAGGCATCGGCGATGCGGTGCAGCGCGGGCGCGATATCGGTGGCCGCATCGGCATCGGTTTCGGCCATGTCGGCGCGCGCCAGCTCGAGCAGGCGCGTGACGAGCTGGGCGAGCCGGTCGGCATCGGCGCCGGCATTGGCGAGGAAGCGGCGGCGGTCCGCCTCGTTCATCCCGGCGTGATGATCCTCTAGGATCTCGATCACGCCGCGGATGCCGGCCAGCGGCGTCTTGAACTCGTGGCTCACCGCATGGGCGAAGTCGCGCAGATAGCGCGAGCGCCGGTCGATCGCGCCGGCCATGGTGGCGAAGTCGGCATAGAGCGCCTGGATCTCGATCGCGGCTGTGCGCGGCACTTCGGGCACGGTGCCGCCGCCGCGCGCGACGTCGCGGGTCGCCTGGCTCAGCATCTCGATCGGCCGGGCGATGCCGCGCGAGAGCAGGCCGCTCAGCACGACGAGCGTGGCGAAGATCGCGCCGATGCCGAACAGGATCTTGCCGCGATCCTCGTAGAGTCCGCGGTACAGCGCGCGGGGCGAGCGCGAGAGCAGCAGGACCGCGACGACCTTGCCGTTCGCCAGCACCGGCCGGGCATGGTGGATGCGCAGGCCGGAGGCGCGGCTCAGCCATTCAAAGGCATATTCGGGACGATAGTCGCCGCGGCGGCGCAGCACGGTCTCGGGCCGGCCGCGGGCCGCCGTGGCGAGCTCGGGCAGGCCGGCCAGGCTCTTGCCGATGTTCCTGCCGATCAGGATGCGGCCGTCGGGGGCGAGCAGCAGGATCGAGGCGAGCGTCGCGTCTTCGGTGGCGGCGACCAGCGGGGCGAGCCGGCCGGCGGCGGCCAGCGCGTCGGGCGAAGCGCTTCCCGGCAGCGCGACCGGTTCGGGGCGCTCGGGCAGCGGCCGGGTGCCCAGGTCGATGGTCGAGAGCGGACCGCCCGCGATGCCGCGCGCGCCCGGCGGCGGCTCGCGCACCAGCTCGGGCCCGGCCGAGCCCGGCCATTCGGCGCTGGCGATGGCGGCAAGGGCGGTGCCCTGGGCGATCAGCTCGGCCTCGGTCTGGCGGACCAGGGTGTTCTCGTAGACGCGCAGGAACAGCGCGCCGGCGCCGGGCAGGGCAGCGACGAATATCAGGGTGGCGAGCAGGATCGTCCGCAACCGCAGCCGCGGCCAGTGGCGCCGCACCGGCGCCTTGAGCGCTTCGATCACGCGCCGGGTCGTGCCCCGGATCACTGGCCCGAACACGGGCCGATGCGATATCCGATGCCGGGCCGGGTCTCGATCAGGTCCTGCGCGCCCGCCTGGGCGAATTTGGCGCGCAGGTTGCGGACATGGCTGTCGATCGTCCGGTCGGTGAGCGCGAAGCCCGGCCCGCGCAGCCGATCGATCAGCGCGTCGCGGCTGAACACCCTGGCGGGCATGCCGGCCAGCGTGCGCAAGATGCCGAACTCGGTGACGGTGAGCGGCACCGGGGCGCCCGCCCAGCTGGCGTCCCAGCTCTCGGGATCGAGGGCGAGCCGGCCATGACGGATCGTTCCGGGGGCACGATCGACGGTGGGCGCCTGCGCGGCGGTGCGGCGGAGCACCGCCATCACCCGCGCCACTACCTCGCGCGGCGAGAAGGGCTTGGTGACATAATCGTCCGCGCCCAGCTCGATGCCGAGGATCCGGTCGATCTCGTCGTCGCGCGACGAGAGGAACAGGATGGGCAGCCCGCCCTCGGCACGCAGCCTGCGGCAGACTTCCAGCCCGTCCATGCGGGGCATGTTGATGTCGAGCACGATCAGGTCTGGCTGCTGGCTCTCCGCGATCCGCAGCGTCTCCTCGCCGTCCGCCGCCTCGATCGTCTCCAGCCCCGCCTTGGCGAGCGCGAAGACGAGCAATTGCCGGATGTGCGGATCGTCATCGGCGACGAGGATGGTGCGGGGCATGGGGCATTGGATCATCGCGAAGGTGCTCCGGTCAACGGCGGAGTGGTGTTTTCGACCGCGTTGGCGATCGGGTCGCCGGCCGGCGCAGCGGCCGGACCCGTCGCCGGGGCGGGCTGCTCGGCGGCGATGGGGTGGAGCGTTCCGTCGCAATCCCGCTCCATGCCCGGCAATGGCGTCGCCGCGGCGGGCGGATTGGGGCCGAGCAGGCGCCGCGCCGTCTCCAGCCGATATCGTCCGCGCCAGGTCCAGCTCCGCCAATCGGCTTGCCGCCCGGCGAGATCGGCCATCACCTGCGCGCGGACATGGCGCACCCGGTCGCGGAACCCGGGCGGCAGCGGCCGGCGCTCGAGCGCGACCAGCGAAAGCAGCGCGGCGGGGCCGGTTTGCGCGAGATAGCAGAGGTCCAGCGCCACTCCGCGACCGCTCGTCTCGCGGGCATGGCGCACATTCCAGGCGGCGGCGCCTGCCTCGAGATCGGCGATGCTCGCAGCGCTCAGCACCAGGGCCGCCATCAGCGCATTGGCGTTGATCAGCCAGGCGGTGCTCCTGCCGGCGAGCATCCGCCAGCAGATCAGCGCCAGCCCGATCGCGACCAGCCCCATCCAGGCGAGCGCGGCGATCCGCAGGCTCGTCAGCGAATAGGCCGCGACATAGTCGAGCGTGCGCAGGATCGAGGAGGCGACGAGCAGCAGGTTCTGCGCCACCCACAGCACCACCAGCCGGCGGATCGCCGGATCGGCGGCGCTGGCCGAGCCGGGCTTCAGCGCCACCAGCACGAACAGCCCGGCGAGCAGGGCGGTAGCGATCAGCGGATAGGCACCGCGATGGGCATAGTCGGCCAGCGTCACGCCCGGCGGCAACGGCGCGCCGCTCCACAGAAAGGCGAGGTCGAGCCCGTTCTGGATGGCGAACACGATGTTGAACAGCAGCAGGGAGAGCAGCAGCGAGGCGGCCGGGATGCCGGGCAGGGCGATGTCCGCGCGCGGCAGCAGGGCGGCGGCGCGGGTCGCCCAGCGGGTGGGGCGCAGGCTCGGCCAGATCAGCGCCAGCAGCAGCGCCCAGAACAGCATTTCGCCGAGCCCGGGCAGGCGGACCCGGGCGAGCGCCTGGGCGATGACGGGGTTGGCGCTGGCGAACAGCGCGACGAACAGCGCGGTCATGCCGAGCGGCAAGGCGAGCAGCGCTGCGAGCCTCGCCGGGCCGTGCCCGCCGCGCCGCGGCTTCAGGCGCGCGAGGCGGATCAGGTCGAGCGCCGGGGCGAGCGGTCCGCTCAGCCCGTGCGCGGCCAGGCGCAGGCTCCAGCGCCAGGCATCGTCGAACCGGCCGGTGCGCGGCATCAGCGCGGCGATCGAGAGCGCGCTCCAGAACAGCATCCATCCGAGGCCGCCGGGGTCATGGGCGAGCACGATGGCGAAGCCCGCCGCGATCGCCAGCGCGACCAGGCTCGGCCGCCGGCGCAGCGCCGGGCGGGTGGCGAGCAGCGCGCCGGTCCAGGCAAGGGCGAAGCCGCCGATCCACGATCCCGCCGCGTCGCCGAGGAACAGCCGGTCCATCGCGGCGATGATCGCGATGGCGGCGGCGACCTTGGCCAGAAAGCTGAAGCGTGCGGTGCGGATCATGCGGGTCTCCCGGGTTCGGGATTGCGATGCGCCCGCACCGTCCAGCCCGGGCGCCGAAGGCCAAGGAGAGGTTGTGCAGGATCGATGCAGGACGATAGAGGCGCCCGGACCATGACCGCGCTTCCCGCCCTAGGCTTCGATTTCGGCACCACCAATTCCGTCGCCGCGCTGGCGGACGAGGGAGGTTCCACGCTGGTGCGGCTGGACGGGCCCGAACGCGCCGATCCCGTTTTCCGCTCGGCGCTGTGCTTCTGGCAGGACGAAGCGGAGCGCGGCGGGCTCGGCGTCGCGGCCGGGCCCTGGGCGATCGCCGAATATCTCGACTTTCCCGAGGGCAGCCGCTTCCTCCAGTCGTTCAAGTCGGTCGCGGCGAGCGCGAGCTTCGAGCATGCGATCGTCTTCGAGCGGAGGCTGCGCTTCGAGGAACTGGGCCGCACCTTCCTGGCGCTGATGGCGGCGCGGGCGCAAGGGGCGCTGGCCGGCGGCGCGCGGCGCGTGGTGGTCGGCCGTCCGGTCGAATATGCCGGCAGCCGGCCCGACGAGGCGCTCGCCCGGCAGCGCTACGACGCGATGTTCGCCGGGTTCGGCGCCGAGATCCATTATGTCTATGAGCCGCTGGGCGCGGCATTCAGCTATGCGACGCGGATCGCCGAGCCGGCGACCGTGCTGGTGGCGGATTTCGGCGGCGGCACCAGCGATTTCTCGGTGGTGCGGATCGAGGCGCCGGGCGCCCCGCGCCGCTGCTCGCCGCTCGCCCATGCCGGCGTCGGCATCGCCGGCGACCGGTTCGACCAGCGAATCGTCGAGCATCTGATCCTGCCGCTGCTCGGCAAGGGCGGCCACTATCGCTCGTTCGACAAGGTGCTGGATATTCCGGCGGGCTGGTTCGCCGATTTCTCCGACTGGTCGCGCCTCGCGCTGATGCGCAACCGCAAGACGCTGGCCGAGCTGGAGAAGCTCCGGCGCGCGGCGCTGGATCCGCAGGCGATCGGACGGATGATCGCCGTGATCGAAGGCGAGCTGGGCTATCAGCTCTATCATGCGGTCGGCGCGCTCAAGCGGGCGCTCTCGACGGCGGACGCGGCGCATTTCCGCTTCGAGGGCGGCGATCTTGCGATCGAGGCCGAAGTCACCCGCGCCGCGTTCGAGGCGTGGATCGCACCCGACATGGCGCGGATCGAGGCGGCGGTGGACCGGGCGCTGGCGCTCGCCGGCATCGATGCGGCGGCGATCGACCGCGTCTTCCTGACGGGCGGCACCTCGCTCACGCCCCGGGTCCGCCGGCTGTTCGAGGAGCGTTTCGGCGCGGAGAGGATCGCCGCCGGCGGCGAGCTCACTTCGATTGCCCATGGGCTGGCGCTGATCGGCGGCCAGGAGGACGTGTCCGCCTGGGCGGCCTGAGGCGCAGCCGGCGGGGATATGCGGCGATACGGGCCGGGGCCTCAACCCGTCGCGAGGATCGGCTCCAGCGTGCCGAGCCAGGCGACGAGCGCCAGCACGATCGCCGCGCAGGCGGTTTCCAGGGCCAGGCTGATCCGCAGCGCGGCCAGGGCGCCGTCATGGTCTTCGGCTTCGATGCGCGCGAGGAGCGCGGGCGTGAGGCGATACCGGTTCGCCGCCGCGAAGCCGAGCATCGCCGCGAACAGCGCCAGCTTGCAGAGAAGCAATTGCCCGTAGAGCGTGCCGGGCAAGCTTGCCACGCCGGCGGGCCCGACGAGCAGCCACGCGTTCACCATCCCGCTGGCGACGATGACCGCTACCATGACGGTGCCGATGCGCGCGAAGCCGTCGAGCGCGCGATGGGTGGTGCGGAGATGCCCGGCATCGGCGCGGGCGGCGGGGCGTGCGACCAGCAGGAGGAGTGAGAGGAGCGCGCCGATCCAGGCCCCGGCGGCGACGAGATGCGCGATATCGGCTCCCAGATGGAGCCAGCCGATCGCGCCTTCGTCCATCGCGCCATGCCCCGCCCAGGCCAGGGTGCCGAGCGCCGCCCCGCCGCCGATGGACGCCGCGGCGAGCGCGGCGCCGGGCCTTTTCCCGATCCGGAACGCCGAAAGGACGAGGAGGGCGAGGCCGGCGATGCGGGCGGCCCAGGCCTTGCCCAGCGGCATGCCCGTCAGGATCGTCGACAGGGTGCCGGCATCCACTTGCCCGACCGGCACGCCCGCCATGGCCGCCGCGATCACCGCGAGGCCGAATATCGACAATCCGACCCCGATGATTCCCGTCGCGATCAGTATGGCGCGCAGGGGCAGCGCCTCACGCACCCCGGCGGCGCACAGCGCGAAGAAGGACACGCCGAACGCCGCCGCCAGGTCGAGATAGAGCGCGAACCTGATGGCGACGCCAAGCGTGTCCATGTCTCACTTCACCTTGAAAGCGTAGCTGCCCTGCACCCGGTGCGTGTCGTTGGAGACGGCGTGCCAGTCGAGCTTGTAGGCGCCGCGGGGCAGGGGCTTCGTCAGCGTCACGACCATGGTCTTGCCGTCCGGCGACAAGGCGGTGGTGAGCTGCATCTTCATCGGCGCGGACATCTTCATGCCCGGCATGTCGGTCATCACCAGGTCGACGCCCGAGAATTTGTCGACGAGCGCTTCCGAGAACACCAGCTGCAGCCGCGCCGGGGCCGCGACGACCGAGTCCGGCGCGGGGGTGGCGGACATCAGCTTCGGATGGGCCAGCGCGGGCGTCGCCATCAAGAGCGCGGCGGCGGTGAGGATTCCAAGGCGCATTGTCGAGACTCCATGAACCGGCCAGATGCCGGCACGACCGATACGCGGGGCCGGGACCGATCCCTCATCCGGAAGGCGGCCGTCGATCGCGCTTCACCCCTGTGCCGGTGCCCGCAACGCCATTAGGATGGGCGAGGGCGCACGCGCTCGCCTGCGTATTGCAACGAAGGGAACTGGAGCGGACAATGGAAACCGACATCGACGCGACGCTGCGCAAGCTGGCGAACGCGGATCATCCCGGGCTCGACGGCATGGAGGCCGCGGTGCTGGCGGGCGTGCGGGCAAGGCGCGAAGCGCGGGCCGGCGTCCGGATGGCCGCCGTCGCCGGCATCGGCGCCGTGGTGCTCGGCGCGGTGGCGGCCGGCCCCGGCACCTCGCCGGCTTCCGCCGCGGCGCCCTTTGGCGGTGCCGCTTCGCTCGCGCCGTCGACGCTGCTGCTGGCCGAGCGATGAGGCAGGCGAGGCTCGCGGCCATCGTCGCCGCCATTGCCTTTCTGGCCGCTGTGGCCGGGGTCTGGGTGGGCCGCACGCTGATCCCGGCGCAGGGCCATCAGGGATCGGAGCTCCACGAGGTCCTGCACCACCAGTTGACGCTGGACGACGGGCAGAAGGCACGGCTCGCGCTACTCGAGCAGAGCTTCGCGGTCCGCCGCCAGGCGCTGGAGCTCGAGATGAAGTCGGACAATGCCCGGCTGGCCGAGGCGATCGCGGCCGAGCACGGCATCGGCCCGCGCGTGACCGCCGCCGTCGATGCGTCGCATCGCGCGATGGGGGAGCTGCAGAAGGAAACGCTGGCGCACATCTTCGCGATGCGGGAAATCCTGCGGCCCGATCAGCAGGCCGTGTTCGACCGTGCGGTGGTTCATGCGCTCACCGCCGACGCGCGGTGAGGTCGGATTACGGTTCCCTGTCCGACGGCGACCTCGTCACGCTCGCCGTGGCGGGAACCGACGCCGCCTATGCCGAGATCGTGCGCCGCCATCGCAGCCATGTCTATCGATTGGTCCTCGGCAATGTCGCCGATGCCGACGAGGCGCTGGACCTTGTCCAGGAAACCTTTCTCTCGGCGCACCGGGCGCTGCGCCGCTATGATCCGGCGCGGCCGATGCGCGGCTGGCTTGCCACGATCGCGCTCAACAAATGCCGTGACTGGGCGCGTCGCCGGACGGTGCGCCGGTTCTTCACCTTCGCCCGCGACATCGACGACGTCGCCGGGGCGATGCCCGACGACCGGCCCGACCAGGCAGTGGTGGCCGCCGACCGCCAGGAACTCGCCCGGCTCCGCCGCGCGATCGCCGCGCTTCCCGCATCGCTCCGCGAGCCGCTCGTGCTGCATGCGATCGAGGGCATGAGCCAGGCGGAGGCCGCCTCGGTGCTGCGGATCACCGGAAAGGCCGTCGAGATGCGCCTCCGCCGCGCCCGCATCAGGCTGGGCGAGATGCTGGGGCGCTGATCCGCCGCGGCCCGGTCCGGGCGGATCCGCGAGGGGTGGCGGGCGCTGCCGCGTACCGGATGGAAAGAACTATTCCCAGCACAGGGGTGATGATGACGAAGACGATGGACCGGCGGAGGCTGTTGCGCGGAGCCGGGCTTGGCGCCGGCGGGCTTGCGCTCGCCGCATGGATGCCCGCCTGGGCCCAGAGCGTCTCCCCCGGCCTGGCGCCCGACTTGCCGACCGTTTCCGGCGAGGACATCAGGCTCCGGATCGCCCGGCAGCGCATGGCGATCGACGGCCGGCAATATCGGGCGATCGGCGTCAACGGCACCGTGCCGGCGCCGCTCATCCGCCTGCGGGAAGGGCAGAATGTCCGCCTGCACGTCGAGAACGCGCTCGACGAGGACAGCTCGATCCACTGGCACGGCCTGATCGTGCCGGCCCAGTTCGACGGCGTGCCCGGCGTTTCCTTCCCCGGCATCGCGCCGCGCTCGACCTTCCTCTACGAGTTTCCAGTCCGGCAGAACGGCACCTATTGGTATCACAGCCATTCCGGGGGGCAGGAGCAGCTCGGCCTCTATGGCCCGCTGATCATCGATCCCGCCGGCCCCGATCCCGTTCGCTACGATCGCGAGCATGTGATCCTGCTGTCCGATCATAGTCGGTCCAGCCCCGAGGCGATCTTCCGCAATCTGAAGGCGATGCCGGGCTATTACAATTATCAGCGCCAGACGCTGGCGGGCCTGCTTGCCGGGCGCGACCAGAAGGGCAAGGACCGTGCCGAATGGGGCAAGATGCGGATGGATCCCGCGGACATCTCCGACGTGACCGGCGCCGCCTATACCTATCTCGTCAACGGGCACGGGCCGTTCGACAACTGGACCGCGCTGTTCAAGCCGGGCGAGCGGGTGCGGCTTCGCATCGTCAACGCCTCGGCGATGACCAGCTTCAACGTGCGCATTCCGGGACTGCGGCTCACCATCGTGCAGGCCGACGGCCAGCATGTCGTGCCGGTAGAGGTCGACGAGTTCCAGATCGGTGTCGCCGAGACCTATGACGTGATCGTCACGCCGGCAGAGGACCGGGCGTTCACGCTGGTCGGCGAGGCGGTCGATCGTTCGGGCATGGCGCGCGCCACGCTGGCGCCCCGGCCCGGCATGGCGGCCGCGGTGCCGCCGCTGCGCCCGCGCCCGCTGGCGACGATGAAGGACATGGGCATGGACATGTCGTCGATGGACCATGGCGGCGGCGCCGCGTCCGGCGGCATGCAGGGCATGTCGCACGGCGCGATGCCGGCGGCGCGCGGCGTCGATCCCAGCGCGGAGCGGAACGCCTCGGCCAGGCTCGGCGGCGTGGCCGAGGCGGCCGCGAACATGGCGGGGATGGACCATTCGCGGATGGATCACTCCACGCATGGCGGCGCGCCCGGCGCGGACATGGCCGGCATGGACATGGGCGCCATGCGGATGCGCGATTTCTCCTATGCGCCCGAGGTGCGGAAGACACCCGGCGTCCAGACCATCTCGCCGATGCCGATGGATCGCACCGGAGAGCCCGGCCAGGGGCTGGAGGATGTCGGCCACCGCGTGCTGGTCTACAAGGACCTGATGGCGCTCGATCGGAACCCCGATGTCCGCGCCCCGTCGCGCAGCCTCGACATCCATCTCACCGGCAACATGGAGCGCTTCATGTGGGCGTTCGACGGGGTGAAGATGTCGGACACCATGGAGCCCTTTCCCTTCGTCGAGGGCGAGCGGGTGCGGGTCAATCTGATCAACGACACGATGATGGCCCATCCCATCCACCTGCACGGGCATTTCTTCGAGCTGGTCACCGGCCATGGCGACCATGCGCCGCGCAAGCATACGGTGATCGTGCAGCCCGGCGGCAAGGTGACCTGGGACTTCACCGCCGACGCGGTGGGCGACTGGGCGTTCCACTGCCACCTCCTGTATCACATGATGGCGGGGATGATGCGGACCGTGAGCGTGCGGCCGAAGGGAGGCCCGGCATGATCCGGCGCGCCGCGATCCTCGCCAGCGGTGCCCTGTTGGCGGCGGGCGCGCCGGCGGCGGCGCAGGATCATTCCATGCACGGCATGCCGATGCCGAAGGCCCCGGCGAAGCCGAAGCCCGCGCCCGCGCCGGAAAACGCCGCGCCGCGACAGGATGCGCCGCCCGGCACCGACAAGCCGGCGGACGCGCAGCCGATGGATCATGGCGGGATGGACCATGGCGCCATGGATCACGGCGCCATGGATCATGGGACGACGCCCGCGATGCAGGCGGTCGGCACCGCGCTCGAGGCGGGCGATGCCCCGGCCCCGGCGCCGCCGGCCGACCATTATGCCGACCGCTTCTTCCCGGCATCCGACATGGAGCGATCGCGCAAGGCCTCTATGCGCGAGATGGGCGGGCGGCCCCTCGGCTCCGTCCTGTTCAACCTCGCCGAGTTCCAGCCGCGCCCGGGGCGTGACGCCTATCGCTGGGAGGGCGAGGGCTGGTTCGGCGGCGACGTCAATCGCCTGACGGTGAAGAGCGAAGGCGAGGGCCTGGTTCGCGGCGGCATCGAGAGCGCCGAGGTCCAGCTGCTCTACAGCCGCGCCATCGATCCCTATTTCAACTTGCAGGCCGGCGTGCGGCACGATTTCCGGCCGGGGCCGGCGCGGACCTATGCCGCGCTCGGGTTCGAGGGGATGGCGCCCTATATGTTCGAAGTCGAGGGGGCGGTCTTCCTGTCGACCAGGGGCGAGCTGCTCGGCCGGCTGGGCGGCTATTACGACCAGCGCATCACCCAGCGGCTGATCCTCCAGCCGCGCGCCGAGTTCAACTTCTCGGCCCAGGACATGCCGGCGCAGCACATCGGCACCGGGCTGACCAGCGCGGAACTAGGCCTGCGGCTGCGCTACGAGATCGCGCGGCGCTTCGCTCCCTATGTCGGCCTTTCCTGGGAAGCGAAGGCGGGGCGCACGGCGGACTATGCCCGGGCCGATGGCGAGAAGCCATCGGCGCTCGGCCTGGTGGCGGGCGTCCGCTTCTGGTTCTGAAGCCGGCCGCCGCCGCGCTTCCCGGGATCGCCAGGGGCGGTCAGCGCGATGCCCGATCGTCCTTCCGCTCGATGTTGGGAAGCAGCGCCGTCAGCAGGCCGATCGCGGGCAGGAAGGCGCAGATCTGGTACACCGTCTCGATGCTGGTCGTGTCGGCGAGCCATCCCAGCGCGGCGGCGCCGAGCCCGCCCATGCCGAAGGAGAAGCCGAAGAACAGGCCCGAGATCATGCCGACCTTGCCCGGCACCAGCTCCTGCGCGAACACCACGATCGCGGGGAAGGCGGAGGCCAGGATCAGGCCGATCGGCAGCACCAGCACGCCGGTCCAGAACAGGCTGACATAGGGCAGCAGCAGCGTGAAGGGCAGGGCGCCGAGGATCGAGAACCAGATCACATATTTGCGCCCGAACCGATCCCCCAGCGGCCCGCCCGCGATCGTGCCGACCGCCACCGCCGCCAGGAAGGCGAACAGATAGAGCTGGGCGCTCTGCACCGACACCTGGAAGCGATGGATCAGGTAGAAGGTGAAATAGCTCGTGAGGCTGGCGAGATAGACATATTTGGAGAAGATCAGCGCGAGCAGGATCAGGATGCCGCGCGCCGCATGCCCCCTGGGAAGCAGCTCGGCCATGGATGCGCGGCGCCCGGCATCAAGCCGCGCCAGCCCGTGATGGCGATACCAGGCGGCGACGTTCCACAGCACCGCGCCCGAGAGCAGCGCCAGCAGCGCGAAGAAGGCGAGGCTCGACTGGCCCCAGCGCACCACCACCAGCGCGGCGGCGAGCGGGCCGAGCGCCTGGCCGGCATTGCCGCCGACCTGGAACAGCGACTGGGAAAGGCCGTGGCGTTGGCCCGCGGCCATGCGTGCCACGCGGGAGGATTCGGGATGGAAGACCGAGGAGCCGATGCCGAGCAGCGCCGCGCCCGCCAGGACCATGCCATAGCTGTGCGCGACCGACAGGATCGCCAGCCCCGCCAGCGAGAAGAGCGTGCCGCCGGGAAGCGCCAGCGGCGTGGGCCGCTTGTCCGCGTACAGCCCGATCAGCGGCTGCAGGATCGACGCGGTGATCTGATAGGCGAGCGTCACCAGGCCGATCTGGCCGAAGCTCAGCCCCAGATCGGTCTTGAGATTGGGATAGATCGCGGGAAGCAGCGACTGCATCATGTCGTTCAGCAAGTGGCAGAAGCTGATCGCGACGATCACGCCGAACACCGTGCCGTTCATCTCCGCCGGCGGGGCATCCATCGTCGCTGCACGGGTGTCGCTCATAATTCACTCCTTGTGAGCGCGGCACTAGCGGTCCAGAAAGCGTCCCGCTTCGCCATATGGGATAAATTATTTTGATGATGGGACAGTCGCACTATCGTGCGCCCGACGATTACGAGGATGTTCCGCGCCCGGTGGTCGGCATCGGCAATGATTATCCCTCCTCGTTCGAGCTGGCCGAGCACCAGCATCGCCGCGCCCAGTTCCTCTATGCCGCCAGCGGCGTGGTCGCGGTCAGCACGCCCGAAGGCGCATGGGTGGCACCGCCCGAGCGCGCGGTATGGATACCGGCCGGAACGCCCCATTCGGTGCGCATGGTCGGCGCAGTCCAGACCCGCAGCGTGCTGATCGAGGCGGCGGCCTGCCCGTCGCTGGGCGGCGCGTGCCGCGTCGTCGCGGTCTCGCCGCTGCTGCGCCAGCTGCTGGTCTGCGCGGCGGAAGTGCCGGTCGAGTATGACGAGGCGGGGCGCGACGGGCTGGTGATGCAGTTGCTGGTGGCGGAGATCGATCGCGCGCCGATCATCCCCATCCTCGTGCCGTTCCCGCGCCATGCGGCGCTGGCCGCGCAATGCCATGGCTTTCTCGAAGCGCCGCGGGTGAGCGCCACGATCGACGAATGGGCCGATGCGCTCGCGATGAATCGCCGCCGCTTCACCCGGCTCTTTCGCCGCGAGACCGGCATGAGCTTCGCCGAGTGGCGCCAGCAGGCATGTCTCTCGGTCGCGCTTCCGCGGCTCGCCGCGGGAGAGCCGGTCACCGCGGTCGCGCTGGACCTCGGCTATGAAGGCCCCGCCAATTTCTCGACCATGTTCAAGCGCGTGCTGGGGGCGCCGCCGAGCCGCTATCGCCAGTGACGCGACCGCCGTGCCGCGCGCGTGGCGGGGCTGGCATGTCGGGGGCGAGCGCGGTTATGAAATCGCCAAAGGGCCGGGAGGAAGCGTGATGTGGACGAGGCGATCGGTTGCGGGCGCGCTGGCGGCCACCTTGGGAGCACCCGCCCTGGCGCGAGGCAGGGGGCGGAGCCGGCTGTTCTTCGATTCGTTGAGTTTCCTTCCCGGGGATCTGAGCCAGATTGCCGCTGCCGGACTGGGCGGGATGATCGCCGATGTCTCCGATCTGATCGCGACCCGCGATGCGGACGGCGTTCCCCGCTACAGCCGGAACTTCGCGGCCAATGATCCGGCGATCGACAAGGCCGTCGAACGGCTGCGGCGCACGCCGTTCGCCTATCTCGCCAGGAAGGGCAGCGAGATCGGGGCCCGCCCCGGCTGCGCGGTGTTCCTGCAGTTCCAGTCGACCGAGATGATCGCGCGCGATCTCTCGCGGATCGCCTATTTCCACGAAAAGGGCCTGCGCGTCCTGCAGTTCACCCATCACAACGACACCCTGTTCGCGGGCGGCGCGCTGGAGACTCGGCAGACCGGCCTCACGCCGCTCGGCATCGAGGGCCTGGCCGAGATGAACCGGCTGCGGATAGTGCCGGATGTCTCGCACGGCTCGGTCCCGACCATGATCGAGGCGGCGACGCGGTCGAAGACGCCGATAGCGCTGAGCCATGGCGCGGCGCGGGCGATCGTCGATCATCCGCGCTGCGCGCCCGACGAAGTGATCCGCACGATCGCCGAGCGCGGCGGCGTGATGGGCATCTTCATGATGAGCTTCTGGCTCACGCGCCGGAATCCGCCGACGATCGCCGACTATGTGGCGCAGGTCCGCCATGTCGTGAAAGTGGGCGGCCTGGAGGCGGTCGGCGTGGCCAACGACTTTCCGATGGCCGGCCAGCCCAATCTGATCAAGCTGGGGAACGACAATGGCAAGGGCGTGCAGGAATATCTCGACTGGTGGCGCGCCCTGCGGCGCCAGGGCGTGCCCGGGTTCGAATGGACGCCCGAGCACGTCGTGATTCCGGAGCTCAATCGCATCGACCGGATGGCACGGATTTCACGGGCGCTCGAACAGGCGGGCTTTCGTCCGCGCGAGGTCGACAAGATCATGGGCGAGAACTGGAAGCGGCTTCTGACCGACGTCCTCGGATAGGCGCCCCCACCCCGCCGGGATCTTTCCGCAATGGGCTTTTTCCGCGGCTTTCCGGCAAGTTCCAGGGGTTCTTGCGGGCCCTTGGGTGGGCGTGAATGGCGGAGCGGGAGGGATTCGAACCCTCGATACGGTTTTGCCGTATACTCACTTTCCAGGCGAGCGCCTTCGACCACTCGGCCACCGCTCCGCATGCTCTGGAAGTTGCGTGCCCTAGCGATTGGCGAAGGCCTAGGCAAGCAGGTGGTGCCGTGCCACTCTCGCGCCATGCTGAAGCCGATCCTAGCGCTTGCCGCGTTCGCCGTCCTTCCCGCCGCCGCCCAGACCGCCGCCGCCCCGTCGCCGGCCGATCCCGCGCCCGAGGACTGGAAGGCGATTCCCGATAACGAGATGCTGGTGATGACGCTGCAGGGCGGCCGCCAGGTCTTCATCCGCCTCGCCCCGCGCTACGCCCCCGCGCATGTCGCCAACATCCGCAAGCTCGCCGAGGCGCATTGGTGGGACGGCACCAGCGTCTACCGGGTGCAGGACAATTACGTGACGCAATGGGGCGGCGGCGACGACAAGACCGCGCTCCCGCCCGGCGTGATCGAGACCCCGCCCGCCGAATATGAATGGCCCGGCTTCGACGCGGTGAAGAGCTTCGCCTTTGCCAGGCCCGACAGCTATGCCGCGAAGACCGGCCTCAGCGCCGATGGCTGGCCGCTCGCCAATTACGGCGCGGTGAGCTCGCTCACCCATTGCTATTCGATGGTCGGCGTCGCCCGCGACCTCGCCCCCTCCACCGGCAGCGGCGCCGAACTCTACACAGTGATCGGCCATGCCCCGCGCCCGCTCGACCGCAACATCGCGATCGTCGGCCGGATCGTGGAGGGCATGCAATGGCTCTCCAGCCTGCCGCGCGGCACCGCCCAGCTCGGCGTCTATGCCAAGGACCAGGCGCCGACGCCGATCCTCTCGGTTCGCCTGGCCAGCCAGCTGCCGCAGGACGAGCGCCCGCGCTTCCAGTATCGCGCCACCGACAATCCCCGCTTCGCCGCCTGGATCAAGGCGCGCGAGAATCGCGACGGCGCCTTCTTCACCGTGCCGATGGGCGGCGTCGACGTGTGCAACGCGCTGCCGGCGGTGCGCCGGGCACAATAAGGCCATCGTCCCGGCGAAAACCGGGATCCCAGGCGAAGGCGGGAAAAACGCCGCCCGAGATCCCGGTTTTCGCCGGGACGACGGATAAACTCCTATTTCCCCACCCAGTCGGCCACCTGGATCGCAACCTGGTTCGCCGCCTGGTTGAGCGCCTTGGCGACCAGATCGGGCGTCACCTCGGCAAGCGGCGCGCGCGCTTCGAAGCGGCGCTTCTGGAACTTGGTGGCATCGTCGCCCTGCACCAGCAGCGCGTCGAACTGGACGACCGCCTCGTTGCTGTCGGCATCCACGCCGAACTGGCGCAGCTCGCCCGAGAGCACCGCGCCGGGATCGATCTGCGACTGGCGATAGCTCAGCACCGGCCGGCCGGTGCGCGCCGCGATGGTATCGCCCACCAGCCGCGCGAACAGGCGCGGCGGCGCCTCCACCCATTGCGCGTCCTTCACATAGGCGACGGCATTCTCGCCCGAATGGACCGGCACCCGCGTCGTCGCCAGCTCGTGCGGCACCGTCGGGAACAGCACGGTCACCGTGGTGCCCGAAGCGGGCGTCTGCACGTCGCCGGGCTTGATCTGCTCGGCGGCCTCGAGCGTGAGGAACGGCACCTTGGGCGGCTTGCCCCCGAACGAGACGCAGCCGGAGAGCGCGGCGGCGAACGGGGCGGCCAGCAGGAGCAGGGCGAGCTTCTTCATCGCGGGCCTCACTTGTTGGGCTTGTAGTCAGGGAGCTTCGGGCTGCCGACCAGGCTGCTCGCGCCGCCCTGGTCGATCTTGTCGGCGACCGAGGACAGCGATTGCGCCATCTGGCGCAGATCCTGGATCAGCTGGCCGATCTCGGGCACGGTCTTCTTCGAAAAGGCCTGCACGCCCGGCCGCGCATCGCCCAGCATCGCCTCGAGCGTGTCCATGCTCTTCTTGGCCGAGGCGATCGTCTGGTTGAGATTGGCGATGGTCGGCTTGACGTCGTCGGCCACCACGCCGTTGGTCGTCTTGGCCAGCTCGCCGATCTGCTCGGTGGCGGTGCCGAACTTCTGGATCGCGACCCGGGTCTCGGCCAGCGTGGCGGCGATCTCGGGTCCGCGATCGGCAAGCGCGTCGGTCAGCCGGTTGGTGTTCGCCAGGATGCCGGCGATCGAGGCCTGGTTCTTGTCGCTCATCAGCTCGGTCAGCCGCTCGGTGAGCGTGGTCAGCCGCTCGAGCAGCTTGGGCGCCGAGGAGAAGATCGCGCCCAGGCCGCCCGGCTTGGTCGGGATCACCGGCACGCCGAGCGGGCACGCGGCCTCGGGATGCTCGCGCGGGCATTTGATCGGCGGGGCGCCCTTCACCGCGCCTTCGAGCTGCACGGTGCTGGGGCCGGTGAAGCTGCTCTGGATCGTCGCGGTGGTGCCTTCGAGGATCGGCACTTCGTTGCGCACCGAGACGCGCACGCGGACCAGCTGGGGATCGGGCTTCCAGAACTCGATCGACTTCACCTGGCCCGAAGGCACGCCCGAAAAGGACACTGCCGAGCCCGCGCTGAGCCCGTCGACCGACTGGCGGAAGAAGATGTCGTATTCGCGCTCGTTGCCGCCGCTCAGCCGGGCGAGCCAGATGATGAACAGGGCGAGCACCGCGAGCAGGATCAGCACGACGGCGCCGACGAGCACGTGATTCGATCGAGTTTCCATCAGCCCCTGTCCTCAGCTCGATTCGCCTTGCTGCCGGCGACTGCCGCGCGCCCGCGCGGTCCGTTGAAATATTCCTGGATCCATGGGTGATCCAAGGCGAGCAGCTCGGGAATCGTTCCGACTGCGATCACTTTCCGGTCCGCCAGCACCGCGACCCGGTCGCAGATGGCGTAGAGCGTGTCGAGATCATGCGTGATCAGGAACACGGTGAGCCCCAGCGTCTTCTGGAGCGAGGCGGTGAGCTCGTCGAACGCCGCGGCCCCGATCGGATCGAGCCCGGCGGTGGGCTCGTCGAGGAACAGCAGCTCGGGATCAAGCGCGAGCGCGCGGGCCAGGCCGGCGCGCTTCTTCATGCCGCCCGAAAGCTCGGCGGGATATTTGGGCGCGGCTTCGGGCGGCAGGCCGGTCATCACCACCTTGTAGGCGCCGATCTCCTCGAGCAGCGCCGGATCGAGCTGCGGATAATATTCCTTGAGCGGGACCTGGACATTCTCCGACACGGTGAGCGTGGAGAACAGCGCGCCGCCCTGGAAAAGGATGCCCCAGCGCCGGCGGATCGCGGTCGCCTCGGTCTCGTCGCGGCCGATCGTGTTCTCGCCGAACACTTCGATCTCGCCCTCCATCGGCGTCTGCAGCCCGATGATCGAGCGCATCAGCACCGACTTGCCGGTGCCCGAGCCGCCGACCACGCCCAGGATCTCGCCGCGGCGCACGTCGAGATTCAGCCCGTCATGGACGATCTGGTCGCCGAAGCCGTTCTTCAGATCGCGGACGCGGATGACGATGTCGTCCGGCGCGGAGGCGGTGGAGTCGTTCATATCCACCCGATCTGGCTGAAGAAGACGGCGAAGAAGGCGTCGAGCACGATGACCAGGAAGATCGCCTGGACCACCGCGGTGGTGGTGCGCCGGCCGACCTGCTCGGCATCGCCCTCCACCTGCATGCCCTGGAAGCAGCCGGCGATGGCGATGATCGCGCCGAACACCGGCGCCTTGATCAGCCCGACCCAGAGATCGTTGAGCGGCACCACTTCGCGAACGCGCTGGACGAAGGTGATGGGCGGGATGCCCAGCTGGACCCAGCAGAGCAAGCCGCCGCCGATGATCGCGATCAGCGCCGAATAGAAGCCGAGCAGCGGCAGCATCGTCACCACCGCGATCGTGCGCGGCACCACCAGCGCTTCCATCGGCGAGACGCCGATCGTGCGCATCGCGTCGATCTCCTCGGTGAGTTTCATCGTGCCGATCTGGGCGGCGAAGGCCGATCCGGAGCGGCCGGCGACCATGATCGCGGTCATCAGGATGCCGAGCTCGCGCAAGGTGATCCGGCCGACCAGGTTGATCGTATAGACCTCGGCGCCGAACTGGCGGAGCTGCACCGCGCCCTGCTGCGCGATCACCACGCCGATCAGGAAGCTCATCAGCCCGATGATGCCGAGCGCGGAGACGCCGACCACCTCGAAGCGATGCACCGTCGCATGGAAGCGGAAGCGGCGCGGATGAGTCGCGACGTTCCAGAAGGCGATCACCGTGGCGCCGAGAAAGCCGAGCAGGCCGTAGAGCGTGTGCGCCGCGGTGAATATCGCGTCGCCGATCTCGGCGAGCAGATGGATGAAGGGGCTCTCCGGCTTGGGCGGCAGCTCGATCGGATGCTCGGCGGCGACGACCTGGTCGAACAGATGCTGGCTGGCCGGCTGGAGGCCCTCGACCGCGGCTTCCCGGTCGCGGGCGAAGCGATGGATCACCCAGGCGCCGACCGTGTCGATCCGCTCCACTTTCGACAGGTCGAGCCGCGCGACCTCGCCATCGACCCGGTCGAGCCGGTCGGGCAGGTCGCCCAGGCTGGCGAGCGACAAATTGCCGGTGAAGCGGAGCACCGCCCCGCCGCTGTCGGAATCAACCCGTTCGAAGTCGGCCAGGACGCTCATCGCCGGCACCTTTCCGCGATTCGGGCTGGATCGGCAAGCGTTGCCGCTCGTAGATGCTTCAATGCAGTTTCTCGCAATCTACGACATGGACAAGACCATCACCGCCGCGCCGACCTGGACGCGCTTCCTGGCGATGGCGGCGCGGATCCGGGCACCGTGGCGGCTGGCATTGTTTCCGGCGGTGGGCGTGGCCGGGATCGCCTGTCTGCTCAAGCTGACCGATCGCGCCGGCCTCAAGCAATTCTCGCAGCGGCTGCTGCTCGGCGGGGCCTTGCCTCCCGAGGAGATGGCGCGCGTGGCGGAAGCGTTCGCCGCGCGCGAAGCGGCGAACGGCGTGCTGCACGGCGCGCGCGCGCAGATCGCGGCGGACCGCGCGGCGGGCTATCGCCTCGTCATGGCGACGGCCTCGCACGGCTATTACGCCGCCGCGATCGGGCGCCTGCTGGGCTTTGACGATGTGATCGCAACCGAAGCGAAGCGCGATGGGCAAGGCCGGATTCTCTCCCTGATAGAGGGGGATAACTGTTACGGGCCCGCAAAGCTCCGCCGGATCGAGAGCTGGATGGCGGAACAGGGGATCGCGCGGGGCGGCGCCCATGTCCGCGCCTATTCGGATCACGTCTCGGACGCCCCCCTGCTCGGCTGGGCGGACGAGGGCTTCGCGGTCAACGCGCATGGGCCGCTGCGCAGGCTGGCTGCGGAGCGGGGCTGGCCGCTGCTCGACTGGCGATAGGTTCGTGGCGCGTCGGGCGAGCGGCATCGGCTAGAGAAACGCGTCGACCGTGTGGATGAGCACGCCGACCAGCCCGCCCACCAGGGTGCCGTTGATCCGGATATATTGGAGGTCGCGGCCGACGGCATTTTCCAGCCGGCCGGTGATCGTCCGCGCGTCCCAGCCCCTGATCGTGTCGGAGACGAGGCGGACGATGCCGTCGCCATAATCGGCGGCCGCGCCGACGGCGCTGCGCCGGGCGAAGCGGTTGATCGTCTCGGCGAGCTTGCGATCCTGCTGCAGCGTGACGCCGAACTGGCGCAGCGTCTCGCCCATCCGCCCGCCCAGGGCCCTGCCGGGATCGCGGGCAAGGCGGAGCAGGGCGACACGGCTCGTCTCCCACAGCCCGTCGATCCAGCGCTGAAAGGCCTGGTTCTCGAGCATCTCGAGCTTGAACGCCTCCACCTTCTCGCGCAGCTCGGGCTTGTGCTGCAGGTCATGGGCGAGCCGTTCCAGCCCCTCCTCGGCCTTGGCGCGCAGCGGATGGCCGGGGTCCTCGGCCATTTCGCCGAGCAGCTTGTCGAGCCCCTCGATGATCTTGTTGGCCAGCGTCTCGTCGAGCCCGGTCCAGCGCATGACCGCGCCGGCGCGGTTGTGGACCATCTCGCGGATCATGTGCTCGTTGGCGGCGAGCACCTTGGCTGCCCAGCGGATCATGCCGTCGAGCAGCGGCAGGTGGCGGCCATTGGCGATGGCGGCGCCGAGCGCCTGGCCGAACAGCGGCGCCACGTCGATGGCGCGCAGCCGGGCGGCGATCGCACCCTTGGCCATGCCGCCCAGCCGCTCCTGGTCGAGCGATTCGAGGAAATCGGCGGCCAGGCGCCCGGCGCTGCGCCCGATCCGGCCATCGGCGTGCACCGGATTGGCGAGCCAGCGCCCGGCCGCGCCCGCCACGTCGAGCCGCTGCATCCGCCTGGCGACCACCTTGGGCGTGAGGAAATTGTCGCGCAGGAACTGGGCGAGGGTGCTCGCGATCCGGTCCTTGTTGCGCGGGATGATCGCGGTGTGGGGGATGGGCAGGCGGAGCGGGTGGCGGAACAGCGCCGTCACCGCGAACCAGTCGGCCAGGCCGCCCACCATCGCCGCCTCGGCAAAGGCGCGGACATAGCCGATCGCCGGATGCGCATGGTCGAAGGCGCGGGTGAGGAGGAACAGGGCGGCCATCGCCACCAGCAGGCCGGTCGCGACCAGCCGCATCCGGCGCAGGCCGGCGGGGATCGGCTCGGACGAAAGGGGAGTGCGCAACATGGTCACGCACTCCCCAATACATCAGACGGGATCAAGTTCACTCCGCGGGTTGCGGCGCGTCGTCCCCGGGCTTGTGCTCGATGGTCCCGCCGCCCTGGCCATGGCCGATGACGCGGCTGCCGTCGTCGCCTGGCCGGAAGGTGAGCAGGCGGCGCGACAGGCGCGGTCCGAGCCATTGCTCGAGCCCGACCGCCAGGCTGAACAGCGCCGGCACCATCACCAGGGTGAGCAGCGTCGACAGGATCAGGCCGCCGATCACGGTGATGCCCATCGGCGCGCGCCACGAGCCGTCGCCGTTGAGCGAGAGCGCGGTCGGGATCATGCCGGCGACCATCGCCACCGTCGTCATCAGGATCGGCTGGGCGCGCTTGTGCCCGGCGTCGACGATCGCGGTGAACTTGTCGACGCCCTTGGCCATCTCCTCCAGCGCGAAGTCGATCAGCAGGATCGAGTTCTTCGCGACGATGCCGAACAGCATCAGCGCGCCGATCAGCACCGGCATCGAGATCGGCTGGCCGGCGATCCACAGCGCGATCAGCCCGCCCAGCGGCGCGTTGAGCAGCGAGCCCATGTTGACCAGCGGCGACATGAAGCGGCGATAGAGCAGCACCAGCACCGCGAAGACCAGGAACACGCCCGACATCAGCGCGATGACGAAGTTCTTCACCATCTCCGCCTGCCACTTGGCGCTGCCGACGGTCATTTCCGCCACGCCGATCGGCAGGGCCTTCATGATCGGCAGCTGGTGGATCTTCTCGAGCGCCACGCCCGAGACCACGGCCTTGCCCGTCTTGGGATCGGTCGCCAGGTCGGCGCCGACGACGACGCGCCGCTGCAGGTTCAGCCGCTCGATCTTGGTCGGGCCGGTGCCGAAGGCGATGTCCGCCACGGTGCCGAGCTGGACCGAACCGCCATTCTGCGTCTGCACCGGCAGGTTCTTGATCGTGTCGAGCTTGGCGCGGGCATTCTCCTGGAGCGCCACCCGGATCGGGATCTGGCGATCCGTCAGCGAGAATTTCGCGCTGTTCTGGTCGATGTCGCCCAGCGTCGCGATGCGGATGGCGCTCGAGAGCGCCGCCGTGGTGACGCCGAGGTTCGCCGCCAGGTCGAGCCGGGGCTTGATCACGATCTCGGGTCGGTTGAGGTCGCCCGCGATGCGCGGCGCCACCAGCTCGGGCATCTTCGACATCTGCTCGACCAGCGTGAGCGCGGTCTTGGTGAGCAGCGCGGGATCCTCGCCGCCGAGCGTGATGGTCAGCGCGCGGCCGCTCGAGCCCCAGCCGCCCTGGGCGCGGAAGCCCACCCGCGCATCGGGGATCTTGAGCAGCTCCGGCGCGAGGCGGCGCGTGAACGCGTCGCTCGTCTCGGTGCGCTTGTCCTTGAAGATGACCAGCACGCGGCCATTGCCGACACCGGCACGCTCGTAGAGATTCTCCACGTTCGGCTCGGTGCGCAGCCGCTCGGCGACCTGGCGGACGACGCGATCGGTCTGCTCCAGCGTGGTGCCCGGCACCATCTCGACATTGACGCTCACCTGGTCCTCGTCCTGCGTCGGCTGGAAAGTCATCGGCAGGATGAAGAAGAAGCCGACGGTCATGACCAGCGACAGGAAGAAGCCGAGGATCGCCGACCAGCGATGGTGCAGCGTCCAGCGCAGCAGCTTCACATAGGCGTCCATGATCCGGCCTTCGCCGTGCGAGGCATGGCCCTTGGCCTTGAGGAAATAGGCCGCGATCATCGGCGTGACGAGGCGCGCCACGGCAAGGCTCATCAGCACCGAGGCGACCACGGTCAGGCCGAAATTCTTGAAGAACTGGCCCGAGATGCCCGGCATCAGGCCGACCGGCAGGAACACCGCGACGATCGACATGGTGGTGGCGAGCACCGCGATGCCGATCTCGTCGGCCGCGTCGATCGATGCCTGATAGGCCGATTTGCCCATGCGCATGTGCCGGACGATGTTCTCGATCTCCACGATCGCATCGTCGACCAGCACGCCCGCCACCAGCGACAGCGCGAGCAGGGTCATCTGGTTCAGCGTGAAGCCCAGCAGGTCCATGAACCAGAAGGCCGGGATCGAGGAGAGCGGGATGGCCAGCGCCGAGATCACCGTCGCGCGCCAGTCGCGCAGGAAGATGAGCACCACGATGACGGCGAGGACGGCGCCCTCGATCATCGCCTCCATCGCCGAATCATATTGCTGCTCGGCGTATTTGCTCCAATTGGCCAGCAGCTCGAAATGAACCTTGTCGTTGTTCTTCTCGAGCTGCTTCAGCTTCTTCTGGGCTTCGTGATAGATCGTCACGTCCGAGGCGCCCTTGGCGCGCTGGATGTCGAACGAGATCACCGCATGGCCGTTGAACCGTGCCGCGCTGCGCAGCTCGGCATAGCTGTCGGTCACGCTAGCGATGTCGGCCAGGCGGACGGTGCGGCCGCCGCCGAGCGCGATCTGGGTCTGGCCCAGCGTATAGGCGTCCTTGGCGTTGCCGAGCACCCGGACCGACTGCTCATAGCCGGAGATCTCGGCGCGACCGCCCGCCGCGTTCATGTTCACCTGGCGCAGCTGCTGGTTCACCTGGCTGGCGGTGAGGCCATAGGACTGGAGCCTGGCGGGATCGAGCTGGACGCGAATCTCGCGGTTGACGCCGCCGTTGCGGTTCACCGCCGACATGCCCTCGATCGAGAGCAGGCTCTTGGCGACCGTGTTGTCGATATACCAGCTCAGTTGCTCGACGGTCATGTCGGGCGCGATCGCGGTGAAGCTGGCGATGTCGTTGTCGCTGGCCGAATCGACGCGGCCGATCTGCGGCTCCAGGATGCCGTCGGGCAGGTTGCCGCGAACCTGCTGGATCGCGCTGCGCACATCCTCCACCGCGCGGTCGATCGGCGTGCCGATCGCCAGCTGCACGACAGTGGTCGAATTGCCCTCGGTCACCGTCGAGTTGATCTCGTCGATGCCCTGCAGGCTGCGCACTGCGCTTTCCACCTGCTGGGTGATCTGCGTCTCGAGCTCGCTCGGCGCGGCGCCCGGCTGGCTGATCGAGATCCAGACGACCGGGAAGTCGATGTCCGGATTGTTGTTCACGTCCATCCGCGAGAAGCTGACCAGCCCCGCGACGGTGAGGAACAGGAACAGGACGATCGGCGGAACCGGGTTCCGGATCGCCCAGGCGGAGATGTTCCGGAAGCTCATCGCGAGGATCCTATTGCTTCTTGAGGGGCTGGGGGATGACCTTCTGCCCCGGATTCAGGAACGCGCCCGCAGTGAGCACCACGCGCTCGCTGCCGGTCAGGCCCCGGGCGATCGAGACGCCGGCATCGGTCACCTCGCCGGTGACGACGGCGGTGCGGACGGCCTGGTTCTTGGCGTCGAGCGTGTAGACATAGTTGCCCTGCGCGTCGGTCTGGATCGCCGACTGGGGCAGGATCACCGCATCCTGCGCGCCCGTGATGATCTGCGTGCTGGCGAAGCCGCCCGGGCGCAGCGCCGGATCATAGTTTAGCTGGATGCGGGCGATGCCCTGGCGGGTGCTCGGATCGATCACCGGCGAGACCTGCCACACCGTGCCGCTGAACACCTGGGTGCTGCCGGTCGGCGTCACTTGCGCGGTGGAGCCGACATGGGTGCGCAGGAGATCCGCCTCGGCCAGCTGCGCGCGCAGCTCCATCTGGCCGCCCATCGCCATGCGGAAGAGCACGCCCGAGCCGCCGCTGACGATCTGGCCCGGCTCGACCTGGCGGGTGAGCACCAGGCCGGCTTCCGGCGCGCGAATGTCGAGCCGGTGGTTGCGCGCCTGAGTCTCGGCGAGCTGGGCGCGGGCGACGCGGACCCGGGCGGAGGCCTGGTCGCGCGCGGCGGTCAGCCGGTCGATATCGGCCTTGGAGACGAAGCCGTTCGAGACCAGGGCCTTTGCGCGATCGAGATTGGCCTGGGCGAGCTTGGCGTCGGCTTCGGAAACGCGCACCGAGGCGGCGAGCGAATCGGCGGTCTGCACCTGGACCGAACGGTCGACGGTGGCGAGGACCTGCCCCTTGGCGACCCAGGTGCCAGGCTCGACGAGCACGCGGGTGACCAGGCCGCCTTCGCCGACCACGCCCACCGGCATCTCGCGCTTGGCGGCGAGGCTGCCGGTGCCGCTGATCACCGTCTGGACCGCCTGGCGGCCGGGAACGGCGATGGTGACCGTGGGGATCTGGGACTGGCTGGCCTGCTGGGACCCGCCCTTGCCCGCCGCCTTGCCGGCGGCGCCGTCCTGCTTGCCCATCATGAAGAACGCGGCAATGCCGACCAGCACCACTACGGCCAGCGTGATCCACAGCCAGCGCCGCGACTTCGGCGCTCCCTCACCACTATATTCCAGCCGCTCCTGTCGTCCGAACATCCCTGCCTCGTAATTCATGTGCGACATTCCGATCCGGCCGAATGGCCGCTGCCCCCCAATGAGATCGCACTGTATTAGATGAATAAGGCACCGGCCACAAGAGCCGTTTCGCTTGGGGCGGGCAAATGCCCGTTTCGGCCTTATTTCGCAAGTATCGGGAATGTCTCCCGAACCATTTCCAGCAAGAAACGGTTGCAATGACGGCGTTACGGCGCGACGTTCGCGCGCGGTCCGGGGGAGACGGGCCGAATCGAGGAGGGATTCAATGCCTCATGGGATTATCGGATGGCTGCTCATCGGCCTCGTCGCCGGAGCGCTTGGCAAGCTGATCATGCCGGGCAAGGACCCTGGCGGCGTGATCGTCACGATCCTGATCGGCATCGCCGGTGCGCTGCTGGCCTTCTACCTGACGCCGATGCTCGGTCTGGAGGTGCGGGACAGCACCTGGCAGGCCTATGCCGCGGCGACCGTCGGCTCGGTGGTGCTGCTGGCGCTGTACCGGCTCGTCATGGTCCGCCGGGTCTGAGGGCCCGGTTTCGTTCAGCTTCCATTTGTCCCGCGTGCGGCAAGGCCGGCGCGGGACAAATCGTTTTTGGAGCGTATCGATGATTCGGACTGTTCTTGCCACTTCCGCCGCACTGCTCACGGTCGCGGCCCTGCCCGCCGCCGCGCAGCAGGAAATGCGCCCCGTGCTGCTCGACGGCACGGTGCTGGACGTGAGCGCCACCGGGATCAGCACGCGCGTGCCCGACCTGGCGGTGATCCAGGCCGGCGTGGTCACCCAGGCGGCGACCGCCGCGGAGGCGATGCAGCAGAACAGCGCCCGGATGACCAAGGTGCTGGCCGCGCTGCGCAAGGCCGGCATCGCCGAGCGTGACATCCAGACCGCGACGATCGGCCTCTCGCCGCAATATCGCTATGCGCAGAACGAGCCGCCGGTGATCACCGGCTACCAGGCCTCGAACCAGGTCTCGGTGCGTTTCCGCGACGTGGCGAAGAGCGGCACGATCCTCGACACGCTGGTGCGCGAGGGCGCCAACAACATCTCCGGTCCCGAGCTGACGGTCGACAAGCCCGAGGGCGCGCTCGACGAGGCCCGGGTGGACGCAGTGACGAAGGCGCGGGCGCGGGCGGAGCTCTATGCCCGGGCGGCGGGGCTCAAGGTCGATCGCATCCTGGCGATCTCGGAGGGCGGGGCGCTGCCCAACCCGCCGATGCCGGTGATGATGATGCGAGTCGCCGCGGCGCCGATGGCGGACAAGACCGAAGTGGCGGCGGGCGAGCGCGAGCTCAACGTCACCGTCACCGTGCGCTTCCTGCTCAAGTAACCGGTCATGAAAAAGGGCCGTCCCTGGCGGGGCGGCCCTTTTTGCATGCGGGCGTCGGGGCTCAGCGCAGCGAGCCGCGGCGGACCAGGTTCACCAGCGCGAGCAGGATGATCGCGCCCACCAGCGACACCAGGAACGTGGTCGGAGTGATCACGCCGCTGTTGATGTCGCCGCTCGAGAACAGCCAGCCGCCGATAAAGGCGCCGACGATCCCGACGATGATGTTCAGGAAAATGCCCTGCTGGGCATCGGTACGCATCACGATGCTGGCGAGCCAGCCGACGACGCCGCCGATGACCAGCCAAACGATAAGACCCACCATAAGTCCCTCCGTTGTTTCGGCCCGTGGATCGGGCGACGGAAAGAAAATGAGTGGACGGTCATGTTGGTTCCGTACCGAAATTTTCGGGCCGCCCGGAACTTTTCGCGGCTTCCGGAAAGAAAAGGGCCCGCCCCGGCGTGCCGGGGACGGGCCGATATTGCGCCTCGAGGGAGAGGCTCAGTATTTCTGCTGGCGCTCGTAGAGCGAGCGATAATGCTGGATGCGGGTCACGCGCAGGCCCGGCATGCCCGAGCGATCGATCGCGCGCTGCCAGCCCGCGAATTCCTCGACGGTGAGGCCGTAGCGCTCGCAGACCTCGTCGACGCTGAGCAGGCCGCCGTTCACGGCCGCCACCACTTCCGCCTTGCGGCGCACGACCCAGCGAGTCGTCTCGGGCGGGGGCAGCGTCTCGAGCGTGAGCGGCTCGCCAAGGGGGCCAATCACCTTCGCCGGACGGATCTTTTGATTCTCAATCATCTACTCGCCTTTCGGGGCGGGGGGCCCCCGCTACGCAAACTCTGTGAACGACCGATATTCGTTGCACTTGAACATCGGCTAAATCGCCTCGGTAAATTCGATCTTCATTCTTCCCGGCGGCGGGTGAGCGCACGCGCCGCGAGGCCGTGAAAGGCCCCGTGCGCCGGCGCGAGCAGCTGCTCGACCGGCGCGATCAGCGCCAGCCGGGCCTGCGCGCGCGCCGTGGGGCTCGCCGCCTGGCGCGCCGCCACGCCGACCAGCAATACCGCCAGTTCGGTCGGCATGGCCGTGACGGCCACATCGCGTTCCAGTCTGGCGAAACTCAGGTCCACGCTCTCTTACCCATCCGACAGGTCGATTTCGGATGAGGCGTTCTAGCCCAAAGTCTTGAAGGGTCCGTAAAGCAGGCGAAAACGCGTGCTTAACCAGCGTTACCGGAATCCCACCGGGGTGGCGCGCCGCCGCGCGAGCGCCTAAATGCGCGCGATCATGATCGCAGGAGACTTCCAGCTCGAAGCGCCGCTCAAGGCCAGGCGCATCGTCGTCGCCATGTCGGGCGGCGTCGATTCCTCCGTCGTCGCCGCGCTCGCCGCGGCCACCGGCGCCGAGACGATCGGCGTGACGCTCCAGCTCTACGACCATGGCGAGGCGGTGGGCCGCGCCGGCTCCTGCTGCGCCGGCCGCGATATCCGCGACGCGCGGGCGGTGTGCGATCGGCTGGGGATCGCGCACTATGTCTTCGACCATGCCTCGCGCTTCAAGACCGAGGTGATCGACGATTTCGCCGACGAATATCTCGCTGGCCGCACGCCGATTCCCTGCGTGAAGTGCAACATGGGGCCCAAGTTCACCGACCTGTTCGCGCTGGCCCGCGACCTGGGCGCCGACTGCCTCGCCACCGGCCATTATGTCCGCCGCGTCCTGGGGCCGCAGGGCGCCGAGCTGCACCGCGCGCACGATCCGGCGCGCGACCAGAGCTATTTCCTGTTCGCCACCACGGCGGCGCAGCTCGATTTCCTGCGCTTTCCGCTGGGCGGCATGCCCAAGCCCCAGGTGCGCGAACTCGCCGCCGAGCTGGGCCTGGGCGTTGCCGGCAAGCCCGACAGCCAGGACATCTGCTTCGTCCCCGACGGCGACTATGCCAGCCTGGTGAAGAAGCTGCGCCCCGAGGCGGAGACGGGCGGCGATATCGTCGACGAGGCCGGCCGGCTGCTGGGGCGGCACCGGGGCCTGATCCATTTCACCGTGGGGCAGCGCCGCGGGCTCGAGATCGGCGGCGCGCCCGAGCCCTATTATGTCCTGCGGCTGGATCCCGCGACCCGGCAGGTCGTGGTCGGCCCCAAGCGGGCGCTGGCGGTGCGCGCGGCGCGGATCGAGGGGATCAACTGGCTGGGCGGCGACCATGCCGGGCCGCTCACCGCCAAGGTGCGCAGCCTCGCCCGGCCGGTGCCGGCGCGGCTGGAGGGCGACCGGGTGGTGTTCGAGGCGCCCGAATATGGCGTCGCGCCGGGCCAGGCCGCCGTGCTCTATGCCGGCGAGCGCGTGCTGGGCGGCGGCTGGATCGCCGAGACCGAGCGGGCCGAGCTGCTGCCGGCCTGAGCCGCGCGGAAGCTTACGAAGCATATGCCACGGGGGACGGGTTTCGCCCTCCGCGCGAGGCTGGCCGGCGCCGGCGGCGGCGCGGAAAGTCGCAATGGTCCTGACCCCATCGCGCGCGGCCCGGCATGCGCGCGCGCCGGGGCGAAGAGCGGCGAAGGAAGTGGAGGAGGCGCATCGGGGCTGCATCCGCCAGCTTGGAGCAGAGGAAACCCTACATTGCCAGTCCGGCCGTTTGCCGGAACTTTATCGTCACCCCGGGGACAAGTCGGCGATTATCCCGATCAACCAAGGCATTCCCAATAGCTGCCATCCCCGCCTTCGCGGGGATGACGGAAAAGGGCGTATCCGTCCTTGCGGGGCAAGCGTCGCCACCGCCGGCGGATGTATTGGCAATCGACGGGATCGCCCTCTCCCGGGGGAAGAGGGCGGCCGGCCTATTTCAGGAAGGCCACGATCGCGTCCGAAGTGGCTTGGGGCTGCTCCTCCATCAGCCAATGGCCCGATGCGGGAATCACTACCTGGGTAACGTTGGTCGCGGCGGCGCGCGCCACCGTCGCCATGGTCGGCCCGAACGACTTCTCCCCGCCGATCGCCAGCACCGGCATGGTCAGCTTGCCCCGGGCGAGCAGCGCCCGATCGTCGATCGCGTCCTGGTCGAACGCGGCGAACTGGCTGAACCCGGCATGCATCGCGCCCGGCAGCGCATAGAGCGCGGCATAATGGACGCGCGAGGCTTCGTCGAACTTCGCCGGATCGGCCGAGAATTCGTTCCAGAAGCGATCGAGATAGATGCGCTCGCGCCCGGCGACGAGGCGCTCCATGTCCGGCCCGCCGAAGCGGAAATGCCAGAGCAGCGGATTCTGGAGGATCTCCTGCCATGGGCCGATGCCCGGGATCGGCGCGTCCATCAGCACGAAATGCGGGACGCGCGCCGGATAGCGGCCGACAAAGGCATAGCCGACCATGTTGCCGATATCGTGCGCCACCACATCCACCCGGTCGACGCCGAGCGCGGCGAGCACGCCGGCGACGTCCTCTGCCTGGGTCTTCTTGTCATAGCCGCCCGCCGGCTTGGCCGAGAGGCCGAGCCCGCGCAGATCGGGCACGATCACCCGGTGGTTGCGCACCAGCCGCGCGGCCAGCGGCTCCCACATGTCGCCGGTCTCGCCATAGCCGTGCAGCAGCAGCACCGCCGGCCCGGTGCCGCCGACGCGGACATGGAGCGTGGTGCCGTTGGTCGCGATTTCCCGCGTGGTGAATTCGGCGGGATAGGGCGCCACCTGCGCCCCCGCCGGTGCGGCGCATGCGAGCGCCAGAGCCGCCAAGCCATATTTCCACATCGCGCTTCTCCTCCGCGGAGGGACGATGATTCGCCCGGGCCGGGATGATGACTCCGAAACGACCCGCGCGCCAACCCCTGCCCGCCGTCCGGAGGCGGCGCTTTGCGCGGGTGGCGCGCGCTGTGCCATAGGCACCTGGCACATAAGGAGAAATACATGTTCCTGGCCGCCGCGCTCGCGCTGCTCGCCCCCCAGGCCGCCCCCGCTTCCCCGGATTCGGCGCTGCTCGCCGAAGTGAAGGCCGCCGATGCGGCGCTGTTCGACACCTTTTTCGAGCGCTGCGATCCCGCCCGCCTGGCATCGCTGGTGACGCCCGATTTCGAGATGTATCACGACAAGGACGGCGTGGTGGCGACCAGCGGCGCGGCGTTCGTCGCGCTCTATGCCAAGCAGTGCGAGGCGCGAAAGGCGCCCGGCGCCTGGCGCAGCCGCCGCGCATTGCTGCCCGTGTCGCTGCGCGTCGATCCGGTGCCGGGCTATGGCGCGATCGAGGAAGGCGACCATTTCTTCTACGAGCGGCGCGGCGACGGGCCGGAGAAGCTGGTGGGCCGCGCGCATTTCGTCCAGCTGTGGAAGAAGGCGCCGGACGGCTGGCGGGTGGCGCGGATCCTCAGCTACGCGCATCAGGCAGTGGATTAGAGTGGCGACTCAATCAGCGAACCTCGCCATCCCCGCGCAGGCGGGGACGACCGGGCTCGCCGACTGAGCCTCGAGCCTAGCGTCTTTCCGGCTTCGCCTTTCCGGCGAGGATCCCGCGAACCGCGTCCGCATCGCCGCCAGCGGCCGGGAGGAGGAACGGGCTGGAGCAGGGCGCCTGCAGCAGCGTCGGCAAATCGGCGCGTGGGGCTGGGAAGATCGTGGCGCTCGGTCCGCGCAGGGGCGGTATCGGCCTGGCCGGATTGCGCAGCGCAATCAGATAGGGACCGGGCGCCATGCTTTCCGGCTCGTCGAAGGTCGAATTGTCCCAGGTGACCGAAAGGCGCCTTGCCGCCCGGCCCAGCAGCACCTGGTCGACGACCACCTCGAATCGGGCATAGTCCCAGATCGGCCCCGGGCTTTTCACCACCCGGTCGGCTTTCCTGCCCGAGGGATCGTGCCGGATGATCCGATATTTCTCCACGCGCCCGACCACGACGGTGTCGGCATAGCGGACATCCTCGGCCCGCAGCGGAACGAACGTCATGCAGGCCTTGGCGGGGACGGCGCCGGCAATGACGGCGACCGCCAGCATGCCCGTGTGCGAGAGATGGCGCATCCGCCTCGTCCTCCATTTGCCGGGAGGCAGCATTCCGCAAAGCCGGGCCCGGCGCAATGCCGTGCCTATAGCGCGAACTCTCCCATGATCACCGTCGCGCATCTGCCGCCCAGGATCACGCGGTCGCCGGCCAGCCCGCAGGCGAGATGGCCGCCGCGCTTCGAGGCCTGGAAGGCGCTGAACGTGTCGCGGCCCAGGCGCTTCGCCCAATAGGGCGCGAGCACCGAATGCGCCGATCCGGTGACCGGGTCCTCGTCGATGCCCGCGGCGGGCGCGAAGACGCGGCTGATCACGTCCGTCTCGATGCCCGGCGCCGTCACGATGTTGAGCGTGTCTCCGATCGCGGCGAGCGCGGCGAAATCGGGGCGCAGCGCCAGCACCGCCTCGGCGCTCTCCAGCACGGTCAGGTCATAGCCGTTGGGATGGCGCAGCGTCTCGCCCAGGCCGACGCCGAGCGCGGCGAGCAGGCCGGGCACCTCGGCGGGTTCGGGCGGATAGGCGGGCAGGGCCATCGCATAGCCGGCGCCGCTACCGGCGTCGTCGCGGCGCACTTCGAGGATGCCGGCCTTGCGGGTGCGGAAAGTGACGCGATCGCGCGCCGGATCGGCGGAAAGGACGAAATGCCCGCTCGCCAGCGTCGCATGGCCGCACAGCGCGACTTCGACGGCGGGAGTGAACCAGCGCAGCTCGAAATCCGCCGCGCCGCTGGCATCGGGCAGGAGGAATGCCGTCTCGGAGAGGTTGTTCTCCTCCGCGATCTGCTGGAGCACCGCGTCCGCCAGCCATTCGCGCAGCGGCATGACCGCGGCGGGATTGCCGGTGAAGGGGCGGTCGGCAAAGGCGTCGATCTGGGCGAAAGGCAGGCGCACTCAATTGTCCTTCAGCAGATTGGCTTCGATCATCGGGTTCTCGGGCACGTCGCAATGGCCCTCGGGATCGACATGGATCAGGATCTCGGTGCCCGGAAAGGCGGCGCCCAGCTCCTGCTCCAGCGCCTCGACCACGTCGTGCGCCTGCTGGATCGTCATCGCCGGGTTCATCGAGATGTGGAACTGGACGAAGTCGGCGGCGCCGCTGCTGCGGGTGCGCAGGTCGTGCAGGCTCTTGAGCGCAGGGTTGCGCGCGGCGACCTCGACAAAGGCGCGGCGCTTCTCCTCGGGCCATTCCTTGTCCATCAGCTGGTCGATCGCCGCCTCGCTGGCGCGCCAGGCGCCGAACAGCAGCCAGAAGGCGATGGCGATGCCGAACACCGGGTCGGCGCCGACCATGCCCCAGGCATCGAGCACCAGCGCGACGATCACCGCGCCGTTGAGCAGCAGGTCCGACGTATAGTGGATCCGGTCGGCGCCGATCGCGACCGATCCGGTGCGGGCAATGACATGCTGCTGGTAGCGGGTGAGCGCGAGCGTGACCAGGATCGCGACCATGCTCACCGCGATGCCCGCTTCGGGCGAGGCGGAGACGTCGCCGCCCTGCAGCCGCTCGATCGCGCGCATCAGGATGGCGAGGGCGGAGATGGCGATCACCACCACCTGGAAGAGCGCGGCCAGCGCCTCGGCCTTGCCGTGCCCGAAGCGGTGATTCTCGTCGGCCGGCTGCGCGGCCCAGTGGACGCCGCCCAGCGTGACCAGCGAGGCGAACAGGTCGAGCACCGAATCGGCGAGGCTGGCGAGGACGGCCACCGATCCCGTCTCGATCGCCGCCCAGGCCTTGAGCGCGCCGAGCAGGATCGCGCAGCACACGCTGGCGATGGCGGCGCGGCGGGCGAGGTTGGTCATGGCCGGCCGCTCATGGATAGAGCAGGCCTTCGGACCAGTCCTGGCCGGTGCGGGTGAACAGCCGGCGCTCGTGCAGGCGGTGGGCGCGGTCCTGCCAGAATTCGATCCGGTGCGGCGTGACGCGGTAGCCGCCCCAGTGCGGCGGGCGGGGGACGTCCCCGCCCTCGAAGCGCGCCTTCGCTTCCTTGAACCGGGCCTCGAAGGTCTCGCGCGCATCGAGCGGGCGCGACTGGTCCGAGGCCCAGGCGCCGAGCTGCGAATCGCGGGCGCGGGTGGCGAAATAGGCGTCGCTCTCGGCATCGGTGGCGAAGCGCACGCTGCCCTCGATGCGGACCTGGCGGCGCAGCGACTTCCAGTGGAAGAGCAGGGCGACCCTGGCGCCGTCGCCCAGGTCCTGCGCCTTGCGGCTCTCGCGGTTGGTGTAGAAGACGAAGCCGTCCGGGCCATGGCCCTTGAGCAGCACCATCCGGGCGGAGGGCTGGCCGTCCGCGCTCACCGTCGCCAGCGTCATCGCGTTGGAATCATTGGGCTCGCTTTCGCGGGCTTCGCGGTACCAGGCGTCGAACAGGTCGAAGGGATCGGTGCGCATGGCAGGGGCTCTAATCGTCCCCCGGGCGAGTGTCGAGGAACGACTCCCCTGCTGGCACATTGAATCGGCTTCGCAACGAGGAGAGCGCCATGGCGGGGCGCCGCGATCCGAGCGAGCGGCTGGACGGGATCGCGGCGCGCGCCGGGTGAAGCCCCGGCCGGTCGCCGAGATCGCATCCGGCGAATGCACCGCCGACAATCTCCCGCGCCATGCCGGTTCTTCGGCCCGCGCGAGGACAGGCCGGCGAAGGAGGTCGTGATGAAGAAGCCCGTGCCGCTGTCCGAGTCGCTGTCCGCGCCGCCCGGATCGTCGATCGCGATCAGCAGCCGCGACCGGGTGATCTTCCCCGGCGACGGCCTGACCAAGGGCGACCTGGCCGATTATTATCTCGCCGTCGCTCCGATCCTGCTGCCCTGGCTCGCCAACCGGCCGATCAGCCTGGTGCGCTGCCCCCAGGGGCGGGCGCGGCGATGTTTCTTCCAGAAGCACGACGCCGGCAGCTTCGGCGCGCATGTCCACCATGTCGACGTGCGCGAGAAGGACGGGTCGGTCGAGCCCTATCTCCATGTCGACGATGCCGACGGGATCCTGGCCTGTGTCCAGATGGGGACGATCGAGTTTCATGGCTGGGGCAGCCTGGCCGCCGATATCGAGAAGCCCGACCGGCTGGTGTTCGACCTCGATCCCGACGAGGGGCTCGACTGGGCCGATGTGCGCAAGGCCGCGGCCGATCTGAAGGAGCATCTCGCCGAGATCGGGCTGACCAGCTGGCCGATGCTGACGGGCGGGAAGGGCGTGCACGTGGTGGTGCCGCTGGCGCCGAAGGCGGAATGGCCCGAGGCTAGGCGCTTTTGCGAGCGCTTCGCCCGCGCGCGCGCCGAGGCCGAGCCGGACCGTTTCACCGCCAACCTCAAAAAGGTGCACCGCAAGGGCAGGATCTTCATCGACTATCTGCGCAACCAGCGCGGCAGCACCGCGGTGCTGCCCTATGTGGTCCGCGCCCGCGAAGGCGCGCCGGTCGCGGCGCCGGTCGGCTGGAGCGAGCTGCGCGACATCGACGGCCCCGGGCACTTCACGCTTCGGGACGGCGCCGGGCTGATCGAGCGCGCGGCCGGGCGGGCGCTCGCGGGCTGGGGGCTGGCGGAGCAGGTGCTGCCCGATGTCTAGGGTGAGGACCCGGACACGCCTTTGAAACCATGTCCGTCATCTTTGAAACTACGCCCGTCATCCCCGCCGTCGCAGCCGGGCCCCCAGCCATGCCCGGATCGGCAGGTCCCACCAGCCATGGGCCATCCAGGCGACCAGCAGCAGGAACGGCACCAGCGCGATGCCGATCGCGACCAGCGCGCCCTGCGAGGCGTGGCCGTTCGCGACGAAGTTCATCCAGACATAGAGGAAGGGGAAATGGGTGATGTAGATCGGATAGGAGATGCGCCCGCTCGCCTTGCACAGCCACAGCATGCCGCGCCCGGGCTCGGAATGGCGGCCGGCGACGAGGATCGCGGGAAACAGCAGGATGACGACCAGCGCCTCGTAGAGCCCGTTGAGCCTGATGCCGCTTATGGTCGGCAGCGTGGGCGCGGCGATCGCGGCGAGCATCGCCAGCGACAGGGGCAGCCAGCCGATCCGCACCTTCGGCAGGCGCTCGCGCACCCGATAGAGCCACAGGCCGGTGAGGAACGGAAAGAACAGGCGCACCGGCGCCATCCAGAAGGTCTCCCAATAGGAGCCCTGGTCCAGCGTGCCCTGCATCACGGCACCGGCCGTCAGCGCCACCCCGCTCGCCCCCGCCAGCAGGGCGAGCCACCTCGCCGGCAGCCGGCGCAGCACCAGCGCATAGGCGAGATTGCCGATATATTCCTGGAACAGCGTCCAGATCGGCCCGTTCAGCGGATGGGTGTCGGTCCAGCGATTGGGCAGCGGCCAGCTCGGCAGCGCGAACAGGCACAGGGCGAAGGCGACCAGCACCTGCCGCAGCGGCACCGCCTGGGCCTGGCCGGCAAAGGGATCGAGCAGATAGCTGGCCAGCCCGAGCAGCGCGCCGAGGATGACGAGCGGATGGAGCCGGATCAGCCGGAGGGAGACGAAGCGGCCCACGCCCATCCGGCCCCAGCGATCATCATAGGCATAGCCGATCACGAACCCCGACAGCGCGAAGAAGAAGTCGACGGCGAGCGGCGCATGGTGCAGCACCACCCGGGCGCCGTCCCATTTCACCGTGATGCCCTGGATGTGGAAGAGCACCACGATCAGCGCGGCGGTGCCGCGCAGGCCGTCCAGCACCTCGAAATGCGCCTTGCCGGTCGCCGTCCGGTCGGGCGCGCCCGGCCTCCCTCCGGCGATCGCGTCGCCCATTGCCCTGTCAGCGCTGTCGGCCACGCGGCCCCCTCCCTGGTGCGTTGCCGCGATTGGTGTCCGGTCGCCGGGCAAACTGCAAGGCCGATCGCGATCCGCAAGAGTGGCGGTTGTTAGTTGCAAACGATTCTTAATATCACTAATGGCTCCGGCGAGGCGCGTGGGACGGCGCGCGTGGATCTGAAAAGGGGTCGTCGACTTGCATGTGAAGCTTTCCCTCTGCCTGGGCGTGGCGCTGGCCGCGCTGGCCAATCCTGCCTTCGCCCAGGCGCAGGACGCCCCGAAACCGGCCGAGGAGGGCGAGATCGTCGTCAGCGGCCGCTACACGCTGCCCGACAAGATCGACACCGCGACCGGCCTGGGCCTGACCGTGCGCGAGACGCCGCAATCGGTGAGCATCGTCACTGCCCAGCGCATTCTCGACCAGAATCTGATCAGCATCGCCGATGTGATCCAGAACGGCGTGGGCGTGACCGTCAACGAAGTCGACGATGTGCGGAACAGCTTCTACGCGCGCGGCTTCGAGATCCGGAACACGCAGCTCGACGGCGTGCCGACCAACTGGACGCTGGCCGGCGGCGCGGGCGAGACCAATATCGACGTGTCGATCTTCGAGCGGGTGGAGATCGTGCGCGGCGCGACCGGCCTGCTGAGCGGCGCGGGCGACCCCTCGGCCTCGGTCAACCTGGTCCGCAAGCATGCCGATGCGCGCGACTGGGGCGGCTATGCCAGTGCCAGCTATGGCAGCTGGAACAGCTGGCGGGTCTCGGGCGATGTCGGTGGGGCGATCACCGCCGACGGTCGGGTGCGGGTTCGCGCGGTCGGCCGCTACGAACAGGGCGACTCCTATATCGACCTCTACAGCAACAGGAAGTTCGTGCTCTACGGCGTGGTCGACGCCGATGTGACCGACAATACCCTGCTGCGCGTCGGCATCAGCCACCAGGAAGCCAGGCCCGACGGCGCGACCTGGGGCGCGCTGCCGACCTTCTACAGCGACGGCAGCCTGACCCGCTGGCCGCGCGACAAGACGCCCGCGGCGCCCTGGACGCGCTGGGACACCACCAACCAGAACATCTTCGCCACGATCCGCCACGAATTCAGCGACCGCTGGAGCATCGTCGCCAACTATAACCGAGTGAAGAACGCGCAGCAGACCGAGCTGCTCTATCTCTCGGGCCTGGTCGACAAGGCGACCGGCCGGATCCAGTTCGCCTTCCCCTACAAGGACCAGGGCAACAACATCCAGAACAGCTTCGACGGGCAGCTCAAGGGCCTGGTCAAGCTGTTCGGGCGCGACCACGAACTGGTGCTGGGCGCGCTGCACAGCACGCAGGATCGCGACACCGCGACCTTCGCGGCGCTCACCTTCCCGCCGGGCACCGATTTCGAGCGGTTCGGCGGCAGCTCCTATCCCTATCCGGGCTTCTCGACCACGCCGGCGGTGGGCGAGAAGACCAAGATCAGGCAGGAAGGCTATTATGCGGCGATGCGGCTCAACCTCACCGATCGCTTCAAGCTGATCGGCGGCGGGCGGCTGGCGAGCTGGAACATCAACGGCGTCCAGTTCGGCGTGACCACCGACTATGGCAACGACAACGAGTTCATCCCCTATGTCGGCGCGCTGTACGACATCACGCCGAACCACCGGCTCTATGCGAGCTACACCCGGATCTTCCAGCCGCAGAACAACCGCGACCGCAACCTCAACCTGCTCGCGCCGCTGAACGGCAAGGCCTATGAGATCGGCGTGAAGAGCGCCTTTTTCGGCGAGGCGCTGCAGACCTCGGTCGCGCTGTTCCGGATCGAGCAGGACAATGTCGCCCAGCCCGACATCGTGGTGACGCCGCCCAACGGCCTGCCGCAGCAGACCTATGTCGCCGCCCAGGGCGTGACCAGCGACGGCTTCGAGGTGGAAGTGACCGGCCGGCCGCTGCCGGGCTGGAACGTCAATTTCGGCTATAGCCAGTTCAAGGCCGAGGATCGCGACGGCAAGCCCGCCAACACCGATCAGCCGCGCCGCCTGCTCAAGCTGTTCACCACCTATGCCGTCGATCGCTTCACGATCGGCGGCGGCGTGAACTATCGCAGCAGGGCCTATACGCCGAGCGCCAACCCGGTGACCGGCGCGCCGTTCGACTTCCAGCAGGACGGCTATGCGCTGGTAAGCCTGATGGCGCGCTTCGCGGTGACGGAGCGGCTCCAGCTCCAGGCCAATCTCGAGAACGCGCTCGACAAGACCTATTACAGCCAGGTCGGGTTCTTCAGCCAGTATCGCTACGGCGCACCGCGCAACTTCACCGTGAGCGCCAGCTACCGGTTCTGACAAGGGGGCAGGGAGGTGCTCCCGGCACCTCCCTCGTCCCGAGAGAGGAGAGTGACGATGAAGAAGCTTCTGCTTGCCGCCGCCGCGATGCTGATCGCCGCCCCGGCCGCCGCGCACGAGGTCTGGGTGGAGCGGGACGGCACGGGGCCGGCGCGCATCTATCTGGGCGAGCCGAACGAAGCGGTGCCCGCCAATGGCGATCCCGAATTCCCCAGGCTGCAAGCGCCCCGGCTGGTCGGCGGCACGGGCGCGCTGACGCGGCGCGCCAACCATATCGAGGCGGCGGTGGAAGGCACCGGCGACGTCCGGGTGCGCGACGATGCGGTGTTCGCGCCCTGGGCGGCGGGCGAGGGCAGGCAGGGCGCGATCTTCTATGCCCGTGCCGGCCGGGCGGAGACCGGGCACGGGCTCGATCTCGAGCTGGTGCCGGTGGCGGCGAACGGCGACACGTTCACGCTGCTCTTCCGCGGCAAGCCAGTGCCAGCCGCCAAGCTGTCGATCGTCACGCCCGATCGCTGGCAGAAGGGCTTCGTCACCGATGCGGGGGGGCGGATCACCGTGCCCCGGCTGGGCAGGGGCCGCTATCTGGTCAGCGCCGCGCACGTCGAGAATGCGCCGGCGAAGCTGGGCGGCCAGGACGTGACGAGCGTGATGCACGTCTCGACGCTCACTTTCGTGCGCTGAACCGAACCGGGGCGCCGCGCGGAGCGGCGCCCAGCGCGGCGCATCCCATGTTGCCATGCAGCAGGGATTCCCGCACTAGGTCTCCGGGATAGCTGGGGACGAAGCTTGGCGAGCAGCGCCGCACCTCTGTTCGACGCGCGGACGATCGCCGATCGGTGGATCGCGGATTATTGCGCGGCCGCCAGCGCGGGCGACATGCTCCGTGCCCGAGCCGCGGAAGACGCCGCCTGGCCGGCGGTGTTCGAAGAGCTGGCCGGGCTTGCGGGCGCGAATCTCGAAGGCGCGCGCGAGCGGGCGCGCCGCCATGCCGAGGATATCGGCACCGGCTTCCGCATCGCCGGCGAAGGCGAGGAACGCCCCTGGCCGCTCTCTCCGGTGCCGCTGCTGATTCCGGAGGCCGAATGGCAGGGCATCGCCGCCGGCATCGTCCAGCGCGCCGAAGTGATGGAACGGGTGCTCGCCGATCTCTATGGCGAGGCGCGGCTGGTCGCCGACGGGCATGTGCCGGCGGCGCTCGTCACCGGCAGCCCCTTCTTCCTGCGCCCGCTCGCCAATCTCGTGCCGCCGGGCGGCTGCCATCTCCAGGCGGTGGCGATCGACCTGGGTCGCGGCCCGGACGGCGCCTGGCGCGTGCTCGCCGATCATCTGCGCGCGCCGGCCGGGGCCGGCTATGCGCTCGAGAACCGGCTGGCGATGGCGCAGACGCTGGACGGGCTCCAGACCCGGCTGAACATCGCCCGGCACGCGCCCTTCTTCGCTGCCTTTCGCGAGGGCCTGGCCGCGCGCTGCCGGCGCGCCGAGCCCCGCATCGCGTTGCTCACGCCCGGCCGGCTCGATCCCAGCTATGCCGAGCAGGCGCATCTCGCCCGCTATCTCGGCTGGCTGCTGGTCGAGGGCGGCGACCTCGCGGTGCTCGACGACCGGCTCTATGTCCGCACCATCGCCGGGCTGAAGCGGGTGGACGCGCTGTGGCGCCGGCTCGATCCGCGCCTGCTCGATCCGCTGGCGCTCGACAGCCATTCGACGGTCGGCGTGCCCGGGCTGGTCGATGCCATGGCCGCGGGCAATGTCGTGATCGCCAACGCGCCGGGCGCCGGGCTGCTCGAGGCGCCGGCCTTCGCCGCCTTCCTGCCGCGGCTCGCCGAGCTGCTGACCGGAGAGCCGCTGCGGCTGCCCGGCATCGCCACCTGGTGGTGCGGCGAGGACAGGGGGCGCGAACATGTCGAGGCGGCGCTCGATGCGCTGCTCGTCGCGCCGGCCTTCGGCGTCGCGCCGCTCGGCCTGCCCGAGGGGAAGCCGGTGCTGGGCTCGGCGCTGCGGGGCGAAGCGCGGGCGGCGCTGCTCGCCGACATGGCGTGCCGGCCGCAGGACTATGTTGGGCAGGAGGTCTTGCATCTCTCGACCATGCCGGTGGTGGCCGAGGGCCGGCTCGCCGCGCGCCCGTTCACGCTGCGCGTGTTCGCCGCGCGCGGGGCGGATGGCGCCTGGACGGTGCTTCCCGGCGGGTTCGCGCGGATCGGGGAGCATGCCGATGCCCGGGCCGCGGTGATGGGCGAGGGCATGTGGTCGGCGGACGTCTGCGTCCATGGTTCCGATCCCGTCGAACCGGTCTCGCTGCTGCCCTCGGGCGATTCGACCCGGCTGCGGCGCAACCCGGGCACGCTTCCCAGCCGGGTCGCCGACAATCTGTTCTGGCTCGGCCGCTACCTGGAGCGGGGCGAGGCGCAGCTCGGCGTGATCCGGGTGCTGCTCGGCAACTCGATCAGCGCCGACACCGGCGCCGCCCTCGCCGCGGACACGGTGGGCCGGCTCGCCGACATCCTCGTCGCGGGCAATGCGGCGCCGGCGCCCCGGGCGCTCCGCCGGGCCGACCTGACCGAGCTTGCCCGCGCGGCGCTCGAGGAGGGCGGGGGCTGGTACAGCGTCGCCGCGATCAACGCCCAGGCACGGATGATCGGCGCCGTCTCGCGCGATCGGCTGGCGGCGGACATGGCGCGGCTGCTCGACGCGCCCTTTCCGGCGCGCGGGGGGCTGCTCGACAGGGCGGGCTCGCTCCAGCGGCGCTATTCGGCGCTGGCCGGGCTCGCCGCCGAGCATATGGCGCGCACCGACGCCTGGCGCTTCCACGACCTGGGCCGGCGGATCGAGCGGGCGCTGGCGACGCTGCGCTTCCTGCGCGCCTTTGGCCGGGCGGACGCGACCGGCGACGATCTCGGCACCCTGCTCGACCTGGCCGACAGCCAGATCAGCTATCGCCAGCGCTATCTGACCGGAATCGCCCGCGTGCCGGTGCTCGATCTGGTCACGCTCGATCCGGGCAATCCGCGCGGCATCGCCTATCAGGCGGCGGCGATCTCGGGCCATCTGAACGCGCTGCCGGTGCTCTCGGACGACGGGCTGGCCGAGCCGCAGCAGGAGCAGGCGCGCGCGCTGGCGGCGATCCTGGTGACCACGCAGGCGGCGCGGATCGACGACGCGCTGCTCGCCGGGCTGGAGCTGCGCCTCGCCCAGCTCTCCGATGCGATCGCCCGGCGCTATTTCCTGCAGGGGGCGGAGCCGCTGCGCGCCGCCGGGCTGGTCCTCGCCTGATGCTCTACCGCATCCGCCATGTGACGCGGTTCGACTATGCCCAGCCGGCGGCGTTCGCGCGTTGCAACCTGCGGCTGAAGCCGATCGCCTGGTCGGGCCAGCAGGTGCTCGACTATGCCCTGTCGGTGGAGCCGGGCGGGCGCGCCTTCCCGGCGCGGGCGGAGGCGGGGCTCGCCAATGTCGTGCGGCTGGTGCTCGAGGCGCCGACCCGCACGCTGACCATCGAGAGCAGCGCGCGCATCCGGGTCGACCGGCCGATCCCGGTGCCGTCGCCGGGCGACCGCACGCTCGCCGAGATCGCCCGGCTGGCGCGGGGAAGCCGCGACGCCTCGCCGGCGGGCCCGGCCGCCTATCTCTTCCCCTCGCCGCAGATCCCGCTGGACGCGGCGATCGCCACGTGGTGCGCGTCCGACCTGGCGCCCGATCGGGGCGTGCTCGACGCCGCCCATGCGCTTGCCGTCCGGATCCAGCGCAGCTTCGATTTCGATCCCAGCGCCACGCTGGTCGACACGCCGCCGCGCGCCGCCTTCGACAAGCGGCGGGGCGTCTGCCAGGATTTCGCGCAGATCATGATCTCGGGCCTGCGCGCCGCCGGCCTGCCCGCCGCCTATGCCTCCGGATATCTCCGCACGCTGCCGCCACCGGGCCGGCCCCGGCTGGTCGGGGCGGATGCGACTCATGCCTGGGTGCTGGTCTGGGCCGGGCCCGAGCCGGGCTGGGTCGGCATCGACCCCACCAACGGCATCTGGATGGCCGAGGACCATGTCGTGGTCGCGATCGGCCGCGACTATGCCGAGATCGCGCCGATCGACGGCATCGTCCTGGGGGCGGGCGCGCAGGACATGCACGTGTCGGTGGATGTCGAGCCGCTGGAGGAGACGGCGGCATAGGCATTTGTTCCGGGCGGGGAGTTTGTCCCCGGCCCTTGCGTTAGCCGGCGGACACGCCGAAATACGGCGCGTTCGAAGGGGTTTTGATGGCAGCTGATCCGTATTCCGTCCTGAACGTGGCGCGTGGCGCGAGCGAGGCCGATATCAAGAAGGCCTATCGCAAGCTCGCCAAGGAGCTGCATCCGGACCGCAACAAGGACAATCCCAAGGCGGCGGAGAAGTTCAGCCAGGTCACCCAGGCCTATGACCTGCTGACCGACAAGGACAAGCGCGCCCGCTTCGATCGCGGCGAGATCGATGGCGACGGCAACCCCGTGAACCCGTTCGGCGGCTTCGGCTCGGGCATGGGCAGCGGCGGCCAGGGCGGCTTCCGCGCCGATTTCGGCGGCGGCGGCGGCGAGGCGGGCGGTTTCGGCGACATATTCGAGGGGCTGTTCGGCGGCATGGGCGCGCGGCGCGGCGGCGGCGGTTTCTCCGGCGGCTTCGGCGATTTCGGCCGCCGGGCCGCGCCCAAGGGCGCGAACATCGCCTATCGCCTGGCGGTGAGCTTCGAGGATGCGGCCAGGCTGGCGGCGCAGCGCATCACGCTGCGCGACGGCAAGACGATCGACCTCAAGCTCCCCGCCGGGCTCGAATCCGGCACCCAGATGCGCCTTGCCGGCAAGGGCGAGGAAGGGCCGGGCGGCGCGGGCGACGCGATCGTGACGATCGAGATCCAGCCGCACCGCTTCTTCCAGCGCGAGGGCGACGATATCCGGCTGGACCTGCCGGTCACTCTGTCCGAGGCCGTGCTCGGCGCCGAAGTGCGCGTGCCGACGCCGGACGGCCCGGTGATGCTCAAGGTGCCCAAGGGCTCCTCCTCGGGCAAGACGCTGCGCCTCAAGGGCCGCGGCTTCCACAAAAAGGCCGCGGGTTCCGCGGGCGGGCGGGGCGACCTGCTCGTCACGCTGATGGTCGAGCTGCCGGTGGACGACGATGCGCTGATCGCGTTCGCCAGGGGCTGGAGCGACAAGGGGAACCCGCGTGGCCGCATGGGCGTCTAGCACCTTGTGACAACAGGGGAAGATTCGGGCGACGCGAAAGCGGGGCCGGGGCTTTGGCCCCGCATCCTCGGCTTGCTCGCCCGTATCGGCCTGGGCCCGCGCTTCTGGCACGTGGTGAAGCGCGTGCTGGTCGGCACCTTCGCCGACGGATTCACCTATGCCGGCAACCTGGCCTATCTCAGCCTGGTCACGCTCTTCCCCTTCTTCATCGTCGCCGCCGCGATCGCGCAGCTGATCGGCCGCAGCTCCGAGGGCATCCATACGCTGGAGGCATTCCTGCATACCGTGCCGCCCGACGTGGCCGAGCTGCTGCGCAAGCCGGTGTCGGACGTGCTGATGGCGCGGACGGGCAACCTGTTGTGGTTCGGCGCGATCGTCGGCCTGTGGACGGTGGCCGGCTTCATCGAGACGATCCGCGGCATCTTGCGCCAGGCCTATGGGGTCCGCTCGGGCACGCCCTTCTGGCAATATCGGCTGGGGGCGATCGGGATGATCATCGCCTCGGTGATCATCACCATGGCGGCGTTCAGCTTCCAGGTGATCCTGACCGGCGTCGAGCAGTTCCTCTACAACATCTTCCCCTGGGCGTCCGAGGCGCAGCGCATCGTCTCGCTGAGCAAGATCGCGCCCGCCATCGCGCTGTTCGGCGCGCTCTACATCCTGTTCTACTCGCTCACCCCCGGCCGCTACCGGAAGAGCAAATGCCCCAAATGGCCGGGCGCGCTGTTCACCGCGGCCTGGTGGCTGCTGGTCACCGCGCTGCTGCCCAAGATCCTCGGCACGCTCGGCAATTACGACCTGACCTATGGCAGCCTGGCCGGCGTGATGATCGCGCTGATCTTCTTCTTTCTCGTCGGACTGGGGCTCGTCGTCGGCGCGGAGTTGAACGCGGCTCTGGCGGAAACGCCCGAGAACGGTCTAGAGGAGCCCAGAGAAAGGGAGAATACGCCGTCGTGACCGGATTGATGCAGGGCAAGCGCGGGCTGATCATGGGCCTCGCCAATGACAAGAGCCTCGCCTGGGGCATCGCGAAGAAGCTCAGCGAACAGGGTGCCGAGCTGGCGTTCAGCTATCAGGGCGATGCGCTGCTGAAGCGCGTGAAGCCGCTCGCCGAGCAGCTGGGCTCGGACACGCTGATCGATTGCGACGTGTCCGACATGGATGCCCTCGACACGGCGTTCGCCACGCTCAAGGCGAAATGGCCGACGATCGATTTCGTCGTCCATGCGATCGGCTTCTCCGACAAGTCGCAGCTGCGCGGCAAGTTCTACGACACCACGCTCGACAATTTCCTGATGACCATGAACATCTCGGCCTATTCCCTGGTCGCGGTGGCCAAGCGCGCGCGCGAGATGATGCCGGACGGCGGCTCGATCCTGACGCTCACCTATTACGGCGCCGAGAAGGTGATCCCGCATTACAACGTGATGGGCGTGGCCAAGGCCGCGCTGGAGGCCAGCGTGAAATATCTCGCGGTCGACATGGGCCCGGAGAATATCCGGGTGAACGCGATCTCGGCCGGCCCGATCCAGACCCTGGCCGCGCGCGGGATCGGCGACTTCAACTATATCCTCAAATGGAACGAGCTGAACTCGCCGCTCCGCCGCACCGTGACGATCGAGGATGTCGGCGGCGCCGGGCTCTACATGCTCTCGGATCTGGCGGCCGGCGTCACCGGCGAGATCCACCATGTCGATTCGGGCTATAACGTGATCGGCATGAAGGCCGAGGACGCGCCGGACATCGCGCTGAGTTGATGACGTTCGGCGCGCTGGCTGCGATCATGGGCCTGGCGGCGGCTGCTGCCGGACTCGTCTATTGGCTGGATCGGCGTGCCTCGCGCCGCAGTTATCGACCGCCGGCGCAGTCGAGAGCTTCGGCAGGCGCAGTTGCTGCTGAGCTTTGCCGCGGCCAGGGGGATTCCATGCTGGTTCCAGACCGATCCCTGGCTTTTTGTCGAAGGTGCCGGGCGTACCTTCCTATGCCTTGGCGTGAGCGCGGCGGCGTATCTGCTCCTGTCTCGCATGCCTTCGCGACTATAGCTTGAGGTGGCCATGAGCATTGCTATCCGACCCGCGACGGGTGGGGATGTCGCCGCGATCGACGCGCTGCTGCGCCGGGCCTTTCCGGCGGAGGACGAGGCCCGGCTGGTCCAGCGGCTGTGCATCGACGGCGACATGGTGCTGACCCTGGTGGCGGACGACGAGGAGACGGGCGCGCTCGCCGGCATGATCGCGTTCAGCCGGATGGACGTGGCGATCGCCGGCAAGCCGATCGCGGCGGTGGCGCTCGCGCCGCTGGCGGTCGAGGCGGCCTGGCGCAAGCAGGGCGTGGGCGAGGCGCTGGTGCAGGCCGGGATCGCCCAGCTCGCCGATGCCGGCGGGGTGCTCGCCTTCGTGCTCGGCGATCCGGCCTATTATGGCCGCTTCGGCTTCGCGGCGGAATGGGCGCGCGGATTTGCCTCGCCCTATGCCGGCGACTATCTGATGGCGCTGCCGCTGCAGGGCGGCGCCATGCCGTGCGGCGTGCGCGGCGCCGCGACGCATGCACCGGCATTTGCCGCCCTCGGCCAGGATGTTTGAGCTGAACGCCAACATCGTCGTCATCGCCTTCGCATTCACCGGGGCGCTGGGCAGCTTTCTCGATGCGCGACGGTCCGGGACGCCGCTGGTTCCCGCAATGCGCGGCGCGGCGGGCATGCTGGTGTCGCTCGGGATCGCCAGCATCCTCTACTGGATGGCGCTGAACGCGCTGCGCCTCCCATGGAATTCCCTGGCCGGCTTTGGGCTGGGGCTGGTCTTCGGCTTGGGCGGGGCGTTGGTGCTTCTTTCTTTCAAATCCTGGCGACATCGGCGAGGAGGGTGGCGATGAGCTTCAACACCTTCGGACGCGTCTTCCGCTTCACCACCTGGGGCGAGAGCCATGGCCCGGCGCTGGGCGCGGTCGTGGACGGCTGCCCGCCGGGGCTGGCGCTGTCCGAGGGCGATATCCAGCCCTTTCTCGACAAGCGGCGCCCGGGCCAGTCGCGCTTCACCACCCAGCGCCAGGAGCCGGACCAGGTCCGCATCCTCTCGGGCGTGTTCGAGGGCCGCACCACGGGCACGCCGATCGCGCTCCACATCGACAATGTCGACCAGCGCTCCAAGGACTATTCGGAAGTCGCCAAGGCCTATCGCCCCGGCCATGCCGATTATGCCTATGACGCCAAATACGGCTTTCGCGACTATCGCGGCGGCGGGCGCAGCTCGGCGCGCGAGACGGCGGCGCGGGTGGCCGCGGGCGCGGTGGCGCGGCTGGTCATCCCCGAAGTGACGATCCTCGCCTGGGTGGAGGCGATCGGCGGCGACGCGATCGACTATGCCAATTTCGATGCGGCCGAGATCGGCAACAATCCGTTCTTCTGCCCCGATGCGGAAGCGGCGAAGCGCTGGGAGGCGCTGGTCGACGGCGCGCGCAAGGCGGGCTCGTCGCTCGGCGCGGTGATCGCCTGCGAGGCGAGCGGGGTGCCCGCCGGCTGGGGCGCGCCGCTCTATGCCAAGCTCGACAGCGAGCTGGCCGCCGCCTGCATGTCGATCAACGCCGTGAAGGGCGTCGAGATCGGCGACGGCTTCGCGGCGGCGGCGCTCACCGGCGAGCAGAATGCCGATGCGATGCGCCCGGGCAATGACGGCAGGCCAGTCTTCCTCGCCAACCATGCCGGCGGCATCGCGGGCGGCATCTCGACCGGCCAGCCGGTGCGCGTGCGGGTGGCGTTCAAGCCGACCAGCTCGATCCTGACGCCGGTGGAGACGGTGACGCGCGAAGGCGATGCGACCGAGATCATGACCAAGGGGCGCCATGATCCCTGTGTCGGCATTCGCGGCGTGCCGGTGGTCGAGGCGATGATGGCGCTGGTGCTGGCCGATCAGAAGCTGCTCCACCGCGCCCAGATGGGCTGAGCGCCCCAGGCCCGGGGCGTGGCGCGAATCTCCCGTCCCGACGATCTTCGCTTCTTCGGCCCGTCCCTCGTCCGGCTCGGCTCGCTGCCCAGCCGTGCGCGGGCCGGGGCTGGCCGTAACATCGGGAAACAATCCGGACATGCGGGGCGTCTCGAAGGGTCTTCGGCAAAAACCGAAGGAGGATTGCCCCGTATGTTGCTCAAGACCCTGATCGGCGCCGCGGCGCTGCTGGCCGCCCCCGCGGCCTTCGCCCAGACCACTTCCCCCACCGATCCGTCCGCGACGCCGCCGACGGAGCACCCCGCTCCTGCGCCGGCACCCGATCCGAGCGCCAATCCCCCGGCGCCCGCGCCGGATGCCACCACGGCCACGCCCGCGCCGGATCCGGCTGCCCCAAGCCATGACCCGGCGACGTCCGAAGACACGGACAAGCGCGGCAAGAAGGACAGGAAGAAGCCCCATTAAGGGCTCCTGACGCAGGAGATGCGCTACCCGCCCCGGCCGGACGGGTAGCGCATTGCCCGGTCAGTCCGCAAAGGGATCGCGGAGCGGGCCAGCTCAGTCCGCGAAGGGATCGCGGACCAGGATCGTGTCCTCGCGCTCGGGGCTGGTCGAGACCAGGGCCACCGGGCAGCGGATCAGTTCCTCCACGCGGCGGATATATTTGATCGCCGCCGCCGGCAGCTCGGCCCAGCTGCGCGCGCCCGCAGTGGTTTCCTGCCAGCCCGGCATCGTCTCCCACACCGGCTCGACCGCGGCCTGATCGGCGGCGTTCGAGGGATAATAGTCGATCTCCTCGCCGCGCAGCCGGTAGCCGATACAGACCTTGATCTCGTCGAAGCCGTCGAGCACGTCGAGCTTGGTGAGCGCGATGCCGGTGATGCCGGAGACGGCGGCCGACTGGCGCAGCAGCACCGCGTCGAGCCAGCCGCAGCGGCGCTTGCGCCCGGTGACGGTGCCGAACTCGCGGCCGCGCGTGCCCAGCCGCTCGCCCACGTCATTGTCCTGCTCGGCGGGGAAGGGGCCCGAGCCGACGCGCGTGGTATAGGCCTTGGCGATGCCCAGCACGAAGCCGACCGCGCCCGGGCCAATGCCCGAGCCCGAAGCGGCGGTGCCCGCCACCGTGTTCGACGAGGTGACGAACGGATAGGTGCCGTGATCGATGTCGAGCAGCACGCCCTGCGCGCCCTCGAACAGGATGCGGCGGCCCCGCTCGCGCGCGGCGTTGAGCGCGCGCCACACCGGCTGGGCGAAGGGCAGTACGAAGCCGGCGATCTCGCGCAGCTGCTCGAGCAGCGCGGCGCGGTCGATCGGCGGCTCGCCGAAGCCGGCGCGCAGCGCGTCGTGATGCGCGGTCAGGCGATCGAGCTGGGGGCCGAGATCGTCGAGATGCGCGAGATCGCAGACCCGGATGGCGCGGCGGCCGACCTTGTCCTCATAGGCGGGGCCGATGCCGCGCCGAGTGGTGCCGATCTTGCCGGCGCCGCTCGCATCCTCGCGCAGCCCGTCCAGGTCGCGGTGGAAGGGCAGGATCAGCGGGCAATTGTCCGCCACCATCAGCGTGTCCGGCGTCACGTCCACGCCCTGGGCGCGGATCCGCTCCACTTCGTCGCGCAGCGCCCAGGGATCGAGCACCACGCCGTTGCCGATCACCGAAGGGGTGCCGCGCACGATGCCCGAGGGGAGCAGCGAGAGCTTGTAGACATTCTCGCCGACCACCAGCGTATGGCCGGCATTGTGGCCGCCCTGGAAGCGCACGACCATGTCGGCCCGCTCGGCGAGCCAGTCGACGATCTTGCCCTTGCCTTCGTCACCCCATTGGGCGCCGATAACCGCTACATTTGCCATGGATACACGTCTCCGCCTGCCGGGGCGGGCCCGAAGCCGCCCTTCGACAGGACTCGGCGGCTGGGCGGTACGGAGGCCGGGGCGCGGGGCGCCGGAGCCGCGGCGCGCATGGCCCCTGGGGGCGATTCGGTCAAGACCCTAAGCGTCCAGCGCCGCGCGCACGGCGGTGGCGAGGCGATCGAGATCGAAGGGCTTGGCGAGGATCGTCTCGCCGGCCACGCGCGCCGTCTCGGGCGCATAGCCGCTGGTCAGCAGCACCCGGAGCCCCGGCAGCTTGGCCCGGGCACGCGCGGCCAGCTCGTGCCCGGTCAGCTCCGGCATCACCACGTCGCTGAACAGCAGCGAGATGTGCGGCGCCCGGTCGATCAGCCGCAGCGCCTCGGGGCCGTCGCGCGCGCCGAGCACCTGATAGCCGAGCTCGCGCAGCGCCTCGATCGAATAGTTGCGCACCCGCTCCTCGTCCTCGACGACGAGCACCACTTCGCCGGGCCGCCCGCCGGCGGGGGCCGATGCGGCCCGCTCGGATCGCGCCGCCGGCGCCGCGCCCTGGTGGACCGGCAGATAGAGATGGACGCTGGTGCCCTGGCCCGGCGCGGTCTCGATCCGCACCGCGCCGCCGGACTGGCGGACGAAGCCGAACACCTGGCTGAGCCCGAGGCCGGTGCCCTTGCCGACGCCCTTGGTGGTGAAGAAGGGATCGAAGGCACGCGCGGCGACTTCGGGCGTCATGCCGGTGCCGCTGTCGGCCACGGCGATCTCGACATAATCCCCCGGCTGCAGCTCCAGCCCCGCCGCCGCGGCTGCGTCGAACCGCGCATTGGCCGTGGTGAGCACCAGCCTGCCCCCGCCCGGCATCGCGTCGCGCGCATTGACGGAGAGGTTGAGGATCACATTCTCGAGCTGGTTGGGATCGGCGAGCAGCGGCGCGATGCCGGCGGGCAGCACGGTCTCCACCGTCACATCGTCGCCCAGGGTGCGGACGAGCAGCTCGATCATGCCCTCCACCATCGCATTGGCGTCGATCGCCACCGGGGCGAGCGGCTGCTGGCGGGAAAAGGCGAGCAGCCGCTGGGTGAGCCCCGCGGCGCGGGTGGCGCCGTCGCGCGCGGCGGTGACGTATTTGCCGATGTCGCGATTGCCCTGCTTCAGCCGTCGCTCGAGCAGGTCGAGCGCGCCGATCACCACGGCGAGCATGTTGTTGAAGTCGTGCGCGATGCCGCCGGTGAGCTGGCCGACCGCCTCCATCTTCTGCGCCTGGCGCAGCCGCGCCTCGGCCGCCATCAGCTGCTCGGTGCGTTCGCGCACCGCCGCCTCCAGCGCCTCGCGCGAGCGGGCCAGCACTTCGCGCGCGTCGACAATGTCCTGGATGTCGGTGCAGGTGCCGAACCAGCGGGTGATCCCGCCCCGCTCGTCGCGCACCGGCTGGGCGCTGCCCAGCACCCAGCGATACCGTCCCGAGCGATGGCGCAGCCGATATTCGATCCGGTAGCGCGCGCCCGTCTCCAGGCTGTGGTGCCACACCGCCCAGGTGCGCGCGCGGTCGTCGGGATGGAACATGTCCTTCCACGCCTCGCCATCGGTGCTGCCCAGGGGCACGCCCGTATATTCGTACCAGCGGTCGTTATAATAATCGTGATAGCCGTCGGGCAGCGACGACCAGACCATCTGGTCGATCGAATTGGCGATGGCGCGGAACTTGGCCTCGCTTTCGCGCAGCGCGGCCACTGCCTCGATGCGCTCCACCGCGTCCCAGGCCGTCTCCGCCACGGCTTCGACAAAGGCGACTTCCTCGGCCGACCAGCGGCGCGGGCCGGCGGCGTTGATCGACATCACCGCCACCCATTGCCCGCCGCGCAGCAGCGGCACGCCCACGCCCGCCCCGGCGATATGCGCCAGCCCCGGCGCCTCGCGCGCGACATCATGGAGGATGACGGTGCGCCCGCTGCGATAGGCCTGGGCATTGTCGCCCAGCGCGTCGATCGCCAGGGTTTCCTCCAGCGGCGCGAGCGTGCCGTTGCTCCAATGGGGGCCGAAGCGCACATCCTCGCCCTGCACGCGGTGGAAGCCCACCCGGTCGAGCCCCAGCTGCTCGCCCAGGGCGGCGGCGGTGAAGCGCATCACCGAATCGGCCGAATCGAGCGCGCGCTGGTGATCGGCCAGCGCCGCGAGAAATGCCTGTGCCTCGTTCGCCTCGCGCAGTTCCTCGGCAGCGTCGCGCGCGGCTTCCTCGGCCAGCTTGCGCTCGGTGACGTCGAAGGCGACGCCGGGGAAGCGCAGCGGCCGGCCCTCCTCGTCGAAGGTCGCGCCGCCCTGGGCGCTCACCCAGCGCAGCGTGCCGTCGGGCTGGATCAGCCGATATTCCTCGCTGAACGGCACCCGCTCCTCCAGCGTGCGGGCGATGCCCGCCTCGAGCCGGGCGCGGTCGCCGGGGTGCACGTTGACGAAGAATTGCGCGATCGGCGTGCCGGTGCCGGCCAGCCGCTCGTCGACGCCATAAAGGCGCAGGAAGCGGGCATCGGCGGTGACCAGGTCCGCCGGCACGTCCCATACCCAGGTGCCGACGCCGAGCGAGGCGTTGAGCGCGAGCTGCAGCCGCTCCTCGCTCCGCCGCAGCGCCTCCTCCGCGGCGGCGCGTTCGCTCACATCATTGGCGACGACGAAGATGTCGGTGGTGTCGCCATTCTCGTCCTTGACCGGCTGATAGACGAAATCGACGACGCGCGTCTCGGGCGGCGCATCGGCGCGGTGCCGGAACAGCACCGGCACGCCATCGGCACGAAAGGCCTCGCCGCTGGCAAGGACGCGGTCGAGCAGGGCGACGAAGCCCTGCTCGATCAGCTCGGGCAGCGCCTCGGCCACCGTCCTGCCGAGCACCGGACGCCCGCCGACCAGCGCGAGATATTCGGAATTGGCGAATTCGAAGCGATGCTCCGGGCCATGGAGCAGCGCCACCGCGCCGGGGGCCTGCTCGAACAGGTCGCGCAGCCGCGCCGCCTCCGCCAGGCGCGCCCGCTCCGCCAGCACGGAGCGCGTCGTCTCATTGCCCTGGTTGATCAGCCCGCATATCCGGCCCGCGCCGTCGCGGAGCGGCGTGAAGCTGTAGTTCCACCAGGTCTCCTGGCGGCGGCCGGCCCGCTCCGTCGCCACGCGCTGGTCGTAGACCGCGAAGCCCTGCCCGGTGGCGATCACCCGCGCCATTTGCGGGCCGACCATGTCCCAGGCGTCGCGCCACACTTCGCGCGCCGGGCGGCCCAGCGCGCCGGGATGGCGCGCGGCCAGGATCGGCGCCCAGGCATCATTGTAGAGCAGGTGGAGATCCTCGCCCCAATAGATGGCGGTGGGGAAGGCGGAGGCGAGTGCCAGGTCGAGCGCGAATCGCAGCGCGTCGGGCCAGGTTCCGGGTGCCCCGAGCGCGTGATTCGCCCAGTCGAACGCGCGGATTCGCTCCGCCATCTCGCCTTCGTGATCCAGAAAGCGCGGCGGGGCGTTCATGCCTCGACCGATGCGGGGCCCCGGCGCCCGAGTCAACTCGACTTGGCCGCGCGGGCGGCTATGGATGGGGCAAAGGAGAGATTGATGAAGCTCGCAAGCCTGAAGAACGGCCGTGACGGCAAGCTGGTCGTCGTTTCGAACGACCTGGCCTGGTATGCCAGCGCCGACATGATCGCCCCGACGCTGCAGGCGGCGCTCGACAATTGGGACCGGGTGGAGACCGATCTCCGCAACCTCGCCACCGATCTCGACCATGAAGTGATCCCGCGCGAGCGCTTCCACGAGCGGCTCGCCGCAGCGCCGCTGCCGCGCGCCTATCAATGGGCCGACGGCTCGGCATATGTGAACCATGTCGCACTGGTGCGGCAGGCGCGCGGGGCGGAGATGCCCGACAGCTTCTGGCACGATCCGCTGATGTACCAGGGCGGCAGCGACGGGTTCCTCGGCCCGCGCGACCCGATTCCGCTGGCCGACCAAGCCTGGGGCTGCGACCTCGAGGCCGAAGTGGTGGTCGTCACCGGCGACGTGCCGCTGGGCGCCAGCCGCGAGCAGGCGCTCGCCGCGATCCGGCTGGTCGGCCTCACCAACGATGTCTCGCTGCGCAACCTGATCCCCGGCGAGCTCGCCAAGGGCTTCGGCTTCTTCCAGTCCAAGCCGGCCAGCGCCTTCTCGCCGGTCTTCGCCACGCCCGATTCGCTGGGCGACTGGTGGCAGGACGGCAAGCTCCACCGCAAGCTGATGGTCGATGTGAACGGCCAGGCCTTTGGCCGGGCCGAGGCGGGTGTCGACATGACCTTCGACTTCGGCACCCTGGTCGCGCATGCCGCGAAGACGCGCCGGCTCGGCGCCGGCACGATCATCGGCTCGGGCACCGTTTCGAACCGCGGCGCGGATGGCGGGCCGGGCAAGCCGGTGAGCGAGGGCGGCGTCGGCTATTCCTGCATCGCCGAGATCCGCACGATCGAGACGATCCGCGGCGGCGCGCCGGTCACGCCCTTCCTCAAGGCCGGCGACACGGTGCGCATCTGGGCCGAGGACGATCGGCACCACCCGATCTTCGGCGTGATCGAGCAGACCGTGGGGGGATAGGGCGCCCGGAGCGGCGGGCGCGAACCGCAGGGGGCAGCTTGCGAATGCCGGTCGGCGTCCCGATCTTCAGGTCCGGCCAGGCTGGTGGAGCATCATGACCGTCGAGAGCTTCTATAGCGTGTTCGAGACCGTGGCGGGCTTTGCTGCCATCGGCTGGAACGCGCGGGGGATCAGCAGCTTCCGGCTGCCCCCGGGCACGGCGCGGGAGGCGGAGCGTTCGCTGCTTCGCCGCCTGCCCGATGCGAAGGCGGTGGCGCCGCCGCCGACCGTGCAGGCGGTGATCGACGATGCGCGGCGCTATTTCGCCGGGGAACGCGTCGACTTTACCGGCGTGGCCGTGGATCTCGGGCGGCAGGAGCCCTTTTTCGCGCGCGTCTATGCCCAGGTGCGCCAGCTCGGCTGGGGCGAGACGGCCACCTATGGCGCGATCGCCAGGACGCTGGAGGCGGGGCCGGAATTCGCCCGCGATGTCGGCCAGGCAATGGCGGGCAACCCGGTGCCGCTGATCATTCCCTGCCACCGCGTGACGGCGGCGAACGGGCGCATCGGCGGCTTCTCCGCGCCCGGCGGGTCGCTGTCCAAGGCGCAGATGCTCGCGATCGAGGGTGTCGAGGTGAAGGACGGCATCGTCACCCGGGACATGCCGCAGCTGGGCCTGGGCTTCTAGGTTCAAGGCGCAATCGGCAGGCGCCGTCATCCCCGCCTGCGCCGGGATGACGGGGAGAATGCGGGGATGACGGGTAGAATAGGAATGCCCGACCCTAGAAGCCGAACGACCCCTGGCGGTCGATCAGCGGCCAGCGGCCCAGCTCGATATGCCGGTGCGCGCCCAGGATCGAGTGGATCAGCACGAAATCGGTGGCGTCCCAGCCGATCGGCGCGATCCTTTGCGTGAAGGGGCGGCCCTTGCGGTAGAGCAGGGTCACGTGCGGATGGAAGTCCCAGCCCCGGCGGAGCAGGGCGGCGGCGGCCAGGCCGCGCTGCAGCTGGCGGCCCAGCTCGGCGAGCGCGGCGATGCTGCGGCCGGGGCGCAGCGCGATCGAATCGCCGCCCGCCGAGATGCGATCGAGCAGGACCGGCACCGGCGCCGCCGCGACCTGCTCGCCGATCGCGATCAGCTCCCTGGCCTCGGCATAGGGGCGATGGCCGAAATCCTCGGTGATGCCGAGGGTCATGTGCAGCCGGTCATTCTCGACCAGTGCATCGGCCAGCCCGAGCCGGTCGCGCTGGACGCCGATCAGGTTGCGGGCCAGCGGCACCGGGCGCAGCGCGTAGAACAGGCGGTGTCCGTGGATCGGCATCAGTGGAAGTCCCGCGAGCGGACGGGGATCAGGTCCGGCGCCCTGAGGCTGCGGCGCGGCGGCCAGCTGCCGGCCGCGTGCGGCCGGTCGCGCGGGTCGATCTCGCCGCCATGCCGCGCGCCGTCGCCGGGCATGGTCATGTCCGGCAGGTCGAGCTCGCCCACTTCGCGCAGCCAGGGCGTGAGGTCGGTGATCCGCTCGGCGACGAGATGGATGACAATCCCCTCGCGCTGCACCCGGCCGGCGATCGCCAGCATCGTGGCGGACATGACCGTCCGGCGATTGGCCTCGAACCGGTCGGCCCAGAGCACGGCATTGGCGATGCCGGTCTCGTCCTCCAGCGTCACGAACACCACGCCCTTGGCGCTGCCCGGCCGCTGGCGGACGAGGATCAGCCCGGCGACTTCCACCCGCTGCCCGTCCTTCATGTCCAGCAGGTCCGCGCAGCGCGCGATCCGCCGCGCCGCCAGCCGGGCGCGCAGGAAGGAGAGGGGATGGGCGCGCAGCGACAGCTGGGTGGCGCGATAATCCTCCACAACCTCGCGCCCCGCGGTGAGCGGCGGCAGCGTCACCTGCGGCTCGATGCCCTCGGCCATGGTCGCGCCCGCGCGGGCATCGGCGGCGGCGAACAGGTCGAGCGGCGCCTGCCCCAGTCCCTTGATCGCCCAGAGCGCCTGGCGCCGGCCGAGGCCGAGCACCTGGAAGGCATCGGCGCGCGCCAGCCGCTCGAGCGCGGCGGGCTTCACGCGCGCGCGGCGCCAGACGTCCTCGATCGACGCGAAGGGCGCCTGGGCGCGCGCCTTCAGGATCGCCTCGGCATCGCCCTGGGCCAGCCCCTGCACGATCCGCATGCCGAGCCGGATCGGCTGCAGGCCCGCCCAGTCCGCGTCGGTGCCGCAGAACTTCGCGTCGCGTGGGCGCGGGTTCGGCCCCTCGGGCACCATTCGCGTGTCCCAGTCGCTGTCGTTGATGCAGACGGCGCGCGCCTCCACCCCGTGCGTGCGCGCATCGCGGATCAGCTGGGCGGGCGCATAGAAGCCCATCGGCTGCGCGTTGAGCAGCGCGGTGCAGAACACGTCCGGATGATGGCATTTCATCCAGCTCGAGGCATAGGCGATCTTGGCGAAGCTGGCGGCGTGGCTCTCGGGAAAGCCGTAATTGCTGAAGCCCTTGATCTGCTCGACCATCTGCGCGGCGAAGGTCTCGCTGATACCGTTCCTGCGCATGCCTTCGATCAGCTTGGGGCCGAACTCGCCGATATCGCCGCTCGACTTGAACGTCGCCATCGCGCGGCGCAGCCGGTCCGCCTCGCTGGCGGTGAAGCCGGCGCCGACGATCGCCACCTGCATCGCCTGTTCCTGGAACAGCGGCACGCCCAGCGTCTTCTTCAGCACCGCCTTCAGCTTGGGCGAGGGATAGTCGACCAGCTCCGGATGCTGCCGGCGCTTGAGATAGGGGTGGACCATGTTGCCCTGGATCGGCCCGGGCCGGACGATCGCGACCTGGATCGCCAGATCGTAGAAATCCACCGGCTTCATCCGCGGCAGCATCGACATCTGCGCGCGGCTCTCGATCTGGAACACGCCGAGCGTATCGGCCTGCTGGATCATCTCGAAGGTGAGGGGGTCGTCCTCCTGCATCCTCGGCGATGCCAGGGTCAGGTGCGTCCGCTTGTGCCGGGCCAGCAGGTCGAAGGTGCGCCGCATGCAGCCGAGCATGCCGAGGCCGAGGATATCGACCTTCATGAAGCCCAGCTCCTCGATGTCCAGCTTCTCCCATTCGACGACATGGCGATCGACCATCGCGGCGGGCTCCACCGGGATCAGGTCGTGCAGCCGGTCGCGGGTGAGCACGAAGCCGCCGGGATGCTGGGAGAGGTGGCGCGGCGTGTCGACCAGCTGGCGCGCGAGCTCCAGGGTCAGCGCCAGCCGCGGATCGTTGCGATCGAGGTTGAGCGCATCGGCATGGCGATCGTCGACGTCGTTCGACCAGCCCCAGACCTGGGACGAGAGCGCCGCGGTCATGTCCTCGGGCAGGCCCATCGCCTTGCCGACTTCGCGCAGCGCGCTGCGCGAGCGGAAGCGGATCACCACCGCGGTCAGCGCCGCATGGTCCTGGCCGTAATTCTCGTAGATCCACTGGATCACTTCCTCGCGCCGCTCATGCTCGAAATCGACGTCGATGTCGGGCGGCTCCTTGCGCTCGGTCGAGATGAAGCGCTCGAACAGCAGCTGGTGCTTGATCGGGTCGATCGACGTGATGCCCAGCGCGAAGCAGATCACCGAATTGGCGGCGCTGCCGCGCCCCTGGCACAGGATGTGCTGGCTGAGCGCGAACTGGACGATCGAATTGACCGTCAGGAAATAAGGCGCGTACTCCATCTTCGCGACAAGCCCCAGCTCATGGGTGAGCAGGTCCTGGTGCGCCTGGCTCGGCTTGCCGGCGAAACGCTGCCTGAGCCCGTTCCAGGCAAGCGCGGCGAGCGCGTCCTGGGCGCTGCGGCCATGGATGACTTCCTCCTCGGGATATTGATGCTTCAGGTCGCGCAGGGAAAAGGTGCAGCGTTCGGCGATCGCTGCGGAGGCGGCCAGCGCCTGCGGATAGTCGCGGAAGCGGCGCGCCATCTCCTCGGGCGATTTCAAATGCCGGTCGGCGCTGCGCTCGCGGCGGAAGCCGAGTTCGTCGATCGTGCATTTCTCGCGGATCGCGGTGACGACGTCCTGCAGCATGCGCCGGTCGGGCGTGTCGTAGAGCACGTCGCCGGTGGCGAGCGGCGTGAGGCCGAAGCGGCGGGCGGCGCCGTCGAGCGCGTGCAGCCGCATCGCATCCCCGGGGCGGCGATGCCAGGTGAGGCAGACATGGCCGCGCCCCTCGAACAGGTCCGCCATCCAGCGCAGTGCCTGGGGATCGCCGGTATCGGCAAGGCCGGGGACGAGCGCGCCGACCATCCCCTGCGCCGCTTCGGCAAGATCGTCCCAATGGAGGAAGCACCGGCCCTTCTCGCCCTTCTGCGCGTCGGCCCGCGACTTGCCCAGGGTGAGCAGTCGCGTGAGCCGGGACCAGGCCGCCACATCTTCCGGCCAGACCAGCACCGCGCTGCCATCGACCAGGTCGAGCCGGCAGCCGGCGATCATCCGGATGGGAATGCCGGCATGGGAGAGCTGCTCGGCGGCGACCAGCGAACGCACCACGCCGCCCACCGAATTGCGATCGACGATGCCGAGCGCGGGCAGGCCCAGCTGCGCGCCCGTGCGGAACAGGTCCTCGGGCGAGGAGGCGCCGCGCAGGAACGAGAAATGCGTCGTCACCTGGAGCTCGGAATAGGTCATCCGAACACGCCGTGGAGATACCAGCTGAGATCGCCGGTCACCGCGCGCTCGCCATCGCCCGAACGGAACAGCCAGTAGCGGCGGCCCGCCTCGTCCTCGACGCGGAAATAGTCGCGCACGCTCATCCGCTCGGCGTCGCGCTTCCACCATTCGCCCTGGATCCGCTCGGGGCCGTCGGCATGGATCACCTGATGGGCGCGGCCGCGCCAGGTGAAGCGGCGCGGGGCATGGTCGGGCAGCTCGGCCATGACGTGATCCAGCCGTTCGGGCCGGGCGAGCAGCCGCGCGGGGCGCGGCCAGCACGGGTGCCAGGGCGGCAGGGGCGGATTGCGATCGAGCTGGCGGACATCGTCGCGCTTCGCGCGCAGCGCCCCGCGCGCGGGCGGATCGAGCACCGGCGCGCGCGCCAGGGATCGCTCGGGCACGTCGCTTTCCACCGGCCGCATCCGCCACAGGGCGGCCAGGCCGATCCGCGTCGCCAGCGTGTCCACCAGCGTGGCGAGGTCGGGCGCGGCATCCTCGTCCAGCCGCTCGACCACCGGCTCGGGCCCGAGCACCCCGGCGCGGCGGACATGGAGCGTGATCGCATCGATGCCATAGCCGGGTTCGACATCCTCGATCCGGCGCCGGAGCAGGCGCAGGAGGTGCGCGCCGTCGCGGCTCGGCCGGGCGAGGCCGATGCGGATGCGCTGCGGCACGCCGTCGACGCGCTCGGCGACGCACTCGAGCGCCTGCACGCCCAGCCCCTCCGCCTCGAGCGCGGCGGCGAGGCGCGGAGTGAGCACGCCCAGCCAATGCGCGATGGCCTCGGCGGTGGCGATCGGCTCGGCGAAGCGCTGGCGGACGGCGATCGCCTCGGGCGGGATCACCGGATCGAGCGGCTCGGCGATGCGGCCCAGCGCCTGGTCGAGCCGCAATGCCGTGCCGCTGCCGAAGCGGCGGACGAGCGGCGCGCGGGGCAGGGCGGCGAGCTGGCCGATCCGTTCGACGCCCAGGCGCCTGAGCAGCTCCACCGCGGCCCCGTCGATGCGCAGCGCCGGGGTGGGGAGATCGGCGAGCGCGCGCGCCTGCTCGCCGGGCGAGCAGATGCAGCTTCCCCGGTAGCGGGCGAGCGCCCAGGCGGCGCCCGGCGTGTCGGCGATGGCGATGCGGGCGGCGAACCCGGCGCGGGCGAGCAGGCGGGCAATGTGCCGCGCCATCTGCTCCTCGCCGCCGAACAGGTGCGCGGTGCCGGAAAGGTCGAGGAACAGCCCGTCGGTGCCCGACAGCGCCGCGACCGGCGACCAGCGCCGCGCGGCGAGGATCGCCAGGCGCTTCAGCGCGGCGAGATCGCCCTCGGGATCGGCGGGGCGGATGTCGAGCCCCGGCACCTGCGCGCGCGCCTGGGTGATCGCCATGCCGGGCCGCAGCCCCAGTGCCTGGGCGGCGGGGCAGGCGGCGGCGATCTCGATCCGGCTGCCGCTGCGGATGGAAGTGACGAGGGGGGCGTATAATTCGTCCCCCAGCTCGCTGGGGGAGGGGGCGCGCGCAACGCAGTCGGGTGGTGGAGGGGCAGCGGGCGAAGCCCGCCGGCTGATGGCGGCTGCCCCGCCACCACGCCGTTTCGCGGCACGGTCCCCCTCCCCGAGCCGAGCTCGGGGAGGAACTGGTTCATCCGCCTGCGCCCATTTCGCGCCCGGCCGCCAATGGCCCTCATGCTGGGCCGGCTTGCGGAGCGGCGCCTGGGGCGTGGGGAGCGCGCGCGCGTCAGGCCGCGCGGCGGGGCGCGCTTCCGCCCGCCACAGCCTTTCGATGGGCCACAGCGGGAGGAAGAGCGCAGCGACCCGTTGCATCGCATGCCTCCACTATCGTCTCGAAACCCTCGCCCCCCTTTTGCCGCGCCAGCTCCAGCCGCCAGCGCGGCCGCCCGACGCCCGCCACCGGCAATGGCGCCGAAGGGGCGGACGTCACTCGCCAGCGCGTCACCGCCGCCGAGGGCATGCCGATCGGATCGCTGCCCTCGCGCGCGGCGCGCTTCAACAGCAGCGCGATCGTCCGCCCGCCCTCCGCCGCCAGTTGGAGCCGGCGCGTCGCGGTCATGTCCGCGCGCCTGGCCTCGCCGATCACCGCGCCCAGGCCGCGATGGCGCAGCCCTTCCTCCATGATCGCGAGCAGCTCGGCATCGTCCTTCGCCTCGGCATAGATCAGCCTTTTGGGATCGAGCCCCGACTGGGCGAGGCCGGGCGCGAACAGGTCGCGCCGCCGCACCACCCAGAGCACCGGGCCCCAGGCGCGCGCCGCGAGCCCGGCGAGGAACAGGGTGGCCGCGCAATCATCGGCCATGTCGCTCGTGCCCGCCGCGACTTCGTGCAGCGCATCGAGCCTGAGACCGCCATCGGCAAGGCGCGAATCGATCGCCTCGATGCCGAAGGGCAGCGAAGGCCGCCGGCGGAAGCCACCGGTCTCGAGACCGCGCAGCGTCTCGCGCAATTGCTTCAGGACGGCAGGATCGGCCATGGGGCACGCGACTCGAGGAATAGGATGTTCCTATTCTGTTCCTTATTGCCGACGAGTCAATTGCCATTCCGCGGCGCGTGCCTAAGCTCGGCCGCAATTCGTCGTTTCCAGGGAGCCATCGGAACTTGATCCGCAACCTCAGCCGCCGCCAGGCGCTTCTCGGCACCAGCGCCTTGCTCGCAACGCCTTTCATGGGGAGCCTCATGGCCAAAGCCGCCGACACCGCAGATGCTTCGCCGCTGCTCGCGCCCTGGCCGGGCGGCTATGGCGGCGTGCCTCCCTGGGACAAGTTCCGCGCCGAGATGTTCCCCGCCGCCTTCGAGGCCGCGATCGCCGAGCAGCGCCGGGAAATCCATGCGATCCGCGATGCGCGCGCCGCGCCGACCTTCCACAATGTGACCGAGCCGATGCAGCTGGCCGGCGACATGATGGACCGGGTCCAGTCGGTCTGGGGCGTCTACACCAGCAACCTGGCCGACAAGCAGGTCCAGGCGATCGATCGCGAATGGAGCCCGAAGCTCACCCGGGCGAATGACGCGCTGTTCCTCGATCCCCTGCTCTTCGCCCGGGTGAAGGGCGCGTACGACACGCGCGCCGGCCAGAAGCTCGATGCGCAGCAGCTCCGCCTGCTCGAGCGCAGCTATCGCGGCTTCGTCCGCCGGGGCGCCGCCCTGTCCGATGCCGAGCGCGCCGAGGTCAGCCGGCTCAACCAGGCGCTCGCCAGCGCCTTTGCCGATTTCAGCCGGCGCCTGCTGGCGGACGAGGAAAGCTGGATCGTCCTCGACAGCGAGGCGCAGCTCGCCGGCCTGCCGGACAGCTTCAAGGCCTCGCTCAGGGCCGCGGCGGAGGAGCGCAAGCTGGCCGGATGGGCGGTGGTCAACACCCGCTCCTCGGTCGCGCCCTTCCTCACCTATTCGACCGACCGGGGGCTGCGCGAGAAGATCTGGCGCGCCTTCGTGATGCGCGGCGACAATGGCAATGCCAGCGACAACAAGGCCGGCATCGCCGAGATCCTGAAGCTGCGCCAGCAGCGCGCCAGGCTGCTCGGCTTCAGGAACCATGCCTATTACCGCATGGACGACACCATGGCCGAGACCCCGGCCAATGCGATGAAGCTGATGATGGCGGTCTGGCCCGCCGCCCGCGCGCGCGTCGCCGAGGAAGTCGCCGACATGCAGGCCCTGGCCGACAAGGAAGGGGCGAAGATCACGATCGAGCCCTGGGACTATCGCTTCTATGCCGAGAAGGTCCGCAAGGCGAAGTACGACCTGGATGAGAGCGAGGTGAAGCCGTATCTCGAACTCGGCAACATCCTCCAGGGCGCCTTCTACGCCGCCGGCCGGCTCTATGACCTGGGCTTCAGGGAAGTGAAGGACGTGCCGGTGTTCGACCCCGCCGTGCGCACCTTCGAAGTGACCGACACGCGCACCGGCAAGAATCTCGGCATCTTCTATTTCGACGGCTATGCCCGCTCGGGCAAGCGCTCGGGCGCCTGGGCGACGCGCTATCGCGGCCAGCAGAAGCTCGGCGGCGCACGCAACACGCTCGCCTCGAACAACAACAATTTCGTCAAGGGCGGCGCCGGCGAGCCGACGCTGATCAGCCTCGACGATGCGACCACGCTGTTCCACGAGTTCGGCCACGCGATCCACAGCCTGCTCCAGAACGTCACCTATCCGGGGCTGGCCGGCACGCCGCGCGACTTCGTGGAATATCCCAGCCAGGTGAACGAGAACTGGCTGCTCACCCGCGACGTGCTCGACAAGTACGCGAAACACTACAGGACCGGCGCGCCGATGCCGGCGGCGCTGGTCGACAAGATCGAGAAGTCGTCCACCTTCAACCAGGGCTTCGACACGGTGGAATATCTCGCCTGCGCGATCCTCGACATGCAGCTGCACGACCGCGAGGAACCGGTGACCGACATCGCCGCCTTCGAGAAGGAAGCGCTGGCGGCGCTCGGCATGCCCAGGGAGATCGTGCTGCGCCACCGCATGCCGCAGTTCAACCACCTCTTCTCGTCCGATGCCTATTCGGCCGGCTATTATTCCTATCTCTGGTCCGAGACGATGGACGCGGACACCTGGGCGGCGTTCCAGGAGACGGGCAATGTCTGGGACAAGAAGACGGCGGACCGCTTCCGCGCGACTTTGCTCTCCACCGGCAACGAGACCGACCGCAAGATCGCGTACCGCGCCTTCCGCGGGCGCGATCCGGACGTGTCGGCGCTGTTCAAGCGGCGCGGATTCCCGGTGGCGTGACGGCGCACATGACCAACTATTTCCCGCCGGGTGATTGGTTTAAGCAAAGCGGAGAGGCGGCCCTCTCCGCGATGCGCGAGCCCGCACTTTGGCGCGATACGTCGATCGAGGGCTATAGCCGCCGTTCACGGCTGCTCGTAGTGCCAAGCTTCCAGGCGCCCTATGCGATTCGTATCGACCAACCGCTTGGAGATCTGCCCGAGGCGCATTTCGTGGAAACGGACGGCATGGGCGGCTACGATCCCGGGCGGGTGGCCTCGCGGGAGCGAGGGTTTCTGGAAGGCGAAATCATTGCCGCGCTCCAAGATCATATCCGGGAGGCGCGCCTCGGCGAGCGGTTGGTCGAGCCGGAGCCAGGGAAGGACGATTTCGGAAATCCCAGCCCGGATGCCTATCAATCAGTATGGCTCGACGGCGCCAAGGTGATCTTCGAAGACAGGACGGTGGAGGGTTATGCGCTGGTGTCTCGCAGCGACGGCGATCTTGACGCCGCGCTCAAGGTACTCGCGCAGGTGTTCCTGTCGGCGCGAGGTGCGGCCCAGCGCTGATTTTCATCGCGAATTCCCAGCATTTCGCCCGACATTTCAGGTCAGCACCCCTGACCTACTTGCGCGGGCCTTTGAAATTTTATAACAATGGCGCGAAACGTGATTCCCGCGCGTTTGGCGACGGGAGCCTATGTCCGGAGAGCCCATGTCGAGCGAGCGCGACCGCGCCAATCTGCCCCCGCTTGCGCTGCACGTGCCCGAGCCGCGATTCCGCCCGGGCGACGAGGCGGACTTCAGCGACATCGTGGTGCCGGCGGCCGGCGCCACCCGCCGTCCCGACACCGCCGACCGTGCCGACAGCTTCCATGAGCTGGCATATGGCCTGGTCCGCGTGCTCGACGACGAAGGCAATGCCGTCGGCCCCTGGGACCCGCGGCTCGACGCCGATGCCAAGCGCCGCATGCTCCGCGCGATGGCGCTCACCCGCGCGTTCGACGAGCGCATGTTCCGCGCCCAGCGCCAGGGCAAGACCAGCTTCTATATGAAGTCCACCGGCGAGGAGGCCGTCTCGATCGGCGCGGCGATGGCGCTGGCCGGCGACGACATGTGCTTCCCCTCCTATCGCCAGCAGGGGATCCTCATCACGCGCGGCTATCCGATCGTGCAGATGATGAACCAGATCTATTCGAACAAGGCCGATCCGCTCGAGGGCCGCCAGCTGCCGATCATGTATTCGTCGAAGGAGTTCGGCTTCTTCTCGATCTCGGGCAATCTCGCCACCCAATATCCCCAGGCGGTGGGCTGGGCGATGGCGAGCGCGGCCAAGGGCGACACGCGCATCTCCGCCACCTGGTGCGGCGAGGGCTCGACGGCGGAGGGCGACTTCCATTCGGCGCTCACCTTCGCGACCGTCTACAAGGCGCCGGTCATCTTCAACGTCGTCAACAACCAGTGGGCGATCTCGAGCTTCTCGGGCTTTGCCGGGGCCGAGGCGACCACCTTCGCGGCGCGGGCGATCGGCTATGGCATCGCGGGCCTCCGCGTCGACGGCAATGACGCGCTCGCCGTGTATGCGGCGACCGAATGGGCGGCCGAGCGCGCGCGGACCAACCAGGGCCCGACGCTGATCGAGCATTTCACCTATCGCGCCGAGGGCCATTCCACCTCCGACGATCCGACGGCCTATCGCTCGGCCGGCGAGCCCAATGCCTGGCCGCTCGGCGACCCGATCCGCCGGTTGAAGGAACATCTCATCGCCATCGGCGAATGGGATGAGCAACGCCACGCCGCGCAGGACCTCGAGCTCGCCGAACTGGTCAAGGCGTCGCAGAAGGAAGCCGAGAAGAACGGCATCCTCGGCCACGGCATGCACCAGCCGTTCGAATCGATGTTCGAGGGCGTGTTCGAGACGATCCCCTGGCACCTGAAGGAACAGCAGCAGCAGATGCTCGACGAGCAGAAGGCGGCCGGCCTGTGAGCCTGGTCCTCAACCGCCGCGCGCTGGTGAAGGGGGCGGGTGCCCTCGGCGCCGTCGCGGTGCTGCCGCCCGGCCTGCTCCATGCCGCCACGATCGGCGATCCCGAGACGATCGACCTCGCCGTCTCGCCGACGCGCTCGACCAAGCTGTTTGTCTGGAAGCCCGCCAGCCCCAGGGGCGTGGTGCTGTTCTCGACCGGCCATGGTTCCTGGCCCGAGCGCTATGATCGGCTGATCTCGATGCTGCTCGGCCAGGGCTTTGTCGTGCTCGCGCCGGTGCACGTCGATTCGATGCACTATCCGGAGCGCGACAAGTTCACCTTCCTCTCGGGCCTGCCCGAGCGGTTCGTCGACATGCGCGCGACTGGCGCGCACGCGGCAAAGGCATTTCCCGGACTGCCGGTGATCGCTGCCGGGCACAGCTTCGGCACGCTCGTTTCGCTCGCCCTCGGCGGTGGCTTGCCGCAGTTCAAGGCGCGCAATCCGGCGGTGAAGGCGGTGCTGGGCTTCTCCTCGCCCGGCAAGGCCCCCGGGCTGGTGCCGGCGAACGCCTATACCAGCGTCGAAGTGCCGGTGATGATCGTCACCGGCACCGAGGATACGGTGCCGCCGGTCATGGGCCACGCCACGGCGGCGGCGGAGCATCTCTTCCCGGCCGAGACCGCGCCGGCCGGCACCTATGCGCTGGTCGTCGAGGGCGGCACGCATCAGCTGGTCGACGACGCCGTCCGCTTCCCGCGCGCCGAGGCACCGGCGCAGCTGTTCGTCGACGCATATGGGCTGGGCGACGCCAAGGCGCGCCGCAAGCTCGACACATGGAAACCTTCGGCGGGCGACCGCTGGACTATTCGCAAGGCACAGGCATGACCGAGATGGTCACCGAAGCGGGTGCAACCACCCAGATGAACATGATCCAGGCGATCAATTCCGCCATGGACGTGATGATGGCGCGCGATCCGAACGTGATCGTGATGGGCGAGGATGTCGGCTATTTCGGCGGCGTCTTCCGCGCCACCGCCGGGCTCCAGGCCAAATACGGCAAGGCGCGCGCCTTCGATACGCCGATCACCGAGATCGGCATCATGGGCGTGGCGATCGGCATGGGCGCCTATGGCCTGCGCCCGGTGCCCGAGATCCAGTTCGCCGATTACATCTATCCGGCGCTCGACCAGCTCGTCTCCGAAGCCGCGCGCCTGCGCTATCGCTCGGCGGCGGACTTCACCGCGCCGATCACGATCCGCTCGCCCTATGGCGGCGGCATCTTCGGCGGCCAGACGCACAGCCAGTCGCCCGAGGGCATCTTCACCCATGTCTCGGGCATGAAGACGGTGATCCCCTCGACGCCCTATGACGCCAAGGGCCTGCTGATCGCGGCGATCGAGGACAACGACCCCGTGCTCTTCCTCGAGCCCAAGCGCATCTATAACGGCCCGTTCCACGGCCATTACGACCGCCCGGCCAAGACCTGGGCCGATCATCCCGGCGCGCAGGTGCCCCAGGGCTATTACCGCGTCGAGCTGGGCAAGGCCGCGGTGGTCCGCCCGGGCGAGGCGGTGACGATCCTCTGCTACGGCACGATGGTCCATGTCGTCGCCAACACGGTCGAGGAACTGGGCGTGGACGCCGAGATCGTCGACCTGCGCACGCTCGTCCCGCTCGACATCGCGACGATCGAGGAATCGGTGAAGAAGACCGGCCGCTGCCTGATCGTCCATGAGGCGACGCGCACCTCGGGCTTCGGCGCCGAGCTCTCGGCCCAGGTGCAGGAGCGCTGCTTCTACCATCTCGAAGCGCCGATCGAGCGCGTCACCGGCTTCGACACGCCCTACCCGCACAGCCTGGAATGGGCCTATTTCCCCGGCCCGGTCCGCATCGGCACCGCCCTCAAGAAGATCCTGAAGGACTAACATGGCACGCTTCACCTTCCGCCTGCCGGACATCGGCGAAGGCATTGCCGAGGCCGAGATCGTCGCCTGGCACGTCAAGATCGGCGACAAGGTGTCGGAGGACCAGCAGGTCGCCGACATGATGACCGACAAGGCCACGGTGGAGATGGAATCGCCCGTCTCCGGCGTGGTGGTCGAGCTTGCCGGCGAAGTCGGCGACCAGGTTGCGATCGGCTCGGCGCTGATGGTGATCGAAGTCGAGGGCGACGATGTTGTCGAGACGCCGGCCGCGGAACCGGCCGAGGCGGAGACGCCGGGTGTGGAGGAAGTCGTTGAGGCTGCTCCGGCGCCCGCACCCATGCCCGCTCCGGAACCTGCGCCCGTCGCAGCATCCGAGCCCGTCGCGCACAAGCAGGTCCTCGCCAGCCCGGCGGTGCGCGCCCGCGCCAAGGATCTCGGCATCGACCTCGCCAGCGTGAAGGCGGACGGCAACCATGTCCGCCACGCCGATCTCGACGCCTATCTGCGCTACGGTAGCGGCCAGGGCTATCACGCCCCGCACGCCAGCCGCGCCCGCGAGGATCAGCCGATCAAGGTCATCGGCATGCGCCGCCGCATCGCCGAGAACATGGCCGCATCGAAGCGCGCCATCCCGCATTTCACTTATGTCGACGAGATCGACGTGACCGCGCTGGAGGCGATGCGCGCCGACCTCAACGACAATCGCGGCCAGCGTCCCAAGCTGACCATGCTGCCGTTCCTCATCGTCGCGATCTGCCGGGCGCTGCCCGATTTCCCGATGATCAACGCGCGCTATGACGACGAGGCCGGGGTGGTCACGCGCCATGGCCGCGTCCATCTCGGCATGGCGGCGCAGACCGATGCGGGCCTGATGGTCCCGGTGATCCGCGACGCGCAGGACAAGAATGTCTGGCAGCTCGCCGCCGAGATCGGCCGCCTTGCAGAGGCCGCGCGCACCGGCAAGGCCAAGTCGGAGGAGCTGTCGGGCTCGACGCTCACCGTCACTTCGCTCGGCCCGCTCGGCGGCATCGCCACCACCCCGGTGATCAACCGGCCCGAAGTGGCGATCATCGGCCCGAACAAGATCGTCGAGCGCCCGATCTTCGCTAAGAATAGTCAGGGGGGCGACGAGATCGTCCGCGCCAAGCTGATGAACCTGTCGATCAGCTGCGACCACCGCGTGGTCGACGGCTGGGACGCGGCGAGCTTCGTCCAGGCAGTGAAGAAGCTGCTCGAGACTCCCGTCCTGCTGTTCGCGGATTGAGCGGTGGCGGGGCGGGCCACCATCGCCGGTGCCGTCGCCGCCTCGCTTCCCGTCGCGATCGGCCTGTGGGTGGCGCTGCGCCACGGCCTGCCGCCGATCGCGGCCCAGCCGATGCTGTTCGCGCTTCAATGCTCGAGCGCGGTGGTGCTGCTCGCGCTCGTGCCGGGCATCGAGGCGGTCGCGCACGAGCGGCTGTTCCATCGCTCGATCGATCCCCTGGCCGGCGCCGATTCGCCGCGGCTGATCGTCAACCAGCGCTACATCCAGAACACGCTGGAGCAGCTGGCGGTGCTGCTGCCCGGCCTGTTCCTGCTGGCGCATTACGAGCCCGACCTGCGCCTCGTCGCCGCCACCGCGATCCTGTGGACGCTCGGGCGCTGGGCATGGTGGGTCGGCTATCACATCCATCCGCTGTGGCGCGGGCTCGGCGTCTATTCGATGTTCCTCGGGATGGTCGTGCTGCTCTGGGGCGTCGGCCGGTTCGGGTTCGAGCTGGCCGGCTGGGCCGGCGTGGCGGCGCTGCTCGGCCCGTTCGCGCTGATCGAGCTCTGGCTCTTCCGGGTGCTCCGCCGCTAGGATGCGGCAATGCAAGACTCGCTTCAGTGGCGGCCGATGACGGCGGACGATCTCGACGGCGTCGTCGCGGTGGCCCGAACCGCCTTTCCCGATCATCCCGAAGGCCGCGCCTGCTTCGTCGAGCGGCTCGCGCTCGCGCCCGGCACCTGCTTCGTGCTGGCGGGCGAGGGGCGGGTGGCCGGCTATCTGATCGCCTATCCCTGGCCGCTGGAGGCGATCCCGCCGCTCGATACGCTGCTGGGCGCGCTGCCGGAGACGCGGGACAGCTGGTATCTCCACGACCTGGCGCTGCTTCCCGAGGCGCGCGGCGGCGGCAATGCCCGGGCGGGGCTCGACCTGCTGTTCGGCGGGATCGACGCGCCGATCGCGCTCGTATCGGTGAACGAATCCGCCGCCTTCTGGGCGGCGCAGGGCTTCGCGCCGCTCGACAGCCCGGCGCTGAAGGCCAAGCTCTCCAGTTATGGCCCGCATGCGCGTTACATGGTGCGGCGCGTCACAAAGCCGGTGTAGACCGGGGCCATGCACTTCGATCTTCTCCAGTCGATCAGCCTTGCCGGCGACGCTTCCGTTCCCAATGACGACCGCGCGGGCTTCGCGCGCACCCATGCCTGGGTGATCGACGGCGCCACCGATCTCGGCCCGCCGGGGCTGGTCGGCGCGCAGGGCGGCGCGGCCTGGCTGGCGAGCGTGGCGCAGGCGGCGTTCACCGGTTCCGGCGCCGCGACGATCGGCACGCTCTATGCCGATGTTGCCGCGCACATCCTCGCCGCCTGGGAGCGCGACCGCACGCGCGATCCCGAGGATCGCTGGGAATATCCGCTCGCCTCCGCGCTCGCCGTCCGGCTGGGCGGCGAAGGGCTCGAGATCGGCTGGCTGGGCGATTGCGTCGGCTTTCTCCGCTCGGGCGGGAAGGTCGTGCGGCTCGGCCCGGAAAAGGAAATCCGCAATTCCGAGGCGGAGCGCGCCGCCAGCCTGGCCGAGCACGGCCTGGGCAGCCCCAAGCGCTCCGCGCCGATCCTCGCCAATCTCCGCGCGACGCGCGGGCGGACCGGGATGCGCGTGCTCAGCGTGGATCCCGGGCACATGGCGCAAGTCGATAGCGCGGGCATCGCCTGTGCGCCCGGCGACGAGGTCCTGCTGATGAGCGACGGCTATGCCGCGCTGATCGACAGCTATGCCGCCTATGACGATGCCGCGCTGGTCGAGGCGATCCGCGCGCGCGGCCTTGCCGCCCTCGCGGAGGAACTGCGCGCGATCGAGCGCGCGGATGCCGCCTGCACCCGCTTTCCGCGCTTCAAGGCGTCGGACGACGCCACCGCCCTGTGGCTCCGCATCGGAGGCTGAGATGCACTGGATCCTGCGCTACGCCATCGCGCCCGACTATCTGGAGCGCCGCGCCGGCTTCCGCGACGCGCATCTGGCGCTGGCCTGGGAAAGCGCGGACACGGGCGCGCTGCTTCTGGGCGGCGCGGTCGGCGATCCGCCCGGGAGCGCCCTGCTGCTCTTCGCCAGCGAAGCGGCGGCGCGGGCCTTTGCCCAGGCCGATCCCTATGTCGCCAACGGGCTGGTCACGGGCTGGGAAGTGCTGCCCTGGAACACGGTGGTCGGCGGCGTGGCGGCGAACCCGGTGCGGCCCGCCGCCTGAGCCCCGCTAATCCCGGGCATAGATCGAGCGGCTGAGCGCGTCGCGCACCTCGTCGCGGCCGGCGGTGATGCGCGCGCGGGCATCCCGGTCGATCGCGCCGGCCTGTTCGGCGACTGCCCGGCGGCGGGCGCCCAGCGCCGTGAAGGCCGCCGCATCGGCGCCGCTGCGGAAGCCGAAATAGCCATTGGCATTGTACCAGCTCCGGCGCGCGAGCAGCGCGCACAGCTCGGCGGTGGCGTCGAGCATCGCCTGCTGGCTGGCGGGCAGCGGATCGGCCGCGGCATCGCCGACGATCCGGGCGATGCCCAGCTTCGCCGCCCTGGGCAGGCTGGCGCTCCCGATCTCCTCGGCCAGCGCCTTGCGTCGCGCCATGCGCGCCAGGCCCTGTTCGGCGACGAGCGCGCGGATCGGCGCGATCTCCTTGCAATTGCCGATCGCATGCGGGTTCTGCTGGAGCAGATAGGGGCTGTTGAGCGCGCCGGCGCCGAACTTGTCCAACGCGTCGCCCAGCGCGCGCTGCGCGGCGACATCGGCCTGCAGCGCCTCGGCATAGAGGCGCGAGACCGGCCCGCGCGCGGCCGCGCCGGCGGGCAGGAGCGGCGTGCCGTCCGCGGCCAGCTCGATCTCGGCGAAGCTGCTCGCATCGGCGCGCGACTGGGTCTGGAACTGGCCGTGCGCGATCGCCGCCGCGCCGGCGCCGGCACCGATCAGCAATGCCAGCGAGCCGAGCTTCCATCCCAGATTCGCGTGGCGCGTCGTCGCCAGAAAGCCGATCAGCCACAGCACCAGCCCGGCCGCCGCGCCGCCGATCAGCAGCGCCGGAAACGGCAGCGGCGATCCGAAGCGCGGCCCCAGCAACGCCGCGAGCACCAGCACCGCGCCCCCGGCCAGAGTCGCGATCAGCGGATGGCCGTGCGGGCCTTCCTCATCCCAATTGTCCGACATGATTCCCCCAGTTCCCGGCGACAGCCTAGCGGGGAAGCGTTTCCGTGCAATCGCTTTGGCGGTCCCAAGCCGGCCTTGCTTGCGCCGCGGCGCCCGGCCGCGCAAGGAGCCCGCATGACCAGCACCACCGTTACCGAGCGCGCGTCCGGGCGCCGGGGCCTCGCCCTTGCGATCGGCGCCTATGGCCTTTGGGGCTTCCTGCCGCTCTATTTCCACATCCTGGCCAGCGTGCCGGCGCTGCAGATCCTGGCGCACCGCATCGTCTGGTCGGTGCTGTTCCTCGGCGTGCTGGTCTTCGCGCTCGGCCGCGCGGGCGCGATCTGGCGGGCGGCGCGCGGGCGCACCCTGTTGCTGCTCTGCGCCAGCGCCGCGCTGATCGCGGTCAACTGGTTCGTCTATATCTGGTCGGTCGAGACCGGCCATGTGCTCGAGGCGAGCCTGGGCTATTTCATCAATCCGCTGGTCAATGTCGCGCTCGGCATGCTCGTGCTCGGCGAGCGGCTGCGGCGCTGGCAGGGCGTGGCGATCGCGGTGGCCGGCGCGGGCGTGCTGGTGATGGCGCTCGATGGCGGCGGCGCGATCCTGATCTCGCTCGCGCTCGCCTTCAGCTTCGGCCTCTACGGGCTCGTCCGCAAGGTGGTGGCCATCGATTCGCTGGGCGGGCTCACCGTGGAGACGATCCTGCTGGTCCCCTTCGCCGCCGCCTGGCTGATCTACACCGCCGGGCAGGGGACGAGCGGCTTCGGCGTGTCGGCCGGGCAGAATGCGCTGCTCCTCGCCGCGGGCGTGATCACCGCGACGCCGCTGCTGATGTTCGCCGCCGCCGCCCGGCTGATGCCGCTCTCGATGCTGGGGCTGCTCCAATATATCGCGCCGACCATCCAGTTCTTCATCGCGATCGCGCTGGGCGAGCCGCTGCGCACCGTGCACCTGATCACCTTCGCGCTGATCTGGGCGGGCTGCGCGCTCTATGCCTGGGACAGCCTCCGCGCCGCCCGCGCGCCCATGCCCGGCGACGCCTAGATACTGCTTCAAATGTAGGATTTCTCCTGGTGGAGTCGGCGGATGACCGACTCCGCCAGGCCCCTCGTCACGCCCGAAGCCCGTGCTGCCGCGGAAGCCGCGCGCGATGCCTTCTTCGCACGCGCGCGTGCCAACGGAATCAAGATTTCCGCGCCGGAACCACGCGAAACCGCCGAAAAATATTCAACCGATCGGTTGACTATCCCGGCGGCGAGCGGCATATTAAACCATATGGTTGAACATCGACTCGACGCTACCTTCCACGCGCTTGCCGACCCCACGCGGCGCGGCATGCTCGCGCATCTCTCGCTGGGCGAGAAATCGATCGGCGAGCTGGCCGAGCCTTTCGCGATGTCCTTTGCCGGGGCGGCCAAGCATGTGCGGGTGCTCGAGGGCGCGGGCCTGGTCGCTCGCCGCAAGGTGGGACGCAGCTATATGTGTGCCTTGAAGCCCGATCCGCTCGCCGAGGCCGAGAAATGGCTGAAGCAGTGGGAGAAATTCTGGACCGTCCGCCTCGACGCGCTCGAAGCGATCCTCGCCGCGGACCAGCGGGAGAAGCCCGAATGAGCTATGTCGATGGCTATGTGCTCGCCGTGCCGAGCGGCAATCGGGAGCGGTACCGCGCCATGGCGGCGCGCGTCGCGAAAATCTTCGTCGAGCATGGCGCGCTGCGCGTGGTCGAGAATTGGGGCGACGACGTGCCCGGCGGCGAGCGTACCGATCTGAAGCGCGCGGTGGCGCTGCGGGAAGGCGAGGCCGTCGTCTTCTCCTGGGTCGAATGGCCGTCGAGGGAAGCGCGCGATCGCGGCAACGAAGCCATTGCCGCCGATCCCAGGCTCCAGCCCGACGCGGCCGATGCCGACATCCTCGATCCCGGGCGCATGATCCATGGCGGGTTCGCCACCATTGTCGACGAAACGGGAGGCAAGGCATGATCCAGGCGACTCCCTTTCTGATGTTCCAGGGCGGCAAGGGCCAGGCGGCGCTCGATTTCTATGTCGAGACCGTGCCCGGCAGCCGCATCGAATCGGTCGAGCGTTTCGGCCCCGACGGGCCGGGCCCCGAAGGCACGATCCTGCGCGCCCATGCGGTGATCGCCGGGCAGAAGGTGATGGTGCATGACAGCTTCGTCACCCATGGCTTCGATTTCACGCCGTCCTGGTCCTTCTTCCTCGACGTGGACGATCGCGCGGCGTTCGACCGGCTGTTCGCGGCCCTGTCGGACGGGGGCGGCGTGCTGATGCCGCCGGACAATTATGGCTGGAGCAGCCGCTTCGGCTGGGCGAACGACCGGTACGGCATCTCCTGGCAGGTCAACCTCGCATGAGCGCGCCGGTGATCCTCACCGTCACCCGCGCCTTCGCGGCGAGCGCGGAGCGGGTGTTCGATGCCTGGCTCGATCCGGCCCGGGCGGCGCGCTTCCTGTTCGCCACGCCCGAGGGCGAGATGCTGGTCTGCGAGATCGATGCGCGCGTCGGCGGCCGGGGGCTGATCGTCGAGCGGCGGGCCGGGGGCGATGCCCGCCACCGCCTCCGCTTCGAGGCGATCGAGCGCCCGCGCCGCCTCGTCTTCCTCTTTTCGGCCGACCCGGCGGAGGAGGGGGAGTGGACGCGCGTCGCGATCGAGATCGCGCCCACGCCCATGGGCTGCATGTTGACGCTCACCCATGAAATGGACCCTGCCTGGGCAAGCTATGAGGAGCCGACCCGCAAGGGCTGGACGATGATCCTCGAGAGCCTGGGCCGTATCACGGAGACGGAAAATGGCTGACACCCTCACTGCCGACACGATCACCCCGCAGATGCTCCGCTTCGAGCGCGACCTGGCCGCGCCGATCGAGACGGTGTGGCAATATCTGGTCGATCCGGAGCTGCGGGCCCGCTGGTTCATGGGCGGGCCCACCGAGCCGCGGATGGGCGGCAAGCTCGGCCTGACCTTCAATCATCAGGACCTGTCCGACGGCGATGTGCCCAATCCCGAGCGCTACGCCCAATATGAGGGCAAGGCCTGGTCGGAGACGATCCTGCGGATCGAGCCGCCGCATTGCCTCGCCTTCACCTGGGACAATGGCGAGGCGGGGGAAGTGACGATCGAGCTGTTCGCCTTCTCGCCGGCCCGCACGCGCCTCGTCCTCACGCACAACCGCCTGCGCGGGCCCGAGGATGCGCGCAGCTTCGGCGGCGGCTGGGCGGCGCATCTCGCGGTGCTGCAGAAGCGCCTGGCCGGCGAGCATGTCGCCAGTTTCTGGGACCTGCATACCGAGGCGGAGAAGCGTGCGGCGGAAGCGGTGGGGCTGGCCTGAGCCGAGGCGCCGCCAGCCATGGGACGCTCCCCCGGCCTTGCGCCGGGATGACGGCAATGGGGTAGAGAGGAAGGACGGGGAAGCGCGAGCGGCCCCGCCGCGCACCCGCCACCGGCGGCGCCCTGCGAAGCCGGGGCGTGCCCGCCGCTGCCGCCGGGATGGCGCTTCCAATGTAGGATTTCGTCTGGAAGACTGGCCGCGCTCTTTCTCATGGCGAATCCTGCGACGACCGGCGGCCAGGCGCCTCCCCGGCCGGCTCCGGTCCTTAGGTTGAGGACTCATATTCTTCCTTCGTCACCCCGGCCTTGCGCCGGGATGACGGTAGAAAATCAGATATTTGGTTGGGTTCTCAGCCCAGGGGTTGTGACCTTCGGCGCCTTTGTGGCCCTTTCCGGGTAAATTGGCCTGGCTCAGGGGATTTCGAACAGCCCCGCCGCGCCCATGCCGCCGGCGGTGCACATCGAGACGACGACATGGCGCACGCCGCGCTTGCGCCCTTCGATCAGCGCATGGCCGACGAGGCGCGATCCGCTCATCCCGAACGGATGCCCGATCGCGATGGCGCCGCCATTGACGTTGAGCCGGTCGGGGTCGATCCCCAGCGTGTCGCGGCAATGGAGGCATTGGCTGGCGAATGCCTCGTTGATCTCCCACAGGCCGATATCCTCGACCCTGAGGCCGGCGCGCTTGAGCAGCTTGGGCACCGCGAAGACCGGGCCGATCCCCATCTCGTCGGGCTCGCAGCCGGCGACCTGGAAGCCGCGATAGATGCCTAGTATCTCCTTGCCTTCGGCCCTGGCGGTCTCGCGGTCCATCAGGATCTGGGCGGCGGCGCCGTCGGAGAGCTGGCTGGCATTGCCGGCGGTGACGTGCCGGCCCTGCGCGACGAACTGGCCGTCCTTCCAGACCGGCTTGAGCCCGGCGAGCACTTCGGCGGTGGTGCCGGCGCGAATGCCTTCGTCCCGGGTGACGGTGACGGTCTCGCTGCCGGTGCGGTTGCCTTCCTTGTCGAAGAGCGCCTTCGCCACCGTGATCGGCGCGATCTCCTCGGCAAAGGCGCCGTTCTCGAGGCCGGCGGCCGCGCGCTGCTGGCTGGCGGCGGCGAAGGCGTCCTGGGCCTCGCGGCTGATACCATAGCGCTCGGCGACGATCTCGGCGGTCTCGATCATCGGCATATAGGCCGCCGGCACCCGGTCGGTGACGGACTTGTTCGGATAGCGCGGCGCGTCGCGCATGGTCAGGCTGATCGATTCCATGCCGCCGGCCAGCGCGACGTCGATCTCGTCGGTCATGATCGAGCGCGCGGCCAGGGCGATGGCGGTGAGGCCCGATCCGCATTTGCGGTCAAGGCTGAAGGCGGGCACGCTGTGCGGCAGGCCGGCGGCGAACAGCGCCATCCGCGCCATGTTCGCGCCCTGGGTCCCCCATTGGTTGCCCATGCCGTAGAAGACGTCGTCGATCCGCGCCGGATCGATGCCGGCACGCGCCACCGCCGCGTTCATCACATGGGCGGCGAGCACCGGCGCCTCGGTGTCGTTGAAATAGCCGCGCCCCGCCTTGCCGATTCCGGTTCGCGCGGTCGAGACGATCACAGCTTCACGCATTGCGGCACCCTCCTGTTTTCGAAGATGCGGTATGGCTGCGCGGCGCCGCGATTGCAATGGCTCCGCAGCGCCCCATATCCACCGCCGGAGGTGCGCCATGGCGAGCAGGCCGATACGGATTCCGGGGCCCGACCACCCCATCACGGTCACCCGGTCGGATGCGCATGTGGTGGTGCGCGCCGCCGGACGGGTGATCGCCGAGACGCGCCGCGCGCTCGAGCTGCGCGAGGCGAGCTACCCGCCGGTCTTCTACATCCCCCGTGCGGATGCCGACATGACCCTGCTCGTGCGGACCGAGCATGCGAGCTATTGCCCGTACAAGGGCGAGGCCGCCTATTTCTCGATCCGCGGCGGGGCCGAGAATGCGGTGTGGAGCTATGAGGCGCCCTATGCGGCGGTCGCCGAGATTGGCGACCATCTGGCCTTTTATCCGGACCGGGTGGAGGCGATCGAAATCAATCGCTGAACGCCGGCGGGCGCTTCTGCATATTGGCCATCACTGCCTCGATCTGGTTGGGCGTGCGCAGCAGCGCGGCCTGTTCCCGGCTTTCGGCGAGCAGGGTCTCGGTGGTGCCGGCCTCGAGATTGGCGAGCCGCTTGGCGGCGCGGACGGCATGGGGGTTGCGCCCGGCAATGGCCCGGGCGAGCGCCATCGCCTCTGCATGCGGATCCTCGGCGATGCGGGTGACGAAGCCGAGCGCCACTGCTTCCTCCGCGTCGAACTCGCGAGCGGTATAGGCGAGTTCGCGCAGCACATCGTCGCGGACATTGCCGCGCCAGAGCGCATAGCCGGCCATGTCGGGCACGATGCCCCATTTCATCTCCATCACCGAAAGCCGCGTGCCCGGCGCGGCGATCCGCACGTCCGCGCCGCTGGCGATCTGGAGGCCGCCGCCGAAAGCCACGCCGTGCACCGCCGCGATCACCGGCATGGGCAGGGCGCGCCAGCCCCAGGCGACTTGCTGGAAGTTGTTGGCCGGGCCGTGCGTGCGCCGGGCAAGGTCGATGCCCGATCCTCCGGCCGCCATGCTGGCCATGTCCAGGCCGGCGCAGAAGCCGCGTCCTTCGCCCGAGAGCACCACGGCGCGGATGCCGGCCTCTCCCTCCAGCCGGGCGATCGCCGCGATGATCGCCGCGAACATCGCCGGATCGAGCGCGTTGAGCTTGTCGGGCCGGGCCAGCCGCACCTCGGCGACGCCATCCTCGATCTCGATCCTGACCCGCTCTTCCATGCCTGCTCTCCTTTGCCTCGCGGACAGAATAGCGCGCAATCAGCCCGCGCAAAGCCGATAGCCGCGCCCCTTGTCGGTGCGCAGCATCGGCACGGCGAAACCCCGGTCGAGCTTGGCGCGCAGGCGCGAGACATGCACCTCGACGACATTGGTGCCGGGATCGAAGCCGAGGCCCCAGACCGCCGCCAGCAGTTCGGAGCGTCCCGCCGGGCGGTCGCCCTGGCGGACCAGATGGAGGAGCAGGGCATATTCGCGGGGGAGCAGCGATATCGGCCGGCCGGCGCGGGTCACGCGGCGCTCGACCGGGTCGATGCGAAGCTCGCCGAGCACGATCTCGGGCCGCCGCCGGATCCGCGCGGCAAGGCGGGCGGCCACTTCCTCGGCGGTGGCGGAGGCGGGCATCGCATCGTCGGCACCGGCATCGAGCGCATGGGCCACGCTGCCTTCGCTCGGCAGCAGCAGCAGGAGCGGCTCCTGCCAGCCCAGTGCCCGGATCCGCGCCACGCTCTCGCCGGTGCCCGCGAACAGGCCCGCCACCGCCTTCACCCCCGGCGCATAGGGGACGAGCCCCAGTCCGCGCGCCGCAGTGGCTCGGGCAAGGTCAGGGAGTTCGACTGTACAGGCGACACGTACGGTCACGGCACCGAAGCTAGCGGCGATGGCACCAATTCGGCGGCAACCATGTCCGTTACGGAGCTAGTCTCGCCCGGGCATGGCCGGCGACGAAGCGGTCGGGATCGTCCGTCGCGCGGGAAAGCAGCATCGGTGCCTCGTCGGGCAGCGCCGAGACCAGCGCGTCTAGCGCGGTCACTCGCATCCGCGCGCAGGGATGGTGGCGAGCGAAACGTTCGGCGAGATCGAGCCCGTTGCCGACATGCACCGCGACGGCGACCAGGGCCTCCGCGGCCGTCACCGTCAGCCCCTCGGCGATCGTCCCGCGCCCGATATCGAAGCGATACTGGTCGAGCCAGGGCTGGGCGGGATCGGCACCGAGGATGTTGAGCGAGACCGACATGCTGTCCGGCGGCAACTGGACGTGCACGTCGCGCCGCATCCGGTAGAGCATCAGCCTGCCCGGTTCGAGCCGGGCACGTTCGACGAAGCGCAGCCCCGCCTGCTCGCCGGGCAGGCCCATGAGCGGCGCCGCGTCATATTCGTAATAGTCGCTCCAATAGCCCGGGCCGAGATAGCCATAGGTAAGGAAAGGGAAATTATGGTCGTGCGGCAGGTCGTAGAAGAAAGCCGCCGGCCCGCTGCGGCGCGTGGCCGAATCGGCGCGGGCCGGCCAGAAATTGGCACGCAGCACATAGCGGCCATTGGGCGGGCGCAGCAGGAAGACCTGCGCGCCATAGCCATTGCCGGCATGCTGGGCGGCGCAGCGCGTCTTGAGCTCGGCGATCGCGAGGTCGGCGAGGAAATCGCGGTTGCGCCCCAGCCGGGCGAGCAATGGCCCCCAGCTCGCGAACGCGTCCTCGTCGCGTGCATCGACGGGATAGGCATCGAGCGTCTCGACCAGTTCGACCAGCTCGATCGCGCCGCCCAGGCCCGGATCGATCAGGCGCGGCATGCCGCCCCCAGCCGTGGACGCACCACCGCGAGCGTCCGGGCGGCCGCCTCGCGTATCTCTATGTGCGGATCATCTGCCGCCATGGCTTCGAGCCGAGGCAGGGCGGCGCGGGCATCGAGCGCCAGCCATTCGCGCATCGCCGCCCAGCGCAGATGAAAGGCCGGATCGCGGCTCGCCGCGTCGAACTGCGGTGCCGCATCGGCCCGTCCGGCAAGGCGGAGAAAGGCGAGCAGCACCTCGGCGCGCGAAGCCCGGTCGTCCCCGCTCGCGACGCGGAGCAGCTTGCCGTCGCCGATCGCATGCTCACGCATCAGCGGCGCGGCACCGGCCCGGATCGTCGCCACCAGCGTGACCACGTCGCCCCTGGCATCGGCGAGCAGCTGGGCTTCGCGGCGTCCATCGATCGCGTGGACGATGCCATCGGCGAGCCGCAGGGGGGCCATTTCCGTGCAAGGTGGCGCCTCGGCGGCGCGGAAGTCTGGCCCGGCGGGCGCGGTCCGCCAGCGCCGCAGCGTCGCCCCGCCGGCGCGGATGAACCGCGTCACGGCGAGGCGGCCGGAAAAGGTGCAGCTGGCCGGCGGCGGCCGCCGGCGCATCGCGGCCGCGCCGGTCACGCAGGCGGAGATCGCCACCGCGGGACAATCGAACAGCACGGCGCCGACGCGAAGGCCGTCGCGGCTGGCCTTGAACGGCGGCTCGAACAGGGGATCGGCAGCGAGCGCATCGATCAGCGGCTGGAGCAGAGCCCCGGCCCAGCCGCCGTCGCGGAGGAGCTTCGTTGCGCGGTTCATCGCCTCCTCGGCATCGCTCGCGGCGCAATCGGCGAAGAGCGCTTCGAGCGCGCGATGGGCCTCGCCATGCCGCCATTTCCGGATCGCGCCCCGCCCGGCCTCTCGCGCGGCGATGAGTGCCGCGCGCGTTCCGGCGTCCATCCCGTTCATGCGAAGTCGGGCGCGATCTCGTAGATCAGGATCGCGATGCCGACGATCAGCTCGAACAGATCGTCGACATCGTTCAGGACCGTGCGCAGCGTTCCGTGCATCGCCACGCTGGTGCCCAGTTCCGGGATCTCGCCCAGATCGATCTTCAGCAACCCCATGCTTCCCTCCCTTTCGAAGGTTCCCCGATGGCGCTACGCTAGGGCGGGACGGGAATGGTGCATCTTACAACGATGTAATTGCCGCCATTTGCGTGCTTTCCTCCACCGCGCTAGGGGGCGGCCATGCGCCAACCGGCCCCTTCCGCCTTCGACCCGCTGCGCTTCTTCGAGCTGCGATATGCCAGCCACGGCACCCGGCTGGGCATCGGCTATCGCGCGCACGGGCCCGACTGGGCGGAGCTCGAGCTGCCCTATCGCGAGGACATGATCGGCGATCCGGCCTCGGGCGTGCTCGCCTCCGGCCCGATCCTGGCGCTGATGGACATGGCCACCGCGGTCTCGGTCTGGCTGCGCGCCGGCGCCTTCGTGCCCCAGGCGACGCTCGACCTCAGGATCGACTATCTGCGCCCCGCGGCACCGGGACGCACGGTGGTCGGCCGCGGCGAATGCTATCGGCTGACGCGCTCGATCGCCTTTGTGCGCGGCCAGGCGCATGACGGCGATCCGGACGATCCGATCGCCCATGTCGCCGGCACCTTCATGGCGACGGAGCGCTACCGGTGATCCTGCCTCCCTATGCGGAACTGCTCGGCCTGACGGTCGAGCCCGGCGCTACGGCGCCGGTGCTGGTGATGCCCTTTGGCGACGGCGTGCTCGGCCGCCCCGGCTTCCTGCACGGCGGCGCGATCGGCGGCCTGCTCGAAATGGCGGCGGTGGGCGCGCTCTGGCAGGCGCTCGGCACCGACGAGACCCAGGTCAAGCCGATCAACCTGACGGTGGACTATATGCGTGGCGGCCGCGACAAGCCGACCCGGGCCCGCGGCGCGGTGACCCGGCTTGGCACCCGCGTCGCCAATGTCGAGGCGATCGCCTGGCAGGACGAGCCGGACCGGCCGATCGCGGCGGCGCGGATGAACTATCTGATCCTTCGCTAGGATCCTCTGGGCGTCAGCCGGAACAGCCGCCCATTGGCCTTGCCGGCGTCCTCGAGCAGCCACACCGCGCCGTCCGGGCCCTGCACCACATCGCGGATGCGCATGCCGAGGTCCCATTGCTCGGCCTTGCTCGCCCTGTCGCCGTCCAGCGCGACGCGGATCAGCGCGCGACCCGACAGCGCGCCGATCAGCAGCGAGCCTTTCCATTTCGGGAACATGCCGCCCGAATAATAGATCATCCCGCCCGGCGAGATCGACGGGTTCCAATAGACCGCCGGCGCCTCGAAGCCGTCGCCGGGGGCGTGCCGCGGGATCGGCGTGCCGTCGTAATTGTCGCCGTTCGAGACCAGCGGCCAGCCATAGTTCCGGCCCCTGCGGATCAGGTTGACCTCGTCGCCGCCCTTGGGGCCCATCTCGTTCTCCCAGAGCCGGCCGCTCGCGTCGAACACCAGCCCATAGGGATTGCGATGGCCGAGGGTCCAGGTCTCTGCGGGGACGAGATTGGGACCCTCCACTTGCTGCGCGCGGCTCGCGGCGGTCTTGGCGATCTCGGTGTTCTTCGGCGGATCGGTGACCGTCACCGTCGCGGTGCCGGCCTTGCCCGCCCAGGGGTTGCCGGGCGCCGGCTTGCCGTCCAGCGTCAGGTGCAGGATCTTGCCGAGCGCCTGGTTCGGGTCCTGGGCCGGGGTGAAGCGCTGGCGCTCGCCCGACGTCAGGAACAGCGACTTGCCGTCGGGCGCGAAGGCGATGACCGCGCCGAACTGGCCGCCCTTGCCGTCCGATCCCGCGCGCCACAGCACTTGCGGGTCGGTGAGCGCCGGCGTCGCGCCGTCGACGAAGGTCGCGCGGGCCATCGCCAGGCTGGATCCCTGGGGCCGCGGCTCGGCATAGGTGTAGTAGACTCGCAGGCTCTTCGCGAAATCGGGCGCGGGGATCACGTCGAGCAGGCCGCCCTGGCCCTGAAAGGCTACGTCGATATTGGCGATCACCTGCCGCTGCCGGCCGTCCGCCGAGACCAGCAGGATCCGGCCCGCCTTCTCGGTCACCAGCATGCGGCCGTCGGGCAGGAAGGCCATGGCCCAGGGCGCGTCGAACGCGGCGACCTGCGCCATGGTGAAGGGCGGTTCGCCATTGGCGGCGGAAGGGTCCGCCTGCCGCGCCGAGAGGCCCGAGCCGGCATTGCAGGCGGCGAGCAATGCCAGCGCGGGCAATGCCAGGCGAAGACTGTTCTGCATCGGATCGATCCCTCTCTTTCGTTGTCGCGGCGCCAACGCTTCGAAAGCCGCAGCGGCTCCGGGCGTTGCCTCCGGTGCCAATTCTGCTTGCATCCCGGGCGCCTGCCAAGTGAAGCTGGCACGGGGAAGGCAAAGGGGGAATCATGCGAGGCAAGCTTTTTCGGGGGATGGCGTTCGCCTGCGCCATCGCGCTCGCCGGCATCGCGACGGTGACGGCGATGGCGCGGTCCGGGGCGGTCGCTCCGGATCCCGATCCCGCCGTGCCGAGCGCCGCTGATTTCGGGGCATTGCCGGCGATCGGCGCGCCCGTGATCGCGCCCGACGGGAAGCTCATCGCCGCCAAGGGGCTGATCAAGGGCAAGCCGGTGGCGCTGATCTTCGAGACGGCCATCGAGGGGCGCAAGATCCGGCCGATTCCGATCCCGGACAAGCATCGCATCGAATGGATCCGCTGGGCAGGCAGCCGGCGCGTCCTGGTCAGCCTGAGCACGGCGGCCCGCGTGCTCGATGAGGATACCCGGCTGACCCGGATCGTGCTGCTCGACCTCGATACCGGCAAGCAGAGCTCCATCGGGCCGCGCGACCAGGGCGTGGTCGGCGACAATGTCGTCCATGTCGATCGGGACGGGCAGTATCTGCTGCTCAACACCCAGCCGAGCATCTATGAATGGCCGTCGGTCTATCGCGTCGATCTCGGCACCGGCAAATCGACCAAGATCGTCAGCTCGCGCGAGGATGTGTGGGACTGGTATGCCGATTCCGACGGCGTGGTGCGGGTCGGCATGGGCACGCGCGACGGGCGCTACTGGACCTATTATCGCGACAGGGACGGCGAGGACTTCCGGCGCAGCCAGCGCCGCGACGTGGGCACCGGCGCCGGCGACACCCGGATCGACAGCTTCACCCTGGCGCCCGGCAGTGCCCAGGGCTATGCGGTGGCGGCGGGCAAGAGCGGCCGTTTCGGCCTCTATCGCTACGACTTCGCCAAGGAAGCGCTGGGCGAGCAGATCTACGAGAATCCGCAGGTCGACATCGACGATTTCGACCTGGGCCTGGACGGCAAGGTGCGCGGCGTCTTCTACGAGGAGGACAAGCCCGGGGTCACCTGGTTCGATCCCGAGATGCAGAAGCTCCAGGCCGGGCTCGACCGTGCCGTGCCCGGCCATCTCAACCGCGTCGTCTCGTCGAGCCGCGACAAGATGCAGCTGCTGATCTGGAGTGCCTCGTCCGACGATCCCGGCGCCTATTACGTCTATGATCGCAGGACCCGGCACATGGACGCGTTCGCCGCGCCCTATGACAGCCTGATCGGCAAGCGGCTCGCCGCGATGGAGCCGGTCCGCTACCAGGCGCGCGACGGGCTCGAGCTGCGGGCCTATCTGACGATGCCGCCGGGCCGCGGCGACAAGAACCTGCCGATGGTCATCATGCCGCATGGCGGCCCCTTCGCGCGCGACAGCTGGGGCTATGACGCCTGGGTCCAGTTCCTGGCGAGCAAGGGCTATGTGGTGCTCCAGCCCAATTTCCGCGGCTCGACCGGCTTCGGCCGCGATTTCGTCGCCAAGGGAATCGGCCAATGGGGGCGCGGCATGCAGGACGATATCGACGACGGCGTGAAATGGCTTGCGGCCAGGGGCGTGGTCGATCCCAAGCGCGTCTGCATCATGGGCGCTTCGTTCGGCGGCTATGCGGCGATGTGGGCGGCGGTGCGCAATCCCGAGACCTATCGCTGCGCGATCAGCTTCGCCGGAGTTTCCGACGTCGCCTCGATGCTGCGCTACGACGGCCGCACGATGGCCGCGACCCGCTATTTTAGCGACTGGCGCACCCGGGTGCAGGGCGACAAGCATTTCGAGCTCGATACCGTCTCGCCCCTGAAGCAGGTCGAGCGGATGCGCGTGCCGATCCTGCTCGCGCATGGCGAGGACGACGACAATGTGCCGCTCTACCAGTCGCGCCGCCTGCACGACGCGCTGCAGAAGCTGGGGCGGGCGCATGAATATGTCGTCTATCCCAAGGAAGGGCACGGCTTCGCCGATCCGGTGCATTCGACCGACTTCCTCACCCGGGTGGGCAAGTTCCTCGACACGCATAATCCGAGTTGAGGGCCGGGCAGCGGATTTACCCGGACGGCGCGGCAAAGTTTACGAACCATATGCATGCGGGCCCGGATTCCGCTCCCCCAAACGCGCCGATGCCGGTGGATTTACCCCGCTGGGGCGAAGTGTCGTCCTGTGCGACGCGAAGGGGCACGGGGACGCCGTGTCACGCGAAATCCTGCATTGAAAGGCCCTTCGCCCCTGGCCAGGGCAGGATCTTGCCCCGGCCCGAATCCGATTGCTCTTGCCGCCGCCGCGCCGAGTGCGTATATCGCCCGTGCTTTCTCGACATCGTCAAACATGCCGAGGTCGGGGCCCGCAGGGCTCCGGCGCCGAAGCTGCTTGACCAATTCCGGAGTGCCGCGTGGCGAATATTGCCGACCTCACCAAGCTGATCGAACCCGAAGCCCAGGCGCTCGGGCTCGCGCTGGTGCGCGTCAAGATGTTCGGCGGCACCAGCGACCCGACGTTGCAGGTGATGGCCGAGCGCCCCGACACCCGCCAGCTCACCATCGACGATTGCGCCGATCTGTCGCGCCGCATCTCCGATGTGTTCGACGCGCTGGAGGAAGCGGGCAAGGACCCGTTCGATTACGCCTATCGCCTGGAAGTCAGCTCGCCGGGCATCGACCGGCCGCTCACTCGGCTCCAAGACTATGCGGACTGGAAGACGCACGAGGCGCGGCTGAACCTGGCCGAGCCGCTCGAGGACGGGCGCAAGCAATTGACCGGCGACCTGATCGGCATCGAGGGCGATCTCGTCTCGATCGACGTCCGCAAGTACAAGGTGGTCAGCGTTCCGTTCGGCAGCATCGCCGACGCCAAGCTGCTGATGACCGACCGACTGATCAACGCCACCGCGCCGCTCTCGACCGAGGGCGCGGACGAATACGAAGCAGAGGAAGACAACTGATGGCCACTGCCATTTCCGCCAACAAGGCCGAGCTGCTCGCCATCGCCGATTCGGTCGCGAAGGAGAAGCTGATCGACAAGGCCATCGTCATCGAGGCGATGGAAGACGCGATCCAGCGCGCCGCGAAGAACCGCTACGGCGTGGAGAACGACATTCGCGCCAAGCTCGACCCGAACACCGGCGACCTGCGCCTGTGGCGCGTCGTCGAGGTGGTCGAGGCGGTCGATGATTATTTCAAGCAGGTCGACGTCAACCAGGCGCAGAAGCTCCAGAAGGGCGCGGCCGTGGGCGACTATATCGTCGATCCGCTGCCCCCGATCGAGTTCGGCCGCATCCAGGCCCAGGCCTCGAAGCAGATCATCTTCCAGAAGGTCCGCGACGCCGAGCGCGAGCGCCAGTATGAAGAGTTCAAGGACCGCCAGAACGAGATCATCACCGGCGTGGTGAAGCGCGTCGAGTTCGGTCACGTGGTCGTGGACCTGGGCCGCGCCGAGGGCGTGATCCGCCGCGACCAGCAGATCCCGCGCGAAGTGGTCCGCGTCGGCGATCGCGTCCGCTCGATCATCCTCAACGTGCGCCGCGAGAACCGCGGCCCGCAGATCTTCCTCAGCCGCGCGCACCCCGAGTTCATGAAGAAGCTGTTCGCGCAGGAAGTGCCCGAGATCTACGACGGCATCATCGAGATCAAGGCCGCCGCCCGCGACCCGGGCTCGCGCGCCAAGATCGGCGTGATCTCGCATGACTCGTCGATCGATCCGGTCGGCGCCTGTGTCGGCATGAAGGGCTCGCGCGTCCAGGCCGTGGTGCAGGAGATGCAGGGCGAGAAGATCGACATCATCCCCTGGTCGCCGGACACTGCGACCTTCGTCGTCAACGCGCTGCAGCCGGCCAATGTCAGCCGCGTCGTGATCGACGAGGAAGAGGACCGTATCGAAGTCGTCGTTCCCGACGATCAGCTCAGCCTCGCCATCGGCCGTCGCGGCCAGAATGTGCGCCTGGCTTCGCAGCTGACCGCCAAGGCGATCGACATCCTCACCGAGACCGACGCCAGCGAGAAGCGCCAGGCCGAGTTCGTCGCGAACAGCGAGATGTTCCAGAACGAGCTCGACGTCGACGAGACGCTGGCCCAGCTGCTGGTCGCCGAAGGCTTCAGCAGCCTCGAGGAAGTGGCCTATGTCGAGCTCGACGAGATCGCCTCGATCGAGGGCTTTGACGAGGAGCTCGGCCAGGAGTTGCAGAGCCGCGCGCAGGAAGCGCTGGAGCGTCGCGAGGAAGCCAATCGCACCGAGCGCCGCGCGCTGGGCGTCGAGGACGACCTCGCCACCATGCCGTACATGACCGAGGCGATGCTGGTCACGCTCGGCAAGGCAGGCATCAAGACACTCGACGACCTGGCGGACCTTGCCACCGACGAGCTGGTGCAGAAGAAGCGCGCCGAGCCGCGCCGCCGCAACGAGGACGCGCCGAAGCGCGAGCAGGACAAGGGCGGGATCCTCGCCGAGTACGGTCTCAGCGACGAGCAGGGCAACGAGATCATCATGGCGGCCCGCGCGCACTGGTTCGCGGACGAGGACGATGCCGCGGCGGTCGCGCCGGCGGAGGACGAGGCCTGATGCCCTTCATCGACATCCGTCTGGCCGGCCCGGCCACCCGCGAGCAGAAGGCTGGCATCGTCGCCGATGTCACGGCCTCGATGGTCGCGCGCCTGGGCAAGCCGGCGGGTGCCGTCCAGGTCAACATCACCGAGCTGAGCTTGGAGAATTACGGCGCGGGCGGTCAGCTGATCGCGGACCGCAACGCGCCGGTGCAGGGAGACGCGCATGCGGAACCCTCACAATGACACGGCACGGCTGAAGACCAGCGCGACCACCTCTTCCGCATCGCGGGAGGGGAGCGACCCCATGCGCACCTGCATCCTGAGTCGCGAGGAAGCTCCGCGCGACGGGCTGATCCGACTCGCGCTCTCGCCCGATGGCGAGGTGCTGCCCGATGTCCGCGCCAAGGCGCCGGGCCGCGGCGCCTGGATCGGCGTGACTCGCGCGGAACTCGAAGCTTCGGGCAAGAAGCTCAAGGGCGTGCTCGCCCGCGCCTTCAAGGGCGCCGAGCTGCGCATTCCCGAGGATCTGGGTGCGCGGATCGAGGAGCAGCTCCGGCGCAACGCGCTCGACCGGCTGGGCCTGGAGTTCAAGGCCGGGCATGTCGCGATCGGCGGCGACCGCATCCAGGAAGCCGCGCGCGGCGGCAGGCTCCACCTGCTGCTCCATGCGAGCGATGCCGGCGAGGACGGCGCGCGCAAGCTCGCCCAGGCCTGGCGCGTGGGCAGCGATCGCGAGGGCAGCGGCCTGCAGGGCTTAACATTGCCGATCCCGCGCACCATATTGTCCTTGGCGCTTGGCCGCGAAAATGTGGTACATGCGGGCCTGACCGACGCCAAAGCGGCTGCGCGGACGAGCGAAGCGCTCGATCGGTGGCTGCGCTTTATCGGATCCGATTCCACCCCTCGCCCTTGCGAAACCGCTTCGCAAGGCGCATCGGCGCTTCCGTCGGAAGCGTCCGAAGACGAACGACAGACTGAAGGACTTTAGGCAGGCGCATGAGCGACACCGATAACGATAAGCCGAAACTGGGCATGCGCGCACCGCTGGGGCTGAAGCGCACGGTCGAGACGGGCAAGGTGAAGCAGAGCTTCAGCCATGGCCGCTCGAACACCGTGGTCGTGGAAGTGAAGCGCCGCCGTGTCCTGGGCCCGCACGGCACTCCGCAGGACGAGGCGCAGGCCGCGCCCGAGCCTGTCGCCGCCCCCGCTGCGCCGCCGGCGCCGCCCGCCCCGCCGCGCCCCGTCGCGCCCCCGCCGCGCCCGTCGAACGAGACGGCGCAGGAGCGCCAGGCCCGACTGCTGCGCGAGGCGGAAGACCAGCGCATGCAGGCGAACGAGGAAGCGCGCCGCCGCGAGGAGCGCGAGCGCGCCGAGGCCGCCGAAGCCGAGGCCCGTCGCATCGAGGAGAAGGCCCGGGCCGAGGCGGAAGCCGCCAAGGCGCCGCCGGCTCCCGAGCCCAAGGTCGAGAAGGCCGTCGAGGCCGCTCCGGCACCCGTCGCCGCTCCGGCGCCGACTCCGGCCCCGGCTCCCAAGCCCGCGCCGACGCCGGCGCCGCCCCCGGCTCCGGTCGCGCTGCAGCTCGATCCGAGCCGCCCGGCCCCGCGCCTGTTCACCCCGGTGCAGCGCCCCGAGATTCCCAAGCCGCAGCCCAAGCCCGAGCCGAAGCCCGAGGCTGCCGCTCCGGCGCCGACCCAGGCCGCGCGCCCGGCCGGCGGCGGCAATGCGCCCGCATCGCGCCCTGCCCCCACGGGCGGTGCGCCGGTGCGCCGCGGCCCCGAGCCCGCGCGTCCGCAGCAGCGCGACCGCAAGGGCGACGATCGCCGCCAGTCGGGCAAGCTCACCGTCAATCGCGCGCTGGGCGGCGAGGACGGCGCCCGCGCCCGCTCGCTCGCCGCGCTGAAGCGCGCCCGCGAGAAGGAGCATCGCCGTGCGTTCGGCGGCGGCTCGATCCAGCGCGAGAAGCAGGTCCGCGACGTGGTCGTCCCCGAGGCGATCACCGTGCAGGAGCTCGCCAACCGCATGGCCGAGAAGGGCGCCGACCTGGTGAAGGCGTTGTTCAAGATGGGCATGCCGGTCACCGTCAACCAGACGATCGACCAGGACACCGCCGAGCTGCTCGTCACCGAATTCGGCCACAACCTGCAGCGCGTCAGCGAGAGCGACGTCGACCTGGTCGAGGCCGAGGCCGATGCCGAGGACACGCTGCAGCCGCGCGCGCCGGTGGTGACGATCATGGGTCACGTCGACCATGGCAAGACCTCGCTGCTCGATGCCCTGCGCGGCACCGATGTGGTGAAGGGCGAGGCCGGCGGCATCACCCAGCATATCGGCGCCTATCAGGTCACGCTGAAGGACAAGTCGAAGATCACCTTCCTCGACACGCCGGGCCACGAGGCCTTCTCGGAAATGCGCGCGCGCGGCGCCGACATCACCGACATCGTCGTGCTGGTGGTGGCCGCCAATGACGGCCTGATGCCGCAGACGATCGAGGCGATCAACCACACCAAGGCGGCCGGCGTGCCGATGATCGTGGCGATCAACAAGGTCGACCTCGACAGCGCCAATCCGCAGCGCGTGCGCGAGCGCCTGCTCGAGCATGAGGTGATCGTCGAGGAGATGGGCGGCGAGACGCAGGACGTCGAAGTCTCCGCGCTCAAGAAGATCGGCCTCGACGACCTGATCGCCAAGATCCAGATCCAGGCCGAGCTGCTCGACCTCAAGGCCAATCCGGACCGCGAGGCCGAGGGCACGGTGATCGAGGCCAAGCTCGACAAGGGCCGCGGCCCGGTCGCGACGATCCTGGTCAGCCGCGGCACGCTCAAGGTGGGCGACGTGTTCGTCGTCGGCGCCGAGAGCGGCAAGGTCCGCGCGCTGATCAACGACAAGGGCCAGCAGGTGAAGGAAGCGGGCCCGTCGGTGCCGGTCGAAGTGCTCGGCCTGTCGGGCGTGCCGATGTCGGGCGACGGGCTCCAGGTCGTGGAGAACGAGGCGCGTGCCCGCGAGGTCGCCGAATACCGCCAGGGCGTGGCGCTGCAGAAGCGCACCACCCAGGCGCCGGCCAGCCTCGAGAGCATGTTCTCGGCGCTGCGCGACAAGCAGGCGATCGAGTATCCGCTGGTGGTCAAGGCCGATACCCAGGGTTCGGTCGAGGCGATCGTGGGCGCTCTCAACAAGATCTCGACCGACGAGATCAAGGTGCGCATCCTCCACAGCGGCGTGGGCGCGATCACGGAAAGCGACGTCAATGTCGGCGCGGCCTCGGGTGCTCCGATCATCGGCTTCAACGTCCGCGCCAATGCCAAGGCGCGCGAGATCGCCGAGCGCAACAAGGTCGCGCTCAAATATTATGATGTGATCTACGACCTGACCGACGAAGTCCGCGCCGGCATGGCGGGCGAGCTCGGTCCGGAAGCGTTCGAGACCGTCGTCGGCCGCGCCGAGATCAAGGAAGTCTTCTCGGCCGGCAAGCACGGCAAGGCCGCCGGTCTGCTGGTGGTCGAGGGCGCGATCCGCAAGGCGCTCAAGGCGCGCATCACCCGCGACGACGTCATCATCTACAATGGCGAGATCGCGTCGCTGCGTCGCTTCAAGGACGATGTGGCCGAAGTGCGCGCGGGCCTGGAGTGCGGCGTGACGTTCAGCCAGAACTTCACCGACATCAAGGCCGGCGACTATCTCGAGACCTTCGAAGTCGAGATGCGCGAGCGCACGCTCTGATGCCGGAAAGCCGGAGGAGACGACGCAAGTCCTCGCCTCCGGCACCGCGCCGGCGAAGCTGGTGGCGCGGGGCGCTGTTCTCCGCGGCGGACGGCGCGAGCATCGGCTGCCTGCCGCTGCTCCTCTGCCTCGCCCTGCCGGCGTCGATGCTGCGATGAGCTCGATCTTCGACGATTTCCCGTCGCCTTCCTCCGCCCGGCTGCTCGGCTGGGAGATGAGAGGGTTCGACGCGACGGCGCGGACGATCGAGATCGGCTTCACCATCGACGACCGGTTCCTCAATCCGGCGGGCACGGTGCAGGGCGGGTTCCTGGCGGCGATGCTCGACGATACCCAGGGGCCCTGCCTGTTCGCGGCGAGCGAGGGGCGGGTCTATGCGCCGACGATCGATTTCCATGTGGTGTGCCTGAGGCCCGCGCGGCCCGGCCGTTTCACGGGGAAGGGCAGGGTGGTGAGCCTGGGCAAGACGATCGCGGTGACCGAGGCCGAATTGTTTGACGAAGGCGGCAACATGGTCGCCCGCGGCACCTTCACGGGCCGCGTGATGGAAGGCGCGATGGCGCGCCGGGGTGAGAAATGAAGACGCAGACCACCACCGAAGAGCGTTCCGTCCGCCTGCTGCGCGTCGGCGAGCAGGTGCGCCACGTGCTGAGCGAGATCCTGCAGCGCGGCGAAGTGCACGACGAGACGCTGGCCAGCCACATGGTCTCGATCACCGAAGTGCGCATGTCGCCCGATCTGCGCCACGCCACCGTGTTCGTGAAGCCGCTGCTCGGCAAGGACGAGGAAGTGGTGATCAAGGCGCTGCGCACCAACACCGCCTATCTCCAGCGCGAAGTCGCCCACCGGGTGAAGATGAAATATGCGGCCAGGCTCAAGTTCCTGGCGGACGAGAGCTTCGACGAGGGCAGCCATATCGACAAGCTGCTGCGCGACCCCAAGGTGGCGCGCGACCTGGGCGAGGATGGTGAGGGCGATTGACTCCCGCGCCGGTAAGACGCATCTTACCGCCATGAACGCGCACACTCGAATGTCCGACAAGGGTCAGGTGGTCGTTCCCAAGTCCATACGGGATCGGCTTGGCTGGGCTGCCGGGGCCGATCTCGAAGTCATCGAGACATCGAGCGGAATTTACCTCACGCGCCGTCAGGCGCGGCAAGCATCGCTAACGGTCGAGCAGGCCGTCCGGCAGCTTCGCGCGATCTACAAGCATGCGGGACTGCCGGTTGCCGTCGAGGATCTGGGCTGGTCATCCGACATTGCGGACGACGCATGAGGTCCGTCGACACCAATGTGCTGGCGCGTTTCATCCTGGCCGACGATATGCCGCAGCACAGGATCGCCAGCGCTGTTCTGGCGGAACCGGTCTGGGTCACGCCGACTGTTTGGCTGGAACTGGGCTGGTTGCTCCACAAACGATTGAAGCTGGCGCGTTCGGTCGTGGCCGACGCAATGATCGTCCTTCTCTCGATCGAAACGATACGGACCCAGGGTTCGGATCGCCTGCGCTGGGCCATTGAGCAATACAGGTCGGGCGCGGATTGGGCAGACGCGATGCACCTGATCATGTCGGAGGACGTGGCTGATAAATTCGCCACTTTCGACAAGGGCGTTGCTCGGCAGGTCGGCGAAGCAGCATCCGTCTCTATCGAGATTCTCGCATAAAATGGCCAAGCTCTATTTCTACTATGCCTCGATGAACGCGGGCAAATCGACCACGCTGCTCCAGGCCGATTTCAACTATCGCGAGCGCGGCATGCGCACCTTGCTGTTCACCGCCGGCATCCATGACCGGGGCGGCAAGGGCGTGATCGATTCGCGCCTGGGCATCAGCGCCAATGCGGTCCCCTTCGAGGAAGCGACTGACCTGCGCCGCATCGCCGAGGACGCGCATTACGAGATGCCGCTCGCCTGCATCCTGGTCGACGAGGCGCAGTTCCTCTCGCCCGCCCAGGTCCGCCAGCTCGCCCATCTCGCCGACGAAGTGGGCATCCCGGTGCTCTGCTACGGCCTGCGCACCGATTTCCAGGGCCGGCTCTTCCCCGGCTCGGCAGAGTTGCTCGCGCTCGCCGATTCGCTGGTCGAGATCAAGTCGGTTTGCGAATGCGGGCGCAAGGCGACGATGAACCTGCGCGTCGATGCCGCGGGCAATGCCGTGCGGCAGGGCGAGCAGCGCGAGGTGGGCGGCAACGAGCGCTATGTCGCGCTGTGCCGGCGCCACTTCATGCAGCGTACAGCCTGACTATGCTAAGGCGCGGGGCAGGAGTGTTCCACATGGTCTTCGAAAGGAGACGAACCATGTTCCGCAAGACCGTCCTCGCGCTGGCGCTGCCGGCGCTGTTCGTCACCTCCGCTGCCTCGGCGCAGCAGGCCGGCCCCACGCCCGGGCCCAAATCGGGCGAGCCGGCGACGATCCCGTTCATGACCCGGAACGACATCCGCACCTTCGAATCCACCGACGATGGCGACGGCGTCTACATCCAGGATGCCCGGCGCAACTGGTATTATGTGAGCTTCTTCGGCCGCTGCAACGAGCTGCCCTGGGCGATCGGCGTGGGCTTCAAGACCTTTGCCGGCGGCTTCCAGATCGATCGCGGCGACACGATCATCGCCGGGCGTGAGCGGTGCAGGATCGACGATATCGTCCATAGCGGCCCGCCACCGGCCAAGGCGGCGAAGGCCGGCAAGGCCAAGGGCGCCTGACGCTGGCTCCGGCGGCCGGCCTCGGCTAGGGGCCGCCGGATGCATGGCTGGATCATCCTCGACAAACCTCTGGGCCTCGGCTCCACCCAGGGCGTGAGCGCCGTCAAGCGCGCGCTGCGTGACGGCAAGTACGGCAAGTTCAAGGTCGGCCATGGCGGCACGCTCGATCCGCTGGCGACCGGGGTGCTGCCGGTGGCGATCGGCGAGGCGACCAAGCTGGCCGGGCGGATGCTCGACAGCGACAAGGTGTACGACTTCACGATCTGCTTCGGCGCGGAGACCGACACGCTCGATCTCGAAGGCAAGGTGATCGCGACTTCGGACGTCTTCGTTGACGGCGCGGACGTGGAAGATGTGCTGGCCGAATTCATCGGCGAGATCGATCAGGTGCCGCCGGCCTATTCCGCACTCAAGATCGACGGCGAACGTGCGTATGACCTGGCGCGGGCAGGCGAGGAGGTGACGCTCGCGACGCGTCGCGTCACCATCCACGATCTGCGTTATGTCGCGTGGTGGGCGGAGGAGGGGAAGCAATTCGCCACGCTGCGCGCCCATGTCTCCAAGGGCACCTATATCCGCAGCTTGGCGCGCGACATCGCCCGGGCGCTCGGCAGCGTCGGTCACGTCACGATGCTGCGCCGGGTGAAGGCCGGGCCCTTCACCCTGGATTCCGCGATTTCGCTGGACAAACTGGACGAAGCCGCTAAGGGCCGCTCCCTTGAACAACTCCTCCTGCCATTGAGGGCGGGGCTGGACGACATCCCGGCTCTATCCCTCACCCCCGACCAGGCAGGGCTGCTCCGACAGGGGCAGGTTCTGGCCGGGATCGCCAAGGAAGACGGCCAATATTTCGCGTGCCTGGGGGACACCCCGATCGCGCTGGTGGAGGCTCTATCCGGTCAAATCCGGGTCGTCCGCGGCTTCAATTTGTAAGCGATGTCGAAGGAAAGACTATGTCGATCACTGCCGAGCGCAAGGAAGCGCTCATCAAGGAACACGCCCGCGGCGGCACCGACACCGGCAGCCCCGAAGTGCAGATCGCGATCCTTTCGGAGCGCATCTCGAACCTGACCGAGCACTTCAAGACGCACGCCAAGGACAATCACTCGCGCCGCGGCCTGCTCATGCTGGTCAACAAGCGCCGTAGCCTGCTCGACTATCTGAAGAAGAAGGACGAGAGCCGCTACACCGATCTCATCGCGAAGCTCGGGCTTCGCAAGTAACCGAAAAGGCGGCCCTCGGGTCGCCTTTTTGTCATTCGGGCACGCTACCGTGCCGAACCGCCTCCGCACCGGAGGCACGACGGGGATCGGCAATCCGGCCGATCCTGGAGCCACGTATGGCTCAACTCATAGGCCCCCGCTGCATCGGGTAGCGGGAGTGAAGGAAAACACATGTTCGACAAGAAGACTGTATCGATCGAGTGGGGCGGCAAGACGCTGACTCTCGAAACGGGCAAGGTTGCCCGCCAGGCCGACGGCGCCGTGATGGCGACCCTCGGCGAGACGGTGGTGCTCTGCGCGGTCACGGCCGCGAAGAGCGTGAAGGAAGGCCAGGACTTCTTCCCGCTCACCGTCCACTACCAGGAAAAATTCTCGGCCGCCGGGCGCATCCCGGGCGGCTTCTTCAAGCGCGAGCGCGGCGCCACCGAGAAGGAGACCCTGGTCTCGCGTCTCATCGACCGCCCGATCCGCCCGCTGTTCCCGGAAGGCTTCTACAACGAGATCAACGCCATCGCTCAGGTGCTGAGCTATGACGGCGAGAACGAGCCGGACATCCTGTCGATGGTCGCCGCGTCCGCCGCGCTCACCATCTCGGGCGTGCCGTTCATGGGCCCGATCGGCGCTGCCCGCGTCGGCTATGTCGATGGCGAGTACATCCTGAACCCGACCGACGAGCAGGTCGCCGCCGGCGAGCTCGATCTGGTCGTCGCCGCCACCTATGACGCGGTGATGATGGTCGAATCGGAAGCCAAGGAGCTTTCCGAAGAGATCATGCTCGGCGCCGTGCTGTTCGCGCACGACGCCTGCCGCGAAGTGATCAAGGCGATCATCAAGCTGGCCGAGCAGTCGGCCAAGGAGCCTTGGGAAATGGCGTCGCAGGACGACAACGCCAAGCTCAAGGACAAGATCAAGAAGCTGATCGGCAAGGACATCGCCGCCGCCTACAAGCTGACCGACAAGTCGGCCCGCTCGAACGCGCTGAACGAGGCGCGTGCCAAGGCCAAGGCGCAGTTCGCCGAGGACGGCCTGACGCCGCAGGAAGTCATGGCCGGCATCAAGCTGACCAAGAAGCTGGAAGCCGAGATCGTCCGCACCGCCATCCTGAAGGACGGCAAGCGCATCGACGGCCGCACCACCACGCAGATCCGCCCGATCGTGGCGGAGACGCACTTCCTGCCGCGCGCGCACGGCTCGGCGCTGTTCACCCGCGGCGAGACCCAGACCATCGCCACCGCCACCCTGGGCACCAAGGATGCGGAGCAGATGATCGACGGCCTGAACGGCCTGTCGTACCAGCATTTCATGCTGCACTATAACTTCCCGCCCTATTCGGTCGGCGAAGTGGGCCGCTTCGGTGCGCCGGGCCGCCGCGAAGTCGGCCATGGCAAGCTGGCGTGGCGCGCGCTGCACCCGGTGCTGCCGTCGAAGGAGGAATTCCCCTACACGATCCGCCTGACCAGCGACATCACCGAGTCGAACGGCTCCTCGTCGATGGCTTCGGTCTGCGGCGGCAGCCTCGCGATGATGGACGCCGGCGTGCCGATCAAGCGCCCGGTCTCGGGCATCGCCATGGGCCTGATCCTCGAGGGCAAGGACTATGCGATCCTGAGCGACATCCTGGGTGACGAGGATCACCTGGGCGACATGGACTTCAAGGTGGCGGGCACGTCCGAAGGCATCACCACGATGCAGATGGACATCAAGATCGCCGGCATCACCAAGGAGATCTTCGAGGCGGCCCTGGCCCAGGCCAAGGACGGCCGCGCCCATATCCTGGGCGAGATGAACAAGGCGCTGGGCGAGGCTCGCTCGGAACTGTCGGCGCACGCGCCGCGCATCGAGACGATCACGATCGACAAGACCAAGATCCGCGACGTCATCGGCACCGGCGGCAAGGTGATCCGCGAGATCGTCGCCACCACCGGCGCCAAGGTCGACATCGACGACGAGGGCGTGATCAAGATCTCCTCGTCGGACCTGACCCAGATCGAGGCCGCCAAGAACTGGATCCTCGGCATCGTCGAGGAAGCCGAGGTCGGCAAGATCTACACCGGCAAGGTGGTCAACCTCGTCGATTTCGGCGCGTTCGTGAACTTCATGGGCGGCAAGGACGGTCTCGTCCACGTCTCGGAGATCAAGAACGAGCGCGTCGAGAAGGTCTCGGACGCTCTCAGCGAAGGCCAGGAAGTCAAGGTCAAGGTCCTCGAGATCGATCCGCGCGGCAAGGTCCGCCTGTCGATGCGCGTCGTCGACCAGGAGACCGGTGAAGAGCTGGAGGACACGCGTCCGGCCCGCGAGCCGCGCGAACCGCGCGGTGACCGTGGCGATCGCGGCGACCGTGGCGACCGCCGTCGTGACGGCGGCCGCGGCGGCGATCGTGGCCCGCGCCGCGAAGGCGGCGATCGCGACCGGGGCCCGCGGGGCGACCGTGGCGATCGCGGCCCGCGGCGCGAGCGTTCGGAATCGAAGGACGAGGGCGGCGAGAATATCGGCCTGCCGGCGTTCCTCACCGGCGGCGACGACTGATCGTCCGCGGGTAGATCCGCAAGAATGGCGAAGGGGTCCGGGTAACCGGGCCCCTTTTTCGTTTCGGGTCAAATCCACGGAAAATCCACTGGACCCGTAACGGGGCCGTTTCTATTCCCCGCCGACCGCCCCGTTCCAGCAATGGGGTGGTGCGTATTTGCGTTATCTTACGCTTCTAAAAGGGGGAATCCATGAACAAGCTTTTCGCGGCCGCGGCTGCCACGCTCCTGCTCGCGCCCGTTTCGGCCGTTGCCCAGGACCGGGCCGAGCCGGCCCATGACTTTGCCGGCCCGCGCATCGAGGCCCGCCTCGGCTATGAGACGCCGACGGTCAGCGACGGCAGCGGCGGCGTGTGGAAGATCGGCAGCGCCGTTTCCTATGGCGGCGAGATCGGCGTCGACATCCGCGCCGGCAACAAGGTCGTGGTCGGCCCCTATGCCAATTACGAGTTGTCGAGCGTCTCGCTGTGCGGCGGCGGCCTCTGCCTCGAGGAGACCGGCAATCTCAGCGTCGGCGGCCGGCTCGGTTTCGTCGTCGGCACCAAGTCGCTGATCTATGTGAAGGCCGGCTATGCCAGCATCACGCTCGAGAGCAAGTCGGGCGCCACCTCCGCTTCGGAGAGCAAGAGCGGCATTCAGGGCTCGGTCGGCGTCGAAGTCGGCCTCGGCAAGAAGACCTACGCCTTCCTCGATGCCAGCTATGCCGATTATGGGCGCTTCCACAGCGTCAACCTGCAGCGCCGCCAGGTCGCGGGCGGCGTCGGCATCCGCTTCTGATCGGATCGTCCGGGAACCGGGGGCATCCGGCGACGGGTGCCCCTTTTCCCGTCATTTCCGAAGACTAGCCGGGAAATAGCCGCATCGTCTTGCCTCGGATCAGCATGTCGGGCCGCGCCCTGTGCTATCACCGGGGCGGTAGGAGGAGGGCGATGACCCAGGTCGATGGCGAGGTTCGCTGGCCGGAGAAGCTGCCGCTTCTCGAGGATCGGCCCTGGCTCCAGCTCGGTCTGACCCTGGCGATCACCGGGATCGCGCTGCTGATCCGCCTGGCGATCGGGAACATGCTGCCGCCCGGCCTGCCCTATGCCACTTTCCTGCCCGGCGTGATCGTCACCGCCTTTCTGTTCGGGGTGCGGCCCGGCCTGCTCGCGGCGGTGCTGGGCGGGATCCTCGGCTGGGTGTTCTTCATCAAGGACCCGCTCCACGACGCGCCGTTGCCGGGCGTCGCGCCGTCAATCTTCCTCTATCTTTCCGCCGGCACGCTGGTCCTGTTGCTGTTCCACTGGATGCAGACGGTGACGCACGGGCTGATCGCGCAGCGCGAGCGCAACCATCGGCTGGCCGAGACCCGCACCTTGCTCTTCCACGAGCTGCAGCACCGCGTCTCGAACAATCTCCAGGTCGCCGCCGGCCTGCTCGCGCTGCAGAAGCGCCATGTCGGCGACCCCGCCGCCCAGGCCGCGCTCGACGAGGCCGCGCGCCGCGTCGGGACGATCGGGCGGATCAGCCGCCAGCTCTATCGCTCCGACGGCGGGGCACGGGGCGTGCGCGCGCTGCTCGCGCCGCTGGCCGGCGACGTGATCGCGGCGGACGGCAAGCCGGTCGCGCTGGCGATCGAGGATCCCGATGCGCTCGAGCTCGCGCCCGACGCCGCGGTGCCGGTGGCGCTGATCGTCGCCGAAGCGGTGGCCAATGCGATCGAGCACGGCTTTGGCGGGCGGGAAGGGGGGCGGATCGTGATCCGCTGCCGGCGCCGCGAGCCGGGCTTCGCGATCGAGATCGAGGATGACGGACAAGGGCTCCCGCCCGGCTTCGACATCACCCGCCACGCCAGCCTGGGTCTCCACATCGCCGCGACGCTGGCCGGCCAGCTCGGCGGCCGGTTCGAGATGGTGCCACGGCCGGGCGGCACGCTCGCCCGGCTGGCGGTGCCCTAGCCCTGGCCCTCGCGCCCGGGCCGGTAGCGTAGCGCCTCCACGATCGCGGCGAAGGCCGGGGTCGGCTGGCGCCGGCTCGGATAATAGAGATGATAGCCGGAAAAGGGCGGCGACCAGTCCTCGAGCACCGCCTCCAGCGCGCCGCTGTCGAGATGCTCGCGGACCAGATTCTCCATCAGATAGGCGAGCCCGAACCCGTCGAGCGCCGCCTCGCGGATATGGAAGATGCTGTTGAAGGTCAGCTGCCCGTCCACCCGCACCCGCTGCGCCCGTCCGCCCCGCTCGAACTCCCAGGCGTAGAGGCCGCGCAGCGTGGGCAGGCGCAGGTTGATGCAGCAATGGCCGGCCAGTTCCTGCGGCGTGCGCGGGCGGCCCGCCCTGGCGAAATAGCCGGGCGTCGCCACCACCAGCATCCGCATTTCCGGGCTGATCGGCACCGCGATCATGTCCTTGTCGATGATGTCGCCCAGCCGCACGCCCGCGTCGAACTTCTCGGCGACGATGTCGACCAGCCGATAGTCGGTCTCGATCTCCAGCCGGATGTCCGGATAGCGGGCGAGCGCGCCGCGCAGCCGGGGCCAGAGCACGGTCTGGAGCGAGAATTCGTCGGCGGTGATGCGGATATTGCCGGCGGGCCGCTCGCGCAGGTCGTTGAGCGCCGCGACATGCGTCTCGATCTCGTCGAGATGGAAGGCGACCGAGCGCAGCATCCGCTCGCCGGCCTCGGTGGCGGTGACGCTGCGCGTGGTGCGGTTGAGCAGCCGCACGCCCAGCCGCTCCTCGAGCCCGCGCATGCAATGGCTGAGCGCCGAGGGCGTCACGCCCAGCTGCGCCGCCGCGCGGGTGAAGCTGCGCTCGCGCGCCACGGCGACGAAGGCGGCGAGATCGGCAAGGTCCTGGCGGTTCATTGCTGAAAATCTCTCATAAACCCGTTCAGATTGCAGCCCCTAATCGGCGGGGCGATCCGCCCTATCTCTGCCGGGTGCGGGGCGACCTCATCTCAGGAAGGCAGGACATGCAGAAGCGCATTCTCGGCAACGGCCTCGAAGTCTCGGCGATCGGCTATGGCTGCATGGGCCTGGACTTCGCCTATGGCAGCAAGCTGAGCACGGCGGAGAGCGGCGCCCTGCTGCGCGCCGCCGTCGATCGCGGCGTCACCTTCTTCGACACCGCGGAAGTCTATGGCCCGTTCACCAATGAAGGCCTGGTCGGCGAAGCGCTGCGCCCGGTGCGCGACCAGGTGGTGATCGCCACCAAATTCGGCTTCAATATCGTCGACGGCGTGCAGCAGCCGGGCCTGAACAGCCGGCCCGAGCATATCCGCGCGGTCGCCGAGGCTTCGCTCCAGCGGCTCGGCATCGAGCAGATCGACCTGTTCTACCAGCACCGCGTCGATCCCGATGTGGCGATCGAGGAAGTCGCCGGCGCGGTGAAGGCGCTGATCGCGGAAGGAAAGGTAAAGCATTTCGGCCTGTCCGAGCCGGGCGCCGATACGGTGCGCCGCGCGCATGCCGTGCAGCCCGTCACTGCGATCCAGAACGAGTATTCGCTGTGGACGCGCGGCGTGGAGACCAACGGCATCTTCGCGGTCTGCGAGGAACTGGGCATCGGCCTGGTGCCCTACAGCCCGCTCGGCCGCGGCTTCCTCACCGGTGCGATGCGCGCGGACACCGCGTTCGGCGATGGCGATTTCCGCAGCAAGCTGCCGCGCTTCACGCCCGACGCGATGGCGAAGAACCAGGCGCTGGTCGACCTGCTCCAGCGCATCGCTGCGGAGAAGCAGGCGACTCCGGCCCAGGTCGCGCTGGCCTGGATCCTGGCGCAGCGCCCCTGGATCGTGCCGATCCCGGGCACGACCAAGCTGCACCGGCTCGAGGAGAATCTGGCCGCCGCCAAGGTGGCCCTCACTGCCGGGGACCTTGCCGGCATCGCCGCCGCGCTCGCCGAGATCGACATCGAGGGCGAGCGCTATCCGGCCCCGCTGATGCAGGTCGTCGGCCGGTGAAGCCGGCGCCGGCGTTCGCCGTGCTCGCCCTCATGGCCGGGCCGGCGAGCGCCCAGTCCCTTTTCCAGGAGAAGCCCAGCATGAAGCTCAATCGCAGCGGCTCCCAGCCTTCGCAGAGGGGCCCCGCCGAATGGTTCACCGGATCGGTGCGGATCGATCCGCTCACCATCGCGCCGGAGCCGCGCTACGGCGTGGCGAGCGTCACTTTCGAGCCCGGCGCGCGCACCGCCTGGCACAGCCACCCGCTCGGCCAGACGCTGATCGTCACTTCGGGGCTGGGCTGGACCCAGTGCGAAGGCGAGGCGATCGTCGAGATCCGTCCGGGCGATGTGATCTGGTGCCCGCCCGGCCATCGCCACTGGCATGGCGCCAGCCCCACCACCGCGATGACGCATATCGCCATCCAGGAGGCGCTGGACGGCAGGATGGTCACCTGGATGGAGCATGTGACCGACGCCGAATATCTCGCCGGCCCGGCCCGGGAGCGCTGATGCCGCACGTCATGCTCCACCTCGCCGCCGGGCGCTCCGATGCCGAGAAGCGGCGCCTGGCCGATGCGCTCGCCGCCGCCGTGACGGCCGCGATCGGATCGCCGGCGGAGAGCATATCGGTCGCGATCGAGGACGTGCCGATGGACGACTGGCCGCAATTCTATCGCCGCGAGATCGCCGCCCGGCCCGCGCTGCTGTTCAAGCCACCGGGCTATTCCTTCTGAACCCGATTTCCTTCCCCCCAAAGACCAACCGAGGAACATCATGCCCAGCCCAGCCAAGGCCTATGCCGCCCAGTCGGCGACCGCGCCGCTCGCCCCCTTCAGCTTCGCGCGCCGCGACCTGCTGCCCGACGATGTTTCGATCGACATCCTCTATTGCGGCGTCTGCCATTCGGACCTGCACACCGTGCGCGGCGAATGGGGCGGCACGCTCTATCCCTCGGTCCCCGGCCATGAGATCGTCGGCCGGGTGACGGCGGTGGGCGGCGACGTCACGCGCTTCGCGGTGGGCGACCTGGTCGGCGTCGGCTGCATGGTCGACAGCTGCGGCCATTGCCCGTCCTGCCATGCCGGCGAGGAGCAGTTTTGCGAGACCACCGGTTTCGTCGGCACCTATAATGGCGCGGACAAGGTGCTCGGCGGCCACACTTTCGGGGGCTATTCGGACCATATCGTCGTCAAGGACGTCTTCGTCGCGCGCATCCGCCACGACGAGAAGGATCTGGCCGCGGTCGCGCCGCTGCTGTGCGCGGGCATCACCACGTATTCGCCGCTGCGCCACTGGGAGGCGGGGCCGGGCAAGAAGGTCGGCGTGGTCGGCATCGGCGGGCTTGGCCATATGGGCATCAAGCTCGCCGCGGCGATGGGCGCGCATGTCGTCGCCTTCACCACTTCGCCCGACAAGATCGAGGATGCGAAGAAGCTGGGCGCGCACGAAGTCGTGGTCTCGCGCGATGCCGAGGCGATGGCGGCCCATGCCAACAGCTTCGACTTCATCCTGAACACCGTCGCCGTGGCGCACGACCTCAATGCGTTCCTGGTGCTGCTCCGCCGCGACGGCACGATGACGCTGGTCGGCGCGCCGGAGCATCCGCATCCTTCGCCGGATATCTTCAACCTGCTGCTCAATCGCCGCGCCATCGCCGGCTCGCCGATCGGCGGCATGGTCGAGACGCAGGAGATGCTCGATTTCTGCGCCGAGCGCGGGATCACCGCCGATATCGAGATGATCCGGATCCAGGATATCGAGACGGCCTATGCGCGCATGACGAAGAGCGACGTGAAATATCGCTTCGTCATCGACATGGCGTCCTTGAAGGCGGAGGGCTGAGGATGGCGGCCGGCGCTCCGAACCGGGGCGCCGGTCGCGGCCATTCGCCGTCCTGCGCGACGCCCCGGCTCCGCCCAGAGGCCGACTGCGAAAACGGGAGGCGAGTGGGGAGCTTCTGTTGCCCGGCGCTCCCCGTGCCGCTGGATTCCGCTTCTGTTGCCCGGTGCGGTCCAACCGCGCATTTTAGAGTAACCTTAAGCCGTTAGGCCGTGGGGTTACGCCGCAATAGCGAGTGCTTCGTTATCGTTGGCACTTGTGTTTCAGACCGTCGCGGTGGCCCAAGCCGAGAGATAGTCAGCGCTTTTCAACACACGTCGATCCTAGTTCGGCCCCGTCATCAACTGCCTTGGCAGGTAGCTGGTGGTGGAGCCGCCGGGTACCGCCCCCGGGTCCGCTGCGCCTATTGCACGCCGTCGTTTATCCCCATAGCCGACCGAAGCCGGCAGCCCCTATATAGGGGCTCGGCGATTAATGAAAAGGTCAGGCTGCATTTCCTAAGGCCTTCACAGTGCCGCAAACAATTGGCATGGAGGCTGCATCATGTTGACCCAGCGTTCCCGCTATGCGCTGCGCGCGATGCTTTTCCTTGCCGGACAGCCCGCCGCGGGCGCGCCCACGCCGATGAACCGCATCGCCGCCGAGGCGAACGTGCCGCGCAAGTTCCTCGAGCTGATCCTCGCCGACCTGCGCGAGGCGGGCTTCCTCCTCTCGACGCGCGGCAAGGCCGGCGGCTATCGCCTGGCGCGGCCGACGCACCTTATCTCGCTGGGCGAGATCATCCGGGTGATCGAGGGGCCGCTGGCGCTGGTCCCCTGCGTCAGCCGCACCGCCTATCGCCCCTGCAACGACTGCAAGGACGAAGCGAGCTGCGCGATCCGCCACGCCATGGCGCGCGTGCGCGACGAGACGGCCCGCATCCTCGACGGCACCAGCCTGGCCGATGCCGTCGCGGAAGACCTTGCCGCGGCCTAGGCCGCGTTCTTCTTCTTCAGCTCGTCGCGAATCTCGCGCAGCAGCGTCACGTCGGCCGGTTCGGCGGCGGCGGCCTCTTCCGGCTTGGGGAGCATGCGGTTCACCGCGCGCACCAGCAGGAAGATGATGAAGGCGACGATCAGGAAATTGACCGCCGCGGTGACGAACGCGCCATAGCCGAACAGCGGCACGCCGGCCTTTTTCAGCGCGGCATAGTCGGTCGACCCGGCCAGATTGGCGGGGATCGGGCCCAGCGCGATGAAATAGCTCGAGAAATCGAGCCCGCCAAAGATCTTGCCGATCAGCGGCATCAGCAGGTCGTCGGTGAGCGAGCTCACGATCTTGCTGAAGGCGGCGCCGATGATGACCGCCACCGCCAGGTCGATCACATTGCCGCGCGAAACGAACGCCTTGAATTCCTTGAACATCCCTTCGGCTCCCGTCTCCTGCCGCCGAGGTGCGGCATCCCCGGCATGATGCACGGATGCGGCTCCCGCGCAAATGCCGACTGTCCGATTTCGCTTTCGAACCCCGGTGTGGCCACGGTATAAGACACTCCGAACCAGATCCGGAGGATCATGACGTGATGAAGCTTCGTGCCGTTCTCGCCCTTGCCGGCGCCGCCCTGCTCTCGGCCTGCGGGCTCAACAGCGTGCCCACCGCGGAAGAGAATGCGAAGGCGAAATGGGCTGACGTGCAGGCCGCCTATCAGCGCCGCGCCGATACCATCCCCGCGCTGGTCAACACGGTGAAGGGCGCCGCCGCGTCCGAAGGCAAGATCCTGACCGACGTGGTCGAGGCGCGCGCCAAGGCGACTTCGGTGCAGGTCTCCGCGAACGATCTCACCGATCCGGCCAAGGTCCAGGCCTTCCAGGCGGCGCAGCAGCAGCTGAGCGGCTCGCTCGGCCGCCTGCTCGCCACCGTCGAAGCCTATCCCCAGCTCCAGAGCCAGCAGACCTTCAAGACGCTGATGGATCAGATCGAGGGCAGCAACAACCGCATCACCATCTCGGTGCGCGACTATAACGCGGCGGTGCAGGCCTATAACACCCGCATCCGCACCTTCCCGGACGCGATCGGCGCCAAGATCTTCTACGGCGCCAAGCCGATCGTTCCGTTCCAGGCCCAGGCCGGCGCGGAGAAGATGCCCGAGGTCAGCTTCGGGAACAGCAACTGATCCTGAGGGCGCTCCTCCTCTGCGGCGCGCTCGCGGCCTGCAAGCCGGCAGCGCCCGATCCGCAGCCCGACACCGCCGGACCGCGCGCTCCGGCGGCGACGGCGAGTGCGGAGGCGCCTTGCAAGCCGCAGGCGCCGAAGGCGCGGACCGCTCCTCGAGGATATAGCTTCCCGATACTCAGCGGTCGCGTGGTCGATGCCGCGGGCCTGCTCTCGGTCGGCGAGCGGCGCAGGCTCTCGAACCGGCTGGTCGATGTCGAGAAACGGTCGAAGCACCAGTTTGTGGTGGTTACGGTGAAGAGCCTGGGGGGGCATGACATCGCCGAATACGGGAGCAACCTCGGCAATTTCTGGGGTATCGGCCGCCAGTGCGAGAATGACGGTATCCTACTGATCGTCGCGCCCACCGAGCGCAAGGTCCGCATCGAAGTCGGCAAGGGACTGGAAGCCAAGCTCACCGATGAAGAGGCGGCGACGATCATCCGCAACGAGATCCTGCCGCGCTTCAAGGAAGGCAAATACCCCGAAGGCATCGCCGCCGGCAGCGAGGCCATCATTCGCGAGATCACCCAATGACATTGTTGCGTAGCCTGCTCGCGTTCCTGCTCGTCCTGGTGCCGCTCTCGGCCCAGGCGCAGCCCAATTTCCCCAAGCTCACCGGCCGGGTGGTCGATGATGCGCATCTGCTCTCGCCCGAGCAGGTCGCCCAGCTGACCCAGCTTTCGGCGGACGTGGAGAAGGCCTCGTCGCGCCAGCTCGTCGTCGCGACCATCCCGGACCTCCAGGGCTATGAGATCCAGGACTATGGCTATCAGCTCGGCCGCGCCTGGGGGATCGGCCAGAAGGGCGCGAACAACGGCATCCTCCTCCTCGTCGCGCCGAACGAGCGCAAGGTGCGGATCGAAGTGGGCTATGGGCTCGAGCCGATCATGTCTGACGGCCTGTCCAGCCAGATCATCAACGAGACGATCATCCCCAGGTTCAAGGCCGGCGACATGGCGGGCGGCATCGTGGCGGGCGCGCAGGCGATCGGGGCGCAGATGAAGCTGCCGCTCGAAGCCGCCGAGCAGCGCGCGCAGCAGCAACAGGCCCAGGTCACCCAGACGCGCCAGAAGGGCCATGGCGGCGGCGGCTTTCCCGTCGGCCTGATCTTCTGGGGCATCATCCTGGTCTTCGTGATCCTGCCCATGCTCGGCATCTTCGGCCGGCGCCGGCGGCGCGGGCCCTGGGACCGGCCCTATCGCGGCGATGGCGGCGCGCTGCCGATCATCCTCTGGTCGATCGCCAACGAGATCGGCCGCGAGGCGAGCCGCGGCGGCGGCAGCGGCTGGGGCGGCGGGGGCAGCGACGGCTGGGGAGGAGGCGGCGGCGGTGGCGGCGGCGGCTTCTCGGGCGGCGGAGGATCGTTCGGGGGCGGCGGCGCCTCGGGGAGCTGGTGAGATGCGATTGACCGATCAGGACCGCGAGGCCGTTACCGCGGCCGTCACCGCGGCCGAGCTGACCACCAATGGCGAGATCGTCACCGTCGTCGCGGGGCGTTCCGATGCCTATCACGACGTCGCGCTGCACTGGGCGGTGCTGGCGATGCTGCTCGTCCTCGCGCTGCTCGCCTGGCAGCCCTGGCCGGCGGAGTGGCTGCACACCCGCTTCGTCGACAGCTGGGCGCAGGCGGTGCCGGCGCGCTGGTATCTCACCATCGCGCTGGTGCTGATGGCGGCGACTTTCCTCGTCGCGCGGGTGGCGCTCGCGCTCGACGGGCTGCGCCTGTTCCTCACGCCGGGCGCGACCAAGACCCGCCGCGTCCACCGCCGCGCGCTGGAGCTGTTCCGCGCCGCGGCGGAGAAGCGCACCCGGGGCGCCACCGGCGTGCTCGTCTATCTCAGCCTGGCCGAGCATCGCGCCGTGATCCTGGCCGATGAGGGGATCCATTCGAAAGTCTCCGCCGATGTCTGGGGCGCGGCGATGGCGGCGCTGGTCGGCGGCCTCAAGGAGGATCGCGCGGGCGAGGGCATGGCCGAGGCGGTGCGCCGGATCGGCCTGGTCCTGGCCGAGCATTTCCCGCGCAGCGCGGACGATGTGAACGAGCTTCCCGACCGGGTGATCGAACTATGAGCGACGCGGTGGAGGAAGTCGCGTGGCAGGGCAAATGGATCACGGCCAAGCGACGGGGGAAGTGGGAATATGTCTCGCGCGCCCGGGGCATCCGCGCGGCGGTGATCGTCGCGATCGACGCGGACGACCATGTCCTGCTCGTCGATCAGTATCGCGTGCCGCTCGGCAAGCGGTGCCTCGAGCTGCCGGCCGGCCTGATCGGCGACGAGGCGGGGCGGGAGGGGGATTCGCCCTTCGACGCCGCGCGGCGCGAGCTGATCGAGGAGACCGGCTATGACTGCGCGGCCGTGGAGGACCTGGGCGAATATCAATCCTCGCCCGGCCTGGTCAGCGAGAGCTTCACGCTGGTGCGCGCCACGGGGCTGACCAGGGTGGGCGAAGGCGGCGGCCTGGAGGATGAGGACATCATCGTCCACCGCGTGCCGCGCGCGGAGATCGCCGCGTTCGTCGCCGCCAAGCGCGCCGAGGGGCTGGCGATCGACGTGAAGCTGCTGCTGCTGCTTTCGGGCGCGCTGCTGGGGGATTGATCCAGGCCGGTTGCCTAGGGTCGCTGCGCAATCAGCAAGGCCCGTCATCCCCGCGCAGGCGGGGATCCAGAGTCGCGAGCGGAGTGCGCGCAGCGGAGGCTCGCGCGCTCCGGAGAGCACTCGCGCAATGGTGTCGATTTCCGTGCTACCCTGGGTCCCCGCCTGCGCGGGGATGACGGGGTCGCCAATTGAGTCGTAACCCCGCGCCGAAAGCCCGGCCATGGCCCCCGGAACAAGTCCGGACGACGCCAGGGCTAGGTTGCCGCTATCCGATCAGCGGAAATTGTCCGCATAGGCCTGGAGCTTGAGCTTGCGCTCCGGGGCGGCGACCACATGGAAGGCGAGGCCCTCGCGCTCGGCATAGCCGGTGGCGGCTTCCAGCGTCGGGAAGCTCATGCGGAGCTGGGTGGCGGTGGCGTCGCCGCCGGCCCATCCGGTGAGCGGATCGGCCTGTTGCTGGCGGACCGGCTCGAACTCGAGGATCCAGCGATCGGTGCGCGCACGGCCCGACTGCATGGCGTTCTTGGGCTTCTGGAAGATGCGGGCGGTCTTGGTCATGGCCATGTCCCTTAGCGCGGGCCGGCGGCCCTTGCATCTGCCTTTTTCGTCCGCAGCGTGGCCGAGGCGGCGGCGGGATCCTCGGGCCAGGGATGCCGGGGATAGCGCCCGCGCATCTCCTTGGCGACGGCAGCCCAGCTGCCCTTCCAGAAGCCGGGCAGGTCGCGCGTGGTCTGGATCGGCCGGCCGGCGGGCGAAGTGAGGCTCAGCACGAGCGGCGTGCCGTCGCCCAGCATCGGATGCCGGTCGAGGCCATAGAGCGCCTGGACCCGCACCTCCACCGTCGGGCCGCCTTCGGCCGCATAGTCGATCGCATAGCTCGATCCCTCGGGCGTCTCGAACCGCGCCGGGGCCAACCGGTCGAGCGTCTTCTGGCCGTCCCAGCCGAGCAGGTTGTTCAGCGCGTTGGTGAGTCCCTCGACCGCGTCGAGCCGGCGCTTGCCGGCGAGCAGGCCGGGCAGCCATGTATCGAGCTCGGCGAGCAGGCGCGCATCGGAGAGCGAATCATTCCCGGCATAGGCGGCGCGGGTGCGCAGCGCCCGGGCAGTGTCGGACCAGGGCAGCAGCGCCAGGCCATGCTCGCGCACGCCCTCGAGCAGCGCTTTCTCGATCTCGGCGGAATCGGCGGCCGCGTCGGGGCCGCTGGACAGGCGGATCGCGCCGAGCCTGCGTTCGCGAAGCGCCTCGATCCGGCCGGTGGCGGGATCGAAGCGCACGCTGCGCCGGGTCTCGATGCGATCGGCGAAAAGGGATTCCACCTCGGCCGGATCGATCGGCGCGGCGGAGAGGATGCGCGCGCCGGCGGCCATGCCCTGGGTCTCGGCGACCGCGAGCCATTCGGCGCGGGCGAGCGAGGATGTCGGGTCGAGCCTGAACCCGCGCCCGCCGGCCGAGGCCCAGGTCTCGCCCGATGCGTCGCGGCGGCGGGCGATGCGATCGGGGAAGGCGAGGGCGACGCAGGCGGCGATTTCCTGCTCCCTCTCTCCTTCAGGGGAGAGGGCCGGGGAGAGGGGAAGGCCGGCAGGCTCGCGGCCCATGCCCCTTTCCCCAGCCCTCTCCCCGCCAGCGGGGAAAGGGAGAAGGCGCGCCCAGCGCTGCGCCAGCCGCCGCGCATTTTCCGCGCGCGGGCCGCGCTCGTGCCGCCAGCGGCGCAGGCGCAGCTCCAGATCGGCGTCATTGCCGCCAAGGCCACGCTCGCCGAGCAGCACCGCGACTTCCGCGGCGGTGCGCGCCATGCCGCGCTCGGCGCCGCGGACCAGCATATGGCCGAGCCGGGGCGGCAGCGGCAGGCCGGCGATCGCCTTGCCATGCGCGGTCGGCCGGCCGTCCTCGTCGAGCGCCTCGAGGCGGCTCAGCCGCGCGCGCGCTTCGGATATCGCGGCGTCGGGCGGCGGGTCGAGCCAGTGCAGGTCGCGCGGATCCTGCACGCCCCATAGCGCGCAATCGAGCACCAGCGCCGAGAGATCGGCTTCCAATATCTCCGGCGGATCGAAGCGGGGCAGGCCCGCGGTCGCCGCTTCCTCCCAGAGCCGATAGGCAGTGCCCGGGCCCTGGCGCGCGGCGCGGCCGGCGCGCTGGGTGACCGCGGCCTGGCTGGCGCGCTCCGTGACCAGCCGGGTCATGCCGGCGGCACGGTCGTAGCGCGGCCGCCGGGCGAGGCCCGAATCGACGACCACGCGAATGCCGTCGAGCGTGAGCGAGGTCTCGGCGATCGAGGTGGCCAGCACGATCTTGCGCCGGCCCTCCGGATCGGGCGCGATCGCGGCGCGCTGGGCGCCGGGCTCCAGGCTGCCGTGCAGCTTGTGGACCACCGCGCCGGGCACCTCGCCGATCCGCTCGGCCGTCCGCTCGATCTCGGCTACGCCCGGCAGGAAGGCGAGCACGCCGCCCTCGGCCTCGCGCAGCGCCGTGCGGATCGCCGCGGCCACCGCTTCCTCGATCCGGGCATCGGCGGCGCGGCCCAGATGGCGCAGCTCCAGCGGCCAGCTGCGCCCTTCGCTCTCCACCACGGGCGCATCGCCCATCAGGCCCGAGAAGCGCGTGCCGTCGAGCGTCGCCGACATCGCGACCAGCCGCAGGTCCGGCCGCAGCGCCGCCTGGGCGTCGAGCGCCAGCGCCAGCCCGAAATCGCTGTCGAGGCTGCGTTCGTGCACTTCGTCGAACAGCACGGCGGAGACACCCGCCAGCTCGGGATCGGCCTGGATGCGATTGACGAAGATCCCCTCCGTCACCACCGTCACCCGCGTCGCCGCCGAACGCCTGTTGTCCATCCGGGTGGCATAGCCGAAGGTCTGGCCGACGCTCTCGCCCGCCAGCGCGGCCATCCGCTCGCCCGCCGCGCGCGCGGCCAGCCTGCGCGGGGAAAGCAGCAGCACCTCGCCGGTGCACCAGTCCTCGCCGAGCAGCGCCGGGGCCACCGCCGTCGTCTTGCCGGCGCCCGGCGGGGCGACCAGCACGGCGTTGCTGCCCGCGCGCAACGCGGCGAGCAGGGCGGGCAGGACGGACTGGATCGGCAGTGTCTCACGCATCACGCGCAACCAATTCCCCGAAGCCGGGTTTGGCGCAAGCGAAGCCTGAGGAGCGAAGACATGGCGAGAACCCTGGCACAGTTCAGCATCACCCCCGACAGCGATGGCGACTATACGCTGCATCTGGAGGACGACGACGGCGAGACGCTGGAGTTCACCGCCAGCTTCGAGCAGCTCGATCTGATCGTCGAGGCGATCGAGGAAGTGATCGAGGACGAGGGAGAAGACGCGCTCGCCGACGAGGACGACGACGATGCGGAGCCCGAGGACGACTGAGCCTCAATAGGCCCGGGCGACCGCGAACTCCACCGCCTCGATCATCGCGTCCTTGGCCGCGCCCGCCGCGAAGCCGCCCAGCGCGTCGATCGCGCGCTGGCCGTAATGGCGGGCCCGGGCCAGCGTGTCGTCGACCGAGCGGCTCGCCTGGACCAGCCGGATCGCCTCGGCGAAATCCTCGTCCGAGGTGCGATGGCCGGCGATCGCGTCCTTCCAGAAGGCGCGCGCCGCCGCGTCGCCCCGGGCATAGGCGAGGATGACCGGCAGGGTCATCTTGCCCTCGCGGAAATCGTCGCCCGCGTCCTTGCCCATCGTGCCCGCGTCCGAGACATAGTCGATCGCGTCGTCGACCAGCTGGAAGGCGATGCCGAGATTGCGGCCATAGGCGTCGAGCGCCGCTTCCTCGGTTTCCGAACGCTCGGCCACCACCGCGGCGATCTTGCAGGCGGCGGCGAACAGGGCGGCGGTCTTGGCGCCGATGATGTCGAGATAGCGCTCCTCGGCCAGGTCGATCCGGCGGACGGCGGTGAGCTGGTTGACTTCACCCTCGGCGATCACGGCCGAGGCGTTGCTCAGGATCTTGAGCACCTTGAGGCTGCCGTCCTCGACCATCAGCTCGAACGAGCGCGAGAAGAGGAAGTCGCCGACCAGCACGCTCGCCGGATTGCCCCAGATGATGTTGGCGGTGCGGCGGCCGCGGCGCAGGTCGGAGCCGTCGACCACGTCGTCGTGCAGCAGCGTCGCGGTGTGGATGAACTCGACCGCGGCGGCGAGCCGGTGGTGGCGGGTGCCCGAATAGCCGAGCAGCCTGGCGCTCGCCAGCGTGAGCATCGGGCGCATCCGCTTGCCGCCGCCGGCGATCAGATGGCCGGCCAGCTCCGGGATCAGCGGAATCTCGGACTGCATGCGATCGAGGATCACTGCGTTGACGAGGTTCATGTCCTGGGCGACCAGCGCCATCATCGGATCGAGCGAAGGGGCGGGGCCGCCGCCGAGGCGATGGATCGTGGCGCTCATGGGCAAGCCTCTGGCGGGTGCGGCGCGCAAAGGCAAGGCTTGCGTGACCTTACGGCTATGCGCAAAAGGCCGGCCATGGCCGACGAGACTCTCAACCGCTATCGCCAGAGCATCGACAATATCGATGCCGCGCTCGTGTTCCTGCTCGCCGAGCGCTTCAAGGTGACGCAGGCGGTGGGGCGCTACAAGGCGGAGTCCGGGTTGCCGCCGGCCGATCCGGGCCGCGAGGAGCGCCAGATCGCCCGGCTGCGCGAGCTGGCCAAGACGGCGGACCTCGATCCGGAATTTTCCGAGAAGTTCCTGCGCTTCATCATCGACGAAGTGATCCGGCACCACGAGCAGCTGCGGGACGGCGCCTAGACGTGCAGGGCATAGCGCGGCCGGAGATGGCGTAGCGCACGCCAGGCGATCAGCGCGTTGACGAGGATCGGCAGCCAGCGCGGGGCCCAGGGCGCCGTGTCCGACGGGAACAGCACGGGCGTCACCACGATCGCGGCAGCGATGATCCAGGTGACGGGGCTGGTGATGATCTCGCGGCCGTCGGTGACGATCAGCAGGTGCTGCGGCAGCAGCAACAGGGCCGTGGCCGCCGCCAGCGGCATCAGCAGCGCCGGCGCCGGATGGAGCAGCAATGTCGCGAGCAGCGCCAGGGCAGGCACCGCCACCGCCAGGCCGGCGGTGCGGCGCAGCGGCTCCGATCCGGCCAGCGCGGCCTGCACCCGGTCGAACGCCCGGAAGCTGCCGAGCGCGGCGAAGACCATCGCGATGCCGCCGATTATCGCGGCGGCGCCCCGCGCCTGGAGCAGCAACAGCACCAGCCAGAGCAGCGGCGCGAGCCCGGGGGCCAGCATGCGGCGGAAGCGGTCGGCGGCTTCCGGGCCTTGCGCGGGCTCGGCGATCGCCAGCATCAGCACGGCGCCGAGCAGCCCGATGCCGATCGCGGCCCCGAGCTCCTGGGCGACGAACGGCGTCACCCCGGGCAGCAGGAGCAGCGCCGCGAGCGCGAGCATCTCATTGGCCGCCAGCCGCGCACCGGCCGGCCGGAGCCGGCGAAGCGAGATCCTGAGCGCGCTCAGCGCGGCGGCGGCCATTGCCGCGCCCGCCAGCACCGCGAGCCATGCGCCGAACGCGATTCCCGGATCGAGCAGGATCGCGGCAGCGGCGAACGGGAAGCTCCAGCCGGCGACCTTGATCGCCTCGATCCATGGCCGGGGGCGCTCGGCATGCGCTTCCCACCAGGCGCGCGCTTCGGGATCGACCTCGGCGAGGCGGTGCGGGTGGCGGTCGGCATGTTCCAGCCACTTGCGCACGTCCTCGGCCAGCCGCTTTCCCTCCTGACGGTCCGGCGGCGTGAATGGCGCGCGCAGCAGCGCGAGGATCGGGTCGGGCCTGGCCTGATGCGCCCGGGCCGCCTGCGCGATTCGGTTCAGCTGGAGGATCCGGTCGATCGTGCCGGACTCGGGATCGCGCACGTCCCAGCCAAAGGCCGTAATCACTCGGCCGAGCATGCCGGTGGATTGCGGAACGGTGTCCAGCAGCAGCGCGGCGAGCCAGGGTTCGACGATCATCGCCGCATCGATATCGTCCACCAGCGCGGGCTCGAGCAGGATATCCAGCGCGGCGCCGACGCCGCCGGGATCGTCGCGCAGCGCCCGTTCCAGCTGGAGCAGCGCGGCCTCGGCCCGGTCGCGTGGCGCGGCGATCGGCGCGGTGGGCGCCGCCGCGCCTTCCGCCACCGCGAGCGCCGCCTCATAGGCCTCGCGCAGCGTGACGAAGGCGCGTGGATCGGCCTCGACATCGATCGCCTTGAGCGCGGCGGCATAGGCGCGGCGGATCGCCCTTGCGTCGCCGCTCGGAAAGATCACCGGATCCGTCGGGAAATCGGCGCCCCGGTTCATGCCCGGCGCCGCGATGCCATCGCCAATTTCCATATCCCCCTCGGCCGATCCTGGCGGGATATCCCCTGCTCGACAAGCGCGGAACGATTGCCGATCGTGCCGCGTTCGCGGGCCTTGTAGGGAGGGCGCTGTGCCGGACGACGATTTCCTGATCTTCCGCCCCGACGATGTCGACCTCGCCCGCTCGCCCCTGCGCAAGGGCGTGCGGGAGGCGACCCATGTGCTCGGTGCCTTCAACCCCGGCTTCACGCGGCTGCCCGGGGGCAATCTGCTGCTGATGGTCCGCGTGGCGGAGGCGCTGCGCGACCCGGTGGACGGCGATCATGCCCGGGCGATCCGCTGGACGCCGCAGGGCTATGTCCTCGATCGTCACCCGGTCGCCGGGATCGACATGGACGATCCGCGCCAGTTCGCCTTGAAGGACCGCAATCCGCGCCTGCTCGGCCTCACCTCGCTCTCCTGGCTGCTTCCCGTCGAGCTTGGGCCCGATGCCGCCCGGATCGTGAAGATCCACTACGACAAGGCGATCCAGCCTTCCGCCGCCTTCATGGACTATGGCGTGGAGGATGCCCGGATCAGCCTGGTCGGCGGCAGCTGGTGGATGACCGTCTGCGGAGTTTCGGCCGAGCGCCACTGCACCGCCATGTACCATTCGGTGAACGGGCTCGACTATACGCTGCTCGGCGTGGTGCTCGATCATCAGAACAAGGACATGGTCCTGTTCGAGGGCAGGCCGGGCGGCAGGTACACGGCGCTCACCCGGCCGCTCGGCGAAGTCTATTTCGCCTATCCCGAGGACAGCCCCTGGCTGGGCGGCCCGTCGATCAACATGGCCCAGTCGCCCGACGGGCTGCACTGGAAGCCGCTCGACACGCCCGGCATCCGCGCGCGCAAGGGCACCAGCGCCACCCAGCGGATCGGCGGCGGCAGCCAGCCGGTGCTCACGCCCGCGGGCTGGATGCTGATCTATCACGGCGTCGAGAAGCAGGGCGCGGTCGGCGTCTATCGCAGCTTCTGGGCGCTGCTCGACCGCGACGATCCCTCCAGGATCCTGCGGCTGGAAGACGAAACGCCGCTGCTCGAAGCCGATCCGGCGCTCACCGCTCCGATCGCGCACCAGCTCTATCTGCCCAGCCCCGTCGTGTTCACCACCGGCGTCGCCGAGGCCGGCGACCATTATGTCGTCGCCAGCGGCGAGGCCGATCTCGCCTGCCGGATCACCCGCATCGCGAAGGAGCGCTTCCGTTGAACGAATGGTGGAAATCGGCGGTCGTCTACCAGGTCTATCCGCGTTCCTTCCAGGATTCGGACGGCGACGGCATCGGCGACCTGAAGGGCATCGAGCGCCGGCTCGACGATCTGCAGGCGCTTGGCATCGACGCGATCTGGATCTCGCCGATCTTCCCCTCGCCGATGGCCGATTTCGGCTATGACGTCGCCGATTATCGCGACATCGATCCGCGGTTCGGCACGCTCGCGGATTTCGACGCGCTGCTCGCGGCGGCGCATGCGCGGGGCATCCGCCTGCTGCTCGACCTGGTGCCCAACCACAGTTCCAGCGCGCATCCCTGGTTCGAGGAGAGCCGCGCGTCGCGCGACAATCCCAAGCGCGACTGGTACATCTGGCGCGATGCCGGGCCGGGCGGCGGGCCGCCCAACAACTGGATCAGCGATTTCGGCGGCTCCGCCTGGGAATGGGACGCGGCGACCGGCCAATATTATTACCACGCCTTTCTGAAGGAACAGCCTGACCTCAACTGGCGCAACCCGGCGGTGCGCGCCGCGATGATGGACGTGCTGCGCTTCTGGTTCGCGCGCGGAGTCGACGGCTTCCGGATCGACGTGCTGTGGCACATGGTCAAGCATGCCGACCTGCCCGACAATCCGGTGAACACCGCGTGGCGGCCGGGCGAGCCCGATTATACCCGCGTCCACCAGCTCCATTCGGCCGATCAGCCCGAGGTCCATGACATCGCCGCCGAGATGCGCGCGATCGCCGACCGGTTCGGCGCCCGCGTGCTGATCGGCGAGATCTACCTGCCGGTGCCCAGGCTGGTCGGCTATTACGGAACGGCCGAGCGGCCGGGCGTGCACCTGCCCTTCAACTTCCAGCTGATCGGCGCGGAATGGAATGCGCGCGGCCTGGCCGCGATGATCGATGCCTATGAAGGCGCGCTGCCGCCGGGCGGATGGCCCAATTGGGTGCTCGGCAATCACGATCGCCCGCGCATCGCCACGCGAGTCGGCCCGGCGCAGGCGCGTGTCGCGATGATGCTGCTCCTGACGTTGCGCGGCACGCCGACGCTCTATTATGGCGACGAGATCGGCATGGAGGACGTGGCGATCCCGCCCGACCTGATCCGGGACCCGCGCGAGCTGAACGACCCCGGCATCGGGCTGGGCCGCGATCCGGTGCGCACGCCGATGGCCTGGGACGATTCGCCGAACGCCGGGTTCAGCGCCGCCGATCCGTGGCTGCCGCTCCACCACGACTGGCTGGCGCGCAACGTCGCCGCGCAGCGCGGCGATCCCGCATCGATGTGGCGGCTCACCCGGAAGCTGCTGCGCCTGCGCCATGCCCACCCCGCGCTGCGGCTCGGCGACTATCACCCCGTGGACGCGAGCGGCGATCTGCTCGCCTGGGAGCGCCGGCTCGGGCAGGATCGGCTGCTGGTGGTGCTCAATCTCGGCGGCCGGCCGCAGGGCTTCGCCATTCCCGAATGGGCCGAGGGGTTCCGCGTGCTCGCCGCGGCGCGCGGCGGCGCCGATCCCGCGCTGCTCGGGCCCGATGAAGGCTATGTCCTGGGATGAGGATCGCGATGCTCGCCCCGATCGCCTGGCGCACGCCGCCGCGCCATTATGGGCCCTGGGAGCTGGTGACGAGCCTGCTCACGGAGGCGCTGGTCGCGCGCGGGATCGACGTCACCCTGTTCGCCACGCGGGATTCAATCACCGCCGGCAAGCTCGATGGCGTGGTGCCCGCCGGCTATGAGGAAGATCCGGGGATCGATGCGAAAGTGTGGGAATATGCCCATCTGGCGCATCTCTTCGAACGGGCGGACCGGTTCGACCTGATCCACAACCAGGCCGATTTCCCCGCCCATGCCTTTTCCCGGCTCGTCGCCACGCCGATGGTGACGACGATCCACGGCTTCTCCAGCCCACGCATCCTGCCGATGTACAAGCCGTTCGAGGACAGGGTCCATTATGTCGCGATCAGCGCGGCCGACCGGCATCCGGCGCTCGCCTATGCCGCGACGATCCATCACGGCATCGGCCTGGGCGAATTTCCCTTCGAGGCGGATGGCGGCGAGGACCTGCTGTTCTTCGGCCGCATGCATCCCGACAAGGGCGCGGCCGAGGCGGTCCATGTTGCGCGCGCCACCGGGCGGCGGCTGAACCTGTACGGCATCATCCAGGACCAGGGTTATTTCGACCGCGAAGTGGCGCCCTTTCTCGACGCGCATATCGTCTATCACGGACCGGTGGGCGGGCCGGAGCGGCTGCGTGCGCTCGGCAAGGCGCAGGTGCTGCTCCACCTGATCAATTTCGACGAACCCTTCGGCCTTTCGGTGATCGAGGCCATGGCCTGCGGCACGCCGGTGATCGCGATCGATCGGGGCTCGATGCCCGAGCTGATCGCCGATGGCGAGACCGGCTTCCTGGTCGATTCGGTGGGCGCCGCGATCACGGCACTGGCCCGGGTGGAGTCGATCGATCGCGCCGCCTGCCGCGCGCGGGTGGCGGCGCATTTCTCGGTCGAGGCGATGGCGGACCGCTATATCGACCTGTACCGGCGGATATTGGGCCAATAGTCGTCATCCCGGCTTGCACCGGGATGACGGTCAAGCCGCGAAAGCCGGCCGATATGCGTAGAGTCCCGGCGTGCCTCCGGTCATCACGAACAGCACGTCGCCGGTGAACCGCCCCTCGGCCAATCCCGCCAGCACGCCCGCGAACGCCTTGCCGCTATAGACCGGGTCGATCAGCAGCCCTTCCGCTCGCGCCATCAGCCGCACCGCGGCAAGCATCGCCTCGGTCGGGATGCCATAGGCCTCGCCGCGCTGCGAGCCGTCGATCCGGATATCGTCGTCTACCAGTGGATCGCAGGCAAGCGCCGCCAGCGTGTCGTTCGCCAGGGCCCGCGTATGGTTCCGCGCTTCCTCAACTTCTGCCAGCACGGTGAAGGACAGCACGCGTCGCGGATCATCTCCCGCGGCGGCCAGGCCGGCAACAAGGCCGGCATGCGTGCCGTGGCTGCCATTGGCGACGATGATCGTTTCGAAGCGGAGGCCTAGCTCGGCCTCCTGCGCCCGGATCTCGTCCGCGCAGGCGGCATAGCCGAGCGCGCCCACCGGCGAGGATCCGCCCGCGCCGACGACATAGGCCTTGCGCCCCTCGGCCTGAAGTTTCTTGGCCCGCGCGCGCGCCGCGGCAAGCGCGTTGCTCCCGGATGGCAGGTGGTGCACCGTCGCCCCGAACAGCGCGTCGAGCAGCTGGTTGCCGTTATGCCGATATGCCTCGTCCTCGCGCGGCACCGTGTCGGTCAGCATCAGCTCGGCGGCGAGGCCCATCCGCGCCGCCGCCGCCGCGCTCAGCCGGGCATGGTTGGATTGCCGCGCGCCGGTGGTGACGAAGGTGTCGCAGCCCTGGGCGATCGCCGCACCGAGCAGGAATTCGAGCTTGCGCAGCTTGTTGCCGCCGCCACCCAGGCCCATCAGGTCGTCGCGCTTCGCGAACAGGCGCGCACCCTTCAGCCCCAGCGCCGCCTCGATGCGCTCCAGGCGCTGGATCGGGGTCGGTGCATCGAACAGGCGGATGCGGGGGAAGGTGTCGAGGTTCATCGAGGATACCACCAGGGAATCGAGTTGAGGGTTCATGCGCATAATAGCCATCCCCGCCCGCGCGGGAATGACGGAGACAGGTTCGAAACCCGCCGGTGTCGCGTACGGATCCTAGAGCGCCGGCTTGCAGCCACGCGTCTGATAGACGCCGCGCAGGAAGCCGCGGCGCGCGAAGCCGGCGTCGACCGCGGCGTTGAGCTCGCGCTGCGCCGATGCCGCGCCGCTGACTTCGCGGACGATGCCGCGGAACGGCACGATCAGCCCGGCCACGGTGTCGCCGGTGACCTTGACCTTGCGGCTCTTCTTGCGATCGACCCCGCCGACGAAATCGGGGCCCAGCGCTTCGCCGAGCTCGTCGAACGCCGCTGCGATGCGCGCGCATTTCGACAGGCCCGACAGGCTGTACGGCGCGGCGGCGGCGCGTTGGAGCACCGGCGGGATCTTGGTCTTGACCACGCCGACATCCTTGGCGGGCTGTTCGGCGATCTCGCCCGCGCGATCGCCGGTCGATTGCTTGTCCTGGGCGAAGGCCGGGCCGGCGGCGAGTGCCGCCACGGCCATGCCGATCCAAAGGCTCGATCGCATGTATTTCCTCCTGTTGCCCATCCTATCGAACCGTTCGACGCGCGTATCGATCACAGGTTCCACCAGAGAAGGGCGACGAGCAGCGCGATGCCGAGGATCGCCACCAGGCAGCCGGCCATTCCGTGGCGTTGCGCGATGAGCCGGCCCACCGCTTCCAGGCCTTCCTGGAGCACGGCCTCGATCAGGAAGGTCATTCCGCCGCCAACAGGCTCTCGGCCCCGCCGAGATCGACCGAGACCAGCCGGCTCACGCCGCGCTCCACCATGGTCACGCCGAATAGCCGGTGCATGCGGCTCATCGTCGCGGCATTGTGGGTGACGATCAGATAGCGAGTCGCGGTCTCCTGGGTCATCCGCTCGAGCAGGTCGCAGAAGCGATCGATATTGGCGTCGTCGAGCGGCGCGTCGACTTCGTCGAGCACGCAGATCGGCGCGGGATTGGTGAGGAACAGCGCGAAGATCAGCGCGACGGCGGTCAGCGCCTGCTCGCCGCCCGAAAGCAGGGTCAGCGACTGGAGCTTCTTGCCCGGCGGCTGCGCCATGATCTCCAGGCCCGCTTCGAGCGGATCGTCCGAATCGATCAGCTCCAGATGGGCCTGGCCGCCGTTGAACAAGGTGGTGAACAGCCGGCGGAAATGCTGGTCGACCGCTTCGAAGGCGGCGAGCAGCCGCTGGCGCCCCTCCCGGTTGAGCGTGCCGATCGAGCCGCGCAGGCGGTTCACCGCCTGGGCCAGCTCGTCGCGCTCGGCGGCGTTGGTGGTGAAGGCGGCCTCCAGCTCGGCCAGCTCGGTCTCGGCGACCAGGTTCACCGGCCCGATCCGCTCGCGCTCGGCGTTCAGGCGTTCGTGCGCGGTCGATTCGTCCTCGGGCGTGCGCACCGTGGCTTCCTCGAACCCGGCTTTCTGGGGCAGCAGCGGCGGCGGGCATTCGAAGCGCTCGCCCGAGATGCGGCCCATCTCGATGCGGCGGGCTTCCTGGTTCTCGGCGCGGGCCGCGGCGCCGGCGCGTTCCTCGCGCGCCTGGGCGAGGATCTCGTTGGCGCCGCGCACCGCGCCTTCGGTCTCGCGCACTGCCAGCTCTGCCTCGCGCTCGGCGGCCTGGGCGGCGGCGCTTTCGATGCGCGCCTTCTCGGTCGCGGCCTCGGCCTCGGCGAGCTGGGCTTCGAGCTGGGCCGGCCGGCCGGCCAGCGCGTCGCTCTCCTCGGCGAGCTGAGCCGCGCGCTTGTCCATTTCCGTGGCGCGCCGCGCGGCCTCGCCGGCGCGCGACTTCCAGCCCTTGGCCTCGGCGCCGGCGGCGGCGTGGCGCTCGCGCGCGCCGGCGATCTCGCGCTCCAGCGTGCCGCGCTCGGCGCGGGCCGAAGCGGCGGCGGCGCGCTTGCCCTCGGCATCGGTGGAGAGCGCGGCGACGCGGGCGCGCGTGTCGGTGCCGTCGGGCAGGGCGGCCTTGGCTGCCTCGGCGCGATTGCGTTCGGTCGCCGCCTCGTCCTGCTCGGCGGCGATGCGGCGGATGCGGGAATCGAGATCGGCGCGCTGCGAATCGAGCCGTTCGAGCTGCGCGGCGGCCCGGTCCTCGGCCCGGCCGGCCTCGCGCCCGGCATTCTCCGCATGGTCGAGCACGCGGCGGCAATCCGCGGCGGCGCGGCGCGCCTCGGCGATATTGTCCTCGATCCGGCGCAGCTCGGCATCGGCGCCTTCGACCGCGCGCACTGCGGCCGGCCGGGCCTTCTCGATCGCGCCGAGCCGGTTGACCCGCACCAGCCGCTCCGCCGCCGCCGCGCCGCCCGATCTGGCGACATAGCCGTCCCAGCGGCGCAGCATGCCGCCGAGCGTCACCAGCCGCTGGCCGACCGCGAGCGGCTGGCCGTCATCCGCCTCCGCCACCAGCACCTGGGCCAGGCGGCGCGACAGCCCGGCCGGCGCCCGGACATGCGCGCCGAGCGGCGCGGTGCCCGGCGGCGCGGCGGGATCGCCCGGCCGCGGCTCGGCGCCCGCCCAAAAGCGCTCGGCGCCGGTATCGAGCCCGGCCTCGAGATCGTCGCCCAGCGCCGCCGCCAGCGCGCGCTCATAGCCGGCATCGACCTTCAGCTTGTCGAGCAGCCGGTCCTTGTCCGAAGGCCGGGTCGCCTTGGCCAGCGCGGCGGCCTCGCTGTCGAGCTGGGCGAGCTCGGCATGGGCAGTGGCGCGTGCCGCCTGGGCATGGTTGCGCGCCTCGATCGCCGCGCGTTCCTCGGCATCGGCGCGGGCCAGGCCGGTGCGCGCGCTCTCGGCCTGGCGGAGCGCCTGGGCGCGCGCCTCGGCCGCGCGGGCCTTCTCCGCCTGCAGCGGCTCGGGATCGGGCAGGGCTCTCAGCTCGGCATCGATCCGCGCCCGATCGCGTTCGGCGCGTTCCGCCCGGGTGCGGGCCGCCGCCAGCGCGGCCTCGGCGACGCGTGCCTCGGCGGCTTCGCTCGCCTGCGCGGCCAGCGCCTGGGCCAGCGCCACCTCGGCATCGCGGGCGGCGCGTTCCGCCTCGGCCAGCGCGGCATCCAGATTGGGCATGCGCGCGGTCGTCTCGGCGATGCGTGTGTCGAGCGCCTTCGCCTCTTCCTCCAGCCGGGCCAGCGCCTCGGCGGCGTCGCGGGCGAGCGCGCCCTCGCGGCCGCGATCCTCCTCCAGCCGGCGCACCGAATCCCGCACCTCGGCGATCCGCCGCTCGATCGCCGCCTTGTCCGCGCGCAGCGTGGCGAGGCCGTGCATCGCCTCGCTCGCCCGGTCGCGCACCGCCAGCGCCTCGGCGCGCAGCGTGGCGAGCTTCTCCGCCGCCGCCTGCTGCACCGCCACGGCCGAATCATGGGCGCGGGTCCGCTCGGCGACCAGCGCCTCGGCCGCGGCCGCTTCCTTCCTGGCCGCGTCCGCCGCCGCCGCCGCATCGCGCCAGCGCGCGAAGATCATCCGCGCCTCGGCGACGCGGATCCGGTCCGAAAGCTCGCGATAGCGCTCGGCCTGGCGCGCCTGGCGCTTGAGCTGGGCGGCGCGCGTCTCCTGATCGCCGATCACTTCGTCGAGCCGGGCGAGATTGGCCTCGGTCGCGCGCAGGCGCTGCTCGGCATCCTTGCGGCGGACGTGCAGCCCGGCGATGCCCGCCGCCTCTTCCAGCATCGCGCGGCGTTCGCCCGGTTTGGCCTGGATGATCGCGCCGATCCGCCCCTGGCTGACCAGCGCCGGCGAATGCGCGCCCGTCGCCGAATCGGCGAAGAGCAGGGCAACGTCCTTGGCGCGCACGTCGCGGCCGTTGATTCGATAGGCCGATCCCGCGCCGCGCTCGATGCGGCGGACGACTTCCATCTCGTCGTCCTCGCCCACCTGGTCGGCGAGGATCGAGACTTCGGCGAAGTCGCGCGACGGGCGAGTCGCGGTGCCGGCGAAGATCACGTCCTCCATGCCGGCGCCGCGCATCGACTTGGCGCTGGTCTCGCCCATCACCCAGCGCAGCGCCTCGAGCAGGTTCGACTTGCCGCAGCCATTGGGGCCGACGATCCCCGTCAGCCCCGGCTCGATGCGGAGGTCAGCCGGGTCGACGAAGCTCTTGAAGCCCGTCAGCCGCAGCCGCTTGATCTGCACGCTTGCCTACCCCCGCAGCGTCATGGGGATCAGCGCGCCCCCGCCGCCTTGAGCAGCGGCTCGAGCTGTTCCCACGAGCCGGCATCGACCTTCTTGCCGTTGATGAAGAAGCTCGGCGTGCCGTTCACGCCGTACACGGTGGCCGCATCCGCGTTGACCTTGGCGATCTCGTCGATCTTCTTCTTGTCGCCCAGGCACTCGCGCGCCTTCGCCTCGGGCACGCCGCGCTGCTTCATGAAGTCGATCATGCCGAGCTGCTCGGCAAAGCCCACCGCGGCCTGGGGCGGCGGCAGCTGCTGCAGCTGCTGGGCGAGCTGCGGATTGGTCTTCACCAGCTGCTCGGTGCGGGTGAGGAAGCTCTCCTGGTTCTCGAAGAACTGGTCGAGCATGCTGAAGAAGGATTCGTCGGGCACGCACTGGTTGAGCAGCGCGGCGGCGAGGTCGGGCGCGCCGTGGATCAGGAAGTCGCGGAACTCCCAGCTGACCTTGCCGGTCGAGATGTAGTTCTTGCGCAGCGGCTCGGGCGCGGTGCGGCCGAACAGCCCGCAATAGGGGCAGTTGCGCGAGCCATATTCGACCAGCTTGATCGGCGCGTTGGGATTGCCCTGGAGATAGCCGCCGTCCTTGGTCCTGCTGATCGTGTCGACCCAGGCCTTGCCGGTGGGCGCGGGGACGGTGGGAACCGGCGTGGCGGAGCTGACCGCCGCGCTGCTGTTGCCCGTGTCGCCGCCGCCGCACGCGGCCAGGGCGCCGGCGAGCGCCAGCATGGGGATCAGGGCCAATTTGATACGCATAGTCTGTTCTCTCCAGAAATCGCGGTTCAGGCGCCGTTCGCCCAGAGCTCGGGCAGCAATCGTTCCCAGCTGAAGGCACTTACCTTGCGCTCGTTGACGATGAAAGTGGGGGTGCCCCGCACCTGATGGACCTTCACCGCATCGGCATTGGTCTTGGCGATGCGCTCGATCAGCTTGGGATCGGCGAGGCACTGGCGGGCCCTGGCCTCGGGCAGGCCCTGGGTCTTCATGAAGGCGATCAGGCCCAGCGCCTCGGCGAAGCGAGTCGCCATCTGGGGCGCCGGCAGCTTCTGCCAGGCCTCGGCCTGCTGGGGCTGGCTCTTGAGCAGCGCCTCGAGCCTGTCCTCGAACTGGCGCTGATTGGCGTAGATCGCGTCGAGCACCGGAAAGAAGCGCGCGGGCGCGACGCACTGGTTGAGCAGCGCCATGGCGAGATCGGGGGCGCCATGGATCAGGTAGTCGCGATATTCGTAGCTGACCTTGCCGCTCGCGATGAAGTCGCGCCGCAGCGCCGGCACGCCCTCGGTGGCGAAGCGCCCGCAGGTGGGGCAGCCGCGCGAGCCATATTCGACGAGCTTCACCGGCGCATCGGGATTGCCCTGGCGAAAGCCGCCCTGCGGCGTGATGGCGACGGTGGCGGCCCAGTCGGGCGCCGCCGCCGGTTTCGCCACGGGCTGGCGGGCCCGCTGCGCCGATGCGCCGCCGGCCAGCGCCAGCGCCAGCGCGCCGGCGATCATCAACCGGGCCCGCATCAGTCGATCCGGCCGATCTTGGGGCGCTCGTCGCTCGCCGCGACGCCGGCGGCCAGCGCCTCGAGCACGGCCTTCAGCTCCGGATCGCCGATGCCGCGCAGGCTCTCGCCCATCGCTTCGCTCAGCGGCTTCAGGCTGGGCGGCGGCGCCGTCTTTTCGGGGCGCTTCACTTCGCCGTGGCGAATCGCCAGCCGGGCCACCGCCGCATAGCCGAAGAAGCGGTTCACCCGCTCGACGATCTCGGGCGCGATGTGCTGCATCGTCGGGGCGTGCGCACCGGCGACGACGAGATGGAGCACGCCCTGCTCGCGCTTGCCCTGCGGGAAGCGAATCGATTCGGGCATCGAGACGCGCGCATAGCGCTCGCCGACGATCTCCACCCAGCGGCTGACGATGGAATGCTGGACGAAGCCGAACTTGCGGAAGGTCGCCCGGCCGACATCGGGCAGCAGCTCGGATACCGCGCGGGGACGCAGCGCGCGCTGTGGCGCCGGGGCCGGCTGGCGAGTGGTGGCACGGGGGGGCTTCGTCATTTCCGCCAACCCATGCCATAGGGGCATGTGCCCGACAACGCCCCTCGCGCAATCGCCTCCGCGCTGCTCCATTGGTACGACCGCAATGCCCGCGACCTGCCCTGGCGCGCGCGGCCCGGCGCCAATGCGCCCGATCCCTATCGCGTGTGGCTGTCGGAAGTGATGCTCCAGCAGACCCAGGTCGCCAGCGTCATCCCCTATTTCGAGCGGTTCACTGTGCGCTGGCCGAGCGTCGAGGCGCTGGCCGCGGCCGAGGATGCCGATCTGATGGCCGCCTGGGCCGGGCTCGGCTATTATGCCCGCGCCCGCAACCTGCTCGCCTGCGCCCGCGAAGTGGCCCGGCGCGGCGGCTTTCCGGACAGCGAATCGGAACTGCGCACTCTGCCCGGCGTGGGCGGCTACACCGCCGCGGCGATCGCGGCGATCGCGTTCGGACGGCGCGCGGTGGTGGTCGACGCCAATGTCGAGCGAGTCGTCGCGCGGCTGTTCGCGGTGGAGGAGGCACTGCCGGGCGCGAAGGCCGGAATCCATGCCCGCACCGATTCGATCACTCCCGATCTGCGCTCCGGCGATTTCGCCCAGGCGATGATGGACCTGGGCAGCGGCGTCTGCACCGCGCGTTCGCCGCGTTGCCTGCTCTGTCCCCTGCGCGCGCATTGCGCCGGCTTCGCCGCCGGCGCGCCCGAGCGCTTCCCGGTCAAGGCCGCCAGAAAGGCCAAGCCGCAGCGCCATGGCACGATGTTCTGGCTCGAGCGGGACGGCGCGGTGCTGCTCGTCCGCCGCCCGGGCAAGGGGCTGCTCGGCGGCATGCGCGCATTGCCGACCGGGCCCTGGGCCGATTCGCCGCCGGGCCTCGACGGCGCGCCGGCCCCGGCGGCATGGCACATGCTCGACGAGCGGGTCGGCCATGGCTTCACCCATTTCAACCTCGACGTCGGACTTGCGGCCGCAACGATCCCGTCGCATGCAGGCGCCGCCGTGGAAGGCGAGTGGTGGCCGGTCGCCGATCTCGAATCGGCCGGATTGCCCACCGTCTTCGCCAAGGCGGCACGGACATTCAGGAGGCGGCTATGCGCGGCGTGATCGGTTTCGGCTTTGGCTTGGCAGTGCTGGCGTCGCCGGCTTTCGCGCAGACCGCTCCCAAGCCGCCCGCCGCGCCGAACGTCGCGGCCGAGACCGCGCTCGCCAAGCGCTATGTCGCCGAAGGCAAGGTGCCCGGCATCGTCATCCTTGCCGGCCGCCCGGACGGCGCGGTCACCGTGGTCAGCGAAGGCCGCGTCGCCGACGAGCCGGGCGCGCACGCCGCCGATGTCGACAGCCTGTGGCGCGTCTATTCGATGACCAAGCCGATCACCGGCATCGCCGCGATGATCCTGATCGAGGAAGGCAAGCTCAAGCTCGACCAGCCGATCAGCGACTTCATCCCGGCGTTCAAGAACATGAAGGTGCTGGTCGATCCGGCCAAGGACCTGACGAGCCGCCCGGCGACCAGGCCGATCACGGTGCGCAACCTGCTCACCCATACGGCGGGCCTGGGCTACAACATCATCACCAAGGGGCCTTTGCTCGACGAATACAACAGGCTCGGCATCAACCCGGCCCAGGTGAATGTCCAGATGGAAGGCCAGATGGCGGCGCTCCGCCCGGACAGCCTCGAGGAATTCGCCAACCGCACCGCCAGCCTGCCCCTGATCGCCGAGCCCGGCGCCAAGTGGAGCTATTCGATCGGGCTCGACATTCTCGGCCGGGTGATCGAGGTCGCCAGCGGCATGCCGTTCGACCAGTTCGTCAACACGCGCATCTTCAAGCCGCTCAAGATGGAGCAGAGCTACTGGACGGTGCCGGCGGACAAGGTCGGCAATTTCGCCAGCAACTATGTCTTCATGGGCGCCACCCGCGTGCCCGCCGATCCGGCGGCGACGTCGATCTATCTGAAGAAGCCCGAATTCCCCTATGGCGGCGCCGGCCTGGTCATGTCCGCGCGCGACTATGACCGGTTCCTCCACATGCTGCTGAACCGCGGCGAGCTGGATGGCGTGCGCATCCTCAAGCCCGAGACGGTGGCCGTCGCCATGTCGAACCTGCTGCCCGCCGGGGCCGACACCTCGATCCTCAACGAGACCGCGAAGGATACCGGTGCCCAGATGGGCTTCGGCGCCGGCGGCTCGGTCTATCTCGGCGACGTGCCGGGCGGTCCGGGCAAGGGCAGTTTCGGCTGGGGCGGCGCCGCCGGCACGATCGCCTGGGTCGATCCCGTGCACAAGGTGCGCGGCGTGGGGATGATCAACCTGTTCGGCGATACGCCGCTGAAGCGCGAAGTCTCCAAGGCGATCTACGCCGATCTCGCCAAGTGACGCGCGCGCCCGGTTTCACCGGCGGCACGCTCGATCGTGCCGACCGGGTTCGCCACGAGCCGGAACTGCTCGCCGCCGCGCTCGCCGATCCGCGCGCGCGCCTGCTGGTGCTCGATTCGCTCGATCCGGTGCTCGACGAAGGCGGCCGGCTGACCTGGACGGACCTGGCGGCGGCGCAGGGCGAGCTGTTGTTCCTCGGCTATGACCAGGGCGTGCCGCGTTTCGCCTCGGCCTTGCCCGACGGCATGCCGGTGCCGATGGGCCGATCGCCGGCGATGTTCGCGCTGCTCGATCGCTTCGCCGTGCCCGATGCCGCCAACTATGCTTCGGCGCGCGGGCTGGTCTTCTGGCATGGCCGCAACCGCTTCTGCGCCAATTGCGGCGCGTCCACCCGCATCACCCATGCCGGCTGGGCGCGGCACTGCCCCGATTGCGGCGCCGAGCATTTCCCGCGCGTCGAGCCGGTGGTGATCATGCTCGCCGAGCATGGCGACCGCGCGCTGCTCGGCCGCCAGCCGAGCTGGCCGCCGGGCCGCTATTCGGCGCTGGCCGGTTTCCTCGAAGTGGGCGAGGCGATCGAAGAGGCGGTGCGCCGCGAGACCTTCGAGGAAGCGGGGATCCGGCTGGGCGCGGTCCGCTATGTCGCCAGCCAGCCCTGGCCCTTCCCGGCATCGCTGATGGTCGCCTGTATCGGCGAGGCGCTGAACGACGATATCCGCGTCGATGTGAACGAGCTGGAGGATGCGCGCTGGTTCACGCGCGCGGAAGCGGCGCTGGCGCTGGCCGGCGATCCCGCCGCGCCCTTCCTGGGCCCGCCGCCCTATGCGATCGCCCATACGCTGCTGACGGCCTGGGTGGAGGGGGGCTAGCCTCCCCCTCTTCCCCCTCCCGGGAGGGAGGGGAGTTTCAGCGGGGAGTTCAATCCTCCTCCACCGGCCGGGTCGCCCAGCTGGCGTGCAGCGTCGGCACGGTGAGGTAGAGCACGAACAGCATATAGGTGAAGTTCGCGAGCTGCGCGATCAGCGCCTCGCGGCTCCAATGGTCGAGCAGCGTCAGGCCGAGCATCAGCCAGATGCCGATAAAGGTCGTGAAGCTCACCGTCGCGAAGCCCGCCAGGAAGGCGCGCTGGCGCAGCTGCCGGTCGAACTCGTCGACCAGCCTGGGGCCGCCCCAGGGCTTGATCGGCCCGAAGATCGGCAGGAGCGTGCCCAGCACGAACCCCGCCGAGATCAGCGCATAGCCCGGATAGGTCCCGTCGGGCCGCGCCAGCCCCCAGGCCCAGCCGCCCAGGGCCAGGGCGAGCGCGAGGATCGGGATCCAGCGCAGATGGCGTCGGCGGACCTCGGTCCGGGCGAGCGCGGGGATGCCGGTGCGATCGGCGGCGGCGTCGAGCCGGGAGAACAGGCGCTGGTTGAAACGGGACATGTCGGCCTCCGGGATCATTCGGCCGCGCGGCGCAGCGCCGACGCGACCGATTCGAAAGGAGTGAAGGAGAAGAGCAGCTCGACCGGCGCGTCGAACACCGCGGCGAGCTTCATGCCGAGCTCCAGGCTGGGGCTGTAGTCGCCGCGCTCGAGATAGCCGATCGTCTGGGGGTTCACCCCCACCGCTTCGGCCAGCGCGCGCCGGCTCATCCCGCGTTCGGCGCGGAACAGGGCAATACGGTTGTGGATCTGCGGCAATTTGACGACTCGGAAGATGATATATTGCTTATACACAACAAATCATCGCGTGAGTCAAGCGAGTGCCCGCCCCCTGAAGAGCATGTTCCGGTGGTGACCGAGTTGCCTCTGGTGTGAGTTGGGACGGATCGACATTCAGGCTAGGGGGTGCGGCGTGGCGGAACACTTCGAACCAGCCTCCTCCGTCACCCTGGACTTGTTTGGCGCTTATCCCCTTGGGACAGGGCGTGCCCGATAGCCGTCATCCCCGCGAAGGCGGGGATCCAGGGTAGTTGCGGGATATCGGCGCCACCGCGCGAACGCTCTCCGGAAGTGCCAGGAATTCCTTGCGCCTGTGCCGCGCCTGGCCCTGGATCCCCGCCGGCGCGGGGATGACGGAATGGGGTGCACTTGTCTTTACGGGATAGGCGCCAGCTTGTTTCAGGATCCAAGGTGCCGCCGGCGATATCGCTGGTGGAGAATTGGATGCCGGAACAAGCTCAGCATGACGGAGGGGAGAGGCTTCGACATGCGGCTTCCGTCCCTCGCCGCCGGGAACGGAAGGGACGGAGCTGAATGTCGATTGGCCCTAGGCCCGTTCGCGCGCCTGGGCGTAGGTGCCGAGCACGCGCATCCACTTGGTGTGGAACTTCAGCTCCTCGAGCGCGCGGGCGACCGGCGCCTCGTCGGGGCTGCCGACGATGTCCGCATAGAATTCGGTCGCCGCGAAGCTGCCGCCGCGCTGGTAGCTCTCCAGCTTGGTCATGTTGACGCCATTGGTCGCGAAGCCGCCCAGCGCCTTGTAGAGCGCGGCGGGGACGTTCTTCACTTCGAAGACGAAGGTGGTCATGAACGGGGGCCCCGCTTCCCCGGCCCCCTCGGCGGCCAGCGGCTCGCGGGCGAGAATGACGAAGCGCGTCATGTTGTGCTCGGCATCGGCGATGTCGGCGCCCAGCGTCTGCAGGTCGTAGAGCGCGGCGGCGCCCGGGGGCGCCAGCGCGGCGACCGCCGGATCGCCGGCCTCCGCCACCATCGCGGCGGCGCCGGCCGTGTCGGGATAGGCGAGCGGCTGGATGCCCTGGGCCTTCAGCCAGTGGCGGCACTGGCCGAGCGCCTGGGGATGGCTCATCGCCTGGCGCACGCCTTCGACCGGGCCCAGCCCCATCAGGGCGTAGCGGATCGGCAGGAAATGCTCGCCGATGATCGACAGGCCCGATTCGGGCAGCAGGAAATGGATGTCGGCGACGCGGCCGTGCAGCGAATTCTCGATCGGGATCATCGCGCAGCCGGCACGGCCTTCCTTCACGGCGTCGATCGCGTCCTCGAACGAAAAGCAGGGGAGCGGCAGTCCGTCGGGGAAGCATTCGCGCACCGCGATGTGCGAATTGGCGCCGGGCGCGCCCTGGAAGGCGACGGCCCGCACGGGGGTCTTGGCGGCTGCCTCGGTCATCTCCGCGACGAGCTTTCTCGCCGGGCTCGCGAAATTCTCCATAATGGCCGGGCGCTAGCCGCCGAACCTCGCACTCGCAAGCCCCGCTTGCTTTAGTTGCGGTGCCGGTTTTAAAGGAACGCAATTTTTCCGCAGGGGCATTTCATGGACAATCGCTTCAATACGATCGCGGGCTGGGCACTTGCGGGCGGCATTGCCGCGCTCGGGCTTTCGATCGCCGGCGGCATGCTGTTCCATGGCGAGCGTCCCGAGCACATGGGCTATGTGATCGAGGGCGTCGAGGAAGGCGGCGAGAGCGGTGCCGCGGCGGTCGAGCCGATCGCGGTGCGCCTGGCCAAGGCCGATGTCGCCAAGGGCGAGGCCTCGTTCAAGAAGTGCATGGCCTGCCACACGATCAACCAGGGCGGCGCGAACGGTATCGGCCCCAATCTCTACGGCACGATGGGCGAGGGCATCGCCCAGGGCAAGGCCGGCTTCGCCTTCTCCGATGCGCTCAAGGCCGTGGGCGGCAATTGGGACTTCGACAAGATGGACGCGTGGCTGTCCAACCCGCGCAAGTTCGCCTCGGGCACCAAGATGACCTTTGCGGGCATCGCGGACGGCCAGGAGCGCGCGAACGTGATCGCCTATCTGAACGCGCAGGGCTCGAACCTGCCGCTGCCGGCGGCCCCGGCCGCCGGCGCCGCGCCCGCTCCGGCGGAGGGCAATGCGACCGACGCGCACGCCGCCGGCGGCAACGCGGCGGCTCCGGCCGAGGCCGCGCCCGCCAAGGATCCCGCCGCCAAGCCGCCGGTGGAGAAGAAGGGCGCCTGAGGGCGCGCGCACGGATCGGATGCACGGGGCGCCGCGAAGCATTTCGCGGCGCCTTTTCTTTTCCGGCCGGACGGCGCGGCGGTCTTCGCGCCGCTGCTGGACGGGTTCGGCCCGGCTTGGCTAGGGAAGGCGATGGCCTCGCACCTTTCCCCCGAACTCGCCATCCGCATGCGCCGCGCCGCGTTCAACCGGGCGCTGGCCGAGGCCGATCTCGCTGCGATCGGCCCGCTCCTCGCGCCCGATGTCGTGCTGGTCGCCGGCACCGATTCGGCGGTGATCGCCGGCCGCAAGGCGCAGCTGCTCGCCTGGAAGCGGGAATTCGCGGCGCCCGATCGCGCCGTCTATGCGCGCACGCCGGAAGCGATCACGCTTTCCCCGGTGGCGCCGATCGCCTTCGAGCACGGGGCCTGGCAGGGCGTGTCGTCGCGAAACGGCGCGATCGAGGCGGCGGGCGCCTATACCGCCAAATGGCGCGAGCGCGGCGGCGAATGGCTGATCGAGGCCGAGCTCTATCTCACGCTCGCCTGAATGGTGCGGCGCGGCAAAATGTAACGCACGGTAAGCCGGTGCGAAGCTTGGGTTTTCGCAAAAACCCTCTCCTTCTCCGCAGATTCCGCGTGACTTGCCGCGAACGCTTTCGGTACCGTTATGGTTATTGGGCCGTAAAGGCCGGAAGGATCGGGTCGCCTTGTTGCTTGCTCTCGCCCTGTTGGCGATAGTTCCGGGATCTGCTGAGGTACCGATCCTGGCGGCCGACACGCGCTTCGCGCCAGGCACCGAGGACAGCGCCGTCGCCCGCACCGTCGGCGGAATCGCGAGCTATACGCGCTGGCCGGAGCCGATACCCACCCTGCATGTCTGCGTCGCTGGTGCAGTGCACCATGCCGACCGGCTGGGCGAGGCGGCGCGCACGGCGGGCCGGCCGGTGGCGGTGCGCCGCCTTGGCGTCGGCACGGCGCTGGCCGGCTGCGACCTTCTCTATCTCGGGGCGATGCGGCCGGCCGAGAGTCTGGGCATGATCCGCGCGACGCACGGGCGCGCGATACTATCGATCGCCGAATCCGATCCGGCATGCCGTGGCGGCGCGATGTTCTGCCTCGCGGTGGGCGCCTCGTCGCTCAGCTTCCGGATCAACATCGATGCGATCTCGCGCAGCACGTTGCGCGTCGATCCGCGCGTGCAGCGCGTGGCAACCCTGACGGGAGGGGGAAACTGATGGCGGGTCCTACGCAATTGCCGAGCGTGCGCCAGGTGCTCTCGAGGGTGCATTTCCGCGTCACCCTGGTCGCCGTGGCGATCGCCGGGCTCACCGTGATGCTCACCGGCTTCGCGGCGCTCGGCATCTATGCCCGGCAGAACCTCGAGCTGATCGCCCAGACGGCGAGCTACAGCGTCGCGCCCGCGCTGGTGTTCGACGATCCCGACGCGGCCAGGCTCACCATCGAGCCGCTGGCGGAGAGCCCGGGCGTGGCGGGTATCGTGGTGTTCGGCCCGTCCGCGCACCCCTTTGCCGAGCGCGCCAAGGCGACGCTGGCCGCCGGCTCGTCGATCGGATGGGTGGCGAAATCGCTGTTCTTTCCCCGGCCGGTCGCCGCGCCGGTCACGCAGGGCGGCCGGGTGATCGGGGAGGTCCGGGTCGAGGGCGATGCCTCGATCGTTGCCGGTTATATCCGTGCCGGGCTGCTCGGCGGCCTGGCCTGCCTCCTCGTCACCGCGATCGCCACGTCGCTGCTCGCGCGGCGACTGCAGGAGGAGATCGCCGCGCCGCTTCAGGCCATGGCCGCCGTCGCGCATGCCGTGCGCGTGGGGCGCGCCTTCGATCGCCGCGCGCCCAGCGCGAGCATTCGCGAGATCGATTCGCTGCGCGACGACTTCAACGCCCTGCTCGCCGAGCTGGAGGAATGGCATCATCGCATGCGCGACGAGAATGCCGCGCTCAGCCACCAGGCGACGCACGACCCGCTCACTGGGCTGCCCAACCGGGCATTGCTGGAGCAGGAGCTTTCGGCGGCGCTGGAGCGCGCCCGGCGCGAGGGCACCAGCTTCGCGCTGCTCTATGCCGATGGCGACGGCTTCAAGGCGATTAACGACGCCTATGGCCATGCGGCGGGGGACGCGGTGCTGGTCGCGATCGGGCGCCGGCTGCGCAAGGGCCTGCGCGCCAGCGACATCGCGGCGCGGCTCGGCGGCGACGAGTTCGCCATCCTGCTCGCGGTGCCGAGCGGGGCGGAGGCGGTGGCGCGCGCCAGCGAAGGGATCGCGCGCCAGATGGCCGCGCCGATCGCGTTGCCCGGCGGCGAGCAGGTGGTGGTGGGGCTGACGCTGGGCGCCGCCGTCTATCCGCGCGACGGCGAGGATCTGGCGGCCCTGGTCCATCATGCGGACCTCGCGATGCTCACCGCCAAGCAGGGACGCCCCCAACCTCGAAAGGAAGGCAGGAAATGAAGCTCGCCGGATATGGTCCCTTGCTCGCGCTGCTGGCGCTGCTGCTGGCCGGCTGCCAGGCGTCGATGCGCCCCAAGCCGCTCTGGACCGCGCCCCAGATCGAAGTGATGCGCGCCGCCGGCTTCGTGCAGACCGATCGCGGCTGGGAGCTCAGCGTCGCCGACCGCCTGCTCTTCGCGTCGGACGAGAGCCGGGTCGACGAGAAGCAGGCCGTGGTGATCGCGCGCATCGCGAGCAACCTGCAGGCGGTGGAGATCCGCCACGCCACGATCGAGGGGCATGCCGACATCACCGGCACCCGCCACCACAATCTGGTCCTGTCGGGGCAACGCGCCCGGGCGGTCGCCAATGTGTTCGTCGGCGCGGGTTTCGATCGCGACAATATCCGCGCCGAGGGGCTGGGCGATCGCTATCCGATCGAGGACAATCGCACGGCCGAGGGGCGGCAGGAGAATCGCCGGGTGGTGATCCTCCTCACCGCGCCCTGAGCGCGCCGGCCGGATCGCTTTCCGGCCGGATTGCCTATTCCGGCTTGTCGATCCCGGGCCGCGGGCGGGCGATCACCGTGTGGTCCTTGCCCTTCCAGAAGTCCTGGACGATCCGCCAGCCCTCTTCCGCGGTCTCGCAGAAATGGAACAGGTCGAGGTCCTTGGGCGAGATGACGCCTTCCTCGACCAGTGCCTCGAAATCGACGACCCGGTTCCAGAAGTCCTTGCCGTAGAACAGCACCGGGATCGGCGCGATCTTGCCGGTCTGGATCAGCGTCAGCAGCTCGAACGATTCGTCGAAGGTGCCGAAGCCGCCGGGGAACACCGCCACCGCGCGCGCATGCAGCAGGAAGTGCATCTTGCGGAGCGCGAAATAATGGAACTGCATCGACAGGCCCGGCGTCACATAGGGGTTCGGCGCCTGCTCATGAGGCAGCAGGATGTTGAGGCCGATCGTGTCCGCGCCCACGTCGCGCGCGCCGCGATTCGCCGCTTCCATGATCGACGGGCCGCCGCCCGAGGTGACGACGAAGTGGCGGTTCCCGGCTTCATCGAGCGGGAAGTTCGACGCGAGCTGGGCAAGCTCGCGGGCGACGTCGTAATATTTGGATTTCTCGACCAGCCGCTCGGCGATCTTCTTCTGCTGCTCGGTCTCCGCCAGCGCGAGCAGCGCGGTCGCCTTGCTCGGCTCGGGGATGCGCGCCGATCCGTAGACGACGAAGGTCGACTTGATGTGCGCCTCGTCGAGCAGCAGCTGCGGCTTGAGCAGCTCCAGCTGGAAGCGCACGGGCCGCAGGTCCTCGCGCAGCAGGAAGTCCATGTCCTGGAAGGCGAGGCGGTAGGCGGGGTGCTCGGTCTGCGGGGTGCCGGTGGCGGTGTTGGCGTTCTGCACTTCCTGCTGGGCAGGGCGGAAGACGCGGCTCGGAACTCTCGTATCGCTCATTTCGCCCGGCTTAGGCCCAATGCGGACGCGCTGCAATCAGCGGCAGAACGGGCCCCTCCCCATGTCGAGATGGAGATGGTTGTAATGCGCCGCGTTGTAATCGGGGCTCAGCACCGTGGCGAAGCGCTTGCAGGCCGATCCGTGGATCGTCTCGAGAAAGGCGCGCACCTGGCCGTCGCCGCTGTGCCAGTCGCGCTCGATCGTGATGCGTCGCCCGTCCGCCAGCACGAAGCCCGACACGTCGACCGCATTGGCCAGCCCGTGCTCGGACATGCGCTGCGCCGATGCCGCGCCGTTGCCGATGATGCCGCGGCACGAATAGGTGCCATAGGTCTCGACCCTGACCAGATCGCTGCCCAGCATCTGCCGCGCCGCCGGGGCGACGGCGAAGCGCACCCAGGCGGTGAAGCTGCGCGCCAGCCCGCATTTCATCGATTTCAGCCCGGTCACCGGCACGCCGATGTCGAGCAGCTGCACCGCGCCGGTGACGACGCAGCCGCCGCCGAAGTCGCGATCGGGGAGCGCCGAATAGCGCACCCGCTCGCGCGACAGGTCGGCGAAGCATTGCTGCGTCTCGCGCGGCGTCGGGCCGTTCAGCGTGACCGGGCCGCCGGGCCGCTCGCGAATCGGGGCGGGGGCGGGGCGATCGCCGCCGCCGCCGAACAGGCAGCCGGAAAGCAGCAGGGGCAGGAACAGGGCAAAAACGCGCATGGTGGGCGCATAGCATCATCGGCGCGCGCCATGGTCAACGCCACAAATGTTCGCCGATCCGCCCTTTCGCGCAATTGACTTTGCCGGGCGCGCCGCTAGGGCCGTCGGCGGGCCACGCGGTCCCAACGCCGCGCGTGCTCTCTGCAAGGAGAGTCTATATGACTGATACGACTGCCGCCGACGCCGGAATTGCGTCCATTGCCAAGCCCGCCGCCAAGCCGGCACGCCCCCATTTCTCCTCCGGTCCCTGCGCCAAGCCTCCCGGCTGGTCGCCCGAGAAGCTCGCCACCGAGTCGCTCGGCCGCTCGCACCGCTCCAAGCTGGGCAAGAACCGCCTCCAATATTGCATCGACCTGATGCGCGAGCTGCTGCGCCTCCCCGAGACGCACCGCATCGGCATCGTTCCCGGCTCGGACACCGGTGCCTTCGAGATGGCGATGTGGACGATGCTCGGCGCCCGCGGCGTCACCACGCTCGCCTGGGAAAGCTTCGGCGAGGGCTGGGTCACCGACGCGGTCAAGCAGCTGAAGCTCGAGCCGACCGTGATCCGGGCCGACTATGGCCAGCTGCCGGACCTCGGCCAGGTGAACTGGGCGGACGACGTGCTGTTCACCTGGAACGGCACCACTTCGGGCGTGCGCGTGCCGGACGGCGACTGGATCGCCGCCGATCGCGAAGGGCTGAGCTTCGCCGACGCCACCTCGGCGGTGTTCGCCTATGACCTGCCCTGGGACAGGATCGATGTCGCCACCTTCTCCTGGCAGAAGGTGCTGGGCGGCGAGGGCGCGCACGGCGTGCTGATCCTCGGGCCCCGCGCGGTCGAGCGGCTCGAGAGCCATGTCCCGGCCTGGCCGCTGCCCAAGGTCTTCCGCCTCGTCTCCAAGGGCGCGCTCGCCGAGGGCGTGTTCAAGGGCGAGACGATCAACACCCCGTCGATGCTCGCGGTCGAGGATGCGATCTTCGCGCTCGAATGGGCCAAGGGCCTGGGCGGCGCCGAGGGGCTGATCGCGCGCTCGGACGCCAATGCCGCGGCGCTCGACGCGATCGTGGCGGAGCGCGACTGGCTCGGCCATCTCGCGGCCGATGCCGGCGTCCGCTCGAAGACCAGCGTGTGCCTCACCGTCGAGGGCGCGGATGCCGACTTCATCAAGAAGTTCGCCGGCCTGCTCGAGAAGGAAGGCGCGGCGTATGACGTCGCCGGCTATCGCGACGCCCCGGCGGGCCTGCGCATCTGGTGCGGCGCCACCGTCGACACCGCCGACATCGTCGCGCTCGGTCCCTGGCTCGACTGGGCGTACGAAACCGCGAAAGCGGGCTGATCCTCCCTTTCCCCTTCAGGGGAGAGGGTCGGGGAGAGGGGCTTGTCGCGAGCCGCTCCTCTCCAGCACCGCCCCTCTCCCGCGCGTCGCTTCGCTCGCTTGCCCTCTGCCCCAAGGGGAGAGGGAGAGAAAGGAATCCCCATGCCCAAGGTACTGATTTCCGACAAGATGGATCCCAAGGCCGCGCAGATCTTCCGCGAGCGCGGCGTCGAGGTCGACGAGATCACCGGCAAGACTCCGGAGGAGCTCAAGGCGATCATCGGCCAGTATGACGGCCTCGCCATCCGCAGCTCGACCAAGGTGACCGCGGAGATCCTGGACGCCGCGGCGAACCTCAAGGTCGTCGGCCGCGCCGGCATCGGCGTCGACAATGTCGACATCCCGGCCGCTTCGGCGCGCGGCGTGGTGGTGATGAACACGCCCTTCGGCAACTCGATCACCACCGCCGAACATGCCATCGCGCTGATGTTCGCGCTCGCCCGCCAGCTGCCCGAGGCCGATGCCTCCACCCAGGCCGGCAAATGGGAGAAGAACCGCTTCATGGGCGTCGAGCTTACCGGCAAGACGCTCGGCCTGATCGGCGCCGGCAATATCGGCTCGATCGTCGCCGACCGTGCCCAGGGCCTGAAGATGAAGGTCGTCGCCTTCGATCCGTTCCTGACGCCGGATCGCGCGATCGAGATGGGCGTGGAGAAGGTGGGGCTCGACGACCTGCTGCTCCGGGCGGACTTCATCACGCTGCACACGCCGCTGACCGATCAGACGCGGGGCATCCTCTCGGCCGAGAATCTCGCCAAGACCAAGCGCGGCGTGCGCATCATCAACTGCGCACGCGGCGGCCTGATCGACGAGGCGGCGCTCAAGCAGGGGCTGGAGAGCGGCCATATCGCCGGCGCGGCGCTCGACGTGTTCCAGGTCGAGCCCGCCAAGGAGCACCCGCTGTTCGGCACCCCCAACTTCGTCTCGACGCCGCATCTCGGCGCATCGACGACGGAGGCGCAGGTGAACGTGGCGATCCAGGTCGCCGAGCAGATGGCCGACTTCCTCGTCTCGGGCGGCGTCACCAATGCGCTCAACATGCCGAGCCTCTCGGCCGAGGAGGCGCCGCGCCTCAAGCCCTATATGGCGCTGGCCGAGAAGCTCGGCTCGCTGGTCGGCCAGCTCGCGCATGGCGAGCTGCGCAACATCGCGATCGAGAGCGAGGGCGCCGCGGCCGAGCTCAACCAGAAGCCGATCGTCGGCGCCGTGCTCGCCGGCCTGATGCGCGTCCATTCGGACACGGTGAACATGGTCAACGCGCCGTTCCTGGCGAAGGAGCGCGGGCTCGACGTGCGCGAGGTGCGCCATGACCGCGAGGGCGATTATCACACGCTGGTCCGCGTCACCGTGGGCACCGCGCAGGGCGATCGCTCGGTGGCGGGCACGCTGTTCGGCAATGCCGCGCCGCGCCTGGTCGAGCTGTTCGGCATCAAGGTCGAGGCCGATCTCGCCGGCCACATGCTCTATATCGTCAACGAGGACGCGCCGGGCTTTATCGGCCGGCTCGGCACCACGCTGGGCGAGGCGGGGGTCAATATCGGCACCTTCCATCTGGGCCGCCGCGAGGCGGGCGGGGAAGCGGTGCTGCTGCTCTCGGTCGACGACGTGGTGAACGAGGCGCTGCTCGCCACGGTCCGCGCGCTTCCCGGCGTGAAGACGGCGATGGCGCTGACATTCTGACGAAACGACTCCCGTCATCCCGGCGAAAGCCGGGATCTCAGGCGAAGGCGCCGTGCCCGCCGCACGAGATCCCGACTTCCGTCGGGATGACGGAATGTTCTAGGGGAGCGGGATGAGCGGACTGTTACCCGAAGGCTTTCACGATCGCCTCCCCCCCGCCGCCGATGCGGCGACGCGGCTCGAATCGCGTGTGCTCGGCGTTGCCCGGGGCTATGGCTATGAGCAGGTCGATCCGCCGCTCGCCGAGTTCGCCGACGAGCTGAGCGCGCGCCTCAAGGCCGCGGGCGGCCTGCGCGATGCGGTGCGCTTCGTCGATCCCGTGTCGCAGCGGACGCTGGCGATCCGGCCCGACCTCACCGCCCAGATCGGCCGCATCGCCGCCACCCGCATGGGCCATCATCCGCGCCCGGTGCGCCTTTCCTATGCCGGCCCGGTGATGAAGCTCTCGGCCTCCGAGCTCGATCCGCTGCGCGCCACGCGCCAGATCGGTGCCGAGCTGATCGGTCTCGACACCGTCGCCGCCGCCACCGAAGTGGTGCGCGTCGCGATCGAGGCGCTCCGGGCGGGCGGCGTCGAGGGCATCGCGCTCGACTTCACGCTGCCCGATCTGGTCGATTGCCTGGCCGGTGACAGCCTCACCCCCGCCCAGCTCGCCACCCTGCGCGACCGGCTCGACGCCAAGGATGCCGCCGGCGTCGCCGCGATCGCGCCGCGCTACCTCCCGCTGATCGAGGCGGCCGGGCCCTTCGATGCCGCGATCGAGCGCCTGCGCGCGATCGATGCGGGCAAGGCGCTCGCCACGCGGCTGGACGGCCTTGCCGAGATCGCCGCGAGCATCGCGGGCCAGGCCGCGCTCACGCTCGATCCCACCGAGCGGCACGGCTTCGAATATCAGAGCTGGCTCGGCTTCTCGCTGTTCGCGCGGGGCGTGCGCGGCGAGATCGGCCGTGGCGGCACCTATACCATCCTGCACGGCAATGGCCGCGAGGAAGCGGCGGTGGGCTTTTCGCTCTATGCCGATCCGATTCTCGATGCCGGCATCGGCGCGGGCGAGCGACGCCGGCTGTTCCTCCCCTTCGGCACGCCTGCCGGCATCGGCGCGAAGCTGCGCGAGGAGGGCTGGGTGACGGTCGCGGCGCTCGAGGCGGACGACACGCCCGAGGCGCAGCTCTGCACCCATGTGCTGCGCGACGGCGCGCCGGCGGCGGTCTAGGACGGATCGACATTCGGCTATGTCCCCGCCGTTCCTGTGGCGAGGGACGGAAGCTGCATGTCGAAGCCCCTCTCTCTTCCGTCATGCTGAAACAAGTTCAGGGTGACGCAGGAGGTTGGTTCGAAGCCAAGCCACGCCTCAGCGGGGTTTCACATCCATCTTGCAATGTAGGATTTCGCCTGCTTGCCTCCCGCAGCCTGGCCGCCGCCGGGCCGCTCTTTCGACCCGTAGGAAATATAGGACCCGCTCCGCGCAAGGATCTTGCGGGATGCACACTCTTTCCGGGAAAACAGGGAAGATAAGCCGCCGGGGAATCGGCTGGGCGCGCGACCTTGGTGACCTTTGCCGAGTCGCCGGCGCCGCCGCCGTAGGAACTAGCGCCCCAGCAGCTCCGCCGCCCGCCCATCCAGGAACGCCGCGACCGCCGCCGTCACCGCATCGCGGAAGCGCGGATCCTCGGCCAGCATCGCCGGGAACACCTGGCGCAGCGCCAGCACCGCCGCCGCCGGATCGCCGCCCGAGGCCGCGCCCGCCAGCAGCTCGGCGAGCGGATCGGTGATCGTCTCGCCGGCCTGGGCCTTGCGGCGCAGAAAGGCGATCCACGCCGCCACCGGCACCGCCAGCCGCGCCACGTCATGCCCTGCCGCGAGCCGGTCGCGAACCGTGTCGAGCAGGCGATAGGGCAGCTTTTGCGAACCGTCCCAGGCGATCTGGCTGAGCAGGTGGCGGATCGCCGGATTGCGGAACCGCGCCAGCACCGCATCGGCATAGCCCGGCAAGTCGAGCCCCTCGACCGGCTTCAGCGAGCCCGCGATGTCCTGGTGCATCAGCCGGCTGGCGAAGCCGCCCAGCGCGGGATCGCCCACTGCCTCGAACACGGTCTCGTGCCCGAGCGCCAGGCCGATATAGGCGAGGCTGGAATGCGCGCCGTTGAGGATGCGCAGCTTGGCCTGCTCATAGCCCTGCACGTCGCCGGTCAGCGTCACGCCCGCGGCGGCAAGGTCCGGCCCGTCGGCCAGGTCGAAGCGCTGCAGCACCCATTGGGTGAAGCGTTCGCGCTGCACCGCCGCCCGGTCGTCGACGCCGAGCTCGGCCGCGACCTTGGCGAGAAAGGCCGGGTCGCTCGCCGGCGTGATCGAATCGACCATCGAATCGGGGAAGGCGACTTCGCCCGCGATCCAGTCGGCCAGCCCGGCGTCCCATTCGCGGGCGAGCGCGACACAGGCCGCGCGCAGCTTGGCGCCGTTGCCGGTCATGTTGTCGCAGCAGAGCATCGCGAAGGGCGCCGTGCCGGCCGCGCGGCGATCGGCGAGGCCGGACGCGATCCAGCCGATCACGCTTGCCGGCTCGGCGGGGCGGGCGCGGTCATGGACGATGTCGGGATGGGCGAAGTCGAGGCTGCCATCGGCGGCCAGGCAATAGCCCTTCTCGGTCACCGTGCTGGTGGCGAGCTTCACTGCGGGATCGGCGAGCAGCGTGCGCAGCCGCGCGCCTTCGCCCGGGCCGATCGCATCGGAATGCGCGGCGATGATGCGCGTGCCCGGCTCGCGATCGATCACCGCGAGAGTGTAGAGCCCGTCCTGCGCCTTGAGCGCGTCGACGGTGCCGGCGCTGCGCAGCGAGACCGCCGCGATGCCCCAGCGCGGATCGCCGTCCAGCACGCGATCGAACACGTCCGCCTGGTGCGCGCGGTGGAAGGCGCCCGGCCCGAAATGGACCACGCCGGTCCGGATTGAGGCCGGCTCGTGCCCCGGCCGGGCGATGGCGATGGGAAGCGAGGCGAGCGCGGCGCGCGAGAGGCTGGTCATGCGGCGCGACCAACCCGCCCGCACCGCCAAAGTCAATGGGCGGCGCGGGTGGCGGGGTCGTCAGTAGCGCGTGACGGGCGAAGTGCCGCTCACGCCCGGGATCATCGAGCCGGTGGTGCGTTCCTTGGGGCTGTTGTCCACCGGCATCAGGAAGCGGACCTGGCGGTTGGGGAAGTCGATATCGACGCGGCGAAAGGCCCGTAGCGCGTCCATGCCGAGCAGCAGCGCCGGGCGCCGGGTGAGGCCGAAGCGCTCGAAGGGCGTCACATCGGCAAAGGCCACGGGCATCGCGCCGAAGCGGACCTTGCCCACCGTGATATTGGGTATCTCGGTATAGTCGGCGGTGGTGCGGTTGCCGATGACGCTGGTGAGCGTGATCGGCTGCGCCTTGGGCGCATCGCGGCCGACACGCTTGCGCAGCGCGCTGTTGCCCATCGTCACCTGGCTGCCGGTGTCCAGCACCACCTGGATCCGGGTATTGTCGTAATAGGCATCGGTCACGATCAGCTGGCCGAACACATTCTTGGCGGTGACCACGATCTCGTTGGGATCGCGCTTCGCGAAGGTCTTGCGCTTGACGCTCGGGCGCACGGCCATGACGCCGTTCTCGAAGTCGATGGTCACTTGGTGGTTGCGCAGCGTGTCGATGCCGAGCAGGCCGAGCGCGCCGAGGTTGCGGGCCTCGAGCGCGGGGGCGATGATCGTATGCTGCTCGCCGATCGACTTGATCGAGAGGCCGGGCACCACGACGGTATTGACCCGGTCGCGCCCCGTCATCGACGTGATGACCACCGGGGCGGAGGCTCCCAGCCGCAGCGATCCGGCGAGCTCGCGCGACACGACGGTGCGTTCCGCCCCGGTGTCGATGATGAAGTTGTAGGGCCCGCTATTGCCCACGGCGACGGGAACGGTGAGCCGCTTGTCGATCTCGCCCAGCGCCAGGAGAGTCGCCTCGACATTCTCGGGCGTGGGCATGGTCAGCGCCGGATCCTGGGGGGGCGGCGGCGGCGTGCCGGCATGGGGATTCTGGCGGTCATGCGCTCCGGCGGTTGCGGCCAGCGGGAGCAGGAGAAGCGCGGCGAGCCTTTTCATGGACGTGAAGATACACCTTCGCATGCTGCGCAGCAATCTTTCCGGATCGTGTCTAGTCAAGGCGCATCGCCTCCGCCGCGATGTCCTCGGCTTCCATCAGCAGCGCATCCTCGGTGACGCCCTGGGCGACGTTTTCGCGCCCGATCATGATGAGCACCGGCACGGCCATGGGCGAGACGCGGGGCAGGTCGATGTGCAGCATCGTGCCGGCCGCGGTGTCGAGCAGATGGCCGAGGCGGCCGACATCGGTCATGCGGGCGCGCGCATCGGCCCAGGCGGCGCGCAGCAGCAGATGGTCGGGCTCGTACTTGCGCAGCACGTCGTAGATCAGGTCGGTCGAGAACGTGACCTGGCGCCCGGTCTTCTTCCTGCCGGGATGCTGGCGCTCGACCAGCCCGCCGATGATCGCCACTTCGCGGAAGGCGCGCTTGAGCAGCGCGGAGCCCTGCACCCATTCGACGAACTCGTGCTCGAGAATGTCCGGCGAGAAGAGCGGGCGCGGGTCCGCGATCTTCTCCAGGCCATAGACGGCGAGCGCATAGTCGTTGGCGACGAAGCCCAGCGGCTTCAGCCCCAGCGCTTCCATCCGCCGGGTGATGAGCATGCCGAGCGACTGGTGCGCGTTCCAGCCCTCGAAGCTATAGATCACCATGTGGTGCCGCCCCTCGTGCGGGAAGGTCTCGACGAGCAATTGGCCCGGCGCGGGGATGGCGGAGCGGCGTGCCTGCATCTCCAGCCATTCGCGGACATCGGCGGGAAAGCGCCGCCATTGCTCCCGGTCGTGGAGGAAGCGGCGGACCCGGTCGGCGAGGTTGGCGGTGATGGCGAGGCGGGCACCCATATAGGAAGGGATGCGCGCGGTTCTCGACGTGGCGCGGACGATCAGGTCGGTGGTGTCGACTCGCTCCACCTCCAGCGCCAGGCCGGCGAAGAAGAAAGTGTCGCCGGGGGAGAGGGCGGCGGCGAAATTCTCCTCGACCTTGCCGAGCCGGCGGCCGTTGCGGAAGCGCACTTCGAGCATCGGCGCCTCGACGATGATGCCCGCATTGAGCCGATGCTGCGCAACAAAGGCCGGGGTCGTGACGCGCCAGAGGCCGTCCCGGCCGAGCGTCAGCCGCTTGAACTTGTCATAGGCGCGCAGCGCGTAGCCGCCGTCGGCGATGAAGCCCAATATCGCATCGAACGTCTCGTCGGGCAGCGCGGAATAGGGCAATGCTGCACGGATCTCCCGCAGCAATTCGCCTGCATCGAACGGGGCGGCACAGGCACAGGCCATGACGTGCTGCGCCAGCACGTCGAGCGCGCCGGGCCGGAAGACGTCCGGATCGAGTTCGCCATGCTCGACCGCGTCCAGCGCCGCCCGGGCCTCCAGATATTCGAAGCGGTTGCCGGGGACGAGCACCGCCTCGCTCGGCTCGTCCAGCCGGTGGTTGGCGCGGCCGATGCGCTGGAGCAGGCGCGAGGATCCCTTGGGCGCGCCCATCTGGATCACGCAGTCGACATTGCCCCAGTCGACTCCCAGGTCGAGGCTGGCGGTGGCGACCAGCGCGCGCAGCCTGCCGTCGGCCATCGCCTGCTCGGCCCGCCGGCGCGCCTCGAGGCTGAGGCTGCCATGATGGACGCCGATCGGCAGCTTCAGCTCGTTGACCTTCCACAGCTGCTGGAAGACCAGCTCGGCCAGGCCCCGGGTGTTGCAGAAGACGATGGTCGTCCCGTGCGTCTCGATCTCCGCCATCACCTGGGGAATCGCATAGACGCCCGAATGGCCGGCCCAGGGCACCTTGTCCTCGGGAAGCAGGATGGCGATGTTCGGCTCGGCGCCCTTCTCGCCCTCGACCAGGGTGACGCTGCCGATATCGCCATGCGGGGCGAGCCAGGCGCGATAGCCGTCCGGATCCGCCACCGTCGCCGAGAGCGCGACGCGGCGCAGGCCGGGGGCGAAGCGCTGGAGGCGGGCGAGCGCGAGGGCGAGCAGGTCGCCGCGCTTGCCGGTGGCGAAGGCATGGACTTCGTCGATGACCACCGTCCTGAGCCCGGCGAACATGGTCAGGCTGTCCTCATAGGAGAGCAGCAGGCTGAGCGATTCGGGCGTGGTGAGCAGGATCTGGGGCGGACGGGCGCGCTGGCGGACCTTGCGATCCCAGGGCGTGTCGCCCGTGCGCGTCTCGACCCGGATGGGAATGCCCATTTCCTCGATCGGGGCGAGCAGGTTGCGCTGCACGTCCACCGCCAGCGCCTTAAGGGGCGAGATGTAGAGCGTGTGCAGGCCGTCGGCCGGCGCCTCGATCAGCTCGGCCAGGCTGGGCAGGAAGCCCGCCAGCGTCTTGCCCGCGCCGGTGGGGGCGACGAGCAGCGCATGCTCGCCCCGGCGGCCGGCGGCGAGCATCTCGAGCTGGTGCCGGCGCGGCGCCCAGCCGCGCGCGGCGAACCAGTCCGACAGGATCGAGGGGAGGGTGGCGTCCATGCGATGGCGGGTCAGGGAGCCGGCGGCGCGCCCTTGGACCGGACGACCAGCGCGGGCGGCGCGTCTCCCGCCACCGCCAGCCTGGCCCGCTGGCCGCCGTCGCGATCCTCGAGCTCGAGCCAGGCCGTGTCGCCGCGCGTGCCCAGCCGCACGCCTTCGGCATATTTGCCGAGCGGATTGGCGTAGTTGACCGTGAAGCCGGCGAAGCCGCTCTGCTCGTTGACGATCATCGCCACCGCGTCGCCGCCCGACCGGTCGAGCGCGATCACGCCGCGGCCATTGTCGAGCCAGCTCATCGCGCCGCGCTCCGATCCGGCGGCGTCGTGCAGGACCAGGCCATAGGCGCCCGCCACGCGCGGATAGCTCTTGCCGGCCAGCCGGGGATCGGGCTCCTCGCCCAGGATCACCCGGTCGCGCCCATCGGGGCCGAGCACCACGATGGAAGCGGTCTGCCCGTCGGCGCGCTCGCGCCCCTCGGCCGGTGGCGGCGCGCCGATCAGGATGCGCGGCTTGCCGGCGGCATCGACCACCCGGATCGCCCGCGCCTCGATCACCCCGGCCGGCGCGGCGGCGGCGATGACGAGGCCGGCGGCCCCGATCCCGGCCATGGCGAACAGCGCGATGCGCTGGCGGCGAAGCTGCGTCTCGAGCCGGGCGATGCGTGCCGTGCTGTCCATGTCCTCTTCCTTTCCCGGTGCAAAGCGAAGGATCGTCCATTCCGATCCGATTGGAACCCGCGCGCCGCCCAGCCATATATAGGGACGATGGCATTGGGCAGCTGGATCGAGCCGCGTCCCGCGGGCATCTATATTCCGGCGGCGGACGCGTGGATCGATCCGTCGCAGCCGGTGGCGCGCGCGCTGGTGACGCATGGCCATGCCGATCATGCCCGGGGCGGGCACGGCGCGGTATGGGCGACGCCGCAGACGCTGGCGATCATGGCGGCGCGCTACGGGCCGCAGAACGGCCGGCCGGTCGATTATGGCGAGCCGATCACCATGCACGGCATCGATATCCGCTTCGTGCCCGCCGGCCATGTCCTCGGTTCCGCCCAGATCGTGCTCGAGCATCGCGGCGAGCGGATCGTCGTCTCGGGCGACTACAAGCGCCGCGAGGATCCGACCTGCGCGCCCTTCGAGCCGGTGCCCTGCGACGTGTTCGTCACCGAGGCCACGTTCGGCCTGCCCGTGTTCCGCCATCCCGAGACGCATGACGAGCTCGACAAGCTGCTCGCGGCGCTGCGCGCCAATCCGGAGCGCTGCGTGCTGGTCGGCGCCTATGCGCTGGGCAAGGCGCAGCGCGTGATCCGCGAGCTGCGGGTGATGGGGTTCGACGATCCCGTCTATCTCCACGGCGCGCTCCAGCGGCTCTGCGACCTCTATGTCGAGCAGGGTATCGCGCTGGGCGCGCTGCGCCCCGCCACCGGAGTGCCGAAGGCCGAGCTGCGGGGGCGGCTGGTCCTGTGCCCGCCGGGCGCGCTCAACGATCGCTGGTCGCGCCGGCTGCCCGATCCGATCACCGCGATGGCGTCCGGCTGGATGCGCATCCGCCAGCGCGCCCGGCAGCGGGGCGTCGAGCTGCCGCTGATCCTGTCCGATCACGCCGATTGGGACGAGCTGACCCGCACCATCGCGGAACTGGAGCCGCGCGAAGTGTGGGTGACCCATGGCCGCGAGGACGCGCTCGTCCATTGGTGCCGCCTCCACCAGATCAAGGCGCGCGCGCTCGATCTCGCCGGGTTCGAGGACGAGGACGATTGATCCAGCCCGTCGCGGCGGAAATGTTGAATCCCTTGATGCTCGCCGGCGACGATTGCCGCGAAAGGCCATGAAGGTCACGCCGGTGCGCGGCGTAGCGCCGGTGACCGCGCACGACCGATCCTGTTTTTCCAACGAAACGAAAGAGCGGCGGGACGCTGCCCGGCCGATCGAGAAGAACAGGCGAAGCCCTACATTGCAAGCGGCCGCTCAGGCGGCGGCGCGATCCGCGCCGGCGAACAGCCAGGCCTCGGCCGCCCAGGGATCGTCGAAGCAGCGCGCGGTGCGCCGGTCGAGCGCGCGCTGGAGCTGGGTGCGCGCCAGCGTCCGGCCGATCACGAAGGCGAGCCGGCGCGAGCGATAGGCGGGATCGGCGAGCATCGCGCGGAACATCTCGACGCTTTCCTGCGCCTGGATCTTCATCTCGCGCAGGTCGTTGAGCGTCAGGTGCCGGTTGGGGCCGCAGCTGAGCGTGGCATGCGCCTGCGCGCGCGCGGCGAGAAAGGCGTCGATATCGCCGGAGGTGAAGAAGCCGCCCATCCGGATGCGGACGAGATCGCGATCGGGTTCGACGTCGATGGTGAAATCGGCAGACATGGAATCGGCGATAGCGCCGATCGGCCTACCAAAATCCTAAGGGCGTTCCTTCCCCTGCCAGTCGAGCGTCGCGACCACGGGAAAATGATCCGAGGGATAGAGCGCGCCGCGATGCGCATCGATCGTCCGATAGCCGCGTACCGCGAAGCCCCGCGTCAGGATCCAATCGATCCGATGGTCGGGCACGCCCTTGAAGCCGTGAAAGGTCGCCATGGGGCCCAGCGGCTTCGCCACCGCATCGCGGGCATCGGCCAGCACTTCGCCCAGCAGCGCATGCGGTGCCGAATCGGGGCCGGTGTTGAAATCGCCGGTGAGCACCACCGGCACGCCCGGGGCCAGGGCGGCGATGCGCTTGCGGAGCAGGGCGGCGCATTTCTCCCGCGCGGCGGCATCTTCCGCCCGATAGGGGAAATGGGTGTTGAGCAGGTAGAAGCGCCTGCCCGAGCGCGTCTCGAACAGGCCCCAGGTGACCATGCGCGGAAACAGATTGCCCCAGCTGATGCTGGCGACCTGTTCGGGCGTGTCCGACAGCCAGAAATCGCCCCGCTCGACCAGCTTCAGCCGGTCGCGGCGATAGAAGACGCCCATATGCTCGTCGGCATGGCCGCCGCGCCGGTCGATCCCGAACCAGCTGTATCGGGGCAGCTTCGCGGCGAGGTAGTCGCCCTGGATCTGGAACAGCTCCTGCGTGCCGATCACGTCGGGATCGGCCGCGGCGATCGTCTCGACGAAAAGGTCGCGGCGATTCTCCCAGACGTTCGCGCCGTCCGAAGGCGAAGGCAGGCGGACGTTGAAGCTCATCACGACGAGCTCCTCCCGGGCCTGTGCCGTCGCCGGTGCGAGCAGGGCCAGCAGCAATGCGAGAAAACGGATCAACCCACGCCCTCCAATGCCTTTTGCCGGCGCCGCTGCACCGAGCTGCCGATCCCCATCGCCTCGCGATATTTGGCGACGGTGCGCCGGGCGATGTCGAAGCCCTTGGCGTTGAGCAGCTCGACCAGCGTGTCGTCCGACAGGATCTTGCGGGGATCCTCGGCCTGGATCAGCGCGCGGATCGCGTTCTTCACCGCCTCGGCCGAGACCGCGTCGCCGCCATCGGCGGACTGGATCGCCGAGGTGAAGAAATATTTGAGCTCGAACAGCCCGCGCGCGCAGCTGAGATATTTGTTCGAGGTGACGCGGCTCACCGTCGATTCGTGCATCTCGATCGCCTCGGCGACCTGGCGCAGCGTCATCGGCTTCAGATGCGCGACGCCCTTCAGGAAGAAGGCCTCCTGCTGCTTCACGATCTCGCTGGCGACCTTGATGATCGTGCGCTGGCGCTGGTCGAGCGCCTTTACCAGCCAGTTGGCGCTGGCCAGCATGTCCGACAGCCAGGCCTTGCTCGCCTTGTCCTGGGGGCCCGCCGAGACTTCCGCATAATAAGCGCGGTTGACGAGCAGCCTGGGCAGGGTGGCGGCGTTGATCTCCACCGCCCAGCCGGCGCCGCGCCGGGCGACGAAGATGTCCGGCGTCACCGCGAGCGTCGGCTCCCCGCCATAGCGGCAGCCCGGCTTGGGATCATAGCCGCGCAGCTCGCGGATCATGTCCGCCAGATCCTCGTCGTCGACGTCGCAGATGCGCTTGAGCCGGGTGAGGTCGCCGCGCGCGACCAGATCGAGATTGTCGATCAGCCGCGCCATGCAGGGATCGTAGCGATCGGCTTCCTTCGCCTGCAGCGCGAGGCATTCGGCAAGGTTGCGGGCGCCGACGCCGGTGGGATCGAAGGTCTGGATCGTCGCGAGCACCGCTTCCACCCGGGCAAGCGGCACGTTCAGCCGATTGGCGATGTCGAGCAGCGCCGCGGTGAGATAGCCCGCCTCGTCGATCTGGTCGATCAGGTGCGCCGCGATGAACAGGTCGCGGCCGGCCACGCTCGTGCCGGCCTGCGCCATCAGGTGATCGGCCAGGCTGAGGTCGGGGCTGCCGAGATTGTCGAAATCCGGCCCGTCCTCGGGCGCGGCGCCGCCGCTGCCGCCGGAGAGGCCCAGGCTGCCGTCCAGCCCGCCGCCCGCGCCGATCGTGTCGCTGCCGCTGTCGTGGTGGAAGGTCTCGGCGGCGAAATCCACGTCGAGCGCGGCTTCGCCCGCCGCGTCGCCGCCGCCGGCGATCAGCTCGCTGGCATCCGCCGGGCCGTCGCGCTCCGCCTGGTCGAGGTCGGGTTCGGGGGGCTCGGCGGATTCGCCGCCCCGCTCGTCATCGCCCCCGGTGCCGCCGCTCTCGAGCAGCGGGTTCTTCTCCAGCTCCTCGGCGATGAAAGTCTCGATCTCGAGATTGGAGAGCGCCAGCAGCTTGATCGCCTGCTGGAGCTGCGGCGTCATCACCAGCGATTGCGACTGGCGCAGGTCGAGGCGAGGCGCGAGGCTCATGCCAAGGCCGCCGCCCCGGCGACTCCGGGATGACGGCTATGAGAGGCGCCGTCTTCCATGGCCTACAGCTCGAAGCTCTCGCCGAGATAGAGGCGGCGGACATTCTCGTCCTTGACCAGATCGGCGGGCGCGCCGGCGAACAGCACGCGGCCGTCATAGATGATGTAGCCGCGGTCGACGATGTCGAGCGTCTCGCGGACATTGTGGTCGGTGATCAGCACGCCGATGCCGCGCTGCTTGAGCTGGATGATCAGGTCGCGAATGTCGGAGATCGAGATCGGGTCGATGCCGGCGAACGGCTCGTCGAGCAGGATGATCGTCGGGTCCGCCGCCAGCGCGCGGGCGATCTCGGCGCGGCGGCGCTCGCCGCCTGACAGCGCCATAGCCGGCGCGGCGCGCAGCCGGGTGAGGCCGAACTCCTCGAGCAGCTCGTCGAGCCGGCGCTTGCGCGCTTCCTTGTCGGGCTCGGACAGTTCCAGCACGGCGAGGATGTTGCCCTCCACCGTCAGGCCGCGGAAGATCGACGTTTCCTGGGGCAGATAGCCCAGGCCCAGGATGGCGCGGCGATACATGGGCAGGCGCGTGATGTCCTCGCCGTCGAGCATGATGCGGCCGCTGTCGGGCTTCACCAGCCCCATCACCGAATAGAAGCAGGTGGTCTTGCCGGCGCCATTGGGGCCGAGCAGCCCGACCACCTCGCCCCGGCCGACCGAGACCGACACGTCGGTCAGGACCACGCGCTTGTCATAGGACTTGGCGATCGAGACGACCGCGAGGCCCTTGTCGGGCAGCGGCGCGGGATCCGCGACGGGGGTTTCGAGAGTGGCGACGTCGGTCATACTCGGTCCCTGCATAAGCGGGTTCGCATTGCCGGCGGGGTGTTCCCTCCGGCGGTTTGGCAGGATTCCTGCATGAACTGGGCCGGGAAGGGAAGGGGCCGCGCGGCGTGGCGTGGAAAAAGGGCGACTACTGCTTCGGCGCCGGCGTGGCCGCGGGCGCCGGCGTGGCGGCGGGCGTCGGCGTGGCGGCCGGGGCATTGGCGCGCTTGGGCACCGAGAACCGGCCGGTGACGCGGCCGCCGCGGCTCTGCACGCCGGGCGTGCCCGGCACGGCCGTGGAGCCGCCGACGCCCGAGCCGTCGATCGTCGCGCGGCCGGTGTCGAGGTTGATCACCAGGCGGCCGCCCGAGACGGTGTTGGTCCCCTGCTTCAGCGTGACGCCGCCGACCATGGTGATGATCCGCTTGGTGACGTCGTACACCGCGAACTGGCCTGTCGCGCGCTGATCGGGCCGAGTGACGGTGACGCCGCCGGCCGCGTCGAGCCGCGAGACTTCGGGCGAGCCGTCGGTGATCTGGCCGGTATAGGCGACGGTGACGCGCGCCGCCTCGAGCATCATCTCGGCCTGGCGGATCTGCACGCTGCCGCTGAACAGCACGCGATTGGCCTTGTCCTGCAGCTCCATGTGCTGGGCGTTGAAGTCGATCGGCGCGTTGCTGTCGTGGCGCTGCTGCGCAGCCGCGGGCGCCGACGCGGCGAGCGCCAGCGAGAAGCCGATCGGAAGCAGGGCAGTCGCACGGATCATGTCAGCGCCTATTCGCGCGCTTGGGGACGATCCGCAAGCGTGCATTGCCATCTAGGGAGATGGTGCGGTTTTCCAAGTCGGCGGTCATCTTGTTCGCGCTGAACACGCCGGTGGGCGTCTTGCCGGTCACCGCGCCGCCGCTTTCCATCTTGCGGGTCTTGAGGTCGACGGTCGCGTTCTCGGTGTCGAGGACATAGCCGTCGGCCGTCTGGAACTTGACCGGGCCGTCGACCGAGACCTGTTCCTTGTTGAGATCGTAATGGCCGCGGTCCGCCTTGAGCGTGGCGGGCCCCTCGGGCAGCCTGATCTCGGCGGCGAGATCGCGCAGCTGGACGATCGGCTCCGCCGAGCTCTTCTGGATCGCCGAGCCCGCGTTGAGCTGGAAGGGCTGCCCCTTGCTGTCCTCGCCGCGATACACCGCCGATTCGAGCCGCAGCCGCTCGGTGGCCATGTCGACCTTGTTCTTGTCGAGCACGAAGCTGACATCGCCCTTGGTGAGGAGCGGCGCGAGCACGAGAAAGGCCGAGAGCACTCCGATGCCGACCGGCAGGAAGATCAGCGAGAGCCGGATCAGCCGATCGTGCGCGCTGCCGGGATGCGCCCAGCTGCGCTTCTGCGATTGGAGGCGGGTGGCGACTTCCGACATCTAGATATGCGCGAAGATGTCGGTTTCGGGCCAGCCGGCCAGGTCGAGCTCCGCGCGCCAGGGCAGGAAGTCGAAACAGGCCTGGGCGAGGTCGGTGCGGCCTTCGCGCTCGAGGCGCCTGTCGAGTTCTTCCTTCATGGCGTGCAGGTAACGCACGTCGGACGCCGCGTATTCACGCTGCGCGTCGGAAAGTTCGGGGCCGCCCCAGTCGGAGGACTGCTGCTGCTTCGAGATCTCCACGCCCACCAGCTCGCGGGCCAGGTCCTTGAGGCCGTGGCGATCGGTATAGGTGCGCACCAGGCGCGAGGCGGTCTTGGTGCAATAGACCGGGCCGGCGACGACGCCCAGATAGAAGCGGATCGCCGCGAGGTCGAAGCGCGCATAATGATAGAGCTTCAGCCGCTCCGGATCGGCGAGCAGCATCCGCAGGTTCGGCGAATCATAGGCCGAGCGCGGGCCGAAGCGGACGAGATGCTCGTCGCCCGAGCCGTCCGAGAGCTGGACGACGCACAGCCGGTCGCGCGGCGTGATCAGCCCCATCGTCTCGGTGTCGACGGCGATCGAGGCCCCCGGCGCGAACAGGTCCTCGGGAATGTCTTCTTCATGAAAATGCACAGTCATGGCCGCCGCCTAGACCCGATCGCCGCCGGGCTCAATGGCCGGCGCTTCCCGGGCGGCGGCCTGCCGGCGCGCCCGCGCGGTCCGCGCCCAGATGTTGAGTCCCTCGACGGCGGCCGAAAAGGCCATGGCGGTGTAGATATAGCCCTTGGGGATATGCGCGCCGAACGCCTCGCCGATCAGCACCATGCCGATCATCAGCAGAAAGCCCAGGGCGAGCATGACGACGCTGGGATTGCGGTTGATGAAATTGGCGAGCGGATCGGCCGCGATCAGCATCACGCCGACCGCGACGATCACCGCGACATACATGATCTGCACATGCTCGGTCATGCCGACGGCGGTCAGGATCGAATCGACCGAGAAGACGACATCGAGCAGCAGGATCTGGACGATCGCGGCGGTGAAGGTGATCGAGGCGACCTTCTTCTTGTCGAGCAGCTGGTCGGCCTCGCCCGGCGCGTCGGCATCGACCGAATGATGGATCTCGGTCGTCGCCTTCCACATCAGGAACAGGCCGCCGGCCAGCAGGATCAGGTCCTTCCACGAGAAATCGGTCTCGAAGCTGGGCACGCCGTTCGCATCGGGTGGCCCCTGGATGCCGAGGCTGAACACCGTGTTCTTCAGGCTGATGATCCAGCTGATCGCCGTGAGGAGCCCCAGCCGCATCGCCAGCGCCAGGCTGATGCCGACTCGGCGGGCGCGCCGGCGCTGCTCCTCGGGCAGCTTGTTCGAGAGAATCGAGATGAAGATCAGGTTGTCGATGCCCAGCACCACCTCCATCACGATGAGCGTGACGAGCGCGGCCCAGGCGGCCGGACTGGCGAGCAATTCGGCGATCGCGTCCATATGCCTACCTCTGCCGTGCCCCCGATTGTGGCGCAAGCGCCGCGATTAACGATTGTTCGCCCCGATCAAGTCGAATTTCGTTCGCTCGCTGTCCGATTTTGGGCTATGCCTGATTCCATGGCGCAAGTTTTTGCGCTGGAAGACCTGCGTTTTTCGTCCGGCGCTTGGCTTTTGATTTGATTTGTGGGCGAACCGGGAAGACGAACAGGGCATGAGTTTCGATAGAGGGCGCCGTGGGGATCGCGGCGGACGTGGCCGCGACAAGCGTGATGGCTTCGGCGGCGATGATTTTGGTGGCGGCGGCTTCGGCGGCGGTTTCGAGGATCGTGGCGGTTTCGGCGGCGGTGACCGATTCGGCGGCGGCGGTGGCGGTGGCTATCGCGGCGGCGGTGGCGGCTTCGGCGGCGGCGGCGGCGGTGGTTTCCGCGGCGGCGGCGGCGGTGGCGGCTTCGGTGGTGGTGGTGGCGGCGGCTTCGGCGGCGGCAACCGCATGCCCCCGCAGGTCATCGGCGAAGGCACCGGCGTCGTTAAGTTCTTCAACGGCCAGAAGGGCTTCGGCTTCATCGTCCGTGACGATGGCGGCGAAGACGTCTTCGTGCACATCTCGGCGGTCGAGCAGGCGGGCCTTACCGGCCTGGCCGAGGGCCAGCCGCTCGGCTTCACGCTCGTCGATCGCGGCGGCCGCATCTCGGCCACCGAGCTCAAGATCGATGGCGAGCCGATGCCGGTCGAAGAGCGCGCACCGCGCGAGGATCGCGGCGATCGTGGCGGCTTCGGCGGCGGCGAGCGCGGTGGTCCGCAGCGCCAGCTGACGGGCGAGAAGGCGACCGGCACGGTCAAGTTCTTCAACGCAATGAAGGGCTTCGGCTTCATCCAGCGCGATGACGGCCAGCCGGACGCGTTCGTGCACATCTCGGCCGTGGAGCGTGCGGGCATGCCGACGCTCAACGAGGGCGACCGGCTTGAGTTCGAGCTCGAGGTCGATCGTCGCGGCAAGTACGCTGCGGTGAACCTCACGCCGTCGAGCTGAGGCGCGCCTTCGGGCAAGCGAATCGAAGGGGCCGGGCGGAAACGTCCGGCCCTTTTGCTTTCCGTTTCGCGCGGAGAAGGTGCGGAGATTCGTTCGCGCAGAGGGCGCTGAGAACGCGGAGACTGGCTCGCGCTGCGCCGGCGGCGCGCCAATCCAATGACCTGTCACCCTTCCTGACGCTGGCGCCTCCAGCAAATGCTCCCCGCGTCCTCAGCGCGAACAAATCTTCTTTCTTCGCCGCGAATCAGATCCGAACTGAATCGGCACATATCCCCTTGGGACAAGAAGTGCCCAATAGCCGTCATCCCCACAAAGGCGGGGGTGACGGAAGGGTGCTTGGCTCAGTGGGATGAGGGCGCTTGGCTCAGTGGGATGAGCGCCAACTGAATCATCCCTCCAGTAGCTCGTGCAGCGGCAGCGCCGGCGTGAATTTGCGGCGGCGCTTCACGAAACTCGTCTCGTAGCGCCGCACCACCGGATCGCCGCCGAGCAGCGAATCGACCAGTGCATTGAACGAATCCATGTCGCGCGTCGAAACGAGCAGGACGAGATCGAAATTGCCGGTCACTTCCAGCATCAGCTGGATATGCGGGCTGGCGAGGATCCGGCGCTGAAAGGCCTGGAGCGCGTCGAGCGAGTGCCGGTCGAACTGGACATGGACCAGCGCCGACAGGAACGGGCCCACTTCCTCGGAAACGATGGCGACATCGGCGGCGATCGTGCCGTCCGCCCGCATCCGGCGGATCCGCCGGGCGATCGCGCTGGGCGAGAGCGGTAGCCGCTCGGCCAGCAGGTCGGCGGTCATCAGTGCGTCCTGCTGGAGCAGCGCGAGGATGCGCAGGTCGATGGCGTCGTGGGTCATCGCACCCCTATGCCAGATTCTGGCAAGCAGGCGGCCGAAATTGCGCGCCACGCGCCCGTGCTTCGCGCCATGCAGTGTTATGCAGGTAACACGGTTGGGGAGAGACTCATGAAGATCGCACTTGCCGCGCTGGCGCTTTCCGCCGGCCTGCCCATCGCTGCCCAGGCGCAGCAGGGGCCCGGCCCCACCCAAGGCCCCGCGCCGATGGCCGCGCCGGCGGCGCGCAAGGCGGAGGTCGTCGCGGGCATCCGCAAGGCGATCGCCGAGAATTACGTGGTCGCCGGCAAGCGGGCCGGGCTCGACGCCGCGCTGGTCAAGGGCCTGAAGGCCGGGCGCTACGATGTGGCGGATCCGGGCGAATTCGCACGCCGGCTGAACGAGGATCTCTATGCGGTGGCGCAGGACAAGCATCTCTCGCTGTTCTTCGATCCGCGCATGTCGGCCGAGATCGCCGGCCGCGGCAGCCAGAATGACGAGATCGAGGACACGCCCTTCTTCAGGACGATGATGCGCCAGCGCAACTATGGCATCACCGAGATGAAGCTGCTGCCGGGCAATGTCCGCTATATCCGCTATGACGGGTTCGGCTGGACCGGGGCGGAGAGCCGGGCGGCGATCGACGCGGCGATGGCGTTCCTGCGCGAAGGCGATGCGGCGATCCTCGACCTGCGCGGCAATGGCGGCGGCAGCCCCGAGGCGGTGCGCCGCATCGCCAGCTATTTCGTGCCGGCGGGCACGCTGCTGGTGACCTTCCATCTGCGCGGCGAAGCGCCGACCAGCTCGACGAGCGAGGCGGTGCCCGGCGGGCAGCTCCGATTGCCGCTCTATGTGCTGACCAGCAATCGCGCGGCGTCGGCCGCGGAGGAGTTCGTCTCGCATGTCGCGCGGCTCGGCTTCGGCACGCTGGTGGGCGAGACGACGGCGGGCGCGGCCTATCGCAACGAGCATTTCGCGGTGCCCGGCGGCTATGTGATGAGCGTGTCGATCGGCTATCCCGAACTGCCGGGCGGCGGCAACTGGGAAGGCAAGGGCGTGGCGCCGAAGATCGCGGTGCCGGCGGACCGGGCGCTCGACCGCGCCCAGCAGGATGCAGCGCTGAAGCTCGCCGAGAAGGCGCAGGGGGCGCAAAGGACCGAGCTGGAATGGACCGCCGCGCTCTATGCGGCACGCGTGACGCCGGTGGCTCCCGCCCGGGCGCTCGCGGCCTATGCCGGGCGGTTCGGGCCGCGCACGGTGGCCGTGGAGAATGGCGCGCTCACCTGGCAGCGCGACGGTGCTCCCAAATCGGCGATGGTGCCGCTCGGCGGCGATCTGTTCGCACTCGAGTTCGATCCGCGCACCCGGGTGCGCTTCACCGGCGAAGCTGCGATAGCGGGCCTGGTCATCGAGCGCGCGGACGGCTCGAGCAGCCCGGTTGCCAGGGAATAGGGGGCGCTTCGGGGGCGGTGCTAGAGCAGGATCAGCACCGCACCGGCGAGGATCCCGGTAACGCCCAGCACCCGGCCGGGCGTCACCTTCTCGCCCAGGAAGAGGGTGGCGATGACGAGCGCGGTGACCATGCCGGTCTCGCGCAGGGCGGCGAGCGGGGCGGTGGGGCCGATCGCCAGCGCCGAGAGCGCCAGGCCATAAGTGACGATCGAGAGCGCGCCCGCGACCACGCCCGGCCGCCATTGCCGCGCCGCCGAGGCGAAGATCGCGCCCCTGGAGAGCAGGGCGAACATCGTCACCGTGCTCATCCCCATCAGCACGAACATCCAGACGATATAGCTGTTCGGCGTCGGCGCGGCGCGCACGCCGTGCGCGTCGATCACCGTGTAGCCGGCGATGGTGAGCCCGGTGAGCAGCGCCCAGCCCAGGCCGGCCCGGCCGATATGCCGGCCCAGCACCATCACGAACATGGCGCCGCCGACCAGCGCGATGCCGGCCAGCTCGCGTGCGCCGGCGGGCTCGCCGAGCAGCCCGATCGACAGCGCGGCGGTGACCAGCGGCGCGGTGCCGCGCAGGATCGGATAGGCGGCGGAATAGTCGCTCGCCTCGAAGGTGCGGACCAGCGCATAGAGATAGAGGCAATGGACCAGCGCGGTGCCGGCGATCCACGGCCAGGCGGCGGCCGGCAGCGGCACGAGCAGCGTTGCGGGCAGCAGGATCAGCGCGCTCGATCCGTCGATGATCGCGCGGCCGGCCATCTTGTCGCGGCCGCCCTTCAGGATCGCGTTGACCACCGCATGGATCGAGCCCGAGGCGATCATCATCGCCGGGGCGAGCAGTTCGGGCTTCACCAGGCAGTGTCGCGGACGTGCCGGAGCCAGAGCGCGAGCAGGATTCGCGAGACGATTCCGGAGAAAAGCACGAGCGGAACGACCAGCCAGAGCATCAATATCTGGAAGGCGCTCCATTGCCCGGCGACGAGGTGTCGGGCGCTGCTCAGCGCGGTCCAGCCCAGGATGATCGCGGTGGTGACGAGCCCGGCGAGCAGGGCGGCACCGATCCAGCGCCGCCAGGGCAATGCAGGATCGCGCAGGAAAATCAATGCGATAGGCGTACCGACGACCAGCGCGTAGCACAGGCCGAACAGCGCCAGCGTGGCCCAGACCCGCAGCAGCGAATCGCCGCCGCCGCTGCCGGCAAGGGCGGCGAGCAGCGACGCGGGGACCGGTCCCGCGAGCACGCAGGCGATCAGGGGCAAAACCGCGATACGATTTCCCTTGGCCATGGGCGCGAAACTGACTCAGGTGACGTGCTTGCGCAACGCCTCGATCGTGTCCGCTTCGCGCGCCGGCTTGTCGGTGCGGATGCGGCTGATTCGCGGGAAGCGCATCGCCAGGCCCGATTTGTGGCGCCGCGATTCGTGGATCGAATCGAAGGCGACCTCGAGGACGAGGCTCTTGTCGGTCTCGCGCACCGGCCCGAAGCGATTCACCGTGTGGGTGCGGACATGATGGTCGAGCCATTTCAGCTCTTCGTCGGTGAAGCCGAAATAGGCCTTGCCCACCGGCAGCAGCTCGCCCTCCGCCGTCCAGGCGCCGAAAGTATAGTCGGAATAGAAGCTGCTGCGCTTGCCCGAGCCGCGCTGCGCGTACATCAGCACGCAATCGGCGACCAGCGGATCGCGCTTCCATTTGTACCACAGCCCCGCGCGCCGCCCGGCGACATAGGGCGAATCGCGCCGCTTGAGCATCACCCCCTCGATCGCGGCATCCCGCGCGCCTGCGCGAATCTCCTCCAGCGCGGCGAAATCCCGGGCCTCGATCACTGCCGAGACGTCGAACCGCCCGGGATCGAGCCGCGCGGCGAAGCGCTCGAGCCGGGCCCGGCGCGCCGACCAGGGCAGGTCGCGCAGATCCTCGCCGCCGTCGAAAAGAATGTCGTAGAGGCGGACAAAGGCGGGATAGTCGGCCAGCGTCCTCGCGCTGACCAGCTTGCGGCCCAGGCGCTGCTGGAGCGTGTTGAAGCTCGCCGCCTCGCCGCCCTGGAACGCGCCCTTCACCAGCAGCTCGCCGTCGAGCACGCCGGGCGTGGCGAAGGCCCCCGCGACTTCGGGAAAGCTGTGGGTGATGTCGTCGCCCGCGCGGCTGTAGAGCCGGGTCTCGCCCGCGACATGGACCAGCTGGACGCGGATCCCGTCCCATTTCCACTCCGCCGCATAATCGGCCAGGTCGACATGCTCCTGCTCGAGCGGATGGGCGAGCATGAACGGGCGGAAGACCGGCAGGTCGCGCGCGCTGGGCTGGGCGGCGCGGCCCTCGGCCCAGTCGAACAGCGGCGCATAGGGCGGAACCAGGCCGTGCCACACTTCCTCCACCGCATCGACATCGAGCCCGAAGGCCTGGGCGAGCGCGGTCTTGGCGAGCCGGGCCGAGATGCCGACGCGCAGCGCGCCGGTGGCGAGCTTGAGCAGGGCGAAGCGCGCATCGGCATCCAGCCGATCGAGCATCGCCGCGAGCGCCGCGGGCGCATCGGACCTGGAAATGCCGCCCAAAGTCGCGACCACCTGCGAGACGGTGAGCGATGCCGCCGCCGCGGGCGGCGCCGAGGGCGCGGGCCAGAGCAGCGCGATCGTCTCGGCCGAATCGCCGACAAAGTCGCGGCTCATCGCATAGAGCACCGGATCGACGCGTTCCTCCACCATCGCGCGGATCAGCGCCGGCTTCACGGCAGGCAGGTCGAGCGTGCCGGTGAGCGCCGCCATCGCCCAGCCGCGGTCCGGATCGGGCGTGGCGCGCAGATAGTCGCCGAGCAGCTTGAGCTTGGCGTTGCGCGAGCGCGTGTAGATCAGGCCATCGAGCAGGTCGGCAAAGGCACGCATGACGGCGCAACGCATGGCGTGGCCGATGCGCTCCCGTTACGATGCCCGCATGCGCAAGCTCATCCTCATCCTCGCCGGCCTGGCCCTCCTGCTCGCCGGCTTTCTCGGCTGGTGCTTTCGCGAGGCGACCAGCGACCCGCTGGTGCGCCGTGCGGAGGTGGCCCTGCCGGGACTGGAGCGGCCGGTGCGGATCGCGCTGCTGAGCGACATCCATATCGGCACCGCGGCGATGGGGCCGGAACGGCTCGGGCGAATCGTCGCGCAGGTGAATGCGCTGAAGCCCGATCTGGTGGTGATCGCGGGCGACTTCATCTTCGGCCATGATCCGCGCGGCGCGGCGAAGCTGGGGCCGGCGATGGTCGGGCCGCTGCGCCAGCTGCGCGCGCCGCTGGGCGTGGCGGCGGTGCTCGGCAATCACGATTACTGGACGGGCCCGCAGGCGGTGCGCGACCAGCTCGCCCGGGCGGGGGTGACGGTGCTGGAGAATGATGCCGCGCCGCGCGGACCGGTGGCGCTGGGCGGGATCAGCGACGATTTTTCGGGCCATGCCGACATCGCCGCGACGCTGCGGGCGGCGCGGGCGATCGGGCGGCCGATCGTGCTGGTCACCCATTCGCCCGACGTCGCGCCCGATCTGCCCGCCGACGCGCACCTCCTCCTCGCCGGGCACACCCATTGCGGGCAGGTGCTGATCTTCGGCCGCAACGTCGCGCCCGAAGTGAGCCGCTACGGCAGCCGCTATCGCTGCGGGCTGGTGCGCGAAGGGGGGCGCACGGTGATCGTCACCGCCGGGCTCGGCACCAGCGGCGTGCCGTTCCGCCTGGGCGCCCGGCCCGACATCTGGCTGGTGACTCTCGTGCCGCCGGCAATGGTGCGGACACGAAAAGCGGGTTAGGTTCGCAACTCCACCACCGGAGGGGTCTCCCGATAATGAAGCTCGTTCTCACCGCCGCCCTGCTCGCCTGCGCGCCCGTTGCCGCCTTCGCCCAGAACGCGCCGGCCCCGGCACCCGCCGCGACTCCGGCGCCGGCCGCCGCGCCCGCCGCCAAGTTCAGCGCGGATACGCCGATCGAAGCCCTGTTCGCCAATGAAGGCGCCAAGGCGGTGCTCGTCGCCGACGGCCTGGGCGATATCGACAAGCATCCCGCCTATGAGCAGTTCAAGGGGATGAGCTTCCGCGCGATCCAGCCCTTTTCGGAAGGCAAGCTGACCGACGAGATGCTGGCCAAGCTCGACGCGGACCTCGCCAAGGTCAAGTAACCGGGACGGGGCCGGCGCCCGCGGGGCCGGCCCTGTTTCGCGGTGCGCCGGGGCGGGGACCCATATCCTCCCCGGTCGTCCCCACCTTCTCCCCGTCGTCCCTATCTTCTCCCCGTCATCCCCGCGAAGGCGGGGATCCAGGGCCGGGAGAACGGGCTGCGAGGCTCGCTTCGCCGTCTCCGGCAAGGCTGGGTGCCATTCTTCGATCGTCCCCGACTACCCTGGATCCCGGCCTTCGCGGGGATGACGGGTCTGCGGACGGCGGATTTGCGGACGGCAGGTTTGCCGTCGGCGGATTTGCTGACGACGGGTTTGCTAAACGACGGGCCCGCCGATCCGGGCGGGGCTCGCCGATTCGGATGACGCGATTCGCGGCGCCGGAACCGGCGTTTGCCGATCCCGCCTCCGACCCCAAGGTGCGGGTTCAGCCCTTGCGCGATGCCTCGAACAGGAACCAGGCGCGCTCCTCTGCCTGGTCGGTCCATTCGTCGACGATGCCGCTGGTCGCATTGTCGCCGGCATCCTCGGCTGCCTGCTTCACGGCGCGGAAGCTCTCGATCAGCTTGAGATTGTCCTCGCGCAGCTCGGCCAGCATGTCGCCGGGCGCGACATAGTCCGCGTCATTGTCGGTCAGCGTCTGGCGGCGGGCGATGTCGCCGATCGAGCGCAGCGTGACGTTGCCGGTCTTGCGCACGCGCTCGGCAATGGCATCGGTGATGCCGTAGATCTGTGCCGCCTGATCGTCGAGCAGCAGGTGATAGTCGCGGAAATGCGGGCCCGAGACGTGCCAGTGGAAATTCTTGGTCTTGAGATAGAGCGCGAAGCAATCGGCCAGCGCGCCGTTCAGCGCGTCCGCCACGCTCCTGGCGTCGTTGCGGTTCAGATCGGTGGGGGTGCGGAGCGCCGCATTGGTATCAGCCATGTTCGTCCTCCCGGGATTCGGTTCGCAGGGTCAACGAACGGAATATGGGATCGGGTCCGCCCGGCGCATTTGCATTTTCCCGATCTCAGAGATCGATCAGGTCAGGCGCAGCGCGTTCACGCCGATCCAGCAGCCGGCGACCAGGAAGCCGATGCCGCTCAGGATGCGCAGCCAGCGCCAGGGCAGGGCCGCCCAGCTCCGCTCGCCGAGCAGCGCGGCGACGAACGCCACGCCGAACGCGCCGATCGATGCGCCGGCGGCCGCGAACCAGGGCTGGCCGCCGGTGGCCAGCGCGAGCGTGAAGAAGGGCGTGCTCTCGCCAAAGGCGAGGATCAGCACCCCCAGCAGCGCCGTGAAGAAGGAGCCGAGCTTCCAGCCGCCCAGCCGGTCCTTCACGCGATTCGATCCGATCGCGCCCAGCGCGCCGAAGATCAGCGCCATGGCGAGCAGCAGCGCGCGGGCATTGGGCGTCATCATCGGCCCGATCAGCGATCCGCCGAAACCGGCCGCGAAGTTGATGGCGGCATGGGCGATGCCCGCCGCGACCGCCACGGCGAGCGGCCGGCCATAGCGATCGGCGAGGATCGCGCAGAGCAGGGCCGGCTTGTCGCAAAGCTGGGTGAGGACGGCCAGCAGGAAGGCCGGGACCAGAGCTTCCATGCGCTTCCCCTTTCGCGCGGCATTCTGGGCGCGCAGGGTTAAACCCGCGTGAAGGATATCCAATTCCTCCCCCGGCTTGCCCGGGGGAGGGGGCCGCTCGCGAAGCGAGTGGTGGAGGGGCATGGCGATCACCGTCGCGGATCGCCGCCATGGCCCTTCCACCACGCCCCGCGGGCGCGCTCTCCCTCCCCGAGGCGAGCTCGGGGAGGAATTGCTTGGCCCCAGCCTTGACTTTTGGCCGAGAATCGCACAGTTGCCCGCGTCTGGCAGCGGTGCGCTCTGGCGTGCCGCTCTTTTCTTTTCGCAGTTTCAAGGGTTGTTGGGTCATGGCCAAGCCGACCACTGTCAAGATCAAGCTCGTCAGCACGGCGGACACGGGTTTCTTCTACGTCACGAAGAAGAATCCGCGTACCCAGACCGAGAAGTTCTCGTTCCGCAAGTACGATCCCGTCGTGCGCAAGCATGTCGAGTTCAAGGAAGCCAAGATCAAGTAAGGCGGGCGCGCGCCCGGCTTGCCTCGCCCCCGCATGCGCGGGGCCGGTCTTCAAGCTTAGCCCCGCATGCGCGGGGACGGTCTTCAAGAAAGCCCCGGGCCGTCAAGGCCGCGGGGCTTCTTCTGTGTCCGTGTTCGGGGCTTCGGGCGGCGGCGCCGGCGATTCGGCCGGCATCAGCGCGCGCACTTCCTCCATGAAGCGCACCAGGCTGATCGGCTTGGAGACATAGGCATTGGCCCCGGCCGCGCGGATCCGCTCCTCGTCGTCGCGGCCGGCATAGGCGGTGACCGCCATGATCGGGATGGTCCGCAGCCTGGGGTCCAGCTTCATGTGCTGGATCAGCTCGAGGCCGGTCACGTGCGGCATCTGGATGTCCATCACCACCAGCTGCGGATCGAAGTCGCGCGCGCGCCCCACTGCCTCGCGCCCGTCGCGCACCGGCTCCGCCTCGAACTGGTGCGCGCGCAGCAGGTCGCAGAACAGCTTCAGATTGAGTTCGTTGTCCTCGACAACGAGCACCCTTTTTGCCACGCGCTACCCCCGGATCGACTCTTAGGCGATGTAGGATATGGCGGGCGCGGAAACAAATGCGGAAGCGCTGGCGCTGCAGGCACTTGTGTGGACGCTGGGCGAGGAAGCGCGGGCGCGGCGCCTGCTCGACCTCACCGGCCTCGATCCCGCCGAGCTGCGCCGGCGGGCGGGCGAGGCGGTGGTGCTCGCCGCGACGCTGTCGTTCCTCGAATCCTACGAGCCGGACCTTGTCGCCTGCGCGGCGGCACTCGACATAAGCCCCGAACAACTGGTCGCCGCCCGGGCGACGCTGGAAAGATCATGAAGCCCCTGCTGATCACCGATTGCGACGAAGTCCTGCTCCACATGGTGCGCCATTTCGGCGTGTGGCTGGGCGAGACGCACGACATCGAGTTCACGCCCGATGGCGGCGATTTCGCCAATTCGATGCGCCGCCGCGCCGATTCGGCCGTGGTGGAGCGCGAGGAGATGTGGGGCCTGCTCGACGGCTTCTTCCCCGCCGAGATGGATCGCCAGACGCTGGTGCCGCATGCCCGCGAGGCGCTGGCCGTGCTGGCCGGGCGCGCCGATATCGTCGTGCTGACCAACCTGCAGGATCATTGCCGCGCGCATCGCATCGCCCAGCTGACGAATCACGGGATCGAGCACCGGGTGGAGTGCAATCAGGGCGGCAAGGGATCGCCGGTGGCGCGGCTGATCGAGGAATATCGGCCGAGCGTCACCGTGTTCGTCGACGATCTGGCGGTCCATCACGAATCGGTGGCCAAGCATGCGCCGGGGGTGTTCCGCCTCCACATGGTCGCCGAGCCCAGCCTGGCGCCGAGCGTGGCGAAGGCGCCGCATGCCCATGCCCGGATCGACGACTGGCGCGAGGCGCTGGGCTGGATCGAGGCGCGCTTCGACACGGGCTTGACCGCCGACGCGGCGAGTGGTTGAGCGGGCCCATGACCACGCATGTCGATCGCAAGCTCGAAGAGCTCGGCCTCGCCCTTCCCGAAGCCGCGGCGCCCGTCGCCGCCTATGTCCCGGTGGTGGAGGCGAACGGCCTGCTCCACGTCTCGGGCCAGATTCCCTTCAAGGACGGCGTGCTGATGACCGGGCGGCTGGGCGAGGATCGCGACCTGGCGTTCGGCACCGAGGCGGCGCAGCGCTGCGCGCTGATGCTGGTCGCGCAGATCAAGAAATATCTGGATGGCGACCTGTCGCGCGTCGAGCGGATCGTGAAGCTCGGCGTGTTCGTCAATTCCGCCGCCGACTTCACCGACCAGCCCAAGGTGGCCAATGGCGCCTCGGAGCTGATGCAGGCGCTGTTCGGCGATGCCGGTCGCCATGCCCGCAGCGCCGTGGGCGTGCCCGCCTTGCCGCTGGGCGTGGCGGTGGAAGTGGACGCGGTCGTCCAGATCCGCTGATCCCGCCTTTCCGGTCTCCGTTCGCGGCTCGCTCCCCACCGGGGAGCGGGCCGTTTTCGTTTGCCGGGGCCGGGCTGTTGCCACCCAGCAACAGTTTGTCACGATCCCGTGACGGAGCAGCAATTAATGTTGTGCGGTGCAGCGTGGTGCGGCAAGACAGCCGGGCTTCGCAAGCAGCGCAGGCCGATGAGCCTCCAGTCGACGCCGTACCGGAGCAGCAGGCGGGAACCCTTTTTTGAACAACGGGAAGGGTATTCCATGCGCTACACCATGATCAGCCTCGCCGCGCTCGCGGCCGTGGCCGGGGCCAGCCCCGCAATCGCCCAGGACCAGACCGATCCGCCGCCCGCCGTGACGATCAGCGGCAGCGTCGGCGTGGTCAGCGACTATAAGTTCCGCGGCATCTCGCAGACCGACGGCAATTTCGCCGTGCAGGGCGGCATCACCGTTGCCCATGCGTCGGGCTTCTATGTCTCGGTCTGGGGCTCGTCGATCGACGACTATGTCACCGTGCATGGCACCGCCCATCAGGAGCTCGACCTGATCGCCGGCTACAAGCATGCGTTCGACGGCGGCGTCACCGTCGATGTCGGGGCGCTCTATTATGTCTATCCGGGCACGCGCCCGGGTTTCACCGGCGACCGGAGTTCGTCGGACTTCCTCGAGCCCTATGCCTCGGTCAGCTATGCGATCGGGCCGGCCACCGCGAAGATCACCGGCAATTACGCGCCGAAGCAGAAGGCGCTGGCGCTCGACCAGGGTCAGAGCGGGCTGCTGCGGAAGCAGGACAATTTCTACCTGGCCGGCGATCTCTCGGTCGCGATCCCCCGGACGCCGATCGGCCTCACCGCCCATCTCGGCCACACCTGGGGGCCGAGCTGGCTGTCGGGGCCGACCAGCGAATATACCGACTGGTCGCTGGGGGCGACGGCGACCTGGAAGTCGCTGACCTTCGGCGTCTCCTATGTCGATACCGACACCAATTTCATCACGCCGAGCGGCAAGGACGCGGCCAAGGGCGGCATCCTCGGCTCGGTGAGCGTCGCCTTCTGATATCGGGGGGAGGAGGAGCGGCGCGCCGCTCCCCGCCCCCCTCCCGGCCATGCGAAAGCGCCGGCCCGCATGGGGATGCGGGCCGGCGCTTTCTTCGTTCGGGATAGGGCGGGCGCCGCTTATTTCGGCGTGCTGGCCTTGGCGTCCTTGCCGTCGCCTTCCGGCGCCGCGACGATGTCGCGCGTGGTCGAGCCCTTGTCGATCACGGTCGTGGCCGGGCTGCCCGCGGTCGAGCGCGCGCTCTGGTCGGCGCCGGTGCTGCCCGACTGGTCCATGATCGCCTGCTCGCCGGGGCTGCGCGCGGCCGAGCCGCCGAACATCGCGTCGAGCGCCTGGTTGGCCGGATTGCCTTCCTGCGGACGCGGCGCGCCCGGCTGCGGCGGCACCAGCGAGAAATCGGGCGGGATCACCAGCGGCGCCTGGCGGGCCACGGCGAACTCGTCGGGACGCGAACGGTCATAGCCGCGCTTGCCGCAGGCGGAGAGCGATGCCGCGAGCGCAATGGCGCTCACGATGGTAACGGTCTTACGCATTGACTTCATTCTCCACAGCGGCCGGGCTGTCGCCTGCGGCCTTATCGCGCACTAGAAGGGCGCGGATCAACAGGATCAGCACGCCGATGGTAATCGCCGCATCGGCGACGTTGAAGACCAAAAACGGGCGCCACGCCCCGAAATGCAGGTCGGCGAAATCGACGACGAAGCCGAGGCGCGCGCGATCGAGGATGTTGCCCAGCGCCCCGCCCAGCACCATGCCGAGCGCGCAGATGTCCGGCAGCTTCTTCTCGCGGAACATCCACCAGACCACGCCCGCGGCGATCGCGCCGGTGAGCGCCACCAGCAGCCAGCGAGTCGCGTCGCTGTTCGCGGCGAACAGGCCGAGCGACACGCCGATATTGGCGACGAAGCGCAGGTCGAAGATCGGCAGCACTTCCTGGACATGGTTGAGCCCGTCGAGCCCCAGCTTCTGGCCGATCAGCGTCTGGACGAACTTGAGGTCGACGCCGAGCGCGCGCACGACGAGCAGCTTCGTCACCTGATCGATGACGAAAACCAGGGCCGCCACGGCGAAGCCGATTCCACGAGTCACGTTCATTCCACCACCCCGGCACAGCGGTCGCACAAGGCGCCGTCCTGCGCAACTTCCGGGAGATGCCGCCAGCACCGGCCGCATTTATGGCGCTGGGTGGGCATGACCGTGACCGTTTCGCCCTTCGTCACCGCCGAGACGATGAACAATTCGGCGAGATCCTCCGCCGAGGCCGGCAGATCGGGTACGGTCACCTCCGCCTCCAGGCTCGATCGCACCTGCTTCTCGCGGCGATAGGGCTCGATCGCCTCGGTCACCTGCTGGCGCAGCGCCCGGATCGCGTTCCAGTCGCTCTCCACCGCCGCGCCCCGGGGCAGCACCGGCCATTCGAGCAGATGGACCGATTCGTCCGCGCCCGGGAAGCGCGCCTGCCACACTTCCTCGGCCGTGAAGGCGAGGATCGGCGCGGCATAGCGGACCAGCGCGTGGAACAGCACGTCCAGCACGGTGCGATAGGCGCGGCGCTTGGCCGAGCCCTCGGCATCGCAATAGAGGCAGTCCTTGCGGATATCGAAGAAGAAGGCCGAGAGGTCCTCGTTCATGAAATCCGTGAGCGCGCGGCTGTAGCGGTTGAACTCGAACGCATCCGCCGCGCCGCGCAGCTCGGCATCCAGCTCGGCGAGCTTGGCCAGGATATAGCGCTCCAGCTCGGGCATCTCGGCCACCGCGATCCGTTCGCCCTCGCCGAACCCGTCGAGCGCTCCGAGCAGGTAGCGGAAGGTGTTGCGGATCTTGCGATAGGCGTCGCCCGTGCCGGCCAGCACTTCCTTGCCGATGCGGACGTCCTCGAAATAATCGGTCTGCGCGACCCAGAGGCGCAGGATGTCCGCGCCGCTCTCGCCGATGATCTTGAGCGGATCGACGACATTGCCCAGGCTCTTGGACATCTTCTTGCCCTGGCCGTCGAGCGCGAAGCCGTGCGTCAGCACCGCGTCATAGGGCGCCCGGCCGCGCGTGCCCGAGGATTCGAGCAGCGACGACTGGAACCAGCCGCGATGCTGGTCCGAACCCTCGACATAGAGGTTGGCGCGGGTGCCGGCGCCGTAGCGCGCCTCGATCACGAAGCTGTGCGTCGAGCCCGAATCGAACCAGACGTCGAGAATGTCGGTGACCACCTCATAATGGGCGAGGTCGTAGCGCGGGCCGAGCAGCGCCTGGTGGTCCGCCTGGAACCAGGCATCGGCCCCGCCGGTCTCGAAGGCGTTCAGGATGCGGGCGTTGACCTCCGGATCGCGGAGATACGCGCCGGTCTGGCGATGCACATAGAGCGCGATCGGCACGCCCCAGGCGCGCTGGCGGCTGATCACCCAGTCCGGGCGGCCTTCCACCATCGCGCGGATGCGGTTGATCGCGCGCTCGGGCACCCAGCGGGTATTCTCGATCGCGTCGAGCGCGATGCCGCGCAGGGTGGCGCCGTTCGAGGCGGAGGCGTCGCGCGATTCCTCGTCCCAGCTCGTGTCGTGCGTGGCGGTGCTCGGCCGGTCCATCGGGATGAACCATTGCGGGGTGCAGCGGAAGATCACCTTGGCCTTGGAGCGCCAGCTGTGCGGATAGCTGTGCGCGAAGTCGTCCGAAGCGGCGAGCAGCGCGCCCGCCTCGCGCAGGTCGGTGCAGATCGGGCCGTCCGATGCGACGAACTTCTTGTTGATCACCGAGCCCTGGCCGCCGAGCCACAGCCAGTCCGGCCGGTACATGCCCGCCGCGTCGACCGCGAACACCGGGTCGATGCCGTGCGCCTTGCAGAGCAGGAAATCGTCCTCGCCGTGATCCGGCGCCATATGGACGAGGCCGGTGCCGGCATCGGTGGTGACGAAGTCGCCGGGCAGGAAGGGGCGGGGCTTGGCGAAGAAGCCGCCGAGACGGTGCATCGGGTGGCGGGCTACGGCGCCAGCTAGCTGCGAACCCGTGAAACTGATGTCTTGGCTATGGGCGTCGTCCGCGAGTGGCGGCGTAACCGACAGACCAAAATTGCGTACGAGCATGTGCAAGCGCTGGAACCAAGGAACGACCCGCTCCCTACCCAAGATGATGCGCTTACCACTCAGGAGGCTGAGAAGCTCCTCACGTCTAGAAAGGCGTTCGCTGTCGCCTTCCAAGTTTGGAACGTCGATCTTGTCTACTTTGAGGGTGATCGCGACATAATCCACCTCCGGCCCATAGGCGAGCGCCTGGTTCACCGGGATCGTCCAGGGCGTGGTCGTCCAGATCACCGCATGCGCGCCGACCAGTTCGGGCGCGTTCGGCGCCTCGACGATCTCGAACGCCACGTCGATCTGGGTCGAGACGATTTCGTCATATTCGACCTCGGCCTCGGCCAGCGCGGTCTTCTCCACGGGCGACCACATCACCGGCTTGGCGCCGCGATAGAGCTGGCCGCTCTCGGCGAACTTGAGCAGCTCGCCGGCGATGATCGCCTCGCTCTCATAGTTCATCGTGAGATACGGGTTGGCCCAGTCGCCCATAACGCCCAGCCGCTCGAACTGGCCGCGCTGCACGCCCACCCATTTCTCGGCATAGGCGCGGCATTCGGCGCGGAAGGCGACGGGGTCGACTTCGTCCTTGTTCAGCTTCTTGGCGCGATAGGCCTCCTCGACCTTCCACTCGATCGGCAGGCCGTGACAGTCCCAGCCCGGGATGTACGGCGCGTCCTTGCCCATCAGGCTCTGCGAGCGGACGACGATGTCCTTCAGGACCTTGTTCATCGCATGGCCCATATGAATGTCGCCATTCGCATAGGGCGGGCCGTCGTGCAGGATGAAGCGGGTGCGGCCGGCGCGCTGGGCGCGCAGCTTCTGGTAGAGGCCGATCTTCTCCCAATGCGCGAGGATGGCCGGCTCCTTCTGGGCCAGTCCGGCCTTCATGGGGAACTCGGTCTTCGGCAGGAAGACGGTTTCGCGATAGTCTTTTTGGTCGCTCATGGGTGCGCGGGAATTAGAGGAAGCCGCGCGGCATGCAAAGCAGATGTTCTGATGCCGCGCCGGACGGGCGATTTCGGGAAGTCTCGCATGCGTGCGGGCGCGTCTTTTCCTATCGGGCGAGCAGCGCGCGCGCCCGGGCCGCGTCGGCGGCGATCTGCGCGGTGAGCGCCTCCAGCGAATCGAACTTCGCCTCGGGACGCAGATAGTCGACCAGCTGCACTTCGATCGTCTGGCCATAGAGATCGCCGTCGAAATCGAAGAAATGCGGCTCGAGCAGCTCGACCGGCGGCTCGAAGGTCGGGCGGATGCCCAGGCTGGCGACGCCGCCCAGCACGCGCCCATCGGCCAGCCGGCCGCGCACGGCATAGATGCCGTAAGCCGGGCGCAGATAGTTGGCGAGGCTGAGATTGGCGGTGGGGAAACCGAGCGTGCGGCCGACCTGGTCGCCATGCTGGACCACGCCCTCGATCGCGAAGGGGCGGGTGAGCAGCCGCGCCGCCTCGGCCGGGCGGCCCTCGCGCAGATGCTCGCGGATGCGGCTCGACGAGACGATCTCGCCGTCGAGCCGGACCGGCGCCACCGTCTCGGCGGAGAAGCCCAACTCCGCGCCAAGCGCGGCGAGCATCGCCACATCGCCCTCGCGGCCCTTGCCGAAGGTGAAGTCGCCGCCGGTCACCACGCCGCCCGCGCCGATGAGCCCGACCAGCCGCTCCTCGGCGAAGCCGCGCGCGCTGAGCGCCGCCAGCGCGGCGTTGAACGGGAAGACCAGCATCGCGTCGACCCCGGCCTCGGCGAGGAGGCGCTGGCGCTGGTCCATGGTGGTGAGGCGGAACCAGGGGCTGTCGGGGCGGAAATAGCGCTGGGGATGGGGATCGAAGGTGCCGACCAGCGCCGGCCGCCCCTCGGCCCGGGCGCGCGCGACCGCGCGGCCGACCACGGCCTGATGCCCCAGGTGAAATCCGTCGAAATTGCCCAGCGCGACGATCGCCCCCCGATAGCGGGACGGCACCGCCGAGCCGCCGTCCAGCCGCTCCATCCGCGCGCCTATAGGGGGGGCGAGCGTGGCGATCAAATCCTCCCCCTGCGGGAGGGCCTTCACTGTCCCGCCACGATCCCCGCGCGGATCACGCGCAGCACGTTGCCGCCCATCACCTTGCGGATGTCGTCGGGCGAGAGCCCGGCATCGACCAGCGCGCCGGTGATCGCGATCAGTTGCGACGAATCCCAGCCGGTCGTCACCGCGCCGTCGAAATCCGAGCCGAGCCCGACATGGTCGATCCCCACCAGGTCGCGCACGTGCAGGATCGCGCGGACGACATTGGCCGGCTCGGTGCCGCACACCGCCGCGTCCCAATATCCGATGCCGACGACGCCGCCGGTGCGCGCCACGCCCTGGATCTCCGCATCGGTCAGGTTGCGGTTCACCTTGCAGGTCGCCTGCACGCCGCCATGGCTGGAGACGACCGGGCGCTTGGCCATCGCCAGGATCTCGGCGACCGATTCGTGGCTCGAATGGGCGATGTCGACGATCATGCCGAGCTGCTCCATCCGCGCCACCACCTGGCGGCCGAGCGGGGTGAGCCCGCCCTTGTGGATGCCGTGCATCGATCCGGCGATGTCGTTGTCGAAGAAATGCGCGAGCCCGGCCATGCGGAAGCCCGCGGCGTGGAGCTTGTCGAGATTGGCGATCTGCCCCTCCAGGTCCTGCAGCCCCTCGATCGAGAGCATGCCGCCCACCACCTTCCGGCCCGCCGCGCGATCGGCGAGGAGGCGGTCGAGATCGGCCGGGCTGTGGATCACGCGCAGCTTGCCGTTCGATCCCGCCGCCGCGCGATCGAGCTTGCGGGCATGGAAGAGCGAGCGCTCGAGCAGCGAGGTCCAGGTCTTGGGCGGCTGGAGCTGGGCGATGGTGAGCAGCGTGATATTGTCGGTGTCGCCCGAATTCGCGTCGTAATTCTGGTGCTTGGGCGTCTTGGTGACCGAGGAGAAGACCTGGAGCGCGACATTGCCCTCGATCAGCCGGGGCAAGTCGACCTGGCCGGTGTTCGAGCGCTCGAGCAGGCTGCGGCGCCACATCAGCGTATCGGCGTGCATGTCGGCGATCTGGAGCGAGGCGTGGAGCTGCTTCACCGCGTCGCTCGGTTTGGCGAGCTTGACCGGCACCACCTTGTTCATGCTGCCTTCGACGATGCCCGGCGCGAAGCCGAAAAAGCCGACCACGGCCAGCAGGAGCATGATCAGCACGCCCCAGAGGATCTTCTTCTTCATCCCACCCGCTCCAGCGTCACGAAGCTATAGGCAGGGCGCCCCGCTTCCTCGGTGAAATCCTCGCGCGCAACTTCGCGCCATTCAACCCCGAAAGCGGGGACGATCGCGTCGCCCGGCGGCGTGGCATGGATTTCGGTGAGCTCGATCCGGTCGGGCGCGAACTGCGCGAAGATCTCGGCGCCGCCGATCACCGCGACTTCGCCGGGACCGGCCAGCGCCAGCGCCTCCGCCGGCGAATGCGCCACCTCGGCGCCCTCGGCCCGCCAGCCGGCGTCGCGGGTCAGCACGATGTGGCGGCGGCCGGGCAGCGGGGCGGGGAAGCTCTCGAAGGTCTTGCGCCCCATGATCATCGGCTTGCCCATGGTCTGCGCCTTGAAGCGCCGGAGATCGGCCGGCAGGTGCCAGGGCAGCCGGCCGTCGACGCCGATCACGCCATTGTCGGCCCGGGCGAGATGGAAGGAGATCCGCTGCATCGGGCGACAGAAGCAGATGTGGTTCTGTATTGAAACCCGTCATGCTGAATGCGTTTCAGCATCCAAGGTGCCGCGAAGGATATCGTCTGTGGATAGTTGGACCCTGAAACAAGTTCAGGGTGACGGCCATGGATCATTCCGGCGCGTCGGTGCCCTTGCCGAACATGGTGCGCCACAGCTCGGCATAGCGCGGGTCGCGGATGCCGGCGCCGTGATAGGGATTGGGGCTGTTCGCGCCGAAGCCCGGCGGCAGGTCGAGCGTCAGCACATGCACCTGGGCCGCCGGCAGGCCGAGCGCGGCATAGGCCGCCCGGATCAGCGGCACCGTGTTCTCGCGGCTGTTATACGCGGCCTGCCAGCGCGCGACCGGCGTGGCGCTGGGCCCGGAGATCCAGGGCGCTGGCCGGCGCTGGCGGCCGCTGGTCTCCCAGGGGCTGGAGAAGAGCACGACGCGGCGGACCTTGTGGCGCTTGGCGATCCAGGCCGCCATGCCCGCGCCCTGCGACTGGCCGGAGAAGAGGATCGCGCCCCAGTTCAGGCTGTCGCCGTCGAGATACCGGCCCCAGCCGCGGCCGGGCTGTTCCCGCTCGAGCAGGCGGAGCAGCGCGACCAGGCGGGGCACGATGGCCTCGGCCCGGGGGTTGGACACCGCCCTGGACTTGCCGGTGCCGAAGACGCGCATCTCGCGAAAGTCGCTGGCGCAATCGGGATCGGGGTCGGTGGTGCAGACCTGCACCACGGCCGGATCATTGTCATAGCCGAGCGCGATCGCCCGGTAGCCGAGCCCGGCGACGAAGCGCATCAGACCGGCGTTATATGCGGGCTTGCCGTTGGTGCCGGGCAGGAACACCGCGAGCGGCGCATCGGCCGGCAGCCGGTCCCCGGCGAAGATGTAGCTGGGATCGTCGAACGCCTTGACCGCGGGGTCGGCCTTGGACGGCACGACCTGATAGCCGGCCTCCTGGTCCGCCGCCGGGGCCGCGGCCGCCAGCAGGGCGAGCGCGGCCAGCCGGATCATATCGCCACCGGCGCCTTGATGTGCGGCTGGGCGACGTAATCGTGGATCACGAAATCCTCATATTCATACGCGCTGATCGATGCGGGTTTCCGCAGGATTTCCAGCCGCGGAATCGGCCCCGGCGCGCGCGTGAGCTGCTCGCGCGCCTGGTCGAGATGGTTCGAATAGAGGTGGCAGTCGCCCCCGGTCCAGACGAAGTCGCCCACTTCCAGCCCCGCCTGCTGGGCGAGCAGGTGCGTGAGCAGCGCATAGCTGGCGATGTTGAACGGCACGCCCAGGAAGATGTCGGCCGAGCGCTGATAGAGCTGGAGGCTCAGCCGGCCGTTCGCGACATGGCATTGGAACAGGCAGTGGCAGGGCGCCAGCGCCATGGCGTGGAGCTCGCCCGGGTTCCAGGCGGAGACGATCATCCGGCGCGAATGGGGATTGGTCTTCAGCGTCTCGATCAGCTCGGCGATCTGGTCGATATGGCGGCCGTCCGCCGCTTCCCAGTCGCGCCACTGCTTGCCATAGACCGGGCCCAGCTCGCCCGCTTCGTCGGCCCATTCGTCCCAGATGCTGACCTTGCGTTCCTGCAGCCACTTCACATTGGTGTCGCCGCGCAGGAACCAGAGCAGCTCGACGATGATCGAGCGCAGGTGCAGCTTCTTGGTGGTGAGCAGCGGAAAGCCCTGCGCCAGATCGAAGCGCATCTGGTGGCCGAACACGCTGCGCGTGCCGGTGCCGGTCCGGTCCATCTGCTCGGCGCCGTGCTCGAGCGCCCGTGCCATCAGGTCGAGATATTGCTGCATGGGCGCAGCCTAGCCCCGCGCCCCGGCGGCGCCAAGCGGGCGAGTTGCCTCCATTGTGGAGAAAAGCCGTCTCGGATGCCGGCCCCGCCCGTCCGGAACGGACCCGCTCGCGCTTCGGCCGGCGGATGGCGGATGGCAGCGCCGCGCGATGCTGTCCGGTGCCGAGAACCCGCCCCTGCGCCTTGCCGATGCCCAGGCCGCCGGCGCGCTGTTCGCGCCGCTCGCGCGCGAGACGGTGGAAGTGATGGCCTTCGCCTATCTCGACCGCCACCAGCAGGTGCTGGGCCTGCGCCATGTCCGCTCGGCGCATCGCGACCGGCTGGACCTGCCGATCCGCGACGTGGCGGCCGACGCGATCGCCTTCCATGCCTTTGCGGTGGTGATGGCGCACAACCATCCGAGCGGCGATCCCACCCCCAGCCAGGCCGATCGCGTGGCGACCGACAGGCTCGCCCGCGCGCTCGACACGCTGGGCGTGCGGCTGCTCGATCATCTGGTGGTCGCGGCGCGCGGCACCACCAGCTTCCGCAACCTAGGGCTCCTTTGATTCCCTGGACATGCTGGCCGGCGTCGCGGTCTTGCCGCTCTTGCACGCGCGGATAGCGCTCGGCTCGGGCCGCTCGCCCTGCGCCTGAAAGATCGCGATATAGCCGCCGGCCGAGGGCATCGGCCGGATCGAGGACAGGGTATAGCCCACCGCGGCGAACTCGCATTTGAGCAGCGCCGGCGGCGTGCCGTGATCCTGGGTCGGGCGATTGGCGTCGACCACCACGACCTGGCCGTCGGGCGCGAGCGCGGGGCGGAGCCGCCACAGAAACTCGTACGGGCTCTCGATCTCATGGTACATATGGACCATGAGGACGCGATCGAAGCTGTTCTCGGGCAGGCGCGGATCGGCGGGCAGGCCCAGGCGCACGCTGACATTGTCGAGCCGCTCGCGGATCACCCGGCCGGCGAGCTTCTGGATGGTGTCGGGCACGATGTCCTCGGCGACGACCCGGCCCTTCTTGCCGACGCGGGTGCCCAGGCGGACGGTGTAATAGCCTTCGCCCGCGCCGATATCGGCCACGGTCATGTCGCGCTTGATCCCGGCCAGGTCCATCACCTGCGCCGCTTCGTTCAGCCGGTCGCGCGCTTCCTCGGTCGACCAGCGCGGGGACAGGATGGTGGCGACCGGCCGGTCGGCGGCGGGGAAGCCGCTGTTGATCGCGGGGGCGCCCTCTTCCCGATTGTCGAGCGCCGGCCCGCCGCTGCATGCGGCCAGCGCCAATCCCAGGAGCAGGGCGAGGCCCGGTCTCAATCGACATCCTCCACTTCGACCGTCTCGCCGGTCACGCGCTGCGATAGCGCAGCCGCCATGAAGGCGTCGAGGTCCCCGTCGAGCACGTCGGAGGGCGCGGTAGAGGTGACGCCGGTGCGCAGGTCCTTCACCAGCTGATAGGGCTGGAGGACATAGGAGCGGATCTGGTGGCCCCAGCCGATATCGGTCTTGGTGGCATTGGTCGCGTTCGCCGCCGCCTCGCGCTCGGCCAGCTCGCGCTCATAGAGGCGGGCGCGCAGCTGGTTATAGGCCTCGGCCTTGTTCTTGTGCTGCGAGCGCTGGTTCTGGCACTGCACCACGATGCCGGTGGGGATGTGCGTGATGCGCACCGCCGAATCGGTGGTGTTGATGTGCTGGCCGCCCGCGCCCGAGGCGCGATAGGTGTCGATGCGCAGCTCGCTCTCGTTGATCTCGACTTCGATATTGTCGTCGATCACCGGATAGACCCACACGCTCGAGAAGCTGGTGTGGCGCCGCGCCGCGCTGTCATAGGGGCTGATGCGGACGAGGCGGTGCACGCCGCTCTCGGTCTTGGCATAGCCATAGGCGTTCTCGCCCTTGACCAGCAACGTGGCTGACTTGATGCCGGCCTGCTCGCCGGCATGGAAGTCGATCAGCTCGACCTTGAGGCCGTGCCGATCCGCCCAGCGCGTGTACATGCGCTGGAGCATGCCGGCCCAGTCGTTGCTCTCGGTGCCGCCGGCGCCCGAGTTGATCTCGATATAGGTATCATTGGCATCGGCCTCGCCCGAGAGCAGGGCCATCACCTTGTCCTTCTCGGCGCGCTCGGCCAGCGCGGCGAGGCTGGCGGTGCCTTCGCTCGCCATTTCCTCGTCGCCCTCGGCCTCGGCCATCTCGATCAGCTCGGCGGTGTCGTTGAGCTCGGTCTCGATCGCGCGGGTGGCGGAGATCGCCTCGTCCAGGCGGCGGCGCTCGCGCATCACGTCCTGGGCCTTTTTCGCGTCGTTCCAGAGAGTCGGGTCCTCGACGCGCGCGTTCAGCTCGTCGAGGCGGCGCAGCGCGCGATCCCAATCGAGGAAGCGGCGGAGCAGCGCGAGCGACTCCTTGATGTTGTCGACATGAGCCTGCGCTTCGGCGCGCATGGGTTTTACCTTTCGAACTAACTACTTCGTCATCCCCGCAAAGGCGGGGATCCAGGGTAACAAGCGGCGTCGCCTTTGGCTCTGAATCCCCGCCTTCACGGGAATGACGACCTATATGAGAACGCGCGCTAGTAGATTCCGCCCTCGCGTTGCAAGAAGTCGCTGTCGCCTTCCTGCTTCTTCGGCGCGGCCTTCTTCTCGACGGCCTTGGTTTCCTGGGTCTCGTCCTGCTCGCGCCGGCCGCGGCGCTGCTCGGTATCGGGCTTGAACGCTTCCCAGATCACGCCCGAGAGCGGGTCGCTCGACGGCCAGGCACCGGTCACCGGCTTGCCCGAGGCACGATCGATGCGGACCATGCGGATGCCCTGCGGCGCGGTGAAGGGGATCTTCTCCATGCCCTCGAAGGCGGGGATGGCGAATTCCTTGAAGATCGGCGCCGCGATCGAGCCGCCCTGGGCATAGCCGCCCAGGTTGGTCGGCGTGTCATAGCCGATATAGAGGCCGCCGATCATCTGCGGCGTGCCGCCGACGAACCACACGTCGGTGGGGCCCGAGGTGGTGCCGGTCTTGCCCATCATCGGCCGGTTCATGTCGCGCAGCACGGTGGCGGTGCCGCGCTGGACCACGCCCTCGGCGATATGGACCATCTGATAGGCGGAGAGCGCGTCGATCACCTGCTTGGCGCGATTGACCGGGCGCGGCATCGTGCCGCCCTTCCAGTCGGGCGCGTTGCAGCCTTCGCAGGGGCGCCAGTTCTCGGGCCACACCACCGCGCCCTTGCGGTTCTGGACGAAGTCGATCAGCGACGGGTTGAGCGCGCGGCCATGGTTCACCAGGATCGAATAGGCGTTGACCATGCGCAGCACGGTGGTCTCGCCCGCGCCCAGCGCATAGCTGAGATAGGGCGGGAATTTCTGCCGCGACACGCCGATGCGCTGCATCAGGTCGACGACATGGTCCATGCCGGTCTGGTTGGCGATCTGCACCGTCATCAGGTTGCGCGACTGCTCGATGCCCCAGCGCAGCGTCTTGGGCCCGGCGCCACGGGCATTGCCGAAGTTGCGGAAGCATTTCTGGCCGAGATTGGCGCCCTGCCAGACGCAGAACGGGCCGTCGACCACGATCGAGGTCGGCGTCATGCCCTGCTCCAGCGCGGCGGCATAGACGATCGGCTTGATCGTCGAGCCCGGCTGGCGCTGCGCCTGGGTGGCGCGGTTGAACGCCTGGATGCGCGAATCGAAGCCGCCCTGCATGGCGAGGATGCGGCCGGTGCGCGGATCCTCGACCACCATGCCGCCCGAGACCTTGGGGACCGAGCGGAGCGACCATTGGCCGCCCGCCTCGGGCGCCACCGCGACGATGTCGCCGGGCTTGAAGGCGTCGAACGCCTGGCCGCCCTGGCCGCGCACCGGCATGGTCGCGCCCCATTTGGGCAAGGTGCCGGTGGTGCCGTCGTCGAAGCCGATCTGCCAGCCATCGCCCGCCCGCTCGATCAGCACGCCGGCGCGCCAATCCTCGTAATCCAGGCCGATATTGGTGTTGAGGAACGACTGGAGCCAGTTGTCGGCATCCGCGTGTCCAATGGGCCCGGACCAGCCGCGGCCGCGATCATAGCGCAGCAGGCCGTCGCGCAGCGCCTTTTGCGCATATTGCTGCAGCCTGGGGTCGAGCGAGGTGCGCACCCACAGGCCGCCCGAATAGACGCTGTACGGCCCGCTCGCATCCGTCTCGCCGAATTTGTCGAGCAGCTGGCGGCGCACTTCCTCGGTGAAATAGCCGCCGACCCGCTCGAACTTGGGGGTCTGGCGCGGCACGGTGCCGAGCGGCGCCGCGACCGCGGCGTCATGCTGGGCCTGGTCGATGAAGCCGTTGCCGAGCATCTGGCCGAGCACCCAGTTGCGGCGATCGAGCGCGCGCTGGGTATGGCGTTCGGGGTCGTAGTTGGACGGGCCCTTGGGCAGGATCGCCAGATAGGCCATCTGCGGCAAGGTGAGCTTGTCGAGCTCCTTGCCGAAATAGGCCTGGCTCGCCGCCTCGACTCCGCCGGCGTTGCGCCCCAGCTCGATCGAGTTGAGGTACAGCTCCATGATCTGCTGCTTGGTGAGCGTGTCCTCCATGCGCCAGGCAAGGATGCCCTCCTTGGCCTTGCGCAGATAGCTCGTCTCGTTGCCGACCAGCAGGTTCTTCGCGACCTGTTGCGTGATCGTGGAGGTGCCGCGCGGCGTGGAGCCGCTGATCAGCCCCTGAAAGGCGGCGCGGGCGAGGCCCGGGAAATCGACGCCGTGATGCTCGAAGAAGGTCTTGTCCTCGGCGGACATATACGCCTCGACGAGGAGCTTGGGATATTCGGCGAAGCTCAGCTGCACGCGGCGCTCGCGCGCATAGCTGTGGATCGGCAGCCCCTCGACCGAGCGGACGTTCGTCGGGAGCGGCGGCTCGTAGTTCTTCAGCGTGTCGACCGAGGGCAGGTTGCGCGCGATGAACAGCCAGACGAGGAACACGAACAGGCCGGCGAGCAGCGCCAGCACCGCCAGGACCCGGAACCACCAGCGGTGGCGCACGCGGCCGAACAGCCCCTTGAAGCCTCCGATCTCGCGCTTGATGCGCATCTTTACGCTGGAAGTGGTCGAACCGTCGGACATGCGGCTCGCGGTTTAGCAGGATTGAGGGCGGAAGGAAGCAGGGAGTCTGGTGGCCGGCATCGCGCCTTCCTCCGTCACGCCCGCGAGTTCCCCGTCATCCCCGCGAAGGCGGAGGTCCGGAGTCACGCAGGACATCGCTGCATCGCCCTGGAACCCCGCCTTCGCGGGGATGGCGGCCAGGGTAAATCGCACCGAAACCCTTTTATATCGCCTTCGGAACCACTTGCCCGCGCACCCTCTATAATGAACCCCGAGGGGAGGAAGAAGAAGGGGATGTGATCAACGGGAGGCCAATGTCCGCGACGCCATGCGGGTCGCGAAATGGATCTCCACGGCCTTGCGCACGCTCTGCGCCACTTTCCTGCGCCCTTCGTCCGAGGCGAGGAAGGCGGCATCGCCCGCGTTCGAGATATAGCCCGTCTCGAACAGCACCGAGGGCATGTCCGGCGCCTTGAGCACCATGAGCGAGGCCATGCGGTGATAATTGGCCTTGATCGGGATCAGCGGCTGGGCCTCGCGGCCGAGCAGCCGGGCGAAGCCGGCCGAGGCGTTCATCGTCTCGCGCTGGGTGAGGTCGATGAGGATCGAGGAGATGTCCGGATTCTGCGTGCCGAGATCGACGCCGGCGATGATGTCGGCCTTGTTCTCGCGTGCCGCCAGCCGCGCCGCTTCCTTGTCGGAGGCGACTTCGGAGAGCGTGTAGACGGTCGCGCCCGACGCCTCGGCATTGCCGGCGCTGTCGCAGTGCACCGAGATGAACAGGTCCGCGCCCAGCTTGCGCGCCAGGCCGTAGCGCTCCTGGAGCACCAGGAAGCGATCGTCCTCGCGGGTGAGCGCCACGCGCACCCGGCCCGAGGCGATCAGCGCGTCCCTGATCGCCAGCGCGGTCTTGAGCGTGAGGTCCTTTTCGCGCAGGCCGAAAGCGCCGATCGCGCCGGGATCGTGCCCGCCATGGCCGGCATCGATCACCACCAGCGGGCGATCGGCCGCGCCATAGACATGGGGCAATGCCACCGGCGGCGCGCGCCGGGGCAGGGCGATCGTCTCGCTGTAGCTGCTGTGCCCGGCAGGCTGCACATAGGAGAAGGGCGGCAGGAAGCGCATCCGGCGCTCGGCCGCGGCGCGGGCGAACTGCGCGTCGTCCACGGTGCGCAGCTGCAGCGTGAGCGTGCGGCCGTCGCGCCCGAAGCTGCCTTCGGTCACGATCGCCGGCCGCGCGAGGTCGAGCACGATCCGCGCGCCCTCGGGCCCTTGCGAGCCCTGGCGGATGCTCGCCACCGGCCCGTCGGCATAGGCGCGATTGCCCGGCTCGGCGCCCCTGGCGTCGAGAACGATACGTTGCGGTCCCGCGAGCATGAAGGCGCTCGCCTGCGAGACGGGCTCGTCGAACCTGACGATCACCCGATCACCCTTGACTCGCACTTCCTGCACGACGCCCGCCCAGCTGGGAACTCCGGTCAACCAGCCGGAGAGCAAGGCGAGCAGGAACAGCACCCTGACGCTATGCCGCGCCCGGGCTCCGGGGGTCCAGCCCAAAACCATGATGAGATACTCTGACTACGCGTCTGCCCTGACCAGTCCGGACTAGGCGGCGCGCCTCAAATCGCCGTGAAACGATGCGGTTAATTTATGATTCGGCATATTTTTGCCGGCAGCGGCGGCAAGGGCTTGCCGGTTGGCGCCAAGGTTGCCGCGCCGCCGCGGTAATGCTAGGCAACCCCAGGCCGGCCCTTGCGCCGGCCCTTTCCCGCGGCCACATCCTGCCGCGACAGTTCAGGTTGAAGCTCGCATGAGGCAATTTCCGCAACGCTCGCACCGACCGGCCCCGATGGCCGGCCGCGTGATGGCGGCGGAGTCGGCGGACCACCGGTTCGCGCGTGTCCTGCGAGCAGCAGCAGTTTTCGAAACCAGCGAGACCGCAGCCGGCGAATGCGCCGGCCAAGGCCGCTTTGCATATCGCGCGCCTGCGCGAGCCCTCCGCAACACCAATCCAGAGGGCTGGGGCCGGCGCGCCCGGAGAACAATAAATGACCATGCGTATGCTGATCGACGCACGCCACCGGGAGGAAACCCGCGTGGCGGTCGTCAAGGGAAGCCGAATCGAGGAGTTTGATTTCGAGTCCGCCGAGCGCAAGCAGCTCAAGGGCAATATCTATCTGGCCAAGGTGACTCGCGTGGAGCCGTCGCTCCAGGCGGCGTTCGTCGATTATGGCGGCAATCGCCACGGCTTCCTGGCCTTCAGCGAAATCCATCCCGACTATTACCAGATCCCGAAGGAAGACCGCGACGCGCTGCTGCGCGAGGAGGCCGAGCACGCCGCCGAGGAGGCCGCGCTGCGCGCCGAGGAGGATGGCGACGAGGACCACGACCACGACCACGACCATGACGAAGGCGGCGTGGAAGTGCTCGAGCGCCCGCACGACGACGAGGAAGGCGAGGACGAGGCCGATGCCGAGGCGGGCGAGGAAGCCCGAGAGGGCGGCCGTTCGCGCAAGCGCCGCGGCAAGGGCAATGGCGGCGAGGACAGCCCGGCCGAGGCCCTGCGCCAGCGCCGCATGAACCTGCGCCGCCGCTACAAGATCCAGGACGTGATCCGCCGGCGCCAGGTGCTGCTGGTCCAGGTCGTCAAGGAAGAGCGCGGCAACAAGGGCGCGGCCCTCACCACCTATCTGTCGCTCGCCGGCCGCTATTGCGTGCTGATGCCGAACACCGCGCATGGCGGCGGCATCTCGCGCAAGATCTCGTCGGCTGCGGACCGCAAGCGCCTCAAGGGCATCATGGCGGACCTCAAGCTGCCGCCGACCATGGGCTGCATCGTCCGCACCGCGGGCCTCCAGCGCACCAAGGTCGAGATCAAGCGCGACTTCGACTATCTCGCCCGGCTGTGGGACGGGATCCGCGAGGAGACGCTCAAGTCGACCGCGCCGGCGCTCGTCTATGGCGACAGCGACCTGCTGAAGCGCGCGATCCGCGACATCTACAATCGCGACATCGACGAAGTGATCGTCGAGGGCGAGGACGGCTATCGCCAGGCCAAGGACTTCATGAAGCTCCTGATGCCGAGCCACGCCAAGAAGGTGAAGCAATATGCCGACGCGGTGCCGCTGTTCCAGCGCGCCGGCGTCGAGGACCAGCTCTCGGCGATGTACAATCCCGTCGTCCAGCTGAAGAGCGGCGGCTATCTGGTGATCAATCCGACCGAGGCGCTCGTCTCGATCGACATCAACTCGGGCCGCTCGACGCGCGAGCACAATATCGAGCAGACCGCGACCGCGACCAACCTGGAAGCGGCGCACGAGATCGCCCGCCAGCTCCGCCTGCGCGACATGGCCGGCCTGGTCGTGATCGACTTCATCGACATGGATCATTCGTCCAACGTCCGGAAGGTCGAGAAGGCGATGAAGGAGGCGCTGAAGAACGATCGCGCCCGCATCCAGGTGGGCCGCATCTCGGCGTTCGGCCTGATGGAGATGAGCCGCCAGCGCCTGCGCACCGGCGTGCTCGAGGCATCGACCGTGCAGTGCCCGCATTGCGAAGGCACCGGCCTGGTCCGCACCGCTTCGTCGGCCGGGCTTTCCGCGCTCCGCCTGATCGAGGACGAGGCCGCCCGTGGCCGCGGCTCGCTGATCACGCTGCGCGCAAGCCAGGAAGCCGCCTTCTACGTGCTCAACAAGAAGCGCGCCGACATCGCCGAGATCGAGGACCGCTACGGCGTGACCGTCGAGATCCTGTCGGACGGCGAGCTGGAGGGCGCGCGGATGTCGGTCGAGGCTTCGGGCCCGCCGCCGGCGCATGCGCCCAAGTTCGAGAAGCTCATCGAGGAGCCCGAGGACGAGGAGTATATCGAGGAGCTCGACGAGGAAGAGGAAGAGCTCGAGGCCGAGGCCGATGCCGAGGGCGGGCGTCGCGGTGAACGCGAGGAAGGCGAAGGCGGGCGCAAGCGCCGCCGCCGCCGCCGCGGCCGTGGGCGCGGCCGTCGCGAGGAAGGCGAATCGGCCGAGGGTGAGGCCGATGCCGACGCCGGCGAGGAAGCCGAAGCGGAAGGCGAGGCCGGCGAGGGTGAGGAAGTGGCTGGCGCCGGCGAAGGCGAGGGCGAGGGCGAGGGCCGCGAAGGCGGCCGCAAGCGCCGTCGCCGTGGCCGTCGCGGCGGCCGCCGTGGCGATCGCGCCGAGGCTGGCGGCGAGGATGCCGGCGACGAGGTGATCGAGGCCGCGGCCGATGTCGCCGAGCCGGCCGAAGCCGCGCCGGAGCCGGTCGCGGAGGAGGCTGCTCCCGCCAAGCCGAAGCGCACCCGCAGGAAGAAGGCGGAAGCCGTCGAGGCCGAAGCCGCGCCCGTGGCCGAGGCACCGGCCGAGCCGGCGCCGGAGCCGGTCGCGGAGGAGGCTGCTCCCGCCAAGCCGAAGCGCACCCGCAAGAAGAAGGCGGAAGCCGTCGAGGCCGAAGCCGCGCCCGCGGTCGAGGCACCGGCCGAGCCGGCACCCGCGCCGGTGGCGGAAGCGGCGCCGGCCAAGCCGAAGCGCACCCGGAAGAAGGCCGTGGCAGCCGAGGCGGCCGCCGCGCCGGCGGCGGAGCCCGTGCCGGTGGCGCAGGACACCGCGCCGGTCGAGGCCGCCGAGGACGATGCCGAGAGCGAGGACGGCACGCCGCGTCGCGGCTGGTGGCAGCGCACCTTCGGCGCCTGATTCGCGGGCCTGAGGAAAGGGGGCGCCGGTCCGTTGGGCCGGCGCCCTTTTTCATGGCTTCACACGCGGTTCATCGGTGCACGCGCACGGCCAACGCCATTGATCGCGGTCGGAAATCGGAGGATACGGATGGCATGAAGCGCATCCTCGCCCTGTTCTCGGCCGTCTTGCTGCTCTGGATCCAGCCGGCGGCCGCCCAGTCGATCCTGCGCGATGCCGAGACCGAGGCGCTGCTCAACGACATGGCCAGGCCGCTGTTCGTCGCGGCCGGCCTCTCGCCCGCCAATGCCAAGGTAGTGCTGATCAACGACAGTTCGATCAACGCCTTCGTCGCCGGGGGGCAGATCGTCTATGTCCATTCGGGCCTGATCGATGCCGCCGACAGCGCCAACGAGGTGCAGGGCGTGATCGCGCATGAGATCGGCCATATCGTCGGCGGCCATGCCGTGTTCCAGAACGACGGCGGCTACACCAACATCTCGATCCTCAGCCTGCTGCTCGGCGTGGCGGCGATGGCGGCGGGCAGCGGCGAGGCCGGCACCGGCATCCTGATGGCCGGCCAGCGCGCCGCGATCGGCAAGTATCTGGCATTCAGCCGCGTCCAGGAAAGCTCGGCCGACGCGGCCGGCTCGCGGTTCATCAACAGCGCCGGGATCAGCGGCAAGGGCATGCTGAGCTTCTTCAACAAGCTCACGGCCCAGATGCATCGCTATGGCTATTATTCGACCAGCCCGGAGGTCGATCCCTTCGCCCAGACCCACCCGATGTCGCAGGATCGCGTCGAGACGCTGAAGGCCGATCTGATGAATGCGCCAAGCTGGAACAAGCCGCTCGACCAGGATCTGGAACGCCGCTTCAAGCGCGTCCAGGCCAAGCTGCGCGGCTATGTCAGCGACCCCAAGGACACGCTCACGAAATATCCGCAGAGCGACCAGTCGGTGCAGGCGCATTATGCCCGTGCCTATGCCTATCACAAATCGGGCTATCCCGAGCAGGCGGCGGCCGAGACCCAGGCGCTGGTCAAGGCCTCGCCCAAGGATCCCTATTTCCTCGAGCTCGAAGGGCAGATCATGCTCGAATCGGGCGATCCGCGCGGGGCGCTCGAGCCGCTGCGCGAGGCGACCGCCCTGTCGGGCAACCAGCCGCTGATCGCGTCCACGCTCGGCCACGCGCTGCTCGCGACCGAGGACAAGGCGAACCTTGCCGAGGCCGAGCGCGTGCTGAAGCAGGCGGTGGCGCGCGACAACGACAATCCCTTCGCCTGGATGAACCTGGGCACCGTCTATGATCGCAAGGGCGACGAGCCGCGCACCGCGCTCGCCACGGCCGAGCGGGCGCATCTGATCGGGGATGTCGGCACCGCGCTGATGAGCTCGCGCGCCGCGATGGCCGGGCTCCCGCAGGGCTCGGCCGACTGGGTGCGGGCGCAGGACATCAACATGGTTTCGCAGACGGCCTGGGACGAGAGCCGGAAGAAGAAGAAGGACCGATAGGGGCAATGATCGAACGGCTTCTGCGGTCGCCGCTGGCACTGGCCGGCGCTTTCGTCCTGTGCGCGCTGCTCGGCGCGGGCATGTTCGCCGGCATCCAGGCGCTGATCCCCGGCATGGGCGCGCGCGGCGGCGTGGAGCGGGTGGTGCACGACTATGTGCTCGCCCATCCCGAGGTGCTGCTCGAATCGGTCGAGCGCTACAACCGGAAGCAGAGCGCCAATGCGGAGAAGGCGCAGGCGGAAGCGGCGGCCGCGGCCGAGAAGACTCTTCCCGCCGAGCGCCCGAAGCTGGAGACGCCCTATGCCGGCGCCTGGGCCGGCAATCCGCGTGGCGACGTCACCCTGGTCGCCTTCATGGACTATGCCTGCGGCTATTGCCGCGCGAGCCTGCCCGCGATCACGGAGTTGCTGAAGCGCGATCCGAACGTGCGCGTGGTCTATCGCGAATATCCGGTGCTGGGCCCCGACAGTCTTGTCGCCGCGCGCTGGGCGCTCGCCGCGGCCGAGCAGGACAAGTTCCCCGCCTTCCACGACGCGCTGTTCGCGACGGACGGGCCGAGCGCGGACAATATCGAGGCGGCGGCGCAGAAGGCCGGGCTCGACATGGCCCGGGCGCGGCAGGCGATCGCCTCCAAGGCTGTGGAGGGCGAGATCCTCGCCAACCACAAGTTCGGCCAGAAGCTGGCGATGACCGGCACGCCGAGCTGGGTGGTCGGCGGCAGGCTGCTCTACGGCATGCGCGACTATGACGGGCTCGCCGCCGCCGTGGCCGAGGCGCGGAAGAAGTAACTCCCTAGTTCCTCCCCCTCGCCTGTCTGGGGGAGGGGGACCATTCGCCGCGCCCGTCCACCACGCCGCTTCGCGCCGCGGCCCCCCTCTCCCAGGCAAGTGCGGGGAGGAATTACTGCCTCGATTTTTGTACCGAGCGGTTGCCGCGCCGCGTCGCCGCGCTTACTTAGCGGGTCCTTTCCCGGCCGGGGGCATCATGACTGCCATTCTTTCCATAAAGGGCGTGAGCAAGACCTATGGCTCAGGCCACAAGGCGCTCGATCACGTCGATCTCGAGATCAGGCGGGGCGAGATATTCGCGCTGCTCGGCCCCAATGGCGCGGGCAAGACCACGCTCATCTCGATCATCTGCGGCATCGTGACGCCGAGCACCGGCACCATCCTGGTCGCCGGGCACGACGCGGTGCGCGAGCCGCGTGCCGCGCGATCGAAGATCGGGCTGGTCCCGCAGGAGATCGCGGTCGACATGTTCTCCACCGTCGGATCGGCGCTGCGCTTCTCGCGCGGCCTGTTCGGCAAGGCGCCCGACCAGGACTTTTGCGACCAGGTGCTCAAGGACCTGTCGCTCTGGGACAAGCGGGATGCCAAGATCATGGAGCTGTCGGGCGGCATGAAGCGCCGCGTGATGATCGCCAAGGCGCTCAGCCATCAGCCGGACATCCTGTTCCTCGACGAGCCCACCGCCGGCGTCGACGTGTCGCTCCGTCGCGACATGTGGAAGATGATCGGCAAGCTGCGCGAGCGCGGCACCACGATCATCCTCACCACCCACTATATCGAGGAGGCCGAGGAGATGGCCGACCGGGTGGGCGTGATCAACAAGGGCCAGCTGCTCCTCGTCGAGGACAAGACCGCGCTGATGAAGAAGCTCGGCAAGCGCGAGCTCGACCTCTCGCTGGTCGAGCCGATGGCGGCGATCCCCGCCGGCCTCGAGGAATGGCATCTCAGCCTCGAGGACGAGGGCACGCGCCTGCGCTACACCTTCGACGCCCAGGCCGAGCGCACCGGCATCCCTTCGCTGCTCCGCAAGCTCGGCGAGATGGGCATCGCGTTCAAGGATCTCGACACCTCCAAGTCGAGCCTGGAGGACATCTTCGTCGGGCTGGTCGAGCAGCGCGAAACCTCGAACGAGGGAGCCGCCGCATGACCGGCATCAATTTCCACGGCATCTGGGCGATCTACAAGTTCGAGATGGCGCGCACGCTGCGCACGCTCTGGCAGTCGATCGCCACTCCGGTGATCACCACCTCGCTCTATTTCATCGTGTTCGGCAGCGGCATGGGCAGCCGCATCCCCTCGATCGAGGGGGTGCCCTATGGCAGCTTCATCGTGCCGGGGCTGATCATGCTGTCGCTGCTCACCCAGAGCGTCGCCAATGCCTCGATCGGCATCTATTTCCCCAAATTCACCGGCACGGTGTTCGAGCTGCTCTCGGCGCCGATCTCGGCGGTGGAGCTGGTGATCGGCTTTGTCGGCGCGGCGGCGACCAAATCGGTGGTGATCGGGCTGATCATCCTGCTCACCTCGGGATTGTTCGTGCCGCTCCGGGTCGATCATCCGCTGGCGATGCTCGCCTTCCTGCTGCTCACCTCGATCAGCTTCAGCATGTTCGGCTTCATCATCGGCATCTGGGCCAAGGGCTTCGAGCAGCTGAACGTCGTGCCGGCGCTGATCCTGACGCCGCTGACCTTTCTCGGCGGCAGCTTCTATCCGCTGAGCTTCCTGCCCGAGCCGTGGCGCACGGTCAGCCTGTTCAATCCGGTGGCCTATCTGATCAGCGGCTTCCGCTGGGCCTTTTTCGGCGATGTCGGCGATATCGACGTGCGCTGGAGCCTGGGCTTCACCGCCGGCTTCCTCGCGCTGTGCCTGGGCCTTATCGTTGCGATCTTCCGCACCGGCTACAGGCTCAAGAACTGATGCAACCCTTTCCGCTCGACATCTTCACCGAGCCCGAGGACGTCGATCCGAACACGCTCGCCAATCTGGGACCCCTGGCGCGCCTTGCGGGCCGCTGGGAAGGCAGGAAGGGAGTCGACATCAACCCCAAGGCCGACGGGCCGGAGCAGCGCGAGTTCATCGAGCGGATCGAGTTCGTGCCGATCGACCCGCAGGCGAACGGGCCGCAGCTCTTCTACGGGCTGCGCTACCATATCCACATCACCACGGCGGAGGAGGATATCACCTTCCACGACCAGGTGGGCTATTGGCTGTGGGAGCCGGCCACGGGCGTGATCCTGCAGACGCTGGCGATCCCGCGCGGCCAGGTGCTGCTCGCCGCCGGCAAGGGCGCGCCGGGCGACAAGGCGATCCGGGTGGAGGCGAAGCGCGGGCAGACCAGCTACGGCATCTGCTCGACCGACTTCCTCGAATATGCCTTCCGCACCGATGCCTATACGATCGATATCGTCTTCGACGACGCGGGCGGCTGGAGCTACGACATCCACACCACGCTCGAAGTGAGGGGCCAGGGCAGCTTCGACCATCATGACCGCAACGCGCTGCACCGCGTGGGCGATGCCAGGCCCAACCCCTGGGTGCAGATCCTCGCGGCGCGGGGGGAGCGGTAGGGACTTTCAAGCCGCCCGTTTCGTCACCCCGGCCCTGTGCCGGGGTCCACCATGCCGCTCCGACTGTCCGCTGAGCCTCTTGTCCAGACCTCGCCTCTTGGTGGGGCCCGGAACAAGTCCGGGGTGACGGGGAAGTGAGGATCGCTGCTAGTTCCCCACCACCGGCAGCATGATCGCCGAGCCGGCGCACACCTTCTGCGTCGCCTTCCGGTAGTCGCCCGGCTTGGCCTTGTAGATGTTCGGCACGAAGGTCTGCGGGTTGCGGTCGATCATGGGGAACCAGCTCGACTGGATCTGGACCATGATCCGGTGGCCCTTCTTGAAGACATGGTCGTGGTCGCGCAGCGGGATCGACCAGTCGGTGACCTGATTGGGCACCAGCGGCGTCGCCTTTTCGAGCGACTGGAGGTAGCGGCCGCGGCGAACCTCCATCGCGATCGGCAGCTGATAGCCGTTCAGCCCCCTGGCATAGGCGCCGAGCGCGGTCGGCGGCTTCTCATAGTCCTCGGGGAAGACGTCGATCAGCTTGACCACGAAGTCGCTGTCGGTGCCGCTGGTCGCGGCCATCAGGCTGGCGGTGATCGCGCCGGTCACCGTCAGGTCGCCGTCGAGCGGGGCGCTGACATAGCTCAGCACGTCCGGCCGATACTCGACGAAGCGCTGGTCCTCGGTCTCCCACCAGCGCCAGTCGGGCGTCGCATAGGTGGCCGACATCGGGCGCGGACGGAAGGGCACCGGGTTGGCCGGGTCGGAGATATATTCGCGGCAGCCTTCGCTCGCGGCCGGCGCCTGGAACGAGACGCTGCCATCGACATGGAGGAACAGGCTGCGCCGCGCCGCGCCGGCGAGCGGCCACTGGCTATAGGTCTTCCACTGCCAGCTGCCCGACTGGAAGCTCTTCAGCGCATAATCGGGCTTGGTGCCCTTGCCGTGCAGCCAATAGGCGAAGAAGGGGGCCTCGACCTGCTCCATGAACTGGGTGCCGCTGTCGACGCCGAACGGAACGCGGCCGAGCGCGTTGCCTGGCGAGCGCCAGCTGCCATGGTTCCACGGGCCGGCGACCATCAGCGCGAGCTTGTCCGGATCGTTCTCGCGCTGCTTGTAGAAGATCTGCCAGCTGCCCCAGGGGTCTTCCTGGTCCCAATAGCCGGCGACGTTGAGCGTCGGCACGGTGGTGCGCTTCAGCGTGTCCGACCAGACCTGCTTCTTCCAGAATTCGTCATAGTCGGGATGCTCGATCATCTCGCGATAGCGCGGCACCCGGCCCTTGAAATACTTCTCCTCGATGTCCGCCGGCGAGCCCGCCTTGAGGAACCATTCATAGGTGTCGTAGCGGTCGTACAGGTCGATGCCGGCATTGGTCTTGTCGGCCTGGAGGCTGTTCACCCAGTCGCTGGCATAGGTGAGGCGCATCGCCCCCCAGCGGTGCAGGTCGTCATTCTTCCAATAGTCGGTCCAGGCGGCCTGCGGGCTCACTGCCTTCAGCGCCGGGTGCGGGCGGGCGAGCGCGACCGCGGCGGTGAAGCCGGGATAGGAGACGCCCCACATGCCGACCCTGCCGTTGTTGGGCTTCACATTCTTCACTAGCCAGTCGATCGAATCATAGGCGTCGGTCGATTCGTCGACGGCGTTCTTGCCGGTCTTGATCTCGGTGGAGAGCGTGAAGGGGCCGCCTTCGGACTGGAAGCGGCCGCGCATGTCCTGCGAGACGAAGACATAGCCGTCGCGGGCCAGCGCCGCCCAGCTGGCCGGCACGCTCTGCGGCGCGCGGGCCGAGGCGCCATAGGGCGTGCGGCTGAACAGGATCGGCAGCGGGCCCTTCTGGTCGCGGGGGCGCAGGATCACCGTGTGGAGCTTCGTCCCGTCGCGCATCGGGATCATCGCCTCCTCCATCACGAAGGGCGAGCCCTCGGCCTGGGCCGGGGCGGCGGGAGCGGCCTGGCGCGCGGGCAGCGCGGCGACCGGCGCGGCGGCGACCGCCAGGGCGAAGAGACTGACCAACCGCATGCGAACCTCCATCGGAACCGGAATTGGGAGGAGGGGGTACTTGGTGTGTTGCTGGTGTCAATCGGGTCGCGCGTGAAACCGCAGGGCGATGGCGGGGCGCAGGACCAGCGCGTTGAAGTCGATGAGCAGGTGGACGAGGATAGGTGCCGCCAGTCCGCCGGTGCCCAGATAGAGCGCGGCGAAGAGCGCCGCGAGCAGCGTCGCCAGCGCCGCGCCCAGCCATCCCTGGTAGCGATGGAGCAGCCCGAAGATCAGCGTAGAGGCGATGAAGGCGAATGCCGGAGCGCCGCCGCTCAGGACGATCAGGAGCGGCAGATAGAGGCGGAAGAATATCTCCTCGCCGATCCCGGCATTGACGACCAGCGGCACGACGCGGAGCAGCTCGGCCCGGTTGCGCGGCAGCATCGCGGTGATGTTCAGCCCCGGCACCGGCCTGGCGGGGCGGCGACGCCCGAGCCGCAGCATTGCCCCCAGCGCGCCTCCCCCGAACAGCGCCCCGGCCATGAGCCCGAGGATCAGGGGGTTGCCGATGCGAAAGTCGGGCATTGCCGGGGTCAGCACGGCGAACGCATCGGGAAAGGCCAGGAGCGCATCGAGCCTGCCGAGCAGCGCCAGCCCGATCAGCGGCACCCCCAGATACAGGGCGCAGGCATTGCGGGTCCAGCGCAGGAAGGCGCGCTGGCGCCCTTCCGTGCCCTCGATCGCGCGGAAGCGCCCGAAGCCGCGCACGTCGTTCCGGTGGAACCAGGCGAGCGCCGCCAGCGACGCGACCAGCAGCACCGGCGCCATGCGCGCATCCATGTCCCGCTCCCTCCTTCCGAACCCGCAGCGGGATAGCGCCGCGGCGCGGCGAGGCAAGTATGAGGAGATGGTTCAAGAAAAACGTAAATTGACTGTCAGGCGTAACAAATATCGCATGCAACTATATTGGTTCTTTCGTCGATTGACGTGCCAATTGCGTTGGAGGAACCCATTGCCATCGCGGGATTTCGCGAAGCTTGGGGGAATTGCCATGCATCTGACGCACAAGCCGGGCGAACTGTCCGCGCGCCCGCTCAAATTCCTGGAGACCGATACGCTGGTGGTGCGCTGGATCGCGCAGGCGGCGGTCAATGTCGAGCTGTTCACCATCCCGCTCTACATGACGTCGCTCTACTCGATCACCGGCATGCACCCCATCACCAGCCAGGGGAACAGCTTCTACAAGGGCCGGCAATGGCCGGGCGCCAAGACGAGCGCGATCTTCGAGCACAAGCCCGGCAAGAAGGGCTGGGGCAACAAGAAGGCGTTCAACATCGTCTTCTCGGTGTTCATCCAGGAGATGCTCCACCTCCAGATGGCGGCCAATCTCGCCACCGCGATCGGCGCCGTGCCGAGCTTCACCGCCACCGCGCTGCAGAGCGGCGATCATGGCTGGACCTGCTATGGCCCCAAGCTCACCAGGATCCCGGGCGTCGTCGACCTGACGGACACCAACCGGTTCAAGGACGTGAAGGTCAATGTCGGCCCGCTCGACGAGGAGCGGATCAAGCTGTTCCTCGCCATCGAGCAGCCGCAGGAGACGGCCGAGAAGGACATCGTCCGCAACCAGGAGCGATATTTCCCCAAGGTGCCGTTCAAATACACGACCGTGGCCGAGCTCGACGCGCACATCATGTTCGGCTCGATCGGCTATATGTACCAATGCTATCGCGACTATCTGCTGATCACCTATGAGGACGGATCGCGGCTCTGGGACCATGTGATGGACGCCTCGGGCCAGCAGAACGACCTGTTCAACAATTTCAGCTTCCCCGGCCATCCGATGCGCGAGTTCATGGGCTTCGAGACCACGATCGCGCTCACCGATCCCGAGATCGCGCTGAAACAGGCGCTCAACATGATGAACGCCATCACCGACCAGGGCGAAGGCGCCACGCTGGGCGCGCGCTATGACGAGAAGGGCCAGCGGCTGAAGGACGATGCCGCCAAGCTCGTCCAGGGCGCGGTGAGCCCGCATTACTGCCCGGACCGCGACGCGCTCGCCTCGGACTATCCGAGCTACTCGCAGACCGGCAAGCTGATCCCCTCGTCCGATGCCGCGGCGCGCGCCGACAATGACGGAATCGACCACTACACCCGCTTCCGCGAGATCGAGGACATTCGCGGCAGCGGCGGGCTGGAGACCTGGGATCACTCGCCCAGGATCGGCAAATGGACCGCGGCGGACCTGACCACCGAGGGCTATGATCCCAAGGACAATCCCTATGGCCTGGCCACGCCCGAGCAGATCGCCCATGCGCTCAACAGCCTGAAGAACGGCGCGGACAGCGCCGCCAGCTTCCAGAAGATGAGCCAGGCGGTGTGCGGCGCGATCAAGGGCGTCACCACCGTGCTCGACAGCTATTGGAATCCGGCCGGCGCCACCGTGTCCTTCCCCTTCCCCTCGATGGCGGGATCGGGTGACCGCATGTCGACCGCCTGGGCGGTGTTCGGCCGGACGCCGGACCTGTCGGTCGGCGTCGGCGAGCCGGATTCGAACATCGTCAACCATGCCTGCCAGGGGCTCGACCTGGCCGAGGTCGGGGGCAAATGGGGCACCAATGCCTGCGCCCAGACTTCGATCTACCACACGTGCCGCGGCTCGAACCTGTGCAAGGGGCAGGGCGGCTGCGGCTTCGTCCAGCTCACCAGCGGCGGCGGCAGCTGCGGCGGGGCGAGCAGCGGCTGCGGCGCCGCTTCCTCCAAGACCTCGAACGCGCCCAAGGCGAACCCGGTCGCGGGCGGCGGCTGCGGCACGCCGACCACGGTGAAGGGCGGCGGCTGCTCGGCGGTGACGATGCGCACCTATGGCGGGCTGTGCGGCACCCCCACGCCTTCGCCCACGCCGACGCCGGGCGGCCCGATGTACACTGCGCCGAGCGACAATATCTGCGGCGGCTTCGGCGGCTGCGCGGTGCCGATCTCGGCGCTCCAGCTCTATCCCAAATCGGGCACGATGGAGGTCTGGGCGCTGGTCGGCAGTTCCAAGCCGGTGCTCTGCGGCGCTCCGAAGGCCCAGGCGGACAAGAATCTGTGCGGCACCCCGTCGCCTTCGCCGTCGCCCACCCCCTCGGGCTGCGGCGCGCCTTCCTCGAAGAAGATCGCCACGATCGACTTCAAGGAAGGCGACAAGGTGGAGGACATCGCCTTCCAGGCCTTTGCCAAGGTCGTGGCCTACAAGGTCAATGGCGATCCGGACAAGCCGGTGCCGGGCCTCGTCCAGCAGGCGCCGAACGACCTGCGCCTCGCCTATCCGCCCTCGACCTAGGGAGGGGGGCGATGACGCAGCCTCGGCTCGGCCTGCCCAATCCCGGTGACGGGCTGGGATTGCGCGAGGAGCATTTTCCGCACCTGATGTCGACGCCCCCGGAAGCCTGGGGCGTCGACTGGTTCGAGGCGATCACCGAGAATCTGCTCGACAATGCCGGCTATGGCATGCGGGTGTTCGAGCATGTAGCGGCGCACCGGCCGGTGGTGCTGCACGGCGTGTCGCTGTCGATCGGCAGCACCGCGCCGCTCGACATGACCTATCTCGCCAAGCTGCGCGCGCTGGCCGAGCGCTTCCGGCCGCTCTGGATCTCGGACCATCTGTGCTGGACCGGGGTGCAGGGCGTGAACAGCCACGATCTGCTGCCGATGCCGCTCACCGAGGCGGCGCTGGTGCATGTCGCGGACCGGGTGGGCCGGGTGCAGGATTTCCTGGGCCGGCCGCTGATCGTCGAGAATCCGAGCACCTATCTGGAGTTCCGCGCCAGCCAGATGCCCGAGGCCGAGTTCCTGGCGCGATTGTGCGCGGCGACCGGCTGCGGGCTGCTGCTCGACGTCAACAACGTCCATGTCTCGAGCTTCAACCACGCGCTCGATCCGCTCGCCTATCTCGAGGCGATCCCCGCCGAGCATGTCGTGCAGGTCCATCTCGCCGGGCCGAGCGATCATGGCACTCATCTGATCGATACCCATGACGCGCCGGTGCCCGATGCGGTGTGGCCGCTCTATGCCCGGGTCTGGGAACGCTGCGGACCGGTTGCCACGATGGTCGAATGGGATGCCGACATTCCCGAATTCGCCGTGGTCGCCGCCGAGCTGGCCAAGGCGCGGCGCGTGCGCGAGGGGCTCTCGCTTGCCGCCTGAGCTCGCCGCGCTGCAGGACTGGATGCAGGAGGCGATCCTCGCCGCCTCCGATCGCGATGCGCGCGACCATGTCCGGGGCGACAACCGGCTGACCGCGGAGGATCGGGTCCAGATCTATGCCCGGGGCTATCGCCAGCGGCTGACCGAGTGCCTGGAGCGCGAATATCCCCTGCTCGCGGCGCTGGCCGGGCCGACCGCCTTCGGCCTGTTCGCCCGGGGCTATATCGCCGCGCGGCCGTCGCACAGCTATACGCTCTACGATTTCGGCGCCGGTTTTCCCGCCTGGCTGGAGGCGTCGCGGCCGCCGGGCGGGGCGCAGGACGTGGGCGCCATTCCCGCCGCCCTGGCGCGGATCGAGCGGACCAAGGCCGAAGTCCACCGTGCCCGCGGAATCGAGCGCGAAGCCCCGGCCTGGCCGGGCATGGATCCGGTGCTGGCCGAGCTGCTCGCGCTGGCCGCGACCCGGCGCTGGTATCGGCCCGACTCCGCCCGGCTGCTCGCCTTGCCCTTCGACTTCGGCGAGATGCTCGCCACGGGCGATCCGATCCCGCCGCGCCCGGAGCCGATGCTGCTCGCGGTCGCCCGCGCGCATTACCGGGTCGCCTGCCTGCCGCTCGAGCCGTGGCAATATGACTGGCTGACCCTGCTTCCCGAGGATCCGGCGCGGGCGGTGCCGCTGCCGGACGATGCGCGCGTCTCGCTGTGGCTGCCCTTCGCGGCGGCGCATGGGCTGGCCGCGGCGGGCTAGGATCTTCCTACACGGCTATGGCGCCAATCACTTGGAACGTCCCGAAGGTCCCGACGTCCAATGGCTTGTGGCGGGCAGGGCCTTTGCAACTTCGTTGCCCGGCGCCCTGGTGCCGGGCGTCCTATATTTCCTACGGCTGAAAGAGCGGCCCGGCAGCGCATGCGGCCGGACGAGCACGCCATGCGGAAGCCTACATTGCAAGACGGGCGCATCCCTGCGTCATTCGGGGTGGGCTTGGCGACTGTCCGCTTGAGACAAAGGCCTTCCGATAATCGTCATCCCCGCCAAGGCGAGGATGGCGGACAAGGTTTCAAGGGCTTCTCCGGGCGTTCAACCCAAGCGGCGCGACGCTATCCGCGGTGCGCTGGCTGCCGAGGCGCGTGCGGCATGCCGGAACCGGCAGCCGCAGCACGGTACCGCGCGATGCCGCTCAGAGCCGGTGCTCGCCTTTCACCCAGCGGACCGTGCCGGAATGGGCCCGCATCACCACGCTCTCGGTGGTCATCTTGTTGGCGAAGCGCTTCACGCCCTCGAGCAGCGAGCCGTCGGTCACGCCCGTCGCCGCGAAGATGCAGTCGCCCTTGGCCAGCTCGGTAAGGTCGTAGATCTTGTCGAGATCCTCGATCCCCCATTTCCGGGCGCGCTGGCGCTCATCGTCGTTGCGGAAGACCAGCCGGCCCTTGAACTGGCCGCCGACGCAGCGCAGCGCCGCGCAGGCGAGCACGCCCTCGGGGGCGCCGCCCTGGCCCATATAGACGTCGATCGTCGTCTCGGGGTCGGTGGTGGCGATCACGCCGGCCACGTCGCCGTCGCCGATCAGCACCACGCCGCAGCCGACCGCGCGCAGCTCGGCGATCAGCTTCTCGTGGCGCGGGCGATCGAGCACGCAGGCGATGATCTCGTGCGGCTGCACGCCCTTGGCGGCGGCGATCGCGTGCACATTCTCGGTCGCCGACCTGTTCAGGTCGATCACGCCCTCGGGATAGCCGGGGCCGACCGCGATCTTGTCCATATAAACGTCGGGCGCGTTGAGCAGGCCGCCCTTCTCGGCCACCGCGAGCACCGCCAGCGCATTGGGGCCGGCCTTGGCGCAGATGGTGGTGCCTTCGAGCGGATCGAGCGCGATGTCGATCGCCGGGCCCTTGCCCTGCGCGGCGCCGACCTTCTCGCCGATATAGAGCATCGGGGCCTCGTCGCGCTCGCCCTCGCCGATCACGACGGTGCCGTCGAGATAGAGCTTGTTGAGCGCGTCGCGCATCGCCTCGACCGCGGCGGCATCGGCCGCCTTCTCGTCGCCGCGGCCGACCAGGGTGGAGGCGGCGATCGCCGCCGCTTCGGTCACGCGCACCATTTCGAGGACGAGGACGCGGTCGAGGGCGTGGCTGGCGGTCTGCGGCATGGGAATGGGATACCCCGGGTGATTGGACTTGCGGCGGCGATTAGGCAGCGCCGTGGCGCTTGTCGATTCCGCTAACGTTGTCAGCATGCGGCCATTCCCAATTCGGTCACAACTTGCCGCTAGTGAAACGAAATCCGGGGGCGGAGGACGTGCACATGCTGATGATCGCCCTGCTTCTGCTTGCCCAGAGCAATGACCCGTCGCCGGCGCAGGTGATGGAGGCCCACCGGCAGCGCTGGTCGGCCAATCCCGCATGCCGGCGCGCGCGCGACGAGAGCGAGATCGTCGTCTGCTCGCGGCGCGAGGCGGACAAATACCGGGTGCCGCTGACCACGACCTACAATGGACCCGATACCGACCAGGGGCGGCTCAACCGGCTGTTCGACGGGGCGGACGGGCGCGCGCCGTGCGGCGAGGGTGCGTTCCTGGTGCGCTGCGGCTTTGCGGGCGTGACGATGAGCGTCAGCGCGCGCGGAGTGCGCACCGTCCGCCGCGAACTGGCACCCTGAGAAATACCGAGGGAAACCGGCGCCGCGCCGCGCGTTGAGCGCGGTGACCCCCCGTCGGAGACCCGGATGCTGCTGCTTGCCCTTGCCCTCGCCAATGCCCTGCCCGCCGCCGAACCGCCGCAGCATCGCCGGAAGGCCAGGGCGCGGGTGACGCGCGTCACCAGCATCCCCGCACGCGCCGCGCCGCAGCCGCGCAACCTCGCCATCGCGGTGCCGGCCGATCCCGCCAGGCGCTACCGCCTGCCGCTTCCCAGCACCGAAGTCACCGATGCGAAGCGCGACGCGGTGCGCAACACCGGCATGGCCTGCGGCACCACCGGCGCGCCGGTATGTCCGCAAAAGGGGCGCCAGGTGCTGAAGAGCAGCCTCGACTGAGCCGCGGCCGGCGCCGCCCGTTTCCGTCATTCCCGCGAAAGCAGGGGTGACGGTTGCGGGAACATGAGTTCTCGTCCCAGGTTAAGAACCCAGGCAAGTATTTGATTTTCTGCCGTCATCCCGGCCCAAGGCCGGGGCGACGAAAGAAGAATAGGAGTCCTCGTCCTAGCCGGCGAGGATATGCATCCACATCGGCTCGCCCATCAGGCTCGCCGAGCCGCGCAGCTTGTCGAGCGCCTGCGATACCGCGCGCTCCGGCCCTTCATGGGTGACGATGGCGACCAGCACGCTGCCGTCGGGATTGGCGCCGCGCTGCATCAGGCTCTCGATCGAGACGCCGGCATCGCGCATCGCCGCGGCGATCTCGGCGAGCACGCCCACCTTGTCCGCCACGGTGAAGCGCACATAGGCGCGGCTGGTACGCTCGCCGGCATCGGCGGTGCCCTGTGCGGTGAGCGCCGCGGCGGGCATGGCATAGGGGTGGCCGAATTCGCCGCGGGCGATGTCGATCAGGTCGGCCACCACGGCGGATGCGGTCGGGCCGTCGCCGGCGCCCGCGCCCTGGAAAAGCAGCCGGCCGACGAAATTCCCCTCCGCGACCACGGCGTTGGTCGAGCCGGTGACATGGGCGAGCGGGTGGCTGAGCGGCACGAGATGCGGATGCACGCGCTGGAACAGCCCGCCCGGGCCGGCATCGGCGATGCCGAGCAGGCGGACGCGGTAGCCGAGCGATGCGGCCTCGGCGATGTCCGCCGCGAGGATATGGCGCACGCCGGCGATCGCCACCCGGTCGAACGCCGGCTGCGTCCCGAAGGCGAGGCTGGCGAGGATCGAGAGCTTGTGCGCCGCATCGACGCCGTCGATGTCGAAGCTGGGGTCCGCTTCGGCATAGCCGAGGCGCTGCGCCTCGGCGAGGATGTCGGCGAAGTCGCGGCCTTCGGCCTCCATCTTGGACAGGATGAAATTGCAGGTGCCGTTGAGGATGCCATAGACGCGGGCGATCTCATTGGCGGCGGCGCCTTCGCGCAGCCCCTTGATCACCGGCACGCCGCCCGCCACCGCGGCTTCGAACTTGAGTGCCAGGCCGGCATCCTCGGCGGCGGCGGCGAGCTCCAGGCCGTGATGCGCGATCATCGCCTTGTTGGCGGTGACCAGGCTCTTGCCGCCGTTCAGCGCCGCGCGGGCCAGGGCGAGCGCGGGGCCGTCCGACCCCCCGACCAGCTCGACCACCACGTCCGCCCGGGGATGGCGCGCCAGCGCGGCGGTATCGTCGACCCAGTCGAAGCGCGTGATGTCGACGCCGCGATCCTTGGCCCGGTCGCGGGCGGAGACGGCGACCACTTCGATCGGCCGGCCGGCGCGGCGGGCGATCAGCGCCGCATTCGCGTCGATCAGGCGGATCACGCCCGCGCCGACGGTGCCCAGGCCTGCAAGTGCGATACGAAGCGGTTCGGTCATTGTCTCTCTCACTCCCCTCCCTGCAAGGGAGGGGTCGGGGGTGGGTTGCGAGCGTAGCGAGCTTGATGCCCGATGCGAAAGCGACGGCCGGGCATCGAGCCCGTCCGCCGCTGACCCACCCCTAGCCCCTCCCTTTCAGGGAGGGGAAGCAAGATTTGCTTGTTACTTCTTGATCAGCCCGATCTCGACCAGCCGCTCGAACAGATAGTCGTGCGCGCTGATCGGCTCCGGATAGCGGTTCGGGCTGTCCGCGGTGATCGTCGACGGCAGCGTCTCGATCAGGAAGTCCGGCGCCGGGTGCAGGAAGAAGGGCATCGAGTAGCGCGGGGTGCCGCGGCGCTCGACCGGCGGATTGACCACGCGGTGGGTGGTCGAGGGCAGGTAATGGTTGGTCAGGCGCTGCAGCATGTCGCCGACATTGACCACCATCGCGCCTTCCGGCGGCTTGACCGGCAGCCAGCGGCCGTCCTTGTCGAGCAGCTCGAGGCCCGCTTCCTCGGCGCCGAGCAGCAGGGTGATCAGGTTGATGTCCTCATGCGCGCCGGCCCGCACTTCGGGCGCGTCGGCGGCGACGGGCGGATAATGGAGCAGGCGCAGCACGGAATTGCCGTCCCGCACCGCGCGATCGAACCAGTCGGGCTGGAGGCCGAGATAGCGGGCGATCGCCGAGAGCAGCCGGTCGCCCGCGTCGTCGAACGCCTGGAACAGCTCGAGGAACGTCTCCTTGAAGCCTTCGGGGCGATCCGGCCAGATGTTCGGCGCCATGTCGTTCTCGAAGCGATGGCCCTTGGCCAGCTCGCGGCCGACATGCCAGAATTCCTTCAGGTCGACATATTGCGCGCCCTTGGCGATCTCGGTCTTGAACGGCGTATAGCCGCGCGCGCCGCCGCCGCCTTCGACGAAATAGGCGCGCTTCTCGGCCTCGGGCAGGTCGAAGAACGCCTTGGTCATCGCCCAGGCGCGATCGATCAGTTCCTGCGGCACGCCATGATCGGCGACCATCGCGAAGCCGAAGCGCCGGAAGGACTGGCCGAACTTCTGTGCGAATCCATCGGGATCGTTCGCCTGTTCGGCCATCGAGACGAGGGGCACCTCGTCGAGAACAGTAGCCATTTATGAGTCTCCTTGGGCCCAGTTAGACCCGCCGGTGCCGGCGCGACAAGAGGTGCGCCGGCATGGCCCGGACTCGGGGCCGCGGGGACGACGGTGGAGAATGGCGGGGACGAGACGGCGCTTGCCGATTGAGCCTCGATCCTAGCTGCCGGCCATCTCCATGCGGCCCTTGACCTTCGCGCCGCCATCCGCGCTCAGGTCGAGCGTGAAGGTGCCGCCGTCCGAGGTGGTGCCGGCAAAGCCGTCCCCCTTCGCCGCGAACTTGAAGCCCTTCCTCGTGAAGCCGTCGCGGAACCAGTTCTGGACGGCGGCGAGCGAGGCGGGGCTGGTGAAGTCGATCAGCACCTTGCCCCCGTCCTTGCTCTTGCCCGGCTTGTCGCTGCCGGTGATGTGGAAGCCGGCGATCTCGGACTTGGGATAGAGCTTCACGCCGTCGAGATCGACGTCGTCGGCCTTCATCCTGATCTGCGGCACCCTGAAATTGCCCTGGAAGCCGTCGCCCTTGATCGAGACGGTGCCGTTCTCCATCCGGAAGCTGCCATTGTCGCCATCGTCCGACTTCACGTCGATCGTCACCGGGGTGCTCGTGCCGCCGTCACAGGCGGCGAGCGCGAGGGGAAGCAGCAGAAGGGGCAGACGACGCATCGGCGCTCTCCATTGGTGTATCGCAAAGGCAACACACTAACGGAAGCGCATGGCCGGCACAAGAAAGGCGTTGGCTTTGGGGGGTGACGCGCACGGCACGATGCGCCATTTGCGCCGGCATGGAAGAGCCGCATCTCACAACGCAAGCGCAGAACAAGGCGCCGCTCGCGTTCGGCGAGTTCGTCAGCCTGGTCGCAGCCATGATGGCGCTCACCGCGCTCGGCATCGATTCGATGCTGCCCGCGCTGCCCGCGATCGGCGCGAGCCTGGGCGTCGATGCGCCCAATCATCGCCAATATGTCGTCACGGCGTTCCTGATCGGCTTCGCCTTCGCCCAGCTCGCCTATGGCCCGCTCTCGGACCGTTACGGGCGGCGGCCGGTGCTGGCGCTCGCGCTGGCCTCCTATGTGGTGACGAGCGCGGTGGCGGCGCTCTCGGGCAGCTTCCTGCTGCTGCTGGTCGCCCGCGCGGCGATGGGCGCGTCGGCGGCGGGCGCGCGCGTCGTCTCGGTGGCGCTGGTGCGCGACTGTTTCGCCGGCCGGGCAATGGCGCGGGTGATGAGCCTGGCCTTCATCGTCTTCATGGCCGCGCCGATCGTCGCGCCGAGCCTGGGGCAGCTGATTCTCTATGCCGGGTCGTGGCGGCTGATCTTCTGGGCCGTCGCCGCGCTCGCGTGCCTGGTGGTGCTGTGGTTCTGGCTGCGCATGCCCGAGACGCTGGGACAGGAGGGGCGGCTGTCGCTCAGCCCGGCGCGGGTGCTCGCCGATTACGGCCTGATGCTGCGCGATCGCCAGGCAGTGGGCTATACGATCGGCATCATGCTGCTGTCGGGCGGCATGTTCGGCTTTATCGGCTCGGTGCAGCAGGTGATGGACGACGTGTTCCACGCGCCCGAGCTGCTGGCGGTCGTCTTCCCCTGCGTCGCCTCCACCATGGCGCTGGGCTCGTTCCTCAATTCGCGCCTGGTGATGCGGATGGGCATGCGCCGCATCTCGCACACGGCGCTCTCCGGCATGATCGTCTTTGCCGCGATCCACCTCGCCGTGGCCTGGAGCGGATTCGAATCGATCTGGAGCTTCACGCTGCTCCAGGCGCTGATGATGGGATGCGTGGGCCTTTCCACGTCCAACTTCTCGGCGATGGCGATGGAGCGGATGGGCGAGATCGCCGGCACCGCCTCGAGCCTGCAGGGCTTCGTCACCACGCTCGGCTCGGCGCTGATCGGCGCGGCGATCGGCCAGGCGTTCGACGGCACCACCGTGCCGCTCTACACCGGATTCCTGCTTATGGGCCTCATCGCTTTCGTGGTAGTTGCCGTGACCGAGCGCGGACGCATGTTCCGCCCCAGCTAGGGAACGCTCGGGCACGATCGCCGTTCGCACTGGGAAGGGTCCGCCGCGGTGGCGGGCGCCGTGAAGCGAGGACGAGGGATGGGTGGCTATCAGGTTCCGGGGCGCGGCCCAGGCGATGACGGGTTCGACGAAGAGGGCTATGACGAAAGCCAGCGCGCCGAGATCCTCGAGGCGACCACCGACGGCCCGAGCGACGGCAATGTCCTGACCGACATGGCACCCGATCTCGGCGCCGACGCCGATGACGACGAAGACGATCTGCGCATGGTCGACGACGAGATCGGCGAGGAGGACGAGGAGGGCGGCCAGCGCCCGCGCGCCATCTCCGAGGACGAGATCCAGGACGGGTTCGACGAAGACGAGCTGGCGGACGACGATGATCTGGACGATGCCGATGGGGACGCGCTCGAGCCCTGAGCGCCGCTATTGACGTTGCGCCCGGGGCGGCGGAACATGCCGCCCCATGGCCAGCGATCCTCGGGTAGATGCCTATATCGAGAGCCGCGCCGCGTTCGCGCGGCCGATCCTGCAATGGATTCGCGCGCGCTTCCACGCCGCGCTGCCCGAAGTGGAGGAGACGATCAAATGGTCGCACCCCTTCTTCACGCTCGGCGGCCGGCCCTTCGCCAACATGGCCGCGTTCAAGGCGCATGCCAGCTTCGGCTTCTGGAACCGGCAGGACAATGAAACCGGCAGGGAAGGCGAGGCGATGGGCCAGTTCGGCCGCATCGAATCGCTGGACGACCTGCCTGGCGCGGCGGAAGTCGAGCGGCTGATTCGCGAGGCGGCGGCGCTGGCGGCCGAAGCGAAGCCCGCCCGGCCGCGCGCCGCGCCCAAGGGCGAGGCGGCGGTGCCGCCCGAACTGGCCGAGGCGCTGGCGGCCGACGATGCCGCCGCGGCCGCCTTCGATGCTTTTCCACCGAGCTGCCGCCGCGAATATTGCGAGTGGATCGCCGAGGCCAAGCGGCCGGAGACCAGGGCCAAGCGCGTCGCCGAGGCGGTCGCCTGGATGCGCGAGGGGAAGCGGCGGAACTGGAAGTACGAGAATTGCTGAGGGGCTGACGTCCCGCTCCCCTTCGGCCCCTATCCCCTTGGGACAAGGCGTGCCCAATGGCCGTTATCCCCGTGAAGGCGGGAATGACGGAGGGATACTTGCTTCAGCGAGATACGTGCCCGCCTTCAGGGGGGGATAGCGGAGAGGGAGTCGGGCATTGCCATCCGCATTTCTCTATGTGATGTTACATCATCATAATGAGGAGAGGTGCCATGATCCGTGCCGTCCGTGCTCGCCGCATTCCCGATACCGCCCCGATCGGCGCGATCAACATCACCCCGTTGATCGACGTGATGCTGGTGCTGCTCGTCGTGATCATCATCGCCATCCCGATCGCCTCGCACAAGGTGCCGGTCGATCTGCCTTCGGGCCGGATCCCGGTCGCCGATCCGCTGCCGCCTTCCGTCCTCGCGATCGACCGGCAGGGCGCGCTCCATTGGAACGGCGTGGCGCTGCCCGACGCGGCGCTGCCCGAGCGGCTGGCGGCGCTGCAGAAATCGGGCGCAGTCCTCCATCTGCAGACCGATCCCGAGGCACGCTACGACCGGTTCGACGGGATTCTCGCCACCGTGAAGCGCGCGGGCATCACCAGGCTCGGCTTTGTCGGCAACCGGCCGCTCGAAGACTAGGCTGGCGGAACGGGCGCATCGGGCTATTCGTTACGTTTCCGGACGAAAGAGGAATCCCGATGCGCCTGACCCTGACCGCCCTGCTCGCGCTCGGCGCCTGCTCCAGCCCGCAGCCCGCCGCCGAACGCAACGTCGTGCAGGCGGAGGCCACCAACATCACCGACGACGCCTCGCCCGCGCCGGTCGACAAGGCGCCGGTCGCCGACGATCGCGCCGCCGTGCGCTTCCGCTGCATGGACGGCGTGCGCATCGTCGCGCGCTTCGATACGGAAAAGGACACCGCGACCGTCACCCGCGACGGGCGGACGCTCGTGCTGCCGCAGCAGCGCATGGCCTCCGGCGTCCGCTATTCGGACGGGAGCACGACCTTCGAGGGCAAGGGCGACGCCATGTCGTTCGAAGCACCCGGCCGGCCGCCGATCGCCTGCACGGTCATCCGTTGACGAAATTCTCGAGCACCGCCAGGTCGCTGTTGCTGACGTTCGTGCCGGTCGCGTCCTCGATCATGGCGGCGGCCTGATGGCTCTCCTTGTCGCCGAAGCCGATGAAGGTGACGGCGGTGAAGATCACGCCCGCGGCCCAGAGCAAGGCGGCCCAGCGGCTGCGGAAGATCCGGGAGGGATGGCGCGGGATCATGATGCCGGGCTAGCAGCGCGCGGTGAAGACCGCGCTTCCGAGATTGGTTAAGCTGGAAGGACGCATGGCGAGCTATACCGCGACGATCACGGCCGGTCCCCAGGACATCGACGAGCTCGGGCACGTCAACAATGCGGTGTGGGTGAAGTGGATCCAGGACGTGGCGGTGGCGCATTGGCATGCGGTTGCCGCGCCCGCGCACCGGGACGCCTATATCTGGGTCGTGACCCGGCACGAGATCGACTATCGCGGCAACGTGACCGAAGGCGAGACGGTCACCGTCGAGACCTGGGTCGCCGAGCCGCCGCGCGGCGCGCGCTTCGACCGGCACATGAAGTTCACCGGCGCGGACGGGAAGGTCCGCGTCGAGGCCCGGACGACCTGGGCGATCCTCGACCGCGCGACTCAGCGCCTGATCCGCGTGCCGGCGGAAGTGGCGGCGCCGTTCCTCGAATAACCGTCATCCCGGCGAAAGCCGGGACCTCGAGCGAAGGCGCGGGACGAGAGCCGCGCGAGACCCCGGCTTTCGCCGGAGTGACGGAAACTACCCGCTGTTCCTGAGCGCCGTCGCGATCGCGTTGATCGAGAGCAGGATGCCCTCGCCGATCCGGGGGTCGTCCTCGCCCGCGCGGTGGCGCTTGAGCAGCTCGATCTGCAGCAGGTTCAGCGGCTCGATATAGGGCAGGCGCAGGCGGATCGACGTCTCCAGCCCCGGATGCTTCTCCAGCAGCCGCGTCTGCCGGGTCGCCTGGAGCAGCCCGTCATGCGTCTTCTGCCACCCCTCGCGGATCCGGCCGAAGATCGCGTCGCGCAGGCCGGGATCCTCGACCAGCGCGGCATAATGGGCGGCGATCTCCATGTCCGACTTGGCCAGCACCTGCTCCATGTTCGCCAGGGTCGAGGCGAAGAGCGGCCAGGCCGTTGCCATCTCGCGCAGCAGGCCCTTGTCCGCGAACGCTTCCAGCGCCTGGCCCACGCCGTACCAGCCCGGCAGCATGATCCGCGCCTGCGCCCAGCTGAACACCCAGGGGATGGCGCGCAGGTCCTCGATCGCGTCGGACTGTTTCCGGCTCGCCGGGCGCGAGCCGATCTTCAGGCCGGCGATCTCGGCGATCGGCGTCGCCTGGCGGAAGAAGCCGCGAAAGCCCTCGGTCTCGTAGACCAGTCCGCGATAGGCCCTGAACGCGCTGTCCGAGAGCTGGTCCATCGCCGCGGCGAAGCGCGCCGCATCGGCCTTGCCCAGCTTCTCGGGCTCGAGGCTGGCGAGCAGCGTGGCGGAAGCCATCGCCTCGAGGTTGGTGCGCGCGCTCTCGCGCGTGCCGTATTTCGCGGCGATGATCTCGCCCTGCTCGGTCACGCGGATGCGGCCCTGCACCGTGCCCTTGGGCTGGGCGAGGATCGCCGCGAAGCTCGAGCCGCCGCCGCGCCCCACCGCGCCGCCGCGGCCATGGAACAGCTGCATGCCCAGGCCCGCCTTCTCGAACACCGGCTTCAGCGCCGTCGAGCCGCGCGAGAGCTGCCAGGTCGAGGTGAGGTAGCCGCCGTCCTTGTTCGAATCGGAATAGCCGATCATCACTTCCTGATGCCCGCGCTTCGCCGCGATCGCCGCGACTTCGGGCAGGCCGAGCCAGGCTTCCATGATCGCCGGCGCGCCCTCGAGATCGCCGATCGTCTCGAACAGCGGGATCGCCATGATGTGCGCCTGGGGCACGTCGCCCGGGATGTAGAGCCCGGCTTCCTTCAGCAGGATGTGCACCTCGAGCAGGTCCGACACCGATTGCGACATCGAGACGATGTAATGGGTGATGCACTGGCGCCCATATCGGGCATGGGCCTGGGCCGCGGCGCGGACGATGGCGAGCTCGGACGCCGTCTCTTCCGAATATTCGGCATAGGGGCTGGTGAGCGGGCGGGCGCTGGCCAGTTCCCTGCGGAGGATCTCGACGCGCTTCTCTTCGGGGAGCGACGCATAATCTCCGGTCACGCCGCCCGCCTTGAGCAGCTCGGCGATCACGCGCTCGTGCACCGCGCTGTTCTGACGCATGTCGAGCGTGGCGAGGTGGAAGCCGAACGTCTCCACCGCGCGAATCAGCCGGCCCAGCGCGCCGCCGGTGGCCAATGGCCCATCGCCTTCGTCCGCCAGCGCATGGGCGATCGTCACCAGCTCCTCGCGGAAATCGCCCGGATTGGCATAGGGCTCGGCGGCGAGCGCGGCGGGGCGCGGCGGCGCCTTGCCCGTCAGCTTCTGATGGGTGGCGGCGAGCCGGGCATAGATGCCGGTGATCGCGCGGCGATAGGGCTCGTCGGCGCGGCTCCTGGCCTCGTCATGGCTGGCCTCGGCGAGCTTGAGCAGCGCTTCGCTGACCTGGACATGCTCGGTCGAGATCGAGAGCTCGGCACCCAGCGCATGGACCGCATCGAGATAATAGCCGAGCACCGCCTCGGCGGCGCGGGCGAGCGCGAACTGCAGCGAATCGGCGGTCACGAACGGATTGCCGTCGCGGTCGCCGCCGATCCAGCTGCCGGGGCGCAGGAAGGACGGCGCGCGGCCGCCCAGCGCCCGGTCCCAGCGGGCATAGAGCGCCGGGAGGACGGGCAGGAAGATGTCGCGCAGATAGGAGAGCGCGGTCTCCACCTCGTCGGCGACGCCCAGCTTCTCGCGGCGCAGCACCCGGGTCTGCCAGAGCAGGGCGATCTGGCGCAGGATCGCTTCCTCCACCTGGTCGCCATCCTCGGTCTCGGCCACGCCGCGATCGCGCAGCAGCATCAGCTCGGCGATGCGGTTCTTGTGGTCGATCATCGACTTGCGGCGCACTTCGGTGGGATGCGCGGTGAGCACCGGGGCGACCAGCGCCTGGTCGAGCAGCGCCATCACCGCTTCGCGGCCGATGCCCTCGCCCTCCAGCCGCCGCAGCGCCGAGGCGATGTCGGCGTCCTTCTCGGTCTCGACGCCCTGGCGATCCTCGGCCAGGTTGGCGAGCATCGAGAAGAGCATGAAGCCGCGCGTGAAATCGAGCGTCTCGTCCAGCGTCAGCCGGTCGAGCCCGCGATCCACCGCGCCGGCCCCGGCGACGCCGCGGGCGCGATCGACCGAGGTGGAGCGGATATATTCGATGCGCTTGAACAGCTCCTCGCCGCCATAGGCACGGATTACGTTGCCGAGGAGCCGACCGAGGAAGCGAACATCCTCGTTATTTGCGATCGCGAGGCTAGCCATGGGGCGCGTTGCTGCACTGCGAAATGTTACGGGGTCAATGCGAAAGCGCTTGGGGGCGCGTTTAGTTTCGCTTTCCGGCTCAGCGCGTGGTGACTTCGTCGTCTTCCAGCCATCCGGCGACGCCGGGATCGTTCTCGATCAGCGCTTCCGGCGCGGCGGCGGCGGGCCGCGCGAGATCGCTGCCCAGGCCGAGCGAATCGGGAATCACCACCAGGGTGGTGCCGGGCCCCACCACGCCGGCGAGCGCGCGGCGGAAGGGATCGCTGCCCTGGAAACGCCCGGCGTCCGGCGCGGCGAGGCCGGCGGCGGCGCGGCCCTCGCCCGGCAGCGCCAGCCTTTGCCAGCGATAGTCGCCAGCGACCACATCCTGCAGCACATAGGCCTGGACCCGGTCGATCACCCCGTCGAACGCCACCGGGGCCGAGCCGATCTCGACGCCGCCGCGCAGCACCACCATCCGCCGGTCGGCACCGCTCACCACGATCGATACCGGGCCGGAGCGCGCAAGCTCGGGCCGCCACACCGCCGGGCCTGCGGGGAGGGCGGGCGACACCGGATCCGTGCCGATGCGCAGCGCCGGGGCCTGGTTGGTGACGATCACGGTCATGCCGAGATCGGTCTGCTCGAACAGCAGCCGGGCGAATTCGTGCGGCAGGCGGATGCAGCCATGCGAGGCCGGATAGCCCGGCAGGTTCCCGGCATGGAGGGCGATGCCGTACCAGGTGAGGCGCTGCATGAAGGGCATCGGCGCGTTCGAATATTTGCTCGAACGGTGCCATTTCGCCTTTTGCAGGATGGTGAAGACGCCGGTGGGGGTGCGATGGCCGGCCTTGCCCGTCGAGATGGTGGAGACGGCGATCGGCACGCCGTTGCGATAGGCGACCACGCGCTGGGTGGCGATGTTCACCACCACCAGCATCGGGCCGGCCGGTGCGATCTCGGGCACCCAGATATACTGGCCGGGCCTCAGCCGTTCGACCGAGGCCATCACGGTGCCGTCGTTGATCGGCTGCATCTGGGCGGCGCCCGCGGTGGCGAGCAGGCCGGTGGCGATGGCGAGGGACAGCGTTTTTATTCGCTTCGATCGGAGCAAGACTCACCCCATGCGATGACGTCATGACATCCTATCAGCGTGATGCCCCCGCGAAAACGGGCGGTTGCGGGAAAGCTGTTAGTCCCTAGCTTGGAAGCCATGAACCCTGCCGACGGCATCGCGAAAAGGCTGCGTGGCGCGCTGATCGGCCAGGTGCGCGCCGTGTTCAACGATCAGGCCCGGGGCGAGAAGCCGGTCCAGCGCAAGCCCGAGGAGAGCCTGTTCGGGCCCCGATCGGTGGTGTGGCGCGTGCATGGCGACGTCACCACCATGATGGTGGGCGGGGTCGCGGCGCTGCTGCTCCAGATGCTCCACCCGGCAGTGCTGGCGGGGGTGTGGGACCATTCCGCCTTTCGCGGCGACATGCTGGGGCGGCTGCGGCGCACGGCGCGGTTCATCGCGGTGACCACCTATGGCTCGGCCGAGGAGGCGGGCGCGGCGATCGCCAGGGTGCGCGAGGTGCACACCCGGGTGAAGGGCGTGCTGCCCGACGGCACGCCCTATGCCGCCGACGATCCGCGCCTGCTCGCCTGGGTGCATGTGACCGAGGCGGTGAGCTTCCTCGATGCCTGGATGCGCTATGCCGAACCGGGCATGCCGATGGCCGAGCAGGACAGGTATTTCGCCGATTTCGCGCGGATCGCCGAGGCGCTGGGTACCGACCCGATCCCGCGCAGCCGGGCGGAGGCGGATGCGCTGATCGCGGCGATGCGCCCCGAGCTGCTGGTCGATGCGCGCACGCGCGAAGTGGCGCGCATGGTGCTCGACCAGCCGGCGCCCAGCCTGGCGGTAGCGCCGGTGCAGGCGCTCACCTTCGGCGCGGCGGTGGACCTGCTGCCCGGCTGGGCGCGGACGATGCACGGGCTTTCCGGGGCGGGCCTGGCGACGCCCGCGCTGCGCATCGGCACGCGCGGCGTGGCGCGTACGCTGCGCTGGGCGTTTCGTTAGTCCTGGCCGGCTTCGGCCTCTTCCGCTTCCGCCAGCGCGAGCGACACGGTGCCCCGGCCCCGGCGGGCAAGGCCGATCTCGTTCGCGGCCGCGCGGGAAATGTCGATCAGCCGGCCCTTGTCCCAGGGGCCGCGGTCGTTGATCCGCACGACCACGCTGCGCCCGCTGCCGATATCGGTGACGCGCACGCGCGTGCCGAACGGCAGGCTGCGGTGCGCGGCGGTGAAGTCGCTGGGGTCATAGGCTTCGCCGCTCGCGGTGCGCCTGCCGGCGAAACGATCGGCATAATAGCTGGCCTCGCCGGTGGCGATCGCGGCGGCGGGCGCCAGGCCGGGCGCGTTCGCATGGGAAATCGCGCAGGGCGAAAGCAGCATTGCCGCAACGGCAAATGCCATCCCCCGCTCGAACCTTGCCCCCATTTGACTTGCCTCGTCTTGCCCGGGAGGAGGCCTGCCGCCGATCGCCGGACAAATCCACCGCGCCGGGTCGATACTGCGCCATATCGTGGTTGGGCGGCGACGAGCCGCTCAGGCCGCGTCGAAGGCCAGCGTGTAGGTATAGCTGCGATAGGGGGTTTCCGACCCGGCCGGCGCCGCCGTGCGGTGGCGGACCAGGACCAGGTAGAGCCCGGCATCGCCGGGGCGCAGGGTGAAATTGCCCTGCGCGTCCGACCGGGCCGTCGCGGCGATCTTCCTGCCGTCATAATTGCCCGCGGCGCGGAACAGCGTGACTTCGGTGTCGGCGAGGGGCTTGCCGTCGAACAGCAGGCGGAACCTGGCGTCGCTGCCCGCGGCGATCTCCGCGGGATGGGTGAGCGGCTGGATCTCCAGCGCCGTGCCGATCGGCCGCAACGCCCCGGCGCTCGCCGCGCCGCGGGTGACATAGGCTTCGGCCAGCGTGGTGCTCTGCACATCGACTTCGCGCGCGCCGGCGGGCGCGGCGCCGTCCTCGCCGGCGATGATCCACTTGCCGCCCGCCTGATACATCTTGCCCTTGCGGCCGAGCCGCTGGCCGGTGGTGAGGCGATAGGTGCCCTCGGCCGGGAGATCGGCCTCGAAGATGGTGAGGTCGCGCAGATAGGTCGGCTTGCCGACCTCGCCGCGCGTGCCGTCGGGCCGGATCAGGTGGAACGGCGCGTCCTTCATGCCTATCTCCGGCACGAACGCGTCCTCGCCGAACGAAGTGGTGACGGTGACGTGGTCGCCCTTGCCGACATCGAACAGCGTCGGGAGCAGATAGGGCATGTGCGCCTGGGCCGCACTGCCCAGCACCAGCGCACCGAGCGCGCCCAGCAGCATGAGTTTGGCAAATCGCATGGCGGCCCCCGTTCGAATGCTATGGAGCCGCGTTAGAGTTGATGCTATTAACTTGCAATAGCAGATATTCGCGGAGCCTTGCGGATCCGGTAGCGCCAGGCTGCGATGCCGCCATAGAGCAGCGTGAGCAGGGCAAGGTTGAGGAGCTCGGCCCCTTGCTCGGCCAGCGTCGCGCCCATCTGGTTGATGCCGACCATCAGACGGATGCCCGGCGTCGTCGGCAGCAGGCGGGCGATAAGGGTCAGCCAATGCGGCGTCGCCTCGGCGGGCCAGGACAGGCCGGAAAGGAAGAAGATCGGGACGGAAGTGACGATCCAGAGCTGGATCGGCCGCTCCCGCGTGCGGAAGAAGCTGCCGAGCGCCAGGGCTCCCGCCACCGTCGCCGCGACGAACAGGGCGGCGGAGACGAGCAGCGCGGCCGGATCGGCCTGCGCGCGCGGATAGTCCTGGAACCAGAAGACGAAGCCGGTGAACCAGGCGATGTTCGCGCAGCCGATGACGAAGAAGGCCAGCGCGATGCCGAGCAGGCCGGCTGGGGCAATGCCCTGCTTGCCCTGCTGCTCGCGCATCGTCGCGGCGAGCATGGCGAGGCCGATGAGCAGCGTCTGCTGGATGATCAGAAAGGCCACGCCCGGGAAGATCGTGCTGCCATAGCCTTCGCGGGTGTTGAACAGCGGGCGCTGGATCATCGCGAGCGGGGGCGGCGCGGGCGCGCCCTGCGCCATGGCCTGGTCGATTGCGGCGTCGCGCCCGGCCGCGCCCAGCGCCGCGCCGACGCCGGCCAGCGCCGTCGAGGTGCGTAGGAGATAGGCGCCGTTGCCGTAGAGCGCGACCACGCCCTGGCCGCCGGAAAGGATGCGCCGCTCGAAGTCCGCGGGGATCACGACGATGGCGCTCACCCGCCGTTCCTGGAGCAGGCGCAGCGCCGCGGCGGGGGAGGGCGGGCGCGCGACCAGCTCGGCCTGCTGCACCGCGCCGAGCCGGTTCTCCAGCGCGCGGCTGGTGCCGCTATGGTCCATGTCGACCACCGCGATCGGCATCCGCACCGGCACTTCGCCCGAATAGGCCGAGGGATAGAAAAAGGCGTAGAGGATGCAGGATCCGATCAGCAGCATCAGCGCCGAGCTGTCGGCGAAGATCGCGCGGAAGGTGGCGACGAAGGCGCGGCCGATCATCGCCGGCCCCAGCTTTCCGGCCGCCGCGCCGCCGCCAGGTAGCGCGGCAGCCCGATGCCGCCGCCGACCAGCAGGAAGGCGAGCATAGCCAGCAGCTGCCATAGCGACTGGGCGGCGGGGGCGCCCATGATCCATTGCTCGGCCAGCAGCTTGGCGAAGGCCGAATAGGGCAGCAGCGCGCTCCACAGCCGCGCAAAGCCGGACGCCGATTCGATCGGGAAGATCGCGCCGGCAAAGGCGAAGGACGCGCCGGCATAGAGCCCGGCGACCGACAGCGCCTTGCCCATGGTCAGCGTCAGCCCGACGACCAGCAGCGTCACGCCGACATAGGCGAGGTACATGGCGACATAGCCGGCGAGCAGCATCGCCACGCTCCCCGCCACCGGCCAGCCGCGCAGCCCGGCGACATAGCCGATCGCCAGCAGCCCCCAGCCGGTGAAGATCGCGAGATAGGGCGCGAGCTTGCCCGCCACGGCGGCGGCCGCGCGCTGGGGGGGCTCGCCGCCGATCCATTCGCCGATCGTGCCGTCGCGCAGCTCGCGGCCGAGCGCGCTGGCCACCGCGACCATGAAGATCAGGTGGAGCAGCGCGGGATGGATCAGCGCGACCAGCTGCGGCTCATAGCTGCCCTGCGGATTGAACAGCACCGCGCTCTGCACCGCGACCGGCGGGCGCCGGACCTTGCCGGGTCCCAGCGTGGCGGCGGTCTGGGTGGCGGCGAGCGTCGCGGCCAGGCTCTGCACGACATTGCCCGTCTCGCGCAGCGCCGCGCCCGACGCAGTGGAATAGCTGGCATTGTAGAAAGTGGTGATGCTGGCGGTGGCGCCGCGCAGCACCGCGCGCTCGCTGCCCGCCGGGATCAGCACCACGGCATAGGCGCGGTTCGAGCGCACCAGCCGCTCCGCCGCGCGCATGTCCCCCGGCCGAGCCGCGACCCGCAGGCCCGGCGCCGCGTCCAGCCGCCGGGTCAGCTCGCGCGAGACGGCGCTGTCGTCCTGGTCGACCACCGCGATCGGCAGGCCGCGCATCACGCCCGAGGACAGCTGGATCGCCACCACCGCCATCAGCAGCAGCGGCACCCATGAGACCAGCGCGAGATCCCAGAAATTCGAGGCCAGGAACCGCGCCTCCCGCCGCAGCGCGCTGCCGAAGGCGCCCGCCATGCCGGTCAGGCCGGCCAGTCGAACAGCACGGTCATGCCCGGCCGCAGCCCCTCGACCGGGGCGACCGGCACCACGCGCACCTCGAAGCTCTTGATGTCGAACCCGGTCGATTGCCGCGTCGCGCGCCAGGTGGCGAAGTCGCCCGCCGGGGCGGTATAGACGACGCGGAAGCGCCCCCGCTTGTTGGCGAGGGCGGGGATCGTGCCGGCCAGCTCCTTGCCGCGCGCCAGCCCGCGCAGCTGGTCCTCGCGCACGTTGAGCGTCACCCAGGGGTGCGCGATGTCGGTCAGCATGAACACCGGGAAGCCCTGCGGCACCAGCTCGCCCGGCTGGGCCAGCCGCTTGCCGACCTCGCCATCGGCCGGCGCCGTCACTCGTGTCTCGTCGGCGGCGGCCTGCACTTCCGCCACCGCGCCGCGCGCCTGCTGCACCTGGCCGGTCGCCGCCGCCTTGTCCTGCCGCCGCGCCCCGGCCAGCGCGAGATCATATTGCGCGCGCGCCGCCTTGGCCTGTTCGGCGGAAGCGACTGCGTTGGTTCGCGCTTCGTCCGCCTTCTGCCCGGCGATCACACCCTGCTCGTAGAGCCGCTGGGTGCGCGCGGAAGTGGTGCGGGCCAGCTCGGCGGCGGCCTGTGCCCGGCGCCACTGCGCCTCGGCCGCGCGGATATCCTCCGGCCGGGCGCCTTCGTCCGCCTTGCTCTCCACCGCCTGCGCCGCCGCCAGCGCCCCGCCCGCCTGTTCCGACTTGGCGGCGACTTCCGGGCTGTCGAGCGTGTAGAGCAATTGCCCGGCCTTTACCGGCTGCCCCTCCTCGACATGGAAGGCGCCGATGCGGCCGGTGACCTTGCTGGTGATCCGCATCTCGCGCGCATCGACCATGCCCTGAATCTGGTCCGGCGCGGGGCGATAGGCCAGCCACAGGCCGAGCGCGAGCAGCACGGCCACCACCAGCCCGGCGACCAGCGCGACGGGAAAGCGCCTGGCAGGGGCGGGAGCGGGCGCCGGCGCGGGGGCTTCGTCCTCGATCGCGGTATCGGTCATGGGATCACCTTGTCGGCCCGGGCGAGATAATCGGGCATGCGGGCCATCTGGCCGCTCAGGCTGAGCAGCTGGGCGAGCGCCTGGACATAGTCGTTGGCCGCCTGGGCGCGCTGGACGCGGGCGCGGCCGAGCCCGAGCTGCGCGTCGATCACGTCGAGCGACGTGACCTGCTGCTCGCGGAACGAGAGCGTCTGCAGCCGCAGATTCTCGGTGGCCGAGGCAAGCGCGCTGTCGAGCAGCAGGAAGCGCCTGCGCGCCGCCTCCGTCTCGCCCCAGGCCTTGGTCACGCCGATCTCGAGCTGGGTGCGCGCCTCGCGCAGGCCGGCCTCGGCCTGCGCCACCGTCGCGCGCGCGGCCTCCACCTGCTGCTGGCGGCCGGCGCCCGACATGAGCTTGTATTTCAGGCCGACGCCCACCGACCAGTCCGGATCGGTGAGCAGCGAATTGCGCGTGTCGAAATTATACTGGCCGAAGCCATAGATGGTCGGCCGCAGCTTCGACTGCTGGAGCGTCACCCCGGCGCGCGCCTGATCCTCCAGCGCCTGCAGCCGGGCGAGCTGGGGATGGGCATAGAGCGCGGCGGCCTTGAAGCTCTCGAGCGGCTCCAGCGGCTGCGAATTGACGCCGAGCGGGCTGAGCGGATGCACGCCGGCCGGCGCGCGGAGCATGCCGGCGAGCGCGGCATTGGCGGTGCCCAGGTCCGATATCGCCTTTTCATATTCGCGCGCGGCATCGTCGCGCGCCACTTCCGCCTGCAAGCGCTGCGCGCGGCTGATGAAGCGCGCTTGTTCGAGCTTCACCGCGTCGGCGACATGGCGGTTGAGCCCGTCGAGCACGTCGCGGCGGATGCCCAGTGCCCGCTCGGCGAGCTGCTGGCCATAATAGGCCTGGACCAGCTGAACGAGCGCATTGTCCACCGCGAGGTCGCGATCGGCCTTGGCCTGGGCCACCTGGGCGCGGGCGCCGGCCCGGGTCCCGGAGATCTGGCCGCCGGTGTAGAAGGGCAGGGTGGCGGTGACGATCGGCCGGGCGCTCGTCCGCTCCTGCCGGAACTTCAGCGGATCGCGGATGCCGAAGGATTCCGCCACCGGCGCCAGCGATCCGAGCGGCAGATAGAGCGTCTTCTGATATTCGAGCAGCTGCGCCTCGACGTCCACGTCCAGCCGGCCGAGCGTGCGGGTGGCGCCTTCCTGCGCCTCCTTGCCGCGCAGATTGGCGGCGGCGGCCTCGATCGCGTCGGAACGCTGGAGCAGCCTGTCCTGCGCCGAGCGATAGTCCAGCCCCAGCGGTTCGGAAGTTTGCGCGAAGACGGGCGATGCACAGGAAAGCGTAGATAGCAGCGACAACGCCAGGATGCGCATCGACAGAACTCCCGTCACGCCATGCGCGAATGATCGCGATCATACCGCTTTTGTAAAGAGCGATTTCCCGGGTTCGGGCCCGATACGGCGGCGATGCGGGAGCTAGAGCGGGAGCCCGGACGGGGTTTTGTTTCCTCCGTCATCCCCACTTCCACCGTCATCCCCGCCTGCGCGGGGATGACGACAAAATCAGATATCTTGAACCCCCAGCCTATACGTCGAGATTGGCGACGCTCAGCGCATTCTCCTGGATGAACTCGCGGCGCGGCTCCACCACGTCGCCCATCAGGCGCGTGAAGATCTCGTCCGCCACATCGGCCTGGTCGACCTGGACGACGAGCATCGAGCGATTGGCCGGATCGAGCGTGGTCTCCCAGAGCTGCTCGGCGTTCATCTCGCCAAGGCCCTTGTAGCGCTGGATCGACAGGCCCTTGCGGCCCGAGGCCAGGATCGCGTCGAGCAGCTCGCTCGGCCGCGCCACCAGCGTTTCGCCCTTGGCGGCGGCGACCAGTTCCTCGCCCTCTTCCGCGGCCGGTGCCGCTTCCTCGGGCGCGGCGGTCTTGGCCGGCACCAGCTTGGCGAGCGCGCCATAGCTGGCCGCCTGCTCGGCGGCGAGCGCGTGGAGCTTGCGGCCCTCGGCCGACGTCAGGAATGCCGCCTCGATGACGTGGTGGTCGGTCACGCCGCGCCACAGCCGCTCGAAATGGAAGCCGCCCTCGTCGGTGACGCGGGCCGACCAGCGCGCATCCTCGTCGGTCTGGTCGAGCCGGCGGGTGACCGCGCCCAGCCGCTCGGCGCGCTGCTCGCGGCTCGCCTCGGGATCGAAGGCGCCGGCCAGCGCCAGCGCCTCGACGATGTCGGGCGCGTAGCGGCGCGGCACATAGCGCATCAGGGTGCGCATGCGCCGGGCATGGTCGACCAGCCTGATCAGCTCGTCGCCGAAGATCGGGCCTTCATTGGTCTCCAGCCGGGTCGCGCCCACGCCCGCCTCGACCAGATACTGATCGAGCGCGGCATCGTCCTTGAGATATACTTCGCTGCGGCCCTTGGTCGCCTTGTAGAGCGGCGGCTGGGCGATGTAGAGATGCCCGGCCTGGATGATCTCGGGCATCTGCCGGTAGAAGAAGGTGAGCAGCAGCGTGCGGATGTGCGCGCCGTCCACGTCCGCGTCCGTCATGATGACGATCTTGTGGTAGCGCAGCTTCTCCAGGTTGAAGTCGTCGCGGCCGATGCCGGTGCCCATCGCCTGGATCAGCGTGCCGATCTCGCGGCTCGACAGCATCCGGTCGAAGCGCGCGCGCTCGACGTTCAGGATCTTGCCGCGCAGCGGCAGGATCGCCTGGAAATGCCGGTCGCGGCCCTGCTTGGCCGAGCCGCCGGCCGAGTCACCCTCGACCAGGAACAGCTCGGACTTGGCCGGATCGCGCTCCTGGCAATCGGCGAGCTTGCCGGGCAGCGACGCGATGTCCATCACGCCCTTGCGCCGGGTGAGCTCGCGCGCCTTCTTCGCCGCCTCGCGCGCCGCCGCCGCGTCGATCACCTTCTGGATGATCATGCGGGCGTTGGCGGGGTTCTCCTCCAGATACTCGGCCAGCTTGTCGGCCATCAGGCTCTCGAGCGGCTGGCGCACTTCGGACGAGACCAGCTTGTCCTTGGTCTGCGAGCTGAACTTCGGATCGGGCAGCTTGACCGAGACGATCGCGGTGAGGCCCTCGCGCATGTCGTCGCCGGTGAGCGTCACCTTCTCCTTCTTCAGCATGCCGCTCTTGTCGGCATAGTTGTTGATGGTGCGGGTCAGCGCCGCGCGGAACGCCGCCAGGTGGGTGCCGCCGTCCCGCTGCGGGATGTTGTTGGTGAAGCAGAGGACATTCTCGTAATAGCTGTCGTTCCACTCCAGCGCGACATCGATGGTCACGTCGTCGCGGGTGCCGGCGATCGCCACGGGATCGGGCATCAGCGGCTGCTTGTTGCGGTCCAGCCACTTCACGAACGCGGCGATGCCGCCCTCGTAGTAGAGCTCGACCTCCTTGACCTCCTCGTGCCGCGCGTCGCGCAGGAACAGGCGCACGCCGGAGTTCAGGAAGGCCAGCTCGCGATAGCGATGCTCGAGCTTCTCGAAGTCATATTCGATCTGGTTCTTGAAGGTGCCGCCATCGCCGGGAGCCTTCTCGGTCGAGGCGAGGAAGGTCACGCGCGTGCCCTTCTTGCCCTCCGGCGCGGTGCCGATCACCTTCAGCGGCGCCGTCGCGTCGCCATAGGCGAAGCGCATGTAATGCTCCTCGCCGTCGCGCCAGATGTTGAGGTCGAGCCACTCGGACAGCGCGTTCACCACCGACACGCCCACGCCGTGCAGGCCGCCCGACACCTTATAGGCATTGTCGTCGCTGGTGTTCTCGAACTTGCCGCCGGCATGGAGCTGGGTCATGATGACCTCGGCCGCCGAGACGCCTTCCTCGGGGTGGATGCCGGTGGGAATGCCGCGGCCATTGTCCTCGACCGAGACCGAGCCGTCGGCGTTCAGCTGGATGATGATCTTGTCGCAGTGGCCGGCCAGCGCCTCGTCGATCGCATTGTCCGAGACCTCGAACACCATGTGGTGGAGGCCCGAACCGTCGTCGGTGTCGCCGATGTACATGCCGGGGCGCTTGCGCACCGCGTCCAGGCCCTTGAGGACCTTGATCGAGTCTGCGCCGTAGCTGTTCTGGTTCGGAGTATTTTCGGGAGTGGTGTCGTCGGTTGCCATGCCCAGCATATAGGAATTGGCGTCACGAAACGGAAGCAAAATAGGGGGCGCGGCGGCCCCCTAGGCGCGTCTACTCGCTGTCATATGCGAAGGTGGCGATCGCGGCTGCGTGGACCGGCTTGCCCTGGAAGCTGGCCGGGGTGAAGCGCGCGCGCTTCAGCATCGCGGCACAGGCGGCGACATCGAGCTTGGCGATGCCGCTGCTGTGCTGGACCATGCAGTCCGTCGCCACGCCGCGCTCGTCGATTTCGTAGACGATGGTCACGCTGCCCGACTTGTGCTCCGGAATCGACGCGGCGGGATAGTCGGCGGACGGAAACCATTCCTCGGACGACCCCTTGGCCAGCGCCGGGGTGATCGCCGTCGGCACGCCGCGGGCGGCGAGGGTGGCGCAGGCCGCCTTCACCTTGGTCGCATCGGTGGCGGGATCGAGCGGCACGCAGGAAATGATCCGGTTCTTCCGGTCGGTCGCCACGGCATAGGCGGCGCCTTCATGGCGCATCGCCGGCCAGGCCCGCAGCTTTTCGGCGGATGCGCCCGGTGCTGGCGCGAGCACCGCCGCAGCGGCACCGAGCATGAACAATGCCGGCATGATCCCCGTCTCCCTCCCCGTTGTGGGCGGAAGAGTGCGGAAGAAGGGCCCCGGCGTCCAGCTCTATTCCGCGAGCAGCGTGCCGTCGGCGACGCGGTAGCGCGTGGCGCCGCCGGGCACCGCGGCGAACAGCGCCGGCTCGGTGCCTGTCATCCACACCTGTCCGCGGCCTTCCAGCCGGGCGAACAGCGCGGCGCGGCGGCCGGGATCGAGATGGGCGGCGACTTCGTCGAGCAGCAGGATCGGCGCCCGCCCGGCGCGTTCGGCGACCAGCTCGGCATGGGCGAGCACCAGCCCGAGCAGGAGCGCCTTCTGCTCGCCGGTCGAGCAGAGATGCGCCGCCTGGTTCTTGCCGAGATGGGTGACGAGCAGGTCGGCGCGGTGCGGGCCGGTCAGTGTGCGCCCCGCCGCCGCGTCCCGCCGGCGGCCGGCGGCGAGCGCGCGGACCAGCGCGTCCGCATCGCCCTGCCAGCCTTCCAGTGCAAGGCCGGCGCGTGCGAACGGCCCCTCGGGCTGCGTCGCGAGCCGTTCCGCGAGCGCGGACACGGCGGCGTGCCGGGCGGCGTCAAGGGCGGCGCCATGCTCCGCCATGCGCGCCTCGAGCGCCGCGAGCCAGTCCGGATCCGGCGCGGCATCGTCGGCGAGCAGGCGGTTGCGCTCGCGCATCGCCGCTTCATAGCGTGTCGAATGATGGGCATGGCCCGGGGCGAGGGCGAGGGTGAGCCGGTCGAGGAACCGCCGCCGCTCGCCCGCGGCATCGACGAACAGCCGGTCCATCGCCGGGGTCAGCCACAGCACGCTCACCCATTCGGCGAGCGAGGTGGCGGCGGCGGTGGCGCCATTGATCCGTACCAGGCGGCGCTCGGGCGCACCGGCCTGGGTGCCGGTGCCGATGTCGATGCCGCCGGACTCCGGGCCCAGCCGCGCGGCGACGCCGAACCCGCCGCTGCCGCCCTGGCGGGCCATCTCGGCGAGCGGCGCGCGGCGCAGTCCCCGGCCCGGCGCCAGCAGCGACAGCGCTTCGAGCACGTTGGTCTTGCCCGCGCCATTCTCGCCGCTCAGCACCACGAAGCCGGGGCCGGGCGCGAGCAGGGCGTCTTCATGGTTGCGGAAATCGGTGAGGACGAGGCGGGATACGGCCATTATCCGCCGATAGCCGATCGCGCGGCGGGGATCACCTGCCCGTATGCATCGTCATGCCGTGCTTGCCGCCGGACGGCGCATGCCCGATGATCGGGCGTCCGCATCCTCGGGGAAACAACATATGATGCTTGGTGCCAGGCTGTTCCTTGCCGCGCTGCTCGCGCTCGCGCCCTTGCCCGCGCTGGCCGACGTGACGGCGCGCTATGGCCTGGACGGCGACAAGGAACTGGTCGTGGAAGCGGCCGAAGGCGGGAATTCCCGCGTCGAGCTGCCCGGCAAGTTCGCGATCATCCGCCGCGACGGTGCCGACTATGTCGTGCTGTACGGGAAGACCGGGCCCAAGGTCTTCGAGCTCCAGGCGATGGTCGTGCTGATGAAGGCCATGCTGCCCAAGGCCGCGGCGGCGGAAGCGGGGAAGACCCGGTTCGTGGCGGAACCGGGGCCCGCCACCGCCGTGGTGGCCGGGCGTACCGGCTCGACCTGGCTGCTGCGGATGCTCGAGGGGCCGGAGCGGGACCGCAAGGGTCATGTCGAGATCGTGACGAGCAGCGATGCGCAGCTGGCGCCGATCGGACGGACCGTTGCCCGTGCCGCTGAAGTCGCGCTCGATTTCATGGCCGGCTTCATTCCCGAATCGACTCAGTTCGGCGCCGCCGCGCGGGATATTCTCGCCAAGGGTACGCCGCTCCGCATCCAGCCGGTCGATGCCGGGAAGCCGGGCAAGGCGGTGCTCGCGCTCCGTTCGGTGGACACCGCGACGATCGATCCGAAGCATTTCGAGCTGCCCGCGCCGGTCGTGCCGGCCGAGGAAGTCTTCGGCGCGATGGGCGGGCTGGCGCAGCCCGGCGCCGGCGGCAAGATCGGGGATCTGCCCTGAACGGGCAGGCAGGGATCAGATGCCCTTCAGGCCGGCTGCCGCCAGGCTGGCCTGGGCGGCCCGGTACCGCACCGGATCACCGATGCCGAGGCGGCGGCGCACCTGGTCGAGCGGCTCGGCGAGCAGCGTCTCGTAATCTTCGCCGTGCAGCCATTCGGCGCGCTTGCCGTGGCGATAGCCCTCGATCACCGCGCGGAAGAAATCGAGCTTGCGGGTGATGCGGATGCTCTTCAGCGCCGCGCCCATCCCGATGAAACCCCAGCCGAGCCCACCGGTCTGCGCATAGGAGAAGGCGACCAGGCAGGCCTCGCCCAGATGCTCGTCGGCCTGATAGCCGGTGATCACGTGCCACAGGTCGTGGATGTCGCGCTCGCGCCGGCCCATCCAGGCATAGGGATGCTGGATATCGGCATTCTGGAACGCGCCCTCGGCCATGCTGACGGCCACCAGCCCGTCCGCCGAAAAGCCGGTGCGGTCGAGGAAGTTGCGATAGGCGGCGCCGACAGTGCCTTCGGCGAAGCCGTCGATCCAGGTGCGGTCGGACAGCTTCTCGGCCATCTCGACATGCTGGAAGGCGATGCGCCCGCCATTGGGCATGGTCAGCAGCTTGCGATAGCTCCTCTGCGTCGCATCGCCGTTCAGCGCGCGCATGATGCGGAAGACCTGCTCGGTATCGTCACCATTGGCGAGCAGCCGCCCGAGCGCGCGGAACGCGGTGCCCCATTCCCGCTTCATCGGGATGCCGGGGTTGAAGATCTGCGGCGCGGGTTGCGTGGCCATGGAAGCGAATCCCTTACTGACAATAGTGTCAATATAGGAGTCGGGGCGGGAAATCAACCTCGCCCGCCGGTTTTCGCGCGCACCTGACAAGAGCTCTTGACAATCACGGCGGAAATGACAAGAATTCTTGTCATATGGTACAGAGTTCTGGACAGCGCGAATGAAGAACCGGCTGCGCGTGCTGCGGGCCGAGGCCGGACTGAGCCAGGGCGAGCTGGCCGGGCTGCTCGGCGTGTCGCGCCAGACGATCAACGCGGTCGAGACCGACAAATATGACCCCAGCCTGCCGCTGGCGATGCGGCTGTCGAAGATTTTCGGAGTGCCTATCGATGCCATTTTCCTTGACGACTGGACCCCGCCCGAACGCATCCCCGGTTGATTCCCGCACCCGCCGGCTGCTGATACGGTTCGCCATCGCCCTGACCGGCGGCCTCATCATCGGCTATCCCGCCGGCTATCTCCTCGGAAAGCTGCACCTGGGCGACTGGCTGGCCGGCATGCCGGGTGAGGACCTGGCATCGCTCGCGGTCGCGGCCGCGCTGTTGTTCCTCGGCCTGTTCGCCATCGTCGCCGCCTCGAACGTCGCGCTCTATCGGCGCCTGGCAGCCAATTACGAGGCGGGCGATCCGCTCGATCGCGGGACGTTGCGCTATCTCCGGCTCAGCGGGGTGATCATGGTCCTCGCCGGCCTGCTGCTGCTCGCGCCGCCCCTGGCAGCGTATTTCGGCCTAGCCGGCAATGCGGCGATCGCAGTGGCGGTGGGGATCGGCCTGCTGCTCGCCGTGCAGAACTGGCTCAACATCAAGGTGGTGCGCGACAGCGACGAGCTCAGCCGCGCGTCGGTGGCCGAGGCTTCGGCCGTGAGCTTCTGGCTGCTCCAGGGCGGGCTGTTCGGCTGGGCCGCGCTGGTCAAGCTCGGGCTCGTCCAGGCCGTCAGCATGTGGACGATGGTGATCATCGTCATGGCCGTGTATCTGGTGGTGTCGATCGTGTCGGGCGTGCGCCGCGGGCTGTTCGCCTAGGCCGAGAACCCGGATAATTCATTGATTTATCTGGAAGCCAGACTTTCCTTCCGCCATCCCCGCGAAGGCGGGAACCCATCTCCCGGACGCGCCGCAAGCTTTACCGGCATATTGGCAGAGCGCGTACGAGATGGATCCCCGCCTTCGCGGGGATGACGGTTGCGGGAATAGGAGTGCCAAACCCCAAGCGCGCCCGAAGGCATGGATGCCGGTGCGGGATCAGACCCGCATCGGCATCAGCACGTAGAGCGCCGGCGACTTGTCGTTCTCGCGGATCAGCGTCGGCGCCGCGGCGTCGGCCAGATGGACTTCCACCGAATCGCCTTCGATCTGGTTGAGGATGTCCATCAGGTAGCGGCTGTTGAAGCCGATCTCGAAGCCCTGGGCGGCATAGTCGCCCGGCACTTCCTCGGCCGCCGCGCCATTCTCCGGGCTGGTGACCGAAAGGATCACCTTGTCGCGCTCCAGCGCCATCTTGACCGCGCGGGTCTTCTCGGTCGCGATGGTCGAGACGCGGTCGACGCCCTCCATGAAGCTCTTCGGATCGAGCTTGAGCAGCTTGTCGTTCGCGGTCGGGATGACGCGGGTATAGTCGGGGAAGGTGCCGTCGATCAGCTTCGAGGTGAGGATCGCCTGGCCCAGGTCGAAGCGAATCTTCGAGCCCGAGAGCGATACGCCGATCGAGCCGTCCACTTCCTCGAGCAGCTTGCGCAGCTCGCCCACGCACTTGCGCGGGATGATCACGCCCGGCATCGCATCGGCGCCGTCCGGCCGCGCCACGGTGACGCGGGCAAGGCGGTGGCCGTCGGTCGCGGCGGCGCGCAGCACCGGCGTCGCCTCGTCCACCACGTGCAGATAGATGCCGTTGAGATAATAGCGCGTCTCTTCGGTCGAGATGGCGAAGCGCGTCTTGTCGATGATCTGCTTCAGCGTCTCGGCCGGCAGCTCGAACACCGTCGGCAGCTCGCCCTCGGCGATCATCGGGAAATCGTCGCGCGGCAGCGTCGACAGCGTAAAGCGCGCACGGCCGGCATTGACAGTGATCCGCCCCTCGGCGGCCGACAGCTCCACCTGCGCGCCCTCGGGCAGCTTGCGGACGATGTCGAACAGGGTGTGCGCCGGCACGGTGATCGCGCCGGGCTGATCGACTGCCGCTGCAATCGTCTCGTCGATCTGCAGGTCGAGGTCGGTCGCCATCAGGCGCAGCGCGCCGCCGCCCTGTGCCTCGATCAGCACGTTGGACAGGATGGGGATCGTGTTGCGCCGCTCGACCACGGACTGGACGTGGCTCAAGCCCCTCAACAGAGTTGCGCGTTCGATCGTCGCCTTCATCAAGAACCCCCGGGGCATGTGTCGCCCGAATCTAACCCGGTACCGGGACTTTTCCGACCTTTACCCTTAACGGCAAAAAGGGCCGGAGCAAGCGCCCCGGCCCTATAGTTCACACCTTAAATACGCAGTTAAGGCTGTCAGAAGCGCACGCCGACGCCGGCGAGCACCTGGTGGCGCTTGGCATCGATGCCGGCATTGTCGTCATTGTACTTCGAGTAGCGATACTCGCCCTTCAGATAGACCTTGTCGTTCAGCTTCATCTCGGCGCCCGCGCCCAGACGCCAGCCATCGGCATTGTCCGAGGTGCGGATGTTGGTCGTGCCCGAGACGTAGCGGCTGTCGAACTTGGCGTTGGTATAGCCGCCCTTGGCATAGATCAGCGTGTTGCCGCCGACCGTGAAGCCGACGCGCGCGCCGACATAGAGGTCGCGGCCGGTGCTGATGCGGGCACGGTCGCCGGCGACGAGCACGCTGGTGTCGGTGCGCTTGGCGGTGGAGCCGGTGGCTTCGCCCTCGACGCCGAACACGGCGTTGCCGGCCTGGAAGTCATAGCCGATCTGGCCGCCATAGAGCACGCCGTCGGCGCCCTTGACGCCGCTGCCCGACGGCTTGACGTGATCCCAGCCGACCACGGCCTCGGCGCGCGGGCCGGTGAAGCCCGAATCGGTGCTCTGCGCGAAGGCGGGAGCGGCGAAGGCCGAGCCGGCGAGAAGCGCTGCGGCGGCGGCGATGAACTTGGTACGCATAACTGAACTCCTTGGGTACGCACCCGCGCTGCAAAGCGCGGGCGGGGAGATCAACCCGGCGCGAGGGACGCCGTTTCATGAACCCCCGATAAACAGAAAAAAGCGTGGCTTATCCGCAACAGTTGCGATGGCTGGCCACGCTTGGCCGTTGACAGCGACAATGTCCCCGCAATGGTCACTCCCTCTTATCGTTCTGCCCGCGAACGGGCTGGTGTCCTATTGGGATAGCGCACCTGATCCCCCGCTGAACGAAAGGGGGCGCAAATTGGGCACTTGCCTTTCTCTTGCCGCCAAGGCTTGTGCGGGGCCGATGACGAGCAAGCGCAAAGGCCGCGATTTCATCGCCCGCCACGGCGAGACCGTGTTCAACCTTGCCCGGCGCATGCAGGGCGATCATCCGCACACGCCGCTGACGCGGGCCGGCTTCGCCCAGGCCGACGCGATGGGCGCGGCGCTGCGCGAGATATTGGGGCCCCGGCCCAGGCTCACCCTCTGGTCGTCGAGCGCCGGGCGCGCGCTGCAGACGCTGGCGATCATCGCCGAGCATCTCGAGCTCGACTGGCACCAGGCGCATCGCGACGACCGGCTGGTCGAGATCGGCATGGGCGCATGGAGCGGGCGCTATTATGCCGACCTGATGGCCGAGGTGCCGGGCTTCCTCGATCTGGAGCATGGGCTCTACACCCGCCCGCCGCCGGGCGGCGAATGGTATGACGGGATCGCGGCGCGCGTCTCGTCCTGGCTCGCCGACACCGATGACGATCCGGGCGACCGGCTGGTGATCATGCACGGCATGTCGAGCCGCGTCCTGCGCGGGGTGATGACCGGGCTGCCGGTGCAGCCGCGCTTCGCCGCGCCGGTGGCGCCCGACCTGCCCCAGGGCTCGATCGTGCGGATCGAGCATGGCGTGGAGACCGTGGTGCATACCGGCACCGGGCGCGGCGCCGCGCCGGCATGAGCGGGTTGATGTTCCTGCTGCTGCTCGCCCAGACACGCGTGCCGCTCGGCACGTTCGAGGGCTGGGGGGCGTTTCGCGATCCCTCCCCGTTACGCTGCTTCGCCATTGCCCGGCCGGTGGAGAAGCATGCGAACGCGCAGCCCTTCGCCAGCGTGGCGACCTGGCCGCGCGACGCGGTGCGCAACCAGCTGCACATAAGATTGAGCCGCGCGCGCGCGCCCGACGCGCGCGTGACGCTCTCGATCGGAGAGCGCCGCTTCGAGCTGCAGGCGGGGGACGCCGATGCCTGGGCGCCCGATGCGCGCACCGACGCCGCGATCGTCGCGGCGATGCGTGCGGGGCGAAGCATGAGCGTGGAGACGATCGGCGCGAACGGCGCGCCCTTTGCCGACAGCTATGCCCTGCGTGGCGCGGCGACCGCGATCGACGCCGCCGCGCTCGGTTGCGCGGGGCGGTAAGCACCGCTGGTCGCGCTCGATCCGGCGCATGATCGCGCATGCGGCCGGCCATCTGGACGAACCCCTCACGCTCGCCGGCGCCATTTGTCCGTCGAGCAGACCGGCCTGGCCTTCAAGACCGATGTGCCGTGGCTGCGCCTGCACCGACTGCAAGTGCGGCCCCGATTGCCGCTGTGGCAAGTAAGCGCAAGGCGCCGGACCGGACAGCCGCCGGCCCGGTCGTCGCGCGTCAGCGGTCGCGGCGGCCCAGCAGGCGGAGGCGCAGCGCGTTGAGCTTGATGAAGCCCGCCGCGTCGCGCTGGTCGTACGCGCCCTGATCGTCCTCGAAGGTCACGACCTTTTCCGAATAGAGGCTGTAGGGCGACTTGCGGCCGGTGACGATCACGCTGCCCTTGTAGAGCTTGAGCCGGACGGTGCCCGTCACCTTCTCCTGGCTATGGTCGATCGCGGCCTGCAGCATCTCGCGCTCGGGCGCGAACCAGAAACCGTTGTAGATCAGCTCGGCATAGCGCGGCGCCAGCTCGTCCTTGAGGTGCGCGGCGCCGCGATCGAGCGTGATCTGCTCGATGCCGCGATGGGCGAGGTGATAGATGGTGCCGCCCGGCGTCTCGTACATGCCGCGGCTCTTCATCCCGACGAAGCGGTTCTCGACCAGGTCGAGCCGGCCGATGCCGTGCTTGCGGCCGAGCTCGTTGAGCGCGGTGAGCAGCGTCGCCGGCGACATCGCCTGGCCGTTCAGCGCCACGCCGTCGCCGCGCTCGAAATCGATCGTGATCGTCTCGGGCTCGTTCGGCGCGTCTTCCGGGTTCACCGTGCGCGAATAGACATAGTCGGGCACTTCCTCCCACGGATCCTCGAGCACCTTGCCCTCGCTCGAGGTGTGGAGGAGGTTCGCGTCGGTCGAGAAAGGCGACTCGCCGCGCTTGTCCTTGCTCACCGGGATCTGGTGCTGCTCGGCGAACTCGATCAGCCGGGTGCGGCTGGTCAGGTCCCATTCGCGCCACGGCGCGATCACCTTGATGTCCGGGTTGAGCGCGTAATAGCCCAGCTCGAAGCGGACCTGGTCATTGCCCTTGCCGGTGGCGCCGTGGCTCACCGCGTCGGCATTGACCAGCTTGGCGATCTCGATCTGGCGCTTGGCGATCAGCGGGCGCGCGATCGAGGTGCCGAGCAGATACAGGCCCTCATAGAGCGCATTCGCCCGCATCATCGGGAAGACGAAGTCCTTGACGAACTCCTCGCGCAGATCGTCGATGAAGATGTGCTCGGGCTTGACGCCGGCCATCTCGGCCTTCTTGCGCGCCGGCTCGAGCTCCTCGCCCTGGCCGAGATCGGCGGTGAAGGTCACCACCTCGCACTGATATTCCTGCTGGAGCCATTTCAGGATCACGCTCGTGTCCAGGCCGCCCGAATAGGCGAGCACGACGCGGTTGATCTTGTCCGACATGGGCGACTCCAAAGGATGTGCGGGGAAACGGCGTGCGCCTTAGGGGCGCGGGGCCGCTTCCGCAAGTTCCGTGGCTGGGGCATGCTCCCCCGCACCGACTCGGGAGAGGCAGATGGCCGAACTCAAGACCAAGGCGACCGAGGTCAGCGTCTCGGATTTCGTCGCCGCCGTGCCGGACGAGGCGCGCCGTGCGGATGCCGAGGCGGTCTGCGCGATGATGGCGCGATTGACCGGCGAGCCGCCGAAGATGTGGGGACCCTCGATCATCGGCTTCGGCAGCTATCGCTACACCTATGACAGCGGCCGCACCGGCGAGATGTGCCGGATCGGCTTCTCGCCCCGCAAGGCCGAGCTGGTCCTCTACCTGCTCGACGGCAATGCCGATCAGAGCGAAGTCCTGAGCCGGCTCGGCAGGCACAGGACCGGCAAGGGTTGCCTCTACGTCAAGCGGCTGGCCGATGTGGACGCGGACGTGCTCGAGGAGATCGTCCGCGCCAAGATCGCGCGGATGGACGCCGCCTACCCGGCCTGACCGGCCTGGCGCAGCGTCACCTTGTGCGGCTCGCGCAGGGCCCGTTCCGCCTCGAACATATAGTCGCGGGTCAGCGGCAGCGCGTCGCGCGAGCGCGAGAATTGGAGCTGGTAGTTGACCAGCCCGCCATATTGGAAGCTCACATGGCACCCCGCCAGGTAGAAGCACCACATGCGATAGAAACGCTCGTCGTACAGGCCGACGATCGCGTCGCGCGCCGCGACGGTGCGCGCGTACCAGTGCTTGAGCGTCTCGGCATAATGGAGGCGCAGCACCTCCACATCGGTCATGAAATAGCGCAGCCCCTCATAGCCCTGGGCGATCTCGGAGAGCGCCGGGATATAGCCGCCGGGGAAGATGTACTTGAGCGTGAAGGCATCGGTGACGCCGGGGCCGCCCGCCCTGCCGATGGTGTGGAGCAGCATCACGCCCTCGGGCGTCAGCAGCTCGCGCACCTTGCGGAAGAAGGTGCGGTAGTGCGGCGTGCCGACATGCTCGAACATGCCGACCGAGACGATCCGGTCGAACTGGCCGGTGACGTGGCGATAGTCGATCAGCTCGAACTTCACCTTGTCCGCCACGCCGGCATCGAGCGCGCGCTGGCGGGCGACCTTGAGCTGCTCCTCCGACAGGGTGACGCCCAGCACTTCGGCGCCCGTCTTCTGGTGGATGTAGAGCGCCATGCCGCCCCAGCCGCAGCCGATGTCGAGCACCTTCATGCCCGGCTTCAGCGCCAGCTTGGCGACGATGTGCGCCTTCTTGTCGAGCTGGGCCTGTTCGAGGCTGATGCCGGCCTCGCTGAAATAGGCGCAGCTATATTGCCGGTCGGTATCGAGGAAGAGATCGTAGAGCTTGCCCGACAGGTCGTAGTGATGCGCGACGTTCCGCTTCGAACGGCGCTCCATGTTGATCCGGCCGAGCCGGAACATCACGGCGTCGATCGCCTTTTTGAACGCGCTGGGGAAGAGCACCGAATCATTGTCTTCCCAGCGGTTGTTCGACGCGAACAGGATCAGCAGGTCGAGGATCTCGCCCTGCTCGATCTCGATGCCGCCGTCCATGAACGCCTCGGCCGCGCCCAGCGACGGATCGCGCAGGATGCGCCGCGCCGCGCCTGCTCCGAAACGGATCGTTACCGGCTTGAGCGCCGGATCGGCTTCGCCGAAGCTGCGCCGGGTGCCATCCGCGTGGATGACGGTAAGTTGTCCGCGCCTGACTGCGCGTGCGAAAAAACGATCGATCAACGCCATTAAGCCGTCACCACCACCCGATGTAACAGCCCCCCGGTAACCACATTAGGGAAGTGCGCGATTTCCGCAATATTTCCGCAGCTGCGAAATCAGATGCCGGCATACCATTCATAGCCGGCGATATCCTCCCAGAAGCCGCCCTTGCCGCCGCCGATCCCGGCCAGGCTCGCCACCGCCTCGATCCGCATCACATATTTCGCGTGCTTGTAGCCGAGCTGGCGCTCGACCCGGAGGCGCAGCGGCGCGCCGTGCCCGATGCCGAGCGGCGCGTCGTTCATCGCCCAGGCGAGGATCGTCTGGGGGTGGAAGGCATCGACCAGGTCGATCGACTCGTAATAGGGGATCCGGCGCCGGCCGAACACATCGGCGCAGTGGAAGACGATGTAGCGCGCGCCGTCGCGCAGCCCGGCGCGCTGGAGGATCGTCTCCAGCCGCGGCCCCTGCCATTTGCCGATCGCGCTCCAGCCCTCGACGCAATCGTGCCGGGTGATCTGCGCACGCTGGGGCAGCGCCCGCAGCTGGGCGAGGCTGAGCGAGAGCGGCTGGCGCACCAGTCCGCCCACCTGCAGCCGCCAGTCGGCGAAGCGGCCGGCGGCGAGCGCGGCATATTCGGGCGTATCGGGATTGGCGGTGCCGTTCGTCCGGAAGCGCGGGCTGCGCTGCTCCGGGCGGAACTCGCGGGCGAGCGCGGCGCGGCCGGTGATCGAACGCTGGAGATAGCGATGCGCTTCCTCGGCGCTCAGCAGCACCGGGCTGCCGCTCCACGCGTCGCAGCCGGTGAGCAGCGTCGCGCCGCCGGTGACGATCAGGCCGCGCCGGGTGATCATTCCTCCGGCTCCGCTTCGGGCGATTTCCACCAGCCGGTGATCATCGAGCGGACCTCGTTCACCGGGCCGGCCAGGATCACCAGGGCGAGGTGCGCCACCAGGAAACCGGTCAGCAGCGCCATCGCGATGAAATGGAGCGAGCGCGCCGATTGCCGGCCGCCGAACGGGTCGGCCAGCCATGGCCACATGCCCGGTGCCAGCGCCAGGCCGGTGAAGATCAGCAGCGGCAGCAGCACGAACAGCACGAAGGCGTAGCTCGCCTTCTGGAAGAGATTGTACGCGCGCGGGTCCTCCGGATCGTGGAAGCGCATGTCCCAATGCGCCCGAAGATCCTCGGCGACGTGCGCGGCGGTGAGCTCGTCGCGGCGGAAGCGCAGGTCGCGCTGAAGGTGCCGGTTGGCCAGGCTCCAGGGCAGATAGACCAGCAGCGAGAAGGCCAGCACCAGCGCGAAGAACAGATGCCAGTGCCGGGCGCCGGCCAGGTCGTAGGTTGATGGCAGGGTCAGCCAGCCGGGCCAGCGCGGCAGGCTGAGCCAGGCATGGTCGAAATTCGCGCCGTAATTGCCCCAGTAGAGGCGCGGATGCGCGTTGAAGATCATCAGCCCGCTGGGGATCATCACCAGCACGGCGAGCGCGTTGATCCAGTGCCAGATGCGCGTGACCAGCCGGTGGCGATAGACCTGCATGGCCCTATATTAGCCGATCATCCATAGGCACGCACGAAGAACACGATGGTGGTGCCGCCGGTGACGAGCAGCGTCCAGGCCCGCACCATCCGGTGCGAGAGCCGCTTGCCGATCCGCGCGCCCAGCCAGCCGCCCAGGATCCCGCCGGCGAGCATCGGCAGGCAGGCCCACCAGCGCACCATGCCGATCCCGATGAAGACCAGCGCCGCCGCGAAATTGGCGACCGCCAGCATCAGCGTGCGGATCGAGAAGAGCGAGCGCGGGTCGGCGCCGGCGAGCAGGCCATAGACCGCGGTGGTGATCAGCCCCACTCCGCCGCCGAAATAGCCGCCATAGATGCCGAGCAGGCTCTGCGCGGTGACGAGGGTGCGCGTCCCGATGGTCACCCGGGCGTGCAGCCAGTCCGAGGCGCGGCGGCCGAACGCCATCACGACGAAGGCGAAGAGCAGCAGCCAGGGAATGATCATGTCGAACGCCCGGGTCGGCGTGAGCACGAGCAGCATGCTGCCGACCAGCCCGCCGGCAAAGGTGATCCCGGCAAGCGCCCGCACCGACAGGCCGCCCACCGGCGCCAGCTCGTCGCGATATTCCCAGGCGCTCGCGCCCGCGCCCGGCAGCAGCGCGACGTTGGAAGTCGCATTGGCGATGTTCGAGGGCAGGCCGAGCGCGATCAGCGCCGGCAGCGTCGCGAAGGTGCCGCCGCCCGCCAGCGCGTTCATCACGCCCCCGAGCATGCCGGCGACGGCGGAGAGGATCAGGGTGGCGGGATCGATCACGGCCCCTAAATCCCGGCACGCCCCGCGCTTGTCGAGGAGTTTCTCAGCCGAAGGGCAGCAGGTGGCGATAGGGGAAGTTGGTGCTCTCCCAGTGTGACACATAGACGTGCGGCGGCTCGATCACGACGCTGAACTGGCATTTCGGCCGAATCGCCGCCAGCGCATGATATTCCGACTCGGTGAGCCGGGCATTGCGCAGGCGGATGCCCCAGGCGCGCTCCAGCACCGGCGAACGAAACAGCCGCGCATAATCGGCGAAGGATGTCGAATCCCATTCGGGCGTCTCGGCCGGGTTTAGCGACAGGAAGGGAGCGCTCGAATCGGTGAAGTCGACGAAGCCCAGTGCCGGCAGCCGAGTCGCTTCGGCGAGGTGGCCGATGAACCCGCGCGTGCGCCAGTCGCCGCCGGTGCGGATGCATTTCAGCTGAGGCAGGTCGAGCGCGAAGAAGCCGGGCTCGGGTGCTTGGGGCAATTCGAGCGTACGGAGCGCCGGCATGCGCTCGATCAGCGCGGGGAGTTGGTCGTCGGCCACGCAGGCCTGATTGTGATCGCCCGGATCGGAGATCGCCAGTTGGAAGGCGCGCAACCCCGAGAAATCGGGCCGGGCCGCAATCAGCGAGGCAAAATCCCATTCCTTCAGGCCGTTGGTGCCTTCGTCCGGCCCGGAAACACGCAGCTGGACGATGTGGCGCGCGATACCCGGCTGACCGAGCAAATCGAGGAATTCGCCCCAGCCCTCATATTCCGAGCCGCGATAGTCCACCGCCAGCGCGCCGCCGAGGTTGGCGACTGACAGGCGCGTGCAATGGTCCGGCTCGAGCAGGCGCTGGGCAAGCCACTCGACCTCGTCGCCCTCCTCCACCTCCTGGGCTTCGGCGGCAAGCTGGTTGAGCGTGGCCTGGAGCCCACACAGTTCCGCCAGCGCCGATTCCAGGGACAGGCTCACCCCAGCGCCGCCATCTTCTCCTCGGCCTCGCGGTCCATCTGGGCGCGGCTCTTCTTCTCGGCCGCGGTCTTGAGCTGGCCGCAGGCGGCATCGATGTCGCGCCCGCGCGGCGTGCGGACGGGCGCGGAGATGCCCGCCTCGAACACGATGTTGCTGAACGCCCGGATCCGCTCCGGCGCCGAGCATTCGTACGGCGCGCCGGGCCAGGGGTTGAAGGGGATCAGGTTCACCTTGGCCGGCAGCCTGTACTTCTTGAGCAGGCGGACCAGCTCGCGGGCATCGGCGTCGCTGTCGTTCTTGTCCTTCAGCATCACATATTCGAAGGTGATGCGCCGGGCATTGTTGGCCCCCGGATAATCGGCACAGGCCTGGAGCAGCTCCTCGATCCCGTATTTCCGGTTGAGCGGCACAATCTCGTCGCGCACTTCCTTGGTGATCGCGTGGAGCGACACCGCCAGGTTCACGCCGATCTCCTCGCCGGCGCGCGCCATCATCGGCACCACGCCGCTGGTCGACAGGGTGATGCGGCGCTTGGAGAGCGCGAGCCCGTCGCCGTCCATCACGATCGCCAGCCCGTCGCGGACATTGTCGAAATTGTAGAGCGGCTCGCCCATGCCCATCATCACGATGTTGGTGAGCATGCGGCCCTCGGGCTGGCTCGGCCATTCGCCCAGCGCATCGCGGGCCAGCATCACCTGGCTGACGATCTCGCCCGCGGTCAGGTTGCGCACCAGCCGCATCGTGCCGGTGTGGCAGAAGCGGCAGTTGAGCGTGCAGCCCACCTGGCTGGAGACGCAGAGCGTGCCGCGGTCCGCATCGGGGATGAAGACCATCTCATAGTCCTGGCCGTCCGCCGAGCGGAGCAGCCATTTGCGCGTGCCGTCGGTGGAGACCTGCGCCTCCACCACCTCGGGGCGGCCGATCACGAAGCGCTCGGCGAGCCAGGGGTGCTGCGCCTTGGCGATGTCGGTCATCGCCGCGAAATCGGTCGCGCCGCGATTGTAGATCCAGTGCCAGATCTGCTTGGCGCGCAGCTTGGCCTGTTTCGGCTCCAGCCCGGCATCGGCGAGCACCGCGCGAAGCTGCTCGCGCGCGAGGCCGATCAGGTCGGTGCGGCCGTCCTCGCGCGCCACTGCGGGGCGGGGCACGGGCACGGGGTCGATGTGCCCGGGAATGGGCATAGGCTCGATGTGCCCGTGAACGGGCGAGGGCGCGGCCGAAGCTGTCTGCATGACCGCGCACATAGTCGATCTCGCACGATTATTCCAGTGACCCCAGCGCCTCGAGGCTGGTTCGCAGCGATTCGACCAGCCCGGTGTGCGGCTCCTCGCCCAGAAAGGCCACCAGCTCGCGATTGTCGAGGCGCACGGGGTGGTTCCAGAAGGGGCGCATCTCGATCAGCTCGCGCAGGGTGGGATTGAACGGCGCGGCGAGCGGCAGCAGCGCCCAGGGCAGGCGGACATGCTTCGCCTTGCCGCCCGCCGCCGCCGCGATCGCCGCCGGAAAGCCGCTGCCGTCCGGGTCCCAATGGCCGGCGAAATGGAAGCGGGCGAAGCGCGGCAATTCCGCCTCGCGATCGAGCAGCCGGGCGAAAGTCTCGCCGACATCGGGCAGATAGGCCCAGGCATGTCCCGTGCCGCGCCGCCCCGGATTGGTCACGCGCGTCACCGGCTTGCCCGGGGTGATCATCCCCTGCGAGAGCCAGCTGTTGCCCGGCCGCGGTCCATAATAGTCGCCCGCGCGCAGGATCAGCGCGCGCACCCCGGATTCGGCGATCCGCGCCTCCATCGCCTTGCGGATCGCGCCTTTCCGGGTACCCGGCTCCTGCGGCGAATCGGGCCGCGCGACCGGGGTCTCGGCGGGGTCGTAATTATAGATCGTGCCCGGCAGCGCGAGGCGGGCGTCGTTGGCCCAGGCCGCCTCGATGCTGTTTTCCAGCATGGGCAGCACCCGCTTGTCCCATTCGCGATAGCCGGGCGGGTTCACCGCATGGATCAGCGCGTTCGCGCCCTCGGCCGCGGCCAGCACGTCGCCGCGGACCATCGCGTCGCCCTCGCGCCAGTCGATCCGGGGGTCGAGCCCGGGGCGGATCTGGCGGACCAGCCCGCGCACCTGCCACCCCCGGGCGAGCAGCGCCCGCGCCGTCTCGCCGCCCACCCCGCCGGTAGCGCCCAGTGCCAATGCAATTCCAGACATTCTCATCTCCATCACCACTTGCGTCACCAGCTATGGAGAGAGTCGAACTGGCAGAAAATTGCCTAACCTTTGCAGTCCGTATACAGGAATTTGATGAACCCGATCGACTGGGAGCAGCAGCGCGCCTTTCTGGCGGTGCTCGAGACCGGCAGCCTGTCCGGCGCGGCGCGTCGGCTGAATCTTGCGCAGCCGACGGTTCGGACGCGGATCGAAGCGCTCGAGACGGCGCTGGGCACGCCGCTGTTCACGCGCTCCCCCGGCGGGCTCACCCCCACGGAGCGGGGTCAGGCGTTGCACGAGCATGCCCGCGCCATGGCGCTCGCTTCCGACGCATTTGTCCGCACCGCCTCGGCGGCGCCCGACGAGATTGCCGGCACGGTGCGCGTCACCGCCAGCGAAGTGATTGCGGTGGAGGCGCTGCCGCCGGTCCTCGCCACCCTTGCCCGGCGATATCCGCGCCTGGTGATCGAGCTGAGCCCGAGCAACCGCAATGAGGACGTGCTGCGCCGTGAGGCCGATGTGGCCGTTCGGATGGTGCCGCCCCGGCAGGAAGCGCTGGTCGCCCGGCGCATCGGCGCGGTGCCGCTCGGGGTGCACGCGCATCCGGACTATCTTGCCGGCCGGCCGCACCCGGTCCGCTTCGCCGATCTCGCCGGCCACCGGCTGATCGGACCCCAGAGCGATTCGCCCACGCTGCGCGCGGTGCAGGCGGCGGGTTTTCCCGTGAAGCTCGGCGAGCTGGGCTTTCGCAGCGACAGCGACCATGCCCAGCTCGCCGCCATCCGGGCGGGGCTGGGCATCGGCATCTGCCAGGTGCCGATCGGCCGGCGCGACGGGCTGGTCCGGCTGCTGCCCGACTTCCGGTTCGACCTTGAGACCTGGGTGGTCTGCCACGAGGATCTGCGCGGCCTGGCCCGCGTGCGCACCGTGTTCGACGCGCTCGTCGCCGGCCTGAAGGCCTATCTCGGTTAACCCCGGCGGAGCCACGACGCACCGCGTTCGGCTTGTCCTGTTGCGTCCGCGCACCGCAGCCTTGCGTTCAAGGGGGTGAGTTGGTTGCGTTTTTTGGAGTGCAGTAATGAATCTCTTCGGTACCATCCTCGCCGGCGCGACGCTGGCCATCGCCCCGGCCGCGCTGGCCCAGACCGCGCCGCAGACCACCCCCGCCGATCCGGCCCAGACGGCTCCGGCACCCGCCGCGCCACAGGCGGCCGGGCCGGTGAGCGAGGCCGAAGTCGGCCAGTTCGCCACCGCGGCGCTCGAGATCGACAAGATCCGCAAGGACACCGCCACGCCCGAGGCCGACAAGGGCACCAAGATGGCCGCCGCCGCCACCGCCGCGGGCCTGACCCCCGAGCGTTTCAACGCGATCGGCCAGGCCATGCAGACCGACACCGCGCTCAACAAGCGCATCCAGGCGGCAGCCAGCGCGAAGCTGGCCGCATCGGGCGGCGCACCGGCGGCGAAGCAGCCATAAGGGTTGGACGATGAGGCGGACCGCGTCGACAGGCGGCGGTCCGCCTCGGCATATTCTACCCGTCACCCTGAACTTGTTTGGCACATATCCCCTTGCGACAAGGGGCCCGATACCCATCATCCCCGCGAAGGCGGGGATCCATTCCGTCTGCCGCGCCGCCGGATGCCGGCATCGCCGAATCCCTCCGGCACGTCGAGCACCCAGACGCTAAGGCCCTGTGCCATGGCCAGCTTCGCACGCCCCCCGTGCCATGCCAGGAGTTTGTGCGGGGCCCGTCCGAATGCCGGCCCCGTGTTCGCGCCGTGGGAGTGGGCGGTTTCGGCGGCGCCTGCCTCCTAACGGGCTCTTAACCATGTCGGGCTAGACCCGGGCCATGCCCGCGAGCTCCCTTCCGATGCGTTGGCGCGAGCCCGCGCTCGCGGTGCTGCTCGCGACGGTGCTCACCCTGGCCTGGGCCCTGCGCGACTGGCACGACCTCGCCGCGCTCCGGCTGCCCGACACCGATGACATGGTGCGTCTCCAGCAGATTCGCGACTGGCTGGCCGGGCAGCGTTTCGGCGACCTTGCCCAGCACCGCCTCGGGCCCATACCGGGGCTGGAGATGCACTGGTCGCGGCTCGCCGATCTGGCCCCCGCCGGACTGATCGTCGCGCTGACGCCGCTGCTCGGCGAGCATGGTGCGGCGCTGGCCGCGGTGATCCTGTGGCCGGCTTCGCTGTTCTGCGCCGCGCTGGCGTTGACCGGCGCGGTGGCGGGCCGGCTGGGCGCGCCGGCGGCGACGGCGATCCTGCTCGCCGCGCTCGCCTATCCGGCGACCAGCCTGTTCCTGCCCGGGCGGATCGACCATCACGGATTGCAGCTCGTCCTGATCCTGTACCTGGCGCGCGCGCTGATCGGCACGGGCACGCCGCGGGCCGGCATCGGCGCGGCGCTCGCCGTGACGGCGTCGCTCGTCATCGGGCTCGAGACGCTGCCGCTGCTCGGTATCGCCGGTGCGGCGCTGGTGCTGCTCTGGGTCGCGGACCGGCCGGGCAGCCGCGGCCGGCTGTTCGGCTTCGGCATGGCTCTGCCGCTCGCGCTCGCCGGGGCGGGAATCCTCTTCCGCACGAGCGGCTGGGGCGTGCCGGCCTGTGACGGCTTCACCGGAATATTGTGGCGCGCGGCGCAATGTGCCGCGCTCGCGCCGATGGGACTCGCCCTGTTTGCCGTCGCGGCACCGCATGGGCCGCGCGCACGCGCGGCCGCCGCCGGGATCGCCGGCGCAGCGGTGGCGGTGGCGGTGCTGCTGCTCGCGCCGCAATGCCTCGACCCCTATGGCGAGGTCGATCCGCTGCTCGCCCGCCTGTGGCTTGCCGAGGTCGGCGAGGCGCAGCCCCTGTTCGGCGCGCCGCCCGCCAATGCCATCGCCTATGCCGGGCTCGCCCTGGCCGGGCTGGTCGCGTCGCTCGTGATCGCCCGGCGGCGGCGCGAGGCCGGCTGGTGGGTGCTGGCCGCGCTCCAGTTCGCCGCGCTGGCGATCACGCTGTTCCAGTTGCGCGGCGCCTATGCCGGGGCAATGCTCGCCGCGCCGGCCCTGGCGGTGACGATCGGCGCGGCGCGGGCCCGCGGCCCGCTGGTGCTGCTCGCCGCCTGGATCGCCGCGACCGGCATCCTCTATCCGATCGCCGCCACCGCGCTCTTCCCGCCGCGTGCCGCCTCCGGGCCGAGCTGCACCACGCCGGAGAGCCTTGCCCGGCTGGCGGCGCTCCCGCCCGGGCACCTGCTCGCGCCGCTCGACCTGGGCGCCTATGCGCTCGCCGCCACGCCGCACGCGGTGCTCGCCGCGCCCTATCACCGCAACAATCGGGGAAACCGCGCCATGTACGACTTCTTCCTGGGCCAGCCCGCGCAATCGGAGGCGATCGCGCGGGCATGGGGCATCGACTATGTCGCCTTCTGCCCCGACGATCTCGATCGCTTCGCCAGGGAAGCGCGGGAGCCGCGCAGCCTCGCTGCCAGCCTGCGCGCCGGATCGGTGCCCGACTGGCTGGTGCCCATCGGCGGCGGGGACGCGCCGCGCATCTACAGGCTGGCGTCGCGCCACTGATGGAGCAGGCGGCCGTCCGCTGGTGGGAGACGCGCTGGTTCGCGCTGGCCGCGATCCTGGCGTCGTGCGTGCCGCTGCTCGCACCGGGCGTACCGCCGCTCACCGACCTGCCGGGGCATATCGGCCGGTTCCGGGTGATGCTCGGCACCGATGCGGACATGCTTGGCCAATGGTATCATTTCCAATGGCGGCTGATCGGCAATCTCGGCGCCGATCTGCTGGTCGCGGGCCTTGCGCCGCTGGCCGGGCTGGAGCCGGCGGTGAAGCTGGTCACGATCGCGACGGTCGCGCTTTCCGCCGCCGGCATCCTGTGGATCGCGCGGGAGGTGCATGGCCGGGTAACGCCCTTCGCGCTGTTCGCGCTGCCGCTGGTCTACAACTACGCCTTTCATTTCGGCTTCCTCAACTTCGCGCTGGCGGCGGCGCTCGCGCTCAACGGCTTCGCCTTGTGGCTGCGGCTCGGGCGGCAGGGCCGGACGAGGCTGCGCGCGGCGCTGTTCCTGCCGCTGGCCTGCATCGTCTGGGTCGCGCACGTCATGGGCTGGGGCATGCTGGGGCTGATGGTGTTCGGCGCCGAGCTGGCGCTGCGGCGCCGGCAGGGCGGCGGGTGGATGGACGCGGCGACGCGCGCCGCCATCGCCTGCCTGCCGCTCGCGTCGCCGTTGCTGCCGCTGCTGCTCTGGCGGCCCGGCGGCGGCGGCGGGATCACCGAGCGCTTCTTCAGCCTGCGCAAGGTCTCGTGGCTGGCGATCTTCCTGCGCGACCGCTGGTGGCCGTTCGACTTCTGCTCGGTGCTGCTGCTCTGGGGGCTGGTCTATCGAAGCCTGCGCGATCCGCGCTTCGGCCATGTGGCGGCATTGTCGGGGGCGTGCCTGATGCTGGCCGGCGCCTTCCTTCTCATCCCCTACAAGCTGTTCGGCTCCGCCTATGCCGATATGCGGCTGGCGCCGTTCATCGTCCTGCTGGCGCTGCTCGCGACCCGCGTCGACAAGGGCATCGGCGCGCGCGAGCTGCGCTGGCTGGCGATCGCCGGCCTGGCGTTCTTCCTGGCGCGGACGGCGGGAACCACGATCAGCTTCTGGCAATATGGCCGCGAATATGATCGTCAGCTCGCCGCGCTCGACCATGTTCCGCGCGGCGCCCGGATCGTCGCGTTCGTCGGCGACAATTGCATCGATCCCTGGGCGCTGAGCCGGCTTGATCATCTCTCCGGCCTGGCGATGGCGCGCCGCGCGGCCTTTTCGAACGACCAGTGGGAGCTCGCCGGCTCGGCGCTGCTCACCATCGACGCGCCCGCGATGGGCGCGTTCGCGATCGATCCGTCCGAAGTGGTCCTCGCCGCCCCCTGCAAGGACAAGCAGGACCGGATGACCATCGACCAGGCGCTGCGCGGCTTCCCGCGCGACGCGTTCGACTATGTCTGGCTGATCGCGCCGCCGCCCTTCGACGCGCGGCTGCTCGCCGGCACGACGCCCGTCTGGCGGGACGGCGCCAGCGGGCTGTACAAGATCGACAGGAACCGCTTGTCGGGCGGCGCCCCTGCGCACTAGAAGGCGCGGATGGACAGGGGCGACGCGTTGCAATGGTGGCAGACACGATGGTTCGTGGCGCTCTGCACCTTCATAGCCATCATTCCGCTGCTCTGGCCCCAGATCCCGCCGCTGGTCGATCTGCCCGGCCATATGGGGCGCTACCGCGTCCAGTTCACCTATGACCAATATCCCTTCCTCCAGGAATGGTACGACTTTCGCTGGAGCCTGATGGGCAATCTGGGCGTCGACCTGCTGGTCATCCCGCTGCACCATGTCTTCGGGCTCGAGCTGGCGGTGAAGCTGATCGTCATCGCGATCCCGGCGATGACGGTGGCCGGCATGCTGTGGATCGCGCGCGAGGTGCATGGCCGCATCCCGGCGACGGCGCTGTTCGCGCTGCCGCTCGCCTATGCCTTCCCCTTCCATTTCGGCTTCGTCAATTTCGCGCTGTCGATGGCGTTCGCGCTGCTGGCGTTCGGCTGGTGGCTACGGCTGGCGCGGCTGGGCAAGTTCGTCTTCCGCTCGATGGTGTTCCTGCCGATCTCGGTGCTGATCTGGGTCTGCCACACTTATGGCTGGGGCCTGCTCGGCATTCTCGCCTTCTCGGCCGAGCTGATCCGCCAGCACGATCTGCGCCGCAATCCGCACGTGCCGTGGTACAAGGACCTGGTCGGCGGCTGGATCCTGCCCTGGTTCCATGCCGGCCTGCAGTGCGTGGTGCTCGCGCCGCCAGCATTGCTGATGGTGCTGTGGCGCTCGGGCGGGCACGTCACCGGCCAGACCTTCGACATGTTCAACTGGCGCGCGAAGATGCTGTGGATCACCCAGGTCTTCCGCGATCGCTGGCAGCTGTTCGACCTGGCCTCGGTGGGGGTGCTGTTCCTGCTGCTGTTCAAGGCGGTGCGCGATCCGAACATCCAATATTCGCGCAACCTCGCGCTGTCGGGCATCTTCCTCACCCTGGTCTATATCCTCCTGCCGCGCGTCGTGTTCGGATCGGCCTATGCCGACATGCGGCTGGTGCCCTTCCTGCTCGCGATCGGCATCCTCGCGATCCGGCCCAAGCCGGGCCTGTCGATCCGCGGTGCCGCGACCGTGGCGGCGCTCGGCATGGCCTTTTTCTGCGTCCGCATCGGCGCCACGACCTGGAGCTTCCTGCTCTACAGCGGCACCTATGACCGCGAGCTCAAGGCGCTCGAGCGCCTGCCCCAGGGGGCCCGGCTGATCAGCTTCGTCGGCGAGACCTGCCGCTACGAGTGGAAGCAGACGCGCCTCCAGCACGTTCCCGCGCTCGCGCTCGAGCGCAAGCTCGCCTATACCAACGATCAATGGTCGATGGCCGGCGGGCAGCTGCTCACCGTGCGCTATGCCGCCGCCAGGCGCTTTGCCCATGATCCGTCGCAGATCGTCACCGACGTGCAGTGCCCGCGCGAATATTGGCGCCCGGTGGCCTGGGCGCTGGCGCGCTTCCCGCGCGATGCGTTCGACTATGTCTGGATGATCGAGACGCCGGCCTATAATCCGCGCTTCGAGCAGGGGCTGATCCCGTTGTGGCGCGACGGATCGAGCGCGCTGTTCAAGATCGATCATTCGGTGCCCGCGCCGGTGATCGAGCCGGGCGAGCTGCCGGTGCCGCGCTGGGAGCGCGACATCATCCTGCGCGAGGGACATCAGGGCGGCAGCAGCCTGCCCGATCCGGAGGCGAGCCCGGTGCCGGAGGAATCGCCCGAGCCGGTCGCGTCGTCCAGCCCGTCGCCCACGCCGAGCCCGACGGCCCGGGCGAAGCACCGGGGCAGGGTCCGCCACTAGGCCGGATCCGCCCCGGCGCGCCTTTCCCCCTCGATCGAACCCGCGCGGGAAGCGAAGACAGGGGGCCGTGGCGTAAACTTCCGCGGCGCGCGCCGGCGGCGAATCATTCCGGTGCCCGGGCCCTGCCGGGGCGATGCGGCGGCGCGCCCCGCGCCTAGCAGCCGTGCCGGAAGGGCGTCAGCTCGCCGAGATATTCCTGTTCCTGCGCCACTGCCTCGCGCTCGCGCTCCAGATAGTCGGCGACGGCGCGGCGGAAGCCCGGATCGGGGAGGTAATGTGCCGACCAGGTGGTCACCGGCGCATAGCCGCGCGCGAGCTTGTGCTCGCCCTGCGCGCCCGCCTCCACCCGAGCCAGGCCGCGCGCGATCGCGGCGTCGATCGCCTGATAATAGCAGAGCTCGAAATGCAGGAAGGGCACTTCCTCGATCGCCCCCCAATAGCGGCCGTAGAGCGCGTCCGCGCCGATCAGGTTGAGGGCGCCGGCGATCGGCCGCCCGTCGCGCTCGGCCAGGATCAGCAGCACCTTGTCCGCCATCTCGCCGCCCAGCAGCGAGAAGAAGTCGCGGGTCAGATAGGGGCGGCCCCATTTGCGGCTGCCCGTGTCCTGATAGAAGGCCCAGAAGGCATCCCAATGCGCCTCGGTGATCTCGGCGCCGCACAGATGGCGGATGGTCAGGCCCGCCACCGCCGCCGCGCGCTCCTTGCGGATCGCCTTGCGCTTGCGGCTGGCAAGGTCGCCCAGGAACTCGTCGAAGCTGCGATAGCCTTTGTTCGCCCAATGGAACTGGGTGCCGGCGCGGATCAGCCAGCCGGCTTGCTCGAACAGGGGCAGCTGGTCCGGCTCGAGAAAGGTGACGTGCGCCGAGGACAGCCGGTTCCGGTCGGTCACCGCCTCGATCCCCGCGATCAGGCCGGGCGCCAGCGCGCCGTCGCGCAGCAGCAGCCGCGGGCCCGGCACGGGCGTGAAGGGCACGGCGATCTGGAGCTTGGGATAATATCGGCCGCCCGCCTGCTCCCAGGCCTCGGCCCAGGCATGGTCGAAGACATATTCGCCCTGGCTGTGGCTCTTGGCATAGGCCGGCGCGATCGCCGCGGGGATGCCGCGCGCGTCCTCGATCACGATCGGCAGCGATTGCCAGCCGGCGCGCGGGCTCACCGATCCCGAGCGCTCGAGGATCGAAAGAAAGCCATGGCCGACGAACGGGTTGCGCGCACCCGCGCACGCGTCCCAATCCCCCGGCGGGATCGAGCTTACGCCATCGGCGATACGGGCGGTCACGGAAGCGGCGGGCACGGCATCCAGATAGGGATGAGGCCCGGCAAAGGGCAATGGCCTGCGTACGGGACTCGATCAGCCAACCCCGTCATCCCCGCGGAGGCGGGGATCCAGGGTAGCGCAGGGCAAGGACCCTGCCAGGCGAGCGCTTCCCGGAGGGCAAGAACTTGACCGCGCACAATCCGCCCGTGGCCCTGGATCCCCGCCTTCGCGGGGATGACGAAAGAAACCAAGGCCTTGATCGAGTATGGACCTCAGCCTCGCTTCGCTTCGTCCCCGAGCAGCCGTACCTCGCGCTGCGGCAGGGCGAGGGAGATGCCGTGCTCCTGGAACATCACCCAGAGCCGGTTGAGCACGTCGCTCTTCACATTGCCGACGCCGCTTTCGGGATCGCTGATCCAGGTGAGGATCTCATGCTCCACGCCGCTTTCGCCAAAGGCGGCGAGGCGCACATTGGTGGGCGGATCGTCGAGCGCGCGCGGGCTTTCCTTCGCTGCGCGCAGCATCAGCGCCTGGGCGAGCTTGAGGTCGGAATCATAGGCGACGGTCACCGGGATGCGGACGCGGACGTTGCGATCGGTGTACGACCAGTTCTCCACTTCCTGGGTCATCAGGATCTCGTTGGGGATCAGATGCTCCTTGCCGTCGCGCGTGACGACGCTCACCGCGCGCACGCCGATCTTGTTCACCCAGCCGAAGCTGTCGCCCACCACGATCACGTCGCCCGGCTTGATCGAGCGATCCATCAGCAGGATGATTCCGGCGATCAGGTTGCCGATCGTCTTCTGCAGGCCGAAGCCGATGGCCAGGCCGAACGCGCCCGAGAAGACGGTGAAGGCGGTCAGGTCGATCTCGAGCAGGTCGATACCGACGAAGAAGGCGACGACCACCGCGGCGATCGCGGCCAGCTTCTGGAAAAGCAGCTTCTGCGTGGGATCGAAGCCGCGCGCGCCGGCGATCCACCGCGTCAGCATCCGGTTGAACAGGCGCACCCCGGCGAAGAGCAGCAGCACGGTGACGGCGATGCTGAGCAGCGACAGCAGCGTGAGCCGGCGCTGGCCGATCTGGACGCCGACCCGGTCGAGCGTGTCCTGCGTCGCCGCGAACCCGCCGATCGCGTGGCTCAATATGGCGGCGAAGGCGATGGCGGCCACACCCCAGGCGATCCAGCGCGGCAGGTTGAGCCCGCGCAGCACCGCGACGGTGAACAGGGCGGCGGCGGCCCCGGTGGCGAAGCCCAGCCCCAGCGCGGCGAGCGGGTGCCAGGGCCAGGCGGAGAGGAGGATGCCGAGCAGCAGCGTCGCTACCCCGTGGCGAATCACGTCGCAGATGCGCCCGCTGAACAGGGGGCCGTGATCCGCGTCGCGCGACCAATATTCGGCGATGCGCCCGCCGATCCTGCGGCCGGCGAACCAGCCGAGCGCCAGGGCGACGATGGCGAGCGCGGCGGCGATGCCGGCTTCGGACAGTTCGGGCGGTGAGGGAAGGTCGTGCCCCGCCAGCCAGTCGCCGAACCGCTGCATCATCCACGCATCCGGGCGAAGCGGGCCAGCCCCTGTTCGAGGTCGGCGATCAGGTCGTCCGGATCCTCGAGCCCGATCTGGAGGCGGACGACCGGCCCTTCCGCCTTCCACTCGGTGGCGGTGCGGAAGCGTTGCGGATCGACCGGCAGGGCGAGGCTCTCATAGCCGCCCCAGCTATAGCCGATCCCGAAATGCTCCAGGCCGTCGATCAGTGCGGCGCGTTCCTTCTCGCCGCCGCCGGCGAGGACGAAGGAGAACAGGCCGGCGGGGCCCTTGAAGTCGCGGTGGAAGATTTCGTGCCCCGGGCAATCGGGCAGCGCCGGGTGGAGCACGCGCGCCACTTCGGGGCGCGTGCGGAGCCATTCGGCGATCCGCAGCGCCGCCCGGCCATGCTGCTCGAGCCGGATCGCCATGGTGCGCAGGCCGCGCGCGCCCAGCCAGGCATCGTCGGGGCTGGCCGTCTGGCCGAGCTGGTAGGTGGTGTCGCGCAGCGCCTGGTACTTGCCCCGGGCGGCGGTGACCGAGCCCAGCATCACGTCGGAATGGCCGACGACATATTTGGTCGCGGCAAGGATCGTATAGTCGATCCCGCGCGCGATTGCCGGGAAGAGCAGGGGCGTCGCCCAGGTATTGTCGAGCACCGTGGCGATGCCGCGATCCCTGGCCACCGCGACGATCGCCGGCACGTCCTGCACTTCGAAGGTCAGGCTGCCGGGGCTCTCCAGGAAGATCACCCGGGTATTCTCGCGGCACAGCGCCGCGATGCCTTCGCCGATCAGCGGATCATAATAGCTGGTCTCGATCCCCATGCGCCGGAGCAGGCCGTTGGCGAAGTTGCGCGTCGGGTCGTAGCTGCTGTCGGGGAGCAGCAGATGATCGCCCGGCGAGAGCAGGGCGAGCAGGGTCGAGGCGATCGCGGCGACGCCGGACGGGTAGAGCAGCGTCGCCTCGGCGCCCGGCTCGAGCTCGGTCAGCGCATCGGCGAGCGACCATTGGGTCGGCGTGCCCCGCCGGCCGTAGAACAGCCGGTGATGGGTATCGCTGGCGCCGCTGGCGCGCAGATGCGCCACATCGTCGTAAAGGATCGTCGAGGCGCGCCACACCGGCGGGTTGACGATGCCCTGGGTCCATTCCTTGCGCCGGCCGGCGGCGACGACCTTGGTCTTGTCCTGCTTCTCGCTCATGCCGGGCCCAATGCCTTGGCGGTCTCGGGACGGCTACCCCATTCGGTCCAGCTGCCGTCGTACAGCGCGGCTTCGTTGTCGAGCAGGTGTGCGCCGAACGCCAGGATCGCGGCGGTGATGCCCGAGCCGCAGGTGGTGACCAGCGGGCGAGCGAGGTCGATGCCATGATCCTCGAACACGGCGCGGATATGATCGCGGGGCTTCCAGGTGCCGTCGGGGTTGAAGAACTTCGGATAAGGGACGTTGCGCGATCCCGGGATATGGCCCGCCGCGACTTCGGGGCGCGGATCGGCTTCCTCGCCGGTGAAGCGCGCGGCCGAGCGGGCATCGGCGATCTGCCCGGTCTCGGCCTTCATCTCGTCGAGCGTGCGCGCCCGCGCCTTGGGCGGGCGAGGCTGGAAATTGCCCGGCTCGGCCCGGTGCGGGCCGCTTTCCACGGCGCGGCCTTCCGCCTTCCACTTGGCCATGCCGCCGTCGAGCAGCGCCACGTCGACGCCGGCGAGCCGCAGCACCCACCAGGCGCGGCACGACGTGTGGTGCGGGCCATTGTCGTAGAGGATGATCGGCGTCTCGGTGTCGGCGCCCAGCGCGCGCAGCCGCTCGGCGATCCTGGCGACGGTCGGCATGGTCGAGGGGAGCGGGCTGGTCTCGTCGATCAGCGTGTCGAGATCGAGGAAGCGCGCGCCGGCGATATGCTCCGCCTCGAACTCGGCGCGGGGGTTGCGCGGCGGCGATCCGGGGATCGTCGAGCTATAGGTTGCATCGAGCACCAGCACATCATCGGCGCCGGCCAGCCATTCGGTCGTAACGAGCCCGTCCATGGAAAGCGTCCTAGAAGGATGCAAAGCGCTCCGCAAACGCCTACATGGCCGGGATGGACGCCAAGCATCTCGGAAAAGCCTCGATCCTTCCCGCCACGCCGGAGGAAGCCGAGCTCGATTACGTGCCCAATCCGCGCAAGGGCACGCGCTATCTCATCCGTTTCGCGGCACCCGAGTTCACTTCGCTCTGCCCGATCACCGGCCAGCCGGATTTCGCGCATCTGGTGCTCGACTATGTGCCGAACGACACGATCGTCGAGTCCAAGTCGCTCAAGCTGTTCCTGGGCAGCTTCCGCAACCATGGCGCCTTTCATGAGGATTGCACCGTCGGCATCGGCCAGCGCCTGTTCGACGAGATGCAGCCGGAATGGCTCCGGATCGGCGGCTATTGGTATCCGCGCGGCGGCATACCGATCGACGTCTTCTGGCAATCCGGCACACCGCCGGAGGGTGTCTGGATACCGGATCAGGGGGTTCCGGGCTATCGCGGCCGCGGCTGAACGCCGGATTTACAAGGCGACCGGACGGTCGTATTCTGCTGCATTGCAGCATGATGAAACCTTATTGAAAATAGTTGGTTTGGAAGGGCGAGCGTGGGGCTTACGCGCAATTGAGTTTGCGATAGCGAAGGGAAAGATCGGCGCATGAAAGCCCCGAATATCCAGCACATCGCGCTGATCGGCAACTTCCTGCCGCGCAAATGCGGGCTCGCCACCTACACGACCGATACCCATGCCGCGCTCAAGCAGCGCTTCCCGGATCTGAAGATCGACGTCTATGCGATGGACGATCATCCGGGGCGGTACGACTATCCCGACGCAGTGACTGCCGCGATCCCGGAGCAGGACCGTGCCGCCTATCTCGGCGCGGCCCGCATGATCGAGGCTTCGGGCGCGCAGGCGCTGTGGGTGCAGCATGAATATGGCATCTATGGCGGCCCCGCCGGCGAGTATCTGATCGCGCTGCTCGACCGGCTGTCGATCCCGGTGATCGCGACGCTGCACACCGTGCTGGAGAGCCCCAATCCCGATCAGCGGCGAGTGATGGAGGCGCTGCTGCGCCGCGCGGCGCGGGTGATCGTGATGGCCGAGAAGGGGCGCGAGATCCTGAAGCGCGTGCACGGCACCGACGACAGGAAGATCGCGATGATCCCGCACGGCGTGCCCGATCGCCCCTTCGCCGATCCGCGGGACTTCAAGCCGCGCTTCGGCTGGCAGGGGCGCGAAGTGATCCTCACCTTCGGGCTGCTCGCGCCGAGCAAGGGCATAGAGACGATGATCGAGGCGATGCCGGCGATCGCGCGGGCGCGGCCCGACGCGCTCTATGTGATCCTGGGCGCGACGCACCCGAACCTCGTCGCGCACGAGGGCGAAGCCTATCGCGAGCGGCTGAAGGCGCTGGCCGCCGATCTGGGCGTGGCCGGGCAGGTCGCGTTCATCGACGGGTTCGTCGAGCAGGACGAGCTGCTCGACTATCTCCAGGCGGCGGACGTCTATGCGACGCCCTATCCCGATCCCGCGCAGATCACTTCGGGCACGCTCTCCTATGCGGTGGCGGTGGGCAAGCCGGTGGTCTCGACGCCCTATGTCCATGCAACCGAGATACTTGCGGACGATCACGGCGTGCTTGTGCCCTTTCAGGACAGCAGCGCCGTCTTCGCCCGCGAGATCGTCCGCCTGCTCGCCGACGCGCCGGCGCGAGAGGCGCTGGCCGCGCGCGCCTATGCCCGCGGCCGCACCATGTTGTGGCCGCGCCTCGTCGAGGCCGCGATGGACATGCTGGGAGGCATCGTCGCCGCCAGGCCGCGCCGGTTTCCCCCGCCGGCCAAGGCGCTGGTGCCGCTCGCGCCGGACATCGCCGCGGTCGAGCGGATGAGCGATGCCACCGGCATGCTCCAGCACTCGATCTATTCGGTGCCCGATCGCCGCCACGGCTATTGCATCGACGACAATGCCCGCGCGCTCATCCTGATGAGCAGGATCGAGACGATCGACGAAGCGGTGCGCGACAGATGGACGAGCGTCTACGCCGCCTTCGTCCAATATGCCTGGAACCAGGAGCTGCGCCGCTTCCGCAACTTCATGAACTTCGACCGGACCTGGTGCGAGGATGTCGGCTCGGAGGATTCGAACGGCCGGGCGCTCTGGGCGCTGGGCGTGACGGCGCGCGATGCCCGGGCGCAGAAGCATCGCGACTGGGCATCGGCCCTGTTCGACGCCACCGCCTCGATCGCGCTCGAGCTGGGCAGCCCGCGGGCGCGCGCCTTCGCGATGCTGGGCGCGGCGGCGATGCTCGGCGCGCATCCGGGCCATGCGCTCAGCCGCGAGATACTCACCCGTTTCGGCGAGGAGCTGATCGCGCTGCTCGACGGCAATCGCCGCCCCGAATGGCAATGGTTCGAGATCGTGCTCGCCTATGACAATGCCCGCCTACCCGAAGCGCTGCTGCGCGCCGGGATGGCGCTGGGCCGCGACGCGTTCGTCAGTGTCGGGCTCGAGACGCTCGAATGGATCGTCGCCCGGCAGACTTCGCCCGAGGGCCGGTTCCGCGCCGTCGGCACCGAGAGCTTCGGACGCGCCTATGCCCCGCCGCTCCAGTTCGACCAGCAGCCGCTGGAGGCGCAGGCGACGGTGGAGGCCTGTGTCGCCGCCCATGAGGCGACGGGCGACGCGCGCTGGGTGGAGGAGGCGATGCGTGCCTATCGCTGGTATCTCGGCGCCAACGACCTCGAGCTGCCGCTGGCCAGCGCCCAGGACGGAGGATGTTTCGACGGGCTGATGCCGCACGGGCTCAACCGCAACCAGGGGGCCGAGTCCATTTTGGCGCTCCAGCTCGCCAACTGCGCGATTTCGGCTCTTTCAAAGGCGACCGGAAACGTGGCAACACCGGTGCGAGCCGCCGTCGCCTAGTTACAGCCTGGGCGACGGTGCGGGGACAATGGCTGGGAGCCGAATGCTCGAACTTTTCAATCATGCGCTGCGTCTGCGTGCGGATCCTTCGCGCGTTGTGGTGCGGCCCTTCCACATTGCCTGGGCCTCGAACGGATCGGCGCCCAGCCGCACCGAGCGGCTGGTGAGCGAAGTGCTGGCGATGTCGCCCGGCGAGGCGCGCGGCCAGCTGGAGATCGTGCTCAAGGACTTCGAGGCGCGCCACTGGCAGACGCGCCGCGTGTTCATGACGCGCTATGACGAGATCGAGGCGATGCTCGGGCTCGACGGCAGTCAGATCGGCGACGAGAAGCGCCAGCTGATCGGCGCCTATTTCTGCCACGAATACAGCTATGCCGCCGCCGCGCTGATGAACCCCAGCGCGGTGCCGCATTACGACCAGACCGGCATGCCGCCCGGCTCGCTGCGCATCCTGATGAGCCTGCGCGCCGTGGGCGAAGGGCACATCTCCTCGGTCGCCTTCCGCGAAGGCATCATCACCGAGAACAACGAGCTGACCCTGGCGCCCGAGCCGCCCTTCGCCACCGCCGCCGATGCCCGCGAGGAGGACGAGGAGCATGTGCCCGAGGGACCGGTGACGGTCTATCGCCACCGCGACTCCACGCTGTCGGGCACGGTGATCTTCCCGATCACCAAGGCTCAGTCCAACGGCCTCGAGGACCTGCGCATCACGCATTTCCGGCACGAGGACGGGCAGGAGGAATGGATCGGCACCTACACCGCCTATAACGGATCGGTGATCCAGTCCGAGCTGCTGCGCACCCGCGACTGGCGCAGCTTCGACCTGGTGCCGATGTCGGGCAGCGCGAGCCGCAACAAGGGCATGGCGCTGTTCCCGCGCACCGTGAACGGCCGCTACATGATGCTCGGCCGGCAGGACGGCGAGAACATCTTCCTCCACGCTTCCGACGACATCACCCGCTGGGAAGGCGGCGAGCTGCTGATCAAGCCGAAATTCCCCTGGGAGCTCGTCCAGATGGGCAATTGCGGCCCGCCGATCGAGCTCGACCAGGGCTGGCTGATCCTCACCCATGGCGTCGGCGCGATGCGCAAATATTCGATCGGCGCGGCGCTGCTCGACAAGAACGATCCGTCCAAGGTCCTCGCCCGTTCGAGCGAGCCGCTGCTCGCCGCGGCGGACCAGGACCGCGAGGGCTATGTGCCCAACGTCGTCTACACCTGCGGCGCCATCCGGCATGGCGACAAGCTGTTCATCCCCTATGGCGTGGCGGACAGCTCGGTGGCGTTCGCCTTCGTACCGATCGGGTCGATCCTCGCGCAGATGAAGTGAGCGGCGGCGGGGCGATCCCCGCCGCCTTCACCAATCAGCGATAATTCGCCTCGCCCTCGGCCGGGCTCTCCGGTCCGGCGCTCGCCGGCGTGCCGCGCACCAGCCTGCGCGTCATCGCATAGGCGATGGCGATCAGCCCGAAGAACAGCAGCGGCGCGACCCACATCGCCACGCTCTCGAAGCTTTCGCCCATCACCGCCAGCGGCGCGTCGTTGGGCGGGATCGGCGCGTTGCGGTTGGCCCAGGCGAGGATGCCGGCAAAGGCGACGCCGAACAGGCTCTCGCCCACGATCAGGCCGGTCGCCGCGAGCACGCCCATCCGCTCGGCGAACTCGGGATTGGCCTGGCGCTTTGCCCAGCGATCGTAGAAATGGCCGATCACCGCGCCGACCGGGATCAGCAAGGTGAGGCCCATCGGCAGATAGATGCCCATGCCCACCGCGAGCGGCGGCAGGCGCATCCTGCCGGCCTTGCCCAGCACTTCGTCGACGATGATCACGCCGACGCCGATCAGCGCGCCCAGCCCGATCAGGTTCCAGTCGATATCGCCGCCCAGCACGCCCTTGGCGATCGAGGAGATCAAAGCGGCCTGGGGCGCCGAAAGCGCATTGGGGCCGGCGCCGGGCATGCCGACAAAGCCGAGCGTGTTCTTGAGCAGGTCGAGCACCAGGGGGATCGCCAGGCTGCCGAACACCACGCCCAGGATCAGCGCGAGCTGCTGCTTCCACGGCGTCGCGCCGACGAGCTGGCCGGTCTTGAGGTCCTGGAGATTGTCGTTCGAGATGGTCGCGATCGAGAAGATGATCGCGGTGGTGAACAGCGCATAGGCGATCAGCGCGTTGGTGCGCGCCGGATCGCCCTCATGCCCGAAGACCGCGACCAGCAGCAGCGAGGCGCCGAGCACCGCGAGGATGCCGACGCCCGAGACCGGCGAGTTCGACGCGCCGATCAGCCCGGCCATATAGCCGCAGATCGCGGCGATCAGCACGCCGACGATCAGGACATAGGCGAGCGAGCCGCCGATCACCGCGAGCGGATGGTCATGGACCGGGCCGCCGGCCGAGAAGCTCCAGAGCAGCCAGGCGATCGGAACGAGCGTGGCGAGGGTGACCAGCGCCACCACGCCGATCGGCATGTCGCGCTCGGTGATGTCGAGCACCTGGCCGCCCTGGCGCGCGCGCGAGGCGGCGAGGGCGGAGCGCAGGCCGGCGACGATCGGCCCGATGATCTTGAGCAGCGACCAGATCGCCGCGACGCCGATCGTGCCGGCGCCGATGAAGCGGACCTGGCCGCGGAAGGTGGAGCTCACCAGCGCATCGACCGCGCCCAGGTCGCCGCCATGGGCGAAGTAGGGCACCAGCACCGTCCAGGAGATCAGCATGCCGAAGAACATGGCGGCGCCGACCGAGATGCCGACGAGATGGCCGACGCCGATCAGCAGCATCGACCAGCTGGTCGACCAGCCGGTGGCGGTGCCGCCGATCGCGAAATTCTTGCCCGCTTCCTCGGCCACCAGCTTCATCTTGGCGAGCAGCGCGAACAGCCCGGAGAAGATCGTGCCGGCGATCAGCGTGCGCAGGCCCGCGGCATTCTCCCGGTCGCCGGCGCCCGAGGCCGAGCCGACCTTGAGCACTTCGGCGGCGGCGACGCCTTCGGGATAGGGCAGGTCGGTGCCGGTCACGAGCGCGCGGCGCAGCGGCACCGAGAACATCACGCCGAGCACGCCGCCGGTGATGCACACCGCCACCGTGGTCCAATAGGGGAAGCCCGACCACCAGCCGACCATGATCAGGCCGGGCAGCACGAACACGATGGCGGCCAGCGTGCCCGCGGCGGACGCGATCGTCTGGACGATGTTGTTCTCGAGGATCGTGCCGCTCTTGAACGCCTTGAGGATCGCCATCGAGACGACCGCGGCGGGGATCGAGGTGGCGAAGGTGAGGCCCACCTTGAGGCCGGCATAGACGTTGGCGGCGGTGAACAGGATGGTGATCAGCGCGCCGAGGAGGATGCCGCGCAGCGTGAGCTCGGCCATCGGGCGAGACGATTGGGTGGCCATCGGGTCAGATCTCCGCGCGGAAAGTCGCAAAGGTCGCGATATCATCGCACGCGGGGGTTTCTCCCCGCGGCAAGACGCACGGGGCGGCCGGATCGGTAAGGAATGCGTTGGTCATCGGCGGAGCGTGGCAGCTGCGCGTCCGGTAGGACAGTGTTTTTTGCGCGGAGGTTGATTCTGATAACCTATGGGTTATGGGTTTGCGCATGGAGCCGACCGCTTTCGACACGCTGTTCCGGGCGCTGGGCGACCCGACGCGCCGCGCGCTGTTCGAGCGGCTGGCGCGCTCGGAGCTGACCGTGCGCGCGCTGACCGATGGGGCGGGCATCTCGCAGCCGGCGGTCTCCAAGCATCTCGCGGTGCTGAAGGGCGCGGGGCTGGTGCTCGACCGGCCACAGGGCCGCGAGACGCATTACCGGGCCGATCCCAAGGGGCTGGCGCCGCTGCTCGACTGGATGCGGCTGCACGAGACGCTCTGGGCCGGCAGCTTCGACCGGCTCGACGATCTGCTGAAGAGGATGGACCAATGACCGAGGCGCGCACGCTGGTGATGGAGCGCGAGTTCGCGCACGCGCCGGATAAATTGTGGCGGGCGATCACCCAGCCGCATCTGATCGCGGAATGGCTGCTGCCCAATGATTTCGCGCTGGCGGACGGCCATAGCTTCACGCTGCGGAGCCCCGGCGCGCCCGGCTGGAGCGGGCGGATCGATTGCACGGTGCGCGAGATCGAGCCGGGCCGGCGGCTCAGCTATAGCTGGAACACCGGCGGCGAAGGCGAATCGATGCCGCGCTTCGAATCGGTGGTGACGCTGACGATCGAGCCGGTGGCGGGCGGCACCCGGCTGCGCATGGAGCAGACCGGCTTCACCAATGCCGCCAATTATGGCGGCGCGCGCCATGGCTGGGGCATGTTCCTCGATCGGCTGGAAGGCGTGGCGGCGGGGCTGGATTGAGCTTCCCGTCCCTGGAAGGGAGGGGTGGGTCGGGTCCTGGCGATATTGTGCGGTGGGTGCACGCGGCGACGTATCGCCGGGACGCCACTCACCCCAGCCCCTCCCTTGAAGGGAGGGGAGCGAAGAAGCTACGCTCCGCCCATGAACACCCGAACCGAAACGGCGCAGCGCGCCGCACGGCTGGCGCTGGTGGGGCTGCTGCTCCTCATCGGCCTGTGGATCGCGCATGGCTTCGTGCCGGCGCTGCTCTGGGCGGTGGTGCTCACCATCGCGGTCGATCCGCTGCACCTGAAGCTGCGTGCCTGGATGAAGGGCAGCCATCGCATCGTCATCCCGCTGATCATCACCGCGCTGGCGGCGCTGATGGTGCTGGTGCCGCTCGCCTTCGGCGTCGCCCAGGCGCTGCGCGAGGCGCATGATATCTCGAGCTGGATCGCCCAGGCCCAGGCGCAGGGCGTGCCGGTGCCCGACTGGGTGGCGCGGCTGCCGCTTGGCGGCGAAGCGGTGCGCGACTGGTGGCAGACCCATCTCGCCCGGCCCGAGGATGCCACGCAGCAGCTGCGCGCGATCCGCGGCGGGGAATGGCTGATCCATTCGCGCATGATCGGCGCCAATGTCGCGCATCGCGCGGTGGTGTTCGGCTTCACGCTGCTGACTCTGTTCTTCGTGCTGCGCGACCGCGACGCGCTGCTGGCGCAGGGCCGGCGCGCGGTGCTCAAGCTGTTCGGCCCCACGGGCGAGCGCGTGGGAGCGCAGGCGATCCGCTCGGTGCGCGGCACGATCGACGGGCTGGTGCTGGTGGGGCTGGGCGTGGGCGCGCTGATGGCGATCGTCTATCTGGTCGCCGGCGTCCCGCACCCGCTGCTGCTCGGCGGCGTCACGGCGATCGCCGCGATGATCCCGTTCGGCGCGCCGGTGATGTTCGCGATCGCGGCGCTGCTCCTGCTGCTCCAGGGCTCGGTGGGCGGCGCGATCGCGGTGGCGGCGATCGGCACCGCGATCATCTTCGTCGCCGATCACTTCATCCGCCCGGCGATGATCGGCGGAGCGACGCAGCTGCCCTTCCTCTGGGTGCTGATCGGCATATTGGGCGGCGTCGAGACGCTCGGCCTGCTCGGCCTGTTCATCGGCCCCGCCGTGATGGCGGTGCTGGTGATGCTGTGGCGGGAGTTCCTGGCGAACGGGGTGGCGGAGCAACGCGCGGAATAGCTTTTCCCCGGCGAAGGCCGGGGCCCAGTCTTGAAAGTCACGCGCCCTTGCGCGTCTTCGCGCGCACTCTGAGTCTGGGCCCCGGCCTTCGCCGGGGAAAGCGAGAAGGCGGACTTATCTTCCCTTGAACAGCCCGCCGAGCACGCCGCGCACCAGCCCGCCGACGATCCCGCCGCCCGCGCCGCGCGAGCTTCCGAAGATCGCCTTGGACACTTCGTTCGCCACCGCGCGACCCGCCGCCGAGGAAGCGGAGCGGGTGGCCGAGTTGATCGCGCGGTTCCAGGGATTGTTCGCCGCCTCGCGCTCGGCCTGGCGCTGGGCCTGGGCGTCGAGCCGGGCCTGGCGATCGGCGTCGCGCTGATCGGCGAGGCGCTGGCGCTCGGCCTCCTTGGCGACCCGCGCATCCTCCTTGGCCTGGGCGGCGGCGGCCTTTTCCGCCGCGTCCTTGGCCTGGGCCTCGGCCGCCGCCGCCGCGGCTTCGGCCGATTTGGCGGCGAGCAGCTCCTCGGCGGATTCGCGGTTGACCAAAGTGTCGTACTTGGTGCCGATCGCGTCGGTCTGGATCAGGATCTTGCGCTCGTCGGGCGTGACCGGGCCGACGCGCGAGGCCGGCGGGCGGATCAGCGTGCGCTCGACCGGGCTCGGCGCGCCGTCCTCCTGCAGCAGCGAGACCAGCGCCTCGCCCACCTTGAGCTCGGTGATCGCAGTGGTCACGTCGACCCCGGGATTGGCGCGGAAGGTGGTGGCCGCCGCCTTCACCGCCTGCTGGTCGCGCGGGGTGAAGGCACGCAGCGCGTGCTGGACGCGGTTGCCCAGCTGGCCGGCGATCGTGTCGGGCACGTCGATCGGGTTCTGGGTGATGAAATAGACGCCGACGCCCTTGGAGCGGATCAGGCGGACGACCTGCTCGATCTTGTCGAGCAGCGCCTTGGGGGCATCGTCGAACAGCAGGTGCGCCTCGTCGAAGAAGAAGGCGAGCTTGGGCTTGTCGGGATCGCCCACTTCGGGAAGCGATTCGAACAGGGCGGAGAGCAGCCAGAGCAGGAACGTGGCGTAGAGCTTGGGGCTGGCCATCAGCTTGTCGGCGGCGAGGATGTTGACCAGGCCGCGGCCCTTGTCGTCGGTGCCCAGGAAATCCTGGATCGCCAGCGCCGGCTCGCCGAAGAAATTGGCGCCGCCCTGGCTGCGCAGCTGGAGCAGCGAGCGCTGGATCGCGCCGACCGACTGCTTCGAGACATTGCCATAGGTGGCGGTCAGCTCGTCCGCCCGCTCGGCGCAGTGGGCGAGCATGGCCTGGAGGTCGTCCAGGTCGAGCAGCAGCAGCCCGTCCTTGTCGGCGACGGTGAAGGCGATGGTGAGCACGCCTTCCTGCACGTCGTTGAGGTCCATCAGCCGGGCGAGCAGCAGCGGGCCCATCTCCGAGATGGTGGTGCGGATCGGATGGCCCTGCTCGCCGTACAGGTCCCAGAACTGCACCGGCGCATCGGCATAGGCCCAGTCGGCCAGGCCGATCTCGGCGGCGCGCGCCTTGAAGATCTCGTGCGTCTTGGCGGTGGGCGAGCCGGCCATGGCGAGGCCGGACAGGTCGCCCTTCACGTCCGCCACGAAACAGGGGACCCCGGCGTTGGACAGGCCCTCGATGATGCCCTGGATCGTCACGGTCTTGCCGGTGCCGGTCGCGCCGGCGATCAGCCCATGCCGGTTGGCGCGCTTGAGGACCAGGGACTGCGGGTTCGCCCCGCCGGCGCCCGCCCCAATGAAGATGCCCGTCTCTCCCGCCATCCTTCGACTCCTAGCTTGGGAGTCTCGGGATAGAGGAGAAACGGGCATTCGTCAGCCCGAAGGGCCCGGTTTTAGTTGATGCCCACCGAGACGAAGCGGCCGACCGCGCGGCGCTGGACCCAGAGCAGGACATTGTTCTTGCCCGCGCTCTTCGCCGCCTGGACCTGCCGGGCGACATCGGCCGCGCTGGTCACCGGCTGGCGGTTGACCGTGGTGATCACGTCGCCGCGCTGCAGGCCCTTGCCCGCCGCGTCGCTCGCCTGGCTCACCTGGAGCACGACCACGCCGGTGGTGCTCGGGTTGACGCCGACGCTCTGGGCGATCTGCGGGGTGAGCGGCGCCACCTGCACGCCGAGCGAGGCCGCGGCCATCGTCTCGCTGTCGCCGCCGCCCGGGCCCGAATTCTCGTCGTTCGGATCGAACTGGGCGAGCTGCTCCTCGGGCGGGCGGGTGCCGACCGTGATGCTCAGCGTCTGGCGCTTGCCGTCGCGGTAGAGCTCGAGCGGCACGCGCGTGCCCGGCTTCACGTTCGCGACGAGATAGGACAGCGTCTGGTCGGGCGTGACGTCCTTGCCGTCGACCTTGACGATCACGTCGCCCTGCTTGAGCCCGGCCTTCTCCGCCGGCTGGCCCGGCTCGACACGGGCGACGACGGTGCCCCGGCCCTTGGGCACGCCCAGGCCGTCGGCGATGTCGTCGGTCAGGTCCTGCATGCCGATGCCGAGATAGCCGCGGGCGATCTTGCCGCCCTTCATCAGCGTGTCGATCACCGGCTTGGCCTCTTCCGCGGGGATCGCGAAGCCGATGCCGACATTGCCGCCGGTGGGCGACAGGATCTGCGAGTTGATGCCGATGACGTTGCCGTTCAGGTCGAACATCGGGCCGCCCGAATTGCCGCGGTTGATCGAGGCGTCGGTCTGGATGAAGCGGTCATAGGCACCGCCCTGGCCGGTGACGCGGTGCAGCGCCGAGACGATGCCGGCGGTGACCGAGCCGCCCAGCCCGAACGGATTGCCGATCGCGACGACCCAGTCGCCCACCCGGGCGCTCGTCGAATCGCCGAACTTCACGAAGGGCAGGTTGGTGCCCTCGATCTTGAGCACGGCGAGGTCCGACTGGGCGTCGTTGCCGATCAGCTTGGCCTTGAACTCGCGCTTGTCGGGCAGGGTGACCGTGATCGATTCGACGGTGGCGCCGCGCGCGCCCGCCGAGATGACGTGGTTGTTGGTCACGACATAGCCATCGGCCGAGATCAGGAAGCCCGAGCCGAGCGATTCGGCCTGGCGGGTGACCGGCTGGTTGCCGCCGCCGAACGCCTCGAACGGCGTGCCCGCGAACGGGTTGGCGTTCATCGTCACGCGCTGGGTGGTCGAGATGTTGACGACCGCCGGCTGCAGCTTGGCGACCATGTCGGCGAAGCTCATCGGCGCGCCGGCCTTGGGCGCGGCCGCCTGGATGGCGCCGGGCTCGTTCTGCGCGGTCTGCGCTCCGGCCGGCTGGTTGAGCGTCATCGTCGCGGCGGCGCCGCTCAGGAGGATGGCGGTAGTGAGAGCGTAAGCGTAACGCACGTGAGTCGGTCCTCTCAGACGAAGGAAAAGCGTTCGAACGGAATATTTGCGCCGAAATGCTGAACGGCGATTGAATATGAACGGATCGAAAGGCTCATCGTTGCCCCATGAATTCCTTCAGATAGGAATTGTTCGGCGACAGGATGATCGACGTATCGCCCTTGGCCGGATCGGTATTCAGGAACGTCGTCCGATATGAGCGCATCGCCCGCCAGAAATCGTAGAATTCCGGATCCTTGTTGAAGGCCTGGGCATAGATCTGCGCGGCCTGGGCGTCGGCGTTGGCGCGGATGATCTGCGCATCCTTCATGCCCTGGGCCTCGATCGTCTTGGCTTCCTGGTAGCGCGCCGTCTTCATCCGCTCGAACGCGCTGTCGAGCGGCGAGCCCGAGGGAAGCTCGGTCTGCTTGATCCGCACATCGACGATCGAGACGCCATATTGCGCGGCGAGCTGCTGGAGCGCGCCCTGGATATTGTCCATCACCTGGCCGCGCTCCGGGCTGAGCAGCACCGCGGAGGGGCGCTTGCCGAGCTCGTTGCGCAGCGCCGAGCGGAACAGCGGCTGGAGCTGGTCGCGCGCGCGCTCCTCGGTGCCGATGGAGACGACCATCTTGAGCGGATCGGTGACGCGGAAGCGGGCATAGGCATCGATCTGGAGCCGCAGCTGATCGGTGGAGAGCACCGGCTCGTTGGGCAGGTCGACCGAGAGCACGCGCTTGTCGACCCAGACGATCCGGTCGACGAACGGAATGCGGAAGATCGGCCCGGCATTGGTGCGGCCGAACGTCTCGCCCGAGCGCCAGGCATTGACCACGCGCTGGGGCTGTTCGAGCCGCAGGATCACCGCCTGCTTGGTCTCGGGCACGATCGCGACGGTGCTCATCACCACGATCACCGCGACGATGAGCGCGACGGCGATGCCGATGGGGCTGCGCAGCCAGGTCATTTCTGGTCTCCCTGCTGGGCCTTGCCGGCATCGGGGCGGATCCCCGGCAGCGGCAGATAGGGGGTGACGCCGGGCGCCTCGACGATGGTCTTGTTGGTGCGCGCCAGCACCTGCTCCATCGTCTCGTAATAGAGGCGGCGGCGCGTGACCTGGGGCGCGGTCTTGTACTGTTCGTAGATCTTGTCGAACTCGGCGGCCTCGCCCTGCGCGACGGCGATCACCTGCTGGGCATAGCCATTGGCGTTGTTGCGTGCGCCCTGGGCGCCCTGCTGCGCGGCCTGGACCGCCTTGAAGGCGTCGTCCACCTGTTCGGGCGCCGCCGCCTTGGTGAGCGCGACGCTCTGGATGCGGATGCCCGCATGATATTCGTCGAGGATCTTCTGCATCGCCGCCTGCACGTCGGACGAGATGCGGCCCTGGCCCTCGCCGATCGCCTCGGTGAGGGTGGTGGTAGCGATCACCGCGCGCATCGCGCTCTCGGCGGTGTCCTTCACCGTTTCCTTCGGATCCTTGATCTGGAAGGAATAGTCGGCGGCATCGGTGATGTACCAGTTCACCGAATAGGCGAGGTCGACGATGTTCTGATCGCCGGTGAGCATCAGGTTGGCGCCGCTCTCGGGGAATTTCTCGGTCCGCACGCTGCCGACATCGACGACATCGACCATCTGGATCGGCGCCGGCAGGGTGAACTTCACGCCGGAATCGAGCGTGCCGGTGTAGCGGCCGAGCGTGGTGACGACGCCGCGCTCGCGCGGGCCGATCGTGTGGAAGCTGGTGAAGATCACCCAGATCAGCAACAGGCCGACGATCACCAGCGTCCACAGCCGGGCGCCGCCCGGCGCGCCGGGAAAGCCGCCGCCGCCGCGCGCGCGGCGGAACAGCTCCTCGAACAGGCCGCCGCCTCCGCCGCCATTGCCGCCGCCGGGACGGGGGCGCCGGCCCTCGGGCGGGAAGGACCAGGGGTTGCGCGGGCCGCCGCCGGAGCCGCCCTTGCCGTCGCCCGAGCCGCCGCCATTTCCACTGCCGCCGCCGGAGCCCCAGGGGCTCTTGGGGGCTTCGTTCTGCAGAATGCCGGCCTTGCCCAGCCAGCTCATCAGGTTTGCCATTGCGCCTTTATAGGGGCGTGCGCGCGGATTTACAGTGGCGCGCGGCGATTGTGCGCCTATCTGGCACGCGATGACCGACAATGAAGCTCTTGCAGCCGCGCTCGAACCCGTCTCCGCCGGCCGCGCCACTGCCCGTCTCGAAGGGGCCCGCGCCAGCATCGTGCTCGACGTGACCGGCCTGGGCGAAGCCGCGCGCGCGGAGCTGGAGGCCGATGTCCGCGCCGCCGCCGCCGCCCTGCCGGGGGTCGACGCGGTGCGGGTGCTGATGACCAGCGAGCGCCGCACCCGGCGGCTGGTCGCGGTGGCGAGCGGCAAGGGCGGAGTGGGCAAGTCCACCATCGCCGCCAATCTCGCCATCGCGCTGCATGCGCGCGGGCGTCGCGTCGGGCTGGTCGACGCCGATATCTACGGCCCCTCGCAGCCGCGGCTGCTGGGCGTGGAGGGCGTGCGGCCCCAGGCGCGTGAAAAAGTGTTGCTGCCGGTCGAGACCCGTTTCGGCGTGCCGATGCTGTCGATGGGCGGGCTGGTGGCCGAGGGACAGGCGATCGCCTGGCGCGGGCCGATGGCGGGCGGCGCGCTCGGCCAGCTGGTCGACGCCGATTGGGGCGATGCCGAGCTGCTGGTGCTCGATCTGCCGCCGGGTACCGGCGACGTGCAGCTCACCATGATCCAGAAGCACAAGCCGGCGGGCGCGGTGATCGTCTCCACGCCGCAGGACCTGGCGCTGATCGACGCGACTCGCGCGATCGATCTGTTCAACAAGGCGGGCGTGCCGGTGATCGGCCTGATCGAGAACATGTCGGGCTATGCCTGCCCGCATTGCGGCGAGCTTTCCGACCCGTTCGGCGCGGGCGGCGCCGAGGCGGCGGCGGCGAAGCTCGGCATTCCGTTCCTGGGCCGCGTGCCGCTCGAAATGGCGATCCGCGCCGCTTCCGATGCGGGCGAGCCGCCCGCGGCGGGGAACGGACCCGCGGCCCAGCTGTTTGCCGGATTGGCGGGGCGGGTGGACGACTGGCTGAAAGGATGAAGCGATGCCGCTGACGCGGGACGAGGACATCAGGGCGCTGCTGGAAGGCGTGCGCACCATCGCGATGATCGGCGCATCCGACCGGCCCGACCGGCCGAGCTATGGCGTGATGGCCTTCCTCCAGCGCCAGGGCTACCGGGTGATCCCGGTCAATCCGCAGATCACCGGCGAGCATGTGCACGGCGAGTTCGTCTTCCGCGCGCTCTCGCAGATCGGCGAGCCGATCGACCTGGTCGACATCTTCCGCCGGCCCCAGGCCGCGGGCGAGGCGGTGGACGAGGCGATCGCCGCCGGGGCCCGGGCGGTGTGGATGCAGCTCGGCGTGATCAACGCGGAAGCCGCCGCGCGCGCCGAGGCGGCGGGGCTCCAGGTGGTGATGGATCGCTGCCCGGCGATCGAGATTCCCCGGCTGGGGATTCAGCCCGTCGCCTGATAGTCGGGCCGGACGCCCGCCGCTTTCCAGTAGCGGATCAGCCCGATCTCCCCGGCAAGGCGCGGGAAGCGCGGATCGGCGCGCATCGCGACGGTCGAGGGCAGGAACAGCATATGGGTGCGCCGGGCGGTGCGCCGGGTATAGGTGCCCTGCTCGGTGGAGAAGCGCAGCTCGCCCGGATCGAAGCCGCGGGCGAAATAATAGGCATTGGCGACGGCAAAGGCATCGTCGAGCCGGCCGAGCGCGGACAGGAACGGCATGCCGTTCTCGGCGAAGCCCGCGCCGCGGCGGGCGCCTTCGAGCGTGATGGCTACGGCCGCGTCGATATCGCGCGGCGCCCGGCTGAGCATCGCGCGCGCCACGGTGAGCACCTGCTCGAAATTCCAGTCCGGGATGCCGGTGGGGCGCGTCTCGCGATTCTCGCCCAGCGCGATCGCCTCGCGCATGCGGCCGGTGTACATCAGCAGGTAGAAGCGCGTGAACCATACCGCGAAATGGGTGGGGAACAGCGCGACCGCATCGTCCATCGCCTTGTCGGCCTCGTCGAGCCGGCCCGTGGCCCATAGGGACTGGACACGCGTATAGGCCAGCCCCGGATTGGGCGGGATGCGCTTCCAGATCCCGTCGAGCATGCCGGCGGCTTCGGCACAGCGGCCCACGCCGAGCATCAGGCCGGCCAGCGCGCCGATCAGCATCTCGTTGCCGGGATGCGGGACGAGGCTGGCGCGCAGCCCGCGCTCGGCGGCGAGCCAGTTGCCCAGCACCGGCTTGCCCAGCCCTTCCGCGGCGCGGGCATAGGCATTGCCGGGATCGAGCGCCAGGGCGCGGCGGCGCGCTTCCTCGGCGCGGGTGCGCATGTCCGCCTCGAACCGTTGCGGGCGGCCCACCGCCGCCGCCGAATAGGACAAGGCGAGCAGGCCCCAGCCATCGGCATAATCGGGCCGCAGCATCACCACGCGGCGCAGCAGCCCGATCGACTGGTTGCTGCCCTCGACCGTGCCCTGGGTCATCGCCATCTGCGCCTGGATCATCAGCGGCGCGATGTCGTCGGGCGGCTTGCGCTGCGCGGGCGCGGGCGGCGGTGCCCCGAAGCGGCGCCAGGCGAGGAACCCGCCGCTCGCGGCCAGCGCCAGGCCGGCGCCGGTGACCATCGCGCGCCGGTCGAGCTTCAGGCGGCGCAGCTCGGTGCGCATTCCCTCCAGCGCGGCGTCGCGCGACGCGGGAAGCCCGGCGCCATCGTCGGCGCGCACCAGCCGATAGCCTACCTTGGTGACCGTCTCGATCCGGAAGCCGCGCTGGCCGATCCCCTCGGCCGCGCGGCGCAGGCGCGAGATCACGCGGTTGATCGCGTCCTCGCCGACGACGCGCCCCTCCCAGCAGGAGCGGGTCAGGTCGTCGCGGCTCAGGATCGCGCCGTCGGCCCTGGCGAGCGCGACGAGCACCTGCATCACTCGCGGCTCGAGCACTTCCTCGGCGCCGTCGTCGCGGGCGAGCTGGCGCAGCGCCGGGCGCACGTCGAGCGCGCCCAGCCGGAACCCTGCCTCATGTGCCAGATCGATGCGGCCCTCCACGGCCCTTCCATCTCCGTAATTCGCGTCGCGCGCCACCCTATCGGCGAATCATCGGCATTTCATCAGCTCTTCATCGGCTCGTCATCCTCTCCGCCGGGCGGTTTCCGGGCGATCAGGTCGAGGTCCCGGCACATGCCGGCAATTCCCTCGGAAAGGAGCCAGACATGCCCAAGTTCATCGCCGCCCTCGCCGCCGCCACGCTGATCGCCGCCCCGGCCCTGGCCGATGGCCGGCCGGACCGGAGCGTCACTGTCCGCCATGCCGATCTCGACCTGGGCAGCGCCGCCGGGCGCGCCGCGTTCAACCATCGCCTCGCCGCGGCGACCGAGCAGGTCTGCGGTTCCTATGCGGGGGCCGATCAGGACGATGTGCGCCGGATCCAGCGTTGCCGCGCCACCGTCGAGCGCGATGTCGGCCGCCAGCTGGCCGCCCGCTGGGGCGCCGCGCGGGTCGCCCGCCGCTGAGTTCCCTCACGGCCGGGCAGGGCCGCGCATTGCCCGCCCGGCCGCTTTTTCTAGCGGAGCCCGGCAAGCGCCTCGATCAGTTGCGCCACGTCGCGCGCGTCCTGATAGAGGCCGAAGCCGATGCGCAGCACGTCGCCGCGCACGTCGGTGATCACGTCCTCGGCCTCCAGCGCGGCCTTCCAGCGCTGGGCGTCCGGCGAGCGGAGCGCGAGGAAGCGCGCGGGGCTGCCCGGGTTGAGCAGCTCGGCCGCGATCGGCAGGCCGGCGAGCAGTTGCGCGCGCAGGCTATCGACATGCGCCGCGATCGCCGCGGTGGTCAGCCCTTCCTGGCGCAGCATGTCGCGCACCGCGACGAAGCGGTAGATGCCCGAGGGGTCGAAGGTCGCGCCCAGGAAGCGGCGGCCGTCCGGGGCATAGCCGATGCTGCCCGGCGGCAGCGACAGGTCCTCGAACTCGGCATACCAGCCGGTGACTTCCGGCCGCGGGCCGAAGCCGGGCGGCGCGTGGAGGAACGCGCAGCCTTCCCCGGCCATGGCGTATTTATAGCCGCCGGCGAGATAGAACACCCGGCCGGCCACCGCCGACAGGTCGGTCTCCAGCGCCATGAAGCCGTGATAGCCGTCGATCACCACCCAGGGGCCGTCGGGCCGGGGGAGCGCGGCGAGCTCGGCGATGCCCTCCAGCACATGGCCGGTGCCGAACTGGACCTGGCTGACGAAGATCAGGTCGTGCCCGCCCGCTCTGGCCCGCTCGGCGATCCGGTCGAGCGGCGCGCGCTCGACGATCGCCGTGCCCGCTTCCTCCCAGCGCGCGGCCTGGCGGCGGAAGCTGTGGAACTCGCCGTCGCTGGCGAGGATGCGCAGCGGCCGGCGCGGCAGCGCCGAGGCGATGGCGAGCAGCAGCGTGTGGGTGTTGGGGGCGAACACCAGCGTGCCGGGATCGGGCAGGCCAAGCTCGGCGGCGACATGCGCCTGGGCCGCGGGCCAGATCTCGCCCATCACCCGCTCCCATTTGCGATCGGCGAGGCGCACGCCGTCCTCCCAGGCGGCGAGCTGGCCGACATAGGAGGCATCGGGCCAGAGATGGTGCGAATGCGCCGCGAAGTGCAGCCGCTCGGGCGCCGCCGCCAGCGCGCGCTGGAACAGGTGCTTGTAGCTGGTCACAACTGGGTCCGCAGCGTCCAGAGCTCGGGAAAGGCGCGCTTGGCCAGGGTCGATTCGAGATAGGGCACGCCGGGCGTGCCGCCGGTGCCGGGCTTCATGCCGATCACCCGGCTCACCGTGATGACGTGCTTGTGCCGCCAGGTGGCGAGCGCATCGTCGATGTCGACCAGCTTCTCGGCGAGCTGGTACAGTTCCCACCAGCGCGTCGTGTCGCGATAGACTTCGGCCCAGGCATCCTCGACTGCCTTGCTCGGCACATAGGGCGCGCGCCAGTCGCGCGCCAGCGCCTCGGCCGGCACGGCGAAGCCGGCGCGGGCCAGCGCGGCATTCGCTTCGTCCCACAGGCTGGGCAGCGCCGCGACCTGGGTGGTGAGCGGCCCCGGCACTCCGCCGCCGCGCAGGCCCAGCATCGTCTCGACCGCGCGGAACTGGTCCGACTGGAAGCCCGAGCTGGTGCCCAGCACTTCGCGGAAGCGCGTATAGTCGCTGGGCGTCATCGTCGCGAGCACGTCCCAGCTCAGCGTCATCACCGCCTGGATCCGGCTGACCCGGGCCAGCGACTTGTACGCCTCTACCGGCTTGTCCGCGCGGACCAGGTCGAGCGCGGCGCGCAGCTCGGCGATCATCTGCTTGAGCCAGAGTTCCTTGGTCTGGTGGATGATGATGAAGAGCAGCTCGTCATGCCGGTCCGACAGCGGATGCTGGGCCGCGAGCAGCTGGTCGAGGGCGAGATAGCGCCCATAGGTCATGCTTTCGGTCATGCCCCGGCATATCGCCTGGCGCAGGCCCCTGCATCCGTTTTCGTGGCTTTTACGATTGAGCGGGGAAGGCGCGCTCCATAGCCTTTCCCGGCCGCCGATCCGCGGCGGGAAAAGGGGGCTTCATGATTCGCTTCGGTGCCGCGCTGGCCGGCGCATTGCTGCTTTCCGCCTGCTGGGCGGACGATCGCGACGGCACCGTGACGGTGCGCCCCTCGGCCGATGCGCCGGGCGGATTCCGGCTCGTCTCCACCCTGGCCACCCCGACCTATCCCAAATTCGCCGACCTGACCGGGGATCGCAGCTTCGTCTCGAGCTGCGCGAAGCAGATCCTCAACACCATGCCGCCCACCTATGGCGCGGCGACGCTGCCCGACCAGGGCCTCGCCTTCGCCTATACCGACGCGACCCAGGTCTGGGCGGTGACCGGCGACGGGCTGGGCCTTTCCTTCGGTCCGGCGAACGTCGACACCAGCCTGCCGGCGGGCTTCCAGGCCTGGGCCAAGCCCGGCATCGGCAGCTTCACCGACCGGCTGCGCTACCAGACGGTGGGCATCGTCGGCATCGGGCCGTTCGAATATATGCGGACGGCGCAGGTGATCACCAATGCGAGCGGCGCGTCGACCACCTATAACTGCATCATCGGCGTGCCGACCGAGGTGAGCGATGTGCCGGCGACTTCGCTCGTGACCTACCAGGCGGTCTATGGCGGCAGCGGCTACCGGACGATCACGGGCGGCGCGACCAGCCCCTTTCCGCTCGGCAGAAGCACCGTGGCGCTCCAGGCCGATCTGCTGACCGGCACGGTGACCACCACGATCCATTTCATCGGCACGCCCGCCTCGGGCCCCGATGTCGATCTCGGCACGGTGACCGGCACGGCCGCGATCGATCCGCTGACCGGCGCCTATTACGGCACCAGCTGGTCGAGCGCCGACATGACCGGCGTCACCGGCCAGTTCAGCGGGCGCTTCTACGGCCCCCAGGGCAAGGAGACGGCGTTCGTGCTCACGCTCGCCGCCAATTCGGCCGCCGCCAGCCCAGCCTACACGCTGCGCACGGCGGCAACCGTGATCGGCACCCAGTGAGGATCAGTCGCGCAGCAGCTCGTTGATCCCGGTCTTCGAGCGGGTCTGCGCGTCCACCGTCTTGACGATCACCGCGCAATAGAGGCCGGGCTTGCCCGCCTCGCCCGGGACCGTGCCAGGCACGACCACCGAATAGGGCGGCACATGGCCGCGATGGACCTCGCCGGTCGCGCGGTCGATGATCTTGGTCGAGGCGCCGAGATAGACGCCCATCGAGAGCACCGCGCCCTCGCCGACGCGCACGCCCTCGGCCACTTCGGCGCGCGCGCCGATAAAGGCGCCGTCGCCGATGATCACGGGGTCGGCCTGGAGCGGCTCGAGCACGCCGCCGATGCCGACGCCGCCCGACAGGTGCACGTTCCGGCCGATCTGCGCGCAGCTGCCCACGGTCGCCCAGGTATCGACCATCGTGCCCTCGCCGACATGGGCGCCGATATTGACGAAGCTGGGCATCAGCACCGCGCCCCTGGCGATATGCGCGCCATGGCGGACGACCGAGCCGGGCACGGCGCGGAAACCGGCCTGGCGGAACGCGTCCTCGCCCCAGTTCGCGAACTTCGACGGCACCTTGTCGAACCAGTTGGCGCCGCCCGGGCCCTGGATCACCTGATTGTCGTTGAGGCGGAAGCTGAGCAGCACCGCCTTTTTCAGCCATTGGTTGACCTGCCAGCCGCCCGCGATCGGCTCGGCGACGCGCGCCTCGCCGCGGTCGAGCAGGTTCAGTGCCTCGGCCACCGCCTCGCGCACCGCGCCCTCGGTGCCGAAGCCCAGATTGGCGCGGTCTTCCCAGGCGGCGTCGATGGTCGTCTGCAGGTCGGTCATGCGGAAGTCTCCAGGATGCTGTGGAGCCAGGCTCCGAGATCGTTGACGGTATAGTCGATGAAGCCGCGATCCATGTCGGGCGCCTGTTCGGAGCCGTTGTCGATCCATACCGTGGTCATGCCGATCGCCTTGGCGGGCTTCAGGTTGCGCGCCATGTCCTCGACGAACAGGCTGTGCGCCGGGTCCAGGCCATAGGCGTCGCACAGGCCCCGATAGGCCAGCGGGTCCGGCTTGGGGCGATATCCCGTGGCATGGACGTCATGGATCGCCTCGAAGGTGGCGCCGAGGCCGAGCCGGTCGAGCACCCGCGTCGCATAGGGTGCGTCGCCATTGGTGAAGACGAGCTTGCGGCCGGGCAGGCGGGCGAGCGCCGCGACCAGCACCTCGTTCACTTCGAGCACGCCCATGTCGACGTCGTGCACATTCGCCAGATAATGGTGCGGATCGGTGCCATGCTCGGCCATCAGCCCGGCCAGCGTGGTGCCGTGCGCGTGGAAATAGCCCTTCTGCACCTTGTGCGCCTCGGCCGCGTCGAGCCCGAGCAGATCCTGGACATATTGCCCGATCCGCGCGTCGATCATCGCGAACAGGTTGGCGCTCACCGGGTAGAGCGTGTTGTCCAGATCGAAGATCCAGTTGCGGATGTGCGACAGGGCGGGGTCCATGTCGGGGCGTCTAGGCAGTGGCGCGGGGGGAGGCAATGCCCCCTGTCGTCATCCCGGCGAAAGCCGGGATGACGGATATGGGCCGGGGCGACGGATGATTGCTTCGGCCCCGACGACGAAAACTTTATGGCGGACGCGGAGGGGCCTCCCCATCTGGCCGGTCATGACCGCCTATTCGCTGCTCGACCTCGTGCCCATCGTCCAGGGCGGAAATGCCGCCCAGGCGCTTGCCAATGCCGCCGATCTCGCCGCCCATGTCGAGGGGCTCGGCTATACCCGCTACTGGGTGGCCGAGCATCACGGGATGGACGGGATCGCCAGCGCCGCGACCGCGGTGGTGATCGCGCATGTCGGCCAGGCGACTTCGACGATCCGCATCGGCGCGGGCGGGATCATGCTGCCCAATCATGCGCCGCTGCAGGTGGCCGAGCAGTTCGGCACGCTGGACGCGCTCTTCCCCGGCCGCGTCGATCTCGGCCTTGGCCGCGCGCCGGGATCGGACCAGCGCGTCTCCGCCGCGATTCGCCGGGGGCTGGACAGCGACGGCAACGAATTCCCGCGCGACGTGGCGGAGCTGCAGAGCTATTTCGCCGATGACGGCCGCACCGGCATCCGCGCCACGCCGGGGGCGGGGGCGAAGGTGGATATCTGGATCCTCGGCTCCAGCCTGTTCGGCGCCCAGCTCGCGGCGATGCTGGGGCTGCCCTATGCCTTTGCCTCGCATTTCGCGCCCGGCCTGCTCGACGAGGCGATCGACATGTATCGCCGCAACTTCCGCCCTTCGGCGGCGCTGGAGAAGCCGCGTCTGATGCTGGGCTTCAACGTGTTCGCCGCCGATACCGATGCGGAGGCGGAATATCTCGCCAGCTCGCAGCAACAGGCCTTTGTCGCGATCCGGACCACCGGCAAGGGCATTCAGCTGCCGCCGCCGGTGCAGGGCTATCGCGAGAGCCTGGGCGGGCATGGCAATGCGATGCTCGATCAGGTGCTGTCGGCCAGCGCGATCGGCGGGCCGGACAAGGTGCGCGCGCAACTCGCCGCCTTCATCGCCCGTACCGGCGCCGACGAGCTGATGCTCACCAGCGCGATGTTCGATCACCAGGCCCGCAGGAAGAGCCTGTCGCTCGCCGCCGAGGCGATGCGGGGGCTGTGATCCCCGATATTCGCCGCCTGGTGTGGTGGCTCTGGTTGTGGGGCGCTAACCTCACGCCTGCCGGTCGATCACCCGGCCGGTCGCCGGGCCGCCACTGCCGTTCGTCCGAGCGTTGCCGCCATAAGTGGGCGAGCCTGACGCGGCGGCGTCGCGCAGCTTCTGGAGGAAGGCCGTCATCGCGTCGAGCTGGCGCGCTGCGGCTTCGCTGATCGGCGTGCCGGCCTCGTCGCCGGCGCGATCGGCGGCCGATGGCGGCGGGCCGCCGGAACCGCTATCGGGCCCCTGGGCGAAGAAGCGCCTCAGCTCGGCCGCCTGGCCGTCGCTGAGCGCGCCGCTTTTCGCCTGCGCGTCGATCAACCCGTCGATCCGGCGCTTCATGTCGCCCGGGTTGCCGCCGGCACCATCGGAGGCGGGGCCCGCCGAGGCGAGGCTGGAATCGATCGCGTCGAGCGCGCCACGCAGCGCATCGCGGTCGTCGGCGCTGATCGCGCCGGCCGAAGCCGCCGCCGCGATCCGTGCGTCCAGCCGGGCGCGCGGATCCATCCGCTGCGGTGTCGAGGAAATGGAAGTCATCGCTGATCCTTCGCGTCTGCAATCCCCGCCCGGAGCCTAGCATACGGAAGCTAATATATTGTAAACAAAGGATTATATCGCTTGGGATCGCGATTGGGCGGCGCCGGCCCCAGAAACCGGCGCCGCCACGTGACCCGACGGACAAAAGAGGGCAATCCGCGAGTTCGCGAACGCTTTGCGTCCAGTTCGTCGCAGTCGAATTTCAGTTTGTTGCAATCGCTTCAGCTGGCGGCGGGCAGGCGCAGGCGCACGAGCAGGCCGCCCAGATCCTCGCTTTCCTCGAGGCTGACGGTGCCGTCATAGATCTCGGCGACGTCGCGCACGATGGCGAGGCCCAGGCCGGTGCCGGGCTTGCCGCTGTCGAGCCTCACGCCGCGATCGAAAATGCGGATACGATCCGCCTCGGGGATGCCGCGGCCGTCGTCCTCGACGAGGATCTCGACGAACCCGGCCTGGACCCCGGCAGTGATGAACACGCTGCCGCCGCCATATTTGGCGGCGTTCTCGACCAGGTTGCCGAGCAGGTCGTCCAGGTCCTGCCGCTCGATATGGGCGACCAGGTCCTTCTGCCCGTCAATGTCGATGCGGACATTGGGATAGAGCCGGGCGACGGCGCGCTCGACCGCTTCGATCGACGGCCAGACCTGGGCGCGGCTGTGCGCCGAGCCGCGGCGGCCGACGGCGCGGGCGCGGGCGAGATGGTGGTCGATCTGCCGGCGCATCGTGCGCGCCTCGCGGATCACTGCCTGGGCGAGATCGGGCTGGCCGGCGGCCGCGGCGTTCATGATCACGCTCAGCGGCGTCTTCAGCGCATGGGCGAGGTTGCCGGCGTGGCGCCGCGCTTCCTCGGCCTGGCGGTCGTTATGCTCGACCAGCGCGTTGAGCTCCTCGACCATCGGCGCGACTTCGGCGGGCATCGCGCCTTCGACGCGGGTCGATTCGCCGGCGCGCAGCCGGGCGATCTCCTGGCGCACCCGGCGCAGCGGCAGCAGCCCGTACCAGGTCTGCAGCGCCACCATGATGATCAGGCCGAGCCCGAGCAGCACGAAGCTGCGCACCAGGGTGCGGCGCAGCTGGGCGATCTGCCCGTCCAGCGTCTCGCGGCTCTGCGCCACCTGGAAGCGCCAGCGCACGTTCGATCCCGGCAGCACCGCGTCGCGCTCGGCGACGCGCAGCAGCTGGCCGGGAAGCTGGCGGCTGTCATAGACATGGACGTTGGTGTCGCTGTGCTGCTGGTCGACCTTCAGCTTCTGGTCCCAGAGCGAGCGCGACGGAAAGGCTTCATGGCCCCTGCCGCTGATCTGCCAATAGGCGCCGGAATTATATTCGAGGAAGCGCTGGTCGGCGAGCTCGCGATTGAGCATCACGTCGCCATTCTGGTCGAGCTCGGCGGAGAAGATCATCGCCTTGAGCAGATAGTCGAGCTGGTCGTCGAAATTCTTGGTGACGGTGGTCACCAGCACCCGGTCGAGCGCAATGCCGCCGCCGACGAGCAGCAGCATGATCCAGGCGGTCGCGACCAGCAGCATGCGCCGGCTGACCGATCCGGTGGTGCGCACATAGTGGCGCGGCGGCACTTCGCCCGGCGCGACGGGCTCCGGCTCGGTGAGGGGCCGACCGAACAGGCGCCGGCGCAGCCCGCCTAGAGTCTGGGCGAGCCGTGCCATCCGCTCAGGCGTCGGCCGGCTCTTCCAGGCTGTAGCCCAGGCCGCGGATGGTGGTGATCACATCGGCGCCCAGCTTCTTGCGGATGCGCGTGACGAAGACTTCGATAGTGTTCGAATCGCGATCGAAATCCTGGTCGTAGATATGCTCGATCAGCTCGGTGCGGCTCACCACCTTGCCCTTGTGGTGGAGGAGATAGCTGAGCAGCTTATATTCCTGGGCGGTCAGCTTCACCGGCTCGCCGCCGCGGGTGACCTTGCCCGAGCGGGTGTCGAGCCGGATGTCGCCGGCGGTCAGCTCGGCCGAGGCATTGCCCGAGGCGCGGCGGATCAGGGCGCGCAGCCGGGCGATCAGCTCCTCGGTCTGGAACGGCTTGGCGACATAATCGTCGGCGCCGGCATCGAGGCCCGCCACCTTGTCCGACCAGCTGTCGCGCGCGGTGAGCACCAGGACCGGGGTGGTCTTGCCTTCCTTGCGCCAGCGGTCGAGCACCGTCAGCCCGTCGATCTCGGGCAGGCCGAGATCGAGGATGATCGCGTCATATTGCTCGTTGGAGCCGAGATAGAGGCCTTCCTCGCCATCGGTGGCGAGATCCACCGCATAGCCCGCGCCTTCCAGCGCATTGCGGAGCTGCTGCCCCAGGTTCGGCTCATCCTCGACGATCAGCAGTCGCATGTCATTCCCCTCGCCGGGCCCTAATCGCCCGTTTTGCGGACGATCGCGCCGGACCGGCCATCGACGTCCACCCAGATCACCGATCCATTGCGCAGGAACTTCAGCGTGTAAACTTCCGTTGCGGGATCATAGTCGAAACCGAGATATTGGGCCCCGGGCAGCCGCGGCACCACGCGCCGCTCGATCTCGCGTACCGAGAGCGGCGGCCCGGCCTGGCGGCGGGGCGAGCGGCCGTCCGAATCCTGGTGCCCGTCCGGCCGCGCAGCCGCGGCCCCGGCGGGCGCGAACGCCGCCAGGCAGGCGCAAAGGATGGGCGTTACCAACATCTTCATGGCAGATGGCATAGGGTCCGGGCATTGAATAGCCCCTGAACGCGCGCTTCAGCCGGCGGTAACTTGCCGGGCGGGCTCGCCACCCCTAGGTGGAGCCCATTGCGACGGCACCGGCCCACTCCCCCACCCGGCCACCCAACGTTAATATCCCATGGGTGGCCGGGTGGGGGAGTGGGCCGGTGCCGCAACCGATCAAAGGCACCATGGCTGCACCTGTCCTCGCTTATGAAAATCTCGGTCTCGTCCAGGGCCATGGCTGGCTGTTCCGCGGACTGAACCTCTATGTCGGCGAGCGCGACCGGCTGGCGCTGATCGGCCGCAACGGCGCGGGCAAGACGACCCTGCTCAAGCTGATCGCCGGCAGCATCGACGGCGACGAGGGCCGCCGCACCATCGTGCCGGGCACCCGGGCCGTGCTGCTCGAGCAGGAGCCGCGGATGGAGGGCTGCGCGACTCTGCTCGACTATGTGCTCTCGGGCAGCGACGCGCCGCCCCGGCACGAGGCGGAGGCCATCGCCGACCAGCTCGGCATCGACCTGGGCCGCGAGGCGAAGACCGCCTCGGGCGGCGAGCGCCGCCGCGCGGCGATCGCGCGGGCATTGGCGCAGAACCCCGATGTGCTGCTGCTCGACGAGCCGACCAACCATCTCGACCTCGCCGCGATCGAGTGGCTGGAGGACTGGCTGAGCCGCTTCACCGGCGCGTTCATCGTGATCAGCCATGACCGTACCTTCCTCACGCGCCTCACCCGCTCGACCCTGTGGCTCGACCGCGGCACGATTCGCCGCGCCGAGGTGGGCTTTGGCGGGTTCGAGGCCTGGACCGACCAAGTCTATGCCGAGGAGGAGCGCAACGCCCAGCGGCTCGACGCCAAGCTCAAGATCGAGGAGCATTGGCTCCAGCGCGGCGTCACCGGCCGGCGCCGGCGCAACCAGGGCCGCCTCGAGAAGCTCAAGGAAATGCGCGCCACCCGCGCCGCGATGATGGGGCCGCAGGGCGCCGCCAAGCTCGTCACCGCCGCCGACGACAGCAACACCAAGGTGGTGATCGACGCCAAGCACGTCACCAAGCGCTTCGGCGCCGGGGACGATCAGCGCACGATCATCAAGGACCTGACCTTCCGCGTCACCAAGGGCGACCGGATCGGCATCGTCGGCGCCAATGGCGCGGGCAAGTCGACCCTGCTCAAGCTCCTGACCGGCGAGATTCAGCCAGACGAAGGCACGGTCAAGCTCTCCAACACGCTGAACGGCGTGATCATCGACCAGCAGCGCAGCCTGATGGACCCCGCCAAGTCGGTGCGCGACGTGCTGGCGGACGGCGGCGACTGGATCGAGGTGCTGGGCGTGAAGAAGCATGTCCATGGCTATCTCAAGGAGTTCCTGTTCGACCCCTCGATCGCCGAGGCCAGGATCGCCACGCTTTCGGGCGGCGAGCGTTCGCGCCTGCTGCTGGCGCGCGAGTTCGCCCGCCATTCCAACCTGCTGGTGCTCGACGAGCCGACCAACGACCTCGACCTCGAGACGCTGGACCTGCTCCAGGAAGTGATCGCCGATTATGAGGGCACGGTGCTGATCGTCAGCCACGACCGCGACTTTCTCGATCGCACGGTGACGGTGACGCTCGGGCTCGACGGATCGGGCATGGTCGACGTCGTGGTCGGCGGCTATGCCGATTGGGAGGCCAAGCGCCGGCCAAGGCAGGAGGCGAGAAAGGCCGCGCCAAGGGCCGCGCCGGCGGCCGAAGCGCCGAAAAAGGCGACCAAGCTCAGCTACAAGGACCAGCGCGACTACGACCTGTTGCCCAAGCGGATCGAGGAGATCGAGGCGCAGATCGCCCGGGACGAGACCGCGCTGGCCGATCCGGACCTCTATGCCAGGGATCCGGGCAGATTCTCGAAGCTGAGCGACGGCATCTCGAAGCTGCGCGACGAGAAGGATGCGGCGGAGATGCGCTGGCTGGAGCTGGCGGAGATGGTCGAGACGCTGGGCTGAGCCGGAACGCGTCCGGACTTCGCCATTCCTGCCGCCGGATTATTTGAGCGGCCGGATTATTTGAGCGGGATGACCGTGAAGCCGTTGAGCGGCACGACGAAGGCGCGGCGCGAACTTGTCTCGACCTTCACGTTCGTGCGGTTGCCGGCGGGGTCGTAGCTGTAGTTCGCCCTGGTATCGCCCCTGGCGCTGCTTTCGGTCGTCACCTTCACCAGGCGACCGAGCGCATCATATTCATATTTGGTCTGTTCCGGCGCGGTCTGCGCCATGGCCGGCATGGCAAGTACGAACGGAATCACGGAAATAAGTTCGCGTCTCATGGCATATCCGTGATCTGTGATGGAATTTACATCTCGCGGGCCAATGTCTGACATGGCCGGCGATAATCAAGTGTGAAAAATGCATCCGGGAATGTCCGGGAGGTTGCATCGAAAACGGTGCTTGTTTCTTGCTCGTTGCAATATTTTAAATTGCGATAGGGCGTGACGCCAAGCATTCCCCGCACGAATCCTCAAGGCGGATGGGGCTCATGAAAATCATCGCAAAGCTGCTCGCACTTTCGACAACGCTCGTCCTCGGGCTGAGCGGCGCCTCCGCCTCCGACCAGTCCGCCGGCCTCGTGACATCGGTCCAGCAGACCGGCAGCCGGTTCTTCTTCTACACCACGGGCGCGCGAACCGCGCGGCCGGGATGCGATTGCTGCGGTCGCTGGGAAATCGATCCGTCGACCAATGCGGGCCAGTCCCAGGTCGCGATCGTGCTCACGGCATATGCGACCCAGCGTCCGGTGGCCGTGGCGGGGACCGGCAGCTGTGTCGGTGGCGCGAACGATACCGAAGGCGTCAACCTGCTTATCGCCAACTGACGCGCGGGGCGCGCGGGCCGGTCGAGCCGATCCGCCCCTTCAGGCCTCCAGCACCACCGTGACCACCGTGCCGTCCGGCCCGGTCTCCGTCGTTGTCGTGCCGCGCGCCTGCCGGACGAAGCCGTCGATCAGCTTCTGGCCGAGCCCGCCGTCCCTGCGCGGCCGGGCGTTGGCGGGCATGCCGACGCCATCGTCGCGCACCACCAGCTTCCAGCCCGACGGGATGGCCGCGAATCGAACTTCGATCCGCCCGCTGTCGCGCCCCGCAAAGGCGTGCTTGGCGGCATTGGTGACGAGTTCGTTGACGATCAGCCCGATCGAGACGGCCCGGTCGCGCGGCATCGCGCCATGGTCGCACGCGCATTCGAGCGTGATCGCCCCGCGCAGGAACAGCGCCTCGGCCAGCGCCGCGCTCAGCTCGTCGAGATAGACCGCCATGTCGACGGCGCCCGGCGAGGATGCCGCGCCGCGATAGAGGTGCCGGTGGGCCCGCGCGATGCTCTCCACCCGGGCCAGCGCCGAGGACAGCGCCACCTGGGTCTCCGCTTCCCGCGCGCGGCGGCGCTGCATGTCGAGCAGCGCGGCGACCAGCGTGAAGTTGTTCTTCACCCGGTGATCGAATTCCTCGAGGAACAGGTCGCGCTCCGATATCTCGCGATCGCGCTCGTCCGAGGCGCGGCGCACGGCGCGGCGGAACAGCTCGGCGATCACGATCACCGCCAGATAATTCACTGCGGCGAGCACCAGCCGGGCGGTTTCGTCCGGCGACTTGAGCGCCATCGAGTGCCGCACCGGCAGCACGAAATACCAGCTGTAGAGCAGCGTGAGCACGCCGGTCAGCAGCCCCGCCTGCCACCGCCCGAACAGCGTCGCCATCAGGATGGCGGGAAAGCCGAGCACGAACGGCCCGGCGGCGGGGGCGACGCTGTCGATCGCGGTGCGCAGCCCGATGGCCAGCGCGGTGGCGAGCAGCCCCAGGCCCAGCTGCACGATCCATGTGCCGCGCCCGTTCGGCGCCAGCCGGTCGAGAAGATCGGTTTCGCCTATCCGCCCCATGGCGCGAGGAGGGACTGGCCGCCGACCAGAGTCAAGCGTCCTCGCCGGTCTTTTTGATCTGGATCAGTGCAATTACAGGTTGCGCCCCGATCTTCCCGCAAGATCAACCACATATTGCCATGCGACGCGCCCCGAGCGGCTGCCGCGCCGCGTCGCCCAGCCGATCGCATCGACCGGATCGAAGCCAAGGCCGTGCGCATCGGCATAGGCGCGGACGATGTCGACATAAGTGTCCTGGTCGACGACGTGAAAGCCGAGGCTGAGCCCGAACCGGTCGGCCAGCGCCAGCCCGTCGTCCGCCGAATCGCGCGGATTGATCGCGCTCGATTGCTCGGCGATGTCGCGGACGACCAGATGGCGGCGGTTCGAGGTGACGAGCAGCCGCGCATTGTTCGGCCGCGCCTCGGCCCCGCCCTGGAGCAGCGAGCGCAACGCCCGGGCATCGCCCACGCCGTCGAAGCCGAGATCGTCGAGGAACACGGCAAAGGGACGGTCGGTCGCGCCGAGCAGTCCGAACAGCTCGGGCAGGGTGGCGAGCTCGGTGGTCACCGCCTCGACCAAGGCGAGGCGCCCGCCCTGCGCCTGCACCGCGGCGACCGCGCTCTTCACCAGCGCCGACTTGCCGGTGCCGCGCGCGCCCCAGAGCAGCACGTCCTGCGCCGCATGGCCGTCGGAAAGCCGGGTGAGGTTCGCCACCAGCGCCTCGCGCTGCGAATCCACGCCGCGCAGGATATCGATCGGAAGCGGATCGAACACGCGCGCCGGGGCCAGGCCGTGCCCGCGCCACACATAGGCGGGATGCGCCTCGAGATCGGCGGGTGGCGGCGGCGGCGGGGCCAGCCGGTCGAGCGCATCGGCGATGCGGGCGAGGATCTCTTCGTTCATGGGGGCGCTATAGCGAGGCACCGTCGCCGGCTCACCCCCAACTTCGCTATCAGCGCCTATGCGTGCGGCTTGTCGGGCATTGGCGGAGCCCGGCGCAATGCCGGGGTGCCGGCCTTCCCTTTCTCCCTCGACCGCACCCGCAACAGGGGCTCGTGCGCGCGGAAAGATCGATCCCCCGTAGCGTAAGCTTCCGCGGCCGGACGCCGCCGGTCAGCCGTTTGCCATCGCCTGTGCCGCCGCCCGGTCGGTGAAGCCCGGATCGGCCAGCGCGGCCTGGGCGTGCTGCTTCGCCTCTGCCTTGCGGCCCAGCGCCGCATAGACCTGGGCCAGGTGCCAGCGCAGGCCCGGATGCCGGGGGGCGAGGATCACCGCTTTCTGGAGCAGCTCGAGCGCGCCGTCCTTGTCGCCGCCGCGGAACAGCGCCCAGCCATAGGCATCGACCACGGCGGGATTGGCCGGGGCGAGGCCATAGGCGGCTTCGCCGAAATCGACCGCGGTTCCGGTCTCGCCCGCGCCGGCATAGGCGGCGGCCAGCTCGGCGTTGAGCACGGCGTCGCCATCGCCGATGCGGGCACGGATGTCCTCCAGCGAATCGATCGCCGCGTCATAGTCTCCCGCGGCGAGCTGCCAGTGCGCCGAAAGGCGCAGCGCGGGAATGCTCACCGGGTTCTGCGACAGGAACAGCGCGAGCGCGTTCGCCGCATCCTCGCGCCGGCCCGCGCGATCGAGCGCGTCGACCAGGCGGAGCAGGGTCGGCTCGTCGAAGCGCAGATCGGCGGCGCGGCGATAGGCGGCGGCGGCATCGGCCGGGCGGCCGAGCAGCATCAGCATGTCGCCCAGCACCACCTGCGCACCGGCGGCGCCGGGGTTGCGGGCGGCAATGTCCTGGGCGCGGGCCAGGGCGCCGGCCCTGTCGCCGCCGGCGATCAGCGCGCGGATCAGCGGCAGCGTCGCCGCGGGGTCGCTCGGCCGCCGCGCCGCATCGGCGGCGAGCGTGGCGGTGCTGTCGTCGGCGCTGAACGCCGTCGCCTCGCCCGTTGCCGGGAAGGCGGCGCGGTCGAGGAAGCGGGCGGCGCTGTCGCGGTCGCCGATCCGCTCGAAGCCGCGCGCTGCCAGGGTCAGCGCATAGCTGTCGGCATCGGCGCGGGCGACCACCGGGCTCAGCATGTCGATCGCGTTGCGGGCGCGATCGGTGCGCAGCAGGGCGACGGCGAGCAGCTTGCGCGCGGTGATGTTCATCGGCTGCATGCCGACCAGGTCGGTCAGCTTCTCGATTGCCTGCTCGTAATCGCCCTTCTCCAGGTCGAGCGTGCCGCCGAGCAGCATCGCGCCGGGAAGCTCGTCGATCGCGCCGCCGGTCTTGTCGAGGATCGAGCGGGCGAGATCGAAACTGCCGGCCCGTGCGGCGATCACCGCCTGGAGGTAGAGCGCCTGCGGGCTGCCCGGCCGGGCGGCGAGCGCGCGGCGGGTGGCGGCGAGCGCGTCGACGGCGCGGCCGGCATCGCCCAGGGTCGCGGCATATTCGATCAGCGCGGCGTGGCGGGCGGGGTCGCGCTTCAGCGCCTGCTCGAACCAGGGCAGGGCGGCGACCAGCCCATATTGGCTGCGCACGACCTCGCCGCGCACGACCAGCGCATCGACCGAGCCGGGCGCGAGCTTGACCGCGCGGTCCGAAGCCTCGGCGGCGCCGAGAAGGTCGCCGGCGGCGAAGCGGAAGCGGGCAATCTCGGTCCACACGCCGGCGTCGTCGGGGGCGAGGTGCAGGGCCTGGTCGAGGGCGTTCTGGGCGCCGGCATAGTCGCCCGTCGCGGTCAGCGCGCGCGCGCGGATGCGCAGCCCATAGGGGCGCAGCTTTTGCGGCGCCTTGTCGGCTTCGGCGGGCGCCTTGTCGGTCTTGCCCTGGAGTATCCATGCCTCGGCGCGCCATTGCGGCACGGCGGCGGCGTCATAGCCGGCATCGACCGCGCGCTGGATCTCGCCCTCGGCGCCGACGCCGTCCTGCAGCGCGAGCAGCGCACGGGCGAGGACGATATGGGCGTTCTCATTGTCGGGATCGCCGCGCACCGCCTCCGCCGCGAGGTCGCGCGCGCCGGTGGCGTTGTCGGCCTTGAGCAGCGCCTCGGCGCGTGCGGTCGCCTCGGCGGCTTCGGCCCTGCCCATCCGGCCGGGGGCCAGCGTGAACCAGCCGATCAGCACGGCGAGCAGCACTGCCAGCGCGCCGCCGATTACCAGCACGCCGCGCACGCCGAAGCCCGAGGATCTGGCGCGGGCGCGCCTATGGCTGGAGGTCATAGGCCTTCATCAGGTCATAGAGGGTGGGGCGGCTGATGCCGAGCAGCCGGGCGGTGCCGGAGATATTGCCTTCGGCGCGGGCCAGCGCGTGGCGGATCGCCTTGCGATCGGCGAGCTCGCGCGCGGCCTTCAGGTTGACCGGCTCGGTGCCCGCCTGGGCGTCGAGGTCGAGATCCCCGGCGGTGACGTGCTTGCCCTCGGCCATGATCGCCGCGCGCTTCACGCGGTTCTCCAGCTCGCGGACATTGCCGGGCCAGCCCCAGGCGTCGATCGCGGCGAGCGCGTCGGGCGCGAAGCTGCGGGCGGCGGTGTTCATCTGCGCGGCGTATTTCCGCAGGAAGTGGCGCGCGAGCAGCCCGGCATCGCCCGGCCGCTCGGCCAGGCTGGGGATGCGCACGACGATCTCGGCGAGGCGGTAGTATAGATCCTCGCGGAAGCGATTGTCGGCGACCATCGCGTCGATGTCCTGGTGCGTCGCGCAGACGATCCGGGTGTCCACCGCGATCGCCTGGCGCCCGCCGACGCGCTCGATCACCCGCTCCTGGAGGAAGCGCAGCAGCTTGACCTGGAGCGGCAGCGGCACGTCGCCGATCTCGTCGAGGAACAGGGTGCCGCCCTGGGCCAGCTCGATCTTGCCCTCGGTCGTCTTCACCGCGCCGGTGAAGGCGCCCTTCTCGTGGCCGAACAGCTCGCTCTCGAGCAGCGTGTCGGGGATCGCCGCGCAGTTGATCGCGACGAAGCGGCCCTTGCGCCCGCTCTTGTCGTGCAGCCCGCGGGCGAGCAGTTCCTTGCCGGTGCCGCTGGCGCCGAGCAGCATCACCGAGACGTCGGCGCTGGCGACCCGCTCGATCGTGCGGGTGACCTTGAGCATCTCGGGCGCGCCGGTGAGCATGCCGCCCAGCACCGCGCCGGCCTCGACCCGCTCGGCCAAGCGCCGGTTCTCCGCTTCCAGCGCATGGACGTGGAAGGCGCGGGCGACGATCAGGCCCAGCGCGTCGATGTCGATGGGCTTCTGGTAGAAGTCCCAGGCGCCGAGCGAGATCGCGCGCAGCATCGATTCGTGCGCGCCGTGCCCGGAGGCGACGATCACCTTGGTATCGGGGCGGAGCGACAGGATCGTCTCCAGCGTCGCGAAGCCCTCGGTGGTGCCGTCGGGATCAGGCGGCAGGCCGAGATCGAGCGTGACCACCGGCGGCTCCTCGGCGCGCAGCACGGTGATCGCTTCCTCGCGGGTGGAGGCAGTGAAGATCTCATAGCCGTCATAGGCCCAGCGCAGCTGGCGCTGGAGCCCGGCATCGTCCTCGACGATGAGCAGCTTCGGCAGCGACCTGGACAAAGCGGGAGCGTCGCTCATGCGGCCCTCCCCATGCCCAGGTCCGCGGGATGCGCGGCCCTCAGGATCACGCGGAAGCGCGTGCCCTTGCCTTCGCGCGACGTCACTTCGATGCGGCCCTCCATGGCATGCGCGAGCTGGCGCGCCTCGAAGGCGCCGATGCCGAACCCGCCTTCCTTCGACGAGACGAAGGGCTTGAACAATTTGTCGCGGATGAAGGCGGGCGACATGCCGGTCCCGAGATCGATCACGTCGATCGCCACCCGCTCGCCATCGGCCAGGACCGCGAGCGTCACCGGCTCGTTCGCCGGGCTCGCCTCGATCGCGTTCTGGACGAGATGGCCGAGCAGCTGCTCGAGGCTCGCCGGATCCGCATGGGCGATGGCGCTGCGCACGCCCGAAGTGACCACCGGATGCTGGCCCCGGCGCTGGGCGGCGACCCGTTCGACCAGCGCGACGATCTCGATCGCATGCGGCGCTTCGGAGCGGCCGCGATGATGCTGGGAGAGGCGGGCGAGCAACCCGTTCATCCGCTCGGCAGAGCTCTGCAGCGTCGCCACCATGTCGGCGCGGAACTCGGGCTTGTCGGCGTGGCGCTCGGCGTTGCGCGCGGTGAGGGTCAGCTGGCTCACCAGGTTCTTGATGTCGTGCAGGATGAAGGCGAAGCGGCGGTTGAACTCGTCGAAGCGCTGCGCCTCGGCGAGCGCCTCCTGCGCGCGGGCCTCGGCGAGATAGGAGGCGACCTGGCGGCCGGCCACCTTCAGCAGGTCGAAATCCTCCCAGTCGAGCGCGCGGTCGAGCGGCGGGCGCGCGAGCAGGATCGCGCCCGCGAGCTCGGCCAGATGCGGCAGCGGCACGATCACCCACGCCTCGGACAGGTCGAGCATCCATTGCGGCACGACGGAAGCGTCGCGATGATCCTCGCTGCGGCGGACGGCGTCGAGCTCGATGATCCGCCCGGTCGCCTGGAGGTGCTCGCCCAGCGCCGTGTCGCTGGCGATCGGCAGCGTCGTGCGATCCCAGTTCCAGCTCGCGCCGACGCCGAGCCCGCCCGCATCGGGGACGAGCAGCACGCCCGCCGGGCTCTCGGTCAGGTCGGCGATCGCCTTGACGATGCGCTCGTCGAGCGCGGCGCCGCCCTGCGGATTGCCGAGCGTCTCGGTGAAGCGCATCCATTCGGTGCGATAATCATAGCGATGGCGGAAGAGATGCTTGGCGAGCTTGACCTTCAGCCAGGCACGCAGCCAGCTATTGGCGACCAGCGTGAGGATCGCCGCGGTCGAGCCCAGCACGAAGGCGGTCTGGAGGATGCGGGCATTGGGGCCGCCCACGGTGGCGATCGCGGAAGTGGCGAGGGCCAGCAGCGCGAAATAGACGCCCACCGCGACCAGCGAGAGCGACTGGTAGGTGACGGCGCGCGACACCTCTATCCTCCATTCGCCCTTGCGCTGGAGCGCGGCGCCGATCGCGAGCGCGATGGCGAGATAGGCGAGGCCGCGCAGCACCAGCGGCTCGGTCCGCCACTCGGCGGCGAGATAGGCGGTCGTGTAGAGCCCGAGCTCGGCGCACCAGATGCCGGCGAGCGCCAGCGCCAGCGTGCGCAGCGGCCCGCCCGCGGCCGGGCTCAGCGCCGACCAGAGCGCCTGGACCAGCACCAGCGCCGCGACGGCGACGAGCATGCGCAACAGCACGGCGGCGTTGGCGGTCTGCACGGCCACGATCGGCTCGGGATCGGCATAGGCGATGAGCGTGAGCCCCAGCGCGCCGATCTGCACCAGCGCGACGACGCCATAGACCGTGCCCAGCGCGATCGGCGGGCGCGTCTGCGCGTCGCGGCGGTGGAGCACCAGCATGAAGCCCAGCCAGGCCAGATTGCGCAGCGTCTCGGCGAACCAGCTGGCGACGTCCGTCGATCCGATGCCGGCGATGGCGAGCGCCCAGAGCGCGGTGGCGGCCAGCGCGAAGGCGAGCGGACGGCGCGGCAGCCCGGCCAGATCGGCGCGCCAGGCCCAGAGCGCGAGCGCGCCGAACAGCAGCGCCGCGAGCGCATGCAGCCAGAGCAGCAGCGCGCCCATCTAGCGCGCGCCTTCGGGGAACAGCACGACGCGGATGGTCTGGAGCAGGATCAGCACGTCGAGGAACGGCGAATAATTCTTCGCGTAATAGAGGTCGTATTCAAGCTTCTGGCGCGAATCCTCGATCGATGCGCCATAGGGATAGTTGATCTGCGCCCAGCCGGTGATGCCCGGCTTCACCATGTGGCGCTCGGCATAATAAGGCAGCTTGGTCTCGAGGTCCTCGACGAACTGGGGGCGCTCGGGGCGGGGGCCGACAAAGCTCATCTCGCCCTTGAGCACGCTCCAGCATTGCGGCAGCTCGTCGATCCGCGTCTTGCGGATGATGCGGCCGACGCGGGTGATGCGCGGATCGTCCTTCTCCGCCCACACGGCCTTGCCGCCGGCCTCGGCGTCCTGGCGCATCGAGCGCAATTTGATCACGTCGAAGCCGGTACCGTATAGGCCGACGCGGCGCTGACGGTAAAAGGCGGGGCCCCGGCTCTCCAGCTTCACCAGGATGGCGGTGAGCAGGATGATCGGCAGCATCAGCGTGAGCAGCACCAGGCTGGCGCCGATGTCGAACAGCCGCTTGAACATGCTCGACAGCATGCGGCCCGAGGAGAAGCCGTCGGAGAAGATCAGCCAGCTGGGATTGACGCTGTCCAGGTCGACGCGGCCGGTCTCGCGCTCGAGGAAGGTCGAGATCTCGTTGACGTGCACGCCGGTGGTCTTGATCCGCAGCAGGTCCTTGAGCGGCAGCGCGTTGCGGCGCTCCTCCAGCGCGAGCACGACTTCGCTGGCGTTGAGCACCACGACATGGTCGGCGAGATTGTAGATCGCGTCGCGGGCGATCGCCTCGGGGATCACTCGATTGGCCTCGCTCATCGCGACATAGCCGACCACGACGAAGCCCGCGCCGGGGGTCTTGGAGAGATCCTTGAGGCGCTGTGCCCGCGCGCCGGCGCCGAGCACGACGATGCGGCGCTTGAACGCCTGGCTGCCCAGCGCCTTGCCGAGCAGGATGCGCAGGGCGATCAGCGACGCGATCGAGCAGCCCATCGCGTAGAGCAGGTTCGAGCGCCAGAAGCCGATCTCGGGGATCAGGAAATAGAGCACGCTCAGGCCGATCACGCCCAGCGAGATCGCCACGATCAGTCGGGCCATCGCATAGCGCAGCGACTGGAGCGAATCGGCGCCGTAGACGCCGACCGCGACCATCGCGATCTCGAGGAACAGCGCATAGCTGACGAGCTGCGGCCAGCGCTCCTGCATCAGCGGCAGGCCGATGCCGAGCTGATGGGCACGCAGCATCCAGCCGAGCTCGCCCGACATCGCCAGCAGCAGGATGTCGAGAAAGCCGAGCAGCAGCACCGCGTTGGGCACGTAATGCTTGAACAGCCGGATCATGGAGACCCGCTGTAATGCGGAAGTGTAAACAAATCCGACATGGCGCCGCCCCGGGGCTCGCGGAAAAATCTCCGCCGTTCCGGCACCAATGCCGCGGCCCATGTGTTTGACCCGGGGGGCAAATCGCCGCATTGCGAAATCTTCAGGAGGTTCGAAGCACATGCCGGATTCGAAGCCGATCGTTCCTGTCATCCTGTCGGGAGGATCGGGCACCCGCCTCTGGCCGATGTCGCGGGCGGAGAAACCCAAGCAGCTCCTGTCGCTGACCGCCGAGGAGACGATGCTCCAGCTCACGGCGCGCCGCGCCGCCGGGGAGCGGTTCGGCCGGCCGATCGTCGTCGCCAACGCGCATCATGCCGACATGGTGGAGGAACAGCTCGCCGCCGCGGACAGCGCCGCGCGCGCGCTGGTGCTCGAGCCGATGGGGCGCAACACCGCGCCGGCCATCGCGCTCGCCGCGATCGCGGCGGGGGGCGGCGCCGAGCCGCTGCTGGTGATGCCGTCCGACCATGTGATCGCCGATGTCGATGCCTTCCACCTGGCGATCGAGGCCGCGCTCCCGCTGGTGGAGGAGGGGTGGCTGATCACCTTCGGCATCACGCCCGACGCGGCCGAGACCGGCTATGGCTGGATCAAGGTGGGCGAGGTGCTGGCCGACGGGGTGCACCGCGTCGAGCGTTTCGTCGAGAAGCCGGCGCGCGACCGGGCCGAGGCGATGCTCGCGGAGGGCGGGCATACCTGGAACGGCGGCATCTTCCTGTTCCGCGCCGACGCCTATCTGGGGGCGCTGGCCAGCTATGCGCCCGACATGCTGCACGCGGCGCAGCAGGCGATGGCGAAGGGCCGGCGCGAGGGCGCCCGGATCTGGCCCGATGCGGACAGCTTCGCCGCCAGCCCGTCGGACTCGATCGACTATGCCGTGATGGAGAAGGCGCCGCGCGTGGCGGTGGTGCCGGTGACGATGGGCTGGAGCGACGTCGGCAGCTGGGACGCGCTCCATGCGATCAGCCACGCCGATGCCGGCGGCAACGTCGTGCGCGGCGACGCGGTGGTGATCGAATCGAGCAACTGCCTGGTCCGCGCCGAGCCGGGCAAGCGGGTGGCGCTGGTCGGCGTCGAGGATCTGATCGTGGTCGCCTCGGGCGATGACGTGCTGGTCCTGCCACGCGGGCGCAGCCAGGAAGTGAAGAAGATCATCGAGGCGATGCAGAAGGGCGGCTAGGGCAGAAGGGCGGCTAGGCCGCGGTGCGCCGGGCCTCGAGCGCGTTGAAGACCGGAGCGAGATATTGCGCGGCGATGGCGCGGAGCTCGGCATCGGCCTCGCGCTGCTTGGCCTTGCCATCGGCCTGGAAGCGTGCCGCCGGGGCCTTGGAATGGCGACCCGCCACCATGGCCATGGCGTCCCGCGCCGCCGCGTCGGGGGCGATGCCGAAATGAGGGAGGATCTGGTCGAAAAGCGCCTCGGGCAGCTGGGCGTAGTTGATCAGCAGCCCCTTGTCCGTACCATGCTCGGTCACCGCGCCGCAGGTCCGTTCGAGGATCCGAGCGATGAAGGCGCGCTCGGGAAGATGCGCATCCTCGGCGGTCAGGCCGAACCATTCGAGCGGCACCACGCCGGGAACGGTCTGCACGCCGCGCAGGCGCAGTTGCGAAACCAGCACTTCCACGGGATCGCGGTAGAGGAAGATCCACGGCGTCTCGGGAAAGGCGCGGCGCAGCAGCGGCAGCGCCCGGGTGTGCCAGCTGTCGAGCTTGACGAAGAGATGCTCGGCACCGCGGCCATAGGCATGGACCAGCCCGCGCAACGCGTCGGCATGCATTTCGGGATCGGGGAAGCGATGCTGGATCATCGCGTCGAGCGGCGGCGCTTCGGAGATCGAGACGTGCCCCGGGGCGGCGCCGAGCATCTGCGAGACCAGGGTGGAGCCGCAGCGGGACATATGGAAGATGAAGCCCGAAGGCGCGCGGAGATCGGTACGGCCCAGGAAGCTGGCGAGCGGCGTGGCGGTGCGGAACAGGCGGTTGAACGGCCGGCCCGCCGCCTCGCGCACCGCATCCTCGAAAAAGGGCGTGTTCGGGGAGATGCCGGCGAAGTCGAACCATTGGACCGCCGGCTCGGGCGCGGCCGGGAAACTTATCGGCAGCCAGTCCCGGGACGGCCAGTCGTGCCGGGTGACCGGCGCCGGGAGAAAGCGGTGCATCCCGACGGGATCGGGGCGGCCTCCCTCGATCAGATCGGCCGCGGCGAGCGATAGGCCGCGCGCCGCGGCCCAGGCGAGCGCGCGCGCCTCGAAGATCGCGGGATCCTGGGGCTCGGCGAGATGCGCCTGCGCCGGCGGATCGGCCAGCACGGCGGCGCGGAACTGGTCGAGCGGGGTCGGTGGCATTGCAATCATCGGGGACCGGGATAGGCTCGAGGCGGAGGAAAGAGCAGGCTAATATGGCGACCGCATCCGCACAATCCGCCTGGCCCGATCGGGTGCGGCTGCCCCTTGTCTTCGATCCCGGGCCGCTGGCCGCCGATCTCGCTGCGCTCGAGCGCGGCGACTGGACCGCGCATTTCGTGCAGCGGAACTATGAGGGCGACTGGAGCGTGCTGCCGCTGCGCGCGCAGGCCGGCGCCATGCATCCGATCCAGATGATCTACTCGGCGCCGGGCGCCACTGCGTTCGTCGACACGCCGTGGCGGGCGCGGATGCCGGCGCTGTCGGCGGTGATCGACGCCTTCGCCTGCCCGGTCCTCGCGGTACGGCTGATGCGGCTCGCGGCCGGATCGGTGATCAAGGAACATGCGGATTTCGATCTCGACGCCGCCGATGGCCTGGCCCGGATCCATGTGCCGATACAGACCAACGCGGATGTCGATTTCCGGCTGAACGGGACCCGGGTGGCCATGGCGCCGGGCGAGGCCTGGTATCTGCGGCTCGCGGACCCGCACAGCGTGGCGAACCGGGGCCGCGCCGCGCGCATCCATCTGGTGCTCGACCTGGTGGTGAACGACTGGCTGATGCGCCAGCTCGAAGGATGAGCGGGCGCGTCCGGCGCAAGCAGGTCGCGGCGGCGATGGAAGCCGTCGCGACCGCGCCGCTGCCCGAGGCCTGCGCGCTTTGCGGCCGCCCGCTCGGCCGGCGGACCGAATTGCATCATGTGCTGCCCAGGAGCGAGGGCGGCCGGGAGACCGTGCCGCTCCACCCGATCTGCCACCGGACGATCCATGCCAGCGCGAGCAATGCCGAGCTGGCGCGGCTCTATCCCACGCTCGAAGCGCTGCGCGAGCGCGAGGACATCCGCCGCTTCGTCACCTGGATCGCGGACAAGCCGCCCGATTTCCATGCGCCGACGCGGAAGCATCGTTAGGCGGGACCAGCCCGCTCCCCCCCACCCGGCCACCCATGGAATATTGCCGTTGGGTGGCCGGGTGGGGGAGCGGGCTGGTGCCGCCGACAAGCTAGCCGACCAGCGCCTCGGCCTGGTCGAGCACGTTCTTGAAGTCCGCGATCAGCGCCTGGTACGGGGCCGGGCTGGCCATATCGAGGCCGGCGCGCTTCAGGATCTCGGTCGGATAGTCCGATCCGCCCGCCTTCAGCACCGACAGATAATTGTCGCGCTCCTTCGGGCCGCCCTTCAGGATCGACTGGGCGAAGAAAGTCGCCGCCGAGATGCAGGTGGCATATTGGTAGACGTAGAAGCTGTTGTAGAAATGGGGGATATAGGCCCATTCGTTGGCATATTCGGGCGCCAGGATCAGGTTCGGCCCGTGATAGGTGCGCAGCAGCTCGCCATAGACCTTGGTGAACTTCTCGCCCGACAGGCCCTCGCCCGCTTCCGCCATGTCGTGCGCCTTCAGCTCGAACTCGGCGAACATGGTCTGGCGGAAGAAGGTGCCGCGATAATTCTCCATCTGCTGGCCAAGGTAGAAGAGCTTCTCTTCCCTGGTCTTCGCGTTCTTCATCAGGTGCGCGAACAGCAGCTGCTCGTTCAGGGTCGAGGCGATCTCGGCGAGGAAGATCGGATAATCGGCCTTGTCATAGGGCTGGGCCGAATTGGCGAGCAGCGAATGGAGCGCATGGCCCCATTCGTGCGCATAGGTGCTCATCCCGTCATATTTGTCGCTCAGGTTGAGCAGCAGATAGGGATGCACGTCGAACGCGCCGGGGTTCATGTACGCGCCCGGCCGCTTGCCCTCGCGGGGCCACGGATCCATCCACTTGGCCGCGGTCGCCTTGGCGATGCGCGCCTGATAGTCGGGGCCGAGCGGCTTCACCGCTTCCAGCGTGGTCGCGCGCATCTGGTCGAGCGTGTAGCTGCGGTCCATCGAGACGAGCGGCGGATAGATGTCGTAATAGCCGATGTCCGGCAGCTTGAGCATCTTGCGGCGCAGCTCGAAATAGCGGTGGAGCTGGGGCAGGCCCTTGTTCGCCTCGGCCACCAGCGTGCGGTACACCGTCTCGGGCACGTTGTTGCCGGAGAGCGCGCGGGCCAGCGAGGTCGGGTATTTCCGCGCCTTGGCGTAGAAGATGTCGCCGCGAACCTTGGCGCCATAGGTCGCGCCGAACGAGTTCTGGAACTTGCCGTGCGCGGTCCAGAAGGCGTTGAACACCGCCTTGCGGTCCTCGCGGTTGGGCGCGTCGCGGTTGAGCGAATAGCCCTGCGAATCGAGGCGCACCTGCTTGCCGGTCGACAGGGTGATCGTCGGCCAGGGAATGTCCGACGAGCGCAGCTGGCCCGAGATCTCGCCCGGCGCGGCCAGCGGCGATCCGGCGCTGGCGAGGATCGCCTCGCCCTCGGGCGAGAGCGTGTGCTCGGCCTGGCGCAGCGTGTCCGCCAGCGCGAAGTCGAAGCGGGTGCGCAGCGTCGCATTGGCGGCGAGGAAGGCGTCGATCTTCGCCTTGCCCAGCGTCAGCAGCTCGGGCGAGGTCCAGGAACAGGCCTCGCCGAACGCCGTGTAGAGGTCGCGCGCCTGCGCCAGCTTCTCCTGGTTGGCCGAGATGCGGACATCCTCGTCGCCCTTCAGGCTGGCATAGGTATAGATGCGGCCGATCGTGCGGCCGAGATCCGACTGGAGCACCAGTGCCTGGGCGAGCATGTCGGCGCTTTCGCCGAGCCGGCCCTTGAACCGGGCGACGGCCGGAATCGCGGCGAGCGCCTGCTTGCGGGCATCCTCCCAGGCGGCGTCGCCGGCATAGAGCTCGCTCAGGTCCCATTGCGCCCCGGCGGCGGGCGCGGCGGCCTGGCGTGCCCATGCGGGCAGGGCGGCGACGGCGCCGGCGAACGCGGCGGCGGCCAATGCCTCGCGGCGAGAAAGTTCGGTCATGTTCCAGTTCCCCGAGAGCGCGCCTGTAGGCCGGCGCTGTGGTGAGGCGGCCAATCTGTCGCGGTTTCGAGGGGAAAGGAAGTGCTTTGTCGACCTATGACGCCAGCACGCTTCGCTTCAGCGGGCGCCCTTGGGCGTGACGATCCAGTCGCGCTTGGCGCGCCGCGTCATGTGTACGCCGCAATACCGACACTTACTGACGAACTTCTCGACCTCGCCTACGCGTTGCACATGCTTTTCGGAACGCTCGTGTCGACCCCCGACGCAACGGATGCGCCCGGCAATCCAATTATACACCTAACCACCCCCATTGGCTGACCCATCGCTACCTCTTCCATCCTCAAAATGGGGTCAAGCAGGTAACCGCGCGAATTCGCGAAAATCGGAAATGTTCCGGAAACGATACGGATATGTTTCGCGCCCGTGCCGCGGGCTCCCGACGGACGAAAGGCCGGGGATCGCTCCCCGGCCTTCCTGGTTCCGGCGGGACGGAAGGACTTAGAAGTCCATGCCGCCCATGCCGCCCATGCCGCCACCCATGGGGGGCATGGCGGGCTTGTCTTCCGGCAGCTCGCTCACCGCCGCTTCGGTGGTGATGAGCAGGCCGGCGACCGAAGCCGCGTCCTGGAGCGCGGTGCGGACGACCTTGGTCGGGTCGATCACGCCGGCGGTGACCAGGTTCTCGTACACGTCGGTCGCGGCGTTGAAGCCGAGCGAGGTGTCGGTGCCCTCGATCAGCTTGCCCGCGACGACGGCGCCGTCATGGCCGGCATTCTGCGCGATCTGCTTGAGCGGCGCGGTGATCGCCTTGCGGATGATGTCGACGCCGCGGGTCTGGTCGTCGTTCGCGCCCTTCAGGCCCTCGAGCGCCTTGGTGGCATAGAGCAGCGCGGTGCCGCCGCCCGGAACGATGCCCTCTTCCACGGCCGCGCGAGTCGCGTGGAGCGCGTCGTCGACGCGGTCCTTGCGCTCCTTCACCTCGACCTCGGTGGCGCCGCCGACCTTGATCACGGCCACGCCGCCGGCGAGCTTGGCGAGACGCTCCTGGAGCTTCTCGCGGTCGTAATCGCTGGTGGTGACTTCGATCTGCTGGCGGATCGCGTCGGTGCGGCCCTTGATCGCATCGGCTTCACCGGCGCCATCGACGATGGTGGTGTTGTCCTTGTCGATCGTGACGCGCTTGGCGGTGCCGAGCATGCCCAGGGTAACCGACTCGAGCTTGATGCCCAGGTCTTCCGAGATGACTTCGCCCTTGGTGAGGATCGCGATGTCCTCGAGCATCGCCTTGCGGCGATCGCCGAAGCCCGGCGCCTTGACGGCCGCGACCTTCAGGCCGCCGCGCAGCTTGTTGACCACCAGCGTGGCCAGCGCCTCGCCCTCGATGTCCTCGGCGATGATCAGCAGCGGACGGCCCGACTGCACGACCGCCTCGAGGATCGGCAGCATCGACTGGAGGTTCGACAGCTTCTTCTCGTGGATCAGGATGTACGGATCGGCGAGCTCGACCGACATCTTCTCCGGGTTGGTGATGAAGTACGGGCTCAGATAGCCGCGGTCGAACTGCATGCCCTCGACGACGTCGAGCTCGAACTCGAGACCCTTCGCCTCTTCGACGGTGATCACGCCTTCCTTGCCGACCTTCTCCATCGCCTCGGCGATCTTCTGGCCGACTTCGACGTCGCCATTGGCCGAGATGATGCCGACCTGGGCGACTTCATTGGTGCCGGCGACCGGCTTCGAGCGCGACTTCACGTCCTCGACCACCTTGGTCACGGCGAGATCGATGCCGCGCTTCAGGTCCATCGGGTTCATGCCGGCCGCGACCGACTTCATGCCCTCGCGCACGATCGCCTGGGCGAGCACGGTGGCAGTGGTGGTGCCGTCGCCCGCGGTGTCGTTCGCCTTCGAGGCGACTTCGCGGATCATCTGGGCGCCCATGTTCTCGAACTTGTCCTTGAGTTCGATTTCCTTGGCGACGGTGACGCCGTCCTTGGTGATGCGCGGCGCGCCGAAGCTCTTCTCGATCACGACGTTGCGGCCCTTCGGGCCCAGGGTCACCTTCACCGCATCGGCGAGGATGTCGACGCCGCGCAGAATGCGCTCACGGGCGTCACGCGAAAACTTGACGTCTTTCGCAGCCATTGTTCCTACCTCTCAAAATTCGTTCAGAAAGTCATAAAAGCCACGACCCCATCGCACGCGGCGGGGCCGGAAACCGGATTCAGCCGATGATGCCGAGGATGTCCGATTCCTTCATGATCAGCAGGTCTTCGCCATTGACCTTGACCTCGGTGCCCGACCATTTGCCGAACAGGATGCGGTCGCCGGCCTTGACGTCGAGCGGAGTGATCTCGCCCTTCTCGTTCTTCGCACCCGAACCGGCGGCGACGACTTCGCCTTCCTGCGGCTTTTCCTGGGCGGTGTCGGGGATGATGATGCCGCCGGCGGTCTTGGCTTCGGCCTCGACGCGGCGGACGAGCACGCGGTCGTGCAACGGACGGAAGTTCATTGCCTGATCCTTACTTCAGGGTTGATCTCGGATTTGGCACTCGCTCAGGTCGAGTGCCAGCGGCCGCGATATGCGAAGCCGATCCGCCCGCGTCAACCGGCGCGCGCCATGCCGTTGCAAATTTAGGCGGCATCGACCCCGGCGCCCGGCCCCGCGCGGCATGCCGGCAAGGCTCTCGCTGCGAGACAGATGGTCGTGCTTCCGGAATGGCACGGGCATTTACGCGTCCGCCGCGATACTCTAGCACCACGGGCATATTCCTTCGCATGGGAGCGGCACGTGAAGCTTGTTCGGGGCGCCTGGAAGATCCTGGTGGGGATCAAGGACTTTCTGGTCCTGGTCTTCATGCTGCTGTTCTTCACGATGCTGTTCGCCGCATTGTCCGCCAAGCCCAATCCGGGATCGATCCGCGACGGCGCGCTGCTGGTGGCGCTCGACGGCGCGCTGGTGGAGCAGCCCGAGGAAGTCGATCCCTTTTCCCGGCTCGGCGGCGGCGGCGCGGTGAAGCAGCAGCGGCTGCGCGACGTGGTGCGCGCGCTCGACGCCGCGAAGACCGACAGCCATGTGAAGGCCGTGGTGCTCGATCTCGATCGCTTCACCGGCGGCTATCCGGCCGCGATCAGCGAAGTCGCCGCGGCCATCGGCAAGGTGCGCGCGGCCGGCAAGCCGGTGCTCGCCTATGCGACCGCCTATGCCGATGACAGCTACGCGCTCGCCGCCAATGCGAGCGAGATCTGGGTGAACCCGCTGGGCGGCGCGATGTTCGCGGGCCCGGGCGGCACCCGGCTCTACTATAAGGGGCTGATCGACAAGCTCGGCGTCAATGCGCACATCTACCGCGTCGGCAAGTTCAAGTCGGCGGTCGAGCCCTATATGCGCAGCGACATGTCGCCCGAGGCCAAGGAAGCCGATCTGGCGATGTACCAGCAGATCCTCGACCAGTGGCGGCAGGAGATCGCCAAGGCGCGGCCCAAGGCGCGCATCGCCGACTATCTGGCGAAGCCCGCGGAGACGGTGACGGCGGCCAAGGGCGACATCGGCAAGGCGAACCTGGCGATGGGCATCGTCGACAAGCTGGGCGACCGGCTGGCCTTCGGCAAGCGCGTCGCCGAGATCGCCGGCGCGCCGAGCGGCAAGCCGGCGGGCAATTTCAACCGGATCAAGCTGGCCGACTTCGTCGCCGCGCACCCGCTGCCCACCGGCGGCGACGCGATCGGCGTGATCACCGTCGCCGGCGAAATCGTCGACGGCAAGGCCGGCCCCGGCAAGGCGGCGGGCGACACGGTGAGCGCGGCGCTGCTCAAGGGCCTGGCGGGCAAGAACCTGAAGGCGCTGGTGGTCCGCGTCGATTCGCCGGGCGGCTCGGCGCTCGCCTCGGAGCAGATCCGCCAGGCGATCCTCCAGGCCAAGGCCCAGGGGCTGCCGGTGGTGGTCTCGATGGGCAGCCTGGCGGCGAGCGGCGGCTATTGGGTGTCGACCGCGGGCGACACGATATTCGCCGAGCCCAACACGATCACCGGCTCGATCGGCATCTTCGGCGTGATCCCCACCTTCGAGAAGACGCTCGCCAAGATCGGCGTGGGCACCGACGGCGTGAAGACGACTCCGCTCAGCGGCCAGCCCGACATTTATGGCGGCACCAATGCCGAGACCGACGCGCTGCTCCAGTCGGCGATCGAGGCGGGCTATGCGCGCTTCGTCGGGCTGGTCGCCGGCGCCCGCAAGCTGACGCCGGAGCGCGTCAACGAGATCGCCCAGGGCCGGGTCTGGATCGGCGGCACCGCGCATCAGATCGGGCTGGTCGACCGGTTCGGCGGGATCGACGATGCGATCGCCGAGGCGGCGCGGCGCGCCAAGCTCGATCCGGCCAAGGTCCATGCCGTCTATCTCGAAAAGGCGCCTTCGGGCTGGGCCAGGCTGATCGCCAGCTTCACCGACGACAAGGACGAGGATGGCGACTGGGCCGATCAGCCAGCGGGCGCGGACCTGTTCGCCCGGGCCGCGATCGCCCAGCGCGCGCTGCTCGCCCAGGCGCTGGGCGATGCCAGGCGGCTGGCCACCGGCGGCTCGGTCCAGGCGCGCTGCCTGGAATGCGGGGGCTTCGGCCCGGCGACCGGCAGCCTCGACGACGCGCGCCTGTTCGATGCGATCGCGGCGCGGCTCGGCCTGTGATCGGCATCCGCGCAGCCACGCCGGACGATGCCGGCGCGATCGCGGCGATCTATGCGCCGCACGTGCTTACCGGCACCGCCTCGTTCGAGATCGAGCCGCCGGAGAAGGCGGAGATGCGCAAGCGCATGCACGCGAGCGAGGGCCTTTATCCCTGGATCGTCGCGACGACGGGCGGGGCCAGCGCCAATGATCCGGACGCGGGCGTGATCGGCTATGCCTATGCGGGCAAGTTCCGCGATCGCCCGGCCTATCGCTATGTCTGCGAGACCTCGATCTACCTGACCGACGCGTCGAGCGGATCGGGCGTCGGCCGGCTGCTCTACGAAGCGCTGGTCGGCACGCTCCGGGCCCAGGGCTTCATCCATGCGATCGGCACGATCACCCTGCCCAACGACCGCTCGATCCGCCTGCACGAGGCGGTCGGCTTTCGCCGCCAGGGCGTCTATCGCGAAGTGGGCTTCAAGCACGGACAGTGGATCGATGTCGGCTTCTGGCAGTGCGAGCTGAACGAACCGCGCGTGCCCCCGGTCGAGCCGCGGAAATTCGCCGATATGGGGATCGTGCGGGATTGAGGGTATCGGAGGCCGGCGGGTGTCGGCGCGGCCTCCCAGTGAACGAGTGCTCCGGTCGCCTATGCCTCACTCCGTTTCCCACAGCATCGCGTTCGATGCCGCCCGCAAGCTCCTCGATCTGCGGATCGGCGGGCTGGTTTCGCCCGAGGACGCGGCCTGGATCGGCGAGGAGCTGCGCGCCGCGATCCGCGCGCTGGGCCCCGATGTCGGCAAGCATGTGACGCTCTACGACGCCAGCGGGGTGCATGTGGTGCCGCAGGAGACCGTCGAGCTGATCAAGAGCACGCTCGACAATCCCGCGGTTCGTGCGCTGTGGGCGCGCAAGGTCGCCTTCGTGGTGAGCACCGCGCTGGCCCGGCTGCAGGCGCAGCGCCTGCGCGAGGTGCGAGCGGATATCGGCATCTTCGACGATCGCGCCGAAGCGATCGCCTGGCTGATGGAGGAATAGGGCCAAGGCCGCGGCTTGATCCGCAAACTCAGTCATCCCCGCCTGCGCGGGGATGACGATCATTCGCGGGGATGACGATCGAAGGCGGATGGCATGGCCGGATGCTTGTTCGGGTTCCTGCCCTAGCCGGCGAGCGCCGCGAGCTGCCGGTCGGCCTCGGCCACGCCGGTGTTTCCGCCGGGGAACAGGGGGCCGAGCGCGGCATAGAGGCCGCGGGCGTCGATCCAATAGGTGCGCGCCGCCTCGCGTTCGCCCAGTGCCGTCGCGAGGAGCGCCACGCCGCGCAGCATGTTGGCCATGGCGAGCGGCGGCGTCTCGGGATCGGCGCGATACAGGTCGAGCGCCTCGTGCAGGCATGCCGCGGCATTGGCCAGCCGATCCTGTTCGAGGAACATCTCGCCGGCATGGCGCAAGGCATGCGCGAGCCCGGGGCCGTCGCCCGCGCGCCGATGCAGCGCGATCGCCTCGACCTGGTCGTGCAGCGCCCAGTCGAGATCGCCGGCATCCCGCGCGATCTGGGCCTGGCGGCCGAGCGCCCGTGCCGCGCCCGAAAGGTCGCCCTCCCTGCGGAACAGCGCGAGCGCCTCGCCAAAGGCGGTGCGTGCCAGCGCGGGCTGCCCGCCGCGACGGGCAGCCTCGCCGCGCTCCAGCGCGTCCCGGCCGCGACTCGATTGCTCCATGCCGCCATCCTATGCCGCAAGCGGCGACGGGCAAAGGCTCAGCGCCGGCCCCGATAGGCGGGCAGGCCGAGCTTCCACACGATCGCCGCGGCGCGCAGGCCGAAGCCGGCACCGGCGGCGAGCAGTCCGGCGGCGAAGACCGGCAGTCCGGCCTGCGCCAGCACCACCTGGAGCATCGCGGTGAGCGCGGCGGCGGTGACATAGAGTTCGGGGCGCATCAGGATCGAGGGTTCGCCCGCCAGCACGTCGCGGATGATGCCGCCCGCGCAGGCGGTGACCACGCCCATCACCGCGGCCGGCACCGGCGGAATGCCATATCCCAGCGCCTTGGCGGCGCCGAACGCGGCATAGGCGGCCAGGCCCAGCGCATCGAGCCAGGCGAAGGTGGCGTCGTTCCACCAGCGCTGGGGCGTGCTCCATACGAGCACCGCCACGGCGAGGATCAGCGCCGCGACGGTCGCGTCGTGCACCCAGAAGACCGGCGCGCCGATCAGCAGGTCGCGGATCGTGCCGCCGCCCACGCCGGTGACCAGCGCGAAGAAGGCGGCGGTGACGAAGGTCTGGGCCCGGTGCGCGGCGGCGAGCGCGCCGGTCGCGGCGAACAGCGCGATGCCGAACATGTCGAGCCAGGGCAGGATCGGCCCGATGCGGGCGGCGGCGAGAGCGGCGTCCATCCGTCTTGTTTCTCTCCGGCAACGGCTTGCTGTCAAACGCGCATCCGGGGCATGAGTGCGGCCATGCAGCGTACCGAGTCTCCGCTAGTCGTCATCGCCATCTGCCTTGCCGCGCTGGCCGGCTTCGTCGATGCCCTGGCCTTTACCAGCCTGGGCGGCTTCTTCGCCTCGTTCATGAGCGGCAACAGCACGCGGCTGGGCGTGGGGCTGGGGGCCGGCCTGCCCGGCGATGCGGCGGTGGCCGGCGGGCTGGTGATGAGCTTCGTCAGCGGCGTGATCATCGCCAGCGTGGTGACGCGCTGGCGCCAGGCGCGGTTCCGCGAGAGCCTGATGCTGGTGGTGACGGCGTTGCTCGCCGCCGCGGCCACGCTCGCCAGCCTGTCGCCCGGGCCGCTCGTGCTGATCTTCCTCGCCATGGCGATGGGGTGCGAGAACGGCATCCTCCACCGCGAGGGCGAAGTGACGGTGGGCGTCACCTACATGACCGGATCGCTGGTCAAGCTGGGGCAGAAGCTGGCGGACGCGCTGATGGGCGAGCCCGATCGCTGGGCCTGGACGCGCTACCTGTTCCTCTGGCTCGGCTTCATCGCCGGCGCGGTGATGGGGGCGGCGAGCCATGTCCGCTGGGGCTGGACGGCGCTGTGGCTGGCGCCGATCGCCAGCGCGGCGCTCACCTTCGCGCTGGTGCGGATCCGGCCGAAGCTGAGCGGGCCCTGGGCGGTGCGGTGATGGAGGGGCGCTGCGGGCGGCGATGATGGCGGCCCGAGGCCCTATTTCCGCACTCCCTTCTGGTCGCGCCCGTTCTGGTGCAGCACCGCGCCGGTGACCTTGCCCGATGCGTCGCGCGTGAAGTCGATCTGCGCATCGACCGCGCGGTAGAAGAAGCGGTCCTGCGCTTCCGGGAACAGATCCAGCGGTCCCTGGCCCGTCGCCTGGGCGATCAACCGGTCGCCCTCGGCGCGGATGGTGATGCCGAAGCTCGGGTTTATTTCGTAGGTGCCTTCATAGGATTTGAGGATCGCGGGTGCGAGCTTCACCGCCTGGCGTTCGCTGGGCAACGTGACCGTGCCGCCGCGCGCCAGCGTCATCATCGCGCGGCCCAGCGTGCTTGCGCCATTGCCGTTGATATTGGCGAGCGCCACCACGGTGATCTTGCGATCCGGATCATAGCCGAGCCAGGTGTTGAAACCGTCGATCCCGCCGCTGTGCGAGATCGTGGTCGCGCCATCCCTGGTCACCGCGCCGATGCCGAATGCGTAATTGTTCTTGTACGGCGTGCGCATGGCCGCGAGCGATTCGGGCTTGAGCAGCTTGCCGCCGAACAGCCCGGTCTCCCATTTCAGCAGGTCGTGGGTGGTCGAATAGAGCGCTCCCGCGCCTTGGGGGATCGACATGTCGATATAGTCGGCATTGACCACCACGCCCTGGCGCGGGCTGTAGCCCGAGGCGCGATGCGGAATCACCCGCGCATGATCGTCATAGCCGCTGTCCGCCATGCCGAGCGGCTTGAAGAGGTTCTCCGCGACGAAGCTCGCATAGGACTGGCCGCCTGCCTTCTCGACGATCGCGGTGAGCAGGACATAGCCCGAATTCGAATATTTGAACTGCGTGCCCGGCTCGAAATCGAGCGGTTTGTCGCTGAACCGCGCGATCAGTTCGGGCAGCGTCACCGGCAGCGTCTTGGTCTTCTCGTAATTCTCGAACCCGGTGAAGTTGGGCACGCCAGCGCTGTGGGTGAGCAGGTGGAACACGGTCACCTTGTCCCAGGCCGCCGGCGCATCGGGCAGATAGGTCTTTATCGGGGTATCGAGGCGCAGCTTGCCGCGTTCCTGAAGCAGCAGGATCGAAGCGGCGGTGAATTGCTTGGTCAGGGAACCGAGCCGAAACCGGGTTTCGCCGTCGTTCGGGATCTTCCATTCGAGATTGGCCGAGCCATAGCCCTTGTCGAACAGGATCTTTCCGTCCTGGGCGACGAGGATAGCCCCCATGAAGCCGTTCCTGTCGGCTTCGGCGCTGGCGGCCTTGTCCATGCGCGCCGCATCCTGGGAGAAGGCGGGCGCGGCGAGGGCGGTCGCCGCCAGCAGGCCGAACAGGATGTGACGCATGAAGAACTCCCCTATGTGTATTGTTTGAGTAACACACATAGGGGAGAGCTGCAAGGGGTCGGATACCGGATGGTTGGCCGCAGCCTGCGCCGCCGCCGTCTCGGCTCAGATGTGGATCGGCTTGCCCTGCACCGCCATCGCGGCTTCCTTGAACGCTTCCGAATGGGTCGGGTGGGCGTGGCAGGTATAGGCGATGTCCTCGCTGGTCGCGCCGAACTCCATCGCCTGGGCGGCCTGGGCGATCATCGTGCCGGCGACCGAGGCGATCATCCACACGCCGAGCACGCGGTCGCTCTTGGCATCGGCGATCACCTTCACCCAGCCGTCCGGCTCATGGTTGGTCTTGGCGCGGCTGTTGGCGATCATCGGGAACTTGCCGACCTTCACCTCGGTGCGCTCCTTGGCCTGTTCCTCGGTCAGGCCGACGCCGGCGATCTCGGGCCAAGTGTAGACCACGCTCGGGATCACGTCATGGTTCACGATGCCGGTGAGGCCGGCGATGTTCTCCGCCACCGCGATGCCTTCGTCCTCGGCCTTGTGGGCGAGCATCGGGCCCGGCACGACGTCGCCGATCGCCCAGATGCCGGGAACCGAAGTGCGGAAGTCATGGTCGATCTCGATCTGGCCGCGCTGGTTGGTCGAGAGGCCGGCGGCCTCCAGGCCCAGGCCCGACGTGTTCGGGCGGCGGCCGATCGACACCAGCACCGCATCCGCCTCGATCGTCTCGGCGGCGCCGCCGGCCGAGGGCTCGACGGTGAGCATGGCCTTGTCGCCATTGACCTGCACGCCGGTAACCTTGGTGGAGAGCTTCAGCTCCATGCCCTGCTTCTTGAACAGCTTGCCCGCTTCCTTGCGGACCTCGCCGTCCATGCCCGGCAGCAGCTGGTCGAGATACTCGACCACGGTGACCCTGGCGCCGACGCGGCGCCACACCGAGCCGAGCTCCAGGCCGATCACGCCGCCGCCGATGACGACGAGATGCTCGGGGACCTTGGGCAGCTCGAGCGCGCCGGTGCTGTCGACCACGACCTTCTGGTCGATCTCGACGCCGGGCAGCGGAGTGACCGAGGAGCCGGTGGCGATGACGATGTTCTTCGCCCGCACCTCGCGGTCGCCGACCTTGACCGAATCCTTGCCGGTGAAGCTGGCATGGCCCTTCAGCCACTCGACCTTGTTCTTCTTGAACAGGAACTCGATGCCGCCGGTCAGGCCCTTCACCGCGTCGACGCGCTGGGCGTGCATCGCGTCGAGGTCGAGCTCGACCGTCGGGGTCTTGATGCCGAGCTTGGCGAGCTTGCCGCTGGCGGCTTCCTCATAGAGCTCGGAGGCGTGGAGCAGCGCCTTGGAGGGGATGCAGCCGACATTGAGGCAGGTGCCGCCCAGCGTCGCGCGGCTCTCGGCGCACGCGGTCTTGAGGCCCAGCTGCGCCGCGCGGATCGCCGCGACATAGCCGCCCGGGCCCGAACCGATCACCAGCACGTCGAAATCATAGTCGGCCATTTGCTTCTCTTTCGTCTCTGCGACGGGAACTGGCGGCGGCGCGGGCGGAAGGGTCTCCGCGGGTGCCGGGGCCGGCTCGATCATCGGGGAGGCTGCTTCTTCCCGCCTCCGCTTGCGCTTCCACAACCACATAGGATGACCCGCCCCGCCTGCAACCCATGAGGGTTAGTGGCGGAGCAAGTCAGTTTTACGACCGCCTTACAGGTCGATCAGCAGCCGGGTCGGATCCTCGATCGCGTTCTTCAGCGCGACGAGGAAGGTCACTGCCTCGCGGCCGTCGACCAGGCGGTGGTCGTAGCTGAGCGCGAGGTACATCATCGGACGGATCACGATCTGGCCGTCGCGGACCACCGGGCGGTCCTCGATACGGTGCAGGCCGAGCACGGCCGACTGGGGCGGGTTGATGATCGGGGTCGACATCAGCGAGCCGAACACGCCGCCGTTCGAGATGGTGAAGGTGCCGCCCTTCATTTCTTCCATCTTCAGCGTGCCGTCCTTGGCGCGCTTGCCGAAATCGCCGATCGTCCGCTCGATGCCGGCGACCGACAGCGTCTCGGCGTCGCGGATCACCGGCACGACCAGGCCCTGCGGAGCCGAGACGGCGACCGAGATGTCGCAATAATCGTGATAGACGATCTCGTCGCCCTCGATCGAGCCGTTGACGCCGGGGATGTCCTTGAGCGCCATGCAGGCGGCCTTCACGAAGAAGCCCATGAAGCCGAGGCGGACGCCGTGCTTCTTCTCGAACAGATCCTTGTACTTGGCGCGCGCCTCGATCACCGCGGTCATGTCCACGTCGTTGAACGTGGTGAGCATCGCGGCGGTGTTCTGCGCTTCCTTCAGGCGCTTGGCGACGGTCTGGCGCAGGCGCGTCATCTTGACGCGCTCTTCCTTGCGGCCATTGGCCGAGGAAGCGGCCGGCGCGGCGGCGGGCGCCGGAGTCGCGGCCGGGGCCGGCTTGGCGCTGGCGGCGGCGATCACATCGTCCTTGGTCAGGCGGCCGTCCTTGCCCGTGCCCTGCACGGTCGAGGGGTCGACGCCGGTCTCGAGCACCGCGCGGCGCACCGAGGGCGAGAGCGCGGCAGCCTCGGTCGCGGGCGCGGCGGCCGGAGCGGGCGCCGGGGCCGGCGCCGCGGCGGGAGCCGGGCTCGGCGCGGCGGCGGCACCGCCTTCGCTCACCACGGCGATCACCGCGCCGACCTCCACCGTGTCGCCCACCTTGACGAGCTGCTCGCCCATCACGCCGGCGACCGGGCTGCCCACTTCCACGGAGACCTTGTCGGTCTCCAGGCTCGCGATCGGCTCGTCGAGCTGCACGGGATCACCCGGGTTCTTCAGCCATTCGCCGAGCGTGGCTTCGGTGATCGATTCACCCAGCGTCGGGACTTTAACGTCTGCCATTGTCTTTCCTCGTTCCCTGGGGACGGTCTCAGTTGTTGCGGGTGCGACGGATCTCGTCGCGGACATTGTGGCCAAGGGCATCGGCGATCAGCGCGCCCTGCTCGGCCTGGTGGCGCTTCATCAGGCCGGTGGCGACCGCAGCGGCCGGCGCGCGGCCGGCATAGCGCGGACGCCGCACCTTGCACTTCGCCTCGGCCAGGCTGGCCTCGATGAAGGGCTCGACAAAGGTCCAATAGCCGTTGTTCTTCGGCTCTTCCTGCGCCCAGATCACTTCCTCGACATTGGCCATGCGCGCGATGCGCTTGGCCAGCGCCTCGCCCGGGAAGGGATAGAGCTGCTCGATGCGGACGATCGCGGTGTTCTGGTCGCCGGCCGCGTCGCGCGCCTCGATCAGGTCATAGGCGACCTTGCCGGTGCACAGCACCAGCCGCTTCACATCGGCATCGGCCGGCGCGCGCGGATCCGACAGGATGCGCATGAAGTGGCTGTCGCCCAGGAAATCCTCGGCCCTGGACACCGCCATCTTGTGGCGCAGCAGCGACTTGGGCGTCATCTGCACCAGCGGCTTGCGGAAGTTGCGGTGCATCTGGCGGCGCAGCAGGTGGAAATAGTTGGCCGGCGTCGTGATGTTGACGACCTGCATATTGTCTTCCGCGCAGAGCTGGAGATAGCGCTCCGGGCGCGCCGAGCTGTGCTCGGGGCCCTGGCCCTCATAGCCGTGCGGCAGCAGCATCACCAGGCCGTTGGCGCGCAGCCACTTGGCCTCGCCGGCGGCGATGAACTGGTCGATCATGATCTGCGCGCCGTTGGCGAAGTCGCCGAACTGCGCTTCCCACAGCACCAGCGTCTTCGGATCCGCGAGCGCATAGCCATATTCGAAGCCGAGCACGCCATATTCCGAGAGCGGGCTGTCGAGCACTTCGAACGTGCCGTGCGGAATGGTGCTGAGCGGGATGTAGCGATGCTCGTCCCGCTGGTCGACCCAGACGGCGTGGCGCTGCGAGAAGGTGCCGCGGCCCGAATCCTGGCCGGACAGGCGCACGCCATAGCCTTCCGACAGCAGCGCGCCGAAGGCCAGCGCCTCGCCGGTCGCCCAGTCGAAATTCTCGCCGGAAGTGAACATCGCGCGCTTGGCATCGAGGACGCGGCCCAGCGTCTTGTGGATCTCGAGATCGGCGGGAACCTCGGTCAGCGTGCGGCCCAGGCTGTCGAACAGCTTCTTCTCGATGCCGGTGTCGACCGAGCGCCGCGCATTCTCGGTATCGGCAGGCGCCGACAGGCCCGACCAGCGGCCGCCGAACCAGTCCGCCTTGTTGGGGAGGTACGACTTGCCGGCCTCGAACTCGCCTTCGAGCAGCAGGTTGAACTGCCTGGTGCGCTCGTCGACAAAGCCCTGGTCGATCACGCCCTCGCCGATCAGCTTGCGCGCATAGACCACGCTCACCGACGGATGCTGGCGGATCGCCTTGTACATCAGCGGCTGGGTGAACGAGGGCTCGTCGCCTTCATTGTGGCCGAAGCGGCGATAGCACCACATGTCGATCACGACGTCGCGCTTGAAGGTCTGGCGGAACTCGATCGCCATCTTGCAGGCGAAGGTGACCGCTTCGGGATCGTCGCCATTGACGTGGAAGATCGGCGCCTGGACGCCCTTGGCGACGTCCGAAGGATAGGGCGAGGAGCGCGCGAATTGCGGGCTCGTCGTGAAGCCGATCTGGTTGTTGATCACGAAGTGCAGGCAGCCGCCGGTATTGTAGCCGCGAATGCCCGAGAAGCCGAGGCACTCCCACACGATGCCCTGGCCGGCAAAGGCCGCGTCGCCGTGCAGCAGCACGGGCAGCGAGCCGGTGTGCTGCTCCAGGTCGTTGGCGATCGTCTGGATCGCGCGGGTCTTGCCGAGCACCACCGGATCGGCGGCCTCCAGGTGCGAGGGATTGGCGACCAGCGACATATGGACGCTGATCCCGTCGAACTCGCGATCGGTGCTGGTGCCGAGGTGGTATTTCACGTCGCCCGAGCCGCCGACGTCATCCGGGTTGGACGAGCCGCCCGAGAATTCGTGGAAGATCGCGCGGTACGGCTTCGACATCACATTGGCGAGCATGTTGAGCCGGCCGCGATGGGCCATGCCGTAGACGATCTCGCGCACGCCGAGCTGGCCGCCATATTTGATGATGGCTTCCATCGCCGGGATCATCGCTTCGCCGCCGTCGAGGCCGAAGCGCTTGGTGCCGACATATTTCTTGCCGCAGAACTTCTCCCACTCCTCGGCCTCGATGACCTTGGAGAGGATCGCCTTCTTGCCGTCCGGCGTGAACTGGATGGCCTTGTCCTTGCCTTCCATCCGGTCCTGGAGGAAGCGGCGCTCCTCGACATCGGCGATGTGCATGTATTCCAGGCCGACATTGCCGCAATAGTTCGCGCGCAGGATGTCGACGATCTCGCGGACGGTGGCCTTTTCCAGGCCGAGCGCGCCGCCGAGATAGATCGGGCGATCGAGATCGGCGCCGGTGAAGCCGTGATATTCGGGCGTCAGGTCGGCCGGCACGTCCTGGCGGGCCAGGCCGAGCGGATCGAGCGTGGCGGCGAGGTGGCCGCGCACCCGGTAGGTGCGGATCAGCAGCATCGCGCGGATCGAATCGCCGGCGGCGCGGGCGATGTCGGCTTCCGACGCGGCCGGGCCGGCGGGCTTGGCGGCAGGCGCAGCGCCGCCCTTGGCGGGCTTGGGCGCCGGCTCCATCTGGGTCGGGTCGAGACCGGCGGTGAGGGCATCCGTATCGGCGAGCGGCCAGCGCGGGTTCGCCCAGCTGGGGCCCGAGGCAGTGTTCTCGAGGCCCTCGAAGAATTGCTGCCACTGCGGCTCGATGCCCGTGGGATCCGCCTTGTAGCGGCGGTACAGCGTTTCAACGAAGGCGGGGCTCACCCCACCGGCAACCTGCTCGAAATCCAGGCCCTCATAGCCCATCGTCAATTCCTCAATCGTCACCCCGGCGAAAGCCGGGGTCCCAGGCCGATTGCACGGCCTAACCGCACGAGATCCGGCCCGGACCGGGTCCGGGGCCGGATGACGGCCTAGTTGTTAACCCTTGAGCACTTCCACAAGGGTCGAGCCCAGCTCGGACGGGCTGGCCGCGACGCGGATGCCCGCCTCTTCCATCTTGGCGATCTTCTCCTCGGCGCCGCCCTGGCCGCCCGAGACGATGGCGCCGGCATGGCCCATGCGGCGGCCCGGAGGCGCCGTGCGGCCCGCGATGAAGCCGGCCATCGGCTTCTTGCGGCCACGCTTGGCCTCGTCGATCAGGAACTGCGCGGCTTCCTCTTCGGCCGAGCCGCCGATCTCGCCGATCATGATCATCGACTGGGTCGCGTCGTCCGCGAGGAACAGCTCGAGCACGTCGATGAAGTTGGTGCCGTTGACGGGGTCGCCGCCGATGCCCACCGCGGTGGTCTGGCCCAGGCCGGCATTGGTGGTCTGGAACACCGCCTCATAAGTGAGGGTGCCCGAGCGCGAGACGACGCCCACCGAGCCCTTGGAGAAGATCGAGCCCGGCATGATGCCGATCTTGCACTCGCCCGGGGTCAGCAGGCCGGGGCAGTTCGGGCCGATCAGGCGCGACTTGGAACCCGAAAGCGCGCGCTTCACCTTGACCATGTCGAGCACCGGAATGCCCTCGGTGATGCAGACGATCAGCGGCACTTCGGCGTCGATCGCCTCGAGGATCGAGTCGGCGGCGAAGGGCGGCGGCACGTAGATGACCGAGGCGTCGGCGCCGGTCTTGGTGACGGCCTCGGCGACGGTGTCGAACACGGGCAGGCCGATATGCTCGGTGCCGCCCTTGCCGGGGGTCACGCCGCCGACCATCTGCGTCCCATAGGCGAGCGCCTGCTGGGTGTGGAAGGTGCCGGTCTCACCGGTCATCCCCTGGGTGATGACCTTGGTGTTCTTGTTGATCAGGATGCTCATGCGTTCACTGGGCTCCAGGCGCTTTGGATTCGGTTGGGGAGGAGGAGCGCAGCACGACCCAGCCGCCATAGGCGGCGGCGGTCAGGCGAACGCTGTCTCGTGCGGAAGTGGCGACCGACGCGCCGACCGCGCTGGCGGTCGGCCGGGCGGTGAGGGGCACGCTATCCTCATTGGGGAGGACGACCTTGCGCGCGGCGAAATAATCGTCGTCGGACAGCGCGTGCCACAGCACGATGCAGCTGTCCCCGATCGGCACGCCGCTGGGCGCGGCGGTGGGCGGCATCAGATAGAGCTGGCCGCCGGCGATCCGGTAGATGGCGTTGGGCACCTGCGCGGCGGCGGGCGCGGGCAGCTTCTCCGCCTCGCCGCGCGTGGCGACCGTGCTGGCGCCGAGCGCGCGCCGCGCGGCGGCGGGGAGCGCGGCGAAGCCGACCGACTCCGCGACGCTCTTGCTCAGCCGCACCGCGCCGTTGACGCAGGCCGCCTGGAACAGCGGCACCGGCTCGGCCGGCGCGGTGGGCGTAGCCTCCTGCGCGGCGGCGGGGGCGGCGGCGAGGGCGAGCAGGCCAGTCAGGACCCGCATCCTTTTCATGCGCTGGCTCATTGCGTTCCTTGCAGCGGCAATTGGGTCGATCTGGTCCCGATGGTGATATCGAGCGCGCCTTCCAAGTGCTTGTCCCTGTGAAGGAGCAGGACGATGCCGCCTATCGCCCAAAGGGTATCGCCATCCTTCTCGTGAACGGGCTGGCTCTTCAGGGCATCAATCAGCGCGGCGCGAGCCGCCGCCTGATCGGTTCCCGCAACCAATTTGGCAACGACCACGCAGCCATGCGGTTTACCCGAAGGGCCGATTGCGGCCAGTATCACGCCATCGCCACGGCTGAATAGCGGGACCCAATCGCGGAAGGGACGTTCGGGCAGTTCCGCGGCACTATGACGGCTCCAGCCTTCTGCGACCAGCCCGTCCGGGTCGAACCTATCGATGGCCAGATGCCGCAGGCAGGCCGTTGCCGCCCCGGCAAACAGCTTCGGATCGGCGTCGCGCAACAAAGGCGATGCCGTCTGAGGTGCGAGCGCGAGCGCGACGAAGGCGATCGCGTTAAGCAAGGCTCTCGTCGATCGCCTTGCAGGCCACCAGCAGTTCCTTGACCGCGTCGACCGAGACCGTGAGGTTGGCCTTGGCTTCGTCGGTCAGGTTGATCTCGATGATCTTCTCCACGCCGTCCTTGCCGATGATGATCGGCACGCCGACGTACAGATCGTCGACGCCGTACTGGCCGGTCAGGTGCGCGGCGGCCGGCAGGACGCGCTTCTTGTCGTAGAGATAGCTCTCGGCCATCGCGATCGCCGAAGTGGCGGGCGCGTAGAAGGCCGAGCCGGTCTTGAGCAGGCCGACGATCTCGCCGCCGCCCGAGCGGGTGCGCTGCACGATCGCGTCGATGCGCTCCTTGGTCGAGAAGCCCATCGCGATCAGGTCGCTGACCGGGATGCCCGAGACGGTCGAATATTCGAGGACCGGGACCATGGTGTCGCCGTGCCCGCCGAGCACGAAGCTGTTCACGTCCTTCACCGAGACCTGGAATTCCTCGGCGAGGAAGTGGCTGAAGCGCGCCGAGTCGAGCACGCCGGCCATGCCGACCACCTTGGTGTGCGGGAGCCCCGAGAATTCGCGCAGCGCCCAGACCATGGCGTCGAGCGGGTTGGTGATGCAGATCACGAATGCATCCGGCGCATTGGCGGCGATGCCCTCGCCCACGGCCTTCATGACCTTGAGGTTGATGCCGAGCAGGTCGTCGCGGCTCATGCCCGGCTTGCGGGCGACGCCGGCGGTCACGATGATCACATCGGCGCCCGCAATGTCCGCATAGTCGTTCGAGCCGGTGATCCTGGCGTCGAAGCCTTCGACCGGGCCGCACTGGCTCAGGTCGAGCGCCTTGCCCTGGGGCACGCCCTCGACCACGTCGAACAGGACGATGTCGCCCAGGCCCTTGAGTGCGGCGAGGTGGGCGAGCGTACCGCCGATGTTGCCGGCGCCGATCAGCGCGATCTTCTTGCGGGCCATGGAAACTCCCTATGGGTCTGGTTCAACCGGACACAGACGCGCGTACCGGCGCGCCGGTGAAAGCGGTGGCGGCTTAGGCCCATAATAGGAGAGTCGCAACCCATGAAAGCGGAGGGCCGCGGAATATCTTTGCAACTAATTCGCAAATGCAATAAGCAACTTACGCCTCTTCGCGGGCATCGACATAGCGCCGTTCGCCCGTGGCGGGATTGAACCATACGACCACGAGCCGGCCACTCTCCTCGTCGAGAAAGCGTTCCGCGGTGGGCTGCCAGCCGGCCGCGTCGGGCGGCGTGCCGGCGCCGCGATAATGGAAGCGTTCGAACAGCGTGCCGAGCAGCAGCAGCCCGGCGGCGACCAGCATCGGCCAGGCGGTGGCGTCCCACAGCGTCATCGCGACGGCGGCGGCGAACCAGAGCGCGGCCGCGACCGTCACGATCAGGCGGAGCATCCCGATCAGTCCAGCGGGGCCGGGTCGAGCACCACCGCCGTGCCATAGGCGACGACTTCGTTCATCGCCTGGGCGATCTCGCCCGAGTCGAAGCGCATCATCACGATCGCATTGGCGCCCATCGCATGGGCGTTGGCGACCATCCGGTCGATCGCGTGGCGACGGGCATCCTCGACCAGCCGCGTATATTCGGGGATCTCGCCGCCGACGATCGAGCGCAGCGAGGCGCTGATGTTGCCGCCGATGCCGCGGCTGCGGACGACGACGCCGAACACCTGCCCCAGGGTGCGGACGACGCTGTGGCCCGGAATATTCTCGGTAGTGGTGACGATCATGGTTCTACCCCGTGAGTCGATGGCGCCATCCTGCCGGTGCGCGGACGGATTGCCAAGCGCCGCGCCATGCTGATAGCTCTCCGCCCCGAACAGGGGGGCGGGATGCACGGGAAGATCGATTTTTCGGTGCTCAAGGTGACGGCGGCGACTTCGGCGGCGCTGCTGGCGAGCGGCTGCGGGGGCGGCCAGCTGGTTGCGAACCAGCCGACCCAGCTGTGCGTCGACGCCGGCGGCCGGCGCATCGCCGATGCGAGCTGCGGCGGCGGGCGCGGCGGCGGCGGCCTGGGCGGGGGGCATGCCTATTATGTCGGCCGCGGCCAGCGCGTGCCCGAGATGGGCGAGGTCGCCCGGGGCGGCTCGATCCGGCCGAGCGCCGGCGTCTCCTATTCGAGCGCGAGCAGGGGCTCGGTGTCGCGCGGCGGCTTCGGGCGCTCGGCCGGCTTCCATGGCGGCTTCGGAGGCGGGTGATGCGGCGCACCCCGGTCGCCCCGCGGCCGGACTGGCAGGCTCGGGTCGAGGCGCTGGGCCTCGTCTGGCACAGCATGGACGGCCGCCCCTATTGGGACGAAAGCGCCTGCTATCGCTTCAGCCTGAGGGAAATCGAGGAGATCGAGGCGGCGACCGCCGAGCTCTACCGGCTGTTCCTGGCGGCGGGCGAGCATGTCCTGGCCAACGACCTGCTCGGCAGCTTCGGCATCCCCGAGCCGGCCTGGGCCGCGATCCGGCGGGCCTGGGACGAAGAGCCGCCCGCGCTCAATTTCGGTCGCTTCGACCTTGGCTATACCGGCGACGGCCCGCCCCGGCTGTTCGAGTTCAACTGCGACACGCCGACCAGCCTGGTCGAGGCCGCGGTGATCCAGTGGGACTGGAAGGAAGCCGTCTTCCCCGCGCTGGACCAGTATAACGGCCTGCACGAGAAGCTGGTCGCGCGATGGCGCGACATCGCGCCGCTGCTCCCGGGCGGCCATGTCCATTTCGCCCATGTCGCGGACGCTGCCGGCGAGGACACGGTCACCATCGCCTATCTGCGCGACACGGCGCAGGCGGCCGGGCTCGCCACCGCCGCGATCCGCATGGAGGATATCGGCTGGAACCATGACGCACGGCGCTTCGTCGACCTGCGGGACCAGGTGATCGAGAACTGCTTTCACCTCTATCCCTGGGAATGGCTCCTCGCCGAGGACTTCGCGCCGGCATTGCTGGAGAGCCTGGGCGGCACGCGCTGGATCGAGCCGATCTGGAAGATGATCTGGAGCAACAAGGCGATCCTGCCGGTGCTCTGGGAGCTGTTCCCCGGCCATCCCAACCTGCTCCCCGCCGGCCGGCGCCGGCTGCCCGGCGGCGACCAGGTCGCCAAGCCGCTGCTCGGGCGCGAGGGCGCGAACGTCTCGATCCTGCGTGGCGGCGAAGTCGTCGCCGAGACCGGCGGGCGCTATGACGAGAGCGGCTGGATCTACCAGGCGCTCTATCTCCTGCGCGACTTCGGCGGCGGCTATCCGGTGATCGGCGCGTGGATCGTCGATGGCGAGCCCGCCGGCATGGGCATCCGCGAGGACGGCCTCATCACCGGCAACACCGCGCGCTTCGTGCCGCATGTGATTGAGGGCTGAGCCCTCAGCCCTGGCCCGAAAGATCCTGGTAGAGCATCAGGGCATTGCCGTCGGGATCGTAGAAGGTGAGCAGCCGGACCATGCCGGGGATCTCCTGCGCCGGCCCGTCCTGGCGCACGCCGGCCGCATCGAGCGCCGCCTTGGCCGCGTCGAGATCGACCACGCCGAAAGTGAGCGTCGCGCCGCCGCCCTGGATCACCTTCTCGACCTGGGCGAGGCCGACCGTCACGCGCGCGACCGGGCTCTCGAACTCGCACCAGGCGATCTCGTCCATCCGGTAGAGAAGGTTCATGCCCAGCACGTCGCGATACCAGGCGATGCCGGCATCGAGATCGCGGACGTTGAGCGCGCAGGTGAGGCCGCCGTCAAAGCCGATGGCGGTGCGGGCGGGGGCTTCGAGCGTGGTAGCCATGTCGATTCTCCGACTCTTGAGTTCCATTTGTATAGTCGATATGAATTTGGAGATGGAGTCAATGCCCCCCGAACCCGTGCCGCTGCTGCGCATGCTCGAGGCCAATCGCTGGGCGATTCCGGTGCTGGCGCTGCTGCATCGGGAGCAGGGCTCGCGCTTCGCGGTGATCGCGCGGTCATTCGGCCTGCCGCACAACAGCCTGGCGCGCTGCCTCGTCCATCTGAAGGCGTGCGGCTGGGTGATTCCCAATCCCGGCCATGGCCACCCGCTGCGCCCCGAATATGTGCTGACCGAAGCCGGGCTGGCGGCGGGCGCGCTGTGCGCACGGATCGAGGCGGCGCGGGCCCGGCTGAAGCTGGGGGCGGGCGACCTGCCGCGCTGGTCGCTGCCGCTGGTCGCCGGATTGAGCGCCGACTGGACGCGCTTCGGCGAGATCCAGGCGCGTCTCGCTCCGGTGACGCCGCGGGCGCTGTCGACCACGCTCAAGGCCGTGATCGACGAGGCCCTGGTGCGGCGGAAGCTGGAGGATCGCTATCCGCCGCTGCCGCTCTACGCGCTGACGGGCAAGGGCATGGATTTCGCGGCGGCAATGGCGGGCTAGTGTTCGGGGAGAAGGGTCAGCGCTCCGCCTTCTCCCGCTTCGCATAGTCCTCGGCCAGCACCGTAAAGGCCTGTTTGCGCTGGCCGGTCTCGGAGATCAGGCCCTTGCGGTTCCAGCCTTGCTGATAGACCGGGTGCTGCCGGCGCGGCGAGCGGAAGTCCTTGAGGATCCAGGGGCTCAGCCCGCGCAGGAACGGCACCCTGGCCGCCATCTCGAGCGTGCGGCGATAATATTCGGCCTGATACTCCTCGCTGAACTTGTGCGGGGCGGCGGCGATGTCGTGATAGCCATAGAGCGCATCGGCGCCGAATTCGGAGAAGATCAGCGGCTTGGTGGCCGGGCTCTGCCATTCGAAGCTCGGGAGCGCGGCGAGCGGATCGTCCGAATACCAGCCATTATAGGTGTTGATCGCCATTACATCGAGATCGCCCACCAGCGGATCGTCGATCCGCATCACCTTGCCCTGGCGCGCGCTGAGCAGGGCGGCGGTGACCAGCCGGCTGTCGTCCAGCGCGCGGACATCGCCGATCAGCGTGCGCAGAAAGATGTTGCGGGCGTCGCTCACCGGCGTTTCGTTGGCGACGCTCCACAGCACGATCGCCGCGCGATTGCGGTCGCGGCGGATATTCTCGGCGATCATCCGGCGCGCGGTCGCCAGCGTATCGGCATCGCCCCAGGCGACGCGCCAATAGACGGGCACCTCGCTCCACACCAGCAGCCCCATCTCGTCGGCCAGACGCGTGGTGCCCTCGTCGTGCGGATAATGCGCCAGGCGCACGAAATTGCCGTGGAGCCCCTGCTTGATCTCGGCGAACAGGGCGCGGGCGGCGGCGGGGCTCATGGCGCGCACCGGATCCTTGCCCAGTTCCTCCTCGTGCATCGAGATGCCGCGCAGGAAGATCGACTTGCCGTTGAGCAGGATCCTGTCGCCCTGCACTTCGATCGTGCGGAAGCCGATCCGGTCGGTGAAGCGGTCCGCGCCGCTGGCGATCTCGACATCGTAGAGCTTCGGACTGTCGGGCGACCAGCGTTGGAGGGCGCGCGGGGCGGCGAGGCTGGCGGTCCAGTTGCCGTCGCCATCGGTGCGGCCCGCGAGCGTGGCGCCGAGCGCGGGGATGGCCAGGCGGATCGGCGCGCCGGCGGCCTGGGGGCCGAGCAGGCGAGCGGAAACCGCGATGCGGCCGTCCTTGCCCAGCCGCACGAACGCGTCGTCGACGAACGTCTCGGGCACGGTGACCAGGCGGATCGAGCGCGTGACGCCGCCATAGGTCTCCCAGTCGGTGACCGGCGGGGGCACGTCCTTGTCGGTCCGCGCGGAATCGATGCCCAGCGTGATCTGGTTGCTGCCGGGGCGCAGCAGTTTCGTCACGTCGAAGGCGAACGGCGTGAAGGCGCCGACATGCCTGCCTACCGGCTTGCCGTTCAGGAACACGCTGGCGGCATAGTCGGCGCTGCCGAAGCGCAGATACACCCGCTTGCCCACGCCCGGCGGCTGCCAGTCGAAGGTCCGCTGATACCAGACCAGCCCCTGATAATAGCGCATCTCGGGCGCATGGCCGATCCAGCTGCCGGGCAGGTGCGTGACCGGCGAGCGCTGCATGTCGAACTCGAACAGCGCGGTCGGGCGCTTCTCGGCCTCGTCGGCCTGGATCCTGTCCTGGAAGCGGGCGGTGCTCTCCCCCGGCGGGCCGCCATGGAAGCCGGCGACGCCGTCGCGATAGGGATCGACCGACCAGTGCCAGGCGCCGTCGAGGCTCAGGCCGGGGCGCAGGTCGGCGGCGGCCAGGGTCTGGGCATTTGCGGTAAACGGTGTCAGCGCCAGCGCGAGCGCGCACCATGATGTAGGGGTCGGCTTCAACTCACTCTCCCTGGGATGCGCTGCCCGGATGCGTGCCCGGGCGCTGCGGAATGACGAGGATCAGCACGAGGATCGCCGCGGCGAGCACCGCCGATGCCAGCGGGCGGCTGAAGTCGAGCCCGCCCTTGGCGAGCGGCTTGTCGAGGAAATCGCCCACCGTCGCGCCGAGCGGCCGAGTGAGGATGAAGGCGGCCCAGAACAGCGCGACGCGGCTGGTCCCGGTCCGGTAATAGAGCAATGCCAGCCCCGCGAGCGCGCCGCCGAACAGCATCGCGCCGCCGGCATAGCCGAGCCCGCCATCGTCCGCCGCCCAGTCGCCGAGCGCGGTGCCGAGCGTCTGCGAGAAAGTGATGGTCAGCCAGTAGAAGCCTTCGGCCCGGGGCGAGCGCACCGTGTCGACCGAGACCGATCCCAGCACCGCGTGCCACAGGCCCAGCGCGCCGAGCACGCAGGCGAGCAGCAGGGCCGAGCCGCCGGTATAGCCGATACCCAGCGAGCGCGTGGCGAAATCGGCCATGGTGGTGCCGGCCGTGGTCGAGGCGATGATCGTCGCCCAGTAGAGCAAGGGGTGGAAGCGCCGGGCCGCGATCTGCCAGGCGACGAGCAGGATCAGCGGGACGATGAAGATCGCGGTGCTGGCGAGATAGCCCATCTCCCAGGTCATCGAGACGGTGTCGCCACCCGTCTCGCCGAGCGTGGTGGCGAGGATCTTGATGATCCAGAAGCCCAGGGTGACCGCGGGCACCTTGGTCACGAAGTCGCGCTGATCCCGAGTCATGTGCCGTCTCCGCTGGCCGGAGTCGGCAGCCTATCGTTCGCCGTGGCCCTCCGCCAGATAGGCATCCGAGCGCATTTCCATGAGGCGGGAGACGGTGCGGTCGAACTCGAAGCGGCCGTCGCCGGCTTCGTAGAGATGCTGCGGCTCGGCATCGGCGGCGGCGAGCAGCTTGACCTTGTGCTCGTAGAGCGCGTCGATCAGCGTGACGAAGCGTGCCGCCTCGTTGCGGTTCTCGGGCCCCAGCCTTGGGATGCCGACCAGGATCACGGTGTGGAAGCGCCGGGCGATGGCGAGATAGTCGGCCGCGCCGCGCGCCTCGCCGCACAGCCGCTTGAACGAGAAGACCGCGACGCCCTTCAGGCATTTCGGCACGTGCAGCTCGCGCCCGCCCTGCACCGCGATGTCGCAGGCCGGCACGTGCGCGGCGTCCTCGACCGGATAATCGGTCAGGCGGAAGAAGGCGGCGGAGAGCTGCTTCGTCGCTTCGGGGCCGTTGGGTACCAGCCAGGTGTCCATGCGCCCGAGCCGGTCGAGCCGATAGTCGGTCGGCCCGTTGAGCGCGAGCACGTCCATCCGCGCCTCGATCAGCTCGATGAAGGGAAGGAACAGCTCGCGGTTCAACCCGTCCTTGTAGAGATCGCGCGGCGGGCGGTTCGACGTGGCGACCATGGTGAGGCCGTGGCCCATCATCTCGGTGAACAGCCGCGAGAGGATCATCGCGTCGGCCGGATTGTTCACCACCATCTCGTCAAAGGCGAGCAGGCGCACATCCTCGGCCATCGCATCGGCGACCTTCACCACGGGGTCGCGCGTGTCCTTCTTGCGCTCCTCGTTCAGCCGCGCATGCACTTCGAGCATGAACTCGTGGAAATGGACGCGGCGCTTCCGGCGGATGTTCACGCTCTCGTAGAACAGGTCCATCAGCATCGACTTGCCGCGGCCGACACTGCCCCAGACATAGAGCCCGCGCGGCGGCTCGGGCAGGCGGCCGAGCGCGCGCCACAGGATGCTGCCCTTTTTCGGCACCGCCTCCAGCTCGCCGGCGAGCTTGTGCAGCCGCTCGGCCGCGATCGCCTGTTCGGGATCGGGACGGAGCTCACCGGCGGCGACAAGGGCGCGGTAGCGTTCGATGACGCTGGTCATTGGGGCGGAGAACTCTTGCGGATGGTGCCGAGGAAGCTGGCGACGGTGATATCGCCCTGGCGGACGACGCCGCGCAGGAAGAGCATGCGGCCGGTCTCGCGCAGCAGCTCGACTTCCGCCTGGGTATCGATGCCGATCGCGCCGCCGGCGATGAACTGGATCGACATGTCGACGGTGGAAGCCGGGCCGGCGAGGATGCCGAGGCCGCGCGCGGCGGCGAACAGCGCCATGTCGATGAAGCCGGCCAGCGCGCCGCCATGGACATGGTCGCGCAGGTTCGAATGCCGGCGCTCGAAGCGGTGGCGGACCAGCGCGGTCCGCTCCCCCGTCGCCTTCACCGAAAGCGCGCCGATGAAGCTGTTGAACCGCCCCTGATCCAGAATCTGCCAGCGCTTCCAGCCCGGCAGGTCCGGATCGTCCTCGTAGAAGAAATGCTCGGGCGCAGGCTGGCTCACGGGATCAGAGCGTGCGCTCGGCTTCCATCTTCTTGATCTCGGCGATCGCCTTGGCCGGGCTCAGGCCCTTGGGGCAGACGTTCGCGCAGTTCATGATCGTGTGGCAGCGATAGAGGCGGAAGGGATCCTCGAGCTCGTCGAGGCGCTCGCCGGTCATCTCGTCGCGCGAATCGGCCAGCCAGCGATAGGCCTGGAGCAGGATCGCCGGGCCCAGGAACTTGTCGCTGTTCCACCAATAGCTCGGGCACGAGGTCGAGCAGCAGGCGCACAGGATGCACTCGTACAGGCCGTCCAGCTTCTCGCGATCGGCCGGCGACTGGAGGCGCTCCTTGCCCGAGGGCGTGGTCGACACGGTCTGCAGCCACGGCTTGATCGAGGCATATTGGGCATAGAAGTGCGTGAAGTCGGGCACCAGGTCCTTGATCACGTCCATGTTCGGCAGCGGCGTGATGCGGATGTCGCCCTTGATGTCCTCGATCGCGGTGGTGCAGGCGAGGCCGTTGCGCCCGTCCATGTTCATCGCGCACGAGCCGCAAATGCCCTCGCGGCACGAGCGGCGGAAGGTGAGCGTCGAGTCCTGCTCGGACTTGATCTTGATCAGCGCGTCGAGGACCATCGGGCCGCATTCGTCCAGGTCGATCTCGAACGTGTCGTAGCGCGGATTCTGGCCCGCATCGGGATCGTAGCGGTAGATCTTGAACTTCTTGACGTTCTTCGCGCCCGGATCCGCCTTGTGCTCCCGGCCCTTGGTGGAGATGCGGCTGTTCTTGGGAAGGCGGAATTCGGCCATCGAGGGGTTCCTTATGCTTGGGCGCGCGATAGCCAATCGCGCCGCGCCGCTCAACCTCTCAGATGATGTCGAGCACCAGGCCCAGCGAACGCGCCTCCTCGGCCTCGACGTACCAGCCGTCGGATGCCCGGGCGCGGAGGTCCTCGAAGGGCAGGCGCGTGCCCGCCACGAGCGCGCGGAAGCCCTCCTCCTCGATCCGCGCCGCTTCCTCGATCTCGTGCAGCGCGGTCTTCAGGGTGGCGGCGCAGCGATCGAGCGAGCCGGTCAGCGCCAGGTGGCGGTCGAGGATGCCTTCCTGGATCAGCAGCCGCGTGCCGCGGGTGAGGAAGCGCTTGTCGGCCGGGAAGGCGGCCATGAACAGCGTGCCCGCCGACTGGACCGCGACCTTGCCGATAAAGAGCATCTCGCGCCCCGAATATTCGCGCAGCAGCCGGATCTCGTCGCCCATCAGCCGCGCGACCTCGGGATCGCCGCCCGGCGTGGAGAGCGAGACGACGAGCATGCCCTGTTTCGGCGCGGCGGCAAGCTGTTCGCGGAAGCTGGCGTACATCGTCCGGTCGACCGGACCGGACAACGCCACGTGCGGCTGGGCGAGCAGCGGGTAGCGCGTCGCCTGGGTGCCGTCGTCGGGCAGGGGGGCGGGTTCGTGCATGCCGGCAATCGCCGCGAGCACTTCGGGTTCGGGTACCGGCGGAAGCGCGGGCGCGGCCGGCCGCGGCGCCAGCGCCCGGCGCCGCGCCTCGCGTCGCTCGACCCAGCGGCGGACCATGAACGCGAAGCCGAAGGTGATGAGCAGGCCGAGGCCGATCTGCAGCAGCCGGTTGCGGAATCCGCCCGGAAGCGCCTTCTGGATCGCCGCGGGGATCTGATGCTCCAGGTCGCCCGGGATCAGTCGCTCCAGGAGAGTCTCCTGCTCGGCCATTTCATTCGCCGGTCTTGAGCGCATCGGTCGACGGGCGGCCGACGGGCGGGGTGTCGGTCTGGGGCATGCGCGCCTCGAGCGGGGCCAGCCAGGCCGCGACATGGTCGCCGATGCTGACCTGCGGATTGGAGGGAGGCACCCGCGCGGCGCCCTCCCAGTCGCCGATCATCATCCGTGCCTCGTCCGAGGCCTTTTCGAGCGGCTGGTTCTTGCGCAGCGCATGGTTGATCATCGCGTCGCCGAAGAAGGTCCAGTCATTATGGGCCTCGCAGCCGAAGCTCGGCCGATCCGAGGAGGCGGCGGTGAACAATGCGGTGTCGGGGCTGGAGAGCGGCCCGACGAAGATGCCCGAATAGCAGGCCGACAGGATCAGCACGCGATTGCGGATGCCGAGTTCGTCGAGCAGCGTCTGGAGCCGCCTGGGGCTCAGTATGCCATAGCCCTCGTCGCCGTCATGATAGGCGATGCCCACCTGGGCGCCGTGGCTGGTGGCGTAGAGGACGAGGACGTCCTGCTCCTTGTCCATCACCTCGGCGATCCGGGCGAGCGCCAGGGTGAGGCTGGTGAGCGAGCCGTTCGGCAATTCGCTCGGCATGGTGCCGGTGCTGCCGGCGAGGACGATGGTGCGCCCGGCGGCATCGAAGCGGCGCGAGAGCACCTTGCCCGCCTCGCGCGCCTCCCGCGCGAACACCGGATCGCTGTCGAGCGCGACCGAGACGATATAGGCGTCGACCAGTGCCTTGCGCTGCGGCTGGAGCGCGTTGAGCGCGACGTTCAGCTTGCGGGCATCGGCGAGCATCGCCCTGGCGGATCGCCCGCGCTGCAGCTCGGGGCCGGGATCGAGCCCCTCGATGCCGTCGCTGCCCGAGACCATTCCCGGCCATTCCGCCTTGTGCTCCGGCGCGCGAAACTGGGCGGCGGCGGGCGTGACGGCGAGCGCGGCAGCCGCGGCAAGGATGGCGAACGCGATACGCATGGCAGGCGCGAGACCCCCGGAGATCGTTAACGGCCCACTCTCGCGGGTGCGGGAGCGGTGTCAAGCGGGGCGATTGCAAAGGCGTCCGAATTGGGGGTCGCTTCCGTAAAGTGTAGCTTGATGCTTTACGGCAGGTCGATTATATGGACGCGGTGCAGATCGAGTCCATTCGGCACAAAGCGCTCCGCAGCTTTGCCGAGACCGGCAAGCCGAAGGGGCTGAACGCGAAGGTCGCGGAACGGCTCTTGCGGATGATCGCCTATCTGGTCGCGATCGAGAGTGTTGAGGAACTCTACACCCCGCCGAACTGGGGTGCGCATCTGCTGACGGGCGACCGGGCGGGCACCTGGTCGCTGACGGTGACGAAGAACTGGCGGATGACCTTCAGGATCACCGAGGAAGGCATGATCGCCGACATGGATTTGGAGGACTATCACTGATGGCCATCACCGTCGCGCCTGTCTTCGCGGTCCATCCGGGTATGTGGCTGCGCCATGAGATCGTCGAGCCGCACGGGCTGGGCGTGACCGAAGTTGCGACGCATCTCGGCGTCACGCGTCAGGCGATGAGTGCGCTGCTCAATGGCCGCGCGGGCCTGTCTGCGGAAATGGCGATCCGTTTCGAAAAGGCGTTCGGGGTGAAGGCTGACACGCTGCTGCGGATGCAGAGTGCGCACGAACTGGCGAGCGCCCGAGCGCAGGCGGATGCGATCAAGGTCGAGCGGTTCGGGAAGGCAGCTTAGGACGGATCGACATCTGAGCGCTGCGGACTTCCCTGTCCGTCACCCCGGCCTTGTGCCGGCGTCCAAGGTGTCGCAAGTCCAACCCCAGGCGCTTCTTGCTTCCCTCCCGGTGGACCCCGGCACAAGGCCGGGGTGACAGGGTGGAGGGGCCTTCCGCAAAGAAAAGGCCCGCTCGCGCCTGGCGAGCGGGCCCTTCCCGAAACCGCTATCGATGCATCAATACACCCGCTTCTTCGGCTTGATGTACTCGATCTCGTCGGTGAGGGTGTAGTCGTGGACCGGGCGGTAATCGATGCTCGTGGCGCCGCCCTTGCCGCCCCAGCCTTCGAAGGTGGCGACGGTGTGCTTCATCCAGTTCTTGTCGTCGCGCTCGGGGAAGTCCTCGTGCATGTGCGCGCCGCGGCTTTCCTTGCGGTTGGCGGCGCACTCGATGGTGACGACGGCCTGGCCGATCAGGTTGTCGAGCTCCAGCGTCTCGACCAGGTCGGTGTTCCAGATCAGCGAGCGGTCCTGGATGCCGACGTCCTGGAAGCCCTTGTAGACGTCCTGCATGTGCTTCACGCCCTCGGCGAGCAGGGCGCTGTCGCGGAACACCGCGCAGTGGCGCTGCATCGTCTTCTGCATATCGGCGCGGACCTCGGCGGTCGGGCGCGCGCCCTTGGCGTTGCGGAAGTGATCGAGGCGGCCGAGCGCGAATTCCTCCGAGCCCTTGGGCAGCTCGTTGTGCTTCATGCCGGGCTTGAGCAGCTCCTTCAGGCGCAGGCCGGTCGCGCGGCCGAACACGACCAGGTCGATCAGCGAGTTGGAGCCCAGGCGGTTGGCGCCGTGCACCGACACGCAGGCCGCTTCGCCGACCGCGAACAGGCCGGGGATCACCGCGTCCGGATCGCCATCCTTATTGTGGACGACCTCGCCGTGATAATTGGTCGGGATGCCGCCCATGTTGTAGTGGACGGTCGGCACCACCGGCAGCGGCTGGCGGGTCAGGTCGACGCCGGCGAAGATCTTGCCGGTCTCGGTGATGCCGGGCAGCCGCTCGTGCAGGATCTTCGGGTCGATATGGTTGAGGTGAAGGAAGATATGGTCCTTCTCCTTGCCCACGCCGCGGCCCTCGCGGATCTCCATCGCCATCGAGCGCGCGACGACGTCGCGGCTGGCAAGGTCCTTGGCCGAGGGGGCATAGCGCTCCATGAAGCGCTCGCCCTCGGAGTTGGTGAGGTAGCCGCCCTCGCCGCGCGCGCCCTCGGTGATGAGCACGCCGGCGCCGTAGATGCCGGTCGGGTGGAACTGGACGAACTCCATGTCCTGCAGCGCGATGCCCGCGCGCAGCGCCATGCCGTTGCCGTCGCCGGTGCAGGTGTGCGCCGAGGTCGCCGACTGGTAGACGCGGCCGCCGCCGCCGGTGGCGAGGACGACGGCGTGGCTGCGGAAGCGGTGGATCGAGCCGTCTTCCATGCACAAAGCGATCACGCCGCGGCAGGCGCCGTTCTCCATGATCAGGTCGAGCGCGAAATATTCGACGTAGAAGTCCGCGTCGTATTTCAGGCTCTGCTGGTAGAGCGCGTGGAGCATGGCGTGGCCGGTGCGGTCGGCCGCGGCGCAGGTGCGCTGCACGGGCGGGCCTTCGCCCATGTTCTGCATATGGCCGCCGAACGGGCGCTGGTAGATCGTGCCATTGTCGTTGCGGCTGAACGGCACGCCGGCATGCTCGAGCTCGTACACGGCCTGCGGCGCTTCGCGGACCATATATTCGATCGCGTCCTGATCGCCGAGCCAGTCCGAGCCCTTGACGGTGTCGAACATGTGCCACGACCAGTGATCGGGCGTGTTGTTGCCGAGCGAGGCGGCGATGCCGCCCTGCGCCGCGACGGTGTGCGAGCGGGTGGGGAACACCTTGGTGATGCAGGCGGTCTTCAGGCCGGCCTCGGCGCAGCCCATGGTGGCGCGCAGGCCCGAGCCGCCGGCGCCGACCACGACGGCGTCATAGCTGTGGTCGATGATCTTGTAGGCGCCAGAAGAATTGTTTGGCATCAGAGCGCTGCCCCCGCCGTGAAGGCGATCTTGAGGATCGAGAAGACGGCGGTGGTGCCTGCCGCCAGCGTGAAGAAGTTGAGCAGCACCATCAGCACGATGTGCGTCTCGTCGTGCTGATAGTCCTCGATCACCACCTGCAGGCCGAGGCGGAAGTGATAGAAAGTGGCGAGGACCAGGAGGATCAGGGGCACGGCGACCTGGGTCTGGGCGATCCAGTGGCGCACGGTCTCGAAATCATAGGCCGGCAGCAGCGCGATGCTGAGCACGAACCACAGCGTCAGGATCAGGTTGGCGCCGGCGGTCAGCCGCTGGTGCCACCAATGGTGCGCGCCTTCATGCGCCGAGCCGAGGCCGCGGACCTTGCCGATGCTGGTGCCGTTACCCATTGGTCTTACCCCAGATGATGAAGCCCCAGAAGGCGATGGTGAGGAGGATCGCGGCGACATAGGTCAGCAGCGCGGTGGTCTTGTTGGCCTTGAGCTCGAAATTGGCGCCCTGGTCGAGGAACAGGTGGCGGATGCCCGAGCTCATATGCTGGAAGAAGGACAGGGTCAGCCCGATGCCGAAGACATAGCCGGCGATGTTGAGCGCGCCGGACTTGACCGTGAACAGGTCGAGGAACGCCGCATAGGCCGCCGGGCCCGAGGCGAGGGCGACCAGCCACCAGACGAACAGGATCGTCCCTACGGTCGCCATGCCGCTGCCGGTGACGCGGTGGGTGATGGAGACCGCCATCGCGGGTCCCCACTTCCAGATCGACAGATGCGGCGACGTGGGTCGCGCTTCGTTGCGCACATTGGCCAAGATTATGTCCTTCCTCGGTCGGTGCCGTCTCCTTAATCCCGATGCCGCCGGATGCAAGCTGGCATGCGCAACCGCCGGCTTGGCTAACCCCGCCTTAACCACTTCGCCCGCATATCCCGGGGCAAGTGGCCGATCGTCCCGCGGCCGCAAAGGGGACAAGTTTCGTGACCAACGCCGTTTCGCTTGAGGATCTGCCGGCACCGGGCTCCACGGCCGCCCGCATCGACGTGCGCGCCCGTCTTCGCATCTTCGATTTCGAAGGGTCGCTGGCCGCCTCGGGCCGCGCCGCCTGGGAGGCGCTGGAGCCGGAGATCCGCGCGGTCTCGGAAGCCTATTGGCAGCAATGGCTGCGCTGCTTCGCCGACGAGCGCAGCTGGGCGCCCGACGATACGCAGAAGATGATCGATCTCGGCGTCGTCTTCCTCCGGAACCGCTTTCTGGACGCCGAGGGGAGGCCCTGGATCGAATCGATCGAGCGTTCGGTCGCCGCCGCCTATGCTGCGAACGTGCCGCCGATGGCGCTGCTCTCGATGATCAGCGCGAGCGACCGGGTGGCGCTCGAGATCCTGATCCGCCGGGTCGGCACCGAGGACCGGCGACTCGCCGGGCTGATCGACACGCTGATGCGCCTCTCCGCGCTGGAGGGCGACATCACCGTCGAGATCTACAACATGTATCGCGAGCACAGCGCCCAGGCGGCGCGCGACCGGCTCGCCGAGGATTTCCGCGATTCGATCGGCGGCACCGTCCAGCGCGCCTCGCGCGAGGGCGAGCAGCTCCGCGTCCAGGCCAGCCACACCTCCGCTTCGGCGCGGGGGATGCTGGGCAAGGCATCGGAGGTTGCGGCGGCGGCGGAGCAGTCGGCGGTGGCGATGCGCGAGGCGGCGCAGACGGCGGCTGGGCTGATCCGGGCGATCGAGGATGCGCGGATGGAAGTGGAAGCGGCGGCGGGGATCGCGACGCGCGCCTCGTCGCAGGCGACCGACGCGGTGGGGATGAGCGAGGCGCTGAGCGACCATGCCAAGTCGATCGAATCGATCCTGGGCCTGATCCGCGACATTGCCGGGCAGACGAACCTGCTGGCGCTGAACGCGACGATCGAGGCGGCGCGGGCGGGGGATGCGGGTCGCGGCTTCGCGGTGGTGGCGCAGGAAGTGAAGAGCCTGGCGAACCAGACGGCGCGGGCGACGGACGATATCGCGGCGAAGATCGCGGCGATCCAGTCGGCGACGAAGAGCACGGTGGAGACCAACGCCTCGATCCGCTCGACGGTGAGCGAGGTGCAGGAAAGCGCCAACCGCATCCGCAGCGCGATGGAGGTCCAGGCGCAGACCGTCACCGCGATCACCGCGGCGGTCGACGAGACCGCGCTCGCCGCCGACTCCATGTCCGCCACCATCGGCGCCATCCGCGAGGATACCAAGTCGGTGACGCACGAGATCGACACGCTCCAGAAGGACGTGGCCGAAGTCGACGACCGTCTCCACAAGCTGCGTGTCGCCGCGGACAGTTTCTCCAGCAGCGTCGCTGCCTGAAGCGCTTCGTCATTCCCGCGAAGGCAGGGCTCCAGGGGCAAGCAGGACAGCACTTGCTACTCTGGACCCCCGCCTTCGCGGGGATGACGGGGACGGGCCGACGCGCTAGTCAGGCGCATGGCCACCCACATCCTCCTAACCGGCGCGAGCCGCGGCATCGGCGCCGCGATCGCCGAGAGCTTCAAGAACGACGCGGTGCGCCTGATCGGACAGGGCACCAGGAGCGGCATCCGCGCCGACTTCGCCGATCCCGCGGCGCCCCGGACCCTGTGGAGCCAGGCGCTCGACGCGCTCGACGGCCGCATCGACGTGCTCATCAACAATGCCGGCGTGTTCGAGAGCAATCCGCTCGACATCGAGCATGACGACTGGGTGGCGAGCTGGGAGCGGACGATGCGGGTGAACCTCACCGCTTCGGCCGAGCTCTGCCGCCTCGCCATCTGCCACTGGCAGGCGGAGGGCCGCCCCGGCCGCATCGTCAACATGGCGAGCCGCGCCGCCTATCGCGGCGACAGCCCGGCGCACTGGCATTATGCCGCGTCCAAGGCGGGCATGGTCGGCATGACCAAGAGCATCGCCCGGGGCTATGCGCGCAGCGGCATCCTCGCCTTCGCGATCTGCCCGGGCTTCACCATGACGGGCATGGCCGACGATTATCTCGCCAGCCGCGGCGGCGAGAAGCTGCTTGCCGACATCCCGCTCGGCCGGGTGGCCGATGCCGACGAAGTGGCCGTGCTCGCGCGGTTCTGCGCGCTGGCCGCGCCGCCCTCGATGACCGGTGCGGTGCTCGACATCAACGGAGCGAGCTATGTCCGATAGCCCCGCGTCCCGGCTCCCCCTGGCGGCGCGTCCGCCTTTCGTCGGCGGCCTCCTCGTCGGCGCGCTGGCCGTGGTCGGGGCCGGCATCGTGATCCTGGCGGGAGTCCTGCTCGGCGGCGTGATGCTCACGCGCGGGCATCGCAATGCCGATGCCCCGGCGCAGGTCGAGGCCAAGGCCGCCAAGGAAGTGTACGCCGTCGCCGCCGTCAATCCGCTGCGCGGCACCAACGCGCAGGAGATCGTGATCGCCACCGATTCCTCGATCCGGCGCGGCGATGCCGGCTCCTATTCGGGCGGGGGCGCGCCGGACGAGCGCAACGTGATCCTGCTCGACAAGGCGAGCGGTGCCAGCCGCAAGCTGCTGCCGGACAATGGCCGCCGGATCGTCTCCCGCGACTATCTGCCGGCGATGGCGGGTGCGGGGGAGGAAGGCGTGGACACGCAGAAGGCCCCGCTCGCTTATTATGTGTTCCGCGTCCGCGCCGCCGATGGCGCGCGTGAGGATGTGCTGGTCGGCGATCTCGCCACCGGGCGCCAAGCCTATCTGCTCGCCGGGATAGACGGGATCGACAAGGCCTGGATGCAGAGCCCGACCCGCCTCGCGCTGTTGATGCGCCAGGGCCGCAAGCTGCAATATCGCGCGATCGAGATCCCCGATCTCAAGGTGGTCGTCGCGCGTCCCGTGGAGATCGATTGATGTCGAGCTGGAAGCTCATCCTGCCCTGCACCCGCGCCGAAGCGGAAGCCATCGACGCCGATGACGAGGCGCTGTTCGGCATCGAGCCGATGCCCGTGCTGCTGACCAGCGAGCGGATCGAGGACGATCCCGACCATTGGCAGCTCGAGGCCTTTTTCGAATCGAAGCCCAACAGCGCCGCGCTCGACGCGGTGCGGGCGCTGGCGCCGAGCGCGAAGGGCGTGAAGGCGGTGGCCGAGAAGGTGCGCGACGCCGACTGGGTGACGCTCAGCCAGGCCGGGATCGAGCCCGTCCATGCCGGCCGCTTCTATGTCCATACCGCCACCAACAAGGGCAGAGTGCCCGCGGGCGCCACGGCCTTCCGCATCGATGCCGGCCTCGCCTTCGGCACCGGCACGCACGAAACCACTTCGGGCTGCCTGCTCGCGCTCGACCGGCTGAAGCGCGAGGGCAAGCGCTTCGAGAACGTGCTCGATCTCGGCACCGGCACCGGGCTGCTCGCCTTTGCGGCGCTCCATCTCTGGCCGCGCGCCTATGCCACGGCGTCGGACATCGATGCGCGCGCGGTGGCGGTCACCGCGGAGAATGCCGAACTGAACGGCGTGCGGCTCGGCGGCGGGCAGGGCGCGCTGGCGCTCGCCGCCGCGGCGGGGGTCGAGCATCCGCTGCTCATCGGCCGGGCGCCCTATGACCTCGTCATCGCCAACATCCTCGCCGGTCCGCTGGTCGAGCTGGCGCCGAGCGTGGGCGCGGTGCTGGCCGAGGGGGGCACGCTGATTCTCGCCGGGCTGCTGGCCGGGCAGGCCGAGACGGTGGCGCAGGCCTATCGCCGGCAGGGCCTGCGCCTCGTCCACCGTGCCGATCGCGGCGACTGGCCGACACTGACCCTGGCGAAGCGCGTGCGCTACGGGACGGAGCGGGTGACCCGGCTGAGCCGCGGCAAGGGCGAGGCGCCGGGGTTCGGGAGCTGGTAGGGCCGGGAAGCGCCACACCCCAACGTCATCCCTGCTTTCGCGGGGATGACGAGGCTAGCGTTTCGAGTTGGCATATTCCTGGGTGCCACGGGTGATCACCTCGTCGCCCGGCAGGATCTCCGCGATCGGGATGTCGGGCTGGCCGAGGATCTCGTCGTAGAGCGGGGCGAAATCGGTCTCCACCGTGGCGCGCAGCAGCTCGGCATAGCTCGGGATGACGAAATAATTCTGCTGGAAATCGTCGATCCGATAGTCGGTGCGCATCACGCGCTTCAGGTCGAATCCGATGCGGTTGGGACTGTCGCTCTCCAGCGCGAACACGCTCTCGGCAAAGGAAGAGACGATCCCCGCGCCATAGATGCGCAGATCGCCTTCCTCGCGGACCAGCCCGAATTCCACCGTGTACCAGTAGAGCCGGCCGAGCTGCTTCAGCGCACCCAGCTCGAGCGCCCGGTTGCCGCCGCGACCATAGGCCGCGAGATAGTCGGCGAACACCGGGTCGGCGAGCATCGGCACATGGCCGAACACGTCGTGGAAGACGTCCGGCTCCTGGATATAGTCCAGCTGGTCGGGCCGGCGGATGAAGTTGCCGGCGACGAAGCGGCGATTGGCCATGTGATCGAAGAACACATTGTCGGGCACCAGCCCGGGCACCGCCACCACCTGCCAGCCGGTGAGCTTCATCAGCCGCTCGCTCAGCTCCTCGAAATTGGGAATGCCCGATTCGGACAGGCGCAGCGCGTCGAGACCGTTGAGATAGGCCTTGCTCGCGCGGCCCGGCAGCAGCTTCGCCTGGCGCGCATAGAGCTTGTCCCAGGTCGCGTGCTCCTCGGCGGTATAGGCCTGCCAGTTCTGCGGGATCGTCCAGTCGGCCGACGCGCCCTCGGGCGGGCGATCGAGCACATGCGTGTCGTGAGCCATGAAAATAGCATAGCATGCGATGGTGCAGGTGCGAAATGGGGGATGGCCGGTTGCGGGCGTTGATGCGGATATCGATACGGCTGATCGGAGTGCTGGTGCTGCCGGTGGTGCTCTATCTCGTGGCCGCGGCGCTGGGCGCGGGGTTCGCCGCGAATGGCGGGCGGGCGCCGCCGGCCACGGGCGTGCGCATCTATGTCGCCGACAATGGCGCGCATACCGATCTGATCCTGCCCGCCGCCGCGTTCCGCGACATTGCCCGGCCCGAGCATCTGGGCGATCCCCGCTACGGCGCCGAGCCCTATCTCGCCATCGGCTGGGGCAATCGGGACTTCTACCTCCACACCGCCCGCTGGCGCGACATCGATCCCTGGCGCACCGCCAAGGCGCTGGCCGGCATGGGATCGACTGTGGTCCATGTCGCCCATGTGCCCGCGCCGCGCGTGGACGGATCGGTGCGCGCGGTGCTGCTGCGGCCCGAGGAATATCGCCGGCTGGTTGCCTATGTCCGGGGCAGCTTCGCCGCGGGGCCGGTGGTGCGCGGCTATGGCGCGCGCGACGCCTTCTATTCGGCCAAGGGCGGCTATAGCGCGCTTCGCACCTGCAACGAATGGACCGGCCGGGGCCTGCGCGCGGCGGGCGTGCGGATGGGCATATGGACGCCGCTGCCCTGGGGAGTAATGCTGTGGCTATGATCCCGCAAACCGCCACCGAGCCGCCGCCCCGCCTTGCCTTCGCGCTCGAGCCGGCCCGCGCCGCGCTCACTCTGGCGGAGCTCGCCCGTTTCCGCATCGCCGGGCTGCCGCGGGGAGACGGCCGGCCGGTGCTGGTCTCGCCCGGCCTGGGCAACACCGATCGCTCCAACTTCGTGCTGCGCGGCATGCTGCGCCGGCTCGGCTATCGCCCCTATCCCTGGCGGCTCGGCCGCAATTTCGGCGTGCGCAGCGTGGGGCCCGAGTGCGAGAAGCTGATCGCCCGGGTCGAGGAGATCGAGCGCGAGACCGGCGGGAAGGTTACGCTGATCGGCGTTTCGCTCGGCGGGGTGATGAGCCGCATCGTCGCGCATCGCCGTCCCGATCTGGTCCGCGCCGTCCTCACCGTCAGCGCGCCTTTCGCCGGCCCGCCCGGCGCCACCAACGTATGGCGCGCCTTCCAGGCGCTCACCGGCGAGAGGATCGCCGATCCCGCCGTGACTCGCCGGCTGGAGGAAGCGGCGCGGCCGCTCCCGATGCCGTCGGCCGCGATCTGGAGCCGCAGCGACGGGTTCGTGAACGGGCTGATCTGCCGGGAGGGCGAGGGCGCCGAATGCCGGGCGGTCGAGGTGCGCAGCAGCCACCTGTTCGTCCAGATGAAGCCGCAGGTGCTCCGCGCCGTGGCGGAGATATTGGGAAGCTGGGACTGAACCCCTAGGCCGGCCTGCCGCCATCCGCCTCGAACAGGGTCAGATCGCGATCGCCGATGCCGAGCCCGGGCCAGGCGGCCCGCCATGCCCGGATGTGCGGGCTGGTCCCGTGCGCCGCCAGCGTCGCATGGTCTGCCCAATGCTCCGTCACATGGATCAGCCCGGGATCGAACACGTCCTCGCCATAGCTGTAGTGGAGGCAGCCGGCCTCGACGCGGCTGGCCGCGACCATCGCCGCCATCGCCTGCCGCGCGGCATGGAGATTGGCGGGGGGCAGCCGGAAGGTGCCGGTGATGATCAGCATGGGCCGCCTATGCCGTCCGGCCGCGCGGCCAGCAGAGGAGAAGGAGCAGCGCTGCCGCCGCATGGCTGGCGAGGATCGCGGCGGGCACGCCGTTCCATACCGGCTCGGCGGGCAGCAGCGCGCCCATCAGCATGCGCTTGAAGAACAGGTCCCACAGCATCGGCAGCACCAGCAGGGCCGCGAAGCCCGCCATCCGGTGACGGCGGGGCAGCCGGCGCCAGGCAAGGAGGAGCGGCGGCAGCGCGAGCGCCACGGTGAGCGCCAGCATCGCGGGAAAGCCGAGGGCATCGCCGAACAGCGCCCTGCCGATGATCCGCTCGTCGCCGCCGCCCGTCGCCACGGTGACGATGCGCGCGAGCGGTAGGTTGGCGAAGATCAGGAACAGGCCCAGCGGACCGCGCAGCGCGGCGCCCGCATAGATCAGCAGCCAGCTGAGCGCCGGCCCGGCCAGCGCCGCGATCCAGGCGGCCGAAGCCGGGCAGGCATCGGGCAGGGTGAAGCTGGCCAGCGTCATGCCGCCCCAGGCACCGCAGACGACGCGGCCGGCGAGATGATGGGCCAGTTCGTGCGCGCCGAGGCAGAGCCACGAAAGCGCGGCGAGGAACGGCAGCGCGCGGGCGCCGGGCCAGCGGGACATGGCCCGGCTCAGGCGGTTTCGCGGTCGAACAATTCCCGGGCGTCGAGGCCGAGCAGCGCGATATGCTCCTTCACGCGCGGCCAATAGCCGGTGAGGAAGCGCTCGCGCTCGGCGATCCGCAGCTTCTCCACCGCGCCCGGCAGCACGAACATGCCGACGCCGCGACGCACCTCGACATAGCCGTCGTCCTGGAAGCTCTGATAGGCCTTGGCCACCGTGAGCGGATTGGCGCCGTGCTCGGCCGCCAGCGCGCGCACCGACGGAAGCTGATCCCCTGCCCGGTATTGCCCGCGCAGGATCGCCGCGGCGATGCTGGCGCGCAGCTTGAGGTAGACCGGGCTGTCCTCATGCTCTAGCGCTGTCATGCTGCGATAATACACCAATCAGGCGTCGGGTCCATACCCCGGATTCCACGTATGTACGATTTCGGACAGTAGGGGCCGCGGGCGCTCCTCCAGCGGCAGGGCGGGGGTGCCGATGAAGACGAATCCGGCGATCTTCTGCGGTGCGTTCCCGAACAGGTCGCGCACCGCGTCCGAATAGGCGGCCCAGCCGGTGATCCAGGCGCCGGCGAAGCCCATGGCGTGCGCGGCGTGGAGCAGGTTCATGCAGGCGGCGCCCGCGGAGAGCTCCTGCTCCCAGGCCGGGATCTTGTGCGGCACCACGGGCGCGGAGAGCACCACCACCAGCGCGGGCGCCTGGCTGGCGAACTGAAGCGCCGCCTCCTCGTCGCGTGCCGTGCAGTCGGGCTTCTCGCTACGCAGTATCGCGACGAGCCGCTCGCCCAGCGCAGCCCGCGCCACCGGGGGCACGATCACGAAGCGCCAGGGAAAGAGCTTGCCATGATCGGGCGTGCGTGCGGCGATCCCGATCATCGCCTCGAGCTGCTCGGGGCCGGGCCCGGGCCCGGCCATGTCGCGCGGCTTGCCCGAGCGGCGGGTGCGGAGGAGCGAGAGCGGGGTGGAGGTGTCGTTGAAGGCCATGGGGCGCATCTAGGGTCGGCTTGCGGGCGCGCCAAGCCGTGGAGTGCGATCGAAACGGTGGTAAAACGATTCGACTGCCCAATGGTTCGGCGGGAAGCTCGCCGCCGGAAGCCGGTATCGAGGAGGAAGGGCATGACCGAGGGCGAGGCGCTGGTTGCGGATCCGCGTTATCCGCAGGCCGGCAGGATCAAGGCCGTCACCTGGCTGGACGCAACCTCGGGCGTGATCACTTTCAATGGACCGCTCAGGACGCCATATCGGCAATTCGCGATAGCGGCCACCGTCTTTGCCGTCAGCAGGGCCAGCAGCGGTGCCAGACGGTTCGAGTTCTCCTATAGCGGCGGGCGATCGCCGGATCACATTCGCGGCCTGCTGAAGGTGGGCGCCACCATCGTGCTCCAATAGAGCGGGCTCGCATGTCAGCGCGTTGCTCCGATGCGCGCCGTCCGGGGATGCTGCGCACAACGGCCCATGCTTTACAGCCGCTTCATTCCGTCTAGTTTGGCCGCCCATGCGCCGGGTCCATGACCCGGAACCGATATCTAAAGGGCAATAAACCGCATGGTCGAAACTCCAACCGCCGACAATCCGGCAGAACCGGACATCACCCACGTCAATCCCGCCGCGGAGAAGACGTGGTTCGGGCATCCCCGTCAGCTGGCGCGCATGTTCACCACCGAGATGTGGGAGCGCTTCGGCTATTACGGCATGCGCGCGCTGCTGACGCTCTACCTCACGCAGCATTTCATGTTCGGCGATCGCGAGGCGACCGGCCTTTATGGCGGCTATACCGCCCTCGTCTATCTCACCCCGCTGATCGGTGGCTATCTGGCCGACCAGTATCTGGGCTCGAAGCGTGCGGTGAAGTTCGGCGCGATCATCATGTCGCTCGGCTATCTGATCCTCTGCTTCGGCGGCCCCACCGCCAAGCCGCATGCGACGATCGACGGCCAGCGCTACGAAGTCTCGATCGGCAAGTCGGCGGAGGGCAAGGAAGTCCGCTACGTCGTCGACGGCGCGAAGAAGCTCGAGATCAAGGGCAATGACGACGGCACCGTCGACCTGCTCGATGCAGGCGCCGTCGCCCGCAAGGTCGAGAAGGGCAGCTTCGAATCCGGCGCGGACCGCAACGCCTTCTACGTGATGGTGATGCTGATCGCGCTGTCGATGGTGTCGGTGGGCAACGGCTTCTTCAAGCCGAACATCTCCACCATGGTCGGCGAACTCTACGAGCAGGGCGACCGACGACGCGACAGCGGCTTCACCATCTTCTACATGGGCATCAACACCGGCTCGCTCTTCTCGCAGATCCTCTGCCCCTGGCTCGCGGTCGCCTATGGCTGGAGCTGGGGCTTCGGCCTTGCCGCGATCGGCATGATGATCTCCTGGGCGCTGATCCAGTTCAACGGCGGCAAGCTCGACGGCTATGGCGAGCCGCCGGCCAAGCCGGGCGTCCACCGCCAGCAATGGATCATCTATGCGGTGGCGCTCTGCGTCGTGCCGCTCTTCTACCTGCTCTACGTCAACCTGATGCACTCGGCCGCGCCCGCCGCGGGTTCCGGCTTCCTCGGCTATGTCGCGTCGCTGCCGCTGATGGGCAAGCTGCTGTTCGGCTCGTTCCTGCTCGGCGTGCCGGCGATCCTGGTCTGGTCGTTCCTCGCGGGCAGCAGGACCGAGTTCCAGATGATGCTGGCGGCGATGGTGCTGATCGTCTTCAACGTGGTGTTCTGGACGCTGTTCGAGCAGGCGGGCTCGTCGCTCACCCTGTTCGCGGACCGCAACACCGATCTCTCCGTGTTCGGGCTGTTCACCATCACCGCGGGCCAGACCCAGTTCTTCAACGCGGCTTTCATCGTGCTGCTCGCGCCGTTCATGTCGATGCTGTGGACCGCGCTGGCGAAGCGCGGGCTGGAGCCGTCGATCCCGGTCAAGTTCGGCATCGCGCTGATCGGCGTGGCGGCGGGCTTCCTGCTGCTCGTCTGGGGTTCCCGCTATGCCGATGCCAATTTCCAGGTGGGCATCTGGTGGCTGGCCGGCCTCTATTTCATCCACTCTTTCGCCGAGCTGTGCATCTCGCCGGTCGGCCTGTCGATGATCACCAAGCTGTCGATCGCGCGCGTGGTCGGGCTGATGATGGGCGTGTGGTTCCTGTCGATCTCGGTGGCGCAATATTTCGCCGGCGTGATCGCGCAGTTCGCCAGCGTCGACACGGTGGGTGGCCAGGTGACCAACCTCAAGACCAGCCTCACCGTCTATGTCGACGTGTTCACCACCATCTCGATTGCGGCGATCCTCCTCGGCGTGCTGCTCCTGCTGCTGAGCTGGCCGCTGAAATACTGGATGCACGGCGTGAAATAAGCGCCGCGCATTCCGCGCAAAGGAAAAGGGCCCGCGCATGAGCGCAAACGAAAAGGGGGAGCGGCGACGCTCCCCCTTTTTGCGTGTGCTGGCGGCGCCCGGTCAGGCGGCGAGGCGCAGCTCGACCTGCTCGTCGGCGACGGGGCGGGGCGCCGGAACGGCGACCGGCAGCGTGACTTCGCGGCGAGCGGCGAGGAAGAGCGAGATAAGCGAGAACATCGTGAAACCCTCATGCGTGCATGCTTTGCTGCGATGCAGCATCGAGCAAATGGGTCAGGGTTGCGCTTTGCGCAACTGCAATGGGTTGGGGAGTGAGTTGCAGGAAGTGCAACCATATCTCCTTCGGCATGCTGCACTCGTTTCAGCATCCAACGCGCGATGGGCGGGGCGCTTGCGCTTCGTGCCTGTCGCTTGCCGATAGCTGGACCCCGAAACAAGTTGGCGTTTATCCCCTTGGGCCAAGGACACCCCATTCCGTCATCCCCGCGAAGGCGGGGATCCAGGGCCAGGCGCGGCACAGGTGCAAGGAATTCCCGGCACTTCCGGAGAGCGTTCGCGCGGTGGCGCCGATATCCCGTAACTACCCTGGATCCCCGCCTGCGCGGGGATGACGGCGATCGGGCACTCCTTGTCTTTACGGGATAAGCGCCAACTTGTTTCAGGGCGACGGGGGAGCGGGGGATCCCGTCTGGCTTCGTTACCGCTTCCGCCCGAACCAGATCACGTGCCGCGGCCCCTTGCCGTTGCTGCGCGCGCGGACCGCGACTTCCTCCACCTGGAAGCCGGTATCCTTCATGCGCCGGGCAAAGGCGTTGTCGGGCGCGGCGGACCAGACCGCCAGCACGCCGCCGGGCCTGAGCGCCTCCCATTGCTTCTGCAGCCCGCGCGGCGAATAGAGCCGGTCGTTGGCGTTGCGGGTCAGCCCGTCCGGGCCGTTGTCGACGTCGAGCAGGATCGCGTCATACGTCGCGCGCGCGCGGCCGATCACCGCGGCGACGTCGTCGAGCACCACGTCGACGCGCGGATCGTCGAGGCAGCCGGCGGCCAGCTCGGCCATCGGCCCCTTCGCCCATGCGATGATCTCCGGCACCAGCTCGGCGACGGTCAGCCTGGCGCCCGGGCCCAGCGCCGCCTGCGCCGCGCGCAGGGTGAAGCCCATCCCATAGCCGCCGATCAGCAGATGCGGCGCCGCGCCGTCGAGCCGTTCGCAGCTCATCACCGCCAGCGCTTCCTCCGAGCCGCTCATCCGGCTCGACATCAGCTCGTTGCGATCGAGCACGATCATGAAGTCGCGCCCGCGGCGGAACAGGCGCAGCGCCTCGCCCCCGCCGGGGACGATCGCGGTGTCGATGAGTTCGCGTGGAGTCATGCGCCCCTTTGCCGCGCCCGGCCATGCGGTTGCAATGTAGGATTTCGTCCGATCTGCTGTCGGCGGCCGGCGCGCTGCCCGGCCGCTCTTTGAAGCCGTTGGAAAGATAGGATCAGCCGCGCGCAACGATATTGCGCCGGCACCCGGGCCGCCGCGCTCGCCATATGTCGGGACCTTTCGTGACTTTCCGTCGCCCGGGGCGCGCCGTTGCCCGAGTCGCGGGAACGCGCATGTAGGAAAACGAAAACGGCCCGGCATCGCTGCCGGGCCGCTTCCTTCGGCGAAGCCCGAGGGCTTACCAGATGTGCACGCGCTGCGCGGGCGCGAGGTACAGCTTGTCGCCCGGCTGGATGTTGAACGCCTTGTACCAGGCATCGACGTTGCGGACGATGCCGTTGACGCGGAACATCGCCGGCGAGTGCGGGTCGGTCAGCGCCAGCTGGCGGGCGGTGCCCTCGCGCAGCTTGGTCTGCCAGGCCTGGGCATAGGCCAGGAAGAAGCGCTGGTCGCCGGTCAGCCCGCCGATCACCGGCGCCTTGCCATGCTCGGCCTGATAGCGCTGATAGGCGCCGTACGCCGCCTCGACGCCGCCCAGGTCGCCGATATTCTCGCCCAGCGTCAGCGCGCCCTGCACATGGGTGCCCGGCACGGCCTCATAGGCGTCATATTGAGTCGAGAGCGCCTTGGTGCGGTCGCCGAACGCCTTCTTGGCGCCGTCGGTCCACCAGTTCTCGAACTTGCCCGTGGGGCCGAACTGGCTGCCCTGGTCGTCGAAGCCATGGCCCATCTCATGGCCGATGATCGCGCCGATCGCGCCATAGTTCACGGCCGCATCGGCATTGGGATCGAAGAAGGGCGGCTGCAGGATCGCGGCCGGGAAGGTGATCTGGTTGGAGAGCGGGTTGTAATAGGCGTTCACCGTCTGCGGAGTCATGTCCCACAGGGTGCGGTCGACCGGCTTGGGGAAGCGCGACAGCTCGAGTTCGTGCTGGAACTCGCCCGAACGCATCGCATTGCCGAGCAGGTCGCCGCGGACGACCTTGAACGACGAATAGTCGATATACTTGTCCGGATGGCCGATGCGCGGCTCGAAGGCGGCAAGCTTGGCGAGCGCCTTCTGCTTGGTCCCCTCGTCCATCCAGGTCGAGGCGGCGATGCGCTCCTTGTACGAGGCGCGCAGATTCTCGATCAGCTCGGCCATCTGCTTCTCGGCCGCGGGCGGATAATATTTCGAGACGTAGATCGCGCCGACCGCCTCGCCGAGCGCGCCGTTGACCAGCTGCACGCCGCGCTTCCAGCGCTCGCGCTGCACCTTCACGCCCGACAGCGTCTGCGAATAGAAGGCGAAGCGGGTGTCGTCGAAGGCCTTGGGCAGGAACTGCGCATGATCGCTGACGAAGCGATAGGCGAGATAGTCCTTCCAGGCCTGGAGCGGGGTGGCGGTCATCAGCTTGCCGAGGGCGGTGACGGCGGTGTTCTGCGTCATCAGCACCTTGGGCGAGCTCTCGAGACCGGCGGTCTTGAGCATCAGCGCCCAGTTGAAGTCGGGCGCCTTGGCCTTGAGGCCGGCCAGCGTCTGCGGGTCGTTGAGCTTGGCGATGTCGCGGCTCTCGGCCGGCGACCACTGGACCTTGGCCATCGCGGTCTCGAGCGCGACGATCGCGTCGGCCTTGGCGGCGGCATCGGGGATGCCCGCCAGCTCCTGGATCTTCTGGACATAGGCGCGATAGGCCTTGCGGAAGGCATCGTATTTCTCGCCTTCGAGCAGGTAATAGTCGCGCGGCATGCCCAGGCCGCCCTGGCCGGTGACCGCGGTGTAATGCGTCGGATCGGCAAGGTCGGGGATGATCCCCAGCTCGACCGGCGAGGCATAGCCGACGGTGGCGAACAGCACCTGCAGCGCGTCGAGGTCCTTCACGCCGTTGATCCTGGCGAGATAGGGCTTGAGCGGCGCGGTGCCGAGCTTCTCGATGCCGGCCTCGTCCATCCAGCTGGCGTAGAAATCGCCGACCTGCCTGCCCGAGGCGCCATAGGCCGAGGGGTTCTTCGCCATGTCGTCGAGGATCGCGCGGACATTCGCCTCGGCCTCGATCGAGAGCAGCGTGCCGAAGCCGGCCGAGGCGCGATCCGCGGCGATCTCGACGCGGTCGTTCCAGCCGCCGTTCGCGAAGGTCCAGAAATCGTCGCCCGGCTTCACGCTCGGCTTCTGCGCGGAAAGGTCGACGCCGAAGCTGCCATATTTCGGCTTGGCGGTCTGCGCCATCGCCGGCGAGACGGCGAGCAGTGCCACGCCGGCGGCCAGACGCACCATGTTGCTGATCTTCATGTTGAGGATTCCCCCGAAAGACTGTGTTAGCCGGATGTAACGCCGGGTAGTTACACTCGCAACGGGTTTCAGCTTCGCAATTCCTGTTCGTAGGCGGCCGTGATCTCGGCGCCGAACGTGGCGAAGATCAGCTGGAGCCCAGGGTCCTCGGCCAGCGCCCGGCGCGCCTCGGCCACGGCGATCCTTGTCGCCGCCGCGATCGGATAGCCATAGACGCCGCAGCTGATCGCCGGGAAGGCGAGGGTGCGGAAACCATGGGCGCGGGCGATCTCGAAGCAGCGGCGATAGCAGCTGGCGAGCAGTGCGGGCTCGCCCTTGCCGCCGCCTTGCCAGACCGGGCCGACGGTGTGGATGATGTGCCGGGCGGGGAGGCGATAGCCCTTGGTGAGCTTGGCGTCGCCGGTCTTGCAGCCGCCGAGCGACCGCAGCTTGCGGCACTCGTCGAGCAGTTCGGGCCCGGCCGCACGGTGGATCGCGCCGTCCACGCCCCCGCCGCCGAGCAGCGACGTGTTGGCGGCGTTGACGATCGCATCCACGTCGAGGCGGGTGATGTCCCCCGCGACGATCCGGATGCGATCCCCGCTCATCCCACCCGGTTCTCCACCAGGTCGTCGACCACCGAGGGATCGGCGAGCGTCGAGGTGTCGCCCAGCGACGAGACGTCGCCCTCGGCGATCTTGCGCAGGATGCGGCGCATGATCTTGCCCGAGCGGGTCTTGGGCAGGCCCGGCGCGAACTGGAGCGCGTCGGGCGTCGCGATCGGGCCGATCTCGGTGCGGACCCATTTGATCAGCTCGGCGCGCAGGGCATCGTCGGCGGTGCAGTTCGCGTTGAGGGTGACATAGGCATAGATGCCCTGGCCCTTGATGTCGTGCGGCATGCCGACCACCGCCGCCTCCGCCACCTTGGGGTGGAGCACCAGCGCGCTCTCCACCTCGGCGGTGCCCATGCGATGGCCCGAGACGTTGATCACGTCGTCGACCCGGCCGGTGATCCAGTAATAGCCGTCCTCGTCGCGGCGGCAGCCGTCGCCGGTGAAATACTTGCCGCGATAGGTGGTGAAATAGGTCTGGAAGAAGCGCGCATGATCGCCCCAGACGGTGCGCATCTGGCCCGGCCAGCTGCGCGCGATGACGAGGTTGCCCTCGGTCGCGCCGTGCAGGACATTGCCTTCGCCGTCGACGATCTGCGGGTCGACGCCGGGGAAGGGGCGGGTGGCCGAGCCGGGCTTGAGCGGAGTCGCGCCGGGCAGCGGGGTGATCATGTGGCCGCCGGTCTCGGTCTGCCACCAGGTGTCGACGATCGGGCAGCGGCCCTCGCCGACCACGTCGTAATACCAGCGCCACGCCTCGGGATTGATCGGCTCGCCGACCGTGCCGAGCAGCTTGAGCGACTTGCGCGAGGTGGCGGTGACATATTGGTCGCCCTCGCGCATCAACGCGCGCAGCGCGGTGGGGGCGGTGTAGAGGATCTCGACCTTGTGCCGGTCGACCACTTGCCAGATGCGGCTGGCATCGGGCCAGTTGGGCACGCCTTCGAACATCAGCGTGGTGCCGCCGTTGGCGAGCGGACCATAGACGATATAGCTGTGCCCGGTGACCCAGCCGATATCGGCCGCGCACCAATAGATCTGGCCGGGGCGATAGTCGAAGACCAGCTCGTGCGTCAGGCTGGCCCAGAGCAGATAGCCGCCCGACGAGTGGAGCACGCCCTTGGGCTTGCCGGTCGAGCCCGAGGTATAGAGGATGAACAGCGGGTCCTCGGCGCCCATCGGCTCGGCGGGGCAGTCGGCCGGCACCTCCGCGGCGGCGGCGTGATACCAGACGTCGCGGCCTTCCTGCATCGGCACGTCGCCGCCGGTGGCCCGCACCACGATCACCTTCTCGAGGCAGCGGACATGCTGGGCGGCCGCATCGACATTGGTCTTGAGCGGCACTTTCTTGCCGCCGCGCCGGCCCTCGTCGGCGGTGATCACAACGGCGGAGTCGCAGTCGGTGATGCGGCCCGCCAGCGCTTCCGGGGAAAAGCCGCCGAACACGACCGAATGGATCGCGCCGATCCGCGCGCAGGCCAGCAGCGCGAACGCCGCCTCGGGGATCATCGGCATGTAGATGGTGACGCGGTCTCCCTTGCGGACGCCCTGCGCCTTCAGCACATTGGCGAAGCGGCAGACCTCGGCATGGAGCTGGCGATAGGTGTAGCGCCGCGGCGCCTCCTCCGGCGCGTCCGGCTCCCAGATGATGGCGACCGCGTCGCCGCGCTTCGCCAGATGCCGGTCGACGCAGTTCGCCGCGACGTTCAGCTTGCCGTCCGCGAACCAGTTGATCCGGAAATCGCTTTCGTCGAACGACCAGTCGCCGGCGATCTCCGGGCGCTTGATCCAGTCCAGCCGGCGCGACTGCTCGAGCCAGAAGCTGCCCGGATCGGCGAGGCTCATGCCGTAGAGCTTTTCATAGCCTTCAGCATCCACCCGGGCGCCGCGCGCCCAGCTTTCCGGTACGGGGTGGACGCTGACGGTATCGCTCATCGCTACGGGCTCCTCATTTTATTGGCGTCTCTCTGCCCAAGCGCGGGCGCCGCGCCAAGCGCAGAATATGTTTCCGCGCATGATCCGGCATGAACCACGACAGACTGCGACAATATTCTTCTGGAACCGAAACGGCTTTGGAAACATCTAGAGTGCCATGGCCAATCGACTGCTGACCCCGAGCATCCTGCTCGCCCTGTCGCTGTCCGCCTGCGCGGTGGGCCCGGACTATCATCCGCGCGCCGCGAGCGAGCTGGGCGTGCCGGACGGCTGGTCCGTCTCCGCCGAGCAGAAGGCCCGGGAAGACCTGAGCCAGTGGTGGACGCAGTTCGACGATCCGATGCTGGCCGGCCTGGTGCAACGCGCCCAGGCGGCTAATCTCGACGTGGCCCAGGCCGTCGTGCGGCTCCGCCAGGCGCGCGAGTCGCTGGTCCAGCAGCGCGCGAACCTGCTCCCGAGCCTCAGCGTCTCCGGCGGCGTGTCGCGCAGCGAGCCGCTGCGCGGCGGCTCCAGCACCACGACATTGCCCGACGGCACGGTGACGAGCTTCTCGCAGGGCGGCGCGACCAGCTTCTCGCTCGGCGCCGATGCGAATTATCAGGTCGACCTGTTCGGCGGAGTGCGCCGCGGGGTGGAAGGCGCGCGGGCATCCTATGCGGCCAGCGGCTATGACCTCGCGACCGTGCTGATCTCCGCGGAGGCCGAGACGGCGCGCAACTATGTCCTGGCGCGCGTGGCCCAGGCGCAGATCGCCAATGCGCGCGACAGCCTGGGCATCGCGGACGACAATCTCCAGATCGCCGGCTGGCGCCTGCAGGCGGGCCTGGTCTCGTCGCTCGACCAGGAGCAGGCGCGGGCGAGCCGGGCGCAGCTTGCCGCATCGATCCCGACGCTCGAGGCGAGCTACAACAGCTATGTCTCGCGCCTGGGCGTGCTGACCGGCCGGGCGCCGGGCGCGCTCAAGGCCGAGATGGAGGCGGTGAAGCCGATCCCCACCGGCCCCGCCAGCGTCGCCGCCGGCATCCCCGCCGACACGCTGCGCCAGCGGCCGGACGTGCGGGCCGCGGAGCGCAACCTCGCCGCCGCCACCGCGAACATCGGCGTCGCCGCCGCCCAGCTCTACCCCCAGCTCTCGATCGGCGGCAGCATCGATGCGGGCAGCACCGCGCTCTCGTCGATCTTCGACGTGATCACCGGCCGGCTCTTCGCCAATATCGCCCAGACGCTCTTCGACGGCGGCCGCCGCGCCAGCCAGGTCCGCGCGTCCGAAGCCGCCGCGGACGGCGCGTTCCTCGCCTACAAATCGACCGTGCTGACCAGCCTCGAGGATATCGAGAATGCGATCGTCGCGCTGCAGACGGCGCAGCGCCGCCAGCGGGAATTCGCGGTCGCGCTGGAAGCGTCGAGCAATCAGGCGCTGCTCGCCCGCATGCAATATCGCTCCGGCCTCACCGATTTCACTACGCTCACCCAGGCCGAATCCGCGCTGATCTCCGCGCGCAACGGCGTCGTCTCGGCGCGGTCGGACGCGGCGACGGCGCTGATCCAGCTCTACCAGGCGCTGGGCGGCGGCTGGGACCCGAGCACCACTCCCACCGTTCCCACGACAGGCGGCACCGCGAATGGCAACTGATCCCCACCAGAATCTCGACGCCTTTCTGGGCACGCCCCCGCGCCCCTGGTGGCGGCGCTGGCTCAAATGGGGCCTGGCCGGCATCGTCGTCCTGCTGGCGGCGCTGCTCCTGTGGCACTTCTTCGGCAGCAGCAGCGAAGTCAAATACGCGACCGACGATGTCGCACGCGGCAACCTGACCGTCACCGTCTCCGCCACCGGCAAGCTGGCGCCGACCAACCAGGTGACCGTGGGCTCGCAGCTGTCGGGCCAGGTCATCAAGGTGCTGGCCGACGTCAACGACCGGGTCACCGCCGGCCAGCCGCTGGCGCTGATCGATCCGTCGCAGTTCGACGATCAGGTGAAGCAGGCCGAGGCGACGCTCGCGGCCAACATCGCCGCCGTGGGTCAGGCGCGGGCGACGCTGGAGCAGAACAACGCCACGCTGGCGCGCTTCCAGGAAGTCAGCCGGCTCTCGGGCGGCAAGGTACCCGCCAAGACGGAGATGGACGGCGCGATCGGCGATCGCAATCGCGCGCTGGCCAATCTGAACGCGGCCAATGCCAATGTGACGTCAGCGCGCGCCCAGCTGTCCTCGGCGCAGACCCAGCGCACGCGCGCGATCATCCGCTCGCCCGTGACCGGCGTGATCCTGGCGCGCCAGGTCGATCCCGGCCAGACCGTCGCCGCCTCGTTCAACACGCCGACGCTGTTCGTGATCGCGCAGGACCTGTCGCAGATGAAGCTGGAAGTGGCGATCGACGAAGCCGATGTGGGCCAGGTGCGCGAGGGGCAGGACGCGACCTTCACCGTCGACGCCTTTCCGGGCAAGACCTTCCCGGCGAAGATCACGCGCGTCGAGGTGGGCTCCAACCTGTCGGTGCAGGACGCGAGTTCCTCGTCCTCGTCATCGACTTCCAGCACCACCGCGAACCAGGTCGTGTCCTATGCCGCCGATCTGTCGGTCGCCAATGCGGACGAGCAGCTGCGCCCCGGCATGACTGCGACGGCGGACATCGTGACGATGTCGCGCCAGAACGTGCTGCTCGTGCCCAATGCGGCATTGCGCTTCACGCCGGCCGCGGCCCCCCAGGGCGCGAGCGGCAGCAGCGCCAAGGGCGGCATCGCCGGGGCGCTGGTCCCCGGCCGGCCGCGGCGCGGCGGGCAGCAGCAGAAGACGGCGACCGGCGATCGCGCCGGCGAGCGGAGCGTCTATATCCTGGGGGCCGACGGCAAGCCGCAGGAAGTGCCGGTCACGACCGGCAGCACCGACGGCACCGTGACCGAGATCACCGGGGGCAATCTGAAGCCCGGCGACAAGGTGATCACCGGCCAGCTCGCCGATGGCAGCTCGGGCCAGCGCCGCTCCGGCGGGCAGCGGCGGCAGGGTGGCGGCCAGGGCGGCGGCGGTGGCGGAGGCCAGCGTGGCGGACAGTGACGCACCGCTGATCCGCCTGCGCGGCGTCACCAAGAGCTATGGCGAGGGGGCGACGCAGTTCCAGGCGCTGAAGGGCATCGACCTCGACATCCAGGCCGGCGACTTCGTCGCGGTGATGGGCCCGTCGGGCTCGGGCAAGTCGACGACGATGAACATCCTGGGCTGCCTCGACGTGCCGTCGAGCGGCGAGTTCCTGTTCAAGGGCGTCCATGTCGAGAAGCTGGAGCGGGACCAGCGCGCGCTGCTGCGGCGCAAATATCTCGGCTTCGTCTTCCAGGGCTTCAACCTGCTCGCCCGCACCAGCGCGCTCGAGAATGTCGAGCTGCCGCTGCTCTATCGCGGCGATGGCAAGCAGCAGCGCCGCGAGACGGCGATGGCGGCGCTCGACAAGGTCGGGCTCAAGGAGTGGTGGGACCATACCCCCGCCGAGCTCTCGGGCGGCCAGCAGCAGCGCGTCGCCATCGCCCGGGCGATCGTCACCAGCCCCGACGTGCTGCTCGCCGACGAGCCCACCGGCAATCTCGATTCGGAGCGCTCGGTGGAGATCATGGAGCTGCTCACCGATCTCAACAGGACGAGCGGCATCACCGTGCTGATGGTCACGCACGAGCCGGACATGGCGGCGTTCGCGCACACCATCGTCCATTTCAAGGACGGGCTGGTCGAGCGGGTCGAGGACCAGCATCGCCAGGGCGAGGCGGTGGGGCACTGATGTTCGGCACCACCTTCATCCTCGCGATCCGATCGATCCTGCGCCACAAGCTGCGCTCGTTCCTGACGACGCTCGGCATCATCATCGGCGTCGCCGCGGTCGTCACCATGGTGACGCTGGGCAAGGCGACCACGGCGGCGGTGCAGCAGCAGATCTCGGCGCTCGGCACCAACATTCTCCAGATCCGTCCGGGCCAGGGCTTCGGCCGCGGCGGCGGCGGCCCGCGCCCGCCCGACTTCAAGGCGGACGACGTCACCGCGATCCGCGACCAGGTCGCCGGCGTCACCGCGGTCGCCCCCCAGGCGCAGACCACCGCGACCGTGATCTACAACGGCGCCAACTGGTCCACGACGGTCAACGGCACCACCAACGCCTATTTCCAGGTCCAGCCCTGGCCGCTGGTCGAGGGTCGCTACTGGACGCGGCCCGAGGAACAGGCGGGCAAGGCGGTGTGCATCATCGGCACCACGATCCGGACCAACCTGTTTCGCGGCGGCAGCGCCGTGGGCGACCGAATCCGAGTCAACGGCATCTCGTGCGACGTGATCGGCGTGCTCCAGACGCGCGGCCAGGCCGGGTTCGGCGGCGACCAGGACGATGTGATCATCATGCCGATCAAGCAGGTGCAGCGCCGCTTCACCGGCAATCCCGACGTGCGCCTGATGCTGGTCGGCACCGACCCCGATTACGACAGCGCCCAGGTCCAGTCCGCGATCACCGACCTGCTGCGCGAGCGCCGCAACATCACCGGCGGCAAGGATGTCGACTTCAACATCTTCGATACTGCCCAGATCAGCCAGGCATTGACCAGCACCACCACGCTGCTCACCCAGATCGTCGCGGCGGTGGCGATGATCAGCCTCATCGTGGGCGGGATCGGCATCATGAACATCATGCTGGTGTCCGTGACCGAGCGGACGCGCGAGATCGGCATCCGCCTGGCCATCGGCGCGGTGGCGAGCGAGGTGCTGATGCAGTTCCTGGTCGAGGCGGTGGTGCTGTCGATGCTGGGCGGCGTCATCGGCCTGCTGATCGCCCAGTTCGCGGTCGCGCTGATGGCGTGGCTGGGGTCGCTGCCCTTTCTGTTCGACGTGCAGATCAACGTGATCGCCTTCGCGATCTCGGCGATCATCGGCGTCGTCTTCGGCTATTTCCCCGCGCGCCGCGCGGCCAGTCTCAATCCGATCGACGCGCTTCGTCACGAGTGACGGGCGCGGACGGCTGCCCGGGCAGGCCATCGGTACGCAGCCCGTAGCGCTCGCGCAGCGCGCGCAGATCCTCCTGCGTGTCGATGTCGACCAGTTCGGCGGGCGGGGCGATGACGTGATGGCCGCGCCGGATCAGGTCGCGCGCGCCGTGATCGCCCTCCAACTTCATCAGCGCGGGGAACATGTCCTTGCCGAACAGGGCGGGCGGCATGGGCTGCACGCCGTCCGAGGACGCGACGATCGTCGCCGGGCCGTCGGCGGCGTCCATCAGCCGGTGGACATGGGCGGCGGTGACGCGCGGCATGTCGGCGAGCGCGACGAGCACCGCGGCGCAGCCCAGTTCCTGCGCCCGCGCCACCCCGAAGCCGAGCGAGCGCGCCTGGCCGAGCGCGGGATCGGGATTCTCGACCACGTCATAGCCCAGGGCGGCGAAGTCGAGCGTGGTGGCGGACACGACGGCGATCCGCGCCTGGAAGGGCACGCGCTCCAGTGCCGTCACCACATGATAGGCGAGCGGCTTGTCCAGGAATGTCTCGGCGAGCTTGTCGCCGTCGTTGAAGCGGCGGGAGTGGCCGGCGGCGAGCAGGATCAGCGCGGTCTGTTCAGGTGTGAGCATGGAAGGTCTTCACCATGGCTGCGGCGATGGAAAGGGCGATCTCGGCGGGGCCGATCGCGCCGATGGCCAGGCCGGCCGGCCCCTGGATCCGGTCGAGATCGGCGGGCCCGACCCCGGCGGCGGCGAGCCGTTCGAGGCGCGCGGCATGGCTCCTGCGCGAGCCCAGCGCGGCGACATAGCCGGTCGGGAAACCCAGCGCCGCGACCAGCGCCGCGTCGTCGATCTTCGGGTCGTGGCTCAGCGTCACCACCGCCGTCGCCGGATCGGGGCGGAGAGCCGTCACGGCTTCATCGGGCCAGCGGTCGTCGAGCATCACGCCGGGAAAACGCTCGGGCGTCAAAAATCTCCCGCGCGGATCGATGACATGGGCGCGGATGCCGATCTCGCGGGCAAGGCCGGCCAGCGACTGGGCGATCTGCACGGCGCCCACGATCAGCAGGCGGCGCGGCGGATCGTAGCGATTGCGGAAACCGCCGGCGCCCTGCATCGACCGGCCGGTGGCAAGGTCGGTGCCGATATCGAACGGCACGCCGTCCGCCCGCGCCGCGTCGATCGCATCGAACAGCCCGGGCGGGAAACCCTCCGCCGAAACCGGCTGGACCAGCACCGCGATCTCGCCGCCACAAGGCAGGCCCACTTCCCAGGCGGCCGGATCGGCGACGCCATATTGCCTCACCACCGCGGGCGCGCCGGCGATCACCTCGGCGGCGGTCTGGAGGATATCGGCCTCCACGCAGCCGCCCGAGACCGAGCCTTCGAACCGCCCGTCACGGTGGACGAGCATATGGCTTCCGGGCGGCCGGGGCGCCGATCCCCAGGTCGAGACGACCGTGGCCAGCGCCAGCGGCTCGCCTTTCCAGGCGCGGGCCGCCGCGAGCACGCTGTCGTTATCCGCCATATCGCCTCGCAACCGTCACATCCCGAGCCTAGGCCAATTTCGTAGCGAAGGGAGAGTTTCGTGACGAGATCGTTGATTGCGGCGCTGATGCTGATGGTGCCGGCCGCCGCCTTGGGGCAGGATCACGCGATGCATGGGAAAGCGGACAAGGTCATCGTCATCGCGCATCGCGGCGCTTCGGGCGAGCGCCCCGAGCACACGTTGCTCTCCTATCAGCGCGCGATCGAGCAGGGCGCCGATTTCATCGAGCCCGATCTGGTGCCGACCAAGGACGGCGTGCTCGTCGCCCGGCACGAGAACAACATCGCCGACACGACCGACGTGGCGGACCATCCCGAGTTCGCCGCGCGCCGGACGACCAAGACGATCGACGGCGAGAAGCTCACCGGCTGGTTCACCGAGGATTTCACGCTCGCCGAGCTGAAGACGCTGCGTGCCAAGGAGCGGCTGCCCAAGCTCCGCCCGGGCAACACGAAATATGACGGCCAGGCCGCGATCCCGACGCTCGACGACGTGATCGCCCTTGCCAAGCGAGCTTCGAAGGAGACGGGGCGGACGATCGGCATCTATCCCGAGACGAAGCATCCGACCTATTTCGCTTCGATCGGCCTGCCGCTGGAGCAGCGGCTGGTCGACAAGCTCAAGGCGGCGGGCTGGGACCGCGCCGATGCGCCGGTCTTCATCCAGTCGTTCGAGGTGGACAATCTCAAGAAGCTGAAGACGATGACGCGGGTGCGGCTGATCCAGCTGATGGCGGGGAGCGGCGGCCCGGCGGACGGCGCCCAGCCCAGCTACAAGGCGATGGCCACGCCGGAGGGGCTTAAGGCAGTGGCCGCCTATGCCTATGGCATCGGACCGGAGCGGACGATGATCCAGCCGGCGTCCGGCCCCGCCACCACTTTGGTCGCCGATGCGCATGCCGCGGGGCTCAGGCTCCATCCCTGGACGTTTCGGGCGGAGAACTTCTTCCTCCTGCCGGACTACCGCTCCGGCGCAAATCCGATGGACCATGGTCGACTGAAGGACGAGATCCTGTATTTCATCGGGCTGGGCGTGGACGGTTTCTTCACCGATTTCCCGCATGTCGGCGTCGAGGCGCGGGACACGGCGGCCGGGTCGCACGCGCGAATGGGGGGATGAGGATTACGATGCGCACGCTTCTGGTTCCGATCTGCGCGATGCTGCCGCTGCTCGGTGGCGGCTGCATCGCCAAGACCGTGGTCGATGTCGCCACCTTGCCGGTGAAGGCGGGCGCCAAGGCCGCCGACTGGGCGACGACCAGCCAGGACGAGGCCGATCGCAACTACGGCCGCAAGATGCGCGAGCAGGAAGCGCGCGAGGGCAAGGAACTGCGCAAGCTCTGCAAGAAGCATCCCGACGACGCGCGTTGCGCGGGCGGCGACGATGGCTTTCGTGCCGATCCGGGCGGCAATCGCAATCACTGACCGGCGCGGTCGTGCATGCCATGGCCGCGCACGACCGTCGCGATGCTGATCCGATAGTCGCGGAAGATTCCCGCACGACCTTCGACCTGTGCCGCGCGGTGCGGGCCGAAGTCGCGCCAGGCCGCGATCGCGGCTTCGTCGCGCCACCAGGAGAGCGACAGCAGCTTGCCCGGTTCGGCCAGGCTGGCGAATCGCTCGATCCCGAGGAAGCCGTCGATCGCCGCCAGTTCCGGGCCGAGCGCGGCGGCGAGATCGAGATAGCGATCGCCCCGGCCCTCCGCCGGCCAGGCTTCGAACAGCACCGCGATCATGGCCGCACCGGCGCCGGGGAAAGGCGGCGAAGGAAGATCCTGTCCTCGCGCCGGATGAACCGCTCGCGCGCGGCGAAATCATAATTGGCGCGGCCGGCGGGATCGTCGCGGAGGCGGGCGCGATAGGCTTCATAGGCGGCGAGCGAATCGATGTCGTAGACGCCGTAAGCCGTCGTCGCCGAGCCCTCGGCGGGCCCGAAATAGCCGATCAGGCCGGCGCCGCAGCGCGGGATCGCCTCGCCCCAGCCACGGGCATATTCGGCAAAGGCCTCTGCCCCGAAGGGCTCGATCTCGTAGCGGATGAAGCAGGTCAGCATCGGATTTCTCCTCCGCCGCCCTTCTGCCGCACGGCCGCGGGCAATGCTTCGGCCGGCACCGTAGCATTGCCCCTCCCGCACGGGCATGATGCGCGGATGCAGCGCATTTCCGCCTTTGCCGAGACCGCCGCGCTGATGGGAGACCCCGCGCGCGCCAACATGCTGTTCGCGCTGATGGACGGCCGCGCGCTCACCGCGGGCGAGCTGGCGCGCTTCGCCGGCGTGACTCCGCAGACCGCGAGCGGCCATCTCGCCCGGCTCGCCGAAGCGGGAATGGTCGCGCCCGCCGCGCAGGGCCGCCACCGCTATTTCCGCCTCGCTTCGCCCGGAGTGGCGCAGATGGTCGAGAGCGTGATGAGCGTCGCCGAGGAGCTGTCGCGCCGCCCGCTTCCCGTCACCGGGCCCCGCGACGCCGGGCTTCGGCGCGCGCGGACCTGCTATGATCACCTCGCGGGCGAACTCGCCGTCGCGATCGCCGGGCGCATGGCCGAGCGCGGGCAACTGGTGCTCGGCCATGACGGCGCCGCGCTCACCGGAGCCGGCGTGGCGCTGCTCGGCGAGCTAGGCGTGGCGGAGGCAGCGCTCGACGCCCCGTGCCGCGCCTGCCTCGACTGGAGCGAGCGCCGCCCGCACCTTGCCGGCGCGCCTGCCACGGCGCTCTATCGCCATTTCGTCGCGCGCAGCTGGGTGCGGCCCCGCCAGGGCACGCGCGCGCTCGAAGTCACGCGGGCGGGGGAGGCGGCATTGGCGCGCTGGTTCGGCATTTCATTGTAAATCCAGCCAATTCGGCGCCAATAGCCGGCGAGTTGTCCGCGCGCTTCCGCTATGGTGCCATGCTCTAAAGGGGGAAGCTCTACGCGGCGAAGCCCTCGGCATCGACCGCGTAGAGCATTTCCGCCTTGGCCATGGCCGCCGGCTTGAGCCCCATCGCCTCGGGCACGATCTGCTGGACATAGAAGCGCGCGGCGGCCTGCTTCATCTTCAGGAACGCCGGATCGCCCTCGCTGCGCGCCGCGGCGCGGCCGCCTGCTTCCATCAGCCAGCCGCACACCGCGGTGGAGAGCATCGTCAGGAACGGATAGCTGGCCGCCAGCCGGTCATCCATCGCGCTCGCCAGCAGGTTGCGGGCGACTTCCTCGCACGCGTCGATCAGGTTGAGCAGTCCGGTATCCTCGGCATCCTCGCGCATCTGCCCGATCAGGCCGAGCAAGGTGCCGCCATTGTCCATGGCGAGCTTGCGGCCCACCAGGTCGGCCGCCTGGATGCCATTGGTGCCTTCATAGATCGGCGTGATGCGGGCGTCGCGGAAATGCTGGGCGGCGCCGGTCTCCTCGATATAGCCCATGCCGCCATGGACCTGGACGCCCAGGCTGGCGACTTCGTTGCCGAGATCGGTGCCATGCGCCTTGGCGAGCGGGGTAAGCAGCTCGACGCGCTTCTCCGCCGCCGCGTCCCCGCCTCGCGCCCGGTCGAGCTGGCCGAAGGCGTAATAGACCAGGGCCCGCGCCGCCTGGGTCTGCGCCTTCATGCGCAGCAGCATGCGGCGGACGTCCGGATGCTCGACGATCGCCACCTGTTCGCCGTCGCGATAGCCCTGCACCCGCTCACGGGCATAGGCGACCGCGCGCTGGGTGGCGCGCTCGGCCACCTGCACGCCCTGCAGGCCGACATTGAGCCGGGCATTGTTCATCATCGTGAACATCGCCCGGATGCCGCCCAGCTCGGGCCCGACCAGCTCGCCGATGCAATCGTCGTGATCGCCGAAGCTCAGCACGCAGGTGGGCGAGGCGTGGAGGCCCATCTTGTGCTCGATCGAGACGGTACGCACGTCGTTGAATTCGCCCGGCGTGCCGTCTTCGTTGAGGCGGTATTTCGGCACCAGGAACAGCGAGATGCCCCGGGTTCCCGCCGGCGCCCCCGGCGTGCGGGCCAGCACGAGGTGGACGATGTTGTCGGCCATGTCGTGATCGCCGAACGAGATGAAGATCTTGGTGCCCTTGATCCGCCATTTGCCGTCCCCGGCAGGCTCCGCCCGGGTCTTGAGCGCGCCGACGTCCGAGCCGGCTTGCGGCTCGGTCAGGTTCATCGTGCCGGTCCAGGCGCCGGTGGAGAGATGCGGGAGATAGGCCGCCTGCTGCTCGGGCGTGCCGTGATGCATCAGCGCCTCCACCGCGCCGACGGTGAGGATCGGCGCCAGCGCGAAGCCCATGTTCGCCGTGCCGAGCGTCTCCAGCACCGCGATGGACAGGCTCACCGGCAGCCCCTGGCCGCCATGCTCCACCGGCGAGCCGATCGTGCCCCAGCCGCCCTCCACATAAGCCCGGTACGCATCTGCGAACCCGGCCGGCATCTTCACGCCGTCCGGCGTCCATCGCGGTCCGTCGGTATCGCCCAGCCGCTCCAGCGGCGCCCATTCGCCCGCCGCGAACGCGCCCGCGCCCTCCAGCACCGCATCGGTCATTTCGGCCGCCTCCTCGCTGATTTCGCCCAGGCGGACGATGGTCTCGAGCACGAAGCGCTGATCGGCGGTGGCGGGGATGAACATAGAGCCTCTCTTGTGGTCTGGTTTCGCGCCGTATAGCTCGCCCAAAGTGAGCCCGACAAATCCGCGCATCTTACCCTACGGCACGGCCGCCATCGCCGAGGCCGCCGCGCTGATTCGCGCCGGTGCATGCGTCGCGGTGCCGACCGAGACGGTCTATGGCCTCGCCGCCGACGCCACCGATTCGCGTGCAGTCGCGGGGATCTACGCGGCCAAGGGGCGGCCGAGCTTCAACCCGCTGATCGTCCATGTGCCGGACCTCGCCACCGCCGAGCGGATCGCGCTGTTCGACGAGCGGGCACGCGACCTCGCCCTGCGCTTCTGGCCGGGGCCGCTGACCCTGGTGCTGCCCGTGCGCCCGGATGCCGGTATCGCGTCGCTGGTCACCGCCGGGCTCGACACGATCGCGATCCGGGTGCCGCGCCACCGGGCGATGCAGGCCCTGCTGGCGGCGAGCGGCAAGCCGCTGGCGGCGCCTTCGGCCAATGCCAGCGGCGCGATCAGCCCGACTCGCGCCGCGCATGTCGCGCGGAGCCTGGCCGGCCGCATCCCGCTGGTGATCGACGACGGCGCGACCCCGGCGGGCGTGGAATCGACCATCGTGATGGGCGAGCGCATCCTGCGCCCGGGCCCGCTCGCCGCCGAGGAGCTCGGGCTCGTGATCGCTGCCGCCGACGGCAAGATCACGGCGCCTGGCCAGCTCGCCAGCCATTATGCTCCCTCCAAGCCGGTGCGGCTGAACGCGACCGAGGCGAAGGATGGCGCGTATCTCATCGGCTTCGGCGCGGTCGCCGGGGCCGAGACCTTGTCCGCCGGCGGTGACCTTGCCGAAGCCGCGGCGAACCTGTTCGACGCGCTGCACCGTGCCGATGCGAGCGCCGCGCCGGCCATCGCGGTGGCGCCGATCCCCGAATCCGGCATCGGCGTGGCGATCAACGACCGACTGCGCCGCGCCGCGCACTAGCCCCGGCATCCGGCCGATTCGGGCCCGGCGCGCCGTGCGGAAGTCCACGAAACAAACGCTAAGGGGGCCTGTCTTCTCCGCCCGCACCTTGGACGGTGACAAGTCCGACCGGAGTGGGAGAGGAAGCCGGTTCGCATCCGCCAGCATCGAGCAGGCGAAGCCCTATATTGCAAGGATTGCGCGAAGCGCCGGACTGGGGATCCAGACGAGCTTTCGAAACCATGCCGTCATCCCCGCCTTTGCGGGGGTGGCGATGGAGAATATGCGGTCCGGCTAACCGGCGACCAGCCTCAGCCAGCCCCGCGCGTCGGTCTCGACGGCGAGACCCCGATAGTCGGCGCGTTTCGGATGCGGGGTGTCGAGCGGGCCGTGATGCGTCTCGGTGATCACGATCGCGGCGGCGCCGGCCGCGTCGGCAGCGGCGAGGCCGGCCGGGCTGTCCTCCCATACCAGGCAATCACCAATGGCGACGCCGAGCCGATCGGCCGCTGCAAGGAAGCAATCGGGCGCGGGCTTGCCGTGCGCCACATCCTCGGCGGTGATCACCACCCGGGGCAGCGGCACGCCCGCCGCCGCGAGCCGGCGCAGCGCCAGCGCCCGCGGCGCCGAGGTGACCAGCGCCCAGCGATCCGCGGGCAGGCGGGAGAGGAATGCCGCCGCGCCGCCGATCTCGGCCAGGCCATCGATATCGTCGATCTCGGCCTGGGTGAGCGCTTCGGTCTCCGCCTCGGCATCCACGCCGGCGGGCGCAAAGCGGCGGATCGTCTCGATCGCGCGGACGCCGTGCAGGGCCGCCATCAGCGGATCGGCCGCGATGCCGTGCCGCGCTGCCCAGGCGCGCCACACCCGGTCGACCACGGCCATGCTGTTCACGAGCGTGCCGTCCATGTCGAACAGGAAGGCGGCGAAGCTGCGATCGGGAAGCGTCATCGCCCCTCCCTCACCACAGCCGCCGCCGTGCCGCAACCGCGATCCGCCGCGCTTTGCATTCCTGCCGCCAAAGACCTACAAATCTGCGCAGGTCTGGGGGTTTGGGAGAGAGACCGGATACAGCAGGAGGGCAATATCATGAGCAATGTGCAACGCGGGCTCGCCGAACTGATCGGCACGTTCTGGCTCGTTTTCGGCGGATGCGGCAGCGCCGCGCTCGCCGCTGCGTTCCCCGATGTCGGCATCGGGCTGGCGGGCGTCAGCCTCGCCTTCGGCCTCACGGTGCTCACCATGGCCTATTCGATCGGCCATATCTCGGGCTGCCACCTCAATCCGGCGGTCACCTTCGGCCTGTGGGCCGGCGGCCGCTTTCCGGCGAAGGACATTCCGCTCTACGTGATCGCGCAGGTGATCGGCGCGGTGATCGGCGCGGGGCTGCTCTGGTACATCGCCAGCGGCGGGCCGGGCTTTGCCGGCGGCCTGGCCTCCAACGGCTTCGGCGCGCACTCGCCGGGCCATTTCTCGTTCGAATCGGGCATGGCGATCGAAGTCGTGCTGACCTTCATGTTCCTGATGGTGATCATGGGATCGACGGACAGTCGCGCCCCCGCCGGCTTCGCGCCGATCGCGATCGGGCTGGCGCTGACGCTGATCCACCTGATCTCGATCCCCGTCACCAACACCTCGGTCAATCCGGCGCGCTCGACCGGCCCGGCGCTGCTCGAAGGCGGCATCGCGCTCCAGCAGCTCGTCTGGTTCTGGATCGCACCGATCGTCGGCGGGCTGCTCGGCGGCTTCGTCTACAAGGCGCTCGGTGCCGAAGCGGGCAAGCGCCCGCCGATCGAAGGCGAGGCGCTGCCGGCGGAATAGTCTGAAATCCTCCCTCGCGAAGCGGGGGAGGCCAGGCTGGTGGAGGGGGCCTCGCCCCGGGCGGCGTCCCTTGTGGCCCAGCCTCCTCCACCACGCCCTTCGGGCGCGGTCCCTCTCCCCCGGCTTCGCCGAGGGAGGAATTGTCAGGCCGGCGTGCCTTCCTTGCTCCGGGCGGCGAAGCTCTTGCGGAGCTTGCGCAGCTTGGGCGGGATCACGGCCAGGCAATAGGGGTTTCGCTGGCCGTCGCCCTGCCAATATTCCTGGTGGTAATCCTCGGCCGGCCACCATTGGCCGAGCGGCTCGATCGCGGTGACGATCGGCTCGGGCCAGTCGGGGCGGGCCCGGTCGATCGCGTCCAGCGCCTCGCGCTCCTGCTCGGCCGAATGCGGGAAGATCGCCGAGCGATACTGGGTGCCGATATCATTGCCCTGGCGGTTCAGCTGGGTCGGGTCGTGCGTCGCCAGGAAGATGTCGAGGATCTCGCCATAGCTGATCTGGTCGGTATCGAAGCCCAGCCGGATCGCTTCCGCATGCCCGGTCTCGCCCGAGCAGACCTGCTTGTACGTCGGGTTCTCCCGGGTCCCCCCGATATAGCCGCTTTCGACCGACTGCACGCCGATCACGTCGTTGAACACGGCCTCGGTGCACCAGAAACAGCCTCCGGCCAATGTTGCGGTTTCGATGGTCATCGCGAACTCCTTGCTATCGGCGCAAAGATAGGATTGAGCGCGCCAAGAGCAATGCGGAGTTGGACATGCGCGAAGGCACGGTGCTGGTCACGGGCGGGGCAGGCTATATCGGCAGCCATGCGGTGCTGGCGCTGCTCGATGCGGGCTGGAAGGTCGTGGTGGTCGACAATCTCGTCACCGGCTTCGACTGGGCGGTCGATCCGCGCGCGGCGCTGGTGGTGGCGGGCATCGAGGATGACGCGGCGGTTCGCGCCGCGATCCGTGCGCACGGCGTGACCGCGATCATGCACTTCGCCGGATCGGTGGTGGTGCCCGAGAGCGTAACCGACCCGCTCAAATATTATCGCAACAACACCGCGGCCAGCCGCGCGCTGATCGAAAGCGCAGTGGCGGAGGGCGTGAGGCACTTCATCTTCTCCTCCACCGCCGCGACCTATGGCATCCCCGAAGTCGTGCCGGTGCGCGAGGACAGCCCGAAGCAGCCGATCAACCCGTATGGCATGTCCAAGCTGATGACCGAGATCATGCTGAAGGACGTCGCCGCCGCGCATCCGATCAACTATGCGGCGCTGCGCTATTTCAACGTCGCCGGCGCCGATCCGCGGGGCCGCTCCGGCCAGTCGACCGCGGGGGCGACCCACCTGATCAAGGTCGCGGTCGAGGCGGCGACGGGCAAGCGCGGCCATGTCTCGGTCTTCGGCACCGATTTCGACACACCCGACGGCACCGGCGTGCGCGACTATATCCATGTCAGCGACCTGGCCGCCGCGCATGTCGACGCGCTCGATCTGCTGATCGCCAGGCCGGGCGAGAGCCATGTCCTCAACGCCGGCTATGGCCGCGGCTTCTCGGTGCTGCAGGTGCTCGACGCGGTCGACCGAGTGACGAACCTGACGGTCGAGCGCCGGCTGGAGGGGCGCCGCGCGGGTGATCCCGATGCGCTGGTCGCGGACAATGGCGCGATCCTGGCGGCGCTGCCGTGGCGGCCGCGGCACGACGATCTCGAAGGCATCGTCAAGGATGCGCTGGCCTGGGAGCGCAAGCTGGCCGAGCGCGGGGCCTAGGCGCCGCCGGGCCCGGCGCGGGCGAGCAGTGCCAGCTCGATCCGCCACCACAGCATCGCCCAGACGCCGCCGAACGCCCAGCCGGCGGCGACGTCGCTCGGCCAGTGCACGCCCAGATAGACGCGGCTGACGCCCACCGAGAAAGTGAGCACCAGCGCGACGACGAGCACGAAGGCGCGGATGCGGCGATCGGGCAATACCGGGAAGAGCAGGGTGGCGAGCGTGAGATAGACGATCGCGCTCAGCGCGGCATGGCCGCTGGGGAAGCTCTTGGAAGTTTCCTCCATCAGCCGCCCGACCAGGTCGGGCCGCGAACGGCTGACCAGCGCCTTGATCATCTCCACGGTGAGCGAGCCGAGCGTCGTCGCGCCGACGAGGAGCAGCGCGGTGCGCAGCCGGCCGGCGAGCCACAGGAAGATCGCGGCGACCAGCACGAGGAAGCTCAGCACCGTGGTGCTGCCCAGCGCGGTGACGTCGCGCACGGCCGAGGGGAGCCAGGCCGGGCCGATCGGATGCGCGCCGTCGCGCATCGCCAGCATGATCGCGCGGTCCATCGCGGCACCGTCGCCCTCGACCAGTTCGTGCCCGAACCAGATCAGCGCGAGCAGGAACAGCGCGAAACCCGCCACGGCGAGGATCGGCCAGGGCAGGCGGCGGGAGGCGGGCGGAGCTTCGGGGGCGGGGTGCATCGGCATTGGATCGCGTAACGAGAGGCGCGATGCAATGATCCGGCCCAACCTCAATTCCGTCATCCCCGCCTGGGCGGGGATGACGATCATGGGTAGATGGGTGCCGGACTAGATCTGGATGCGCGCGGTCACGCGGATGTCGCGGCCGGGCAGCGGCGCATAGTCCTTCAGCACGCTCGCGGCACGCCGGGCCTCGACGTTGAAGATGTTGTTGGCCGATAGCTGCAGGCTGGTGTTCGAGCCGGCGCCCCAGGGCTTCCACGAAATCGAGGCGTTGACCAGGGTGAAGCCGTCGGTCGGCGTCTCGAAGGCCGAGATGCGCGTCTGGTCGAACACATGCTCGACTTCGCCGCGGATCGAGAAGCGGTCCGAAGTCGCCTCGAGCCCGCCATTGACGCGTAGCGGCGGGATGCGCGGCGCCGGGCCGGTGCCGACGATCTCGGCATGGACATAATCGGCCAGCGCGGTGGCGTTGATCGAGAAGTCCTTTACCGTCGCGATGCGGAACGAGCCCTCGGCCTCGAACCCGTAATAACGGGCATTCGCCTGATTGTACTGGAACACCGGCAGATCGTCCCGCGTCGCGCCGGTCGGCGTGTCGTAGATATAGCCGGTGAACCAGTTGTAATAGGCCGCGGTCGAGAAGGCGAAGCCGTCGCCCGAGCCCTTGAAGGTCGCCTCGACGCCCCAGCTCTTCTCGGTGCCGAAGTTCGGATTGCCGATCTCGAACGCCTGGGTGCCGGCGTGTGGGCCGTTGGCGAACAGCTCTTCCGGGGTCGGTGCCCGCTCGGCGCGCGAGACGTTGACGCCGAAGCGCATGCCCTGGGCCACCGCATAGCTGGCACCGAGCGATGCGGAGAAGCTGTTGAAGGTGCGATTATAGGCCGGGTTGCCGATATCGGCATCGGCCTGGGCATCGACGATATTATGCTCGAAGCGCGCCGCGGCCTCCGCCTTGAACGCGCCCAGGTCGAGCGACTGGAGCGTGAACAGGCCGAATTGCTGCGCCGAGTTCTTGGGCAGGAACTTCTCGTCGCCCACCACATGCATGTCGCGCAGCGAGAACTGGCCGCCGACCATGCCTTCCCAGCCGCCGCGCGCGGCCTGGACCAGCTCGAGCCGGCCCTCATAGCCCTGATTGTAGAAGGTGGTGCCGACGGTGCCGTCTTCCGCGATCTCCGAATGCTTGTAGTCGGCCGCGGCCAGCCGGGTGCGGATCTGCTTGAAGATGCCGCCGCCGGTATCGACTTCGCCGCGAATGTCGACGCGGGTCTGCTGCGCATGGAGGCGCACCTGCTCGGCCTCGATCGACGGATCGAGCGAATAGCGGATGGGCACGCCGTAGAAGGTGTCGAAATGGCTCACCGAGAAGCCGAGATTGTTGTTGCCGTCGATGATCGCGGCGCCGCCGGCGACGTCCCAGGTCTTGGCGGCAGTGTTGGGCACCCGGCCCTTGAGGTCGGCCAGGTCCTGGATCGCCGGATCGGCGCTCGCCGCCGCCTGGGCCCGGAGCGCGGGCGACAGGACATAGCCGCCGGTGCGCTGGTCGCCGGTCTGGGTGAAGCTGCCATCGGCGTGGAGGACGATCTTGCTCGTCACCGGCACGTCCGCCGCGCCCGAGGCCGAGCGCTCGTCGGCGGCGCTGCCATAGCTGGCGATGCCGTCGAAATGCACCGCCTCCTGGGGCATGTGACGCGGGATGCGGCTGTCGATGACGTTGACCACGCCGCCGATCGCCGAGGGGCCGAAGATCAGCGCGGTCGGCCCGCGCAGCACTTCGATGCGATCGGCGGTGAGCGGGTTGATGATCGGCGCGTGATCGGCCGAGGTGTTCGACACGTCGATGCTGCCGATGCCGTCGGTGAGCAGCGGCGCGCGGGCGCCGATGAAGCCGCGCAGCACCGGGCGCGAGGCATTGGGGCCGAAGGACGAGGCCGAGACGCCGGGCTGCTGGGCCAGGGTCTCGCCGATCGTCGGGCGCAGGTCGCGCGTGAGTTCTTCCTTGGCGAGGACGGTAGTGCCGCCCAGCACGTCGGCGGTGTTGCGGGCGCGGGTGCCGGTGACGACGATCTGTGCGCCCGGCTGGTCATGGTCCTGCGGTGCCGCCGCCGGGCTGCCGCCGTCGCTCGCCGGCGCGGCGGCGACCGTGCCGTCCGCATCCGTCTGGGCATGGGCAGGCAGGGCGAGCAGGGCGGCGGAACCAAGCAGCAGCGGACGCAACATCGACGAATCTTTCCTGAACCATGAAACTTGCTGCATCGCGGTAATCGCGATGATATAAGGTATCAAGCTCTTTTGTCCCGCTTCCGGACCGACTGGGCGTCGCCGGGGCCTGCGGGCCGTGCGCCTCCGCTCCGTCCCGGGATCGTCGCATTTGCGGAAACCTTGCGATGCCGCGCGCGCGGCTAATCCCGGGCGGGCGCCGCACCTAGATAGCGCTCCGTCGAACAGGAGGATTGCAATGGCATATCTCGATAGCCGGGTCGCGATGCTGGAGGGCATGGCCGGCGCCGTGCCGGCCGAGGCCGTGTTGAGCCCGCTCGAGCTGCGCACGCTCCAGCTTTCCCAGGCGGATGGCCGTGCCTCGTTGCGCGCGCCGCGCCGGATCGAACGACTGGGGGCGATGCTGTTCGGCTCGCGCCGGGTATCCGGCCTCGCCAACCCACGGCTCGAGGCGCTGCGCCGCTTCGCCATCCTGTACCGGCTCGAAGGCGCGGCGATCGATGCGGGCGAGGCCATGCGTGCCGAGGCCGCGGGCTTTTCCGCCGCCGCGCTCGACCGGGTTCGCCGGATCGTCGACGGCTGGCCGCGCCGTGCCGGCTCGCTGCTGCGCGCGGCGTCGTTGCTGGCGGCCGCCGCCATTGTCGCAGCGGCGAGTGCGGTGGCCTATTTCTGGCTCGCCGACGAACTGGAGCCGGCAGTCGCCGCGATCCTGATCGGCGCCGGCGCGGTGACGCTCGCGCCGCTCTTCGCCGGCCGCCCCCGGGGCTGATCATCATGGTATAGAACCAATATGCCAGTTTTGGTCCAGTAAATTGGTATTCAAATTGGCTTGCGCATAGCGATCCCGACTGATAGTCCACTCACATCGGCCATCAGAGCCGGTGGGGAGGATCCGTTGCGACCCTGGGCGCTGTCGATGATGATGGTTGCGGTTTCCGCGCTTCCGGCGGCCGCGCGGGACATGCTTGTCCATGACCAGCAGGAATATGCCGCCGCGGCGAAGATGCTGGTGCCGGGCGATCGCATCGTGCTCGCCAATGGCGAATGGCGCGATTTCGCGGTGCGCTTCTCGGCCATGGGCCAGGCGGACAAGCCGATCACGCTGACCGCGGAGACGCCGGGCAAGGTGATCCTCACCGGCAAGTCGAGCCTGCGCATGGCGGGGCGTTGGCTCATCGTGTCGAACCTCGTCTTCAAGGATGGGCATGGCGGCGACGAGGAGCTGATCGCCTTTCGCGACGGGACGAAGCGATGGGCGGAGAATTCGCGGCTCACGGGGGTGGTGGTGGACGGCTATGGCCCGCCCGATACGGCCAGGACCGATCATTGGGTCTCGCTCTACGGGCGCAACAACCGCGTCGATCACTCGCACTTTGTCGGCAAGATGCATGGCGGGGCGATGCTGGTCGTGGTGCGCGCCGCGAACCTGCCGCTCGATAACCATCACCGCATCGACCATAATTATTTCGGCCCGCGGCCTCCCCTCGGGGAAAATGGCGGCGAGACCATCCGCATCGGCACCAGCCAGGAATCGCAGAGCGACTCGTTCACGATCGTCGAGGACAATTATTTCGAGCGCTGCGACGGCGAGGCCGAGATCGTCTCGATCAAGTCGGGCGCGAATATCCTGCGCCGCAATGTCGTGGTCGAGAGCCAGGGCGCGTTCGTTATGCGCCACGGGCACGGCAATGTGATCGAGGACAATATGTTCTTCGGCAATGGCGTGAAGCGGACCGGCGGCATCCGCGTGATCAACCGCCGCCAGGTCGTGCGGAACAACTATCTCGAGGGGCTGGCGGGCGAGGGGCCGTACAGCGCGATCTCGCTGATGAACGGCGTGCCCAATTCGCCGCTCAACCGCTATGTCCAGGTCGCGGACGCACTGATCGCGCGCAACAGCGTGATCGACGCCGCGACGGTGACGCTGGGCAATGGCGCGAGCGCGGAACTGTCGCTGCCGCCGGTCTCGACCCGGTTCGAGGGCAATCTGTTCGTCAATGCGAAGCGCGGCGATCCCTTCGTCGCCAGGGCGGACATCGCCGGTATCGGCTTTGCCGGCAACGTCCTGTCCGCGCCCGGCCCCGCCGCCCTGCCCATCGCGATGGACCGTCGCCAGGTAGTGCTCGCGCGTGCCGCCAACGGCCTGCTCTATCCGACCGATCCGACCCTGGCGAAGACGGGTGCCGATCCTTCGCTCAAGCCCATCGCGCGCGAGGAGACGGGTGTCTCCTGGTACGCCAAGCCCGCGGCATCGCCGCTTCCGGGAAGCCATTGATGACTCGTTTCGCGTTTCTCCTCGCCGGTGCCGCCCTGCTCGCCACGCCTGCCATGGCGCAGACCGCGCCGGGCGATGAGCCGACCCTTTTCCGCGCGCCCGAAATGGCGGCGACGGCGAAGGAAGCCACGGCCTATCCGCTGTTCGCCGCCGAGCTGAAGCGGGCCCGCCGCGAAGTCGACAAGGCGATCAAGGCGGGGGTGGTGGTGCCCCAGCCCAAGGATCCGGGCGGCGGCTACACCCATGAGCAGCACAAAAGGAACTACACCGCCATCTACGGTGCCGGGCTCCTGTTCCGCATCACCGGCGAGCAGCGTTATGCCGATTTCGCCAGGGCGGAACTGCTCGAATATGCCAGGCTCTACCCGACGCTCGGCAACCATCCGGCGGCGAGCGACCAGCGGCCGGGGCGCCTGTTCTGGCAGAGCCTCAACGACGCGGTGTGGGCGGTCTATGCCGTGCAGGGCTATGACGCGATCCGGGAGTCGCTGAGCGCCGCCGATCGCGCGACGATCGACGACAAGCTGTTCCGCCCGATGGCGAATTTCCTGTCGGCCGGCCAGGCCGAGGAGTTCGACCAGATCCACAACCATGCCACCTGGGCCTGCGCCGCGGTGGGCATGATCGGCTATACGCTTCGCGATCAGGGCTTTGTCGAAGTGGCGTTGAAGGGCCTCAAGCGCGACGGCAAGTTCGGCTTCCTGGCGCAGATCGACCAGCTCTTCTCGCCCGACGGCTATTATGTCGAAGGGCCCTATTACCAGCGCTACGCGATGCTGCCCTTCGTGCTGTTCGCGCGCTTCATCGCGGCGAACCAGCCCGGGCAGAAGATCTTCCAGCACCGCGACGGCGTGCTGCTGAAGGCGATCCGCACTTCGATCCAGACGACCTATGACGGCTATTTCTTCCCGTTCAACGACGCGATGCCGGACAAGAGCCTGAAGACCGACGAGCTCTATCAGTCGGTGGCGATCGGCTATGAAGCGACCAGGGATCCGGCGCTTCTCTCGATCGCCAAGTGGCAGGGCCGCACCGTGCTGACCCCGGATGGGCTGATGGTCGCGAAGGACCTGGCGGCGGGCAAGGCCCAGCCTTTCCCCTTCGCCGCGCAGTTCCTGCGCGACGGGCCGAACGGCGAGATGGGCGGGCTGGCCATCATGCGCTCGGGCCCGGGCGACAGCGACCAGGTGCTCGTCGCCAAGAATGCCGCGATGGGCATGGGGCACGGCCATTTCGACAAGCTGTCGTACATTCTCTACGACAATGGCCATGCCATCGTGACCGATTACGGCGCGGCGCGCTTCCTCAATGTCGAGAGCAAGGACGGCGGGCGCTACCTCAAGGAAAATGAGAGCTGGGCGAAGCAGACCGTCGCCCACAACACGCTGGTCGTGAACGAGACCAGCAATTTCGGCGGCAAGTGGAAGGTGGGCGACAAGCTGGCGCCCAAGCAGCTCTTCTGGGCGAGCACGCCGCAGGCGACGATCAGCACCGCCGAGATGACCGGCGCCTATCCAGGGGTGCGCTATCGCCGCACTTTGATCCAGCTGCCGGTCGACGGCGTCGAGAGCCCGATGATCGTCGACCTGCTCGACGCGACCGGCGACAAGCCCGCGACCTATGACCTGCCGCTCCATTATGCCGGGCAGATCACCGCGATCGGCTTCCCGCTCCAGTCGAACACCGCCGAGCGGCCGGTGCTCGGCAAGGCGAACGGCTATCAGCACATCTGGGTCGATGCGACGGGCATGCCGGGCGCGGACAATGGCGCGGTCACCTGGATCAACGACAATCGCTTCTACACCTACCGCATGATCGCGCCGGCGGGCGCCAGCGTGATCCTGGGCGAGAGCGGCGCGAACGATCCCCGCTTCAACCTGCGCCGCGAGCCGCTGCTGATCGAGCGTGTGACGGGGGCGACCAGCGCCCAGTTCGTCAACCTGCTCGAGCCGCACGGCAATTACGACGCCGGCGAGGAGAAGACCACCGCGAGCAACAGCCGGGTCAAGGGCTTCACGCATGTCCGCACCGGCGATGCCGATGTGGTGACGATCAAGCTCGCCGACGGCCGCGGCATCATGCTCGCCATCGCCTTCTCCGCCGATGCCGGGGCGGCGCACAGCGCCACGGTCGATGGCAGGAAGATCGACTGGAAGGGCCATTTCGCCCGGTTCGACACCGGCAGGGGAAACTGAGCCGATGACCAGGGTCAAGGGCCTGCGCTGGCTTGTCATCGGCCTGATCGGGCTGGTGACGGTGATCAACTATATCGACCGCAACGCGCTCGCGGTGATGTGGCCGGCGGTCTCCAGGGATATCGGCGCCGACAAGGCGGACTATGCGCTGCTGGTGACCATGTTCATGGTCGCCTATGCGGTCGGCCAGTCGCTGTTCGGCAAGCTGCTCGACCGGATCGGCACGCGGATCGGCTTCGTCATCGCCATTGCGGTCTGGTCGGTCTCGATCGGCGCGCATGCGCTGGTCCGCTCGCTGGGGGCGCTGCTCTGCCTGCGCGTCACGCTGGGCGTGTCGGAAGCGGGCAACTGGCCGGGCGCGGTCAAGGCCAATGCGCTGTGGTTCCCGCCGCAGGAGCGCGCCTTCGCCCAGGGCATCTTCAATGCCGGCGCCGCGATCGGGGCAATCATCGCGGCGCCTGCCGTCGCCGCGCTCTATGCCGGGTTCGGCTGGCGGATGACCTTCGTGCTGGTCGGTGTGCTCGGCCTTGTCTGGCTGATCCCCTGGCTGCTCGTCTACCGCGCCGATCCCGATCGCCATCCCTGGCTGAGCGACGAGGAGCGCGCGCATATCGCCGCGCGCCCCGCCATCGCCGATGCGCCCGGGAGCGAGGCGCCGGCGCCCGGCATGCTCGCGCTGCTGCGCTATCGCCAGAGCTGGGCGATCCTGCTCGGCCGCTTCTTCCTCGATCCGGTCTGGTGGCTGTTCGTCTCCTGGCTGCCGATCTACCTGGCCGAGACCTTCGGCTTCGACGTGAAGCAGATCGGCATGTTCGGCTGGGTGCCGTTCGTCGGCGCGATGCTGGGCAGCCTGCTTGGCGGCTGGTTCTCCGGCGTGCTGATCGCCCGGGGCTGGAGCGCGCTGGCGGCGCGCAAGCTCGCCATCGCGATCGGATGCGGGATCATGCTGCCGGCGCTGCTGCTCACCGCCGGCGCATCGACTCCGCTGGCGGCCGTGCTGCTGATCGCGGTGATCCTGTTCGGCTTCCAGGTGGCGATCAACAATATCCAGACCATGCCGGGCGACTATTTCGCCGGCGGCGCGGTGGGCAGCCTTGCCGGGATCAGCGGCACCGCCGCGGTGGCCGGCACGCTGATCACCACCTGGCTCGTGCCGGTGATGACCGCCCAAGGCTACGCCCCGATATTCGCGCTGGCCGCGGCGATCGTGCCGCTCGCGCTTCTCGCCATCCTCATTCTCGGCCGCGGAGTCCCGCGCGTCGCAACCCCTCCCCAGACCAAGCAGGACCCAGCATGAAATTGAAGGACAAGGTCGCCATCGTAACCGGCGGCGGGCGTGACATCGGCAAGTCGGTTTCGCTGCAGCTGGCGGCGGAAGGCGCCAGGGTCGCGGTGAACTATCGCAGCGACGCGGGCGCGGCGCGGGCGACCGTGGCCGAGATCGAGGCCGCGGGCGGCACCGCGATCCTGGTCCAGGCCGATGTGACCAGGCCCGAGCAGGTGTCGAGGCTGGTCGACGAGACGACCGCCGCATTCGGCCAGCGCGTCGATGTGCTGGTCAACGTCGCCGGCGGCATGGTCGCCCGCAAGTCCCTGGCCGAAATGGACGAGGCGTTCTTCGACCAGGTGATGGAACTCAACCTGAAATCGGCCTTCCTCGTCACCAAGGCGGTGCTGCCGCATCTGGGCGAGGGCAGCACGATCGTGAATCTCTCGTCGCTCGCCGGCCGCGACGGCGGCGGGCCGGGCGCTTCGATCTACGCCACCGCCAAGGGCGCGCTGATGACCTTTACCCGCAGCCTGGCCAAGGAGCTGGGCCCCCGGGGAATCCGCGTCAACGCGCTGTGCCCGGGGCTGATCGGCACCAGCTTCCACGACACCTTCTCCAAGCCGGAGGGGCGCAAGGCCGTGGCCGGCAACACGCCGCTGCGGCGCGAGGGCCATCCGGACGAAGTGGCGTCGGCGGTGGTCTTCCTCGCCTCGGGCGACTCGTCGTTCCTGACGGGCGTCAACATGGACATCAATGGCGGCCTGGCCTTCTCGTGATCGAGGGAGGCAGCCGTGACCGGGAGGGCATGACATGTTGAAGACGGCGATCACGCTGGCCGCCCTGGCGGCGCTGCCGGGGGCGGCCTTCGCCCAGGCCCTGGAGGCCCAGCCTCCGCTCGAGAAGCGGGAGAAGCGCGTCGATGCGCCGCCGATCACCGCCTACAAGATCATCCTGGTCGGCGATTCCACCATGGCGCCCGGCAGCGGCTGGGCGTCGGTGTTCTGCGCCTATCACGTCAAGTCGAGCGTCGCCTGCCTCAACCTGGGGCGCGGCGGCCGCTCGACCCGCAGCTACCGGGCCGAGGGCTCGTGGGGCATCGCGATGGGCGAGGCTCGGGCACCGGGCTATGCGAAGACATATGTCCTGATCCAGTTCGGCCATAACGACCAGTCGACCAAGGCCGAGCGCTGGACCGACCTGAATACCGACTTCCCGGCGAATCTCCGGCAGATGGTGCTCGACGTGCGCGCGGCAGGGGCGGTGCCGGTGCTGGTGACTCCGCTTTCGCGCCGGGAGTTCCAGAACGGCCGGCTCGACAACACGCTGGCCGCCTGGGCCGATGCGATCCGCAAGGTCGCGCTCGAGAACAAGGTGCCGGTGGTCGAGCTCAACCGCGACAGCGCCAGGGCGGTCGAGCAGCTCGGGCCGGTCGAGGCGATGCAGCTGGCGATGGCCGATCCGCTGCCCGAGGAAGTGGCGGCGGCCCGGGCCGGCACCACGCTGCGCCCGCGCCCGGCGCCCGATGCCCCGCCCTCCGCGACGCTGCCCAAGGCCGGTCCGCGCGGCCGGATCGTCGCCAAGTTCGACTATACCCATGTCGGCGAGGCCGGCGCCAAGGTCTTCGCCAGGATCGTCGCGCGCGACCTGGCCGCCGCGGTTCCCGAATTGAGCAGCCAGCTGCTGCCCTGACCGGCTCCGTCCCTGGGGCGCGGTCCGACTCCCTCGGCCGCGCCCCTCTTTTTCGTCGGCCGCGCCTGCCCTATCGGGCTGGCCATGCACCTCACGCCCGACATCCTCGCCTTCCTCGTCACCATGGCGCTGCTCGCCGGCACGATCGACGCGATGGCGGGCGGCGGCGGGCTGATCTCGCTGCCCGCGCTGATGGCGGCGGGCATCCCGCCCGTCTCGGCGATCGCCACCAACAAGCTCGCCAGCGCCTGCGGCACCGGATCGGCGCTGCTCACCTATGCCCGGGCCGGCCATGTCGACTTCCGCCGCTTCGCCTTGCCCGCCTGCGGCGCCTTTGCCGGCGCGGCGGCGGGGGCGACGACGCTGCAGTTCATGAACCCCTCGTTCCTCACCGCCTTCGTGCCGGTGCTGCTGATCCTGATGGGGCTTTATTTCCTGCTGGCGCCGCGGATGAGCGAAGCCGATCGCCACGCCCGGATCGGGCCGGTGGGGCTCACGCTGATCGTCACCGGCATCGGCTTCTATGACGGGTTCTTCGGGCCGGGCACGGGCTCGTTCTTCACCACCGTGCTGGTCGCGTTGGCGGGGCTGGGGCTGGTCCGCGCGATCGGCAACACCAAGTTTCTCAACCTCTCGACCAATCTCGCCGGGCTGCTCGCGATGATCGCGGGCGGCAAGCTGCTCTGGGGGCTAGGCATCGCGATGGCGCTGGCGAACATGGCCGGCAACCAGATCGGCGCGCGGCTGGCGATCCGCTATGGCGGGCGCGGGGTGCGGCCGCTGCTCGTGCTGCTCTCGGCGGCACTGACCGTGAAGCTGCTCGCGGACCCGGCGAACCCGATCTGGGGGTGGTTCTAGCTTCCGAAGCGCGATCAGCGCCTCACATCGGCGCCTTTGCCCGAAAAGCCCTCCACCTCGGCGCGGGGGAGCAGCGCCATGTCGCCCGGCACGCTGTGCTTCAGGCAGGCCAGTGCGAGGCCCAGCTCGGCGGCCCGGGGCGCGGGCGCGCCTTCGATCAGCCCGTGCAGCACGCCCGCCGCGAACGCGTCGCCGCCGCCGATCCGGTCGACGATGCCGGGCATCGCTACCTCTCCCGTCTGGAAGCCGGCATCGGGCGTGTCGATGCGCGCGGCGAGGTGGTGGCAGTCGCTGGTCTCGACCCGGCGGGCGGTGGAAGCGATCCACCGCAGGTTCGCAAAGGCGGCGAACCCGGCCAGCGCGGCCTCGCGCCGGCGCGCCGCGCCATCGCCCGAAAAGGGATGGTCGAGCAGCAGCGCCATGTCGCGGTGATTGGCGAAGAACAGGTCGGCCCGGCGGACCAGGCCGGTCAGGATGGCGCGCGGATCGCCGTCCCAGCGCTCCCACAGGCTGGCGCGGTAGTTGCCGTCGAACGACACGCGCATGCCGGCGGCCCGTGCTGCGGCCATCGCCGCGCCGGTGGCGGCGGCGAGATCGGGGCCGAGCGCCGGAGTGATGCCCGAGACATGGAGCCATTCGGCGCCCGCGAACGCCGCAGGCCAGTCGAACGCGGACCAGTCATGCGCCGCGAAGGCGCTGCCGGCGCGATCGTAGAGGATCTCGGAGGGGCGCAGCGATCCGCCGGGGCTGAGAAAATACAGGCCCTGGCGGCCGGGCGCGCGGAAGCTGGGAGCCAGGTCCACGCCCGCGGCCGCAAGCGCGCGCCAGGCGCCGTCGCCCAGGCCGCCGGACGGGATCGCCGAGACCAGTGCCGCGCGGTGCCCGAGCGCGGCCAGCGCGGCGACGACATTGGCTTCCGCCCCGCCGATATGGAGGTCGAGCGCGTGCGCCTGGGGCAGCTGGACCCGCCCCCGCGTCGCGAGCCGGGTGAGCACTTCGCCGAAGCCGATAAGCCGCGCCGGGCCATTGCTGGCCGATCCGGTTGCCATCCAATCCTCCTGTCCCGTTTCGTGAGGTGGCACTAAGCGGATTGGATAATTGGTATCAAGGTAACATTGACATCATTTGGGATATTGGTTCATGTAATTGGTATAAGAATACAATCGGGGAGGATTTGAATGGCTATGGTCTCCATCCGTGCGTGCGCGCGCGGCCGCTCGGTATTGCTGGCGGGCGCCTCGATCGCCGCGGCGCTGGCGGCGGTGCCGGCCCGGGCCCAGGATGGCGCGCCCGCGCCGGCGGACACGCCGGCGGCGGAGCAGAGCCGGGAAGACCAGATCGTCGTCACCGGCATCCGCGAGACGATCCAGACCTCGATCCAGTCGAAGCGCAATGCGGATGCGATCGTCGATGCGGTATCGTCGAAGGAGATCGGCGAGCTGCCCGGCCAGTCGGTCGGCGAAGTGATCGCGACGATCACCGGTGCCTCGATCGACCGCGCCAATTACGGCCCCACCGAAGTCTCGATCCGCGGCCTCGGCTCGGGCCTGAGCATGACGACGCTGAACCGGCGCGAGGCGACCAACGGCTCGGGCGACCGGGCAGTGAATTTCGGCCAGTTCCCCTCCGAGCTGTTCAACGCGATCAAGATCTACAAGACGCAGCAGGCGGACCTGATCGAAGGCGGCGTGGCCGGCCTGATCGAGCTGGAGACGCGCAAGCCGCTCGACCATAAGCGCCGCCAGATCCAGGCCGAGATCAAGGGCAACCTCAATCCCTATCAGGACCGGATCAGCGGCCGGAACCCCTATGGCTACCGGGCGACGGCCAGCTATATCGACCAGTTCGATATCGGCGCGCTGGGCAGGCTCGGCGTCTCGATCGGCTATCAGCGCAACGATGTGAACGATCCGGTCGAGCGCTTCTACACCAGCACGACCTGGTTCACCTGCAACGCCGCGGTGATCTCCACCGCCAACTGCACCGAAGTGACGCGCCAGCAGGGCAATGCGGGCACGCCTTATTATCATGCGTCCAACTCGTATCTCTATCGCCAGATGATCACGTCGGACCTGCGCAATGCGGTGTTCGGCGCGGTGCAGTGGCAGCCGAGCCCGACGATCGACGTCAATCTCGACCTGCAATATTCACGGCGCCAATATAGCGAGCAGCGCAACGATTTCGGCACCGCCGAGGGGCGCTACAACCTTCACAATGTGGTGATCGGCGACAACCACCAGATGCTCTCGGCCGATGGCTCGGCGACGATGCAGACGGTGTCGGGCCTGTTCCTGCGCGACGAGAAATATCTGGGCTTTGGCGGCAATGTCGAATGGAAGCCGGCGGATCGGCTCACCGTGACGGCCGATTTCGGCTATTCGCACACCTCCCGGCTCGACATCACCCGCCAGGTCCGCCTGCGCACCGATCCGTTCGACATCTATGGCGTGCGCACGCCGATCAACAATCAGCGTATCCCCTATCATGTCGACTTCACGCAGAGCTTCCTGCCGGCCTTCGCCTATGATCCGCGCTTCGACCCCACCGACCATGACCTGTTCAGCGACGATGCCCGGCTGACCCGATCGCAGGACGGCCGCGACGACGAGATCCATTCGGCCCGGCTCGACGCGAGCTACAAGCTGGATGGCTTCCTCGAGCGGATCGACATTGGCGGGCGCTGGGCCAGGCGGAAATTCTTCGGCTACAGCAATGATGTGAACATCGACCAGAACGACCTGGCGGTGGACCGCAGAGTGAATCTGGCCTGTCGCACGCCCTTTCCCGAGCGCAACTTCTTCGCCGATGCGCCGAGCCGGGGGATCGGCGGCTACGCCACCTTCGACGTGCTCTGCGAGTTCCGCAACTATCTGGGCACCGAGGATCCGGGCAATAGCGGCGACCTGCGCGCCGTGGAGAATTCGGACGTCACCGAAGAGACTTGGGCCGGCTATGCGATGGCGACCTATTCGGGGCGGTTCGCCGGCATCCCGGTGCGCGGCAATTTCGGCGTGCGCGGCGTGCATACCCAGGTTACCGCCCGGGGACTGCGCTCGGGCCTCGACGTGATCAACAACAGCGACGGCACGATCTCGCTGCGCGCCAATGGCAGCTTCACCGATACCAGGATCGCCGCGGGCACGATGCGCTGGCTGCCCAGCGTCAACGCGATCTTCGACGTCGCACCCAGGATGCGGGTGCGCGCGGGCATCTATCGCGCCATGTCGCGCCCGGCGCCGAGCGCGCTGGGGGCCGGGCGGAACATCACGCTGGAAGTGGGGAACGGCTTCACTTCGGTGACCGACGCGATCAACTCGATCATCGCCACCGGCAGCCCGCGGCTGAAGCCGACCATGTCGTGGAACGGCGACCTGGCGTTCGAATATTATGCCAACAAGGACACGCTGTTCGCCGCGACCGCCTATTACAAGCGCTTCAGCGGCGGGAAGATCCCGATCACCGCCGATGAGGATTTCACCATCGGCGGCCAGGACTATGCGGTGCCCGTCACCCAGACGGCGAACAGCAACGCCAAGGCCGACCTCTACGGCCTGGAGATCACGGCCTCGAACCGGTTCAGCTGGCTGCCGCATCCGCTCGACGGGCTGGGCGTGAAGCTGAGCTACAATTACGCCTGGTCGAACTACAAGACCCAGGACATCCGCTATGGCGATGTGGTGGACGGCGTGACGGGCGCGCTGATCCCTGGGCTGATCCCGGCGGCGGGCCTGAGCGGCTATTCGAAGCACGTCTTCTCGGCCCAGGCCTTTTACGAGATCGGGCCGATCTCGCTCCAGGGCATCTATCGCTACCGCTCGCGCTATTATCAGGCGTTCACCAGCGACAATACCCAGCTGCGCTATGTCGAGGGCAACAACACGTTCGACGCGAACCTGAGCTACCGGATCAACAAGGTCGCCGATATCCGCTTCCAGGCGCTCAACCTCTTCAACGCGCCGCGCGTCGAGTATATGCCGGTCGTCGGCAGCACCCGGAACGTCGAATATTACGGGCCGCAATATTTCCTGAGCTTCCGCATTCGCCTGCGCTGATCTGGGCCGAGTGTAGCGGTGCGGACCAATTGCCTATTCCAAATGCCGGCGGTCTGGGGCATTGCTGAGGGGTAGACCAAGCTTACCGAGGATCTCCATGGCCGAACGCCGTCTCTTCCAGGATATCGCCGAGCGTATCGCGGCGATGATCGCGGAGGGCACTTTCCCTCCCGGCTCGCGCCTGCCCGGGGAGCGGGAGATGGCGGAGCGGCTGGGCGTGAGCCGCGTGACGATCCGCGAGGCGGAGATCGCGCTCCAGGCCCAGGGCCTGGTGCGGATCAAGACCGGATCAGGCGTCTATGTCTGCGATCGCGGCGAGCAGAATGCGGGTGCGCTGCCGGTGGTGAGCGCATTCGAGCTGACCGAGGCGCGCTCGCTGTTCGAATCGGAAGCCGCGGCGCTGGCGGCGCCGACGATCAGCGACGAGCAGATCCAGGTGCTGGAATCGCTGGTGGCCGCAATGGACGAGGCGGAGGAGGGCAGCGCCGCCGCCACCGAGGCGGACCGCGCCTTCCACCTCACCATCGCCAGCGCCTCGGGCAACCAGGCGATCATGTTCGTGATCAACAGCCTGTGGCGGATGCGCACCGAGATACCGGAGATCTGCGCGCTCCATGCCTCGGTCTGCGGCAAGGACGAGGACAGCCGCCACGACGAGCACGCCGCCGTGCTCGAGGCGCTGAAGAAGCGCGATTCGGCGGCGGCGCGCACGGCGATGCGCAAGCATTTCAGCCGCCTGCTCGAGGCGATGCTGAAGGCCTCGGAAGAGCGCGAGATCCTCGAGCTCCGCCGCAAGGCCGAAGCCAGCCGCAACCGCTTCCTGATCAGCGCCCAGCTGAGCTGATCCGCGCGCCGCGGCGCCGGTTTTCCCAGCCTCTCGATCGCGCCGCGCGAGCCGCGGCGCGATGCCGTGCGCGCCTGTCCCGAAGTTGGCCTGACCAGTCTCTTGACTCCTGCGCAAAACTACGCCCTATTGGTATGACACCGGTAACCAAAGCCATCTGACAGATAAAGGCCGGTACAGGGAGAGGTTGGGATGTTGAAACGCGCAATGGATATTCATTCGGAACCCTAGCGGGAGCCCGTCGCCTCGGGCGGCTTCGAACAAAATGCTCCGGACAATCGGAATCGGTTGGCGATAACTGGCCTGACCGTGCGCGGCCGTGCGTCGGGCGGGCTGGCGCATATGGCCGCCGGGTTGCCGTTGCGTGTCGCTTGCGCGTGACCGCTCGGCCACCGCTGTGGCTGCGAACCGATTGCCTGCCGATTTGCCTGTAGATTGCCTATACCTGTTTGGATTACTGGACTGGCAATTATATTGACTCCGGACTGGGGATCGGGCCTTATCCTTCATAATTCCGCAATCGGACCGTCCAGGCCGGGAAAAGCCGGAAACGAGCAGAGAGGTGCGTGATGGGAGTGCAAGCGACGATGCCGACGCCGGCCTAGCCGGCACGACGCCGCCGGGGGGCGGCGAGGGCGGGCGCCGCGGCGCGGGCCCTGACGAAATCACCAGCGGCCAGGCGACTGGCGATGACCGATGCGGCCGAAGACGCCGCGATGGGGAGGAAGACTCATGACCTTTTCGATCCGCGCCCGCAGCATGCGCACGCGCCTGCTCCTTTCGGCCTGCTTCGTGGCGCTGCCCGGCACGGCCTTTGCGCAAACCACGGTGTCGAACACGCGCACGACCAGCGTCAGCGTCAGCGGCGCCGGTACGGTGACGGTGACGTCGACCGGCACCATCACGACGCCCGCCGGCACCAGCCAGGCAGTCAACATCAACGGCGCCAGCACGGGCACCGGCGTCGTCGTCACCAACAACGGCACGATCGAATCGACCGACGCCACCGGTGCCGGCCGCGCGATCAACAGCGCGCCCGCCGGAACCCTCGATCGCACGGCGACGATCGTGAACACCGGGATCATCCGCGCCAACAACGATGCGATCCGCTTCGCCGAAGGCTCGACCGGCGACACGGGCCCCGACACCGGCGTGGTCACCATCACCAATTCCGGCACGATCATCAGCCTGTCCCAGGGCACTGCCTTCAGCGGCGCGGCGCCGCAGGGCATCGAGTTCAGCCTGGCGTCGGCCAGCCTGGTGCTGAACAACCAGGCGGGCGGTGCGATCACCGGCGCGCAGGGCATCCAGAGCAGCGGCACGACCACGATCACCAATGCCGGAACGATCACCGGCACCGGCATGCTCAACGGCGCGGCCTCCAGCCAGGGCGAAGGCGTGCGCGGCCATAATGGCGGCACCCTGATGCTGACCAACGAGGCGACGGGCGTGATCACCGGCGCGTTCGGCGTGTTCGGCACGGGCAATACCACGATCATCAACCGCGGCACGATCAGCGGCAGCGCCAATGGCGGCGTCAGCAGCGGCTCCAGCCCCCTGGGGCGCGAGGCGATCCGCATCAACCTTGGCCTGAACACGGTCAACAGCGTGACGCTGGCGGCGGGCAGCACCACCACCGGCGCCTCCACCAACGCCGTGACCTTCGGCGGCGCGCCGGCCACCAACACCAACGTCACCAACACGCTGACGGTGGAGACCGGCGCGACGATCAACGGCAACCTCGTGGGCTGGAACGGCGATCCGGTCTCCGGCACCACCGTCACCGACATCCTCAACCTCACCGGCACCGGCTCGCAGGTGCTGGTGAACGCCAGCTACTTCGAGGCGCTGAACGTGCAGGGCGGCACCTGGGGCATCATCAACAGCCAGACGCTGGCGAACGGCGCCACCATCGCCGCCGGCGCGACGCTGCGCTTCGACGATTATGACACCAGCAGCGGCGGCTCGGTGAGCGGCACGATCCTCAACAACGGCACGCTAATCTACAACCGCACGCGCAACCTGCAGACCGCCGGCGCGATCAGCGGCTCCGGCGGCCTGCAACTGGTCAACAGCGGCAACCTGACGCTGACCACTGCCAACAGCTATTCCGGCGACACGATCATCAGCGGCACCGGCATGCTGCGCACCGGCCTGCTCGCCAACAGCTTCTCGGCCAATTCGGCGGTGATCCTGGGCAGCGGCGGCACGCTCGACCTGAACGGCGTCGATGGTTCCGGCAGCAGCACCCTGATCGGCTACAACCAGACGATCGGCAATCTTTCGGGCAGCGGCACGGTGGATACCGGCCGCAACGTCGGCGCGACGCTCACCACCGGCGGGCTCGGCGGCGACACGATTTTCTCGGGCGTCGTCCGCGGGCTGAACAGCGGTGTCGCCGGCATCGGCGGCGGGCTGACCAAGGTGGGCAGCGGCACGCTGACCCTGTCGGGCCAGAACACCACCAACGGCGTGCTCGCCGTCACCGGCGGCGGCGTGGCGCTTTCCGGCCTCTGGTCGGGCGCGGTGACCATGGCGGCCGGCACCACCCTCTCCGGCGCGGGCCAGGTGAGCGGGGTGCTCGATGCCTCGGGCGCGACGATCGCCCCGGGCAATGGCGGGGTCGGCACGCTCACCACCGGCGGCCTGATCCTGTCCGCCGGCTCGGTGCTCAACTATGACCTCGCCGCCCCGGGCACGGGCGACCGCATCCAGGTGAACGGCGACCTCGTCCTCGACGGCACGCTCAACGTGCACGACGTCGGCGGCTTCGGCGAGGGCGTCTACCGGCTGATCAACTATACCGGCGCGCTAACCGACAACGGCCTGGCGATCGGCGGCGTGCCCGCCGGCGCCAATGGCGGCCTGATGACCATCCAGACCTCGGTCGCGACGCAGGTGAACCTGGTCTACGGCACGCCGACGGCGGCCACGATCCAGTTCTGGGACGGCACCGACAATTCGGGTGACGGCGTGGCCCAGGGCGGCAGCGGCAGCTGGACCAACAGCTTCCCCAACTGGACCGACGCGACCGGCACCAACAACACCGGCTGGGCCGGCGCGTTCGGCGTGTTCGGCGGCGCGGCGGGCACGGTGACGGTGGACGACGCGATCCTGTTCACCGGCGCGCAGTTCATGACGGACGGCTATGTGATCGCCGCCGGCACCGGCACGCTGACCACCAACACCGCGCTCACCAACATCCGCGTCGATCCCGGCCTGACCGCCACGATCGGCGCGGCGATCGGCGGAACCGGCGGCCTGATCAAGAACGATGCCGGCACGCTGATCCTTGCCGGCGCGAACGGCTATGCCGGGGCGACCAATGTGCAGGGCGGCACGCTGGTGGCGCTGAACGGCGGCGCGCTGCCGGCGACGAGCAACGTCTCGGTCGCCGCCGGCGCGACGCTCGACATTCGCGCGAACCAGATTGTGGGCGGCCTGAACGGCGCGGGCAGCGTGCTGCTCGGCGCCAACCTGACCACCGGCGGGCTGGGCGCGAATGACAGCTTCACCGGCATCGCCAGCGGCAATGGCGGCCTGACCAAGAGCGGCAGCGGCACGCTGACGCTCGGCGGCGCCAACACCTATCTCGGCGCGACCCAGGTGAACGCCGGCACGCTCCAGCTCGACGGCAGCGTCGCCGGCGCGGTCAACGTCGCCGGCGGCGCGACGCTTTCCGGCTCGGGCAGCGCGGCGGGCGTGGTGACGATCGCCGACGGCGCGCATCTCGCCGCCGGCGGGGCGGGCGCGGGAACGCTCACCACCGGCGGGCTGGTCCTGTCCGCGGGCTCGGTGCTCGACATGGGGCTCGGCGCGCCGAACGTGGCGGGCGCGAGCGACCGCATCCAGGTCAACGGCAACCTCACGCTCGCCGGCACGCTGAACGTCACCGATCTCGGCGGCTTCGGCATCGGCGTCTATCGCCTGATCGACTATAGCGGCACGCTTACCAACAATGGCCTGACGATCGGCGCGCTGCCGGCGGGCGCGAACGCGCCGCACATCAACCTGCAGACCTCGGTGGGGCATCAGGTCAACCTGGTCTATGACAATATCGTCCCCGAGATTCAGTTCTGGGACGGCGCCGGCACCACCGCGAACGGCGCGGTCGGCGGCGGTTCGGGCAGCTGGACCAGCACACGCACCAACTGGACCAATGCGAACGGCACGGTGAACGACAGCTGGGGCGGCCGCTTCGCCGTGTTCCAGGGCGCGGCGGGCACCGTCACCGTCGATGGCGCGATCAGCGTGACCGGCATGCAGTTCATGACCGACGGCTATGTGATCGCGGCGGGCACGGGCAGCCTGAGCCTGGCCGATGCGCAGACCAATATCCGCGTCGATCCGGGCGTGAGCGCGACCATCGGCGCGGCGATCGGCGGCACCGGCGGGATCAGCAAGCTGGACGGCGGCACGCTGATCCTGGGCGGCGCCAACAGCTATGCGGGCGCCACCAGCATCGCCGGCGGCACGCTGCGCGCGGGCGTGGGCGGCGCGCTGCCCGCCGGCACCAACGTGACCATCGCGGCGGGCGCGACGCTCGATCTCGCCGCCTCGCAGACCGTCGCCAGCCTGGCGGGCGATGGCCGCGTGACGCTTTCGGGCGGCAGCCTCACCACCGGCGGCGGCAATGCCGACACGCGCTATGCCGGCGTGATCAGCGGCAGCGGTGGGCTCACCAAGGCGGGCGGCGGCACCTTCACCCTGGCCGGCGCGAACAGCTATGCCGGGGCGACGACGGTTTCGGCCGGCACGCTGCGGCTCGACGGCGGCACGATCGGCAGCGGCGCGCTCAGCGTCGCGAGCGGGGCGACGCTGGACGTCAACGGCGGCGCCGCGTCGGTCTCTGGCCTGAGCGGCGCGGGCCGCATCCTGCTCGGCAACGGCTCGCTCGCCGCGAACATCGGCACGACCAGCAGCTTCACCGGCGTGATCAGCGGCACGGGCAGCTTCGTGAAGTCGGGCAGCGGCACGCTCACGCTCGGCGGTGCCAACACCTATTCCGGCGGCACCACGGTGACCGGCGGCACGCTGACGGCGGGCGTCGCCAATGCCTTTGGTACCGGCACGCTCACCGTGACGGCGCCGGGCGCGGTCAACCTGGCGAATTTCGCGACCACGGTGGGCGGCCTGGCCGGCGACGGCGGCATCGCGCTCGGCAGCGCGGTGCTGACCGTGAACAGCACCGGGGCCTCCGCCTATTCGGGCGTGCTCTCGGGCACCGGCCGCCTGGTCAAGTCGGGCAGCGGCACGCTGACGCTGAACGGCGCCAACACCTATACCGGCACGACGACGATCAATGACGGCCTGCTGGTGGTGAACGGCTCGCTCGCCGGATCGGTGACGATCGGCGCGACCGGCCGCATCGGCGGCTCGGGTCGGGTCGGCGCGCTCACCGTTTCCGGCATCGTGGCGCCGGGCAACTCGATCGGCACGCTGAACGTGAACGGCAGCCTGACCTTCGCGGCGGGCTCGACCTATCAGGTCGAAGTGTCGCCCACCGGGATATCGGACCAGATCATCGCCACCGGGGCGGTGACGATCAACGGCGGCGCCGTCTCGGTGCTGACCGGGGGGCAGACCAACTTCCTGCCGCTCACCACCTATACCATCCTCTCCGGATCGAGCGTGACGGGAACGTTCGGCAGCGTCGTCACCGACCTTGCGTTCCTCACGCCTTCGCTGGTCTACAACGCGGCCAGCGTGCAGCTGCGCCTGTTGCGCAACGACGTCAGCCTGGGCGCGGTCGCGCAGACGCCGAACCAGGTGGCGGTCGCCGCGGCGGTCGGCGCGCAGAGCTCGGGCGGGGTGTTCGACGCGGTGATCGGCCTCAACGCCGCCGATGCGCGCGGCGCCTTCGACCAGCTTTCGGGCGAAGTGTTCGCGGCGGGCATGACGGTGGCGGCACGCGACGGGCATGACGCGGCACGCGAGCTGATCGGCCGGATCGACGGGCCGCGCGGGCAGAAGCGGACGCTGTGGATGGCGGGCGATGTCGGCCAGCTCAAGGCCGGCGCGCGCGGCGGCCTGGCCGGGATCGAATCGAACCGCCGGGTGCTCTCGGGCGGCATCGAGATGACCGGCGACAATCTGCGCTATGGCTTCTCCTATCGCTATGCCAGCAACGACATCAGCCTGGATGCCCGTGCCAGCGACGGCAAGCTGGTGAGCAACTCGGCCTTCGCCTATTTCGGCTATACGCTGCACGGCCTGCGCTTCGCCGGCGGCCTCGGCTATTCGTCCAACACCTTCTCGACCGGCCGCCGGGTGGCCTTTGGCGGCCTGGCCAACCAGCTGAGCGGCGCCGATGACGGCCATGGCTATACTGCGTTCGGCGAGCTGGCCTATCTTGCGCCGCTGGGGAAGGACGCCCGCGTCGGCCCCTATCTGGGGGCGAGCGTGAACGCGACGACGTTCGACCGGGCGCAGGAATGGGGCGGCGCGGCGGCGCTGCTTGCCGGCAAGGCGCGGACGACCACCAGCCTGGCTAGCTACGGCCTGCGCGGCACCGCGAAGATGGGCGGCGTGACGCTGACCGGCGATGTCGGCGGCCGCTCCTATATCGACGATCCGGAGACCCGGCGGATGTTCCGGTTCATCGACACCGGCAACGGCTTCACGGCGAGCGGCGGGCAGTTCGGCAGGACCACGCTGACCGGCCGGCTGGATGCCTCGACCGATGTCGGGCGCTTCGTGCTCGGCCTGGGGGTGCGCGGCGAGACGGGCGGCGGCGGCTCGAGCGTCGGCGCCCGGGCCAGCGCCGGCTTCCGGTTCTGATCACGACAGGAGCATCAAGGAGGATGGACGTCATGAAGAATGTGAAGATCGCCGTGACCGTGGCGGCGCTGCTGGTCTCCGGCCAGGCGCTTGCCCAGAAGGCCGGCCAGACCCGCGCGGAGGCCCAGGCGGCCTCGGCCAAGAAGTTCAAGAGCCTCGACACCAATGGCGACGGCAAGGGCAGCCCGGCCGAGCTGCTCGCCTTCATGACCAAGTCGGCGGAGAAGCGTGGCGAGGCGATGGACCAGGCCAAGGTCGATCGCCGCCTGAAGCGGCTCGACACCGATGGCGACGGCTATGTCAGCGCCGCGGAGCTGGCCGCGGAGGACCTCGCCAAGTTCGACAAGGCCGATGCCAACCACAATGGCGTGATCGACGCCGACGAGGCGCCGTGATTCCGTGCCTTCCCCCGGCGGGGTGTGCCGGGGGAAGGCACCCGACTATCGGGCCTGAAGGCGGAGCGCCGCTTCGGCGACTTCGTCCATCGTCTTCTGCGAATAGCCGGTGTTGTTGAGCACCACGACCGTGCCGCCGCCGTCGAGCCGATGGCCGAGCACCGAGCGATAGCCTTCGCGATTGCCGGTATCCCAGGCACAGCGCACCTTCTTTCCCGCGATCGCCACCTCGCGGACGCGGCCGCCGAGCGCATAGTGATCGGACGCCACTTCGATCGTGGTGAGGGCGCGGCGCGAGCCCGGGGTGAGGAAGGAAGTGCCATAGACCTGATGGCCGAACCGCATCAGGTCGCGCCCGGTGCCGTAGAAGCCGCCGCCGGCTGCGAGATAGTCGGCGGTGGGGGAAGTCCACACGGTGGGCGGATCGAGCGTGCGATAGGAGGCCGAACCGCCGAGATGCTCGAGGCGGGTGGCGGGCAGGCGCAGCGGCGTGGTGACCAGCGCGCGGGCGAGATTCGGGAAACGCGTGCCGGACACCCTCTCCAGGATCGCCAGCACCAGGATCCAATTGGTCAGGGCATAGTCGAAGCGGGTGCCGGGCGCGAAAACCGGGTCGCCCGAGGCGAAGAGGGCAACCGCTTCGCCGGCGGGCATGTCCTTGCCGAAGAGCTCGGGGCGGGCGCGGACCACGGCGCCGAACTGGTTGGGGATGCCGCTGCTGTTCGAGAGCAGGTGGCGCAGCGTCACCTTGGCGCCGCTGTCCTCGCGATAGGCGGGAAGATAGCGCGCGATCGGGGCATCGAGGGCGAGTTGGCCGCGTTCGACGAGCCGCATCACCATCACCGCCGTGATCCGCTTGGAGATCGAGGCGATGGCCATCGGCACGTCGAGATCGAACGGCAGGCGCTTCTCGACATTGGCGAAGCCCTGGGCGCTGCTCGCGGTCGCATGCCCCTTGCGGCCGAGCGCGACCAGGCCCCGGAAGCCCTGCTCGTCCGCCCATTTGCGCACCAGCGCGTCGAGCCCGGCCTGCTCCGCGCCGCTCCCGAGCCGCGCGGCGCGGGCGGCGACGGGCAGCAGGATCATGCCGGCCATCAGCATGCGGCGATCGATATGTTCCACTCTCGATACTCCCTTGGGCCCCCTTGCACGATCCCGGCGCGAACGTCAGGAACGCGCAATGGGGCGTTCCTTCCATTCCTGCGATCGGCCCGGCCGTATCGCCATCGCCAATCGGTGAACGTTCGTGGCGCTCGGTGAACGCGTTCCCGCATCGCTGATCGCGCCGTTCCTGCTGCTCGCCGGGCTGGCCGCGCTAGGGATCGCGGCCTGGCCCCGGCACATGCCGGCGCCGCAATCGGCCGCTCCCTTGTGGTGGATCTGCCCCTCGGATGCCGTGTGCGGCTGGGGGGATCCGACCGGCGTGTCGCTCGCCGCGCCGGTCACGGTGATGCGGCGGGTGGTACGGATCACGGATCCGCGGCGGGAGGAGGCGCTGGCGGTGGACGTGACGGCGATGGCGAGCGCCGAGGTGCGGTGGAACGGCACGGTGATTGGCGCCAACGGCCGGGTCGGCCCGGATCGCGCGCACGAGGTGCCCGGCAGGTTCACCGCCAGCTTCCCCGTGCCCTGGGGGCGGCTGCGCGCGGGGGACAATCTGGTCGAGGTGCGGCTCTCCGCGCATCATCGCTGGGTGCCGGTCGGCCGGCCGGTGCACCGGCTTGCGATCGGCCCGCCGCAGGAGCCGTTGCGCGGCGTGTTGCGGGCGTATCTGCCGACGCTGATCGCGCTCGGGCTGCTGGTGGCGATCCTGGCGCTCCACCTGCTCGCGCGGACCGGGCGCGCGCCCGCGCTGCTGGCCGGGGTCGTGCTGGTCCAGGCTATGGCCGAGGCATCGAAGCTGATGCTGACCTATGCCTATCCCTGGCAAGTGGCCCGGCTCTTCGTGGTGGCGCTGCTCGCGGGGATCGCCGCGCTGCTGCTGGCATGGATGGCGCGCGCGCTGGTGGAGCAGCGGCGGACGCGGACGGCGCTGCTGGGGATCACGGCGCTGGCGGTGGCGGCGGCGTGGCTGTTGCCGGCCTGGGATGCGAAGGCGCTATGGGCGCTGCGGGCCGGCGCGGGCGCCGCGCTGGTTGGGGCGGCCTGGGGGCAGGGGCGGATGCGCCTGGCGCTGGGCGGCTATGGCATGGCGCTGCTCTGGGCGTCGCTGGTGCCGGGGTTCCTCGATTCGGGCTATTATCTGCTGGCCGCGGCCTTTCTTGCCGCCATCGCGCTTCCCAGGCGTGCGGTTCCGGTCGAAGCGCCGGTGCCGGCCGCAGCGGCATATGTGACGCTGCCGCACGGCAATGCGCAGCATCGCATCGCGAGCGGTGACCTGCTCCATGCCCAGGCCGAGGACGATTATTGCCGGGTCCACCTCGCCGACGGGCGCAGCCTGCTGGTCACCGTCAATCTCGGCGCGCTCGTGCGGATGGCGGTGCCGCACCTGATCCGGGTGCACCGCAGCCACGCCGTCAACGGCGCCAAGGTCGCGGTGCTGCACCGGGGCGGCCCGATCGAGCTGGTCGACGGAACCTCGATCCCGGTCGGCCGCACCTATCGCGCGGCGCTGGCGGCCTGGCGCGATCAGTAGATCGCCGGCGGGTCGCTGGCCGGGAAGGTCTCCTTCAGCGCTTCGTCCAGCTCGCGGTCGCGCCGTCGCGCCTGCGCGTCGATGGGCAGGCGGCCGGCCAGCCACAGGGCAAGGTTGCGCGCATAGTTGCGGACCGAGGCCCGTGCCTCGGGCGAAGCGGCGAGGCCGTGGCCGGGCGCTTCGGATACGAAGCTGGGGCAGCCGCTGGCGGGGTCCCAATTATAGTCGGCGAAATGGTGGAAGGTCGATTCCGCCCAGGCGGGGCCGCCCTGCTCCGAAGGTTCGAAGGCGACGGCGATGTTGAACGCGCGCCCGCTCGCCTTGCTGGTGCCCATCGCCACCACTCGCGCCGAGGGATCGTCCGCCGGCGCGCCCACCGCGCCCTCGTGCGGATGGGCGGGCAGGAAGCGAATGAGCCCGCCCGGCGCCTCCGCGTCGCGCAGCACCGGATGGACGTCGCCCAGGATCGCGATCTCCTGGTAATCGCCGTTCGCGCCCGAATGGTAATTGGGCCAGCGGATGCCGCCGGTCTCGCGATCATCGTCGACCCGGCGGTCCTCCTCGGGATCGGGATTGTGGCTGTGGAAGAAATGCGCTGCGCCCACGCCGCCCAGCGAACAGACCGAGCAGCCCAGGTCCATGTGATCGCGCGTCACCAGCAGCCCGCCGCCGCTCCGGCGGAAGCGGCCGATCGCTGCGCAATCCTCGGCGGTCAGCCCGTCGCCGGTATCGACCGCGAACAGCCAGAGCGCCGCATAGTCCGACCGGTCGAGCGTGGAGAGCACCGGATCGGGCGCGCCCGGGGCGGAGCGGTCGCGGGCGGTCACTTCGAAGACGGGAGCGCCATCGTCGTCGGCCAGCCCGGCCAGGTGATCGCGCAGCATCGAGAAGCGCGCGATGCTCCAATCGTCGGCGATTGGAGGAATGGTGGTCTGGAGCAGGATCTTGACTGGCGCGGACATGCTGCACTCCCGAACTGCGCCTTTCCGATATCACGGCGCTTCAGGCAGCTCCAACGCTCCGAAAGGGCTATTTGACGCGCATCGGCAGGCCGGCGACGACGAGCATCACTTCGTCGGCGGTCGCCGCGACCGCCTGGTTGATCCGCCCCGCCGCATCGCGGAAGCGTCGCGCCAGCGCATTGTCGGGCACGATCCCGAAGCCGGTTTCGTTGGCGACGAGGATCAGCCCCCCGTCGAAGCGCGCGATCGCCGCGCGCAGCTCGTCGGTCGCTTCCTCCATGTCGGCATCGGCGAGCAACAGGTTGCTGGCCCATAAGGTGAGGCAATCGACCAGCACCACGGCCCCGGTGCCGCTCGCGGCGTCGAGCGCCGCGGCAAGATCGCGCGGTGCGTCCACCGTCTCCCAGCGCGTGTCGCGATCGGCACGGTGCCGGGCGATGCGCTCCGCCATTTCCGCGTCCCAGGCCTCGGCGGTGGCGATGAAGACGTGGCGGCCGGCCAGCGCCTCGGCGCGCTGCTGGGCGTAGCGGCTCTTGCCCGAGCGGGCGCCGCCGAGGACGAACAACCTGGTCATGTCATGGGGTCTCCCGGGCCAGCTCCAGCAATCCGCCGATATCGACATGGCGCTCGAGCGCGGCGGCGATCTCGTCGAGCGCGGCGTCGACGTCCGCCGCATGGTCGCGCCCGGCCCCGGCCACGCCGATCCGGGCAAGCAGCGCGCTGCGCGCTTCGGGCGCCGCGAGCAGGCCGTGGAGATAGCTGCCCATCGCCAGGCCGTCGCGGCTGATCGCGCCTTCGGGGCCGATCCCGTCGAGCAGCGCGAAGGGACGCGCCATGTCCGGGCCGGTCGTCTCGCCCATGTGCATCTCATAGCCATGGACCGGTGCGCCGAGCGCGGTGCCCGCCACCTGGCGCAGCACCTTGGCGGGCGCGAGGCTGGTCGCGACGTCGAGCAGGCCGAGCCCTTCGACCTGCCCTGCCGGCCCTTCGATCCCCAGCGGATCGGCGATACTGCGCCCGAGCATCTGATAGCCGCCGCACAGCCCGAGCACCGCGCCGCCGCGCCGGTGATGCGCGCGGATGTCGATGTCCCAGCCCTGGGCGCGCAGAAAGGCGAAATCGGCGATCGTCGCCTTGGAGCCGGGCAGCACGATCAGCGCGGCATCGCCCGGGATCGGGGTGCCGGGCGGCACCAGCGCCAGCTCGACGCCGGGCTCGAGCTTCAGGGGATCGAGATCGTCGAAATTGGCGATCCGCGGCAGGATCGGGCAGGCGACCAGCCTGCGGCCGCCGCCGCGCGGCGCGGCGCGATCGAGCACCACGGCGTCCTCGCTCGGCAGGCGGACGGTGGCGGGCAGCCAGGGCACCACCCCAAAGCCGGGCCAGCCGGACCGCTCCTCGATCGCGCGATAGCCATCCTCGAACAGCGCCGGATCGCCGCGGAACTTGTTGATCAGGAAGCCGCGGATCATCGCGGCGTCCTCGGGATCGATCACTGCGCGGGTGCCGACGATCGCGGCGATCACGCCGCCCCGGTCGATATCGCCGACCAGCACCACGGGGACCCCGGCGGCGCGGGCGAAGCCCATGTTGGCGATGTCGCCGGCGCGCAGGTTGATCTCGGCCGGCGATCCGGCGCCCTCGACCACCACCAGGTCGCACTCCGCGCGGAGCCGGTGGTAGCTCGCCAGCACCTCGGCGATCAGGCTGCCGCGCGCCTCGCGGAAATTGCCCGAGCCGAGCGTGCCGCGCACCCGGCCCTGCACGATCAGCTGCGAAGTGCGATCGGCCTGGGGCTTGAGCAGCACCGGGTTCATGTCGCTGTGCGGTGCCGCGCGGCAGGCGATCGCCTGCAACGCCTGGGCGCGGCCGATCTCGCCGCCGTCCGCCGTCACCGCGGCGTTGTTCGACATGTTCTGGGGCTTGAACGGGCGCACCGCGAGCCCGCGATTGGCGAAGGCGCGGCAGAGCCCGGCGACCAGCACCGACTTGCCGACGTCCGAGCCGGTGCCCTGCAGCATCAGCGCGCCCATGCCAGGCCTCCCGCGACGAGCCAGAGCAGCAGGCAGGCCCGCGCATAGACGCGTAGCGCGCGGCGGATGTCCCCGCCATCCGCGTCGCTGCGGCCGTCGCCGATCCAGGGCTTGTCGTGCATCACCCCGTCATAGGCGATCGGGCCGGCAAGGCGCAGCCCCAGCGCGCCGGCCATCGCCGCCTCGGGCCAGCCGGCATTGGGGGAGGCATGGTTGCCGGCGTCGCGCCACAATATCCGCCAGCCGCCGGGGCCGGCGAGGCAGAGCAGCAGGCCGGAGAGCCGCGCGGGAACCAGGTTGGCCAGGTCGTCGGTGCGCGCGGCCGCCCAGCCGAACGCCCGCCAGCGCGCCTCGCGATGGCCGATCATCGAGTCCGCGGTGTTGATCGCCTTATAGGCCCACACTCCGGGCAGGCCGAGCAGGAGCAGCCAGAAGGCAGGCGCGACCACGCCGTCGCAGAAGCTTTCGGCCAGGCTCTCGATCGCGGCGCGCGACACGCCGGTCTCGTCGAGCATCGCGGTGTCGCGGCCGACGATCCTGCTCACGGCTTCGCGCGCGGCGGGCAGCTCGCCCCGGGCCAGTGCCTGGGTGACCGGGCGGACATGGTCGAACAGGCTGCGCTGGGCGAGCGCCGGCCAGGCGAACGCTGCGACGGCGAGCCAGCCCCAGGGGCCGAGATGCGCGAGCAGCTGGTGCTGGACGATCCAGCCCGTGCCGCCGGCGAGCGTGACGAGCAGTGCCAGGGTGAGCAGGCCCAGCAGGCGCCGGGTGCCGAAGCTGTGCCCGGGCCGGTTCCACAGCGCTTCGCACCGGGCGATGATCCGCGCGAACAGGCCGACGGGATGGCCGATCCGGCGATAGAGCCCGTCCGGCCAGCCGAGAGCGGCGTCGAGCGCCAGCGCGGCGAGCGCGATCGGCTCAGCCATCGGCCAGCGCCGCCGCAAGCCGGGCGAGGCCGGCCTCGCCGGGCGGCAGGCCGATGCGCAGCCAGTGCGGGCGATCGGCGAAGGGGCGGGTGAGGATCGCGCGGCGCGCCAGTCGCTCGAACAGGGCCATGCCGTCCGCCACTTCGATCAGGCGGAAGAGCGGGCAGGCGCCGGCCGGGGCGTGGCCCGCCTCGCGCAGCACCGCGTCGAGCGCGACGGCCTGGGCGGGGAGCTGCGCGCGCATCCTCTCGATCCAGGCACGGTCGCGATAGGCCGCGGCGCCGATGGCGATCGCGGCGGCGGAGACCGGCCAGGCGCCGAGCGCGGCGCGGATCGCGTCGAGTAGCGGCGCGGGCCCGAGCACGAAGCCCAGCCGCACGCCGGCCAGGCCGAAGAACTTGCCGAAGGAGCGAAAGATCACCAGCCGGCGGGCATCGCCGACGCGGCCGGCCAGGCTTGGCGCCGGATCGACATCGGCAAAGGCTTCGTCCAGCAGCAGCCATGCGTCGCCGGCGCGCCGGTCGAGCAACTCCTCCAGGCGCGCCGGGGACAGGACGCGCCCGTCGGGATTGTTGGGATTGGCGAGGATCAGCGTGCCGTCCTGCGCCGCGTCGAGATCGGTCGGCGCGGCGCGCGCGATCATCTCGCCATGGGTGCGATAGCCGGGGGCGACGAACTGCGCCGCGCCGCCGAGCAGGCCGCCGACCAGCCGCAGCCCGATCTCGGTGCCCGGCACGGCGCAGACATGGCGCGGATCGAGGCCGAAATACGTGGCGGCCGCGGTTTCGAGCGCAGCGAGCTCGTGGCGCTCGGGCAGGCGCCGCCAGTCGATCGCCAGGGTGTCGGCGCCGGGCCAGGGCTGGGGATTGATGCCGGTCGACAAGTCGAGCCAGTCGTCTCCGCCGAAATGCCGCCGCGCGGCTTCGATCCCGCCGCCATGCCAGGTCCAGCGGCTCATGCGAGCCGGGCCAGGAGCAGCGCCGCGAGCAGCAGCCCGGTCTCGGTCACTTCGATTCCGCCGCCATGGCCGTCGCCCGAAATGCCGCCAAGCTTGCGCCACAGCCAGGCGGCCCAGCCGAACAGCAGCAGCGGCGTGGCAAGCAGGCTGGGCGAGAACCAGGCGGCGGCGAGCAGCGCCAATGTCCAGATCGCCAGGTCGAGCGGGCCGATCGCGTCGCGGAATCGCGCGGCGAGACCGGCATGGAGATCGGGCAGCCAGCGCGTCCAGAACAGCGGCCCGATGCGTGCGGCGAAGGGGATCAGGGCAATGGCGGCATAGGCGTTCGCGGCGATCAGCGCGTGGAGCAGCAGCAGCTTGGCGAGCAGCTGCAGCCCGATCGCCACGGCGCCGAAGCTGCCGATATGCGGATCGGCGAGCACCGCCAGGATGCGCTCGCGGTCCTTGTGCGCGGCCCCGCAGGCATCGGCGACATCGCCCAGCCCGTCGAGATGCAGCGCGCCGGTGACCGCTACCCACAGCGCCAGCCCGGCGAGCGCCGCCGTCCAGGGATCGATTTCCGCCCCGGCCCGGCAGCCGGCCGCGACGATCGCGCCCAGGATCAGCCCCATCGCCGGGAACCAGCGCATCGCGGCGGCGAATTCCGCGGCGCTCACGGCGATTCGCGGCGTCGGCAGCCGCGTCAGGAACTGGATCGCGACGATCAGCCCCTTCATGGATAGATCCCGACGATCTGGGCGTTCGGCCGCGCGCCCGGCCAAACCCGCAGCGAGACGAGCACGCCATAAGGCAGGTCGAACGCCCAGAGCCGGGCCTGCTCGAAGCCGCAGAGCACATGCAGCGCGGCCCGGATCGCGCCGCCATGGGTGACGACCAGGGTGGGCGCCGGGGCCAGCGCATCGATCGCCGCGGCGATGCGGGCGACCAGCGCCGACCAGAGCTCGCCGCCCGGCGGCGGATTGGCATCCGGGTCCGCCCAGAAGCGGGCGAGCGCGTCGGGATCGATCTGGTCGGGCGCCAGCCCGTCCCAGGCGCCGAAGTCCAGCTCGCGCCAGCGCCGGTCGACGACCGGCGTCCCGATCGCCTCGGCGGCGGCGCGGGCGCGGTGCAGGTCCGAAGTCACGATATGCGCGGCGCCCAGGTCCGCCGCCTGCGCCGCGCATGCCGCGATGCCGTCGGCCGTCGGCGCGCAATCGGTGTGGCCCATCAGCCGCCCGGGCAGCACGGGCGCGCCGTGGCGCAGCAGATGGAGGGAGAAGCCGGTCACAGCGATCCGGATATCCGGGCCTCGGCGAAAGTCGCCATCTGGTCGTGCGCGGCCAGCGCGGCGCGGATGACGCCCACCGCCACCGCTGCGCCGCTGCCCTCGCCCAGCCGCATGCCGAGCGCCAGCAGCGGCTCCAGCCCGAGCCGGGCGAGCAGGCGGGCATGGCCGGGCTCGGCCGAGACATGGCCGGCGATGCAGTGCGCGACGATCGCGGGGTTGTCGGCGGCGAGCGGGGCGATCGCCGCGCTGCCGATAAAGCCGTCGAGCACCACCGGAATGCCCAGCTGGCGCGCGCGCAGCACGGCCCCGGCGATAGCGGCGATCTCGCGTCCTCCGACCCGGCGCAGCGTCTCGAACGCATCGGCGGGCGCTTCGGCGTGGCGGGCGCGGGCGCGCTCGACCACCGCGGCCTTGCGCGCGATCCCTTCCGCATCCACGCCGGTGCCCGGGCCGATCCAGTCCGCCGCCGTGCCGCCGAAGCTGCGCAGGCAGAGCGCGGCGGCGGCGGTGGAGTTGCCGATGCCCATCTCGCCGATGGTGAGCAGGTCGAGGTCCCCGGTCACCGCCGCGGCGCCGGCATCGAGCGCGGCGAGGCATTCGACCTCGGTCATCGCGGGGGCGATGGTGAAGTCGGCGGTCGGCGTGTCGAGATCGAGCGCGGTCACATGCAGCTCCAGCCCGGCCGCGCCCGACAGCGCGTTGATCGCCGCGCCGCCGGCCTCGAAATTGGCGACCATCTGCGCCGTCACGCTTGCCGGGAACGCACTGACGCCGTGCACGGTCACGCCGTGATTGCCGGCGAAGATCGCGGTGCGGGCGCGCGCGATCCCGGGCCTTGCGGTGCCCTGCCAGCCGGCGAGGAAGATCGCGATCTCCTCGAGCCGGCCGAGCGAGCCCGCCGGCTTGGTCAGTTCGGCCTGGCGGGCACGGGCGGCAGCGATGGCGCCCTGGTCGGGGCCGCGCAGATCGGCGAGCGCGGTGCGGAAATCGGCAGGCGAGGCAAAGGTCATTCGGCGACGAATCCAGCGGGTGGGGTGCGGGTGATGAAATGGCCCTTAATCCCCTCGGGCCAGGCGGAGTAGGGGACGCGGCCATGCTCGCTCGCCGCATGGTGCACGGCATAATCGAGAATGGCGCGTGCGCTCTCCTCGTCCGGCGTGAACCTCCCGAGGACATAGCCGACCTTGCCCGGCGCGCGCAGATGCACGGTGCAGAAATCGGTGCAGGCGAACAGGCAGGGCATTTCCTGCACGGCGATGCCGGCATAGCGCGGGTCGCTCGCCTGGACCGCGCGCAGGGCGGCGACCAGCCGGGCGCCGCCGCGCACGCCTTCGCCATCCTCGCGCGCGTCCGCGGCATGGCGACAGGTGTTGCAGGCGACGACCGCCGGGCCGTCCGCGACGCGCTTCAGCATCAGGCGGCGGCGAGCTGCTGGCGCGGCGCGGGCATGCCGAGCGCGCGCAGCAGGTGGTAGAAGGCGTAGAGCCCGATCAGGATCGCGCCGTTGCGCAGGAACTGGTCGAGCGAATAGCCCGGATGAAGCGTGATCGCCACGCCGCCCAGCACTGCCGCCCAGCACAGGGTCACCAGCTTGCCCGCCACGAACGCCGCGACATAGGCGATGGCGAGCCGGACCGGAGTCGACCCCAGCCGCAGCCGGGCGAGCGCCGAATAGGCGCCGATCGCCGACCCCGCCGCCGCGGTGCCGAGCCCCAGGCCCCAGAGCTGGGTCTTCGGATCGTGCGGATAATGGAGGAACAGGAAGCCCACCGCCTGGTTCGCGCCCCAGGCGGCGAGCGCCAGCGCGATCCCGTCGCGCCGGCGCATGTGCACCGCCGCCAGCGCGGCGAGCGCCGCGACCGGGGCCGTGCAGGCAAGGGCGAAGCTCGTCGCCATGCTCGCGAGCGTGAGGAGCATGATCCAGAGCGTGGAAGCGCGTGCCTGCGTCATATTGCCTTCTCCCATCAGAAGCGCCCGCGAATGCCGGCATAGATGCTGCGGCCCAGCGTGCCGTAGCGATAGGCGGTCATGTAGGTCTCGTCGAACAGGTTCTCGGCGCGGGCGAAGACGCTGAGATTGTCGCCGGCCTTCAGCTCGGCGCGCAGGTCGACCAGCGTATAGCCGTCGAGCCGGGTGGTGTTGGCCGCATTGTCGAAGCTGTGCCCCGACCAGCGCACCGCGGCACCGGTGGTGAGGCCGAAGGGGAAAGTGTAGCTGATCGAGCCGTTGGCGCTGTTCTGCGGGCGGCGCGGCAGCCACTTGCCGAAATTGGCGGTGCCCGGCGAGCGATCCTCCGCGACGATCCAGCTGTAATTGCCGTCGAGCGTGAAGCCGCCCAGCTTGAGCGCGCCCGCGGCCTCGATGCCATGCGCCACGGCGCGCGAGACGTTCGAATAATAGCCCGAGCGGCGGGTGGTGGTGCCCGGCACGAAGCAGAGCGGCACGGTCGAGCTGGGCGTGCAGCTGTTGAAGATGATCTGGCTGGTGGTGGTGCGCTCGAACCAGGTCGCGCCGAAGGTCAGCGCGCGGCCGAACAGCTGCTGCTCGACGCCGGCTTCCCAGCCATTGGCCCGTTCGGGATCGAGCGCGGTGTTCCCATATTCGCTGAACTGCTGGTAGAGCGTCGGCGCCTTGAAGCCCTCGCCATAGCTGGCGCGCAGGATCGTGCCGGTCGACAGGCGCCACACGCCGCCCGCCGCGAACAGGGTCTGGCCGCCGAAGCGGTTGTGATCGTCATAGCGGATGCCGCCGTTGAGCGTGAGGCCGTCGATCGGCTCGACGCTCAGCTGGGCATAGGCGCTGGTGATCTCGGCATTGCCGCGCGCGAATGCCGGGAGCGGCGTGGCGAGTGAGGCCGCGGGCGAGCGGCTGCGGAACCTGGAATTCTCGTTCTCCAGCCCGAATACCGCCGAGATGCGCTTGGTGAAGGCGAAGCTGCCCTGATATTCCAGCCGCTGGTTGCGGCCGTTGGATTCGAAGCTGAGCGGGCGGGCGCGGGTGGGGCCGTAGCTGTCGCGATCGGTGTCGGTATAGGCATAGGCGAAGCGGTTGCGCAGCCGGCCGTCCAGCAGGTCGAGATTCACGCCCGCATAGCCGACGAACTCCTCGTTCAGCGAATAGTCGCTGCTGTCGCCGGTGGTCGCGTCGATCTCGGTATGGCCCCTCGAATAATAGCCGCGCACCTCGACGCTGAGGTTGCTCGCCAGCGCGAGCTCGGCGCGGCCGGTGGCGCTGCGATTGGTGTAGCCGTCGGTCTCCTTGCCGCCGAACGCCGGGGCGATCGCGGAGATGCCGGCGGTGGTGAAGCTCTGGCCGCCGAGGCGCCAGCTCAGGGGGCCGGTGCGGCCGCCGATCGCGGCGCGGGCGCTCACCGTCTCGCGCGAGCCGGCCTCGATGTCGAAGCTGCCTTCCAGCGCCTTCTCCGGCGCGGCGGTGACGATGTTGACCACGCCGCCGATCGCCTGGCTGCCCCACAGGATCGACTGGGGGCCGCGCAGCACTTCGATGCGCGATGCGTCGCCGACCAGCAGGTTGGCGAAATTATAGCCGCCGCCGGTGGCCGCAGGATCGTTGAGCTTCACCCCGTCGATCACCACCACGGTCTGATCGGCCTCGGCGCCGCGGATGCGCAGCGACGTGGCGGTGCCATAGCCGCCGTTGCGCGAGATGCTGATGCCGGGCGTGCGCAGCAGCAGCTCGGTCGCGCCGATATCCTGGTTGCGGTCGATCGCCGCCTTGTCGAGCACGGTGATCGAGGCGGGGACCTGATCGATGTTCACCGGCGCGCGGGTGGCGGTGACGGTGATCTGGTCGCTGTCCTCGGCCGCCGCCGCGTCGGGCGCGGGCGCCTGCTGGGCGAAGGCCGCGGGCGCGGCGGCCAGGGCGAGGAGCGAGGCGGAGAAACGGAAAACGGACTTCATTGCGTGCAACCCATAACGACGCCGCACGCGCACAGGGCCGATGCCGATGCCCTGTGGGGCGAGCGACATCGGCCGCGCACGCACGCGGCCAAGCCTGTCGTCGCTCGGGTTCACCCCCGTCCGCCCGGCACACCCTGTCCGCACGAAAGACGACCGCGACGGGCAGGTCTCCTGGCTCGCGGGTCGTTGCCGGTCCGGCCGCCTTCTCGGGTGCAACACCCAATGGCATGAGGCCGATGGCTCGCCGCTTACAGTTGCAGGGGCAGCCGGGATTGTCCCGTTCCCTTTTCATCCCCGTCTCCGGGGAACCTGTCGCGGCGCTGCCCTTAGGCGGCCTTCATCCAGACGACAAGCGCGAAGCGCGCCTTGCCCGCGGGGAGCGTGCGATGCGGCGTGAAGCGATCGAGGAACAGCACGGTGCCGGCCGGGCATTCCGGCTGGAGGCGCGGCATGCCGGCGATCGCTTCCTCGGTGATCCTGAGGCCGCCATCGGTCTCGCTGGCGAGCGGCGCGGGCTGGCGGCCGGGGATGATCTCCAGCCCGCCATTGCCGGGGCCGGCATCGCACAGCGGGATCCAGGCCGTGGTCCAGACCTGGCCGCAGGACGTGCCGTCGTCGCGGGCGACGTCGCTGTGCCAGGCGTGGCGGTGCTCGGGAAAGCTGGCGATGCTGGCGCGGACGCGGACGACCTTGCCGGCCAGCGCGCGCTCGCCGATCCGCTCGGCTTCGGCATGCAGGCGCGGATCGTTGGCGATCGCCTGGAGGCGGGGCCCGCGATGCGCATCGGTGCAGATCGCCACGCGCAGCAGGTTCGCCTGGCTGCGGTCGTGCGCATAGATCCGGTCGAGCCGCTCCGCGAGCGGGGCATCGGGGCAGCTCTTGTCGAAGGGCAGGTACATGGCGCGCGAGAGCCGGTCGATATGCTCGGCGATGTCGGCCTGGGCGGCCTCCACCAGGGCGCGATCGAACAGCGGCAGCGCGACATGGCCCTGCGCGCGGTAGAAGGCGGTGTCGCTCACCGGCTGCGGCCCAGCGTGGTGATCGTCGGCCAGTCGCCGGTGAGCTCGACGCGCGCATCGATGCCATAGACGGCCTTGAGATTGGCCGGAGTGAGCACCTCGGCGAGCGTGCCGTCGGCGACCAGGGTGCCCCGGTCGATCAGCACCAGCCGGTCGCAATAGCGCGCGGCCATGGTGAGGTCGTGCAGCACCGCGATCACCAGGCCGCCGGCGCGCGCCTCGCCATGGAGCAGTTCCATCACGTCGATCTGGTGGCCGGGGTCGAGGCTGGCGAGCGGCTCGTCGGCGATCAGCGCGGGCGCCTCCACCGCCAGCGCGCGGGCGAGCAGGACGCGGGCGCGCTCGCCGCCGGACAGTTCGGTGGCGACCCGGTCGCGCAGGTTCGCGACATCGGCGCGCGCCATCGCCCGTTCGATCGCGGCACCGTCGGCATCGCCGATCCGCGACATCGGGGCGAGGTGCGGCAGCCGGCCGAGCTCGACCAGCCGCTCCACGGTGAGCGGCCAGTGCAGCGTCTGGCCCTGGGGCAGATAGGCGACGCGCCGGGCCAGCTCGGCGCGCGGCATCGTCGCCACCTCCGCGTCGTCGACCAGGATGCGGCCCGTATGCGGCACCAGCGCCAGCATCGCGCGGGCCAGGGTCGACTTGCCGGCGCCGTTCGGACCGACGATGCCGGTCAGTGTTCCGGGCGCGAATCGGGTGCCGGCATTTTGCACCACGATACGTTTCCCGAGCGCGACGGCGACGTTCTCGAGGCTTATGCTCACCATAGCCGGCGCTCCCGCATCAGGTGGATCAGGAAGACCGGCACGCCGAGAAAGGCCGTGACGACGCCGAGCTTGAGTTCGTTCCGGGTGTCGATCAGCCGCACCGCGAGATCGGCCAGAGTGAGCAGGGCCGCGCCGCCGATCGCCGAGGGGATCAGGATCGCCGAAGGGCTGCGATCGGTGAGCGGGCGGATCAGGTGCGGCACGATCAGGCCGACAAAGCCGATCGCGCCCGACACCGCCACCGCGCCGCCCACGCCGATCGCGGTGCCGAGCAGCAGCCGGATGCGAGTGCGCCGCAGATCGACGCCGAGCGCCTGCGCGCCGTCCTCGCCCAAGGTCAGCGCGTCGAGCGCGCGCCCGTCCCACAGCAGCAGCGCCGCGCCGATCGCGATGCAGGGAAAGGCGATCCAGACATGCGCGAACGAGCGGTTCTCCAGGCTGCCCAGCAGCCAGGTCATGATCTCCATCGCCGCGAAGGGATTGGGCGAGAGGTTGAGCGCCAGGCTGACTCCGGCCGTGGCCAAGGTGGCGATCGCGATGCCGGCCAGGATCAGGGTGAGCGGACTCTCCGAGCGCCCGGCCAGCGCCGACAGGCCGGCCAGCGAGAGCAGGGCCCCCAGCACCGCCAGCGCCGGCAGCACCACCGGATGCAGCTCGGCCAGCCCGAAATAGAGCGCGGCGACCGCGCCGAGCGACGCGGCATTGGAGGTGCCCAGCACCGATGGCTCGGCCAGCGGGTTGCGCAGATAGCCCTGCAGCGCCGCACCGGCCAGGCCGAGCATCGCGCCCACGCCCAGGCCCAGCAGCATGCGCGGCAGGCGCAGCTCGAGCAGGATGGTGGTGGCGATCCGGTCGCCATGGCCGGCAAAGGCGGCGAACATCCGGGCGAGCGACAGATGGACCGGCCCGAACAGGAGCGATCCGATCGCGGCGGCCAGCGTCAGGGCCAGCAGCCCGGCGATCAGCAAGGGGCGGGAGAGTGTCATCGGGCGTGGGTCCGATCCTGAAAACGGGCCAGCTGCCGCGCCATTCCCCGCGCGGCATCGACATAGGCGGGGCTGCCGCAGACCGTCCAGGCCTGGGGGATGCTGATCCGGGGGATGCCCGCCAGCGCCGGGTGGTGGAGCATCTCGGTGCCCTGGTCGGCGACCTTGTCGGTCGCGCTCTCGACGATCAGATAGTCGGGCCGGGCCGCCACCATCTCCTCGATGCTCAGCTGCGAGAGCGGCGGCTTGCCGAGCTTCGCCGCCAGGTTCACCAGCCCCATGCGCCGCATCAGATCGTCGATCAGCGTGCCGGTGCCGGTCATGAAGCCGCGGCGCTGATAATAGGCCGCGACCTTGCCGCCGCCCGGCCGGCCGATCCCGGCAAGCTGCCCCGCCATCCGCGCGACCAGCGCCTCGCCACGCTCGGGATGGCCGACCGCCACCGCGGTCTGGCGGATCGAGGTGTAGATCTCGTCGACCGTGTTGGCGGTCTCGAGATCGAGCAGATGGTAGGAATGCCCCCTCAGCGCGCGCATCGGCGCGCTGCGGCTGGCGGGCATGCCGATGATCAGGTCGGGATCGATCGCGAGGATCTGCTCGGCCGAATTCTTCAGCACCGGCAGCCCGCGCGCCTTCGCCGCCTCGCCCGACATCTCGGCATCGGTGGCGTTGCGAGTGACCCCCGCGATCTGGCCGCGATCGGCGAGCGCCAGGACGAGCTGGTCGGCGCACAGGTTGATCGAGACGATCCGCTTCGGCTTGCCGGCGGGCGGGGCCGATGCCGGCGCGCCGGCCCATAGCGCCGCGCCGCCCAGGGCGAGCAGCGGCAGGGCCAGGAGCTTGGCCGATGCCATCAGAACTCGATCCCCGCCTGCGCCTTGACGTTCTGCTCGCGGAAGGGGTGCTTCACCTGGGCCATCTCGGTGACGAGGTCGGCGGCGTCGATCAGCGCCTGGGGCGCGTTGCGGCCGGTGATGATCACGTGCTTCATCGCCGGCTTGGCGGCCAGCGCCGCGAGCACTTCGTCCGTCGGCAGATAGTCGTAGCGCAGCACGATGTTGAGCTCGTCGGCGATCACCATCGCATAGTCCGGATCGGCGATCATCCGCTTCACCTCTTCCCAGGCTTCGCGCGCGACGGCGATGTCGCGCGCGCGGTCCTGCGTGTCCCAGGTGAAGCCCTCGCCCATCGGCTTGAACTCGATCAGCTCGGGGAAGCGGTCGAACACAGCCTTCTCGCCGGTGGCCATCGCGCCCTTCACGAACTGGACCATGCCCACCTTCATACCGTGCCCGATCGCGCGCACCGCCATGCCGAGCGCGGCGGAGGTCTTTCCCTTGCCCGGCCCGGTATGGACGATGACCAGGCCCTTCTCCACCGTCTTGGTGGCGATCTTCCTGGCCTGGGCGGCCTGGACCTTCTTCATCTTCGCATTGTGTTCTGCGTCGGTACGCTGCTTCACGGCCGCTTCCCCCCTGCGCTTCAGAAGGCGACGCGCACGCCGCCATAGGCGGCCGCGCCCGGCGTCGCGAAGCTGAACACTTCCTCATATTTCACGTCGAACAGGTTCTCGACGCGCCCGAACACCGAGAAGCGGTCGCTCAGCCGGTACTGGGCATTGAGGTTCACCAGCGTGAACGGCTTGAGCGAGACGCGCACCGGCACATAGCTGGGATCGATATAGGCCAGGTCGTCCATGCGGCCATTGTAGCGCACCGTCAGCGTGGTCGAGAAACGCTCGTCCCTGCTGAACAGCGTGGCATTGACGCTGGCCATGTCGCCGGGGCGGCGAACCTCGGTGACGCCGGCCTCGGTCGCCTTCAGATGGGTATAGGCCGCGTCGATGCGGAGCTGGCGGATCGGACGCAGGCTGGCGGTCACCTCGACGCCGTGCTGCTTCGAATCGGTGGTGCGGTTGCCGGGCGTCGCGGTGTAGCTCGGCGCCGGATAGGTGATGTAGATCTCGTCGGTGAGCTTGGAATCGAAATAGGTCGCGCCGATCGTCGCCTTGTCGTTCCAGAAGCTCTGCTCGATGCCCGCTTCCCAGCCCTTGGACTTTTCCGGCCTGAGGTTCGGATTGCCGATATAGGTGCCGCTCGAATAGCCGAAGAGCTCGTAATAGCCGGGGTTCTTCACGCCGGTGCCATAGGCGGCATGGACGCGCGTGTCGGTGGGCAGGCGATAGCCGGCCTGGACGCGCCAGGTGGTCGCGTTCGCGAAGCGGTTATTGTCGTCGTGCCGCACCGAGGCGCCGCCGGTGAAAGCGCCCGCGGTCAGCTCATATTGGCCGACCAGGCCGAGATTGTCGGTGCTGCGCCGGCCGCGAAACGCGTCGAAGGGCGAGCCTGTCGACGGGGTCGTGTTGCGGAACTGCTCGCGCTCCCAGTCGAGCGCGGCGGTCAGGCGGTGGGTGATCGCATCGGTGCCGAAGCGGAAGCTCGAGACGAACGATCCCTTGTAGCGCTGGCCCTTGTCGCCATAATCGACTCCGCCCGGCTTGTAGCCGGTGCGGGTGGTGTCGGCGAACTGGCCCGAAAGCGTGTTGGTCCAGCGGCCGTCGAGCGCGGTCAGCTCGGCGCTGAGCAGGCCGTAGAACGCTTCGTTGGTGAAGCGCACGCCGGGGCTGTCGACCGTGTAGCCGAAGCGCGGGCTGGCGGGATTGCTCTCGCTGTTGTTGGTCTCCGCATCGGTATTGCTGTAGCGCAGCACGCCGGTGACCTTCAGGTTGGCCATGGGCGTCCAGCCCAGCTTGGCGCTGGCGCCGACGCTGTCCGAGCCGATGTCGCGCGTGCCGCCCCGCGCCGTCGGATAGCCCCTGGTGTGATACCAGCTGCCCGAGACCGCATAGTCCAGCGTGCCCGAGGCGCCGGCCGCGCGCGCGGCGCCGCTGAAGGTGCCGAACGAGCCGCCCTCGGCGCGGGCGCTGTATCCCGGCGCCTCGCGGCCCGAGAGCGTGATATAGTTGACCACGCCGCCGATCGCGTCCGATCCGTAGAGCGACGATTGCTGGCCGCGCAGCACTTCGATCCGGGCGGCCGGATCGGCGATCAGCGTGCCGAGGTCATATTCGCCATAATAGGGGTCCGCCGCCTCGATCCCGTCGATCAGGACGAGGACGTGATTGGCCTCGCTGCCGCGGATCCGCAGCTGGGTCTGGCCGCCGATCGCGCCGATGCGGCTGACCGCGACGCCGGGCACGTCGCGCAGCACGTCGGAGACGATGCGCGTCTGGCGCTGGTCGAGCGCTTCCGCGTCGATCACCGTGGCCGAGGCGGGCAGGTTCCTGAGCTCGACGCCCTCGCCCGAGCGCGAGGCGGTGACGATGATCGCGTCCTGCGGGTCGGCCGCCTGGTCGGCATTCTGCGCATGCGCCGGCATGGCGGCGGCGATCGCGATCAGCGAGACGAAACTGGTCTTCAACATGGGTAGTCCCCCCTGCGCCCGTGCAACGAGGGCGGGGCCTGCCGCGAACGGCCGATGCGGGCGACGGGCGGGCACTTGCCCGTCGCACGGCACCGAAGCGGCCCCGGCCGCTTGGTCGTCGCTCAGACGGAGAGATACCGTGCCTTGGCCATCCCCTGGACCAGGGCAAGAGCGACCGTTGCGCCGGCAGGTCTCCTGGCTCGCGGGTCAGGGCGCGATGCACGGCCTTCCCGGATCGGCGATCCAGTGGCCGCCCCCTCGAATCGGGGGGCAAGTGCATCGCGCTCGCCGCTTACAGTTGCAGGGACAGCCGCGGAATTGGACGGAAGGCCCGTCCGCACCGCATTCCCGTTTAAGCCCCTTTCGGGGCACCGGCGCGATCATGTCGTGGAGGGCGGAGCCGCCCCACGGCGCGGCGCATAGGGCAAATGACCGGCCGCGCCAAGATCGGTCGCGCGGCCCGGCCGACCGTGCCGATGATTTGGCCGCCGCCGCCGATCAGGCGCCGCACGGCTTCCGCCGGGATCTCGCTGCTTCCCGCGCTGGCGAGATAGCGGGCCCCCCGGCGCAAGGCCGGGGTGACGAAGCAAGAATATGAGTCCCCGATCCAGGGGCACGCCCCAACCAGCAAACCCCGTCTCAATCAGCAAACCCCGTCGTCCCCGCGCAGGCGGGGATGACGAAAATAAATCAAAGCCTTGATCGGGTTTCGACCCTAGGCCGGCCCCGCGCCCCGGATCCTTATCGTCGCGCGCAATCCCGGCCCCGCATCCCCGAGCTCGAGCTCGCCCTGATGCAGGCGGGCGATCGCCTGGACGAGCGGCAGGCCAAGCCCGTGGCGCGGGGAGTTCCGCCTCGCCCCCAGGCGCCCGAAACGGCGCAGCGCCAGCGGAAAATCGGCCTCGGGGATGCCCCGTCCATCGTCGCTTACCGACAGCGACACCCGATCCGCGCGCCGCGCGACCGCGAGGGTCACCGTCGTGCCCGGTCCGTTGTGGTTGACGGCATTCTCGATCAGATTGATCATCGCCTGCGAGAGAAGCTCCAGGTCTCCCTCGACGAGAATCCCCGGCTCGATATCCGACAGCAGCTGACAGCCCTTGTCTTCCGCCACCGCGGAATAGCTTTCGACGACCATGGCGGACTGATCGCTGAGGTCGAAAGTCCTGAAATACCGGCGCACCGTGCCGGATTCGACTTCCGAGATCCGCAGCAGCGCCGAGAACAGCGACAGGATGCGCTCGCTGTCCTCGATCGCGGCGTCGACGGTTTCCAGCCCCGGCGTGCCCTCCGGTATCTCCTCGAGCGCCCGTTCCAGCCGGTTCTGCAGATGCGTGATCGGGGTGCGGAGCTCATGCGCGACGTCGCTCGAAACCTGGCGGAGGTTGCCGATCAATGCCTCGATACGGCCGAACATCGAGTTGAACGTATCGGCCAGCCGATCGAATTCGTCGCCATATCCGCTGGGCGTGATCCGGGAATGGAGATGGCCGGCGATGATCGCGACCGCCGTCTGGTTCATCCGGTCGAGCCGGCGGCGGATCGCGCGCTCGAACAGCAGGCCGCACCCGATCGCCAGGGCGATCAGCACCAGCGAGGCCAGCGCGAAGAGGAGGATCGTCGCGCGCAGCAACGCGGTCGCGGGCGCCATGTCCGCGGCAACCGTCAGGCGGAGCCCGTCGCCCAGATGGGCGGTGAGCGCGCGGACGGGAATGCCGGCGCCGGCATCGTCGTGAAACACGGTATCCTGCCAGCCGGGGGCGAGCAGGGGATAGCGGCGTTCGCCCGACAGGCGACGGCCTGCGGCGTTCACCAGGACATAGTCGAAGCCGCCGCCGCGCTCGTCGATCTTGTCGAGCGCCTCGAGCAGGGCCGGGTTGCCGCCCTGTTTCCGAAGATGGCGCAGGCTGCCCATTTCCGCCTCGATCCGCGCATCGATCTGGCCCCGGATCGCGTCATGTCCGACGACATAGGCGATGCCCCCCAGCAGCGCCGCGGACACGATCAGCCCGATGACGAAGAGCAGCGTGATCTGCCGGGTCCCGCGCACGCGCCTAGCAATCATCCCGCAGCCTGTAGCCGACGCGGCGCGCCGTCTGGATCGCATCCGTCGCGAAGCCGGTGTTGAGCTTCTGGCGCAGCCGGCTCATATGGGTCTCGACGATGTTGGTGTCCGGATGGAAATGGAAATTCCATACATTCTCCAGCATCATCGCCTTGGAGACATATCTCCCTTCATGCAGGACCAGCTGCTCCAGCAGCTCGAACTCGCGGGGCTGCAGCAGGATCCGCTGGCCGGCGCGCCACGCTTCGCGGCGCCGGCGATTGATCGTGATCGATGCATATTCATAGACGTCCTGAAACGCGCCCTTCGATCGGCGGAACAGCGCGTCGATGCGGGCCAGCAGCTCCGCCTGGGCGAACGGCTTCACCAGATAGTCGTCCGCGCCGTGCCGGAGCCCTTCCACCCGATCCTCGATGGAGCCGAGCGCCGTCAGCATCAGCACCGGATTGGTGAAGCCCGATTTCCGCAGGCTGTCGACAATGAACACCCCGTCGCCGTCGGGCAGGACGCGATCGACGATCAGCAGGTCGAAATGCCCGTTCTTGGTCTCCACCAGCCCGGCCTGCCCCTCCGGCACATGGCGCACCTCGTGCCCGGCACCGGACAGGCAGGCGCCGATATAGTCCGCGATCGCGATATCGTCTTCGATCAGAAGCAAGCGCATCCATCGGCTCTGCCGCCACAACATTACAGTTTTCGGACGGCCGGTCGCCCGGCCGGTCCCGCGCGGCGCGCATCGATCGCGAAGATAAAATTGCCCCAAGGTTGGATGCCCGGCCCGCTATTGTAACCGGTCCGTCACAAGCCATTCCTAGCCGCCGCCCCGATAACGGCGGCCCGCTCCCCGTTATTCCGCTCACCAGGGTTTCGGGGGTCATAATGAACGCCATTCGTCGTCGCCGCAGTTCCTTCGCGCTCGCCGCATCCGCCATGACGATCGCCCTTGCCGGCATCGTCCCGTCCGCGCTGGCCCAGGATGCCGCGGCATCCGGTCGCGCGCAGGCGAATGCGGGCATCCTGTCCGGCCGCGTGCATGACGAGAACGGCTCGCCCCTGCCGGGCGCGCGCGTCGTGGTGCCGGAACTGGGCAGCGAGACCACCACCGATCTCCAGGGCGAGTTCGTGATGCCGGTGCCGGCGCAGGGCGAGGTGACGGTCCGCGTCGAATATCTCGGCCGCCCGAACGCGAGCACTTCGGTGGCGCTGGCGGATCGCCGGACCGTCGTCGACATCACCGTGCCCCGCGACGCTGCCAGCGACATCGTCGTGACCGGCGCCTCGATCGTCGACAACACTGCGCGGGCGCTCAACCAGCAGCGACAGGCCGACAATACCGTCAGCATCGTCTCGGCCGACGCCATCGGCCGCTTCCCCGATCCGAACATCGCGGAGGCGCTGCAGCGCGTTTCCGGCATCGGCATCGAGCGCGATCAGGGCGAGGGCCGCTACATCAACATCCGCGGCGCGCCGATGGAGTTCAGCACCGTTTCCGTCGATGGCGCGACGGTTGCCGCGGCCAGCCCGACGACCCGGGCGATCGACCTCGACACCATCCCTTCCGATATCGTCGCGAACCTCGAGGTGACCAAGAGCCTGCTGCCCAGCCAGGATGCCGACGCGATCGCGGGCTCGGTGAACATTTCCACCCGCTCGGCCTTTGACAGCAAGGGCTTCCGCCTCAGCGCGTCGGCCGGCGCCAGCTACAACGACTATGGCGGCACGAGCGACAGGCGCGCCTCGCTTTCGGTGAGCAACCGCTTCGGCGCCGACCGGCAGTTCGGCGTCCTTCTCGCGGGCAGCTATTCCAAGACGGATCGCCAGCTCGACAATGTCGAGAATGGCTGGGCGGTCAACGCCGCCGGGCAGGTCCGCCTCGTCGAAACCCTGTTCAAGGACTATGACACGAAGCGCGAGCGCCTTTCGCTCAACGGCGCGCTCGAATGGCGTCCTTCGCCGGGCAACCGGCTCTATGCCCGCGGTTCCTTCTCCCAGTTCACCGACGATGAATATCGCAACCGCCTGAGCATCCTGTGGAGCGAAGGCACGATGGCCGCGGGATCCACGGATACCCGCGCCACCTTCTCCAACACGCGCATCGAGAAGCAGATCCGCCACCGCGTTCAGCGCAACCAGATCTACACGGGCACGGTGGGCGGCGAGAATCTGATCGGCCGCGGCCGGATCGAATATTCCGCGACCTATTCGGAATCGAAGCAGACCTATCCGCGTCGCGACGAGCTGCTGTTCCGCTCGTCGCTGCGCCCGACGCTCAGCTATGATTTCGCCAATCCGGACAATCCCAGCTATTCGCTGTTCACCACGAACGAGCATCTCCAGTCCGATCGCTACGCGTTCCGCGAGAACGCCTATCGCTCGAACAACACGCTCAACAAGGAATGGGGTTTCTCGACCAAGGTCGAGCTGCCGGTCGACCTTGGCGGCCAGCAGGTGCTGTTCAGCCTCGGCGGCCGCTATCGCGACCGCGACGTCGTTTCGGACGAGGAGCGCTTCCGCGACCGGCGTGCGTCCGCCGCTCCGAGCGGCTCGCTGACGAGCTTCCTGAACGACGAGCGCTCGGCGAACTTCAACTATGATCTCGGCTACAAGATCGATCCGGGCAAGGCGGACGCCTATTTCGACGCGACCAAGGGTTCGTCGGAACGCCGCATCCCGCAATCGATCACGGCCGATTATCGCGCGAGCGAAAAGATCCTCGGCATGTTCGGCATGGCCAAGGCGGAATTCGGCCACACCACGGTGATCGCCGGCGTCCGCTACGAAAGGACCGACTTCCAGGGTTCCGCTCCCACGGTCGCGCTCAACGGAACGGTCGGCAAGGCGAATGTCGATACGGACTATGGCAAATGGTTCCCGAACCTGACCGTGCGGCAGGCGTTCACGCCGGAGCTGATCGGCCGCTTCGCGCTCAGCCGCGGGATCAACCGGCCGAATTTCGTCGACCTGGTGCCGCGTCAGCTCGACGAGACCGACAGCAGCATGACGCGCATCACGGAGGGCAATCCCAATCTGCGGCCGACGCTTTCCAACAATGTGGACGCGGGCCTGGAATATTATATCCGGCCGGTCGGCCTGATCTCGGTCAACGCCTTCTACAAGGACCTGACGGACTATCGCTACACGCTGAGCCGCACCGCCGGGAACATCATCTATGTGCGCCCGGAAAACGCGCCCGACGGGCATCTGGTCGGGATCGAGGTGAACTGGCAGCAGCAATTCACCTTCCTGCCCGGCCTGCTCAGCGGCTTCGGCGTATTCGCCAACTATACCTGGACGGATGCGGAGATCAGGCTGTCCCAGACGTTTGCCGGCCGCCGGGTGATGCCGTTGCCGGGCCAGTCCAAGTCGAGCTGGAACGCCGCGCTGTTCTACGAGAAGGGGCCGTTCAACGCGCGCCTCTCCTATACCAAGCGCAGCGACTATCTGAACGCGGTGGACGCCAACGACCCGCGGCTCGACCTGTATTGGGAAGGGCGCGGCCAGCTCGACGCGACGGCCAGCTATCAGGTCGTGAAGCAGGCCACCGTGTTCGTGGAAGCCAAGAACCTGACCAATTCGCCGGGCGTGCGCTATTATGGCGTGCGTGAGCGCGTCTACGAATATGAGAAGTTCGGCTATTCGATCTTCGGCGGCGTCCGCATCAAGCTCTAGGCGTATCGTTTCCGGGCTCGGCACGCTCGAGCCCGGAAACGCCCGCGGCCGCCGCGCCGCCACTCAGATGCAAGAAAGTGTGCCATGCGCGTTCCGGGTGCCTCGCTCGTCCTCTCCGTCCTGCTGATCGCGGCCGCGCCAACGCCCGAAGCGCGCGCGCAGGCCGCGCTCCCCCGGTCCGCCGGCACGCCCTATGCCGCGCGCAGCCTGCCCGATCGCATCGTCCTGACGCCGGGGGCGGATCCCACGCGGGAGATGGCCGTCGCCTTCCGCACCGATCTCGCCCAGCGCACCAGCGAGGCGGAGATCGCCGTCTCGGTCGACGGCCCGACGCTGCCCGAGCGCGCCGTCAAGGTGATCGGCGCCGCGGCGCCGCGCGAGAAGGCGAGCGCCAACGGCCCGGCCCTGTACCATCAGGTTCGATTTGCGGGGCTCAGGCCGGACACCGTCTATGCCTATCGCCTGAAAGGCAGCGCGGGCTGGAGCGAATGGCTGCAGTTCCGCACCGCGGCCGCCGAGGCGAAGCCCTTTCGCTTCCTCTATCTCGGCGATGTCCAGAACGGCATCCTCACTTATGCGAGCCGTGTGATCCGGCAGGCATTCCATGCCAATGGCGGCATCGAGCTCGTCCTGCACGCCGGCGATCTCGCGGCGCAACGCGACGATCTCGACCATGACGACGAATGGGGCGAATGGAACCAGGCGGCGGGATATAATTATGCGATCGTCCCGCAGGTTCCGGCGACCGGCAACCACGAATATGTCGATATCCGCCTGCCGGACGGCACGGAGAGCCGGACGCTCGGGCCCTATTGGCCGCTGCAGTTCGCGCTGCCGGCGAACGGCGCGGAAGCGGCGAAGGCGACCACCTATCATGTCGATTACCAGGGGGTCCGCTTCATCGTGCTCGACGGCACTTCCGCGATGGACCTCGGCACCATGGAGGCCCAGACGCGCTGGCTCGACGCGACGCTCGCCGCGAGCAAGGCGAAATGGAATGTGGTCCTGTTCCACCAGCCCGTCTTCACCTGTGCCCGTCCGAACGACATCGCGGAGATCAAGGCGGCATGGAAACCCGTGTTCGACAGGCGCAAGGTGGATCTCGTGCTCCAGGGGCATGACCATTGCTACAGCCGCCTGACCGCCGAGGCGGGGCGCGAAGCATCGGCGGCGGCGCGCGGGAAGGGCGCGATCCAGGGGCCGGTCTATCTGGTCTCGGTGACGGGTTCGAAAATGTACGCGCTGAACGACCGCGCCGGCATCCAGCCCGACAAGGTCGCGGAGGCGACGGAACTCTATCAGGTCGTCGATGTCGCCGGCGATCGCCTTCAGTTCCGGACTTATACGGCATCCGGGAAGCTCTATGACGGGTTCGTGCTGGCGCGCGGGGCGGATGGCCGCAATCGCCTGATCGAATTGCAGGAGCCGATGATCGCGGTTCGGACCTGCACCGGCGCGACCGGCCCCGATGGGGGACCCTGCGTCGCGCGGGGGAAGTAGCGAGAGCGGGCCGGGGCGGCGCGCGGCCATGGCCCGCGCTTCGGGGCTTCGGCAATTCCCGGCAATGAAGCGACCAGCGAGGACGGACGGAACCGCGGCGCGCCGGGCGCAGCGTCGTTCCCGATGGCTCGGGGAATCGCGCCCGAACGACCCGGCGCTCCGCAAGGGCGCCGGCCGGGAAGCCGCCAGGCGGGGATGGTGGTGGGTCCGCCGGGATTCGAACCCGGGACCTCTCGATTAAAAGTCGCTTGCTCTACCGACTGAGCTACGGACCCACACCAGCGTCGCCCCTAGGCGGCCCGGCCGGGCGGGTCAACGCCGGGCTTCGATCCGCGTCACCTGGACATGCGCGACCTGCCAGCGGCCGTTCGTCCTGCGGAACGTGTCCGCGAAGCGGAAATGGCTGGAGAAGCGCCGCCCGCCCGAGATGCCGCCCAGCACCGTCTCCGCATTGGCCACGCCCGCATCGGGCCCGAGCGACAGGATCACCCGATCGGTCAGCACGAGCGGATCATAGCGGTCGCCCGGCGTCATCCAGCCGTCGATGAACGCCTGCTTGCCCTGCCGCCTTCCCGAGCCGTCGATATAGACCAGGTCGTCCGCGATCATCGCCTCCATCGCCGCGCGGTCCTGGCGCAGCTGCGCCCGGTCGAACGCATCGGCAAAGGCGACCAGGCCGGGATCGGGATCGGCCAGCGCCAGCAATGCCCAGATCATCATTTCCTCCGCAATCGCGCCGCGAGCTGGCGCACGCTAAGCCCGGTCACCGGATCGCGCCAGCCCGCCGCGACCCGCGCGAGCGGCGCGAGCACGAATGCGCGGCCGCGGAACAGGCGGTGCGGCACGACGAGCGCCGGCTCGCCCCAGCTGCCGCCCGACCACAGCACGATGTCGAGATCGATCACCCGCGCCCCCCAGGTCCGTCCGCGCCGCCGGCCGAAATCGCGCTCGATCGCCTTCAGCCGCCGGAGCAGGGCCGGGGGCGTCTCGTCGGTCTCGATCAGCGCGACGGCATTGGCGAAGCGGCGTTTCGAGGGGCCGAGCGGCGGGGTGTGAAGGATCGGGGAGGTGGCGGTGACGCCGCCCAGCGCATCGATCGCCGCCGCGACTTCGCGCGCCGGGCTGCCATGGCGGCCCCACCGGTTGGATCCGATCGCGATGGCATAGCTTGTCCTCGCCATGCCGGGCGGCCTATCGCGCGGGGATGCTCCAGCCAAGCCGCGATTGCCCGCTCTGCCCGCGCCTCGTCACGCTGCGCGAACAATTGCGCGCCGAACATCCCGACTGGTGGAACGCGCCCGTGCCGGCGCTGGGCGATCCCGACGCGCCGATCGCGATCGTCGGCCTCGCCCCCGGCAGGCATGGCGCCAACCGCACCGGCCGCGCCTTTACCGGCGATGCCTCGGGCGAATTGCTGTTCGCGACGCTCGAGAAGTTCGGCCTGGCCGAGAAGGGGGAGCCCAGGGGCGTGGTGATCCTCAACGCGGTGCGCTGCCTGCCGCCGGGTAACAAGCCCGAGCCCGCCGAGATCCATGCCTGCCGGCCGTTCCTGGCGGCGGAGCTCCGGGCGCCGGTGGTGCTCGCGCTCGGGCAGGTCGCGCACCAGTCGGCGGTCAAGGCGATGGGCGGCAAGCTGCCCAAGGTGCGTTTCGCGCACGGCGCCGAGCATCGCCTGCATCGCGGCCAGTGGCTGGTCGATAGCTATCACTGCTCGCGCTACAACCAGAATACCGGCCGGCTGACGCCCGCGATGCTCGAGGCGGTGGTGGAACGGGCCGTGGCGCTGGCGCGGCCCGGGGGATTTTGACGATGATGAAGACGATCGGCCTGCTCGGGGGCATGAGCTGGGAGAGCTCGGCCCAATATTATGCGCTGCTCAATCGCGAGGCGCGTGCGCGGCTGGGGCATCCGCATTCGGCGCGCAGCGTGATGCTGTCGGTCGATTTCGGGGAGATCGAGCGGCTCCAGCATGCCGGCGCCTGGGATGCGCTGGCCGAGCGGCTGGCGGGCGAGGCCCGGGCGATCGAGGCGGCGGGCGCCGATTGCCTGGTGCTGTGCACCAACACCATGCATCTGGTGGCGGACCGGATCGCGGCGGCGATCGGCATTCCGATGCTCCACATCGCCGATCCCACCGGCGCGGCGATCCGCGCGGCGGGGATCACGCGCATCGGCCTGCTCGGCACGGCCTTCACCATGGAGCAGCCCTTCTATCGCGAGCGGCTGGAACAGCGCTTCGGGCTGGAGGTGCTGCTGCCCGGGGCGGAGGCGCGCGCCGCGGTGCACCGCATCATCTATGAAGAGCTGGTCGGCGGCGTGATCCGCGAGGAATCGCGCGCGCGCTATCGCACGGTGATCGCCGAACTGGCCGCCGCCGGGGCGCAAGGCGTGATCCTCGGCTGCACCGAGATCGGGCTGCTCGTCGGCGACGGGGACAGTGAGGTGCCGCTGTTCGACACCACGCGGCTGCACGCGCTCGCCGCGCTGGAGTTCGCGCTGGGCTAGGGCGAAGCGACATTCAGGCCAGGGGCGTGGCTTGGCGGGCCGGAACATTTCGAGCCAACCTCCTGCGTCACCCTGAACTTGTTTGGCGCTTATCCCCTCGGGACAAGGAATGGGGCGTACTTGTCTTTACGGGATAAGTGCCAGCTTGCTTCAGGGCCCAAGGTGCCGCCGGCGATATCGCCGGTGGAGAATTGGATGCTGAAACAAGGTCAGCATGACGGAGGGGAGAGGGCTGGATCTCGATCCCGGCCAGGCTGAGAATCAGGCGACAACACGGCCCGTCCGGGCTCAGATGTCCTGCACCAGCCGCCCGTAGAGATCCGGCCGGCGATCGCGGAAGAAGCCGAAGGCGGCGCGGTGGCGCCTGGCCAGCGCCAGGTCGAGCGTCGCGGTGATCACGCCTTCCTCCTCGCGGTCCAGCTCGGCCAGGATGTCGCCGCGCTCGTTGGTGATGAAGCTGGTGCCGTAGAAGGTCTGACCATGTTCGGTGCCGACGCGGTTGGCGGCGACCACGGGGACCACGTTGGACACGGCATGCCCCACCATCGCCCGGCGCCACAGCCGCGCGGTGTCGAGGCTCTCGTCATGCGGCTCGCTGCCGATCGCGGTGGGATAGAAGAGGATGTCCGCGCCCATCAGCATCATCGCGCGGGCGGTTTCCGGATACCATTGGTCCCAGCACACGCCCACGCCGAGCGTCGCCTTCCCGGGCCCGTTCCACACCTTGAACCCGGTGTTGCCGGGGCGGAAATAGAATTTCTCCTCATAGCCGGGGCCGTCCGGAATGTGGCTCTTGCGATAGACGCCGGCGATCCGGCCGTCCGGCCCGATCATCGCGAGGCTGTTGTAATGGTGCGGCCCGTCCGCCTCGAAGAAGCTGGTCGGGATGTGGATCTTCAGCTCGGCGGCCAGGGCCTGCATCGCCAGCACCGCCTTGTGCTCGGCGGTCGGCTTCGCATTGGCGAACAGGCCCTCGTCCTCGACCCGGCAGAAATACTCGCCTTCGAACAGCTCGGGCGGCAGCACCACCTGCGCGCCCCGCGCCGCCGCCTCGCGCACATGGGCGGAGACCTTCGCGATGTTCGCGTCGATGTCGTTGGAAAAGGCGAGCTGCAGGGCGGCGACGGTGATCTCGGTCATGGCGCGCCATTTAATGTGGTCGCCGGGGATTCGCCACCCGGTCCGTTCCATGGTTCCAACCGTCGCCCCCGCCTTCGCGGGGATGACGAAAAGGGGATGGATCGGTTAAGCACCTCGCGATGCTGTCCCGCCCCCTGCTCGCCGCGCTGCTCGCCGGCTTTCTCTCCGCCACCGGATTCGCCCCGCTCGACTGGTGGCCGGTCACGCTGGCCTGCCTCGCGGTGCTGCTGCACCTGACCTGGCACGCGCCGAGCGCCAGGGCGGCGCTGCTGCGCGGCTGGGTGTTCGGCGTCGGCCATTTCACCCTGGGCAACAACTGGATCCAGCACGCCTTCGATTTCCAGGACAAGATGCCGCCGGTGCTCGGCTATTTCGCCGTGCTGCTGCTGGCCCTCTATCTGGCGGTCTATCCGGCGGTGGCGATGGGCCTGGCCTGGCGCTTCGCCCGCATCGTGAAGGCGCGCTGGAACGAGCCGGACCTCGCCTTCGTCCTGGCCGCCGCCTCGGCCTGGATCGTCACCGAATATCTGCGCGGCACGCTGTTCACCGGCTATCCCTGGAACCCGATGGCGGCGATCTGGGTGCCGACGCCGATCGCGCAGCTCGCCGCCTTCACCGGCACCTATGCGCTGTCGGGCATCACCCTGATCGCCGCGGGCGCGCTCTATCTCGCCACCCAGCACCAGTATCGCGTGCCGCTGGCCACCGCCGCGCTGCTGCTCGTCGCCGGGTTCGCGCTCCATCCCGGCCGCCCGGCCGCGGACCCGGCGCGCCCGCTTGTGCGCGTCGTCCAGCCCAATATCGGCCAGGAGGGCGTGGATCGGCCGGACTATGCCCCGCGCGTCCTCGCCAAGCTGGCCGAATGGAGCGGCCAGCCCGGCAGCGTGCCGCGGCTGGTCGTGTGGCCCGAAGGCATGGTCAACTATTATGTCGAGGACGGCTATCCGCCGCGCTTCTACCAGCAGGGCGATCCGCGCTGGGTGCGCGGGCGGATCGGCGGGCTGCTCGGCCCCCGGGACCGCGCGATGGTGGGGGGCAATGCGCTCTTCTTCGACGGAGACCGGCTGACCGGCGCGGGCAATTCGGTGTGGACGGTGGATCCCGCCGGCATGCTGGGCGGGCGCTACGACAAGGCGCACCTGGTTCCCTATGGCGAATATCTGCCGATGCGCACATTGCTCGCGCCGCTCGGCCTCGCCCGGCTGGTGATGGGCGAGATCGACTTCATCCCGGGGCCCGGGCCGCGCACCCTCGCCGTCGACGGCTTCGGCAGGGCCGGCGTCGCGGTCTGCTACGAGATCATCTTCTCCGGCCAGATCATCGACCAGCGCCATCGCCCCGACTTCCTGTTCAACCCGTCGAACGATGCCTGGTTCGGCAGCTGGGGCCCGGTGCAGCATCTCGCCCAGGCGCGGCTGCGGGCGATCGAGGAGGGGCTGCCGATCCTGCGCGCCACGCCGACCGGCGTTTCCGCGGTGATCGACGCCCATGGCCGCCTGCTCGGCACGGTAGCCGCGGGGCAGGAAGGCGCGGTGGAAGTGCCGCTCCCCGCGCCCCTGCCGCCCACGCTCTTCGCGCGACTGGGCAATTGGCTGGCGCTGCTCGCCGCGCTGGCCCTGATGGTGTTCGCGATTGCGTTTCGGCGCTTCGCCCGCTAGGGGCGTGATATAAGGAAAGCTTTATATGGGCATGGCAACGGCCCGGCTTTCCTCCCCACAAGAGGAATTTCCATGCGTTCCAACTATCTCTTCACGTCCGAATCGGTTTCCGAAGGCCATCCCGACAAGGTCGCGGACCAGATTTCCGACGCCATCGTCGACCTGTTCCTGTCGAAGGACCCCGAGGCCCGCATCGCCTGCGAGACGCTGACCACCACCCAGCTGGTCGTCCTTGCCGGCGAGATCCGCGGCAAGGGCATCATGGACACCGAGGGCAACTGGGCTCCGGGCGTGCAGGAAGAGGTCGAGAAGACCGTCCGCGATACCGTGAAGCGCATCGGCTATGAGCAGGAGGGCTTCCACTGGGAGACGCTCCGCTTCGAGAACAATCTGCACCCGCAATCGGCGCACATCGCGCAGGGCGTGGACGCCTCGGGCAACAAGGACGAAGGCGCCGGCGACCAGGGCATCATGTTCGGCTTCGCCTGCGACGAGACGCCGGACCTGATGCCGGCGACGCTCGACTACAGCCACAAGATCCTCGAGCGCATGGCCGCCGATCGCCATTCGGGCGCCGCGCCGTTCCTCGAGCCGGACGCCAAGAGCCAGGTCACGCTGCGCTTCGAGAACGGCAAGCCGGTCGCCGCGACCGCGATCGTCGTCTCGACCCAGCATGGCAAGGGCTATGACGAGGGCGACAAGGAAGCCGAGCTCAAGGCCTATGTGAAGAAGGTCGTCGCCGACCTGCTTCCGGCCGAGCTGCTCTCGGGCGAGACCGAATATCACATCAACCCGACCGGTTCGTTCGAGATCGGCGGACCGGACGGCGATGCCGGCCTTACCGGCCGCAAGATCATCGTCGACACCTATGGCGGCGCTTCGCCGCACGGCGGCGGCGCCTTTTCGGGCAAGGACCCGACCAAGGTCGATCGCTCGGCGGCGTATATCACCCGCTATCTCGCGAAGAACATCGTCGCCGCCGGCCTCGCCAAGCGCGTGACGATCCAGCTGGCCTATGCGATCGGCGTGTCCAAGCCGCTGTCGCTCTATGTCGACACGCACGGCACCGGCACGGTCTCGGACGACAAGATCGAGGCAGCGATCGCGGGCATCGAGAAGCTGGGCGGCCTCACCCCGCGCGGCATCCGCACGCACCTGCAGCTCAACAAGCCGATCTACAGCAAGACCGCGGCCTATGGCCATTTCGGCCGCAAGCCCGAGGGCGATTTCTTCCCCTGGGAGAAGACCGACCTGGTCGAGGATCTGAAGGCCGCGCTCGCCGCCTGATCCTTCTCCGCTTCGGCCCGCCGAAACCGAAAGCCCCGCGCCGCATCGCCGGCGCGGGGCTTTTCGTTGTGCCGCTTCGTTCCGTATTTTCCCGGGTCATCCTATAAAGCACTGAGCAACCGTAATTCTTCATCAGGAAGGAATGGAAAGGAGCGAATCGGTGGAGTCGGAGAATTCGATGATGGTTCCGGAAGGCGGAGCGCCCAGCGGCGCCGGCACCGGGCTCGCGATCGCCTTCCAGCCCATCGCCGAGATCGCTGGCGGGCGCATCCACGCCTATGAGGCGCAAGCGCTGCGCGACGGCCTGCCCGCCGCCGGGGATTTCGACCAGCTCTCGGCCGAGCAGCGCCGCGACGTCGATCGCCGCTGCGCGGTCGCCGCGGTGCGCTGGGCCGCGACCGCGGGCTTCGCCAGCTCGGGCGGGCGGCTGGCCATTCCGCTGAGCGCGCCGGCGATCGGCGATCCGGCGGAGCATATCCAGCCGGCGCTGCTCACCGCGCGCCAATATGGCATCGTCGCGGAGCGGCTGGTGTTCACGCTCCATCACTATCAGGCGATCACCAGCTCCGAGCTCGCCGACGTCATGCACGTCTTCAACAAGCTGGGCCCGGTTGTCGCCTTTCACGGTGTCGGCCCCAATGAATCGGGGCTCGCCTATTGCGGCAAGTTCGCGCCCCATGCGGTGACGATCGAGCCCGAGCTGGTCAGCACCATCGCCTCCAGCTGGTCGCGCCGCATCGCCATCGAGGACCTTGTCCGCCGCATGCAGAGCCTGGGCCTGCGCATCGTCGCGGCGGGCGTGGACAGCGAGCCGGTCTATGAGCGAATCCGCAGCTTCGGCGTGCCGCTGGTCCAGGGCGCCCATGTCGGCGCGCCGGCGACGGGCAGCCTGCCGCGACCGGCGCTGCGCAACGCCGCCTGATTCGCGCGCGCCTTGCCGCCCGCGATTCCCGCGCCGGCGGCGAGAGAAGCAACCATTATGGTGGTAAATCATGCTCGGGTCGTTGCGATGGCGACTCTCGCATATCGGCGCGACTCGCGGATTCGCGCGGGGCAAGCAAAATCCGCCGCTTTCCGTCCATGGTAGAATCCCCATGGGGAAAATCCCCCTTCGGCGACGCACGGAATGGAGCGAACGGCGTTAACCATTTTTAACGAAGGGCAGAAAGGAAGCATCATGCAAACCGAACCTGCTCCAGCCGCTCTTCAGTCCGGTCTCGCCATTGCCTTCCAGCCGATGATCGCCGCCGCCTCGGGCCAGCCCTTCGCCTGGGCCGCGATCGCCACCGTCCATGGCCGCGACTTTGCCCAGGCCGCCGCGGCGCTCGTCCCCGCCGCAAGGCTGCGGCTCGAAATGGCGCGGATCGGTGCCGCGATCGCCGGCGCGGCTGATGCCGGGCTGCTCGACGGCGAGGCGTTGCTCGCGGTCCCCGTCGGCGCCGCCGACGGTGCGCCGGACGCGCTGCTCGCCCATCTCTTCCGCGCCGCGATCGAGCATCGCGTGCCGCTGGATCGCATCGTCGTCGAGATCGATGCCGATGAGCGCGGCGAGCTGGCCCGCGTCGCGGCGCTGGCCCAGGCATGCGTCGATCGCGGCATCGCCATCGCGTTCGACAGTTTCGCGGTCGGCCCGCTCGCCGTCCGCCTGCTCGGCCGTTTCACGCCGCGCTTCGTCAAGCTCGATGCCGGCCTGGTCCGCACCATCGCCGACAGCAGCTCGCGCCGGGTGATCGTCGAGGGCGTGGTGCGGCTCGCGCGCAACATGGACGTGATCCTGATCGCCAACGGCGTCGCGCGGCGCGAGGACCTGGTCCTGCTGTGCACCATGGGCATCCGCCACATGCAGGGCGACTGGATCGCGCCAGCGCGCGGCCGCCCGCTGCCGCGCGCGCACATCGCCCGCCGCGAGCCGCGCGCGGCCATGCCCCAGCATCGCCGCCTCGCCGCGCACCAGCGCATCGCCATGCCGCGCCCGACGGCGCCCGTCGCGCTCGCCCAGGCGCTCTAACGCTTGTCCTCCGCGTCCGGGACGCTAACAGGCGGCCCGTGTCCGATCCCGTTTCCATCCGCCGTCTCTATGGCCGCCGCCAGGGCCACAAGCTCCGCCAGGGCCAGTCCGCCCTTGTCGAGGAGCTGCTCCCGCAGGTGAGCCTGCCCGAATCGGGTCCGCTCGATTCGGCCATCCTCTTTGGCGACGACCGCCCGCTCGAGTTCGAGATCGGCTTCGGCGCGGGCGAGCATCTCGCCGGCCAGGCCGCGATGCGCCCCGATCACGGCTTTATCGGCTGCGAGCCTTTCCTCAACGGCGTGGTCGGCGCGCTCGGCCATGTCCGCGACGCTGCTCTGAGGAACGTCCGCCTGCACATGGGCGACGCGCTCGAAGTGCTCGAGCGGCTGCCCGATGCCAGCCTCGACCGGCTCTACCTGCTGCATCCCGATCCCTGGCCCAAGGCGCGCCACGCCAAGCGCCGGATGATGAACCATGGCCCGCTCGACATCATCGCGGCGAAGCTCAAGCCCGGCTGCGAGTTCCGCCTGGGTACCGACGATCCCACCTATTGCCGCTGGTCGATGATGATCATGGACCAGCGCCGCGACTTCGCCTGGCAGGCGAAGACCGCCCAGGATTTCCTCACCCGCCCGGCGGACTGGCCCGAGACGCGCTACGAGCGCAAGGCGCGGCGCCAGGGCCATGAGGTCTGGTACTTCCGCTACATTCGCCGATAGGCTGCCCGCCGCCGCATGGCGGGGCCCCGGCCCCTCTGCTATCCGTGCGGCGCCGGATCGGGAGGAGGGGAATGATGGACCGCAGGACCCTGCTGGCCGCCGCGGCCGCGATGCCCGTCGTTCCGGCCCTTGCGGCGGATGACGCGCGCTGGGCCGGCATCGCCGCGCAGTATGACGTTACGCGCAGGGTGGTGCAGCTCGAGCACGGCAATTGGGGGATGATGGCGCGGCCGGTGCTTGCCGCCTATCGCGCCCATGTCGATCGTGTGAACCGCGACACCAGCTTCTATGCCCGGCGCGAGATGCCCGGCGAGATCGAGGCGATCCGCGCCCGGGTGGCCGCCGTCATGGGCGTGGCCACCGCGGAGCTTGCCTTCACCCGCAACGCCACCGAAGCGATGCGCGCGCTGATCCTGGGCTATAATCGCCTGCGCCCGGGCGACGCGGTGCTCCATGCCGATCTCGATTATGACGCGATGCAGGCCTGTATGGAGAGCCTGAAGGGCCGGCGCGGCGTGGAGGTGCTCAAGATCGCCCTGCCGCTGCCCGCCACGCGCCAGGCGGTGCTCGATGCCTATGCAAGGGCCTTTGCCGCGCACCCCAATCTCCGCATGGTGCTGCTCACCCATGTCAGCCACCGTACCGGGCTGGTGCTGCCGGTCGCCGAGATCGCGGCGATGGCCCGGCTCCGCGGCATCGACGCGATCGTCGACGCGGCGCACGGCGTCGGCCAGATCGACTATAGGCTGCCCGACCTCGCGGCCGATTTCATCGGCATCAATCTGCACAAATGGATCGGCGCGCCGCTTGGCGTCGGCGCGATCGTGATCCGGGGCGGCCGGCTGGCGGACATCGATGTCGATCCCGCCGAAGCCGGCGCGAACCCCGCCGATATCCGGTCCCGCGTCCATACCGGCACGCTGGACTATGCGGCGCAGCTCGCGGTGCCTGCCGCGCTCGACTTCCATGAAGGCATCGGCGCCGCCGCCAAGCAGGCCCGGCTCCGGGCGCTGCGCGATCGCTGGGTCCGCCCCGCGCGCGAACTGGCGAATGTCGAGGTGCTCACGCCCGACGATCCCGGCAGCTACGGCGCGATCACCGCCTTCCGGCTGAAGGGGCAGGCCTCGCACCAAGCCAATGTCGCGCTGGCGAAGCGGTTGCTCGACGCGCACGGCATCTTCGCCGTCCACCGCGACGGGCTCGCCTCGGGCAGCTGCGTGCGGGTCACGCCGGCGCTGGCGACGACGATGGAAGAGGTGGATCGGTTCGTGGAAGCGCTGCGGACGGTGGCGGGCTAGCCGGGGTGACGGCTGTTACGCCGCCTCCAGCATCGCCCGGTCGCGGATGGTGATGCCGCGCGCGCCCATCAGGTTGATCGCGCCTTCGGCCTTGAGCCGGCTCAGCTGGCGGCTCACCGTCTCGATCGTCAGCCCCAGCACCTCCGCCATCTCGCCGCGGGTGAGGGGCAGGTCGAAGGTCACCGGCCCGGAGGCAGTGGCGCGGCAGCCCTGCGCGCGGTCGGCCAGGTCGAGCAGGAAGCCGGCCAGCTTCTCGCGCGCCGAGAGCCGGGCGAGAGTGAGCATCCGCCCCCGCGCCTCGTCGAGCGCCGCCAGCGTGCGCTTGAGCAGCAGCCGCTCCATGCGGACATGGTCTTCGAGCACGCGCTCGAACGGCTTGCGGGGGAAGACGCAGAGCTCGACATCGCCGAGCGCGGTGACGGTGAAGTCGGCCAGCTCGGTCCAGGGGCGGCCGACGAAATCGGCCGGATAGAGCAGCCCCACCACCTGCTCGCGGCCATCGGGCGTGACGGCGCTCAGCTTGAGCACGCCCGAGAGCAGATTGGCGCAGACCAGGCTTTCCTCGCCGGCCCAGACGAGGGTTTGCCCGCGCGTGAGCCGGCGTCGCTGGCCGAGCGTGTCGAGCGCGGCGAGCTCGGCATCGTCGAGGCTGGCGCAGAGCGCCCGGTCGCGCACCGCGCAGTCGGAGCAGATATGGGCGGCAATCATGCGCCGCATATCGGGGCCGGTTTGACGAAGGTCAAAGCGACGGATTGTCCCAGGGGGCAGGCGGGCGGCGCCCTATCTCACGAACCGGGACGTGCCTCATGTATCTCTGTCTGGTTGCCGGCGCCTTTGCCTTCTTCATCGCCGCGGTCGCCTTCCTCAGCATCGAGGACGCGGTTCGCTTCCGCGGGCGCTGAGCCGGTCTCGGCGCGGCCGGTGCGCTTCCAGGCGCCGCGCAGCAACCTGCCCGCCAGCGCGTCGAGCCCCGGCCGCACGAACAGCCAGTCGCGGATCGCCGGGCCCTTCGCGGCGCCGATCACCTGCTTGTAGCCGCTGTCGCCGGCGCCCCAGTCGACGGCGGCGATGCCGGCCTCGATCGCGCGGACGAGGTTGCGATAATAGAGCAGCTTGCCGGGCGAATGCTTGGCGAAGCGCGGATCATAGCTGTTCGCGATCGCATATTTCAGCGGGCCGGCATTGAGGTCGAACGAGAAGGCGGCGGGGGCGCCGTCGACGCGGAGCAGCGCCGTCCACATCATCCGGGCGATCACGGGATCCTCGGCGGCGGCGCGCCAGAAGCCGCCATGGCCGCGCGCGGTGAACTTGGCGTCCGAACCGTCGGTCCGGGCCGCGATCCAGCTCTTCTCCTCGATGTCGGCCAGCGCCGCGAACGCCGCGTCGTTCCAGCCGGCGCCGTGGACGAAGCTCCAGTCGAGCGCGCCATGGCCACCCAGATGCTTCTCGTGGAAGCGGTTCTTCTTGAGCGTCGAGTTGCGCGGCCAGGTGCCTTCGGCGCGCTCGGCGGCGATGTCGAGCAGGAAGCTGTCCGCCACGAACCGGTCGAGCACCGCCCAGCCCCGGTTGCGGGCCGCCTCCTTCAGCAGCTCGAGCCCGGGATCGCCGTCATAGACCGGGCCGACGCGCAGGGCGCGCGCCGTGCCGGCGAGCCGGGGGAGCAGCGCCTCGATCGCCTCTACGCCGGCATCTTCGCGGACGGGGAAGCTGCGGAAAGGCCAGTAGCAGCCGGGGATCGCGGCCAGCTTCGCCCAGGCGGGGCCGGCCGAGACGATCGGCAGCGCGGCCACCGGCTCGCCCTCGCGCGCCACGGTGAGCGTGCGGGCCTGGCCGCCATAGGTGCGGAGCGCGGCGGCGAACCAGCCATAGCGCAGGAACCGGTGCGACGGGCGGGCGCCCGCCGCCACGGCGTCGATCGCGCCGGCCAGCCCGTCGACGCAATCGACGGTGAGCGCCGGCGGCAGGCGCGTGAATTCCTCGAGCAGCATCGGCTTCGACATGGCCATGCTTCTAGCCCGGCACCCGTTACCAAGCCGTGATGACGCGGGCGGTCACGCTCCGCGGGCCCAGGCGCGGGCGGCGTCCAGCTCCTCGGGGGTGAAGATCTTCTGCTCGCCCGGCGCCATCCATCCGGTGGCGCGGCTGGCCGCGACGATCCAGCCGATATCGGTCACCACCGCGACGCGGCCGATCTTGGTGAGGTGGCCCACGCCCCAGCTGATGTCCTTCCACCATGCCGCCAGCTCCATGCCGGCGAAGCTTCGGATCACCGCGACCGCCGACAGCTTGCCGTGGCGGGCGATCACCGCCTCCATTTCGCTGGCCCCGGCGTCATATTCGGCGCGGGTGACTTCGCCGTCCACGGTGAACTCGATCACCCCGGCTTCCATGTCGGTTTCGAACTGCATCATGGGCTTCACTCCGTTCGGTTCCCCGGTCATAACGCATGACGCATGGAAGGCCCCTATCTCTCCACGGTTTCGGAAACGATTCAGGCCGCGATCGCGCCGGTGTTCCTCCTGGCGGGCATTGGGGCGTTCCTGAACGTGATGGTCGGCCGGCTCGCGCGCATCGTCGATCGCGCGCGCAACATCGAGCAGCTCCACCCGCGCTCCACCGGGCCCGAGCATGATCGCCATGTGTGGGAGCTGCGCATCATCGATCGCCGCATCTCGGTAATCAACAACGCGATCTTCCTGTGCACGGCCAGCGCCCTCGCCATCTGCTTCGTCGTCGCGATGATGTTCGTCGCGCGGCTCAGCAACCTGCATGTCGGCATCTGGGTGGCGAGCGCCTTCATCGTCTCGATGCTGCTGCTGATGGCCGGCCTGATCTATTTCCTGTTCGAGGTGCGCATGTCGCTCGAGGCGATCCATGTGCGCGAGGAACTGCTCGAGCTGGACGGCAAGAAGAAATAGTCGGCGCGGCGGCTATTGCCGCGGCCCCAGGTCGGCCGGGATCGTCGGCAGATATTGCGGTGCCACCCGGGCGTGCGTCGCCTGCTCATAGGCATAGCCGGCCTTGAGCAGCAGCCCGTCGGCATAGGCGGTGCCGATGAAGGAGAGGCCGGCCGGCAGCCCGTTCACCAGGCCCATCGGCACGGTGAGGTGCGGATAGCCGGAGACTGCCGGCAGCTCGCTCGCCGAGGGCCCCTGGAACTGGTCGCCATGGGCGGGATCGCTCAGCCAGGGCGTGCCATAGGTCGGCGTGACCAGGATCTGCGCGTCCGCGGCCTTGAGCATCGCGTCGATCCCCTCGGGCCCGGCCATGCGCGCCGATTTCTCGCGCGCGGCCAGATATTCGGGATCGTCCAGGCCCTTGGACTTGTCGGCCTTGATGAAGGTCTCCTGGCCGAAGAACGGCATCTCGGCTTCCTTGTGCGCTTCGTTGAAGGCGATCAGGTCGGCGAGCGTCTTCGGGCCCACGCTGGCCGGAGTGGTGGCGAGATAGGCGGCCATGTCGGCCTTCAGCTCGGTGTGGAGGACCAGCCCCTCGGCATCGCCCAGGCCCTTCAGCTCGGGCATCTTCACTTCGACCAGCACCGCGCCGGCCGCGCCGAGCTCGGCGAGCGCCTTGTCGAAACGGGCGGCGAGGTCGGCCGCCATCTCGGGCTTCCAATAGCCGATCCGCATGCCCTTGAGCGCGTCCGGGCTCAGCCCGGCGGCATAGTCCTTGCGGTGCCTGTCCGCGTCCTTGGTCGCGGGGTCGGCGTCGTCGCTGCCCACCATCGCGCCGAACAGGATCGCCGCGTCCTTCACCGAGCGCGCCATCGGCCCCGGCGTATCCTGGCTGTGGCTGATCGGCACCACGCCGGTGCGGCTGATCAGCCCCAGCGTCGGCTTGAGCCCGACCAGCCCGTTCATCGCCGCCGGGCATACCACCGAGCCATCGGTCTCGGTGCCCACCGCCACCGCCGCCAGGCTCGCCGCGATCGCCGCGCCCGATCCGCTCGACGAGCCGCAGGCGGAGCGATCGAGCGCATAGGGGTTCTTCACCAGCCCGCCCATCGCGCTCCAGCCGCTCATCGAATTGCTCGAGCGGATGTTCGCCCATTCGGAGAGGTTGGTCTTGCCGAGGATGATCGCGCCCCGCGCCCGCAGCCGCGCGACCAGCGGCGCGTCCCGCCCGGTATCGTTGTTGGCCAGCGCCAGGCTGCCCGCGGTGGTGGGCATGTTCTGCGTCTCGATATTGTCCTTGATCAGCACCGGGATGCCGTCGAGCGGGCCGAGCGGCTTGCCCGCCTTGCGCCGGTCGTCGCTGTCGCGGGCGTCGGCGCGCAGGTCCTTGGCCGGCGCGACGGCGATCACCGAGCGCAGCGTCGGGCCGGCGCGGTCGAGCTTGCCGATCCGCGCGACATAGGCGTCGACGATATAGCTGCTGGTCATGCTCCCGTCGGCGAGCGCCGCGCGCAGCGCGTCGATCGACTGTTCCTCGACGGTGGGCAGCGGGCGCGGCGCTTCCTGGACGACGATGTCGGACGGGGCGGGAGCCGGCGCCGTGCCGGCCGGCGCCTCCTGCGCCCAGGCGGGCGACGCCCAGGCCAGAGCCACTGCCAGCGCCGTCATTCCCGTTCGCATATGCCGTCCCCGAATCTCGTTGCGGGGACAGCCTAGCCTGACACCCCATCATCGTCATCCCCGCGCGGGCGGGGATCCAGAGTCCAGGGCGATACGGGGGAGAAACCCTGGATCCCCGCCTGCGCGGGGATGGCGGCTAAGGCGGGAAGGGCGGACAAGGTGAGGAAGGCGGGCAAGGAAGCTCAGTCCCCAACCGCCACGCTCGCCTCCACCGACATGCCCGGCCGCAGCCGCGCCGCCACGGGCTGGTCCGGATCGATCCTGATCCGCACCGCGATCCGCTGGGGGATCTTGACGAAATTGCCCGTCGCATTGTCGCTGCGGATCACCGCGAACTCCGATCCCGCCGCCGGCGCCAGCTGCTCGACCGTGCCGGTCAGCTTCGCGCCGCCCAGCGCGTCCACCCGGAAGCTCGCCTTGGCGCCCGGGCGGATCTTCGCGGTCTGCGCCTCCTTGAAGTTGGCGGTCACCCACAAGGTCTGCGGCACCAGCGCCATCAGCTGGGTGCCGGCCGTGACATATTGGCCGCGCCGCCCGCCGATCTCGCCCAATTGCCCGGCCACCGGCGCGCGGATCACCGTGTTGGCGAGGTCGATCTCGGCGAGGTGGAGCGCCGCCTTGGCGGCATCCACCGCGGCGACCAGCCCGCCCTTGTTCACCGTCACGCTGCGGATGTCCTCGCTCGCCACCGTCCGTGCCGCCTGGGCCTGCGCCACCGCCGACTGGGCGGTGCGCAGCGCGGCGAGCGCCGCATCGCGGTCGCGCCGGGTGATGAAGCCCTGCCTGGCCAGCGCGTCGATCCGGTTGAAATCGGCCTGCGCCTTGGCGAGCTGCGCCTGGGCGGAGGCGACCGCGGCCTGTTGCGAGCCATAGGCCGCGGTCTTGGACGCCGCCTGTTGCGGATTGTTGGCGAGCGCGGCTTCGGCGCTGGCGACGTTCGCCTTCGCCTGGTCGACGCGCTGGCGATAGATGCGTTCGTCGATCGTCGCGAGCACGTCGCCCGCCTTCACGGTCGCGAAATCCTGCACCGGCACCTCGGTGAGATATCCGCTCACCTGCGGGCTGATGATCGTCACCTGCCCGCGCACATAGGCATTCTCGGTGGACTGGACGTTGCCGGCAAAGGGCCAGACCTGCCACGCCATCAGCACCGCGACGACGCCGGCCAGCACCAGCAGCGCCGCGACCAGGATGGCGGTCCAGGAGAGCCGGGGCGGGATCCAGCGGCGCGCGGCGACCTCGGGCGTGGGCGGCGGATCCGCACCCTCGCTCGGCGCGGGCGCGGGGGCCGGCGGGGGCACCGGCCTCGCGTCCGCTTCGATCGCCGGGGTGGTCGGCTCAGCCATTCTTCGCTCCTGCTTGCTGCTCGGCGGCGGCGCGCGCGAGATTCTCGCGCCGGATCCGCATGATGGGGATGAAGACCCACAAGATCGTCCCCGCCGCGATCGCCGCGATCAGCAGGAAAGTGTCGTTATAGGCCAGGATGTTCGCCTCGCGCGTCACGGTCTGCGAGAGGATCGCCGCGCCCTCGGCCTGGCGCAGGCCGGGGTCGATCAGCACCCGGCCATAGGCGCCGGCATTCTGCTGGAGCCGCTGCGCCACCAGCGGATCGCCGCTGGCCAGCTGCGCGACGATGGCGTTGCTGTGCGCCCGCTCGCGGATCACCTGGAAGGTGCCGAGCATCGCCGATCCGAACAGGCCGCCCAGATTCTGGGTGATGCCGAACAGCGCCGAGAAGCTGACGAAATGGGTGGGGCCCTCGCGCAGCGCGCGGGTCAGCCCGATCAGCATCGCCGGCCCGATGAACAGGGCGCTGGCGAAGCCCAGCAGCGCCTGGCTGAAATACATGTCGTGCGGGCGGATCAGGTTGGTCGAATCCGAATCGAGCCAGGCGCCCAGGCCGATCAGCGCCAGCGCGATCAGGATCGGCTTGCCGAGGAACAGGGGGTCGAGCGTGAGCGCGCCGACCACCACCCCGGCCAGCGTCGCGAGCAGCACCACCAGATAGAGCATCCGCATCTGATCGTTGCCCATGCCCAGCACGGTGAGCAGCCCCGACGCGCCGATCGTCTGCTCCGAAAGCACCACGCGCACCAGGATCGAGACGAGCGCGAAGCGCACGATGTCGCGGCTCGCCAGCCAGCGCGTGTTGAGCAGCGGGCGCGCGCGGTGATGCTCGATCAGCCAGGCGATCGGCAGCAGCACGATCGCCCCGATCAGCGCCGGCGCGATCCACGGCGCTTCGAACCACCACAGCGCCCGGCCCATGCCCAGCACCGCGCAGAGCAGCGCCATGCCGCCGGCGAAGATCGGGAAAGTGAGGAAGTCGAGCGGCTCGAACACCTTCATCCGCTCGACCGGGGGCAGCACGAGCAGGCGCACCGCGGCCAGGCAGAACAGGGCGAGGCCCAGCTCGAACAGATACATGGTCTGCCAGCGATCCGGCTCGAAGGCTTCGCTGGGGAAGAGCCGGGCGAGGGGGACGGCGATCTGCGGCAGGCTGATCGCGATCACGATGCCCTTCAGCCGGTGCTCGGGCGTCCAGGCCTGGACCATGTAGAGCAGCCCCACCGTGCTGCACGCCGCCGCGGCGATCCCGCTCAGCGCGCGCACTGCCACCGCCGTCGCGAAGCTGTGCGCGATCAGGTGTCCGGCGGTGGTCAGGGCGAAGGCGCCGAGGAAGATCTGGGTGAACAGCCGGATGCCGAATTGCTGGCGGAACTTGATCAGGACCATGTTCGCGCAGACGTTCGTCATCACATAGACGGTCGGCAGCCACTGGATCTCGGCGGAATAGAGTCCCAGCGATCCCTGCAGGGTCGTCAGGTTCGCGGTGACGATCGCATTGCCCAGCGACCCTGAAAGGATCACCAGCACCGCCACCGATATATAGGCCGCGCGCCGCAGCGGCGGGTGCCAGGGAGTGGGCGGCGAGCCGGGGATGGGCGAGCGCTCGTGCGGGGCCGGCTGCCATGCCGGCTGCTCCCCCGTCGCTGCCCCGTTCGTTGCCATCCCGACATAATCCCGTTCGCGGCGGAACGATCCGCCAAAGGACTGCCTCTAGACCCCGGCAAGTCTGATTGAATATCGCGCAATCGGCAACGCTCGGTTGCGTGGACTGCAATCGCTCGCCCGGCCGGCCGCATTGCCTCGAGCGGGAAGCGCCGGGGAGCGCCGAAGCGCGCCTGCTTTACCCCTTGTGCCTTGATCGCCATCATCTGCGGTGCGTTCGAGCGGGCAACCACAAGCCCTTGTGGTCCCCCGGATTCCTCCACGCGAAAAAAATTAACGTTCCATGTTCGTTCCCTTGCCTTTCGGAAACCCTAGGAAAGTCCGCGCGTCGCGGCATTGCAGCAGATATGCAGGTGCCACGAACCGAGTCATTTTAGCGACGAAACGTTGTGGAAATTAACCATTTCGGGTCTTGTGCCCGGACTCGGTTTGGCACAATCTGTTGTGGTTGCACTGAGGGGCAAGCTCAAGCACTGGTGGACTCGCCGCCGCATACCCATATGCGGAACGGGTCGATTCGTGCCTGGGACGAAGTGCGATGGACATGTTTTGTTCTTCGCGCGCGACCGTGGCGATGCTAGGATCGGCGGCCCCTTCGAGTCGGGATTTATGCCTTCCCCCGGGGAAGGCCAGTGAAGCTTTGTCAGGGGTGAGAGTTATGGAATTCAGGGACACGGAAAACAGCGTGAACGAGACCGTCGCCGAAGCCCCCGCCACTGCCGGCAAGCCGGCCGCGAGCGATGCCGCCAAGGCGGCGCCCAAGGCGCGCAAGCGGAACGACAGCAAGGCCGTCGCGCCGCGGGCGTTCGACGTCGAGGTCGATCATTCGCGCGATGCGCTGCTCACCGAATTCGGCAAGGAGACGCTGCGCGACCGCTATCTGCTGCCCGGCGAGAATTTCCAGGATCTGTTCGTGCGCGTCGCCTCGGCCTATGCCGATGATCAGGGGCACGCCCAGCGCATCTACGACTATATCTCGAAGCTGTGGTTCATGCCCGCCACTCCCGTTCTCTCGAACGGCGGCACCGGCCGCGGCCTGCCGATCAGCTGCTTCCTCAATTCGGTGCCGGACAGCCTGAACGGCATCGTCGACACCTGGAACGAGAATGTCTGGCTCGCCTCGCGCGGCGGCGGCATCGGCACCTATTGGGGCAATGTCCGCGGCATCGGCGAGCCGGTCGGCCTCAACGGCAAGACCTCGGGCATCATTCCCTTCGTCCGCGTGATGGATTCGCTCACCCTGGCGATCTCGCAGGGGTCGCTGCGCCGCGGCTCGGCCGCCTGCTATCTCGACATCTCGCACCCGGAGATCGAGGAGTTCCTCGAGATCCGCAAGCCGTCGGGCGATTTCAACCGCAAGGCGCTGAACCTGCACCACGGCGTGCTGATTCCCGACGCGTTCATGGAAGCGGTGCGGGCCGGCGCGGAATGGGAGCTGAAGTCGCCGAAGGACCAGTCGGTCCGCGGCAAGGTCGATGCGCGCGCGCTGTTCCAGAAGCTGGTCGAGACTCGCCTCGCCACCGGCGAGCCCTATATCGTGTTCGCCGATCACGTGAACTCGAACATGCCCAAGCATCACCGCGATCTGGGCCTCAAGGTCTCCACTTCGAACCTCTGCTCGGAGATCACGCTGCCCACGGGCAAGGATCATCTGGGCAATGAGCGCACCGCGGTGTGCTGCCTCTCCTCGCTCAACCTCGAGACCTGGGACGAGTGGAAGGGCGAGGCCGGGATGATCGAGGATGTGATGCGCTTCCTCGACAACGTCCTGCAGGATTATATCGACCGGGCCGAGCCGGGCATGGAAAAGGCCGCCTATTCGGCCAGCCGCGAGCGTTCGGTCGGCCTGGGCGTGATGGGCTTCCACTCCTTCCTCCAGGCGCGGAACATCCCGTTCGAGGGCGCGATGGCCAAGAGCTGGAACCTGCGCATCTTCAAGCACGTCAAGGCGCAGGTCGACCAGGCGTCGATGGCGCTCGCGGTCGAGCGCGGGCCGTGCCCGGATGCGGCGGACATGGGCGTGATGGAGCGTTTCAGCTGCAAGATGGCGATCGCGCCGACCGCGTCGATCTCGATCATCTGCGGCGGCACCTCGGCCTGTATCGAGCCGATCCCGGCCAATATCTACACGCACAAGACGCTGTCGGGCAGCTTCTCGGTCAAGAACCCCTATCTGGAGAAGCTGCTCTCGGAGAAGAGCAAGAATTCGGATGCGGTGTGGAACTCGATCCTCGAGCAGGGCGGCTCGGTCCAGCATCTCGACTTCCTCGGCCAGGAAGAGAAGGACGTCTACAAGACCTCGTTCGAGATCGACCAGCGCTGGATCCTCGAGCTGGCCGGCGATCGCTCGCCCTATATCGACCAGGCCCAGTCGCTGAACCTGTTCATCCCGGCGGACGTGGAGAAATGGGACCTGCTGATGCTCCACTTCCGCGCCTGGGAGCTCGGCATCAAGTCGCTCTATTATCTCCGCTCCAAGTCGGTGCAGCGCGCCGGCTTCGCGGGCGGGGTGGAAGCCGACAACACGATCGAGAAGCCGCAGTTCAACCTGGGCGAGTCGACGGATTATGACGAATGCCTGGCGTGCCAGTGAGGTGGCGGAGCTAGGGAAACCGGCGGACGCGCAAACTCCCTCTCCCACAAGGGGAGAGGGAATGGCGTATCGCCGCTCCCTCTCCCCTTGTGGGAGAGGGGCTGCGCCTGGTTCAGGCCTCTTCCTCGAAGATCTCGACCGCGTTGGCCGCGGTGGCGGACAGGCGCACCTTGTCGCCTTCCACGCCGGCGACCAGGCCGACCGAGACATAGTGATGGTGCCCGGCATGGCTGCCCGCCGCGCCTTCGATCTCGACGGCGCTGTCCTTCCTGGTGAGCTTGATCCGGCTGCCCTCGACCTTGTCGACGGTGCCGACATGGACGCCGTCGGCGCCGATCACTTCCATATGCTCGCGGATCGCCTGCAAATCGGTCATCTCGGATCTCCTTGGGGGGATGGTTCGCACGCTCAACGCGCGCCGCGGCGAAACGATGCAGCCGCGCGCGCCGCCTCCCACGCATCCGAAGGGGGAATCGCATGAAGCCCGTCCGCGCATCTTTCCGAGCCCTGGCGCTCACTGCCTTTCTGCTGCTCGCCGCCTGCGCGAAGCAGGTGCCCAGCGCCGTCCAGCCCGAAGCGCCGGGCTTCCTGCTCGGCCTGTGGCACGGCTTCATCTTCCCGGTCGCCTGGTTCCTCTCGCTGATCGTGCGGGACGTCGCCGTCTATGCCGTGCCCAATAATGGCGGCTGGTATGATTTCGGCTATTTCCTCGGCATCTGCGTGTTCGGGGTCGGCGCCAATCGCGGGCATCGGGTGACTCGGGTCGTCTATCGCGACCGGGTGGTGCGCGGCCGGAACACCACGGTGATCGACCAGTGACGCGCAGCCTCGCCCTGATGGCCGGCATCGCCGGAGCGGCGGGCGCCACGGGCCTCGCCGCCATGGTGAAGCCCGCCGCCGCGCGTGCCCTGCTGCGCCTGCCCGACGGCGAGGCGAGTGGCTATGCGCTGCGCATCGCGGGCATGATGCTCCTCGCGCTCGGCCTGTTCCTCGGCGGCTTCGCGGCGGTGTTCACGCTCGCGGGAGGGGCGGCATGATCGGGGCCTCGGTCTATATCAGCCTGTCGCTTCTGTGCACGGGTATCCTGGGTTCGCTCCGCCCCGTCGGATGGGATGCCGCGGGCATGCCGCAAAGTCGGCGCGATTGGGTTCGGCTGAATGGCGATCGACCCCATTCTTCGCCTGAGATCCCTCTCCCCCGGGGGCTGCGGCGCATGCGGATCCTGTCCATCCTTCTTTCGATCGTTGCCGCAGCCATGCTCGGCTTCTCCATCTATCAGTTCGTCACGGAGTAACCCCAATGCCGCTTCTCGAAGCCCGCAAGACCTACAAGCCTTTCGAATATCCCTGGGCGTTCGAGTTCTGGAAGCGCCAGCAGCAGATCCACTGGCTGCCGGAAGAGGTGCCGCTCGGCGAGGATTGCCGCGACTGGGCGCAGAAGCTCACCGATCACGAGCGCAACCTGCTCACCCAGATCTTCCGCTTCTTCACCCAGGCGGACGTGGAAGTGCAGGATTGCTACCACGAGAAATACGGCCGCGTGTTCAAGCCGACCGAGATCAAGATGATGCTGACCGCGTTCAGCAACATGGAGACGGTCCATATCGCCGCCTATTCGCACCTGCTCGACACGATCGGCATGCCCGAGACCGAATATGCCGCCTTCCTCCAGTATAAGGAGATGAAGGACAAGCATGACTATCTGAGCACTTTCGGCGTCGATACCGACGAGGACATCGCCAAGACGCTGGCCATGTTCGGCGGCTTCACCGAGGGGCTGCAGCTCTTCGCTTCGTTCGCGATGCTGATGAACTTCCCGCGCTTCAACAAGATGAAGGGCATGGGCCAGATCGTGTCCTGGTCGGTGCGCGACGAGAGCCTGCACTGCGAGGGCATCATCCGGCTGTTCCATGCCTTCTGCAAGGAGCGCAACTGCCTTACCCCGTCGGTGCGCGACGACATTCTCGACATGTGCCAGAAGACGGTGCGCATCGAGGACGCATTCATCGACCTGGTGTTCGAGATGGGCCCGGTGAACGGGATGACGCCCAAGGAAATCAAGAAATATGTCCGCTACATCGCGGACTGGCGCCTGGGCCAGCTCGGCCTGAAGCCGATCTACATGGTCGAGGAGCACCCGCTGCCCTGGCTCGCCCCGCTGCTGAACGGCGTGGAGCACGCCAATTTCTTCGAGACCCGCGCGACCGAATATTCGAAGGCGGCGACCCGCGGCGCCTGGAACGAAGTGTGGGATTCGTTCGACAAGCGCCAGAAGGCGAAGGTGACGCCGGTGGCCAACGAGGATGGCGGCGAAGGCGGGCCGGACATGTTCTCGAAGGCGGGGATTGCGGCGGAGTGAGAGACGCCGAGAATTTCCGGGAGGCGTTCTTATATGCGAACGCCAACCGGGATTTCATATCTAGCGAACTCGCGGATGTGCTGCGCTACTTGGTGCGCGCCATGGTGGCAGATGATCCGTCGAGTTCGCTTTCCGGTGCCGCCCAGAAGATGTCCTTTGTGGAAGACTTGCTCCAACGCTGTCAGGAACCGCTAACTTGGTACGATCTCTTCCAGGCTTCCGTTGACGATATCAGGAACGGCATTCCCGATGACGCTGACGAATGGAGGTACATCAGGGCAGCAAAGAAAGGTACGAAATACCTAGTGGAGGGTTCGGCAAGGGATAATTTAGCTGCTGCGCGCGCATCCAAGGCATTCGATGCTTTCAGGAACGCTATCAAATGGTCAGACGAAGCGCGCAAGCATCGCAGTGAATTTTAGGAATGTTCACTGGGCGATGTGCTTGGCTGAACTGATTGCGCATCCTCATCCCGTGCCCCATGCCGGATGCGCAGGATGATCACCGTGTTGCCCTCCACGCGATATCGCAGGATATAGGGCCAGACGCTGGTCATTTCGCGCCGGCCTTCGCCTGCGTCGCGGCCGCGTTCCGAGAACTCCGCCAAACCGTCCGCCACTGCGATCAACCGCTCGCCCAGCCGCGATGCCGCGCCGGGATTGAAAGCGGAGACATAGGCAAGAATGGCCTCGAGATGGCTGATCGCCTCCTCGGTCCAGACGATCTTGCGCAAGCTATTCGCCGGCTTCGGGGCGCGGCAGCGGTGCTTCGGTTCCCCAGGAAGCGATCCAGCGCTTCACGGCATCATGCCCCACCAGCCGGCCCGCCCTCACATCGGCCTCGGCACGCGCATCCGCCGCCGCTTCGGCAGCAGGGTCGCGTTCGTCGAACAGGGAACGTTCGCGGGTCATGCCGAGGAAATACCAGCTTCGCGCTCTCGTCGAAACCCCCACCGTGTCCCCCATGCAACACCCCCGCCGCAATCCCATGCTGCAATGCAACCCGGCGGACTCCTTGTGCATTGACCCCACGCCCCGCCGCCAGCGCCCGCGTATCTGGGACGCCTTCGGCGGGGCGAGTGTTTGAATTAGTCACGAGGTTCCCCCCGACATGCGTAAACTCCTCGCCGCCGCGGCATTCGCCGCGCTGCCCTTCGCCGTCCCCGCCGCCCAGGCCCAGGATACCGGCGCCGACGGCGCGCCCATCGAGACCGCCGCTGCCACCGCCGCCCCGGCGCGGACCGCGCCCGACGGCACCCGCGCCTTCGGGATCGAGCCCTATATCGGCATCATGGGCGGCTATGAGCGGTTCGATCGCCAGTCCAACGCCGGCATCCCCATCCCGGCGAACGGCAAGGCCTATGACGGCGCGCTGGTCCAGGGCGTCGCCGGGATCAACATTCCGCTCGGGCCCGTCTTTGTCGGTGCCGAGGGCAATGTCGCCAAGGGCGTCAAGGGCGATATCGACTGGGAATATGGCGCCGCCGGCCGCTTCGGCCTGCGCGCGGGCGAGAGCGGCATGATCTATGGCAAGGTCGGCTATCAATGGGTCAATTTCGACGCGCTGGGCAACAACAGCCGCGACTATCACGCGATGACCTATGGCGCCGGCGTCGAAGTGGGGCCGAAGGACATCGGCCTGGGCGGCGTCACCGGCAATGGCGGCGTGCGCCTGCGCATGGAGATCAACACGTTCAACAACGCCAAGAGCTTCCGCCCGATGGCGGGCGTGATCGCGCACTTCTAGGCGACGCATGCGGCGCCGGCGGCACATCCTCGGGCTGTGCCGCCGGCGCCGCCGCTGCATGCAAGTATATGAAGATATTGGTTCGCGCAGAAAGCGCAGCGGGCGCGGAGAAGGTCGGCGCATCGCGTGACCGCCTCTCTACGCACGGAGCCGGCAAGATTGTCGTCGACCGAGCCTTTCGATGCGCAAGCTCCGCGTCCTCCGGGCCCCCCGCGCGAACATTCTTCTCCTCGCATGCCTGTGCCCCGGCATGAGAGCCTGCTGTCCTACAACAACCTATATGGTTATCTAATTCGGCTCCATTCAAACCGGAAGGAGCCCATGCCATGGAACACCAGCCCATCCAGCCGGAAGCGGCCGATACGCTTGCCCCCTACACTCCCATTGCCCTGCGCGCCCGCCATGACGGTTGGACCGCCGATCGCCAGCGCGGCTTCCTCATCGCGCTGGCGGAGACCGGCTGCATATCCGAAGCCTGTGCGGCGGTGGGGCTCACGGCGCGCTCGGCCTATCGCCTGCGCCGCCGCCCGGACGCCACCGGCTTCGCCGAAGCCTGGAACGATGCGCTGCTCGTCGCCAGCGCCCGGCTGACCACGCTTGCCTTTGAACGGGCCGCGCGGGGCACGATCCGCGAATATTGGAAGAATGGCGAGCTCGTCGCCGAATGCCGCCAGCCTTCGGACCAGCTGCTCAAGTTCCTGCTCCAGCATCTGCGCGGCGACTGGTTCGGCCGCGACGCGATCGTCCAGCCGGCCGAGGGCGCGCGCCGGCGCTTCGATGCGGCGCTGGACGGGTTGGCCGACAATGCGGAGCTCGCCGATCCGCTCATGCTGCGCGACTATCGGGCGGAGCCGCCCCATGACCTGATCGCGCCGCCCGGCGAGGACGAGGAATGGTGAGCCGCGCGCGATGGGGTCGGTACCTTCGCGACCTTTCGCGCCGGTTCGGTCCGCGCTCGGCCGCGACGAGGAACGAGGAAAATGGTTCACGCGGAGACGCGGAGGCGCGGAGGAGCAGTATTCGCGGCAGCGCCATCCGCCGGGCCGATGGCAGGAGGGGCGCTGGCCTGAGATGGAAGCGCCGCCGGCGCGGCGAGCCACGTATCTCCGCGCCACCGTGCCCGCGTGAACCTTCCGCGTCGCGCCCCTGCGCCGGCGCGCGAGGATCTACGCCCGCTTGCGCGCGCGGCCCTCGCCATGATCGCACACCGCTTCGCCGTCGCAGATCAGCCGGTCATAGCCGCTGCCCGGGCAGATCGCATGAGCGGTCAGGATCGCCGGGGTCAGCGCCTCGAGGCCGGCGCCGCGCCGGTCGAGCAGGCGGCGCACGGGGCGGCGCGAGCCGGTCCAGGCCTGATGGCCGGCCCTGGGCGCCGGGGCCGGGGCCACCAGCAGGCCGACCGGGCGATAATCGGCGACGGCAAGTCTGGGGAACACGCCCCTGGCGATCGTCCGTGCCCAGGCCGGCGTGGCGGGGCTCAGCGGCAGATGCGGCACCACGTCGCCCGGCATCTCGTAGCGCAGGCAGGCGATGCGGGTGCGGCCATAGCTGGCGGCGAAGTCGGCATTGCCCGCGCGCGCCGCGGCGATGGTGGCGACGCTCACCGGCAGGTCCGCCCATTCCTTCACCTGGGCCGATCGCATCGCCGCCAGATTGGCGAGCGCGCCGCCCTTGCTGTGGCCGGTGACGAACAGGTGCCGCCGCGCCTTGCGGTCGAGCAGGCTCTGGTCGAGCATCGCCTGGATCGCGGTGCGCACGCCCGGGCCCGAGCCCGCGTCGTTCCACAGCCGGCGCGCCGATTCGGCGAAGCCGAAATGCACGCCGCCGCCATAATGCGAATCCTCGACGCACAGCGAGAAAGCGTCGTTCAGCCAGTCGAGCACCACGTCCCAGCCATCATGCGCGCCGCCGAAAAAGGGCGGGAGCGAGCCGCGGAACGCGACCACCACGCCCTCCGGCGTGCGGCCGACGAGCGCCTGGTCGATCTCGCGCTGGCCGAGCGCGCTGTCGCGGCGCACGACGAAGGGCGCCTCGATCCAGCCGACATTGCGGCCATGGACCTGCATGGCGGGCTGATAGGCCTGGCTGGAAGCGTAGAGCAGGCGGCGTTTCATGCAGTCGTGCATCGGCAATACTCCCCGAACCATACAGCCTTGCCCCGGCGCATGGTGTGCAGGCAATTAGGGTTAACCCCGGAGTCCAAAATCGCGAAGCCGGGCTTTCGTTGCGCTGAACCGGAACGAAGCGCCCGGGCGATCCGCTCAGTGATGGTCGTCGGGCTTGCGATAGGCGTCGTGACAGGCCTTGCAGGCCTTGCCCACTTCGCCGAACTGCGTGGCGAAGCCGGGCTTGTCGCCCGCCTTGGCAAGATCGGCGAGCTTGGCCGCCGCCGCCGCATAGTCGGCGGCGCGCGCCTCGAAGCCGGCGCGGTCGCTCCACACGGCGGGCAGCGCCTCGGACGAGGCGATGCCGGTGCCGGCGGGGAACATGCCGGGGATCGCCCGGGCCCAGCCGGCGAGCGCGCGGGCGGCGAAGCCCAGTGCCTTGGGATCGTCGCCACGGTCGATGCCCGCCTTGATCTGGCCGAACAGCGCGCCGGACAGCAGGAAGGCCGCCTTGCGGCCGGCGATCACGTCCGCGGCCGGATCGGCGGACACGGCGCGGCTGGCCGGGGCAGTGGCCGCGAGGCCGGTGAACAGCGCCGCCGCGGCGCCGAGTGCGAGCATGGAAGTGCGCATGGATTCGCTCCCTTGGTCGGAGAAGGCGAGGCTAGGCTTCCTGCCTTCGATCCGCAACGGCCGCGCAACCTTGTCCATTATGGAGGTGGTTGCCGCCGAAACGGACCGGGGATCGCCTATGCTGCCGGGCGTGGCAGAAGGCGAAGCTCCTCGGGTCGAGTATGCGTGCGAACGTTGCGGTGGTGTTGCCGTTACGCGCGACGCCTGGGCCGAATGGGACGTGAGTTCCCAGGCCTGGGCGCTCAGCGAGACGTTCGATTTCGCCTTCTGTCACCAATGCCACCGCGAGACGCGGCTGGTGGCGAGATCGATCGGCTACCCTCCCTAGGGTGGGCCGAAAGCGATCGCCGCCGGCCGGGTGCGCCCGGGCGTTGGTCGGAGCCGGGGAGGGGCCTCGCCAGTGACAGGCGCGAAGTCTTTCCCCGGCTTCGCTTGGGTATCGGGGCCGGGCGCCGATGCTAGTCGCCCGCCTTCAGCCGCCACAGCACGAACGCCATCTCGTCGGCGGCTTCCTTCAGGCTCTCCCACCGGCCGGACTTGCCGCCATGGCCGGCGCCCATGTTGGTCTTGAGCACCAGCACCTGGTCGTCGGTCTTGGTGGCGCGCAGCCTGGCGGCCCATTTGGCGGGCTCCCAATAGGTCACGCGCGGATCGTTGAGCCCGCCCGAGATGAACAGCGGCGGATAGGCCTGGGCAATGACATTGTCATAGGGCGAGTAGGAGCGGATCAGCGCGAACGCGGCCGGATCCGTCACCGGATTGCCCCATTCGGGCCATTCGCCCGGGGTGAGCGGCAGGCTCTCGTCGAGCATGGTGTTGAGCACGTCGACAAAGGGCACGTCGGCGACGACCACCGCCCACAGCTCGGGGTCGGAATTGATCACCGCGCCCATCAGCTCGCCGCCCGCCGAGCGGCCCGCGATGGCGATGCCGCCCTTGTGCGTGAAGCCCCGGTCGATCAGTCCCCTGGCGACGTCGACGAAATCGTTGAAGCTGTTGGTGCGCTTCTCGAGCTTGCCGTCGAGATACCATTGCTGGCCGAGATCGTCGCCGCCCCGGATATGGGCGATGGCGAAGGCGACGCCGCGATCGAGGAACGAGATGCGGCTGGTCGAGAAGCCGGGCGGGATCGCATAGCCATAGGCGCCATAGGCATAGAGATAGAGCTTGCCCGTGCCGTCCCTGGGGAAGTCCTTCGGATAGACGACGGAGACGGGCACCTCGGTGCCGTCGCGGGCGGCGATCTTCAGCCGTTCGGTGCGGTATTTCGATCCGTCATAGCCCGAGGGGATCTCCTGCACCTTCAGCGTCTCGAACTCGCCCGTCGCGACGCTATAGTCATAGACCGTGCCCGGCGTGACCATCGACTCATAGCCGATGCGCAGCTTGGCCATCGCATATTCGGGATTGTCGCCCAGCCCCGCGACATAGCTCGCCTCGGGGAATTTGAGCCGCACCGGGGCGATGGCCGGGTCGTAGCGGTGGAGCTCGATCTGATCGAGCCCGTCCTCGCGCCCCTCGACGATGAAATAGTCGGCGAAGCAGGTGACGCCGGTCATGTAGAAATGCGCCGACGGGCCGATCCGCTCGGTCCATTCGCCGGGCGTCGCCACCGGCGCGGTCACCAGCCGGAACTGGGGGTCGATATCGTTGGTGTGGATGAACAGCGTGCCGTCATGCTCGTCCACGTCATATTCGCGGCCCGGCTTGCGCGGGCTGACGCAGACCATCGGCCGGGAGGGATCCTCGGGCGAGAGGAGATAGACTTCGCTCGTCACATGGTCGCCGGTCGAGACCAGCAGATAGTTGCGCGACTGGGTTTCGCCCACCGCGACGCGGTAGCCCTCATCGGCTTCCTTGAAGAGCTCGACGTCCCGCGCCACCGGCTCGCCGAGCTTGTGCCAGCGGGCATTGTCGGTCCGCCAATTCTCGTTGGCGAGGCCGTAGAGGAAGCCCTTCGAGTCCGCGGTCCAGACGATTTCGGAGAGCATGCCGGGGATCGTGTCCGGCAGCAGCGCGCCGCTCTCGAGGTCCTTCACCCGGACCTCGAACCGCTCCGAGCCGTTGTCGTCGACGGCATAGGCGAGCAGCCGGCCGTCCGGGCTCACCGAAAAGGCGCCGAGCCGGAAATATTCCTTGCCCTCGGCCAGGGCCGGCTCGTCGAGGATCATCACGTCCTCGCCGCCGTCCACATGGCGCCGCCACCAGCGCGGATATTCGCCGCCGGTCTCGTAGTCGGTCCAGTAGAGCCAGTCGCCGTCCTTTTGGGGCACGGTCGATTCGTCTTCCTTGATCCGCCCGCGCATCTCGGTGAACAGCGTCTCGCTGAGCGGCTTGAGCGGCGCCATCACCTTCTCGAAATAGCCGTTCTCCGCCTCAAGATAGGCGAGCACATCCTTGTCGGCGACGTTGGGATAGGCCGGATCCTTGAGCCAGGCCCAGGGGTCCTCGATGGTGACGCCGTGGCGCGTGAAGCTGTGCGGGCGGGTGCCGGCGACGGGCGGCGCGGGAAGATCGGTCATCCGCCTTCCCTAGCGCGCGCCTCAGCAGACCGCCACTGCCCGCCGCCTTCGCGCCAGCCGCGGCGCCAGCACCATCGCCAGGCCGGCCAGCGCCATCGCCGCGCCGGCGAGCGAGACCGCCGGATAGCCCAGGCCCTGGCGGATCACTTCGCCGCCCAATGCCGCGCCGATCGCATTGCCCAGGTTGAACGCGCCGATGTTCATCGCCGAGGCGAGGTTGGGCGCCTCGTGCGCGGCGTCCATCACGCGCATCTGCAGCGGCGGCACCAGCGCGAAGCTCGCCGCGCCCCAGAGCGGCAGCAGGATCATCGCCGCCGGCAGCGAGAACATGCCGAAGGCGAACAGCACCAGCAGCACCGCCAGCGCCGCGGTCATGGCGATCAGCGCGGCTTCGACCGAGCGATCGGCATAGCGCCCGCCCAGCCAGTTGCCGGCGGTGAGGCCGATGCCGAACAGCACCAGCGCCGCCGTCACCTGGAAAGTGGAAGCGCGCGCCGCCTCGCGCAGGATCGGCGCGATATAGGTGAACACGGTGAACATCGCGCTGAACCCCACCATGGTCAGCGCCAGGGCGAACAGCACCGGGCCGCGGCCGAGCACGCGCAGCTCGGCCCCCATATCGGCATCGGCCTGGCCGGGCAGCGCCGGCACGAACAGCCGCAGCGCCGCCATCGTCACCAGGCCGATCGCCGCGATCGCCGCGAAGACCGCGCGCCAGCCGAACGCCTCGCCCGCCCAGGTGGCGAGCGGCACGCCGCCGATCGTCGCGATCGTCAGGCCCATGAACATCGTCGCGATCGCCCCGGCCCGCCGCTCGGGCGGAACCAGGCCGGCGGCCACTACCGAGCCCACGCCGAAGAACGCGCCATGGTTGAGCGACGTCACGATCCGTGCCGCCAGCAGCATCGCATAGCTGTCCGCCATCGCCGCCAGCAGGTTGCCGAGCGTGAAGATGCCGGCGAGCGCGATCAGCAGGGTGCGGCGCGGCACGCGGCCGGTCGTCAGCGTCATCAGCGGCGCGCCGATCAGCACGCCGATCGCATAGGCGCTCACCAGCAGGCCGGCGGCGGGGATCGAGACGCCGAGATCGCCCGCGATCACGGGCAGCAGCCCCATGGGCGTGAATTCGGTGACGCCGATGCCGAAGGCACCGATGGCGAGCGCAGTGAGGGCGAGGCGGGGACTCATGGGATGCGGCTCCGGGATTTGTGCGGCAACGCAAATGGACCGGCGCCTCACCATCCGGTAGACCAACGGGAGGCGAAACATCTGTGCGCAGGAATCACGAATGACACGAGTCATGGTCGATCGCTCGGGTGAGATGGAAATCTTCGTGACGGCGGTGCGCGAAGGCAGCCTCTCCGCCGCCGCCCGCCGGCTCGACCTCACGCCATCGGCGGTCAGCCGCGCGCTTGCCCGGATCGAGGGGCGGCTGGGCGTCCGCCTGATCACCCGCACCACGCGCCGGCTGGTGCTGACGACCGAGGGTGACGCCTATCTCCATGCCGCCCAGCGCATCCTTGCCGACATCGCCGAAATGGAGGGCGAGCTTGCCGACCAGGCCGCGCCGCGCGGGCGCCTGCGGGTCAGCGCCGCGCTGGCGCATGGCCGGCTCTCGGTGGTGCCGCTGCTCGGCGCGTTCGTCGCGCGCTATCCCGGCATCCTGGTCGACATCAGTCTCAGCGATACGCTGGAGGACGTGGCGGGCGGGCGGGCCGATGTCGCGATCCGCTTCGGGCCCCTGGCGGACAGTCCGCTCACTGCCCGCAAGCTGGGCGAGACCGGCCGCACCATCGTCGCCTCGCCCGACTATCTGGCGCGCATGGGCACGCCCCGGCTGCCCGAGGAGCTGCACGCGCACAACTGCCTCAATTTCAACTTCCGCCGCGCCGAACCGGTCTGGCCCTTTCGGCGCGAGGGCCGCGACTATGCGCTTCCCGTCGGCGGCAATATCGAGGCGAACAATGGCGAGACGCTGGTCCAGCTCGCGCTCGCCGGGGTGGGCGTAGTCCGGGTCGGGAGCTTCCATGTCGAGGACCATGTCGCCGCCGGGCGGCTGGTCGCGCTGCTCGAGCCGTTCAATCCCGGCGACCGCGAGGACATCCACGCACTCTATGTCGGCGGCGCTACCCGCCCGGCGCGGGTGCGCGTCTTCGTCGATTTCCTGGTGGAGAAGCTGGGGCGGTCCTGAGCGGTATCGCATCCGCCTCTCCTGTCCCCCGCCGCGGCCACGACCGCCGGTCTTCCTTATTCGTGAGCCGTTATGGCAAATGGAATAGGAGTTACTTAGCCTATATGGTTCGCCATGTCAAGCTCCATGCGTCGTCCCGGCCTTTGTCGGGATGACGGTTCATGGCGGAAGGTGCGGGCAGCGGGGAAGGCCCGGTTCCAGCGGCGAGAATGGCCCCCGGGCTGCGCGGGGACGGCGATCGAAGGAGTTACTCCTCCGCCAGCGCCTTTTCCACCGGCGGATGCAGCCGCAGCCTGGTGACTCGCTTGGGATCGGCTTCGACGATCTCGAGCTTCCAGCCGCTGCCATGCTCCAGGCACTCGCCCGCCTCGGGCACGTGCCCCGCGAGCACGAAGGCGAGGCCGCCCAGCGTGTCGACATCGCCGTCGACCTCGCCCAGCCGCGGGTCGACCGTCTCGGCGACGTCCTCAAGCTCGGCACGGGCATCGGCATCCCAGCCGCCGCCCTCGATCGGCACGAGCAGCGCGGTCGGCGCCTCGTCATGCTCGTCCTCGATCTCGCCGACGATCTCCTCGATCAGATCCTCGATCGTGATCAGCCCCTCGGTGCCCGAATATTCGTCGAGCACGATGGCGAGATGGGTGCGTCGCCCGCGCATCTGGGCGAGCAGGTCGAGCGCGCCCATCGACTGCGGCACATAGAGCGGCTGGCGGATCAGGGCGGCGATGCTGGCGGGGTGCGGCGCGCCGCTGGCCAGGATGTTGAACACGTCCTTGATATGGACCATGCCGATGATGGTATCGAGCTCTTCGCGATAGACGGGAAGGCGGCTATGGCCGGCTTCCTCGAACAGCTTCACCAGCTGGGCGAAGCTGGTCCGCTCCTCGACCGCAATGATGTCCGCCCGCGGCACGCCGACATCGCCGGCATCGCGCTCGCCGAAATGGAGCAGGTTCTTGAGCATCTGGCGCTCGATCGGGGCCAGGTCGCCCGCCGGGGCGCGGCCGCCCTCGACATGCTCGTCGATCGCGTCCTCGATGCGGTCGCGCAGCGTTTCTTCTTGGTCGTCACCGAACAGGAGGGTGCGGATGCCGCGCCATATTCCGCCACCTTCGTGGCTGTCGCCATTGCCGTTGCTACTAGGGCCCTCGGGCATGTTCGGTGTTCAATCCTCGCGTATCAGATAGGGGTCGTGCAGGCCGAGGTCGCGAAGCGCGGCGCGCTCCATTTCCTCCATCGCCTCGGCTTCGGCGTCGTCCATATGGTCATAGCCTAGCAAATGCAGCAGGCCGTGGACAATCAGGTGCGTGGCATGATCCTCGACGCCGACCCGGCGCTCCGCCGCCTCGGCGGCGCAGACGCCGTGCGCCAGGACGATGTCGCCCAGCAGCACTTCGCCATCGTCGCTGTTCTCGGTGACCGCTTCCATCAGGTCCGGCTGGATCATCGGGAAGGAGAGCACGTTGGTCGGCTTGTCCTTGCCCCGATACTGGCGGTTGAGGACATGGACTTCCTCGTCCGAAGCGAAGCGCACCGCGACTTCGATCGTCGCGGCGTGATCGAGCCATTCGAGAAAGGGGGTCTGGCGGAGCGCGGTCTCGGCGGCGCGGATGGAGAGGGCTTCCCAATCCGCATCCGGCCAGGGGGCTTCGACCAGGGCGGCGACGTCAAGCATTCGGGCCCTCATAGGCTTCGACGATCCGGCCGACGATCGGATGGCGGACCACATCGGCGGTGCTGAAGCGCGAGAAGGCGATGCCCTCGACGCCCTCGAGCCGCCGTGTCGCGTCGTTCAGGCCCGAGGCGGGCGGGCCGCCGGGCAAGTCGACCTGGTTGGGGTCGCCGCAGATCACCATCCGGCTGTTCTGGCCGAAGCGAGTGAGGAACATCTTCATCTGCGCGGGCGTGGTGTTCTGCGCCTCGTCGAGGATGACGAACGCATCGGCCAGGGTGCGGCCGCGCATGAAGGCGATCGGGGCGATCTCGATCTCGCCGCTCGCGATGCGCCGCTCGACCTGCTCGGCGGGCAGGCAATCATAGAGCGCGTCGTAGATCGGGCGGAGATAGGGATCGACCTTTTCCTTCATGTCGCCGGGCAGGAAGCCCAGCCGCTCGCCGGCCTCCACGGCGGGGCGGGAAAGGATCAGCCGCTGGACGCTGCCGGTGATCAGCTGCGCCACGGCCTGCGCCACGGCGAGATAGGTCTTGCCGGTGCCCGCCGGGCCCAGGGCGAAGATCATGTCGTTCGAGACGAGCGCGCGCATATATTGCGTCTGCGCGACGGAGCGGGGCACGATCGTCTTCTTGCGCGTGCGGATCATGATCTGGGGCGGGGCGTTGCCATTGTCCGCCTTGATGATGCCGGTGAGCGTCGGCTCGCTCGACATGGCGATCACCGCGTCGATCAGCCCGGTATCGACTTCCTCGCCGCGGATGACGCGGGCGTGGAGCTCCTGCAGCACCTCGCGGGCATGGGCGACGGCTTCGGCCGACCCCTCGATCTGCACGCGCTGGCCGCGGGCATGGATATACACGCCGAGCCGCTCTTCCAGGGCGAGGATGTTGCTGTCGAACTCGCCGAAGAGCTGGGGCAGGAGCTGGGGCTTGTCGAAGTTCACCTCGGCGCGGCTGCGTTCACCGGACTGGGCGGGGACAGGCTTGCGGCTCATGCGGCTCCTTCGCGCTGAAAAATGTTGAATCTCTTGATGGCCCCGCGCGTGCGCGCGATCGCCGACAGTCCAACGCGCGTAGCGGCGCTGCGTGTCAAAGCGAAGACGATGCGGGCGGTTCCCTGGCGCATGCGATATGGGGAGAGTGGCAGAGCTTTTCCAACTTGGACAGGGGAAAAGCCGCGGCGAGGCGCATGCACGCCTCGCCGTGTCCCATGCGCAACGCTCAGTCGGCCCGGCGCGACTGGCTCATCCGCCACATCAGCGCATCCTTCCAGCGATCGGGCAGCCAATGGGCGAGGAACAGGAAGACCTTCGCCCCGCCGCCCGTGCCGTAGCGGATGCGCGGGCGGCGCGCGGCGACGGCCCTGGCGATGGTGTTCGCCACCACTTCGGGTGGAGAGGCGAAGCTGCCGCTCTCGGCGTTGCTCAGCGCCGCGGCATGCCTGAGCGCCCAGGGCGCATAGGCGCTGCCGCCCGAGCGCTCGACCAGGCTCCGGTGCGCGATGCCGCCCCATTCGGTGCGGATCGCGCCGGGCTCGATCACCACCACCCGGATGCCGAAGGGCCTGAGTTCCATGCGCAGGCAATCGCTGAAGCCCTCCACCGCGTACTTGGTCGCGTGGTACCAGCCGCCGAACGGCTCGCCCATCTTGCCGCCGATCGACGTGACGTTGACGATCGTGCCCGATCGCTGCGCGCGCATCAGCGGGGTGGCGAGCTGGCAGAGCCGGGCGAGGCCGAAGACATTGACCTCCATCTGGCGGCGGGCCTCTTCCATCGGCACGTCCTCGATCGCGCCATAGCTGCCATAGCCGGCATTGTTGACGAGCAGGTCGAGCCGGCCGGCGGCGGCGCGAAGCTTCTCCATGGCAGCGACGATCGAGGCATCGTCGGTCAGGTCGAGGTCGATCAGCTCGGCGCCGAGGCGCTCGATCGGTGCCATGCGATCGAGGCGGCGGGCGGCCGCGAAGACCTTGTAGCCGTCCTTGAGGAGGCGCTTGACGGTGGCTTCGCCGATCCCGGCCGAGGCGCCGGTGACGAGGGCGGTTTTCTGCATTTCGGGCTCCGGTTGCGATGTGGAGCCTCGCCATATAAGTATGGACCATAGTCCATGGTCAAGGGATGAAATCGCGTGCTGATCTCCGAATTCGCCCGGCGTGCCGGCATGAGCATCGACACGGTGCGTTTCTATATCCGCAAGGGGCTGCTCGCGCCCGCGACGGGCCGGAAGGGCGGCTCCAACCCCTATCAGATCTTCACCGCGGAGCATCTGGATGTGGCGCGGATCATCAGGATGGCGCAGAATCTCGGCTTCTCGCTGCGCGAGATCGCGGCGTTGGCGGCGGAATATCATGGTGGCGGGATAACCGCCGAGCGCAGCCTGGAACTGATGCGGATGCAGCTCGCGCGGCTGGAGGAGAAGGCGGCGCAGGCGAACGCGATGGTCGACTATGCCCGCGCCAAGGTGGCCTGGCTGGAGGCGGGGCAGAAGGGCGCCGAGCCATTGTTCGGGGAATATGAGGAGTGTGTTTCGCTCAATCCCGGCTTCAACAAGGATGAATCCCTCGCCTGAAGCGGATGCGGCTAGGACTTCATGCTGTCGAACTTGCTGAGGATCTTCAGGAAGGTTTCGCGATTGGTCGTCGGCGCCATCAGCCGGTCATAGTCGGGCGATGGAAAAGGAACGAAATTTGTTTCGTCGTCATAGGAATATGCGCCGATCAATATGCGCTCCTGATCATATTCGGTGTCATAGCCGACGCCATCCATATCGAGCTTCTCGCATTCCCTGAGAACCTGGCGAGCGACGTTGATGGGGGCGAGTTGGCCGATGGTGACGATGAACTTGCTCGGCGTGACCGGATCGACGGAGGTCGAGCCGAAGGTTTCCGACGGGCGCAAATTCAATTCGTTCAGGGCTGCGAGTATTTCCTTGAAATTCGGAAGCAGGTCGTTCGCCCATATGAATTCCGACACCCTTCCGGATGCGCTGGATTTGATCTCTTTCTTGATTTCTGCCTTCTCATTCGCGGCCACGGTCACGAACTGCTGGGACTGTAGCGAATAGCGGCGTTCCAGGTGCCTGGAATAAAAGGAATCCTCCTGCATTTCCGGGCGGAACTTGGTCTGCAGCAGGAAAAGGCACGCCAGGAAGAGGGGGACGTTTATCACCGCGGAGATGATGAGCAGGCCCGCCCCCCAGCTGGGGCTGGCGATCAATCCCGCCGCAGTCAGGAAGGATCCATTGATGGCGACAAGGCCTGCCAGCCATGCCGCAAGAAGCTGGATAGGTTTCGTGACCTTGGACGCATCGATAGGATTCTTCTCTTCAATCAATGCCTTCCTCCCCCTTGCGGCAAAAATAGCCACCGGGGCGGGAAGTGTCAAAGACGATGATGCCCATCTTCTTCGCCTAATCTTGCAGCTCAAGCCGCGGCGCGTGCCTTTTCCGTGCCGCTCAGCGAATTGGCGAAGCCCTCGGCGATTTCCACCTCGACCATGTCGCCGATCCCGGCATCGGTATCGAGATAGACCGACTGGAGCCAGGGCGACTTGCCGAGCATCTGGCCGGGAAGCTTGCCCTGGCGCTCGATCAGCACCGCGCAGGTCTTGCCGGCGGTCGCCCGGTTGAAGGCGAGCTGATCGCGGTTGAGCGCCGCCTGGAGGCGCTGCAGGCGCTCGTCCATCACTTCGGCCGGGACGAATCCGTCCGCCATCTCCGCGGCGGGCGTGCCCGGGCGCGGGCTGTACTTGAAGCTGAAGCACTGGGCATAGCCGACCGCGTCGACCAGGCGCAGCGTCTCCTCGAACTCGGCGTCGGTCTCGCCCGGGAAGCCGACGATGAAATCGCCCGACAGCGCGATGTCGGGCCGGGCGGCGCGAACGCGATCGAGGATCTTCAGATAGGAATCGCGGGTGTGGCTGCGGTTCATCGCCTTGAGGACGCGGTCGCTCCCGGCCTGTACCGGCAAATGCAGGAAGGGCATCAGCTTCGCCACTTCGGCATGGGCGCGGATCAGGCCCTCGCGCATGTCGTTGGGGTGGCTGGTGGTGTAGCGGATGCGCTCCAGCCCCTCGATCCGGTCGAGCGCGCGGATCAGGCCGTGCAGCCCGGTGCCGGCATCGTCGTCCCAGGCATTGACGTTCTGGCCGAGCAGCGTGATCTCGCGCGCGCCGGCATCGACCAGCGCCCTGGCCTCGTCGACCAGCTCGGCAAAGGGCCGGCTGATCTCGGCGCCGCGCGTATAGGGCACGACGCAATAGGTGCAGAACTTGTCGCAGCCTTCCTGCACGGTGAGGAAGGCGGTGGGGCCGACCTTGCGGCGGCGGGGCAGCGCGCCGAACTTGCTGAGCGCCGGCATGTCGGTGTCGAGGGTCGCCTGGCCGCTGGCGGCCTTCGCCACCAGCTCGGGCAGGTTGTGATAGGCTTGCGGCCCCACGACGACATCGACCCTGGCGCGGCGGACGATTTCCTCGCCCTCGGCCTGGGCGACGCAGCCGGCGATGGCGATCATCGGCTCCGCGCGCCCATCGGCACGCGCGCCCTTCCGCAGGCGGCCGATGTCCGAATAGACCTTCTCGGTCGCCTTCTCGCGGATGTGGCAGGTGTTGAGCACGACGAGATCGGCGGCCTCGCCCTCGGCGGCGGCGGTCATGCCCTGTGCGGCCATCAGCTCGGCCATGCGCTCGCCGTCATAGACGTTCATCTGGCAGCCGAACGACTTGACCTGGAAGGTCCGGGGATTCTTGGGAGCGTTCATGATTGGCGGGGCTATAGCCAAATCCTTCGCCATGCTGAACTTGTTTCAGCATCCAAGGTGCAGCGGGCGAGCCTGTCGCCTGTGGAGGGTTGGACCCTGAAGCAAGTTGGCGCTTATCCCGTAAAGACAAGTGCACCCCGTTCCGTCATCCCCGCCTGCGCGGGGATGACGGCTATCGGGCACTCCTTGTCCCAAGGGGATAAGCGCCAAACAAGTTCAGGGTGACGATTGGTTATTCGGTCGCCCCCGGCTTCGGCCGGTATCCGATCGGGTCCTCGGCGAAGCGGAAGGTGCGGAGCGGCTGGCCCAGCGCGGCCACCAGCGCCTCCTCGATCCGCCGCCGGCTCTCCGCGGCGATCACCTTGCGCCCGGGAAAATCGCGCGGATGGAAGGGCTCGAGGAAATGCACGTCGAGCCGGAAGCTGCCCTTGCGGCCGAGCACGCGCTTCGCGTTGTTGAGGCCGGTCTCCTGGCCGATCCAGCAGATATCGTCCGCCGCCGCCCCGTAATCGAGCATCACCGGCTGTACCATCACGCCGGGCGGTGGCGGCTCGAGCACGCGCAGCATCGGCGTCTTGAAGGGGAGGAGCGACTTGCCGTCGGTGGTGGTGCCCTCGGGAAAGACAGTGATCGCCCAGGTCTCCGCCAGCGCGTCGCGCAGCTCGTTGATCTGCTCGGCCACGCCCAGGCGGTTCTCGCGCTTCACATAGACGGTGCGGTTGAGCCCGGCGAGCCAGCCGACAATGGGTGAGCTCCGGATCTCGGCCTTGGCGATGAAGGCCGTGCCGCTGGCCCCGCCCAGCGCCAATATGTCGATCCAGCTCAGATGGTTGGAGATGTAGAAGACGTCGCGCTTCAGGTGCGTGCCGATGCGGTTGATCCGCGCGCCGCAGATCCGGGCAGCGAAGGAGAGGAAATAGCGCGGCCAGGGCGAGGGCGCGCGGACGAGGCGGAAGAGATAGTGGAGCGGCACGAGCAGCAGCAGCGCCAGTGCGAGCATCGCCACGCGCCATCCCATGCGGCACCGCTCTGCCAGGGTGAGCGGCGTGCCATGGCCCTGGATCGCGTCCTCGCGCCGGCGCGCGGCGCGCTGGCCCCGGGTTTCGCCGGTGCCCGGCACCTCAGCTCTTGCGGTCGAGCGCGACGCCGTAGAGCTCCATGCGGTGATCGACCAGGCGGAAGCCCAGCCGCTCGGCGATCTGCTTCTGCAGCTGCTCGAGCTCGGGATCGACGAACTCGATCACCTCGCCCGTCTCGACGTTGATCAGGTGATCGTGATGCGCTTCGGGCGAAGGCTCGTAGCGGGCGCGGCCGTCGCCGAAATCGTGCCGGTCGAGGATGCCGGCCTCCTCGAACAGGCGCACGGTGCGATAGACCGTGGCGATCGAGATGCCCGGATCGATGGCCGAGGCGCGCTCATAGACCTTCTCGACATCGGGATGATCCTCCGCATCGGAGAGGACGCGCGCAATCACCTTGCGCTGTTCGGTGATGCGCAGCCCCTTCTCGTGGCAGAGCGCTTCGAGATCGATCTTACGGCCCATGGGCGCGATGTAGCGTGGGCGGGCCGAAGTTGGAAGACTGGGGCTGAGAAAAGGCGGGGGCAACGAAAAGGCCGGCCCGGAGCGTTCCGGGCCGGCCCATCCTGTTTCGGTGCGTTGCGGCTCAGCGCTTGCGGCGCTTGGTGCCCAGGCCGATCTTCTTGGCCAGGCTGCGGCGCTGCTCGGCATAATTCGGGGCGACCATCGGATAATCGGCCGGCAGGTTCCACTTGGCGCGGTACTGCTCCGGCGTCATCTGATAGTGCGTCATCAAGTGACGCTTCAGCATCTTGAGCTTCTTGCCGTCCTCGAGGCACACGATATAGTCGGGCTTCACCGAGGCGCGAATGGAAACGGCAGGCTCCTGCTTCACTTCGGGCTCGGCGGCAACGCGGCCAAGACCCGAGAGCGCGCCATGCACGTTCTGGATGAGAGTCGGAAGGTCGGAGACCGACACGCTATTGTTGCTGACATGCGCCGCAACAATATCCGCCGTCAGCGTGACCAGCGTTTCATCAATCTCGGCTTGCGTTTCCATCTTTTTCCTTTCGACCCGGCGAAGACGACTATAACTCGTCGCCCGGCGTCACCCTATCGGACCATTTCGGATCAAACGCAAGACCATATTTGCAGATATCTGTAAGTCTCACTCCAGATCCCGAGCATAGGTATGGGCATCGAACAACTGCCCGCCATGTCCTCGATAATAGTCTCTGCGCTCGCCGACCTTTTCGAAGCCTTCGTGACGGTAGAGCCAGACGGCATCGTTTCCTGAACGGACCTCGAGATGAAGGCGCGTGACGCCGCGGTTGCGGGCTTCCTCGATCGCCGCGCGGAGCAGCGCGCCGGCAACGCCGCGGCGGCGGGCGGCGGGGCGGGTGGCGAGGAGCAGCAGCTCGGCTTCGTCGGCGATGGCGCGGGTAAGGGCGAAGCCGGCATCCTGCCCGTCGATGCTGGCGACCACCAGCCAGACGCCGGGGAGCGAGAGCATGCCGAGGCACTGGGCGCTGGTCCAGGCCTCGCCATAGCGGGGGTCGAACGCTTCCTGCATGATGCGGCCGACGCTCTGGAGGTCGTGCGCGCCGCCTTCGCGCAGCTCGACCAGGTTGATCGTGCCGCTCATGCCAGGCCCCGCTCGGCGAGCGTCTTCGCGTCGGGCGCGCGGCCATAGACGGGGCGGGCGGGCAGGGCAGTGCAATCCGCCGGGAGCAGCCGGACGTCGGCGGCGGCGGGCAGCGTCTCGCGCAGGTCCAGCCCCTCCGCCAGCGCGGCGAGGTGGCGGACGCCGCTGCCAAGGGCCGGCCGCCCCGCGAGCGTGGCGAGGGCGGCGGCGGGGGCGAGCGAGCGGAACGGCCCGTCTTCCCGCAGCGGCTGGGCGTGGAAGGCTTGCATGAACACCTCACCGTGCCCGCCTTCGAGCACCACGGCAAGGCTGGCGGCGGCCGGATCGGCGGCGAAGCCCGATGCGGCGACGAGCGCGAGCGACGAATAGCCGTGCACTGTCGCGCCCCAGCCGATCGACAGGCCGAGCGCCGCGGCAAGGCCGACGCGCACCCCGGTGAAGCTGCCGGGGCCGACATCGACGAGGATGCGCGCCGCCCGGCCCTGGCCCGGCAGCGCGGCGATCATCGGCACCAGCCGCTCGGCATGGCCGCGGCCCACGACTTCATGGGCCGCGGCGATCACGGTCGCCCCGTCGAGCAGCGCGACCGAGCAGGCCGCGGTCGCGGTCTCGATGACGAGAGTCAGATCAGAGGACGCGATTGAACTGCTCGAATTCAGGACGCGGGAGTCGATCGAAGATGGTGGAGGGGTCGCCATGTCCCAGGGTCGAGATGAAGTTGGACTTCACATTGGGCTGGTCTGCAAAAAAGGCTTCGTCAACCTTCGCGTTGTCGAAACCCGACATCGGGCCCGTGTCGAAGCCGAGCGCGCGGGCCGCGATCAGCAGGTACGCGCCCTGGAGCGACGAGTTGCGGAAGGCCGTGGTGTAGCGGGCTTCCTCGGTGGGGAACCAGTCCTTGGCGGTCGGCGCGTGCGGGAAGAGCCAGGGCAGCTGCTCGTTGAACGCCAGGTCCATGCCGATGATCACCGCGGCCGGCGCCTTGCGGATCTTGTCGGCATTGGTGCTGCTCGACAGCTGCGCGAGCTTTTCCTTGGCCTCGGGCGTGGTCAGCCACACGAAGCGCGCGGCCTGGTTGTTGGCCGAGGTCGGGCCCATCTTGAGCAGGTCGTAGATGCTGCGGATATCGGCCTGGGTTACCGGGGCATCGGTATAGCCGTTATAGGTGCGGGCGGCACGGAAGATCGTGTCCAGCGCCGCGTCATCGAGCGGTTGGGCCATGGGTATCGGTCCTTTCGTTTTCGGCTGGTGTCGAGTCCGGTGCCGGGTCGGCGCCGAAGATCTCAAACCGCCCGGACTTCGGTGACTTCGGGGACGTAATATTTGAGCAGCTGCTCGATGCCGTTCTTGAGCGTGGCGGTCGAGCTGGGGCAGCCCGAGCAGGCGCCCTGCATCTGGAGATAGACCTTGCCGGCATCGAAGCCGCGATAGACGATGTCGCCGCCATCATTGGCGACGGCGGGGCGCACGCGCGTCTCGATCAGCTCCTTGATCTGCGCGACGATCTCCGCATCCTCGGGATTGTCGCCGAAATCCTGGCTCTCGGCCGGCACGCTGAAGCCGGCGGCGGCGGCGTGGAACAGCGGCATGTTCGCCACGAAATGATCGAGCAGGATGCCGAGTATGTCGGGCTTGGCGTCGCGCCATTCGGCGCCGGGGGCGATCGTCACCGAGATGAAGTCGCGGCCGAAGAACACGCCGGTCACGTCGCCCAGGCCGAACAGGGCCTGTGCGAGCGGCGAGGCCTCGGCCTCTTCCGGGCTGGCGAAGTCGCGGGTGCCCGCTTCCATCACGGTGCGGCCCGGAAGGAATTTGAGCGTCGCCGGATTGGGCGTGGCTTCGGTCTCGATCAGCATGTGCGCCATTTGGGCGCTCGGACGGCGGGGATCAAGCTGGAAGGGGGAAACGAAAGGTTTCCGTTACCCAACCGGCGTCACTCATGCGTCCGCATCATGCGTGGTCGCGTCGGTCACGCTCTGGTCGTGGCCGCTCTTGTCGCTGAAGAAGGCGGCGGCGAACAGGCCGCAGCCGAGCAGCGTGGAAAGGAACACGCCGCCGATGGTGGCGAGCACCGCCGAGGGATAGAGCGCGTCGTAGAGCGAGAGATACCAGAGCGCGCCGGCCACCATCAGCACCGCCACCAGCGCGATCCAGGCGATCATCCGGCGGAATTCGGTCCAGGCCTTGGCGCGGTCGGTGGCCATATGCGGCAGCTCCTTCTTCCGCGCCATGTGGCCCCGCGCGGCGCGCAAATCAATCGTCGAGCGCCCGCGCCGCCGCATTCCAGCGCGTCACGTTCGCCCGCGCGTCCTGCACGAAGGCCGAGCCGCGGATCCAGGCGAGGAACCGGTCGACGAACCACCTGCCCGGCTGGCGCAGCGGCCGGCGGAACTGGACGAGCAGCACGACGCGGGTGCCGCTCGTGTCGTTCCAGACCTCATGGTCATAGGTGTCGTCGAACACCAGCGTCTCGCCCTCCGCCCAGCGCAGGATGCGATCGCCGACGCGCATGCGCGCATCGCCGTCGCGCGGAACGATCAGGCCGAGATGGCAGGTGATCAGCCCCTTGGTGACGCCGCGATGCGCCGGGATGTGCGTGCCGGGGGCGAGGATCGAGAAGAAGGCGCTGTTGAGGCCCGGGATCGCCTCGACCAGCCGGGCCGTCTCCGGGCAGCGATCGAGATTCTCCCGCACGAAATAGCCATAGCCGTAGAGGAAATAGCTGCGCCACTTGTTCACCGGCGCGATCGCGCGGTGATCGGGCGAGATGACGGAGAGCGAGGGCGCCAGATGCGGCGCGAGCGCGGCGGCGATCGCCTCGGCGCGGATCGCCTGCCAGTTGGCGCGCAGCGCCTCGGTCCAGGCGAAGTCGCGCACGTCGAGCACCGGGTCGTTCGGGACAAGCGAGAAGCGGGCGATGAAGCGGTCGAAGACTCCGCGCAGATGCTTGCCATATTTGATCAGGAAAGGCCGGTCGCGATCGGCGCGCAGCGGCGCATCGGGCATGCTGGCACCCGACATGACCGTGAGATCGGGAATCATTTCCCGTGCTTCGGCGGCCTCGACTTCGCCCGCGTCCCGCCACATTGCGCTGCCCCGCGCGCTCGGCTCGACCTTCACTGCACCTGACCTTGCTGGTTACGCTGCCTTTTCGACCGCGGGACTCGCCCGCACCGCTTCGATTAGCCTGTGGATGGGTCGAAAACATGGCCCTGCCGAGGCGCGCGGGGGCCGCTTCATGTCCCGCATGTACATCTGGCGGAAAGGTTCGCGCTGGCATGGCCGGCGCTTCGCCCCTAGATGGACGGTCTATGCACTTCTTCCTGCGTGCGCCTCTCGCGCTCCTCGCTTTCGCCACGCTCGCGCCGGCCCTGCCGGCCCAGGCCCAGGTATCGACCAATCCCCCGAACGTGCCCGACACGCAGACGGTGGGGCGGCCGGTCCAGACCGCCAAGGACCCCTGGCTCTACGAGAAGAGCGATCTCGTCCATGACGATGCGTGGAAATTCGGGCGCCTTCCCAATGGGGTGCGCTATGCCGTGCGCAAGAACGGCGTGCCGCCGGGCCAGGTCTCGGTCCGGGTGCGCATGGATGTCGGTTCGCTGATGGAGCGCGACAGCGAGCGAGGCTTCGCGCACCTTCTGGAACATCTCTCGTTCCGCGGCTCGGTGCACGTGCCGGACGGCGAATCGAAGCGGGTCTGGCAGCGCCTGGGCGTGACCTTCGGCTCCGATTCGAACGCCAGCACCACTTTCACCGCCACCACCTACAAGCTCGACCTGCCCATGGCTTCCCCGGCGGGGCTGGACGAGAGCTTCAAGATCCTGGCCGGCATGATGTCCGGCCCGCAGATCACCCAGCAGATCCTCGATTCGGAACGGCCGGTGGTGCTCGCCGAGCAGCGCGAGCAGCCCGGGCCGCAGGTGCGGCTGCAGGACGCGATGCTCGACCTGATGTTCGCCGGCCAGCCGCTGTCGCAGCGCGAGCCGATCGGCACGGTCGAGACGCTCGTCGCCGCCACGCCGGCGAGCGTGCAGACATTCCACGACCGCTGGTATCGCCCCGAGCGCGCCACCGTCATTGCGATCGGCGATGTCGATCCGGCGCTGCTCGAGCAGATGATCGTCAAGCATTTCTCGGACTGGAAGGGCACCGGCCCGGCGGTGCCGACGCCCGATTTCGGCAAGCCCGTCGAGGGCAGGCCGGTCGCCGCCAGCATCGTCGAGCCGGCGCTGCCGGTGCTCACCACCATGGCGATCGTGCGTCCCTGGACGGTCGATGGCGATACGGTGATCTTCAACCAGAAGCGGATGATCGACCTGGTCGCGATCCGCATCATCAATCGCCGGCTGGAGACGCGCGCGCGCTCGGGCGGCACCTTCATCGCCGCCGGAGCCGATCTGAGCGACATCGGCCGATCGGCGAACATCACCACCGTGCAGGTGCTTCCCATCGGCGACGATTGGGAAGCGGCGCTGCGCGACGTGCGCGCCGTGATCGCCGACGCCCAGGCCGCGCCGCCGAGCCAGGCCGAGATCGACCGCGAGGTCGCCGAGATCGAATCGTCGATGAAGCAGCGGATCAACACCGCGCCGGTCGAGGCCGGGGCCAAGCTGGCCGACGACCTTGCCGAGGCGGTCGACATCAACGAGACGGTGACGACGCCCGAATTCTCCTACGCGATCTTCAAGGGCGCGGTTACGGCCAAGATGTTCACCCCCGCCACGGTGCTGGCGTCGTCGAAGAAAGTGTTCGAAGGCACGGCGACGCGCGCGATCGTCAACCTGCACACGCCCGATCCGGCGATCACCACCAAGGTGGCTTCCGCGCTCGAGGCCAATGTCGCGGCGAGCGGCAAGCGCAAGCTGGTCGGCAATGTCAGCTTCGCCGCGCTGCCCAAGCTCGGCGTGCCCGGCAAGGTGGCGAGCCGCGAGCAGATCCTGCCGGGCACCGGCATCGAGAAGCTCGCCTTTGCGAACGGGGTGACGCTGCTGATCCGCCAGGACCCGTCGGAGACCGGCAAGGTCTATGTCAACGTCCGCTTCGGCCGCGGGCTCTCGGGCCTGCCGAACCAGGGCCAGACTCCGGCCTGGGCCGGCGAGCCGGCGCTCGTCGCCAGCGGCATCGGCAAATATGGCCAGGAGGAGCTCGACGCCCTGACCGGCCGCCGCCAGATCGGCGCCGATTTCGACGTCGACGACGACGCCTTCGTCCTGAAGGGGCAGACGACCAAGGACGACCTGCCCGACCAGCTCAAGCTGCTGGCGACCAAGCTTGCCGCCCCGGGCTGGGATCCCAATCCGGTGCTGCGCGCCAAGGCGGGCATCCTGTCGGGCTATGCCGGCCTATCGGCCTCGCCCGACGCGGTGCTGAATCGCGACCTGGAGCGGCTGCTCCACAATGGCGATCCGCGTTGGGGCGTGCCGGCCGAGGCGACGATCCGCGAGACCACGCCGGAGAGCTTCCGCAAGTTCTGGGAGCCGCTGCTGGCGACGGGGCCGATCGAAGTCGAGGTGTTCGGCGACATGGACGCCGAGGCCACGGTGAAGGCCGTGGGCGCCACCTTCGGCGCGCTGAAGCCGCGCGTGGCGAGCAAGGCGCCGCTCGCGCCGGTGGAGTTCCCCGCGCATGTCGCCACGCCGGTGACGCTGCTCCACAAGGGCCAGCCCAACCAGGCGGCGGCGGTGATCGCCTGGCCGACCGGCGGCGGCACCGAGAATGGCGGCATCACCGAGAGCCGCAAGCTCGAGGTGCTCGCCGCGGTGTTCCGCGACCGGCTGCTCGACCAGCTGCGCAGCCAGGCGGGCGTGAGCTATTCGCCCCAGGTGGCGAGCCAGTGGCCGCAGGGCCTGCCGGCGGGCGGCAAGATCATGGCGCTCGGCATGGTGCCGCCCGACAAGGTCGACTTCTTCTTCGAGCTGTCGCGCAAGATCGCCGCCGATCTGGTGGCCAAGCCGATCGACGCGGACGAGCTCAACCGCGCGCTCACTCCGCTGAAGCAGCAGATCCTGCGCATGTCCTCGGGCAACATGTTCTGGATGCGCCTGGTCGAGGGTGGCACCTATGATCCCGCGCGGATCGCCGCCGTCGACACGCTGGCCGCGGACTATTCGCGGGTGACGCCGCAGGACGTGCAGGGGCTGGCGATGAAGTATCTCCGCCCGGACAGGGACTGGACGCTCAAGGTGGTGCCGGAGAAGAAGTAAGGCTCCGGCTTCATGCCCGAAACGCGAAAGGCCGGGGTGGAAGCCCCGGCCTTTCTCATATCGTCATCCCCGCCTGCGCGGGGATGACGGTGGAGAATGGCGGGGACGACGGTGTCTGCTGATCGGGTCGTGACCCTAGTTCCGGTACAGTGCGTCCAGCCGCTCGCCATAGACGGCCTTCAATATGTGCCGGCGGATCTTGAGGCTGGGCGTCAGCTGCTCGTTCTCGATCGTGAAGGGCTCGTCGGCGACCAGGAACTTGCGGACGCGCTCGATCACCGACAGGTCCTTGTTCACCCGCTCCACCGCCGCGCCCAGCGCCGCCTTGTAGTCGGGGTCATGGGCCAGTTCCCTGAAGTCGCACTTGGTCGCGGTCCGGGCGCACCATTCGGCGGTCCATTCCGGATCGGGGACGATCACCGCGCTCATATAGGGCTTGCGGTCGCCGGCGATCATCGCCTGGACGATCTCGGGCTGGAGAGTCAGCATGCCCTCCACCTTCTGCGGCGCGACATTGTCGCCCTTGTCGTTGACGATGATGTCCTTCTTGCGATCGGTGATCTTGATCCGGCCCTTCTCGTCGATATGGCCGATGTCGCCGGTATAGAGCCAGCCGTCCCGCAGGACCCGCTTCGTCTCTTCCTCGTTGCGCCAATAGCCGTGCATCACGAGCTCGCCGCGCACCAATATCTCGCCATCGTCGGCGATGCGGACCTCCACCCCCTCGAGCGGCGGGCCGACCGTGTCCATCTTGAGCCCCGCCTTGGGCCGGTTGCACGAGATCACCGGCGCCGCCTCGGTCTGGCCATAGCCCTGGAGGAAAGTGAGGCCCAGGCTCTGGAAGAAGATGCCGACCTCGGGATTGAGCGGCGCGCCGCCCGAGACCATCGCCTTGATCCGGCCGCCGAACTTCTTCGAGAGCTTGGGCTTGAGCGTGGCGCCGAGGAACAGGTTCATCGGCAGGTCGGACAGGCGGCCGCCGCCCGCCGCCTTGCGCCCGCCGATCGCGACGGCCTTGTCGAGCAGGAAATTGGCGAAGCTGCCCTGCTTCTCCACCTGCTTGACGATGCGGGTGCGCAGCACCTCGAACAGGCGCGGCACGACGACCATGATCGTGGGGCGCACCTCCTCGATGTTCGAGGCGAGCTTCTCCAGCCCCTCGGCATAATAGATCTGCGCGCCGAGCCCGATCGGGAAATGCTGGCCGCCGGTATGCTCATAGGCGTGGGAAAGCGGCAGGAAGGAGAGGAACACCTCGTCCTCCCAGCCGAAATCCTCGCTGATCAGCGCGCAGCACGCCTCGACATTGTGCAGGATCGCGCCGTGATGCTGCATCACGCCGCGCGGGGAGCCGCCCGTGCCGCTGGTGTAGATGATGCAGGCCAGGTCCTCGCGGCGGAAGGTGCAGGACAGGCCGCGCGGATCGGTGTCGTGCTTCGCGACCAGCGCGCGCCAGTCATGGAATTCCAGGCTGCCCTGCTGGGCGACGCGCAATTCCTCGATGCCGATCACCATCCGGGCCGAGGAAGCGCGGATCGCGGCGGGAAGCAGCGCCTTGGCCAGCTTGGTGTTCGAGACGATGATCGCGCAGGCGCCCGAATTCTCGATGATGTGCTGGTGGTCGCGCTCGGTGTTGGTGGTGTAGGTCGGCACGGTCACGCAGCCCGCGGCCATGATCGCCAGGTCGCTGATGCAGAATTCCGGGCGATTCTCCGAGACGAGCATCACCCGGTCGCCGCGCTTCAGGCCGAGCGCGGTCAGCGCCGCGGCCAGGCTCGCCACCTGGCGGGCCGCATCGGCCCAGCTGGTCGGCCGCCATTCTCCTTCGTCCTTGTGCCACAGGAAGGGCGCGTCGCCCTTTTCCTTCGCCCGCGCGAAGAACATCTGGACCAGATTGTCGAACCGTTCGAGCCTACGCATTCCCTCTCCCCATTACGGGCGCCCCTTGTCCGGAGCGTCCCGCTTCCCCCGACTTCATTCCGACGGCCGGTTCGGCTGCGCGCCCACGCGCTGAATAACGGTCATATGGCCCTGTTGGTCCATCACGACGCCTTCGCTGCGCGGATCGGCACCGCCGGTCCAGCGGCCTCCGACCCGCTCGACCGCGTTCATCTTGAGCCCGAGCGGGCCCGATTGCACCTTCTCGCCCAGCGCCTGGAGCGCCGGGACCATCGCGTCGAGCTGGGTGCCCTTCTCGGCGATCGCCATCTTGCCGGGCGCATAGAGCAGGCCGAGGCCGATCGCGTCCTGGGCCGAGAGCTTCCAGTCGATCACGCCGACCAGCGCCTTGGCGACCTGGGCGATGATCGTCGAGCCGCCGGCCGCGCCGATCGCGATGCGGACCTTGCCGTCCGGGCCGTAGACGATCGTCGGCGCCATCGAGCTGCGCGGGCGCTTGCCGCCTTCCACCCGGTTGGCGACGAGATAGCCGTCCTTCTCGGGCACGATGTCGAAATCGGTGAGCTCGTTGTTGAGCATCACGCCGTCCACCGACAGGCCCGAGCCGAACGCGCCTTCGATCGTGGTGGTCACCTGGGCGACGTTGCCGGCCCCGTCGACCACCGAGAGCGACGTGGTGCCCGGCACTTCCTGCGGCTTCACCGCGATGCGCTTGGGCGCGCCCGGGGGCGTGCCGGCCTTCACTTCGGCCATGCTGCCGTCCGGGCTGATCAGCGCCGAGCGGCCGGCGAGATAGTCGCGGTCGAGCAGGCCGGCGATCGGCACCTGCACATAGTCGGGATCGCCGACATAGAGGTCGCGATCGGCATAGGCGAGGCGCGAGCTCTCGGCGAACAGGTGCCAGGCGACGGGATTGTCCTTGCCGAGCTTCGCCATGTCGAAGCGCTCGAGCTGGGCGAGGATCATCATCACGGTGACGCCGCCGGACGAAGGCGGGCCCATCGAGCAGATCTTGTAGGCGCGGTAGCTGCCGCACAGCACCGGCCGCTCCTTGGCGTCATAGGCGGCAAGGTCGCCGACGGTCATCTTCGACGGGTTGCGCGCCGCGCCGTTCACCGTCGCGACGAGCTTCTCCGCCTGCGGGCCGACATAGAAGCTGTCGGGGCCGAACTTCGCGACGCGCTCCAGCAGCGCGGCCTGTTGCGGGTTGGTCGCGCGCGCGCCGGCGGCCAGCGGCTTGCCATCGGCCTGGTAATAGATCGCGCGGACGCCGGCATCGACGTGCGGCGCATAGTTGCGCAGCGCGTTGGCGAGCCGGGGCGAGACGTCGAAGCCGTCGCGCGCCAGCCGGATCGCCGGGGCGAACAGCCGGGCCCAGGGCAGCTTGCCGGCGCGGGCATGCGCCTTGGCCATGGCGCGCAGCGTGCCCGGCACGCCGACGCTGCGCCCGCCCGGCACCGCCGCCATATGGCTGAGCGGCTGGCCGTCGGCGCCGTAGAACCAATGGTCGTTCGCCGCCATCGGCGCCGCCTCGCGCCCGTCGACCGTCGCGATCTTGCCGGTCTTCACGTCATATTGGAGGAAGAAGGCGCCGCCGCCGATGCCGGCGCTCTGCGGCTCGACGACGTTCAGCGCGAGCATCGTCGCGATCGCCGCGTCGGTGGCGCTGCCGCCGGCATTGAGGATCTCGGTGCCCGCCGCCGCGGCGCGGGGATCGGCGGCGCTCACCACGCCCTGGGCGGAAGCCGCGGCGGGAGCGGCGAGAAGGGCGAGCAGCAGGAACAGCTTCTTCATCCGGCAAGCCGTAGCGGGCTTTGGCCGGAGCGCAAAGACGCTACGTCAGGCGGCAGGCGATCGGATGATTGCGCAAGGGTATAACCGGGCGCAATCTGGCGGACGGCGAAGCGCCGGTGCCCGGCCGCGGCGGACGGGCGCGCGCTTCCGAAGGAGGGCTAGCATGACGGACGGCTCGACATTCGCAACATCCCCCTCGCTGCTGCGCGCGCTCGGCAAGCGCTGGTGGCTGTTCCTGCTGCGCGGCATCGTCGGCATCGCCTTCGGCATCCTCGCGCTGCTGTGGCCGGGCCTGGCGCTGCTCACCCTGGCGCTGGTCTGGGGCGCCTATGCGCTGGTCGACGGCGCGTTCGCGCTGGCCGCGTCCCTGTCGGGCATGCGCAGCGGCGACACGCCGCGCTGGTGGCTGGCGCTCACCGGGCTGGCGGGAATCGCCGCCGGCCTGCTCACCATCATCTGGCCGGGCATCACCGTGCAGGTGCTGCTGCTGCTGATCGCCGCCTGGGCGATCGTCACCGGCGCGATGGAGGCGGCAGGCGCGATCGCGCTGCGCAAGGAGATCGAGGGCGAGCTCTTCCTGATCCTCGCCGGGCTGGTCTCGATCGGCTTCGGCGTGGCGATCCTCGCCTGGCCGGTCGCCGGCGCCATCGGCCTGGTCTGGCTGATCGCCTGGCTCGCGATCCTGGGGGGCGCGGCCTATGTCGCGCTCGCGCTGCGGCTGCGCAAGCTTGCGGGCTAGGCCAACGCCCGGGCGATGGCGCGGGGCAGGCCCGGTCCCTTGAACACCAGCGCGGAATAGAGCTGGACGAGCGTGGCGCCGGCATCGATGCGGCGCCGCGCTTCGTCCGGGCCGTCGATCCCGCCCGCCGAGATCAGCGGCAGCGCGCCCGCGGCGATCTCCGCCGCCTCGGCCAGCTTCTGCCGGGCGAGCGGGGCGAGCGGCTTGCCCGACAGGCCGCCCGTCTCGCCGGCATGGGCCGAGCGGAGCGGCGGGCGCGAAATAGTGGTGTTCGAGACGATCAGCGCGTCGATCCGGTTATCGAGCGCCGCCCGGATCGCCCCTTCCAGGCCGGCACGGTCGAGATCGGGCGCGACCTTGAGGAACAGGGGCGTCCGCCCGCGCGCCGCATCGCTGGCGGCGAGCAGCTCGTCGAGTGCCGGGCGGGACTGGAGGTCGCGCAGGCCGGGCGTGTTGGGCGAGCTGACGTTGATCGTGACGTAATCGGCATGCGCCGCCGCCTTGCCGACGCCGAGCGCGTAATCCGCGACGCGGTCCGCGCTGTCCTTGTTCGCGCCGACATTGATGCCGAGCATGCCCCGGCGCGGCCCCAGCCGGGCGATGCGCGCCAGCGCCGCGTCGATCCCGCCATTGTTGAAGCCCATGCGGTTGATCACCGCCTCGTCCTCGGGCAGGCGGAACAGGCGGGGCCGCGGGTTGCCGCCCTGGGGGCGGGGCGTGAGCGTGCCGACCTCGACCGCGCCGAAGCCCAGGCCGAACAGGCCGGGAATCGCCTCGGCATCCTTGTCGAGCCCGGCGGCCAGGCCGAGTCGATTGGGAAAGGTCAATCCTCCCAATTGGACGGGTGTTTCCACCATTTCGGATCTAAAAACCGTGCCGAGCGATCCCCAGAGCGCGAGCGCGCGGATGGCGGCGCGGTGCGCCCTTTCGGCGTCGAGCGCGAACAGCGCGGAGCGGAGTGGATAGGCCATGGCAAATGGCCTTCGCATCGCTTTTTCCCTCCGTAAAGCTGCGTATGTCGATTCCTTCCAATACCGTCGCGCCCGGCTCGGCTAGGTGGAAACTGCGACCCGAGGGGTTTCCGCTCAATGGGGGAACCCTTTCCTTTTGGCCCGGTCTGGCCTCGGCCGACCGGGCCACTTTTCTATTCCGCGACCGCGCGGTATATTTGCTTCAGAAAATAAGGAATCCGGGCAGGCAGGAGTCTCGGATCGACAGGGCATAAATGCGGGGCGCAACCAGGATGAAACCGGCCCAACCGGCCGCCGAGAATGACCGCGATCCGCGGCCGCAGATCGAATTCCGCAAGGCGGAAGGCGCGCTGCTCCCGCACGTCGAGTCCTATTATCTCTACCGGCACGACGCGAAGGACATCGAGGGGATCGAGCGCGTCGATCTCGGCCAGCTCCGCTTCGTCATCAAGGGCGAGGGCGAGGTCCTGTTCCCCGACGGCCATGTCGAGAAGACCCGGCGGGTGATGGTCAACGGCCCGGGCACCGCCGCGGCCACCTACAAGATCCGCGGGCCTTTCCACTGTTTCGGCGTGTCGCTGCGCGCGATCGGCTGGAAGGCGCTGATCGGCGTGCCGGCCCACAAGGTCGCCGATCATATCGTCGATGGCGAGAAGCTGTTCTGCGAGCAGGCCGGGCTGCTCTGGCATCGGCTCCACCGGATGGAAACGCTGGAGGAGATGATCGGCGCGATCGAGCCGCTGCTCACCATGCGCCAGCACGAAGTGAAGCCGGTGCCGCCGGCGCACCTGATCTTCCTGCGCGCGGTGCGCGAATGGGCGGCGACCACCGATCCGACGATCGACGACCTCTATGCGCGCATCCGTCGCAGCTCGAACATCGGCGAGCGCCAGGTGCAGCGGCTGTGCAAGGATTATTTCGCCGGCTCGCCTGCCCATCTGAAGCGCAAGTTCCGCGCGATCGGCGCGGCGATGCGCATCTATCAGGGCGCATCGGTGGACGATGTGGTCGAGCCCTTCTCCGACCAGTCGCACCTGATCAACGAGATCCGGCACTTTACCGGCCATACGCCCACGTCGTTGCGCGCGGGCATCGATCCGGTGCTGGCGGTGACGCTCGACAACGAAACCTTCCACTTCCTGCCCGACGTGATCCCCGAATCGGTTGACCTTCGGCGCCGCTGAGCCCATTTGCGCAATCGGAACATTTTTGTCCGATTGAGTCCGCCGCGCCGTTGCGCATGCGGGCCAGCAAGGGAAGTGCGTGCGTCTTTCTAGCCTTGCCGACTATGCGGTCGTGATGATGTCCGCCGCGGCGCGCCATTGCGGCGGGTCGTGCCGGCTCAACGCGACGCTGCTCGCCGAGGAGACCGCGCTGCCGCTGCCCACCGTGCAGAAGCTGGTGAGCAAGCTTTCCGCCGCCGGCCTGATCGAGAGCGCGCGCGGCACCGGCGGCGGCTTCCGCCTGGCGCGGCCGCCCGCGGCGATCACGCTGGCCGATATCGTCGAGGCGGTGGAGGGGCCGATCGCCCTCACCAGCTGCGTGGACGCCGGCAAGCAGGATTGCTGCGTGCAGGAGAGCTGCAAGGTGAAGCCGCACTGGAATGTCGTGAACGGTGCTGTAAAGGGCGCGCTCGCGGGCATTTCCCTCGCCCAACTTTCCAGCGCTCCGGCCGAGGCCGTGGCGCAGCATCCGGCCGACCAGGCCCGGGCCCCGGCGCTGGCCGGGGAGCAGGTGTAAGCATGGCTACGAAGAACGCGGAAGCATTGGCGGCCGCCAACAAGAAATATGAATGGGGCTTCGCCTCGGACGTGGAGCAGGAGTTCGCGCCCAAGGGATTGAGCGAGGACACCGTCCGCTACATCTCGGCCAAGAAGGGCGAGCCCGAATGGATGCTCGACTGGCGGCTGAAGGCGTTCCGCATGTGGCAGGAAATGACGCTGCCGGAATGGGCGAAGCTGGCGATCCCGCACATCGACTATCAGGACGCCTATTATTACGCCGAGCCCAAGCAGAAGAAGACGATCAACAGCCTCGACGATCTCGATCCCGAGATCCGGCGGACCTATGAGAAGCTCGGCATCCCGATCGAGGAGCAGAAGGTGCTCGCCGGAGTCGAGGGCGCGCGCAAGGTTGCGGTGGACGCGGTGTTCGACAGCGTCTCGGTCGCGACCACTTTCCGCGAGGAGCTGAAGGCGGCGGGCGTGATCTTCCTGTCGATCTCGGAGGCGATCCGCGAATATCCCGAGCTGGTGCGGAAGTGGCTCGGCAAGGTCGTGCCGGTGCGCGACAATTTCTATTCGGCGCTCAATTCGGCGGTCTTTTCGGACGGCACCTTCGTCTACATTCCGGAGGGCGTGCGCTGCCCGATGGAGCTCAGCACCTATTTCCGCATCAACGCCGAGAATACCGGCCAGTTCGAGCGCACGCTGATCGTTGCCGACAAGGGCGCGTATGTCTCGTACCTTGAGGGTTGCACCGCGCCGATGCGCGACGAGAACCAGCTCCACGCCGCCGTGGTCGAGCTGGTCGCGCTCGACGATGCCGAGATCAAATATTCGACCGTCCAGAACTGGTATCCGGGCGACGAGAACGGCGTCGGCGGCATCTTCAACTTCGTGACCAAGCGCGCGCTGTGCGCCGGCACCAATTCGAAGGTGAGCTGGACCCAGGTCGAGACCGGCAGCGCGATCACCTGGAAATATCCCAGCTGCATCCTGCAAGGCGACGGCTCGGTGGGCGAATTCTATTCGGTGGCGGTCACCAATGGCCGCCAGCAGGCCGATACCGGCACCAAGATGTTGCACATCGGCAAGAACACGCGCTCGACGATCGTCTCCAAGGGTATCTCGGCCGGCAAGTCGAACAACACGTATCGCGGGCGGGTGCTGGTGAACGCGGCGGCGGAGAATGTCCGCAACTTCACCCAGTGCGACAGCCTGTTGCTCGGCGACCAGTGCGGCGCGCACACCGTGCCGTACATCGAAGTGAAGAACCCCAGCGCGCAGATCGAGCATGAGGCGACCACCTCGAAGATCAGCGAGGACCAGATGTTCTACGCGATGCAGCGCGGGCTGGACCAGGAGGCCGCGGTGGCGCTGATCGTCAACGGCTTCGCCAAGGAGGTGCTGCAGCAGCTGCCGATGGAATTCGCGGTGGAGGCGCAGAAGCTGCTGGGGATCAGCCTCGAGGGCAGCGTCGGCTGATGTCCGCGATTCCCCTGCTGATCTTCGCGTCGTTCTGCGGAGGGCTGATGGCCTGGTCGCTGAAGACCGGGCGCGCCTGGCATTGGGGTGCGCTGATCACCAGGGACGAGAATCCGGGCGGCTATCATCAGTTCCTGCTCGGCGCCGGATTGCCGATGGTCCTGGTTCTCGCCGCGCTTCTGTTCGGATGGACGCGATGATCCTCGCCGCCGCCCTCCTCCTTTTCGCCCAGGACGTCCCCGCCGCGCAGGCCGTGGCCGCGCCGGCCGAGGACGAGGCCAACATCGTCGTGCGCGCCACCTTCGGGCGCACCACGATGCTGTTCGACAAGGGCGCGGACGGGCGGCTGCGCAACTGCCGGGTGATGATCTCGAGCGGCAGCCAGCGGCGCGACACCACCGCGTGCGAGGCGACGCCGGTCTGCTATGCCAGGACCGCCGACGAAGTGACCGATTGCCGCGAGCTGAGCATACTCGAACAGGCCGCGGCGATCGGCGCGCCCAGGTCGCCGGCGGCGCCGGGGGTAAGCAAGCCGGGAGTCTTCGAACTGCCCAAGCTGGTGCAGCCCAAGCCGATGCTCTCCGCCGATCTGGTCGGGCCCATCGGCAATGGCGAGGACAGCCGCGAGACCGAGCGCCAGCGCGTCAAGCCGATCGCGCCGCCGACGAACCCGGCGTCGGACGGCCCGGTGGTGCGCTTCACCACGGGCAACGCGCAGCAGCGCGACGATGCCGACAAATCAGAAAAGCGGCCCTGAGCCGCCCGAGGAATGAACGAAGCGATGTTGAAGATCACCGACCTCCGTGCCGAAATCGACGGCAAGGAAATCCTGAAGGGCCTGAGCCTCGAAGTGAATGCCGGCGAGGTCCATGCGATCATGGGCCCGAACGGTGCCGGCAAGTCGACGCTCGGCTATGTGCTGGGCGGCCGGCCGGGCTATGACGCGACCGGCGGCGGCGTGACGTTCGACGGGCAGGACCTGCTCGAACTCGATCCGCATGAGCGCGCCGCGGTGGGCCTGTTCCTCGGCTTCCAATATCCGGTCGAGATCCCGGGCATCTCCAACCTGCAATTCGTGCGCGAGGCGCTGAACAGCCAGCGCCGGGCGCGGGGCGAGGCGCCGCTTTCGGGCGGCGAGTTCATGAAGCTCGCACGGGCGCAGGCCGATGCGCTGGGCATGGACCCGGAAATGCTCAAGCGGCCGGTCAATGTCGGCTTCTCGGGCGGCGAGAAGAAGCGCAACGAGATGGTGCAGATGGGCATCATCGGACCGAAGCTCGCGATCCTCGACGAGACCGACAGCGGCCTCGACATCGACGCGCTCAAGGCGGTGGGCGAGGGGATCAACCGCATCATGCGCGCGCCCGACAAGGCCGTGCTGCTGATCACCCATTATCAGCGGCTGCTCGACTATGTGCGGCCGGACTTCGTCCATGTCCTTGCCGATGGCCGCATCGTCCGCTCGGGCGGGCCCGAGCTGGCGCTCGCGCTGGAGCGCGAAGGCTATGGAGCGGTGGCCGCATGATCCTGCCTCTGCTCCTCGTGCTGCAGACCGCGCCTGCGCCGCAGGACGAGCTGAACATCGAAGTCGTCGGGCGCCGGCTCGCGGCGATCTCCGCGACCGTCAGCCAGGGTGCCGGCGGCAAGCTCGGCTGCGCGCTCAGCGCGTCGAGCGGCTATGCCAGGCTCGACGAGCAGCTCTGCCGCGCCGCGACCGCGTGCGTCCGCAAGGGTGCGCGCGATTCCGCGGCGGTGAAGACCTGTATCGACAAGCGCAAGCCCGCGCTGCTCGCCGATTTCAAGCGCGGCTGGAGGGCGAGCCAGTGAACACGCTGCTCGAGCTGCCCACGCCGCGCCAGGAGGAATGGCGCTGGGCCGACATGGCGACGCTCAAGGCGGCGGCCGAAATGCCGCGCGGCGATGCCGGGATCGATCCGGCCGGCCTGTTCCTCGATATCGAAGGGCCCAGGCTGCTGTTCGTCGACGGGCGTTTCGAGCCCGCGCATTCCCGGCCCGGCCCGGTGCAGGTGACGCAGCAGCTGGCCACCACCGACCATCCGCTCGGCAGCCTCACCGATGGCGAGGGCTGGTCGCTGCATCTCGGCAGCGAGCATGCGGCGACGGCGATCCAGATCGTCCATGTCGGCACCGGCGGCGAAAGCCATGTGCCGGCGCGGCTGATGCTGGCCGAGGATGCGGTGGCGAGCGTGATCGAGACCTATGCCGGCAGCGGCTGGGCGAACCGGCTGACCACGCTCTGCCTCGAGCGGGGCGCGCGGCTGATGCGCTCGGTGCGGCTGCTCCAGGAGGCGGGCTTCGTCTCGTTGCGCGAAGAGGCCGAAGTGGGCGAGGCGGCGAGCCTGGTCTCGGTGTTCCTCGGCGCCGGCGGCATGGGCAGCCGGATCGACGGGACGCTGCTGGTGAACGGCAAGGGCGGGTTCGCCGAGATGGGCGGGGCATTGCTCACGTCCGGCAGCCAGCGGCAGGAAGCCGCGGTCGCGGTGCGGCACGAGGCCGTCGAGGGCACCTCCCGCCAGCTGTGGCGGGCGGTGGCGGCGGACAAGTCGGCGGCCAGCCTGGCGGCGCGCGTCGAAGTGGCGCGCGGCGCGCAGCAGACCGATGGCGAGCAGTCGCTGCGCGGCCTGCTGCTCCAGCGCTCGGCGACGGTGAACCTGAAGCCCGAGCTCGAGATCTTCGCCGACGACGTGAAGTGCGCGCACGGCGCGACGGTGGGCGAGCTCGACAGGATGGCCCTCTTCTACCTCCAGAGCCGCGGCATCGACGCGGGCCGTGCCAAGGCGCTGCTCACCCGCGCCTTCGTGGCGGACGCGCTCGCCCGGATCGGCGAGGATGCGGTGCGCGAGGCGTTCGCGGCGGATGCGGATCGCTGGCTGGATACCGCGCTATGACCGTAACCGCCGACACCCGCCCCCTCGACCTGCTCGCCGATTTCCCGGCGATCCCGGCCGGCTGGCATTATCTCGACACGGCGGCGACGTCGCAGAAGCCGCGGCCGGTGCTCGACGCGATCGCCAGGGCTTATGGCGAGACCTATGCCACCGTGCATCGCGGCGTGTACCAGCGCTCGGCCGACATGACGCTCGCCTATGAGGCGGCGCGCCGACGGGTGGCGGAATTCCTGGGCGGGGCGGAGAACGAGATCGTGTTCGTCCGCGGCGCGACCGAGGGGATCAACCTGGTCGCGCAATGCTGGGCCGGCACCCGGCTCAAGGCGGGCGACCGCATCCTGCTGTCCACGCTCGAGCATCATTCGAACATCGTGCCCTGGCAGATGGTCGCCGAGCGCGTGGGCGCCGAGATCGACGTGGTGCCGCTGACGCCGGACCAGCGCATCGACCTGGACGCGATGGCGGCGATGCTCACCGAGCGGCACAAGCTGGTCGCGCTGGCGCATGTCTCGAACGTGCTCGGATCGGTGCTCGACGCCAAGCGCGCGACCGCGCTGGCCCATGGAGTCGGCGCGAAGATCCTGCTCGACGGCTGCCAGGCGGTGCCGCGCATGCCGGTCGATGTCGGCGAGATCGGCTGCGACTTCTATGTGATGTCGGGCCACAAGCTCTATGGCCCCACCGGCATCGGCGTGCTCTGGGGCCGCTACGAGTTGCTCGACGCGATGCCGCCCTATCAGGGCGGCGGCTCGATGATCGACCGGGTGACCTTCGCGAAGACGACCTATGCCCCGCCGCCGGGCCGGTTCGAGGCGGGGACGCCGCATATCGTCGGCGTGGTCGGGCTGCATGCGGCGATCGACTATGTGGCGGGCATCGGGCTGGAGCGCATCCATGCGCATGAGGCCGCTCTGGTGCGCCAGGCGCGCGCGGCGCTGTCGCAGCTCAATTCGGTCAGGCTGTTCGGCCCCGAGGACAGCGCCGGCATCGTCAGCTTCGCGGTGGAGGGGGTGCATCCGCACGACGTCGCCACCATATTGGACGAAGGCAATGTCGCGATCCGCGCCGGGCACCATTGCGCGCAGCCGCTGATGGACGCGCTGGGCGTGCCGGCCACCGCGCGGGCGAGCTTTGGAGTCTATAATGGCGCGGACGACATCGCCGCGCTGGTGAAGGGTATTGAACGCGTGACGAGGATCTTCGGGTGAACCAGGAGCGCAAGATCGCAGTCGAGGAAGTGGACGCCGTGGCGCCGCCGCCCAAGGCGCGCGTCGAGGATGCGTTCGATGCGTCCACCGAAACATCGGCGGGCGTGTTCGATGCGTCCACCGAAGCATCGGCGAACGTGTTCGATGCGTCCACCGAAGCATCGGCGGGCGTGGCCGGGAGCGTCGCCGAGACGTTCGAGCGCAAGCGCGACTATCTCTCGGGCTTCCTGTCGCAAAAGCCGCAGGCGCTGGCGGGCACCGAGCCGGGCGGTGAACTCTATGAGGCGGTGATCGCCGCGCTCAAGGAGATCTACGATCCCGAGATCCCGGTGAACATCTATGATCTCGGCCTGATCTACGGTGTCGACATCACCGCCGACGGCCATGCCGCGGTGCAGATGACGCTGACCACCCCGCACTGCCCGGTGGCGGAATCGATGCCCGGCGAAGTCGAGCTGCGCGTCGGCTCGGTGCCGGGGATCGGCCATGCCGAAGTCAATCTCGTCTGGGATCCGCCCTGGGATCCGCAGAAGATGAGCGACGAGGCCAAGCTCGAACTGGGGATGCTGTGATGACCACCGCCGCCACCCGCCAGCGCCCCGCCGCGCTGATCCTGACTCCGGCCGCCGAGCGGCGCATCGCCGACCTTATGGCCAAGGCGCCCGAGGGGGCGGTCGGCGTCAGGCTCTCGACGCCGCGCCGCGGCTGCTCGGGGCTGGCCTATTCGGTCGACTATGTCACCGAGGCCAAGCCGTTCGACGAGAAGATCGAGACGCCCGGCGGGACCTTCTATGTCGATGGCGGCTCGGTCCTCTATCTGATCGGCTCGACGATGGACTGGCAGGAAGACGATTTCACCGCCGGCTTCGTCTTCCAGAACCCCAATGCCAAGGGCAGCTGCGGCTGTGGGGAGAGCTTTACGGTCTGACCCGGCGGGCATAGGGACGGCTGACAACGCAGTCGGAAGAGGATTTCCATGCCCCATCCCCAGCCCTATGCCGCCGATCCCGCGCGCTATGACGGGCGCATGCCCTATCGCCGTTGCGGCCGTTCGGGGCTCGACCTGCCGGCGATCAGCCTGGGCCTCTGGCAGAATTTCGGCGGGACGGATGTGTTCGAGACCGGCCGCGCGATGCTGCGCCGCGCGTTCGACCGGGGCGTCACCCATTTCGATCTCGCGAACAATTACGGCCCGCCCTATGGCTCGGCCGAGGAGAATTTCGGCCGGGTGCTGGCGAGCGACTTCGCCGGCCACCGCGACGAGCTGATCGTCTCGACCAAGGCGGGCTGGGACATGTGGCCCGGGCCCTATGGCGATGTCGGCGGATCGCGGAAATACCTCATCGCCTCGTGCGACCAGAGCCTGAAGCGGATGGGGCTCGACTATGTCGACATCTTCTATTCGCACCGCGTCGATCCGAAGACGCCGCTCGAGGAGACGATGGGCGCGCTCGCCCAGCTCCACCGCCAGGGCAAGGCGCTCTATGTCGGCATCTCCAGCTATTCGCCCGAGCTGACGCGCCAGGCCGCCGCGATCCTGGCCGAGCACAAGGTGCCGCTGCTGATCCACCAGCCGAGCTATTCGATGCTGAACCGCTGGATCGAGGGCGAACTGCTCGACACGCTGGGCGCGCTCGGCACCGGCTGCATCGCCTTCTCGCCGCTCGCCCAGGGCATGCTGAGCAACAAATATCTCAATGGAGTCCCCGAGGATGCCCGCGCGGCCAAAGGCGGCTCGCTGAACCAGCGGCTGCTCTCGGACGACAATATCGCCCGCATCCGCGCGCTCCATGCGATTGCCCAGCGGCGTGGCCAGACGCTGGCGCAGATGGCGATCGCCTGGGTGCTGCGCGACGCCCGCGTCACTTCCGCGCTGGTCGGCGCGCGCACGGTGGAGCAGCTCGACAACTCGCTGGACGCCGTCAACAATCTCGATTTCAGCGCGGAAGAGCTGGCGGAGATCGATGCCCATGCGACCGATGGCAGCCTCGATCTCTGGAAGGTCTCGTCGAGCATCGAGGAGTTGCCCCAGGCATGAGCGTCGCCTTCCGCCGCGAGAGCGACGAGGAACATAAGGAACCGAAGTTCGAGCTGCCGCTGCCGCCGGGGCCCAATCTGGTCACGGCGCGCGGGCTCGCGCTGATCGAGGCGAAGGCGGCCGCGCTGGAAGCGGCGGTATCGGCGGAGCGCGACGACGAAGCGCGCGAGGCGCTGAAGCGCGAGCTGCGCTACTGGAACACCCGCCGCACCACCGCGCAGGTCGCGCCCGCGCCGGAGCAGGGCGTCGCCGGCATCGGATCGCGTGTGCGGATCCGCCTGAACGGCAAGGAGCGGGCGATCGACCTGGTCGGCCATGACGAGGCCGATCCGGCGGCGGACCGGCTCTCCTTCCAGGCGCCGCTCGCCCAGGCGCTGATCGGCGCCGAGGAAGGCGAGAGGGTGGATTTCGGCGGGCGCGCGCAGGCGATCGAGATCGTCGGCATCGAAACGATTCCGGACTGAGCCGAACTGCGCTTAAGGTGGCGGGCATGACTCGCCTCCCGCTCGCCGCCGCGCTGCTCGCCTCCGCTTCGTTCGTTTCCGGGGCCCATGCCCAGATCGATGCCGCTCGCTGGAAGGCGGAAGCGGCGCGGGTGACGATCACGCGCGACGATTGGGGCGTGGCGCACATCCGGGGCAAGACCGATGCCGATGCGGTGTTCGGCATGATCTATGCCCAGGCCGAGGACGACTTCAACCGGATCGAGACCAATTATCTGGTGAGCCTGGGCCGGCTTGCCGAAGCGGAAGGCGAGGGCGCGATCTGGCAGGACCTGCGCCAGCGGCTGTTCGTCGATCCGGAAGCGTTGAAGGCGGACTATGCCGCGAGCCCGGCCTGGCTGCGCAAGCTGATGCAGGCCTGGGCGGACGGGCTCAACCATTATCTCGCCACCCATCCGCAGGTGAAGCCGCGCGTGCTTACTCGCTTCGAGCCGTGGATGGCGCTGAGCTTTTCGGAAGGCAGCATCGGCGGCGATATCGAGCGGGTGGCCTTGAGCCAGCTCGAGGCGTTCTACGGCAAGCAGCGAGTCGCGATGACCGAGGCGGAGAAGGGGCTGGTGTTCAAGGAGCCCAAGGGCTCGAACGGCATGGCGATCGCCCCCAGCCATACCAGGAACGGCCATGCGCTGCTGCTGATCAACCCGCACACCAGCTTCTTCTTCCGCTCCGAGCAGCAGGTGACGAGCGGCGAGGGGCTGAACGCCTATGGCGCCGCCACCTGGGGCCAGTTCTTCATCTACCAGGGGTTCAACGCCAAGGCGGGCTGGATGCACACGTCGAGCGGCGTCGACAATGTCGACGAGTTCGCGGAAGACATCGTCAGCAACGTGCCGGGCACGGTCCTGGGCTATCGCTATGGCGCCGAGACGCGGCCGGTGACGGTGAAGCGAGTCACGCTGTCCTATCGCACGGCGGACGGAGGGCAGGCGCAGCGCAGCTTCCGGACCTATGCCACCCATCACGGCCCGATCGTCCGCATGACGGACAGCGGCAAGTGGATCGCGGTGGCGCTGATGAACAAGCCGGTGGCGGCGCTGCAGCAGAGCTTCCTGCGCACCAAGGCCACCGACTATGCCGGCTTCATGAAGGTGGCCGAGCTCAAGGCCAACAGCTCCAACAACACGCTGTTCGCGGATTCCAGGGGCGAGATCGCGTTCCTGATGCCGCAGTTCATGCCGGTGCGCGACGATCGCTTCGACTATCGCAAGCCGGTGGACGGCAGCGATCCGGCGACCGACTGGAAGGGGCTGCACGGCCTCGCCAGCCTGCCCCAGGCCGTGAACCCGAAAAATGGCTGGGCCTTCAACGTGAACAACTGGCCCTGGACGGCGGCGGGCGCGGACAGCCCCAGGGCGGCGGACTATCCGCGCTATTTCGACCAGGCCGGCGAGAATCCGCGCGGCGCCCATGCGCTGCGGGTGCTGAACGCGCGGGCGGACTTCACGCCGGAGACGCTGCGCGAGGCGGCCTATGACAGCTTCCTGCCCGCGTTCGACCGGCTGCTGCCCGGGCTGGTCGCCGCCTGGGAGAAGCTGCCGGACGGCGACGCGCGCAAGGCCAGGCTCGCCGAGCCGGTGGCGCTGCTCAAGGGCTGGGACCGGCGCTGGGGGGCGGGATCGACCGCGACCTCGCTGGCGGTGTTCTGGGGCGAAGCGCTCTGGACGCCCGGGGCCCAGCCGGCAAGGGATACGGGCATCTCGGTGTGGGACTGGATGGCGACGCGCGCCACCGACGGGCAGCGGATCGACGCGCTGGCCGCGGCGGTGGATCGGCTCACTCAGGATTTCGGTGGCTGGCGCGTGCCCTGGGGCGAGATCAACCGGTTCCAGCGCAATGACGGCGCGATCGTCCAGAAGTTCGACGATGCGAAGCCGAGCATCCCGGTGCCCTTCCCCTCGGCGCAATGGGGCTCGCTCGCTTCGTTCGGCGCGAAGCGCTGGCCGGGGACGAAGCGCTATTACGGCACGAGCGGCAACAGCTTCGTCGCGACGGTGGAGTTCGGGCCGAAGGTGAAGGCCTGGGCAGTGACCGCGGGCGGCGAGAGCGGGCACCCGGACTCCCCGCATTTCACCGACCAGGCCGGGCGCTATGCGGCGGGCGATTTGCGGCCGGTCTATTTCTACCCGGAGGATCTGAAGGGGCATGTGGTGCGGGCGTATCGGCCGGGGGAATAAGGAGGCTATCGGCGGCGAGCCAAGCGGCATTGTCCAAAATGCATAAGGTCGCTATATGTTCTCCATGAGCTTTCCTGCCCTCAAGGTCGCGAACGAGCTTTTGCAGCTTCATGGGGACATTGATCCTATGAAGCTGCAGAAGCTGCTGTATTATGCGAACGGCTGGTGGCTCGCCACACATGGCGCACCTCTGCTCAATGAAAATCCTCAAGTTTGGCGTTATGGCCCGGTCTTTCGTGGCCTCTATGGAGCTTTCGCCAGATTTGGTCGCGATGATATCGGTGGCCCAGTACGGGGTGGGCCATTTACTGCCGATCCACCATTCTTGACGAATGAGTTGGATGCTGTGGAGGCTCGGCAACTGCTCGCATGGATCTGGGATGAGCATGGGAGCAAAAGCGCGATCCAGCTTTCGGACGAGACGCATGCTCCTGGTACGCCTTGGCGTAAAATTGCGGAGCGACATAATTTCCGTGTCCCTGAAGGCACCCCAATCCCGCCGAGGGAAGATTGGGCCTATTTTGCAGAACTAGCCCAGGGCCGTGGTGTCGCGACGCGTCCTCTGGCAGCCTAAGGTCCGACTTGATTCCTCGCCGACGGGCACGGAAGAGTGGGATGCTTGGCTGAGCGAAAACGCGCTTCAGCCAACTTGGGATCCGGATCAAGCGCGTGTTCGAATTGATAAGATTGCAAGGTGGCTCGCTCGCGGCTGGTCCTTTTTTCTCGTCTATCTGATCTTTGCGCAGGGAATAGGCACGGGCGTTCATCTGGAATTGCCGTTCACCGGCCGCTATCTGCCGATCGTGCCCAAGTTTCATCTTCAATCGACGGAGTTCGTTGCGGTTGTGACGACCACCACGATTTCAGTATTCGGCTTCCTGGTGATTGTGTCTCGCGCATTGTTTAAGAGCGCTGTTGAAAAGGAACGAGCAGGCGACGCGTAATCTGGAACGGCTACCTAGAACGGCAGTTCCTCGCCCAGCCGCTCCTCGAAGTTCGAGACCGTCACGCCGACCAGCCTTACCCCCTTGGGCGTGGGCAGTACCGAGCGGATCAGGGCGAGGCTCATGTCGCGGAGCGTCTCGCGGCGGTCGACCAGCCCGGCGCCGAGGCTGCGGCTGCGGGTGATGATCTGGAAGTCGCCATATTTCACCTTCACGGTGACGGTGCGGCCGAATTCCTGCGCCTTCTCGCACCAGGCCCAGACGTCCTCGGCCATCTCGAGCACGCCGGCCTCGATCTCGGCATTCTCCACCAGGTCGCGGTCGAAAGTGGTCTCCGAGCCCGAGGACTTGCGCGGCAGGTCGACATGCACCGGCCGGTCGTCCTCGCCGCGCGAGATCGCGTGATACCATTCGGCCGCGCTGCCGAAATGCGCGCGGAGGAATTCCAGCGACTTGCCGCGCAGATCCGCGCCGGTCTCGATGCCGAGCGCATGCATCTTCCTCGCGGTCACCGGCCCCACTCCGTGGAAGCGCGCGACCGGCAGCGTCTCCACCCAGGCCGGCCCCATCTCGGGCGTCACCGCGAACTGGCCGTTGGGCTTGCGCTGGTCCGAGGCGAGCTTGGCGAGGAACTTGTTGTACGAGACGCCGGCCGAGGCGGTGAGGCCGGTCTCCGCCAGGATGCGGGCGCGGATCTCCTTGGCGGTGGCCCAGGCGGTCTCGATCCCGCGCAGGTTCGCGGTGACGTCGAGATAGGCCTCGTCGAGCGAGAGCGGCTGGATGACCGGCGTATAGTCGGCGAAGATCGCATGGATCTGCTTCGAGACGGCGCGATAGACGTCGAAGCGCGGCTTGACGAAGATCAGTTCCGGGCAGCGCCGCATCGCGGTGACCGAGGGCAGGGCGGAGCGCACGCCGAACCGGCGCGCCTCGTAGCTCGCCGCCGCCACCACGCCCCGCGCCGCGGCATAGCCGACGGCGACCGGCTTGCCCCGCAGCGCCGGATCGTCGCGCTGCTCCACCGATGCGTAAAAGGCGTCCATGTCGACATGGATGATCTTGCGGACCGGCTGGGTCCCCATGTCAGTCGTCCATCGGCTCCAGCGCGGCGGCGAAGATGCGCGTCAGGCGCTTCTCGAAGCGCTCGGTCTCCTCGGCGGTGCACATGTCCGGATCGATGGCGAGCGTGTTGTGCATGATGCCCATGCCCATCAGCACGGCAAAGGCCATGGCGGCGCGCATCTCGGTATCCTGGCCGCCGAGCACGCGCGCGATCGGCTCCAGGATGTCGGTGTCGATCGTCTCGCGGATGATCTCGCCGGCCTTGGGCGATCCGATCGAGTGCAGCAGGATCAGGATCTGGTCGATATGGAGGTCGCGCTCGTCCTGCGGCGTGCCGCCGTCGTCGAGGAAGAGCCGGGCGAAATGCGCGGCCAGCGTCTCGCGTGTGGCGCCTTCCATGAAGTCCTTGTCGTCGTCGCGCAGCGTCTCGCGGAACAGGGCTTCCTTGCTGCCGAAATAGCGGCTGACCAGCGCGGGATCGACACCGGCATCGCCCGCGATCTCGCGCAGGCCGACATTCTCGTAGTTCTCGCGCGCGAAGTGCTTCCGGGCCGAGGCGAGGATCGCCTCGCGCGTCGCGGCCGCGTTGCGCGACCGCGGCAGGGCCTGGACGGGCGGGATCATGGGCGCCTTTTTATCGCTAACAGACGGGTAGTCAACCATTGTGGACATATGTCTACAGTCGTTGACAAGTTCCCTGAACGCGCTTAGCGGGTGCCAAATCGGAAGTCGTTCGTTTCCAGTAACGGCACCGCGGAGGATGTCCGGCCAGGGGCACGGATTTAGGGATCGAACATGCATTCGAAGAACCGCCAGCTGCTTATCCCGGCTCTTGTGGCCGCGCTCGCTCTCGCCGGTTGCGGCGGCGGCGGACCGCAGATGCCGCAGCAGGGCCCGCCCCCCGTCACCGTCTCGGCGCCGCTGGTGCAGGACGTGGTCGACTGGGACGAGTTCGTCGGCCGCTTCGAAGCGATCCAGACGGTCGAGGTGCGCCCGCGCGCCTCGGGCTATCTCCAGGGCATCTGGTTCAAGGACGGCCAGTTCGTCCGCAAGGGCCAGCTGCTCTTCACCATCGATGCGCGTCCGGCCCAGGCCGCCGTCGCCCAGGCGGCGGCGCAGGTCGCCCAGGCCAAGGCCACGCTCGCCAATGCGCAGACCGAATATGCCCGCTCGGAGGCGCTGGTCGCCCAGCGCGCCGCCAGCCAGGAGGAGCTGGAGCAGCGCCGCGCCGCGCTGCGCTCGGGCGCCGCGCAGGTCGCCGCCGCGGAGGCCAATCTGCGGCGCGCCAGCTCGACCTCGGCTTCACGCGCGTCGTCGCGCCGCTGAGCGGCCGCATCTCGGAGCGCAAGGTCGATGTCGGCAACTCGGTCACCGCCGACCAGACGGTGCTGACCACGATCGTCTCGGTCGACCCGCTGCACTTCGTCTTCCAGGGATCGGAAGCGCTGCTGCTGAAATATCAGCGCCAGGGCACCGGCGCCCAGAACGGCACGGCGATCAAGGTCAAGCTCTCGGACGAGAACGACTATACCCATACGGGCACGCTCGACTTCGTCGACAACGCGCTCGATGCCGGCGCCGGCACGATCCGCGCCCGCGCGATCATCGCCAATCCCGGCGGCTTCCTGAAGCCCGGCATGTTCGGCTCGGCCCGGCTCGAGGCGTCGAAGCCCTATCCGGCGCTGCTGGTGCCGGACACGGCGGTGATGGCCGATGCCGCGCGCCAGATCGTGTTCGTCGTCGACAAGAGCAACACGGTGACGGCGCGCCCGGTGCAGACCGGCCCGCTGCGCGGCAATCTGCGCGTGATCCGCTCGGGCCTGACCAAGGATGACCGGGTGATCATCGACGGCACCCAGCGCGCCCGCCCGGGCGTGAAGGTCACGCCGCAGCCGGGCAAGATCACGGAAGCGCCGGCGCCCGCCGCCGCGCCGCCGTCCGATCAGCCGGCCGGCACCGCGCTGCCCGCCGGCAACCGCTGAGGATAGGGCCATGAGCGAACCCCAGGCTCCCCAGCCCGACGCGCCCGCGCGCAGCGGCTTCTCCAGCTTCTTCATCGAGCGGCCGATCTTCGCGGCGGTGATCTCGGTGTTCATCACCCTGATCGGCGCCTTCTGCTATCCGCTGCTGGCGCTGTCGCAATATCCGGAGATCGCGCCGCCCACGATCGCGGTGAGCGCCTTCTATGCCGGCGCCTCGCCGGAGACGATCGCCGAGACGGTGTCGACGCCGCTCGAGCAGGAGATCAACGGCGTCGAGGGCATGCTCTACATGAGCTCGTCCTCCACCCAGGGCCAGGCGACCGTCACGGTCACCTTCAAGCCGGGTACCGATCTCAACGCCGCCCAGGTGCTGGTGCAGAACCGCGTCAACCTGGCCGTGCCGCGCCTGCCGGACCAGGTGCGCCAGATCGGCGTGACGGTGAACAAGCAGGAATCGGGCTTCCTGATGATCGTGGCGCTCACCTCGCCCGACAACAGCCTCGACGTCGATTACATGGGCAATTACGCCAATACGGTGATCCGCGACCGGCTGCTGCGCCTGGAGGGCGTGGGCACGGTGCAGGTCTTCGGTGGCGGCAATTACTCGATGCGCGTCTGGATCGATCCGGACAAGGCGGCGGCACGCAACCTGACTTCGGGCGAGATCGTCGCGGCGCTGCAGGCGCAGAATATCCAGACCGCGGGCGGCGCGCTCGGCTCGGCGCCTACGGGCAAGGACAATCCGTCGTTCGAGGTGCCGGTGGACGTGCGCGGCCGCCTCGCCACGGTCGAGCAATTCTCCAACATCACCGTGAAGTCCGATCCGACCGGCGCCGCGCTCACCAAGCTGGGCGACGTCGCGCGGATCGAGCTGGGCAGCCAGGACTATTCGATCCGCGGCTCGTTCGGCGGCCGGCGCGGTATCGCGCTCGCCATCGTCCAGCAGCCGGGCGCCAATTCGCTCAACGCGGCGGACCTAGTGCTGAAGGAGATGGAGACGCTCAAGAAGGACTTCCCGCAGGGCCTTCAATACACCATCCCCTACAACCCGACCGAATATGTCTCGGCGTCGGTGGAGGCCGTGCAGCACACGCTGCTCGAAGCGGTGGTCCTCGTCGTCGTGGTCGTGGTGATCTTCCTCCAGACCTGGCGCGCGGCGGTGATCCCGATCGTCGCCATCCCGATCGCGCTGGTCGGCACCTTCGCGGTGCAGCTCGCGCTCGGCTATTCGATCAACTCGCTGTCGCTGTTCGCGCTGGTGCTCGCCGTGGGCATCGTGGTCGACGACGCGATCGTCGTGGTCGAGGCAGTGGAGAAGCACATCCGCGAGGGCAAGTCGCCACGCGATGCCGCGCACCTGACGATGAAGGAAGTGTCCGGCGCGCTGGTCGCGATCGGCCTGGTGCTGGTCTCGGTGTTCATCCCGACGGCGATGGTCGGCGGCATCCCCGGCATCTTCTACCGCCAGTTCGCGGTGACGATCGCCGCGGCCTCGGCGATCTCGCTGCTCGTCTCGCTCACGCTGTCGCCGGCGCTCGCCGCGCTGCTGCTCAAGCCGCACCAGCATATCGACGCCGATAGCGGCCCACGCTGGATGCGGCCGGTCAAGCTCGGCGCGGAGAAGTTCAACGAGGGCTTCAACTGGCTGTCCGATCGCTATGGCCGCGTCACCGGCCGGCTGATTCGCATGGGCCTGATCATGATGATCATCTATGCGGGGCTGCTCGCGCTCACCGGCTGGCGCCTCACCGCCACTCCGACGGGCTTCATCCCCGAACAGGACCAGGGCTTCCTGATCGGCGTCGTCCAGCTGCCGCCGGGCTCGTCGCTCGAGCGCACCAGCGAAGTCGTCGACAAGGCCTATGCCATCGCCGCCAAGACCGACGGCGTGATCGACGGCGCGGCATTCGCCGGCCTGGACGGCGCGAGCTTCAGCCAGGCGTCGAACGCGGGCGTGTTCTTCATCAAGCTGAAGGACTGGTCGCAGCGCGGCAAGCAGCAGAGCGCGGAGGCGCTGGCCGGCCAGCTCACCGGCGCGATCGCCGGGCAGATCAGCGGCGCCAACATCTTCATGATCTCGCCGCCCGCGGTGCAGGGCCTCGGCAACGGCTCGGGCTTCGTGATGATGATCGAGGATCGCGCGGCCAATGGCGGCTGGCGCGGGCTCGAGGGCGCGACCGGGGCGATGATGGGCGCGGCGATGCAGGAGCCGAAGGTCACCCAGGTCTTCTCGTTGTTCAACACCGCCAATCCGCGCATCCGCGCCGATGTCGACCGCGACAAGGCGCAGATCCTGGGCGTGCAGCCGCAACAGGTGTTCGACGCGATCGGCACCTATATCGGCTCGACCTATGTCAACGACTTCAACCTGCTCGGCCGCACCTTCCGCGTGACCGCGCAGGCGGAGCCGACCTCGCGCGACGATATCAGCGACATCGGCCGCCTGCAGGTGCGCTCGTCGAGCGGCCAGATGGTGCCGATCTCGGCGGTGGCGAGCTTCCATCGCGACTCCGGCTCGTCGCGCGTGGTGCGCTACAACCTGCTGCCCGCGGTGGAGCTGCAGGGCGCCGCCGCGCCGGGCGTCTCCTCGGGCGACGCGCTCGCGGCGATGGAAGCGATGGCGAGCAAGGTGCTGCCCCAGGGCTATGGCTATGAATGGACCGGCCTCGCCTATCAGCAAAAGGCGGCCGGCAGCTCGTCGGCACTGATCTTCGTGCTCGCCGTGGTGTTCGTCTTCCTCGTGCTGGCTGCCCAGTATGAAGCGCTGACGCTGCCGCTCGCGGTGATCCTGATCGTGCCGATGTGCATCCTGGCCGCGCTGCTCGGCGTGAACCTGCGGGGGATGGACAACAACATCCTCACCCAGGTCGGCCTGGTGGTGCTGATCGCGCTTGCCGCCAAGAACGCGATCCTGATCGTCGAGTTCGCCAAGCAGGGCGAGGAAGAGGGCATGAACCGGTTCGACGCCGCGGTCCACGCCGCCCGCTCGCGCCTCCGTCCGATCCTGATGACGTCGTTCGCGTTCATCTTCGGCGTGATCCCGCTGGCGATCGCCAGCGGCCCGGGCCAGGAGATGCGCCAGTCGCTCGGCACCGCGGTGGCGTTCGGCATGGTCGGCGTCACCATCTTCGGCCTGATCTTCACGCCGATCTTCTACGTGCTGCTGCGCAAGCTGGGCGGCGGCAAGGTGGCGCATCACGGGCCCATGCCGACGGCACCGGAAACGCCTGCCGCCGCGACGGGAGAAGCGCAATGAAGCGGACCCTTGCCCTGATCGCCGCCGGCCTGACGCTCTCGGGCTGCGTGGTCGGCCCCAATTATGTCTCGCCGGCGCCCAAGGCGCCCGCCCAGGGCGACCTGAGCCAGGCAAAGGCGCCGGGCTTCGTCGCCGACGAGCCGCCGGCGGACTGGTGGAAGCTGTACGACACGCCGGTGATCGACCGGCTGGTCGGCGAGGCGCTGGCGGCCAATACCGACCTGCGCGTCGCCGCGGCGAACCTGCGCCAGGCGCGGGCGAGCCTGCGCGAGACGCGGGCCCAGCGGCTGCCGACCACCAGCGTCACGTCGAAGGCGACGCATGCCCGCGTGCCGGGCGCATCGCTGGGCATCCCCGGCTCCTCGTTCGAAGGCGATACCTATGATGTCGGGCTCGACCTGAGCTATCAGGTCGATCTGTTCGGCAAGATCACCCGCGCGATCCAGGCCGGCCGTGCCGATCTGGGGGCGAGCCAGGCCGCCTATGACCTGTCCCGCGTCACGGTGGTGGCCGAGACGATCCGCGCCTATTCGGATGCCTGCGCCGCGGGCGAGCAGCTCAAGGTCGCTTCGCAGACGCTCAAGCTCCAGGAAGACACGTTCGACCTGACGCGCCGGCTCGAGGCGGGCGGGCGCGGCACCGGGCTCGAGACCAGCCAGGGCGCGGCCCTGCTGGAGCAGACCCGTGCCCAGGTCCCGGTCTATGAGGCGCAGCGCAAGGCCGCGCTGTTCCGCCTCGCGGTGCTCACCGGCAAGCCGCCGGCGGACGCGCCGGCCGATGTGGCGAGCTGCGAGACGGTGCCGGTGGTGAAGCAGGCCATCCCGGTCGGCAACGGCGCGACGCTGCTCGCCCGCCGCGCCGATGTCCGCGCCGCCGAGCGCCGGCTTGCCGCCGCCTCGGCGCGGATCGGCGTCGCTACCGCGGACCTCTATCCGAACATCTCGATCGGCGGCTCGATCGGTTCGACGGCGCTGGCGCCCAAGGATATGTTCAACAGCTCGAGCTTCCGCTTCAGCATCGGTCCGATGCTGTCGTTCAGCTTCCCGAACATGAGCGTCGCCCGCGCGCGCATCGCCCAGGCCGAGGCGGGGGCGGACGCCGCGCTCGCCACGTTCGACGGCACTTGGCTGACCGCGCTGCAGGATACCGAGACGGCGCTGGCCAATTATGTGGCGCAGGGCCAGCGCGTCGAGGCGCTGCGGCGCGGCCGCGACCAGAGTGCGGAAGCGGCCCGCATCGCGCGGCTGCGCTACCGCGCCGGCGCCGAACCCTTCCAGACCGTGCTCGATGCCGAGCGTTCGCTCGCCACGAACGAGCTGAGCCTGGCCCAGGCCGAGTCGAGCTTCTCCGACGCGACGGTCACCCTGTTCCTCGCGCTTGGCGGAGGTTGGCAGCAGTCTCCCCAGGGCTGAACTGCCGACCCCCGCCCCCGCGACCCCGCGTACCTTCCGGTGCGCGGGGGCGCGGCTGTTTCCCGCCTGCGCCGGAACGCGGGGGAACATTGCTCTCTACCTCGAAAGCGTGGCTGGACACAGCCCGCTAGGGTCAAGACTCAATCGGCAAAGCCCGTCATCCCCGCGCAGCCGGGGATCCAGGGTCATGGGCGAGGGGCGCGAGGCTCGCTTTGCCGTTTCCGGCAAGCGCCCGCGTGATTGCTTCGAACATCCCTTGCTGCCCTGGATCCCCGCCTTTGCGGGGATGACGGAAATAATCTCAAAGGCTTGTCTGGGTTCTCAGCCTGGCGCGCACCCTCCATCCGCTGCATTGCCCGACCAATAATACAATGTGGCCTGACCATTCTATTGACAGTCACGCGCGCATCGGCCTTATTGGCCTGACACCGGTGGCCAGCACGACTGGCGACGAGACAAGCCGGGGCACAGAGGGGGAGGGAGAGTCATGCGACGGACTGCTCTATTTGCTGGCACGGCGATCTGCGCCGTCCTGATGGCGACGCCTGGGTTCGCCCAGAACACCGATACCGACAGCCAGGCGAGCGCGCCGCAGGCCGAGGAGCCCAGGCCCGCGGACCAGATCGTGGTCACCGGGTTTCGCCGGGCCTATGCCGATGCGCTCAACATCAAGCGCGAGTCCGATCAGATCACCGATTCGATCTCGTCCGACGGCCTTGGCCGCTTCCCGGACCTGAACGTCGGCGAGGCGATCCAGCGGATCCCCGGGGTGCAGATCAACCGCGAGGCGGATTCGCGCAACGCCACGATCTCGCTACGCGGCCTGCCGGGTTCGTTCGCGCGCACCACGCTGAACGGCGGCGGCTTCGCCGATCCGATCCTGGGCAGCGCGACCAATACCTCGTCCACGCCGCTCGGCGCGTTCAATTCGGACATCTTCTCGTCGATCACGGTGATCAAGTCGCCCTCGGCGGCGAATCTGGCGGGCGGGCTTTCGGGCAATGTCGACCTGAAGATCGCGCCGGCGCTCGGCCGCAAGCAGGGTGGCTGGGTCAAGGCCTCGTACGAGTATAATGATCTCGGCGACCTGGGCAGCCCGGCCTTCTCGGCCGGCTATAACGCGCACATCACCGACAATTTCGCGGTGTTCGGCGTGGTCGCCTGGAAGGACGAGAAGTTCCGCCGCGACTCGATGTCGGTGAACAGCTGGGCGAACAAGCTCGGTTCGATCCAGGTCGGCAACCAGGCGGTGCCGGCGTCCAACCCCACCTATCAGGCGCTGATGGCGCAATATCCGGGCGGGGTCTATTATCCCACCCAGGTCCGCCAGTTCGTCCGCCTCAACAAGGGCCATCTGCTCACCGGCGCCGGCGGCTATGAATGGCAGGCGACCGACACGCTCAAGTTCGGCGCGACCGGCTTCTATACCGAGCGCAACCTCGACCAGGGCACCAACCACCTGCTCTATATCGACACGTCGGCGGGCAATAACGGCACCGGCGCGCTGTCGGCCACTTCGGCGGTGGCGCATTTCACCAGCCTGGGCACGCCCTATGTCGTCCAGACGCCGACGGGCCCCCGCGCCTATATCAACCAGTTCACCGCCGAGAATCTGCAGACCTACGACTCGATCCGCTCGGAGCCGGCCAAGCAGAAGACCTGGGCGATCAACCCGACGATCGAGTTCAAGGACGATCAGTGGCGAGTGACGGCGCAGGGCACGATCTCGCGCGCGCAGGTGCTCGCCAACCAGATCGAGCTGGACATCATCCAGAATCCCTATCGCAACCTGGGTTCGGCGGGGCTGAACGGCATCACCGCATCGGTCTACACCGGCGGCACCAGCCTGCAGAACGCGGTGTTCGTCCTGAACACTCCCAACGCCTCGCACATCCCGGCGGGCGGCTATCCGCTCGCCTCGCCGGCGAACCAGGCGACCCAGGCGGGCGCGCAGATGCCCGGCGTGGCCGCGGCGACGCTGGGTGATCGCTTCGGCGTCACCGGCACCAACGGCCAGTCGTGGAACGCGCTCGACGCGGTGCAGCTCGATATCGAGCGCAGCTTCGCCGGCAGCTTCCTCTCCGGCTTCCAGGTCGGCATGCGCTACGAGAACAACGAATATACCTCGATCGGCTCGCGCAACACCTCGATTGGCGCGGTCACCGCCAATGTCACGCCGGCGATGTCGCTGGCCAACCCCTATGTGAACGACTTTTTCGGCGGCACCGCGGGCGGCTATACCAGCAACTGGCGCAGCATGGACGTGAACCAGGTGCTCGGCGCGATCACGCCGGTGGTGCTGACGACGCGCCCCTCGCAATATGCCAACGGCCTGCCGCCCCAGTTCGCCATGGGCCAGCAATATGGCGTGTTCCTCACTCCCTATGGGCTGGTGAACAATTACTGGGACCCCAATTACTGGAACAACAACTTCACCAACACCAAGAAGGTGATGTCGGCCTATGCCATGGCCAAGTTCGACGGCGATCTGTTCGGCATCCATGTCCGCGGCAATGCCGGCGTGCGCTACGAGGCGACGACGCAGAAGATCGACGCGCTGGACTGCCGCAACTGCCTGGCCGGGCTTTCGCTGCTGCCGCTGCCGATCAACCACAGCATGAGCACGCGGACCTACAAGCAGAGCTACGACTATTGGCTGCCCTCGGCGATGTTCGCGGCGGACCTGGCCAAGAACCTCGTGTTCCGCGGCGCCTATTACCAGACCTATGTCCGCCCGCAGCCGCGCGACAACGTGCCGACGACGACGATGCAGATCCCCGATCCGGCGGTGCTCGGCACGCCGACCTATAATGTCATCATCGGCGCGACGAACCTGAGCCCCTATACTTCCGACAGCTATGACCTGTCGCTCGAATGGTACAACCGCCCCGGCGGCGCCTTCGCGATCGCGGTCTACCAGAAGGACATTCAGGGCTATGTCGGCCCGATCACCGATCGCCGCGTGCTGTGCCCCGCCAACGGCATCTACAACGGCATCGATTTCGGCCTGGGCGCGCTGCAGGACGACGGCACCAACTGCAACATCGTGGGCAGCAATCCGGGCGCGCGCGTGCAGGCGAGCGGCGTCACCAACCAGAAGCCGATGCGGGTGCGCGGCGTCGAGGTCTCGGTGCAGCAGAATCTCGATTTCCTGCCGGGCTTCCTGAAATATCTCGGCGGCGCGGCGAACTACACCTATACCGATATCGACGGGAAGGACGCGCAGGGCAATCCGATCACCCTGCCCAGCGTCGCCAAGCACAACATCAACCTGATCGGCTATTACGAGACCAAGCTGTTCGGCGTGCGCGTGGTGTTCAACCATCGCGGCAAATACGACCTGGCGGCGGGCAACAGCTTCGTCGGCGACGCCCGCACCGTGAAGGCGCGCAGCCAGCTCGATGCCTCCGCCTCGCTCAACATCATGAAGAACTTCTCGATCTCGGTCGATGCGTTCAACCTGACGAACGCGACCCGCTCGGAATATGAGAATGATCCGATGCTGCCCCGCCGCATCGACTATGACGGCCGGACCTATACGCTGACGATCCGCAGCAACTTCTAGCGCTCGTGCGGAGCGGCCGATCTCCCGCCGCTCCGCACCCTTTTCGAAAGGCCGCCCGATGAAACTGCTTCTCTCCAGCGCGGCCGTCCTGCTGGCGTTCGGCGGCCTTCCCGCCCTTGCACAGGACCATGCGATCCTCGGCGCCGGCTTCGCCAGGGCAGTGGCGCCGGACGATCCCGTCGCCCGCCAGATACGCGGCCGGGCGGACGCGGCGCTGGAGCGTCCGCCGGGCGCCATCCCGCAGCTCCACACCGAAGGGACGCTGCCGGGCAAGGGCATCCGCGAGATCAGCCTGAAGGCCAAGCAGGACCAGGGGATCGTCCTCGCCCTGGCGCTCGCCTGGCGGTTGACCGGCGAGCGGCGCTATCTCGACCAGGCGGGGCGCTATCTGGCGAATTGGGCGGACGTCTATCGGATGTCGTTCAATCCGATCGACGAGACCGGGTTCGATACGCTGCTGCTCGCCACCGACCTGACCGAGGCCGACCTGCCGCCCGCGCTGCGCGGCAAGCTGGATGGCTTCTGGCGCAGGATGGCGGCGGGCTATCTCGATGCCATGGATGCCGGCCCGAAGAACGCCGAAACCAACTGGCAGAGCCACCGCGTCAAGCTGGCGACCATGGCCGCGTTCCAGACCGGCGACGCGACGCTGATCGGGCGGGCGCGCGCGGCGTTCCGCAAGCAGGTGGGCACGAACATCCAGGCCGACGGATCGGTGTTCGACTTCCACGAGCGCGACGCGCTGCACTATGTCACCTATGACCTCGACCCGCTGCTGATGGCGGCGCTCGCCGCCCGCGCGCATGGCGAGGACTGGTATGGCTGGAAGAGCCCTTCGGGTTCGAGCCTGGCCGGCGCGCTTGCCTGGCTGGAGCCCTATGCCACGGGCGAGAAGACCCATGTCGAGTTCGTCCATTCGCGGATCCAGTTCGATCGCGACCGGGCCGCGGCGGGGCAGAAGGAATATGCGCCGCACCCCTGGGATCCGGGCAATGCGGTGAACACCTATGCGCTCGCCCGGTTGCTGGCCCCCGGCTATCGCGACTTCGCGGCGAAGCTCGCCGAGCGCACCGGGCGCCAGCCGACCGACTGGATCGTCCTGCTCGGCCGCTGATCGATTCCGCGCTGGACAGGAATCGCGGCGGCTGGCTATCCGCCGGCAAATGCCAGTCATTGCCACCGTCATGAATTCGACCACCGGCCAGCCGATCCAGAAGATGAGCTTCGGCCGCATGCCCAAGCCCTGGGCCTCGTTCACACTCGAAAGCGGCGAGCTGGTCGCGATCGATCGCGTCGATATCGGCAAGCCGGCACCGGGCAAGGTGGTGGTGCCGGTCTCCGTCTGGGTCACCCCGAAGAAATAGGCCCGCGCCGCGCCTTCCAGGCGAAGCCCGCGATGTAGAGATAGGCGAGGGCGGGCACCGCAAAGGCCCAGCCCAGCCCGGCCGTGTCGGCGATGCCGCCGGCGATCAGGGGCAGCGCCGCGCCGGGGCCGACCGCGAGGACGAGCAGCCCCGAGGTCGCCGCTACGGGCGTGCCCGAGCGCTCGAGCGTGAGCGCGAAGATGGTCGGGAACATGATCGAATTGCACAGCCCCACCGCGAGCAGGCACCAGGCGCCGGGCCCTCCCGGCAGCACCAGCGAGGTGAGGCAGAGCGCGGCGGCGGCGAGCCCCGCCAGCAGCAGCAGGCGCGGGGCGGGCACGAAGCGCAGCAGCCAGCTGCCGGCGAAGCGCCCGAGCAGCGCGCCGCCCCAATAGAGATTGGCGACCCAGGCGCCCGCCACGTCGAGCGGCAGGCCGAGCGTGTGGGCCTGGGAGAGATAGAGGATCAGCGTGCTGCCGATCGTCACCTCGGCACCGACATACAGGGCGATGCCGAGCGCGCCGCGCAGCGCCCAGCGCGAGCGCAGCGCGGCGAACGCGCCGCCGGCGGCGGGCGGCTCCGGCATCGCGGCGGCGGCGATCGCGCGGCGCGCGGCGAAGGCCAGCACGGCGAGGCCGGCGACCAGCAGCGCCATCACCAGATAGGCCTGCATCATCGCCACGATGCCCGCGGCGCGCCCGGCCGCCGAGCGGATCGGCTCGGGCGAATGGAACACTGCGTCCGCCAGCACGAAGCGCGCGCCGAAATGCACGCCGCAGACCACGCCGAGCGCGTTGAACGAATGGGCGAGGGTGAGCCGGTAATGGCTGCGCTCGGGCGGCCCCAGCGCGGCGGCGAGCGGATTGGCGGCGACCTGGAGGATGGTCACGCCGCTCGCCAGCACGAAGATCGCGGCGAGCACCACCGCGAAATCGGCCAGCCGGCCCATGGCCTGCATCACCAGGCAGCCACCCGCCATCACGGCCAGCCCGGCCAATATCGTCCGCATCGCGCCGAGCCTGGCGAGCATGGCGGCGGCAGGGAGCGACAGCAGGAAGAAGGCGGCGAACGAAGCGATCTGGGTGAGCAGCGCCTCGGTATAGCCCAGCGCGAACACTCGCCGCGCCGCCGCGATCAGCGGATCGTTGTTCGCGCAGACAAAGCCCCAGCCGAAGAACAGGGCTGTCACGCTCGCAAAGGCGAAGCGCGTCGGGGCGGCGGGTTCGCTCAACGCGGCTTTCGCCAGCGGAAGGTCGCGGCGCCGTGCGGGGCGATGCGATAGGCGAAGCGGCTGCCCTCCGCCGTCACGTCCAGGTCCCGCGCCGTCGCGGCGGCGTTGAACGCGATCAGCACGCGGCTGCCGTCGGGATTGGCATAGGCGACCGTCTCGATCCCGCCCGGCGTGCTGGTCGCGTCGATCCGCCACGCGCCGGGACGGACGAAGCGCGAGGCCTGGCCCAGCGCATAATATTCGGGGTTGCGCGTGATCGCGCCCGTCTTGCCGTCGATCGTCACCACGCCGCGGCAATCGTTGCAGCCGCCGAGATGGGGGCCATGATTCTCGTCAAGCGCGAGGTTCCACATCAGCACGCCGCGCGCCCAGTTGCGCGGCGCGCCCATCACCAGCGTGCGCAGCGTCCAGCTCCAGCTGTCCGCCCAGGGCCCCGACCAGTCGCCGCCCGAGCATTCGGTGAAGAACACGTCCTTGTCCGGGAAGGCATCGCGCACCTTGGTCTGCGCCGAAACGTCGCCGCCATAGCAATGCCAGGCCACGCCCGTGACGTAACGGCTGGCGGCGGGATCGGCGAGCACGCCGAGCGGGTGCTCGGGCTTGTCCCAATTATGGTCCCAGTCGAGGATCCCGGTCTTCAGCCCCATCCGCGCGAATTCAGGGCCGACATGGTCGCCGATGATCCGGGCGCGCTGCGCGGCGGAAAGGCGCATGCCGGGATAGTTTTCCGGCTCGAAATCGGGCTCGTTCTGGATGCTCAGATAGTCGATCGGGCCGATCTCGGCGGCAAAGGCCTGGACGGTCTTGCCGAGATAGCGGGCGAAGGGCGCATAGGCGTCCGCGCGCAGCGTGCCCTTCACCAGCGAGTCGGTCGACTTCATCCAGCCCGGCGCGCTCCAGGGCGAGATCATCACCGCGAGCCGGGGATTGATCGCGCGGGCGGCGCGGACAGTGGGGAGCACGTCTTCCCGGGCGGGCGCGATCGAGAAATGCGCGAGCGCCGGATCGGTCTCGCCCCTGGCCCGGTCGTCATAGCTGTAATGGGTGCGCGAGAAATCCGACGCGCCGATGGTGAGGCGGGTGAAGGCGAAGCCCAGGCCCTCGCTGCCGAACAGCTCGCGGAGCAGCGCGCCGCGCTGGCGGGGATCGAGCCGATGCTGGATCAGCCAGGCCGAGGCATCGGTGATCGCCGCGCCGAAGCCGACCATCTTCTGGTAGCGCTTGCCGGGATCGACCGTGATCGTCCCGCCGGCGCCGCGCCGGAGCGGAAGCGCGGGCTGCTTCGCCAGCAGCGCCGACTTGTCGGGCAGGGTGAGCCAGACCTCCACCTGCGGGGCCGGCGCGGGAGCGGGCGCGGCGGCGGTGGCGGCCAGCAGGGCGAGGGCGGGCAGGATGCGCATCATGTCTCTCCTCATCGGGCAGTCAGGCTGTTAGCGTCGCGGCCATGAACCCCATTCGCAGCCGGCACGGCGTCACGCCCGCGATCTTCCAGGAAATCCGCGCGGCCGGGGAGCCCGTGGTGATGAAGGGGCTGGCGGCGGACTGGCCGTTCGTCCGCGCCGCCGATGCCGCCGGCTATCTCCGTGCCATGGCGCTGCCCGGCACGGTCCATTTCATGCGCGCACCGGCCGAGATCGAGGGGCGGATGCATTATGGCGCGACGATCGGCTCGCGCAATTTCACCCGTGAGGAAGCGCCGTTCGCGCGCTTTCTCGACCGGCTCGGCGAACAGGCCGGGGCGGAGCGTCCCGAGGCGCTGGCGCTGCAGGGCCTGCCCGCGCCGCAGCTGATGCCGGGCTTCGCCGAGGCCAATCCGATGGCGCTCGTCCCCGGCGTGGCGCCGCGCCTGTGGATCGGCAATGCCGCCAAGGTGGCGATCCATCACGATCCGACCGAGAATATCGCGGTGGTCGGCGCCGGCCGCCGCCGCTTCACGCTGTTCGCGCCCGAGCAGGTGGGCAATCTCTATATGGGCCCGTTCGATCCGACGCCGGCCGGCGTGCAGGTGAGCATGGTCCATCTGACCGCGCCCGATCACGCGCGCTATCCGCGCTTCGCCACGGCGATGGCGGCGGCGCTGGTCGCCGAGCTCGATCCGGGCGACGCGATCTACATCCCCTATCAATGGTATCACCATGTCGAGGCGCTCGACCGGTTCAACGTGCTGGTGAATTATTGGTGGGACCCGGTGCCGGACGCCTCGCCCTGGGAGGCGATGATGCACGGGTTCGTGAGCCTCAGGAGCCTGCCGCCCGACCAGCGCCGCGCCTGGCGGGCGATGTTCGATCGCTATGTCTTCCTGACGGACGGCGACCCGGGCACCCACCTGCCGCCCGAGGCGCGCGGCGTGTTCGGCGCCACCTCGCCCCAGGCGATCGCCCAGATGCGCGCGATGCTGTTCGACGGGCTGCGGAAAAGGCTGGGGCGCTAGGGTCAAAACTCGATCGGGGCTTGGGTTTTCTTCGTCATCCCAATTCATTTCGTCATCCCGGTGCAGGCGGGGATCCAGGCCCATGGGCGGATTGCGCGCCATCAAGCCTCTCTCTCTTCCGTCACCCTGGCCTCGTTTCAGCATCCAATTCTCCGCCGGCGATATCGCTGGCGGCACCTTGGACCCTGAAACAAGTTCAGGGTGACGAAGAAAGTTGGTTCGAAGTGTTCCGGCCCGCCAAGCCACGCCCCTAGCCTGAATGTCGATTGACCCTAGGCCGCGCATGTCTTGGCCACGAATTCGGCATGGTCCGGCATCAGGTCCACGCACCGGGCGATCACGCGCTGGATGTTGCCGAGATACTCCTCGACCTGTGCCTCGGGCTTGATGTCGACCAGCGGATCATAGCCGCGCGGGATCACGCCCTGGCCCAGGAACACCTGGATCCAGCTTTCCTCGGTGAACAGCTCGTCGTCCTCGCGGAAGACGCGGCCGTTCGCGGCGAACAGGTCGATCTTGCGCTGGAGCGTGTCGGGCACTTCCATGTCGCGGCACTGGCGCCAGAAGGCGGTGTCGTCGCGGCTGGTCGCCTTGTAGTGGAGGATGATGAAGTCGCGGATGCGCGCATATTCGAAATCGGCCTGGCGGTTGAACTCGGCGATCGTCGCGGGATCGAAGCCGCGATCGGGGAGCAGCCGGACCAGGCGGATCACCATGGCCTGGATCAGGTGGATGCTGGTCGATTCGAGCGGCTCGAGAAAGCCCGAGGCGAGGCCGAGCGCGACGCAGTTCCGGTTCCAGATCCGCTTTCGCTTGCCGGTGGTGAAGCGCAGCTTGTTGGTGTCCGCGAGCTGGGCGCCGTCGAGATTGGCGAGCAGCTGCGCTTCGGCCTCCTCGTCGGAGATGTGCGCGCTCGAATAGACATGGCCGTTGCCGGTGCGGTGCTGGAGCGGGATGCGCCACTGCCAGCCGGCGGTGCGCGCGGTGGCGCGGGTATAGGGAGTGAACGGCTCGGTGCGGGCACAGGGCACGGCGATTGCGCGGTCGCAGGGCAGCCAGTGCGTCCAGTCCTCATAGCCGGTCTTCATCGCCTGCTCGATGATCAGCCCCCGGAAGCCCGAGCAATCGATGAACAGGTCGGCGGCGATGGTCTCGCCGTCCTCCAGGGTGACCGACTGGACGAACCCGTCGGTTCCGCCCAGCGCGACGTCCACCACCTTGCCCTCGCGCCGCCGCACGCCGCGCGCCTCGGCATAGGCGCGCAGGAACCTGGCATAGAGGCCGGCATCGAACTGGAAGGCATGGGCGATATGGCCGATCGGGCTCTCGGCCATCTTGGGATCGGCGCGCATGAACTTGTTGGCGCGGGCAGCCGCGCTGTTGATCGAATAGGCGGAGAAGTCCGCGGCGCGGCCCTGGGCGCGCATCTTCAGCCAATATTGGTGGCAGCGCAGCCAGCCCAGGTCCTGGCCGATCACGCCGAACGAGTGGAAATAGGCATCGCCCTTGTGCGCCCAGTCGACGAACTCGATGCCGAGCTTGAAGCTGCCCTGGGTGCGGCGGATGAAGTCGTTCTCGTCGAGCTCGAGCAGCTCGTTATATTTCTTGATCGCCGGGATCGTCGCTTCGCCCACGCCGACCGTGCCGATCTCCTCGCTCTCGATCAGCATGATCTCGTACAGCCCCTGGAAGAGCTTGCCGAGCAGCGCGGCGGTCATCCAGCCCGCCGTGCCGCCGCCCACGATCAGGATGCGCTTGATCTGCTGCATGTCGCGCCCCTTGCCTCCCCGTTTCCTTCTTCACCCTGCCAGCCTCAATTCCCTTCGTCATGCTGAACTTGTTTCGGCATCCGGCGCGCCACGGGCGATATCCTTCGCGGCACGCCGGACCCTGAAACAAGGTCAGGGTGACGAAGGGGAGGCTAGCAGGCGGCCGGCACCGCCGGCTCCGGCAGCGCGCCGGTCCGGCCCGGCTTCGCATAGCTGAGCCCATATCCCCGCGCGAACTGCACCACATTGCCCGGCCCCTCGCCGGTGGAGCAGGCCGAGCCCGGCCAGGCGAAGGAGAGGCGCGCCGAGAAGTCGTGGCGCCGGCCGACGAGCAGATCGGCCAGGCCCTCGCCCTCGGTGCCGGGCAGGAACGCGGCGACAAAGGCATCGGACAGGTTGATCAGGTCGTTCGCATAGGCCGGGCGCCCGGAATAGAGCACCGACACCACCGGCACGCCCTTGCCCGAGACGCGCCGCAGCACCGCGAGATCGTCCGGGTGGAGGGCGCTGTGCGCCGCCGGCCTGGGCGCGCGGACATCGCCATTATATTCGGCATAGGGCGTCTCCCCGATCACCGCGACCACCGCGTCGAACTTGCCCGGATCGACGTCCTTGCCGTCTTGCGAGAAGGTCACGTTCGCGGTGCCCAGCGCGTCGCGCAGCGCGGCGAGCAGGGTGGTGCCGCCCTTGAAGTCGGCATTGCGGTTCTCGGTCCCCTGCCAGGTGAGCGACCAGCCGCCGGTCTGGTTGGACAGGCTGTCCGCGCTGGCGCCCACCACCAGCACGCGCTTGCCCGCCGCCAGCGGCAGCACGCCCTGGTTCTTGAGCAGCACCACCGATTTGCGCACCGCCTCGCGCCCCAGCTCGCGCGCGGCGAGCGCATCGGCCTTGCCGGCGAAGGCGCCGCCGTTCGGGTTGCGCTCGAACAGCCCGGCGCGCAGCTTGACGCGCAGGATGCGAGTCACCGCGTCGTCGATCCGCGCCATGGCGATGCGGCCCTCGCGCACGTCCGCCACGGTATTGGTGATGAACGCCTTCCAGTCGTCGGGCACCATGATCATGTCGATCCCGGCATTGACGGCCTGGGGGCAATGATCCTTGGTGCAGCCCGGCACCTGCTGGATGCCGTTCCAGTCGGACACGATCAGCCCGTCAAAGCCCAGCCGGTCCTTGAGCACGTCGGTCAGCAGTTCGCGGCTGCCGTGCATCTTGCCATGGTCCTGGCCGGCGGCGCTGTCGTTCCAGCTGCTGTACGAGACCATCACCGTCTGCACGCCGGCTGCGAGCGCGGGATAATAGCCGGCGCCATGCACCTGGATCATGTGGGTGCGGGCGGCGCGGTTCTCGCCCTGGTCGATGCCGTCGAACGTGCCGCCATCGCCCAGGAAATGCTTGGCGGTGGCCACCACGTCGCCGTCGCCGGTCAGGTCGCCCTGCAGCCCATGGACCATGGCGCGCGAATAGGCGGCGACGATCGCCGGATCGCTCGAATAGCTTTCATAGGTGCGGCCCCAGCGGCGGTTCTCGCCCACCGCCAGGGTCGGCGCGAACACCCAGGAGATGCCGGTCGCGCGCACCTGGCGAGCGGTGGCGCGGCCGATCCGCTCGACCAGCGCGGGATCGCGCGCGGCGCCCAGGCCGATATTGTGCGGGAACAGCGTCGCCCCCGCGACATTGCCGTGCCCGTGCACCGCGTCGGTGCCCCAGATCACCGGCACCCGCACCGCCATGTCGGTCGCCATCGAGGCGCGGTAATAGGCGTCGGACAGCGCGGTCCAGTCGGTGACGGCTGCGTCCTTCTTCATCCCCGGCCAGGCGCCGCCGCCATTGAGGACCGAGCCGATATAATGGCGCCGCACCTCGTCCGGGGTGATCGAGCGGATGTCCGCCTGGGTCATCTGGCCGATCTTCTGCTCGAGCGTCATGCCGCGCACGATGCCGGCGATCCGCGCCTCCATCGCCGCGTCGGGCGCGGTGGGGGAGCGGAGCGCCGGCCAGTCCTGGCCATGCCAGAGCAGGTCGCCCCCGGTGCCGGTGCCGGCACAGCTCGCCAGCAGGGGAAGGATCAGCCAGAGCCCGGATCGCAGCGCTTTCATCTTGTTACTCATCCGCAAGGGGCGGCACGCGGGCCGCGAGGATAAAAAAGGGGAGGCGCCGGCATTGCCGTGCACCTCCCCTCGAACGCCCGGAGGGTCGACCCGGGGGGAGGAAATCAGAAGCGGTAGTTGAACCCCAGCAGGAACTGGCGGCCATATTTCTCATAGGTCTCGGGCAGCGGCGTGCCGTCGCTGGTGTGGGTGCCGCCCGTGTCCAGGCCCAGCCGGGTGCGATAGGGCGAGTCGGTCAGGTTGCTGACCTGGAGCAGCACGCCCAGGCCCTTCAGCGCCGAATTGTCCGGGAAGGTATAGCCGATCTGGGCGTCGAGCTGCCGGTCCGCCAGGATCTCGGTGTACCCGCGATTGGTGAACAGCTGCACCGTCTCGCCCTTGAAGGCCGAACGGAAGCGATAGCTCGCCCGCGCCTGGAAGCCCCATTTCTCGAAATAGCCGGTGACGTTGTACACGGTGCCGGACAGGCCCGGGATGCGCACCACGTCGTTGCCGTCGGTGGGGTTGAGATCGGATTCCGTATAGGAATAGCTGCCGGTGAACCCGAAGCCGTCCAGCGCCGGGATGATGCGGCCGATCTCGATCGCGCCGCTGACCTCGATGCCCTTCAGATTGCCGCCCGGCCCGTTGGCCGGCATCGTCACCTGCCCGAACGAGCTGATGTTGACGTTGCCCGGGATCTGGTTGGTCGGGATCGGCAGCCCCGAGAAGTCGATCGCGAAGTTGCGATTGTAGATATAATTGTCGAGCCATTTGTAGAAGCCGGCGACGCTGACATAGGTCGCCTTGCCGATGTACCATTCATAGGCGACGTCCAGCGCCTTGGCGCGCCACGGCTGGAGGTTCGGGTTGCCGCCGGTCGCCGACCAGGGGAAGACCGTGCTGCCCGGCGCGCAGGGCGGGCTGCCGCCGCACGGATTGGTGTTGAAGCTCGGCGTGAAGTTCGCGCGCATGTCGTCCATGCGCGGGCGCGCCAGCACCTTGGACGCGGCCAGGCGGATGCGGTGGCCGCCGCCCAGATCGTAGATCAGGTTCGCGCTGGGCAGCACGTCGGTATAATGCGCGGTCACGAACACCTGCGACAGCGCGATCGGAGTCAGCGTCTGGTTGATCCGCAGGCCCGACGACGACTGGAACTGCTCCACCACCTGCACGCCGACATTGCCGCGCAGCCGGCCCCATTCGATGTTCGCCTTCGCCTTCCAGGTGATGACGTCTTCCTTGATCTTCCACGCCTTGTCGAAGTGGTTGGCGTCCTCCAGCGGGGTCTTGTTGTAATAGGTGTCGAGCGCCGCGGGCACGTTCCAGGCGATCACGTTGCCGAAGCCGACAAAGTCGAGCGAGGTCGGGTCGAGCAGATATTGCGAGCCGACCGGCACCTGCGCGCGCCCGTTCTTCAGGTTGAGGTCGAGCTCGTCGACGGTCTTGCGCTTGTTGCGCTGCGTGTAGTTCACGCCGAGCTCGATGTTCCGGAGGAACCCGCCGATCTCCCGGCTCAGCATGAAGTCGACGGCGCCCAGCTCTTCCTTGACGTGCGGCGACTTCATCAGGCCGTCATGGCCCCAGCCGCCCCAGGGCGCGCGATCGCCGAGCGAGACCTGGCTGGCATTCGCATAGTCCAGGCCGAAGCCATAATGCGGAAAGGCGCCGTCGATCGGGAACGAGAAGTCGTAATTGTCCATGGTGCGGGTCTGGAACGGGCCCACGCCATAGCCGCCATAGGTCTCGATATAGGTCTCGTCGCGCTTGTTGGTCGAATAGCTCAGGTCGGCGACGAAGCGGGTGCGCTCGTCGAGCTGGAATTCGTTGTTGAGCCCGGCCGAGAACAGCTCGTCCTTGCGCTCGTTATAGTCGTTGCGCAGGATCGGAACGGCGTTGGTGATGCGGCCCGAGGTGCCGATCGCCGAGCCGCCCAGCTGGGTGGTGCCGATATTGGAGAAGGTCGCGTTGTCCGCCCAGCCGTTGGAGAACCACTGCGCGCCGCGGATCACTTCCTTCTGCTTGAAGCGCGAATAATAGACGTCGAGCACGCTGTGGACGCTGTCGCTCGGCTTCCATTCGAGCGTGCCCATCACGCCGTCGCGCTGGTTGCGGCGGCTGGTCGCCCAGGCTTCCTGGCCGTTGAGCTGCAGCGCGTTGTCGGCGGAATCGGGCGTGACGGTGTTGGGGCTGCACGGATTGGCGACCGTCGGCTGGCAGATGCCGCCGAACGCCTCATAGCCATAGGCCTTGTAGTGATCGACATGGCTGGGCGAATCGAGATGCGCATAGCCGAGCGACCAGCCGAGCGTGCCGGCGGCATTCTGGTCGATATAGCTGAGCGTGCCGCGCCAGCCCCATTTGGAGATGTCGGCATTGCGGCCGCCATCGGCGTCGAGCTCGCCGCGCAGGTTCATCGCGATCGCGCGCTTGCCATAGGCGAGCGGACGCACCGTGCGCAGGTCCGCGCTGCCCGACAGGCCCATGCCGGCGATGGCGGCGTCCGGCGTCTTATAAACCACGACGCTTGACAGCAGCTCCGCCGGATACTGGTCGAACTCGACGGCGCGATTGTCGCCCGAGCTGGCCTGTTGCCGCCCGTTGAGCAGCGTGGTGGTGAAGTCGGGCGCGAGGCCGCGGATCGAGATCACCTGGGCGCGGCCGTTGACGCGCTGGGCGGCGAGGCCGGGCAGGCGGGCGATCGATTCGGCGATCGAGACGTCGGGCAGCTTGCCGATGTCCTCGGCCGACACCGCCTCGACGATCGAGGCCTGGTCGCGCTTGATGTTGATCGAATTCTGCAGGCCGGCGCGCAGGCCGGTCACGACGATGGTGCTTTCCTCGGCCGGCACCTGGTCCTGCGCCCGGTCCTCCCTGGCCCGCGTGGCGCCGTCCTGCGCCCAGGCCTGGGCTGGCAACGTTGTCGCCAAAGCCAGCGTCGAAATCGTGAGTCCGAGATTGCCCTTGGCGCGCTTCATAGCGCGCGCATGCGGACGCTCCGCCATTGTCTCTTCCCCTCTCATAGCAAGCGGCCGTTATCGACCGTCTCTGTCCCCATCGCGCCCCCCGAGAAAACTGGAAGCGCTTCCAATTGGTATCATCGCGTCGCGCGAAATTGTCAACGCGTTACAGAAAACGCTTACGAAGGGGCTGGATCCGGGGCGTTTCAGCCGCGCGGCGGCGCGACCGATTCGCGCAGCACGAGGTGATGATCGATCGCGTCGAAGCCCGGCGTGCCGGTGCCCTGGCCGCGCAGCAGCGTCTCGACCAGGCGCTCCACCGCGCGCGCGGCGATGCGGCGAATCGGCTGGTGGATGGTGGTGAGCGGCGGCCAGATATAGGCGGCGACCGGCGCATCGTCGAAGCCGACCACCGAGAGGTCGCCCGGCATGACCAGGTGCATCCGGTGCGCGGCGAACATCGCGCCGACCGCCATGTCGTCATTGGCGCAGACGATCGCGGTGGGACGGTCGGGGCCGGCCAGCAGCGCCTCGGCGAGTTCCACGCCGGAGCGGAAGCTGAAGTCGCCGCGCAGCGCGGTCACCGCGCCTTCGTCCAGCCCCGCTTCGGCGAGGGCGCGCAGAAAGCCGGCGAAGCGCGTCTCGGCGGCGAGATGGCCTTCGATCCCCAGCATATAGCCGAAGCGGCGATGGCCGGCGGCGACGACGTGATGGGCGATCTCATAGCCGGCCGCCGCCTCGTCGAACCCCACCCCGGGCAGCAGCGCGCGCACTTCGTCGCTGGGCGAGATGCAGACCACCGGGCAGCCCTGGGCGATCAGCCGGCGGGCGAGCTCGACATCGGCTGAGAGCGGCGGCGACAGGATCAGCCCGGTGCTGCGGCCCGAGGCGAACAGCTCGATCAGCCGGTCGTCGCGATTGTCGTCCTCGATATGGATGTTGAAGGTCGAGAGCTCGAACCCCGCCGCCGCGGCCGCGCGCAATGCGCCCAGCTCGATCGCGGCGAAATAATAGGAATTGGGCGGCGCATCGCGCGCGTTGCAGTTGATCAGCGTGACCGTGTTGCTCGCCCGGCTGGCGAGGTTGCGCGCCTGCGGATTGACTCGATAGTCGAGCGCCTCGACCGCGCGCATCACCCGGTCGCGCATCTTGTCGCTCACATGCGCCTGGTCGTTGAGCGCGCGCGACACGGTGGCCCGGCCGACGCCGGCGAGCGCCGCCACGTCGTCGATCGTCGGCGGCCGCCCGTTCCGGCCGGTCTCCGTGCCGCTGGCGCCCGGTATCGGCGACGATTTTGAAAGCGATGACATGCTCGAAACGAATGGGTGGCACAGGCGCCGGCGGAGCGGCAACCGAAAATGCGCGCCGGCCGGCCAGGGTCACGACTCAATCAGCAAAGCCCGCCCTCCCCGCGCAGGCGGGGGTCCAGGGCAGGAAGGGACGATCGAAGCGATCACGCGGATGCTCTCCGGAAACGGCAAGGCGAGCCTCGCCGTCCTCGCCCTTGGTCCTGGCTCCCGCCTGCGCGGGGATGACGAAGCAAGAATAATGAGTCCCCAACCTAGGGAATCGGCAATGCCGTCGTTGCCTTCACTTGCGAGAGCGCGACGGTGGAGTTGATCTCCTGCACGCCGGGCAGCTTGGAGAGCTTGGAAAAGAAGAAGCGCTCATAGGCCTCGATATCGGCGGCGACGATGCGCAGCATGAAGTCGAACACCCCCATCAGCACATAGGCCTCCAGCACTTCGGGAAAGGAGCGGATCGCCGCGGCGAACTCGTCGAGATTGGCGCGGCCGTGCGCGTTCAGCTTGATCTGCGCGAAGATGTGCGCGTTGAGCCCGATCTTCTGCCGATCGACCAGCGCGACGCGGCGAGTGATGATTCCTTCCTTCTCCAGCCGGTCGACGCGGCGCCAGCAGGGCGAGCTCGACAGGCCTACCATCTCGCCGAGCCGGGCGGTGGGCAGCGACGCGTCTTCCTGGAGCACTTGCAGGATCCTGCGCTCGAAGGGGTCGAGATCGGCGGGCAAATCCATTCTCCTTTTCGGCATTTTCGGGTCAGATCGTGCCGATGTTCGGCGATGGCGCGTGAACAAGGCCAGTTTATCCCGCGAAACCGTGGAAGAGTCATCCCTGGATTTCAGGAGCGCTTTCATGGTCGATGCCCCGCAAGTTACCGCCACCCCGCCGGAGAGCGTGCACGTGCTGCGCGACATGGAAAGTGGGCTGGACGGCGTGATCGTGCTCCACTCCACCCGGCGCGGCGCCGCCGCGGGCGGGTGCCGGCTGTGGCGCTATGGCAGCCATGCGGCGATGGTCGGCGATGCGATGCGGCTGGCCGAGGGCATGACCTTCAAGAACGCGATGGCCGATCTCCCCCTGGGCGGCGGCAAGGCGGTGCTGAACCTGCCGGCCGGCGATTTCGACCGGCGCCGGCTGTTCGCGGCGTTCGGCCGGGCGGTGGCGCGGCTCGAGGGTGCCTATGTCACGGCCGAGGATGTCGGCACCTGCGTGGCCGACATGGAAGCGGTGCGTGGCCAGACCCGCCATGTCGCCGGCCTGCCGCCCCGGGGCGGCAGGCCGGGCGGCGATCCCTCGCCCTGGACGGCGCGCGGCGTGTTCCTGGCGATGGAGGAGGCGGCCCGGCGCCAGCTGGGCAGCGACCTGCGCGGGGTGCGCGTCGCGGTGCAGGGGCTCGGCAGTGTCGGGTCGGCGCTGTGCGGGATGCTCCATGCGGCGGGGGCGCGGCTGATCGTCGCCGAGCCGCGCCCCGGCGTCGCTGCCGACATCGCCTGCCGCTACGATGCGGAGATCATGGGCCGCGACAGCATCCTCGATGCCCGCTGCGCGATCTTCGCGCCCTGCGCGCTGGGCGGGGTGCTCGATGGCGACGCCGTGGCGCGCCTGCGCGCGCGCATCGTCTGCGGCGCGGCGAACAATGTGCTCGCCACGCCCGAGGATGGCGACCGGCTCGCCGATCGCGGTATCCTCTACGCGCCCGACTATGTCGTGAACGCGGGCGGGATCATCAGCGTGGCCGGCGAATATCTCGGCTGGAGCGCCGATGAAGTGGCGGCGCGCGTCCATGCGACCGGCCTGCGGCTCGGCGCGGTGCTCGCCCATGCCGCCCGCGAGGGGCTGGCGCCGCATCGTGCCGCCGACGCGCTTGCCCGCGCGCGGATCGTCGCGGCGTCGGCGGCGTCGGCGGCGTCGGTGCGCGAGGCTGCCTGAGCCCGGCCATGCGGTTCGACATCATGGGCGAGGCGAGTGCCGCCCTGCTGTGCCGCCTGGTCGGCCTGGCCGCGCAGCACGATCTCGCGGCGCCGGCCATGGAGGTGCGCGTGACGCCCGAGCGCATGACCGTGCGGCTGGAGCTCGATGGCCTGGCCGGGCCGCTGGGCCGGATCGTGGCGGAGAAGATGCTCCGCTGCATCGGCGTCGAGGCAGTGGCGCTCGACGGGGTGCCGCTCTAGGTCGGGGCCTTATATTCTCCAGCGTCATCCCCGCCTTCGCGGGGATGACGGAAATAATCTCAAGGGCTTGTCTGGGTTCTCATCCTAATCGGGTGCGAAGGCGCGCAGGAAGACCTCGGCCATCTGCGCGGCTTCGTGGTCGCGCTCCGCCGCCGACAGGTCCTGCCCCCAGAGCATGCGCTGCTGCACGCCGAGGCAGAGCGAGGCGAGCACGCGCGCCGCGAACAGCGGGTCGGCGCGGCGGAGCGTCCCCGCATCCATCGCGCGCTCGAAAAAGCTGGCGAGCAGCTGCTGGGTGGGCACGGGCGCGCGACGATAGAAGATGTCGCCGATCTCGGGAAAGCGGCTGACTTCCGAGGCGATCAGCCGGTGCAGCCGCAGCCCGTCGGGCGACGAGATCTTGGCGATGAAGCCACGGCAGAATTGCAGCACAGCGGCGCGCACGTCCTCGCCCGGCTTGAGCACATCGGCCAGCTGGCCGCGATATTCCTTGGTCGCATCGTCGAGCACCGCGGCGAACAGCTCTTCCTTCGACGGGAAATAGCTCCACAGCGTCCCCTTGGAGCCGCCAAGCTCCGCCGAGATCGCCGACATCGACGCGCCGGAATAGCCCTGGTCGAGGAACACGCGCTTGGCGATCGCCAGGATCGCCTCGCGGCGTTCCTCCTTGCGCGCCTCGCGCTTGCCGGACGGCCTTTCCATGATTTTCTCCATAACCGTACTATAGGGTACGATTACGGGTTGACAAGATGGCGGCCCGCGCCCATCTGCCGCGCCGTACCCGACAGTACGGTATTTAAATCATGATCCGATTCTCCCTTCGTCCGTTGCTGCTCGTCGCGACTGCCGGGACCGCGCTGCTTTCCGCATGCGCGCCGGTGCCGCAGCTCGGCGCCCGTCCCGAAGTGCGCGCGGCGGCCGGCTATGCCGCCGACCAGTCGCTGGCCGCCCGGGCGGATGCGGCGAACTGGCCCGCCAATGATTGGTGGAGCGCCTATGGCGACGCGCAGCTGAGCGGGCTGATCGCCGAAGGGCTGGCCGGCTCGCCCGATCTCGCCGCCGCCGCCGCGCGCCTGCGCTCGGCCCAGGCCTATGCCCAGCAGGCGGGCGCGGCGCTGCTGCCGTCCGTGGGCGTCCAGGCGGGCGCGACCGAGGGCAAGCAGAGCTACAATAACGGCATTCCCGCCGCCTTCGTGCCCAAGGGCTGGAACGACAGCGGCCAGGTCGCGGCGAATCTGAGCTTCGATCTCGACCTGTGGGGCAAGAACCGCGCCTCGCTCGCCGCCGCCACTTCGGATGCGGAGGCGGCGCGGATCGAGCTGGAGCAGTCGCGGCTCGTACTCTCGACCAACATCGCCGGCGCCTATGCCGATCTCGCGCGCCTGGCCTCGCAGCGCGGCGTCCAGGCCCAGGCGCTGGAGCTGCGCACCCAGACGCAGAAGCTGGTGAGCGACCGGGTGACCAACGGGCTCGATACCCGCGCCGAGCTGAAACAGGCCGATGCCGCGGTGCCCGCCGCCCGCGCCGACCTGGCGGCCACCGACGAGGCGATCGGGCTCACCCGCAACCGCCTCGCCGCGCTGCTGGGCAAGGGGCCGGACCGTGGGCTGACCATCGCATTGCCGGGCGGCCCGGCCGGCGCGCACGGGCTCCCGGCGGGCGTCACCACCGACCTGATCGGCCGCCGCCCGGACATCGCCGCCGCCCGCGCCCGGGTGGAGGCCGCCGCGAGCCGCATCAAGGTGGCGCGCGCCGATTTCTACCCTTCGATCAACCTCAGCGCGCTGATCGGCTTCCAGGCCTTCGGGCTCGACAATCTGTTCAAGAGCGGATCGACCTATGGCTCGGTCGGCCCGGCGATCAGCCTGCCGATCTTCCGGGGCGGGCAGCTGGCCGGCCAGTACAAGGGCGCCCGCGCCGGCTATGACGAAGCGGTCGCGACCTATGATGCGACCGTGACCACCGCCTATCGCGAAGTCGCCGATGCGGTGACGAGCAAGCACGCCCTGGTCACCCGGCTTTCGGAGAGCCGCCAGGCGCTCGCCGATTCCGAGGCCGCCTATGGGATCGCCCGCCAGCGCTACGAGGGCGGCCTGTCGACCTTTCTCGACGTGCTGACCGCCGAGCAGGGCGTGCTGCAGAACCGCCAGATCGTCGCCGATCTCGAGGCGCGGGCGTTCACGCTCGACGTCCAGCTGGTCCGCGCGCTGGGCGGGGGCTTTTCCACCGACACCGCGGCCGCCGCCGCAACCAAGGACTCGACCCATGGCTGACGCCGAACCCCAGATCCATGTCGCGAACGCCGACGCGGCGCCCGCCAAGCCCAGCCTGCGCCGGCGGCTGCTCACCGGCATCGCCGGGGCGGTGCTGATCGCCGGCATCGGCTATGGTGGCTGGTACGTGCTGGTCGGCAGCCATTATATCAGCACCGACAATGCCTATGTCGGCGCCGATACCGCCAGCGTCACGCCGATGATCGCCGCGCAGGTGGCCGGCGTCGCGGTGTCCGATACCCAGGCGGTGAAGAGGGGCGACGTGCTCGTCCGGCTCGACGACAGCGACGCGCGGATCGCGCTCGCCCAGGCCGAGGCGGACCTGGCCAAGGCCCGCCGCCAGTACGGCCAGACCTCGGCCACCAGCGCGGCGCTCGCCGCGCAGGTCCAGGCCCGGGGCGCCGATATTTCCCGAGCCCGTGCCCAGCTCGTCGCCGCCGAGGCGGATTACGAGAAGGCGCGGGTGGACCTCGCCCGGCGCCAGCGTCTCGCCCCCAATGGCGCGGTGTCGGGCGAGGAGCTCACTTCGGCGACCAATGCCTTCTCCTCGGCCAGGGCCAATCTCGAGCTGGCGCGGGCCGGCGTGGCCCAGGCGAATTCGACCCGCGGCGCGGCCAGCGGCGAGCTTGCGGCGAACAATGCGCTGATCAGCGGCACCACCGCCAATTCGGCGCCGGAAGTGCTCTCCGCCCAGGCCAGGGTGGCGCAGGCGCGGCTCGATCTCGATCGCACCGTGATCCGCGCGCCGATCGACGGCGTGGTGACGCGCCGCAACGTCCAGGTCGGCCAGCGCGTCGCGCCGGGCGCGCAGCTGATGCTGGTCGTGCCGGTGGGCCAGCTCTATGTCGACGCCAATTTCAAGGAAGGCCAGCTGACCCGCGTGAAGGTCGGCCAGCCGGTGACGCTCAAGTCCGACCTTTATGGCGGCGGCGTCGAATATCACGGCAAGGTCGTCGGCCTGTCGGGCGGCACCGGCTCGTCCTTCGCGCTGATCCCGGCGCAGAACGCCACGGGCAACTGGATCAAGGTGGTCCAGCGCCTGCCGGTGCGCGTCGCGCTCGACCCCAAGGAGCTTGCCGAGCACCCGCTCCGGGTCGGCCTTTCCATGGACGCCGAGATCGACATCTCGAAGAACTGAGGACGGCTGCGATGAACGGCAAGACCGAGACGGCGGCGCCCCTGACCGGGGTGCCGCTGATCCTCGCGGGCGTGGTGCTCGCGCTGACTAATTTCATGGTGGTGCTGGACACCACCATCGCCAACGTCTCGGTCCCGCACATCTCGGGCAGCCTCGGCATCTCGGGCAGCCAGGGGACGTGGATCATCACTTCCTATGCCGTGGCGGAGGCCGTGTGCGTGCCGCTGACCGGCTGGCTCGCCGGGCGCTTCGGCACGGTGCGCACCTTCACTTTCGGGATGATCGGCTTCGGCGTCTTCTCGGTGCTGTGCGGCCTGTCGACTTCGCTCGGCATGCTCGTCGCCTGCCGCGTCGGCCAGGGGCTGTGCGGCGGCCCGCTGATGCCGCTGTCGCAGACGCTGCTGATGCGCATCTTCAAGCCCGAGCAGCGCGCCCAGGCGATGGGCGTCTGGTCGATGACCACCGTCGTCGCGCCGATCCTGGGCCCGATCCTGGGCGGCACGATCTCGGACAGCTGGTCGTGGCACTGGATCTTCTTCATCAACATCCCCGTCGCCGCCCTGTGCGCGTTCGGCGGCATGCGGCTGCTCTCCAAGGTCGAGACGCCGACGAGCAAGCTGCGCGTCGACCGGGTCGGGCTGATGCTGATGCTGTTGTGGATCGGCGCGCTGCAGATCATGCTCGATCTCGGCCGCGAGCATGACTGGTTCAACGACCGCACGATCGTGATGCTCGGCGTGACCGCGCTGATCGGCTTCCTGGTCTTCCTCGCCTGGGAAGGCACCGAGGACCAGCCGATCGTCGATCTGCGCGTGTTCCGGCACCGGGGCTTCACCGTGGCGGTGCTGTCGCTGGCCCTGGCCTTCGGGACCTTCTTCTCCTCGGCGGTGATCATCCCGCAATGGCTGCAGACGAGCATGGGCTATACCGCGACCTATGCCGGCTATGCCACGGCCTTCACCGGCGTGGCGGCGGTGATCATGTCGCCGATCGTCGCCAAGCTGACCAGCAAGGTCGATCCGCGGGCGCTGGTGTGCTTCGGCATCCTCTGGCTCGGCTTCACCTCGCTGCTGCGAGTCCATTGGAACAGCCAGGCCGATTTCTGGAGCCTGGCGTTTCCGCAGATGCTCCAGGGCATCGGCATGCCGTTCTTCTTCATTCCGCTGACCACGCTGGCGCTGGGCTCGGTGCGGCCGGAGGAAACGGCATCGGCGGCGGGCGTGATGGCGTTCCTGCGGACGATGGCGGGCGCGATCGGCACCTCGGTCTCGACCACCGCCTGGGACGACAGCGCGCGCGTCGCCCGCAGCGAGATCGCCGCGCGGCTGAACAGCAACGGCACCGTCGACGCGATGGCGGCGCAGGGCTTCTCGCTCGACCAGGCGCGGCTCGCGATCGCGCAGCTGGTCGACAAGGAAGCGTTCGCGCTGGCGACTAGCCACATCTTCCTGCTCTCCGCCTTCGTCTTCGTCGGCGCGGCGATGATCATCTGGCTGACCCCGCGCCCGCGCCGCGCGGTGGGAGCGGGCGCGGCGCATTAGGCGCAAGATCCGGTCAGCAAACCCCGCATCATCCAACCGGCAGACCCCGGCATCATCCAGTCGGCAGACCCGTCATCCCCGCACAGGCGGGGATCCAGGGTAGTCCGGGACAAGCGAAGCAATCGGGCACAGGCTTGCCGGAGACGGCAAGGCACGCCGCGCGGTCGTTGCTCTCGGCCCTGGATCCCCGCCTGCGCGGGGATGACGGAGGAGAACGCGGGGGTGAGGGAGGAGGGCGCGGGAATGGCGGTGCTTGCCGAATGAGTCCCCCAACCAGGCCCGTCATCGGGCGCTTACACTTGGGCGTGGATGTGATAGGGACGCCGTGATGCGCCTGTTGCTGCCCTTCATTGCCTGTCTGATGCTGGTGATCACCAGCCTGACGACGGTCGCGCACGCGACCGAGGCGCCGGAGCGGCACCTCACCACGATCGAGATCGAGGGCTGGCACGCGCCCGGCGACGCCGATGAAGTGCCGGCCGATCCCGACAAGAATTATCCGCATCACCATTCGACCTGCCACGGGCATGACCTCGCCGCGCCGGTGAAGGCGCCCGCGGCGCCGCTTGCCCATGGCGGCACCCCGCTGGCCTGGCGCATGCCCAGCGCCGAGCTGGCCGCGCGCGTGGCCGACACGCCGCTCAGACCACCGATCGCCTGACACCGGCCTGGGCGCCCCTCGGGGCGCGTCTGTCCCTGTCAGGAGTTCAAGTTCATGTATCGAATCGCAGCGGCGCTTGGCGTCGCGACGCTCATTGCCGGCTGCGGCGCGCCCGCGCCCCAGCCGGAAAACAAGACCGCCGAGACGCATGCCGAAGGCACCGCGACTCTCACCGCCGAACAGATCGCGGCGGCCAACATCACGCTGATCCGGCCCGGCCGGGGCGGCACCGGCGCGGCGATCGAGGCGCCGGCGCTGCTCGAGAGCGATCCGGACGCCACCCGGGTGGTCGCCGCGCCGCTCGAGGGGCGGGTGATCGCGCTCGTCCGCAACCTGGGCGATGCCGTCCGCCGGGGCGAGACGCTGGCGGTGATCGAGAGCCGCCAGGCCGCCGGCCTCCAGGCCGAAGTGGAAAAGGCGCGGACCCGGCTGGAGCTCGCCCGCAAGACGCTGGCGCGCGACGAGGCGCTCTATGCGCGCGGCTTCCGTCCGCTGCGCGAAGTCGAGATCTCGCGCGCCGCCGCCGACCAGGCGGAGACCGATGTGCGGCTGGCGCGCCAGCAGGTGGCGGCCTCGGGCGTGCGCGGCGGCAGCCTCAACCGGATCGTGATCACCGCGCCGATCGCCGGCCGCGTCGTCGCGCGCAGCGCCGTGCCGGGCCAGATGTTCACCGCCGATGCGGCGGAGACGGAGCTGTTCCGGATCGCGGCGCTCGAGCGGTTGACCGTCGCCCTGTCGATCGCGGCCGGCGATGCCGCGCGGGTGCGGCCCGGCAATCCGGTCGAAGTGACCGCGGCGGGGCGCACCGCCATGGCGCGGGTGCGCTTCGTGGCGCCGGCGCTCGACCCGCAGACGCGCCTCGTCCGCGTGCTCGCCGATCTCGACAATCGCGGCGGCCAGTGGCGCGCGGGCGAGCCGGTGCAGGCGCGGATCGAAGTCGCCGGGGCGAGCGATGCGCCGCTGATGGTGCCGGCCACCGCGGTGCAGACCGTGGAGAACCGGCCGGTGCTGTTCGTGCGGACGCCGCAGGGCTTCCGCACCCAGCCGGTGACGCTGGGCGCGCGCGACGGCGCGATGGTCGCGATCCTCTCCGGCCTGGCGGGCGGCGAGCAGGTCGCCGCCACCAACACCTTCACGCTCAAGGCCGAGCTCGGCAAGGGCGAAGCGAGCCATGAGGACTGAGCCATGATCGCCCGCATCGTCAACTGGGCGGTCGACAAGCGCTGGCTTGTCCTCCTGCTTACCGCCATCGCCGCCGTGATCGGCGGCGCCGCCCTGTACCGCCTCCCCATCGACGCGGTGCCGGACATCACCAACAACCAGGTCCAGATCAACGTGCGCGCGCCCGCGCTCTCGACCGAGCTGGTCGAGAAGCAGGTCGCCTTTCCGATCGAGACCGCGCTCGCCGGCATTCCCGGCCTTGAATATACCCGCTCGCTCAGCCGCAACGGCTTCGCCCAGGTGACGGCGGTGTTCGCGGACGCGACCGACATCTATTTCGCCCGCGCCCAGGTGAACGAGCGGCTGGCCGGCGTGCGCGAGGGCCTGCCCGACGGCGCCGATCCCGAGCTGGGGCCGATCGCCACCGGCCTCGGCGAAGTCTATATGTGGACGGTCCGGCTCGATCACCGGCCGGACGACAAGCACCAGCCCGGCGAGCCCGGGATGCAGCCCGACGGCAGCTATATCACCCCGGAGGGCGAACGGCTGGTGAGCGAGACCGACAAGGCGACCTATCTGCGCACCGCGCAGGACTGGATCGTCACGCCGCTGCTCAAGAACGTGCCGGGCCTGGCGGGCATCGATTCGATCGGCGGCTATGCCCGGCAGATCCTGGTCATTCCCGATGTGGCGAAGCTGGCGGCGCTCGGCCTGACGCTCACCGATCTCGCCACGGCGATCGAGCGCAACAACACCAGCAGCGGCGGCGGCTTCGTCGACCGCAATGGCGAGGGGCTGGCGGTGCGCGCCGACGCGCTGGTCCGGGGCCCGGCCGAGCTGTCGCGCATCGTGATCGCCACGCGCGCGGGCGTGCCGATCACGCTCGACCAGGTCGCGACGGTGCGGACCGGGCAGGCGGTTCGCATGGGATCGGCGTCGGAGAACGGCACCGAAGTGGTGGTCGGCACCGCGATCATGCGGATCGGCGAGAACAGCCGCACCGTGGCGACGGCGGTGGCGGAGCGGCTCCAGTCGATCAACGCCTCGCTGCCGCCCGACGTGGTGGTCCAGCCGGTGCTCGACCGCACCGCGCTGGTCAATTCGACGATCCGGACGGTGGCGCGCAATCTGAGCGAGGGCGCGCTGCTCGTCATCGTCGTGCTGTTCCTGCTGCTCGGCAATTTCCGCGCGGCGCTGATCGCGGCGGCGGTGATCCCGGTCACGATGCTGCTCACCGGTTTCGGCATGCTGCGCATGGGCGTGTCGGCCAATCTGATGAGCCTGGGCGCGCTCGATTTCGGGCTGATCGTCGACGGCGCGGTGATCATCGTCGAGAACGCGCTGCGCCGCCTCGCCGAGCGCCAGCACGAAGCGGGCCGGTCGCTCGACCGGGCCGAGCGGCTGGAGACGGTCTCCGCCGCGGCGCGCGAGATGATCCGGCCTTCCGTCTATGGCCAGGCGATCATCATGCTCGTCTATGTGCCGCTGCTCACGCTGAGCGGCGTCGAGGGCAAGACCTTCGTGCCGATGGCGGTGACGGTGATCCTCGCGCTCGCCTGCGCCTTCGTCCTGTCGCTGACCTTCGTGCCCGCCGCGATCGCGATCTGGCTGTCGAAGCGGGTGGAGGAGAAGGAGGGGCGCATCATCGGCTGGCTGCGCCGGCGCTACGAGCCGGGGCTGGACCGCGCGATGCGGCGGCCGACCGTCACGATCGGCGCGGCAGTGGCGAGCCTGGGCGCGGCGGCGCTCGCCTTTCTGGCGCTGGGCCAGGTGTTCCTGCCGCAGCTCGACGAGGGGGACCTGCTGATCCAGGCGCTGCGCATCCCCGCCACTTCGGTCCAGCAGAGCCAGGCGATGCAGGTGCCGCTCGAGCGGCTGATGGCGAAGCAGCCCGAAGTGAAGTTCGTCTTCTCCAAGACCGGCACCGCCGAGCTCGCCTCGGATCCGATGCCGCCCAACGCCACCGACATGTTCGTGATCCTGAAGCCGCGGGCCGAATGGCCTGATCCCGGCCTGGCCAAGGAAGCGCTGGTCGCGCGGATCGAAGGGCAGCTCGCGAAGCTGCCGGGCAATGCCTATGAGATCACCCAGCCGATCCAGATGCGCTTCAACGAGCTGATCGCGGGCGTGCGCGGCGACATCGCGGTGAAGGTGTTCGGAGACGACTTTTCCGCGATGAACGCCACCGCGAACCGGATCGCGGGAATCCTGCGAGCCACTCCGGGGGCGGCGGATGTGAAGGTCGAGCAGACCAGCGGCCTGCCGATGCTCGACATCCGGGTGAACCGCGACGCGATGGCCCGGCTGGGCGTCACTGCGCAGGACGTGCAGGACCTGGTCGCCGCCACGCTGGGCGGGCGCGAGGCCGGCATGATCTTCGAGGGCGACCGCCGCTTCCCGGTGGTGCTGCGGCTCTCGGAGGCGCAGCGCGCCGATTTCGATGCGCTGGCCCGGCTGCAGCTGCCCGTTGCGGGCGGCGCCTTCGTCCCGCTCGCCAGCGTCGCGGAGATCCGCGTGGTCGACGGTCCCAACCAGATCAGCCGCGAGAACGGCAAGCGGCGCGTCGTCGTTCAGGCCAATGTGCGCGGGCGCGACGTCGGCGGCGTGGTCGCCGATGCGCGGGCGGCGATCGAGCGCGAGGTGCGGCTGCCTGCCGGCAGCTATCTCCTATGGGGTGGCCAGTTCGAGAATCTCGCCTCGGCGCGCGATCGGCTGGCGCTGGTGATTCCCGCCTGTTTCGCGCTGATCCTGCTGCTGCTCTACGGCGCGCTCGGCTCGGCGCGCGATGCGGCCATCGTCTTCACCGGCGTGCCGCTCGCGCTGGTGGGCGGCGTGCTCGCGCTATACCTGCGGGGCATGGACTTCTCGATCTCGGCGGCGGTCGGCTTCATCGCCTTGTCGGGCATCGCGGTCCTCAACGGGCTGGTGATGGTCTCCTCGATCCAGGACCTGGTCCGCGCCGGCGTGGCGCGGGCGGAGGCGGCCAGGGCAGGCGCGATGCAGCGCCTGCGCCCGGTGGTGATGACCGCATTGGTCGCCAGCCTCGGCTTCGTGCCGATGGCGCTCGGCCATGGCGCGGGCGCGGAGGTGCAGAAGCCGCTGGCGACGGTGGTGATCGGCGGGCTGATCTCGGCGACCTTGCTCACCCTGTTCGTGCTGCCCGCGCTCTATGCCCGGTTCGGGCAGCCGCGGCGCGACGCGGCATGAGGCGCGCGCGGGGCCGCGCGAGCGGCTCCGCGCCGGCCCGGCGAGCCTCGCGGCCTATCGCTGCGGGACCGCCGCTCCGGCATAGGGGTCGTAGCTTTGCGCCGGCGACGGCAGCGGCGTCGGCTTGGGTATGGCGGCGGCGAGCGGCGATGGCGGGGGCGCTGCGCGCTCGGGAACATTGCTCCCGGATTGCAGCGATCCCAGCAGCCCGGCGGCGATCACCGGCGCGCCGAACAGGACGAAGCAGCCCGCGATGACGGTGGCGCCGCGCCGGACGGGCAGGCGGCCGCCGAGCATCAGGAAGCCGATGCTGGCCACGGCGATCAGCGCGATGCTGGTCGCGACCGTGCCGAGGGCGACGCCCTCGATCCAGCCGATTGCCGCCACGAACGGGCTCGATCCCGCGGGATCGGCCAGCGAGGGCGCGATCGCATAGGCGAGGGCGGGCATCGTCATGCGAGCAGCACCTCCGCGACGCGCCGCTGCCCGCCGGTGCGGGCGAGCTGGACATAGACGTCGACCGTGCTGCGCACATAATGGCGCACATCGTCGCGGCTGAGCTGGGTGCCGGCCTGCAGCACCAGCAGCACGATCTGCTCGATCGCGCGCTCGGCGGAATCGGCATGGACCGAAGTCATCGAGCCGGGATGCCCCGTGTTGATCGCGCGTAGGAAGGTATAGGCTTCCTCGCCGCGCAGCTCGCCCAGGATGATGCGGTCGGGGCGCATGCGGAGCGACGCGGCGAGCAGGTCGGTCGCCGTGACCCGCGCTTCGCCCAGCGCGCCGCGCACCGCCAGCAGGCCGACCAGGTTCGCGTGATGCTGGTGGAGCTCGGGCGTGTCCTCGATCAGGATCAGCCGCTCCTCGGCCGGGATCTCGCGGATCAGCGCGTTGAGGAAAGTGGTCTTGCCGGTCGAGGTGCCGCCGGAGACGAGGATGTTCTTGCGGGCCTTCACGGCGGTGGCGAGCATCCCCGCGATGTCGCCCGCCTCGAGCAGCTCCGCCAGTTGCCCGTCGACCTGCGACTTGCCGGGCGCGGTGGATCGGCTGGTCGCGGCGAAGGCGCCGGCCGCGACATAGTCGTCCAGGCGGAGATCCGACGAGATGTGCTTGCGGATGGCGAGCGCCATGGGGCCGCGCGTGGCCGGCGGCGCCGCGACCTGCACGCGCGAGCCGTCGGGCAGGCTGGCGGAGAGCAGCGGGTGCTCGCGGCTGATCCCCTGATGCGAGAGCGCGGCGATCTGGCGGGCGAGCCGGTCGAGCGTGGCGGCGTCGAGATCCGGCGCCGGATACCGCTCCACCGCGCCGCCGAGCGTCTCCGCCCAGATCTCGCCGGGGCGGTTGACATAGATGTCGGTCACGTCGGGCCGGGCCAGGACTTCGGCGAGCGGCGCGAGATAGGCCTTCAGATAGACCCGGGTGTCGTTCGCGGCGGCGGGCGCGTTCATCGGGCTTCGACGCTCGTGAAGTCCAGATCGCGCGCGACGAAGACCGAGATGCTGGTCGCGGCCTTGACCTTGAGCGTCGGCTTGATCTGGGTCGGGGTGACGGGGCGGGCGGCGCCGCCCAGCGTGCCGGGCAGGGCCACGATCACCGGGCTGTCCGCCGCGCGGGCGGCGAGGTTGACGCCGATATCGAGGGCGGACTGCAGGATCGCGCCGGCGAAGCGCTCGAAGAAATGCGAGTTGACCCTGGCGCGAATGCCGCCCTGGCCGAGCGGATCGCTGGCCGGCGAGCCGATCGCGATGGTGGCGCCGTCCGGGCGGATCAGGCGGATCCAGTTGACGAGCATCCGCTTCTGGCCGGATTCGGTGTCCGTGCCATATTCGCCGATCAGCCGGCTGCCGCGCGGGATGAGCACGCGCGTGCCGTCGAAGCCGCGGATATCGCGCGAGACGAGCGCGCGCGCCAGGCCCGGGCTGGTCGAATCCAGCGCGGTTTCGAGCACCGCGGGGATCAGCGTGCCCTGGGGCACCGTCGTCGCCTTGTTGGAGAGCACGCCGGCGGCGGTGCGCGCGCCGGCGACCGAGTTCTTCGCGAGCGGGCCGGCGGCGGCGGGCGCGGCATTGCCTTCGCCCTGCGCCTGCGGCCGCTCGGCGCCGGTCGTGTCGATCACCAGCGTCGGCTCGGCGGCGACCCGGGCCGGCTGGGCCGGCGGCGGCGACGGTTGCGGCACATAGGTCGGTTGCGGAGTATAGGCCGGGGCCGGCGGCGGCAGGATCCGCGGCATGGGCGTCGGCGTGGGGCTGGGAAGCGGCGCCGGCAGGGGCGGCGGCTGCGGCACCGGGACCGGCGGCACGTAGAGCGGCGCGATCTGCGACGGCGTCGACAGCGCATCGGCGGGACGAGGCCGGATCGCCGGAGCGCTCAGCGAACGACGGCGCGCGTCCAGAATGGCAAACAGCACGAGCCCGATGCCGACCGCGACCAGCAGCAGCGTCCAGGCCGGCGGGCCGGATCGCGGCCGGGCGACCACGGGCAGCATGCCGGCTTCGGCGGCGGGGCGCGGATCGCCGCTCGGGGGCGGAGGCGGGGCGGCGGGGTCGCTCATCGCCGGTCCACCACGCGCACGGCTTCCGCGCTGCCATTGTCGATGCGGAACACCAGCCTGTCCTGAATGCTGTCGATCACTATCCGTCCGTCGCGCATCATGCCGTTGATCAGCGTCTCCCTGCCGCGGCCATTCACCGCATAGATGGCGGGAAGCGGCCGATCTTCCGGCCATTCGACATAGGTGTGGATGCCGTCGTCGTGAATCCCGCTGGGGCGAAGTTCGGGGCTGCCGCGCACCTTGTAGCGGCCGACCACCTTTTCCGGCCCCGCCGCGCCGGGCGCCTGATCGGAAAGCAGCGCCGGATAGCGGAACTTGATCGACCAGGCCGTGGCGGGGCCGGCCTCGGCAAGCGACGACAGCTCGAAATTATAGCGGCGCGAGTCGGTCACCACCAGCATGTTGGTCGAGACGCCGGTCCGGATCGGCTTGACGAAAAGCCGGTCGCCGCGGCGATTGGCGGTGACCTGCCAAGCGCCGCTGTCTCCCAGCGCGACATTCTCCACCCGCTCGTCCGGCGCCAGCTCGATCGTCACCTGATAGCCGGGTGCCGCCTCCAGCCACACCACCTGATCGGGGCGGTAATCGACCGACTGGATATGCGGATTGCCCGTGCCAGGAACCGGGCGGACCTGCGCGGCGGCCAGGCAGGGGGAAAGCAGCAGAAAGGCGAGGATGGCTGCCCGCGTCACAATTCCACCTCTGGCGTCGGCGCGGGCCGCGGCGGCGCCTGCGGCACCGGCGCGGCCGCGCCGGGCACGGGCGTGGGCGCGGCGGACGGCGCGGCGCTCGGCTCCGCTGCCGGCAGCGCCTCCGCATTGCGCTGATATTGCGTCACTTCGAAGCCCAGCGGATTCACGAACCGGTCCTCGAGGCTCATCGGCTCGCCCGAATAGCGATAGCGGACCACCGACACCCAGGCGCGCGGCGCCTGCACCGCGCCGTTGGCGTCGCGCTGCACCGTCTCGAACCGGACGAGCGCGGCGTTCCTGCCGATCGGCGACACGCTCTTCACTCGCGTCTCCACCAGGCTCGTGCGCGGCAGGCGCGCCAGCGGGCTGTCGGGGTTCGAGGCCTGCATGCCGGCGACATAGGCGGTGCGCGCCGCGCCTTCGGACCAGAGCGAGACCTTGCGATAGCTGGCCTGGAGCGAAGTCGCGTCGAAGCTTTCGCGCGCGATGACATATTGGACCAGGAAGGATTGGGTGAGCGCGGCATTGGCGCTCACCTGCTGCGCGTCGAGCGGCTTCAGCGCCTGGACATAGCCGGTCTGCTTGTCGACCAGCAGCGTATAGGGCTCGACGGTCTTGAGCGGCGTGAGCGCGAGCAGCGCCGCGGCTTCCATCAGGGCGATCGTGCAGGCCACGCCGGCGACGATCCACGCGGTGCGCCGCGAGCCGCGCAGCGCCTCGCGGCCATCCTCGGCCCAGCTTCCCGCCTCGCGATAATAGGCGTCCAGCGCCTCGCGCGCCTCGTTCTTCATGACTGACGGTCCCGTCGTGTTGCGCTGGCCGAGACCCGGTTGCGGGTCCGGCGATGAGTCTGGCCGAGCGGGGTCGGCGCGGGCGCGGGCGTGTCGCGCACGCCGGTGCCGGCGCCCGGAACGCGCGAGGCTCCGGCGGCGGCGCCGGCGAGTACCGCTTCCTGGCGCTGGATGCGCGCGACGGCTTCCGCCACGGCGGCGGCGCGAGACTGGTGCTCGGCCGGCGGCTGCCGTGCCGGGAGCGGCATGGGGGATTGCGTCCGTTCGGTATTGGTGGAGATCGTGGCGACGCGCTCGGCAAGGCGGCGCCAGAGCGTGCCGAGCCGGAAGGCGATGGCGATGCGCGCCGCCATGCCCAGCCCCGCCACCATCGCCAGCCCGAAGGCGAGCGCCGTGACGAGCAGCTCGCTGGTCGCGCCGCCGATCGGCAAGCCGGCCTGGCGGCGGGAGAGCAGGGTTGCGAGCCAGGGCTCGAGCAGCGCCAGCTCGACGCCGAGCAGGACCGTCACCGCCACCGCGCCGAGGATCGCGGCCACCAGCCCGCGCACCCAGCCCTCGAACAGGCTGCGGGTGCCCTCGAACAGCAGCAGCGCGATGAAGAGCGGCCCGAGCGCGAGCAGCAGGCCGGCAACCAGCCGCACCGAGGCATAGGCGGCGATCGTCGCGGTGAGGAAGGTGACCCGCGCGGTGCCGAGCGCGAAGGGGCCGACGATGCTGGCGGGTTCCGGATTCGCCTCGGTGGTGGTGACGGGCTGGCCATTGGTGTCGGTTCGCGTCCGGGTGGCGGCGCTGTTCGGGCCGGTTCCCAGCGCGTTGAGCGCGATCAGGGCATCGTCCACCTGTTGCAGCCGCTCGACCAGCCCGCCCGTCGCCCCCGGTATTCCCGCGGGCGCGCCGGCACTCGCGGCGAGCTCGGCCGGGCCGTGCATCGTCACGTCATAGGCCAGGGTGCGATAGGCGCCCCAGCTCGTGGCGAGCGCGAGCACGATGCCGATCTTCACCAGCGCGAGCACGCCTTCGCGGACATTGGGCGTGTCGCCGAACAGCAGGCGATAGCCGTAGAACGCCACGAACAGGGTGACGAGCCCGGTGAGCAGCAGCGAGAGCGGCGAGCCGGGTGCCGCCGCCGCCGCATAGCCCGCGGCGCCGATCGTCTGCGCCTGGCAGTCGACAAAGGTCAGGACGCTCTGCAGATAGGCGCCGTCCGCGATGCCGGAGCAGGTGTTCATGCCACTTCCAGCAGGCGGGGCAGCCATTGCGCCGGATCCTCGCCATGCTCGGCGCGGATCTGGTCGAGCAGCCGCACCGTGCGCTCGCGGCCGGATAGGATGGTGAGCAGCTCGCGCTCGCCGCCAAGGTTGAGCCGCGCGACGACGCTCTCGTTGCCATGCTTGATCAGGAAGCAGTGCGCATTGTCGGGCAAGGTGCGGACCAGCTCATATTCGTGCGCGGTGAGCCCGAAGCCCTCCATATAGTCGCTGGCGCGCGCCTTGGGGTTGGCCATGAAGATCTGGGTCGCCGCCTGTTCGATGATCGCGCTCGCGATGCGGCTCTCCAGCGCATCCTGCGCGCTCTGGGTCGCGAAGCCGACGATGCCGTTGCGCTTGCGGATCGTCTTCTCCCAGTCCTTGATCCGGCGGACGAACACATCGTCGTCGAGCGCCTTCCAGCCCTCGTCGACCACGATGATCGCCGGCGTGCCGTCCAGCCGTTCCTCCACGCGGTGGAAAAGATACATCATGGCGGGCGTGCGGACTGCCGGATCGTCGAGGATCTGGGTCATGTCGAAGCCGACCGTCTGGGCGGTCAGGTCGGTCCGGTCCTCGGCATTGTCGAACAGCCAGGCCCGTTCGCCGTCGCCCCACCAGGCGCGCAGCCGCGCCCACAGGTCGGCGCCGTGCGGGCGGTGGCTGCCCCGGAACAGCTCGACCAGGTGGCGCAGCCGGCGCTGCTCGCGCGGCTGGCCGAAATTGGCGTCGATCGCGTCCTTGATCTGGGCGAGCTCGTCGATGTCCGCGCCGCCGGCCAGCAGCGCCACCCAGTCGATCAGGAACTGGCGGTTGGCCGGATCGTCCTCCATCTGCAGCGGATTGAGGCCCGAGGGCGCGCCGGGGCGCAGCAGGTCGTAGCGCCCGCCGATCGCGCGCAGAAAGGGCTCCGCGCCGCGATCCTTGTCGAAGAAGATGATGCGGGGCTCGAACTTGCGGCTCTGCGCGAGCAGGAAGTTGAGCACCACCGTCTTGCCCGAGCCCGAGGGGCCGATCACGGTGAAGTTGCCGAGATCGCCATGGTGGAAATTGAAGTGATAGGGCCCCGCGGCGGTGGTCTCGAGCAGAGTCACCGCATCGCCCCAATGGTTTCCCGCCGCCTTGCCCTGGGGCAGGTTGTGGCCGTTGGCGAAGCCGGCGAAATTGGCGGTGGAGATCAGCCCGCGCCGGGCGATATACTTGAAGTTCCCGGGAAACTGGGCCCAGAAGGCGGGTTCGAGCGCGATCTCCTCGCGCACCGCGATGATGCCGAGATCGGCCAGCGTCGCCTGCACCTCGGCCACGCCCCGATCGACTTCCGCCAGCGTCTGCCCGCGGATCGCGATCGTCATGTGGTGCTCGCCAAAGCCGGCGCGCCCCGCGGCGACGTCGTCCTTGGCGCTGGACAGGTCGGCGCGCAGGCTGACCGCCTCGTCCTCGGCCGAGCGCATCCGCCGGAGCGCCAGGTTCATCCGCGACAGCGCCGCCTGGCGCTCGACGAAGCCGAAGCTCTGCGCGATCGTGATCTCGAAGGGCAGGCGAAGCAGCTCGTCGAGCATGCCCGGCGCCGATTGGCCCGGATAGTCCTTGATCGAGACGATCGCCGCGAAGCTGCGCGGACTGGGGCCGGCGGTGCCGAGCTCGATCGCCTCCTGGCCGAAGCTGATCCGGCGATAGGGCAGATAGGCGCCGGCATCCTGCATCGGCAGCAGCACGGGCCGAACCTCGCCATTGTAGAGTGAGGACAGGAATTCGAGCGGCTCCGAGCAATTGCCCTGCGGCGTCGGGTAGACCGAGAGCAGCCGCGGCTCGTAGCTGCCGAGCGCGGCGGTCAATGCCTCGCGGGCGGTGTCGAGCGCGCGCAGATCATGCGCGCTATTGGCCGCCGCCGGGCTGCCGCGCAGGCGATCGAGGAGGCCCATCCGGCCCTGGAGCGGGCGGCGGATCAGGGTGAGGAACAGGTCGTTGGTATAGAGCCGGCGCTCCGCCAGCCGCGCGCGCCAGGCCGCGTCGAGCCGGGCCGAGAAGGCATCGGGGAACGTGGCTTCGAGCTCGGGCTCGATCGCGCGGCGCACCACATGATAATAGACGGCGAAGCGCGAGGAGCCGATCGACTGCAGCATCGCGTCGCGCAGCCGCTTGCGATAGTTCAGCTCCTCGGTGTCCGCCGTCTCGAAGAGCAGGCCGCGCAGATGGACGACCTGGAGCAGCATGCCGTCGCGCGTCTCGACGGTGTGATCGTCGACATGGCGCGCATAGGGCAGATGCCGTCCGGCGGGTGCTTCGCGCGCGACGACCTTGGGATCGCGCGTCAGGGCCGGTAGGAGTTGCATTGCCAGATCTTGTGGTTGCGGACGCGCGGGCAGCGGCTCATCCGCGCCAGCCACAGATCGAAGAAGCGCGGCTCACGCAGGCAGGCGAGCACGCCGATCAGGTGCACGACGAGCGCCGCGACCAGCGCCCAGGCCGATTTGAAGATCAGGAACAGCTCGGTCGCCACGATCGCATTGGCGACGAAATAGCTATAGGTGACGCCCGCGAACATCTGCGGGCGAGTGAGGGCCACGAACAGCGGGTCACGCTCCAGTCCGTTCATGCTATTGTCCCAGCTGGGCGCTCGCCTGGATGCCCGCGACGATGCTCGCGGCGCCGAACAGGATGAAGCAGCCGAGAATGACGGTGGCGCCATAGCGCCAGTTGATCCGGCCGGTGAGCATCATCAGCCCGACCGCGGCAACCGCGATCACCGCCACGACGGTTGCCACCGTGCCGAGCAGCGTGCCCTCGATCCAATGCACCGCGCCGACGATCACGCCCGAGCCCGCGGGGTCGGAACCCAGATCCTGGGCAAGGGCCGCCATCGGAAGGGCCGTGACCGCGGCCAACCCGATGCGCAGCGACCGGAACGCGAATGACTTGACCAGCAAAGATCCACCCCCTTGATTCGAGGTGCAATACTGACGTTAGGAACGATACTTGCCAATGGGCTGATGGACAAATTCGACGGCTCCGCGCGTGGCGGTTCCTCCATCGGGAACTTTGCGGATACCGTGGCGGAACCAGGCCGTGCCGAAATATCTAGGCGCTTTCATCGAAAGCTGCATGCGTTCGTCCATCCGCGGACGAAGCCCGCCGGCATTTCGGTGCTGTCGCCAATCTGAAATGATCGGGCCGTACGGGCGACGACAGGTGCAGCATCGGGCTCGCCGCCACCTCGCATAGGAAAGACGCCGCCGATCGCGAACATTGCCACAGAGAGACGGATGCTCGCCTATTCGTCCGGCAATTTCGGCAAGGCCCTGGTGTTCGGCGGGGCGGATCTGACGATCCTGTTCCTGCTGACCGACGTGCTGGGGCTGAACGGCGCCCGGGCGGCGGGACTGATGCTGTTCGCGGTGCTGGGCGATCTGGTGTTCGATCTGCTCGCGGCCCGGCTCGTCCTCCATTGGCGGGCGGCGGGGCGGGGCTATCGCTGGACCCTTGCCCTGGCCGCGCTGCCTTGCGGGGCGGCCTTCGGGCTGATCTACGCAATGCCGGCGCTGGGCCTGCATCGCGCCTGGATGCTCGCGGCGGCGATCCTGATTTTCCGCGGCGCCTATGCGGTGGTCGACGTGCCGCACAATGCGCTGATGGCGCAGGTCAGCCGCGACAGCCGGGCGCGCGGGCGCGTCTCCGGCTACCGGCTGTTCTTCAGCACCGCGAGCGCATTGGTCATCGCCGCAACGCTCACGCCGCTGGTGCAGCAAGCGGGACGGACCGGGCATTTCGGCGCGCTGGCGTTCACCGGGATCGGTGCCGGCCTGGCCTTTGCGCTGACCATGTTGCTGTGCGCCTGGGCTTCGGGCGGGCGCGGCGAAAGCGGCACGGCCTCCGCGCTGCGCGGCGATCGCGTCGCCGTTCCGCTGCGCGACCCGATGGTGCTGGCGATGGGCGCGCTGGCCCTGCTCACCGGCTTCGCCATGCCGTGTTTCGGCCGGATGCTGATGTATCTGGGAACCTATGTCGTCGATCGACCGCGCGCGGTCCCCCTGCTGCTTGCCGCGCTGACGGCGGGGCAGTTCGGCGGCGTGCTCGCCTGGACCGCGCTGACCCACCGCTTCAGCAAGAGCCGCCTGCTCGGTGCGGGGCATGCGGTGAGTGCGCTGGGCCTGCTCTGCTTCGCCCTGTGCCTGGCCTGGCCGGCGGGGCAGGTGGCCGGCGCGGCGCTGATCGGCTTCGGCTTTGCGAGCGTGTTCATGCTGCCCTGGGGCCTGCTTGCAGACGCGATCGACGTCGTCGAATGGCGGCATGGCCGGCGGTTCGAGACGGGGCTGTTCGCGTTCTACCTGGTCCTGGTGAAGGCCAGCGGCGCCGCGTCGACAGCCATGATCGGCTGGGTGCTGAACGCGCTCGGCTACGTCCCCGGCGCAATCCAGCCAGCCGGGGTGCGCCTCGGCATGCTCGGCCTCGGCCTGGGCGTGCCGCTTGCCGGCGCGCTGCTGGCGATGCTGCTGCTCGGGCGCTTCGCGCTCGACCATGGCCGCCATGCGCGGCTGCTGCGCGCGCTGGGGCGGCGTCAGGCCGGGGCGGAACCGGTCTCGGGATTGAACCGGGGATTGGAGGAATCGAGTGGCGAGGGCGTCACCCTGGCGGGCGGCGCCGCGCTTTCCGCCCAGGCGCGGCAGAGCATGTCGCGCAACATCGCCGCGCCCGCGGCGGTGCGCTCGTAGACCAGGGCGCGGACGTCCTTGTCGGCCATGTTGCCGAAGCCGTCGCGCTTCTCGAGCCGGTAGACCGTCTCCACCCGATCGCCCGACTGATCGAGAAAGGCGAGCACCGCGTCGAACATGTCGCCATGGAGATGCGCCGGCGCGCCGATCCGGGGCAGGATGTCCGCGGCGGTGAGCCCGATGCCGTCGACGAAGCGGCTCTCGAACCGCCCATGGATGCTGCGGTCGCGGGTATAGTCGTTCGGATTGGGGCCCAGCCAGCCGTCCGAATGCACCGAGTTGTGCAGCGGCTGCGCGCCGTCACCGATATAATGGCCGAGCCGGATCGCCTGGAACGCGCAATGCTGCTCGGGAATCGATGCGTCGCCGCCGCTCGCCTGCGCCGCGCGGATCGCGCGCATGCAGACGATCAGCCGCTCATAGGCTTCCATCGCCGCATAGGGCAGTGTGCCGGTCCAGCGGACATTGGTGCGCGCGGCGGTGGCCGGATCGCTCCGCTTGATCCTCTCATAGCGCTTGTAGAGCGCGAGGATGAATTCATAGCGTGATCGCGGGATCGGTTTCAGAAAGGCGAACTGCTCGCGGAACCAGCCATGGTTCGGGTCTTCCTCGATCTTCGAAAAGCCTTCCGCGTCCCCGCGCCAGCCGTCCGGCAGGGCGGCGGAGGCCGAGATATAGTCGACATGGCGGCGCAGAAAGGCCGGACCGCCATCGGGTATCGCCTGAATCGCCGCGCGGTCGATCACCGCATGTCCCGTGCCGCCCCAGGCATGGGCGAGGGTGGGGCACAGCGTGAGAGCGGCGGCCAGGGCGAGGCGGCGCATGACGGTTCCTTTCACGGATCGAGGGGATCGCGCGGATCGACGCGCTCGGACGTCCGATACGGGCGGAACACCAGTTCGTTCGGCGACACCCGGCGCACGACCTTGCCGGGCTGATAGCCGAGCTCGGCGGCGTTGCGCTCGGTGAACCTGGCGCTTTCGATATAGGCGCTCTGCAGGGGATTGCAGACGATCACCGTCTCCGCTTCCGGCGGCGCGCCGATCCGCGCGAGCAGCCGGCCGGCGTTGCGCAGGTTGGTGGTGGTGTGGCGGGCATAGGGCTCGATGATGATCGCTTCCGCGGGGACGCCGTAGCGCTCGATCAGCGCCTTGCGCATCTCGTCGGCCTCGGTGAAAGGCGTTGCGCGGGGGTGCGCCCGGCCGCCGGTGACCAGGATGAAGGCGATGTCGCCCTGGGCGAAACGGCGCGCGGCGAGGCGCAGATGATATTTGCCGAACGGGCTGAGCGGCTCGCCCTCGATCTCGGGCCCGACGCCGGTGACGATCATCGCGCTATAGCGATAGCGGCGCCAGTCGAGCGCCTTCGCCCGCGCCAGCGCCGCGGCGTTGGCGCCGCCGGTCAGCGGTTCATGGCCGATCGCATCGGTGCGGTCGCTCATGTCGAGCAGCGCGAGCGCATAGTCGATGCTGGGATCGAGCCGCTGTGCCGATCCGGCGCGGGGCGTCTCGGCGATCCAGTCGGCGGCCTGGAGGCGCGCCCGGTGATCCTGGGGCGAGACGGTGCCCGGGCCATCGATCGCCGTGGTGGGGGTAGCCCCCAGCGCATAGGTCCCCACGATCATGTTGATGCCCGCGATCTCGCGATCCACCTGCGCGGCGGGGCCATCGTCCGCGGCGGGAAGGCCCTGCGCCTGTGCAACGGCGCGGCGCACCGCATCCGCTTCGCGATCGCTCCAGAGCAGCGCCTGCGCGCGACAGGCGAGATCGGTGCCGCATGCGGCGCGGCGCTCCTGCCGGGCGCGCAGCACGCTTTCCATGCCGGGCGCCCGGGCGATCCGCTCGAGCACCGCCGGATCGCGCCCGGCCGCATCGAGCAATGGGAAGAGCCGCGCGGACAGTGCCGCCATCACCCCGTCGTCCACCGCCCCGGCCGAAGCCGGGGCGGCGAGCACCGTCACCGCGAGCGCGGCGGCGGAGAGCATGGCGCGCATCACCAGCTGCGGCTGACGATGAAGCGGAAGTTCCGGCCAAACAGCGGGCGGCCATAGATCGCCTGGCTGGAGCCCTGGCCGGCGAACTGGTCGGTACGCGTGTTGCCCTCGGTCAGGCCATGGGCGTTGAACAGATTGTCGCCGACCACCTGGAAGCGCCAGGCGCCCCAATCGAGCGACGCCCCAGCGCCGGTCGTCTGGTAGCCCGGCATCGCCGTGCGGTTGAACAGGTCGACATAGCGCCGGCCGACCCATTCGAAGCGCCCGAAGATCGAGAGCTTCTGCTCGCCCAGATCGAAGTCGAAGCTTGGCCGCAGATTGCCGAAGAACTTGGCCTCGCGAATGATCTGCTTGCCGTTCACCGCACTCGGATCGGCGCCCGAATTGTTCTGGAGATTGGCGTATTTCGGGTTCTGCCAGGTCACGGACCCGTCGAGCGAGAACCAGCGGACCGGCGCGATCCGGCCGTCCACTTCGACGCCCTTGACCGAGGCCTCGCCGATGAACGGCAGCGTCTGGTCGTTGCGGCCGGTCAGCGGGTTGAACGCCGCGAACGAGGCGTTGAACGGGTTGAACTTGGTGTAGAAGCCGGTCGCATAGAGATAGTTCGGGCCGAAGCTCGCCTTCAGGCCGACTTCATATTGGCGCGCCTTGGTCTTGATGATGGTCGCGTTGATGCCGGTCACCACGCCCAGCTGCGGCGGCACTTCCAGGTTCGAGATGCGGCCATAGGCGCCGAGATGGCCGTCCAGGTCGTAGCTGACGCCGACGGTCCAGTTGGTCGCCTTGGGGCTGAGGCGCTGGTCGAGCACCTGGCCCGTGAAGGCGCGGGTGGTGTCGTCGGCCAGCGTGGTCGCGTCGCCGAGATTCACCTGCGTGGTCGGCAGGGCGATGCCCCTGTAGCCGTAGCGCTCGGTACGGATGCCGGCATCGACGCGCAGGCCGCGGGTGATGTCCCAGGTGTCGTTCGCGTAGAAGGCGATCATCTGCGCATCGCCTTTGCCCTTGTTGAGCGTGGTGGTGTAGCGCAGCACGCCGTTCTGGGTGACCGAGCCCAGCACCGCGCCGGTCGATGAATAGGCGAGCAGGTCGAGCGTGCGCGGCTGGCTGCGCACTTCGATCAGCATGTCCTCATAGGCCTGGAGCAACGTGTTGCCGTAGAACGCGCCGTACAGGCCGACGCGCACGTCATGGGTGCCGATGCCGGTCTCGAACTTGCGAGTGACGCTCAGGTCGCCCTGCACCGAGTAGAAGTCCGATTCCGAAGCGCGATACTGGCCGGACATGACCAGGCCCGAGGCAGTCGAGGGATCGTAGACCGACGCGCCGTTGGTGCCGGCGAACGCATAGCCGAGCCGCGCCACGTTCGGCCCGAAGGCGGTACGCGCGGCGGCCAGATAGCCGGCGGCGAAGCTGGTCGCGTCCGCCGGGTTGGTGGTGGAATAGAACGCATCGAAGCTCGACTTGCCCTTGGTCCCGCCGACCTTGGCGGAGACCTGCCAGCCGCTGAAATCGGCCTCGTAATCGACCGCCGCGTTGAAGAAGCGCATGTGGCGGCCGCTGGAGAGGTCGCGCTGCATGCTCTGCAGTGCTCCGGCGCCGTCGCGATACTTGATGTTGACGTTGCGCAGCGACGGCGAGTTCATCGTGCCGGTGAAATAATCGATATAGGGATTGAGCGAGACCGCCGGGTTGCGCGGGTCGTTGGTCGGGATCGGCAGATAGAAGACGTTGTGGTCGTTCACATATTCGGCCGAGATCTTGACATAGCCGTTGGTCAGCTGGCGCTTGAGATTGGCGCGGATCTGCCCGCCCTTGTCGCTGGGGAAGCCGGCATAGCGATAGCCGTCATGCTGGCGCAGGAAGCCGCCGATCGCGAAATAGGTGTTGTCGCTGATCGGGCCGGACTGCATCGCGTCGAGCCGGTAGAGGCCGGTATCGCCCAGCGTGATCTGCGCCTTGCCGCGCGCCTGGGGGCCGCCCGACACGGTGATGTTGTTGGCGATCGCCGCCGCGCTGCTGGCATAGATCGGCGCCGGGCCGCCGCGCACGATCTCGACCCGCTCGGTCATCAGGTCGTAGCGGTTCATGCCTTCGCCGGAGTTGAAGAAGACGCCGTCGATCTCATGGTAGAGCGGCAGCCCGTCCTGCTGGAAGATCAGATAGCCGCGATCGGTCGGGATGCCGCGCACGCGGGTGATGTTCTGCACTTCGCCGCCGGTCGCCTCGACCTGGATGCCGGGAACGGTGCCGAGCAGATCGGCGAAGCTCTTCGGCGCGATCTTCTGGACGTCCGCCTGGCTGAGCGAGTTGACCGCATAGGAGACGTCGAAGCGGCGCTGCGCGCGTGCCGAGCCGGTGACGATGATGTCCGCGCTCGCCTCGTCGGCGGCCTGTGCCGAGTCGGCGGCGGGCGTGTCGGCGGTCTGCGCGAAGGCCGGCGCGGCCAGCATGCCGAGCGCGAGCACCGCGCAGCCGGCGGCGAGATTGTGCTTCTTCATCGGATCGTTCCCCCGAGATTCTTGTGAACTCGCGGCGCCGATGCGCGGCGCGGATGACAGATTTATTTATTTCTGGGAAAATTAATCGCGAACTTTGAGCCGGGCTGCTATTCGCCCTGGGCGATGAGGCATCCACCGGTCACGCTGCTCGAGGAGGAGAAGCGGCTGCTCTGGCAGCTGCGCATGCGCGGCCCGCAATCGCGGTCTGCCCTGGCGGAGACGCTGCAGATCAGCAACGGTGCCATCTCCAAGCTGACCAAGGCGCTGATCGGGCAGGCCCTGATCGAGGAATTGCCGGCCGAGGCGCTGGCGGGGCGGGGCCGCCCGACGGTGCCGCTGCGGATTTCTCCGGCCGGGGGCTATGCCGTGGGGCTGGCGATCTATGCGGGCCTTCTGGAAATCGCGCTGGTCGATTATGCCGGGGGCGTGGTGTCGCTCACTTCCGAGAAGATCGAGCCCATCGACCCGCATGGTTTCGCCCGCCATGTCGATCGCCGCATCCACGATCTGGCGATCGAGCACCGCCTGCTGGGCAGCCGTCTGTACGGCGTCGGCTTCAGCGTGCCCGGCCCGGCCCTGTCGCGCGACGGCAATCGCTGGCACGTGGTCCGCAACCTGCCCGGCTGGAAGGACGCGCCGCTGCGCACGATCTTCGAGGAAGCGCTCCGGCTGCCGATCTGGATCGAGAATGACGCCACGGCGGCGGCGCTCGCCGAATATTATCTGGGCGGGCTGATCCGGCGCTGCACCACGGCGGTGGTGATCCTGCTGGGGCACGGCGTTGGAGCGGGGATCGTCCATGAAGGCCGGCTGATGCGCGGCGAAACGGGCAGCGCCGGCGAGATCGGCATGTTCTACCCGGGCAGCCAGCCGCGCCCGACGACGCTCGACCTCATCGCCACGCTGCAGGCGGCGGGATGCAAGGTCGGATCGCTGGCCGATTTCGCGGAGGCGATCCCGGGATATGAGGCGACGATCGATCATTGGCTGGAACGGGCCGCCGATCAGCTCCTCCAGGCGATCAACTCGGCGCTTGCCTGGTTCGATCCGGGCGCGATCCGGCTGATGAGTCCGTTGCCGTCCGCGATCATGCACGGACTTGCCGATCGGCTGAACCGCCGGGCGATCAAATGGGGCGACCATATCGCGGAGAGCGAGAAGGCGCGCTACGACATCGAAATCTCCCGGCTCGGCGGCGCCGGCTCGGCACTGGGTGCGGCGCTGCTGCCGATTCACGCATCGATCGCGCGAGCATGACGACGGGATTGCGCCCTCGCTGCCGAAATGCAGCCGGCAATCTTCGGATCTTCGACGCCGCCGAGCGCGCAAGCTGCTGACGGTGCGCAGGCAACTGGGCGCATCCAGCGGCCGTGCCGGTCATGCCCGTTCGTTGCTGGCCAGGATTTCCGTCACTCTCGCAAGGGCCGCACCGCGCGGATCGTCCACGCCGAGGAGGCGGAAGGTTCCCGTGAGGGCGAAGGCGCAGTGCCCGTGCACGGTCGCGACCAGCGATCGCGTCAGCGCTTCGATTTCCGGAAGCGGTTTGCCCGGAAGCGCCGTCGCCACCTCACGCTCGACGATGTCGGTCAGGCCGGCGCGGAGAACGCGATATTGCTCGGGAATCTCCATGCCCGCGGGCAGGCGATGGTCATAGATCGCCATCCACAGATTGGGATTGTCTTCCGCGAAGTCGAAATAGCCCTCGACCAGCGCGGCGATCCGGTCCGGTCCGGCGACGGCAAGCTTCTCGCCCAGAGCCCGTGCCCACAAGACGAACGTCTGGCTGTTCAGCGCAGTGAGCAGCGCGTCATGGCCGCCGAAGACATTGTGGATCGTGCCGATCGAATATCCGATCCGCTTCGCCACCTCGCGCGCGGAGAAGCCGGAATAGCCGACCTCGGCGAGCAGCCGCTGGCCCTCTGCAAGGATCAGCTCCTGCAACTCCTCTCGCGTATGATCGGATCTGCGCGCCACGAAGGGCATATAAGTGGATAATTGATCACTGTCTAATTATTTAATTGATCGATGTTCAATTCCATGACATCCAGTCGCAGCCCGGTGATTCGCCGGGCATTGGAACGGAATCGAAACGGAGTTGTCGCCATGCAGCCCAAGCTGTTCCTCGGCTTCCCGAGCCCGCTCGGGGGTCGCCGCCAAGCCGCCGTCATCGCATAACAGATCCAGGGGAAACAAAGCCGTGTCCGCACCCGATTTCTCGCTGCTCGCCAAGCGGCGCTTCGGCCCGCTGTTCGTCGTCCAGTTCCTGGGCGCGTTCAACGACAACGTCCTCAGATATGCGATGCTGTTCCTCGCGAACTTCACGATCTTCGCCAATGCACCCGAACAGTCGGCAATGCTGGCAACGGTCGCGACCGGCATCTTCATCCTGCCCTATTTCCTGTTCTCCGCGCTCGCGGGCGAACTCGCCGATGCCTGGGACAAGGCATGGCTGATGCGGGCGGTGAAGGTCGCCGAAGTCGCCTTCATGGGGCTGGGGCTTCTGGGCCTGTGGTTCCAGTCGATCCCGCTGCTGCTGGTGGCGCTGTTCTGCATGGGCCTGCATTCGACCATCTTCGGCCCGGTCAAATATTCGATCATGCCGCAGCATCTGCGCGAGCAGGAGATCATGGGCGGCACCGGCCTGATCGAGGCCGGCACCTTCCTGGCGATCCTCGGCGGCCAGCTGCTCGCCGGCCTCGTGCCGGCATGGGAAGCCGGCCTGATCGCAACCGGCCTCGCGGTGCTGGGCTTCGCGGTGAGCCTGCTGATCCCCGCGGCGCCGCCGATCGGAAAGGTCGCGATCACGCGCAATCCGTTCGTCAGCACCTGGCAGGTGCTGCGGGCCGGGCGTGAGAACAAGGCGGTCTGGCTGTCGATCCTGGGCATCAGCTGGTTCTTCGCGATCGGCGCCGTGCTGGTTTCGGAGTTCCTTCCGCTCGTCTCCGGCAATCTCGGCGGGCGCGCGGAAGTCGTGACTCTGTTCCTGATCGTCTTCTCGGTCGCGATCGCGCTCGGATCGATGCTGGTCAACCGGCTGCTGCGCGGTGAGGTATCGGCGCGCTACGTGCCGATCTCCGCGCTCGCGATGGCCATGTTCATGCTCGACCTGTGGTGGGCGACGCGCGGCTTCGTGGTGGTGACGCCGCATGCCGATATCGCGCGGTTCGTCGCGACGCCGGGCAGCTGGCGCATCCTGCTCGACCTGACCGGCATGGCGATCGCCGGGGGCATGTTCATCGTGCCGCTCTATGCGATCCTGCAGACCAAGAGCTCGCCCGAGGAACGCTCGCGGACCATCGCCGCGAACAACATCGTCAATGCGGCGGTGATGGTCGCGGTGGTCGCGGTCGCCACCGCCCTGCTCGCGGCCGGCGTCTCGATCCCCGGGATCATCGGCACGATGGGCTTCGCGACCCTGGCGGTCGCGCTGATCTCGTGCCTGTTGCTGCCGGACACGGTGCTCAAGCATTCGATCCGCGCGATCCTGAAGCTGGTCTACCGCATCGAGGTTCATGGCGGCGAGAACATGCCGCGCCCGGGCGAGCGCGCGGTGGTGGTGGTCAACCATGTTTCCTGGCTCGACGGGCTGTTGCTTGCGGTCTTCCTGCCCGGCAAGCCGGTGTTCGCCGTGAACACCGCGATCACCAAGCGCTGGTGGATCCAGCCCGCGCTCAAGCTGTTTCGCGCCTTCCCGGTCGATCCGACCAACCCGATGTCGGCCAAGGCGATGGTCCGCGCGGTGAAGGAGGGCAATACGCTGGTGATCTTCCCCGAAGGGCGTATCACCGTCACCGGCGCGCTGATGAAAATCTTCGACGGGCCGGGCATGGTCGCCGACAAGGCCGATGCGCCGATCATTCCGGTGCGGATCGACGGCGCGCAATTCTCGCGCTTTTCGCACCTGCGCGGCAAGGTCCGCCTGCGCAGCTTCCCGAAGATCGAGCTGACGATCCTGCCGCCGCGGCGCTTCGCGATCGAGGGCGAGATGACCGCGCGGGCGCGCCGGGCGATCGCCGGGCGCCGTCTCTACGAAGAGATGAGCACCATGATCTTCGCGACCTCGGATATCGATCGCACGCTGTTCCAAGCGCTGATCGACGCCAAGGACGTGCATGGCGGCAACATGCTGGTGGTCGAGGATATCAAGCGCGAGCCGCTGGGGCTCAAGCGGCTGATCACCGGCAGCGTGGCGCTTGGCCGCATGCTGGAGCGGCGCAGCGCGCAGGGCGAGGCCGTGGGGCTGATGCTCCCCAACGTCAACGGGGCGGTCGCGAGCTTCTTCGCGTTGCAGGCGATCGGCCGCGTGCCGGCGATGCTCAACTATACGGCGGGGCTCGCCAACCTGAAGGCGGCATGCCTCGCTGCGCAGGTGCGGACGATCGTGACCGCGCGCGCCTTCGTCCAGCAGGCCAGGCTGGAGGCAGTGGTCGAGGGCCTTGAGGCGGACGGCCGCACGATCCTGTACCTCGAGGACATCGCGAGGGAGATCGGCACCGGCGCCAGGCTGCGCGCGCTCGTCGCCACCCGTCTCGCCGGACGGCTGCATCGCCGCCGGGGGGTGTCGCCCGGCGACGCGGCGGTGATCCTGTTCACCAGCGGATCGGAGGGCCTGCCCAAGGGCGTGGTGCTCACCCATCGCAATTTGCTCGCGAATTGCGCGCAGCTGGCGGCGCGGATCGACTTCAACTCATCGGACCTGGTGCTGAACGCGCTGCCGATGTTTCACAGCTTCGGCCTGACGGGCGGAACGCTGCTGCCGATCCTCAACGGCATCCGCACCCTGCTCTATCCCAATCCGCTGCACTATCGGATCGTCCCGGCGCTTGCCTATGACGCCAATGCGACGATCCTGTTCGGCACCGACACGTTCCTCTCGGGCTATGCGCGGCTGGCGCATGGCTATGACTTCTATTCGCTGCGCTACATCTTCGCCGGCGCCGAGCGCGTGCGCGACGAAACGCGCAAGGTGTGGAGCGAGAAATTCGGATTGCGCATCCTCGAAGGCTATGGCGCGACCGAGGCGGCGCCGGTGATCGCGGTCAACACGCCGATGCATTTCCGTGCCGGGAGCGTGGGCCAGCTGCTGCCGGGGATCGAGGCGCGGGTCGATCCGGTGCCGGGGATCGATGCGGGCGGCAAGCTCTCGATCCGGGGCCCCAATATCATGGCCGGCTATATGAAGGCCGACCAGCCGGGCGTGATCCAGCCCCCGGAGGACGGGTGGCATGACAGTGGCGACATCGTCACGATCGACGAGGCGGGATTTGTCACCATTCGCGGGCGCGCCAAACGCTTCGCCAAGATCGGTGGCGAGATGGTCTCGCTGCCGGCGGTGGAAGGCTATGCCGCCGCCGTCTGGCCGGAGGCGGACCACGCCGTCGTGAGCCGCGCGGACCCGCGCAAGGGCGAGCAGCTCGTGCTGTTCACGACCCGGAAGGACGCGCGGGCCAGCGAGCTGCAAGGCTGGGCGCGCGCGAATGGCGTCGCCGAACTCGCGATCCCGCGCGACATCCGCATCCTGGATGCCCTGCCTGTCCTTGGAGCCGGCAAGCTCGACTATGTGACGATGGGGAATCTGGCGGCGTCCTGACGTCCCACGGGCACCGGCAGATCCGGGCGCGCGCATATCCGCTTCGCGCCCGGATGACCGCCGCCTTTGTTCGACCGCCTCGAAGAGAAATTGACGAAACCGCACCGGCGCCGGCCCGGTCAGGAGATTCCCGATGGAAATCGTATATTATTTTCCGGCCTTCGCGGTTCTGATCCTGATGATGGCGCTGCCATTCATATTGGCGGCCATTTTTCTGGCGCTGTTGCTCCTTGGTTCCTTGCGCGTCGCAGCAAGATACAAGCGTCAGCGGAGGGTCGACATTCCTGGCGCCGCACTAATCCTCGGCGGGATCTTGGCGGGCGCGATCACCTATCAATGGCTACGGGGGCCAAAGGCTGAAATGGCGACGTTGCAGCCCCTTGTCGTCGATCGGCAGCTTGCCGCGGAACTGCCTCGAACCTGGGTGGTGGATTATGGTGCCGTCAATGTCGCATTTGATCTTCTGCCGCGGAAATACGCCAGCCGCGTGTTGAATGCGCGGATCACCGACCCCGGCCTGCTCGCCTCCATCCCGGGGGAATCCTACGACGCGTACATGGAGGAAATCAGCCTCATGGACACGCCCTCCTGCAATGCCGCGATCGCGAGTGGTCGTCGCGACGCGGCCCGCACCCGGGAATGCGTGATGCATAGCATCGTTGCCAAGGCCGATATGGCCGCCGGCGGGCCATATCTGAAGCTGGAGCGTGAAGAGAAGGGCGATGCCCAGATAGTGAATTTCATGCTGGTTACGGATGCGGGCGCGAGGCCGATCGCGCGCTGCATGGGGCGGGCGCCCGGGAGGCCAACCCCTGGCTCGCCATGGTCAGAAGGGACCGATCGCTCGACGTCGCTTCCTCCCTGTACAAATGCGTCGGGCGCGCGGCCGCCGGTGCCCTGATGCGCGCCGTCGCGACGGGTGCGGCGGGATAGGCAATGCATGGGTCGGTGCCGTGGCATGCGCCCGGGGCAATGGGCGCGCCCGGCTCGTCCCGAAGGATCGCGTGGAGCGGGCCGGCGAGGCGCGCCGGCGCGAACCGACCCCATGGGCTGGGCAAGCGCGCACGATCGGCTCTTTACCGTCTGCGCTCAAGCTGTTTGAGAAGTGGTGCCCGGGGACGGAGTCGAACCGCCGACACTGCGATTTTCAGTCGCATGCTCTACCAACTGAGCTACCCGGGCATGCCCGGCGAATGCCGGGGAGCGGGCCTCTTAGTCGCGCGAATCGGTGCTGTCCACCCCCGAATGCGCATGGGGGTCCACGCGCTCGCCGGGAATGCGATAGCCCTCGCCCAGCCATTGCAGCAGGTCGCGGTCCCTGCAGCCGCGGCCGCAGAAAGGCTTGTTCTCGATATCGGTCGGCTGCCCGCAGACGGGGCAGGTGTCGCTCTTCGCCATCTTGCTCCTTCGCGCCGGTTCAATCGCCGGCGGACGTGAATGCGGTCACGCCGCCGATCCGCCGTGCCAGCTCCGCCGTCCAGCCGGGTTGCTGGGCGAGGCGGCGGGCGATGTTCCTGGTCACCATATGGGTAGTCGGCGGCGGCGGGGGAAGCCGTTCGACTCGCCGAAGCTCCGCCCGCGCCGCCGCGCCGACCGGGTCGGCGCGCAGCAGTTCGGGCAGCGAGGGCCGGGTGCGCCGCCGGACGATCTGGAGGAAGCCGAAGCCGTTCACCGCGGTGCGCTCGAAAGGCTGGGGCAGGGCGGCGTCGATCGCCTCGGCTACCGCGTTGCGCGCGCCCTTGCCGCTGAGCGTAGGGAAGTCGATGCCGATCGAGCCGGCGATGCCGTGCCGCTCGATCGCTCGCGCCACCGCGTGCGCGGCGGCGACCGCCAGAGGCTCGATCGGGCCGGAGCCGTCGACGTCGAACAGCGCCATCGCCGGCGTGGGCGAGAGGCGCAGCGCCCCGCCCGGAAAGGCGATCTCGCCGGTAAGCGCTTCCTCGAGCACTTCGGACCAGCCGGCTTCCTCCAGCGCGTCCGGCGCGTGGGCACGCAGCATGCGGACGGGAAGGCCGGTGGCGGTGATGCGTTCGAGCAGGGTGGGTCCGTCGGACAATTCCTCGTCGCTCGGCAATGCCTTGGGCAGCTTGGCCCGCCCCGGCTCGGGGATCGCCTCGCGGACGATCTTCACTCGCAGCTTCGCCCCCTGGGTGATCGCCTTGGGGACATGGTCGCACAGCGCCTCGCCGCCGCCGTCGAGGGCGACCAGCTTGGCCGCCTTGTCGACCAGCCGGGCCTCGAGCACCGCGCCGGCGCGCGGATAGGCCCCCTCCAGCTCGATCCGCGCCTTCCAGATGCCGCCGCGCGAGACGAGCGCGGCGCGGTTCTCGCCGATCCCGGCCTCGTAGAGCCACTCAGCCAAGGCTGTATCCGGCGCTCTCCAGCAGCGCGCGCGTCTCGAAGACCGGCAGGCCGACCACGCCCGAATGGCTGCCGGCGAGATAGCGGACAAAGGCCTCGGCCTTGCCCTGGATGGCATAGCCGCCCGCCTTGCCCATGCCCTCCCCGCAGGCGACGTACCAGTCGATCTCGGCCTGGCTCAGCCGCTTGAAGGCGACGATGGTGTCGGAGATGCGGGTGCGTGCCTTGCCGTCGGCGCCGATCAGGCAGACGGCGGACAGGCAATGGTGGCGCCGGCCCGAGAGCAGGGCGAGCATGCGGCGCAGATCCGCCTCGTCCTCGGGCTTGGCGAGGATGCGGCGGCCGACCGCGATGGTGGTGTCGCCCGCGAGCACGATCTCGTCCGCGGCGCGGAGCACGGCATGCGCCTTGGCGATCGCGACGCGCAGCACATAGGCGCGCGGCGTCTCGCCGGCGCGGACATCCTCGTCGACATCGGGTGCGGCGATGCGCACGGGTTCGGCCCCGATCCGCCTGAGCAGATCGAGCCGGCGCGGGGAAGTGGAAGCGAGGACGAGCCGCAAGGGCGCCGCCCGCTTACTTGAAGCGATAGGTGATACGGCCCTTGGTCAGGTCGTAGGGCGTGAGCTCGACGAGCACTTCGTCGCCGACCAGCACGCGGATGCGGTTCTTGCGCATCTTGCCGGCGGTGTGGCCCAGGATCTCGTGATCATTTTCGAGCCGGACGCGGAACATGGCGTTGGGCAGAAGCTCAACGACCTGGCCCCGCATTTCAAGCAGTTCTTCTTTGGCCAAAAATTACCTCATGGGTGCGCGCGCTAAAAGTGGCGGTGCCTTTACAGTGCGCAAGGAGAAAAGGGAAGGCGGAGAACCCGACAAAGGCGGGTGCCTTGGTCCGATATGGGGATTGCGCCGGTTTTTGCCAGTTCCGGCCGGTTTGATCGACGGATGCGCGGGCTTTGTCGCCGCTCGATTTGCGGCGCGGGGACGGGCTGTATCTCCCGCTGCCGATCATTCGGGAGTCGGGAAAATGCGTCCTTCTTATCTGCTGGGCTCGGCGCTGTGCGTGCTGGCCGCCTTCAGTGCCGCCGATGCGCGGGCCCAGTGCCGCGACCGGCTCGACCGCGCCAACGACAATGCCCGCGACATGCCCGCCGGCACGCCCTATCAGGTGCACGACGCGCTTTCCGACAATTCGCTCATGGCCGAGGAAGTGGTCACCAGCAATCCGGCCGAATGCCTGAAGCTGGTGACGCAGATGGAGGCGCTGATGCGCCGCCACGGCAAGGCGATCGTCGAGGAATCGGGGGCACCGGCCGCCAGCGCGGCGGCGCGGCCCAGGACATTGGAAGAGCTGTTCCCGCCCACGCCGCGCTCACAGCGGCTGGCGCAGATGCGTGTCTCGACCGGGGGCCAGACCCGGGCCGATGCGCTGGCGCTCAACGAATATGCCAATGCCAGCCGGGCGCTGGGCTTCGCGGTCTATGGCGCTGCCATCGAGACCAATCCCGCCGCCGCCGCCGAGGCCGTGTCGGTTACGGACAGGTCCGTCGCGGCGGCCGAGGCGACGCAGGAAACCATGATCATGATCAACCAGGAAGGCGACATGCTGCACGCGCAGCTCGAGGACGCCTTTCGCGAGCTGGAAGCGGCCCAGCGCGCGCAGGATCGGTTCGCGCAGGAATATGCGCAGTTGGCGCCGCTCTCGAAGGACCTCGCCAAAAATCCGCTGAGGCGGCTGGAGGCGGCGAAGCGCAACCTCAAGAATGCGACCGACCGCCTGAACAAATGGATCGAGCGCAATCTGGAGGAGGGGTTCGCGCCGGGCTATCTCGGCGCGATGCGCGTGCTGGAGGCGCGCTACAAACCCAGGTTCGAGCAGATCGAGCGGCAGTGCGAGAAGATGCGCCAGGACGCGTTCCAGAAATTCGCCCAGGCCACGATCCAGGGGAAGAAGACGACCGCGGTCGAGGACGCGGGGAAGGCATGCTCGCAACTGGAAAGGCCGCTCAAGGAGCAGTCGCAGCGCGAGGAAGACGAGATCCACAAGAAATACAGGCTGCCGGAGAAGGCGGACGAGAAGGGCGAAGAGGAATCGGAAAAGCAGCCCACGCCTCCCAAGCCGCAACCCAAGGCGCCGCCCAAGGCTCCAGTGAAACCTCCCAAGGCCCCGCCGGCTCCGACGGTTCCCGCGACGCCGCCGGCAGCGGCCCCTCCCGCGCCCGCCGCGCCGGCCCCGGTCGACGATCTGCTCGCGCCGTTGACGTTGCAGCCAAAGGCTCCTGCCACCCCCGCGACCCCGCCGACCCCGCCAACCCCAGCGACGCCGCCGGCAGCGGCCCCTCCCGCGCCCGCCCCGGTCGACGATCTGCTCGCGCCGTTGACGCCGTCGAAGCCGAAATAGGGCTCCAGGCACGAAGAAGGCCGCCGGATTGCTCCGGCGGCCTTCCGCTTTCAGTCGAAGGATCAGAAGTCAGCCGGCGGCGTGGCCGGCCAGTGCGGCGAGCAGCAGCAGCGCCACGATGTTGGTGATCTTGATCATCGGGTTCACGGCCGGGCCCGCGGTGTCCTTGTAGGGATCGCCCACGGTGTCGCCGGTCACGGCCGCCTTGTGCGCTTCCGATCCCTTGCCGCCGTAATTGCCGTCCTCGATATATTTCTTGGCATTGTCCCACGCGCCGCCGCCCGAAGTCATCGAGATGGCGACGAACAGGCCCGAGACGATTACGCCGAGCAGCATCGCGCCCACCGCCGCGAAGCCCTGGGACTGGCCGGCGACCGCGGTGATGATGAAGTAGATCGCGATCGGGCTCAGCACCGGCAGCAGCGATGGCACGATCATCTCCTTGATCGCCGCCTTGGTGACGATGTCCACCGTGCGGGCATAATTGGGGCGGCTGGTGCCGGCCATGATGCCCTTGTCCTGCGCGAATTGCTGGCGGACGTCCTCGACCACCGAACCCGCCGCGCGGCCGACGGCGGTCATGCCGAAGGCGCCGAACAGATAGGGCAGCAGGGCGCCGAGCAGCAGGCCGACGATCACGTATGGATTGCTCAGGGAGAAATCCACCGGCACGTCCGGGAAGAACTCCTTGAGGTCGGTGGTATAGGCGCCGAACAGCACCAGCGCGGCGAGCGCGGCCGATCCGATCGCATAGCCCTTGGTCACGGCCTTGGTGGTGTTGCCCACCGCGTCGAGCGCGTCGGTCTTGTGGCGGACCTCATCCTCCAGCCCCGCCATCTCGGCGATGCCGCCGGCATTGTCGGTCACCGGGCCATAGGCGTCGAGCGCGACGACCATGCCGGCCAGCGCCAGCAGCGAAGTCGCGGCGAAGGCCACGCCGATGATGCCGGCGATCTGATAGGCAGCGATCACCGCGACGACGATGACGAGCGTCGGCAGCGCGGTGGATTCCAGGCTGATCGCCAGGCCCTGGATCACGTTGGTGCCATGGCCCGTCACCGAAGCCTTGGCGATCGACTTGACCGGGCGATACTGGGTCCCGGTGTAATATTCGGTGATCCACACCAGCAGGCCGGTGACGGCCAGGCCGATCATCATGCAGATGAACAGGCTCCAGCCGGTGAATTGCGGACCCGCGATCAGGCCCTGCGCCGCCTCGGCGGTCACATGGTCGCTCGGCTCGAGGAAGGTGCTGGGATCGATGGAGAGGCCGCCGATCGCCGCGTTCATGTCGCCCAGCGTATATTGGGTGACGAACCAGATCGCCGGGACCGAGAGGATCGCGGTGGTCCAGAAGCCCTTGTAGAGCGCGCCCATGATCGACTGGCTCTTGCCCAGGCGGACCATATAGGTGCCGATGATCGACGTGATGATGCACACGCCGCCGACGATCAGCGGCAGCGACATCAGCTTGAGCAGCAGTTCGTCCGACAGATTCTTCACCAGCAGCGCGATCGAGACCATGGTGAGGCCGAGCGTCACGACATAGGTTTCGAACAGGTCGGCGGCCATGCCGGCGCAGTCGCCGACATTGTCGCCGACATTGTCCGCGATCACAGCCGGGTTGCGGGGATCGTCCTCGGGAATGCCGGCCTCGACCTTGCCGACCAGATCGGCACCCACATCGGCGGCCTTGGTGAAGATGCCGCCGCCCAGGCGCGCGAAGATCGAGATCAGCGAGGCGCCGAAGGCGAGGGCGGTCAGCGCCTCGATCACCTTGCGGCTGTTGGGCGCGAGCCCGGACGGGCCGACCAGATACCAGAACAGCACGGCGATCGCGAGCAGGCCCAGGCCCGCCACCAGCATGCCGGTGATCGCGCCCGAGCGGAAGGCGAGGGTGAGGCCGCCCTGGAGCGAGGTCCGTGCCGCCTCCGCGGTGCGGACATTCGCGCGCACCGAGATGTTCATGCCCACGAATCCCGCCACGCCCGAAAGCACGGCGCCGACGAGGAAGCCGATCGTCGAAAGCGTCCCCAGCGTGAAGAACAGGACGATGGCGACGATCACGCCCACCACGGCGATCGTCATATATTGCCGGCCGAGATAGGCCTTGGCGCCTTCCTGGATGGCAGCGGCGATGCTCTGCATCTTCTCGTTGCCCGCCGGCGCCTTCAGCACCTGCTGGCTGGTCAACAAGCCATAGAGCACTGCGAGCACGCCGCAGGCTATGGCGATGTACACAATCGTCATGCGTTCAAGCCCTTCCCCTATTGGATATCGAGCCGCGCCGGTCTGTGTGCCGGTTTAAAAGGCCCGGTATGGGGAGGCTATCGAGCGGTTGCCCGTAGCGCAAGCCGCTCAGCGATGCTGGTAGCCGAGCGCGCAATCGGGCGCCGCGCCGTCGAGCAGCAGGGAGGCGCTTCCCCGTTCCGTCAGCGTGCCGATCCGCGTGGCCGGCACGGGCGGCGCGAAATCGGCGGGCGCGGCGAACAGCAGCTCGTAATCGTCGCCCCAGGTCGCGGCGCGCAGCGGATCGGCGCCCGGGGCGACGGGCAGGGCCGCGCGCGCGATCCCGGCGGTGCAGCCGCTCGCCTCGGCCAGGCGGGCAGCGTCGAGGAGGAGGCCGTCCGACACGTCCATCATCGCATGGACATGCGGCGCCAGGGCACGGCCCTCGGCGAGGCGCGGGCGCGGGCGGAGATAGGCGGCGCCGTCGCCCGCCTCGAAGCCCAGCATCGCCGCGCCGATCGTGCCGGTCACCCATAGCGCGTCGCCTGCCCGCCCGCCGTCGCGGCGCGGCACGGTGGCGCCGGCGCGGCCGATCGCGGTGCAGCCGAAGGTGGCGGGGCTGACCGAGATGGTGTCGCCGCCGAGCAGCGGCACGGCATATTCGGTGAGGATCGCGCGCAATCCTTCGACGAAGCGTTCCGCCCCCTCCACCAGCACGGCGCCGATCAGCACGCCCAGCGGCTCGGCGCCCTTGGCGGCCAGGTCGGACAGGTTCACCGCGACCAGCTTCCAGGCGATGTCGAACGGATCGGTGCCGGCGCGGTAATGCACGCCCTCGGCAATGGCGTCATGGGTGAGGATCAGCGTCTCGCCGCCGATCGCCAGCGTCGCGGTGTCGTCGCGCAGGCCCTCGGCGCCCGGATGGAGGGGGAGGGTGCGCAGGGCCGCGATGAACTCGGCTTCGTTCACTGCTCAAATCCTCCCTCGCAGGGGGAGGGATGCCAGCGAAGCTGGTGGAAGGGGCATGCCGCAGGCGGTTCGTTCGGGGCGATCCCCCTCCACCACCGCTTCGCGGCGGTCCCCCTCCCCCCGCGGGGGAGGATCTGGATCAACCCCGGACTTCCTTCGCCACGGCATCGAGGATGCCGTTGACGAAGCCCTTTTCGCGACGGTCGTAAAAGGCGTCGGTGACGTCGAGATACTCGCTGATCGCCGCGCCGACGGGCACGTCCTTGCGCGCCATCAGCTCATAGGTGCCGGCGCGCAGGATCTGGCGCATCGGCTTGTCGAGCCGGTCGAGGCTCCAGTCGGCGGTCAGCTTGGTGGCGATCATCCGGTCGATCTCGTCGCGGCGCTCGCTCACGCCGACCACGATGTCGTCGAAAAAGGCGATGTCGGCCTCGGCATATTCCACGTCCTCGATCGTCGCGCCCAGGCGATGATTGTGGAACTCGTGGAGCAGCGCCGGAATCGAGGTCGCTTCCATCTCGTGCTGGTACAGCGCCTGCACGGCGGCGAGGCGCGCGGCGGCGCGCGCCTTGGAACGGGACTTTGCTTGATGGCTTGGCATGCTGCGCCCCATAGGTATGTTCGGCCGATATGGCAAAGCGTGTTGCATTGCTCGGGTTCCTCGCCGCCATTTCGGGGGCTCCCGCGGCGCATGCCTGCTCGATCGTCATCGACCACGAACCGACCTATGCCGAACGCCGTGCCAAAGCGAAGCAGATCATCGCCGATGCCAGCCTCATCCTCGATGGGGAAGTGGTGGCGGCGGGCGAGGATGGCGGCGTGCCTGCCAGGATTCGCGTGCAGGAAGTGCTCAAGGGAAGCGCCGAAAGCTTCGTCTATGTCCATGGCGACAGCGGTGCCTGTGACCTCAGCTTCAACCGGGTCGGCGAACGCGTGCGGCTCTTCCTGTTCGGCGATCCGAGTCACTACAGGACCTCGGTCGATGACGAGAACGCCCGGCATCTCGATCGCCTGCTGAAATCGGACCGCCGCAAGGCCGCCTGGCCAATTCCCTTCAGCCGCGCGGCCAGGCCCTGAGCGGCGCCCGCGCGGCATAGTCGCGGCTCTCGGCATTGCCCGCCTGCACCTCGATCACATGCTCCGGCCCGAACGGCACTTCGGTACCCAGCCAGAACTCGTCATTCTCGTCGATCTCGGGCTCGTTATCGAGCAGCCCGAAATAGGTGCCGTCCGCGGCCTCGCGCACCACCACCCACATCCGCTCGACGATCGGTTCGTCATCCTCCTCGACCGCGATCACGAAGATCAGCTTGGCGAAGTCGCCAGGCTGCAGGCCGGCGCGCGTCGCCTCGTCGGGGATTTCGAAACTCTCGGGATGGAGCAGGTGGCGCTCAAGCCCGCTTTCGAGGCACCAGCCATCCTCGTCCAGATCGGGTGCGCGCATCAACTGCTCCTCAGGCGAATGGCGACGGACTCGGCATGCGCCGGCAGCCCCTCGGCATGGGCGAGCGCCACCGCCGCCGGGCCGATCGCGGCCAGCCCGTCGCGGTCGAGCGACAGGAAGCTGGTGCGCTTCATGAAGTCGAGCACCGACAGGCCCGAGGCGAAGCGCGCCCGGCGGCCGGTGGGGAGGACATGGTTCGGGCCCGCGACATAATCGCCCACCGCCTCGGGCGTGTAGCGGCCGATGAAGACGGAGCCGGCATGGCGGACCATGTCGAACAGCCGCTCGGCATCGTCGCAGGCAAGCTCGAGATGCTCGGGCGCCAGGCGATCGACCAGCGGCATCGCGCTGACCAGATCGGGCACCAGGATGATCGCGCCGTTCGCTTCCCAGCTCGCCCGCGCGGTCTTCTCGGTGGCGAGCGCGGCCAGCGCGCGCGCCACCGCTTCGGCCACCTTGTCGGCGAACGCCGCATCGTCGGTGAACAGGATCGACTGGCTGGTCGGGTCGTGCTCGGCCTGGCTGAGCAGGTCGGCGGCGATCCAGTCGGCATCGTTCCCGCCGTCGGCGACCACTACGATCTCGCTCGGCCCGGCGACCATGTCGATGCCGACCACGCCGTAGAGCTGGCGCTTGGCCTCGGCCACCCAGGCATTGCCCGGTCCGGTGATCACGTCGACCGGCGCGATCCTGTCGGTGCCATAAGCGAGCGCGGCGATCGCCTGGGCGCCGCCGACGCGCCAGATCTCGTCGACACCGGCCAGGTGCGCGGCGGCGAGGACGAGCGGATTCACGTCGCCGTCCGGCGTCGGCGTCACCATCACCAGCCGGCCGACGCCCGCCGCCTTGGCCGGCAGCGCGTTCATCAGCACCGAGCTGGGATAGGCGGCCCGGCCGCCGGGCACATAGATGCCCGCCGCGTCCACCGCTCGCCAGCGCGCGCCCAGCCTGATGCCCTGCGCGTCGATCTCGTCGCGATCCTCGGGCTTCTGCTTCGCATGATAGGCGGCGATGCGCTCGGCGGCGAGCTCCAGCGCATCGCGCAGCTCGGGGGAGAGCCCCTCCCAGGCGGCGAGGCAGTCGGCGCGGTCGAGCTTCCAGCCCTGGGCGTCGAGGTCGAACCGGTCGAAGCGCCGGGTGAGGTCCCTGAGCGCCGCATCGCCCTCGGCCCGGACCCGGGCGACGATCGCGGCGACGTCGCGCGCGACGTCTTCATCGGCCTCGCGCCGTGCATCGACCAGATCGGTGAACGCCCGGGCGAAGCCCGCATCGCCGGCGTCCAGCCGGATCATTGGGCCACCGCCCGGCGGAACCCGTCGACCAGCGGCACCACTTCGGTCGCGCGCGTCTTGAAGGCGGCGCGGTTGACGATCAGCCGGCTGCTCACCTCGGCGATCACTTCCACTTCGACCAGCCCGTTCTCCTTGAGCGTGCGGCCCGAGGAGACGAGGTCGACGATGCGCGGCGCCAGCCCCAGCACGGGCGCCAGCTCCATCGCGCCGTTGAGCTTGACGCACTCCGCCTGCACGCCGCGCGCCTCGAAATGGGCGCGGGTGATGTGCGGATATTTGGTGGCGACGCGGACATGGCTCCAGCCGCGCGGATCGTCGCGCTCCGCCAGGTCGGCCGGCTCGGCGACCGAGATGCGGCAATGGCCGATCCCCAAGTCCACCGGGGCATAGAGTTCCGAATAGTCGAACTCGGCGAGCACGTCCGAGCCGACGATGCCGAGCTGCGCGGCACCATGCGCGACGAAGGTGGCGACGTCGAACGCCCGCACGCGGATCAGGTCGATCGCGGGCGTGTTGGTCCGGAAGCGGAGCGCGCGCGAGCCCTCGTCGGCGAAGTCCGGCTCGGGCACGATGCCGACACGGGCGAGCAGCGGCAGCGCCTCGTCGAGGATGCGGCCCTTGGGGACGGCGAGGATCAGCGGTTCGGTCATCGAAGGCGGGGCTTTACTAGGGGCACCCCATGGGCGCAACAGACGCGCCGCGGAGGTAATTCTTATGGCCAGTGAAGAGAATAACCGCGGCGCGTTTCGGATCCAGGAATTCTATTGCCGCAAGATGGACGCGCCCATCTATGCGGACATCTGCGTCGCGGTCGCCGACGGGCTGACCCGCGGCAGCGAGACCGGCCGCCGCGTGCTCGACTGGCCGGGCGAGCCGACTCGCGACGCGCTGCCGCTGCGGCTGGTCGGCGGGCTGCACGCGCTGGTGCTGGCGGGCAGCGACGCGGAACTGGCGGAGGCGTTCGCGGGCAGGCTGGCGGGCGAAGCGCTGCAGGCGGCGCTCAACCGGGTGCTGGCGCGCCACGACGCCGCCCTGCTCCCCTGGCTTGACGGACCGCCCCAGACCAACGAGCCGGGCCGCTCCGGCGCGCTGATCGTCGGGCTGATCGAAGTCGCGCGGCGCCATGGCCCGAAGCTGGAGATATTGGAGATCGGATCGAGCGGCGGGCTCAACCTGCTGATCGACCGCTATCGTTTCGATCTGGGCGGCGCGCTGCTCGGGCCGGCCGATGCGCCCGTCACGATCGCACCCGCCTGGCTCGGCGATCCGCCCGCGCTGCCGCCGCTCGAGATCGTCTCGACGCGGGGCTGCGACGTGGCGCCGCTCGACGTCACCGATCCGGCGGTGGCGGCGCGGCTCTCCGCCTATGTCTGGGCCGAGACGCCGATGCGGCTGGAACGGCTGCGCAAGGCGATCGCGATGGTGCGCGCGGGCGGCGTGGACCTGACGCGCGCCGATGCGGCCGACTGGGTGGAGGCGCGCCTGGCCGAGCCGCAGGCATCGGGCGTCACGCGGGTGCTGATGCACTCGGTGGTCTGGCAATATGTCCCGGATGCGAGCACCGCGCGCATCCGCGCCGCGATGGAGACGGCGGGTGCGGCGGCCACGCTTGAACGGCCGCTCGCCTGGGTGGCGATGGAGCCCGATCGCGCGCTCGGCGAACAGGTGGTGAGCGTGCGGACCTGGCCCGATGGCGGGCCGCGCGTGGTGGTCGCCACCGCGCATGCCCATGCCGCATGGGTCCGCCCCGGCGCGGAGCGCAGCAGCGAGCGGGGCATTCTCCTCGATGCCGCGGCCGAGGTGCGCCTGTGACGAAGTCGACCAATTATCGCGACACGCTGATCACCGCGTCGCCGGACAGCCCGGTCTCGGCGGGGACGGTGCCGGAAAAGCCCGGGACGGTGGCGGCGGTGCAGCATGGGCTGCTCGCCACGCCCTATGCGATAACCAGCGACGATCTGCTCCACGCCGCCCATCGCGCGCGGGGCGGGGACAAGAGCCGCGAGGATTTCTTCGCCAGGCCCCAGGCATGCCTGCGCGCCTCGCCGCTGGTGAAGCAATATGGCTGGGGCGTGCATCACGACGGCGAAGGGCGGATCGCGCTGCTCGGCATGGAGAGCGCCGAGTATCGCCGGCTGCTGGACGATCCGGCGATCGCCAAGACGCCGGGGATGCGCCGGGCGCGTTAGGTTGGGAACCCAAGCAACTATCTGATTTCCGCCGTCATCCCGGCCCTGAGCCGGGATCCCGCGTCTTCCTCCGTCCGCAAGGCGCGCTCGATACAGATCCCAAATGTCGATCCGCCCTAGGGCCGCAGCGTCAGTCCGATCGTCATCGCATGGTCCATCTGGTCGCGCGCGCCGGCGCGGCCGAAGCGATATTGGTTGAGATAGCCGATCTCGACGCGCAGCTGGCGGCCCAGCGGCGCGCCCAGCCCGATATTGGCCCGCACCCGCTCGATCCCGCCGCGCTGGCCCCAGGCGGTGCTGTTGAGATTGAGGAACGTCTCGTGCGTCGCGAACAGGCCGAGCCCGGTCCGGCCCAGCGGCGCGTTGAAGCGCAGCTGGCCGCGCACGCGGTGGCCGATCTCCGGGCCGGCGCTGTTGAAGCGCTGCTCGAGCCGGATCCGCGTGGCGAAGCCGGCGCCGAGCGGGACGATCACGTGCTGGCGCAGCCGCTCCTCGTTCGGCAGCGTCCGGTCGCCGACGAAATCCTCGACGTGCCGATAGCCGATGGCGAGCTCGACCTTGCCGAGCTTCCAGGCGAACAGCCCGCCGATCTCGGTGTGCGCCAGCCCCCGGGCGCGCTCGCCGAAGCGGGCGATGCTCTCCACCGTTGCCTCTTCATGCTCGCCCACGCGGACGACGCCGCTCGCCTGCAGCCACAGCTGGTCGTCGGTCCGTTGCGCGCGTGCGGGCGCAGCGGCGGCCAGGAGCAGGGGCAGGACGGCGCACCAACGCATCGCGCCTAAACGCATCGTCTTCATTCCGGTGCAAGCTTTACTTGCCGGACCTGGAACATCCATGGAACATCGCCGCGATCAAAATGGGGGACAAGGGCAATGATTCTCACGACGGCGCTGGCTCTGGGCATGGCGGCGCAGGGCCGCTGCGCGGCGCTCGACACACGGCTTCCGCGCCCGCTCGCCGGCTGGACGCGCGACGGGCGCGGGCTCGACACCGGCCATGCGGTGACGCTGCCGGTGCGCGGCGGCGGCGTGGAGACGCGCGTCACGATCCGCAAGGCCGGCACGGTCGGCATCGCGATCGATCGCGCGGGCTGGATCGATGCCTTCGCCGCCGGCAGTCCGCGCGCGCTGCGCATGGCGTCCGAGCGCCGGGGGCCGCGCTGCTCGACGATCCACAAGATCCTCTATTACCGGATGCGCCCCGGCACCTATCGCGTCACGGTGAATCGGCTTAAGGGCGGCCGTGCAAGGCTGATGCTCACGCACGACTGACAGCAAATGTCATAAGGGATTCCCGATGAAGTTCTTCGCCGACACTGCCGATACCGCCGATATTCGCGACCTGGCCGCCACCGGCCTGCTCGACGGCGTCACCACCAATCCCTCGCTGATCCACAAGGCGGGCCGCGATTTCCTCGAAGTGGTCGCGGAGATCTGCGAGATCGTCGAGGGCCCGGTCTCGGCCGAGGTCGTCGCGCTCGATTTCGAGGGCATGATGCGCGAGGCGGAGATCGTCCGGAAGATCGCCGACAACGTCGCGGTCAAGGTGCCGCTGACGATCGACGGCCTCAAGGCGTGCAAGGCGCTCACCGACGACGGCACGATGGTCAACGTGACTCTCTGCTTCTCGGCCAACCAGGCGCTGCTCGCCGCCAAGGCCGGCGCGACCTTCATCTCGCCCTTTGTCGGCCGGCACGACGATATCGGCTATCCGGGCATGGACCTGATCGCCGACATCCGCACGATCTACGACAATTACGCCTTCGACACCGAGATCCTGGTCGCCAGCGTGCGCAACCCGATCCATGTGCTCGAAGCCGCCAAGATCGGCGCCGACGTGATGACCGCGCCGCCGAGCGTGATCCGCCAGCTGGTCAAGCACCCGCTGACCGACAACGGCATCGCCGCCTTCATGGCCGATTGGGCCAAGACCGGGCAGAAGATCGGGTGACTTTTTCTCCCTCTCCCCTCCGGGGAGAGGGTGGCCCAGCGCAGCGAGGCCAGGAGAGGGGCAGTGCGGGCCGCAAGCGCCTTGCTCGCCGCACTGCCCCTGTCCGCGACCCTCTCCCCAGGGGGGAGAGGGAGATATATGCTTCCCCCATGACCGAGCCCGCCCTCCCGCTCCTCTATGCGCAGCATCTCGCGCGCGACCGGCGGCGTTCGGCGCATACCGTCCGGGCCTATGGCGCGACCGCCGAGCGGCTGGTCGCCTTTCTCCAGCGGCATTGGGGCGGGCCCGTCACGCGCGATGCGCTCGGCAGGGCGAGCGCCGCGGACCTGCGCGCCTATCTCGCCCATCGCCGCGGCGAGAGCCTGTCCAACGCCTCCGCCGCGCGCGAGCTTTCGGCGGTGCGCGGCTTCCTCAGATTCGCCGGCGGCGAGGATGCGGAGCTTCCCCGCCTCAAGGGACCGCGCGTCCGGAAGGGCGTGCCCCGCCCGATCGCCCCGCACGAGGCGGTCGCGCTCGCCGAGACCGTCTCCGAGGAGGCGCGCGAGCCCTGGATCGGGCTGCGCGACTGGGCGGTGCTGCTGCTGCTCTACGGCGCGGGCCTGCGCATCGGCGAGGCGGTGGGGCTCCCGGGCGCCGTGCTGCCGCTGGGGCCGACGATGAGCGTCACCGGCAAGCGCGACAAGACCCGCATCGTCCCCCTGCTGCCCGAGGTGCGCGCGGCGATCGAGGCCTATGCCCGCGCCTGCCCCTATGGCGTCTCGCGCGACGCGCCGCTGTTCCGCGGGGCGAAGGGCGGCCCGATGCCGGCGGGGGTGATCCGCAAGTCGGTCCGCGCCGCCCGCGCCGCGCTCGGCCTGTCGGACCGCACCACCCCGCACGCGCTGCGCCACAGCTTCGCCACCCATCTGCTCGGCCGGGGCGCCGACCTGCGCGCGCTGCAGGAGCTGCTCGGCCATGCCAGCCTCAGCTCGACCCAGGTCTATACCGCCGTCGATGCCGCCCATCTGCTCGACGTCTATCGCAACGCCCATCCCCGCGCCTGATTTCGATCAGTTACACCGCCGCAACGCTTCGCTACGGCGCACGCATGCACGATTCCCATCTCGCTGACGTCGCCGACATCCAGCGCATCCCCGAAGTCGAGACCATCCTGGCCGAATTGTGCGAGCGCACCGGCATGGGCTTTGCCGCGGTGGCGCGCGTCACGCCCGATCGCTGGGTCGCCTGCCAGGTGCTCGACAAGATCGAGTTCGGGCTGAACCCCGGCGAGGAGCTCGCGATCAAGACGACGATCTGCGACGAGATCCGCGCGAGCGGGCAGGGCGTCTATATCGACGATGTCGATGCCGATCCGGAATGGCGCCGCCATCACACCCCGGCGCTCTACGGCTTCCGCAGCTATATCTCCTGGCCGATCCTGCGCGGCGACGGCAGCTTCTTCGGCACGCTGTGCGCCGTCGATCCGAAGTCGCGCCTCGGCCTCGCCGCGCTCGCCCCGCAGATGGAAACCTATGCCCAGCGGATCGCGACGGCGCTCGACCGGATCAGTCCCGCGGTTTCCAGGTGAGGATCCGCCAGACATAGAGCAGCGCGATCCCGGCGACGATGGCGATGATCGTCGGCCCCACCCAATCCTCGATGTCCTCGATCGTGGCGCCCAGCGCATAGCCCCCGCCCAGCAGGATGACGTTCCAGATCGCGCTGCCCACCGCGGTATAGCCGACGAAGCGCCAGAAGGGCATGTGCATCAGGCCGGCGGGGATCGAGATGACCGTGCGGCCCACCGGCATGAAGCGGAAGATCAGCACGGTCGGGCCGCCCCATTTGTCGAAATAGGTCTTGAGCTTCTCGATCTCGTGCCAGTCGAGCGTCAGCCAGCGGCCCCAGCGGTCGACCAGCGGCCGCAGGCGCTTATAGCCCAGCCGCCGGCCGATCTCCCACCAGAAGAGATTGCCGAGCACCGTGCCCGCGGTGCCGGCGAACAGCACCAGCGGCAAGCTCATCTTGCCGCGCGCCACGGCGATGCCCGCCACGCTCATGATCGCCTCGGACGGGATCGGCGGAATCACATTCTCGAGCACCATCAGCCAGAAGATGCCCCAATAGCCCCAGGAAGCCGCGTCCCACATAAGGTGTCGATCAGCTCCGCTCGGCGACGCGGCGCTCGATCGCCTGCCAGATCAGCGCGCCGGTGTCGGTGCCGTTGAACCGGTCGATGGCGACGATGCCGGTGGGGGAGGTGACGTTGATCTCGGTCAGCCACTCGCCGCCGATCACGTCGATGCCGACGAACAGCAGCCCGCGCCGCTTCAGCTCCGGACCCAGCACCGCGCAGATCTCCTGCTCGCGCGCGGTCAGCTCGGTCTTGGCCGCGCTGCCGCCCACCGCCAGGTTCGAGCGGATCTCGCCCTCGCCCGGAATGCGGTTGATCGCGCCGGCCACTTCGCCGTCGACCAGCACGATGCGCTTGTCGCCCGCCGCCACCGAAGGGAGGAAGGCCTGCACCATGTGCGGCTCGCGCCATGCGGTGTTGAACACTTCGATCAGCGAGGAAAGATTGGCGCCGTCGCGGCCCAGCTTGAAGATCGCCTTGCCGCCATTGCCGTGCAGCGGCTTGATGACGATCTCGCCATGCACCGCCAGGAAGGCGCGCGCCTCGTCCAGGCTGCGGGTGACGAGCGTCGGCGGCATGAACTGCGGATAGTCGAGGACGAACACCTTCTCCGGCGCGTTGCGCACGCTGGCGGGGTCGTTGACCACCAGGGTCCGGTCCGCGATCCGCTCGAGCAGATGGGTCGCGGTGATATAGCCCAGGTCGAAGGGCGGATCCTGGCGCATCAGCACGACATCGGCTTCCTCGCCCAGGTCGAGCGACACCGGCTCCTCGAACCGGAAATGGTCGCCCGCCACCCGCTGCACGGTCACCGGATGGGCCCGGGTCCAGACGCGGCCGGCGGAATAGTTCAGGTCCTCCGGGCTGTAGTGGAACAGCCGGTGGCCGCGCGCCTGGGCGGAGAGCATCAGCGCAAAGGTCGAGTCTCCCGCGATGTTGATCGCGTCGAGCGGGTCCATCTGCACGGCGACATTGAGCGACATTCGGCCTCCTTCGGGAACACCTTAGGTGACTTATTCGAATAAGTCACCCCATCCAGGCGTTCTCGATATGGCGAGGCGGCGTCCCCGGGGCAATGAGGATCACGTCGACCCGGATATCGTCGTTCGGGCCGGCATAGCGCGGCATCAGCACTTCCGCCGCGGCGGCGACACGGGCAAGCCGGCGCTCGTCGATCGCGAAGTCGAGATCGGCTGCGGTGGCGCGGGTCTTGACCTCGACAAAGGCGATCAGGTTACCGCGGCGCACAACCAGATCGACTTCGCCGGCCGGGGTGCGGACGCGGCGATCGAGGATTCTCCAGCCTTTCAGCCATAGCCACCAGGCGGCGCGGCGCTCGCCTTCGCGGCCACGCGTTTCCGCAGCGCGGCGATCCGTTGGTCTTCTGCCCCTCACGACTCGCACCTGTGGATAACTTTGGTTACCATCGCCAGACCGAGTCGCACCGAACCGGGTTTATCGGTGCTTTCGGGGGGTCGCATTCAGATGGAATCCAACGAACGCTATTATCGGCGTCGCGCCGCTCAGGAACTCGCTGCCGCGAAGCGGGCGATGACGGAGGCCGCCGCGCTGCGCCGCCGCCAGCTCGCCGAAACCTATCTCAAACGCCTCGCCGAGCTTACCGGCGCGGACGAGATGCGCGTGCTCGAGCAGGAATACGCCTGAGTCGGCCTTGGCGCTGTTTCGTCCTCTCCTGCTCTGTTTCGTCGTCCCCGCGAAGGCGGGGATCCAGAGTCAGGAGCGATGCGCGAAGTAACCCTGGGTCCCTGCCTTCGCGGGGATGGCGGGATCGGGGCGGTTCCGACCCGCGCCGGACTATTCCTTCATCGCCATCGCCCGCGCATAGAGCGCCTTGCGGTCGAGCCCGAGCTTCTTCGCCACTTCGCCCGCCGCCTTGCTCGCCGGCAGCCGGGTGAGCGCTTCGGCGAGCGCGGCATCGGCATCGTCGGCGCTGGCGGGCGCGGGGGCGCCCGGCGGGGCGACCACCACCACGATCTCGCCCTTGGGCGGCGCCTCGGCATAGCGCTCGGCCAGCTGGGTGAGCGAACCGGTCACGCATTCCTCGAACTTCTTGCTGATCTCGCGCGCCACCGCCGCCTCGCGGTCGCCCAGCCCCTCGGCCAGGGCGGCGAGGCAGGCCGAGAGTCGCGGCCCCGATTCGTAGAGGACGAGCGTGGCGCGCACGCCGGCGATCTCGGCGATCGCCTCGGCGCGGGCATGGAGCTTGGCGGGCAGGAAGCCGAGGAACAGGAAGCGGTCGGTCGGCAGGCCGGCCAGGGTCAGCGCCGCGATCGCCGCGCAGGGGCCGGGAATCGTCGTCACCGGATGGCCGGCGGCGCGCGCGTCGCGCACCAGCTTGAAGCCGGGATCGGAGATCAGCGGCGTGCCCGCGTCGGAGACGAGCGCGATCGCCTCGGTCGCCATGCGCGCGACCAGGCCGGGGCGGACCGCATCGGCATTATGGTCGTGATAGGGCGTCATTTTCCCCTTCGCGCCCAGGTGCCGGAACAGGCCGGCTGTCACACGGCTGTCTTCGACGGCAACCAGATCGGCGCCCAGGAGTATTTCGGAGGCGCGCGGCGACAAGTCACCGAGATTGCCGATCGGGGTGGCGACGATATAGAGGCCGGGCGTGAGAACAGCGTGCATCGGGGAGAGTAAATGGCAGACGCGACCGTGAATCCGCAACGGGGCATCCTCCGCTGGGCCGCTTTGGGCCTCGCCGCCCTCCTCGCCGCCTGCGCCAGCGGGCCGCGGGTGATCCCCGAGTCGCGCCCCGCGCCGACGGTGGAGGCGCCGCGCGAGCGGCCCTCGACGCGCCCGATCTCGCCGGGCCTGCCGCAGGATGTGGAGCGCCACCGCGTCGCCCTGCTCGTGCCGATGACCGGGCCGAACGCCGGCGTCGGCAAGTCGCTCGCCAATGCGACGCAGCTGGCCGTCCTCGACACGAAATCGGACGTGCTGCGCATCACTACCTACGACACTGCCGGCGGGGCCGCGAACGCCGCGCGCCAGGCGATCGCCGACGGCAACAAGCTGATCCTCGGCCCGCTGCTCGCCGAGGAGGCGCGCGAAGTGGCGCCGATCGCCCGGGCCGCGCGGGTGCCGGTGCTCAGCTTCTCGAACGACACGGCGGTGGCCGGCAACGGCACCTATCTGCTCGGCTATTCGCCGGCCCAGTCGATCGAGCGGGTGGTCGATTATGCCCGGGCCCAGGGCGTCACCAACTTTGTCGGGCTGATGACCTCCGGCGTCTATGGCGAGCGCGCCTCGACCAGCTTCCTGCGGGCCGTGGAGGACCAGGGCGGCAAGGTGCTGGCGATGGAGACCTATGACGGCCGCCCCGGCTCGATGACCAGCGCGATCACCAAGCTTTCGCGCACGCCCTATCAGGCGATCCTGATCGCCGGCTCGGGCGCGAGCGGGGTGACGGCGGCGCCGATCATCCGCAAGTCGGCGGGCGGCAAGGCCTCGCGGATCCTCGGCACCGAGCTGTGGAACACCGATTCGGCGATCGGCGCGAACGCGGTGCTGAACGGCGCCTGGTTCGCCAGCGTGCCGGACAATTACTACCGGACCTATGCGACCAAATATCGCGCCCGCTTCGGCGCGGCGCCCTATCGCCTGTCGACGCTCGGCTATGACGCGGTGCTGCTCACCGTGCGCATCGCCCGCGAATGGCGGCCGGGCGACATCTTCCCCGAGCGCCGCCTGGTTGCGCCCGACGGGTTCGGCGGGCTCGACGGCGCCTTCCGCTTCGGCCGCGACGGCATCGCCGAGCGCGCGCTCGAGGTGCAGGAAGTGAAGGGCGGGACCACGGTGACGATCTCGCCGGCGCCGACCGGGTTCGGGGGCTGATATATTTCCTCCCCCAGCTTGTCTGGGGGAGGAATTAGGTAACCACCAGCTCGCGCAGGATCGCCTCGAGCACCGGCATCCCCGCATCGGTCACGATCAGCCGGCTGCCGGCGCGGGCGATCAGGCCCTGCGCCTCCATTCCTGCCAGCGCCTTCAGATCGAGCGGGGCGTCCGGCACCCCGGCCAGGTCGACGCCCTCGGCCAGGCGCAGGCCCATCAGCAGCGCCTCGGCACCGCGGTCGTGCGGGTCGAGCGGATCCTCGCGCTCGATGCCATGGCCGTTGCGCGCGATCGCCGCGAGCCAATTCTCGGGCTTCTTGCGCCGCAGCGTGGCCATGCCGTTCCGCCGGCCATGCGCGCCGGGGCCGACGCCCGCATAGTCGCCATAGCGCCAATAGGTGAGGTTGTGCCGGCTCTCCGCCCCGGGCCGGGCATGGTTGGAGACTTCATAGGCCGGCAGCCCGGCGGCCGTGGCGATCGCGCGGGTCGCCTCGAACAGGTCGGCCGCCGCGTCGGGATCATAGGCGGCGAGCTCGCCCTTCTCGAACAGCGTGGCGAATCGCGTGCCGGGCTCGATGGTGAGCTGGTAGAGCGAGAGATGCTCGGTGCCGAAGGACAGGGCGCGGCGCAGCTCCGCCTCCCAGCCGGCCAGCGTCTGGCCCGGCCGGGCATAGATCAGGTCGAAGCTGACCCGGCCAAAGGCGCGCTGCGCGGTCGCCAGCGCCGCCAGCCCCTCGTCGACGCCGTGCGCCCGGCCGAGGAAGCGCAGATCGGCATCGTCGAGCGCCTGCAATCCCAGCGAGACGCGGTTCACCCCGGCCGAGGCGATGTCGGCGAAGCGCGCGGCTTCCACGGAGGAGGGATTGGCCTCGAGCGTGACCTCGATGCCGGGGGCGAAGCCCCAATGCGCCTCGGCCGCCTCGATCACCGCGGCGACTGTCTCGGGCGGCATCAGCGAAGGCGTGCCGCCGCCGAAGAAGATCGAGCCGAGCCGGCGGCCGGGCAATGCGGCGGCCTCATGCGCCAGGTCGGCGAGCATGGCGGCGCGCCACGCGGCCTGGTCGACGCTCTCGCGGACATGGCTGTTGAAGTCGCAATAGGGGCATTTCGACACGCAGAACGGCCAGTGCACATAGAGTGCGAGAGGGGCGGGGGTGTCGGTCATCGCTTGAAGGGGCTTGGAGCGGGTAACGGGAATCGAACCACTAGCGTAGCCCGGCAGGGCGGAGCGCCACAAGGACGCGTAGCCCGGCAGGGCGGAGCGCCACAAGGACGTGTAGCCCGGCAGGGCGGAGCGCCACAAGGAACACAGGTTCGCCGGGCAGGAAGGCTGGAGCGGGTAACGGGAATCGAACCCGTGTATTCAGCTTGGAAGGCTGCTGCACTACCATTGTGCTATACCCGCGAGCCGAGGGCCGAGTGCCACAGCCGCCCCGGGCCGGTCAACCTCGCAGGCTATTTCCCGGTGAAGTTCGGCTTGCGCTTCTGGAGGAAGGCCAGGCCGCCCTCCATGGAATCGGCGGTGCCGCGCGCGCTGCGCTGGTGGTTGGCCTCCATCGCCAGCGTTTCCTCCAGCGTCGATTCGAGCGCCTGGCCGATGCCGCGGCGGATCAGGCCGAGCGCCATGGTGGGCCCGGCGGCGAGACGGGCGGCGAGCGCAAGCGCCTCATGCTCGAGCTGCTCGTCCGAGACGACGCTGTGCACCAGGCCCCAGTCGCGCGCCTTGGTCGCGGGCAGCTTCTCGCCCAGCAGCATCATCTCCGCCGCGCGCGAGCGGCCGACCAGGCGCGGCAGCAGCCAGGTCGCCCCGCCATCGGGGACCAGGCCGATATTGACGAAGGCCTGGAGGAAATAGCCGGTGTCGCTCGCCACGCAGAAATCGGCGGCCAGCGCCAGGCTGCAGCCGATGCCGGCCGCAGGCCCGCGCACCGCGCTCACCACCGGCACGCCCAGCCGCGCGACGGCAAGGATCGTGGGATTGTAGTGATCGGTCAGCGCGGCATGCGTCGCCGCCGCCGGATCGCCCGAGGCGAGCGCGCCGCTCGCCACGTCGGCACCCGAGCAGAAGGCGCGGCCGGCCCCCTGGAACAGCACCGCGCGGGCGCCGTCCAGCCGGGCCAGCGCGTCGCGGATCTCGTCGAACATCGCGGGCGGCGCGGCGTTGAGCCGATCGGGCCGGTTGAGCGTGATCACCAGCACGTCGCCGGCCCGCTCGGTCAGGATCATCTCGTACGCCATCCGCCACTCCCGTTTCGCTTCGCAACCGATAGCGGGGAAGGAGGGAGGGTGGAAGGGTGAGCCAGATGACGCTACGGCGCGGCCACTTGCGGCCCCGAAGGCGTGACCGTCAGCAGCGAATCGCCGCCGAGCGTGCGGTAGAGCGTCACCAGGTTGGTCGCCTCGATCAGCCGAGCGTTCACCAGTCCGCGCTGGGCGGAATAATAGGAGCGCTGCGCGACCAGGCTGGCCAGGAAATTGTCGATCCCGCCGCGATAGCGCGTGTCGGCGAGGCGATAATTGTCCTGGGCCGCGGCCAGGTTGGCCGTGTCGGCCTTGAGCTGGTCGGCGATGGTGCCGCGCCGGGCCAGGGCGTCGGCGACTTCGCGGAAGGCGGTCTGGATCGCCTTTTCGTAGCTGGCGAGCGCCGCGTCGCGCTGGGCCTCGCTCCGCTCCACGCCCGCGCGGCCGGCACCGGCGTTGAAGATCGGATAGCTGGCGCTCGCGCCGCCCGACCAGTTGAAGCCATTGCCCGAGAAGAGCCCGGTCAGCGCGTTGCTGGCAAAGCCGAGCAGGCCGGTCAGCGAGATGCGCGGGAAGAGCGCGGCACGGGCGGCGCCGATCTGGGCATTGGCGGCGCGCAGCGTATATTCGGCCTGCACCACGTCGGGCCGGCGGAGCAGCACGCCCGAATCGACGCCGGCGGGCAGCTCGGCAACGGTGGGCGCGGCTTCCTCGATCGTGGAGGAGAGCAGCGTGGCATCGATCTCGGCGCCGACCAGCAGCCGGAGCGCGTTGACGTCCTGCGCCAGCGCGGTCTTCTGCGCCGCAACGTCGGACTGGGCGGTGGCAAGGATCTGCCGCGCCTGGGCCAGGTCGGTGCGCGGCGCGATGCCGCCCTGCAGGCGCCGGTCGGTAAGCGCCACCGCGCGCTCGGCATTGGCGGCGGTGCTCTCGGCGATCGCGAGCAGGCTGGCGTCCGCCGCATGGTTGAGCCAGGCGGCGGCGATGTCGCCGATCAGCGTCAGCCGGGTGGCGCGCGCCGCCGCCTCGGTCGCGAACCAGCGGTCCTGCTCGGCGCGAGTGAGCGAGGCGACGCGGCCGAACAGGTCTAGCTCGAAGGCGGGTATGCTGACATTGCCCGAGAAGCTGGTGCGCGTGCCGCTGGTGGTGGCCGCCCCGGTGCTGCTGCCATGCGATGCGGTCGCGCCCGCGCCGGCATCGAGCCCGGGGAACCGGTCGGCGCGCTGGATGCGATATTGCGCGCGCGCCGCGGCGATGTTGGCGGCGGCGATGCGCAGGTCGCGATTATTGGCCAGCGCCTGCTCGATCAGCTTCCGGAGGCGCGGATCCTTGAAGATGTCCTGCCAGGTGACGCTCGGCAGCGCCGCTTCGTCGGCCTTGAGATAGGCGTCTCCCACCGGCCAGCCGGGCGGCACCGGGGCTTCGGGCCGGGCATATTTCGGCTCCATCGAGCAGCCGGCGAGCGCCGTGCCGAGGAACAGGGTCAGAACCGCGCGCTTCATGCCTGCGCCTCCCGCTTGCGGGCCCGCCGTTCGCGCAGCGCCTTGAGCGCGTCGCGCACGCCGCGGCGGACGAGCACGAAGAACAGCGGGATGTAGAAAATGGCGAGGATCAGCGCGGTGAGCATGCCGCCGATCACCGCGGTGCCGATCGCGATGCGGCTGTTGGCGCCGGCACCGGTGGAGATCGCCAGCGGCAGCACGCCGAAGATGAAGGCCAGGCTGGTCATCACGATCGGGCGGAAGCGGATGCGCGCGGCCTCGATCGCGGCCTCGATCACGCGCTTGCCCTCCTTTTCGGCGCGTTCGGCGAACTCGATCATCAGGATGGCGTTCTTCACTGCCAGGCCCATCGTCGTGAGCAGGCCGATCTGCAGATAGACGTCGTTCTGAAGCCCGCGCAGCGTCACCGCGAACACCGCGCCGATCAGGCCGAGCGGCACCACCAGCATCGCGGCGACGGGGATCGACCAGCTCTCGTACAGCGCCGCCAGGCACAGGAACACGATGAGCAGCGAGACGCCGTAGAGCAGCGGCGCCTGCCCGCCGGCCAGCCGCTCCTGATAGGAGAGGCCGGCCCAGGCGATGCTGGTGCCCGGGATCTGCGCGGCGAGCGTCTCCATGCGCTTCATCGCGTCGCCCGAGCTCTTGCCCGGCGCGGGCTGTCCCTGGAACTCGAAGGAGGAGATGCCCTGGAAGCGCGAGACGGTGGTCGGCGCGGTCGCCCAGCTGATCGTGGCGAAGGAAGAGAAGGGCGTCATCTTGCCGTCGGCACCGCGCACGAACCATTCGCCCAGATTCTTGGGATCGGCGCGATAGGGCGCGTCGCCCTGGACGAAGACGCGCTTCACCCGGCCGCGATCGATGAAGTCGTTGACGTAGCGGCCGCCCCAGGCGGTCGACAGCGTGTTGTTGACGTCCGCCTGGGTGAGGCCCAGCGCGGCGAGCTTCTCCTGGTCGATCTGGATGTTGAGCGTGGAGACGTCGGGCAGGTCGGACAGGCGCACGGCCTGGAGGTCCGGATCGGCATTGGCCGCGGCGAGCAGCTTGTCGCGGGCCGCCACGAAGTCGGTGCGCGACATGCCGCTGGTGTTCTGCAGCTCGAGCGTGAAGCCGTTCGACTGGCCCAGGCCGCGGATCGCGGGCGGCACCAGCGCGAAGACCTGGGCGTCGCGGAAGTTGCGGAAGGCGCCGGCGGCGCGCTGGACGATCGCGTCGGCGCCGTTCTCCTTGCCGGGGCGATCGTCCCAGGAGACGAAGTTGACGAAGCCCTGGCCGGTATTCTGGCCGCTGGCGCCGCCGCCCCCGCCGCCGCCGGTGACGGTGAAGATGGTGCGGACGTTCCTGCCCTCCTGCTCGCGCAGATATTTCTCGACCGCGAGCTGGACTTCCTGGGTGCGGGCCTGGGTCGCGCCGGCGGGCAGGCGGAACTGCACGCTGGCGGCGCCCTGGTCCTCGGTCGGCAGGAAGCCGGTGGGCAGGCGATAGAACATCAGCACCAGCACCGCGCAGGACAGCAGGTAGATCAGCAGGAAGATCCACTTGCGATCGACGACATAGGAAATGGTGCTGGTGTAGCGCTCGACCGTCCACTCGAAGCCCTGGTTGAACTTCGCCATGCCGGTGCGGGTCCAGCGGCCGAGAAAGGGCACGCGGCGCGAGAACCAGCCGCTGCCGGGCGCGGGCATGTCCTGCTTGCGCTTCAGCACCGTGGCGGTCAGCGCCGGGCTGAGGATCAGCGCGACCAGCACCGACAGGACCATCGCCGAGACGATGGTGACCGAGAATTGCCGGTAGATCACGCCGGTCGATCCGCCGAAGAACGCCATCGGCAGGAACACGGCGGACAGCACCAGCGCGATCGCCACCAGCGCGATCTGAATCTGGTCCATCGACTTGATCGTCGCCTCGCGCGGAGTGAGGTCGGGGTCCTCCTCCATCAGGCGCTCGACATTCTCGACCACGACGATCGCGTCGTCGACGAGCAGGCCGATCACCAGCACGAGCCCGAACAGCGTGAGCGTGTTGATCGAATAGCCGAGCGCGTAGAATACCGCGAAAGTGCCGAGCAGCACCACCGGCACCGCGATCATCGGCACCAGGGTCGCGCGCCAGCTCTGCAGGAACACGAACATCACGATGACGACGAGGGCGATCGCCTCGCCCAGCGTCTTCACCACTTCCTCGATCGAGAGCTGGATGAACTCGGTGGTGTCGTTGGCATAGGCGTAGTTGAAGCCCTGCGGGAAATCCTTGGCCGCTTCCGCCACGGTCGCCTTGACCAGTTCCGCCGTCTTCAGCGCGTCGGCGCCCGGCGCGGTGCTGATCGCGATGCCCGAGCCGGGATGGCCGTTGACGCGGCTGACGGCGTTGTAGTTCTCCGCGCCCAGCTCGATCCGGGCGACGTCCTTCAGCAGCACGTGCGCGCCGTTGGTCTGGGTCTTCAGGATGATCTTGGCGAACTGCTCGGGCGTCTGCAGGCGCGACTGGGCGGTCACCGTCGCGTTCAGCATCTGGCTGGACGGCATCGGCTGGCCGCCGATCTCGCCGGCGGCGACCTCGGTGTTCTGGCTGGTGATCGCGGTCACCACGTCGCTCGGCATCAGGCCGTAGCTGGCGAGCGCCGAGGGGTTGAGCCAGATGCGCATCGCATAGGGCGAGCCGAACACGTTGACGTCGCCCACGCCCGGCAGGCGCGACAGCGTGTCCTGCAGGTTGGACGAGAGCCAGTCGGACACGTCGCGATTGGTGCGCTTGTCGGTTTCGTCATAGACGCCGACGAGCAGCAGCGTGTCCGGGTTGGACTTGGTGACGCGCACGCCCTGCTGCTGCACCTGGTTGGGCAGGCGCGAGAGCGCGGCCTGGACCTGGTTCTGCACCTGCACCTGGGCGATGTCGGGATCGGTGCCCTTGTTGAAGGTGGCGCTGATCGTCACCTGCCCGCGCGAGGTGGACGAGGAGCTGAAATAGAGCAGCCCGTCGATGCCGGTCAGGTTCTGCTCGATGATCTGGGTCACCGAGTTCTGCACCGTCTCCGCCGACGCGCCGGGATAGGTGGCGCGGATGTTGACCTGGGGCGGCGCGATGTCGGGATATTGCGCGATCGGCAGCGAGAAGACCGCGCCCAGCCCCATCAGCATGGTGATGATCGCGATCACCCAGGCGAAGATCGGGCGATCGATGAAGATGCGCGACATGGGTGCTCAGCCGCCCTTCGACTTGGAGGCGCCGGCGCCCTGGTCCTTGCGGGGCGGCTCGATCTTCTGCGGCGTGTCGGCCGGGACCGGGCGGATATCGGCATTGGGCTTCAGGTTGGCGATGCCCTGGGTGATCACCTTGTCGCCGGGGTTGAGCCCCTGGGTGATGACCCAGAAGGCGCCCTGGGTGCGCTCGGCGGTGACGTCGCGGCGCACCGCCTTGTTGTCCGGGCCGACGACCCAGAGCTGGGCGGCGCCCCTGGCGTCGCGCGACACGGCCTGTTGCGGCACCAGATAGGCGCGGGTGTCGATCGCCTGGGTGAAGACCGCGCGGACGAACATGCCCGGCAGCAGCAGCCCCTCGGGATTGGCGAAGCGGGCGCGCAGCGTGACGGTGCCGGTATTCTGGTCGACCATCACCTCGGAGAATTCGACGGTGCCGGTGGTGCCATATTCGCTGCCGTCCTCGAGCTTGAGGCGCACGGCGGCGCTGCCCGGCGTCACGCCCTGCTGGGCGAGCGCGCGGCGCAGCGCGAGCAGCTCGCCGCTCGATTGCTGGATGTCGACGAAGATCGGGTCGAGCCGCTGGATCACCGCGAGCGGATCGGCCTGGTTGGTCGTCACCAGCGCGCCCTCGGTGACGAGCGAGCGGCCGATGCGGCCGGTGATCGGCGCGGGGACGCGGGTGAAGTGCAGGTTGATCCGCGCGGTGCGCAGCTGCGCGCCCGTCTGGGCGACCTGCGCGCGCGCCTGGCGGGCGGCGGCCGTGGCGTCGGTATAATCCTGCTTCGACACGGCCTCCGCCTCGGCGAGCGGCTTGTAGCGATCCGCCCGGATCCGCGTCGCCTCGGCATTGGCCTGGGCGTTCTGCAGGCTGGCCGCCGCCTCGGCGACGCTGGCGGAATAGAGGCTGGGGTCGATCTGGTAGAGCGTCTGCCCCTGGCGGACGATCGAGCCCTCGGTGAAGAAGCGCTTGCGGACGATCCCGGCCACCTGGGGCCGGACCTCGGAGGCCTGATAGGGATTCACTCGCCCGGTCAGTTCCGCGACCACCGGCACCTGGCCCGGCTGGACCACCACGAAGCCCACCTGGGGCGGGCCCCCGGCGCCCTTTTTCTGCGCGGTCTGGCCGCCGCTCCCGCAGGATGCGAGGAGCAGCGTGGTGGCGAGCAGGGCAAAGGAAGGTCGGCACGCGCCGCCAGGGGTGATTCGGTGCAATTCTTCAACCCGGATCAGGGCGCCGACTCGGGCGCGGTTCTTGTGACGAATGCTCTTGGGCAGCGCCTTGTGCAGGTGCAACACAAGAAATGTGCCGGAAACGCGAAACACCCCTCCGGCAGACGGCAGGTTTCCACGATTGGATACACGGCGCAACAATTGCCCGTTCGTTGCAAGGTTCCCTGCGGTTATGGCATCCCCGCAATCTCGTTGCGGCCCGGGCCGAACCGGCCTATTGGCGCGCGCCAATATGGCACGCATCGAAACGCCCAACCGCATCCGGGGCACCCAGGACATTTTCGGCGAGGATCAGCGCAGGTTCGCCCGCGTCCTCGAGACCTTCGACCATGTCCGCAAGCTCTATTGCTTCCAGCGCGTCGACATCCCGGTGTTCGAAGCGACGGGCGTGTTCGCCCGCTCGATGGGCGAGACCAGCGACGTCGTCTCGAAGGAGATGTACACGTTCGAGGACAAGGGCGGCGACCTGATCACGCTGCGCCCCGAATTCACCGCCGGCATCTGCCGCGCCTATGTCACCGAGGGCTGGCAGCAATATGCGCCGCTCAAGCTCGTCACCAGCGGCCCGGTGTTCCGCTACGAGCGCCCGCAAAAGGGCCGCTTCCGCCAGTTCCACCAGCTCGACGCCGAGATCCTCGGCGCCGCCGAGCCGGCCGCCGACGTGGAGCTGCTCGTCCTTGCCGACCAGCTGCTGCGCGAGCTGGGCATCGAGGGCGTCACCCTCCAGCTCAACACGCTGGGCGACGCGGAAACGCGCGACGCCTGGCGCACCGCGCTGGTCGCGCATTTCGCGGCGCACCGGGACCAGCTGAGCGAGGACAGCCTCGTCCGGCTCGAGAAGAACCCGATGCGCATCCTCGATTCGAAGGACCCGCAGGACCGCCCGATCGCCGACAGCGCGCCGGACATCGACGCCTATCTGACCGCGGAGGCCGCGGCCTTCTTCAAGGCCGTCACCGACGGGCTCGACGCGGCCGGGGTGCAATGGACGCGCAACAGCCGCCTGGTGCGCGGGCTCGATTATTACCGCCACACCGCCTTCGAGTTCGTCACCGACCGGCTGGGCGCGCAGGGCACGGTGCTGGCCGGCGGCCGCTATGACGGGCTGGTCGGCAATCTCGGCGGCCCCGAGACGCCGGGCGTGGGCTGGGCGGCGGGCGTCGAGCGGCTGGGGATGCTGATCGCCGAGCCGGCGGCGGAGCGCATGCAGGTGGCCGTCGTCGTCGAGGCGGCGGGCAGCGAAGCGGCCGCGATCGGCCTGCTGGCGGGACTGCGCAACGCGGGCATCAGCGCCGAGCTGTTCGCGAGCGGCAGCCCCAGGAAGCGCTATGACCGCGCGATGAAGGCGAACCCGGCGATGACGGTCTCGTTCCAGCAGCGCGACGGCGAGGTATCGATCGCGCAGCGCGTGATCGACGGCGACGGGGTGGATGCCGACGCGGTCGCGACGCTGGTCTCGGGCGCCGCCCGATGAAGATTCCCGCCGACCGCATCGCCGCGATCGAGGCGCGGCGCGACGAGCTGCAGGCGCAGATGGCGACCGGCGACCTGTCGGGCGACAGGTTCGTCGCCGTCTCCAAGGAATATGCCGAGATCGAGCCGGTGGCACTCGCCGCGGGCGAGGTCCGCCGGCTGCGTGCCGAGGCCGAATCGCTCGCGCTGATGGCGCAGGAGCCCGACGAGGAGCTGCGCGCGATGGCGGCGGAGGAGCTGCGCGCCAATGAAGCGGCGCTCGCCGATGCCGAGCGCGGGCTGGCGCTCTCGCTGCTGCCCAGGGACGCGGCCGATGCGCGCCCGGCGATGCTCGAGATCCGCGCCGGCGTGGGCGGCGACGAAGCCGCGCTGTTCGCCGGGGACCTGCTGCGCATGTACCAGCGCTATGCCGACCGGATGGGCTGGAAGATCGAGCTGATCTCGTCCTCCGAATCGGAATTCGGCGGCTTCAAGGAAGTGGTGCTCAGCGTCACCGGCACCGGCGTGTTCGCCAAGCTGAAGTTCGAGAGCGGCGTGCACCGGGTGCAGCGCGTGCCGGCCACCGAGGCGGGCGGGCGCATCCACACTTCGGCGGCGACGGTGGCGGTGCTTCCCGAAGCCGAGGAGGCCGATATCCGGATCGACGACAAGGACCTGCGCATCGATATCTATCGCGCCTCGGGCCCGGGCGGGCAGGGCGTGAACACCACCGATTCGGCAGTGCGCATCACCCACCTGCCGACCGGCACGATCGTGATCCAGCAGGACGAGCGCTCGCAGATCAAGAACAAGGCCAAGGCGATGAAGGTGCTGCGCACTCGCCTGTACGAGGCCGAGCGCGACCGGCTTGCCTCGGCGCGCGCGGGCGCGCGGCAGTCGATGGTCGGCTCGGGCGATCGCTCGGAGCGCATCCGGACCTATAATTTCCCCCAGGGGCGCGTGACCGATCACCGCATCAACCTGACGCTCCACCGCCTGCCCGAAGTGATGGAAGGCGAGCTGGACGAGCTGATCGGCGCGCTCGTCGCCCAGGACGAGGCGGACCGGCTGGCGCAGCTGGATGGGTAGCTCCCTCTATCCGCGTGCGGGGAGTGGGCCGGGGAGAGGGGCGTGACCTCCCCTCCGGACGAATCGCATGCGGATCCGGCGACCCCCTCTCCCGGCAAGCGGAGAGAGGGAGTGGGCGGCGCTCTGATCGAAGCCGCCAGAACCCTCGAACCCGTCTCCGATTCCCCCCGGCTCGATGCCGAGCTGCTGATGGCGCACGCCCTGGGCGTCTCGCGCGAGGCGATGATCCTGCGCCATCTCGGCGATCCCGTGCCCGTCGCGCTCGAATCGCTGCTTGCGCGGCGGCTGGCGCATGAGCCGGTGGCGTACATCACCGGCCGCCGCGCCTTCTGGACGATCGAGCTCGCGGTCGGCCCCGGGGTGCTGATCCCGCGCCCCGACAGCGAGACGCTGATCGAGGCGGCGATCGAATATTTCGGCGCCCGCGCGCCCGCGCGGATCCTCGATCTCGGCACGGGCCCCGGCACGCTGCTGCTCGCCGCGCTGGCCGAATGGCCCGAGGCGCAGGGGCTCGGCGTGGATGCGTCGGAGGTCGCGCTCGACTATGCCCGGCGCAACGCCGCGGCGCTGGGGATGGAGTCGCGCGCCGCCTTCCGGCCCGGCGACTGGGGGCAGGGGCTCGCTGCGCGCTTCGACCTGATTCTCGCCAACCCGCCCTATATCGGGACGCGGGAGGATCTGCCCGAGCAGGTCCGCCGCCATGAGCCCGGCGCGGCGCTGTTCGCGGGCCCCGAGGGGCTCGACGATTATCGCCGGATCATTCCCGATCTCCGCCGCCTGCTCGCGCCCGGCGGCGCGGCGGTGCTGGAGATCGGCTGGACCCAGGCCGGGCCGGTATCCGCGATTGCCCGGAATGGCGGTTTCGCCGTGACGCTGTACAAGGATCTGGGAGAGCGGCCGCGCGCGCTGCTCCTGACTTGAAACGACGCGAAAACGACACATATTTCTGCTTGGACATTGGTGCTGCACCGGCTAAGACAGCGACGGGGTAGGGCACTTTCAACCAAGCCGTTGAAACTTGGGCCGTGAAAAGCACAGCCCCGATTCAGGTCATGATAGCCGCTGCAGTCCGGTGGCCATGGCAGGCGAGTCGCGCCTCCCGAGGCGTTGGCGCGCATTTGTAAACTGCATCCGGGACCCAGGAATTGGACCGACGGACAGCGTAAACAAGACAGGACATACAGACCTTGATGAACAATCGTCAGGCCGGCCGCCGTCGTGGTCGTGGCGGGCAGCAGCAGCGCCAGGGTGGCAACCCGGGCCAGGGTAACGGGAACCGCATCGACAACCGTGCGCGCGGCAACGCCGCCCAGCTGCTCGAGAAATACAAGAATCTGGCGCGCGATGCCCAGATGCAGGGCGACCGGGTCAACACCGAATATTATCTCCAGTTCGCGGATCACTATTTCCGCGTGCTGAGCGAGAGCCGTTCGCGCTTCGAGGAGCAGAACCAGCAGCGCCGCCAGCGCGACGATTTCGACGGCGACGACGAGGATTTCGACGTCGAGGCCGATGGCAATCGCGCCGACGAAGCGGACGAGCCGCAGGAGCAGCGCGCCCAGCCGTCGCGCCGCGAGCGCGAGGAGCGTCAGGGCCGCGAGCGTGAGGAGCGCCAGGAGCGCCAGCCTCGCCGCGAGCGCGAGGACCGCAACGGCCGCGCCAATGGCTATGGCAATGGCCATGCCGTCGAGGCCGAGGGCTTCGAGGCTGCCGCCGAAGAGCAGCGCGCCCCGCGCGAGGAGCAGGCGCCACGCCGCACCCGCCGCCCGCGCCGCGAGGAGGCGCAGCCCGCCGATGAGAGCCATGCGATCGACGCCGCGGTGCTGCCGCCGGCGCTCGGCGTGATCGACGCGGCGCCGGCCGCGGAAGCGGAGGAGCCGGTGAAGAAGCCGCGCCGCCGCCGCACCCGCGCCGAGGATGCGGAAGCGACTGCCTGAACGGCGGCGTTCGCGATCTGAAGAATCAGGACGATGGATCGGCGGCTGGGCGAAGGCTCAGTCGCCGATTTCCATTTCGTCCTTCAGCCGGTCCTCCACCTGTTCGTCATGGCCGGTGCCCGAGCTCAGGAACATCAGGCCCATCAGCATGGCGCCGAGCAGGATGGTGAAGAACACGCCGAGCGCGGTGGCCAGGATCACGGTCAGGTTGAGCCAGCCCAGCCAGTGCCACAGGACCAGGATCGCACCTATCGCCGCCGCCGCCGCGACCATCGCCATCCAGCCCAGGATGCGGCGATAGCGCGCCCAGGCAAAGGCGGCATATTCGGGATCGTCCAGGCCGTGCGGCGCGTCCATCTTTTGCAATTGGGGGCGATGTGTGGGAGACTCAACCGCCTGGACCCGAATGCGGAGTGATGGCGATGACGATCGCGGCGATCCTGGGGGGCAAGGGGCACGAAGTGGTCTCGATCGATGGCGACCGGACGGTCGCCGATGCGGTCGCGCTGCTCGCCGGGAAGCGAATCGGCGCCGTGCCCGTGATGTCCGGCGGCGCGGTCGCCGGGATATTCTCCGAACGTGACGTGATCTATTGCCTCGAGCGCGAAGGGGCCGCGGCGCTCGCGCGCAAGGTGGGCGACGTGATGACCGCGCCGGCGATCACCGTCTCGCCCGACGAGAGCGTGCTCGCCGCGCTGGCGCTGATGACCCGTCGGCGCATCCGCCATCTGCCGGTGGTCGAGGGCGATACCTGTATCGGGCTCGTCTCGATCGGCGATCTGGTGAAGTACCGGATCGAGCGGATCGAATCGGAAGCCGATGCGATGCGTGCCTATATCCAGGCGGTGTGATCCCTGGGGCGGGAACCTGAACTAGGTTGAGGACTCATAGAAGCGGCCTGTCGGCAAACGCCCCAATGGCAGACGCCAGCATTATTCGGTAACGACGGCCTATGAAGAATATCCTGACCGTCGATAGCGCGTTGAACGCTACCTTCAGCGTGTTCCAAGCCACAGATGAAGAGTTTGCGATCCTTTTTCCTAACGGAGAGGAGATCGAGGTAATCGAGGATGTCATCGGCAGGGTCGGCGAGGCCGTGGCAGAAGAGATATTCTCTCGCATTTGGGAGCGTCCTATTTTGAAAAGGGAGGCCCAAGGTATCCACGCCACCCTCATCTACGACGAGCCGTCGCGCCGCGACTACCTGCCTGCCTCTCGACGCGAGATCGACTGGGACGAAGGCGCAATCAATGAGGCGCAACGCCGCCTGTTTCGCTCAAAGCGGTAACGTCCGCTTTCCATCCATTCGCGGTCGTGCTGCGGCGCGGCGGCTGATCCAAAAGCCGCGAGGCGGCTCACGCTCCACACTCGGTCGTTCACGTCGTTCGATTGCGGTGCCGTAAGCGGAAGCTGCGATTGGGCGATCAATCGTCCTCTTCGACCCAAAAAATGAAAGCCGTAGTATCATTGAAGCCCACGATGCCCCCGTCTTATATTACGTCAATCGGGGGTAAGGGTTCGCCGTTCCCTTGAAAGAACAATCGATGACGACGTCGATCCCAGCCGCTTTCGATGCTTACAGGATCATAGTGTTTCAGGCGCCGCGTCTGTTGCCAGACCCCTTTGCTGAAAAACTGCGCATCCGAGCCCAGTGCCCGAAGGCACTCCGTAATTTCATTTTGGATGCCTGCCGGGATTGGTTGCTCGCCGTGGAGAAGCGACTGTGTTGCGAAGAGCGTCAACCAAATTGGTGCGTCGTTCGCTTGGAGCGGATGAAAATCCGCTTCCCGGCCCTGGGCATCCAACCCCACATCAAATGCAATCGTTGCGATCGTGGAATCACCAGCCGGCTTTGGCCCAGCCCACGACCTTCCTAGACCGCCGATCGACCTTGTAGCCAATCGCTCCAACGCAGATTTGAGTCGAGACTGTGCCGTCACCTTCATTATCGGAGACGAGCAAGACATTGCGGTCTCTGTCAATCTCAGCTTTTCGGAGACTGGAGCCTAGAAGCTGCCTGGCAGAACCCGCCCATGGTCCGCCGTTCGGCGGTTGGACGGCCGATCCAAAAGCGGTCAGGCTGCAAACGCCCCATTGCAGTCGTTCGCATCTCTCTTCATCACCTATCCGTTAAGTCGCATTGAGAGGGCAAATTGGTGGCTAAATCCATTGTCGAGCGTATGCTCCTGATGGCTCTGGGAAGCCTGGCTACCCTGATGGCGCTGCGCCTATCGCTGCTGCCCAGCATCGATTTGGCGACGGGATGGGTGCTGGGCTTGATGGCAGGCTTGGTACTCCTGACCATTATGCTGAACCGTAGCTATCGCGCTGCGAATAATGGCAGCTAGCGCCCCAATGGCGGTAGTTGGGAGCGCTCGGATCTGGTTCCAAAAGCGGCCGTCTACGCCTAGGAGGCAGTTCGATCACATTGGGTGACTGGATCCGATGGTCGATCTTCAACGGCACAGCCCGCTCTGCCTAATCTGAGCGCGCAGCGACACGCGTTGAAGGAACGAAAGACCGGTTGATGACGAACAAAGAGGAACGAAGGACCCTGCGGCCCGATCTACCGTTCTCGTGTGCCTGCGGTTCGATAACGGGCATGCTGATCACAGCCGGTCCTGGCGTCGGCGATCATGTCGTGTGCCACTGCACCGATTGCCAAGCTTTTGCGAAGCGTCTCGGCGCGGCCAATCGGATCCTGGATCAGAATGCGGGAACTGCGCTTTACCAAAGTCGATGCGCGAAAATGCGAATTGTGACTGGCCGAGACCAGCTCAGCTGCCTGCACCTTACCAATAAGCCTACGCTGCGGTGGTATGCGCGATGTTGTGACACGCCAATGTTCAACACCTACAGGAATGGTCGGATCCCGTATATTACCACGTTGGTCGCCAATTGTGACTCCGATCAACGCGAGCGGATACTAGGTTCGCCGATTGGGCATCTGTTTACAAACGAAGCGACGGGCGACGTCCGTCACCTCATACCGCTGTCAATGGCCAAGCTGATGCGACGATTTTTCAGGCGGATGATCGTCGACATATTTGCAGGCGACCGGAGGCGCAGTGAGCTCTTTGACCCTGTGACGCTTGATCCGGTCGCGTCGCCGGAGATGGTGGCCGAACGCACGTAAAGTCACTCAAGCCCGACAATGCAAGCCGTCGATGAGGGGCGTCCATTCGTTATCACTGCGGCATTCCTCTATAGGAACTGCGAGTGGGCGCATGGAGAGAAGTGCATAACCTGAGCGGCCGCGGTCCGCGACATCTCGCCGAAAGCCGACAGACCGCTTCCCACCCATTCGCGGTCGTTCATCCGTGCGGCGGCCGATCCAAAAGCGGCCGCGCGGCAAACGCTCCAAGATCGGCCGATTGGTCCGATATACCGAAAGCGGTCGTTTATGGGTTCACACCCAAGCCTTTGAAACCATGTCCGTCATCCCCGCGAAGGCGGGGATCCAGGGCCAGGGGCAATGGCCGCGCGGCGCGTCCTGCCGTCTCCGGCTGCTCTGGGCGGAACTGCTTCGCCCCCATCCAGCTTGAACCCCCGCCCTCGCGGGGATGACGAACTCTCCCCGGCGCGTCGCGGCTCATCCGTGGCGGTTGCGGATCAGGTTGATCGATTCGATCAGCATCGGGCGGGCGAACAGGAACAGCAGCCCGCCATAGATAAGGCCGCCCGCGCCCGCGAGCAGCGCGAGATGCGGGAGCGCCGGGAGCGGGGGCAGCAGCGAATCGAGCCCGGTGACGAGCAGCGCCATGGCGCCGGCCGCCAGCACCGGCGGGGCGATCGCCTCGATCAGCGCGCCCAGCCTCACGCCGATCACCGGCAGCGTCCGCCAGGTCGAGACCGCGAGATAGACGGGATAGGCGGCGAACCAGGCGGCGACGAGGCCCATCAGCCCCCAGTGCACGCCGATCAGGAACGCGATCGGCAGGCAGAGCGCGCCGGTCGCCGAGTTCTGGGCGCTGATTCCCGGGCGGCCACAGGCGTCGCTGGCGGGGGCATAGAGCACTTGCAGCGTCATCATCGGCATGGCGAGCGCCAGCCAGTGCACCACCGGGGCCGCCTCCCGCCATTTCGGCCCCAGCGCCACCGCGACCAGCGGGTCGGCGGTGGCGGCCATGCCGAGATAGAAGGGCATCGCGACCACCATGATCAGCCGCGCCGACTTGGTGAAGGCGGCGGCGACCGCGGCCTTGTCGTCCTTGAGCCGGGCATAGGCGGAGAAGGCGACCTCGTTGAGCGGGGGCACGAACTTGGCGACGAAGATCTGGGTCAGGAACAGGCTGGTGGTGTAGATGCCCAGCGTGTGCGGGTCGAACAGGCGGCCGGCGATGAATACGTCGGCCTGGCTCTGGGCGAACCAGAAGAGCTGGCCGGTGGCCATCACGCCGCCATAGCGGGCGATGTCGCCGGCGCCGCGAAAGTCGAAGCTCGGCCAGAGCAGCGAGCGCGCGGCGATCGTCATGCCGATGGCGCGGGTGGCGAACAGCGCGATCGGCGCGGCGACCAGCGTCCATACGCCCAGGCCGGCAAGCGCGCCGGCAAGCGCGGTGATCGCGCCGGCGAGCGCCGAGACGAAATTGACCAGCGCCTGCTTGCGGAAGTCCATCGCGCGCGAGAGCAGCGCCTGGGGCAGGGCGATGAACGGGGTGGCCATATATAGGAGCGCCTGCACGCGGAGCAGGTCGGCCACCATGGGCTGGCGGTAATAGGCGGCGGCGGCGGGGGCGGCGAGGAACTGGATCGCGCCCAGGCCGAAGTTCAGCAGGATCAGCATGCCGAACAGCTGGCGCTGCGCGTGGCGCCCGGCGTCGTTGCGCTGGATGAGCGCGCTGGCGAGGCCGTAGCCGTTGAGCATGTTGAGCAGGACCAGGATCACCTGCGTCATCGCGAACAGGCCATAGGCGGATGGGCCGAGCAGCCGGATGACGATGAAGGTCGAGGCCCAGGTAAGCAGCTGGCCGAAGATCTGGGTGCCCGAGCGCCAGATCACGGCGCTGCGCACCTGTTGGCGCAGCGCGGCGCTTTCGGCTTCGGAATTGGCCAGCACGGTATCGCTCATCTCGCGCGCTATGCGCCCGTTCGCCTTTATGCGCCGTAAACCGCCGGAAAGCCGCGGAATTGCGCAGTTCTGCAGGGGAAATCGTATCCCGGATTCGCGTTTTCCGGCGTGATTCGAGGGGCGATTCGCATGATTCGCGCCCTTCCTGGTCATCGATCCGTCATTCAGTCGCCGGGCCGTACGCCCGAAAACCGCGGATTTCTGCGGTTTTCGGGGTCTGTTTCGAAAAAAAGACAGAAAGTTTCACAAGGCTGTTGACGGGCCGAAAGGTCACGCATAGAAGCCACTCCACCGACGCGGTGCTCCTCACCGGAACGCTTCGACGGTCACCAAAATCCAGGCGCACAGGTCGCCCCGAGAAAAAGGGGTTAGACGGTGCGTCGGTTTTTGTCGCTCTTTGACATAGTGATATAGATGAAGGGACATGTGGGCGGCGGCCCTGGGTCTTGCGGCTTCTAGGCGCAAGTAACTCAGATAAAGTCAAGCCGTTCCAACGATCTGCGCTTCGGCGTGGGTTGTGCAACATGTCCTTA
>JAFOMG010000012.1 GCA_017418975.1 Sphingomonas sp.
CCGCGCCCCCCCCCGCGCCGCCGGCGGCGGCGAGGTCACCGGCACCGCGGCGCGCACGATCTACACCTCGGGCGACCAGTCCGCCGGCGCGCTCGTCCAGAGCCTGGGCGGCGGCGGCGGCGCGGGCGGATTCAACCTCTCCGGCTCGATCGCGGGCAGCGCGACCTTTGGCGGCGGCCTGTCCGTCGGCCTGGGCGGCGCGGGCGGCACCGGCGGCAATGCATTGCATGCGACGGGCAGCGCGCTCGCCGCCGTCCACACGCTCGGCGACCAGTCGCGCGGCGTGGTGGTCCAGTCGAACGGCGGCGGCGGCGGCGTCGGCGGGTTCAACGTCTCGGGCAGCATCGGCGGATCGGGCAACTATGGCGCGGCGGTCAATATCGGCCTGGGCGGCTCCGGCGGCGGCGCCGGCAATGGCGGCGAAGTCGATGCGAGCGCGGTCTCGATCCTGACCGAAGGCAACCAGTCGACCGCGATCACCGCGCAGAGCCTGGGCGGCGGCGGCGGCACCGGCGGGTTCAACGTCTCCGGCGGCATCGGCATCTCGGGCACCGTCGCCGGCGCGATCAATGTCGGCATCGGCGGATCGGGCGGATCGGGCGGCGACGCCGGCAAGGTCACCCTCACCGTCACCGGCACCACCGCGACCGCAGGCGACGAGAGCGACGGCATCCTGGCGCAGAGCGTGGGCGGCGGCGGCGGCGCGGGCGCGTTCAACGTCTCGGGCGGCATCGCGGTGGCCAAGGACGGGGCCGGCACGCTCGGCATCGGCCTGGGCGGCGCGGGCGGCAGCGGCGGCGACGGCAAGGCCGTCACGCTCAACGTCAACCAGGGCGTTGCCGACACCGCCGATACGCTGGTCGCGGTCTCCACCGAAGGCGACGACGCGCGCGGCATCGTCGCGCAGAGCCTGGGCGGCGGCGGCGGCAACGGCGCGTTCAACGTCACCGGCGGCATCGCCGGATCGAAGAGCGGCGCCGGCAATATCGGCGTGGGCATCGGCGGCGCCGGCGCCACCGCGGGCAATGCCGAAGCCGTGATCGCCAACATCAACGGCGACGTCGCCACGCGCGGCGCGCGCTCGGGCGGCGCGCTGATCCAGTCGGTCGGCGGCGGCGGCGGCAATGGCGGGTTCAACATCTCGGGCGGCATCGCGGTCTCGAAGGAGCTCACCGGCAACGTGCTGGTCGGCGTCGGCGGGTTCGGCGGCGCGGGCGGCGACGCGGGCACGGTCGACGCGACCCTGACCAGCGACATCGGCACCAGGGGCGACGATTCGCTGGGCCTGACCGTGCAGAGCCTGGGCGGCAGCGGCGGCAACGGCGCGTTCAACGTCACCGGCGGCCTCAGCCTCAGCGCCGGCAATGGCAGCTCGGGCACGCTGGGCGTGGGCGTCGGCGGCTTTGGCGACAGCGGCGGCAATGCCAAGGCAGTTACCGCCGCGCTCACCGGCGATGTCGGGACGCTCGGCGCGCGCAGCGGCGCGATCCTGATCCAGTCGGCCGGCGGCGGCGGCGGCAATGGCGGGTTCAACGTCACCGGCAGCATCGCCCTTTCCAGCGGCGGCACCGGCACGCTCGGTGTCGGCATCGGCGGCTTTGGCGGCAATGGCGGCGACGCGGCCACGGTCGACGCCACGCTTTCGGGCAATGTCGCGACCAGCGGCGCGGAATCGGCCGGCGCGCTGATCCAGAGCCTGGGCGGCGGCGGCGGCAACGGCGCGTTCAACGTCACCGGCTCGCTCTCGATCTCGGCGGGCAACAACACTTCCATCGGCGCCGCGATCGGCATTGGCGGCTTTGGCGGCGACGGCGGCATCAGCCAGAAGGTCACCGCCAGCGTGGCCGGCGACTATCGGACCCGGGGCAGCGATTCGGCCGGCGTGGTGGCGCAAAGCATCGCGGGCGGCGGCGGCGCGGGCGGGATCAACGTATCCGGCGCGATCGCCCTCTCCACCGGCACCGCGGGCACCGCCTCGATCGGCATCGGCGGCTTTGGCGGCGACGGCGGCAAGGCCGGCGACGTCGAGCTGACCCGCACCGGAAACACCGTGACCGGCGGCGCCGATTCCGACGGCCTCGTCGCGCAGAGCATCGGCGGCGGCGGCGGCCGCGGCGGCATCGACGTGGCCGGCGGCATCTCCGGCAGCACCAGCGGCAGCACCGGCTCGTTCGGCTTCGGCCTGGGCGGCTTCGGCGGCGGCGGCGGCGAAGCGGGCAACGTCACCGCGCGCGTGACCGGCAATGTGCTCGCGACCGGCAATGGCGGCGTGGTCGCGCACGCGGCGCAGACGATCAACTTCCTTGGTTTCGACTTCAGCTTCCCCGCCTATCGCACCATCGCGAACGGCTCGAACGGCGTGATCGCGCAGAGCGTGGGCGGCGGCGGCGGCCAGGGCGGGATCAATGTCACCGGCCAGATCGCCCTCACCTCGCCCGGCTCGAGCAGCGCGAGCCGCGTCGCCGCGCTGGGCATCGGCGGTTTCGGCGGCGATGGCGGCAATGCCGGCACGGTCGAGCTGAGCGTGAAGGCGCCGGGCGCCGACCGCGTGCAGGTCGTCGCTTCGGGCGACGAGCGCTCGGCGGTGATCGCCCAGTCGCTCGGCGGCAGCGGCGGCATCGGCGGGATCAACGTCTCGGGCGGGATCTCGCTCGACGGCCAGCTCACCGTCGGGATCGGCGGCTTCGGCGGCGATGGCGGCCTGGGCCGCAAGGTGACCGCCAATGTCGATGCCGACCTGTTCGCCCAGGGCACCAGCGCGCGCGGCCTGCTCGTCCAGTCGGTCGGCGGCGGCGGCGGCACCGGCGGCATCAACATCTCCGGCGGGATCACCGCCGACACGACCGCGACCGAGCCGACGCTCGTCTTCGGCATCGGCGGCTTCGGCGGCGCGGGCAATGCCAGCGGCGACGTGATCGCCACCCAGAACGGCCAGGTGATGGTCGACGGCTATGAGGCCGCCGGCATCATCGTCCAGTCGGTCGCGGGCGGCGGCGGCGATGGCGGGCTCAACGTCTCGGCGGCGCTGAACAATGCCGGCGCCGGCAAGTCGAAGCTCACCGGCGTCGCGCTCGCCGCCGGCCTGGGCGGCACCGGCGGCACCGGCGCCGATGCGGGCGACGTCACCTTCACCAGCAACGGCAATGTGCTGGTCAACACCAAGGTGACCAGCGGCGCCGGCGGCGCGGTCACGCTTTCGGCGACCGACTATGTCGGCAAGGCGACGGGCATCCTCGTCCAGTCGGTGGGCGGCGGCGGCGGCCAGGGCGGCATCGACGTGGCCGGCGCGGTCTCGCGCCAGGGCGCGCCGATCGCGCTCGGCATCGGCGGCACCGGCGGCGCGGGCGGCAATGCCGGCGATGTGACGGTGACGCGCGGCTATACCATGGTCGGCGGCGTCGAGACCGCGACGCCCGGCCTCATCCGCACTTTCGGCGACGAATCGAACGGGATGACCGTGCAGTCGATCGGCGGCGGCGGCGGCAATGCCGGGTTCAACCTGGTGCTCGACGTCACGCTGGCGCCGGCGGGCAACAGCCCGTTCGCGGCGGTGGTCAATGTCGGCGGCTCGGGCGGCGACGCGGGCGCGGGCGGCGACGTCACGCTGCGGCACCGCGGCGATATCGGCACCAGCGGCGCGCTGAGCGACGGCATCCTCGCCCAGTCGATCAGCAAGGGCGGCGGCAACGGCACCTTCAACCTGGCCGGCGGCTATACCCGCGACGCCAACCAGCTCAACCTGAGCATCGGCGGGCGCGGCGGCATCGGCGGCGAGGCCGGCGATGTCGAAGTGGATCATGACGGCGCGATCGTCACCACCGGCGAGCGTTCGATCGGCATCCATGCCCAGTCGATCGGGGGCGGCGGCGGCAATGCCTCGTTCGATTTCGGCCTGGTGCCGGGCGCGAAGAACCAGTTCGCGCTGAGCCTCGGCCAGTCGGGCGGCACCGGCGGCACCGGCGGCGAAGTGACGGTGAACGCCGCGGGCGCGATCGACACCAGCGGCGGCTATTCCTCGGCGATCTTCGCCCAGTCGGTCGGCGGCGGCGGCGGCAACAGCGGCTCGTTCAAGATCGGCGGCACCGTGGGCACCGGCAGCGGCAGCTCGGCACAGAGCTTCGCCGGCAGCGTCGGCGTCGGCCTGGACGGCGGCGTCGGGGCGACCGGCGGCGCGGTCTCGGTCGTCAACGCGGCGAACCTCACCACGCGCGGCGTCGAATCGCGCGGCATCTGGGCGCAGAGCATCGGCGGGTCGGGCGGCGCGGGCGGCAGCGGCACCGGCGTGATGGTCAACACCACGGCGGCGCTCACGGTCGCGGTGGGCGGCACCGGCGGCGTCGGCTCGAAGAGCTCGACCGTCGATGTCGGCAACAGCGCGCGGATCGTCACCGGCGGCGACGATGCGGACGGCATCCTCGCCCAGAGCATCGGCGGCGGCGGCGGCACCGGCGGCTTCGCGGCGAGCGTCGCGCTGCAATATAAGGGCAGCGGCAACACTTCGAACACCATGGGCATCGCGGTAGGCGGCTCGGGCGGCACCGCGGGCATCGGCGACACGGTGACGGTGACCAACACCGGCGTGATCGCCACCAGCGGCGCGCGCGCCTTCGGCATCCGCGCCCAGTCGATCGGCGGCGGCGGCGGCATCGGCGGCGCGGTCATCGACTTCCGCGCCCAGGGCAAGAGCGCCAACAACTCGATCAACGTCAATGTCGGCGGCGCCGGCGGCACGGGCGAGAAGGCGGGCGACGTCTCGGTCACCAACGAGGGCCTGATCTGGACCAAGGGCGAGGATGCCGCGGGCATCAGCGCCAATTCGATCGGCGGCGGCGGCGGCGATGCGGGGCTGGTGCTCCAGCTCGCGGTGGGCGCCACCGGGGCGGACAAGCAGACGCACAGTGCGCGCGTCACCATCGGCGGCAATGGCGGCAGCGGCGGCGCGGGCGGCAAGGTCACCGTGGTGAACCGCGACACCGGCGGCGCCAATTCGGGCGACATCCTCACCGAGGGCAAGGGCGCCTATGGCATCTTCGCCCAGTCGCTGGGCGGCGGCGGCGGCAACAGCTCGACCATCCTGGCGCTGACCGGCGTCTCGTCGGGCAAGGACAGCGTCGCCTTCGGCTTCAATTTCGGCGCGGTCGGCGGCAGCGGCAATATCGGCGGCGTGGTCGAGGTGACCAATGCCGGCACGATCGAGACCAGGGGCGAAGGCGCGCACGGCATCCTCGCCCAGTCGATCGGCGGCGGCGGCGGCAATGGCGGGATGGCGCTCACCGGCAGCCTGCTGATCGGCGCGCCGACCTCGGCGCCGCTGATCGCGATCGGCGGCGTGGGCGGCAATGGCGGCAATGGCGGCGCGGTCACCGTGACCAACAGCGGCTCGATCCTCACCCGCGGCGCCAAGGCGAACGGCATCGTGGCGCAGAGCATCGGCGGCGGCGGCGGCAATGCCGGGCTGGGCGCGGCGCTCACCCCGGAGCCGGCCAGCCTAACCCTGTCCAACGAGATCGCGCTGATCGTCGGCCTCACCGGCGGCGGCACCGGCGGCACCGGCGGCGCGGTCACGGTCAACCAGACCGGCGACATCACCGTGCTCGGCGCAGGTTCGCAGGCGATCGTCGCGGAGAGCATCAATGGCGGCGGCGGCACGCTGGGCCTCGACTTCAGCGGCATCACCGGCCTGCCGGGCCTGCCCGTGGTCGGCCCGCACGGCAATACCGAGCGGCCCAACCCGCTGGTCGTCGCCCGCGCGGGCGCCGACGGCGCTTCCGGCATGAACGCCGGCAAGGTGACGGTGAACTCGAACGGCACGATCGGCGCGGGCGGGCGCAACGGCGTCGGCATCAGTAACCAGGCGATCGGCGGCGGCGGCGGCACGATCGACATCGACCTCGACATCGTCGCGCTCCGCGACCCGACCGTCACCGACCCGCAGGCGCCCGTCGGCGTCCGGCTGGCGCTGGGCGGCCTGGGCGGCGCCGACAATGACGGCGGCGACATCACCGGCAGCCATGCGGGCAGCGTCACCACCAATGGCGACGGCGCGGCGGGCGCGCTGGCCCAGTCGATCGGCGGCGGCGGCGGCCGGGGCATCATCGACGTGACCGCCGAGCTCGCGTCCTTCTTCGCCGGCGCCTCGGTCACGCTCGGCGCCGACGGCACCACCGGCGCCTCGGGCGGCGCGATCCAGCGCGGCATGACCGGCGCGATCAGCACCACCGGCAAGTTCGCGCCCGGCGCGATCGTCCAGTCGATCGGCGGCGGCGGCGGCTCGGCGATCGTCGAGATCGCCCTGGGCACGGGCGCCACGGCGGCCGCGCCCAGCGTGCTCGATGTCGACGCCACCGCGCCCGGCACCGGCCCCAGCGCAGGGCTCGCCCCCCAGAGCCAGCGCGCGCTGGCCTATTGGCTGGCGGGCGCCGGCGCGGATCCGCTGGCGGCCGCGCCGCCCGCGGTTCCGCCGACCGCCATCGCGCTCGGCGCCAATGGCGGCGCCGGGCTCGACGGCGGCACCGTCACCCTCGCCTATGCCGGCGGCTTCGCCACGCTGGGCGACTATTCGCCGGCGCTGGTCGTCCAGTCGATCGGCGCGGGCGGCGGCGAGGTGCGCCTCACCGGCGGCAGCGCCATCGTCACCCTGGGCGGCAGCGGCGGCGCGAGCGGCAATGGCGGCAGCGTCACCGTGTCGAACAACGGCGCGGTCCAGACCGCCGGCAACCATGCGCATGGCGTGTTCCTCCAGTCGATCGGCGGCGGCGGCGGCGCGGTGCTGGGCGCAATCGATTCCGCCAGCATCGCCTTCAACCCGGGCAATACCGGCAATGGCGGCGCCATCCGCTTCGACCAGACCGGCAACATCGCGGTGCTCGGCGCCAATTCCATCGGCGTGGTCGCGCAGTCGCTCGGCGGCGGCGGCGGCTGGGTCGAGGGGATCTTCGCCGGCAACGGCACCGGCACCGGCGCGGGCGGCGCGATCGACCTGCGCCTCTCCGGCTCGGTCTTCGCCGCCGGCCTGAACTCGACCGGCATCTTCGCCCAGAGCCAGGGCAGCACCGGCACGGGCAATATCCGCGTCACCGCCAACAACCTGGTGCGCGGCGGCGCCGGCACCGGCGCCGGCATCCGCCTGGCCGGCGGCGCGGCCAACCTGATCCAGCTCACCTCCGGCTCGATCAGCGCGGTCTCCGGCCTCGCGATCGACACCGGCGCGGGCAACGACCGGGTGGAGAACAGCGGCACGATCATCGGCAATGTCGACCTGGGCAGCGGAACCAACGCCCTGGTCAACAACGCCAGCGGCGTCTTCATCGCCTTCAGCCGGATCGACCTGCGCGACGGCGCCGGCTCGAGCGGGAGCTTCGCCAATGCGGGCGACTTCCAGATGGGCCTTGCCGCCAGCCGCACTCCGATCGACCTGCTGCACGGCGCCAGCTTCGCCAATCTGGACGGCGTTGGCACCCCCGCGACCAACCTGCTCTACGGCGCCCGCGTCATCAACACGGTCGATCTCGACGGCGACTTCACCCAGAGCGCCACCGGCCACCTGGCGTTCGACGTCGCCTTCGGCCCCTATGCGTCGGACCGCGTCAATGTGAGCGGCAACACCAGCGTGGCCGGCACCGGCGACGTGATCCTCACCTGGATGCAGGACAAGAACCCGGTCACCCTGTTCGCCACGGCGGGCACGGCGACCAACAACGGGCTCGTCATCCGCGACACGCTGGCGGTCGACTATCGCGTGCTCGCCAACAGCGCCGGCATCCAGCTCGCCTTCGACACCAATTTCGGCCAGCCCTTCCTCAACGGCAACGAGCGCGCGCTCGGCGCCTATATGGACCGCGCGGTGACGGCGGGCAGCTCGGCCGGGATCGGCCGCCTGCTGGCCCTGCTCGGCAACATCCAGGCCGGCGGCGAGGCCCAGTATCGCGCGATCTTCGACCAGCTGAACCCCGAGCCCTATCTGATCGCCTCGCTCACCCAGTTCGGCGCGGCGCGCGACTTCTCGTCCAACCTGTTCGGCTGCGGCACGCTCGCCGGCCCGGCGGGCGATGGCTGCGCGTGGAGCCAGGCCGGCGGCCATGTCTTCAAGCGCAGCGGCGACGGCGAGCATGCCAGCGTCCGCGGCGATACCGACGGCCGCTTCCGCGCCGGCTTCGAGAAGCCGCTGGGCGGCGACTGGATGATCGGCGGCGCGATCGGCTATGACAGCCTCGGCAATGCCAGGATCGACGGGCTGCGCGCCAATTCGGACGGCAACGGTGTCCATGCCGGTATCGGCGCGCGCTATGCGGGTGCGAGCGGCGCGCAGTTCGCCGCCTCGGTGAGCGGCGGCTGGCAATGGACCGAGCTGCGCCGCGGCGTGAGCATCTTCGACACGCGCCAGGGCGTGGGCAACCAGGGCACCGGCTATTTCCAGGGCAGCGCCGAGGCGGCCTGGGTGCTCGGCCAGGGCATGGTGTTCGCGCGGCCGGCGGTGCGCGGCTTCGTCACCGCGCTGCGCCAGGGCGGCTTCACCGAGCACGGGCTCGAGGGCCTGGGCGTCGAGAGCCTCTCGCACACCCAGTGGATCGGCACCGTCGCGCCCGAGCTGAGCCTGGGCGTGCGGCTCGCCGGCAGCGGCCCGACCAGCGCGACCTTCGCGATCACCGGCGGCGGCGTGTTCAACACCACCGACCGGATCGCGGCGCCGTTCCGCCTGCTCGGCGGCAACGCCTCGGCCGCGCCGGCGACGATCACGACGCTGATGGATCGCCAGGCCGCGCATGTCGGCGCGGAGCTGCGGGTGGTGGGCAACGAGAACCTGTCGCTGCGGCTCGGCTATGACGGCGAGTTCGGCAAGCGCACCACGGATCATCGCGCCAGCCTGAGCGCCCGCATCCGCTTCTGATCGCATGGGGGCTGTCCAGGGCATGAGGCGCGCCCTGGGCAGCTCCGTCAAGCCGATCGAGCAGCCCCCGGCGGATCACATTGACGAGATCCCAATAGCCGTCATCCTCGCGAAGGCGGCGATGGCCGGGCGGAATACGGGCACGAAGCCCGGACAGCCCGCCCATGCCTCATCGCATCGTGCGGATCTCGTCGTCGCTTCCCGTCAGCTCCCAGCGGATCAGCGAGATCGGGATCGAGCCCGCCGCGCGGAAGCGATCGTGGAACGTCTTGATGTCGAACCCCTCGCCTTCGCGCATCGCCACATCGGCCAGCAGCTTCTCCAGCTCGACCTTGCCCATGTAATAGCCGATGCCATAGCCCGGCTGGCGCAGGTACAGCTCGATGTCGAACTGCGCGACGGCATCGCCCGGCTGCATCCATTTGGGCGTGCGCGAGACCAGCGAGGCATTGGCCTGTTTCCAGGTCCATTCGTTCGCCTGCATCTTCAGCTCGGGCAGGATGCGCGCCGCGCGCTTGGCGCCCAGGATATAGTCGATCTCGCGCGCCTTGGGCCGGTCCGCCAGCATGCCCGACTGGATCAGGAATTCCTCGAGGTAAAAGGCCCAGCCTTCGTTGCGCAGGCCGTTGACGAAGAACAGCCGCGGCTGGCCGCGCACCGGGCGCGTGTCGCGCGCCGCCTGAAGTTCGTCAAAGGCATGGCCGGGCAGGTTGTGCGCGCGCAGCGGCCGCCCGTCGCGGAACTCGGCCTGGAAGAAGAAATGGAGATGCTGCGGCGCATCGAACAGGCCCGGCCTGGACGGATCCTTCTCGAAGGGGAACTGGTACGGCCCCTCCTCCGGATCATGCTTCACATAGTCCGGGACCGTCACCCATTGGCCGTCGCGCAGGAACCTGAGCAGGTCCTCGTCCTCCGCCTTGCGCTTGGCGTCGAACTCGGCGCGGGTCTTGACCGGCTCGGGCATCGGAATGGCCCGGTCGCGATGCTCCTCGATCTTCAGAAAGGCCAGCTGGCGCTGATATTCGCGCTCGCCGATCACCCGGATCTCCTCCGGCGTATAGGGCAGCAGCAGCACGTGCCTGAGATACCAGGCGTAATTCTCCGCCCCCACCCCGCCATGCGCGGGAAGCCCGGCCTCGATGCCCTCCAGCCACGCCTTGAACGCGGCGGCGGCGGCCTGGGCGCGCTTCGCCGGGGCGACGAGCAGAGGCTGGCGCTTCGCCGCTTCCGCCGCCAGCGCGCCATAGACGTTCACTTCCACCTGCTTCTGCACGATCGCCAGCCGGGCAAGGTCGCCGCGCGCATCGGTGAGGTTCGCCCGGGCCTGGCGCAGCGCCTCGGGCACCGCGTTCAGCCGGGCGGCCAGCGCCGCGGCCGCGTCCTTCGCGACCGGCAGCGCCGGGATCGCGATGGCGCCGTGCATCTTGGGCCCGAAGCCGAGATTGGTGGTGCTGTAGAAGGCCGGATCGCGCTTCCAGGGCTGCGTCACCCGGTGCTGGAACTCCAGCCCGCGCATCTCGGCGAGCACCACCATGTAGTCGACGCGCCGCGGGATCGGCCAGGCGCTGTCGTCGATCGCCGCCAGCCGCGCCTCGAAGCGCTGGAGCCCGGCATAATGGCGCGCCATCGTCTCGGGCGAATAATCGGGCACGCCCCGCACCATCGGCGGCGGCACGAAGGCGCGGAACTCCTGGTAGAGCGCGACCAGCGCGTCATAGCCCTGCGGTGCGGCCTGAGCCTGGGCCTGGGCCTGGGCGCGTGCGGGCGCCGCCAACGGGATCGGAAGCGCCGGCAACGCCAGCAGCACGGCAGCAAGACCCAGACGCCTCTTCATCCCATTTCTCCCCAATTCGTCGAGTTGAAGCTCTCACCGCTCTTCGTCGCTCCGGCCCCGCGCCGGGGCGACGACGGAGGAATGCAACCGCCCGCGCCCTTCACAGCGCGTTGAAGAACCGCCCCAGCCGCTCCATCGCCTCGGCCACCCGCGCCTCGGATTCCGATCCGAAGCAGACGCGCAGATGCCCCTCCCCGCCCGGGCCGTAGAAGCTTCCCGATTCGACCACGACATGCGCTTCCTTCAGGATCGCCATGGCGAGGTCCTGCGAGGAGCGCCCGGTGCCGCTGATGTCCGGAAAGGCATAGATCGTCCCTTCCGGCTCGGCGCAGCTGACGCCCGGCATCTGGTTGAGCGCCTGGACGACGATGTCGCGCTTGCGGCGATCGGCCTCGACCATCGCCAGCATCGCGTCCTGCGGCCCCTCCACGGCGGCGCGGGCACCTTCCTGGATGAAGACGTTGACGTGCGTCACATCGGTCATGGTGATGCGCAGGATCGCGGGCATCAGCTTCGCATCGGCGGTCAGATAGCCGATCCGCCAGCCGTCCATCGAATAGGCCTTGGTGAAGGCGAAGCAGGTGATGGTCCGGTCGCGCATGCCGGGCAGGCTGGCGATGCTGACATGCTCGGCCCTGCCATAGGTGATATATTCATAGACCTCGTCGGAGAGCACCAGCAGGTCGTGCTCGATCGCCAGGTCGGCGACGTGCTGGAGTTCCGCGCGGCTATAGACTCGGCCGGTGGGGTTGGCCGGGTTGACCAGCACGATCATCCGCGTGCGATCGGTGATCTTCGCGGCGATCCTCTCCCTTGAGATCGCGAAATTGTCCGCCTTGTCGAGCTCCGCGATCACCACCTTGCCGCCGGCCAGCTCGGTCTTGCCGATATGCTGGGGGTAATAGGGATCGAGCAGGATCACTTCGTCGCCGGGATCGATCGCGGCCATGAAGGCGGCGAAGGAGGCATGGGTGAGCCCGTTGCACACCAGCACCTCGTCGACGCCATAGTCCAGGCCGTTGAACGCGGCGAGCTTCTCCGCCAGCGCCCGGCGGAAGGAGAGCGTGCCGCGGAAATCGCCATAATGGACGATGCCCGCGTCGAGCGCCGCCTTGGCCGCTTCCTTGATGTGCGCGGGCGTGTCCGCATGCGGGCGGCCGAATTCGAGGTGGATCAGGTCCACGCCCGCCGCGTCCAGCTTCGCCGCTTCGTCGTACATGCCGAAGCTCTTCTTCGATCCGCCCGTCAGGCGCTGTGCCGGCCACTTCATCCCTAGACCTCCCACGACTCGATTACCTGTGAATAATTGCGTGATATATGATATTTCAAGCTTGAAATTTTAGGCTTGAAATATCTAGGATCCGGGCGTTAGGTGACACGGACGGAGTCGCCGCGAGGGAGTTCTGCTCGATGAAGATCGCATGCGTGGGCGGCGGGCCGGCTGGCCTCTATTTCGCCATCTCGATGAAGGTGCGCGATGCGGGCCATGAGATTCATGTGTTCGAGCGCAACCGGCCCGACGACACGTTCGGCTGGGGCGTCGTCTTCTCGGACCAGACGGTCGAGAATCTGATGGCGAACGATCCCGTCAGCGGCGAGACGATCCGCGGCGAGTTCGCGCATTGGGACGATATCGACGTGCATATCCATGGCGAGCGCATCCGCTCGTCGGGGCACGGCTTTATCGGCATCGGCCGCAAGCGGCTGCTGGCGATCCTCCAGACGCGGGCCCGCGAGCTGGGCGTGGTGCTGCATTTCCGGCACGAGGCGGGGCCGGACCTGGCCGACTGGGCGGACTATGATCTCGTCATCGCCGCCGACGGCGCCAACAGCCGCATCCGCAATGCGCATGCCGAGCATTTCGACGTCGACATCCAGGTGCGCAGGAACAAGTTCTTCTGGTTCGGCACCGGCAAGGTGTTCGACGCCTTCACCTTCGCCTTCGAGGAGACCGCGGCGGGCTGGGTCTGGGCCCATGCCTATCGCTTCGACGACGATCTCTCGACCTTCATCGTCGAGATGGATCCGGCGACCTGGCACGGCCTGGGCCTCGACGCGATGGACCAGCCCGCGGCGATCGCGCTGTGCGAGCGGATCTTCGCCCGGCATCTGGACGGCCATGGCCTGATGTCCAACGCCACGCATCTGCCCGGGCCCCAGGCCTGGCTGAACTTCCGCCGGATCGTCACCGGCCGCTGGTCGCACGACAAGTTCGTCCTGCTCGGCGACGCGGCGCACACCGCGCATTTCTCGATCGGGTCGGGCACCAAGCTGGCGCTGGAGGACGCGATCAAGCTGGCCGAGGTGCTCAACCGCCCCGGGCTCGGCCGCGCCCAGGCGCTGGCGGAATATCAGGCCGAGCGCAATGTCGAGGTGCTCAAGCTGCAGAACAGCGCGCGCAACTCGACCGAATGGTTCGAGACGCTCGACCGCTATCTGCCGTTCGCGCCGATCCAGTTCGCCTATTCGCTGCTCACGCGCTCGCAGCGGGTCAGCCACGAGAATCTCCGCCTGCGCGACCGGAACTGGCTGGAAGGGGTCGAAAGCTGGTTCCAGGCGCAGTCGCCGGGCGGAAAGCGCGCGCAACCGGTCCCGCCGATGTTCGCACCGTACAGATTGCGCGAAATGCCGCTGGCGAATCGTATCGTGGTTTCGCCCATGGCCATGTATTCGGCCGTCGACGGCACGCCGAACGACTTCCATCTCGTCCATTACGGCACCCGCGCCCAGGGCGGCGCCGGCCTGATCTATACCGAGATGACCTGCGTCTCGCCCGAGGGCCGGATCACGCCCGGCTGCCCGGGCATGTATGCTCCCGGGCATGTCGCGGCCTGGCGGCGCATCACCGATTTCGTCCATGCGAACAGCGGCGCGAAGATCTGCCTCCAGCTCGGCCATTCGGGCGCCAAGGGCTCGACCAGGATCGGCTGGGAGGGGATGGACCAGCCCCTGCCCGAGGGCAACTGGCCGCTGATCGCCGCCTCCGACGTGCCGTGGAGCGCCGACAACGCCGCCCCGCGCCCGATGACCCGCGCCGACATGGACGAAGTGCGCGACCAGTTCGTCGCGGCGGCGCGCATGGCGGCGGAAGCCGGCTTCGACATGATCGAGCTGCACGCCGCGCACGGCTATCTGCTCTCCAGCTTCATCACGCCGCTCCAGAACACTCGCACCGACGACTATGGCGGCAGCCTGGCGAACCGCCTGCGCTATCCGCTCGAGGTGTTCGCGGCGATGCGCGCGGCCTGGCCGGGCGGGCGGCCGATGTCGGTCCGCATCTCGGCGACCGACTGGATGGGCGACCGGGGCGTAACGCCCGAGGAAGCAGTGGAAATCGCCCGCGCCTTTGACGAAGCGGGCGCCGACCTGATCGACGTCTCGGCCGGCCAGACCTGGGCCGAGTGCAAGCCGGTCTATGGCCGCATGTTCCAGACGCCCTTTGCCGACCGGATCCGCAACGAGGCGCGCGTCTCGACCATGGCGGTGGGCAATATCTTCGAGACCGACCACGCCAATTCGATCCTCGCCGCCGGCCGCGCCGACCTGGTCGCAATCGGACGGCCGCACATGATCGACCCGATGTGGACGCTGCGCGCCGCCGCGCAGCACGGCTATCGCGGCGTGCGCGTGCCGCCGCAATATCTGGGCGGGATGAGCCAGCTCGCCCGCAACCTGCAACGCGCCGCCGAGGCCGGCGCGGCGCTCGGGAGCTGATGCCATGCGCCTGAAGGATGTCCATGCGGTCGTCACCGGCGGCGGGTCCGGCATCGGCGCGGCGATCGCCCGGGCCCTGGCCGAAGAGGGCGCGCGCCTGACGCTGATCGGGCGCCGGGTCGAGCCGATCGAGGCTGTCGCCGCGACGATCCCCGGCGCCATCACCATTCCCGCCGACGTGACCGATCGCGCCTCGCTCGACACCGGCTTCGAGACCGCCCGCGCCGCGCACGGGCCGATCGGCATCCTGGTGAACAACGCCGGCATCGCCCCCAGCGCGCCCTTCGCCAGGATGACGGCGGACACCTGGCGCGCGACGATGGCGACCAATCTCGACGCGCTGTTCCATTGCTGCCAGGCCGCGCTGCCGGACCTGCTCGCGGCACCGGCGGGGCGGATCGTTACCATCGCGTCGACCGCGGGGCTCAAGGGCTATGGCTATACCGCCGCCTATGTCGCCTCGAAGCATGGCGCGATCGGGCTGATGCGCGCGCTCGCCGCCGAGTTCGCCGCCACGCCGCTCACCGCCAATGCGCTCTGCCCCGGCTTCACCGATACCGACATCGTGGCCAGGGCGATCGAGACCATCGCCGGCCGTACCGGCCGCAGCGAAGCGGAGGCGCTGGCCGAGCTGACTCGCCACAATCCCCAGAAACGCCTGATCACGCCCGAGGAAGTGGCGGCCGCGGCAGTGTGGCTCTGCCTGCCGGCCAGCGGATCGGTGACCGGCCAGGCGATCCCGATCGCCGGCGGAGAAGTGACATGACCCGCGCCGCCCCCCTCCGCGAGAAGCATGACGGCGCGCTCGACGATCGCGGCAGCGTGCGCCTGTGGCTGCGGCTGCTCACCTGCACCACGGTGATCGAGAAGCGGCTGAAGCGCGGCTTCGCCGACAAACATGACATCACCCTGCCGCGCTTCGACGTGATGGCCGCGCTCGACCGCCATCCCGGCGGAATGACGATGGGCCAGCTCTCCCAGGCGCTGCTGGTATCGAACGGCAATGTCACCGGCGTCGTCCAGGCGCTGGTGCGCGATCGCTATGTCAGCCTGGCCCCCTCTCCCACCGACGGCCGCTCCTCGGTCGCGCGGCTGACCCAGCTGGGGCGCGAATGCTTCGCCGGGCTGGCCGAGGCGCATCACGCCTGGATCGAGGCGATGCTCGCGGGACTGGGCCGGGAGGAACGCGGCCAGCTTCATGCGTTGCTCGGAATACTCAAGGATTCGCTCGCTGCCGATGGAGGGAAGGAATGACCATGGATCCGGCCAGCTTCGCGCCGGCGCATTTCGGCTGGCAGTTTGCCGAGGGGATAGCGACCATCACCCTCAACCGCCCCGAGCGGAAGAACCCGCTCACCTTCGAAAGCTATGCCGAGCTGCGCGATGCCTTTCGGGATCTGGTATATGCGCCGCAGGTGAAGGCGATCGTCCTTACCGGCGCCGGCGGCAATTTCTCCTCGGGCGGCGACGTCCATGAGATCATCGGGCCGCTGACCGGGATGGCGATGCCCGAGCTGCTGGCCTTCACCCGGATGACCGGCGACCTGGTCAAGGCGATGCGCGCCTGCCCGCAGCCGATCGTCGCGGCGATCGACGGCATCTGCGTCGGCGCCGGAGCGATCATGGCGATGGCGTCCGACCTGCGCCTCGCCACCCCGGCGGCCAAGACCGCCTTCCTGTTCACGCGCGTCGGCCTGGCGGGCTGCGACATGGGCGCCTGCGCGATCCTGCCGCGGATCATCGGCCAGGGCCGCGCCGCCGACCTGCTCTATACCGGCCGCATGATGTCGGCCGAGGAAGGCGAGCGCTGGGGCTTCCACAACCGGCTCGTGCCCGCCGACGCGCTACCGGGCGAGGCCCAGGCACTGGCCCGCAGCATCGCCGCCGGCCCCAATTTCGCGCACGGCATCACCAAGACCCAGCTCAACACCGAATGGGCAGTGAGCATCGAGACCGCGATCGAGATGGAGGCCCAGGCCCAGGCGATCTGCATGGCGACCAGGGATTTCCGCCGCGCCTTCGAGGCCTTTGCGGAGAAGCGCACTCCCGAGTTCGAGGGCAATTGATGGCCGACCGCAGCTTCCTAGACTGGCCCTTTCTCGACGACGGCCACCGCAGGCTGGCCGAAGCGCTGGAGACCTGGTGCATTGCCAACCTCACCGGCCATCACGGCGCCGATATGGATGCCGAATGCCGGAGGCTCGTCCGCGCGCTCGGCGACGGCGGCTGGCTGCGCTACTGCGTGCCGGCGGCCTGGGGCGGCGTGCACGAGACGCTCGACATCCGCTCGCTGGCGCTGATCCGCGAGACGCTGGCGCGCCATTCGGGGCTGGCCGATTTCGCCTTCGCCATGCAGGGACTGGGATCGGGCACCATCTCGCTGTTCGGCACCGAGGCGCAGAAACAGGCCTATCTCCCCGCCGTGGCACGCGGCGAGAAGATCGCCGCCTTCGCGCTCACCGAGCCGGGCTCCGGCTCCGACGTCGCCGCGATGGAGACGCTGGCAGAGCGCCACGGCACTGGCTGGCGCGTGAACGGCGCCAAGACCTATATCTCGAACGGCGGCATCGCCGATTACTACGTCCTCTTCGCCCGCACCGGCGAGGCGCCGGGCGCCAGGGGCATCTCCGCCTTCCTCGTCGATGCCGACACGGCGGGCCTGCGCGTCACCGAGCGGATCGAAGTGATCGCGCCGCATCCGCTCGCCACGCTGGAGTTCGCCGACATGGCGCTGCCCGCCGACGCCCTGCTGGGGGAGCCCGGGCGCGGCTTCGCGGCGGCGATGGCGACGCTCGACATCTTCCGCACCACCGTGGGCGCCTCCGCGCTGGGCTTCGCCCGCCGCGCGCTCGACGAGGCCACCAACCGTGCCCGGACCAGGCGGCTCGGCGACGGCACGCTCGCCGACAATCCGGTCACCCAGTCCAAGCTCGCCGAGATGGTGCTCGACATCGATACCTCCGCCCTCCTCATCTACCGTGCCGGCTGGCTCCGCGACGTCCGGGGCCAGCGCAACACGCGCGAGGCGGCGCTCGCCAAGCTCCACGCCACCGACAGCGCCCAGCAGGTGATCGACAAGGCGGTGCAGATCTTCGGCGGCCTGGGCGTCACCGTCGGCGCGCCGGTCGAGGCACTGTACCGCGAGGTCCGGGCGCTGCGCATCTATGAAGGCGCCTCGGAGGTGCAGAAGATCGTCATCGCCCGCCAGCACCTCGCCCAGAGCGCCGGCTGATGTTCCGCGTCGCCTATCCGCTGCGCTTCGCCCATTGCGACCCGGCGGGGATCGCCTTCTACCCACGCTGCCTCGAGCTGTGCGACGCCGCGGTCGAGGACTGGACCCCGGCGGTGCTGGGCGACGACCGGCGGGCGATGCACATGGGGCGCGGCCTGGGCCTGCCCACCGTCAGCCTCTCCTCCACCTTCACCGCGCCGAGCAGGCTGGGCGACCGGCTCGATTTCGCCGTGCGCCTCACCCGGGTGGGCCGCAGCTCGATCGACCTGGAAGTGGAGGTGACGTGCGAGGGCGCGCTGCGCTTCTCGGTCCGCCTCACCCAGGTGCTGATCGATCTTGCCGACGGCAAGTCGCGGCCCTGGCCCCCCGAATATCGCCAACGCCTTGAAACGGAATGCCGATGACTGCCCATCAGAGCCTGCTCCCCCCCGGCTGGAAGCGCCCGCGCGGCTATGCCAACGGCATCGCGGCCAGCGGCCGGATGCTGTTCACCGCCGGCGTGGTCGGCTGGGACGCGGAGGAGCGCTTCGTCGCCCCCGATCTCGCCTGCCAGTTCCGCCAGGTGCTGGTCAACACGCTGGCGATCCTCGCCGAAGGCGGCGCCGGCCCGGAGCACATCGTGCGCATGACCTGGTACGTCACCAGCCGCGCCGAATATCTCGGCCAGATCGCCGAGATCGGCGCGGCGTATCGCGAGCTGATCGGCCGCAACTATCCGGCGATGGCCGTGGTCGAGGTCGCCGCGCTGGTCGAGGCCGAAGCCAAGGTCGAGATCGAGACGATCGCGGTCGTCCCCACTGCCTGAGGAACCCTGACATGCAGAAATTCGACTGGGCCGATCCCCTGCTGCTCGATGCGCAGCTGGAGGACGAGGAGCGGATGATCCGCGACACCGCGCGCGACTATGCGCAGGGGCGGCTCGCGTCGCGCGTGATCGAGGCGTTCGACCGGGAAGTCACCGATCCGGACATCTTCCGCGAGATGGGCGCGCTGGGCCTGCTCGGGCCGACCGTGCCCGAGGCTTATGGCGGCGTCGGCGCCTCCTATGTCGCCTATGGCCTGATCGCCCGCGAAGTGGAGCGCGTGGATTCGGGCTATCGCTCGATGATGAGCGTCCAGTCGAGCCTGGTCATGTACCCGATCCATGCCTTTGGCTCGGAAGCGCAGCGGCTGCGCTATCTGCCCAAGCTCGCCAGCGGCGAATGGATCGGCTGCTTCGGTCTGACCGAACCCGATGCCGGCTCCGATCCCGGCGGCATGCGCACGCGTGCCACCCGGATCGACGGCGGCTATCGGCTGAACGGCGCCAAGACCTGGATCTCCAACGCGCCGATCGCGGACGTCTTCATCGTCTGGGCCAAGTCGGACGCGCATGGCGGCGCGATCCGCGGCTTCGTGCTCGAAAAGGGCATGAAGGGCCTTTCGGCACCCAGGATCGAAGGCAAGCTGAGCCTGCGCGCCTCGATCACCGGCATGATCCAGCTCGACGATGTCGAGGTGCGCGAGGACGCGCTGCTGCCCGGGGTCGAGGGGCTGAAGGGCCCCTTCTCCTGCCTCAACCGCGCCCGCTACGGCATCAGCTGGGGCGCGCTCGGCGCCGCCGAATTCTGCTTCCATGCCGCCCGCCAATATGGGCTCGACCGGCACCAGTTCGGCAAGCCGCTCGCCGCGACCCAGCTCTTCCAGAAGAAGCTGGCGGACATGGAGACCGAAATCGCGCTCGGCCTGCAGGCTTCCCTGCGGGTGGGCCGGCTGATCGACGCCGGCCGCTTCGCCCCCGAGATGATCTCGATCGTCAAGCGCAACAATGTCGGCAAGGCGCTCGACATCGCCCGGGCCGCGCGCGACATGCACGGCGGCAACGGCATCTCGGGCGAATTCCAGGTGATGCGCCACCTGATGAACCTCGAGACGGTCAACACCTATGAGGGCACGCACGACGTCCATGCGCTGATCCTGGGCCGCGCGATCACCGGCATCGCCGCTTTCTGACTGGTTTCCGGTTGCCGGCCTGTCTCCTACAGCGAACCGGCAAGCGTAGCGCGGAAAGTCACAAGGGTCGCACCACCGCGAATTCCTCGCGCGGCCTATTTTCCCTGTTTTCCCGGAAAGCGCGCGCATCTCGCAACATAGCTGCGCGCGGCTGATCCTATCTTTCCAACAAAGCAAAAGAGCGGCCGGCAGCCAGGGCCGACCGCTCGAGCCAAGCAGGCGAAACCCTACATTGCAAGCGCGCCCGGAGCGGCCCGCACGCCCCTACTTCACCAGCAGGATGCGGCTGTTGGGCGGATAGGCCCATTCGAAGCCGCGCTCGGTGACCACGCCATTGTCCTCCAGCGGGATCTTGATCTTGCGCGCGCCCCATTCGGGCACCGGCGTGTAGAGAAACAGCTCGATCGACAGGAAATTGCCGGGGCGGAGCGTGTAGGTCATGCGCAGCGGATTGAAGTCGGCGATCGACGGACCCGAGCCATGGCCCCAATCTCCCACCGAATGGCTGCCGATCACCACGTCCGAGACCTTCATGTCCCTGCTCGGATCGTCATAGCGGCCGAGCGCCAGCCCCGGCGTCGCCGCCACGCGCCGGTTGACCGCGGCGAGCGCGTCCCCGGCGGTCACGCCCGGACGGATCACGTCGAGGATCATCCGGCGGATTTCCTGCGCCTTGTCATAGGCGCGCTGCACGCCGGGCGGCGGGGCGTTCTCCCCAGGCTTCAGCACATAGGCCATGCGCTTCATGTCGGTATAGTAGAAGAGATAGTTCACTCCCCAATCGACCGTGATCAGGTCGCCCGACTGGATCACATGGTCGCCCGAGACCGGGCCGCGCTCGCCGGGGCCGAGGACATAGATGCTCGGCAGGCCGAAGCTGCTGCCCAGCCCCTCCTTGTGGAGCTGCTCCATCATCCACCAGGCGACATCGCCGGTGGTGGTGTGGCCGGGCACGATCACTTCGTTGGAGAGGGCACGCTCCAGAATGGTGCGCGAATATTCCCCCGCCCTGGCAAAGGCCGCGATTTCATGGATCGAGTGGCGCGAACGGAAGTCGGAGACCAGCTTCTCGGCCGAAACCAGCCGCTCCGCCAGCGCCGGGCCGAGCGTCTCGACCAGCTTCGCGTGGAGCGAATGGCTGAGCCCGTCGGCAGTGCCGATCTCGGTGGCGATATCGATGCCGATCCGCCTGGGATCGCGCGCCTCGACGAACTTGCGCAGCTCGGCGGGCGAGAGCTTCAGGTCGTAGAGCGGGCACTGGTCGAACGCCGCGCCGCCGATTCCCATCGCGGCCCGCTCGATCCGGCCGCTGCCGGCGCGATCGGTGAAGACATGATAGCCGACATCGCCCACATAGCCGCCGCCGAGCAGCGCGGCATTGGGATCGTCATGCCCCTCGCGCGAGGCGACGATCCACATGTCGATGCGGTTCTCGCGCATCGCCTCGGGCAGGATCAGGTCGAGCTTGTCCTTGCGGATCTGGCACATCTGGTCCCAGCGCCGCCTGGCCTCCTGCCCCTGGGCGGGAAGCGCCGCCAGCAAGGGAAGGACGGCAAGCGGCAGGGCCAGGCGATGGCGGCGTTTCGACGACACGCTTGTTCTCCCATGACTTATACCCGGGGAAGGTGGCAGGCCCGTCACGGAAATGGAACAATAATCACGCAATTTTCGTTGATATTTCACCGCGTGTTCGGCATGGGCCCGCCTTCCCGCGCGACGGGGGCGTCCATGGCGTTTCCGCCACGCAACCGATCCGGCGCAAATGACGATTGATAGGTGTAGAAACATATGTTTTCGGCTAATTCGCCTGCCCGATGCCGTCCGGCCCGGCGCAACGTCTTGATCCTGCGGAACGATTGAGGGAAACATGGCCACCAGCGCGGTGAAGAAAACGGCGAGAACGGCAGAGGACCTGATGGACAATCGCAGCGTCTACGACCCGAGCAGCCCCAATTTCCGTCTCGAGAACTCGCCTTTCTACCTGATGGCGCATGCCGACTTCAAATATCACGAGGACATGGACATCGTGCTGCACAAGCATGGCGTGTCCAAGCCGATCTATCGCGTGATGACCGTGCTGCGCGAACGCCAGCCGGCCAGCATCGGCGCGATCGCCGAGGCGGCGTTGACCAAGCGCTCGACGATCAGCCGGATCATCGACCGGATGGTCGAGCAGGGCCTCGTCACCACCGAGCCCAACCCCGAGGACAATCGCATCACCGAGGTGACGCTGACTCCGGCCGGCCAGCAGACGCTGCGCAAGCTGACGCCGATCGTCGGCCGCCAGTTCAGCCGCGCGATGGACGGGGTGAGCGACCGCGACATCGCCCATCTGCTGCGCACCCTGCAGAAGATCAGCGCGAACCTGAGCAAGCTGCCGATCGAGTGAGCGGGGACGCGGCTGGGCGATCGCGCAGCCAGGCCGGAACAGCCTTGCGGGGCGGCAACGCTTCGAACCCAATTCCATCGTCACCCTGAACTCGTTTCAGGGTCCAACCTGCCACGGACGATATCGCCGGTGGAGAATTGGATGCTGAAACAAGTTCAGCATGACGGAAGGGAGAAACTTCGACATCGTGTTTCCCTCCCCGCCAGCCGGAAGCGGCGGGGGAAAAGCCGAATATCGACGCGCCTACCGGCCGCTGCCGTCCACCACCAGCTTGCCATCCGCGATGACATAGCGGACGTCGCGCAGGTTCTTCAGCGAATCCAGCGGATTGGCACCGACGATCAGGATGTCGGCGATCTTGCCCGGCTCGATCGTGCCCAGCTTGTCGCCCATGCGCATGATCCGGGCGCCCATGCTGGTGGCGGAGGCGAGCACATCGGCATTGGTCATGCCCGCCTGATGGAGATAGTCGAGCTCGCGGAAATAGGCGTCGGGATAGCGCCATTCATTCTCGAACGGGATGTCGGTGCCCACGCCGATCGGCACGCCGGCGCGCCAGGCCTCGTTCACGCGCTTCAGATGATCCTGCTGGTTGATCACGAAGCGGCGCGAATGGGTGTAGTAGAAGCCGCCGCTGGGAATGCCCGCGGTCGGGTAGCCGCCCTCGAGCAGATTGTCGAAGGCGCCGATCGTCGGCACGAAGGCGGTGCCGTGCTTCTTCATCAGCGCCACGGCCTGGTCGCTCAGCAGCAGCGGATGCTCGAGCGTGTCGACCCCCGCCTCGATCGCCCAGTCGGTATATTTGCCATAGCTGTCGATCGCGACCGGCACGCCCAGCGAATGCGCCTCGTCGATCGCCGCGGCGAGCTCCTCGCGGGCGGCCGGGGCGCTGATCTTGATCCAGTCGGCCAGGCGCCGGACCTGCTCGCGCACTGCCTTGCGCCATTCCCAGGGCCCGTCGACGCCATGCGGATCGCCGCCGAGATTGGGCTTTTCGCGGCCGGTGGCGGTGGAGGTCACTTCGTCGCCATGCCCGCCCGTGCTGGCGAGCAGCTTGCCGCTCCACATCACGCGCGGGCCCCGGATCATGCCGCGATCCACCGCTTCCTTGATGCGCAGCGCCACGTCGTCCATCGTGCCGACATCGCGCGCGGCGGTGATGCCCGCGGTGACCATCTGCTCGGCCAGCACCGTGCCGCGGATCGCCGCGGCGGCCGGGCTGTCGGAATAGCGGCCCATGTCGGCGCCGCGCTGCTGGGTGAAGTGGATATGCAGGTCGATCAGGCCCGGCAGGATCCACAGCCCCCGCGCATCGATCGTCCGCGCCGCATTGGCGGGCACGGGCGTGCCGGCCGGGCCGGCGGCAAGGATCCGGTCGCCCTGGAGCACGACCACCGCGTTCGGTATCGGCGCGCCGCCCCGCCCGTCGAGCAGCGTCCCGCCGCTGAGCACGATCACCGGCTCATGGCTGCGGTCGATCGGCGGAATCGGCAGGCGGCGGACATCGTCGGTCGTCTCGGGGATCGCGCGCTGCGCATGCGCGAGATGCGGCGTCAACACCCCGATCAGCAGCGCCGCCGAGATCGCCGCACCCCGCAGGAGCCGTTTCCGAACCGCGCCGCCCTGCCTCGATTCCCTCATGGCAACATCCTTATCATTCCCATTTACACATGATTTAAAGCGTGATTCTCTTGACGAGACAAGGGGCATTTGCAACCTTTCCCCCTCGGCGGGCTCCCGGAAGGACATCCGCCATGGGAATTGCGTTCGATGGAGCAGGCACCGCGACATGAAGGCCCGGCCCCTCCGCCCGCGGAGTCGGACGGCCTCGGCGCGCCGGCGCTGGGCGAGGCCTTGCGGCATGCCATGGCGCTGGCGCGCGGCGGCCAGGGCGAAGCGGCGGAGGCCATCCTGCTGCACCTGCTGGAGCTCGCGCCCGAAAATCCCGACGCGCTCCAGCTGCTCGGCATGATCGCGCGGCAGGCCGGCCGGCACGCGGCGGCGGTGGCGCTCTTCCGCCGCTCGCTCGCGGCCGCGCCGAACCAGCCGCATGTGCACAACAATCTGGGGAACAGCCTGGGCGACCTGGGCGACTCCGCGGGCGCGGTGCGGGCCTATCGCGAGGCGCTGTCGCTCGCGCCCGGCTATGACGAGGCCCGGGTGAACCTGGCGATCGCCCTGCTCGCCGCCGGGCAGCCGCTGCCCGCCTGCGAGACGCTCGCCCCGCTGCTGCGCCGCGATCCGCGCAACGCCCGCGCCTGGGCCACGCTCGGCCAGGCGCGGCGGGCGAATGGCGAGCTCGATCACGCCATCGCCGCCTTCCGCACCGCGCTCGCGCTGCGGCCGGATCATGCCGCCACGCTGCTCAACCTGGGCGTCGCGCTGCGCCTGGCCGGCTGGCCGGAAGAGGCCCTGCCGCTGCTCGCCCGCGCCGCCGAGATCGATCCGGCCAATCCCGAGATCGCCTATGCCCTGGGCCATTGCCTGCAGGATCTGGGCCGGACCGACGCCGCCATCGTCTCCTATGAACGCGCGATCACCCTGCGCCCCGCCGATCGCGCCGCGCACCGGTCGCTCAACAACCTGTTGTGGCGGCAAGGGCGCGGCGAGGCGTGGCTCGCCAGCTATCGCGCCGCGCTGACCCGCTTTCCGGGGGACGAAGGGCTGCTCTGCGACCTGGCCGACCGGCTGCTGCTGGCCGGGGACGCCGCCGGTGCCGCCGCGCTGCTCGCGCCCCATGCCGGCCGCGCCGGAGCGGAGCTGCGCCACCAGCTCGGCCGGGCCCGCTGGTCGCTGGGCGAGCCGGAAGCAGCGCTCGCGGAGTTCGATGCCGCGCTCGCCGGCGATCCCGGCTTCGCGCCCGCCGCGCGCGAGGCTGCCCGGGCAGATGTCATCCTCGATCGCCCCGCCGAAGCGCTCGCGCGGCTGAAGCCGCTGCTCGCCGCCGATCCGTTCGACCAGCAGGCGCTCGCGCTCCAGGGCCTCGCCTGGCGCTTCACCGGCGATCCGCGCGAAACTTGGCTGAACGATGCCGAGCGCCTGGTCTCGGCGAGCCTGGTCGCGCCGCCCGGCGGCGATGCCGCGGGCTTCAACGCGCGGCTCGACGCGGCGCTCACCCCGCTCCACCGCGACCGCCGGCATCCCCTCGGGCAGACGCTGCGCGGCGGCAGCCAGACCAGCGACGACCTGTTCGCCCGGCCCGATCCGACGATCGCCGCCGTGCGCGCGATGATCGAGGCACGGGTCCGCGCCTGGCTCGCGGCGCTGCCGGACGATCCCGACCACCCTTTCCTCCGCCGCAACACCGGCCGCTTCGCCTTTTCCGGCTCCTGGTCGGTGCGGCTGCGCAGCGCCGGCTTCCACGAGAACCACATCCACCCCGAGGGCTGGATCAGCGCCTGCTATTATGTCGCCCTGCCCCGGGCGGTGGATTTCCACCGCCAGGGCTGGCTGAAGTTCGGAGAGAGCGGGCTGCGGCTCGGCGAACGCGAGCGGATCACCCGCATGATCCGGCCCGAACCCGGGCTGCTCGTGCTGTTCCCCTCCTATTTCTACCACGGGACGGTGCCGTTCGAGGATGCCGGCCACCGCACCACCATCGCCTTCGACATCGTGCCCGCATGACCGGGCGCGAGCACAACCAGCCCCAGGGAGGACAGACATGACCAGCCAGACGCTCGAGAGTTTCGCCGCGGGCATCGCATCGGGCGCGATCCGCGCGATCGACCTCACCCAGACGCTGTCGCCGGACACGCCCACGCTCGTCCTGCCCCCGGAGTTCGGCCAGTGCGCCGGGTTCAGCCAGGAGGAGATCTCGCGCTATGACGAGCGCGGCGTCGCCTGGTATTGGAACAACTTCACCGTCAGCGAGCATACCGGCACCCATTTCGACGCGCCGATCCACTGGATCACCGGCAGGGACCTGCCCAACAACGCCGTCGACACGGTGCCGCCGGCCGACTTCATCGCGCCGGCCGTGGTGATCGACATCTCCGCCCCTGCGGCCGAGAACCCCGACTATCTCCTCACCGTCGAGGATATCGCGGCCTGGGAAGCCGAGCATGGCCGCATCCCGCCGCGCAGCTGGATCCTGCTGCGCACCGACTGGTCGAAGCGCGACGTCGATGCCTATACCAATCGCCGCGAGGACGGGGCGCACACGCCCGGCCCCTCGGCGGAAGCGGTCCGCTTCCTGATCGACGCGCGCGACGCGCATGGGCTCGGCGTGGAGACGATCGGCACCGATGCCGGCCAGGCGCATCTCCTCGATCCGGCCTATCCGGCGCACACGCTGTTCCACGCGGCGGGCCGCTACGGGCTCCAATGCCTGGAGAATCTCGACCAGCTGCCGCCCACCGGCGCGGTGATCCTCGCCACGCCGCTCAAGATCAGGGGCGGCTCGGGCAGCCCGCTGCGCGTCCTGGCGCTGGTCGCGGGCTGAGCGGATGGCCGAGCGTTCGTTCAAGGCGGAAGTCGAGCAATTGCGGCTGGGAGACGGCGAGACCTTCCATGGCGAAGGGATCCTCGCCGTCACCAAGGCGCTGCTCCAGGCGGGAGTGGCCTATGTCGGCGGCTATCAGGGCTCGCCGATCAGCCATCTGATGGACGTGTTCGCCGATGCGAACGAACTGATGGGTGAGCTCGGCGTCCATTTCGAGAGCTCGGCGAGCGAGGCGACGGCGGCGGCGATGCTGGCCGCCTCGGTCAACTATCCGCTGCGCGGCGCGGTGGCGTGGAAATCGGTGGTGGGCACCAATGTCGCCTCGGACGCGCTGTCCAACGTCGCTTCGGGCGGAGTGACCGGCGGCGCGCTGATCATCCTCGGCGAGGATTATGGCGAAGGCTCCTCGATCATGCAGGAGCGCACCCATGCCTTTGCGATGAAGTCGCAGATGTGGCTGCTCGATCTCCGGCCCAGCCTGCCGGTGATCGTCGACATGGTCGAGAAGGGCTTCGCGCTGTCCGAGGCGTCGAACACGCCGGTGATGCTCGAGCTGCGGGTGCGGGCCTGCCACGTCACCGGCAGCTTCGTCGCGCGCGACAATCGGCGCCCCCGGCTCACCGTGGCGGAAGCGGCCGAGGCGCCGGTGCGCGACGTCGACCGGATCGTGCTGCCGCCGGCCAACTTCCTCCACGAGGTGGAGAAGATCGAGCGGCGCTGGCCCGCCGCGATCCGCTTCATCCGGGAACAGAAGCTCAACGAGCATTTCGGGCCCGAAAGCGACGAGATCGGCATCATCGTCCAGGGCGGCCTGTTCAACTCGCTGAACCGCGCGCTCGAGCTGCTCGACCTGTCCGACGCCTATGGGAAAGTGGCGATCCCGGTATATGTGCTGAATGTCGCCTATCCGCTGATCCCCGACGAGGTTCGCGACTTCTGCGCCGGCAAGCGCGCGGTGCTGGTGGTGGAGGAAGGGCAGCCCGAGTTCATCGAGCATGAGCTGAACACCCTGGTGCGCCGCGCCGGGCTCGACACCCGGATCGTCGGCAAGGAGGTGCTGCCGCGCGCGGGCGAATATGGCGGCGCGGTGATCCGGGACGGGGTGGCGAAGTTCCTGCGCGCTTATGCTCCCGAGCGAGCGCCTGCCGAAGAACCCGTGGCCCCCGCCCCCGCCCTGCCTCCCGGCGCGGTGCCGCAGCGGCCGGCCGGATTCTGCACCGGCTGCCCGGAGCGGCCGATCTTCTCGGCGATGAAGCTGGTGCAGAAGGAGCTCGGCGCCTTCCATGTCTCCGCCGATATCGGCTGCCACCTCTTCTCGATCCTGCCGCCCTTCCATATCGGCAACACGACGATGGGCTATGGCCTGGGCACCGCCGGCGCGTCCGCGTTCAAACCCCGCGACCGGCGCGCGATCGCGATCATGGGCGATGGCGGCTTCTGGCATAACGGCCTCACCTCCGGCATCGGCAACGCCGTCTTCAACCAGGACGACAATCTGACGATCATCGTCGACAACGGCTATTCCGCCGCCACGGGAGGCCAGGACATCCTCTCCTCGCGGGCCAGGCCGCCGGGCCGCAAGACCAACAACCCGATCGAGAAGGCGGTGCGCGGCATCGGCATCGGCTGGGCGCGGACGATGACGCGCACCTATGACGTGGCCGGCATGCGCGACGCGATCCGCGCGGCGCTGACGAGCACGGAGAAAGGCCCCAAGGTCCTGGTCGCCCAGTCCGAATGCCAGCTCAATCGCCAGCGCCGGCTGAAGCCGCAGGTGGCGAAGGCGCTCAAGGCGGGCCGGCGCGTGGTGCGCGAGCGCTTCGGCGTCGATCCCGATACCTGCACCGGCGACCATAGCTGCATCCGCCTCTCCGGCTGCCCCTCGCTCACGATTCGGCCCAATCCCGATCCGCTGCGCCAGGATCCCGTGGCCCATGTCGAGAATAGCTGCGTCGGCTGCGGCGTTTGCGGCGAGGTGAGCCACGCCGCGGTGCTCTGCCCTTCCTTCTACAAGGCCCGGATCATCGCCAATCCCGATCGCCGGGATCGCCTTCGCCAGCGCCTGCGCGGCTGGGTGATCGGCGCGCTCCAGCGCCGCGCGGCCCGCGCGATCGCCGCGAGGGCCTTCTGATGCCGGAGCGCGCGCGGATCACCATCGCGGTGCTGGGCCTTGGCGGCCAGGGCGGCGGCGTGCTGGCGGACTGGATCGTCCAGCTTGGCGAGCGCGGCGCCCATGTCGCGCAGGGCACTTCCGTTCCCGGCGTCGCCCAGCGCACCGGCGCTACCGTCTATTATGTCGAGATGATCCCGAAAGGGGGCACCGGCGCGCCGGTGCTGGCGCTGACGCCCGTGCCGGGCGATGTGGATATCGTCGTCGCCTCCGAGCTGATGGAAGCGGGCCGGGCGATCCTGCGCGGGTTCGTCACCAGCCGCACCACGCTGATCGGCTCCACGCACCGCGTCTATGCCATCGCCGAGAAGTCGGCGATGGGCGATGGCCGGGCGAGCACCGAGCGGATCCTGGCCGCTGCCGGGGAACGCGCCGGGCGCTTCATCGGCTTCGACATGGACGCGGTCGCCGAGCGCACCGGCAGCGTGATCAGCTCGGTGCTGTTCGGCGCGCTGGCCGGCAGCGGCGCCCTGCCCTTTCCCCGCACCGCCTTCGAGGACGCGATCCGCGCCGGCGGCAAGGCGGTGGAGGCGAATCTGCGCGGCTTCGCGGCGGGGTTCGACGCGGCCCGGGGGAAGCCCGAGCCGAAGCCGGAAGCGCCCGACGCGACCGCCCCCACCTCCGAAGCCGGCCGTGCCCTGGCCGCGCGGATCGACGCCGACTTTCCGCGGGAGGCGCGGTTCCTCGCCCGCGAAGGGGTCCGGCGCCTGATGGACTATCAGGACGCCGACTATGCCGTGCTGTACCTGGATCGGCTCGACAGCCTGGGCAGCAACCCGGTGCTGCTCGCCGAGGCGGCGCGTCACCTCGCGCTGTGGATGTCCTATGAGGACACGATCCGTGTCGCCGACCTCAAGGTCCGCGCCAGCCGCTTTGCCCGCGTCCGGGGCGAGGTTCGCGCGAAGGACGGCCAGATCGTCCAGCTCACCGAATATATGCACCCGCGGCTGGAGGAGGTCTGCGAGACGCTGCCCGCCGGCATCGGCCGCCGCATCCTGGCGAGCGAGCGCTGGTCGCGGCGGCTGGAGCCGCTCTTCGCCAAGGGCCGCCATGTCGAGACCACCGGCCTGCGCTGGTTCCTGATGCTTTCCCTGCTCGCCGGCTGGCGGCGCTGGCGGCGCGGCACCTTGCGTTACCAGATGGAGCAGGCGCGGATCGAGGACTGGCTGGCGCTGATCCGCGCGGCGGACGCCGATGCGGCGATCGAGCTGGCGCGATGCCAGCGGCTGATCAAGGGCTATGGCGAGACGTTCGCGCGCGGGCTGGGCAACTATGCGCGGATCGTCGAGCGCTGGCGGGCCGGCGGTCTGGATGCGGCCGGGCTGCGGCGCCTGCGCGAAGCGGCGCTGGCGGACGAGGACGGCGTGGCGCTGGGGGAGGCGCTGGCTTCCTAGGCGGCGCGGGCAGGTTCGGGGGGCGGCTAGCACCCCAATTTCCCGGAGGCTGGAGCTGGACCATCGAGTGAACGCGGCGGCCTAGATTCGCCCCGCAGCCGCGAACTGGCGGCTCACGACGACAAGGTTGCCTTTTCAAATGCCTTCAAGAGACCTCCAGACCCTGCTGCTCGTTCAGGTGCACGTCTTGCGCAGTGCCCGGATCGGGTCGCACCATTTTGGCGACCCGATCCAACTATCTGCTCCAGAAAAGCGCTGGTCAGATAGATGCAGGCAAAGGCCTTGCCCGTAGTTCAAACTTGACGGGCTGCCACAAGTTTCTGCGAGCTATGAGCCAAATAGCGACGGATATCGCAACGAGGTTGACGGCGAGTGTTACGATTGAGCCTTCCGGTCCGAACGCGCCACCCGTCAACAAGTCTGGCCCTCGAAGGGTTGTCACCAGCATGGCGTTTGGTGAATCCAGGCCGGACACGTTGCTGCCGAAGACGAAACCAAGTGCAAAGTTCCAACCCATGTGACACCCGGCCACGACCCAGAGGCTTTGCGTCAAAACATACATCAGCGCCAGAAACACACCCATTTCGACGGTCAGAAACGTCATGGCCAATGGGGTAGCACCAGGATTTCCGATATGGGCCAGCCCGAACAGGCTTGCGGAAATCAGGACGGCCACGAAAGTTCCCGACATATGCTGAAGGATCCGAAACAGGATAACGCGAAAGACCAGCTCTTCCAGCGTCCCGACGACGCCGGGTTTCAATATGGCCATCACAATATCGGATGCGCCGGTTCCGGCGCGAAACTCGGCGACCCCCAATCCGTACATGGCCATATAAGCCGAAACGATCAGGCCAACACCAATCACAAGGCCCCGAAGGAACGAGGTCGTCGCTCCACGGATGGCCGTCTCGGTCGCGTTCCGGCTCTCCAACTTGGAAGCCAGAAAGGAATAGGCGGCGATCATAGCAACCGCTTGAAGAAGATTGCGAACCGTAGCGATTGATTCGTATGCTGGAGACGATGGAGCTGGAACGAGCGGCAGCGAAATGAGCTTGGTCAAGACAACCACCAGCATCAAGGCGCCTAGATAGGCAATCAGCCTTACCGGCCAAAGATTCGTCAGGAACGCAGTCTTCGAGCGGGGCCCGATTTGCTCCCGTGCTGCGACGATGTCCGGTCCATTGATTGATTGTGGTTCCATGTGAGCTCGCGATATCAGAGGGATTGCGTTGCTGTATTGATACAGCAATACACTGATTGTCAACGAGCCATTCTGGGATACGGTTTGGCTGGTCCTAGAAATTGCCAGCAAGGCAATATGCTCACGTCAGCCTGCATCGGCGAACAGCTATTTCCGCACCGCGATCCAGTCGTCCACCACGGCCTCCAGCATCGTCATCGGCAGCTGGCCCTGGGCCAGGATCAGGTCGTGAAAGGCGCGGATGTCGAACCTGTCGCCCAGTGCCTTCTCCGCCCGGCGGCGCAGTTCGACGATCTTCAACTCGCCGACCTTGTACGCCACCGCCCCGCCCGGCGCGCCGATATAGCGGGCCAGCTCGGTATCGATGTTGATATCGGCCAGGGCGGTGTTCTCGGTGAAGCAGGCGCGCGCCTGCTCGTAGCTCCAGCCCATCACATGGATGCCGGTATCCACCACCATCCGGCATGCCCGCCACATCTCGGTCGAGAGGCTGCCGAACGCTTCATAGGGATCGCGATAGACGCCCATCTCGTGCCCCAGCCGCTCGGCATAGAGCGCCCAGCCCTCGCGAAAGGCGAGCAGGTCGCGCTGGCGGCGGAAGCTCGGCCATTCGGGATGCTCCTGCGCGATCGCGGCATGGGTGTGATGGCCGGGCGCCGCCTCGTGCAGCGTCAGCGCCGGCACTTCGTAGAGCGGGCGCTGGTCGAGATGCGACGTATTGACGATGAACCGCCCCGGAAAGCCCCTGGAGAAGTCGCCGCCGCCGGAGCGGGCGGTGGTATAGCCCTCCTCCAGGTCCGCGGGCACGGGCTCGACGGTGAAGGGCTGGCGCGGCAGCGTGCCGAACCAGCGGGGGAGCAGGCCGTCGATGCGCTTGGCCGCGGCGCTGTACTTCTCGATCAGTTCCTCGCGGCTGCGTGCATAGAAGCGGGGATCGGTGCGAAGCTGGCGCAGCCACTCGGCAAAGCTGCCCTTGAAGCCGCTTTCCGCGATTACTCTGTCCATTTCGCCCCGAATGCGCTTCACCTCGGAAAGGCCCAGGGCATGGACCTGCTCGGCGGTGAGGTCGGTGGTCGTGTAGTAGCGCAGCAGGAAGCCATAATAGTCCCGGCCGCCGGGAATGCCGGCAATGCCCAGCCCCTTGCGGGCATGCGCGCGATAGCGGCCGTCGACATAGGCCAGGATCGCGCGCTGCGCCGGGCGGATCTCGCGTTCGATCACCAGGCTCGCTTCGGCGACCAGCGCGTCCCTGCCCTTCAGCGGCGCGAGCAGTGGGTCCTCCGCCACGGGCCGCGCGATCTGGGCGCGCAGCACCGCCACCGCGACGTCGACCACCCGCGCCGGCTGGGTCCAGCCCGTGGCGATACCGCGCTCGAGATTGGCGCGCTGCTCGGCAAAATAGCCCGGCACCCCGCGCAGCCGCGCGATCCAGGCCCGCCCATCGGCGTCGCCGCGCACTTCCACGCTGCGCGCGGCATAATAGGGCGTGTTGTAAAAGCCTTCGTGGGCGACAAAGGCGAAGCGGCGCTCGTCGAGATCGATGCCCTCCACGCGCCAGCCGATGATCTGGCGAAGAAAGTCGCGGTTCCTCCGGTCCTCGGATGCGAGCGCCGCATCGGGCAGCGCGGCGAGCGCCTTGTCGATCGCGCGCAGCTCGGCCTTGCGCGCCGCCATGCCGGCGGGCGTCTCGACCGGCCAGCCTTGCGGGGAATGCGAGGGATCGGAACGCCCCGCCTCCATCGGGAAGCTCTCCGAGAAGCGCTCGTACCGGGCGATCAGCGCATCGAGATCGGGCGATCCCGCCCCGAGCAGCAGCACGGCGCCGATCGGCAGCAGGAACAATCGCAGGGCACGGATCATGCGCGGTCTCCTCCAGGAACGGCCAGGCACCTGCTCAGTTGGACAGCCAGGCCATCGTCATCAGCAGCTTGGGCAGCAGCGCCGCACCGGCATGGAGCCGGATCGGATGCGGCGTGCGCGGCACGACCGAGAGCCGCTCGCGGCTGTTCGACGCGATCGCCGCGGCCACTTCGATGCCCAGCTGCGTGTTGATGCCGATGCCGCGGCCATTGTCCGCCTGGATCGCCAGCGCGCCGTCGCCCAGGTCGTAAAGCTCGGGCAGGAAGGACGAATTCACCCAGGCCAGCCCCTCCCAGATATGGTCGATCCGGGGATCGGACAGCGCGGCGAAATGCTGCCGGAGCCGGCGCCGCGCCTCGCGCAGATGCGCCTTGCCGCCCCGCAGCAGGAACGACATCGGGAAGGCCGAGATCAGGTGCCCCTGCGGATCGAGCCGCGCGGTGAAGAGATAGGAGACCTTGTCGGTAAAGGCGCCGCCCTCGGGCAGGATGGTGGCGCGCTGCACATCGTCCAGCGGCGCGGTCGCGAACTGGACGACGTGGAGCGGCAGCGCCGTGCGCCGCAGCGCCGGGTGCAGCCGGGCATTGCCGCCATTCGCCGCCAGCACCACCCGCCGCGCCGATACCGCGCCGCCCGGCGTCCGCGCAATCCACCGGCCGCCTTCGCGCCGGAGCGCCCGCACCGGGCTCTCGCCGAACAGCCTTGCGCCCTGCGTCAGCGCCGCCCGGGCAAGCCCGCGGACATAGCCGAGCGGGTTGAGGCTGCCGCCGTCGCCGAAGCGCAGCGCGCCGCAATAGCGCTCGACCCCAAAGGCATGCCGCGCCTCGCGCGCCTCGACGAAGCGGACGTCATAGCCACGCGATCGCCACTGATCGGCATAGCCGCGCTGGCTCTGCGCCAGCCCGTCGCTGTGCGCGGGCGTATAGAAGCCGTCCTGCCGGGCATCGCAGTCGATCGCGTGCCGCTCGACCAGGTCGAACACCGCCCGCGCCGATCCGCCGATCATCCGCGTCAGCATCTCGCCATGGTGGCGGCCGAGCGCCGTGACGATCGTCTCGGGCGTATGCCGGATATAGTCGGGCGCGACGAGCCCGCCGCTCCAGCCGGTCGCCTGGTCGCCGGGCTGGCCCGCCTCGAGCAGCACCGTGTCGATGCCGGCCTCGGCAAGATGGAGCGCGGTCGCCATGCCGGCGATGCCGCCGCCGATCACGAGCACATCCGCTTCGATCTCGGCCGCCAGTGGCGCAAGCTCGGGGCCGGGCGCCGCCGTGGCGACCCAGACCGGCCTGGTCGACGGCCCGCCACCCCGGCGACGGGAAATGGACTGATGCTCCATCACCACGCCTTCACAAGGGTGAGGCCGGGGGCCGGCGCGAAGGACAAGAACTCCCCCGCGACGTCCGTGATACGGGACGTTTGCATGTAATCTCGAACTCTCTGTTCGCCCCGCAAAGGGAGCGGTGTTTGCGCGCCCCTGAAAGAGGCGTAGTTCTCAAAGGACGGTCAGGCGGCGGCGGGCGCGGTTCTCCCGGCACGCTCGGTGCGGCGCGCGATGGTGACGAAGGCCAGCACGAAGCAGAGCGCCACCGGCGTGTTCATGATCATCGGCAGCGACATCTCGTTGTTGCCGACGATGCTCACCGCGATGAAGATCGCCGTGCCCTCCTGCCGCATCAGATGCTCGATCCCGATCGCGATGTTCTCGCGCCGGGTGAAGCCGGCGAAGCGCACGATCGTCATCACCACGCAGACCATGATCAGGTTGAGCGCCACGGTGATCCAGAACAGCGCGCCCAGATTCTCGCGCAGCACCGGCACCTGATCGAGCAGGATGAAGCCGAAAGCAGTGAACAGCACGATCGTCGCGATGTTCTTCAGATATTTCTTGAAGGCGATCGCGAAGCCGGGGCGCAAGGCACGAAGCGTGAAGCCGGCGGCGGCGGGAAGCACGGTGATCGAGAAGATGTCCCAGAAGAACGAGGCCAGCGGCACCTTCACATCGGCCTCGAGCCCCAGGAAGTGGCTCAGCGCGAAATGGGCATAGAAGGGGACGACGAAGATGTAGATCATGCTGAGCAGCAGCGTCATCGACATCGACAAGGCGAGATCGCCCTTCGCCATGTCGGTGAAGAGGTTCGACAGCATGCCGCCGGGCGTGGTGGCGAGCAGCACGAAGCCGACCGCCAGCGCCGGCGTGGGCGCCACGGTGAGCGCGAGCGTGAGCCCGATCAGCGGCGGCACGATCAGCATCGAGCAGACGCCGAAAACCAGCGCGCGCTTGTTGCGGAATACCTGGCGGAAATCCGCTGCGGTGAGCGACAGGCCCATCGAGGCCATGATCGCGATCAGCGAGCCGGGCAGCACCCAGTGCCCCAGGACGGACATCAGATCGGCATAGGTCATATCCCGCTCCCCCTCAGGCCGGTTCGACGGTGATGGTGCAGGCGCCGTTCCGCCGGATCGCGCGGCAATCGGCGACGGCCTTTTCCAGATCCTCGTCGAGGATGCGGGCGCAGACATTGGCCTGGATCCAGCCGAACGGCATCAGCAGCCGGCCGCCGGCACCGTAGAAGATGCCGATGTCGTAGAAGGGCCCGGGCGGCAGGCCCTGGGTGCTGCCCGGCGCGAGATAGGCCAGCACGATGTCGCCGGCGCCCGGATAGGAGGTGGCGTTCTCGGCCGGGATCGGCGGCCGGGCCATGCCCTCGGGAAGGGATGCCGAGGGCATCGGCACCGAGATCTCGGGCCCGGTCCAGATCGCGTGCATCGCCTCGAACGACGCGCGCCGCGCGGCGAGATCGCGCAGGAATTCGCAGGACAAAGGCGCCGCTTGCGGGAGCAGGCGGCAACGCGCCGACAGTCCCGATCTCGGCTCCGTGAAACGTACCAGATCCATCGAAAGCATCCCCCTATCCGCCCGTCGCCATCGACAGATATTCTTCCTTCTGCAGCGCGATCGGCACATTGCCGTTGGTCCAGAGATAATCGTGGAAGCGCTTGAGATCGAAGGACTTGCCTTCGCGCACCCGGGCCTCCGCGAGGAACTCGGTCGTCTGCATCTTGCCGATCTGGTAGCTGATCGCCTGGCCGGGCGCGGCGGCGAAGAAAGTCGCTTCCTCGCGCGCCGTCGCCCGGTCCATCGGGACCATCCTCTCCAGATAGTCGGCAGCCTGGGCGATGGTGAATTCACCTAGCGCCAGCTTCACGTCCACTTCGACCCGAAGGGCACGCAATCTCGCGAAATTATAGATGATCTCGCGCGTCTTGGGCGCGTCGGCCCAGAAGCCGGCCTGGAGCATCATCTCCTCGGCATAGAAGCCGGTGCCTTCATTGGCGCCGCTGTCATAATAGCGGCGGCGCAGCGGATCGGGGTTCCGCCAGCTGAGGCTGAGCTGGAAGAAATGGCCGGGCACGCCTTCATGGACGATGATCGGCCGCGGATCGCGCGCGATCGAAAGGTTGAAATAGCCGAGCTTGGGCGAGGGATCGGGGAGATAGACGGTCGCGTCCTGCCCGGTCCGGTCGATGCTGGTGAAATCGAAGGTCCGCCCCAGCCAGCCGATCGGCGCGAGATAGGCGGGGAAAGGCTGGGCCCTGTAATGCCCCACCCAGTCCGGGACCGTCAGCAGGTTCTTCTCGGTGAGGAACTGGCGGACCTTGAGCTCATCGGCGTCGAGCCGGGCAGTGACGGCGCCGATCGAGGCGCCGATCGGCAGCTCCGGCAGGCCGGCATTGCGGTTGCGCTCGAGCGTCTCGAACAGCACCGAGCGCGCCCATTCCTGACGGCCCATCGCGACGAGCTGCTCGGGCGAATAGGGATAGATGCCGACATTGCCGAGGAAATAGAGGTAGCTCTCGAGGCCGACAGCGGTCTGCTCGGGCAGGCCGGCGCGCTTCGCCTTGAGGAACTCGGTGTAGGCCGCGAACGCCGCGATCGCCTTCTCGACCATGGCACCGAGCCGCTTCTTCCGCGCCGCATCGGCATAGGGGGCGAGACCGGCGGCCATGCCGCGCAGGCTCTCCGGCACTTCGGCGAGCTGGCCGAGCGCGACGTCGACGAACGGCCCGCGCATGTCGTCGAGATTGGCACGGCCGGCGGCGAGGATCGCGGGGACGTTGCCGAGCAGGTGGATCACTTCATCCAGTCGCGCATGCGAGACCGGCGGCTTGGGCAGCAGGACCTCGAACACCGGGTTGAGCGCCTGGGCGGTGTAGAAATGCGGCTGGCGGCGCCAGGCGGCGACATGGTCCATTTCCCAACGGACGCGGGCCAGCGCCGAGCCGACCAGCCGGTAATCGACCTTCTCGCCGATGCTTTGCGGCGCCCCTTCCAGCGCCTTCCAGCGCGCCTCGAACGCGGCGAGCTGCCGGCGCTGGGCGGCGACGCCGGCGGGCGACCAGTCGGGCAGCCAGCCGGCGGGGCGGACGATGCGCGGAATATCGTCGCTGCTCGCGGGCTGGGTGGTGCCGCGCCAGGCCCAGAAATCGGCGCCGAGCTGCTGGACGGCCGGCTGCGCGGCCGCCGCCTGCGCCATGAACAGGGTAGCGCCTCCCATCAGCACCGCGATGCCCCGGCCCAGCATGCTACTTCCGGTTCTTCACATTGCGATCGAAGAACTCGACCATCTTCTTGAACGAGAAACGGGTCTGCGGAATGTTCTCCGCGTCCCAGGGGTGGTTGGCGCCGGGCAGCGTCACCAGCTCGAACAGCTGCTCGCGCTGGATCATCTGCTCGGCCAGCGCCATCGTGTCCGAATAGAGGACGACGGAATCGCGGGTGCCGTGGATGATCATCAGCGGGTCCCTGATGCCCTTGGCCTGGTACAGCGCCGACTGCGCCTCGTAGCGCCCGGGCATGTCCGGCCCGTCGGGCGGACCCATGATCCACATCTGCGCCGGGAAGGCATGCCAGACATTGGTGGCGGGCGCGCCGGCGATACCCGCGGCATAGAGGCCAGGCTTCTTCGACAGCGACATGATCGTCATCAGCCCGCCATAGCTCGAGCCCCAGATGCCGATGCGCTTCGGATCGGCATGGCCCTGGGCGATCAGATAGCGGACGCCGCTCTCGAGATCGTTGATGTCGGTCTCGCCATAGCTCTCATATTGCGTCTGGTTGTGGTCCCGTCCCTGCCCCCAGGAACCGCGGATGTTGACGGTCAGGACGATATAGCCCTGCGCGACGAAATACTGGTCGAGCCCCCAGGTCGGGTGGGCGCGGCGGCCGCCCCATTGGTTGTGGACCGCGTCCGAATAGACCGAGCCGACGATGACCGGGTATTTCTTGCCCGGGTCGAAATCGGCGGGGACGCTCACCCGGCCGAGCAGGTTGATCCCGTCGACATGGCTGGGGAACTGGACATAGCTGGTCTTCGCCCAGGTCTGGCCGTAGAAATCGGGCTGGGGCGACTTGGTGACCTGCACCGCCTTGCCGGGCTTCGCGGTGTCGATGACGAACAGCTCGGGCGGCAGGTCGTCATTGCTGTACCAGTCGGCGATGCGGCTGAAATCAGGAGAATAGACCGGCTCGTGCGTGCCGCCCGCCGGCCCGCTCAGCTGCTCGATCTTTCCGCCCGCCAGCGGCACGCGGTAGAGCTGGCGGTCCTGCAGGGCGGACTTGTTGGCGGTGAAATAGAGCTGCCTGTTCCTGGCATCGACCGCGAACGAAGCGATTTCCCATTTGCCGCTGGTGATCTGGCGGGGCGCCTCGCCGGCCTTTTTCTGGTGGTAGAGCTGAAGCCAGCCGTCGCGATCGGTAAGGATGATCAGGCCATCGTCGCCCGGCGCCCAGGCGACTTGCCAATCGGGGCGGAGATGCTTGGGCTCGCGCAGCTGGTAGAAGGTCTCGCGCCCGCCGGTGGCGGCGTCGTAGAGATAGATGCTGTGCTCCTTGGCCTCCATGTCGGCGCTGCTGACGAACAGCCGCTTGCCGTCATGCGACAGGCCATAGCCCCAGACGTCGTGCTTGGCATCGGGGCGCTCGAACAGACGGGACTTGCCGGTGGCGAGGTCGACCATGCCGATCGCCGTCCTGCTGGTCTCCTCGCCGGGGAAGGCGCGGATCACGCGGTTGTTCTGCAGCTTGCCCTTGGCGTCGTAATAGATATCGCGCTCGGGCATGGCGCGGTCGTCGGCCTGCTGGAAGGCGATCGCCTTGCCGCTATCGGCCCATTTGAAATCTTCGATGTAAACCTTGGGATCGTCGCTGCCGGCAAGGCGCGTGGCGACGGCTCCCTCCCCCGCCGCAATATCGCGAACCCAGAGCTGGCCGCCGGGGGCGACCGGCGATGCGGCGGACGCGGCGGCGATGAAGGCGAGCTTCGAGCCGTCGGGCGCGACGGCGAGCTTGCGGATACCGCGCTTGTCGGCCTCCGCCTTCACTATCCTGCCGTCCGCCTCGCGGATATGGAGCTGGCCGCCCAGGGTGAAGGCAACGCGGCCGTTGGCCAGGAACACCGCCTGGGCGATGCCCTTCGCTTCCGCCTCCGGCTTGCTGTCCTTGCCCAGGAAGGTCAGGCGGGTCTTCTGCCCGGTGCGGGGCGACCAGGACCAGATGTCGCGGAACGAATAGCCTTCGTCGTTCCACAGGAAGAGCACCGCGCTGCCGTCCGCGGCCCAGCTATAGCCCTGGGGATCGATGCCCACGAGGCTCTTGTAGCGATAGAGTTCGTCGATCGAGAAGCTGGTGCCGGGCACGCCGGCGGTGCCCCGGACCGGCCCCTGGGCCTGTTGCTGGGCAAGGGCGGGAGCCGCCGCCCCCGGCGCGGCGATCATGAGAGCCGCCGATATCGCCCGGACGGAAACGCTGAACCTGATCATCTTCCCAACACCTTCACCCTCTGTCGACGCTCCCGGCCCCGGTTGCCGGCGACGGCGGGGGATCGCCGCCGCCGCCGGACTTGGGGCCTCAGAACCGCTTGCGGAAACCGATCGTGAACCGGCGGCCGATCGCGTCATAGGTATCGCGCTCGTAGAGCTGGAACGGCGGGTTGTGATCGCCCAGATTGTCGATCATGCCGTAGATGCTCAGGCTCTTGTCGATGTCGTAGGACGCGCTCAGATCGAAATAGCTGATCTGGCCCGTCTCCGGCACCGCGAGCAGCGGCATCGCCGCGCCGGAGGCCTTGGCGGCGGCGATCCGCCCGTCCTTCGCCGAGCCGATGAACCGGTGCCGCAGCGAGACCTGGAAGGCATCGGACACGTCCCAGGTCACGCGCTGGGTGAAGCGCCATTTGGGATTGGCGTTGCCGCAGGTGCCTCCGCCGATATAGCCCGCGCAATCGACCGCCGCGACGATCGGGCTGCTCTGCACGATGCTGTTGATCAGATAGCTGCCGGCCAGATAATAGCTCAGCCGGCCCAGCGAGCCGATATCGTGGCGATAGTCGAGGCGGAAATCGACGCCCGCGGTCTTCATCGAGGCGATGTTCGCGTTGAGCAGCGGCACATCATAGAGCTGCCCGTCCGACGAGCGGTGGTTGAGCGGCTGGCAGAAGATGTTGCTCATCGACAGATTGGCGCGACAGGCAGTGATCACCGACTGGAGGCCGCCACCGAACGCCGCGATCGCGCCGTCGATCTTGATGTTGTAATAATCGACGGTGAGCTGGAGGTTCGGCACGAACTCCGGCCGGAACACCGCGCCGAGCGACCAGGTGTCCGAAGTCTCTTCCTTCAGATTGGGATTGCCGCCGGTGATCGCGCGGATCTGGACATTCTCCTGCTGGAACACGTCGATCACGCTCGCCGGCACGCCCAGCGAGCTGATGCAGAAGGCGCGCTCCGCCGCGGTGCGGTTGGCGCCGGTGGCATTGCAGAAGTCGGTCGCCTGCGGCGCGGTGTTGGTCGCGCCCGAATAGAGCTCGATCACGTTCGGCGCGCGCACCGCCCGCTGATAGAGCCCGCGGATCTTGAAGCTCTTCACCGGCGAGAACTCGCCGCCCGCCTTCCACGAAGTCACGCCGCCCGCGGTGGAATAGTCCGAGTAGCGGATGCCGCCTTCGAACGCGAGGAGGTGGACGAAGGGCAGGTCGGCCAGGATCGGCACGACGAGCTCGCCATAGACTTCCTTGACGTCGAAGCTGCCGCCGGTCGCCTGGATGCCCGCCGAGCGCGAGAGCGCCTTGCCCTGGATGTAGAGCTGGTCGGGCGTGAAGGTCGAGCTTTCCTTGCGATATTCCGCGCCCACCGAGATGCCGACATTGCCGGCGGGCAGCTTGAACAGCGTGCCGGTGATGCTGGCGCCGGCCTGTTTCTGGTCGACGACGGTGATGTTGGTGAGGTTGGTGTAGATATAGTCGATCATCGGCTTGGTCATCGACATCAGCCCGAACGGGTTGATCGTGACGCAGCGCGGATCGGCCACCTTGCAGGCATAGGGATTGCTGGGGTTGGTCAGGAAGGCATTGGCGAAATTGTCGATCAGCACGCCGCCGCCCTGGACCTCGGTGATCCGGACATGGCCCTGATTGTAGAAGGCTTCCCAGTTCAGCTTGTCGGTCAGCGCGCCCTTCAGCCCGACGACGAAGCGCGAGAATTCGCGGGTCTGGTCGTCGGTGCGCGAGCCGAAGTCGAGCAGGCGGCGATTGATGTTGAGCGAAACCAGATTGTCGCCGTCACCGTCGAGATTGGTGCGCAGGAACTCGCGCAGCGACGACGACAGATAGGGATTGCGCAAATCGAACTGGAAGTTCGGCAGGAAGCCCGAGCTGCTCATCGGCACCGCGCCCAGCGTCGAGTTGATCTCGCTGCGGACGTAATTGCCTTCCCAGAAGGCAGTGACGTTGTCGGTCACGTCGTAATGGCCGGTGATCGCCCCCGACCAGCGCTTCATCGGCATCTGGAGATTGGTGTAGGGACGGTCGTTGAAGCCGTCGCTGGTCTTGTAGGCGCGCCAGCCCTCGGGCGCGAAGAAGATCCCGGCGGTGCCGATGGTGTTGCCGAACTGGTCGAGCTTGCCGACCAGCGCCGGCGTGAAGATCGTGCCCTGCGGCGTGACGCCGTTGCCGCCGGGGACCAGCACGCCCTTGCCGTTCTGCACGGCGTCGACCAGGTAGAGCGAGGCATGGTCGCGCGCGGCGCCCTTCACCATCGAACGGTCGTAATAGCTGCCGTTGAACACGATGTTGCCGCGGCCATCGCCGAAATTGCCGCCGACGGTGAAGTCGATATTGTAGCGCTCGGCATCGCCCCGCTCGCTGATGCCGTACTGGCCGCTGACTTCGAGGCCCTGGAAATTGGTCTTGGTGACGAAGTTGACCACGCCGGCCATCGCATCCGAGCCATAGACCGCCGAGGCACCGCCGGTGACGACTTCCACCCGCTCGATCAACGAGGGCGGGATCATGTTGATGTCGACCACGCCGTCCTGGCTGGCGCCGACGATGCGGCGGCCGTTCTGCAGCACCAGGGTGCGCGCCGCGCCGAGGTTGCGCAGATTGACCGTGGCCGAGCCGTTGCCCGCATTGGACTGGGCACCTGAACCGGCGACCGCCTGGGGCAGCGCGTTGAGCAGCTGCTCGGTCTCGGCCGTGCCGGTCTGGCGGATTTCCTCGCTGCCGATCACGTTGACCGGGCTGTTCGAGTCGACGTCCGGACGCGGGATGCGCGAGCCGGTGACGACGATCGCCTCGGCTTCCTGCGCTTCCGGCTCGGCGGTCTGCGCCATTGCCGTGCCCATCATCATCATCGTGGCGAACAGCGCGGAGCCGCCCCGCAATCCCGCCCGCATCACCGCAACCCGCTTACTGCCCATGTCCGTGTCTCCCCGAATGGATACGCCCACCTGCCTTGCTCCGCTCCGGCGTCGTTGGTCGCGCCATTTCCGTGAACAAGTGCGTGATTTTGAGCATATCAAGGACGAAGGGTCAATTCGGGGTAACGAAAAAATGTGAAAAGTGTCGCTTCTCGGTAACAAAGCTGCCGGGAAACCCGCGATTGCGCACGGTTTTTTCCAGGCCGGGGGACCGCTCCGACAGGGCCGACAGGCCGGGGCGCGCCCTCTCCAAACCTCGGGACAAAGGCCGGAAACTCTCGGCTTTCCGCCGATTCGCACCGTTTTGGACTGGTCTGAGGCACCCCGCATGCCTCCGAGATAACACCGATTCGGTGCCTCTTGACCAGTGCCACCCATGAGGTCATCACATTACAAATCACATGTTTTTAGTTTTATTCTGAATGATGCGGCGCCCGAGCATCTGGCGGCCGGAGACCGAGGGGAGATCGACATGCGTGCAGGAGGACTGGTGATCGCGATGCTCCTGGCCGGGAGCGCCGCGCCGGCGGCGTTCGGCATCGCTCCGGCAAGCGCGAGGCAGGCCACCGCCCAGCCCGACGGGCCGCCCCAGGGAACGCGCGGCCATGCCGATCTCGTCACGCTGTTCACGGCCTTCGACGCCTGGCGCACGCCGCCCACAGCCGACGGCGTCGTCGACTACAGCGCCGCCGCGGTCGACAAGCGCCGCGCCGAGCTGCGCGGCTTCCAGGCGCAGCTCCCCGATTTCGCCGTGGCGCGCTGGGATCGCCACCAGCAGGTCGATTACCTCGCCGTCCGCGCGCAGATGGACCTGGAGGATTTCAACCTGAACATCCTCAAGCCCTGGGCACGCGATCCGGGCATGTATGTCGATACCCTGCAACGGCTGGCCTATACCGAGCTGTCGCTGAAGGGCGATGCGCTCGCCGGCTTTCGCGCCCGGCTGAAGGCGATCCCGGCCTATCTGGCCCAGGCGCGGACCAATCTCGATTCGGTGGCGGCGGATTATGCCGATCTCGCGCTCCACGGCCTTTCGCACGGCGACGGCGTGGGCCATGGCATGCCCTATCGCGCAGTGGAGCCCGAGGGGTTGATCGGCTGGTTCGCCGACCTGCGCGTCCGCGCGCGGACGCAGCAACCAGCGCTGCTCGCGGACATCGCGGCAGCAGAGGGCGCGATCCGCGGCTTTCGCGACTGGCTCGCCGCCGCCCGCCTGACGATGACCGCCCGTGCCGGGGTCGGCAAGCCGGCCTATGACTGGTTCCTCGCCAATGTCCGGCTGATGCCCTATACTTCGGACGAAGTGGTGACGCTGGCCGAACGCGAGCTCACGCGCTTCTGGGCCGATTATGCCACCGAGCGGCACCGCAACCGGAAGCTCCCCGAGCTACAGCTGCCCAAGTCGGCCGAGGAATATGAAGCGCAGCTCGCCGGCACCGATGCCAAGATCCGCAAATGGCTGAAGGATGAGGAGATCATCACCATCCCGGACTATATTCCGGGCAGCTATCGGGAGGTCGGCTTCAACGCGCCCTGGATCGTGCGCCCAACCGGGCCGATGTTCTGGGAGCAGATCCAGTTCCGCGACGCCTCGCCGGACCATCTCCATGCCACCTTCCCCGGCCACCGCTTCGACGGGATGACCGGAAAGCGGGTTACCGATCCAATCCGCGGCCGGGTGAGCGACAGCGGGCGCACCGAAGGCTGGGGCTTCTATCTCGAGGAGACGGCGCTCCAGCTGGGCCTGTTCGACGATCGGCCCCGCACCCGCGAGCTGATCTATATCTTCGGCCTGTTCCGCGCGGCCCGCACGATCGGCGACGTGAAGATGCAGCGCAACGAGATGACCGTCGGCGAGACGATGCGGTTCTGGAAGCAATGGACGCCCTGGCTGGACGACAATGTCGCGCGCACCGACGCCGGCATCTATATCCGCCGGCCGCCGGGCTATGGCATGACCTATACGATCGGCGCGATGCAGCTCCAGAAGCTGCTGGTCGATCGCCGCCGCCAGCTCGGCGACAGCTTCTCGATCCGCGACTATCACGACTATCTGATGAACACCGGCCGCCTGCCGGTGTCGCTGCTGCGCTACGACCTGACCGGCCATGACGACGAGATCCGCGGGTTCTGGCGACATGTCCCATTGTCGGACGTGCCGCGCTGATCGCGGCGGCGGCGCGCGGCCACTGCCAGGCAATGCGGGGGCGCACCGGGCGTGCGCCCCCGAGCCGTTTTCGCCCTGCCCTTCGCGCATGAACGACAGGACGCCGACGCGTGGCGCCGTCCCGCGCGATGGCCGCGCGCATCGCGCCCCGCCTTGCCGATGGGGAAGACGCGCGATACCGGCCGCTTTCCCAGACCCAGACTCCCCGTTCACAATCTAATTTGATCATTGACATGATCGAAAAAGATCGAGATTGAATGATTGTGGAAAATCGCCCGAGCGGGTGATTCCATCCGGCGGCAGGCAATGCCCCCGCGGGAAACGAGAGTCCGAAGGACCAATTGGGGAGGGAATATGAAGACCGAGATCATGGAGCCGCGCGTCCGCGGGTTCGCGAAGCAGGCGGGGCTTTCGATGCTGGCCCTCGCCACCATGCTGGCTTGCGCCGGCGCAGCGCATGCGCAGACCGCCCCGGCGGGTCCCGAGGCCGCCCAGGCCGATGCCCAGCCGGCCGATGACGGCGCGCAAGAGCCCCAGGACGATATCGTCGTCACCGGCACGCTGCTGCGCGGCGTCGCGCCCACCGGCACCAACGTGATCGGCGTCACTCGCGACACGATCACCGCGCGCGGAGTCGCTTCCTCGAACGATCTGCTCGCGAAGATCCCGCAGGTCGGCAATTTCGGCACGATCCCGGTGGGCTCGGCCTCGTTCGGCCTGCCGGTCCTCCGCCCCAACATCCGCAACCTCGGCGCTTCGGGCGGCAGCACCACGCTGGTGCTGATCAACGGCCATCGCGGCGTCGGCGCGGGCATCCTTCAGACCACCGTCGACCCCTCGATCCTGCCGCCCGACGTGCTCGAGCGCGTCGAAGTGGTGCCGGACGGCGGCTCCGCCATCTACGGCTCCGACGCGATCGGCGGCGTGGTGAACTTCATCACCCGCAAGCGCTTCGACGGGGTCTCGGCCAATCTGCGCTACGGCTTTGCCGACAAGTACAAGACGGTCGACGGCAACCTGACCATCGGCAAGGACTGGGGCAGCGGCTCGCTGTTTCTTTCCTATGCCCATGTCTGGCACGACAATGTCCTCGGCATCGATCGCGACTATGCCTCGGCCGATCGCCGCTCGAAGGGCGGCGGCGATTTCCGCGTCACCACCTGCGCGCCGGGCAACATCCAGATCGGCGCGGTCAACCCCGTCACCTATGCCCTGCCCGCCCTCACGCCGGGCACGCTCAACAAGTGCGACCAGAACGCCTATGCCGACCTGTTCCCGCGCGAGGAGCGCAACTCGGTCTTCGGCTCGCTGACCCAGCAGCTCGACGACAATGTCGCCTTCGGGGTGACTGCCTATTGGTCGCGCCGCGATACGGTGGTGAACCAGGCCCAGGGCATGCTTTCGAGCACGATCACCGCGCTCAACCCCTTCTTCCGCCCGATCTCGGGCCTGACGTCGCAGACGGCCAGCTTCTCCTTCGCCAGCGTCTATGGGAACAGCCTGACCAGCCGCCAGCGCTTCGAATCCTATGGCGTCACTCCCAGCTTCTCCTTCGCGATCGGCGACAAGTGGCAGCTGCGGGCGGAGAGCAATTTCGGGCGCAGCACCAACCTGGTGCGCGAAGCCGCGCTGGACACCACCACTGCTTCGCTCGCGCTCGCCGGTCTGATCCCGGGCATGGCGCTCAACCCCTATGACCTGGCGGCCAGCAGCCCCGCCGCCCTCGCCGCCATCCGGAACTATGAGAATTACGGCGATGCCACGCAGGAACTGGCCGAGGGCCGGCTGATCCTCGACGGTTCGCTGGCGCATCTGGCGGGCGGCGATGTCCGCCTCGCGGTCGGCGCGGAATATCATTACGAGAACATCTCGTCGCGCATCGCCCAGGGCGCGATCGGCTCCTATGCCAATGCGAAGACCTCGCGGGCCTCGCGCGACGTGCGCTCGGCCTTTGGCGAGCTGATGATCCCGATCGTCGGCGCCGGCAATGGCAGCCCCGGCCTGCGCGGCCTGCAGCTCTCGGCGTCGGTCCGCTATGACGACTATAGCGACCAGGGCGGCACCACCAATCCGAAGATCGGCGTGAACTACAAGCCGTTCACCGACCTGACGATCCGGGGCAATTGGGGCACGTCGTTCCACGCCCCGAGCCTCGCCGACACGACGAACACCTCGGACTCGCGCGCGACCGTGCTGCCCTACAGCCCGTTCCTCGCGCCGGGCGCCACTCCCGTCGATCCGGCGCGTGCGACGATCGTGCTGGCGGGCGGCAACCCGAACCTGAAGCCCGAGCGCGCCGACACCTGGTCCGCCGGCTTCGACTGGACGCCGAAGGCGGTCCCGGGCCTGGTGGCGAACCTCACTTACTACAATGTGAAGTTCAAGGACGCGATCGGCCTGGCGCCGTTCCTCTCGCCGACGCTGTTCACCAACACCAACTATGCCAATTTCTACATCCTGCGGCCGACGCTCGCCCAGGCCCAGGCGGCGGTGGGCAACCTCGCCGTGGTCGGCGCCCCCAGCATCGCCAGCCTCTATACCGGTCCGCTCAGCCCCTATGTGCTGATCGATGCGCGCCGCAACAATCTGGGCGCGGTCAACACCGACGGGCTCGATTTCAACCTGGCCTATACCCGCCTGACCGGCTTCGGCGCGATCAACGCCAGCATCGCGGGCACCTATACGCTCAGCCGCAAGTCGCAGGCGGTCTCCGGCGGGCCGTTCACCGACGATCTGAAGAACGGCGTCGGCCGCACTGCCTTCGTCGCTACGCTGGGCGGCAAGTCGGGCGGCTTCATCGCCTCGGCCTCGTACAACTACAAGGGCGGCTTCCCGATCCTCGGCGTGTCGCCGCAGACCCGGGTGGGCGCGTTCCAGACGGTGGATGCCTTCCTCGCCTATGACCTGGGCGCGCACGGCTTCATCAAGAACGCGATGCTCACGCTGAACGTCGACAATATCTTCGACCAGGATCCGCCCTGGCTGAACAGCGCCGCCGCCTATACCAATGGCAGCACCCTGGGACGGCTGGTCACCTTCGGCATCCGGACCAAGTTCTGAGGAAAGGGGATCGGGTGTCGCTTCCGTCTTCCGTCCTGACCATGCGTACCCTGTTGGTCTCGGGTACGGCGGCCATGGCCCTTCTTGCCGCCATGGCCGCGTCCGCCCAGGAGGATGGTCCGGCACCCACCCGGCTTACCGTCGAATATGCCGATGCCGCGCTCGGCATCGACGAACCCGCCCCGCGCCTCGCCTGGCATTCCCCGGCGAAGCGCCAGGCGGCCTATCAGATCCGCGTCACCGCCGCGGGCAAGCCCGTCTGGGACAGCGGCAAGGTGGCTTCGGCCGACAATGCGCAGATCCCCTATGCCGGCCCCGCACTCGCCGCGCGTACCCGCTATTCATGGCAGGTCAGGACCTGGGACGCCGGTGGCCTCGAGAGCGGCTGGAGCCGGCCCGGCTGGTGGGAGATGGGCCTGCTCGCCCCGGCCGACTGGTCGGCCGGCTGGATCGCCGGCCCGGCGCGGCGCGACCATGACTGGAGCGACCTTCGCTTCGAGAGCGACCTGACGCTCACCGGCAGCTCGGTCGACCTGCTCTTCCGCGCCCGCGCGGCGGGCAAGACCTATGGCGAGGCCTATGTCTGGACCCTGGCCGAGGAAAAGGCCGGCGCGGTGCTGATCGCCCGCGTCCGCCATTATCCCGGCGGCAGCAGCTCGGGCGTCAAGCTCACCGAGCTCAAGCGGGTGCCGCTCACCGGCATCACGCTGAAGGGCGTGCGCCACAAGGTCACGATCACCGCGCAGGGCAACAGCATCGCCACCGCGATCGACGGCAGGCAAGTCGACCTGCTCGCCGATACCGGACAGCCGCACGGCACGATCGGCTTCTCGTCGCGGGAAAGCGCGGCGGCGACGATCCACGCCGTCAGCGTCACGGGCACCGGCAGCCCGGCCTTCGCCACGCGCTTTCCCGCCAACGACAATCCCTTTGTCGGCGGCACCGTCGAGGCGGACGGCCTCACCGTCGCCGCCGGCGTTCCGAACATCGATATCGTCCTGCCGGTCGAAGCGCCCGCCCCGCTGGTCCGCAAGGCCTTTACCCTGCCCGCCAAGAAGATCGCGGCGGCGCGTCTCTATGTCGCGGGCGCGGGCTGGCCGCGCATGCACCTCAATGGCGGCACGGTCGGCGCCAGCGCGATGGCCAGCGGCTTCACTGCCTATGACAAGCGCGTCCTCTACCAGACCTATGACGTGACCGACCGCGTTCGCGCCGGGCAGAATGTCCTCGGCGCCGAGCTCGGGCGCGGCTGGTACGGGCTGACCGATCCCAATGAATGGTATTTCGACCAGGCGCCCTGGCATGGCGAGCCGGCGCTCAAGGCCCAGCTCGAAATCACCTTTGCCGACGGATCGCGCCAGTCGGTCGCCACCGACGCGAGCTGGCGGACCGTTTCCGGCCCGACCCGCAACGATTCCGTCCATCGCGGCGAGCGCTATGACGCGCGCCTGCTTCCCACCGGCTGGGACAAGCCGGGGTTCGCCGGCAAGGGCTGGACCGCGGCCCAGCAAGTCCATGGTCCCGATGGGTTTCTCCAGGCCGCCAATGTCGAGCCGATCGCCCCGGTCGAGCAAATCGCGCCCATCTCGCGCACCGAAGTGAAACCGGGCGTCTGGGTCTATGACTTCGGCCGCATTTTCTCCGGCTGGACCGCGCTCGACGTTCGCGGACCGCGCGGCACCACCGTCTCGCTCGTCGCCAGCGAACGGATCGGCGACGATGGGATGGTCGTCCCCGCCTCGGGCCTGATCGACGCGCAGCTGCAGACCGACCGCTACACGCTGGCCGGATCGGGAACCGAGCACTGGGAGCCGAGCTTCGGCTATCGCGGCTTCCGCTATGTCGAGCTGCGCGGCTATCCCGGCACGCCGACGCTGGCGACGCTCACCGGCAAGGTCGCTCATAGCGCCGTCGCCCGCACCGGCGGCTTCGCCAGCGCCGATCCGCTGCTGAACGAGATCGACCAGGCCGCGATCCGCACCATCCTGAACAACATGCACGGCTATCAGACCGATACGCCCACCTATGAGAAGAACGGCTGGACCGGCGATGCCCAGGCCTCGGCCGGCGCCGCCGCGCGCAGCCTGGGCGTCGCCCGCGTCTGGACCAAATGGCTGAACGACTATCCCGATGCGCAGGCGCCCAGCGGCGAGCTGCCCGAGATCGTGCCCGCCACGCCCTTCTACGGCTATGAGGGCACCCCGGGCTGGTCGTTCGTATGGGGACCGTCGACGCCCTGGGACGTCGCGGCGATGATCCTGCCCTGGGAACTCTACCAGACCGAGGGCGATACCCGCATCCTGGCGCGCATGCACGCCATGCAGAAGCGGCTGGTCGACTATACCGCCACCGTCTTCAAGGCGCCCGACTATCGCCACGACCGGGGCCTGAGCGAGTGGAGCGCCCCCGGCCCGCTCGACATCTTCGCCACCAACAATGGCGGGATCGACGCGATCACCACTGCCTATTTCTTCCACGAGGCGGACCTGCTGGCCAAATCCTCGGCGGTGATCAACAACCGGGCGGATGCGGACCGCTATGCCGCGCTCGCCGCCGATATCCGCCGCGCCTATAATGCCCGCTATTGGGACGCGGCGAACGGCTGGTACCGCACCCTGGACGACAAGGGCGCGACCAAGGGCCCCACCCAGTCGCAGAACATCCTGCCGCTCGCCTTCGGCATGGCGCCCGCGGGAATGGAACAGAAGATCGCCGACACGATCGCGAAGGATGTCGAGGCCCGCGGCCTGCGCGCCGGAGTGTTCGGCACGCGCTATCTGCTCGAGATCCTCAGCGACCATGGCCATGCCGACCTCGCCTATCGCCTGGCGACGCGCACCGACGAGCCGAGCTGGGGCTTCTGGCTGAAGAGCGGCCACAAGACGATGTTCGAATCCTGGGGGCTCAACGCCCGCTCGCGCGACCATCATTATTTCGGCTCGATCGCCGACTGGCTGCGCCAGCGCCTCGCCGGCCTGCGCCCCGGGGCCCCGGGCTATCGCACCGTGCTGATCCGCCCGGAGATTCCCCGGGGCCTGGCCTCGGCCTCGGCGACCATGGCGACGCCGCAGGGCGAGGCGCGGGCGGAATGGAAGGTCGAGAATGGCCGCCTGACCCTCAGCGCCACCGTGCCGATGAACGCCAGCGGCGAGATCTGGGTGCCTGCCCGCTTCGGCGCGCCCGCCACGCCGCCCGCGGGCGCAACGCTGCTCCGCAAGACCGATGCCGCGACCGTCTACGCCACCGGTGCCGGCAGCTACACCTTCGTCACCGAGGGCCGGAAATGAAGTCCAGCGTGATCGCCCTGTCCCTGCTTGCCCTGACCCTTGCCGGCGCCGCCCGGGCGCAGGAGGTTCGCGCGCCGGCCGGCACGCTGCGCGGCGCGACCGCCGAGGGCGTGACCAGCTTCAAGGGCATTCCCTATGCCGCCGCCCCGGTCGGCCCGCTGCGCTGGCACGCGCCGATGCCGGCGCCGGCCTGGACAGGCGCCCGCGCCGCGACCGGCTATGGCAATGACTGCGTCCAGGCGCGCATGCCCGGCGACCTTGCCAACACCGCGCTGCCGATGAGCGAGGACTGCCTGTTCCTCAACGTCTGGACGCCCCGCACCCGCGCCGGGGCCAAGCTGCCGGTGATGGTCTATATCCATGGCGGCGGCTTCTCCACGGGATCGGGCAGCGCCGCGATCCTCGACGGCACTCGCCTGGCCGCGCGCGGCGTGGTGGTCGTCACCTTCAACTATCGCCTCGGCCGGTTCGGCTTCTTCGCCCATCCCGCGCTGACCCGGGAGGCCGGCGCCGGCCCCACCGGCAACTGGGCGCTGATGGACCAGCTCGCCGCGCTGCACTGGGTGAAGCGCAACATCGCCGCGTTCGGCGGCGATCCGGCGAACGTCACGCTCTTCGGCGAGTCCGCGGGCGGGGAATCGGTCGGCCGGCTGATGGTCTCGCCGGCGGCGAAGGGCCTGTTCGCCAAGGCGATCGCCGCCTCGGGCGGCGGCCGCGACAGCTGGCCCGACCTTGCCGTCGGAGAGGCCAGGGGCGTGGCCTTCGCTAAGCGGGCGGGCGCCGGGGATCTCGCCGCGCTCCGCGCGCTGCCCGCCGACACGGTGCAGGGCGGCATCAACCTGCTCAACGGCGACGAGGCGCATTATTCCGGCCCGATGACCGACGGCCGGATCGTCACGGGCGACACCGACGCGCTGCTCGCCGCCGGCAAGGCGCGCGGCATCCGCATGATCATCGGCTCGAACAGCGACGAGCTGGGCTTCATCCCCGCGCCGTTCATGAAGGGCTTCGTCGCCAAGGCGACCGAGAAGCTGGGCGGCGGCGCCGATGCGGTGCGCACCGCCTATGGCTCGGCCGAGGCCTATGACCGCCACATCCCGAGCGACTATACCTTCACCGAGCCCGCCTTCTCGCTCGCCAGGCGCCAGGCCGCGCACGCCCCGACCTGGCTCTATCGCTTCGGCTATGTCGCCGAGGAGAAGCGCGCGACGCTGGCCGGCGCCTCGCACGCTACCGACGTGCCCTATCAGTTCGATAATCTCGCCGCGGCCGGCGGCAAGCCCGGCCCGGCCGACATGGCCGCGGCAAAGCTGGTCGCCGATCATTGGGTGGCGTTCGCCAAGGCGGGCGACCCCGGCTGGGCAAGGTTCATGCCCGGGGCCCGGCTGCTGGCGATCGGCAATGACGGGAGCGCCACCGCGCCCGCCGGCACGCCCGAAATCACGGCAATCGCCGCCGCCCGCGACGCGGCCAAGCAGAAATGAGGAAGTCCATGCGTACTCTGTTCCGGATCCTGGCGCCGCTCGCGCTGTTCGCCGGCAGCGTCACTGCCCATGCCCAGGAGACGATCCGGCTCTGGCCGAACGGCGCGCCGGGCTCGATGGGCCCGATGCAGGCGGAGACCACCGCCGACAAGAAGCCCTATGGGCTGATCACCCGCAACGTCTCCGAGCCGACGCTCACCGTGTTCCGGCCCGATCCGAAGATCGCCAACGGCACCGCGGTGATCGTCGCCCCGGGCGGCGGCTTCCATCTGCTCTCGATCGGCAATGAAGGCGACGGCGTCGCCCGGTGGCTGAACAGCCAGGGCATCACGGCCTTTGTGCTGCGCTACCGCCTGCTGCCTACCGGCGACGATTTCGGCATGGTGATGCTCCGCCGGCTGATGAACTTCAAATCGCTCGAGGCCGCGATCGTCCCGCTCCGCCCGCTCGCCACCGCCGATGGCGAGGAAGCGATGCGCTATGTCCGCGCCCATGCGGCGAAATATGGCGTCAAGCCCGGCCGCATCGGCATGATGGGCTTCTCCGCCGGCGGCGCGGTGACGATGTGGACGGTGCTCGGCGCGAAATCCGCCAGCCGGCCGGACTTCATCGTCGCCATGTATCCCGGCCTGGTCGGCAATCCGCTGACCGTCCCGGCCAAGGCCCCGCCCCTGCTCGCGATGGTCGCCGAGGACGATCCCATCGTGCGGCCCGAAGCCGGCCGGCTGGTCGACGCCTGGAAGGCGGCGGGCGCGGATGCGACGCTGGTGACCTTCCCCAAGGGCGGCCATGGCTTCGGCATCACCAAGAGCGGCAAGGCGTCCGACGCCTGGCCCGAGCATGCGCAGAAATGGTTCCAGGCCAAGGGGTTGCTCAACAAATGAACCGGATAGCCCATCTCGGCGCGCTGGGCGCCGTCGCCACCGCGCTGCTTGTCTCGGGCGGCGCGCCCGAGCCCCTCGCCGCGACCACGCCCAGCGGCGCCTGCACCGCGCTCGCCGGCCTGGCGCTGGCCGACGGCAAGGTCGTGAAGGCCGAGGAAGTCGCCAAGGGCGGCATGGTCAACACCAAGGAGGGGACGCCCGGCCTCCCCGCCCAGGCGGCCTTTTGCCGCGTCTATGCGGTGCTGGCGCCCACGCCGCGCTCCGAGATCAAGGTGGAGGTGTGGCTGCCCGCCCCCGCCGCCTGGAACGGCAAGCTGCTCGGCGCCGGCAATGGCGGCTATGGCGGCTCGATGCTGCTCCCCCAGCTCACCATGCAGGGCGCGCTGGGCAAGGGCTATGCCACGGTGGGCACCGACATGGGCCATGTCGGCACTGCCGATACCGACGCGAAATGGGCACTGCACCAGCCCGAGCGGATCGTGGATTTCGGCCACCGCGCCAACCATCTCGCCTCCGGCGCCGGCAAGGCCGTCATCGCCGCTTATTACGGCAATGCGCCCAAGGCGTCCTATTTCCAGGGCTGCTCGGACGGCGGCCGCGAGGCGCTGATGGAGGCGCAGCGCTATCCCGAGGATTATGACGCGATCGTCGCGGGCGCCCCGGCCAATGCCTGGAGCCGGCTGATGACCTCGTTCATGGCCACCGACCGCGCGGTGTTCGCCCGCCCCGAGACGCTGATCCCCAACGAGAAGCTCAAGCTGCTCCAGGACGCGGCGCTCGCCCAGTGCGACGCGAAGGACGGGGTGAAGGACGGCGTGCTCGACGATCCGCGCCAATGCGGCTTCGATCCGGCCGCGCTCCAGTGCAAGGCCGGCGACGGCCCCTCCTGCCTCACCGCCGGCCAGGTCACTGCGGCGCGCTCGCTCTATCGCGGCACCTTCGATGCCAAGGGCAGGAAGTTCTTCCCCGGCTATATGCCCGGGGCCGAGGCCGTTCCCGGCGCCTGGGACCTGTGGCTCACCGGCCCCAAGGCGCAGCACGGCATCTTCGCCAGCGAGTTCTTCCGCAACATGGTCTATTCGGATCCCGAATGGCAGCCCGCGTCGTTCGACCTGGCGCGCGACTATGCGGCCGCCCGGCGCCTCGCCCCGGTGCTCGACAGCGACAATCCGGACATCGGCCCGTTCCTGAAGCGCGGCGGCAAGCTGATCCTCTATCATGGCTGGAACGACGCCGCGATCGCGCCCGAGAACACGATCGACTATTATCAGGCCGTGCAGAAGCGCGCCGGCGCCGCAGCGAAGGATTCGGTGCGCCTGTTCATGGTCCCCGGCATGTCGCACTGCCTGGCCGGCCCCGGCCCGAACGTGCTCGATACGCTCGGCACGATCGACAAATGGCGCCAGGGCGGCCCCGCGCCCGAGACGATGATCGCCACCAAATACGACAACGACCTGTTCGGCTATCTCGGCTTCCCGGCCAAGCCGGTCCGCACCCGCCCCTTGTGCGCCTATCCCAAGGTCGCGCGCTGGACCGGCAAGGGCTCGACCGACGAGGCGGCGAACTTCGTCTGCGTCGCGCCCGGCGCGAAGCGATGAGCCCGGCCGCCAGCCTGGTCCGGGGTGCCGACGCGCCGCCGCTGATCGAGCATACGATCGGCGCGGCGCTGGCGCTGGCCGCCGCCCGCTGGGGCGAGCGCGAGGCGCTGGTCTCGGTCGAGCAGGGCATCCGCTGGACTTTCGCCGAGTTGCTCGAGCGGGCCGACGCCGTCGCTGCCGGGCTGCTCGCGCTCGGGCTCGAGCCGGGCGAGCGGATCGGCATCTGGGCGCCCAATTGCATCGAATGGACGCTCACCCAGTTCGCCGCCGCGCGCGCCGGGCTGATCCTGGTCACGATCAACCCCGCCTATCGCACCAGCGAGGCCAGCTTCACCATGGCCAAGGTCGGCCTGGCCGCGCTGGTCTTCATGGATCGCTTCAAGACCAGCGACTATGCCGCGATGGTCGCCGAGATCGCGCCCGCCCTGCCCGCGCTCCGCCGCATCCTCTGCATCGGCGCCGCGACCGGGCCCGGCTGGATCGCCTTCGACCAGGTCGCCGGCCATGCGGACGATGCCAGCCGCCGGATGCTCGCGGCAATCGGCCCGGAGCTGCGCGCCACCGACGCGATCAACATCCAGTTCACCAGCGGCACCACCGGCCAGCCCAAGGGCGCGACGCTCAGCCACCGCAACATCCTCAACAACGGCTATTTCGTCGGCCTGGCCCAGCGGCTGCAGCCCGGCGACCGCGTCTGCATCCCGGTGCCGCTCTATCATTGCTTCGGCATGGTGATGGGCAATCTCGCCGCGCTCACCCATGGCGCGACCATGGTCTATCCCGCGGCCGGCTTCGACCCAGGCGCGACCCTGGCAGCGATCGAGCGCGAGCGCTGCACCGCGCTCTACGGCGTGCCGACCATGTTCATCGCCGTGCTTGCCCATCCGGAGTTCGAGCGGTTCGACATCGCCTCGCTGCGCACCGGCGTGATGGCCGGCGCGGTCTGCCCCGAGCCGCTGATGCGCGCCGTGAACGAGCGGCTGCACATGCCCCAGGTCACCATCGCCTATGGCATGACCGAGACCAGCCCGGTCAGCTTCCAGACGGCGGTGGACGATCCTTTCGAGCGCCGCATCGGCTCGATCGGCCGGGTCCAGCCGCATCTCGAATGCAAGATCGTCGACGAGGACGGCGAAGTGGTGGCCACCGGCACGCCGGGCGAGCTGTGCACGCGCGGCTATTCGGTGATGCTCGGCTATTGGGACGAGCCGGAGAAGACCGCGGCGGTGCTCGATGCCGAGGGCTGGATGCATTCCGGCGATCTCGCGGTGATCGACGCGGACGGCTATGGCAATGTCGTCGGCCGGCTGAAGGACATGGTGATCCGCGGCGGCGAGAACATCTATCCGCGCGAGATCGAGGAATTCCTCTACGGCCATCCGGCGGTGGAGGATGTCGCGGTGGTCGGCGTGCCCGACGCGCGCATGGGGGAAGAGCTCTGCGCCTGGATCCGGCTGCGCGCCGGCTCCTCGGGCGACGCGGAGGAGGTCCGCGCCTTCTGCCGGGGCCGGATCGCCCACTACAAGGTGCCCCGCTACGTCCGCTTCGTCGACGCCTTCCCCACCACCGTGACCGGCAAGGTCCAGAAATATCTGATCCGCGAGGCGATGATCGCCGAACTGGGTCTCGAAACCACCAGCCAAGGATGAAGATGATGATGAACAAGCTGCTGCTCGCCACCCTGCTCGCCCTGCCGGGCACCGCGCTCGCCCAGACCGCGCCGGCGCCTGCGCCCGCCGCGCCGGCCGCCGCGCCGAAGTTCACGCTCGACACGCCGATCCAGGAGATCGTGGCCGACGCGCAGGGCAAGGCCGCGATCGACAAGAACCTGCCCGGCCTGATCGGCCTGCCGCAGTACGACATGTTCAAGGGGCTGAGCCTCAACCAGCTCAAGGCCTATTCGGACGGCAAGCTCACCGACGAGATCCTCGCCAAGACCGCTGCCGATCTCGCCGCGATCAAGTGATGACTCGCGCCAATTTCCTTGCCTGCGTCGCCGCGACGGCGTTGATTGCGAGCGCACCCGCTCTCGCCCAGGCCCAGAACGAACGCATGACCTATCGTGAAAAGAGCGCGCCGATCGAGCAGCGCGTCGAAGACCTGATGCACCGGCTGACGCTGGAGGAGAAGGTGTCGCTGCTCGCGGGCGAAAGCTCGATGACGCTGCATGCGATCCCGCGGCTGGGCATCCCCGCGATCAAGGTGACCGACGGCCCCACCGGCGTGCGCTCGCCCGAGGGCAAGCCCGCCACCGTCTTCCCGGTCGGCGTCGCCATCGCCGCGACCTGGAATCCGGAGATCGCCAGGGCCGTGGGCGCCGCGATCGCGGAGGAATCGCGCGGCTATGGCGCCGCGGTGCTGCTCGCGCCGACGGTGAACATCGTCCGCACCCCGCGCTGGGGCCGCAATTTCGAGACCTATTCGGAGGACCCGCTCCTCGCCGGCAAGCTTGGGCTCGGCTATGTCGCCGGCGTCCAGGGCAAGGGCATCGGCGTCTCGATCAAGCATTTCGCGGTGAACAACCACGAGACCAACCGCTTCTTCGTCGATTCCGTCATCGACGAGCGGACGCTGCGCGAAATCTATCTTCCCGCCTTCGAGACGGTGGTAAAACGGGCCGATCCCTGGTCGGTCATGGCTTCGTACAACAAGGTCAACGGCACCTATGCGAGCGAGAATCGCTGGCTGCTCACCGAGCTGCTCAAGAAGGAATGGAACTACAAGGGCTTCGTCGTCTCCGACTGGGGCGCGACCCACAGCACCGCGCCCGCGGCCAATGCCGGGCTCGACCTTGAGATGCCCGGCCCCGCCCAGCATTTCGGGCCCAAGCTGCTCGCCGCCGTCCGCGCCGGCGAAGTGAGCGAGGCGCAGCTCGACGACAATGCCCGGCGCATCGTGCGCCTGATCGTGCGCAGCGGCGCGCTCGACGGGCCGCAGCCCAAGGGCGAGATCGGCGGCGAGCGCCACCGCGCTGCCGCCCGCGCGGCGGCCGAGGAAGCGATCGTGCTGCTCAAGAATGCCGGCGTGCTGCCGCTGAAGCCCGGCATCAAGACGCTGGCGGTGATCGGCCCCAATGCCGATATCGCCCGCATCCAGGGCGGTGGCAGCTCGGCCGTGGCGCCGTTCGACAAGCTGGTGACCCCGCTCGAGGCGATCCGCGCCGCGCTGCCCGGCGTCGAGGTGATCTACGAGAAGGGCGTCGACAGCGAGGAGACGCCGCCCACCGCCGCGCCCGCGCTGTTCAGCCCCGCGGCGGACAGCGGCGAGACCGGCCTGGCCGCGACCTATTATGCCAGCGCCGATTTCAGCGGCGACCCGGTGAAGCGCGAGCGCGCCACCGACTTCACCAAGCGGATCAGCGCGAATATCGCGAGCGCCAAGGTGATCGGCTATGCGTCGATGCGCTGGGCGGGCGTGCTGCGCGCGCCGGCCACCGGCACCTATGAGTTCAGCGTGCGCGGCACCGGCACGGGCGTGCTGACGCTCGACGGCAAGACGATCCTCGACAAGGCGACGCCGGCAAAGCCCGACAATCGCGACGTGATCGGCTTCCCCGTTCCCCAGCGGACCGTCCAGGTCCAGCTCGAGGGTGGCAAGGCCTATCCGATCCAGCTCGACTATGTGACCGGCCAGACGCCCTATGAGGCTCTCAAGTTCGGCGTGCGCCTGCCCCGGCCCGATTTCGATGCAGCGATCGCCGCGGCGAAGCGCGCCGATGCGGCGATCGTGGTCGGCGGCTCCGCCTCGCTCACCGAGGGCGAAGGCTATGACCGCGCCGAGTTCGACCTGCCCGGCGACCAGAACAAGCTGATCGCGGCGGTGGCGGCGGCCAATCCGTCGACCGTGGTGGTGATCAATGCCGGCGCGGCGATGACCATGCCCTGGGCGAAGGACGTGCCGGGCATCGTCGGCATGTGGCTGCCCGGCCAGGAAGGCGCGGCCGCGCTCGCCGGCATCCTGACCGGCAAGGTCAACCCGTCCGGCAAGCTGCCGGTGACCTTCCCGCTGCGCAGCGCCGACGATCCGGTGCGGCTGACCGACATGAAGACCCAATATGCCGAGGGGCTGCTGGTCGGCTATCGCGGCTATGAGGCGCGCGGCGTGGCGCCGCTCTTCGCCTTCGGCCATGGCCTGTCCTATACCAGCTTCGGCTATGCCGGCCTCACCGCGCCAGCGACGGTCGCGCCGGGTGCGGCGGCCAAGGTCCGCCTGTCGCTCCGCAACACCGGCAAGCTGGCCGGCAAGGAAGTCGTCCAGCTCTATGTCGCGCGGGCCGATCGCACGCCCGAGGAGCCGATCAAGCAGCTCGCCGCCTTCGCCAAGGTGGCGCTGGCGCCGGGCGAGAGCCGCTCGGTCGAGCTGAGCCTCGATCCGCGGGCGTTCGGCTATTGGGATGCGGCGACTCATCATTGGGTGGCGCGCGCCGGGGCCTATCAGCTGCTCGTCGGCAGCGCCTCGGACGATATCCGGCTGAAGAAGGACATCCGCGTCACCGCGACCAAGCCGATCGACTGACCCACCAACTTCGTCACCCCGGCCCTTCGGCTGCCTGCCCGCAGGCGACCGAAGGGCCGGGGTGACGGCTATTTTGGTGTCGTGCGGTTCTTGCGCCTCCGCCGCGCCGCGGGAGCGGCTTGAGTTGAGGCCTCATCGAGCCAACCTGCTTCGTCACCCTGAACTTGCTTGGCACTTATCCCGTAACCACAAACACACCCCATTCGGTCCTCCCGGCGAAGGCGGGGATGACGGCTATCGGGCGCTCCTTGCCCCAAGGGGATAAACGCCAACTTGCTTCAGGGTCCAAGGTGCCAGCAGCGATATCGCTGGTGGAGAGTTGGATGCTGAAACGAATTCGGCACGACGGAAGAGGGAGAGGCTTCCGCAGGGAGCCGCTTCCATCGCCTTGCAGGGGCGCTCTAGACCCGCGCCGCCGCCTCCAGCACCGGCACGAAATCGGCGGCCGATCGGCTGGCCCGGCCGACGAGCAGCCCGTCGATCCCCGGCAGCGCCAGCAGTTCCGCCGCGTTGCCGCCGTCGACCGCGCCGCCATAGAGCAGCCGCGCCGCGCCCGCCTCGACGCGCAGCATCTCGAAGATACGGGCAAGATGCGCCCCGTCCGGCACCGCGCTCCCGCCGATGCACCAGACCGGCTCATAGGCGATGGCGGCGCGCGACCAGTCGAGCCCAGGCGGCAGCGAGGCGCGGAGCTGCGCCGCCACCAGCGCCCGCGCATCAGCCGAACGCTCCCATTCGCCGACGCAGATCACCACCGCGAGCCCGGCCGCCTGCGCCGCATGCGCCTTGGCCGCCACGCTGGCGGCATCGCCGGCACGAGTCTCGCTGTGCCCGACCAGCACCGTCACCGCGCCGCTCTCGCGCAGCATCGCCGCCGAGACGCCGCCGGTATGCGCGCCCCCGGCCGCGGCATGGCAATCCTGCCCGCCGATCGCGACGGCCCGCACCCGGCGCGCCGCGCGCTCGATCAGCGTCGCCGGCAGCATCAGCCCGGCCTCGACGCCGAGCGCCTGCACGGCGGCGTCGATGCGCGCGATCTCGGCCAGGTCGGAGCCCGTGCCGTGCATCTTCCAATTGCCCAGGATCAGCGGGCGCCCCGTCACGCTGGTCATGCCGCGAGATAATTGCCGACGCCGATCACCACGGTGGACAGCAGCAGCGCGCCGATGCCGGTCCACACCAGCGCGCGCGTGCCCAGCCGCACCCCCGCCCATTCCCTGAGCGCGAAGCCCCAGAGCGTGGAGAACAGGATGATGCTGGCCATGTGCAGCGTCCAGGAGGAGAAGCCATATTTCCCCATCTGGCTCTCGCCCATCGTGTAGAAGAAGAACTGGAAGTACCAGAGCGTGCCCCCCAGCGCGGCCAGGAGATAGTTGCGCAGCAGCGGCGGCTTCTCGCCCGAGGCGGCGGCGCCGACGATCTGCCCGGCCGACCGGTTGCGCAGGATCAGCCAGCCGCACCAGACGAAATTGGTGGTGAAGCCGCCGAGCAGCACGACGCACAGCACCGGCAGGCCCTGCCACAGCGGATCGGTTCCCGCCGCCACCGTGGCCGCGCGGATCGGCGCGCCGGCGTCGAGCCCCCAGGCGAAACAGCCCGACATGATGCCGGAGAACACTGCGATGGCGAGCCCCTTGGGCAGGTTGAACTCGCTGACGCTCTGGCTGGCCGCCGCGCCCGCCATCTCGCGCTCCTTGCGGCGCCCGGCGGCGGCGACCACCAGGATGCCGGCAAGCGTGATCACGATGCCGAAAAACGTCATCTGCCCGCTCGAGGTCTCCGCGAGCTGCCCCAGCGTGCCGTGGAAGATCGGCGGGCCCATCGTCCCGATCACGGTGGTCAGCCCGAGCGCGACGGCCATGCCGAGCGACAGGCCGAGATAGCGCATGGTCAGCCCGAAGGTGAGCCCGCCAAAGCCCCACATCGCACCCCAGAACCAGCACCAGAACCAGGTGCTGCTCGGCGTCCGCGCCAGTACGCCGAGCAGGTCGTGCGTCTGGATCGACGCGAACAGCCAGGGCGCGATCAGCCAGGAGAAGACGCCGCCGACCAGCCAGAATATCTCCCAGGACCAGGCCCGGATACGGCGATAGGGAACGTAGAAGCTGGCGGAGGAAAGCCCCCCAAGCCAGTGAAACAAAACGCCAATCAGCGGATTTCCGCCCATGCTTATTCCCTCCCCGCGAGTATCTTCTCGTTGATCTGTTCGATGCGCGTCACGCCGGTCAGCCCCATGGCGACGCGCATCTCGGCGGCCAGCAGCTGCAGCACATGCGCCACGCCGGCCTGCCCCCCGCCGCCCAGCGCCCAGGCCCAGGCGCGGCCGAGCAGCACGCCCCGGGCGCCCAGCGCGAGCATCCGCACCACGTCGAGCCCCGATCGGACCCCACCGTCCGCCAGCAAGGTCAGCCGGTCGCCCACCGCATCGGCGATCGCCGGCAGCGCGCGGGCGGCCGAAAGCACCCCGTCGAGCTGGCGGCCGCCATGGTTGGAGACGATCACGCCGTCCACCCCCCGCGCCGCCGCCTCGCGGGCATCTTCCGGATCCAGGATCCCCTTGAGCAGGATCGGCCCATCCCAGTGCTTGCGCACGAAATCCAGCTCGTCCCAGCCGATCGCGGGATCGAAATTGTCGCGCATCCAGGCGAAAAAGTCGTTGAGCCCGGTCTTGCCCGCCAGCACCGGCGCGACATTGCCGAGATGGTGCGGCCGTCCCCACAGGCCCACGTCCCAGGCCCAGCGCGGATGCGCCAGCGCCTGGCCGAATCGCCGCAGCGATCCGCCCAGGCCGGGCGCCCCGGCCAGCCCCGAGCGATAGTCGCGATAGCGCGTGCCCGGCACCGGCATGTCGACAGTGAAGACCAGCACCGGGCAGCCCGCCGCGCCCGCCTGCCGCATCAGGTCGATCATGAAGCCGCGGTCGCGGATCATGTAGAGCTGGAACCAGGGCGGCGTGGCGACCGCCCCCGCCACTTCGGCGAGCGGACAGGCCGAGACGGTCGACAGCGTGAAGGGCACCCCGGCCGCCTCCGCCGCCCGCGCCGCCTGCACTTCGCCGCGCCGCGCGTTGAGCCCCGCCAGCCCCACCGGCCCGAGCGCCACCGGCATCGCCAGCCTTTGCCCGAACAGGCTCGTCGCCAAATCGATGTCCGAAATGTCGCGCAGCACCCGCTGCCGCAGCGCCACGGCCTCGAGATCGGCGACGTTCCGGCCCAGCGTCACTTCGGCATAGGAACCGCCATCGATATATTCGAACAGGAAGCGCGGCAGCCGGCGCCGTGCCAGCTCGCGATAATCGGAGATCGACGCCGCCTTCATGCCGCCTCGCTGCTGCCGGTGGCCAGGGCCCGCCAGCGGGCCGCATAGCCGGCGAGATCGCAATCGAGCGGCTTCACCCGGATGAGCGCCGAGGGCGGTGCCAGCGCCGGATCGATCAGGCGCAATGCCCCATAGGATACGTCGTTATGCTCGTTGGAGACGAAGACGTGCAGGTCCGGCCGCAGCGTGGCGAGCGTGCGGACAAAGGCCTGGGCCTCGCCGAACCGTCCCTCGACCAGCACGCGTTCGCGCGTCCCGATCAGGTCGAGCATCGCATCGGCCACGAGCGCCGCATAGAGGCACACCGCCGCGCGCAGCCCCATCGATTCGCCCGGCCGGTTGATCCAGCGCGTCGCGCCGCCGGGGAACGGCCCCACGCCGGGCGTCAGCGTCGGCAGCACCATCGCACCGCTCGCGACGACACCGGGGAGCGCCGCGATGATCGCCGGCTGATCGGGATTGATGTCGACGCGCCGCGTGTCGATCCCGGTCAGCAGCTCGATCTCGCGCCCGCCCATGAACCGGGCCGAGGGGATCGGCGTGCCATGGGCGTCGACATTGACCAGGCAGTCGCGCGCCTCGGGCAGGCCCGCCAGGTCGACGCGCGCGCCCTTGCCCGGCGTTCGCATCGCGACGAACCAGGTGCCGGTCGACAGCACCGTCGCCTCCTGTTCCGCGATATCGGCAAAGCCTCGTGCCGCGAGCAGGGCCGCATTCGAATCGTGCAATCCGCAATGCACCGCGACATCGGCGGGCAGGCCGGTGCGCTCGGCCCATTCCGCGCTGATCGTGCCGATCGCCTCGCCGGCATGGCGGAGCGGCGCGAGCCGGGCGGCCCAGCCGCGCCGCTCCGCCAGCGCCGACGGCATGCCCGAGGCGGGGCACCAGAGATCGCTATGGCAGCCCAGGCTCGTCGCCTCGGACGCCGCCACCCCCGAGAATCGCCATGCCCAATATTGCGGCCAGGGCAGGATCGTCGCGTCGCCTTGCAGCAGCGCCGAATCGAGCGACTCGAGGAAATGCAGCTGCAGCCCGAGATTGAGCCCGTCCGGCAGCGCGGGTGAGCCGGTGCGGGCAAAGGGATCACGCTGGCCGCGATAGGCGGCGGCGCATTCGGCCGGGATCGCCTGCTCATAATCGAGCGGCGGTGCGGCCAGCGCCCCGTCGCGCACGATCGCGGCCGCGGCGCCATGGCCGACGGGAATGATCCGCGCCACGCGGCCGATCCCCGCGAACGCGCGCAGCTCCTCCCCTGCCCAAGCCTCGATGCCGGCCGCATCGAGCGTCCGGACGCTCTCGCCGCCCAGCACCGCCATGGGCCGGTCATTGGGTCGTGTCCGCCGGGCCAGCATCGTCCCCGACGCATCCCAGAGACTGAGCTTCGACAAGGTCTTACCCAAATCGAGCACCACGCTCAGCCCATCACCCAATGCTGCCTCCCCATTTTGTTATGATTGATATTTAGCGAAGTTGATTGTATCTGGCTAGACACCTTGATAGAGAAGCTCGCGCCGTACGGGGCGCTGGGGGAGAGTAATTCCGGATGCTTGAAGACGAGACAAGGGTGCGCCGGGGCGTGACCGCCATTCCGTTCGCCGTGCCGCGTAACCGCTGGTCGGATGCGGAGGCTGCCGGCATGTCGCCGGAGGGCCTGCTGCTCTACCGCTCGAACCTGCTGGGTTCGGACCTGACCGTCACCAATTTCGGCGGCGGCAACACTTCGGCGAAGATCGAGATGGCCGATCCGCTCACCGGCGCGCCGGCGACGGTGCTGTGGGTGAAGGGCTCGGGCGGCGATATCGGCTCGATGAAGCTCGACGGCTTCGCCACGCTCTATCTCGACAAGCTGCTCGGGCTCGAGTCGCGCTATCGCGGCGTGGCGTTCGAGGACGAGATGGTCGCGTACCTGCCGCACTGCACGTTCAACCTGAACGCGCGGGCCGCCTCGATCGATACGCCGCTGCACGGCTATCTGCCCTATGCGCATGTCGACCATGTCCATCCCGACGCGATCATCGCGCTGGCCGCGTCGAGCGCGGGCAAGGCGGCTACCGATGCGATCTGGGGCGGCGCGGTCGGCTGGCTGCCCTGGAAGCGCCCGGGCTTCGAGCTCGGCCTGCAGCTCCGCAAGCTCGCGGCTGAGCAGCCTGGCCTGCGCGGGGTGATGCTGGAGGGCCATGGCATCATCTGCTGGGGCGACACCGCCAAGGATTGCTACGACAACACGATCGCGCTGATCGCGGACGCCGCCGCCTATCTCAACGAACGCCTGGCCCAGGGCCCGGCGTTCGGCGGCGAGGTGGCCCCGCCCCTTGCCGCCGATGACCGCGCCGTCATCGCCGCCGCGCTCATGCCCCGGCTGCGCGGCCTGATGCGCGGCGCGCGCGGCAAGATCGGCCATTTCTCCGACGATCCCGAAACGCTGGAATTCGCCGGCAGCCGCGATTTTGCCCGGCTGGCCGCGATCGGCACCTCGTGCCCCGATCACTTCCTGCGCACCAAGATCGCGCCGCTCACGCTCGATCCCGCGCGGCTCGACGACGACGCCTATCTGGCCGATGCGCTGGAGGCCTATCGCCAGGGCTATGCCGCCTATTACCAGCGCTGCGCCGAGCCCGGCGACCCGGCGATGCGCGATCCCAATCCGGTGGTCGTGCTGATCCCGGGCATCGGCCGCATCACCTTCGCCGCCGACAAGACCACTGCGCGCCTGGCCGGCGAGTTCTATGGCAACGCGATCAACGTGATGCGCGGCGCCGAGGCGATCGGCGATTATGTCGGCCTGCCCGAGAAGGAAGCGTACGGCATCGAATATTGGGCGCTCGAGGAAGCCAAGCTCCAGCGCATGCCCAAGCCCAAGCCGCTGGTCGGCCGCATCGCGCTGGTGAGCGGCGGTGCCGGGGGCATCGGCGCGGCGACGGTGCGGCGCCTGCTCCAGGACGGCGCCTGCGTGATGCTGGTCGATCGCGACACGGACGCGGCCGAGCGGGTCCGCGCCGAGATGGCCCAGGCCTTTGGCCAGGACGTGGTGCGCGCCGAGACCTGCGACGTCACCGACGAGGCGCAGGTCGCCGCCGCCTTCGAGGCCTGCACCCGCGAGTTCGGCGGGCTCGACATCCTGGTCGCCAATGCCGGCATCGCCTCTTCCGCCTCGGTGGAAGCGACCAGCGTCGCGCTGTGGCGCCGTAACTATGACGTGCTGACCGAAGGCTATTTCCTCAGCGCCCGCGCCGCCTTTCCGCTGATGCGCGCGGTCGGCGGGGGATCGATCGTGTTCATCGGCTCGAAGAACGCGCTGGCCGCCGCGGTCAACGCATCCGCCTATGCCTCGGCCAAGGCGGCGTCGCTGCACCTCGCCCGCTGCCTGGCGCTGGAGGGCGCGCCCCACGGCATCCGCGTCAACACGGTCAATCCGGACGCGGTGATCAAGGGCTCGCGGATCTGGGACGGCGACTGGCGCAAGGAACGCGCCGGCGCGCACGGCATCGATCCCGGATCGGAGCTGGAGGAGCATTACCGCAACCGATCGATGCTCAAGCGCGACGTGCTGCCCGAGGACGTGGCGGAGGCAGTGCATTTCTTCGCCTCCGAAGCCTCTTCCAAATCGACGGGCAACATCGTCAATGTGGATGCCGGGAACGCCCAGGCGTTCCCCCGATAAGAACAAGAGGGCGCAATGGCGAAGGAACTCCCGCTTTCGGTCGACCAGATCGAGAGCCACAATGCGGCGCGTGTCGAGGCGCTGCGGGACGAATATGACAGCCTGGGCCGCGCGCTCGGGCGCCGCGGGATCGACATCGATGCGGTGAAGGCGCGCGTCGCCGGCTTCTCCGTCGCGGTGCCGAGCTGGGGGGCGGGGCGCGGCGGCACCCGCTTCGCCAAGTTCCCGATCGCCGGCGAACCCACGACGATCCACGAGAAGCTGGCGGATTGCGCGGTGATCCACCAGCTCTCCACCGTCACGCCGCGCGTCAGCCCGCATTTCCCCTGGGACAAGGTGAGCGACTATGCCGCGCTCCGGGACGAAGCGGCGGCGCTCGGCCTGGGCTTCGACGCGATCAACTCGAACACCTTCCAGGACCAGCCCGGCCAGAAGCTCAGCTATCGCGACGGCAGCCTCTCGGCCGGCGATGCGGGCGTGCGCGCCCAGGCGGTGGCGCATAATATCGAGTGCATCGAGATCGGCCGCCAGCTCGGCTCGAGCGCGCTCACGGTCTGGGTGGGCGACGGCACCAACTTCCCGGGCCAGCAGGACCTCGCGCGGTCGCTCGATCGCTATCTGGAAGCCGCGGCCCAGGTCTATGCCGCGCTGCCCGGCGACTGGCGCATGCTGCTCGAGCACAAGATGTTCGAGCCGGCCTTCTACTCCACCGTGATCTCGGACTGGGGTTCGTCGATCCTCGCCGCGCAGGAGCTCGGCCCCAGGGCCAAGTGCCTGGTCGATCTCGGCCATCACGCGCCGAACGTGAACATCGAGCAGATCGTCGCCCGCCTCCACCGCTTCGGCAAGCTGGGCGGTTTCCACTTCAACGACAGCAAATATGGCGACGACGATCTCGACAGCGGATCGATCAACCCGCACCAGCTGTTCCTGGTGTTCAACGAGCTGATCGAGGCCGAGCTCAACCCGCGCGACGGGTTCGATCCGGCGTACATGATCGACCAGTCGCACAACGTCACCGATCCGATCGAGAGCATGATCTCCTCGGCCGAGGCGATCGCCGGTGCCTTCGCCAAGGCGAGCCTGGTCGATCGCGAGGCGCTTGCCGCCGCGCAGCAGGCCAATGACACGATGCTGGCCTTCCTCACGCTGCGAAAGGCCTATCGCACCGATGTGTCGCCGATCCTGGCGATGGCGCGGATGGAGGCCGGCGGAGCGATCGATGCGATCACCGCCTATCGCGACAGCGGCTGGCGCGCGCGCAAGGCACAGGAGCGGACGGCCGTGGGGCTCGGCGCTGGCATCGTTTGAGCGGAAAAGATTGATTCCGGCGGATTTGCCGGGCAGAAAGGCTTCAAGAATATTGGGGCCTTACCGCACATGCATGTCGAAGAGCGCGATAGCCTGATCCTCGATCTGATCGGGAAAACCGGCTTCGTGTCGTTCAAGAGCCTGGAGGCGACGGTTCCGGCCTCGCCCGCCACGCTGCGCCGCGATCTCGACCGGCTGGAGGGCAAGGGCGTGATCCAGCGCGTGCGCGGCGGCGCGCGGCTGGTGGAGGACGAGGCGGGCGAGCGCACCGACGTCCAGTCGCTCGCCGGCGTGCCCTTCCACGAGAATATCGACCGCAACCGCAAGCAGAAGGAAGCGATCGGCCGCGCCGCCGCCGCGCTCTGCCAGCCGGGCGAATCGATCATCATCGACGGCGGCTCGACCACGCTGCAGATGTGCCGCCATTTGGCCGGACTCAACCTCCAGGTCCTCACCAATTCGCTCCATGTGGTGAGCGCGCTGCTGCCCCAGCCGGGCACCCGCATCGCCGTGCCCGGCGGATCGGTGTTCCGCGAGCAGAACATCATCCTCGGCATCGGCGGTGAGGAATGCATGCCGCGCGTCCATGCCCCGCGCCTGTTCATGGGCGCGGCGTTCGTCGGCGCGCAGGGCGTGATGCAGGCCGATGTCGTGCTCGCCGCCGCCGAGCGCCAGATGATCGACCGCGCCGAATGGGTGGCGCTGCTCGTGGACAGCTCCAAATTCGCCGCGCCCTCGGGCTCGGTGGTGTGCGGGCTCGACGAACTCGACGTGATCGTGACCGACGCGGCGATCGGCGATGCGCATGCGCGGATGATCGAGCAGGCGGGCGTGAAGCTGATCATCGCCTGAGGCCGGGCACCGCCCGGCCCCATGCGCCAGGGGATCAGGGTGCGCGCAGCAGCACCCTGCCGAACCGCTCGGGCACCGGCTTGCCCCGCACCAGCGCGGCGCGGCCGTTGACGAAGACATAGTCCATGCCCTGGGCATAGGCATGCGGCTTCGCATAGGTCGCCATGTCGCGCACCGTCGCCGGATCGAAGACGATCACATCGGCGAAGGCGCCCTTGCGCAGCGCCCCGCGATCGGGGATCGCGAAGACCCGGGCCGGCAAGCCGGTGGCGGCGTGGATCGCCTGGGCCATCGGGATCACCGGCTTGTCGATCACATAGTTGCGCAGCTTGCGGGGAAAGGCGCCATAGGCGCGCGGATGCTCCGCCGTCTGGCCAAAGGGCGGCAGGCCGCCATCGGTGGAGGTCATCGTCCAGGGCTGCCGCATGAACGCCTCGACGTCCTTGTCGCTCATGTTGAACGAAACGGTGGGCGCCCCGCCCCGCTTGAGCATCTCGATCGCGGCATCGAGCGGATCCAGCTTCAGGATCGCGCCGACCTCGTCGAGCCGCTTGCCGTCGAGCGACGGATCGGCCTTGTAGGCGCGGATCTGGATCGCATGCGGCCCGGCGCGGCGGGCGAGATTGGGGACCATCTCGGCGCGGATGCGGGCGCGCATCGCCGGGTCCTCCAGCCTTTTGGCCAGCGCCTCCGCTCCGCCTTCCTGCGCCCAGCCGGGGACGAGCGAGGCCATCAGGCTCGAGCCCGAGGCAGTATAGGGATATTGATCGGCCCAGACCCGGACGCCTTCGGCGCGCGCCTTGTCGATATGCGCGATCACCTCGGCCGACTTGCCCCAGACCTGGGGGCCGAGCACCTTGATATGGGTGACGATACCGGGGATCCTCGCCTCCCGCGCGACGGTGATCACTTCCTCCACCGCCGCGACCACGCCGATGTCGTAATTGCCCTCGTCGCGGATATGGCTTTCGTAAAAGGCATGCGGGAAGGCGCCGGCTGCCCTGGCGAGGCCGACGATCTCGGCGGTGTTCGAATATTTGGCCGGGATGTAGAAGGGCCCGTCGGACAGGCCGAAGGCGCCCAGCTTCATCGCCGCGGTGACGAGGCCCTCCATCTTCGCCTGCTCCCCGGGCGTGGCGAGGCGATCGACATTGCCCATCACCGCCGCGCGCACGGCATTGTGGCCGATCATCGGGGCGACGTTCACGCCGGGGATATGGGTCCTGAGGTCGGCGATCTGCGGCGCCAGGTCCGCCGGGCCGCCGCCGTCGGGGTTGAGGAACAGCGTGGTGATGCCCTGGTGAAGCATCGGCAGCGCGGCGGCGAGTTCGGGTGTCTGGATGTTGGGCGCCGCGTGCGAATGGGGATCGATGAAGCCCGGCGCGACGATCCTGCCGCGCGCATCGACCATGGTCTTCGCGGTCGCCGTGGCGGGAATGGTCCCCACCGCGACGATGCGATCGCCGCGGATCGCGACATCGGCGCGCCGGCCGGGCGCGCCGCTGCCGTCGTACACGGTGCCGCCACGGATCAGCACGTCATATTCCTGCGCGAGCGCCGGGGAGGCCGTCGCGAGCAGCGCGACGGCCGACAGAGCAAATCTCTTCATTTCCCCCTCCCCTACATCTTGAACCGGGCGCCGATGCGGAAGGTCCGCCCCAGCAGGTCGTAGATCGACTGGTTGGTCGCCGGCGTCGCATAGGCGCTGCCCGCCGGCCCCGGCGCCACCACCGGCGGATCCTTGTCGAGCAGGTTGGAGACGTTGAAGAACAGCTGCACGTCCCTGCCGCCCATCTTGAAGCCCTGGGTGATCGAGGCGTCGAGGTAGAAGGCGCCCTTGATCCGGTTGTCGTTGATCGTGCGGTGCGTGACGGTGGAGGTCGGGCAAGCGCTGGTGCATTCGACGAAGCTGTTGTCGTAGACGCCGTCGCTCACCCCGCGCCCGATCAGCGTGAAGTTGAACTCGTCCACGTCATAGCTGGCCTGGGCGCGGTAGAGCCATTTCGGAGTGCCGCCGGGGGCGTTCTGGCCCACCGTGTCGGTCGGCGCGTCGATGCCGTTGTCGAAGTAATTCTTGATGTAGCGCGTCGCCATGCCGCGCAGCGAGAAATTGCCGGGGCCGACCCGCGTCCGGTACGAAGCCTCGAAATCGATGCCCTGCGCCTTCTGCACCGCGAAATTGAACGGGCTCTCATACACTTGCAGGCTGTTGCCGAACGCATTGGGCCCGCGGACCACCGCCGCGCAGAAGGCCTGGATACCTTCGTTGCAGCGATCGACGATCGTCTGGGCCGCGACCGACCCGATCGCGCCGTTGATCTTGATGTTGTAATAGTCGACCGACATCGCGAAGCCGCGCAGGAAGCTCGGCTGCAGCACCACGCCGACGCCCCATTGATCGGCCTTTTCGGGCTGGAGCAGAGCGTTGCCGCGAGTGGTGCCGGCAAAGGTGACCGAGGCATTGTTCTGCGAGGAATCGATCAGCACGTTGATCCGGGTCGATCCGGCGGTGAACAATTCGCCCAGGTTCGGCGCGCGGATGTCGCGCGAGCGGGTGGCGCGGAAGCGAATGTCGGGGATCGGCTGGAAGGTCAGGCCCGCCTTCCAGGTGGTGACATAGCCCGAAGTCGAATAGTCGGTCCCGCGCACCGCGCCGTTGAGGTCGAGGCCCTTGATCACCGGCACCGCGAGTTCGACATAGCCTTCGGTCACGCTATACTGGCCGAAGCTGGGCAGGAAGTTCCCGACGAACCAGCCGGACTGATATTCGGTCGGCACGAAGCCGCTCACTTTCTCGCGGCGATGCTCGCCGCCGACCGAGACGGAGACCGGGCCGGCGGGCAGCGAAAACGCGTCGAACGCCAGGTTGGCGGCGACCACATCCTGTTCGAATTTTTGCCTGCGATACGGATTGCCGAGGACATAGGCGAGCGCTTCGGGGCTGGCGACGCCGATACCGAGGCGATTCAGCGGCACGCAGCCATTGGTCGGCGCGGTCAGCGTCGAGCGGCACACGATCGTGCCCGCCGGCACGCCGATCGCATTGCCCGCTGGCGCGAACACCGCGTCCTGCGCCAGCGCGAGCCGGGCATTGTTGGTGATGTCGCGCGCCATCTCGCGCGTGCGGCTGACGCCCTTCTGGTAATAGACATCCCAGCGCGCGGTGCCGGCGAACAGCGGGAAGCTGCCATTGGCGCCGACGACATAGCGCTGCAGCTCGCGCTCGGTATCGTTCTTGCGGATCGGCAGATCGGCATTGCTGGTGCCGAGCGTGAAGCTGGTGATCCCGCCCAGCTGCGCACGCACCGAGGCGGGGATATAGGCATTGTCCGAGCGGATCGTGACGTTCGCCTGGTTCAGCTGGACACCGAGCCAGCCGAGATTCTGCGACTTGGCATAGGAAGCCTGGCCGAACAGGTTGAGCCAGTCCGCGACTTCGAAGCTCACCCGCCCGAACAGGCTCTTGCGGTTCTCCTCCGGATCGAGCGACTGGAAGCCGTTGACCTGGGTCGACTGCCAGTCGCCGCCGATCTGCCAGGGATCGCGATTGGTGCCGAAATTATACTGGCTGACCGCGCCGCCATTGCCGAACTGAGTGCCGCGCAGCGCGGTGTTGAGGATGACGCCGCCCCGCGTCGCCTGGCTGAGACCCGCCCCGGACACGACGAGGCGCTCGGGCTGGCCGTTCCCCGCCACATAGGCGGGGTTGTTGATCATGTACCAGCCGCGATTGTTCCAGTCGCGCGGGACGCCGTGCAGCCCCTCCTTCACCGCGATCTCGCCGTTGAGCAGGATATGGCCGCGCCCGCCGGCGAAGCCGGTGCCGGCGGTCAGCGTCGCGCGGTAGTTGGGCGCATCGCCATAAGTGGAGATGCCATATTCGACCGTGCCCTTGAGGCCGGTATATTCCTTGTCCAGGATGAAGTTGACCACGCCCGACACCGCGTCGGAGCCATAGGCGGCCGAGGCGCCGCCGGTGACGATCTCGACGCTCTTGATCAGGCCCTGGGGAAAGGTGTTGACGTCGACCAGCCCCCCCACGGTCGACCCCACCGAGCGCTGGCCGTCCAGCAGCACCAGCGTGCGCGCGGTGCCGAGCGCGCGCAGGTTGAGCGCGTTGACGCCCGCGGTGCCGGCCGAGATGTTGAGGTTGGAATTGGCCGGCGTCACGCTGCCGACCAGCGACGGGATCTCGTTGACATAGTCGGCGACATTGGCGGGCGCGCTCGCCGCCATGTCCTCCGCGTTGATCACGGTGAGCGGCGTCGGCGCCTGATAGCCGTTGCGCTGGATGCGCGTGCCGGTGACGGTGATCTCGGTCTGCGGCGTCTCGGCCGCCGGCTCGGCATTCTGCGCGTCCTGCGCCCGTGCCGCGCCGTTCCAGAGCAGCGCGATCGCCAGCGCGGACAGAGAGGCGGCCCTCGTCGATCTTGTCATAAATCTTCCCCTTCCTCAGTGTAGTCGAGCGATGATGCCATTCGTGCGCCGGTTGCTCCGGCTGCACCGCATCGGCTCCTTCCTGCGATTCCTGTCAGTCGCCTATCGGCAGCTCCCCGGCCTGGGCCGGCGCGGCAGCGGGCGGCCGCCGGCAGCGCCGGTCGGCTCGCCATTCTCGATGGCGACCACGCCGTTGACGATCACCGTGCGCATGCCGGTGGAGAAGCGCGCGGGATGGACATAATCGGCCCGCGGCGCGAAGCGGCCGGGATCGAATGCGATGACGTCGGCAAAGGCGCCGGGCGCTAGCTTCCCCCGCCCTTCCAGGCCGAACATCGCCGCCGTCACCGCGGTGCTGCGATCGATGAAGGCGCGCAGGTCGATGACCTGCTTCTCCTTCACATAGGTCGCGTATTTGCGGGCGAAGGACGCATAATAGCGCGGATGGCCCTGCGACGCGTCCGAGCTCGTCACCACCCAGGGCTGCCGCATGAAGGCGGCGATGTCCGCCTCGCTCTGGTTGAACGACGCGACCCCCGCCTCGCGCTTCCGCAGGATCGCGATCGCCGCGTCGATCGGGTCGGCGCCGGTGCTCGCGGCGATCTGCGCGAGCGTCCTGCCCTCCGCATCGGCCGGGCCCGAAGTGATGAGCAGCGACGCGGGGCCGCCGCGCCGGCGCAGATTGTCGGCGATCTCCGGCCGCATCCGCGCCATCGCGGCGGGATCGTCGAAGCGCCGGAGCATCGCCGCCCGGCCGCCGTCCTGCGCCCAGCGCGGCATCAGCGCCGCCGACAGCCCCGTCCCGGAGGCGGACCAGGGATATTGATCGGCATGGACCACCTGCCCCGCCTTACGGGCGGCTTCGACCTGCGCGATGATCGCCCCGGCCTGGCCCTGCACGTCGACGCCCAGCGCCTTGATATGGGCGATGTGCACCGGGATGCCGGCCTCGCGCCCGATCTCGATCGCCTCCGCCACCGCGCCCTTCAGGCCGATCGTATAGGAGGATTCGTCGCGCAGATGGCTGTCATAGATGCCGCCCTTCTCCGCCGCCGCCCTGGCCAGCGCCACCACCTCGTCGCGCCGGGCGAAGCTCTGGGGCGCGTAGAACAGGCCGGTCGAGAGGCCGAGCGCGCCCTGGCACATCGCCGAGGAGACCAGCCCCTGCATCCGGGCCAGCTCGTCCGGCGTCGGCGCGCGATCGTCCGGGCCGATCACCTTCAGCCGGACGGCGCCCAGGCCGACATAGGTGGCGAAGTTGATGCCATAGTCGCGGCTCGACTGGCCCAGCGCGGCCTCGCCCTCGCCGCCCTTCGCGCCGCCGTCGCCGCCGAAGGTGCGGGCGACATCGGGATCGCCGCCGCCGTCCACGCCGATAAAGGCAGTCGTCACGCCCTGGGTGAGGAACGGCAGCACCAGCCGCGCGGCGGGATCGCCGGACGCCAGCGCGCCGTTCACATGCGTATGGGTGTCGATGAAGCCGGGCGCGACGATCAGGCCGGTCGCGTCGATGATCCTCCTGGCGACGCCCGGCGCCCTGGGGCCGACATAGACGATGCGATCGCCGCGGATCGCCACATCGCCTTTGAACGGCGCGGCATCGCCCGGATAGATGGTGCCGCCGCGCAGGATCAGGTCGTCGGGCGGTGCCGGCCCGTCGCTCCGCGCGATGGCAACCCCGGTAGCGGCGGCCAGCACGATGCCCGCCGCCACGCCAATCTTCAGCCTTCGACCCCGAACCATCCGACGCGACTCCCCTTGCTGCTTGTTGCTTTCGGCTAGGGCGCTCCCCAGAAACCGGGTGACGGCGGCGACAGCACGCCGCCCTCGCCACGAACCCCGCCCGGCCGGTCTTCCGCCAGCCATAGCGGCCCGTCGAGATCGACGAAGCGCGAGCCGGCGGCGATCACCAGCGCCGGCGCGATCGACAGCGAAGTCGAGATCATGCTGCCCGTCATCACGCCGAGCCCCGCCGCCGAAGCGGCTTCCGCCAGCGCGAGCGCGCCGGTGAGGCCGCCCGTCTTGTCCAGCTTGATGTTGATCACCTGATATTTGCCGGCGAGCGCGGCGACATCATCGGCGATATGCGCGGATTCGTCCGCCGCGATCGGGACCAGCGGCGCGAACCCCTCCAGCGCATCATCCTCCCCCGCCGGCAGCGGCTGCTCGAGCAGGTCCACGCGCAGCTCGGCGAGCATCGGCTGCAGCCGCTCGATCTCGGCGATCGTCCAGCTCTCGTTCGGATCGACGATCACGCGCGGCGCCGGCGCCGCCTCGCGCACGCGGCGGATCTGCGCCTCGGGATCGCTGCGATCGACCTTGATCTTGATCAGCGGCACGTCGGCCAGGCCCCGGGCCGCCGCCGCCATTGCCGCGGGCGTGTCCAGGCTGACGGTCATCGCCGTCGCGGTCGGCCCCAGCGGCGCCATGCCGAGCAGCTCGGTCACGCTGCGTCCGGCCAGCTTCGCCTCCAGGTCCCACAGCGCGCAATCGACTGCGTTGCGCGCCGCGCCGGCCGGCATCAGGGCGAGCAGCTCCTCGCGGGAAGCGCCGCCCTCGATCGCGCCGCGCGCCGCCGCGATCTCCGCCAGCGCGCCCGCGATCGATTCGCCGTAGCGCGGATAGGGCACGCCCTCTCCCCATCCGACCGCGCCCTCGGCCGCGATCGAAACGGTCACCACATCGGCGACCGTCTTCACGCCCCGCGAGATGCGGAAGGGCGTGGCTAGAGCGAAAGCGTCGCTACGCGCGGCGAGGCTTCGAAACATTGGTCGATCCTGTCGATGATGGAGTCCACGCCCATGGCGAAGGGGTCGGTGCAGGGCAGGCCGAGCGCATCGGCGGTCTCGGCGCAGAGCCGCTCCGCTTCCGCGCGCGGCAGCTTGGACGTGTTGAGCGCCACGCCCACCGCCTGGACATCGGGGCTGGTGAGGCGCGCGACGGCCAGATTGGCCTCCAGCGTCTCCCGCAGCCCCGGCACCGGATAATGCGGAAGGCCGCGCATATGGGCGCGCATCGGATCATGGCAGAGCACCAGCGCCGCCGCCTGCGCACCGTGCAGCAGGCCGGTGGAGACGCCGGCGAAGGACGGATGGAACAGCGAGCCCTGCCCCTCGATCAGATCCCAGCCGCCATCGGTGCGCGCGGGCGAGATATCCTCGATCGCGCCCGAGATGAAATCGGCGATCACCGCATCGAGCGGCACGCCGCTGCCCGCGATCAGGATGCCGGTCTGGCCGGTCGCGCGGAAATCGGCGGCCATGCCGCGTGCGCGCATGCCGCGCTCGAGGCAGAGCGTCGCGTACATCTTGCCCACCGAGCAATCGGTGCCGACGGTGAGCAGCCGCTTGCCCGCGCGCCGCTTGCCGTTGCCGACGGGAATGCCGGGCCGGGGATCGCGCACGTCGTGCAGCTTGCGCCCATGGCGCGCCGCCGCCGCGACGATCGCCGGCTCCTCGCGCAGCCGGTGATGCAGGCCGGACGCCACGTCGAGCCCCGCCTCGATCGCCGCGATGGCATCGCCGACCAGATCGGCGCTCATCCTGCCGCCGGCATTGGCGATGCCGAGCACCAGGGTCCTGGCACCCGCGGCAACCGCTTCCGCAAAGCCCATGCGCGGCAGGCCGAGCGTCAATCCGCAATCGTCGTGCCGGAACTCGCCGACGCAATCGTCCGGACGGAACACCGCCAGCCCACGCGAGGTCTTGATGCCCACCTCATCGTTCGAATGGCCGAGATACAGGAGATAAGGACTGGCAATCATTGAAAACCCCGATGGATGCCTCGCCCTTATGATTGCCGAAACACGGCCCGGCGCCACGTTCGAAAGCCGCGCTGTCGCATAACCATTCGTTATGGACAGGCGGAGTTGAGACGCACCCCGCGTAAAAATACCGCCGCTTGCAATAAGGAAATTCACTGGTCAGGTATCTGTGCAGTACGGACGACAAGAAGCCGTGTAGAAAAGAACAAAAAGCGGGAGAGGCACGACGAAGAAGGGGACGAACTTCGAACGACGTCGCCTGAGGGCGACGTGGGTGGCGGAAACGGTGATCCCGTACGAGAGCACGGTACGGGCATGGCTCGTGCGCGCGCGCGCCTCGGAGGAGGACATCGATGATATCGTTCAGGAAGCCTATTGCCGTCTCGCCGCGCTCGACACGGTCGACCATATCACGCGGCCGGGCGCCTATTTCTTCTCGATCGTGCGCAACCTGCTGCTCCAGCGGCTCAAGCGCGGCCGGATCGTGTCGATCGACATGATCGCCGAGATCGAGACCTATGCGATCGACGACAGCCCCTCGCCCGAGCGCGAGGCGGCCGGCCGGCTGGACTATGCGCGGCTGCGCGCGATCATGGCCGGCCTGCCCGAGCGCTGCCGGCGCATCGTCGAGATGCGCAAGATCGAAGGCATTTCCCAGAAGGAGATCGCCCGCCGCGTCGGCGTCAGCGAGAGCGTGGTCGAGAACGACGTCCATCAGGGCGTCCAGACGATCCTGCGCGTCTGGCGCGACGAGGATCGCCGGGTGACGGCCTGGCTCAACGGCTTCGAGGCCGGTACGCCGCGCGCGGACGGAGGGCGCCGGTCATGACGCACCAGAGCGCACGCGAGATCCAGGAAGAAGCCGCGCGCTGGGTCGCGCGGATGGACGGGTCCGAATGGAACGACCTCGACGAAGCCGAGCTCGCGCTCTGGCTCGACGCGGATTCACGGCGGCGGGGCGCGCTGCTCCAGGCCCAGGCGGCCTGGGCGACGCTCGACCCGTTGCGGCCGGCCAATGCCGAGGATGCGGAGGCCGAGGCACCGGCCGGCCACTCCCGCACCGGGCGGCGGCGCTTCCTGATCGGCGGCGGCGCGGCGATCGCGGCCTCGCTCGCGGGCGCGGCCTTCCTGCTCGATCGCGGCACCGAATATGGCACGCAGATCGGCGAGATCCGCCGCGTGCCGCTCGCCGACGGCTCGACGATGGTGATCAACACCGCCAGCCTGGCGTCGGTGGATCTGGAGGAGGCGCGCCGCCTCGTCCGGATCCAGCAGGGCGAGCTGTGGTTCCAGGTCGCCAAGGATTCGAAGCGCCCCTTCCTGGTGGAAGCGGGGAAGATCCGCGTGCAGGCGGTGGGGACCGCCTTCGCCGTGCGCCGCCGCCAGGCCGGCGCCGACATCATCGTGACCGAAGGCGTGGTGGAAGCCTGGGCCAATGGCGCCACGGCCCCGCACATCCGCATCGCCGCGGGCGAGCACGCCTTCCTGGCGGACGATGCCGCGATCATCCGCGCGCCCGCGAGCGCGAGCTCGGTCTATCGCGCGCTGGCCTGGCGCGAGGGCAAGATCGACCTTGCCGGCGTCACGCTCGCCGACGCGGCCGCCGAGTTCAACCGCTACAATCGCCGCCAGCTCGTCATCGTCGATCCCGGCATCGCCCGGGAAAGCTTCGACGGCACGCTGCGCACCGATGACCTCGAAGGTTTCGCCATGGCCGTGCAGGAAAGCCTGGGCGTGCCGATCGACCTCAGCGATCCGAACGAAATACGACTCGGCCGCCCGCGAAAATAAGGAAAATCGCCGCCGGGGACTCTTGCGGGATGACGGGCGCAAAAAAGCCCGCAAGGGAGAGGAAAAACATGGGGATTATGCGGGGGCGTGCTGCCCTGTTGGGGGCTACCGCTTGTATCTTTGTAGTCACGGCACCGACGGCTTCGGCGCAGAAGCGCAGCTTCGACGTATCGGCCCAGGCGGCGGAAACCGGCATCGTCGCGCTGGGCCATCAGGCCGACATCCAGATCATCGCCGCCCGTAAATATACCAGCGGGAAGCGCACCGGCTCGGTGCATGGCGAGATGACGATCGACCAGGCGCTCGGCGCGCTGCTCCAGGGCACGGGGCTGGTCGCGCGCCAGACGGGTGCCAAGACCTATGTCGTGCTGCCGGCCGCCGGCGCGGTCACGCCCACCAGCACCCCGCCCGCCCCCGTCCGGCCCGCCCAGGTCTCCGGCACCAGCGAGGCGCCGGGCGTGATCCAGGACGAAGGCCCGGCGGAAATCATCGTCACCGCGCAGAAGCGCGAGGAATCGATCCGCAACGTGCCGATCGCGGTCTCCGCCTTCTCGGCCCAGGCGCTGGACGACAAGAAGATCGAAGGCGGCTCCGAGCTGCTGCGCGCGGTGCCGAACGTCACCTTCTCGAAAAGCAACTTCAGCATGTACAATTTCTCGATCCGCGGGATCGGGACCAAGGCGGTTTCGGCATCGAGCGATCCGGCCGTCGCGGTGAGCTTCAACAACACGCCGCTGGTGCGCAACCGGCTGTTCGAATCCGAATTCTTCGATCTCGCCCGCGTCGAGGTGCTGCGCGGGCCCCAGGGCACGCTCTATGGCCGCAACGCGACCGCCGGCGTGGTCAATGTGATCCCCGCGATGCCCGACAATGACCCCGCCGCCGAGCTCAAGCTCGAGGGCGGGAACTATGGCACGATGCGGGCGTCGGGCATGGTCAACATGCCGCTCGGCGAAACGCTGGGCATCCGCGTGGCCGGCGCCTGGACCAGCCGGGAAGGCTTCGACTACAACACATTCACCAACCGCCACGTCAACGGCCGCAACCTGTGGTCGACGCGCGCGATCGTTCAGTGGAAGCCGAGCGACGATTTCCGCGCCAGCCTGATCTGGCAGCATTTCAACGAGGACGACGACCGCGCGCGCACCGGCAAGCAGCTGTGCACCCGCGATCCGGGCCCGGCCAAGGTCGGCGCCGTCACCGTGTCCAGCCCGCAACTGCGCGGCAAGCTCAGCCAGGGATGCCTGCCGGGCTCGATCTACGACGATGCCGCCTATGGCGTGCCCAATGCGTACAGCCTCGTCTATCTCGAGGTGCCGGCCATGATCAGCTATGGCCAGCAGCGCAATCCCGCGCGCCCCGACGGGCGCGGCGGCCCCATCGTCAACGCGCTGCTGCCCATCGATCCCTATGGCGGCGTGACTCAGTCGCGCAACCTGCGCGAGATCTCGACAAGCTATGATCCGGTCTTCCGCGCAAGGAACGACGTGATCCAGCTCAACCTGGAGTTCCAGCCGTCGGACGGGCTGCAGCTGATATCGCAGACCGCCTATTCCCGCGACCGGTTCTACTCGTCCCAGGACTATAACCGGTTCGTCAGCAACCCGATATTCAGCGATTCCTCCCAAGTGCTCCTCGACACGCTGGGGAGGTCGATCGACACCTCCAACCTGCCCACGCCCGGCGGCATCTATTGCGATCCCCAGCTGGGCTGCTCGAACCGGATGATCTCGGCCGACATCAGCAAGTCGCGCAACAGCCAATGGTCGCAGGAATTTCGCCTGCAATCGAGCTTCAGCGGCCCGCTGAACTTCAATGTCGGCGTCAATTACCTGAATTTCCAATCCAAGGACGATTATTACGTCTTCAACAACATGTTCACCTTCATCGCCGACTGGTGGTACAGCATCGGCGGCACCCCGCGCGCCCGCACGCTGCTCCCCTGCGGGCTCGGCTATGAAGGGCGGGAATGCCCCTATGTCGATCGCAACCCGATCGGCAGCCTGAACAACCAGGGCCATAATTATTTCCTCAGCCAGAACGGCGTGCGGATCAAGAGCTGGGCCGGCTTTGGCGAGCTATACTGGAAGTTCGCCCCCAGCCTGAAGCTGACCATGGGCCTGCGATATACGCGGGACGAGAAGATCTCGACCCAGATTCCCAGCCAGCTGCTGCTGGGCGGCGGCATCGACAATCCGTTCGGCCCGGCGCTGATCGGAGACATCACCGGCGGGCGCGTGAACAGCGGCTATCCGGCGCTGCCCGATATCCGGCAGAAATGGGGCGAGTTCACCGGCCGGGCCGTGCTCGACTGGAAGCCGGACCTTGGCTTCACCGACGATACGCTGGTCTATCTGTCGGCATCGCGCGGCTACAAGGGCGGCGGCACCAATCCGCCCCGCGTCGATTTCAACCCGGCGATCGTGCAGTATCAGTTCCTGCCGCAGACCTTCAAGCCGGAGTTCGTCAACGCCTTCGAGATCGGCACGAAGAACAGCTTCGACAATCGCCGGCTGACTTTCAATGCCACCGGCTTCTTCTACGACTACAAGAACTACCAGATCTCGCAGATCGTCGATCGCATCGCCTATAACGAGAATTTCGGCGCCACGAGCATGGGCCTGGAGTTCGAGGCGGCCTGGCGCCCGTCGCGCGCCTTTCGCGTCGACGGCAATTTCGGCCTGCTCAAGACGCGGCTGAAGCGGGGTTCGGAATCGATCGACGTGATGAACCGGACGCAAGGCAATCCGGACTGGATGGTGCTGCGCCCGTGGATTCAGGTTCCGTCAAACTGCATCGCGCCCACGGTCTTCGTGGAACGGGCGCTGACGCTCGGCAACACCGGCGCTCTCGCCTCGCTCTGCCCGGGCGCGACCCGGGTCGGCACCTATAACCCGGCGGTCGCCAGCAAGTTTCCCTATTACAGCGTGCTGGGGTTCACCTATGACGCATTCGCGCCGTACAATCCCAACACGGTCGGCCTGAACATCAATCAGGGCGGCAGCGGCGCGCCCAATGGCGGGCGCGGCTTCGCGGCCGATCTGACCGGCAACGAGCTCCCGAATTCGCCGCGTTGGACCGCGAATATCGGGGCACAATATACTTTCTTCCTGGGCGGCGGCGATTGGGAACTCACGTTCCGTGGCGACTATTATCGCCAGGCAAAAAGCTATGCCCGCATTTACAACACCGAATATGACCGGCTTCGCGCCTGGGATAACGTCAATATTGCCGTGACGCTTACCCGGCCTGAGTCGGATTTGACTTTCCAGCTCTACGTGAAGAACTTGCTCAACAAATCACCTATCACCGATTTCTTTACAAACTCGGATGACACCGGCTTGACGACAAATGTCTTCACGCTGGATCCGCGTCTTATCGGATTCAACATCAGCAAAAGATTCTGATTTTTAAATAAAAAGTAACATTGATTCATGTTGATTCATAAAAATACATAATGTATGTATGATTCGCGCAATAATAAATGCGCATAAGTTCACAAAAAGAGGAGATGGATCATGAAGGCAATTGCAAAATTTGTCGCCCTCGCGCTTGCCACTTTTGGCGCGCAGATGATCTCTACGTCTGCCATGGCGCAGGTTACTCCGCCGCCCAGCAAGACCTAATTCGGGAATTGTCGATGTCGAGAAGGGTCTGGCGTTCAAGTGCCGCCTGAACATGGTCGTGGACGCCAGCACGAGCACGGTCACCGTCTCGCTGACCCCGCCGTCGCCGCCGACGCCCTCGGCCTGCTCGCTGCTGAGCTTCGTGGGCAACCCCTATAGCTACACCTTCAACCCCGCCAACGGCGATTTCAAGGTGCTGGGCGTGTTCGTCAACACGATCACCGCGGGCGATTGCTCGGGCGACATCACGGCGACCTGGGACGACGTCGCTCAGGAATTCCTGGTCGACACCTTCCTGCCGGCCGCGACCGCGGGCCCGAACTGCACCGTCGCGGGTATCGCTTCCTAACCCGAAGGAACTTCGACGTTCCGCATCAGACGTCGAGGAGCCAACTGGCGGGCGCACGAATCGTGCGCCCGCTTCCTTTTCCGAAAATCCCGCCGCCGTGGCGGCACTGAGCCCCGGGATATGGCCTTTCGAAGCGATGACACTTGAAAGACGCGGAATGCCATGCGGTAAGGGTAGGCATTGGGTAAGGGCACCGGATCTCCGATGACTGCGGCTCGCTTCGCGCTGTTGCTTTCCGCCGCCCTGCCCCTGTCGCCCTGCCCCGCGGCCCGGGCCCAGGGCATCGGCGCGGCAACCGGAACGACGGCGGAAGGACAGGATTCCGCACCCGCGGCCAAGGCCCAGGCGAGCAACGAGATCGTCGTCACCGCCAAGCGCTATGGCGAAGCCAGGGTCGCCGCCGAAACCGAGTTCAACGAGGACGAGATCGCCAGCCAGGGCGCCGACAGCATCGGCATGCTGCTCGATCGCCTCGCGCCCTTCATCGACCCCTCGGGGGAACAGCCCGTCATCCTCATCAACGGGCGCCCGGCCGAGGGCGACCGCTCGATCCTGTCCTATCCCGCCGAGGCGCTCAACCGCCTCGAGATCCTGAAACCCGAAGCCTCCGCGCAATATGGCTATCCGCCGGGCCGGCGGGTCGTGAACCTGGCGTTGAAGAAGCAGTTCGCCAGCCTCACCGCCGATACGGCCTTCTCGGCGGCGACGCGCGGCGGGCAATATGCCGGCGAACTGTCCGCCGGAAGAGTGGCGATCAACGGCCCGGTCCGCTGGAACGCGCAGGCGCGCGTCGCGCTCGACGGCGCGCTGCTGAAGAGCGCCCGCAACATCCCGCCCGGCGAGGGCGCGTTCGACGGCATCGGCTTCGTCACCGGCCCGGGCGGCCTGGAGATCGGCCCCGCGCTCAGCCTGTTGGCGGGACGGCCCGTTACCATCGCCGCGCTCCCGGGCGGGACATTGTCCCAGCCGCCTGCCCTGGCGGATTTCGCCGCGACCGCGGGCACCACCCATCCCGTCGATCCCAACGACTTCGAGACGCTGCAGCCGTCGCGGCGCACCCTGGCCTTCGCCGCGGGCATGACCCGGCCGGTCGGCGACTTCTCCGTATCGCTGAGCGTCAATGCCAACAGCACCACCACCGAGGGGCTGCGCGGGCTCCCGATGCTTTCCGCCGTCCTTCCCGCCACCAGCCCCTGGTCGCCCTTTTCCCGCGATATCATCCTGACCCGTCCCTTCGCGGGCGCGCGGCCGCTGCGCAGCGACACCAGCGCGAGCGCGCTGGGCGTGACGCTGGCGGCGTCGGGCAGGGTCGGCGGCTGGGAAACCACCTTGTCCGCCGCCTATTCCCGTACCGCGAGCAACAGCCTGCTCGAGCGCGGAGCCGATGCGGCGAAAGTGCAAGCGCTGATCGATGCCGGCGATCCGGCGTTCAATCCCCTTGGTCCGCTGAGCGGCGATCTCCTGCTGGCCAGCCGCAACCGCACGCGCGGAGAGAATCTGGAGGCCCGGGCCACCGCCGGCAAGGCGATCCTGAACCTGCCGGCCGGGCCGTTGACCCTGAACTTCGCGGCCACGGCCAGCCGCGCCGTCACCACCAGCACGGGAAGCGGAGACCTTGCCCAATCCGCCGCGACGCGCGCATTGGCGAGCGGGGCGATCGGGATCGGCGTGCCCCTGTCGCGAAAGGGGCACGGGCCGCTCGGCGACCTTTCGATCGACCTGAACGCGGGCGGCCAGGTGCAATCGGGCAGCGGGCTGCAGAACCGGTTCAGCGGCGGCGTTACCTGGTCCCCCGTTCCCATTCTTCAGTTCCGCGGGTCGCTGGAACATAGCGAAACCGCGCCTTCCTTCGATCAGCTCGACGGCGCGATCATCTCCAGCGTCAATCGGGTCTTCGATTATGCCCGGCAGGAAACCGTCGACGCCATCTGGATCACCGGCGGCAATCCCCGCCTCGGCCGCGGAAGCCAGGAAAGCCGCTCGCTGGCGATGCAGCTGCGCCCCTTTGGCGATCAGAGGCTGACGCTGAACCTGGGCTATCGGGAACAGGTCACAACGGGCGGCGTCGTCCCCTTTCCCGAATTGACCCCCGCCATCGAAGCGGCATTTCCGGAACGCGTGACGCGCGACCCGGCGGGGCGGCTGATCGCGGTCGATGCGCGCCCCATCAATCTCGAACGGAGCACCGATGCGGACCTGAGATCCGGGATCGCCCTGCGCCTGCCGGCGCCGCGCCGGCCCGGTGCCGGCACGCCATCGCCGAAGCTGCGCGGCGATCCGCTGCAGTTCAGCGCATCGATCAATCATCGCTGGCGGCTCCGGAACGAAGTGCTGACGCGGTCCGGCATTCCGGCGATCGATCAGCTCGGCGATGAGGGCAGCCAATCCCGCCACTCGCTGTCGCTCCAGCTCACGGCGGGCAAACGGGGCATCGGTGCCAGCCTCAACGGGACCTGGAGCAGCCCGACCCATTTGCGGAACCGTGGCGTGCCGGGGGGAACGGGCGCCCTGGATATCAAGCCGGCGACCGTCTTCAACCTGTCGTTCTTCGCCGAGCCGGAGCATCTCTGGCGGCAACCCGATCGGCCCCGCTGGATGAAGAATGTGCGGCTCTCGGTCGATATCCGCAATCTCTTCAGGGGCTATCGCCAGGTCACCCGCCCCGACGGCACCGTGCCGCCCAATTATAGCCGCGATGAAGTCGATCCATTGGGTCGCACGATACGCCTGACCCTTCGCAAGCGCTTCTAGATTGCGAATTCACATGAGTCCCCAGCCTGGGATCAAGGCCCAATCAAGACCTTGATTTATTTCGCCATTCCTGTGCCCTCTCTCGTCGTTCCTGCCTACTCCCACGCCATCCCCGCCACTCCCTTCGTCATCCCGGCGACGGCGGGGATGACGGGGTTTGCCGATTGAAGCTCAGCCCTGGCGCCGAGACATCACCGCCTGGCCGAGCGTTCGGCGCCCAGGCGCGTCATCAGGATCGCCGCGCGCTTGGCCTGGCGCCGGATGCTCGCGAGATCGACGGTCTCGCCCGGCGCATGATCGCCGGTACTGTAGGTGCCGAGGCCGGCCAGGCTGTCGACGTCATGGGCGACGAACGAGATGTCCCCGGCGCCGCGCTTGAGCGGGTCGAGCGGCGCCATCTCGGCCAGGCCGAGGTCCCGGTTGACGCCGTTGAGCGCCGCCAGCAGCGCCTTGTTGCCCGCGGTCGGCGCCATTGCCGGATAGCCTTCGCCGAATTCGATCCTGGCATCGGTGCCCGGCGCATGCGCCGCCACGATCGCCTCCATCCTCGCCCGGACCCGCGCGGTCTGCTCGACGCTCAGCGTACGGAAATCGCCGGTCGCCACGGCGGTGGCGGCGATGATGTTGGTCTTGCCGCTGGCCTTGGCGTTGCCGCTCTCGTCGATCGCGGCGCTGGCGCCGCCGGCGATCACCCCGGCGTTGAAGGTGAGGTTGGGCTCGGGCAGCTCCTTGCGGAAGGCCGCGAGGATGCGGGCCAGCTCGTTGACCGCGCCGTCGCCGAAGTCCGGGCCGAAGATCAGCGAGCTATGGCCGGTCCTGCCGGTCGCGGTGATCCGCCAGTCGGTGACCGAGCGGCGCGCGATCGAGCCCATGTCCTTGCCGCCGTCGATCACCAGCCCTTCGAAATCGAGCGCGACATCGGCGCGCTTGCCCGCGGCGATCAGATCGGCGCGCGCGATGCTGTGCGGGCTGCCGGCATCCTCCTCGTCGCCGGTGAGCACGATCTCGATATTCGCGTCCCTGAGCGTGCCCGCCGCCTGCATCGCCCGCAGCGCCGCGATCATCACGACCATGCCGCCCTTGTCGTCCCCCGCGCCCGGGCCCTCGGCCTTGTCGCCGGCGCGGACGAACTTCTGAAAGGGCGAGCCCGGCTCGAACACCGTGTCGAGATGGCCGATCAGCAGGATGCGCTTGCCGCCCGGCTTGCCGCGATGGACCGCGATCAGATGGCCGGCGCGCTGGACGGCGTCCATCGGCTTCCAGCTGACGGCGAAGCCGAGCGGCTCGAGCTCGGCGCGCATCATCTCGCCGACCTTCGCCACCCCTTGCAGGTTCAGCGTGCCGCTGTTCTGGTCGACCAGCCGGGCGAGCAGCGCCACCGATCGCTCGAACTCGGCATCGACCGTGCGCTCGATCGCCTTTTCGGGCTTCGACAGCCCCTGCGCGGCGGCGGGCGCCCCCGCGAGCAGCGCGGCGGCAAGCAGCGTCGTCCCGGCCCAGCGCATCACAGCTTGGCTCCGCCCATCTTGTAGGTCAGCTGCATGTAGAAGCTGCGCCCCACCCCGTCGAACCACGAGATGTCGTAATAGGGATAGGCGCCATAGGTGCGATCCTTGATCGGGTTCTGATCGAACAGATTGTTGATCGTGCCCGACAGGCGGAAGCGCTCGGTGATGTTGTACTGGGCCGACAGGTTGAAGAGGTAGCTCGCCTTGATGAAGGCCTTCTCGTCGTAATTGGGCAGCTTGCCCAGGCGCTGCCCGGTCAGCGTGGTCGAGAATTTGCCGAGGTCCCAGCTGAGGCTCGCCGTGCCCTTGTCGCGCGGGATGTCGTAGCCGCTGTCATAGGTCAGCTTGTCGATCACCGGATCGCCCGGATATTGGCGGATCGTGTGGTTGAGCACATAGGTGTAGCTCGCCGCGAGCGCGAAGGTGCCGATCCCGGCCGTGGGAATGCGCAGGTGCGCGGCGAAATCGATGCCGTCCGTCGTCTCCTGCGCCACGTTGATCGGATTGATGTAGACGCCCTGGAGCTGGCCATCGAGCGCGCCGCCGACATAGCGCTGCACCCGCGCCTTGGCGTCGAGGCAGGTCGGCGAATTGCCGTCGATCGCGCTGCCCGCCGCGGTCCGGCCGATGCGGCAATCGGCCTCGTCGCGCAGGACGCTGTCGATGTTCATGTCGAGCACCTGGTTCTTCATCGCGACCCGGAAATAATCGACCGACACGTCGAAGCGCCGCGACGGCTGCCACACCATGCCGGCATTGAGCGAAGTCGAGGTCTCCGGCCGCAGCCGCCGGTTGCCCGAGCGATGCGAGACGATGCCCTGATCGGCATAGCTGCAATCGGGGATGCCGACGCCCGGCTCCAGCGTGCGGCACAGATAATAGTCCGTGCCCGAGGGATGGGTGTTGCCCGGCCCGCGAAAGACATAGTTGAGATCGGGCGCGCGGAAGCCGGTGCCATAGGCGCCGCGGATCATGAGCGACTTGGTCGGCCGCACCACCGCGCCGAGATTGTAGGTGAACTTGCCGAAGCCGTTGCCGGCGAAGCTGTAATGGTCGTAGCGCGCCGCCGCATCGAGCTCGAGGAACGAGAAGGCCGGGATGCGCAGCTCGCCGCCAGCGCCCCAATGCTGGCGCGTCCCCTTCCCGTCCGAATCGATCAGGCCGACATAATATTGAGTCAGCGCGAGCGGATCGGGCTTCAGGTCATAGCCCTGGTTCCCCACTTCGGCGCTGACGGCGAAGCCGACCGGGCCGCCGGGCAGGCGGAACAGCTCGGTATTGTTCACCGTGGCGGCGACGTTGTTGACCCAGGATTTGGGCCGGTAGATCGAATCGGCGGTGATCGAGCGATACTCGGCCGGCGTCAGCGGCGTGTAGAGCCGCGTCGGATTGGCGTTGAACTGGGCATAGCCCGAATTGGGATCGACACCGACCTGCGGGCCGAGGAAGAAGGCGTTGGCCTTGGAGATCACCACCTGGGGGAACGACACGCGCGAGCTATATTCGGCGTGGTTTAGGCTGAACTCATAGTTCCACGTGCCGCTGAAGCTGCCCTTGATGCCCGGCGTGACATTGTAGCTGAACGAGCGGTTGCGGGTCATGCCCACGTCGAACCCGCCCATCTCCTCGGGCGTGAACTGGCGCGTCCAGTTGTCGAGCTGGTCGCCGCTGTCGGTATCGCCGGGCGCCAGGTAATTGGGATTGTAGAAGGTGCCCTCCTCGTTCCCGTCCGGCGCGACATAGGACCAGGACAGCACGTCGCGGAACAGCTTGAGGTGGGAATAGCTGGCCTGGAAATCGAGGAACAGCTCGGCACGATCGCTCAGCGTATAGCCCATGGTGCCGAAGCCGCTGGCCGATTGCCGCTTCGAGATCATCGTGCCGTAGGCGACCGACGCGTTGCTGCCGCAGAAATAGCCGTCGCCCGAAATGGTGTCGCGCCGCGGCCGCGCGGCATAATAGGTGGTGCCGCGGTTGAGCGACGACAGCCGGTCGCACGTCGCCTTGCCGGGGTTGATGTAATAGAGATATTCGTCGGCGCGCAGGAAGGTGCGGCGGGCCAGCGGCGCCCCGGTGGGATCGTCGGCGGTCGAATCCTGCAGCTTGCGCTGATATTGCCATAGCGGCCGCTGGTCGAGCAGCTCGAGGCCGACCACGCCGTGGAAGCCGCCCGTGTCCCAGCCGGTGGTGAGGCTCAGCCGCTGCGACGATCCCCCGCCATGCTCGGTCGCCCCGTAGCGATAATCGATGCGCGTGCCGTCGGGCTTGGACTTGAGCTGGAAGTTGACCACGCCCGAGATCGCGTCGGAACCATAGATCGCCGAGGCGCTGCCGCTGAGGATCTCGACGCGCTCGATCAGCCCGACCGGAATGTTCGAGATATCGGTGAAGTTGCCATTGCCTTTGAAAGGCAGCGGAAAATCGGCGATGCGGCGGCCATTGACCAGCACCAGCGTGTGGTTGGGACCGAGCCCGCGCAGGTCGACCTGCTGCGCGCCGGGCGTGAAGTCCGCGCCCGAGAAGCTCTGCTGGCTCTGCGTCTCGCCGCCATTCTGGGTGATCGCGCGCAGCACGTCGGGCACGCTCTGATAGCCGCTGCGCAGGATGTCCTCGGCGGTGATCGTCGTCACCGGTGCCGGGCCCTCGCCCTGGATGCGCGGGATGCGCGAGCCGAGCACGGTGATCTGGCCCTCGCCCTCGCTCGCTTCCTGGCCCGTCGCCGGCACGGACTGCTCGCCCGACGCCGCCTGCGCCAGCGCCGCGACCGGGAGCGCGACCATGCTGGTCCCCGCCAGCGCCACCGCCACGAACTTCATGTATCGCATATATCGACCCCCTGATGCGTTTGTGACATATTGATAACGAGAGCGATCAAAATGAAACAATAAAAATGCAGTTTGGCTATGCCATACGAACGAATTGCAAAGGACTATGGCCGTGAAGACACTATTGCGCCTTGCCCTGGTGCGCCTTGCCCTGGCCGTGCTGGCCGTGCTGCCCCTGCTCGCGCCGGCGGCGGCATCGGCCCGGCCGGGGGAAAGCTACAGCTATTACGCAATCGGCAATCTTGCCGCCGCGCGGAGCGGCCCGACCGCCCCGGCGCTGATGCTCGTCGGCGGCGGGGACTGGGATTATGGCGCCTTTCGCTGGTTCGCCGAACGGGCCGGGCACGGCCATATCGTCGTGCTGCGCGCCTCGGGCGAGGGCCAGGCGGGTGAGGAAATCTACAGCCAGGTCGGCGGCGTGGCCTCGGTCCAGACCATCGTCTTCCACAGCCGGGCGGCGGCGACCGACGCGCGCGTGCTCGACATACTGGCCCGTGCCGACGGGATCTTCATCGCGGGCGGCGACCAGGCCAATTACGTCCGCTACTGGAAGGACACGCCGGTCGCCCGCGCGCTCGACGCGCATGTCCGCCAGGGGCGGCCGATCGGGGGCACCAGCGCGGGGCTCGCGATCCTGGGCGGCACCGCCTATGGCGCGATGGACGGCGGCAGCATCGACAGCCCCGCCGCGCTCGCCGATCCCGGCGGGCCGGCGGTGACGCTGGTCACCGGCTTCCTCCACATGCCGCGCCTCGCCCATATCGTCACCGACACGCATTTCGCCAAGCGCGACCGGCTCGGCCGGCTCGTGGCGTTCGTCGCCAAGGCGCGGCTGCGCGATCCGCGGGCGATCGGGCTCGGCGTGGACGAAGGCGCGGCGCTCTGCGTCGAGGCGGACGGCAGCGCGAAGCTCCACGCCCCGCCGGGCGGCCATGCCTGGCTGGTCCAGCCGCGCGGCACGGCGCGCCTGCGCCCGGGCAGGCCGCTGGACTGGGAAGGCGTGCGGATCACCGGCATCGCGCCCGATGGCGGGATCGACCTGGGCACGCTCCGCGTCACCCGCCCTGCCTTTGGCGGCGTCGCGCGCGTCGCCGGCGGCAGGCTGATCGGGGCACCGGGGCCGAAATGACGCTGCGCTCCGAAGAGATCGATCCCCAGATCCTCGCGCTGCTGCGCGAGGATGCCCGGCGCAACGTCTCCGAACTGGCCGCGGTGCTGGGGGTTTCCCGCACCGCGATCTACAGCAGCATCGAGCGGCTCGAACGGCAGGGCACGATCGTCGGATACACGGTGCGCCTGGGCGAGGACTATGACCGCAGCCTCATCCGCGCCCATGTGATGGTCAAGCTCTACCCCAAGGCCACCCAGGCGACGATCGACCAGCTGATGACGATGCCGGCGGTGGCGGGGCTCTATGCGATCTCCGGCGAGTATGACCTGATCGCCGTGGTCGAGGCGCCACACGTCAACCGCCTGAACGACCTGCTCGACGCCATCGGCGCGATGGAGGGCGTGGAGCGCACCACGTCCTCGGTCATTTTGGCGACCAAGCTCCAGCGCTGACGGCCGCTCAGCGCTCGCGCGATTCCACCGCGACCGCGCCCGGATTGGCGATGAGGTCGCGGATCGCAGCCGTATCCCCCTGGTTGACCATGCCGTAGACGCGCACCGACGCGGCACGCGGATCGGTCAGCACCAGGCGGTCCTTCGCATAGCGATTCACTTCCTCGATGACCTCGCTCAGCGGCTCGCCCCGGAAGACCAGCCGCCCGCGTGTCCAGGCGACGGCGCTGTCGGCGTCGATATCCGCCGCCTGCCGGATGAAGCCCGTGTCGCCGCCCGTGCCCTTGGCGATGCCGAACGACAGGCGCTCGCCCTTGTGCGCCAGCTTCTCGATGGGTTCCGCGGTGCCCGGCCGCCCGGGCTCGGACAGGGCGACGCGCACCACCCCCTCGACCACGGTCACCTTCGCTTCGCGCTTGCCCACGCTCACGTCGAACATCGTGCCGACGGCCACGACCTCGCCGTGCCGGGTCTCGACGACGAAGGGCCGGCGCTTGTCATGCGCGACCTTGAACAGCGCCTCGCCGGCCACCAGCCGCAGCCGGCGCTCGCGCGGCGCATAGGCGACGTCGACTCGGCTGTCCGCCGCCAGGGTCACCACCGATCCGTCGCTGAACGCGATCCGGCGGCGCTCGGCATGGCCGGTCGCGACGCTCTGCACCGTCTCGCGCGCGGGCCGGGGCTGCGACAGCCACAGGGTGCCGCCGACCACCGCCAGCGCGGCGATCCCCGCCGCCACCCGGCCCAGCCAGGCGGGGCGCTGCCGCACCGGCGCCGCGCCCGGGCGCTCGAACTCGCCCAGCCAGTTCCAGAAGGCCGCGGCCTCCGCCCGGTCCGCCGGATGGAGATCGCCGTCCCGCCCGTCCAGGAAAGCCTCGAACACCGCGGGCGCGCGCTTGCCGAGATTGCGTTCGCTCATGCCCCGCGCTCCATCAGATGCGCGAGCCGGTCGTAGAGATGCGCGACCGCGTGATTGAGGTGCTTCTGCACCATGCGCGGGGAGATGCCGAGCTCGCGGGCGATCTCGCCGGTGCCGCGCTCGTCGAAGCGGCGCATCACGAACACTTCGCGGCATCGGGGCGACAGCTCGTCCAGCGCGGCTTCGAGCGCGGTCTGGAGATCGGCGACGCGGCGCCGGTCCTCCTGCGCGGGCCGTACCGGCGGGTGGATCTCGGGGCCGAGCGGCACGACCGGCAGCACCCGGCGATGGCGATCGGCGATCAGATTGGCGGCGATGCGGAAGAGATAGGCCTGGGGCTCATCGACGGTCCGCTCGCGCGCGCTCGCGACGAGCCGCGCACAGGCTTCCTGCACCAGGTCCTCGACTTCGGACGCATCGTCGATCCGGCGGGCGACGAACGCGCGCAGCGCCGCGCGATAGGCGTCGAACGCGCCGTCGTCCGCCTCCGCCGCCTGCATTTCTGGTCGTCCGGCGGCCAAGCCCGCATCTCCCTGTCGCGCACCAGCGCATATTCCTCCTGCCATGACGCGCGGTTGCGGCAAAGGCGAACCTTGCAAGGACGCAACACCCGAAAAAAATTTGGTCCACTTTGGTTCGCGTGTGGGGAGCCCCAGCGTCATAAACCATGATTGCCGCGTCCAGGCATCGATTCAGGGGGGTCGATAACCATGAACACACGCCAACTGCTTCTCGCTACCGTTGCCGCCTTCGTCGCCGTTCCCGCCGCCGCCCAGGCACGCGAGGCCGTGCGCCACGAAATCCATTTCTCGGGCGGAACCCTCGACAGCGCGCTGATGCAGGTCGCCCAGCAGACCGGCGTCCAGCTGGTCTTCACCGATCCGGCGATCGCCCGGATCAAGGCGCCCCGGCTCGAGGGGCGCTACACTATCCGCGACGCGCTCGAGCTGCTGCTCGCCAACAGCCGCTACACCTATCGCTTCACCGGCCCGAACAGCGTGCGCGTGATGCCGCGCGGCGAGGCCCAGCCGACGACCCGCCCGGTCGCGCTCTACCAGGACAGCCCCGCTCCCGCGCCGACCGGCGACCAGCAGGCCGCGGCCGAGACCGCCAGCGTCGAGCAGGCCGTGAACGGCGACGAGGCGCCGCCGCCCGAGATCGTCGTGGTCGGCTCGCAGATCCGCGGCAGCAAGGTGACCGCCGCGCTGCCCGTCACCGTGGTCGACGAGGCCCAGATCGGCGCCACCGGCGCGACGTCGGGCGACGAGCTGTTCCGCTCGATCCCGCAGCTCGGCGATGTGAGCTTCAACAGCTCCTATCTGCCGAACAGCTCCAACTCGGCGCGCGGCGATGTCGGCTCGATCAACCTGCGCAACCTCGGCGTCGGCAACACGCTGGTGCTGCTCAACGGCCGCCGCGTGGTCAATCACCCGACCAGCCGCGCCGACGACAATCTGGTGCCGGTGCTGACGGTCAACACCAACGCCATCCCCGTCTTCGGGCTGGAGCGCATGGAAGTGCTGCGCGACGGCGCCGCCGCGATCTATGGCTCCGACGCGGTGGCCGGCGTGGTCAACACCGTGCTCAAGACCGATTATCAGGGCGTGGAGCTGGAGGGCCAGGTCGGCTGGGGCGAAGGTTCGCACCTGTTCGAGACCAACACCCATCTGCTCGCCGGCCGCAACCTCGGCGATCGCGGCAACATCACGCTGTTCGCCAGCTATGACAAGCGCGACGGCGTGCTCGCGAGCGACTTCGACTATACCCGCTCGAACGACAACCGCCCGCTCTTCGTCGGCACTCGCTTCGAAGGGGCGACCTCGCTCGACGGCCGCTCGACGATCACGCCCTGGGGCTCGTTCCAGACGGTGGGCAATGTGGTGGTCCGCCAGGGCACGACCGCGCTGACCAACACCTCGGGCCAGTTCCACATCCAGCCGACCAGCTTCACCGGCTGCCCGGCCGGCGGCGCCGGCATCATCGGCGGCACCAACTGCGTCGCCACCGGCACCAGCTCGACGGCGGGCATCCGCGAGCTGCGCTTCGACGCGCCGCTCGCCTTCAACACCAACGTCACGCCCAATATCCGCCGCATCAACCTGTTCCTGAACGGCCATTACGAGCTGGGCGGCGGCGTGGAGCTGTTCGGCGAGGCCGGCTATTACAACGGCCAGAGCAACAGCATCCAGGCATCGACCGGCACTCTGTCCTCGGGCCCGCTGACGATCGCCGCCAATGCCTATTACAACCCGTTCGGCCCGGTCGGCAGCCCGAACCGCCTGCCCGGCATCAACGCCGCCGCGACCGGCCAGGCGATCACGCTGTCGAGCTACAATTTCGCCGATGTCGGCCCCAATCATGTCAACGTGCTCAACACCCAGTATCGCCTGCTCGGCGGCCTGCGGTTCAAGGCGCTCGGCTTGGAATGGGAAAGCGCCGCGCTCTATTCGGAAGCGCGGGTGCGCGACACCTCCGACGGCATCAGCCAGACTTTGCTCCAGCGCCAGATCAACCTGACCACGCCGGACGCCTATAACCCGTTCAACGGCAGCGGCCTTACCCCGCCGAGCGGCGCCGACAACACGCCGAGCAGCCTCGCCGCGATCAACGCGATCCGGATCAAGACCACGCGCGTCAGCACGTCGACGCTGGCGATGTGGGACATCAAGGGCTCGACGACCGACCTGATCCGCCTGCCCGGCGGCAATGTCGGCCTCGCGATCGGTGGCGAGGTGCGCCGCGAGACCCAGCGCGACGATCGCGATCCGCGCGTCGACGGGACGATCCAGTTCACCGATTCGATCACCGGCGCGGTCAACGGATCCGACCTGGTCGGCACCAGCCCCTCGCCCGATACCAGCGGCCGCCGCACCGTCGCCGCGGCCTATCTCGAGCTGGCGGTGCCGGTGGTCTCGCCGGACATGCACATTCCGCTGGTCCGCAACATCGAGCTCCAGCTCGCCGGCCGCTTCGAACATTATTCGGACGTCGGCTCGGTCGCCAAGCCGAAGATCGCCGCCGCCTGGGACATCGTGCGCGGCCTGCGCCTGCGCGGCTCCTATGCCGAGGGCTTCAAGGCACCGAACCTCGAGCAGATCAACGCGACGATGGTCACCCGCTCGAACACCCGCACCGACTGGGTCCGCTGCGAGGCGCAGCTGCGCACCGCCGCGATCTCCAGCTTCGCCAATTGCTCGCAGGGCTTCGCCACCACCGCGCGGCGCTCGGGCAATCCCGACCTGAAGCCGGAACAGTCCAAGACCTGGACCGTCGGCATGGTGCTCGAGCCGCACTTCCTCGATGCCACGGTCGGCCGGATGACCTTCACCGCCGATTACTGGCATGTGAGCCAGAAGGGCATTGTCGGCCTGTTCGGCGAGGGCAACGCGCTGATCAACGACTATCTGCTGCGCGTGCAGGGATCGAGCGACCCCAATGTCATCCGCGCCGCGCCGACGGCGGAGGACACCGCGCTGTTCGCCGGCTCGGGCCTGGCGCCGGTCGGCCGCGTGCTCTATGTCAACGACAAGTACGTCAACCTGCTGCCGCAGGAAGCCGCGGGCATCGATCTCGGCTTCAACTGGCGCCTGCCCGATTTCGGCGCGGGCCGGATCAGCCTGAACGCGAACGCCGCCTATCTCGACAAGTTCTTCCTCGAGCCTTCGCCGCCGATCCAGAACCTGATCGCCGCGCGCGCCGCGGGAACGATCAACGCGGGCACCAACATCGCCGATGCGGGCGACCTCGTCCGCCAGAACGGCAAGCCGCGCTGGAAGGTCACCGGCTCGATCACCTGGGAGAAGGGGCCGTTCCAGATCGGCGGCTTCACCCAATATACCAGCGACGTCCTCGATACGAACCTGCTCGATTCGGCCGGTGCCGCCTGGCTGATCGAGGACCGGATGACCTTCAACCTCTATGGCCAGGTCACGGTCGGCAAGCGCGACAATGGCGGCCGCTACCGTCTGCGCATCGGCGTGCGCAACCTCACCAACGAGTCGCCGCCGCTCAGCTCGAACGGCTTCCTGGGCTCGCTCTACACCCCCTATGGCCGCTACTGGTACGCCAACATGCGGGCGAGCTTCTGATGCGGATCGCGCTCGCCCTGGCGCTGGCGTCGCTCGCGGCACCGGCCTTCGCCCAGGAAGCACCGGAGGCGCCCGCTACGCAGCGCGTCTCCGGTGGCGACATCGTCGCCTATGACCAGATCCACAAGCCCGCGATCGGGCGCGGAGGCATGGTCGTGAGCCAGAACAGGATCGCGGCGGAAGTAGGCGCCGCGATCCTCCGCAAGGGCGGCAACGCGGTCGACGCCGCGATCGCCACCGCCTTTGCGCTGGCGGTGACGCTGCCGCGCGCCGGCAATGTCGGCGGCGGCGGCTATATGCTGATCCACATGGCGGCGAAGGACGGCAAGCCCGCCCGGACGATCGCGATCGATTATTACGGCCAGGCCTCGCGCAACACGACGCCGGACCTGCTGCTCGGCGCCAACGGCAGGATGGATCCCGCCAAGAGCTACTCGATGAAGGGCGTCGCCATCCCCGGCACGGTCGCCGGCCTGTGGGAAGCGCACAAGCGCTTCGGCGCGCTGCCCTGGGGCACGCTGATCGCGCCCGCCATCGCCATGGCGCGGGACGGCGTGATCCTGTCGGACGACGAAGCCCAGGCCAATGCCGAGCAGAAGAAGGCGATGCACGACGATCCCGCCGCGCTCGCCGTCTTCTTCAAGCCGGACGGCAGCGCCTATGCCCCCGGCGAGCGCTGGAAGCAGCCCGACCTCGCGGCGACGCTGCAGGTCATCGCCGCCAGCGGCCGCGACGGCTTCTACACCGGCGCCATCGCCCAGAAGATCGCGGCGGGCATGAAGGCCGGCGGCGGCGTGATCGACGCGAAGGACCTGGCCGATTACCAGCCGGTGATCTCCGAGCCGATCTGGTCGAGCTACCGGGGCATGCCGATCGCCTATATGCCGCCCACCGCCTCGGGCGTGAGCGTCGCCGAGGCGATGAACATCCTCGAGCGCTTCCCGGTGCGCGAGCAGCGCTGGGGCAGCGTCGCCAATCTCCACCTGCTGGCCGAGACGCTGAAGATCGTCTGGTCCGACCGCCGGCTGGTCGGCGGCGGGCCGGACTGGCGGACCCCGGCAAAGGGACTCGCCAGCAAGGAATATGCGGCCGAGCGCGCGAAACTGATCCGCGCCGATGGTTCGCTCGACGCCAAGACCCTGCCCGACGGCAATCCCTATCCGTTCGAAAGCAAGGACACGACGCATTTCTCGGTCGTGGACGCGGCGGGCAACGCGGTGAGCAACACCTATACCCTCTCCGCCTCCTATGGCGCGCATGTCGTGGCGCCGGGCACGGGCATCCTGCTCAACAACTCGCTCGGCAACCTCGCCTGGGGCCGTCGCGGCGAGGAATGGAAGGCCACCCAGCCGGTCCCCGGCAAGCGCGTCGGCTCGACGATCACGCCGATGATCGTGTTCAAGAACGACAGGCCCTGGCTGGTCACCGGCACGCCCGGCGGCGGCTATATCATCGCGACGATGGTGCAGATGCTCTCCAACGTGATCGACCACCGCCTGAACGTCGCCGAGGCCGCCGAGCGCCCGCGGATCAACCAGTCGGGCGGCGACGGTCCGCTCGAGCTGGAAGAGGGTTTCTCGCCGGACATCATTCCCCTGCTCGAGGCGAAGGGGCACAAGGTGCGCGCGTCGAACACCATGGGCTCGGTCCAGTCGATCATGGTCGAGGGCGACAGGTTCCTGGGATCGGCGGACACGCGCCGGCCCGATGCCGCGGCCGTCGGCGCCAAATAGAACATAGGAGAGTGCACGAGATGACGATCAAGACCGCGCTGCTGCTCGCCGCCGCGCTCGCGCCCCTGTCCGCCCATGCGCAGGGCGTGCCCGAGGCGCAGCGCAGCGCCATGCTCGCCGCCATCGACAAGCATGCGCCCGAGCTGGAGAGCACCGCCAAGACGATCTGGAGCTGGTCCGAAGTCGGCTATCAGGAGAACAAGTCCTCCGCGCTGCTCCAGGCGCGGCTGAAAAAGGCCGGCTTCGCCGTCACCCCCGGCGTCGCCGGCATGCCGACGGCCTTCGTCGCCAGCTTCAAGCAGGGCTCGGGCCCGGTCATCGGCATCCTCGCCGAATATGACGCCCTGCCCGGCCTCGCCCAGACCACAGCGCCGACCAAGACGGCGATCCCCGGCAAGGCGGCCGGCCATGGCTGCGGCCATAATCTGTTCGGCGCGGCGAGCGTCGAGGCGGCCGTCGCGATCAGGGAATGGATGATCGCCAACAAGGTGCAGGGCGAGCTGCGCGTCTATGGCTCGCCCGCCGAGGAAGGCGGCTCGGGCAAGGTCTATCTCGTCCGCGCCGGCCTGTTCGACGATGTCTCGGCGGTGCTCCACTGGCATCCGGGCGACGCCAACGGCGTCTCGACCGGCAAGAGCATGGCCAATATCTCCGGCAAGTTCCGCTTCCACGGCATCAGCGCCCATGCGGCGGCATCGCCCGACAAGGGGCGCTCGGCGCTCGACGGCGTCGAGGTGATGGACGTCGCGGTGAACTTCATGCGCGAGCACATCCCGTCCTCGACGCGCATCCACAACATCATCACTGCGGGCGGCGAGGCGCCGAACGTCGTGCCCGATTTCGCCGAGAGCTATTATTATGTCCGCAACGTCGATCCCGCGATCGTGCGCGACGTGTGGGCCCGCGTGGTGAAGGCGGCCGAGGGATCGGCGATGGCAACGGGCACCACGGTCGACAACGAGATCACCGGCGGCGTCTATTCGATGCTCGCGAGCGAGACCCTCGCCAAGGTGATGACCCGCAACCTCGACGCGGTGGGCGGCGAGCAGTGGACGCCGCAGGAGATCGCCTGGGCGACCGAGCTGCAGAAGACGCTGCCGACGCAAAAGCCGCTGGATTCGGTGCGGCAGACCAGCTCGCGCGAGCGCGGCCCGGACGGCGGCGGCTCGACCGACGTGTCCGACATCAGCTGGACGGTGCCGACGATCGGCCTCAACGCCGCCACCTGGGTTCCCGGCACGCCCGCGCACAGCTGGCAAGCCGTGGCGGCATCGGGCTCGTCGATCGGGATCAAGGGCGCGGCAGTCGCGGCCAAGACGCTCGCGCTGACGGCGGCGGACCTGTTCCTGAGCCCCGAGACGCTGGCGGCGGCGAAGGCCGAGCTCGACAAGGCGCGTGGCCCGGCGTTCCGTTATGACGCGCTGCTGGGCAAGCGGGCACCCGCGCTCGACTATCGCAAGCCCACCCCCGCCTGGGAAGGCACGGCGAAATCGAACTGACCCGATGACCGGCCGGGGGTGAAGGCATCGCCTGGGTTGGGCCCTATATTCCCTCGACCGTCATCCCCGCCACCCCTTCAACTGTCATCCCCACGCAGGCGGGGATGACGAGAGCGGGAGTATGAGTCCTCAACCTAGGGTGGAACCCATAAACGACCGCTTTCGGTATATCGGATTAATCGGCCGATCTTGGGTGGCTAGCTGCCATTGCCAGCCATGATTGCTCGTAACTCGCTCAAGCCTGCGAGTAGACGCTGCCGCTTACTGATCACCATCAGCGTTCGAGCATGACGCCTACTGACATTCTCGACTGATAATCGCACGCCGCTTCTCCAAAGCAGCAAGCTGCTCACCTAGGTACGCGCGCTCTCTATCCAATTCGGTCGTGTGATGACGTCCGTTCCGGCTGAACGTTCTCGTTTGTCCTCGGATAAAGGATTGGCGTTCGTCGACCAGGCGGAGTGCAAGTCGGCAATCCTTAGCATCGCGCGCGCGGACTAGGGCGCGGACGAATACTCCTTCGGATCGGAGCTGCTCGACAGTTTGCGCGTGCGATCTTTCCGCGCTGAGCCCCAGCACGACGGCGCACGCTAGGAAGATCGGCTGCTTCACGTCGTGTCTTTCTAGTGCCTAGGTTCCGGCGATTTCGTCCGCCGCCGATGCAATCGATCGACCGTTGGTGACACTCTTTCTGAACCTCCGCAATTGGGGGCGTTTGCCGACAGGCCGCTTTTGTGAGTCTATGACCTAAGCGGCGGCGCTTACCCTGCGACGGGTGCCGAGCAGATCGGCATAGCTGGCGACCACATTGTCCAGGATCTCGGACCAGCGATAGCCCCGCGCCTCGGCATGGGCCGCCGCCGCCATCGCGAAGCGGAGGTCCGGGCGCTCGACGAGCTGCGCCACGGCATCGGCAAGACGGCCCGCCTCGGGCGCCGTCAGCAGGCCGGACCTGCCGGAAGCGATGAGCGCGCGGGCGCTGCCCGCATCGGCGCTGACAACCGCGAGGCCGGAAGCCATCGCCTCCAGGTTCACATTGCCAAAGGCCTCGGTCATGCTCGGATTGATCAGGATGTCGGCGCTCGCCACCGCGCGGCCCAGCGCGGGGCCGTCGAGATGGCCGGCGAAGACCGCTTCGGGCAGCAGGGCCCGGAACCGCGCCTCGGCCGGCCCCGCGCCGACGATCAGCGGGCGGAGCGGATAGCCGCGATCGCGCAGCGCCTGGATGGTATCGGCAAAGGTGGCGATTCCCTTCTCGATGACCAGCCGCCCGAAGAAGATCGGCACGATCTCGTCGTCGCGATATCCCAGGCCGCGCCGCCAGTTCAGGTCGCGCAATGCCGGCGAGAAGGCCGCGGGATCGACGCCACGGCCCCAGATGGCGATGTCCTCGCCCGGCACGCCCATCGCCACCAGGCTCTCGGCCGAGGCGGCGTTCGGTGCCAGGACGCGGTCGCTCGCGCGATAGAAGCGCTGCAGCCGGCGCTCGCCCCAGCGCCGCAGGACGCCCAGGCCATAATAGTCGAAATAGGTCTCGAACCGGGTGTGCAGGCTGGCCACCACCGGCACGCCGAGCCGGCGCGCCAGCTTCTGCGCGCCAGTGCCGAGCAGGTCGGGCGCGGACACGTGCACGATGTTCGGCGCGAAGCGCTCGACATCCGCGCGCACCGACGCCGGCAAGCCGAGCGCCACCCGGAACTCGCTGCGCCCGGGAATCGGCACCGACGGGACCGACACGAGATCCCCCGCGGGCGCGAAGGCCGGATCGGCGATCGTCGGCGAATAGACCCGCACGGCGGCGCCGCGCGCGAGCAGGTGATCGACGAGCCGGTTGAGCGCGCGATTGGCGCCGTCGCGCACGCAGTTATAGTTGCCCGAGAAGAGCGCGATCCGCATGCCGGCGGCGGGCATGGCGTCATTGGCGGGGCGCGTCGCGCCCGGCTCGCACGCGGCCGAATCGGACGGCCCCATCGAGCGGACCAGGGCAGGACGCCCGCCCCGCGAGGCGGGCGGGCCGGCGCTGCTAGGGTTGACCAGTGACATCTTCATCTTGGACAGTCAGATAACATGGATCGCCCGCGGAACGATGACGTTCCCCCGGGCGGCCCCATATTCCTTACGGCAGATGAATGACGACTGACACGGCACGCCGATTCTGGGCGTGCGAGGCTTCGTCGGAGCCCAGCGCCTCGGGCCGTTCCTTGCCATAGGAAATGGTCGTGATCCGGTTCGGCGCGATTCCCTGCAGCGCCAGGAAGTCGGCCGCCGCCCGCGCGCGGCGATCGCCCAGCGCCAGATTGTACTCGCGGGTGCCGCGCTCGTCGGCATGGCCCTCGACCAGGAAGCCCACGCGCGGATGCTGGCGCAGCCACTGCGCCTGGCGCGTCAGCGTAGCGCGCGCTTCGGGGGAGAGGCTGAAGGCATCGAAGGTGAAGAAGACGCGATCGCTGCCCGCGCTGGCCACCAGATCCGCCTGCAGCCGCGCCAGCGCCGGATCCTCGCCATTCTCGACATAGGGCTCGCCACCGCCAACCGTGCTGGATCCGTCCGCCGCGTTGCCGGGGTGCGCTCGCTTGGCGCAGCCGCCAAGGGCCACCGCACCCATCATCACCGCCAGCACGAATTCCCTACGCATAACTTCTCCAAGAAATGTTTCGGAAACATCCCTAGAGAAGCTTGGCCCGCGGGCGTTACTATAGGTTTTTTATGCATGGACCGGGATCGGCCGCCGCCATAGGCATTCGGCGAGAGCGCGCTATTGCACCCCCTCATGCAAGCCTCCCCCCAAGAGAGGCGCGCGTTCCCACCGCGGCGGCGGGCACATTGGGCTCCCGGCCCCGGCCCGCCGCCCGGACCAACCCCTCGCGGGTATCAGGAGCTCGATGACGACCGGACGACCAAATCCCCTCATCGGCTTCCTGACGGCACGGCTGCATCTCGATCGCGCCGGCCTGTTCCGCACCGCGATCGTCCTCACCCTGTCCGTGATAGCGGCGTTCGCCGTCCATCCGCTCGGCGAAGTCGCCGCGGCGCTGGTGTTCGTGCTCGGCATCACGGTTGCCGGCGCGCTGAGCGGCCTCGCCTCGGCGCTGATCGCCGCGCTCGCCGCCTTTCTGATCTACAATTTCTACCTGACCGAGCCGGCCCTCACCTTCCGGATCGTCACGGGCGGCGACCTCGCGCCGCTCGTCGTGTTCAACCTGTGCGCCCTGGTTTCCGGCGTGCTCGCCGGGCAGCTGAAGGACCATGCCCAGGCTGCCCGATCGAGCAATCTCCAGCTCAACAGCCTGCTGGCGCTGAGCCAGGAACTCCAGTCCGCGGCCCGCCCCGCCGATGTCGTCGTCACCGTCGAGCGGGCGGTGCACCGGATCCTGGGCGCGCGGGCGACGCTGTTCCGGGTCGATGACGAAGGGCTGCGCTGCCTCTCGCCAATGCCCTGCGCGGCGAGCTGGCACGATTTCGCGGACGGGGTCGCGCACCAGCCCCAACCTCCCGCGGACAGCCCGCTGATCGGCCGGCGCCTCGAACTCGCCAATGCGCCGCTCACCGTGCTCGTGCTCGAGCCGCTGCGGCCGGGAAAGATCAAGCCGGCCTTCATCGACGCGGTCGCCAACATGGTCGCCCTGGCGCTCGAGCGCGCAGCGCTGTCCGAACAGATCACCGAGCGCAGCGCCGTCGCCCGGGCCGAGAAGCTGAAGAGCGCGCTGCTCGCCTCGGTCAGCCATGATTTCCGCACGCCGCTCACCGCGATCAGCGCGTCGGCGTCGAGCCTGATCGCCTATGGCGAGAAGCTCGACGCGGAAACCTCCGCGCGCCTGCTGCGCGGCGTGGTCGACGAGTGCGAGCGCCTCAATCGCTACACGGCCAATCTGCTCGAGATGAGCCGGATGGAAGCGGGCGGCATCGCCCAGCCGCTCCAGATCCTGGGCGCCGCCGAAATGGCCGGCGCGGCGCTGCACCGGATCCGGCCCCGCGCGGGCGGGCGGCAAGTGACGCTGCACGCGCCGGACCCCGACCTGCCGGTCGCCGCCAATCCCGCTCTTTTCGAGCTGGTGCTGCTCAACATCCTCGACAATGCGATCCTCTACAGCGACGAGGGCGCCCGAGTGGAAATCGCCATCTCCGCCGAGGACGGTGCCTGCCGGATCGACATAGCGGACAGCGGCCAGGGCATACCGGAGCACGCGCTCCAGCGGGTGTTCGAGCGTTTCTACCGCGCCGGCAGGCCCGACGCGACCGGACGCGGCAGCGGCCTGGGGCTGGCGATCGCCAAGGGGTTCGTGGAGGCGCTAGGCGGCACCATCCACGCGACCATTCCCGGGCTGGACGACCGCGGCACCCGCATCATCATCCGACTTCCGCTCGCCGAGGCAATGCAAGCATGACCAATATCCTCCTCGTCGATGACGAGCCCGCGCTGATCGCGGTGCTCGAACCGGTGCTCGGCGCCGAAGGCTATAGCGTCGCCGTCGCCTCGGGCGGCGTCCCGGCGCTGCGCATGGCCGAGGACATCAAGCCCGAAGTGGTGCTGCTCGACCTCGGCCTGCCCGATATCGACGGCAAGGACGTCATCCGCGCCCTGCGCGCGACGAGCGAGGTGCCGATCATCGTCATCTCCGCCCGCCATCAGGAAGCCGAGAAGATCGCCGCGCTCGATCACGGCGCCGACGACTATGTGAACAAGCCGTTCGAGATCGGCGAGCTGATGGCCCGCATCCGCGCGGCGATCCGGCGCAGTTCCAGCCTGAAGAACACGCCCGCCACCTATCGCAGCGGCCCGCTGGAGATCGATTTCCAGGCGCGCCGCGTGTCGCTGGGGGGCGATGTGGTGAAGCTGTCGCCGAAGGAATATGACCTGCTGCGGACGCTGGCGCTCAGCGCCGGCCAGGTGGTGACGCACAAGCGGCTGCTCGCCGTGGGCTGGGGCAGCGATACCGCCGACAGCCAGTATCTGCGCGTCTATATCGGCCTGCTCCGCCAGAAGATCGAGGAGGATCCAAGCGATCCACGGCTGCTCGCGACCGAGCCCGGAGTCGGCTATCGGCTCGCCAGCGCGAGCTGAATTCCCGCCCCATCTCCGGCGCGCGCCGGAACAAGCAACCTAGCCGCGGGGCCGCCGGGCCGCGCAGAACGAGGCAGAGCCGTGGAAACCGTTTCGATCATCCTGTTCCTCCTGCTCGCCGTCGTCGTCAGCGGCGCGGTCGCGCGCATGCTGCCGTTCGGCGTGCCGACCCCGCTGGTGCAGATCGTGCTGGGCGCAGCGATCGGCCTGTCCACCTCGCACCGCGTCGAGCTCGATCCCGAGCTGTTCATGTTCCTGTTCCTGCCGCCGCTGCTGTTCTTCGACGGCTGGCGCATCCCCAAGGACGAGCTGTTCAAGGACCTCTCCACCGTGGTCGAGCTGGCGCTCGGGCTGGTGCTGCTGACCGTGATCGGCATGGGGCTGCTGATCAACTGGATGATCCCCGCCATGCCGCTGGCGGTGGCCTTCGCGCTCGCGGCGGTGATCTCGCCCACCGATCCGATCGCCGTGTCGGCGATCGCCGCGCGCGTGCCCATCCCGAAGCGCATGATGCACATCCTCGAAGGCGAATCGCTGCTCAACGACGCCTCGGGTCTGGTCTGCCTGCGCTTCGCCGTCGCCGCCGCGCTGACGGGCAGCTTCTCCGCGGGCCAGGCGGCGCTGACTTTCCTCTGGGTGGCGGGCGCCGGGCTGGCGATCGGCGTGCTGGTCACGCTCGCCGCCTCGCGCGCCAAGGCCTGGGTCACCCGGCGCTGGGGCGAGGACACCGGCTCGCAGATCCTCGTCAGCCTGCTGATCCCGTTCGGCTCCTATCTGCTCGCCGAGCATCTCCACGCATCGGGCATCCTGGCCGCCGTGGCGGCGGGCGTGACCATGACCTTCGCCGAAATCTCGCGCCAGGCGATGGCGGTCACCCGCATGCGCCGGAACTCGGTGTGGGACACGCTCCAGTTCACCCTCAACGGCGTGATCTTCGTGCTGCTGGGCGAGCAGCTGCCCGGCATCGTCGCGGGCGCCAAGCAGACCGTGCTGCTGACCGGCCATGCCTCGCCCTGGTGGCTGGCGGTCTATGTCGTGGCGATCGTCGCCGGGCTGGCGGCACTGCGCTTCGCCTGGGTGTGGACCTCGTTGCGGCTGACCATCCTGCGCAAGCGCGAGGGCAGCGAAACGATGCGGAGCCCCAATTGGCGGCTGGTCGCGGCGACCTCGTTCGCGGGCGTGCGCGGCGCGATAACCCTGGCCGGCGTGCTCACCCTGCCGCTGATGCTGCGGGACGGCACGCCCTTCCCCGCCCGCGACCTGGCGATCTTCCTCGCGGCCGGCGTGATCATCGTGTCGCTGGTCATCGCCAGCATCGCGCTGCCGATCCTGCTCAAGGGGCTGATCCTGCCCCCCGAGCCGTCCCGCCAGGCGGAGGAGGATTCCGCACGCGTCGCCACCGCCGAGGCCGCCATCCGCGCGGTCGAGCGGCACCAGCACGCGCTCGGCGAAGCGCATGGCGATCCCGATCTCTATGCGGCGGCAGGCGCGCGCGTCATGGGCTTCTATCGCGAGCGCATCGAGGGCCTGGGCGACGGCATGGCGGGCGAAGCACGCGCGCAGGAAAGGCTGGCAAGCGAGCTCAGGCTCGTCGGCATCCAGGCCGAGCGCGCGCGATTGCTGGAACTCGGCCGGGCGCGCGCGATCGGCAGCGAGACCGCCCGCAAGCTGACCCGCGAACTCGATCTCGCCGAGACACGGCATCGCGGCTGAAGACGAAATCTTCCACCGGCCAAGAAATATCGCCGGCTCCGGCGCGGAACCACCGTGCCCATCGGACACGCCCGCGTTCCGGTGGCCAAAAGGCCGGTGAAAAGCGCCACAGCCATGGCCAGGATTCCATCAGCACTCAGGTTCCGGTGACTGCCCGTAAAACAATCGGCGCCGAGCGATAGTCTCGTCGTCAAATAGATCGATTGATTCCGATTTCGGAAGCATTGCATCGAAATCGCCCTCTTGAGGTTTGAGCGATTTACCGGACCTTCTAACAACGTTTCGCAGGTTACTAAATTTAAACTAAATACTTGCGCAAATGTTAACCAGTCGGCTCCGGCGAAGTTGCGTGGATTTCTCTGGGAGGAGACTGTCATGCGTGCCGATGTGATCGATAAATCGACGGGTAATATTGTCCATGTTCCCGGGGACTCCATCGATCTATCCAGCCCCAGTGTGGTTCGGCTCGACATCGACCGGTCGCAGATCACCAGCCTGGAGCGGCAAGGCAACGACCTGATCGTGCATCTCGCCAATGGTGAGACGATCCGCGTCTCCAATTTCTATGTCCAGACAAATGGGGCGGCGAGCGATCTCGTCGTTCGCGAAGGCGATCACCTCTGGCTGGCGAATACGGCGGCGTCGGGACCGGCGCGCTTCGCGGCGCTGCACGGGATCGACGATCTCCTGATCGGAGCCGGGGCGGAGGCCGCGGCCGGCGGCGGAGGCGGCGCGCTGCTTCCGGTATTGCTCGGGGGCGTCGCCGTGGCCGGCGGCGCCGCGGCACTGGCGGGCGGCGGCGGCGGCTCGAGCCGTGGCGGCGGTTCCACCGCCACCGTGGACACCACTCCGCCCAGCGCCCCCACCGCGACGGTGAGCGGCAATGGCGCCAGCGTGACCGGCACGGGCGAGGCGGGTGCCACCGTGCAGGTGCGCGACCCCTCGGGCACGCTGCTCGGCAGCGGCACGGTGGGCAGCAACGGCAGCTACACGGTGACGCTCACCCAGCCCCAGAACAATGGCCAGACGGTCACCGTCACCCAGACCGATCCGGCCGGCAATGTCTCGCCCTCCACCACGGCGCATGCGCCCGACACCACCCCGCCGGCGGCGCCCACTGGCGCGATCAATCCCAACGGGACGATCGTCACCGGCACCGGCGAGCCCGGGGCGACCGTGACCGTACGCAACGGCAGCGACGCCGTGATCGGCACCGCCGTCGTCAACGCGCAGGGCAGCTATACCGTGACCCTGACCACGCCGCAGAACAATGGCGGCACGATCACCGTCGCGCAGACCGATCCGGCGGGCAACGGATCGAACCCCATCAATCTCGCGGCGCCCGACATCACGCCGCCCAGCGCGCCCACCGCGATAATGGACCCGCACACCTTCACCGTCTCGGGAAGCGCCGAGCCCGGCGCGACGGTGACGGTGACGGATGCCGACGGCCGGCCGCTGGGCGGCACCGTCGCCAATGCGGATGGCGGCTATTCGATATCGCTGCCGCCCGCCGTGTTCGACGGCGAGCCGGTGACCGTGGTGCAGACCGATCCGGCCGGCAACCATTCGCCGCCCACCATCGTCACGGCGCCCGATCTCTCGCCCCCCGCCGCGCCGACGGCCAGCGTCACGCCGGACGGCACCTCCGTCACCGGCACCGGCGAGCCCGGCGCGACCGTCACCGTCCGCGACCCCGATACCGGCACGACGGTGGGTACCGCGGTCGTCGGCGCGAACGGCACCTACACGGTGCCGCTGGCCCCGGGCGTGTCGGACGGCGGCACGCTGACGGTCACCCAGACGGATCCCAGCGGCAATGTCTCGCCCCCCACGAGCGTGACGACGCCGGACGTCGTCGCCCCAGCGGCGCCCACCGCGACGATCGCGGCGGACGGCACGTCGGTCACCGGCACCGGTGAGCCTGGCGCCACCGTCACCATCACGGGTGCGGGCGGCGTGACCGTCGGCACGGCGGTGGTCACGGGCAATGGCAGCTATTTCGTCCCGCTCGCCCCGCCCCAGGCCAATGGCGGGACGCTGACGGTCGGGCAGACCGATGGCGCCGGCAACCATTCGCCGACCGTGAACCTGACCGCGCCGGACATCACCCCGCCCGCCGCGCCGGTGGCCAGCGTGTCGGCGGATGGCACGGCAGTGACCGGCACCGGCGAGCCGGGCGCGACGGTGACCGTCCATGACGCCGCCGGCAATCCGCTCGGCACCGCCCTGGTCGCCGCCAATGGCAGCTTCAGCGTCACCCTCACCACGCCCCAGGCCAATGGCCAGTTGCTGGAGGTCTCCCAGAGCGATCCGGCGGGCAATGTCTCGCCCGAAACAGCCGTGCACGCGCCCGACATCACTGCGCCGATCGGCCTGACGGCAGCGATCGGCGGCGGCGGCACGGTCGTGACCGGCAGCGGCGAGGCGGGCGCCACCGTCACCGTCCGCGATCCCTCGGGCACGGCGATCGGCACGGCGGTGGTCGCCGCCGATGGCAGCTACAGCGTCACCCTCACCACCCCGCAGACCAATGGCCAGTTGCTCCAGGTCACTCAGGCCGACGCCGCCCATAATGTCTCCACGCCGGTAACCGTCACCGCGCCCGACCTCACCGCTCCCGCCGCGCCGGTGGCCAGCGTGTCGGCGGACGGCACGGCGGTGACCGGCACGGGCGAGCCCGGCGCGACGGTGACCGTCCATGACGCCGCCGGCAATCCGCTCGGCACGGCGGTGGTCGCCGCCGATGGCAGCTTCAGCGTTACCCTCACCACGCCCCAGGCCAATGGCCAACTGCTGGAGGTCTCCCAGACCGATCCGGCGGGCAATGTCTCGCCCGAAACGGCCGTGCACGCGCCCGACATCACCGCGCCGCTTGGCCTGACGGCAGCGATCGGCGGCGGCGGCACGGTCGTCACCGGCAGCGGCGAGCCCGGCGCGACCGTAACGGTACGCGATCCCGGCGGCACGGTGATCGGCACCGCGACCGTGGCCGCGAATGGCAGCTATAGCGCAACGCTCACCACCCCGCAGACCAACGGCCAGCTGCTCCAGGTCACCCAGGCGGACGCCGCCCATAATGTCTCCACGCCGGTAACCGTCACCGCGCCCGACCTCACCGCTCCCGCCGCGCCGGTGGCCAGCGTGTCGGCGGACGGCACGGCAGTGACCGGCACCGGCGAGCCGGGCGCGACGGTGACCGTCCATGACGCCGCCGGCAATCCGCTCGGCACGGCAGTGGTCGCCGCCAATGGCAGCTTCAGCGTCACCCTCACCACGCCGCAGGCCAATGGCCAGCTGCTCGAGGTCTCCCAGACCGATCCGGCAGGCAATGTCTCGCCCGAAACGGCCGTGCACGCGCCCGACATCACCGCGCCGATCGGTCTCACCGCGGCAGTGAACGGCATCGGCACGGTGGTGAGCGGCAACGGCGAGGCGGGCGCCACTGTCACCGTCCGCGATCCCTCGGGCATGGCGATCGGCACGGCGGTGGTCGCCGCGAACGGCAGCTACAGCGTCACCCTCACCACTCCGCAGACCAACGGCCAGCTGCTCCAGGTCACCCAGGCCGATCCGGCAGGCAATGCCTCCACGCCGGTTCCGGCCACCGCGCCCGACCTGACTCCGCCCGCCTTGCCCACCGCCACGATCTCGCCCGACGGCACAACGGTTACCGGCACCGGCGAGGCCGGCGCGACCCTGACCGTGCGGGGGCCGTCCGGCACGGTGCTCGGCACCACGACCGTGGCCGCCGACGGCAGCTATTCGGTCACGCTGTCCGTTCCCCAGACCAATGGCGAAGTGCTGACCGTCCGCCAGACCGATCCGGCGGGCAACCCCTCGCCCGACCTGCATGCGACGGCGCCGGACATCACCGCGCCGACCGGGCTCACCGCCACGGTCAATGGCAATGGCACGATCGTCACCGGCACCGGCGAGGCTGGCGCGACGGTGATCGTCCACGATCCCTCCGGCGCTGCGATCGGCACCGCCGTGGTCGCCGCCAATGGCGCCTATGCGGTGATCCTGACCACGCCCCAGGCCAATGGCCAGCTGCTCGAAGTCACCCAGACCGACACCGCCGGCAATCTTTCGGCTCCGACCCCGGCACTGGCGCCGGACATCACGCCGCCCGCCGCCCCGGTTCTCGCGATCAGCGCCGACGGCACCACCGCGACGGGAACGGGCGAGCCGGGCGCGACGGTCACGGTCACCAGCGCCTCCGGCGCCGTCCTCGGCACCGGACCGGTCGCGGCCGACGGTCACTTCTCGATCACGCTCACCACGCCCCAGGCCAATGGCGGCACGGTCAGCGCCACCCAGGCCGATGCGGCGGGCAATGTCTCGCCTCCCGGCACGGCCAATGCGCCGGACATCACGCCTCCCGCGGCCCCGGTCGCCACTCTCGATGCCACCGGCGCGGTCGTCTCGGGCACGGGGGAGCCGGGAGCCACGGTCGTGGTACGCGACCCTTTCTCGACGGTGATCGGGACAGCGACGGTGAGCGCGGCAGGAACCTTCTCGGTCGTCCTCTCCACCCCGCAGATCGACAGCCAGGTGCTGAGCGTGACGCAGACGGATGCGGCGGGGAATGCCTCCCCGGCCTTGTCGCTTACCGCACCCGATCTCACCGCGCCGCCCGCACCTGTCGGGACGGTCGCGGCGGATGGCGCCTCGATAACCGGCACGGGCGAAGCGGGGGCGACCCTGGTCGTCACCGATCCGACTGGCCTGCACATCGGGACCGTCGTCGTAGCTTCGGATGGCACCTTCACCACCACGCTCGTCCCGCCACAGACTAACGGGCAGTTGCTCGGCCTCGTCCAGACGGACGCCGCCGGCAATGCCTCGCCCCAGGGGAGTGCGGTCGCCCCCGACCTCGTCCCGAACGATTCCCCTGGGGCACCCACCGCGACAGTGGCGGCCGATGGCGCGACCGTGTTCGGCACGGGCCAGGCCGGCGCCACGGTGAGCGTGACCGGCCCCAACGGCGCCGTGATCGGCACCGCGACCGTCACGCCGGGCGGCACCTATGTGGTGATACTCACCACGCCCCAGCTGAACGGCGAGACGCTGCACGTCACCCAGGCCGATGCGGAAGGGGACGTTTCGCCGCCGGCCACGGCAATCGCGCCTGACCTGACTCCGCCGGCTGCGCCGGTAGCGGCGATCGACGCGACCGGCACGATCGTCACCGGCACCGGCGAACCGGGCGCCACGGTGCGCGTCGCCGATGCGAGCGGCACCGTGCTCGGCACGGCAACCGTCGGCGCCAATGGCAACTATACCGTCGTGCTCGGCACGCCGCAGACCAACGGCCAGGCGCTGTCCGTCACCCAGGCGGATGCCGCCGCGAACGTCTCGCCCGCCGTGCCGATCACGGCGCCGGACACGACGCCCCCCGCCGCGCCCACCGCCACCGTGTCGGCGGACGGCGCCACCGTCACCGGCACCGGCGAGCCCGGCGCCACCGTCACGATCACCAATGCCGCGGGCACGCCGATCGGCACCGCCACCGTCGCGCCCGGCGGCACCTACAGCGCCACACTCGCGACGCCGCAGACCAATGGCGAGACGCTGACGGCGATCCAGCGGGACCCGGCGGGCAACGCCTCGCCCTCGGTCACGGCAACCGCGCCCGACACCACGCCGCCGGCCGCTCCGGCCGCCACGGTCGATGCGACCGGCACGCTCGTGACCGGCACCGGCGAGCCTGGCGCAACGGTGACGGTGCGGGACGCGGGCGGCGTGCCGCTCGGCACCGCCCTGGTCGCCGCCAATGGCAGCTATGTCGTCACGCTTTCCACCGCGCAGCTCAACGGCCAGCATTTGCAGGTCACCCAGGCTGACCCGGCAGGTAACGTCTCGCCCGCGACGCCGGCGACGGCCCCCGACATCACCCCGCCGCTCGCGCCCACCGGCACCGTCTCCGCCGACGGCACCGCCGTCACCGGCACCGGCGAGCCCGGCGCGACCGTGCACATCCTCAACGCCGCCGGCACCGAGATCGGCACCGCCACCGTCGCCGGCAATGGCAGCTATACCGCCACGCTCACCACACCCCAGCTCAACGGACAGGTGCTGACGCTCAGCCAGACCGACCCGGCCGGCAATCACTCGCCGAACGTCACGGCGACCGCGCCCGACCTCACCCCGCCCGCTGCGCCGGTCGCGACGGTCAGCGGCGACGGCACGGTCGTCAGCGGCACGGGCGAGCCCGGCGCCACCGTCACCGTCCGCGACCCCTCGGGAACCGTGATCGGCACCGCGATCGTCGCCGCGAACGGCGCCTATGCCGTCACGCTGACCACCACGGAGGGCAATGGCCAGACGCTCCACGTCACTCAGGCCGATGCCGCGGGCAATGTCTCGCCGGCCACCTCGGCGCTGGCGCCCGACTTCACGCCGCCCGCCGCCCCCGTCGCGGCGGTGAACGCCAATGGCACCGCCGTCACCGGCACTGGCGAGCCCGGTGCGACCGTGCACATATACAACGGCGCCGGCACCGAGATCGGCACCGCCACCGTCGCCGGCAACGGCAGCTACACCGCCACGCTCACCACGCCCCAGGCCAATGGCGAGACGGTGACCGTCACCCAGAGCGATCCGGCCGGTAACCTCTCCCCCGCCACGGTGGCGATCGCGCCCGACATTACTCCGCCCGCGCCGCCCGCCGGGCTGGCGATCAATGGCGCTGGCACCGTGGTCACCGGCACGGGTGAAGCAGGCGCCTCCGTCGAGGTGCGCGATACGGGAGGCACGCTGCTCGGCACCGGCACGGTCGCCGCGAACGGCAGCTTCTCCGTCTCGCTGAACGATCCCCAGACCGCGGGCGAGACGCTCAGCGTCACGCTGCGCGATCATGCCGGAAACCTCTCCGGCGCGGTTCCCCTCATCGCGCCGTTCGACATCGAGGCGTTCAACAACACCGCCAACGCTTCGATCGATCTCGTGCCCGTCACGACCAACGAGAATCTCGGCACGGCCAACTATCTCGCCCTGGTCTCGCTCGGCCTGCTCAATCTCGATGCGCAGGTGCTGGCGACGCCCAATGTCCAGTTCACCGTCGCCGCCGGCAATTCGCTTGCCGCGAGCTTCACCTATGACGCGACGCTCGCGATCGGCGTGCTGAGCGGCTACAGCGTGGTGGTCCAGCGCTTCGACGGGACCAATTGGGTCGCGGTGAGCGGCACCGGCAACAGCTCGCTGCTCCAGCTCTCGCTGCTCAACGGCAATCTCGTCGCGACCGACACGCTCGGCCCGGGCGAGTATCGCGCCTTCGTCACTTTCGATGGCGCCGCCGGCGTGGGGCTGCTCGGCGGCCTCGCGGTCACGGGCGTCAACAGCGACTATACCCATGTCGGCGCGGTGCAGCCGAGCACGGCCGCGGGCAATGTAATCACCGATCCGGGGCCCGGTGGCGCGGTCGATATCGTCAGCCCGCAGACCGTCGTGCAGAGCGTCACCGTGAACGGCGTCACCACCGCGGTGGCCGCCGGCGGCACCTCGATCCACGGCGACTGGGGCACGCTCGTCATCAATCCCAATGGCAGCTACACCTACACGCCCGATGCCAATGCCGCCGCGATCGGCCATGTCGACACCTTCACCTATACGCTGGTCAATCCGACCAGCGGCGAGCTGGAGAGCGCGACGCTGGCCGTGACGATCGGCAGCCCGGACATCACCGGCGCGCCGCTGGCCGTCGACGATGCGGCGATCGCCACCGCGACCTTCGAGCATGTCGTCACCACCATTCCGGCGGCGATCGACTCGAGCTTCGCCACGCCCACGGCGCTGATCATCACCGGCGCGCAGACCGGCTCGGTGCACGACAGCTTCACGGTAGGCGCGAACAGCACCGCCGACGTGACGCTCTCGGCGATCCAGTCGAGCGGGCTAAGCGTGCTGCCCACCTACACGATCACGGTCACCAATTCGCAGGGCACCGTGGTCGGCACGGTTACCCAGACCTCGGTCGCCAATCTCGGGCTCGGCACCGGCGTCGCGCTGGTGCTGCACGACCTGCCGTCCGGCACCTACAACTACACCGTGTCGAGCACGAACATATTGGGCACCGGCTATGGCACGAACGTCTATGTCGGCGAGACGGTGACCCATCTCGACCAGTACAGCCTCACCGGCACCACGGCGATATCCGGCGAGCTGCTCGCCAACGACACGCTGGGCACGGACTTCCCGGTGGTGCGCGTCCAGACGGGCGGCAACTTCGTCCAGGTGGGCGATACGCCGCTGACCATCACCGGCGCCTATGGCACGCTGACCGTCACCGATACCGGCCACTACACCTACCAGCCGAGCGCTTCGCTGACCTATTCGGGCACCGATCCGGTCGACAGCTTCACCTATCAGCTGGTCCAGCCCAACGGCACCGTCGCGACGGCGCATCTCGACGTGACCGTCGACATCAATAACGGCGTCACGCCCTCGGCGGCGATGGTGGTCGAGTCGACTTCGCTGGCGGATACCGTGCCGCTCGCGATGTTCTCGGCCGAGACCGTGGCGGCGCCGACCGCGCCGGCAACGGATCACGCGCCGATCGCATACAGCCTGAACGACAATCAGGGCAGTGTCGAGGATCTGCTCGGCCAGTTCCTCCATGACCGCCAGGCCGCGTCCGATGCCTCCGGCCCGCCCGCGGCCGCGAGCCCCGCGCCCGCCGCGCCGGACATCGCCGCCGCTCCCGCGCCCGACGATCCGCTACATTATCTCGTCACGCCAAGCGACCTGGAGCAGGATCGCCACCAGCTGACCCATATGGTGTGAGAAATCACTCCGAACTCGGAGTCGATTTCCAAAAATCATCCATGATTTCAAAAGGGTGATTAACCTACACCATAAGACGACACGCAATGCGGACAGGGAGGCTGTCGCTTGGGAAAAGGGTTGCGACGGGGCCGGCGCGGCGGTCCGATCGGTATCATCGCGATCGGATCGCTGGCGGCCTTCCTGGCCGGCACCGGATACGCGCAGGACAGCGCCGGGGCTCTCGCTCGAGGCAGCGGTCCGACAGGCCGTGGCATGGCATCCGAACGTCGTCGCCGCCGCGGCCACGCTCGATGCGCGCGACGCGGATGTCGATGTCGCGCGGACCGGCTATCTGCCCCAGGTGAGCGCGGGCATCGGCACCGGCTACGACAATCGCCTCGGCTCGAACTGGCGCCCGCGTCCCCAGGTCTCCGCCTCGCAGATGCTCTATGATTTCGGCAAGGTCCGCAGCGCGGTGGATTATGCGCAGGCGGGCACCCGGGTCGGCCGTGCCGATCTGCTGCTCGCGATCGACGGGCTCATCCACGACACCGGCTATGCGATCGTCGAGCTGCAGCGCAACGCGGCGCTCCGCGACATCGCCGAGGAGCAGCTGGCCCGGATCCGCGAGATCAGCGGGCTGGTCGCCGATCGGGTCGCCAAGGGCGCGTCGACGCGCTCGGACGGGCTTCAGGCGGAATCGCGCGTCGCCGCGGCCAAGGCGACACTGGCGCAGATCGATGCCGAGCAGCGTCGCTGGACCAGCAATCTCGCCTTTCTGCTCGGCGAGGAACGGGCCAAGGCGTCGGTCAGCGCCGACATGCCCGACTGGCTGATGCGCAGCTGCGCCACCGGCCTGGCGGACTGGAATGCGGTGCCGGCCGTGATGCGCGCCGACGCCCAGCGCGAGCAGGCCGCGGCCCAGCTTCGCCGCAGCCGCGCCGATCGCTTGCCCACCGTGTCGCTGGCCGGCGACGCGGCGGCGGATATCGGGTCGCCCTTCTCCGATCGCAGCGCCTACAGCTTCGGGCTCAGCGTCTCGAGCAACATATTCGGCGGCAACGCCACCCGCGCCCGCGTCCGCAGCGCGGACTATTCGCTGGCCGCCGCCGACGCCGCCTCGCGCCAGGCGCGCAACGAAGCGAGCCAGCGGCTCGCCGAGGCCCGGCAGCAGATCGGCAGCCTTACCCGGCTGCTCGACACGCTCAACCTGCGCGAGGCGGACATGGCGGAGACCGGGCAACTCTACCGCGCGCAATATCTCGAAATGGGCACGCGAACGCTGGTCGATCTGCTCAATGCCGAACAGGAACTGCACCAGGCGCGGTTCGATGCGGTCAATACCGAGCATGACCTGCGCCGGCTCCAGCTCGACTGCCTCTATTATTCGGGCCGCTCGCGCGATGCGTTCGGCCTGACCGGCACGCGCCTGCGGGGAGTTACGCTGTGAGCGCGGCATCGGCCGAGACCTGGCTCGACATTCTCTGCCAGGCCGCGCGCCACTATCGCCTGCCCGTCTCCGAGCAGCGCGCTCGCCTGGCGGGGCTCTGGGACATCGCTTCCCCCGAGCAGAATCGCGTGCGCGCGCTCGCTCGCCCCCTGGGCCTGGCTCTTCGCTTCGCCGACCCCGCCGCCATACGGCTGACGAGTTGGCGCCTGCCGGTGATCGCCTGCCTCGCCGATGGCGAGCTTGCCCTGATCACCGCGCTGGACGGCGACGGCGAGGCGATGTTCACCGTCGCCGGCGAGAGCGACATGCCCGCGCGCCGTCCGCTCGCCGAACTGCTCGCCGCCGCCACTCTGGTCGTCGTGCCCCGCCCCGCCCGCTCCGCCGCCGATGCCCGGGTCGACACCTATATCCGGCCCTATGAGGAGCATTGGCTTCGCCGCATCCTGCTCCAGGACGCCCGCGCCTATGGCCATGTCGCGGTCGCCTCGATCGTGACCAACCTGCTCGGGCTCGCCGGCATCCTGTTCTCGATGCAGGTCTATGACCGCGTCATTCCGGCCCAGTCGATGCCGACGCTCGTCATCCTGTTCCTCGGCGTGCTGCTGGCGATCGCCTTCGACTTCCTGCTGCGCAAGCTGCGCGTGGCGATCACCGACGTGCTGGGCAAGCGGGCCGATCTGAGGCTCTCCGATCTGGTCTTCGGCCATGCGCTGCGCGTCCGCAACCGGGAACGGCCGACTTCCACCGGCACCTTCATCTCCCAGTTGCGCGACCTCGACCAGGTCCGCGACATGCTGACCTCGACCACCGTCTCCGCGGTGGCCGACCTGCCCTTCTTCCTGCTCTTCCTCGCCATCCTCGCCTTTATCGGCGGGGTGCTGGCGCTGGTGCCCCTCGCCGCGGTGATATTGCTGCTCGTGCCCAGCCTGCTCGCGCAGCGGCGCCTGCGCGTCCTCGCCACCGAATCGATGCGGGAAAGCTCGCTGCGCAACGCGCTGCTGGTCGAGGCGGTGCAGGGGATAGAGGACATCAAGGCGCTGCAGGCGGAGGAGCGCTTCCAGCGCCAGTGGAATCACTACAACAGTGTCGCCGGCGAGGCCCAGCTTCGCCTGCGCGGCCTCACCGCCAGCCTCTCCACCTGGTCGCAGAGCGTGCAGAATGGCGTCTATGCCGCGGTGATCTTCGTCGGCGCGCCCATGGTGATCGCCGGCGACATCACCACCGGCACGCTCGTCGCCACCTCCATGCTCGCCTCGCGCATGATCGCGCCGATGGCCCAGGTCTCTGGCCTGCTCGGCCGCTGGCAGCATGCCAAGCTGGCGACGCAGAGCCTCAACCAGATAATGGGGCTGCCCACGGACAGCCCCGACGCCGAGCACCGCATTCCCCTCCCCGCGGTCACCGGCAGCTTCGCGCTGCGCTCGGCGGTATTTTCCTATGCGGATCCCAATGCGCCGCCCGCGCTGACCGTGCCGAACCTCGAGATCGCCGCCGGCGAGAAAGTGGCGCTGCTCGGCCGCAACGGCGCCGGCAAGTCGACCTTGCTGCAGGGCCTGTCGGGCATGCTCCAGCCGGTTTCCGGCGAAGTCCTGCTCGACGATCTGGCGCTGCACCAGATCGATCCCGCCGATGTGCGCCGGGACGTCTGCCTGCTCACCCAGAACAGCCGGCTCTTCCACGGCACGCTGCGCGAGAACCTGACGATGGGGGCGCCGCATGCCGGCAATGCCGAGATACTGGCGGCTCTCGAAATGGTCTGCGCGCAGGATTTCGTGCGGCGGCTCCGCGACGGGCTCGAGCATGTCGTGCTCGAAGGCGGGCTGGGTCTCTCGGGTGGCCAGGTCCAGTCGCTGCTTCTCGCCCGCCTGCTGCTCCGGCGCCCCAGGGTGGCGCTGCTCGACGAGCCCACCGCGGCAATGGATGAGCTGGCCGAGCGCCACTTCATCACGAGCTTCCGCGAATGGAGCCGGCAGCGCACCGTCGTCGTGGCGACGCACCGCATGCGCGTGCTCGAGCTTGTCGACCGGGTGATCGTCATCGACCATGGCAGAGTGGTCCTCGACCAGCCCAGGGAAGCCGCGCTTGCTGCGATGCGCGGCGCCGCCACCAGGACCCAGGCGGCATGAGCGCGGCGTTCAGCGCCGACGACCGGCTGTTCGACGAAGAGGGTCGCGGCCGGCTGCGCGATGCGACGCGCATGCTGTGGGTACTGGCGGCGATGGTCGTCGCCTTCCTGGCCTGGGCCTGGCTCGCCAGGCTCGACGAAGTGGCGACCGGCACCGGCAAGGTGGTGCCGACCAGCCATGAGCAGATACTCCAGTCGCTGGAAGGCGGCATCCTCGCCAAGCTGCACGTGCGCCAGGACGATATCGTCAAGCCCGGCCAGGTTCTCGCCCAGCTCGATCCCACCCTGGCAGGCTCGACGGTGGAAGAAAGCGCCGCCAAATATCGCGCCGCGCTCGCCGCCCAGGCGCGACTCCAGGCGGAAGTGGACGACACCCCGATACGGTTCTCCAGGGAACTCGACGGCTATCCCGCGCTCAAGGCCGAGCAGCAGCGGCTCTACGACACGCGCCGCCGCAGCCTGGCCGGCTCGACCAGCCTGATCGACGAATCGCTGGCACTGATCAACCGCGAGGTCGGCATCGGCGAATCGCTGATCGCCACCGGCGCGGCGAGCAATGTCGAGGTGCTGCGGCTCAAGCGCCAGCGCGCCGACCTCGATCTCAAGAAAGCCGATCTGCGCTCGCAATATCTGGTCGAGGCCCGGCAGGACCTCGCAAAGGTGAGCGAGGAAGTCGAGGCGCTCGCCCCGGTGGTGCGGGGCCGGTCGGACACGCTGCAGCGGCTCACCTTGCGCTCGCCCGTGCGCGGCGTGGTCAAGAATATCGAAGTGTCGACGATCGGCGGCGTCGTGCCGCCCAACGGCAAGGTGATGGAAATCGTCCCGCTCGACGACCGGCTGCTCATCGAGGCGCGCATCTCGCCCCGCGACATCGCGTTCATCCGGCCCGGCCAGCGCGCCAGCGTGAAGATCACCGCCTATGACTATTCGATCTTCGGCGGGCTCGAGGGCGAGGTCAGCAGCATCTCGCCCGACACGATCCGCGACGAAGTGAACCCCGACATCTATTATTACCGCGTATTCGTCCGCACCCGCTCGGACGCCCTGGTCAACAAGGCGGGCCGACGCTTTCCGATCGTACCCGGGATGATCGCCACCGCCGACATCCACACGGGAAGCAAAACAATACTCCAATACCTCTTGAAACCACTGAACCGCGCCCAAGAAGCCCTTCGAGAACGTTAAATCATATAATACGTAAATTACGCTATCATTTTGATTTACGCGATTTTGACAATTCGATTTTACTATGATTTATTTATAAGGAAGGATATGATCTATTATATGAGTAGCGTCATTCCTTCATAAGTTCGGGTAGTATAGTGGCGAATAGCGTAATCACCTGGGACAGATCCCTGCTCGACCTCGCGCGCCAGTTGCAACACATGCGCGCGAAGGCGGCAAAACTTTTCCCGCGCGACGTCTTCCGCGATTCCGCATGGGACATGGTGCTCGAGCTGTTCATCGCCGGGCAGGAGAACCGGGTCATCTGCGTGAAGGAGCTTATTTTCGTCTCGGGCGAGACGTCGACGAGCGCGCTGCGACGGATCGATCGCCTCGAGGCGGCCGGGCTGCTCAACCGTTCCCACGATCCCGACGATCACCGGCGGATGGCGGTGACGCTGACCAGCAAGGGCGACGAGGCCATGCGCGCCATGCTGCACAGCCTCTTCCCCCATGACGGCTCCTCCATCCCGGAGAGACGCGCCCGCGGTTCCGAGCGCCCCGCCGAGATGCCTTCCTCCTTCGAATCGTCGACCGGCCTGTTCTGAAGCGCCTCGCGCCGCCGGCCGCCCCGGCATCGCGGCCCTAGGAAGGATCGTCGAGGCTGAAACGGTCCGCCGCCTCGTCATAGGCGAAGACCTCGGCATAGCGGCCCCATTGGATCACCGATTTCAGCGTCTGCTCGGCATATTCCTCGGACATGAAATCCTCGATCTCGTCGCGAAAGCGGCTCGCCGGCGCCTCGTGGCTGGCCCGGTCGTCGAGGATGCGGCGAATGTGTCCGGCAAGCGGCACATGGCGCAGCAGATGCTGGGCGAAGAGCTGCTTGCGCGCATCCACCTCGGCATCGACATAGCGCCGCGCCGCCGGCAGCAGCCTCAGGTCGCCGTCGCCCAGCTCGGCGAAGCGCAGCAGCTGCAGCACTTCCGCGATCGGGAACAGCTCGTCCGCCTCATATTGCAGCTCGCTGGCCAGGTCCGACAGCGGCGCGCTGCCGAGATAGGGCTCGGCCGCCACCGCCTCCATCAACCCGGCGAGCGTGTTGGTCGAGACACGCGGCAGCGCCATGCCGATGCCGGTGCCCGGGAACACGCCCTCGCGCGCATGCTCCGCCTCGGTCCGCACGGTCATCCTGGCATAGATCTCGTCGACCAGCGCCTGAAACGCCGGGTCCTGCCGGTTCCGCGGCTGCGGCAGCGTCACGCCGATCTCGGTGACCACGCGCCCGGGATTGGACGAGAAGACGAGGATGCGATCGCACATCAGCACCGCTTCCTCGATATTGTGCGTGACGATCAGGATCGACTTGATCGGCATCCGCCCCTCCGACCACAGGTCGAGCAGGTCGGTGCGCAGCGTCTCGGCGGTGAGCACGTCGAGCGCCGAGAAGGGCTCGTCCATCAGCAGGATGTCCGGATCGACCACCAGCGCGCGCGCCAGGCCGACGCGCTGGCGCATGCCGCCCGACAATTCCTTCGGATAGGCGCTCTCGAAGCCGTCCAGGCCGATCAGGTCGATCGCCTTGAGGGCACGCCGGCGCCGCTCCTCGGCGGCGACGCCCTGCGCCTCGAGCCCCACCTCGACATTCTGGAGCACGGTGAGCCAGGGGAACAGCGCGAAGGTCTGGAAGACCATCGAGACGCGCGTATCGGCATGCGCGAAGCGCACTTCGCCCGAAGTCGGCTGGATCAGTCCCGCGATCGAACGCAGCAGCGTCGACTTGCCCGAGCCGGAGCGGCCGAGCAGGCCGACGATCTCGCCCTCGCCCAGGGTCAGGTGGACATCGTCGAGCACGAGCAGGCCGGCGCCGCTCGATTTGCCATAGACATGGCGGACGTCGCGGACCTCGACCAGCGGCGGGGTTTCAGTGAGCGTGTTCATGACGATACTCCCGATGCTCAATCGAGGCGAAGACGGCGCTCGGCATACCGGTACATCGGCCGCCACAGCATGCGGTTAAAGGCGATGACGAAGATGCTCATCACCGCGATGCCGAGGGCGACGCGCGGATAGTCGCCCGCCTGGGTGGCTTTGGCGATGAACGCCCCCAGCCCCGCGGCCTCGAGATGCCTGTCGCCCCAGCTCACCGACTCGGCGACGATGCTGGCGTTCCACGAGCCGCCCGAGGCGGTGAGCGCGCCGGTCACATAATATGGGAAGATCGCGGGGATCGCGACCCGGCGCCACCATTGCCAGCCGCGGATGCCGAACATCGCCGAGGCTTCCTTCATGTCCGTCGGGATCGCGCTCGCGCCCGCGATGACGTTGAACAGGATATACCATTGGGTGCCGAGCACCATCAGCGGCGACAGCCAGATGTTCGGATCGAGATGGAGGCCGAGAATGGCGATCACCGCGAAGGGAAACATCACGTTCGCCGGAAAGGCCGCCAGGAACTGCGCCACCGGCTGCAGCCGCTCGGCCCAGACGGGCCTGAGGCCGATCCACACCCCGATCGGCACCCAGATCAGGCTCGCGATCGCGATCAGCAGCGCCACCCGCGCCAGGGTAAGCAGGCCGAGCCCGAAGACGGTGACGCCGTCCTGCCATGTGAGGCTGTGCGCGATATACCGGGCGAGCGTCCAGGCCGCCGCCAGGGTGACGAGGGCGACCAGCGCGATCCATAGCCCGTCCAGCACCCGGCCCGCGGCGGGCGCGATGCGCGGCGGCGGCAGCGCCGGCGCGCGCGGCAACGGAATGTTGCCCAGCCAGCACAGCGGCGCGGCGAGCGCCGTGCCGAGCCGGCCCAGCCAGCGGGTGCGGCGGAGGAGATCGTAGAGCCAGGAACGCGGCTGCTGCTGCGAGGCGGTCTGCTCGAAGCGGAACTTGTCGGCCCAGGCGACGATCGGACGGAAGACGAGCTGGTCATAGAGCAGGATGACGACCGCCATCGCCCCCACCGCCATGCCGATCGCGCCGAAATCCTCGCGATCGATCGCAACCGCGAGCCAGGATCCGATGCCGGGCAGCGTGATGGTGGTGTTCCCCACCGTGATCGCCTCGGACGCGACGACGAAGAACCAGGCTCCCGACATCGACATCATCATGTTCCAGACGAGCGCCGGCAGCGCGAAGGGCAGTTCGAGCCGGACGAAACGCCGCCATGCCGAGAAGCCGAACTGGCGCGAGACCTCGTCCAGGTCGCCGGGCACGGTGCGCAGCGACTGATAGAAGCTGAACGCCATGTTCCAGGCCTGGGCAGTGAAGATCGCGAAGATCGCCGCGCATTCCGCGCCCAGCTGGCTGCCGGGAAACAGCCCCAGGAACAGCGTGACGGTGAAGGTGAGGAAGCCCAGCACCGGCACCGACTGGAGGATGTCGAGGGCGGGCACGATGATGAGCCCCGCCTTGCGGCTCTTGGCGGCGAGCGCGGCGGCGACGAAGGTGAACAGCAGGGACGCGCCGAGCGCGGCGAACATGCGCAACGTGGTGCGCAGCGCATATTCGGGCAGCATCGCCGGGTCGAGCACCACCGGCGCGCCGCGCAACTCGGCCAGCGGCGCACCCATCTCGCCGGCGCCGTGGAACACGAGCACCGCACCTGCCGCGAGCAGGATGAAAACGATCAGATCCGCCCAGGATGGCGCTCCGCCCGCGCGCACCCAGCGCGCCAACGGGCGTCCGCCCCTGGCATCTTCGAAAATGAAGACCATAGGCTCACCTCATGACCGGCCGTCTCGGCCGCCACGGGCGAGCGCTACGAACTAGGCCCGGCCGGGCGCCCTCGACGGCGCGTTAGATCGACTACTGTCGCTCGGCATTTGCTAGCGTTCCTCGAATAGCCTCGGCCCCGCGGAAGCGGGGAAAGGCGTGGCGGGCGGATACCAAGCCGGGATCGGGCCCGCCAGTAGGGAATTGTGCGGCGCACCGAAGCAAATGGATAGCTGATATATACCTTGGTATATCGAAATCGCCCGCCGGCCCTATTCCGGGGGCGGGAACAGCCGGTCATGGATGCGCACCAGATCGGGCACCGATTGCGCGTGCATCTTGCGCATGACCTGGCCCCGGCGCACCTTGACGGTGATCTCGCGCACCCCGAGCTCCGCCGCGATCTGCTTGTTGAGCAGCCCGCGCGCGACCAGCTCCATCACTTCCCGCTCCCCGGGCGTGAGCGTGCGATGGAGCGCGCGCAGATGCGCCAGGCCGGCCGCCTCGCGGCGCCGGACCCGATCCCTGGCGATTCCCTCGTTGATGGCGTCGAGCAGCGCCTGCTCGTCGAACGGCTTGGCCAGGAACTCGATCGCGCCGGCCTTCATCGCGCGCGCGGTCATCGCGATATCGCCATGGCCGGTGACGAAGATCACGGGCAGCCCGATACCGAGATCCTTCATCTGGCGCTGGAAATCGAGGCCGCTCTGCCCGGGCATGCGAACATCGAGCACGAGGCAGCCGGGCGCTTCGGACAGGCTGTGCGCGAGAAACGCCTGCGTGGAGGAGAACGCCCGGCACGCGATGCCGACGGACGCGAGCAGATCCTCGAGGCCCGCGCGGACCGAGGCATCGTCGTCGACGATGTAGACGATCGGCAGCGCGCCGTCATCGGCCGGGACAGTCGCTTCGATCGTCATCGCCTCGCTCCCGAGATTGGCAGGCTTACGCGGAAAATGGCGCCGGAAGGCGCGTTCGCCACGGCCCAGATACGCCCGCCATGCGCCTCGACGATAGCCCGGCTGATCGTCAGGCCGATGCCGGTGCCCCCTTCCCGGGTGGTCCAGAACGCCTCGAACAGACGCTCCTGCGCGCCCGCCGCGAAGCCGATGCCGGAGTCCGCGACCGCAAGGATCACCGACTGTTCCTCGCGCGCGGTGGCGATCGCGATCCGCCGCCCGGCTTCCGGCACGCACGGCATCGCCTCGATCGCGTTGAGCAGAAGGTTGCCGACGACCTGGTGCAGCTGCACCCGGTCGGCCAGCACGGCCGGCAACGCCTCGGCCAGCGCCAGCTCCAGGCCGATGCCGTTGCGCTCCAGCTCGCCCCGCGCCAGCTGGAGCGCTTCGTCGACGACCGCGTTGAGATCCACCCGTTCGCGCCTGGGCGCCTCGTGCCGGGCAAGGCTCCGCACGCGCTGGATCACCATGCCGGCGCGGTTGGCATCGCGCAGCGCCCGTTCCGCCGAGGCGCGCGCCCGTTCGAGATTGGGGGGATCCTGGCCCAGCCACCGGAGGCAGGCATTGGCGCTGCTCGCAATCCCGGCCAGCGGCTGGTTGACCTCGTGCGCGATCGAAGCGGTGAGCTCGCCGAGACTGGTCACGCGCGCGAGCCTGACGAGCTGCGCCCGCGCCGCATGCGCCGCGGCTTCGGCGGCCACCACGCGGAGCGCGAGCCAGGCGGTGACGCCGATCGCGGAGGTGCTGATCGCCAGGTTGACGATGCCGGCCTCGCGCGCGCCGCCGACCGTCAGCGTGGAGCTGGCCAGGGTGAGCAGGATGCACAGCCCCGCGAGCGCGATGACGTTGCGGCGGGGAAAGCGGCCGACCGCCAGCAGGATGATGGCGATGTAGAAGACCGCCGCGGCGATCTCGAGGTCGGTGACCGTGTCGGCGATGAAAATGCCGGCCATGAGCGCCGCGATCGCCGCCGCCTGCAGCCATGATTTCCATTGCATGGGGAACCCGCCCGTTTTGAACATGCCCGCATATATGCCCGATATGCCGGGGCATCGACACCGGCGCCCGGCAAGCGCCGCCGATCGCGGCGATGCCTTGAAGCGCCGCGAATCGCGGCAATGCTTTGACAAGCAATGGCTGATATTGTCCGCCCCGAGAGGTTTCGCATGGATTGGCCCGCGATCCGGAGTTTCATCATTCGCCACCGTTTCGCCATTCGCGACCTGGGGCTGGTGCTGGCAGCGGTAGCGGCGCTCGCTTATTGCGCGTTCGCCTTCGATCTGTTCGAGAACGAAGACGGCCTCACCGTCCACAAGGCCGAGATCGAGCTCGACGAGGCGCTGCTGCTGGGCGTGGTGCTGGCGCTGGGCCTGCTGCTCTTCGGCGCGCGCCAGTATCTGCGCCAGAAACGCGAGATGGCCCGCCGCCTCTCCGCGGAGGGGGAAGTCCGCAAGCTCGCCTATCAGGACGTGCTGACCGGCCTGCCCAACCGGCGCCGGTTCGACGATGCGCTTGCCGCGGCCCTGGGCGCCCCGCCGCGGGCCGGCGCGTCGCACGCCGTGCTCCTGCTCGACCTCAACGGCTTCAAGGCCATCAACGACGTCCACGGACATGCGGCCGGCGACGAGCTGCTGATCGTTGTCGCCCAGCGCCTGCTCGGCGCGATTCGCGACGGCGACCTGGTCGCGCGCTTCGGGGGGGACGAATTCGCGATCCTGGCCACCCATCTCGCCGATCCCGAGGTCGCGACCACCATCGCGCTGCGCGTGATCGATGCGCTCGACACCCCCGTCCACGCGGCGGGCGCCACGCATCGCGTCGGCGCCGGCATCGGGATCGCGCTGCTCCCGGTCGACGCCACGAGCATCGAGGAAGCGATGCGCAAGGCCGATGTCGCGCTCTACCGCGCCAAGGCCGAGCGGCGCTCGGCGCTCCGCTTCTTCGAGCCGCAGATGGACGTGCGCATCCGCGAGCGCGCCGCGATGGAGGCGGCGCTGCGCCGGGCGCTCGACGAGGAGCGGATCGACATCGTCTACCGGCCGACCTTCGACCTCCGCACGCGCGGGGTGGTCGGGTTCGAGGCGGCGCCGCGCTGGATCGATCCCGAGCATGGCGAGATCCCGATCGAGCGGTTCCTGGCGATCGCCGACGAGGTCGGCCTCATCCACGCGCTGGGCGAACGCGTGCTCCGCCTGGCCTGCGCCGCCGCGCGCTCCTGGCCCGCCCACATAACGCTTTCGGTCGACATCCATGCGAGCCAGCTGAGGGACAATCTCCTCGGCGCGCGAATCATGCGCATCCTGGGCGAGGCGGGCATCGCGCCCGCCCGCCTCGAGGTCGACGTGACCGAAAGCGCGTTCGTCGCCGACCTGGACAATGCGCGCTCGGTGCTCGGCAACCTCAGGGCGTCGGGCGTGCGCATCGCGCTCGACAATTTCGGCACCGGCTATTCGAGCCTCTATCACCTGCGCAGCTTCCGGCTGGACAAGGTGAAGATCGACCGCAGCTTCGTGCAGGCGATGACGCGCGAGCGCGAAAGCGCCGGGATCGTGCAGGCGCTGGTCGGCCTCGGCCACGGCCTGGGGCTCACCATCGCCGCGGAAGGCATCGAAGCGAGCGACCAGGAAGGCGCGCTGCTGGGCACCGGGTGCGAACAGGGTCAGGGCGACCTGCTCGGCCCGCCCCTCGACGCGGCGGCGGCGGCGGCATTGTTCGAGCACAGGGCCACGGGAAGCACGCCACAGGGGTGAGCGCTTCGATCCGGGAGGATCGCGCCCCGGCATTCGGGGTATCCCCCGGAACCGGATCGGCTGTGAATAGTGGCGGAGAGGGAGGGATTCGAACCCTCGTTACGGTCTCCCGTAAACCGCATTTCGAGTGCGGCGCATTCGACCACTCTGCCACCTCTCCGCGAGGCGATTGTGCGCGGAAGCATTCCACGTCGGTCGCTGTGAGCGGGGGCCCCTAGCGCAGCGTTTCGGATACTGCAAGCGCATCCTTGTACCTGCGCGCAGAGATATTAGATTAAAGGCATGACTCAGACCCCCGGCGCCCCGATTCCCTATGAACCCGGAATTCCGATGCCGCCGGTCGCCACCGCCCGCTTCGCCATCGGCGAGGTGGTGCGTCACCGGCAGTTCGAGTTCCGCGGCGTGATCTTCGACGTCGACCCCGTCTTCGCCAACAGCGACGAATGGTATGAGGCGATTCCCGAGGACGTGCGCCCGCGCAAGGACCAGCCCTTCTACCATCTGCTCGCCGAGAACGACGAATCGAGCTATGTCGCCTATGTCAGCCAGCAGAATCTGGTGGCCGACGATAGCGAGGAGCCGGTCGATCATCCCGCGATCAACGGGCTTTTCGACGGCTATGCGGCCGGACGCTACACCTTGAAGCGCACGCACCGGCATTAACTGCCCGTTTCGGGTAGTTACCGGTTGACTTCTGGTCGAGCCTACCTTAGCTGCGCCCTTCCTCCTGCCGGGGTGCAACCTTGGCGGGCACAAGCATTTGAACCAGAGAAGAGACCGATGTTCGCTATCGTGCGCACGGGCGGCAAGCAGTATCGCGTTGCCGCGGGAGACAAGATCGTGGTCGAGAAGCTCGACGGCGAGGCCGGTTCGACGGTCACGCTGGGCGACGTGCTGCTCGCCGGCGAAGGTGGCGAGCTGAAGTCCACCGAGGGCCTCACCGTCTCGGCCGAGATCGTCGCGCAGGCGAAGGGCGAGAAGGTCATCGTCTTCAAGAAGCGCCGCCGGCACAATTATCGTCGCCGCAACGGCCACCGCCAGAACCACACCATCCTGAAGATCACCGCCATCGGTGCGCAGGAAGAGAAGAAGAAGGCCGCGCCGAAGGCGAAGAAGGCCGCTGCTGCCGAGGGCGAGACCCCGGCCGCGGAAGCGTAAGCAGAATACGAGGAGTATAGACCATGGCACATAAGAAGGCAGGCGGCTCTTCGCGTAACGGTCGTGATTCGGCCGGCCGTCGTCTCGGCGTGAAGAAGTTCGGTGGCGAGCTCGCGGTCGCGGGCAACATCCTCGTGCGTCAGCGCGGCACCAAATTCTATCCGGGCGTGAACGTGGGCATGGGCAAGGACCATACCCTTTTCGCGCTCGTGGACGGCCGCGTGTCGTTCAAGGAAGGCAAGCTTGGCCGCAAGTTCTGTTCGGTAGACATGATTGCGGAGGCTGCCGAGTAACATCGGGCAACCGACCGGGTTGTCCACCAGGACGACCCGGGTTCGACGAACGAACCAGCTGAAAAGGGAGACGGGTCGCCCCGGCTCCCTTTTTTATTTCCTCCCTGACACCACGGCGCAACAACCTCGTCACACTAGCGTGGCGTGGGGCGTCGCAGGACCAAGGAGATGGTCATGTTCGTGCGAACGCAAAGACTGACATTACGGCCCGGCTGGCCCGAGGATGCCGCCGCCCTGGCCCAGGCGATCGGGCATGAGAGCGTGGTGCGCAACCTCGCTTTGCCGCCCTGGCCCTATCCGATCGAGGCGGCCGAAACGTTTCTCGCCGGTTTCGGCAACCCGGCCGAACCCAAGTTCCTGGTGTTCGAGCATCGGGGCGGCGTGACGCGCCTGATCGGCGGCATGGCGGTGGGCGCGTGGAAGGACGAGCCCAACGAGCTCGGCTATTGGCTGACCCCGGACGCCTGGGGCCATGGTTTCGCGACCGAGGCGGGGCGCGCCGTGCTGCAGGCGGCGCGGGCGCGCGGCGTCCGCCGCATCACCGCGGGCCACTTCATCGACAATCCCGCCTCGGGCCGGGTGTTGCGCAAGCTGGGTTTCCGCCCGACGAGCCAGCTCGTCACCATGTATTCGCGCGGCCGCGGCTGCGACGTGGCAAGTGCCCGGTACGAAATCGACCTTTCCGAGGGCGATTGCGGCGGCGACGCGGACGATCGAATGGCGGCATGATCGACCCTCCCCGGGCCCGCCTCGGGGAGGATCGCTTGATGTCTGTGCTTTCCCCCTTGGAAATCATGGCCTAAGCCGGGGGTTTCTGGGGACGACACCGCACAAGATGACCGCCGCACCACGCAAACGCCTTTCTCCCGAAGAATCCCGCGACGCCGCGCTGGAGGCTGCGCGCGCGCTGCTGCTGGAGGCCGGACCCCAGGCCGTGACGCTGAAGGCGGTCGCCGCGCGGATCGGGCGCACCCATGCCAATCTGCTGCACCATTTCGGCTCGGCCGCCGGGCTGCAAAAGGCCCTCGCCGCCAATATCGCCTGTGGCGTCACCAGCAAGATCAGCGCCGCCGTGATGCGCGCCCGCGCCGGCGACCATGACGATCACGAAGTGGTGAACCTCACCTTCGACGCGTTCGACAGGGGCGGCGCCGGCGCGCTCGCCAGCTGGATGATCCTGACCGGCAATCAGGATGCGCTGGACCCGATCCTGGAAGCCATACACGGGCTGATGGACGAGCTTGCCGAAGGGCATGACGACAAGGCGCATTCGCTGCGCGAGGAGACGCTCCAGCTGGTCCTCATGGCGGTTGGCGATGCGCTGCTCGGCGCCCCGATGGCGCGGGCGCTGGGCCTGCCGCGCGACAAGGCCCGCCAGATGGCGGTCGCGCAGCTCTCGCGCACCATGGCCGAGCATCATGGCGACGTGGAGAAGCCGCAATGATCCTGTTCTCGCTGGCATTGACCGTGCTCGCCCTGCCGGACAAGACCTGCAATCTCTCGGCGCAATGGGGCACAAAGCTGCCCAGGAAGAGCGCCGATGCCTATGCCGTGCGCGACAATGGCGGCGCGGCGCTATGGGGCTTCATCCGCGCCAGCGACACCGCGCTCGAGGATTTCGCCAGCGGCGCCGGCCGCGAGACGCCGCACCGGCCGATCATCCTCTATGCGGCCGACACCGATTGCGCGGTGGTCGAGCGCTATGCCGCGATCATCGAGGCCGCCGCAAATTGCGCGCCGGACTGGTGCGTGGTGAGCTATCGCCCCGCCCCGCCACTGGCGAGCCCGCCCAGGGCCATTCCGTCCAACTAGGCTGAGGACTCATATTCTTGCTTCGTCACCCCGGCCTTGAGCCGGGGTCCCGCTATCTCGCCAGCACAGGAAGAAGCGGGATCCCGGCGCAAGGCCAGGATGACGGTGAAAGATCAGATACTTGTTTGGGTTCTCAACCTAGGCTGAGAACCCAAACAAGCCCTTGAAACTCCACCCGTCATCCCCGCACAGGCGGGGATCCAGGGTAGTTCGGGATGATCGAAGCAATCACGCGCATATCTGCCGGCACCGGCAAAGCGAGCCTCGCGCCCCTTGCCCTTGGCCCTGGATCCCCGCCTGCGCGGGGATGACGAGGAAGGGATAGCGGGGACGACGGAAATGGGTGGCGCTAGCTATATAAAACAACGGCTTAAATAGTTTCCCACCCTAGCCCGTCCTTGCTCCGCCGCGGCGCGCCTCCTGCCCCATCGCCTCGGTCACCGCGGCGGCAAGGCCGGCGATGGTGAACGGCTTGCGCAGCACGGTGCGCCCCTTGAAGATCGCCGCATCCGCCTCGCCGGCAAAGCCGGTGACGAAGAGCACCGCGACTCCTTCGATCCGATCGCCCAGCGCGGCGATCATCTCGGGACCGGTCCGGCCGGGCATCAGCACGTCGGACACGATCAGATCGAGCGACGGCAAGGCCGCGATCGCCGCGGGCACCGCCAGCGGATCGTCGCAGCCGGTCGCACGATGGCCAAGCTCTCCCAGCGCCCCCAGCGTCGCGGCGAGCACGCGCGGATCATCTTCCACCACCAGGATGTCGAGCGCCCGCCCGCCAATATCCGAAGCATTCTCGGCGATGGGAGCCGCTGCGGGAGCCGCGCCTTCCCCGACATGGCGCGGCAGGTACAGCATCACCTGCGTGCCCTTGCCCGGCGCCGTGTCGATCCCGATCTCGCCCCCCGACTGGCGAACAAAGCCGAAGATCTGGCTGAGGCCCAGCCCCGTGCCCTTGCCCACCGGCTTGGTGGTGAAGAAGGGCTCGAACACGCGCTCCAGCACTTCGGGCGTCATCCCCATGCCGGTATCGCCCACTTCGATCGTGACATAATCGCCCGCGGCGCACTCGCCGACTTCGTTCTCGGTGAGGGTGATGCCGCCGGTGACGAAGCTCAGCGTCCCCTGCCCTTCCATCGCATCGCGCGCATTGACGGCGAGATTGAGCAGCGCGTTCTCGAGCTGGTGGCGGTCCACCCAGATCCGCCAGCCCATGCCCGCATCGTCCGTCTCCACCGCGATGCCGTCGCCCAGGGTGCGATCGAGCAGCTCCGTCATGCCGTCGATCAGGGCCCCCGCCTCCACCGCTTCGGGCAGCAGCGGCTCCGCCCGCGAAAAGGCGAGCAGCCGGCGGGTGAGCGCGGCGGCGCGATTCGCGCCCTCCATCGCATTCTCGATATGTTTTTGCGCATCGGGCCCGCCAGTGTGGAGGTGACGCTTGGCAAGCTCGAGCCCGCCGAGGACCACGGCGAGCATGTTGTTGAAATCGTGCGCGATCCCGCCGGTGAGCTGGCCGACCGCTTCCATTTTCTGCGCCTGGCGAAGCTGCTCCTGCGCGGCCTCGCGCTCGCTTGCCTCGGTGCGCAGCTGCTCGGTGGCCTCGGCCACCGCTTCCTGCAGCTCGGCGGCGCGCTCGCGCTCGGCATCGGCCATGGCATCGGCAACCGCGCGCTCGCCCTGCGCCTCGATCGCCATCCAGCCCAGGAGCACCGCGCCGAGCACGATCAGGATGCCGAAGCCGGTGAGCAGCCGCGAGGCGAAGCCCGAATTGGCGAGCAGGTCCGCGGCCGCCTTGCTGCGGCCGTGGAGCGTGACTCGCTCCGAATCGACCACTTCGTTGAGCACTTGCTCCAGTTCGCTGCGCGCGGGGCTCGAGCGGACCTGGTAATAGCTGCCCCAGGCATCGCTGTGCCGCTTATAGGCCGAATAGAGGGCCGTGGTGGCCAGTTCCTTCCCGCGCGCGTCGAACGCCCGCTTCAGGCGGATCATCCGCGCGCGCTGATCGCCGCTGCCGGCGGTGAGCTGCTGGAGCCGCGTGAGCTGCTCGGTCGCCCGGTCCCATTGCGCGCCATATTGCTGGCCGAGCTTGCGATCCGCGCTGACGACATAGCGGCCCAGCGCGGCCTCTGCCCCGGCGATCGCGCCGGAAAGCTGGTTGGCGCGCATGATCACGTCGAAGGTATGCTGCTGGCGCGCGATCGCGCGATCGCGCTCCGCATCGGTGCGCTGCTGGATGACCGCCACCGCCGCAAGCACGGCGATGCCAAGCAGCGCGAGCGCGCCGAGCAGCATGAACCGCCAGTTCGTCGCCCGGACAGCACGCTCCAGGGCGTTGTTGATCTCACTCATTACGGGCTCGATTTTAGTCGAGCCGACAGGCGCTGAAAAGCGCCCTCAGCCGATGACCCCCACTGCCTGGCCCGCGGCCCGGAACAGGCCCAGCACGCGCTCGATCTGCTCGGCCGAATGCTCGGCGCACAGCGAGCAGCGCAGCAGATAGGTGCCGGCCGGAGTCGCGGGCGGGCGGGCCATGTTGACGTAGACGCCGCCGTCGAGCAGCGCCTGCCACATCATCACCGCCTGTTCCTGATCCTCCAGGATCACCGCGATGATCGCGCTGTCCGGCGCCTCGGTGCCGAGCCGGAAGCCCATCGCCTTGAGGCCGCCGTGCAGCGCGCGGGCATTCTCCCACAGATGCGCGCGCTTGTTGTGGGCGTGCATCAGCTTGCGGATCGACATTGCCGCGGTCGCCACCACCGAGGGCGGCAGCGAAGCGGTGAAGATATAGGGGCGGCAGGCCAGGCGGATCGCCTCGAACTTGGGATGGTCCGAGATGCAGAAGCCGCCGACGGTGCCGACCGACTTGGAGAAGGTGCCGACGACGAAATCGACCTGGCCCTCGAGCCCCTGGTCCTCATAGACGCCGCGCCCGTTGGGGCCGAAAAAGCCCATCGAATGCGCCTCGTCCGACAGGACCATGCAGCCATGCTTCTTGGCGACGGCGACCATTTCCTTCAGCGGCGCGATGTCGCCGAGCATCGAATAGACGCCCTCGAGCACCACCAGCTTGCCGGCCTCCCTGGGCAGGCGGCCCAGGCGCTTGTCGAGATCCTCCACGTCATTGTGGCGGAAGCGGACGATCTCGGCATTGCCCTGCTTGCAGCCGTCATAGATCGAGGCGTGGCTGTCGGCGTCGAGGATGACATACTCGCCCTTCCCCACCAGCGTGGAGATCATGCCGAGATTGGCCATATAGCCGGTCGAGAAGACGATCGCGCCCGAGACGCCGTAGAATTCGCGCAGCGCCTGCTCGACTTCCATGTGATCGCGGAAGGTGCCGTTGAGCATGCGGCTGCCATTGGTGCCGGAGCCGAACTTGTCGAGCGCGTCCTTGCCGGCCTGGATCACGTCCGGGTCGAAGGTCATGCCCATGTAATTATAGGTGCCGAGCAGGATCGTGTCCTTGCCCTTGATCACCGCCTCGGTGGGCGACTTCACCTGCTCCATCACGATCGCGAAGGGATCGGTGACGCCGCTGTCGAGCAGCGCCTGGCGCTCGGCGATCAGGCCGTCGAACTTCGACATCAGGTCCCGCTCGGGCGGGATCGTGGCGGGGTTTGCGGCCAGCGCGTCGGCGGTGTTCAGGCTGTCGGTCACGTGCCCGTCAGCCCTTGAGCTTCTGCACCGCGTCGACCAGCTGGCCGACATTCTCGATCTCCGCCTGCATGTTCATCGTGATGATGATGTCGAACTCGTCCTCGATCGCGGCGACGAAATCCATCACGGTGAGGCTGTCCCATTCGAGGTCACCGGCGAAGGTGGTGGCATCGGTGAGGGCGACGCCCTTCTTGTTGAAGGGCTCGATCTGGGCTGTGACGGTCTCGAAGACGGTGGCGCGGTCGGTCATGGGGTCCCTCTAGTGGTATCGACAGGCAGTGCCAAGCGATTGCGGCGGAAACGGGCCGCTGGGAGGGCGCGGGCGGCGCGCAAGTTTACGAAACATACGCTGCGCGGCCCCGATTCCCCGCCCCGTGAAGCCGCCCGGGCCTCGGCGATGGCGGGGAGAGGCGGGCGGCATCCATCGGCGCAGGGGAAGACGATATCCGACATTGCGAGCGCGTGAGGGTATGGGTCAGTTCGTGACTCGCTTGATTGCGCAGGCCCGGCGGGGATCGGCGACGGTAAGGTCGCAGTTGATCTCGAGCCTCCGGGGGTAAGAGGAGCCGGCCCAGGTCGCGCCGCCGACGAGTTGGTTGCCGCCCTCCTGCATCCGGAGGATCTGAATGCTCTGGCGGCGCGGCGCTTCCTTGCGGAACTCGTAGCGGGCGTGCGGCATGACGCAGAGTTGGCCCGCAGTGGCGCAGCCGCCGATGCGCTGGCCAGGCAGCAACGAATGGTGGATCACGAAAGGATCCCGGCCCTGCTGGTCATAGATGAGCAACAAATAGGGCGCCTTGGCTTGCCTCACCTTCAACGCAACGACGATATCCGGCATCACCGGCTTCCACAGCAACCATGCCGACATCGCACCCGCCACGCCGATCAGCAACCCCGCAACGGCGATCATCACCATTTCGCGCTTCACGTGCATCTGTCCCCCCTGTTGCCGAGCCCGTCCTAATCGACGGACATGACAAGCCAAACGCGGGATTTGAGGGAAGCCGCATTCCCCGCTAGAGGCCCGGGATGCTTCGCCTGTCCGGACTATATCTGCCGCTCGACCATGCGCCCGAGGCCCTGCCCGAAGCGATCGCCAGGCGGCTGGGCATCGAGCCCGCCGAGCTCAAGCGCCATACCCTTTATCGCCGCGGCAACGACGCGCGCCGGCGCAACGCGATCCAGCTGGTCTATACCGTCGATGTCGAGCTGGCCGACGAAGCGGCGGTGCTCGCGCGCTTCCCGGACGACAAGGACCTGCGCCCCACCCCGGACATGGCATATCGCTTCCCGGTGACGGCGCCGAGCGGCTGGGACGGCCTGCGCCCCGTGGTGATCGGCGCGGGACCGTGCGGCCTGTTCGCCGGGCTGATCCTGGCGCAGATGGGCTTCCGGCCGATCATCCTCGATCGCGGCAAGGTGGTGCGCCAGCGCACCAAGGATACCTGGGGCCTGTGGCGCCGCGCCGAACTGAACCCGGACAGCAATGTGCAGTTCGGCGAAGGCGGCGCCGGCACCTTCTCCGACGGCAAGCTCTATTGCCGGGTGAAGGACCCGCGCTTCCTGGGCCGCAAGGTGCTGGAGGAGTTCGTCAAGGCCGGCGCGCCCGACGACATATTGTGGGAGGCGCATCCGCATATCGGCACCTTCCGCCTCGTCACCATGGTCGAGAGCATGCGGGCCACGATCGAGGCGCTGGGCGGCGAATATCGCTGGGAGACGCGAGTCGACGATCTCGAGCTCGAGCGCACGCCGGACGGGAACCAGCGGATGCGCGGGCTGCACCTGCATGACGGCAGCTTTCTCGAGGCCGACCATGTCGTGCTCGCGGTGGGGCACAGCGCCCGGCCGACCTTCGAGATGCTCCACCGGCGCGGCGTGCATGTCGAGGCCAAGCCCTTCGCGATCGGCGTGCGGATCGAGCATCCGCAGAGCTGGATCGACCGGGCGCGCTTCGGCAAGTGCGCCGGGCATCCGGACCTGGGCGCGGCGGCCTATAGCCTGGTCCATCACTGCGCGAACGGGCGCAGCGTCTACAGCTTCTGCATGTGCCCGGGCGGGCGCGTGGTCGCGGCGACCAGCGAGGAGGGCCGCGTCGTCACCAACGGGATGAGCCAATATTCGCGCGCGGAGTTCAACGCGAACTCCGGGCTGGTCGTGGCGATCGATCCCGCGCGCGACTATCCGGACGGGCCGCTGGCCGGGATCGCGCTGCAGCGGCATTGGGAAGACCTGGCCTATGTCGCCGGGGGCTCCAACTATCACGCGCCGGGGCAGCGCGTGGGCGACCTGCTCGCGGGCCGGGCTTCCACCGCGCTGGGCGAAGTCATCCCCTCCTACAAGCCGGGCGTGAAGATGACCGACCTGTCCGAATGCCTGCCCGGCTTCGCGATCGAGGCGTTCCGCGAGGCGCTGCCGGTGTTCGGCCGCCAGATCGCCAATTACGACCATCCCGACGCGGTGATGACCGGGGTGGAGACGCGCACCTCCTCGCCGGTGCGGATCACCCGCGGCAAGGATCACCAGAGCCTGAACGTGGCGCGGCTGTTCCCGGCGGGCGAAGGCGCGGGTTATGCGGGCGGCATCCTCTCGGCGGCGATCGACGGGATCAAGACCGCCGAGGCCGTGGCGCGCAGCATGACGGGGATGCCCGCTTAGGGTCACGACCCAATCAGCAAACCCCGCCATCCCCGCGCGGGCGGAGTTGACGAAAGAAATCAAAGCCCTGACCGGGTTTCGACCCCAGGTTGAGGACTCATATTCCTCCTTCGTCACCCCGGCCTTGCGCCGGAGTCCCGCTATCTCGCCGGCGCAGGAACAAGCGGGATCGCGGCGCAAGGACGGGATGCCGGGGCTTGCCGGCCGAATCCTGACCCTAGGCAGGCACCGGCTGTGCCGGGGGCCGCCGATGCGCGGCCAGGCAGGAGATCACGCTCGCCACCACCAGCACAAAGGCCAGCATCTCCGGCAGCGTCGGGCCGCGATGCTCCCAGGCAAAGGCATAGAGCAGGGCGAACAGCGTCTCGAAAGTGATCATCTGCCCGGCCAGGGTGAGCGGCAGCAGGCGGCTCATCTTGTTCCACAGCGCATTGCCGACGATCGAGGCGAAGATCGCCACTCCGGCCGAGACCGCGACGAACAGCGCCCAATCCCCCGCTCCATGGCTCCGCACGCCGAGCAGCAGCGCCAGCGGGACCAGTGCCAGGCTCTGGGCGCCGGTGACGATGCCGATCAACAGGCTCCAGTCGTGCGACGAGATCGCCTTCACCCGGCCGAGCATATGGTTGTTGCCCACGGCATAGGCGCTCCAGGACGCCAGCGCGCCGATCGCGCAGACCAGCCCGGCGAGCTGCGCGGCGACGGGACGGGCCGAAGGCAGGAACAGCGCCTGCCAGCCGATGCAGACCGCGCCGCCCACGCAGAGCAGCAGCGACGGCGCGAGCCGGGCGAGCGGCACGGCGTCGCGGGCGCGACTGCCCGCGATGGTGACGACGACGGGAAGGAAGCCGATCACCAGCGCGGTGATCGCGGCGCCGCCAAGCTGCACGGCGCCGGCGAGCAGCAGATAGTAGAAGGTGTTGCCGGCCAGCGCGAGCAGCGCCAGCGCGCGCCACTCGCCTGCCCCGAGCTGCCCGGCAAGCCCGCGCCAGCGCGGGGCGATCAGCGCGGCGGAGATCAGGCCATAGGCAAGATAGCGGCCGATGGTCAGCTCGAGCGGCCCGAAGGCGCGCGCGAGCTCGGGCGCGAGGAACACCAGCCCCCAGAACGCGCCGGCGGCCGCGCCGCACAGCACGCCCAGCACCATCGATCCGCGTTCGCCCGACATGTCCTTTTCCCTTCGTGGCGAGGAATATCATCGCACCGATGGGCCGTGTGCTCTTGATTGGCCGGCGCAATGCAACAAAAACTCGCACCATGGCCAGCGAACAGGGCAAATCCGCGCGGATACTCGACAGCTTCGATCGGGCGATCCTGCGAATCGTGCAGGCGGACAACAAGCTGCCGCAGCGGCGGATCGCCGAGGCGGTGAACCTCTCCGCGGCGGCGGTGCAGCGGCGGATCGCCGCGATGGAGGCGGCCGGCGTCATCGCGCGCAACGTGGCGATCGTCGATCCCGATGCGGTGCCGCTCACCATCACTTCCATCGTCGAGGTGCAGCTGATCGACGAGCGCACGCCTACGGTGGAACGGGCCCGGCAGCTGTTCCTCGCCACGCCCGAGGTGCAGCAATGCTATTACGTCACCGGCGGCGTGAGCTTCATGCTGGTGATCGTCACGTCGGACATGCGCGCCTATTCGGCGCTGACCCGCCGGCTGTTCGCCGAGAACGACTGCATCGCCAGCTATCGCTCGCTGATCGCGCTCGACCGGGTGAAGACCGATACGAGCATCGTCATTCCCTAGGTTGAAAACCCAAGCAAGACTTTGATTTATTTCACAATTTCTACGAATCCCTTCGCCATCCCCGCGCAGGCGGGATCCAGGGCCGAGGGCGGGTTACGCTCAGTCGAGTCCCGCGCGCTCCGGGGGGCGCCGGCTTGGTGGCCTCTTTGTCCCGCGCTACCCTGGATCCCCGCCTGCGCGGGGAGGACGCGGTCTGCAGATCGAGTCGTACCCCAGCCTAGAGCAGCCCCTGCCCGCGATACCAGGCGGCGGTCGCGGCTAGGCCGGCGGCGGTTTCCACCTGCGGCGTCCACAGATTGGCGGGGGGGCGCCGCGCCGGATCGATCACCCAGTCCTGATGGCAGAAATAGGCGACGCGGTCCGGCGTGAGCTTGGCATTCCCGCCGCGCACCAGCCGATCGAGATGCGCGCCGGCCAGGAGCAGCGGCTGGGGGAGCGCGAAGGAAACGACGCGCTTGCCGAGCGCCGCGCCGATCGCCTGGGCGAACTGCTTGTGGCTCCAGCCATGCTCGGTGCCGTCGTCCGCGTCGAGGATCTGGTTGCAGCCGTCGGTGGCGGCGAGCGCGAGGAGGAGGCGGCCGAGGTCGCTCACTTCGAGCAGCGAGATGCGCCCGCCGCGCGGCATCAGCGCCAGCCCCTTGCTGGCCAGCTTGAACAGCTCGAGCATCTCGAGGTCGCCGGGGCCGTAGATGGCGGGCGGCCGGACGATGGCCCAGTCGAGGCCCGAGGCCATGACCAGCCGGTCGCCCTCGGCCTTGGACCAGCCATAGGTGGAGAGCTCCGGCTCGCGCGCGGCGAGCGAGGAGACATGGACGAAGCGGCGCACGCCCTTCGCCTCGGCGGCCGCCAGCATGTTGCGCACGCCGTCGATGTTGCCGGCGGCGAAGCCCGCGCGGTCGGGCGCGTTGACCACGCCGGCGACGTGGATGACGGCATCGGCGCCTTCGCACAGTTCGGCGAGCGCCTGCGCATTGCCCAGGTCGCCCTGGATCCAGGCGATGTCCGCATGCCCGGCCTGCGGACGGCGCGTGAGGGCGCGGACCTGGTGGCCGGCTTCGAGCGCGAGGGCGATCAGGCGGGTGCCGACAAAGCCGGTGCCGCCGGTAAGGGCGATGGTGGTCACAGCAGCGCCATATGGCTCCGGTGCACCAGTGTCGAGCGCGGGGCATAGCCGAGCAGCTCGGCCTGCTCCTCGTTGCGGCGGCCGAGGATGCGGGCAGCGTCCTCGCTGGGATATTCGGCCAGGCCGCGCGCGAGCGGCCTGCCGTCCGGCCCGGCGATCACGACCAGGTCGCCGCGCGTGAAATCGCCATCGATCCGGGTGGCGCCCGCGGCGAGCAGGCTGCGGCCCTGCCCCAGCGCCCTGGCCGCGCCGGCATCGACATGGATGGTGCCGTGCGCGGTGATGCCGCCGGCTAGCCAGGCCTTGCGCGCCGGGGCCGTCTTCTCCGCCACGAACAGCGTGTGCTTCGCCTCCGACCCCAGCGGACGTTCGATCCGGCCCGAGGCGATCGCGAGATGGGCGCCGGCGGCGTTGGCGATGCGCGCCGCCGCGATCTTCGAGACCATGCCGCCCGAGCCCATGCCGGAGGCGGAGCCCCTGTCGGCCATGCCCTCGACCGCGCCGTCGATCCGCTCGACACGGGGGATGTGCACCGCGCCGGGCAGCGCGGGGTTGCGGTCGTAGAGCCCGTCGACGTCGGAAAGCAGCACCACCCCGCCCGCCCCGGCGGCCTGGGCCACGCGCGCGGCGAGCCGGTCATTGTCGCCAAAGCGAATCTCTTCGGTGGCGACGCTGTCATTCTCGTTGAGCACGGGGACGACGCCCAGGCCGAGCAGGCGATCGAGCGTGGCGGCAGCGTTGAGATAGCGGCGACGGTCCTCCAGGTCGCCCAGCGTGACCAGCATCTGCGCCGCGACAAGCCCGTTGGCGGCGAGCACATCGGCCCAGACGCGGCTCAGCTCGATCTGGCCGGTGGCGGCGGCGGCCTGCGCATCCTCGAGGCTGGCCCGGCCGCCTCTGGCGAGCTTGAGGCGCCGCGCCCCCAGCGCGATCGCGCCGGAAGAGACTACCGCGACCTGCTGCCCCGCGCCGGCACGCGCCGCGATGTCGGCGGCGATGCCCTCCAGCCAGGCACGGCGGACGCCGCCGTCCGGATCGACGAGCAGGGCCGAGCCGATCTTGACGACGATGCGCGGGCAGGAGGCGGGCGGGAACAGCGACATGGCCGCCGCTATATGACCCCCCGCCCCGCCTAGCCAGACAGGAACGCTTGGGCGCGCAGTCGCGCGGCTATTCCTCGGTCCTGAGCAGCACCGCCTCGCCGATCATCAGGAACAGCAGGAACGGTGCCCACGCCGCCAGGAAGGGCGGATAGGCGCCGAGATTGCCCATCGCGAGCGCGAAATTGTCGGCGACGAAATAAAGGAAGCCGAGCGCCATGCCGATCACCGCCCGGACGAACAGCTTGCCCGAGCGCGCGATGCCGAAAGCCGAGACGGCGCCCAGCAACGGCATCAGGATCGCCGAGAGCGGCCCCGCCAGCTTGTGCCACAGCGCGCCTTCGAGCGCTTCGGTCTGGCGGCCGGCCACCTTGAGGTCGCCGATCGCCTGGTAGAGCGCGCCGAACGCCAGGGAATCGGCATCGACATGCGCGAGGGTGAACTGGTCGGGCCGGATGTTGTGGCCGATCACCAGGCTGCCGACCTTGGTCTTCTGGCCGGTGGCGACGATGAAGCGCTCGGCATTGTCGACCCGCCAGGCATCGCCGGCGCGCACCGCGTGCGGCGCGGTGAGGATACTGATCAGCGAGCGGTTCTGCCGCTCATATACGGTGACGCCGTAGAGCTGCGCCGCGTTGCCGCGCCCGCGGACCTGCTGCACCTGGATCAGGTTGTTGTCGCCCTTCACCCACACATTGGCGCGATCGCCGCGATCGATGGGCAGCGGTGCATAGGACACCTTCTTCCACTGCTCGAGCGTCGCGGTGGCGCGCGATACGATGCGATCGTTGAAGGTGAAGGAAATGGCCGCCACGGCGATCCCGGTGAGCAGCAGCGGCGCGAGCACCTGATGCGCCGACAGGCCCGAGGCCTTCATTGCGATCACTTCGCTGTTCTGATTGAGCTGGGACAGCGTCAGGATCGAGCCCAGCAGCACCGAATAGGGCAGGAAGGTCGAGGCGATCTGCGGCACGCGCAGGCTGACGTACCGCCAGATCTCCGCATCGCCATTGCCCGCATATGCGAGGATCGCGCCGCTCTCCGTCAGCAGGTCGAGCGACTGGAGGATGAGCACCAGCGCGCCGAGAATGGCGAAGGTGCGCGTCAGGAACATGCGCGCCATGTAGAGCGACATGGTCCGCGACGGGAAGAAATTGGCCCAGGTCATGCCGCGGCTTCTTCCTCTCGGCGGAGCCGGCGGCGGCGGCCCGGCAAGCGGCGCGTGATCGCCTTGACCATCTTGGAGAAAGCCTTTTCGAGTCCGCCGATCGGCTGGCCGCCCGGCACATAGGCGATCTGATAGTACATCCAGATCACCAGCCCCGCGAACAGCATGAACGGGCCCCAGAGCGCGATCAGCGGATCGACCCGGCCGAGCTCGCCGATCGACTGCCCATATTCGTTGACCTTGTGATAGGTCACGATCATCACGATCGAGAGGAACACGCCCAGCGCCGAGGTGGATCGCTTGGGCGGCACGCCCAGCGCCACGGCGAGGAACGGCAGCAGGAACATCGACGCGACTTCCGCCAGGCGGAAGTGGAAGGCCGAGCGGCTGCCCTCGCGATCCTCGTCGCTCGCCTGCGGATTGCGGCCGATCACGGCGAGCTCGGGCAGGGTCCGCTCGATATTCTTGCCGCCACGGGTCCGGAACTGCTCGTATTTGGGCAGCGGGATCGGCAGGTTATGCGTGGTGAAGGTCAGCACCCGCGGCTCGGGCGAGTTCCGGTCGTGATGGACGAGCGTGCCGTTCTGCAGGCGGAAGATGATCACGTCCGGATCGTCCGAGCGCAGGAACTGGCCGCTCTGCGCCGTGACCGCCACCGGCGTGCCGTCCTTGGTCATCATCTGGACGAAGATGCCCGAGAGCCGGCGGCCCTCGTCCTTGCTCTCCTCGATGCGCATCGTCATCTTCGCGCCGAAGCTGGTGAACTCGCCCACCTTGATCGAGGCGCCGAGCGCGCCCGAGCGCAGCTCGAAGCGCAGCTGCTCGTAATTGTAGCGCGACCAGGGCTGGATGAAGCCGACAATGGCCAGGTTCAGCGCCGCCAGCGCGATCGCGAACATGAAAGGCACCTTGAGCAGGCGCGTATAGCTCATCCCCACCGCGCGCAGCACGTCGAGCTCGGACGACGTGGCGAGGCGACGAAAGGCGAGCAGGCAGCCCAGCATCAGCCCGATCGGAATGCCGAGCCCCAGATATTCGGGAAGCAGATTGGCGAGCATCCGCCAGACGACGCTGACCGGCCCCCCCTCGGTCGCGACGAACTCGAACAGGCGAAGCATGCGGTCGAGCACCAGCAGCATCGCCGATATGAGCAATGTCGAGATCAGGGGCACCGCGATCAGCCGCGCCATGTACCGATCGATCGAGTTCATCTGCGCGCGACGGTTGCCTTGGTTTCTTCTCGCCGGCGCGTCCGGCGCCGCCTCAATGAACCAAGAGCCTATACTCCGGGTTCCGGGCAGCGCCAGCAGGAAAGTTGCGCGTCAATAGTGCAGGCCGGAATTCCGCGGCGTCACATCGGCCCCCTTGGGATCCAGCCGCTCCCGATCGGGATCGACCATCGGCATCGCGGCCGCCGCCTGCGCCCGGTGCTGGCGCGCCTGTTCGTTGTGGCGCTGCACCTCGGCATAGCCCGGGCTGGCCTCCATCTCGCGCTCGAAATCGAGGAGCCGCTTGGCCGAACCGATCACCTTGCCCTTCTCGATCAGGACGATGAATTCATCGATCAGGCGCTCGAGTCCCTTGCGGACCCGCGGGTCATATTGGGCCAGCGCGGCCCTGCCCTTGAAATCGGCGTCGAACGACAGCCGGGTCTTGCGGCCGTCCTCGAGCGGCGCGAAGCGCAGCTTCAGGTGAATGGCCTCGGCGCCGTTCTGGCTCACGCGATAATCGATCTCCTTCGAATCGATGCTGGTCACCTTCGGCCAGCTCATCCCCTTGCCGGGCGCGGCGCTTTCCGGACCATAGCCGATCCAGCTGTCCTTCGCGCCGTTGAGCGTCAGGTCGAAGCTGCGCCAGGTGTCGTGCGGCGTGGCATTCACCGTCCGCACGATCTCATTATTGTGAGTCGACACCACATAATAGCCGCCGCCACCCAGCAGCGCGCAGCCGATCAACGCCGTCCGAATCATTGCCCCGTGCCCCCAGATGTTGCCGGGGCGATTGTCCCGCATCGCCGTAAATAGTCCCTCACCATGGGGTGACGGATTTGCGACACTCGCCTATGGCGCTGCGATGCATTTCCTCGATCAGGCAAAGATCTTCGTCCGCTCCGGCTCGGGCGGCCCCGGTGCCGTGAGCTTCCGGCGCGAGAAGTTCATCGAATATGGCGGCCCGGACGGCGGCAATGGCGGCAAGGGCGGCGACATCGTCTTCGAAGCCGTCGCCGGCCTCAACACGCTCATCGACTTCCGCTACACGCAGCATTTCCGGGCGCCGCGCGGCCAGGGCGGCTCGGGCTCGAACCGCACGGGCGCGGGCGGCGACGATCTGGTGGTCAAGGTGCCGATCGGCACCCAGGTGCTCGCCGACGACGAGGAGCGCACGCTGCTGCTCGACCTGACGGAGGAAGGCCAGCGCGTCGTCTTCCTGCGCGGCGGCGATGGCGGGCGCGGCAATGCCAGCTACAAGACCTCGACCAACCGCGCGCCGCGCCAGCACGGCACCGGCTGGCCGAACGAGGAAGCCTGGGTGTGGCTGCGCCTCAAGCTCCTCGCCGATGCGGGGCTGGTCGGGCTGCCCAATGCCGGCAAGTCGACCTTCATCAACCAGGTGACCAACGCCCAGGCCAAGGTGGGCGCCTATGCCTTCACCACCACGCGCCCGCAACTGGGCGTGGTGCGGCACAAGGAGCGCGAATTCGTCGTCGCCGACATTCCCGGCCTGATCGAGGGCGCGGCGGAAGGCGCCGGCATCGGCGACCGCTTCCTGGGGCATATCGAGCGCTGCCGCGTGCTGCTCCACCTGATCGATGCCAACGACACCGACGTGGCCGAGAGCTATCGCGTGGTGCGTGGCGAGCTGGAAGCCTATGGCGCCGGCTTGGCCGACAAGCCGGTGGTGGTGGCGCTCAACAAGATCGACACGCTCGACGACGAGCTGATCGCCGCGCTCTCCGCCGAGCTGGAAGAAGCGAGCGGCGGCCCGGTGATCCCGATCTCCGGCGCGAGCGGCGTCGGCGTCGACTGGGTGCTCGACAAGCTGCTCGAGGAAATCGGCACCGACCATGGCAAGGTGAGCGACGACGACGAAGGCGAGGAAGCGATCGAATGGTCGCCGATCTGAGGGGCTCCAGATAACCTTCGTCGCCCATGGCAGATCGAACAAAAAGGCCGGGCATCGCTGCCCGGCCTTTTCTGTTTCAGCCCGTCCGCCGGTTCAGCGGGCGCCCATGGTGCTGGCGGCGAGGCGGTGCATCAGTCCGCGCAGCGTGGGGTAATTGGCCTTGTGATAGGCCGAGGCTTCCTCGAGCGCGTCCGACAGGCGGCGATGCGCCTCGTTCAGCGCGTGATAGGGCAGGCTCGGCAGCAGATGGTGCAGCGCGTGATAGCGCAGGCCGATCGGCGCCCAGAGATAGGCGAAGAAGCCCGGCGTCGGCACGTTGACGCTGTCCAGATACTGGGCGGTCACGGTGAGCGGCTCGCCGTCATTCTCCCAGAGATGCGCTACCAGCGTGCGGACCTGGTTGATTACGGCCACGCCCGCGATCACCGCGAGATAGATGCCGAAGTCGCGCAGCGGGATCACGCCCGTCGCGACCAGGGCGAGCAGCGCGATCGAGAAGATGCTGGCGCCCAGCTCCTGCCAGAACCACTGGGTCCTGAGCTCGCCCTCGGGCTCGCGGCGCTCGAAGGCCGGGTTGATCTTGAGGCCCGAATATTTGGCGACGACGACGCGGCGCAGCTTCGGGAACACCGCCGAAAGCGGCGCGAGCACGGCGAAGCGGATCAGCATCGCGACCGGCATCAGCACCGCGGCGAGCAGGAACACCGGCAGCGTCCAGGGCTTCATCAGCGCGAGCGGCAGATATTCGGGATCCTCGACCGTGCCGTAGCGGGTGCGCGCGTGGTGAAGATTGTGCACGCCTTCATAGGTGAAGCTCGGCACCAGGATCGGGATGCCGACCAGCAGGTTCCAGCCGAGCCGGAAATTGGGGAGCAGCGCGTGCTTCACATGCGTCAGCTCGTGGATGAACAGGCTGGCGCGATAAAGGGCGAGCACCGCCACCGCGCCGGCGAGCACCGCCAGCAGCGCCGAGGGGGCGAGGATGGTCGCGGCGAGCGCGGCATAGCCGATGCCGGCGGAAAGCAGCATGTCGGTCCAGTAGATGCGCGGATTGGGCGCATGGAGGTCGCGCGTGAGCTCGGCCGCGGCGCGCAGCATCGCGCGATCGTCGGGCACGCCGGAAAGCTTGATACGCGCGCTGGCCGGCGCCGCCGCCGGCGCGTCGTCCTGAACCTTGAGGGCAAGCGATTTCGTCATGATGTCCGCCATTGGCCTCAGATAGTGGCTTTATGGTGGCATTCCAGCGGTTGGGACGCGCCCTGCCCGCCGCAATTGCCGCGCTTGACACTGGCCCCGTGGCGAAGGACTGCATTGCGCTGAATCAAACCAACAGAAGGGCTTTTCCCTTGCCCAGCGGCCCCCTCAGCATCCGTCCCGTCTCGTCCAAGCGCGACATCAAGCAGTTCATCGAGATCGCCTATCGCCTGAACGGCGACGACCCGAACTGGGTCGCCCCGCTGCGCGACGAGGTGGCCGGGACGATCAGCCCGAAGAAGAATGGCTGGTTCAGCCATGCCGAGGCGCAGCTCTTCCTCGCCGAGCGCGACGGCGAGCCGGTCGGCCGCATCTCGGCGCACATCGATTTCCTGGCGCTCGAAATGCCGCCCGAGCAGGGCTTCGGCCCCGGCACCGGCTTCTGGGGCATGTTCGAGGCCGCGGACCAGAATGCCGCCAAGGCGCTGATCAACGCAGCCGAGGACTGGCTGCGCGGCAAGGGCATGACGCGGGCGCTCGGCCCGGTCAGCCTGTCGATCTGGGAGGAGCCCGGCCTGCTGGTGAAGGGGCACGACCACTCCCCCACCGTGCTGATGGGCCATCACCCGGCGAAATATCAGGGCTGGATCGAGGCGGCCGGCTACACGGAAGCCAAGAAGCTGCTCACCTATGAGCTCGACGTGAGCAAGCGCTTCCCGCCGCTGGTCAACCGCATCGTCGAGAATGGCGAGAAGAACCCGCGGATCCGCATCCGCAAGGTCAACAAGGCGAAGTTCGCCGAGGAAGCCGCGATCATCCTCGCGATCCTGAACGATGCATGGTCGGACAATTGGGGCTTCATCCCGCTGACCCAGCCCGAGATCGACGATGTCGGCAAGAAGCTGAAGCCGCTGGTGTTCGAGGACCTCATCATGATCGCCGAACTGGACGGCGAGCCGGTGGCGTTCATGGTCACCCTGCCCGACTTCAACGAGGTATTGAAGCCGCTCAAGGGCTCGCTCCTGCCCTTTGGCTGGGCCAAGCTGCTGCTGTGGCTCCGGCGGCCCAAGGCGCGCACGATGCGCGTGCCGCTGATGGGCGTGGTGAAGCGGCTGCAGGCTTCCCGCATGGCGAGCCAGCTCGCCTTCATGATGATCGAATATATCCGCCGCGCGGCCGTGGCCAATTACGGGGCGAGCCGCGGCGAGATCGGCTGGATCCTGGACGACAACCAGGGGATGAACGCGATCGCCGATGCGATCGATTCCTGGGTGAATCGCGAATATGCGATCTACCAGAAGCCGCTCTGAGGGCGGCATGGGCGGCAAGCCGGCCCGCTCCCGAGGGTACGGGGGAGCGGGCCGGTGCCGGCCGGAACCGGCCAGAGGAGGTCGCGCCGCGACGGCACGGTTGCACTAATCCGTCGCAGGCGCCCTCCCGGGGCCTCAACGTTGCTTCATCACCTCGAGGGGATCGACGCCGAGATCGAGCCACTCGCTGCGGGTGCGGCAATCGCGCTTGAGAATGCGCGAGCCGGTCGCCTCGGTGTCGATGCAGTATTTGCGGGTGTCGGCCTTCGCCGCCCGGGTCGGCGACTGTTCCTGCTCCTGCTTTGCCTTTGCCGGATCATTGCCGGCGGCGGCAGCGGGGGAGACGGCGCCGGCCGCGAAGGCGGCGCCCGCCAGCATGACGGCGGCGGCGGAGAAGATGGACTTGCGGGTCATTGCGGGAATTCCTCGATGCTTGGGGGCTTGCCGGCGAAGGGCGCTGCGCGGTGAGAGCGCGGCCCGTCCGCCGGAGAGCGGTGGAGCGGTCTGCTCAGTTCTTCTGGACTTCCTTGATCGGATCGATGCCGGTGCGGGCGATCCACTCGGCACGGGTATGGCACTCGCGCTTGGGCATCAGCGTGCCGGTCGACGTCCCCTGGACGCAGTAACGCTTCTGCATCGCCGGGTCCGACTGGTCGTCGGCCTTCTTGGCCTCCTTGGCCTCCTTGGCCGGATCATTGGCGCGGGCGAGCGCCGGCGACACGGCGCCGGCGACCAGCGTGACGGTGGCGGCAATCGCCAGGAAAGCGGACTGGATGGGCTTGCTGTTCATATCCTCAACTCCTCTACTTGCAGACATGACAGGCGCTCCTTCCCGCCTGTGCCCCATGCATCGCAATCCGCGTGCCAAGTTTGAGAGTTACGCAAGTTCAATGACTTAGCAGATTATGACAGCGTGGTGACGTGCCATAACACAGCAATACACACCAGATTTTGGGATTTACCGAAGACGCCCGTCCGGAAGCGGACACCGGCCTTGTTCGGAAACGGCCAGTCCCGGGGCATGGCTCGGTCGGCGAACATCGCCACCCCCATTTGCACGCGGCGGGCGAGGAAAATCCAGCTGAGGAAGGAAGGCGCCTATCCCCTTGAGGCCAGGAGTGCCCGATAGCCGTCATCCCCGCCAAAGGCGGGGATCCATTTCCGATCTTTCACCGTCATCCCGGCCTTGCGCCGGGATCCCGCTTCTTCCTGTGCTGGCGAGATAGCAGGGCCCCGGCTCAAGGCCGGGGTGACGAAGGAAGAATATGAGTCCTCAACCTAGCGGAGGCTGACCCAGCAGGGCGCGTGATCGCTGGCCTTCTCGCGGCCGCGATATTCCTTGTCGACGCCGGCACCCAGGAATCGATCGGCCGCGATCGGGCTCAGCAGCAGATGATCGATGCGAAAGCCCGCATCGCGCTGCCAGGCGCCGGCCTGATAATCCCAGAAGGTCCAGATGCCGCCCCCCGGGAAGCGGGTGCGCAATGAATCGGTCCAGCCCTGGGCCAGCAGCGCGCGGTAGCGCTCCCGGCTCTCGGGCTGCATCAGCGCATCGGTCGCCATGGCGCGAACCGAGAAGGTGTCGTCGTCATTGGGGATGACGTTATAGTCGCCGGCCAGCACCACCGGCCGCTCCTCGGCGAGCAGCGCCCGCGCGCGATCGGCAAGGCGCTCCATCCATTTCAGCTTGTAGTCGAACTTGGGGCCGGGCTGCGGATTGCCATTGGGCAGGTAGATGGACGCGACGATGAGATCGCCGATCTCGGCTTCGATATAGCGGCTGTGCGCATCCTCGGGATCGCCGGCCAGCCCGCGCTGGCGCTCCACGGGCTGCTGGCCCCTGGCCAGCACCGCGACGCCGTTGAACCCCTTCTGCCCATGCCACACGGCGCCATAGCCCGCCGCTTCGATCTCTCTGACCGGCAGCGTCTCGTCGGCGCCCTTCAGCTCCTGGAGGCAGACCACGTCCGGCTGCTGCTCGGCGAGATACTCCAGCAGGCGCTCCATGCGCGCCTTGATGCCGTTGACATTATAAGTGACGATCTTGGGCAAAGGGGGCCTTCCGCTCAGACCGAGAAGCTGGTGCCGCAGCCACAGCCCGACGCTGCGTTGGGATTCTGCACGGTGAAGTGTGCGCCGCCGAGATTGTCGACGAAATCGACATGCGCGCCACGCACGAGATCCAGGCTGATCGAATCGACGACCAGCCGGACCCCGTCCAGCTCCGCGACCTCGTCATCGCCCGCCACGGCATCCGCGAAACCGAATTTATACTGGAAGCCCGAGCAACCCCCACCCTCTACCGAGAGGCGCAGGATCGCGGGCTTGCCCTGCTTGGCCGCAATCGCCGCGACGCGCGCGGCAGCAGCGGGAGTCAGGCCGATTTCGGGCTGGGTCAGCGTAGCCATGGCGTGGAGATAGTGGCCCGGACGCCGCGAGGCAATGCGCCAGGCCGCGTCGGCGGACAGGCGGCGTCGCTGCCAATACTCATTCCTTCCCCCGGCATCCCCGCGAAAGCGGGGGCGACGAAATGCGGGCCGGATCTTCAGACAGATCCGCGATCCATGGGCGTTCCCCGCCTAACGCTCTTCCCAGGCGAAATCGTAGAAGACGCGGAAGCGGTTGCCATCCGGATCCGCGGCGAAGAATTCATAGAGCTTCCAGGGCTCGGCCCGGGGCGGACCATCGATGGCGACACCCCGTTCCGACCATTCGGCATGGAGCGCATCGACTTCCGCCCGACCGTTCAGATTGAGCCACAGGACCAGGGGCGGAGCATTGCCGAGATGCGCGCGATACGCGGTGTTGCTCAGGAACATCCGGCTCGCCCCCCGCGACACGCCGGCAAGACCGAGCGCCTCGTCCGACCAGTCGATCGTGAAGGCCAGGCGCGTGCGGTACCAGTCCAGCGCGGCGGCGAGATCGGAAACCGGAATCTCCGGGCAGGCAGCAGGGAAGCTCATCGGCCGCCGGCTTCTCGATGGGCGCGCGCGCCTGGAGCCGACAACGATAGGAGCAGGAATGCCGGCCGGCGCATATGCTCCCCCGATAGCGATCCTGCCTTCAGCCTAGACGCAAACCCGCGCCCCGTCCAAGCCCGCTCGATCCGCGAACGATTGGCATTAGCGGCGGAGGCACATAGGAAAGGGGGCCGCCTACACGGGCAGCCCCTCTCCTCTCCTGACTCTGAAAGCCGGTGTTACTTGCTGGTGGCCGGACCGCCGACGCCGCCCGCCACGCGGTCCTGCACCGAAGCGAGATACTCGCCGGTCTGCAGGAACGGGATCGGGTTCACCGCCTTGCCGTCGACGCGCACTTCATAATGGAGGTGGCTGCCGGTCGAACGGCCGGTCGAGCCCATCAGGCCGATCAGCTGGCCGCGCTTCACGCGGGTATTGTCGGCGACGAGGATCTTCGAGAGATGGCCGTAGCGGGTCTCGATGCCGCGGCCATGGTTGATCTGGACGAGATTGCCATAGCCGCCCTGCCGGCCGGCATGGCTGATGACGCCATCGGCCGTCGCATAGATCGGCGTGCCGAGCGCGCCTGGAATATCGACGCCGGCGTGCATCGCGGCAGTGCCGCGGAACGGATCCGAGCGGACCCCGTAATTCGAAGTGAAGGTGAGCTTGTCGACCGGCTGCATCGACGGGATCGAAATCACCGTCTGCTCGAGCATGTCGAGCTTCTTCCAAGTGACGAACAGTGCGCGGAACTGGGCGTCGGCCGCCTCGGCCGAGGCGTCGCTGCCGCTCGCATTGTCGTTGTCGATCGGCTCATAGGGGCCGCCCATCGCCGGCACCTTCACATAGCGCTCGGGCGAAAGGCCGAGGCGGCGAAGCTCGCCCGCGGTCTGCTGATACCGGGCCTCGCCGGCGGCGCGGGCCTTGCCGGCCAGCGCGATCTGGCGCGCCTCGACCCGCTTGAGCGGGGCGAGGACTTCATTGGCGACGGCGCTGGTGCGCTGCGAGGCGCCCGGCAGCGGCTGCTCGATCACCTTGCGATCGCCCTTGCCGGTGAGCGTCGCGCTGATCAGCGCCTGGTGCTGCTCGACGCGCGCGGCCTGGAGGCGCGCGGCCTCCTTGGCGGCGGTGACATCGGCCTGCATCTTCTCGACCTGCTCGCGCATCTGGGCGACCTGCGCCTCCGGCGAAGCGGGGGTACCGGTCACGCCGCTGATCGCGATCGCGCCCACCGCGGCCTGGGCCACACCATAGGCCGAGAACAGCACGGTGACGGTGGCGACGCCGGCGAGCAGCGCCTGGGTGCGCCCGGCGACGCTGAAACGCTTCAGGTCGCGGCCGTCATGGAAAATAAAATCGCGGGTAGTGAAAAAAGCACGGAACCGCTGAGCTGCGGTAGCGGTTCTGGTGTTCGACGCCTTAGCCATGATTCCCCGGCAGTTTCATGGAAGCCAGCACCGAAACGCGACCCGGCCGCCGTACTTCGAATTATCCCGTGTCGCAGGAAGCAGCCCCTCCGCCTCTGGACGATGGCTTGTGGCCCGAGGAATCAGTCCACGGCAAGAGGTTGGTAATAATCGCGGGACAAACCGGCTGAGTCGCGCGCCGAGTCGTTGAACGGAGGCTTAAGCAAGCCGCGGAAATGTCGGGTCACCAGCGCCTGCCAGGCCGTTTCGGGGACGAAACCCTTTTCGCGGCAGGCTGATTCGAACCAGCGGGTTCCGGCGCGGACATGCCGCACCTCGTCGTTCAGAATGCGTGTGAGAATGCGCGCCGTAACCGCATCATCCGCCGCCAGAAATCGCTCGATCGTGGCGGGCGTCACATCGAGCCCGCGCGCCTCCAGCACCATCGGCACCACCGCCAGCCGGGCAAGCGGATCATGCGCGGTCTCGGCCGCCGCGTCCCACAATCCGTCATGCGCGGGCATCGCGCCATACTGGCTGCCCAGCTTCCGCAGCCGCCGGTCGAGCAGGGCGAAATGCATCGCCTCGTCGGCGCCGACCTGCATCCAGTCATCGGTGAAGCCGCGCGGAAACTGCCCGCCAAAGCGCCCCGCCGCATCGAAGGCAAGGTCGATCGCGGCGAATTCGATATGCGCGAGCGCGTGGATCAGCGCGATCCGCCCGCGCTCGGAGCCGCCCTTGCCGCGCTTGGGCATGCGGTTGGGCGGCAGCAGCTCCGGCCTGTCGGGGCGCGCGGGGCGATCGGGCATCGCCACGTCGAACGCAAAGGCCAGCCGTCCCAGCCGCCAGTCGCGCGCGGCGGCGCGGGCCGCCTTTACCTTGTCGGCCGGCGCCGCCGCGGCGAGCACCGCGCGACAGGCCTCGGCAACGCTTCTCACCGCGCCTGCATTTCCTTGATCGATTCGAGGACGTCCACCGCATGGCCGGGCACGCGCACGCGGCGCCAGGCGCGGAACAGCCTGCCCTCATCGTCGAACAGGAAGGTCGAGCGATCGATGCCCATATAGCGCTTGCCGTAGAGCTGCTTCTCCACCCAGACGCCGAACGCCTCCATCGCCTTGCCCTCGGTATCGGTCGCGAGCGGCACGGTTAGGTCGTATTTGTTGATGAACTTCTGGTGCTTGATCGGCGGATCCTTGGAAACGCCGAGCACCTCGGCACCGAGCGCCGCGAATTCCGGCAGCAATGCCGAGAAATCCTGCGCCTCGCGCGTGCAGCCCGACGTGTCGTCCTTGGGATAGAAATAGAGGACAAAGGGCTTCCCCACTTTGTCCGCGAGCGCGATCCCCTCTCCCTCGGTTCCGTCGAGATCGACCGCGGGGATCTTGTCGCCTTCCTCGATAGCCATCGTCTTCTCCTCAGGCAGGGCCGCGCACCGCCGCCCAGCAATCGCGAACCTCCTGCCGGGTCCGGTCGAGCTGCGCAACCACCTCATCCCAGCTGCCGAGCTCGAGCGCGCGGGCGATCAGCGCCTGGGTGGCGAAGCCCGGCGGCTGCGCGTCGGGCGCGACCAGCCGCATGGTGACGAGCAGCCGGGTGAGGAAATCATGCGCCGGGCGCATGGCGGCGGGCAGCAGCCCCTGCTCCGCCAGCTGGTCGATCGCCGCCCCCAGCCTCGGCTCGAAGCCGGCATGGTGGACGAGCTGGGTCACATGCACCGCGAACTCCAGGTCGACGAGCCCGCCATCGAGCAGCTTGGCGTCGAGCGGTCCCTTGGGCGGCTTGTGCGCCGCCATGTCGGCCCGCATCCTGACGGCCTCGGCCCGGATGTCGCGCTCCGGCCGCGCGCCCCGGAGCACCGTGTCGATGATCGCCTGGACCCTGGCGCGCGCCGATGGCGAGCCGAAGACCGGGCGGGCACGGGTGAGCGCCATATGCTCCCAGGTCCAGGCATCCTGGCGCTGATATTTCTCGAAGCCGTCGAGCGACACGACCAGCGGCCCCTGCGCACCCGAGGGGCGCAGCCGGGTGTCGACTTCGTAGAGCGGCCCGGCGGGCGTCGGCACCGAGAGCGCGGCGGTGACGCGCTGGCCGAGCCGGTTGTAGTACATCACCGCGCCGAGCGGCTTGGCGCCGTCGCTCTCCGCCGCATAATCGCCGGTGAAGAGGTAGACGAGGTCGAGATCCGAGGCATGGGTGAGCGCCTGCCCGCCCATCCGGCCCAGCGCGAGGATCACCAGCTCGCTATCGGGCACCACGCCGTGATTGCGTGAGAATTCGCTGACCGTCGCGCTGGCCAATGTCTCGATCGCCGCCTCGGCGACCCGGGCATAGCCCGTCGAGACCTCCAGCGGATCGCTCGCCCCGGCGACGATCTGGGCGCCGAGCGCGAAGCGCTTCTCGTTGACGAAGCGCCGGACGAACTCGAGCTGGAACTGATAGTCCGAGCCCGGCTCCCAGCGGCGCATGCCGGCGGCGAGCGTCTCGATATCGGGAACCGGCGCCAGCGCGGTCGCGTCGATCAGCCCGTCGAGCAGTTCGGCGCGCCGCCCCAGCTGCTCGGCCAGCGTGGGCGCCAGCGCCAGGATCGCGCCGAGCAGCTGGGCGAGCCCGGGCTGTGCTTCGAGCAGGCGGAAGAAGTTGATCGCGCTGGGCAGGCGCGAGAGCATCGCATCGAAGCGGGTGATCGCGTGCACCGTGTCCGGCGCGCGGGAGAACGCGTCGATCAGGCCGGGCAATACCGATTCCAGCGCTTCCCGGGCGGCCGGGGTGCGGAGCGCCGGATAAGTGCCGGCCCGCCAGCCCTGGACGATCCGCGCGGCGCCGTCCGGCCGCTCGAACCCCGCCGAGCCGAGCTTCGCCTCGAGCGGCAGGCTCTCGTTCGGCAGCCGCTGCTCCTCCTCGCCCGCCAGGCTGTCATAGATCGCGCCGACGCGCGTGACCTGCGGCCGGAGCAGATCGGTGAGCGCCGCGCCATCCGCCAGCCCGTGCAGCCGGGCGACATTGTCGAGGGAGTCGGGGTTCTCCGGCAACTGATGGGTCTGGCGATCGTCGACCATCTGCAGCCGATGCTCGATCGTGCGCAGCGCGACATAGGCCCGGGTGAGGTCCCGCGCCTCGTCGGACTCGATCCGCCCCGCCTCCGCCAGCGCGGCGAGCGCGTCGCGGGTGGCGGGCGCACGCAGCGAGGGTTCGCGGCCGCCATGGATGAGCTGGTGGATCTGGGCGAAGAACTCGACCTCGCGGATGCCGCCCCGCCCCCGCTTCAGGTCATAGCCGGGGCCGAACGCCTGGGCCTGCGAATAATGATCGCGGATGCGGCGGCTGATGTCGCGGATCTCGCGGATCGTCCCATAGTCGAGCGCGCGGCGCCATACGAACGGACGGATCGCGTCGAGGAAATAGCCGCCGAGCGCCAGGTCGCCGGCACAGGCCCGGGCGCGGATAAAGGCCGCGCGCTCCCAGGGCAGCGCCTGGCTTTCATAATAGGAGATCGCCGCCTCGACCGGCAGCACGATCGGCGTCACTTCGGGCGAGGGGCGCAGCCGCAGGTCGACGCGCAGCACATAGCCGTCGCCGTCGCGCGCCTGGAGCAGCTCGACCACGCGGCGGCCGATCCGCACCGCCGCTTCCTGCACGTCCTCGCGCGGGCGGCAGGGCAGCGTCTCGGGATCGAAGAGCAGGATCGGATCGATGTCCGACGAATAGTTCAGCTCGCGGCTGCCCTGCTTGCCAAGCGCGATCGCGGCGAATCCGCGCGGCTCGGCATCGGGCGTGCGCTCGAGGATCGCCGCGCGAATCGCACGGTCCAGCGCATCATCGGCGAAATCGGTGAGGAGGTGCGTGACCCGCGTGAGATCGAACCGGCCCGAAAGATCGCCCAGGGCGACGAGGAGCGCGAGCCGGCGGCGCTCGATGCGCAGCCGCGCCCCCTCGCCCATTTCGCCCGCGATCGCCCGCGCGGCCGCACGGGGATCCGCAAGGGCGGCGTCGAGATCGGCGACCAGCGCCGCCTCGCGCGTGAGCAGATTGTCGAGGAAGGGCGCATGGGCCCGAGCACGTGCGACGGCGTCGGCGAGATCGGCGGGCAAAGGGGTTTCAGTCACGGAATCAGTCACCTGCGAAACGGTGCATTGCAAAAAGTCAAGCAACAAAACGAGAATTGAATTGTTCTAGCAACATGAACCAGACGACTTCAGCCCCGGCCAGCGAAGCCCGGCAGCCCGCATATCGGGTCGAAGCGCCGCGCGCCAGCGATGCGATCGGCCTGGCGCTGCGCGACGCCTATGCGCGGGACACGGGGCTGCCGGACGACATGGCGGCGATGCTTCGCCTGCTCAACCGGCCCCGCTGAACCTCGAGCTTTCCCGGCATGGAAAAGGCCGCGCTCCTTCGGGGAACGCGGCCTGAATTTTGCGCGGGCCCGGCCTATTTGGGCGAGAGGTCGCCGCGATCGCGGCTGAGATCCTCCACTTCGCCCATGATCGTGTCGAGCGCCGTCTTGCCTTCGGCGGTGCCCGGTTCCAGCCGCCGCGAAGGCAGCTGCCCTTCGCTGAGCAGATGTTCGAGCGCGACCCGCCCACGCGCGACGCGGCTCTTGATCGTGCCGACGGCGACCTGGCAGATCTCGGCCGCCTCCTCATAGGCGAAGCCCCCCGCCCCGACCAGGATCAGCGCCTCGCGCTGCGGCTGGGGAAGGTGGAGCAACGCGCGCTGCATGTCCGAGAGCTCGACATGCCGGTCCTGGCTGGCGGGCGCGGCGAGCAGCCGGTCGGCGACCAGATCGTCCCATTCGCCCTTGAAGCGCGCGCGGCGCATCTGGCTGAGATACAGGTTGCGCAGGATGATGAAGGTCCAGGCGCGCATGTTGGTGCCGGCCTGGAAGCGCTTGCGCGCCGCCCAGGCCTTGAGCAGCGTCTCCTGCACCAGATCGTCGGCGAGGTCGCGGCTGCCCGAAAGCGAGCGGCCAAAGGCGCGCAGATGCGGGATGACCATCGCGAGCTGTTTCTTGAACTCGGGGTCGGAGAGCGAGACATGCTCCTGCGGCGCCTCGGTCCCCTTGTCCTCGGGCTGTTCGGACTGACTCATTCGATCCCGCTTTTTTGCGTGGGCCGCGTGGAAGCGGCCTGTTCCAGAGATAGGCTTGGTGGCCGCGATTGCCAGCATATTCATGCCGTGCGCGGTCAGAAGAGAAGGATCACGGCGAACGCGACGATGACCAGCACCAGGCCATAGCCCAGCACATAGCGCGTCATATGCGGCGTAGCGCCGGCGCGGGCCCGTTCGCTGTCGATATGGATGGATTCGTCATTCTCAGCCATGCCATCTACAACCCGCGAAGACCGTTTTGGGTCCGTATCATGTGGAACCCGCGCCGGATTTTTCGCGAATGGTTCAGGCCGGGACGGTCGCCTGGTCGAAGAACAGCGCCTGGCTGATCGTCGTCTTCACGGTTTCCCGCTGGAACGGCTTGGTGATCAGGAAGGTCGGCTCGGGCCGCTCGCCGGTGAGCAGCCGCTCCGGGAAGGCAGTGATGAAGATCACCGGCACCGAGAATTCGGCAAGGATGTCCTTCACCGCGTCGATGCCCGAGCTGTCGTCGGCGAGCTGGATGTCGGCCAGGACCAGCCCGGGCCGGTCCTCCATCGCCAGCGCGACCGCTTCGTCGCGCGTGACGGCGACGCCGGTCACCTCATGGCCCAGATCGCGCACGATCTGCTCCAGATCCATCGCGATGAGCGGCTCGTCCTCGATGATCATCACCCGCGTGCGCGTCTGGCGCTCGATCTCGGCCACGGCTTCGCCCACCAGCTTCTGCACCTGTCCCGCATCCTCCTCGATCAGATAGCCCGCATCCTCGATGCTGAAGCCCTCGACCGTGGTGAGCAGCAGCGCCTGGCGCGACAATGGGGTGAGGCGCGCGAGCCGCTTGCGGGCGATCGCCTCATTCTCGTTGGCGGCATCCGCGACGACATCCTCTTCCTCGAGATGCGTCGACTGCCAGATCGCCTGGAAGGTGCGGTACAGGCCCAGCCGGGGATCGACTTCGCGGGGGAACTGGTCCGGCGCCGCGACGATCGCCTCGAGCGCCGCGCGCACATAGCGATCGCCATCGGCCTGGCTGCCGGTGAGCGCGCGCGCATAGCGACGAAGCAACGGAAGGTGCGGCGCGAGTTGCTGTCCAAGCGACATGGTCGAACTATTCTCCTACGAGTGCGGAACGGATTGTTTCATCCCCGTTCCGAGCTATTGCAATCCTCATTTCGTGCCACCCGAAGGAGCCCCTCCCCGGATATTGCATCGCCTGTGGAACAAACGAGGCGCTATTTGGTTTCATGGCAGATGCTGCGTAATGTTGCCGCTCAGCCGCCGGCCCCATGCGACCGGTGGCTTTCGTTCAATTCCGGAAGTTGCATCCGGAACAGGTCGCTTTTAGTCCGGGCCGTGGGTAACGCTACGGCGCAGGGGGGAATTGGTGCGTTCCGCGGATGAGAAAATGAAAAAGCCGCCCAAATCCGATGGCGGGAAGGAAACCGGTCGCCCCGGTCGCAATGTCGGCGTGGCGCTGCGCCAAGCCTATGACGAGGCGCTGGGCGAAGCCGTTCCCGACGATCTGCTCGACCTGCTGAAGAAGCTCGACTAGCCCGGAGTCCATGGACATCGCAGACGAAGAACCGCGCGCCAGGATCCGTCCGGCCGCGGCGCTGGTGCAATTGCCCACCGGCGCCAAGGTCTTCCTCTACCTGATTCTCTGCCTGCTGCCGCTGGCATTGATCGCCCTGTTCACCACGCTGCAGAGCACGCGAAACGCGGATACCGAAGCCCGCGCCCGGCTGGGCGCCGCCGCCGGCGAAAGCTCGGGCGTGCTGCGCGACATCCTGGTCAACCATGTGAGCCAGCTCGCCGACGCGCTGGCCGCGCTGGAAGCCAATCCGCACGACGTTCCGGCCTGCACCCGTCTGGCGGGCACCTTCGCCACCACGGCGGGCGCGCGTTTCTCGATCGCCGACGGCGAGGGCCGCGTCATCTGCGGCCAGCGCTTCCGCGCGGAGGACAGGACCAGGCTCCAGCACCGCCAGGTGCGGACCACGCTGGAGGCGGACGGCATGACGCTGCGCATCGGCGGCAGGACGGGCAGCACCGCGACCGCCTTCTATTCGAAGACCACACTCGCCGCGCTGATCCAGCCGAGCGGCTTCGTTCCCGAATATGGCGCCGCGCTGATGCAGAATGGCGAGCGGCTGGTGCTGCGCAGGCTGGAAGGCGCGGGGCCGCTCGACCGCCGCGAGATCATTCCCAGCAATCTGGGCATCGACGGGCTCGAGCTCGAAATGTCGATGCTGGGCACGCCGATCACTTCGCCGATGATCATCAACACGGTGGTGCTGGTGCTGATGTGGCTCGCCGCCGCGGGCATCAGCTGGTTCGTCGTCGACATCCTCCTGATCCGGCCGCTGCGCCGCCTGCGCGCGAGCGTCGGCGCCTACAAGCCGGGCGAGGTGATCGACATCAAGCGCTTCGGCGACATGCCCGCCGCGGAGATCCGCGAACTGGGCGACACGTTCCGCGACATCAGCCGCACCGTGAAGGAGCATGAGGCCGACCTGGCCGAGGGGCTGGTGCGCCAGACCAAGCTGACCCGCGAGGTCCATCACCGGGTGAAGAACAATCTCCAGGTGATCGCCAGCCTGATCAACTTCCACGCGCGCAGCGCCCGGAGCGAGGAAGCGAGCGAGGCCTATGCCTCGATCCAGCGGCGGGTGGACGCGCTCGCGGTGGTCCATCGCCACCATTATGCCGAACTGGAGGAGAATCGCGGGCTCGACCTCCGCTCGGTGATCGGCGAGCTCGCCGCCAATATCCGCGCCACCGCTCCGGAGCGCGCCCAGGGACTGGGCGTGACGCTCGACATTTCGCCGGTGCTGGTCAACCAGGACGTGGCGATCGCCGTCGCCTTCCTGCTCACCGAGATCGTCGAGCTGGCGATGAACTGCAATCCGGCCGCGCAGATCCGCATCTCGATCAAGCCGATCGACGATGATGCGCACCGGGCGCTCCTGCGCGTCACCTCGCCTGCCCTGGTGGAGAGCCCCGCGCTCGAGACGCTGGTGGAGAATCGCTATGGCCGCGTGATCGGCGGCCTTGCCCGGCAATTGCGCACCAAGCTGCACCACGACCCGCTCAGCGGCGCCTATGAAGCCGCCATCGCGATCACCGGACGCCCCTGAGCAATAACCTGGATAAAAAAAGTTCGAAAAAAATCGGGGGGCGTGGAACCCGGGATCGCATGGACCGTTCTGCTCTTCGGATAGTGACCTTTTGCCCCCCCGCTCTCGCTATCCAAGACATGGGCCCGGAAGCGTCAACCCTCCCCCCCCGGTGACGCTTCCGGGCCTAAAAATTTTGGGGCCCTTGCACTTTCCCTAGCGTTGACAAGCACTTGTCGTACAAACGGAACGTTTGCGCGAGCTTGGGCATTGGTCCGGTGATCCCGATGGGATCCGGTATCCTGGAGAGTGAATATGCGTAAGATCATCGCCTGCGCCGCGCTTGCCGGCGCGATGCTGGTCTCGGCCTGCAACACGATCGAAGGCATGGGCCGGGACGTGTCCTCGGCCGGCGACACGGTCGCCAAGACCGCGAACGACGCCAAATAGGCCAGGCGGAAAGCAAAGCCCCTCCCGCACGCGCGGGAAGGGCTTTTTTTTTTTGCGTCAGGCCTCGGCGGCCTCCGTCTCGGCCTCGTCCTCGTCGTCCGTCGCCGCCGGGCGACGGCGGCGAGTGAACCAGATCGCCGCCAGCGACAGGAAATAGAGCCCGACCAGCGGAATCGCGAGCAGCAGCTGCGAGCCGACGTCCGGCGGCGTCAGCACCGCGGCGATCGCGAAGGCGGCCACCACGGCGTAGCGCCAGGCGCCCTTGAGCTGCTCATAGGTGACGATTCCCGCCCGCTCGAGCAGCATCAGCAGCACCGGCAGCAGGAAGGTGATGCCGAAGGCGAAGAGGAACTGCATCACGAAATCGAGATATTTCTCGGCATCGGGCATCGCGACCTGCTTGACGCCGCTGGTGCCGAGCTCGCCCTGATAGCCGAGCAGGAAATGCAGCGCCGTGGGGATGGCGATGAAATAGGCGAGCGCGGCGCCGGCGATGAACAGCACCGGCGTCGCCAGCAGGAAGGGCAGCAACGCCTTCTTCTCCTGCCGGTAGAGCCCGGGCGCGACGAACTGCCAGAGCTGTGTCGCGATCACCGGGAAGGACAGCATCATCGCCGAGAAGAAGGCGACCTTGAGCTGGACGAAGAACGCCCCGAATATCTGCGTGAAGATCACCTGGTCCTGCCCCGCCACCGCGAGCGGATGGACGAGGAAACCGTAGATTTCCTTCGAGAAATAGAAGGAGGCGAAGAACGTCACCACCAGCGCCGCCACGCAGTAGAGCAGGCGGCGGCGCAGTTCGATCAGATGCTCGAGCAGGGGCTGCTGGGTATCGTCGATGTCCCTCATTCCGCCGCCTCGGCAGGCGGCGCGGCCTTTTTGCGGGTGCGCGGCTTGGCCGCTGGCTCGGCCGAAGCCGCGGCAGCCTTGCGCGCGCGCGGCTTGGGCGCGGGCCTGGCGGCGGGCTCGGCCACCGGCTCGGCGGCGACAGCGGCCGGCTTGCGCGCCCGCTTCGGCTTGGGCGCCTGCGCGGACACGCCCGGCGTCTCGCCCAGGATCGCGGGCTGCTCGACCATCACGGGCGCCGTGTCCTCGCCGACAGCATGCACCTCCGCCTCGGGCGCGGGAAGCGCTGCGGGCGGATGCTCCGACATGATGCGCGCATTCTCGGCCGCCCATTGCTTCTCGAGCTCGGCAAGCTCCGCCTCGCGGACCATGCTGTCGAACCCGGAGCGGAACTGGCGCGCGACGGCGCGCGCCTTGCCGAACCATTTGCCCACGAAGCGCATCGCCTTGGGCAGATCCTTGGGCCCGATCACGATCAGCGCCACAATGGCGACGACCACGAATTCGGGCGCGTTGAAATCAAGCATCGATCAAATCGCCAGAAGCGGCCCCCGGCGCCCTGAGCCGGGAGCGGCGCGGAAGTTCAGAGCTTCTCTTCGCGCGCGGGCTCGGCCTCGCGCTGCACGGTCGGCTCCGGGGCCGCCTTGCCTTCGATGCGGGTCGCCGGCTTGTCCTCGTCCTCCTCGGACATGCCCTTCTTGAACTGCTTGATGCCCTTGGCGACGTCGCCCATCATGTTCGAGAAGCGACCGCCGCCGAGCAGGAGGATCGCAATCAAGCCCAGCACGAGCCAGTGCCAGATGCTGCCCATACCCATAACAAATCTCCTTGATTCAATCTCTATCTAGGCCTCACGCGCAGCAGCGGCAATGGCCAACGCGGGAGCGCCCTATTCGTCGTCTGTGACAGTTTCGCTTTCGGGCGCCTCGGCCATGTCGCTTTCACCCAGCGCCTCCATGGCGAGATCGACCGGATCGAGCAGGCCGGCGGCCTTGAGGTCGTCGATTCCCGGCAGGTCGCGGCGGCTGGAAAGGCCGAAATGGGTGAGGAAGCCGCCCGTGGTGGCATACATCAGCGGCCGCCCGGGCACTTCGCGGCGGCCGGCCGGGCGCACCCAGCCCGCTTCCATCAGCACGTCGATCGTGCCCTTGGATATCTGCACGCCGCGGATCGCCTCGATCTCGGCGCGCGTCACCGGCTCGTGATAGGCGATGATCGCCAGCGTCTCGATACCGGCGCGGCTGAGCTTGCGGCTTTCCTCCCGGTCGCGGCGCAGCAGGTGCGCCAGATCGGCGGCGGTCTGGAAGTGCCAGCGATCGCCGCGGCGGACCAGCTCGATCCCGCGCCCCGCATACAGCGCCTCCAGCGCGGCCAGCGCGCCGCGCAGGTCGATCTCCGCGCCGACATGCGCGCGGATCTCGTCCAGCGTCATCGGGGACTCGGAAGCGAACAGCACGGCCTCCACCGCGCGCGAAGCCGCGTCTTCGGGCGTCATCCCGCCGCCTTGAGATAGAGCGGCGCGAAGGCCGATTTCTGCCGCAGCTCCACCCGGCCCTGCTTGGCCAGCTCCAGCGCGGCGACGAAGGACGAGGCGAGCGCCGACTTGGCATAGGGCCCGGCCGCGCCTTCGGGCAGGAAGGATTGGAGCGTGCTCCATTCGATCCGCGTGCCGATCAGGGCCGAGACGCGCTCGATCGCCGCCTCCAGCGTCATCACGTCGCGGTGCGCGACGACGTGCATCACCGGCCGGGTGCGCGCGCTGATCCGGCCATAGGCGGCGATCAGGTCGTAGATCTCGGCCTCCCAGCGCGCCTTGCGCAGCACGCGGAGCCCCTCGGGCGCACCGCGGAAGAAATTGTCGCGCCCGGTGCGGTCGCGCGCCATCAGCCGCGCGCCGGCGTCCCGCATCGCGTTGAGCCGCTCGAGGCGCAGCTGCAGGCGCAGCGCCAGCTCCTCGGGGCTCGGCGTCTCCTCGGGATTGCGCGGGAGCAGCAGCGCCGACTTGAGATAGGCCAGCCAGGCAGCCATCACGAGATAGTCGGCGGCCAGCTCGAGCTTCAGCTCGCGCGCCTGGTTCACGAAATCGAGATATTGCTCGACGAGCTGGAGGATCGATATCTGCCGCAGGTCCACCTTCTGGTTGCGCGCGAGCGCGAGCAGCAGGTCGAGCGGCCCTTCCCAGCCGTCGATGTCGATCTTCAGGGTGTCGGGTGTCTCGACGTCCATGGCGGGAGTTAAGCAGGTCGGAGGGGTGGTGTCATCAACTCCCTCTCTCCGCTTGCGGGGAGAGGGAGAAGTTACGCCAGCGCCAGCAACGCGTCGCGCCTGGCGACCAACTCCGCGAAGTCCGCATCAGGCTCGTCCGCGCCCGTCGTCGCCATCGCGCGGTCAAGCCGCTCGATGCATGCGGGCGTCGCGTCGGGCAGCAGGGCGGAGATCTCGATCATCTCCTCCATCCGCGCCCAGCAGTCGAGCACCACGTCGCAGCCCGCCGCCAGCGCCTGCATCGCCTTTTCGCCCGGCGTGCCGGAGAGCGCCTTCATGTCGATGTCGTCGGTCATCAACAGGCCGTCAAAGCCGATGCGGCCGCGGATGATCTCGCCGATCACCCGGGGCGAGAGCGTGGCGGGGCGCTCGGCGTCCCAGGCTTCGAACACCACATGGCAGGTCATGCCCATCGGCGCATGCCGGAGCGCGTGGAACGGCGCGATGTCCTGTTCCAGCGCCGCCGCGTCGACCCGGACGCGCGGCAGCTCGAGATGGCTGTCGACCAGCGCGCGGCCATGGCCCGGCATGTGCTTGACCACGCCGACCACGCCGCCCCGGCGCAACCCCTCGACGCATGCCTGTCCCAGTGCCGCGACTCGCATCGGCTCGCCGCCAAAGGCGCGGTCGCCGATCGCCTGAGTCACCTCGGGCGTGACGACGTCGAGCAGCGGCGCGCAATCGACGGTGACTCCCACATCGGCCAGCATCATGCCCAGCGCATTGTAATTGGCGCGCGCCGCCTCGATCGCGGAGACCGGCGCGACGTCGTAGAGCCGGCCGAACACCTCGCCCGCCGGGAAGGCCGGCCATTCGGGCGGCACCATCCGGCTGACGCGGCCGCCTTCCTGGTCGATCAGGATCGGCAGATCGGCCCGGCCGCTCAATTCGCGCAGGCTCTCGGTGAGCGCGCGCATCTGGTCGCGGCTCTCGCAATTGCGCTTGAACAGGATGTAGCCGAGCGGATCGGCGTCACGGAAGAAATCGCGCTCCTCGGCCGTGAGCGACAGGCCGGATACACCGAAGATTACAGGCTTCATGCCTGCGGTCTTAGCCGAGCGGAAGGCGCCGGATAAGCCCCTCCCCCGATATCGGCCATGCCCGTGCGGCATGGCTTGCCGTCAGCCGGCCCGGCGGATCAGCGCACGCAGCGGCCATCCCGCCACGCACCGCCCGCATCGAGACAGCGATCCCGCGCAATGAACGGGCCCGCCCATGTCACGGCCACCCCAAGGCCCATCGCCAGGACGGCCAGCACGATCGCAAGATTGCGGCGGCCGGCCATCAATTCGCCACGTAGCAGCTCTCGCCCGCCACCTTGAGCTTGCCGCACAGCTCCTTCGCCTGACCGTTCGAACCCGCATTGACGCGCAGGCGGAACACCGACTTGCCATCCTTCTCGCCGCGCTCGACCGACTTGCCGAGCGGCGCCAGATAGGAAAAGCGCTTCGATAGGCGCGCCCAGGCGGCATTGGCGCCGCCCTCGTCCGGAAAGGCGCCGAGCTGGATCAGCGCGCCCGAGCCCCCGGCCTGCGGGGCGATCACCGGCACGCGCCTGGGCTGGGCCTCCGCCGCGGCGGCGCTCGACGGGATCGCGACCTTGGCATTCTTCTCGCCCGTCAGCGACGGCGCCTTCTCCGCCACCTTCTTGCCATCCACCGGCGCCTCGGGCAGCGCGCTGGTGTCGATGCTCGAATTGCCGCTGTCACCCTGGCTGGTGGCGAAGACGGTGTCTCCCTCGCCATCCACCTTCATCCCGCCCGGCTCGTCGGGCTTGACCTTGTAATCGCCTTCCGGCGCCGCGATCAGCTCGCCATTGCCGGACAGGCTCTTCTGCTTCTGGTACCAGTAATAGCCGAACGCCCCCGCGCCGAGCACCGCCAGGAGCAGGACGACGAGCAGCAGGAGGCGGCCGAAGGAAGGCCCCTCGCGATAATCATCCTCCACCGTCTCCAGCCAGGGAAGGCGATCGTCATCGCCGAATCCGGCCTCCCCCCCACGCATGTTCATTCCTCACATCTCCTGGACAGCCTCGACGCCCATGATGCGGAGGCCGTTACGTACAATCTGCCCAATCGAACGCGCCAAATAAAGCCGTGCACATGTCAACGCCGGCTGGTCGGGAATCAGGAAGCGGCGGCTCGCATCGTCCTTGCCCAGGTTCCACAGGCTATGGAGCTCAGCCGCCAAATCATAGAGATAAAAGGCAATTCGATGCGGCTCACGCGCCGATGCCGCTGCCTCGACGATCCGCGGGAACTGCGCGGCGGCCTGAACCAGCCGCAGCTCCTGTGTATCAAGCAGAGACAGATCCGCATCGGCACAGGCGATCCCCGCCTCCGCGGTGCGCCGCTGGAGCGACGCGACACGGGCGTGCGCATATTGGACGTAGAAGACCGGATTGTCCTTCGATGCCTCGACCACCTTGGCGAAATCGAAGTCCATCTGGGCGTCCGCCTTGCGGGTCAGCATGGTGAAGCGGACCACATCCTTGCCGACTTCGTTCACCACATCGGCGAGCGTGACGAAGTTGCCGGCGCGCTTCGACATCTTCACCGGCTCGCCGTCGCGCAGCAGCCGGACCATCTGGACCAGCTTGACGTCGAACTTGGTCTCGCCGCCGGTCAGCGCCTGCACCGCGGCGACGATGCGCTTGACGGTGCCCGCATGATCGGCGCCCCAGATGTCGATCAGCTGGTCGGCCGACTGCGCCTTCTGGAAGTGATAGGCGAGATCGGCGCCGAAATAGGTCCAGGCGCCGTTCGACTTCTTGATCGGGCGATCCTGATCATCCCCGAATTGCGTCGAGCGGAACAGCGGCAGCTCGACCGGCTCCCAATCTTCCGGCGTCTCGCCCTTGGGCGCCTCGAGCACGCCGTCATAGACGAAGCCGCGCTCGCGCAGCCACGCCTCGGCCTGCTCGGGCTTGCCGACGGCCTGCAGCTCGGCCTCGGACGAGAACAGGTCGTGATGGATGCCGAGCAACGCCAGATCGGCACGGATCATGTCCATCATCGCGGCGACAGCGGTCTTGCGGAAGAGCACGAGCCATTCGCTCTCCGGCGCGCCGACATATTTGTCGCCGAACTCCGCCGCGAGCTTCGCGCCGACCGGCTTCAGATATTCGCCCGGATAGAGCCCCTCGGGAATCTCGATCGTCTCGCCCAGCGCTTCCCGGTAGCGAAGGTGCGCCGAGCGGGCGAGCACATCGACCTGGCCGCCCGCGTCGTTGACATAATATTCGCGGATCACCTTGTGCCCGGCGAATTCGAGCAGCGAGGCGAGCGCATCGCCCACCACCGCGCCCCGGCAATGGCCCATGTGCATCGGGCCGGTCGGGTTGGCCGAGACATATTCGACGTTCACGGTCGTGCCCGCGCCCACGGCGGAGCGGCCATAATCGTCCCCGGCATCGAGGATCGCCACCAGCTCGCCGCGCCAAGTCGCGTCGGTGAGCGTCAGGTTGATGAAGCCCGGGCCCGCGATCGAGACCGTGGCGACTTCGTCCAGCTTCTCCAGCTCCGCGCCGATCTTCTCGGCCAGCGCGCGCGGATTGGTCCCAGCCGGCTTGGCGAGCACCATCGCGGCGTTGGTGGCCAGGTCCCCGTGCGAGGGGTCGCGCGGCGGCTCGACGGTGACCGCACGTCGCTCCAGCCCCGCAGGCAGGTCACCGGCGAGGACGAGCGCATCCAGGGCAAGGTTCAGATGCGCGGCGAAGCGTGCGTAGAGCGTCATTCACGGTTCCAGTGGTTGCGGAAGCGCGCGCCTTAGCGGATGCGGCCGAAACTGCACAGCCCCCGGCCGAACTTCGCCATCCGGGCGTCATGGCGCGGCGCGTGTTGACGGACCTTGCCGCGACCCGCCAAATGGGTTGCTTTGCCGGAACCGGCGATCGGAAGGGACACAAGACAAGGTGGCGGAGGCAGCTGCGGGCAGGAAACGTCGGACACAGGCGGAGCGTACCGCGGAAACGCGGGAGGCACTGCTCGATGCAGCGATCCGGCTGCTCTATCGTAAGGGCTATGCCGGCACCTCGACCGAGGCGATCGCCGAAGAGGCCGGCGTCACCCGCGGCGCGCTGCATCACCATTTCGGCACGCGCGTGCAGCTGATGGCCGATGTGATCGGCAGCGTCTACGAGCGCGAGAAGCGCGCCTATGAACGGATCGCGGCCGATACCGGCCGCGGCGCGCGCCTCGCCGACTGGCCGGAAATGCTCTGGGAGGTGTTGAGCCGCCCCTCCGGGCTCGCCGTGCTCGAGATACTCCAGGCGTCGCGCAGCGATCCCGAACTGGCCGCGCTCGTCGCGCCGATGCAGGCGAGAGTGGAGCAGATGTCGCTCGAGACGATCAAGCAGCAGTTCGGCAGCGGCGAGGATAGCGAAATGCTCGCCGGAATCCGCCTGTTCGTCTGGGCCGTGCGCGGCCTGTCGATCGCGCAGGTTCTTGCCCCGGACCCCGCGGACATGCGGCGCTCGGTCGATTTCCTGCGCCTGCTGGTCGAAGGCGCAACGAACGCGGGCGTCATCGACTCCCGCGGGCGCCCGATCGTCCCGCCGGCCGGCTGACCGATCAGGGAACCGGCTGCCCTTCCCGGCAGACCGCGGCGATATTGCCGAAGTCCTTCGTCCCGTCATCGGTTGCGAGCATCTTGAGATGCCCGAGCCAAACGAACCGCCGGAACACCGGATCCCGCGCGGTCCGCTTCTCGCCACAGGCGATCTGCGGCGCGTCCCGCCGGACGACGACATCGCGCAGTTCGGCGCGCGGATCCTCCATCGACGCCAGGATCGCGGTTTCCACTGCCGGCCGCGGCTGCGGCGCCGGCGCAGCGGATTCGGCGATGGGCGCCGGCACCGGTTCGGCTTCGACCGGCCGCACCACGACCGCACCGGCATCGGCTGCGACGGGAGCGCTCCGTGGCCAGGCGAAGAAGGCGATGCCCGCCGCCACGACCAGAATCGCGATGATGCCGTAGGTACGAACCATGTTCCTGCTTTCCGTGGATAAGGGTTGGCCGCGCGCCGCCCGGACCGCGGCGCGCGACCAGAAGCTCAGAGCCGGAAGCTCAAGGGATGTTGGAGATCCGCCCGGTCCAGGCGTTCGCGGTGAAGAACTCGCCGGTCCCGTTCTTGAACGCGGCGCCGGCGACGGCATCGCCCTTCAGCTGCCAGGCGAGCCAGGCGGTCGGGAAGCCGAGATAGCCATAGACCCCGTTAGCGCAGGCCTTGAGGAAGCCGAGCGCGCCGCAGCCCGGCGTGCCGGTGACGTCATTGTGGTTGGCGCCCTTCAGCAGGCCCTTGGCCTTGAGCATCGTGCCCGGCGTGGCGTTGTAATAGGCGGTCTGCGAGTTGAGCTGGGTGCCGCCGCTCTGCGTGTCCGGCGCGATCAGGCTGTCCGCCGTGCCGCTCACATAGAAGATCGATCCCGAGCCACCGGTCAGCGTCGGCGTGAGCAGGCAATTGTCGGCCGGATTGCACCAATTCTGGTTCGGCAGCTCGAATGTCACCGTGGTGGTGATCACGCCGTTCGAGTGGAACATCGCATTGGCGGCGCCCGAAGCGCCCTGCGAATGGCCCGCCGCCCCGACATGGGCGAAATCGACGCGGTGATAGAAGGGGCTGGACGGGTTCGCTTCCTCGGCCCGCATATAGGCCAGCGAATCCAGCACGGTGTTGCCATAGCCGGTCTGCTGGTCGCGCGTGGCCACGACGATGAAGCCCCAGCTGGCGAGGTGCTTCAGCCAGTTGGTGTAATTGTCCGGCGTGGAGCCGGTGCCATTCGCCCATACCACCAGCGGCAGGCGGGTGTTCAGCGACGCGATGTTGGACGGATAGAAGACATCGCACTGATTGCCCTTGGAATCACAGGCCGCGGCGGAGCGGGTCGTGGTCGTCGCATAGCTGCCATTGGCATAATATTGCGTCTCCACCGGGCCGGTCGGCGCGTTGGGAACGGACTGGGCATACGCCGGCAGGGCGGCGGCGAGAGCGATACTGGAAACCAATGTGGTGAAAATCGCCCGAGATATTGTCTTCATCTGCCTCTCCTTGCGCTTATCGATTTTCTCCTTCGAACCGCATCGGTGACCCCGAATCGATCGAGGCCGGCCGAGCGGTTCGGCCGCGCGGAGTGGCGAGCGGGAAGTCCGGCTGGTTGTCGTGCACGCCGCACCGCGCCCATCGGGCAATCGATGCGCAACTGTTCCTCCCCGATCGCCGGTCTTCGCCGGTAGCGGCAGCCTAGGCGCACATTTACATGCAATCAAGAACGTATGTAAATTACGGAAGCACGCCCCCGGGCGTGCGGGCGACCGCTCTATTCGGCTATGGCCGCACGCGGCTTGGCCGGATTGACGCCGTTGAGCAGCATCGCCGCGAAGGGGACGCGCGTGACGATCAGGCGATGCACCAGATAGGAGAGCCAGCCCGACAATCCCACGAGCAGCAGATAGGAGACATAGGGATTGAGCCGCAGCGGATCGAGCAACGGGTCGAGCGCGAGGATGATCGGAAAATGCACCATGTAGATGGTGAAGGCCGCGTCCGATATCCGCCGGAACAGCGGCGGCGTTCCGCGCATCGCGATCGCCGACCGCAGGATCAGCACGGTGACCGCCGGCGGACACAGGCAGGAGGTCACCACGTTCAGCAGGCTGGCCGGCCCGTCGAAAAGGCCCTTCCCGCCCCCCGGCAGCAGCCGCGAGGCCAGGCAGAGCGCGAACACCATCGCCAGCACCGTGAAGGCGGGGCCGGTGCGCGCGGTCATGTGGCGGAATAATGCCGGCGAACCCGCCAGGATCACGCCGAACGCGTAGAGCGGCGCATAGCCCAGTATCTGATGGGCCGCCCAGACCGGCTCGGCGAGCATGCCGGCCATGCTCGCCAGCCGCGCGACGAGCAGGACGCTCATTGCCGCCACCACGCCCACGGCCAGGATGATCAGCGTCACCGAGGGGCGATCGCGCTCCACCCATCGATCGATGCGAGCGAAGATCGCATGCGCCCGGTCCGCACGGAAGAGCCAGAAGGTGATCGGAGCATAGGCCAGCAGGTCGACCAGGAACCAGAAATGCCACCAGCCGAGTTCCGGCAACGCCGGCATCATGGTGCCGAACGCATGCCAGCTCGCACAGGCGCTCATCAACGGGGCCAGCACGAACAGCCCGAAGAGCATCGGGATGCCGATCTGGAAGCTGCGGCGCGCCAGCCAGGGATCGGCCCCGCGCTTGGCGATGGCGAGCAGGCTGAGCAGCCCGGCAACCGCGAAGAAAGTGCCCATGCGGAAATTGGAGGAGGTCTTGGCGATCAGCACGAAGACGGGCCGGTCGATCTCCTGCACGGTCGTGGCGTGCAGGAAGATCCCGGCAAGCATCAGCAGCGCGCGCCAGTTGTCCAAACCGGCAATCCGCTCGCCTCGCAAATTCGCCCCCTGAGCAACTACGGGTGCAGTTGACTGGGGCTTAATCTAGATCAAATTGCTTAATCAGCCGTTCCTTGCAGCGTCGAAACGGTATGAATTCTGCCGTAACCTTCCCGGCATCTACCACGATTCACGCTCCCCTCTGGGGGACTTCAGAATGGCATCGCTGCAGGACGCGCTGCGGCAGGTTCTCGTCCAGAGCGCGGCGCAGCGCGATCGTCCAGCGCCGATAGCCTTCGTCGTTCAGGTGCAGCCCGTCCTCATTATAGAAGGGCCCCGGCCGCCCGTTCAGAAGCAGCAGCGACACGATATCGACATAGGTGACGTCCGGCCGCTGCCCGGCGATCGTCCGCGCGACCAGATTATAGCGGTCCTGCTGGTCGCGCCGGTCCCAGCGGGTGGGGCTGGGCTTCAGCGAGATGACGAATACCGGCGTCTGGCCGAACAGGCGCGCCTTGATGGCAAGGAACTCGCGCAGGTCCGCCACGGTCTCGTCCACCGAACGGCCGAAGGCGAGATCATTGTCGCCGGCATAATAGACGATCGCCTGGGGAGCACGCTTGGCCTGATCATGCGCGATGTGGAGGTTGATCTCCGCCATGGTCGCGCCGCCCATGCCGCGATTCTGCGCGATCCAGGGCTTGAGATCGTCCTGGAGGGAGGACCAGCGGCTCATCGTCGAGCTGCCGACGAACCACAGCACGCACGCACCCTCGCGATTGGAGGCGCCGGGCAGGGGCTGGCGCGCCAGGACCCATTGCCACCCGCCGAAGATCGCCGTGAACACGGCAAGCGCAAGGGCGCATTTGCCGAGCGTGGCAAGCGCGATGCCGAGCGGAGTTGACGGTCCAGGTGACGACGGCACGTTCGGTCCTCAACGCTTGATCGGCCCATATTGCGGCACGAAGGTTAAAGCCGGGTTTTCCGGTAGGGTCGCAATATCAAGACTTTATCCGACCGCTCACCGTCATGGGAGCAATGATCCCGGATGTCGGACCGACGCCTCACGCCGCCCGGCCGCGGCGTGCCGGGAATTCGCGCTGCACCATGCGACCGCCGAACTGCAGCGCGTGCTGGAGAAACAGCAGGTGGAGCTGGGTGCGCTCCTCGCCCGGATCGGGATGCGGCTCGCCGCTGGACCCCGGGCGGCGATGCTCGCGATAGCGGTCGAGCAGCATTTCGAACTCGCGATCGGAGAGCAGCCACACCGACAGCTGGCCGCGCGTCGAGACGACATCCTGGAACATGACCTTGTCGCTCGCCTCGAGCAGCTCGATCGCGTTGCGGCGGTGCGCGCGGTTGCGCCAGAAGCTCCAGTTGCGGACCACGGCCCGCTTCTCGCGCATCTCCAGGATCAACTGCTCGGTGAGGCGATCATAGGCTAGGCGCTTCTCCACCACCCGTTGAGCGAGAATTTGGGCACTGCGCTCCGCGCTGTCGGCGACCCGCTCGCACATGAAGACTCCCCCGATTTGCGGGCCGAAATCATGCTCGTCGATGAGCACCGGCATCGCGCGGGGCAAGCCGTGGCGCGCAAGCGCGTCGGCAACGCCTTGATGGACCCGCAGATAGAGCCACCACAGGGCGATGACGAAACCGGCATAGTCGCGCGGCAATGCGCCGCTCGGAACGGTATGCCGATCCGGATAGGCGCGGATCGCACCGTCGAGCAGCACGAGGCCGCGGCATTCGAGCGGCGTCTCGATCTCGGCGAAGCAGCCCTGCCAGGGCGTGGGATAGCCTTTGCAGGCGTCCAGCAGCGTCTCGCGGCTGGCGGTGGAAAAGGCAAAGCTGTCATCGTCATAGAGTGAGACTTCGAAGCCCGGCCCCTCGCCTTCCCAATGGCCGGTCAGATCGATGCCCAGTGCGGTACAGCGACTGCCCTTGCGGTCCATCGCAAGGATATCGGCATGAACGCGTTCCCAGCCGACGATCTCGACGCCCTCGCGCACGCTTGCACGGCAGAGCGGGGCGAATGCCGAGGGATGCTCCTCCAGCAGCGCGGAGAGCTCGGCTTCGAGCGCGGCGAAATCCAGCGCGCGGATCAATCCCGCAAAATAGCGGTCGAGCGCGCGCCTGCCCGTACCAGTCGAGAGAATCTGTTCCAGTTCGGTCATGCCGCCCGCGCCTCGCTGCCGGAAATCCGGGCGAGCGATAGCGCGGATGGCTTAATGCCCGGTTGTCAGGCGCGGACCAGATCCCGGAGCGGTTGGGCCGCCTGCACGTCGGGGAACAGCTTTCGCACCGTGGCCTGGGGGCTGAGATCGAAATGCGCCGAGAGCGTCGAGCCGATCACCGCATCGAGCCCGGTAGTGGGCTTGAGGTCGCGATTCTCGTAGAGCGCCGCGTCGGCGAGGCCCGGCCAGTCGGCGACCACACGCCCGCCGTTCACCGCGCCCCCCATCAGCATCGCGACCGATCCGGTGCCGTGATCGGTTCCCTGCGTGCCGTTGACCTTCACCGTGCGCCCGAACTCGGTGGCGACGAGCACCACCGTGTTGCTCCACAGCGGCCCCAGCCCCTTCTGCAGCGCGCCGATCATCTGGTCGAGCCCGTTGAGCTGGCCCGCCAACCGCCCGCGCTGGCCGGCATGCGTGTCCCAGCCGCCGGTCTCGATCATCGCGATCCGCGAGCCGTTCTCGGCCGACAGCATCTTGGCGGCGAGATCGCCCGTGGCCGCCGCGTTGCGGCCATTGTCCGATGCGAGATCGCTGGTGAGCATCTTGGTCGCGGTCGCCTGTTCCCAGATGCCATGGAGCTGCGCGTCGCCCTGATACATCTGGGTGACGCGCATCAGCAGGTCGTCCGAGGCGTCGGGCAGTGCCGAAGGGGCGTAGCTCGCCACTTCCACCGGCCCGCGCAGCGCCAGCGGCACCGTCGCGGCAAGCGCGATCGCCTTGTCGTCGGCGGGCAGCAGGGTGAGCAGCCGGTTCAGCCAGCCGTCCTTGAGCTGATAGGCCGAGGTGCCACCGGTCTCCAGCACGTTCTGCCCGTCGAAGTGCGAGCGGTCGCGATAGGGCGAGGCGACGGCATGCAGAAACAACGCCTGCTTGGCGCCGTAAAGGCCATGGACGTTCTTGAGCGCCGGATGGAGCGCGAACATCGAGTCGAGCTTCGGTGCCGAGGCGAAGTCCTCGGCGAGCTGGCCGCGCTGGCTCGCATAGGCGGGATCGCCCACCGGCGCGACGGTATGCAGTCCGTCGGCGGCACCGCGCTGGATGATGAAGACGAAGCGCCGCTCGGTCGCCGCGCGGGCAAAGGCCATGCGGGCGCCGAAGGTGGATGCGAAGACGGCCGAGGCGCCAAGGGCGACGAAGCGGCGGCGGGAAAATGCGGTCATCGGGCTTACCTCCGCATGAATTCGGGCGAGACGAGCATCAGGGCGAGGCCCTGGCCCGGGCTTTCGGCGCGCGCGATCGACTGGGCGGTGCCGGTGCTCAGCGTGCCGGGGAAGAGCTGGGCGGCGCGCTGCCGCGCATCGATCGTGTCGCGGGCGCGCTGCGCCATGCGCTCGGCCGCCTCGACTCGCCGCATCACCGCATCGGGCCCGGCCCAGGCCCCGGCGACATCGTCCCAGCCCGCCGGCGAGCCCGGCTTCCAGGTCGGCTGGCCGAGCTGGCCCAGCAGCCCGTTGACGGCATTGCCCTGTACCTGCTGCGTGCCGAGCGCACGCAGCGCCGAGATCGACCATTCCCAGGGAGACTTGAACTTGGCCGGCTGGGGCGCCCAGCATTCGGGCGACGCGATCAATGTGCGATAGACGGTCGGCAGGTCGCCGCCCGAGCTCAGGAACGCCTTTTCCAGCCGCGCGACCAGCGGCGCGGGCGGATCGTCGCTGGCGAAATGCCGGGCCAGCTTGGTCGCGATATGCTTCGCGGTCGCCGGATGGGTGGCGAGATGGTCGAGCACCGCGGCTGCCTGCCGCTCGCCTTCCTGCGCCCATTGCCGGCCCAGGATCGTGCGGGTGCCCGGCTCGTGCAGCCGCGGAGCGAAGACGAAGCTGCCGGGCTCGCCATCGGCGGTGCCGGCATAGCGCGCGCCGGCGCCGCGGCCGAGCCCCGCCACGGTGAAGCCGGTCATCGCCCGGGCAAACTCGGTCACGTCCGCCTGGGTGTAGACGCTGCGCACGCCCAGCGTGTGGAGCTCCATGATCTCGCGCGCCAGATTCTCGTTGAGCCCGGCGCGCCGCTGGGCCTGGCGGCGGGCGGCGAGCTGGCCGGCGGGGCTGTTCGGGCCGATCGACACGGCCTGATCGAGATAGAGCAGCATCGCCGGATGGCGCTCGACCGCGTTGAGCATGTCGCCGAACCTGCCCATCACATGCGGGCGGATCGCCTCGAACTCCATCGTGCCCGCCAGCCCGACCAGTTCGAGCTTGTCGGCCGAGACGGCGAAATGGTTCGCCCAGAAATGCACGAGCCGCTCGGCGAAGGGCGTGGGCGAGGTGATCGCGCTCAACGCGCGGGCGGAAACCATGCCGACATAGATTTGCTGCTGCTGGCGCCGCGCTTCGCGCCGGGCCATCATTGCCGCGTCCTCGCCCTGATAGAGCGGCTTCGCGCCCGGCTGCATGCCCGGCTGCATCGCCGGCGCCGCGGATTGCATGTCCTGCATCGCCCCGCCTTCCGCCATGGGCGGCTGCGCGCCTGCGGGTCTCGCCGGCATGGCGGGCGGCTGCTGCGGTTGCCGGTCGCGCGGTCCCTCGGCCTGGCGGATCTGCCGCTGGCGCTCGTAGAAATCCGCGAGGTCACTCGCCACCCGAGTGCTGGGCACCTGCGCCGCGATCATCTGCGGGCGCGGATCGAAGCCAGCGATCTGCCCGGCGAGCCATTTGCGGGGATCGGCCCCGGTATCCTCGCCCGGCCTGGCACCGAGACCGAAGCGGTTGAGCGCAATACTGGCGTCCGACATGCGACTCCCCTGTCCGTTATGTGTCCGGACTACGCGCCAAATGTCGCAGAAGTTTGCCACACTTTCGGTTCGACGCGGCGCTTCGTCATTTTCCTCGCATGCATTTCCTGCAACCGGCGCCGGCCACCTTTGCGATTGCCGATTTTGCTGCGCCGCAACAAAGATCGATGCAATAACAGAACAAACCGGATGCCGGTCTGGCTCCTGATCCATCAAGGAGAAAGATCGTGTCGAAGTTTCTTTTCGCGGCTGCCGCCGCCGTCCTGACCTTTACCGCCCCCATGGCGATCGCGAGCGAGCGTAGCTTCACCCATGAGGGCGTGACCTATACCTATTCGATCACCACCAGGGACAAGGCCCAGATCCTCGAGGGCCGCACGAGCAAGGGCGGCGAATTCCGCCTGAACGTGAAGAATGGCTGGGTCGAGGGCTATGTGAACGATACCCGCGTCTCGTTCCGCGCGCCCAGGGAGAAGGCCCCGGCGCAGATCGCCGCGCGCTGAACCTGTCCGGAGCAGCGTGGGGCCGGGGCGGCGACGCTCCGGCCCCACGCCGCGTCAGAACCCCTCGGGCAAGTCGATCGTGCCGACCAGTTCCTTGTAGCGCGCGACGGCATAGCGATCGGTCATGCCGGCGATGAAGTCGGCGATATGCCGGCTGCGGGCGGGTTCGCCGGCGGGCAGCGACTCGGTCCATTGCGCCGGCATCAGCGACGGATCGGCGCGATATACGTCGAACAGGCCCGCCACCACCGTGCCCGCCGCTTCCGCCGCGGCGAGCTGGCTCGGATGGTGATAGAGATTGGCGTACATGAAGCGCTTGAGGCCGCGTTCGGCTTCGCGCATTCCATCCGAGAAGTGCGCGAGCACCTGGCCCGCGGCGCGGACGTCCGCCACCGTTTCCACGCCGCTCTCGGCAATGCGGCGCTGCGTGGCACCGATGAGATCGTTGACCATCGCGCCGATCTGGGCACGGATCAGCTCGCTGAGCAGGCGCCGGCGCTCGCAGCCGGGGAACTTCACCTCCACCTCGCGCCAGCCCTGGGCAATCATCGGCACTTCGAACAGCTGATCGAGCTGGAGGAGCCCTGCCCGGAGCCCGTCATCGATGTCGTGATTGTCATAGGCGATGTCGTCCGCGATCGCCGCGACCTGGGCCTCGAGCGAGGGCCAGCTCGCAAGCTCCAGCGGGAACGCGGCGTCCGCCTCGGCCAGCGCCCATTCGGGATGGTCGATCGGGCCATTGTGCTTGGCGAGGCCCTCCAGCGTGTCCCAGGTTAGATTCAGCCCATCCCAGGCCGGATAGGGGCGCTCGATCACGGTCAGCGTGCGGAGCGTGTTGCCGTTATGGTCGAACCCGCCCTGCCCGGCCAGCGCCGCGCTCAGCGCCTTTTCCCCGGCATGGCCGAAGGGCGGATGGCCAATGTCATGCGCCAGGCAGAGCGCCTCGGTCAGGTCCTCGTTGAGCCCCAGCGTACGCGCGATCGCCCGGCCGATCTGCGCGACTTCCAGGCTGTGGGTGAGCCGTACCCGGAAATGATCGCCATCGGGCGCCATGAACACCTGGGTCTTGTGACGCAGGCGCCGGAAGCTGATCGAGTGGATGATCCGGTCCCGATCGCGCTGAAAGGCATCGCGCGGCCCCCGCGCGGTACCGCCGGGCTCGGGATGGAGGCGGCCACGGCTGGCTTCGGGCGTGGAGGCCCAGGGAGAGATCGCTTTCACTGGGCGGCTCCTATCAGCCCAATCCCGACCCGTCATCCCACCCTCTTGCGACACCCGCGCGAAAGCGGGGCCATCTCCGGCGCTGGCAGCACAAACCGCCGGTGCGGATTGGGCTAGTCCGGGAGACGGGTCCTCGCTTTCGCGGGGATGACGGCTTGGATCCTTGGCGAAGCGCTACGGCGCCAGCTTGGTCACCTTCTGCCCGGCCTCGCTGGTGAAGACGAAGCCGGAGACGCCCGCCTTGCCCAGCGTGTTGACGAACGCCTGCGCCTCCGCGCTGGTCTTGAACGGGCCGGCGAGCACACGGTTGGTTGCGCGCAACGGCGTCGTCCACGCGCTCTTACCCTTCATCGCCGCGGGCGCCTTCGCGACCACGCCCTTCCAGGCCTTGGCGAGCGAATCCTCATTGGCGCCGCCCGCCACCTGCACCCAGATGCGACTGGGATCGGTTTTCGCCGGATCGGGCTTCTTGGGCTCCGGCTTCTTCGCCGTCGCCTTGGGATCGGGCTTGCCTTTCTTCGCTTCCTCGGGCGCGGGCTTGGCCTTTGGATCGGGCTTGGCCTTTGGATCGGGCTTTGCCTCCACCGGTTCGGGCTTCGGCTTGGCCGCGACCGGTTCCGGTTTCGGCCTGGGCGGGGCGGCAGGCCTGGCTTCGGGAACGTGCACCGGTGCCGGAGCCGCCACCTCCACCGGCTCGGTCGGCGTCGCGGTGACGGCGGCGAGCTCGTCGGCGGGGATCGTGATGCCGCCGACGATCGCGGCAAGCACCGAATCCTCCTGCCCTACCCTGGCCGGGCCCGGGGGCGTCGGCTCGGGCTTCGGCGCGGGGCGCACGGGCTGCACCACCGGCTCGGCACGGGCCGGCGTGGCGGGCGCCGGAGCCGGCTCCGCGCGCATGGAAACGGGCGCGGCGACCGAAGCCAGGCGCACGGGCACGGGCACCGGCGCTGGCGCCGGCGTGGGAGTCGGGCGCACCGGAGCGGGCGCCGGCCGCACGGGGACCGGCGCCGGACGCTCGGTCGCTTCCGCCGGTTCCTCCTCGCGTTTCGGCGCCGGGATGGGCTGCACGATCGGCGTGGGCGGCGGCACGAAGCGCGGCGGCGGCGGGAGGCTGTCGTCGGCCGCGGGCTGCGGCACCGGCGCCGCGGCCGGCCGCACCGCGGCAACGGCAGCGAGCTTCTCGTCACGCTCGCGATCCCGGCGCGAGCGGCGGTCGCTTCCCTTCGGTGCCGGCGCGGGTGCGGTTACCGGCGCGGCCGCCGCCAGCTGCACCGGCCGCACCGCCGGCACGTAGCGCGGCAGCTCCGGTGCCAGTCGCGCATCGGCGAGCCGCGCCTGGCTGGGCGAAAGCTCGCCGAAATGCACCGCGAAGGCGCGGTCGGCGGGCCCCAGATCGGCAAGACGGCGGAAAAAGGGCGACAACGCCTGGCCCATGGTGCCCGGCATCATGCTGGAGGCGATCTTCTCCGCTCCCGTCGTGTCGCCGTTCATCGCCAGGATGAAGGCCCGCGCCCGCCAGGCGGCGCGATCGCTGCGGCGGAGCAACGGGTCGAGCGCGCGCATCGCCTCGTCCTTGTCGCCGGTGATGCCGAGCGAAAGAGCATATCGACGGAGCGTCTCGGCATCGTCGCGGTTGCTCGACAGGGCGAGCTTATAGTCACGTTGGGCAAGGCTCGGCTGGCCGAGCAGATCATAGGCGAAGGCGCGATCGCCGGCATATTCGCGCGGATCCAGCCCACGCGCCTCGGCGGCCTGGAACAGCCGGAGCGCCTCGCCAGGGCGTTCCAGGCGCACCAGCACCATCGCGCGGCCCGCCGAAATGCGCGGATCGCCAGGGCTGAGCGTCTCCGCGCGCTGGAAGAAGGCAAGCGCCGCCGAAGTGTCCCCCAGCCGCGCGCTGGTCATCCCCGCATCGAGCAGCGTGCGCAGGTCGCGCGGATCGCTGGCGAGCATGCGGATATCATTGGCCAGCCGGTCCGCATCGGGATTGGGCTGGGCTACGACTTCGGTCTGGGCAAGGGCGGGCGCCGCCTGGGCCGCGACCAGCGCGAGTGCCGCAGCACCGATGAAGCGAATCCGGTCCATATTCCCGCCAGCTTGCACCGTGTTGCGCTGAACCGCCGATTACGGCGCCGGCGCGGCTCGCCAAAGCGAGGCCGGCCGGCGACGAATGGCCTATTGGTTGTTCTGGCTGCGCAGGAAGCGCGGAATGTCGAGCGGATCCTTGTCGTCGTCATCGTCCGACTTGGAGGCGCCGCGCGACGCCATCGCCATGCGCTCGAACAGCGTGCCGCCGCTCTTCTTCGGCTTCTCGGCCGGGATCGAGGGCGCGGCTTCTTCCTCGTCGCCGCCGGTCAGCCAGCGGCGGCGCGTGGTCGGCGCGGGCGCCGGCTCGTCGACAGGCGCGCGCGGCGCTTCGGGCACCAGGCTCTCGGCGCCGAGCACCAGCTCGTCCTCGTCGCTGTCCTTGCCGTCGTCGACCCAGCTCGCCTGCACCGGCGCGGCCGGCTGCGGCTCGGGCTCATAGGCCTGGGGAATCGGCGGGGAGAGCGGTGCCGGCTCGGCGGCCACTTCCGGAGTATAGGCCTGAGGCACCGGCGGTTCGAGCGGCGCTTCCTCGGCCACCGGTTCGATCGGAGCCGGGGCCGGCTCGGCGGCCGCGGTGCGCCGCGGTGTGGAGAAGGAGAAGACGCGCGGCTGCTCGGCGGCACGCGGCGCGGCCATCGGCTGCGCATCGGCGTCGATCCCGGTCGCGACGACCGAGACGCGGATCTTGCCCTCGAGCTCCGGATTGAAGGCCGAGCCCCAGATGATGTTCGCGTCCGGATCGACCAGCTCGCGGATATGGTTCGCCGCCTCGTCGACTTCGAGCAGGCGCATGTCCTCGCCGCCGGTGATCGAGACGATCACGCCCTTGGCGCCGTTCATGCTCACGCCGTCGAGCAGCGGGTTGGCGATCGCCTTCTGCGCGGCGATGAGCGCGCGGTCGTCGCCCTCGGCCTCGCCGGTGCCCATCATCGCCTTGCCCATCTCCTGCATCACCGAGCGGACGTCGGCGAAGTCGAGGTTGATGAGGCCGGGCATGACCATCAGGTCGGTGATGCCGCGCACGCCCTGCTGCAGCACCTCGTCGGCCATCTCGAACGCTTCCTTGAAGGTCGTGTTCGCATTGGCGATCAGGAACAGATTCTGGTTCGGAATGACGATGAGGGTGTCGACGTACTTCTGCAGTTCGTTGATGCCCGCTTCGGCCGAAGCCGCACGGCGCTTGCCCTCGAAGGCGAACGGCCGGGTGACCACGCCCACCGTCAGGATGCCCATGTCGCGCGCGGCCTTGGCGATGACGGGGGCCGCACCGGTGCCGGTGCCGCCGCCCATGCCGGCGGCGATGAACACCATGTGTGCGCCCTCGAGCGCCTTCTGGACGTTGTCGATCGTCTCCTCGGCGGCGGCGCGGCCGATCTCGGGCCGCGAGCCCGCGCCCAGGCCCTGGGTGATCTTGGCGCCGAGCTGGATGCGATGGCCGGCGCTCGACTGCTTGAGCGCCTGCGCATCGGTGTTGGCGACGATGAAGTCGACGCCCTGCACATCCGCGCGGATCATGTTCGCGATCGCGTTGCCGCCCGCGCCGCCCACACCGACGACGGTGATCTTCGGGGTCAGCTCGTCCACATCGGGCGGAAGGAAATCGATACTCATCGCCTTGGTCTCCCTGCGCCCGGGTGGCTGTCACAGGCGCGTAATCTGGCCCCCGTTCTGCACGAACGCAGAGGGCGACTCTAGAGGGAACGCGAAGTTACCAACGCATTTCTTCTAATAATTTGCCCGGAATGCCGCGATCAGCCGCTGGATCAGGGCTCCGGGGTTCGTCCTGGTCACCATCTGGTGGTTCGGCTCGAGCGCGCGCAGGTCGATCGGATTGGCCGCGGCGAAGCGCGCCAGGCCCGCCAAAGTGGCGAATGCGGGGCCCGCATGCGCCTCGGGCAGTGCCACCAGCCCCTTGGGCCGGCCGACGCGCACCGCGCTGCCGAGGAACTGCTGGGCATAGTCCGCCACGCCCTTCAGCTCGGCGCCACCGCCGGTGAGGACGATCTGGCGGCCGGCCGGATCCTCGAACGAGAGCTTCTTCAGCTCCTTCTGGATCTCCCCCATCAGCCGCTCCAGCCGCTTGCGGATGATCGCGTTGAGCTGCGCCTTGGTGATGCGCGGCCCCTCGGTGCCGTCGTCGGGGATCGCCGGCACCACATCGATCATCTCGTGATTGTCACGCGGAGACAGGTTCGCCGAGCCATGGAAGCACTTGGTCCGCTCCGCCCAGGCGCGCGCGGTGCCGAAGGACGAGGCAATGTCGTCGGTGATGTCGGCCGAGCCCATGGGGATCGAGGCGAGGCCGGAAAGCACGCCCTGCGAGAAGACGCTGACATTGGTCACGCCCGCGCCGATCTCGACCAGCGCGACGCCCAGCTCGCGCTCCTCGTCGGTCAGGCAGGCCAGCCCGGTGGCAACCGGCGCGGCGATGATCGAGCGGACTTCCAGATGCGCCGAGCGGACGCAGTGATCCAGGTTGCGCACCGGCGCGCCATCGGTGGCGACGACATGGATGTCGACGCCCAGGCGCTCCGCATGGAGCCCGAGCGGGCGCCGCACGCCGGCCAGCCCATCGACGGTGTAGCGGGTCGGCTGGGCGTGGAGCACCATCTTGCCCTGCGGATCGATCGCGTCGCGGCCGGCGCGGAGCAGCTCGTCCACGTCATTCTGCTCGATGCGGTGGCCGCCCAGGTCGGATTCCAGCCGGACGATGTCGGAGATCAGCCCGCCGGCGGAGAAGCTCACCCAGACGTCCTCGATATTCTGCCCGGCGATGCGCTCGGCCTGCTCCACCGCCTCGCGGATCGCCAGTTCCGTCGCGTGCATGTCGGCGACATAGCCGCGCTTGACGCCGCGGCTCTCGCGCTGGCCGGTGCCGAGCACCACCAGCGAGCCGTCATCCGCCTTTTGCGCGATCAGCGCCGAGACCTTGGACGAACCCACGTCCAGCGCCGTGATCAGTCCTTCCGGTGCAGCCTTCGCCATTTGCCCCTCATTCCAAAAAACGCTCAACTCCCGATTCAGCTTATGAATCAGTATTTTCCCCGGATGGCAACTCCGGTGTTCATCATAACCCGGTCGCTGCCGGCGCGCCGATCGCCGCCGGGCGCCGGATCACGAGATTATCCGGATCGCGCATGTCGAACCCCAGATTGCCGCGGCCGAGCAGGCGATAGGCGCCGTCCTTCTCGGCGAAGGTCTTCAGCGCGTCCCTGGCTTCCTTCTCGCCCTCGGGCAGCTGCAGCTTCTCGCCGGTGTCGAAGATGATGTCCCAGCGCCGGTTGCCCACCCAGGTCGCCGCGCGGACGAGCGGCTTCAGCGCGGGCGCGCTGTCCATCAGGTCGCGGCGTGCCGGCTCCTGGGCATTGGCCCCGTCCCCGATCAACAACGGCAGATCGGGCATCGCCTCGCGCGAGACCGGCTCCAGCGGCACGCCCATGGGATCGATCAGCATCAGCTGGCCATGGTTCTGCCAGATCGCCGCGGGCTCGCGCTCGACGATGTCGATCAGCAGCTTGTCGGGCAGGCGACGGGAGACGCGCGCATCCTTGATCCAGGGATAGGCGAGCAGCCGGGTGCGCACATCGGCCAGGTCGACCAGCGGCATGGCGCGCGCATTCTGGTCGAGCACCTGCTGGTACACGGTCATGCGGTTCATCCGCTTGAGCCCGTTGATCTGGATCGTGTCGACGCGCAGCCCCGCCTCGCCCACCGCCTGGGCCGCGCCCACGCCGATCACCTGCGGCACCCCGAACCAGGTCGCGACCGTGATCAGCCCGACCGAGAACAGCGCGACGATGCCCCAGGTGGCGATGCGCGTGAGCGTCGCCTGGCTGAACGGCAGCGCGGCCAGCGCCTGGTCCATCAGCCCCGGCTGCTTCTTGCGCGCGACCTGCTTGCGCTTCTGCGCCGGCTTCCCGCCGCGCCGGGTGGCCGCTCGCCTGGCGGGGGGCCGGCTCATCCCGCGCAGCCTCCGCCCATCGCCTCGTCGACGATACGCTGGCACAGCTGCGGATAGGAGATGCCGAGATGCCGCGCCTGTTCGGGCACCAGGCTGAGCGGCGTCATGCCGGGCTGGGTGTTCACTTCGAGCAGGAACAGGCCCTCGACGCCCTGGCTGTCGTCCCAGCGGAAATCGGAGCGCGAGGTGCCCTTGCAGCCCAGCAGCTTGTGCGCCTCGAGCGCGATGCGCCGGCAGGCCTCGGTGATCTCGTCCGGAATCTGCGCCGGATAGACATGCTCGGTCAGCCCGTCGGTATATTTGGCGTCGTAATCGTAGAAGCCGCTCTTGGGCTTCAATTCGGTCACGCCCAGCGCCTCGCCCGCCAGCACCGCGGTGGTCAGCTCGCGGCCGCGGATGAAGGGCTCGGCGAGCAGTTCGTCGAACTCCTGCCACGGGCCGATCGCGTCGGCCGAGATCGGATTGCCGTAATTGCCTTCCTTGGTGACGATGGCGACGCCCACCGACGAGCCTTCGTTGACCGGCTTGAGCACATAGGGGCGCGGCAGCGGATCGGCCAGGTGCAGTTCCTCGGTCTTCACCATCCGTCCGCCGGGCATCGGGATGCCGTGCGGCACCAGCGCCTGCTTGGTCAGCTGCTTGTCGATCGCGATCACCGAGGCGACCAGGCCGGAATGCGTGTATTTCACGCCCATCAGGTCGAGCATGCCCTGCACCGTGCCGTCCTCCCCCGGCGTGCCGTGCAGCGCGTTGAACACCACATCCGGCCGCGCCTCGGCGATCCTCAGCGCGACGTCGCGGTCCATGTCGATGCGCGTCACCCGGTGGCCCAGGCTCTCCAGCGCCTCCGCGATGCCCGCGCCGGACATCAGCGAGACCTCGCGCTCGGCCGACCAGCCACCCATCAGAACCGCGATGTGCAACGCCTTCACTTATCGACCCCCACACGCTGGATTTCCCATTCCAGCTCGATGCCCGACTGCGCCTTGACCCTGGCGCGAACTTCCTCGCCCAGCGCTTCGATGTCGGCCGAGGAAGCATTGCCCAGATTGAGCAGGAAATTGCAGTGTTTTTCGCTGACCTGCGCATCGCCGCGCATAAGGCCGCGGCAGCCGGCCGCATCGATCAGCGCCCACGCCTTGCCGCCGTCCGGATTCTTGAAGGTCGAGCCGCCAGTCCGCGACCTAAGTGGCTGGGAAGCCTCGCGTTCCGCCGCGATCCTGTCCATCTCGGCACCGATCTCGGCCTTGTCGCCGGGCGTACCCTCGAACAGCGCCTCGACCACCACGGCTCCCGCGGGCAGCTCCGAATGGCGATAGGTATAGCCCAGTTTCGCCGCCGGCCAGGTCTCGACCGTCCCGTTTCGAGTCACGAGAGTCAGCTCGACCAGGACATCGCTGGCATCGCGGCCATAGGCTCCGGCGTTCATCCGCACCGCGCCGCCGACCGTGCCCGGAATCCCCCGCAGGAACTCCAGCCCGGCAATACCGGCGTCGCGCGCGGCACTCGCCACCGTGATCCCCATCGCCGCCCCGCCGGCGCGCACACGCCAAGAACCTTCCTCGGCGCCTGGCTCGATCGAAACCCTGGCCATCGCCTTGGGCAGCCGCACCACCACGCCCGGCACGCCGCCGTCCCGCACGATCAGGTTCGAGCCGACGCCCACCGGCAGCACCGGCACCTCCGGATCCAGCGCCGCCAGGAACGCCGCCAGGCTCTCCACGTCATCGGGACGCACCAGCCATTCGGCCGGCCCGCCGGTGCGGAACCAGATGAAGTCGGCAAGGCTGCCCCGGTGCTGGACCGTCCCGCGCAGCGGTGGCAGCGCGGTGCAGACCGGGCTCACTTCCATCCCCACATGCTCGACCATTGCTTCCACGCCGCCAGATTGGCCTCGGCCGCCCTCTGCCCCGCCTGCTGCAGCTTGATCACGTCGCGCCCGGCATCGAGCATCTTCCGCGCGGCATCCATCTGTGCCTGCTGCGCCTTGATCAGGTCGCGCTGCATCTCGATGCCCAGGGTCAGCCAGTCCTTCATGCGACTGCCTTCGCTTCCTCGATCGCGCCCGCCAGGTTCGCCGCCCATTTCGTGATGTCGCCCGCGCCGAGACAGATGACCATGTCTCGGGGCTGGATCACGCCGGCGAGCGCGCGCGCCAGCGCGTCCTCGCCCTCGATCGACGCCACCGCGCGATGCCCGCGCCGCTGGATGTTCTCGACCAGCGCCTCCGCGCTCACGCCCTCGAGCGGCAGCTCGCCCGCCGCATAGACCGGCGTGACATAGACCATGTCGGCATCGTTGAAGGCCTGGGCGAACTCGTCCATCAGGTTCTTCAGGCGCGTGAAGCGATGCGGCTGGACGACGGCGATCACCCTGCCCTCGGCGCTCTCCCGCGCCGCCGCCAGCACCGCGCGGATCTCGACCGGGTGATGGCCGTAATCGTCGATGATCGTGGTGCCGCCGGTCTCGCCAACCTTGGTGAAGCGCCGCTTGACCCCGCCGAACTTGGCGAAGCCCTGCTGGATCGTCGCGTCGGGGATGCCCAGCTCGAGCGCCACCCCGATCGCGGCGAGCGCGTTCTGGACATTGTGGCGGCCCGGCATCGGCAGCTCGATGCCCTCGATCGAGCGCGTGGTGCCGTCGCGGTGGCGGATGATCGCCTCGAAGCGGTTGCCCCCGTGATGCGGCACCACATTGACCCCGCGCACGTCCGCGCTGGCAGCGAAGCCATAGGTCACGATCCGGCGATCGCGCACGCGCGGGATGATCGCCTGCACCTCGGGATGATCCAGGCACAGCAGCGCCGCGCCATAGAAGGGCACGTTCTCGACGAACTCGACGAACGCGTCCTTCACCGCATCGAACGAGCCATAATGGTCGAGATGCTCGGGATCGATGTTGGTGACGATGGCATAGGTGCCGTCGAGCCGCAGGAAGCTGCCGTCGCTCTCATCGGCCTCGACCACCATCCACTCGCTGTCGCCGAGGCGCGCGTTCGAGCCATATTGGTTGATGATGCCGCCATTGATCACGGTCGGGTCCACCCCGCCCGCGTCGAGCAGGGCCGCGACCATCGAGGTCGTGGTCGTCTTGCCATGGGTGCCGGCCACCGCGACGGTGGATTTCAGCCGCATCAGCTCGGCGAGCATCTCGGCACGCCGCACCACGGGGATGCGGCGCTGATAGGCCGCCTCGACCTCGGGATTGGTGCGCACGATCGCGGTGGAGACCACGACCACCGCCGCATCGCCCAGATTCTCGGCGTCATGGCCGATGGTGACGGGGATGCCGCGGCTGCGCAGGCCCTGCACGACATAGCCTTCGGCCACGTCCGAACCCTGCACCTTGTAGCCGAGATTGTGCATCACCTCGGCGATGCCGGACATGCCGATGCCGCCGATGCCGACGAAATGGATGATGCCGATGTCGGTTGCGACGCCCTTCATGCGCCAAACTCACTCATGCGAACGCTGGCCTTCCCTGCATTGCGGCGCGGCGGATGCCGATCGGGGCTTCCGGCGCGTGGATGGATTCGACGAGATCGGCGAGATCGCGCGTGGCGTTGGGACGGCCCACGCTGCGCGCGCGCGCCGCGGCGTTCTCGAGCCCAACCGTGTCGAGCCCGAGCTTCTGGATCTGCTTGGCCAGCTCCGCCGCGGTGAAGGCGCGCTGCTGGATCGTCCGCGCGCCGCCGGCCGCGGTGATCTCGCGCGCATTGGCGGTCTGGTGGTCGTCGGTGGCGCTGGGCAGCGGCACGAGAATCGCCGGCCGGCCGGCCGCGGTGAGCTCGGCGATGGTCGAGGCGCCCGCGCGCGCGATCACGATGTGCGACCAGGCCAGCACATCGGCCATGTCGGTGATATAGGTGGAGACATCGGCCGGAATGCCATGGTTCTGATACTTCGCCCGCACCGTCTCGATATCCTCGACGCGTGCCTGGTGCGTCACCTGCAGGCGGCGGCGGAAATGCACCGGGAGCAGCGCCAGCCCGTCGGGCACCACCTGGCTCAGCACGGTCGCGCCCTGGCTGCCGCCGGTGACGAGCACGCGGAAGATGCCGTCCTCCTCCAGCAGCGGATAGGGGCGGTTGCGCAGGTTCAGCACCGCCTCGCGCACCGGGTTGCCGACGAGATGGGCCTTGGCCTGCCAGCCGGGCTTCAGCCGGTCGACCTGGTCATAGGAAGTGGCGATGGCGTCGACCCGGCCCGCGACGAAGCGGTTGACCCGGCCGAGCACGGCATTCTGCTCGTGGATCACCGTCGGCACGCCGGCGCGGAAGGCCGCGAGCAATGCCGGCAGCGCCGGATAGCCGCCGAACCCGATCACCGCGGCGGGCTGGATCTCCTTGTAGAGCCGCAGCGCCATCGCGCGGCCCGCCATGATCTTGCCGGCCGCGCGGACATAGCCGAGCGGGCCGCCGCCCAGCCGCCCCGCCGGGAGGACATGCGTCTCCACCCCTTCGAACAGGCCCGGGAAGCGAACGCCGCGATCGTCGCTCACCAGCGCGACATGATGGCCCCGTTCGGTCAGCTCCGCCGCCAGCGCGGCCGCAGGCACCATGTGCCCGCCGGTGCCGCCGGCGGCGAGAACATAGCTTCGGGACTGAGTCATGCGTTGGTGCTCCAGCGGCCGGTATAGGGCGAGCGCTTCAAATACGGGTTTCGCCGCGTGAAGGCGAGCAGCAACCCATAGCCGATCGCCAGCGCGATCATCGACGATCCGCCATAGGAAATGAAGGGCAGCGTCATGCCCTTGGACGGGGCGATGCCGGTGTTCACCGCCATGTTGATCAGCGACTGCACGCCGAACTGCGCGGCGAGGCCGGCGGCGGCGAGCAGGCGGAAGGCGTCCTCCTCGTCCAGCAGCTTCATCAGCACGCGGATCACGATGGCGAGATAGAGCGTGACGATCACCGCGCAGGCAATCAGCCCGAACTCCTCGCCGATCACCGAGAAGATATAGTCGGTATGCCCCTCGGGCAGCTTGAACTTCATCATGCCGTTGCCCGGCCCGCGCCCCAGCAGGCCGCCGGCGGTGAGCGTCTCGTGCGCCATCTCCACCTGATAGCGCTCGGCGAGCGCGGCATCCTTGGTGGGGAACAGGAAATTGTCGATGCGGGTGCGGGCGGTGCCGTAGAACAGATAGGCCGCGATCACGCCCGCCACCGCCGTGCCGAACAGGCCGGCGATCGCCGCGGGCGAGATGCCCGAGATCATCAGCAGGATGATCCATACGCTGCCGAACACGATCGTCTGGCCGAAATCGGGCTGGAGCATCAGCAGCACGCCGATCAGCGCGGTGAGCGCGCCGGTGACGAACAGCACCGGCAGCTGCGGATCCTTGGCGCGGAAGCTGAGCATCCAGGCGGTCGAGACGATGAACAGCGGCTTGAGGAACTCGGACGGCTGGAATTCCGCGAGCCCGACTCCGATCCAGCGCTTGGCGCCGTTCACCTCGTGCCCGATCACCGGCACCAGCGCGAGGCAGATCAGGAATATCCCTGCTCCGATCAGCGCCAGCCGGCGTGCCACCGTGACCGGCAGCATCGAGACCGCGATCAGCACGGGCACGCTGATGCACACCCAGATCAGCTGGCGCCAGAAATAATACATCGGCGCCATGATGTGGGTGGCGTCGGAATAGCGGCGCGCGGTAGCGGGCGAGGCGGCGGCCACCGCGACCAGCCCGATCGCGATCAGCAGCAGCGCCAGCGTGAGCAGCACCCGATCGACTTCCCAGAACCACATGCCGGCACGCGTCTTGCTAGCACGGCCGAGCTGTTGCTGGACGCGGCGGCGAACCTCGCTTCCAGCTTCCGGCACCTCGACGGTTTCGTTCATCCCAGCGCCTCCACCGCGTCGCGGAAGGCCTGGCCCCGGGCTTCGTAATCCGTAAACTGGTCGAACGAGGCGCAGGCGGGGGCCAGCAGCACCGTCTCCCCTTCCTTCGCCCGCGCCGCCGCGCTCTGCACCGCGGCTTCGAGCGTGCCCGAGCGCTCGACCGGCATCTCGCCTTCGAGCAGCCGGGCGAACATCTCGCCCGCCTCGCCGATCGTATAGGCCCGCACCACATGGGGAAAGCCCGGGCGACAGGCATCGAGATCCTTCGCCTTGGCCTTGCCGCCCAGGATCCAGTGGATCTTCGGATACGCGGAGAGCGCCGGGGCGGCGGAGTCCGCGTTGGTCGCCTTGCTGTCGTTGACGAACAGCACGCCGCGGCGCGTGGCGACCCGCTCCATCCGGTGCGGCAGGCCGGGGAAAGTCTCCAGCCCCTTGTCTATCGCATCCTGCACGATGCCGAGCGCCTTGCACGCGGCAATCGCGGCGAGCGCGTTCTGGGCATTGTGCAGACCCTGCAGCGCGGGCCAGCGCGACTGGTCGAGGCAGGCGCCGGGAGCGATCCTGACGAGATCCTCGCTCCGGCCCGATGCGGCGATCTGGCGCGCGATCTCCGCCGAAGGCGCATCGCCGATGCCGATCACGGCGGCGTGTCCGGGCGCCTGCATCGCGAACAGCCGGGCCTTGGACGCGGCATAAGCCTCGAACCCGGCATAGCGGTCGAGATGATCGGGCGTGAGGTTGAGCAGCACCGCGACGTCGCAATCGAGGCTTTGGGTCAGGTCGATCTGGTAGCTGGAGAGCTCCAGCACATAGACGCCGCCCTCGGGCAGCGGGTCCTGCCCCAGGATCGGCAGCCCGATATTGCCGCCGAGCCGCGCCGGGATGTCGGCGGTGTCGACGATGTGGTGGATCAGCGCCGTGGTGGTCGACTTGCCGTTGGTGCCGGTAATGCCGATCACGCGGTGCGCGGGCATCTCGGCACGCGCTTCCGCGAACAGCTCGATATCGCCGATGACGGGCACGCCGGCAGCAGCGGCCCTGGTGGCGATGGGATGGGTATTGAGCGGCACGCCGGGGGACACGATTACGGCCGCGAAGCCGGTCAAGTCGATCTCGACGGGATCGGCAAGGGTGAGGGAGAGGGGCGCATGCGATGCGCCATCGGTGGCCCCCTCTCCCCGGCCCTCTCCGCGCGAGCGGAGAGAGGGAGAAAGAGCGTCACGCGCCTTCTCGTTGGCGTCCCACGCCACGACTTCGGCACCCGCGGCCATCAGCGCGCGCACGGTCGCCACGCCCGAGCGCGCGAGCCCGAGCACCGCATAGCGTTTGCCGCGCCAGGCCGTGCTCGTGATCACCGCAGCTTGAGCGTCGCCAGCCCCGCCAGCGCCAGCACGAACGCGATGATCCAGAAGCGGATCACCACCGTCGGCTCCGACCAGCCGAGCTGCTCGAAATGGTGGTGGATCGGCGCCATCTTGAAGATGCGCTTGCCGGTGCGCTTGAAGAAGAACACCTGGATGATGACGCTCAGCGCCTCCATCACGAACAGGCCGCCGATGATGCCGAGCACCAGCTCATGGTGCGTGGTGACGGCGATGGTGCCGAGCGCGCCACCGAGCGCGAGGCTGCCGGTATCGCCCATGAACACGGCCGCCGGGGGCGCGTTGAACCACAGAAAGGCGAGCCCCGCCCCCACCATCGCGCCGCAGAAGATCGCCAGGTCGCCCGCGCCCGGCACGTGCGGGATGCCCAGATAGATCGCATAGATCTTGTTGCCGGCCAGATAGGCGATCAGCATGAAGGCCATGCTGGCGATCACCACCGGCATGGTCGCCAGCCCGTCCAGCCCGTCGGTGAGGTTCACCGCATTGCCGAACGCCACGATCACGAAGGCGGCGAAGGCGATGTAGAACCAGCCGATGTCCGGATGGATCCAGCTGAAGAAGGGCACGTAGAGCTGGGTGCCGTTCTGCGAGCAGATGATCCAGGCGGCGACGCCCGCGATCAGGAACTCGCCCAGCAGCCGCACCTTGCCCGATACGCCCGCGGTCTTCTGCTTCCGCACCTTGTCGTAATCGTCGAGGAAGCCGATCATCCCGAAGCCGAAGGTGACGAACATGCAGGCCCAGACATAGGGGTTGCGCAGGTCCATCCACAGCAGCAGCGAGAGCATCAGGCTGGTCAGGATCATCAGCCCGCCCATCGTCGGCGTGCCGCGCTTGGCAAGGTGGCTCTGCGGCCCGTCGTCGCGGATCGGCTGCCCCTTGCCCTGGCGGATGCGCAGCCAGCCGATGAACCGCGGCCCGATCACCAGCCCGATCAGCAACGCCGTCGCCACCGCGCCGCCGGTGCGGAAGGAGAGATAGCGGAAGAGGTTGAAGACGCCGGGAAAGCCCAGCAGATCCGCAATCCAGTACAACATCAGGCAGGTGCCCTTTCCGCCAATGCCGCGACCACCGACCCAAGCCGCACGCCGTTCGACCCTTTTATGAGAACCGCGTCCCCCGCCTGGAGCATGTCGTCGAGCCTGCCCAGCGCGGTCACCGCGTCGGGCACATGGACGAAATCGACGCGCCCCTCAAGCGCCTCTGCGAGCGGAAGCATCGCTTCGCCGACGAGAATGGCATAATCGACGCCCGCCGCCTCGATCGGGCCCGAAAGTTCGGCATGGAAGGCGGCCGAATGCACGCCGAGTTCGCGCATCTCGCCGAGCACCGCCAGCTTGCGGCCCTGCTCGTGCGCCAGCACTTCCAGCGTCGCGCGCATCGATGCGGGGTTGGCGTTGTAGCTCTCGTCGATCACCAGCGCCTCGCCGCCGGCCGCCGGCACCATGAGCCGCGCCCCGCGCCCCGCAAGCCCGCCCAGCTCGGCGAGCGCGAGGCCCGCCAGCTCGAGATCGCCGCCCACGGCGTCGACGGCGGCGAGGATCGCCATCGCGTTCGACACCCAGTGCGCGCCCGGCTGGGACAAGGTGAAGCTCAGCTCGCGCTGGCCGAAACGGGCCGTCACGAAAGTGGCGCCGGTGCGCGTGCGCATCGTCTCGACGGCGCGATAGTCGGCACCCTCCTTCAAGCCGAAGGTGACGATCTTCCCGGCATAGGGCCTCGCGGCTTCGATCAGCCGGTCGCGGTGCGGGCTGTCGAACGGGACGATCGCGGTGCCGCCCGGCTCCAGCCCCTGGAAGATCTCGCCCTTGGCGTCGGCGATCGCCTCCTCGCTCGCGAAGAAGCCCAGATGCGCCGGGGCGACGGTGGTGACGATCGCGACGTGCGGGCGCACCAGCCGGGTGAGCGCGGCCAGCTCGCCGGCATGGTTCATGCCCATCTCGAACACGCCATAGCGTGCCGTGCGCGGCATGCGCGCCAGGCTGAGCGGCACCCCGGTATGGTTGTTATAGCTCTTGACCGAGCGGTGCGCCTCGCCGGGCGCATTGCGATCGAGCGCCGCGAACAGCGCTTCCTTGGTGCCGGTCTTGCCGGCCGAGCCGGTGACTCCGATCACCTGGCCCTGCATCCGCGCGCGCGCCGCGACGCCCAGCGCGTCGAGCGCCCGAATGGTGTCCGCCACGCGGACATGCGGGTGCGGCGTGGGTTCCGAAACCAGCGCTCCTGTCGCGCCCTGCGCAAAGGCCTGGTCGAGATAGCGATGGCCGTCGGTGGCCTCGCCCTTCAGCGCCAGGAACAGGTCGCCCTGCCCCACTTCGCGGGAATCGAAGGTCACGCCCGAGGCCTCGAACGCGGCCGAGGCGGTGCCGCCGGTCGCCGCGGCGATCTCGTCTGCGGTCCACAGTCTCACGCCGCGCACTCCCGCGCCACGGCGACGTCGTCGAAGGGCAGCACCATGTCGCCGACGATCTGGCCCTGTTCATGGCCCTTGCCGGCGACGAGCACGATATCCTCGCTTCCGGCCATGTCGATCGCCGCGCGGATCGCTTCGCGCCGGCCGCCGATCTCGATCGCCTCGGGCGCGCCTTCCAGCACCTGGGCGCGGATCGCCGCCGGATCCTCGGAGCGCGGATTGTCGTCGGTCACGATCACCACGTCCGCGCCGGCCGCCGCGGCCTGGCCCATCGGCGCGCGCTTGCCGGTGTCGCGGTCACCGCCCGCGCCGAACACGATGATCAGCCGCCCCCCGGTATGCGGCTTGAGCGCCGCGATCGCCGCCTCCAGCGCGTCCGGCGTGTGCGCATAGTCGACATAGACCGGCGCGCCGAGCTTGGTGATCACCGCCCGCTCCAGGCGCCCGCGCACCGGCTGCAACCGGCTGAGATCGCTCAGCGTCTGGACGATGTCGCCGCCGGTCGCGATCACCAGCCCCGCCGCGACCAGCGCATTGGCGGCCTGATAGGCGCCGATCAGCGGCAGGTTCACCCGATAGGTCTCGCCCCCGGCCTCGATCGTCAGCCCCTGGCCGAGCAGCGTCGGATCGCGGGCGACCAGCTTGAGCGTTTCGCCATGCTCGCCCACGGTGACCAGCCGATTGCCGCGCATCCGCGCCAGTTCCTCGACTCGCGGGCTGTGCGGATCGTCCGCCCACACCACCGCCACCCCGTCCGGATCCAGCACATCGGCGAACAGGCGCAGCTTGGCGTGGAAATAGGCGGCCATGTCGCCATGATAGTCGAGATGGTCGCGGCTGAGATTGGTGAACGCCGCCGCCCGCACCGGCAGGCCCTCGGTGCGATATTGCGACAGGCCGTGCGACGACGCCTCGAACGCGACATGGCTCACGCCCTCGCGCGCCAGCCCGGCGACATTGGAGAGGAACGTGACGATATCGGGCGTGGTCAGCCCGGTGCTCACGGTATCGTCGGCGGTAGTGACGCCGAGCGTGCCGATCGAGGCGGCGTGGAACCCGCGCATCCGCCACAGCTGGCGCGTCATCTCCACGGTGGATGTCTTGCCGTTGGTGCCCGTCACCGCCACCGCAGTCGCCGGGAAGGGCGCGAAGAACCGTGCCGCCAGCCGGGCGAATTTCTCGCGCGGGTTCTCGTCGGCGATGTGCACCGCGCCCTCGACCCTGGCCCTCGGCCGCGCGACGATGGCGACGGCACCGGCCTTCACGGCGTCGGGAATGAAATCCTCGCCATTGAAGCGCGCGCCTTCGAACGCGCCGAATATGGTGCCGGGCGCCACCTTGCGGTGGTCGATGGCAAATCCGGTGACGACGGCGTCCCCCCCGCCTTCCGTCAGCGCGCCCAGTTTCATTCGGGATCCTTCTTGTCGGCGTTCGGCCCTGCCCAGATCAGCGGCAGCAGCTCGCGCTCGTCGATGTCGCGATTGGCATCGGGCACCACGCCGAGCAGCGAGCCGGTGCGGCTCACCACCCGCGCGACCACGGGCGCCACCGTCCAGGCGGCGGTCGTGCGATAGACGCCGATCGAGGGGTTGGCTTTGGGCGAATCGAGCATGGCGATCATCACATAGCGCGGTGCGTCGATGGGGAAAGCCGCTGCGAAGGTCGAAACGTTGCGATGCTTGTCGTAACCACCTTCGCTCGCCGCCTCGGCGGTGCCGGTCTTGCCGGCGATGCGGAAGCCCGCCGCCTCGCCCTTGCGGCCGGTGCCCTTGAGCACGATCAGGCGGAGCAGCTGGCGCATCCGGTCGCTCGTCGCCTGCTGGAGCACGCGCTTGCCCTCGGGCGGGCGTGCGGGATCGACCTTGCGCAGCGTCGCGGGGCGCAGGATTCCGCCATTGACCATCGCGGCATAGGCAGTGGCGAGGTGCAGCGGCGTCACCGCGATGCCATGGCCATAGGCCGTGGTCATCACCGTGATCCGCCCCCAGCTCGACGGCCAGAGCGGCTTGGCGCTGGCATCGAGCTCGATCTCGGGCTTCCGGTCGAAGCCGAAGCGGCGGAAGATCTCCTGCATCTTCTCCGCGCCCAGTTCGTCGGCGATGCGCGCGGTGGCGATGTTGGAGGAATAGATCAGCGTCTCGGGGATGTTGAGCCAGCGGAACTGCTCGTCGCCCGGATCGTCATGGATCTTGAAGCGCCCCACCTGCAACGGCACGGTCGCGTCGAAGCGGCGCGACATCGAAGTGATCGTGCCGGTGTCGATCGCGGCGGCGACGGCGATCGGCTTGAAGGTCGATCCCAGCTCATAGACGCTCTGCGTCACGTTGTTGCGCGGCGGCGGGCCGGCGATCGCATTGGGATTGAAGGCGGGCAGCGAAGTCATCGCGATCACTTCGCCGGTCTGCACGTCGAGGATCACGCCCGCGGCGCCGCGCGCCTGAAGCTGCGTCATCGCCGTGCCCAGTTCGTTCTCCAGCGCCGCCTGTACCCGCAGGTCGAGCGACAGCGCCACCGGCTCGCCGCGGCGCGCGGGATCGCTGAGCTGCGCGTCGAGCACCCGCTCCATGCCGTAGCGGCCATGGCCGGTGCTATCGATATAGCCGAGCACGTGCGCGGCCAGCGTCGACTGCGGATAGAGCCGGTCGTTCTCGCGCTGGAACTCGATCGCCGGCTGGCCCAGCGCATTCACCGCGCCCACCAGCTCCGGCATGGCCCGGCGCTTCAGATAGGCGAAGCTGCCTCCGGACTTGAGCAGCGCGAAATAGCGCTCGGCGCTCTGATCGGGGATCAACTCGGCCAGCCGGTGCGCCAGCTCGGCCTTGTCGCCGATCACCTGGTTGGGATGGATGGCGATCGTCCAGGAATCGATCGAGCGGGCGAGCGGCGCGCCGCGCCGGTCGGTGATGTCGCCGCGCGGCGGCACCAGGGTGGTGGCGATGTCGCGCGCGGTCGCCGGCTCCGCCCACAGCGCGAGCAGCGCCAGCTTGCCGATCACCACCAGCATGCCGAACCCGAACAGGATCGACAGGATCATCAGCCGCACCTGGGCGGTGGCGACAAGCGCCTGACGGGCATCGCCCGTACGGCCCTTGCGGGCCGGCGGGGCGACGACGACGATCAACGGAGCGCCAGCTTCTCGCGCTGCGCCAGCTTCTTCAGATCATCGATGGTCGAGGTGCTGAGCACGCCCTTGTCCACCATCGCCACCGCGTGCCTGTCGGCCTTCTTCATGAGGTCGTGAAGTTCCCTGTCCTGCTGCGCCACGCTCTTGCCCGACGGCGCCGGGGCGGAGCCCGGCCGCGGCGCCGGGGCCGCCTGCACCGGTGCTGCCGCCGCCGTCGCCACTGCTGCGACGGAGCGAGCCGCCGGCGCGCCGGCCGGAACGATCAGCGAAGCATTCTGGATCTGCGCGGGCTGGTCGAGGCTGGCCAGCGCCGTCTCGCTCGCCAGATACTGGCCAGGCGCCGGCGCGGCAAGCGCCAGCACATCGCCGTTCCAGCGCTCGATCTGGGCCAGGTTGGCACGCGTCTGGAACTCGGTCTCCAGCCCGCGAATATCCTTCCGCGCCTGCAGGATCGCGCCCTTCATCGCGTTGAGCTTGGCCTGCTCGGCCGCGCCGTGCGAATTGACCATGTAGCACGCCGGCGCCACCACAACGGCGCAGAGGAGCCACCCCAGTCCCTTGAAGCTTTGAACCGCCATCTCACGCTACTCCTTCACTGGGCCACGGCGCCGCCGCGGTCCGCCGCGCCACGCGCAGCGTCGCCGAACGGGCACGCGGATTACGGGCAACCTCGTCATCGCCCGGCCGCACGGCCTTGGCGGGAGGCTCGAAACTGGGCTCGGCGCGCGGGCCGATCGCCGGGCGGTGGCGCGAGCCGGCGGGCTCGCTGCCGCTGCGCTCGCGCAGGAAGCGCTTCACCAGGCGATCCTCCAGGCTGTGGAAAGTCACTACCGCCAGGCGGCCGCCGGGCTTGAGCACCCGCTCGGCCGCGGCCAGCCCTTCCGCCAGCTCGTCGAGCTCGCGATTGATGAAGATGCGCACTGCCTGGAACGTCCGGGTCGAGGGGTCCTTCTTGTCATGCGGCTTGTGGCCGAGCGCGCGGCGGACGACATTGGCGAGATCGGTGGTCGTCTCGAGCGGCCGGGCGCGCACGATCGCGCTCGCGACGCGGCGGGCGCGCGGCTCCTCGCCATATTGATAGAGTATATCGGCGATCTCGCTCTCGTCGGCCGAGTTGAGCCATTCCGCCGCGGTCATCCCCTCGCCCGCCATGCGCATGTCGAGTGGCCCCTCCTGCTGGAAGGAGAAGCCGCGCTCGGCCTGGTCGAGCTGCATCGACGAGACGCCGATGTCCATCGTCACGCCGTCGACGGGCACTAGGCCGCGGCGCGCGAGCTCGCCCTCCAGCTGGCTGAACGGCGCTTCGATCAGGATCAGCCGGCCATCCGCATGGGAGACGAGAGTTTGGCCGCCCTCGATCGCACGGGGGTCGCGATCGAAGGCGGCCACCTCGGCACCCCGCTCGAGGATGGCGTTGGTGTAGCCGCCGGCACCGAACGTGCAGTCGACATGGCGCTCGCCGGGCACAGGGGCGAGGCCGTCGACCACTTCGTCGAGCAGCACGGGGATATGCGGCTGGGTCGGGGAGCTCACAGCGTCACTCCCTTGGCCTGGCACAGATATTCGCAGATCTCGCGCAGCATGGGGTCCGCCTGCGCGTCGTTCATCAGGCGCTCGGGCGCCCAGATGTCGAAGGTCTCGCCGCTGCCGTAGAACAGCGCCCATTTCTGGATGCCCGCCTTCATGCGGAAGAAGGGCGGGATCACGAAGCGGCCGCTATCGTCGTACGGCGCCTTCTCGACCTGGCCGAAGGCGCGGCGCTTGGCCCGGTAATCGGCCTCCTCGCCGCGATCGGCGGCCTGCTGCTCCTTGCGGTCGATCCGCTCGTACTTCTCCTTGGACCAGGAGAGGTCGTGCGCCGACAGGCACGGATCATAGGGGTGCAGGCCCACGACGATCTGGCGGATGTCGGAATTGCGCTCGGCGGCGTTGCGCAGGTCGGCGGGGATGGCGACGCGGCCCTTCTGGTCCACCGCCTGGAGCGCAAATCCCTCGAAGAGCTCCCTGTCCGCCACGCCAATACCCCAATGGGCACAGCTTTCCCGTCTCCGGAATCAGCCCCCACGGCCGGGCCCGGCGCTTAAAATGACGGTAAAAAGGGTGTGCCCCCTTTAAGCATCTCGTTTTACCAACAAGCGCTCGGGGATACAACGGGAGAATTGGGGATAGGGCGGGAATTTGCCCCACCAAGCCCCAATTCCAGGCCATGTTTTACTTAGAATCGGCTTTTGTTCTTCTTTTGTTTCATAAACACCTCCGTAAATGAACCCAATCGCTACGGATAATTCCGGAAAGTGGGGCGCCATCCCGTCCGATCCCGGGAAATCGCCAAGTGCCGCAAATTACTCGCTTTTCCTGCTCCGCGCCTAGCAGGCCCCCATTCGCCCGGCCAGCACCGGCGCCTGCAAGAAATCGCAGAAATCCCGCGAGTCGCCGTGAAAACCGGCGCGCGCAATCAGTTTCCTCGGGATTCAAGGTGTTTCAGGCAGGGCTTGCAAGGAAATTGTGGATAGCTGAGCCGCCCATGCCCGCTTCGTCACCGCGGGGCGAAGAATCCAGGTGATGTCCATGCGCCGGTGGGGCCAAATCCCCGGGCCGCACGGGCATCGGAAATCAGCGTGCCTCGCCGTTCTGCTGGGCTTCCTGCTGCCGGCGCGCGATCGCGGCGGCGTCGACCTTTTCGGTCGAGGTCGTGCTGGGCGCGGCGCCCAGCTCGGCGAGCGGCTCTTCCTTGGTCTTTTCGCCAAGCGAGTTGCCCGGGGCAGTCATGTTGGCAACGACGGCCGAGTTGGAAGCGCCGACCGCGGAGACCGGCATGTCGTTCGCACGCCACGCGACGACCGCGCTCGCCAGCACGATCAGCACCGTAACCACGGCGAGCCCCGTCAGACCAACGTAGATACGTTGCATCGTCTGGGCAGTATCAGGCGAACCCACGCTCATATCTGTTGCATAAATGTAACGCCGAACTGCCCCGTTGCCAAGATGGGGCGTTCACTCCCGTGCGAGCCACTCCGGGACCGGCAATCCCTTGGATGCGAGCCATTCCGCATTGTAGAGCGTTGATAGATAACGAAAACCAGTGTCGCACAGGATTGTCGCTACTCGCTTGCCCGGTCCCAGCTCGCGCGCCAGCCGCACCGCGCCGGCCACGTTGATTCCCGAGGACAGGCCCAGGCAGAGCCCCTCTTCCTTGAGCAGCCGCTCAACCCATTCCAGCCCCTCCTCGTCGGAGATGCGGAACTGCGCGTCGATCGGCGCGCCCTCGAGATTGCCGGTGATCCGCCCCTGGCCGATCCCCTCGGCGACCGAGCTGCCCTCGGCCTTCAGCTCGCCGCATGCATAATAGCTGTAGAGCGCCGCGCCGTGCGGGTCGCTGAGCGCGATGCGGACATTCTCGTCCCGCGCCTTGAGCCCCAGCCCCACGCCCGCAATCGTGCCGCCGGTGCCCGCCGCGCAGGTGAACCCGTCGATCCGCCCGTCCATCTGCGCCCAGATCTCTTCGGCGGTGCCGACGATATGGGCCTTGCGGTTGGCGGTATTGTCGAACTGGTTGGCCCAGATCGCGTTGGGCGTCTCCTCGGCGATCCGCCGGGACGTGTGGACGAAATGCCCCGGGTTCGAATAGGGCGCCGCCGGCACCAGCACCAGCTCGGCGCCGAGCGCGCGCAGCGTGTCCATCTTCTCGCGGCTCTGCGTCTCGGGCATCACGATGATCGTGCGATAGCCCTTGGCGTTGGCGACCAGCGCCAGGCCGATGCCGGTATTGCCCGCCGTCCCCTCGACGATGCAGCCGCCGGGCCCGATCAGGCCGCGCTCCTCGGCATCCTTGACGATGAACAGCGCCGCCCGGTCCTTCACCGACGCGCCGGGATTCGCGAACTCGCACTTGCCGTAGATCTCGCAGCCCGTGGCTTCGCTCGGCCCCTTCAGGCGCACCAGGGGCGTGTTGCCGATCAGTGCCAGCGTATCGGATGTCGAATGCATGGCCGCTAGATGGAGCGCTTTCCGCCGCGCCGCAAGCAAGCGCTGGCAGGGCGCGGCGAAGCCGGGCTTTCCGCCTTTACGGAACCCTTATGCCCGCGCCCCAAAATCCGTCTCGAAGCTTAACGGGCATGCCCCCTATCTCTCGCTTCGTTCTACTCGGGGAGTGCATATGGTTTCCCATTCCGAACATGTCCTGCGCGTCGGCCAGGACAGCCAGGGCCACTGGGTCGTGCAGGAAGAAGGCGGGCTGCTCGAAGGCCTGTTCCGTTCGCGCGAGGCGGCGGTTCGCTTCGCGCTGTCCGAATGCCGGGCCTTTCCCGGCGCGCGCATGGTGCTCGCCACCGCGCCGCTCCGCTCGATCCTGTCGCACTGATGTCCGGCCATGACCGCGCATCTCGCGCGCAGGCTCGCCCCGATCGCGCCGCTCCGCCTACCGTGCGGCGAGGCGCCTCACCCCATCGCCGGATTTCGGGATCCCTGTCGCTGAGGATCCGGCCCACCAGCCAGGAGAAGGATCGATGATCGCCACGCAATTCTCGCTCGGCGGCCTGTTGCGCCGCGCCGGCCTGTCGACCGAGCCGGAGGGACCGCGGCGCGGCCCCTGCGACGCGCGCATCGCCCGCGCGCTCGCCGAGTTCCGCAACCATGGCCACCGCGCGGTGCGCATGCTCGATCTCGACTGCGCCGATGGCGGCCGCCTGCTCCGCGCCGCCGCGAAGGCCCGCGAGTTCGGCTTCGTCGCGATCGAGGGGCGCGGCGTATCGCTGTGGACCGCCGGCATCCGCCACGCCCGCTGGCAGGCCGAGGTCCAGGCGCACCCGTCCACCAGCCTCGCCTTCGAGATCGCCGAGCCGATCGCCGCGCTCGCCGCGGAGCATGACGGCGCCGCCGACCTGATCTTCCTGTCGGAACCGATGCCCTATCCCTGCAGCCCCCTCGGCGCGGCGCTCGCCCGGCTGGGCGGCCGGGTGCTCGCCATCGGCTAGCGCCCGGCGCCTAGGCCGGCACGCCCGCCCGCTGGAGATGCGCGTCCAGCCGGCCAGCGAACCACAGGAAGAACATCCGATAGTCCGAGACCAGCGACCAGAGCGGATAGGTGAAGGTCGCCGGCCGGTTCTTCTCGACGCCGAAATGCGCGGCCCAGGCAAAGCCATAGCCCGCCAGCGGGATCGCCGCGAACCACCACAGCCCGGCGCCGCCCAGCGCCAGCAACAGGAACCAGAGCGTCAGGATCGTGCCCACATAATGGAGCGCCCGCGTGCTCGGCTTCGCATGCTCGCGAAGATAGAAGGGCCAGAAGTCGCGATAGGTGGTGATGGTGCCTGCCATGGCGAGAGGCTAACGCCGCTTGATGGATCCACGCAAGCACAGCTTTCCGCCGGTGGTCGATGCCCAAGTCCGCCTGCTCGTCCTCGGCTCGCTCCCGGGCGAGCGCTCGCTCGCCGAGCAGCGCTATTATGCCCATCCGCAGAACCAGTTCTGGCGCCTGGTCTCGCCCGCCGCCGGCCGAGATCTTGCCGCGCTCGACTATCCGGCACGCCTCGCCGCCCTGCTCGATGCGCATATCGGCCTGTGGGACGTGGTCGCCAGCGCGCGGCGCACCGGCAGCACCGATGCGGCGCTGCGCGACGTCGAGGGGCATGACATCGCCGCCCTAGCCGCGACCCTGCCCGATCTGCGCGCGATCGCCTTCAACGGCGGCACCGCCTTCCGGACCGGCGCGCGGCAATTGGGCAACGCAACCCGGCGCTACGCGACCATCGCCCTGCCCTCGTCGAGCCCTCTCCACACCATCGGCTTCGAGAAGAAGCTGCCGCAATGGGAGGCGCTGCGCGCCCTGCTCGAATAATCCCATCGAAACGCTGTGAATTTTCCACTTGCCGGTTTCGCCACAATCATGCCACATTTACGGCAAAATTGAGGCAACATTCGGGCAAGGAGAGAATGCATGCGTGCCAGTTTCCTGATTTCCGTCGCCATTCCGGCCGTCCTCCTGGCCGGCTGCAACAGCCAGCAGGGCAGTTCGACCAGCTACCAGTCCGCCCCGCAGGAGATGGTGGAAGCCGACCAGGCCGCGGCGCCCGAAAATGCGGAGCGCTATGCGCGGAACGATGTGGCCGCGGTCCGCGCGGTCGCGCAGGAGCCGGTCTCCACCTTCGCCGTCGATGTCGATACCGCCGCCTATGCCAATGTCCGGCGCTTCCTCACCCAGGGCCAGCTGCCGCCGAAGGACGCCGTTCGCGCCGAGGAGCTGATCAACTATTTCCGCTATGACTATCCCCTGCCCCAGGATCGGTCCGCGCCGTTCAGCATCACCACCGATGTCGCGCAGACGCCGTGGAACCCCGAGACGCGGCTGCTGCGCATCGGCCTGCGCGGCTATGATCTGAGCCGCGCCCAGCGTCCGCCGGCCAATCTCGTCTTCCTCGTCGATGTCTCGGGATCGATGGACGAGCCGGACAAGCTGCCGCTGGTGAAGCGCGCGCTCGGCATGGTCGCCGACAATATGAAGGCCGGCGATCACGTCTCGATCGTCGTCTATGCCGGAGCGGCCGGCGTGGTGCTCGAGCCGACCTCCAGCCCCGCCGCGGTCCGGGCGGCACTGACCGATCTCAGCGCGGGCGGCTCCACGGCGGGCGGCGAAGGGATCGCGCTCGCCTATGCGATGGCGCGGCGGAACTTCCGCGAGGATGGGGTCAATCGCGTGATCCTCGCCAGCGACGGCGATTTCAACGTGGGCGTCACCGACCAGACCCAGCTCGAGCAGCTGATCGAGAAGAACCGCGACGACGGCATCACGCTCACCGTGCTCGGCTTCGGCCAGGGCAATCTCAACGATGCGATGATGGAGTCGATCGCCGACAAGGGGAATGGCAACTATGCCTATATCGACGGGATCGACGAGGCGCGGAAAGTGCTCGATACCGAGCTGGCCTCCACTCTCTTCACCATCGCGAAGGACGTGAAGGTCCAGGTGGAGTTCAACCCGGCGGCGGTGAGCCAGTATCGCCTGATCGGCTATGAGAATCGCGCGCTGCGCGAACAGGATTTCCAGAATGACAAGGTGGATGCGGGCGATATCGGCGCGGGGCACCAGGTAACCGCGATCTACGAGATCGTTCCCGCCGGCGCCAAGGGCTGGCTGCCCGATCGCCATTTCGCCGCCAATCGCCGACCGGAGGGCGCGGGCGGCGGCACGGCGAGCGGCGAACTCGCCCAGGTCCGGTTGCGCTACAAGCTGCCCGAGGGCGGCGCCTCGCGCCTGATCACCCGGCCGATCGACGCCGGCCAGCTGCGGAACGCGCCGATGCCGCGCGGCGACCTGGCCTTTGCGGTGGCGGTGGCGGGCTTCGCGCAGAAGCTGCGCGGCGACGACCTGCTCGGCGACTGGGGCTATGCCGACGTGAAGCGCCTCGCCGGCACGCAATGGGGCTTCAGCCAACAGGCCTGGTGGCGGAGCGAGTTCCTGCGCCTGGTCGATCGCGCGGACGCCCAGACGCGCACCGCTTCGGCGGAGCACCGCGGGGAAGACCGGGCACTCTAGTCCCCTGCATCCGGCGGCGATCCAGGGCGCCGCCGGCCGCCGCGGCCCGGCCTTTCATCCCCTGAAGGCCGGGCCGCGGCTCCCGTTCACTTCATATGAGCAAGTCGTCATCCACGCCATTCTCCCCCGCCCTCCCCGCGCAGGCGAGGATCCAGAGCAGTACGGGATGATCGAAGCAATCACGCGCGTGCTTGCCGGAAACGGCAACCCGAGCCTCGCGCGCCTTGCCCTTGGCCCCTGATCCTCGCCTGCGCGAGGATGACGGGGTTTGCCGATTGCGCGGCGTCCCTAGCGCCGGTTCCCCGCCGCATCGTCCGCCACGGCCGCATTGTCGGCGACATTCCCTCCGGCCACCGCCGGTTGCGAGTTCAATCCGTCCGCCGGCCGCGCGCCCGCGCAACCATGGAGCTGCTTGTCGCCGATGCGGATATCGGCAGTGAGCGGCCGCTCTATCGCGGGATCGCCACCTTCGATGCAGCGTGCATCGCTGAAGCTGATCGTCACGGGCGCGCCGGCGACGTCCTTGGTGGTCCACACCGCCTTGCCGCCACCGACCTGCGGCGAGACCGGATAGAATTGCGTCACGCTGCCCTCGGCCCCCCGCCCGGCGAAGCGCGTGAGCGTAATCGATCCCGGCGCGACCTCCAGCGACCAGGTCAGCGCGTTGTCGGTGGCGCGCAACGGCTGGTCGAGCGGCACTTCGCCCAGCCGCGGCCCGGCCGGGCTGGGCCTGGCCGCTGGCGCTTCGGTCTTCTCGCTCGATCCGCAGCCCGCGAGCGCGAGCAACGCGACAATGGCGAATGCGCGCATTTACCATCCTCCCTTGGCCGCGACCCTGCACGGGCCATGCATATCGGGTCAAGCCACGGGCCGCGCCCGGAGTTCCCGGTTCCGGCTATTACACGAGATGATGTTCCTGTATTGTTCCAATCCATGCCTGACGCGAGTCGCCTTGCCGCTGCCCTTTCGCCGCCCTCGCCGGCGCTCCAGGAGAGCGAAACCGGCCCCCCGTTCCGTAAACCTTGTAAACTTCCGGCGCCGATCCTCGCCTTCCCACCCCGGCCGCTGCGCTGGCTCTATCTCGATCTCAATTCCTATTTCGCCAGCGTCGAGCAGCAGCTGAACCCCGATCTGCGCGGCCATCCGGTGATCGTCGCGCCGGTGGACAGTGACACCACCGTCGCCATCGCCGCCTCGGTCGAGGCGAAGCGGTACGGCATCTCCACCGGCACCCCGGTCTGGGAAGCCAGGCGCCTGTGCCGGGACCTGCGGATCACCCCTGCCCGGCACGAGAAATATGTCGAGTTCCACGAGGCCGTGCTGGCCGAGATCTGGCGGCACGTTCCCGTCACCCATGTGTGCTCGATCGACGAGGTCGCCTGCCGGCTGCTCGACAACGAGAATGATCCGGCCGCCGCGGTGGCGCTCGCGCATCGGATCAAGGCGGGCATCCGCAGGCATGTCGGCGAATGTCTCACCAGCTCGGTGGGCATCGCGCCGAACCGGCTGCTGGCCAAGCTCGCCTCGGACATGCAGAAGCCCGATGGCCTGGTGGTGCTGACGGCGGACAGGCTTCCCCAATGTCTCTATCCGCTGCGGCTGCGCGACATCGCGGGCATCGGCGCCAAGATGGAGAAGCGGCTGGCGCAGGACGGCATTCTCGACATCCGGCAATATTGCGAGCGCCGCCCGCGCGACGCGGGCAATGCCTGGGGCGGCGTCAATGGCGACCGGCTCTGGTATCTGCTCCACGGTGTCGAGCTGCCCGACAAGCCGACGCAGAGCCGCACGATCGGACACAGCCATGTGCTCAGCCCGCAGAAGCGCGGGCTCGAGCCCACCCGGCTCACCGCCCGCCGCCTCGCGCTCAAGGCGGCCAGCCGCCTGCGCCGCAAGGGCTATCGCGCCCGGCTATTGGTGCTCCATGGCAAGTTCGAGGACGACAAGTCCGGCTGGCGCGCATCGATCCGCCTGCCGGACACACAGGACAGCTTCGTCATCCTCCATGCGCTCGACCAGCTCTTCCCCCGCCTGGCCGAAGCGGGGCGCCGCCGGCCCGGCGGCTTCCGGCTGCGCATGGTGGGCGTGACGCTCTGCGAAATCGCGGCGGTGGAGGGCGAGCAGGGTTCGCTGTTCGCCGCGCTCGATCCGGACGATCCGCTGGCCCGCGAGACGCGCACGCTCGCGCTCAGCCGCGCGATGGACCGGATTAACCATAGATTCGGCCGCAACGCCGTTTCGGTCGGCCCGTTGCACGGCGGCAGAATCGACCGGGTGGGGACAAAGATCGCTTTCGGACGTATTCCGGAAATGAGCGAATTCCATGAATGACATCGGTGTCCGTCATCGGATCGTAATATTCCTGACGTGATACCGCACCGCACAATTGGAATGTAACTCTATAACACGAATCGCTTGACGATTCTTGCATGGTGAACGAAAGCTCCTGCCCGCTATGAAGAAAGCCCCCTTTTTTGCCGCCGCCGCCGTGCTCCTGTCGCTCGCGGCCTGTGAGAACAAGCCCGAGGAAGTCACGGGTACCGCTCCCGACCCCCAGGCCGAAGCGCTGAAGAACGCCCCGAAGGTCGAACTGCCGCCGTCGATCGCTTCCTCGGTCTCGATGCGCTGCAAGGACAACACCGTCGTGTTCGCCGACTTCTACAAGGGCGACAAGCAGGTCCTGATCAAGGAGGCCAAGGACGGCCCGGGCAAGATGCTCAAGGCGCCGGAAGCTGGCCAGCCCTTCGTCGCCGAGGGCGGCTACAAGGTCACCGGCACCGCCAAGAACGCCACGATCGAGATTCCGGGCAAGGGCTCGCGCGCCTGCCACGCCTGATCGCGGCACTCAGCGTTTTCATCCAGGGGTCGGCGGGCATTCCCGCCGGCCCTTTTTCATGCGAGGCTTGAAGGCGAAGGGAGCGAATCCAGGTGGCGACTGTCGCGATCTACAGCCTGAAGGGCGGTGTCGGTAAGACGACGCTGGCAGTGAACCTGGCCTGGGCCGCCGCTACCCTGTCCGCGCGGCGCACCCTGCTCTGGGATCTCGATCCCCAGGCTGCCGCCACTTTCCTGGTCGAACCGCAGGGCAAGACCCGCGACCAGGCCCAGGCGATCTTCACCAAGGACGTGGCACCGGCCAAGCTGGTCCAGCATACCGGCACCGAGCGGCTCGACCTGATCGGCGCGGACACGTCGCTGCGCGGCCTCGACCTGACGTTCCACGAGCTCGACAAGAAGAAGCGGCTGGCCAAGCTGCTCGCCGAGCTCGACCGGGCCTATGACCGGATGCTGCTCGATTGCCCGCCCGGCCTGACCGAGACGAGCGAGCAGGTAATGCGCGCCGCCGACCTGATCGTGGTGCCGGTGATCCCTTCCCCGCTCTCCACCCGTGCCTTCGAGGAAGTCTCCGCGCATCTCGCCCGCAAGGGCGGCAAGGTGCCGCTGATGCCGGTCCATTCGATGGTCGACCGCAGGCGCAAGCTCCATGCCGAGGCCGTGGCCGCGCATCCGGACTGGCCGGTGATCCCGATGGCGAGCATCGTCGAGGCGATGAGCGTGCGCCGCGCCGCGGTGGGCGCCTATGCCCCCCGCACACCCGGCGCCCAGGCCTTTGCCGGGCTGTGGCAAGCGATCGAGCGCCGGCTGGCGGGCAAGAAGCGTTGAGCCGCGCCCAGCCGCCCCAGCAGGAGCTGGACCCTGACCTGGTGCTGCGCGCCTATGCCATGGGCGTCTTCCCCATGGCCGATCATCGCGGCGCGGCCAGCGTCTATTGGGTCGAGCCCAAGCTGCGCGGCGTGCTGCCGCTGGACGGCTTCCACTTCTCTCGCTCGCTCAGGAAGCTCATCCAGGCGGGCCGCTTCCGCCTGACCGTCGATGCCGCGTTCGAGCGGATCATCCAGCTTTGCGCGGAGAGCGCAGCCGATCGGCCGGACACCTGGATCAACGGCCCGATCGAGCGCGTCTTCCTCGAGCTGCACCGCCGCGGCTTCGCCCATTCGCTCGAATGCTGGGACGGCGATATACTCGCCGGCGGCCTGTACGGCCTGGCGCTGGGCCGGGCCTTTTTCGGCGAGTCGATGGTCACGCGGGTCCCCAACGCCTCGAAGGTCGCGTTCGCGCATCTCGTCGCGCGGCTCGGGGCCGGCGGGTTCACACTGCTGGACTGCCAGTTCATCACCGAGCATCTCGCCACGCTCGGCGCGGTCGAAATTCCCCGCGACGACTATGTCGCGTTGCTGGCCGGGGCGCTGGGCGATTCGGCGGCCGGACTCTCCGCTGGCGCGCCCTCCGTCGACGGCGACTTCTTCGCGCTCGATGCGTTGCCCGATCCGCTGCCGCCCGCCGCCGGCGCCGGCACCGTGTCCGGCCCGCTATCGCGGAAGGTCATCGCGCAGCTCTTGGGCCAGACGTCATAGATCGGATGCTGGACCACGTTGAGCGCCGGGCGCTCCGCGAACAGCCAGCCCGAATGAACCCGGTGCCATTGCTTGTCGAGTTCGAGCACGTCGACCTGCACGAAGGCGCCGGTAAGCTGGTCCGCCTCCCAGGGCGCGGTCTTGTCGCAGGCCCTGAGTCGGACGATCACATCGCCGATCCGCACAGCCTGGCCCGGCTTCAGCTTGAACTCGCGCGCTTCGCCGTTGCGCTTGTTGAGGATGCCGAGCACCGCGATACGGTCCTTCATCGGCGTCGCCGCCGCATCCTCAATCGCCTTGCCGTCACGATCGACCGTGATCACGCCGGCCGCCTTGTCCGAATCGTCACCGCCAGTGACGATCTCGTCCGAAACAACATTGTTCGTCGGGCCGCCGCCGCTGCCCGAGCAGGCGCCGAGCGCGAGCAACAGCCCGGCCGCGCCGGCTCCGGCACGGCAGCGGATCATGCGCCGGGGGTCCAGGCCTCGTAGTCTCCGGTGGCGCGGGCGCGGTAGCCGCCCTTTTCCAGCGCGCCGCTCGGGCGATAGGCGAGTTGCGAGCCGGTCAGATTCATCTCGGCGGGCTTCTCCCACGCCTTGGGCGCCGGCAGCGCCTGGTCCGGGGCCGAATCGATCTGGTGATGCAGCCAGCTGAACCATTCCGGCGGCACCCGGCTGGCGTCGTTCGAGCCGTTATAGATGACCCAGCGGCGCGGAATGCCGTTGGGATCCTGGCCGCCCTCGTAATAGACGTTGCCCAGATCGTCCTCGCCCACGCGCGTCTTGCCGCGCAGGCCCATCCAGGTGCCGAAGGTGGCGCCGTTCCACCAAGTGAAGGGATTGAGATTTAGACCCATGGGCGCGGATTAGCGAGGAGCGCGAGTGTAGGCAATCTTTACTGCTTCTCCCAGCGCACCTTGTCGCCGGCCCGGATGCCGAGCTTCGCCGAAACGCCCGCATTGAGCTCGAGCACCGCAGCCACCGGCTCGCCCGATTTCACATTCTCCTCCGAGAACGGCACGGCATTCTCGCCGATCCGGGCAATGGTTCCGTCCGCGCGGATGAACAATATGTCCAGCGCGGTGGGCGTATTCTTCATCCAGAAGCTCGCCTCGCGCGGCGGGCCGTCGGCCGGATAGGGCGCGAAGAGCATGCCGCCGTCCTGCGGGATGTTGGTGCGGAACATCAGCCCGCGCTCCTGCTCGGCCGTGGTGCGGGCAAGCTCGACATGGAAGACGCGCGGGCCGCCGGCGCTGTCGACCGTCACCTCGACCTTGCGCACCGCCTGCGCCGCGGCGGGCCCGGCCTCCGCCTCGCTTTGGCACGCACCCGAGACGAGCAGCACCGACGCGGCGAGCGCCGCGCCCAACCCATGCAGGAACCTCATCGTCTCAGCCGGTCCTTTCGACCGCCACGGCGAGCGGCCCCTTTTCGCCATCGACGATGCGCGCGACGAGCGACTGGCCGGGTTCGACCTCCTCGATATCGGCGCGGCGCAGCGTCTCCATATGGACGAATATATCGGCCGAGTCAGACTCGCGCACCAGGAATCCATAGCCCTTCAGGCGGTTGAACCATTTCACCGCCACCGGCTCGAACGGGCCGGCGGTGGCGATCAGCTTCACCCGGTCGGCGCGCTCGGCCTGGCGCTTGGGCGCCTCGATCGCCTGGCTGAGGTCGATCGAGAGGATCTCGCGCGCCTGCAGCCCCCGCTGACGCTGCACCGCCGTGCACTCCACCCGCGCGCCCTCGGGCAGCGAGCGGCGGCCATGGTCCTGGAGCACGGTGAAGTGGATCAGGATGTCGCCCACGGCGGCGTCATCGGCGACGAGAAAGCCGAATCCCCGCGTAACGTCGAACCATTTCACGACACCGGCAAAGACCTGGCTTTCATCCGCCGGGTCCTCGCCAATCCCCCCGTTATCGTTCGGCGTGTCTGTATAGTCGTTCTGCGCAACCTGTTGGTCAGCACGCATTTCCTGTTCCCCCGAACGGTCACATTAACATGGTATTTTCCATAAATGGAATTGCCTTTGTTGCCGATCTGGCATCAAGCGCCGCCAAATGTGGTTTCCGGGTCCTCCCCCGGCGCCATGCGGACGATCGCGCGGGCCAGTCCCGGCGCATGCCCGGCACGGATCATCGCAGCCATCTGCTTTTCCTGGAGCGCGCGGTCTGCCACCTCGCGGGCATAGGGGCCGATGCGCCGGCGCCGGGCAAAGACGATCGCGCTCGCAAGCGCCTCCGCCGCGAGCGCCGGCGCCAGCGCGGCGGCATCGGCTTCCTCCACCCCGGCGAACCGCAGCGCCTCGCGCACCCGGCGCGCGCCCAGCCCGCGCCGGGCCATCGCCCCGGCCTTGGATTCGGCATAGAGGCGGTCGTCGACATAGCCGAGTCCGGCCATGCGCTCGGCCAAAGCCTCCGGATCGGGCGATTTTTCTCCCTCCCAGCCGCGCTCGCACAGTTTTCGGGACAGATAGGCCGCAAGTTTGGCCCTTGTCGTAGCGTAACGTTCGACATAGCGGAGCGCGTAACGCTCCAGATCGGCGCTATTCAGCGGTGGCAGGGGGCGTCTCGGGGCAGGCATGCGCCATGATTGTGCCACAGTGGCAACCGATTTTGAACGACAGTGCGTAGCAGAGGCTAGCCTCAAAAAATTCGTCGTGGGGGCACGACGTTGGCTACCACGCAGGGGCACGGAATAAAGAATGGTATTGGACGTTACGGGATCGCTCGAGGCAGAAAAGGAAGCGGGAACGCTCGCGCCTACGCCTACCGATGACAGCCTGCCGCGTCGCCTTGCGGATTTCGAAACGCTGGGCGAAGCGCTCGACTATGCCGCCAAGGGCAAGCGCGGGCTCAATTTCCACGATGCGCGCGGCAACCTCGTGCGCCCCTATCCCTTCGCGGAGCTGCGCGAGGATGCGTTGAAGCAGGCCTGGCGCCTGATCGCCGCGGGCGTGAAGCCCGAGGACCGCATCGCGCTGATCGCGGAGACGGGCGCCGAATTCGCCTCGCTGTTCTTCGGCGTCATCTATGCCGGCGCCTGGCCGGTGCCGCTGCCGCTGCCCACCAGCTTCGGCGGCGCCCAATCCTATATCGACCAGCTCACCGTCCAGCTGCAGAGCTGCGACCCTTCGATGCTGCTCTTCCCGCCCGAGATCGGCGCGATGTGCGCCGAGGCTGCGCGCGGCCGGGGCGTGCCGGGCGTGGACTGGTCCGAGTTCGTCCAGCGCGACGCGGTGCCGACGCCGCTGCCCGAGGCGAAGACGACCGACATCGCCTATCTGCAATATTCGAGCGGCTCGACTCGCTTCCCGCACGGCGTGGTGATCACCCACCATGCCCTGCTCAACAACCTGGCGGCGCACAGCCACGGCATGCACGTGACCGATGGCGACCGCTGCGTCTCGTGGCTGCCCTGGTACCATGACATGGGCCTGGTCGGCTGCCTGCTCTCGGTCGTCGCCAACCAGGTCTCGACCGATTACCTCAAGACCGAGGATTTCGCCCGGCGCCCGCTCGCCTGGCTCGACCTGATCAGCCGCAACCAGGGCAACACGCTCAGCTACTCGCCGACCTTCGGCTACGACATCTGCGCCCGCCGCATGTCGAGCCAGACCAAGGCCAGCGACCGTTTCGACCTGAGCCGCTGGCGCGTCGCCGGCAACGGCGCCGACATGATCCGCCCGGACGTGATGCAGTCGTTCGTCGATGCCTTCGCCGATGCAGGCTTCAAGGCCACCGCCTTCCTGCCGAGCTACGGCCTGGCGGAAGCCACCCTCGCCGTCTCGATCATGCCACCGGGCGAAGGCATCATGGTCGAACTGGTCGAGGAGACCCAGCTCTCGGGCGGCGACACCGCCCGCGGCGATCGCCCGCAGCGGTTCCGCGCCATCGTCAATTGCGGCGTCCCCGCGCGCGACATGACGATCGAGATCCGCGAGGAAGACGGCACGCCGCTCCCCGAAAAGGCGATCGGCAAGGTCTGGTGCAAGGGCCCGAGCGTGATGGTCGGCTATTTCCGCGACCAGGAATCGACCGATGCCTGCCTGGTCGACGGCTGGCTCGACACCGGCGACATGGGCTATATGTCCGACGGCTACATCTACATCGTCGGCCGCGCCAAGGACATGATCATCATCAACGGCAAGAACCACTGGCCCCAGGACATCGAATGGGCCGTGGAGCAGCTGCCGGCGTTCAAGCAGGGCGACGTCGCCGCCTTCGCGATCACCACGCCGGGCGGCGAGGAGACGCCGGCCGTGCTGGTGCAGTGCCGCACCTCGGACGAGCAGGAGCGCCTGCGCCTGCGTGACGAGATCCGCGAGCGCGTCCGCTCGGTGACCGGCATGAACTGCGTGATCGAGCTCGTCCCGCCGCGCACACTGCCGCGCACCAGCTCGGGCAAGCTCAGCCGCGCCAAGGCGCGCAACCTCTATCTCAACGGCGAGATCAAGCCCTACGCGCTCGCAGCGTAAGGCTAGGTGATTCCCCTCCCTTCGGGGAGGGGGATTCCTCCAGGGGTAGGCGCCGAGCGCGCGCCGGAAGTTTCCGAAATTTACATTATGGGGCCCGATTCTTCCCCGGCGCGCAGCGATCGGATGCCTGCCAGCGCCACTGCGCAGGAAGATTGCGCGGCGCGATCCTATTTTTCCAACAGACTCAAGGCCCTGATAGAGGTTTCGCATAGCCGTTCGAGGCAAGCGGGCGAAGTCCTGCATCACGATGGGCCAGGCTGTATCGGCCTTCAGGCGCTTCGGCCCGCCCCTGCCGTCATCCTGGCCGTTGCCAGGCTCCACGGTACCTCCCGGTGCCTCCGGCACAAGGCCGGGTGACGGGGTGGAAAGGGCCAGCACGGCTCCCTCCAAATATCGATCTGTCCCAGGCCATTCCCCTCCCGTCACGGAAAGGCAGGTGCACCGTCACCACCGCCCGCCGACCACCCGATCGATGAGCGCATCGTCCGCCGGGATCTGCCGGTCGAGCATCAGCATCGCCAGGCCGTGCGCGCAGGACCAGGCGTGGATGGCGACCATATCGGCGTCACCGCCATGCTCGGCCGCCGCGGCACGGGCATTTTCCTTCAGGAACGCCATCGCGCCATCCTCATGCTCCAGCGCCGAGGGATCGGCATCGGGATTGGCGAAGATCAGCCGGAACAGCGCCGGATTGGCCAGCGCGAACCGGACATAGGCGGCACCCGTCGCCGCGAAACCCGCCTTGCCGCCGCCCGCGCGATCCGCCGCCTCGTGCTGCGCCTCCGACAGGCGCCGCAGCCCCTCGCTCGCCAGCGCGATCATCAGCGCCTTCTTGTCGGGGAAATGCCGGTAGAGCGCCGTCGCGCTCACGCCAACCGTCCGGGCGATCTCGCGCAGGCCCAGATCGTCGGCGGCGCGTGTCTCGAGCAGTTTCAGCCCGGCCTCCAGCGCCGCCGCGCGCAGATCGCCATGATGATAGGCCTTGCCGCTCTCAGATGTTGACACTGTTACCATTTGCTCGCTATGTGAACAGCGTCAACATAGCCCCGGAGACGACAATGGCAAGCGCGATCGAACTGGACCAAGCGACCGATCACCCCTTCCTCACCGGCATCCACGCGCCGATGCGCGCGGAACTGACTCTTACCGAGCTTCCCGTCACCGGCACGATCCCGCCGGCGCTGAACGGCCAGTACATGCGCATCGGCCCCAATCCGGTGAACCCGGACCCCAAGGGCTATCACTGGTTCGTCGGCGACGGCATGGTCCATGGCCTGGCGATCCGGGACGGCAAGGCGCAATGGTATCGCAACCGCTGGATCCGCTCGACTCCAGCCGCGGCGGCGCTGGGCGAATCCCCTGCCCCCGGGCCGCGCCACGGCCGCTTCGACACGGTGAACACCAATGTCGTCGAGATCGCCGGCGAGATCCTGGCGCTGGTCGAGGCCGGCAGCACGCCGGTCACCCTGTCGCGCGACATGGAGCGCCAGGCCTATGGCGACTTCGGCGGCACGCTGGCGGGCACCTTCACCGCCCATCCGCACCATGATCCGCTGACCGGCGAACAGCATGCGATCACCTATGCCGCGATGGTGCCCGACACCGTGCACCATGTCGTGATCTCGGCCGAGGGCAAGGTGGTGCGCGAGGAGCCGATCGCAGTCGAGCACGGCCCCTCGATCCACGACTGCGCCTTCACCGCCCGCTATGCGGTGGTGATGGACCTGCCGGTGACCTTCTCGCTGGCGGAAGCGATGCAGGGGACCCGCTTCCCCTATCGCTGGAACCCCGAGCATCGCGCCCGGATCGGCCTGCTCGCCCGCGACGGGCGGGGCGACGAGACGATCTGGATCGAGATCGATCCCTGCTACATCTTCCATGTCGCCAACGCTTATGACCTGCCCGACGGCCGGGTGGTGCTCGACGCGGTGACCTATGACAGCATGTTCGCCGGTGCGCCGGGCGGCCCCGACCAGAGCCCGCGCGGGCTCGAGCGGTTCGTGCTCGATCCGGCGACGCGCACCGCCGAGCGGCGCATCCTCGATTCCGCGCCGCAGGAATTCCCCCGCCCCGACGAGCGGCGCTTCGGCCAGCCCTATCGCTATGCCTATACGATGGCGCTGCCCGGGAACGGCTTCGCGATCGCCGGGACCCGGCTCTACAAGCATGACCTGGAGGCCGGCACACGCCAGATCCACGATTTCGGCCCGGGCCGGCATCCGGGCGAGTTCGTCTTCGTCCCCGCCGCGCCCGATTCGGCCGAGGACGCGGGCTGGCTGATCGGCCTGGTGGTCGACCTGCCGCGCGAGACGACCGAGCTGGTGATCCTCGACGCGCGCGACTTCGCGGGCGCGCCGGTGGCGAGCATCCACCTGCCGCACCGGGTGCCGCCGGGCTTCCATGGGAACTGGATCGCGGGGTGAGGAACGCGCGCCCCTCCCTGCAAGGGAGGGGAGTCCGAGGAAAAATCCGCACATCCCGCTTCCCAGCCTAACCACTCGCTAACCAGCGCCGGGCTACACCCTCCGGGTGAACAGCCAGACGACCTCGCAATTCGCCCGGCCGCGCATCGATGCGCGTGCGCTTTTGGGCCTGTACGACCCGGCGGACACCACCGACTGGGGGCCGATCCGCGCCGCCCAGCTGCATGCCGGCAGCCAGCTGGCGCTGTTCATGCTCGCCGCCAATGTGATCGGCGCCTCGCTCGTCACGATCCTCCTCGCCCCGCTGGTCCCGCTCTGGCAGCTGGCGAGCTGGGGAGCGATCGTCGCCGCCGCGGGCACCGCGGTTGCCTTCCGCCGCCTCGCCAGGCGCCACCGCACCGCCGTCACCGCCACGCTGGGCGATGTGCGCGACACCGTGCTCGACGGGGTGGCGCTGGGCGCGGCCTGGTCGATCCCGCCCCTTGCCTTCGGCCATCTGGTGGATGCCAGCGCCGCGCTCGGCCTGTGGATCGTCGTCTCGCTGCTGATGACCGCCAGTGCCGTCGCCATGGCCGCGCTGCCGCTCGCCACCATCACCTTCGTCGCGATCGTCGGCACCGCGCTGGTGGTGACGCTGTCGCTGATCGCCTCGCCGATGCTCGCCGCCGCTTCCGCGCTGTTCACCGTGCTGCTCGTCATGGCCACCTTTGCGCGCGGCAAGGCGCTCGTCGTGATCCGCGCCGGCGAGATGGCGATCGCCGAGCGCGACGAGACGCTGAGCCTGCTCCTGCGCGAGAACGAGCGCGAGGGCGAGGCCGACTGGCTGTGGGAGATCGACGCGCAGCGCCGCGTCGCGCGCGCCAATCCGCGCTTCTCCAAGTCGCTGGGCGTCGATCCCAAGGCGATCAACGGCATGCCCTTCCTCCAGGTGCTCGCCGGGCCGACCTGGGAGGACGGCAATTTCGCCGCCGGCCTGCGCGACCTCGCCGAGAAGCTGAAGACGCGCGATCCCTTTCACGACCTGCTGCTGCCGGTCTTCGTCAATGGCGAGGAGCGCTGGTGGGAAATGTCCGCCAGCCCGCGCTACGACGAGGGCGGCACCTTTATCGGCTTCCGCGGCGTCGGCTCGGACGTGACCGAGGCGCGCGCCTCGGCCGACCAGATCAGCAAGATGGCGCGGTTCGACACGCTCACCGGCCTGCCCAACCGGCTGCTGCTCAACGAGACGCTGGCCCGCGCGATGGCCGAGGCGGAGAAATGGGGCTCGCGCTGCGCCTTCATGATGATCGACCTCGATCGCTTCAAGGCAGTGAACGACACGCTGGGCCACCCGGTGGGCGACCGGCTGCTGATGCGCGTCTCCGAGCGGCTCAAGCAGCTGATGAGCGAGAACGAGATGGTCGGGCGGCTCGGCGGCGACGAGTTCGCCGTGGTGGTGCGCGACGCGACCGACACGGCGGGCATCGAGCGGCTGGCCCAGGCCATCATCGACACGGTCTCGCGCCCCTATGAGATCGACCAGAACACGCTGTTCATCGGCGCCTCGGTCGGCCTTGCCGTGGGGCCGCGCGACGGGCGCACCGCCGAGATGCTGATCCGCTCGGCGGACCTGGCGCTCTATCGCTCCAAGGACACCGGCGGCGGCGCCTTCCATTGCTACGAGCCGCAGCTGCACATGGCCGCCGAGGAGCGGCGCGTGCTCGAGATCGCGCTGCGCAGCGCGGTCGAGAATGGCGAGATGCACCTCAACTACCAGCCCGTGGTGCTGGCGGACACCGGCTCGCTGGCCGGCTTCGAGGCGCTGCTGCGCTGGACCCACCCGGAATTCGGCGTGGTCTCGCCCGCCAAGTTCGTGCCGCTGGCCGAGGACGCCCGGCTGATCCCGGCGATCGGCGAATGGGTGCTGCGCACTGCCTGCAAGGAAGCCGCGCGCTGGGATTCGGAAGTGCGCGTGGCAGTGAATGTCAGCCCCGAGCAGCTCCATTCGCCGAGCTTCGCCACCATGGTGGCGCAGGCCCTGGCCCAGTCCGGCCTGCCCCCCGAGCGGCTCGAGCTGGAAGTGACCGAGAGCGTGTTCATGCGCGAGGGGACCCAGGCGATCCATGTGCTCGAGCGCGTGCTCGAGCTGGGCGTGCGCCTGAGCCTCGACGATTTCGGCACGGGCTATTCCTCGCTCGGCTATCTGGCCCATACCCGGTTCAGCTCGATCAAGATCGACCGCAGCTTCGTCCAGGGCGCTTCCAAGGGCACCAAGGAAGCGATCGCGATCATCCGCGCGGTGGTGGCGCTGGCCGACAGCCTGGGCATGGCGACAACGGCGGAAGGCGTGGAGACCGAGGAGGAGCATCACATGGTGCAGCAGCTTGGCTGCACCAAGGTGCAGGGCTATTATTTCGGCCGCCCGCTCCCCGTGCAGGAAGCGCGGGCGCTCGCCACGCGCCCGCCAGGCGGCGCCAGCGCCGCCGCCTGACCCCGACAATCACTTCGCCGGCCCGCTCCGCCGCGGCTCGGTCGGAAACGGGCGCCGCGGGAAGGGCTTGTCCGCATTCGCCGCATTCCACAGGAAGCTCGCCAGGATGATCGAGGCCTGGCGCATGTCGTCGGCGTCGAGATGGTCGAACGTGTCCATCGACGTATGGTGCATGCGACCATAATCGTTCCAGTCCTGGATGAACTGGAAGCCCGGCACGCCGACCATCTGCATATATTCATTGTCCGGCCCGGTATTGTCCGACGCGGCGACCGTGGTGGCCCCCATCGACGCGAAGGGCGCGAGCCATGCCTGGAAGATCGGCACGGCCGCCAGGTTGCGATAGGCATAGACGCCACGGATCTTGCCCGAGCCGTTGTCGAGATTGAAATAGACCGACATCTCGCCCCAGGTCGGCCGCTTCACGATCGGCCAGCTCATCGAGCGGAGCCAGAAGCGCCCGCCCGCGCCCACCCTGGGCTCGGCCGGCGGCACCCGCTCGGCCAGGCGCTGCTCGACAAAGGCCGAGCTGCCGATCATCCCCTGTTCCTCGGCACCCCATAGCGCGAAGCGGATGGCACGGCGCGGGCGCGGCATTTTCGAGAGGATGCGCGCCGCTTCCATCACCATCGCCACGCCCGCGCCATTGTCCGCCGCGCCGTCCGCCGCCGCCGCGCTGTCGATATGCGCGCCGGCCATCACATAGGCGGCCTTCGGGTCGCTGCCGGGGATCTCGGCGAAGATGTTGTAGGCCTGCGGATCGCTGTCGTCATAATGGACCACGCTCTCGATCGCGAGCGTCGGCTCACGCCCGGCATCGGCGAGGCGGACGAGGCGTCGATAATCCTCTGCGGCGATCTCGACCGCGGGCAGCGGCGCCTCGTCGCCCGGCGCGAAGCGATGGCCGTCGCCCATCACCAGCTTGCCGTCCCGATTGGCGATCCGCGCATAGGCGAGCGCGCCCTCGGCCTTCAGGAACTCCTCCATCTGCCGCGGGAAGAAATAGGACTTCTCCAGCCGGGCCAGGCCATCGGACGTGAATTTGGGCGGCTCATAGACGGCCAGCCTGGCGAACTCCTCGGCAGTGACGGGCGACGCGGCCGGCGGAGTCCGCGCCTCGTCGGGGCTCGAGACCAGGACGATCCTGCCGGCCAGCTTGCCCTTCCACCGCGCGAAATCGGCCCGGCTCGTCATCGGCGCGAAGACGATCGGAGCGGTGATCACGCCGTTCGTCCCCGGCGTCCAGCTGATCGGGATGGCGGTGAGCGCGAGCGGCCGGGGCGCGATCATCCGCACGCTGGCGCGCTCCATCCACCAGCCGCGCCCGAAGGGGAAGCCTTCCTTGTGGACATTGGCGAGGCCCCAGCCGCGGAACTTCTCCTGCGTCCAGGCCTCGGCCTTGCGCGCGCCAGGCGAATTGGTGAGCCGGCTGCCGATCTCGTCGCTCAGATAGCGCGCGATCTCCATCACCTCGCCCCGCCGCTGGCCCTCGTCGACGATGCGGTCGGTCATCTCGAGGTCCACGGCCTGCCCCCGGACCATGAGCGGCGAGACGCCGAGCGCCAGCGCGGCCAGGGCAGCGCCGCCGCGCAGAAGGATGCGGTGCGATTGGTTCTTCATGTCGCTCACCATGCCTTGCGCAGCGAGACGCTGACGAAGCGGCCCAGCGGCGAATAGTTGGTCGAATCATAGTTGACGGTGGTCTCGTCGAACGACGCGAGATAGGGCGGCCGCGCGTCGGTGAGATTGTTCACGTACAGCCCGATCTCGAAGCCCCTCAGCGGGCCATGCGCCGCCGGCGCCTTCCACATCAGCGACAGGTCGAGCGTGGTCATGTCGCCTCGCTGCACCGGCGGCGCGACGTTCAGATCGGTGATGGGCCCCGTATAGTTGGCGAACAGCGCCGCCGTGAATCCGCCGAAATGCCCGGTCGCGCCGCCGCGCCCGCGAAAGCGGGGCGGATTGAAATTGACCCCGGCGAGCTGGGTGAGCAGCGCGCTCGCGGTGTTTCGCTGATTGCTGCGCAACCAGCTCGCCTGGCCCGAAAGCGTCACGTCGCCGCTCGAGACCGGAATCCGATAGCTGCCGACCAGATCCACGCCCCTGATCCGCTGGCGCGCGGCGTTGACGAGCTGGTTGCGGATGATCGCCACCACCTTGGCCGGATCATAGGGCGTGCCGGTGTAGTTGCCGAGGCCCCTGCTGTCGCGGGCGATCAGCGCGGCCTGCTGGGCCGGGGTCGGAGCATAGTCGATGAACTCCTGCAGCGCGGGATTGTCCAGCACCTTGAGCGTGGCGTTGCTGACCGGCTGGATCACCCGATCGGTATAGTCGATGTCGAAATAGGTGGCCGACAGCTTCAGGCCCGGCACCGCCCGGGGATGCAGGTCGAGCGTCGTCGACAGGGTTCGCGCGCGCTCCGGCTTCAGGTCGCGATTGCCGCCCGACGTGAACAGGACGGTCGATCCGGCGGGATAATTGCCCCCATAATAGAATGCGGGCTGGAGCCCGACCCGGAACAGCTGGAACTCGTTGCGCAGCGTCGGCGCCTTGAACGAGCGCCCCCAGGACAGCTTGAGATCGAAATCCGGCGCCGGCGCATAGACCAGGCCGAGCTTGGGCGTGGTGACGCCGCCGAAGCGATCATATTCCTCATGGCGCAGCGCCGCCGAGATGGTCAGCTGGTGCAGGAAGGGCGAAGCGTTGGCGGCGGAGACCAGCGGCACGGAAAGCTCGCCGAAACCATAATAATTGCCGCGCCCGTCGCCGGTGGGCACGGCGGAGGTGGCGGAATAGACCTTGAGATGGTTGAAGCGATACCCCGCCCCCACCGCCAGCCGCACATCGCCGCCGGAAATGGCGAACAGCTTGCCGTCCGCGTCCAGCTCGCCGCCATAGGCGTAGTTGTCATAGATGCTGCTGCCGCCGTCATTATAGCCGGTGACCTTGTCGATATAATCGTCGAAACGGCGGGTCTTGTTGGCGCCGTAGGACGCGCTCAGCGACGCCTTCCAATCGCCCGGCAGGCGCCATGTCAGCGTCGGCGAGATCGCGTAATTCTCGTTGCTGAAGCGAGTCGTCGCGGCGAAGGCGACGGTCGAATATTCGGCGCCGTCGCTGTGGCGCCAGCTGTACAGGCCGTCGATACTGAAGGTCAGGCGATCGGTAAGGTCCTGGTGCGCGGTGACGAGGCCGCTGAAATGCTTGTGCGCATCGAGCAGCGTGTTGGGGCCGATGACGTAGCGGGTATAGTCGCGCTGATCCGATCGCACCGCGTTCTGCCGGTCATATTGCAGGGCGACCAGCGCGCCGCCGCCGCTCCAGCGGCCACCGCCGACCACGCCATATTCCTGCAGGAACCCGCCGCCGTCGGTAGCGGTGCCGAAACGCAGCGAGGTGCTCACACCCTCGAAGTCGCGCCGCAGGATGATGTTGGCGACGCCGCCGACAGCATCCGACCCATAGAGCGCGGAGGCGCCATCGGGCATGATCTGGAGCTCCGCCACCGCATCGAGCGGAATCGCCGAGACGTCGACCGCCTGCGCGGTGCCGTCATAGGGAAGCCGCCGGCCGTTCAGCAGGGTGAGCGTCGCGTCCGGGCCGAGGCCGCGCAGGTTCAGCGCGGAGGAGCCGGACGCATTGGTGTTGGCGGCCGTGCCCGCCTGGAACCGCGCGCCCGGATTCTGTCCGCCATTATAGTTGCTGGGGATGTTGCGGATCACTTCGCCCAGGTCGCGCTGCCCGGCCTCGCGCATCTGGCGCTGGTCGATCCGGACCACCGGCGAGGCGATGGGGGCCCCGGCGATGTGAGTGCCGGTGACGACGATCTCCTGCTCGGCCGCGACGGCTTTCTCGAGGTCCGGCTCCCCGTCCTGCGCGACGGTCGTGCCGGCCGTCCCGGCGACGACGACGAACACGCCGCGCGCGCTGCGCGAGACGCTCAACCCCGATCCGCGGATCAGCGCCGCGATCGCCGCATCGGCGGTATAGGAGCCGTGCAGCGCATTGCTCCGCTTGCCGCGCACGGCTTCGCCGCGGAACACGATCTGCTCATGAGTCGCTCCCGCGACGGTCTTGAGCGCGGACTCCATGTCCTGTGCGGGAATGTCGAGCCGATAGCTGGCCTGCATTTGCGCCGATACCGGCGGGAGGCAGCTCGCGACCGCCATCACGGCGGCCCCCATGCGAAGCAGCGCCATCGATCCCCTCATCCCTGTTCCCCTGTATCGCTCCTCGTTCGCCGGGAGCTTCCGGGAAGAAAGACGCACGAGGGGCGATATCGCGAAACGCCCGGGCCGAATGGCGTTTTCCCCTCAGTCGCCAGAGGAATCGCTGCCCCGACCTAGCGTTCGGGCGCGCGCAGGATCAGGGTTTCGCCGCGCCGCAACTTGCGCAACCCGTAGAGCGTGACGACGCCGTCGACAAAGGCTTCGGTATCGCCGGCGTTGAACGTGCCGCTTACCGGCAGCGCCGCGGTGACGGGATCCTCGATCGCCAGGCTAGCGCCGGAATAGCGATTGACTCGCTCCACGGCAACGCCCAGCGGCTCGTCCGAGAAGACGAGCTGCCCCTGTTCCCAGGCGGAACTGCGTGCCGTGTCCACCGCCTCGAGCCGCGCCGCCGCCGAAGCGCCGGTGGGAATGATCAGCGCGGTGCTGGGTGCGAGCATCCGGTCCGCCGGCGTTCGGCCGTCCCCCTGGAGCAGGACGTGGCGCGGTGCCTGGTCCGCGGGTCCGTCCTCGAGTACCGCGACCGAGCCCTGGTAGAGCACCACGCGCACCTCGGCCCGGAAGAGCTCGACGCTGAACGCGGTTCCCGTCGCGACCACCATCCGATCGCCGGCCGTGACCGTGAAGGGCCGCCGCGGATCCTTGGCGACTTCGAACCGCGCCCGCCCGCCGAGCAGGCGCAGCGCACGACGCTCGCCGTCATAGCGCACCTCGACGGCGCTCGCCGCGTCCAGCGAGAGCCGCGATCCGTCGTCCAGCAGGACCACGCGGCGCTCGCCGATCCCGGTCCGATAGGTTTCGCCGCGCGGATAGAAATGGAAGGTGGCAACGATCAGCAGCAGGCAGGCGGCGAGCGCCCCCAGCGCGTGGCGCAGCTCCGGTCTCCAGCCGCGCGGGGCGCGACGATCGGTCTGGCTGAGCGCCTTCAACGCGTCGGCGCGGACCGCGACCAGCTCGGGGACTTCGGCGGCCTCGCCCGCCCCTCGCCAGGCTCGCGCGATGCTGGCGAGCGCCTCGCGATTGGCCGGATGAGCCTCGAGCCACAATTCCAGCTCGAGCTCCTCCTCCAGGGCGATCGGCCCATCATGGAACCGCATCAGCCATGCCGCCGCCTGCTCGCGGGCCGCTTCCGGATCGCCGCCGCTCACCGGCATTCCTCCATCGCCCCGGCCAGCGCCCCCAGGGCGCGCTGGACATGAATCTCGACCATGCGAACCGACAGGCCGAAGCTGTCCGCGATCGTGCGCTTGTCGATGTTCTCGATGCGATACAGCGTGAAAATCCTTCGCGTCTTCTCGGGCAGTTCGGCGATCGTGCGCGCGACGAGATCGAGATTCTCCCGCCCCTCGGCAACCCGGTGCGGGTCCAGCGGATCGATGCCCAGGAAATCCTCGATCGCCCGGGCTTCCCGATAGCTGGTGCGCACCCGCTCGCGCCGCCCCTTGTCGCGCAGCAGGTTCGCCGCGATCCGGAAGACATAGGCATCCGCCATCGGCGCCTCGCGCTTCGGATCACGCACGATGCGGAAGAAGACGTCCTGGGTAAGGTCCTCAGCTTCCGGCAGGGTCTGGACGCGCCGCGCGAAGAACGCGATCAGGGCGCGGCGCAGGCGCCGGTCGTTCTCCGTCAGATCCTGTCGCACGGCCTTGTTCAACGGCTTCAAATCCTCCGACAGCATAACGCGCGGCATCGCGGAATCCGAAATGCGAAATTGCCGCCCCCTTCCCCGGGGGAGAGCGTCGACCCGTTGCCGCGAGGATTAATTCTTCGTAACCTTTGCGCCGCTTCGGGGCACGTTCGCAGAATCCGCGTGCAGCTGCGGCCTCCCGTCTATAGAGTGGATCGCTTAAATGCCGGGAATCGAATGGAATCCCCGTACGCTAGAGAAACTCGGGAGTGTGGTTTGGCGTCGCATCCTGTCCGCGTTCACCGTTACACGACCGCAGATATAGCGCCCGGCGACCGCTTTGACGCGTGGCAGGGCTATTGGCCGAACATAGGCTCGCTCTTCCGCACCGAGCCGCTGGAGACCTTCCGGGTATCGAGCGAGCTGGTGCGGCTGGGCGAGATCGGTTTCATGTACACCGACATCGCCTCGCAGCGCTGGAAACGCGACAGGCGGCTCGTCGACATGGGACAGGACACCATCGCGGCCGTCGTGAACCTGGACGGCAAGGCAGCCGGCATCGCGGGCAGGAACGACTGGGTGCAGATGCCCGGCTCCGCGGTTCTCGTCGACCATAGCCAGACATCGCTCCACGATTCCGCCGGCGGGCGCAGCATCGGTTTTTCCGTGCCGCGCCGGCTGGCGATCGAAGCGGGGCTGGACCCGGCCAGCCTGCACGGCGTGGCGCTGAACCCCGCGGAAAGCGCGATGCTCGCCTCGCACATGCTGCAGGTGCGCGAGGCCCTGCCCCGCTTCACCGAGGGGGATGCGCCCCAGCTCGGCAAGTCGATGCTCGACGTGCTCGTGCTGACGCTCAAGGGTGCGAGCCGCACCGAGGCACCGGGCTTCCGCGAGGAGCCCGCCACGCTGATGATGCGCGCGCGCAAGGAAGTGCAGGCGCATCTCGGCTCGCCCGCGCTCACCGTCGCCAATCTGTGCCGCAAGCTGGGCGTTTCGCGCAGCACGCTGCACCGGCTGTTCGAGGAAGGCGGCGGCGTCCAGGCCTATATTCGCGACATGCGGCTGGAGGCGGCGCGCCAGGCCCTGCTCAACCCGGAGAATCCCGAGCGGATCGGCGACCTCGCCGAGCGGCTGGGCTTCAGCGACGCGGCGCATCTGAGCCGGCTGTTCAAGGCGCGCTTCGGCGAAACCCCCAGCGACTGCCGCGCGCGGAGCCTGCTAAGCCGTTGATGTCCCGAAGCGGGACCCGTGCCGCGATGCGACATCGGTCCAATTCGGTGAGACAGGCGTTCAACAGCGAAATCCCCCCTCGGGACTAAGGAATTCCCCATGTCTGCCATGTGTCCCGCTGAGTCGCGGGGCCCATGGTTCTCAAGATTTCGGGGGCTTCTGAAATGATCGATCGTGGCAACGGCGCGCGTGCGTCCAAGACGGTTTCGGCGCGCATGGGTCGCGAGGCGCTGCTGCGCAAGGCGCTGCTCGGCTCGACCGCGCTGATCGGCGTCGCGCTGGCCACGCCGGCGCTGGCCCAGTCGACCTACCCCACGGACGGCGGCACGATCTCGGGCACCGGCACCTATACCGACGCGACCGCGACCAATGGCGGCGTGACGGTGACCAACACGGTCAACGCCGGCGTCGTCATGGCCGATGTCACGATCAACAACACCACCGGCGACCCCAACGGCATTGCCTACAAGCAGGTCTCCGCCGACGGCCAGAGCACGGTCCTCTACACCGCGGGCGCCAACACGCTGCGCAGCGACCAGAACGGCGCGGCACTTTCGCTGCAGGCGGCAAATGGCAACGTCACCTGGGCCATCGGCCAGTTCGACGAATCCTCGACCACGGACCTCACCGCCACCTATGGCACTTATCTGATCGCCAACGGCTTCGTGAACGTCGTCGATTTCGGCACTGTCAGCAGCCTGCGCAACGTCACCGCCGACGGCGCCGGCGTGGCGGGCATCTATGCCAGCTCCAGCGGCTCCACGGTGAACCTGTCGCTGAAGGCGCCGGTCATCTCGGGCTTCGCCACCGGCATCTCCGCGATTTCGGCCGCGGGCGCCATCGTCACCACTACCGGCGGCTCGATCAGCACCCTGGCCAGCGGCACCGGGATCAGCGCGACCGCGAGCAACGCCGGGGCCCTGGTCATGGTCAGCTCGGGTTCGGCGATCAGCACCAGCATCGCCGGCATCGGCATCAACGCCTCGTCGAACAACGGCATCACCAGCGTGATCACCACTGCGGGCGGCACGATCAATGGCGGCAGCGTCGGCATCCAGGTGAATGCGGCCCTGACCGGCCAGAGCAGCACCGTGACGGTGGGCGCCGCGATCGGCAATTCGACGCGCCCGAGCTCGGGCGTGGTGTTCCAGGGCACCGGCGTGGTCGGCGGCACCAACACCGTCAACGCCAACGCCAATATCAGCAGCGGCACCGGCTTCGCCGCGATCGGCTCCAACACCGTGAACTCGGATCTCGCGGTGAACGTGGCCTCGGGTGTGACCGTCACTTCGCAGGGCTCCTTCGCGATCCGCGCCGGCCGCAACATCACCGTGGTCAACAACGGCACGGTCAGCGCGACCAGCGGCGCCGGAACGGGCGTGAGCAATTCCCAGGCGCCATCCACTCTCAGCGTGACCAACAACGGCGCGATGAGCGCCGGCGGCACCGTGGTGAGCGGACAAGGAACCACCAACGTCACCAATGCCGGCACGATCACCGCGACCAACGCCATGGCGATCTATTCGGGCCGCGGCGGCGCGATCACCAACAATGCCGGCGCCACCATCACCGGTGGTTCCAACGCGACCACCGGCTGGGCGATTCGCTTCGACAGCAGCACCTTCTCCGGGGGCCAGGTGGTCACCAACAACGGCACCATCACCGGTGGCGGCGCAGGTGCGATCCGGCTCGACGCCACCACCGCCTCGTTGTTCAGCCTCAATGCCGGATCGACCACGAACGGCCTGATCCAGGTCACCGGCAGCGGCGCGACCACCACCAATCTCGGCGGCACGCTGAACGGCAATTACGACGCCAGCGCCGCTACCGGCACCCAGAGCTTCACGCTCGGCGCGACCGGCGCGATGCAGGGCGCGACCTTCGGCTCGGGCAACGACACCTTCACCTGGGGCGGCGGCAGCATCGGCGGCACGATCGACGGCGGCGCGGGCACGGACACCTTCGCGGTCGACCTCGGTTCCACGACCAACCGCACGATCAACCAGAGCAGCTTCTTCGCCAACATCGTCAATTTCGAAGCCTATAATCTCGTCTCCGGCAACCTGACGCTCACCGGCAGCAGCGACGGCGGACCGGGCTGGACGGTGGCGGGCGGCAACGCGACGGCGCTCACCATCGACGGCGCGCTGACCAATGTCGCCGGCAAGGCGGTCACGCTCACCACCGCCGACCTGATGTTCATCAAGGCGGGCGCGCAGGTGAGCGCGACCGGCGACGTCATCTATTCGACCGCCACCGGCAACAACATCCAGACCAGCGGCACGATCACCTCGGGCACCGGCATGTCCTCGGGCATCGCGATCGGCAGCGGCACGGTCGATAACTTCGGCCTGATCACCTATGCCGCCGGCGGCTCGACCGCGACCCAGGGCAACGGCGTCTTTGCCAGCGCCAACCAGCTCACCCTCACCAACCATGCCGGCGCGAGCATCTATGGCCGCTGGGACGGCGCGCGCGCCAACAGCGGCGCCTATGTCGTCAATGACGGCCTGATCCAGGGCGACCGCTTCGCCGGCGTCGAGATCAGCGGCACCAGCGTGGTCTTCAACAACGCCACCGGCCGCATCTATGGCGCGACGAGCGAAGGCGCGGGCGTGCTGATCAACAGCGGCGCCGTCAGCGTGACCAACGCATCCGGCGGCCAGATCGTCGGTGCGGGCTATGCCGGCATCTACAATGGCGGCACCGGCCTGCTGAGCGTCAGCAATGCCGGCAAGATCGCCACCGGCACGCTCGACGGCTCGAACAACTATGTCCAGGGCGGTACCACCACGGCGATCCGCAGCGCCACCGCCAACATCACCAATAGCGGCCTGATCGAAGGCGCGTCGGGCGGCATCCAGGCCAGCAGCGACCTCACCCTCGTCAACACCGGCATGATCCACGGGACCGGCACCGGCACGCTCAATCTCGACGCCGTCTATGTCGGCGGCGTGGCGAACATCCTGAACGCCGGCACGATCAGCGAAGGCAGCGGCGCGGCCATCCATGCCAATGCCGGCGGCACGATCACCAATGCGGTGGGTGCCACGCTGGGCGGCGGTACCATTCCCACGTCCGGCGCTGCCGTCTTCCTGAACGGCGGCACGTTCAACAATTATGGCCAGGCCGGCAGCGGGACCGGCGCTGCCGTGATCACCGGCAATGCCGGCGGCACGATCAACCTGTTCGCCGGCTCGGCCTCGGGCAGCATCACCGGCGGCTCCGGCAACGACACGCTGGCGATCTACAACGGCCAGACCAATGCCAGCGCGGTCACGCAGGGCTACACCGACGCGGTGAGCGGCGCGGCGGGCAGCGTGACGCTGCAGAACAGCGGCACGCTGGCGGCGGCGATGTTCGGCGCGATCGACCTGGGCGGCGGCAACAACACGCTGCAGCTGCGCGGCGCGGGCACCGGCGCCCAGGCGGGCAGCTTCTCGCTCGCCACCTCGACCGGCGCGGGGACCATCACCAAGCTCGACGGCGGCACCTGGACCCTCACCGGCGCGGCCGCGGTGCCCGGCATCACCGTCAACGCCAATGGCGGCACGCTGAACTTCCAGGGCACCAGCGGGGTCGGCACGATCAACGTCAATGGCGGCATCCTGCGCGCCAACGGCGCCGGCGCCTTCGGCAACGCGGCCGTCCATATGCTCACCTCGAACGTGCAGTTCGGCGCATCCGGCGTCTATGCGAACAGCTTCGTGCTCGACATTCCCGCGGTGCTGAACGGCCAGCCGGTCGTGTTCGAGAACCTGTTCGGCGGCAACGCCATCCTGAGCGGCAACATCACCTCGGGCAGCGGCACCAACGCCGCCGGCCAGGCGATCGGCACCTCGCAGGCCGTGACCTTCGCCGGTATCGGGGGCAGCCTGTTCAACCTCACCGGCACCAACAGCTGGACCGGCACCACCACGATCAACTCGGGCGTGACGGCGCGGGGCTCGACCACCGCGATCTCGGGCAGCGACATCGTAAACAACGGCACGGTCACCTATGCCCAGTCGGGCAGCAGCTCGAGCGGCACGGTGATCTCGGGCACCGGCGCGCTGCGGCTGGAAAGCGGCCAGGTCACGCTGACCGGGTCCAACACCTATACCGGCGGCACCACCGTCGCCGGCGGCCGCCTGCAAGTGGGCGACGGCACCACCAACGGCCGCATCACCGGCGCCATCACCGTCGATTCGGGCGGCACGCTGATCTTCAGCCGCAGCGACAATTACGACTTCGCCAGCGCGATCAGCGGCGCGGGCGACGTCCAGGCGCTCGGCACGGTCACGCTGAGCGGCCCGATCACCAACACCGGCGCATTCAACATCAACTCGGCCACCGGCGGCACGATCACGCTCACCGGCGCGCGTAGCGGCGCGTACAGCGGCGGCGCCACTGCCGCCGCAGTCACCCTGGGCGGCGCCAGCAACATCCTGCGCGTCGGCCAGAGCGGCACGGTCGCGGGCGGCCAGTATCTCGGCGTCTATCTTGGCGGCACCGGGAACGGCGTCGACAATTTCGGCACGATCAGCAACACCGGCACCGCCCTCGACCAGGACTGGGGCAGCGCGATCGGCGTGGCCGCGACGAGCGGCACCTCGACCATCAACAATGGCTCGGCCAGCAACGCCACCGCGACGATCAACGGCCGGAACACCGGCATCAACCATCTCGGCTCGGACGGCGTGATCGCCACCGGCCAGCTGTCGGTCAACAATTACGGCCTGATCGCCAGCAACCTCGCCAACGCGATCGAGAACCAGAACGGCTCGGGCAACCTCACCGTCACCAACTACGGCACCGGCAGGATCGTCGGCCAGGGCAATGCCGGCGGCACGAACGGCTATGGCATCTACGCGATCGGCACGGGCACGCTCGGCCTCACCAATGCCGGCCTGATCGTCGGCCGCGTCGGCGGCGTCCTCACCGGCAGCGCGGCCAGCATCACCAACAGCGGCACGATCGCGGCCGGCACGCTCTCGGGCGGCACCAGCGGCACGCTGGTCGCGGGTGGCGGCAACGGCATCCAGGCCGTGGGCGGCACGATCACCAACCAGGCGGGCGGGGTGATCCGCGGCTCGTTCCTGGGCGGCAACGGCGACAACACCAACGCGATCACCTCGACCGCGGCGACCACCGTCAACAATTCCGGCCAGATCCTGGGCGTCGCGTTCGGTTCGACCTCGAACCTGCGCACCAACGGCGTCTATGTCTCGGGCGGCGCGGGCACGGTGACCAACTATGCCACCGGCCTGATCACCGGCGGCTGGGACGGCGTATACGTCACGGCGGGCGGCACGGTGACCAATTCGGGCACGATCGCCGGCTATCAATATTATGGCGTCGAGAACGCCAGCACCCTGACCAACAATGCCGGCGGCCGCCTCCTGGGCGTCGCCGGAGGCGCGTCGATGCTGGCGGGCGGGATCGTCAACAACAGCGGCCTGATCGCCGCGGCGACCTACAACGCGACGACCGACACCTACACCCTCAGCGCCGGCACCGGTCTCACGCTCAGCTCGGGCAGCGTCTCCAACCAGTATAACGGCACCATCACGGGCGCCGTCGGCATCGGCGCGACCGGCGCGCTGAGCCTGGGCAACAACGGCACCATTACCGCCACGACCTATGCCGGCGTGAACCTGCTGGGCACCGGCAACACCATCTACAACGGAGGCACGATTACCGGCGGCACCAATGCGACGCTGGGCTATGGCGTGCGCTTCGTCCCCGCTGCCGGGGGCACGCTCAACAACCAGTCGGGCGGCCTGATCAGCGGCACCGCGGGCGGCGTCTATTCGGGAAGCGCGAGCGTGTCCGTCGACAATGGCGGCAATATCGTCGGCACCGGCGCGGGGAGCCGCGGCGTCTATCAGCAGTTCGGCAACGCCACGGTCACCAACCAGGCGAGCGGCGTGATCGTCGGCCAGGGCTGGGGCATCCAGGGCGGCGCCACCGTGAACATCAACAACGCCGGCTTCATCGGCGCGGGCACGCTTTCGGGCGGCACCACGGGCACCTTCACGGCGAGTGGCACCGGCAGCGGCGTCGTCTTCAACGGCGGCTACCTCACCAATGGTGCCGGCGCGACGATCGTCGGCGGCAATTATGGCGTCTATTCGGGCGGCACCACCGCGGTGAACATCAACAACAGCGGCACGATCACCGGCGGCAATTATGCGATCTACCTGACCGGCGACAACGACAACACGGTCAGCCTCTACGCCGGCTCGGTCACCAATGGCGCGATCGTGCTCGGCAACGGCAACGACACGGTCAACTGGTATGGCGGCAGCTTCACCAGCATCGAAGCCGGCGCCATCGGCTTCGACCGGTTCAACGCCAGCGTCTACACCCCGACCACGCTCGACCTCACCAAGGTCCGCAATTTCGAGCAGCTTTCCCTCAACGGCGGCGATCTGACGCTGAGCGGCGCGTCGGCGAACATCGGCGGCTGGACCGTCAACGACGGCACGCTGACGCTCGACGGCACTGTCCAGATCGGGAGCGACGGCAACGCGGTCACGCTGGCCAACAGCGGCACGAGCGTGACCATCGCCCATGGCGCCACGGTGATCGGCAATCTCGGCAACGGCGTCTTCGCCCAGGCCGGGACCATCGTGACCAATGCCGGCCTGATCCGCTCGACCGACGCCAACTATAGCGGCGTCGCCATGGTCGGCGGCACGCTTGGGAACCAGGCTGGTAGCCTGATCGTCGCCGAAGGTAATGGCGTCACCGTCTCGGCCGGCGCGAACACGATCACCAATGCCGGCATCATCGTCGGCCGCGCCGGCGGCGTGATCGGCAGCGACGACTATCAGACGCTGAACAACACCGGCATCATCGCCGTCGGCACCGCGGCCAACACGGTCACCCAATATTGGCAGATCAACCAGGACTACAGCACCGGCGACGGCGTTCGGTTCACGGCCGGCGGCACGGTGACCAACACCCGCGGCGCCAATAATGGCGGCACCATCGTCGGCGGCGCCAACGGCCTGGTAATCACCGGCGGCGCGGCGACGATCGAGAATTCGGGCACCATCCAGGGCAGCAGCGGCTACGGCGTCTCGCTGGACACCGCCGCAGGCCAGACCTCGACGATCACCAACCATATGAGCGGCGCGTTCGTCGGCACCACGGGCGCGGTGCTGCTCGCCGGCGACGGCACGATCAACATGACCAACGAGGTCGGCTCGGCGATGTATGGCAGCATCGTGTCGACCGGCAACGGCACGCGCAACATCGACCTGTCGGGCATCGTCTATGGCGATTACGACGCCAGCTCGGCCACCGGCAGCAACAATGTCACCATGCGCTCCGGCCAGATCCGCAACGTGTATCTGGGCGACGGCGACGACAGCTTCACCTATTTCGGCGGCACGATCACCGGCATCGTCGATGGCGGCGCGGGCTATGACCGGCTGTTCGCCGATTTCGGCGCCGGGCAGAGCTACAATGTCAGCCTGGCCAACTTCATCAACTTCGACAGCATCGGCCTGATCTCGGGCGACATGACGCTGACCGGCCCGAGCAACGATCCCGACCAGGCGATCTATGCCGGCATCGGCGGCATGCCCGCCGGCACGATCACCTTCGACGGCACCAGCGGCCTCACCGGCGACATCTATGTCAATGGCGGCTCGATCCGCGCGGCAACGGCGGGCGCCTTCGGCACGGGCACGATCCACATGATCGACCCGACCGCGACCTTCGGCGCCACCGGCAGCTATGCCAACAACATCTCGCTCGAAGTCGTCACCCCGTCCTCGGCCAACCCGTCGACGCTGAACGCCGATGCGGGCGTGACCGCGACGCTGACCGGCGCGATCACCACCGGCACCGGCGCGGGCGTGGATCCGAGCCAGGACCTGGTGATCGGCGGCCAGGGCACGATCATCCTCACCAACACCGCCAACAGCTGGCTGGGCACCACCACGATCAAGTCGGGCGCGACGCTCCAGGGCGCGAGCGACACGATCTCCGGCTCCGCGATCGTCAACAACGGCACCCTTGCCTATCAGCAGGCCTATAGCGGCACCGTCGCGCAGAACATCACCGGCAACGGCTATGTGAGCGTGAGCGGCCTGGCGGCGGGCAACACTCTCACCTTCTCGGGCACCAACAATCTCAACGGCACCTTCATGGTGTTCGACGGGTCGAACATCGCGATCAGCGGCGCGACCAGCACCGGCAATTTCCAGAGCGTCGATCTCTTCGGGGCCGGCAGCCGTCTCGACGTGACGGCGACGGGCAGCCTGACCAGCAGCGCCAACACGGTGGGCACCGACGGTGCGAACCAGAGCGTCTACAATCTCGGCGCGATCACCAGCACCAACAATGTCGCGATCTATTTCGGCGGCACCGACGGCCTGCTCGACAATAGCGGCACGATCGCCGGCACCCGCGCCGTCTGGATCAATGGCGGCGACGCCCAGCTGATCAACCGCGCGGGCGGCACGATCACCGGCAACAGCAATTTCGCGCTGTATCTCGGCCAGGGCGGTACGATCGACAATTCGGGCACGATCCAGGCGCTCAATAGCTCTCCCGCCGTCTATGTCGCGGGCACGGCCGCGATCACCAACAATGCCGGCGGCCTGATCACCAGCCAGGGCACCACCATCGCCGCCTATGGCGCCGGCTCGAGCCTGGCCAATGCGGGCAGCGTGACCTCGAGCAACGAGACCGCAGTCTATCTGGCGGCGGGCGGCACGGTCACCAACTCGGGCAGCCTCACCGGCGGCACCGGCGGCTATGGCCTGTGGACCAGCGCGGGCGGCACCTTCACCAACCAGGCGGGCGGCACGATCACCGGCGGCCTGGGCGGCATGTATCTCGACGGCGCCACTCTGGTCACGGTGAATCTGGACGCGGGCTCGACCACCGGCAAGATCAGCTCGGGCGGCACCGGCGACCGGGTGATCAACATCCTCGGCACGCTGAACGGCGGCTATGCTGGCGGCAGCGGCGCCGACGCGATCACGCTGGACACCGGCGCGGTCGTCAACGGCACGCTCGACGGTGGCGCCGGCAACAACACGCTGACGCTGACCGGCACCGGTTCGGCGACGCTGGGCGCGGTGGCGAACTTCGGGAGCGCCACCAAGTCGGGCAGCGGCACCTGGACGCTGGGCGGAGCCACCGATGTCGCGGCCTGGACCGTGACCGGCGGCACGCTCGTCACCAATGGCGGCGCCATTTCCGACACCGCTTCGGTCGCCCTGACGGGCGGCACGCTGCAGCTCGGCGGCAGCGAGGCGATCGGCGTGCTGACCGGCTCGGGCAATGTGGCGCTCGGCACCAGCACGCTGGTGCTCACCAGCGGCACCGGCAGCTTCACCGGCAATTTCAACGGGACCAGCGGCGGTCTCCTGATCGACGGCGCGAATCTGAGCTTCGGCGGCCGGGTGAACTATGCCGGCCTCACCGAGGTCCGCTCGGGCACGCTGACGCTGACGACCGGCGCGCGCTTCAATGCAACCTCGACCCTGCTCGTCGATACCGCCGGGACGCTCGACCTGGGCACGACCGCAATCACGGTGGGCGCGGCGCGGCTGGACGGCACGCTCAACGGCACCGGCACCCTCGCCGCGCATGATATCGCGCTGAACGGCGCCACGGTGAACGGCAACCTCTCCGGCAACCTGCTCACCCAGGCCTCGGGCACCTCGCGCATCGCCGGCACTATCGACATGGACGTGCTGGTGAGCGGCGGCACGCTGCAGCTCGCCGCCAATGGCCGGATCGCCGATAGTGCCACCGTGCAGGTCGATGGCGGCGCGACGCTCGATCTCCAGGGCTTCAACGACACCATCGGCGCCCTGGCGCTGGGCGGCACGCTGGCCGGCACCGGCACGCTCACCGCCAGCCAGTACCAGCTGACCGGCGCCACGGTGAACGCCAATCTCGGCGCGGGCACGCTCTACAATTTGGGCGGCACCTCGGTGCTGAACGGCACCGCTGGGGCCAACACCGTCACCGTCCAGGGCGGCACGCTGCGCCTCGGCGCCAGCGATCGTCTGGCCAGCACCGCGACGATCGGCCTCGCCTCGGGCGCGACCTTCGATCTCGGCGCCTATAATCAGACAGTGACGGGCATCGCCGGCACCGGCACGATCGCCTTGGGCACCGGCCGCCTGACCCTGTCGAGCGGCTCGAACACCGGCTTTGGCGGCGCGATCACCGGTTCGGGCTCGATCGACAAGCAGGGCGCCGGCACGCTCACGCTGGCCGGCACCTTCGCCACCACCGGCCGCTTCGACGTGTCGGCGGGCACGCTCGCCTTCTCGGGCTCCACCCAGGGCAGCATGCGCGTCCAGGGCGGCACGCTGATCGGCGGCGGCACGATGGCGGGCGCGCTGACGATCAGCTCGGGCACCTTCTCGCCGGGCGGCCTCGCCACCGGTGGGCTGGGCGCGATCAACCCGATCGGCAGCTTCACCGCAGGCAGCCTGACCGTCAGCGGCGGCACCCTGCTCTTCGACTTCGGCGGCGCCAGCCTGAACTTCGCTTCGGACAGCATCAAGGTGAACGGAACCGCCACGCTCACGGGCGGCACGGTGCAGGTCAACGCGCTGACCGCGGCGGCGAGCGACTATCGCTTCAACCAGCTCTACACGATCGTCCAGGCGAACGCCCTCACCGGCACCTTCGCCAACGGCTCGGTGTTCGCCACCGTGGCGAGCAATCCGAACCTGAAGTGGCGCCTGCGCTACGATCTGGCCGCCAATGCCGTTGTCCTCCAGGTCCAGAAGAACATGGAGTTCAACGACGGCGTGGCGGCGGGCGACACCAACACGCTCGCAGTCGCCAATGCGCTCGGCAACTCGACCACCGGCAATGCCTCGGATCAATGGGCGGCGACGCTCAACACGATCACCTCGCTCGATACGCAGCAGCGTGTCGCGGCGTTCAAGACCCTCAGCGGCGAAGCCCTGGCCAATGTCTCGACCGCGACCATCTCGGCGAACAATCTGTTCACCGACCTGCTACGCCGACGGGTGGGCGATGGCGGCGATGCGCTGATCGGCGGCGGGTTCGCCAGCGCGAGCCTGGCCGATGTCCGTACCACCAGCACGGCGGGCAACGGCTTCGCCAGCGCGCTCTCCGGCGCGACGCTGCCGGGCACCGACAATGGCGAGGCGGGCAATGGCGGCATCTGGGGCCAGGTCTATGGCAGCTATCAGAAGCTGCTGGGCGACCGCGCCCATGCCGGCCTCGACACGACCGTCGCGGGCGTCGCCATGGGCGTGGAGACCCGGCTCGACGGGTTCACCGCGGGCATCGCCGGCGGCGTCGCGCAGATCGATGCGGACATGAACAGCCGCTACTCGACGGTGAGCGGCAACCAGTATCAGCTGGGCGGCTATCTGAGCTACGATGCGGGCAGCGCCTTCATCGCCGCTTCGGGCAGCTGGTATTCGAGCGACCTGAACAGCAAGCGCACGCTGGCCATCGGCACCACCACGGCGCTCGCCACCGGCGACATCCATGCCAATGGCTATTCGGTGGGCGTCTCGGGCGGCTTCCGCACCGAGCTCGCGAACGGCCTGCGCCTCGCTCTGATCGGCAGCGCGAGCAAGGTCCGCGACCAGCGCGACGGCTTCACCGAGAATGCCACCGGCGGCCTGGGCCTGGAGATGGCTTCGGCGAACCGCGACCTGTTCACCGCGGGCGCGGAGCTGCGCCTCGGCGCCCGGGTGAAGACCGGCGCGGGCATGGCGATGCCCTGGGTCAGCATGGGCGTGCGCTACAATTCGGGCGATCTCGATACGGCGGGCACCGTGCGCTTCTCGGGCGCGCCGAGCGGCACCGGCAGCTTCGGCGTGACGGGCGTGCGGATGGCGCCGGTGCTCGGCACGCTGGGCGTGGGCATCGATGCCCGGGCCAGCAGGAATGTCCGCCTGGGCATCGCGCTGGAAGGCTCGGCGGGCGAGAACACGCGCGAGGGCCGTGCATCGGTCCGCGTGAAGATCGGCTTCTGACGACAGTCGGCGCCAGGGTGCGGAGGGCCTGGAATCCCGCTCCGCACCAGGCACCGTTGCCGGCCTCGCTTTGGGGGGCCGAGAGCCCGCGCAGGAGGACTGCGCGGGCTCTCTTGCCATTGGCCCCACCGCAACCGGGCCGAGCGCGCATGGCCCGGCCGAACCGGAAGAACGACCCCGATATCGATAAATCACAAATATTTCTGGTAACTTAGGAGAAACGCAACAGCACCCTTGCTCCCTCCCCTCCGTCGCGCTAGATGCGCGTTTCCGCACAGGGGCGTAGCTCAGCTGGTTAGAGCGTCGGTCTCCAAAACCGAAGGCCCTCGGTTCGAATCCGAGCGCCCCTGCCATTGCCGATACGGCACGCGATCTTCCTTCAACCGCAACGCCCTACGAAAAGCGCGCGAAGCCCTATGCGGCACGGCGCGTGCCTTGCGTCCTGGGGATGCCAGCCATCCCAAAAAAGGGGCCAGCCAAGTGCATTGGCTGACCCCGATCCGGGAAGCGGAGGGAAGCTGGCCCGGAAGCGTCAGAAGGCCAGCCGCGCGCCCAGGACGAACTGGCGGCCGCTGTGCGTGAGCACGTTGAGACGATTGGTCGCATCCACGAACTGGTCGTTCAGTTCGTCGGTGAGGTTGATCATCTCCAGGCTGACCTTGAACTTGTCGGTGATGTTGTACGAGACCTGCGCATCGATGTTGGTCGTCGCATTGGTGCCGTTGTACGAATTGCCCTCCGTGCCCGGCACGGCGGTCAGATATTTCGAGCGATAGGCGACCGAGCCGCGGATCGAGAATTTCTTCGTCTCGAAATAGAGCGTGCCGTTGGCGGCGTGCTTCGACAGGCCGAGCAGCGGCGCCTTCACCGTGGTCGCGCCGCTGGCCGAAGTCAGATACTCGATGTCCGAGCTGACATAGGTGTAGTTGGCCAGCACGCCGAAATTGCTGAGGAAGCCGGGCAGGAAGCTGAGCGGCTGCTGCACATTGACCTCGAGGCCGCGCAGCAGGCCGCCCTTCGAATTGACCGGCTGGCTGACGATGAAGGCATCGGTGGGGCTCGCCGTGGTGCCGTTGAGCAGCGAGGCGGGCAGGCCCAGGTCGCCGAAGGGCACGGTGGTGCTCAGCGTCTGGACGAAGGTGCCGATGTCCTTCTGGAACACCGAGACGGCATAGATCGCGCCGCGCATCGGATACCATTCGATCGAGGCGTCGAGATTGGTCGACCTGGTCGGCTTCAGGTCCGGATTGCCCGAGCTGAAGGTGCGGTTGCCGCCCGAGACGTTGAGGTTGCCGCCCGGCGTGAGCGAGCCGATGCCGGCCCGCGCGATCGTCCTGGCGGCGGCGAAGCGGACCATCAGATTGTCGCGCACATCGACCACGAGATTGGCCGAGGGCAGCCAGTTCGCATAGCTGCGGTCCGCGCCGACCAGGTTCACCGTGCTGCCCTGGCTGGCATAGCCGGTGGAGAACTGGTCGGTCTTCACATAGCGAAGGCCCGCATCGCCGCGGATCGGGATGCCGGCATCGGCGAAGTTGAACTCCATCATGCCCCAGGCGCCCAGATCCTCCTCGCGCACGGTGACGAACGAGCCGCGCGCGGTGGCATTCTCGATCCCGCCGATCGCATAGGTCGGGTTGCTATAGGTGTTGAGATAGGCCTGGAACGCCGCGAGGTTCGGCACCACCCAGGCAGTGGGCGTGCCAGCGGGCACATTCAGCCCGCGGCCGAAGCCCGAGAAGACCGTGGTGAGCGGTGCGAGCTGCGCCGCAGTGAGCGTGGTCACCACCGTCTCGCCCTGCAGGCGGCGCTGCTCGGTGGAGCTATAGTCGAATCGGCGCCAGTCCACGCCCGCCTTGAGCTTCAGCTCGGGCGCGGTCGTCCATTCGAGGAAGCCCTTGGCGTTGGTGAAGCTGTTGTCCACCGTCTGCGGCCGGATGCGGACTTCCGAAGTGCCGTTGGTGAAGGCGAAGGTCGCTGCGCTGCTCACGTCCACGCCCGGCCGGATCGTCGGGAAGCGCGTCGAGAAATCATAATAGAAGCCGTTGGTGTTCGCGGCGTCGATCGTCACCGTGGTCTGGACCGGGTTGCGGAACTGCGAGCTCGAATAGCCGACCACCGCGCCGAACTTCAGCGACTCGCCGATCTTCTGGTCGAGCGTGCCGGTGAGCTGGTAGAAATCGGTGACCAGCTTGTCGTAGCGCGCCTGGGTGCGCAGATCCACATTGTCGAACGTGCCGCTGATGATGTTGCGGTTGGCGTCGACAATACCCGAGCGGATGATCGTCTGCGGCTTGCCGGTGCCCGAGCGGCTGAAGCTGATCGCCTGGAACTGCGCTTCCTGGCGCGTGCCGTCGAGCCGCGAATAGAGGCCGTCGATCGAGATCAGCGTCTTCTCGCTCGGCTGGAACTGCACGCCCAGCGCCGCGCCCAGGCGCTTCTGTTCGATCGCATAGCTCACCAGCCCCGGGATGCGCGGGTGATAGAGCGCGGTGGCCGGATTGCTGTCGTTGATCTGGGCGATGGTGTAGCCCGGCAATGTCGAGGCGGTGTTGAAGCCGTTGTTGAATCCGCCATAGGTCCAGCGCGTGATGTTGGCGCCCTCCTCGACCAGGGCACGTTCCTCATAGGCGACCGAGAGCAGCACGCCGAACCGCCCGTCCGCGGTGCTGGTGGTGAGCAGGGTCGAGACGCGCGGCCTGGCCTTGCGGGCAAGGTCGTTGTAGCTCGCCGCCGCCTGCACCACGGCCGTGGGCTTGCGATAGTCGAACGGACGCGCGGTCTGGAGATCGACCGTGCCGCCGAGCGAGCCTTCCTCGACGTCCGCCGTCGCCGTCTTGCGCACCGCCAGGCTGTTGAACAGGTCCGACGAGAAGATGTTGAAGTCGAAGCCGCGCCCGCGGTTCACGCCGCCCGAATTGTCGGTGCCGCCGGTGGTGCCGATCGCTTCCATCCCGTTGATGCGCACCCGGCTATATTCCGGGCCCAGGCCGCGGATCGAGATGTTGCGGCCCTCGCCATTGACGCGGCTGATCGCCACGCCGGGGATGCGCTGGAGCGATTCCGCCAGGTTGAGATCGGGGAATTCGGCAATGTCCTCGGCCTTGATCGCGTCGATCGTCGCGGTCTCGTTGCGCTTCAGGTTGAGCGCGCTGTTGAGGCTGGCCCGGAAACCCTTGACCACGATCTCGTTGGCGGCACCTTCGTCCTGGGCCGGCACCGATGCCGCCGCCGGATCAGCGGCGGCGTCCTGCGCGCGGGCATCGGCAGCGGCGAGGACGGCGGCCGCGCTGGACAGGGCGAGGACGGATTTCAGGATTCGGGTGCGGGACATCGCCTTCAGTCTCCCCATGAGATGCCGCTTCTTTGCCGAGCGGATTTGATTGCAGGCTGGTTAGCCGTGAAGGCGCGCGACAGGCCAACCTCAATCGAACATGGATCGATGCGCTTCTTGCACTGATCCCCAGCGACCTGGCCAAGGGCCGCCATGATCAAGCCAAGCCGGGACTGGATCATTCCCGTTTTTGGCTTGGACCCGGCCCCGGCCGCCCGGTAGGCCTGCAATGGCCACCAAGGCGCCGGCAACAGGCGCGCAGTGCGAAGGAGAGAGACTTGACCGAGGGCAGCCGGCCCACGCGCGTGCGCCATGCGATCATCGCACTGATCTTCGTGATCACCAGCGTCAACTATGCCGATCGCGCAACCTTCTCGATCGCGGGCAATGCGGCGGCGGGCGAGCTGGGGCTCACCCCCGTGCAGACCGGCTATATTCTCTCGGCCTTCGCCTGGGCCTATGCGCTCTCGCAGATCCCGGGCGGGCTGCTGCTCGACAGGTTCGGCACCAAGCGCGTCTATGCCGCCGCGATCGCGCTCTGGTCGGTCTTCACCGCCAGCCAGGGGCTCGCGGGACTGGTGCCGATCCTCTCCGCCACGGCGATGCTGTTCGCGCTGCGCTTCCTGGTCGGCCTGGCGGAGGCGCCCTCGTTTCCGGGCAATGCCCGGCTGGTCGCCGCCTGGTTTCCCGCCGCCGAGCGCGGCACCGCGTCGGCGATCTTCAACTCGGCGCAATATTTCTCGATCGTCGCCTTCGTGCCGCTGATGGGCTGGCTGGCGCACAGCTTCGGCTGGCGATCGGTGTTCTGGACGATGGGCGGGCTGGGCCTGCTCGCCACCCTCGCCTTTCTCCGCTTCATCCACAGCCCGGCCCGGCATCCCGCGATCAACCGGGCCGAGCGCGACCATATCGAGGCCGGCGGCGGGCTGATCCACATGGAGGACCAGGCCGGCGCATCGGCCGCGTTCGACTGGGCCAATATCGGCAAGCTGATCGCCAACCGGATGATGCTGGGCATCTATCTGGGCCAATATTGCATCAACGTGCTCACCTATTTCTTCGTCACCTGGTTCCCGATCTATCTGGTGAAGGAGCGCGGACTGAACATCATGCAGGCCGGCTTCGCCGCCGCGGCCCCTGCCCTGTTCGGCTTTGTCGGCGGGCTGGCGGGCGGCTATGTCTCCGATCGCATCCTGAAGCGCACCGGCTCGCTCGACTGGGCGCGCAAGGCGCCGCTCACCATCGGCATGCTGTTCGCCACGGCGATCATCGCCTGTGTGTGGGTGGAGCAGGAATGGCTGGTGGTCACGCTGATGTCGGTCGCCTTTTTCGGCAAGGGCGTCGCCTCGCTCGGCTGGGCGGTGATGGCGGACGTGGCGCCGAAGAAGCTCGCGGGCCTTTCGGGCGGCGTGTTCAACATGTTCGGCAACATCGCCGGCATCGTCACGCCGATCGTGGTGGGCTATATCGTCGCCGGCACCGGATCGTTCGACCTCGCGCTGGTCTTTGTCGGGGCGCATTGCCTGCTGACGATCTTCGCCTTCCTCGTCATCGCCGGCCCGATCCGCCGGGTGGAGATCGCCGCATGACCGTCGACCGCCGCCAGTTCCTGCTCGGGAGCGCCGCCGGTGCGATCGCCCTGCCCGCCACGGCCCACGCCGCCCCGGCCCGGCTGATCGCCAGGACCAGGATGGCCGCGCCGGGCTGGGCCGTGATGCAGCGCCGGCTGCTCGCCCGCAACGCCGCCGCCTGCGAGGCCTTCTACGCCAGATATGTCGATGCGCGCGGCTGGCTGAAGGTGTTCGAGCGCTGGGGCGCCAATGACGGGCCCGACGATGCGGCGGAGGCGACCAACGACTGGCTGGTGCTGCACGCCCTGGGCGGATCAGACCGGATCCTGACGCTCGCCCGGCGTTTCTGGGAAGGGCATCTGAAGCAATATACCGCCGCCCGGACGATGGACGTACCGATCGCGCGGCAGGGCATGTATTACCGCGAATTCCCGGTCCAGATGGACTGGCAGCACAATAGCGAAGGGCTGACCAGCTTCAACGTGATGGGGCTCTCGATCCCCCGCGATCCCAGGCTGCTGGCGCGCACGATGCGCTATGCCGATTTCTACACCGGCCGCGACCCGACGGTGCGGAACTACGATCCCGAGCGCCGGATCATCCGCAGCGTGATGAACGGAAGCCGCGGCCCGATGCTCCGCCGGGCGACCCCGCTCGACTGGGCCGGCGACCCGTTCGAAGCGGGCGAGCGCTTCCACATGGAGCATGGCGAGACGACCTATCAGCAGACGCTCGACCATTATGACGAATATGGCGAGGTGGTCGGCGACAATCCGCTCAACCTGCAGGCGACCACGCTGGGCCTCAACGCCTATGCGCTGGGCGGCGGCGAGCGCTATCGCCGCTGGGCCCTCGACTATCTCGACGCCTGGGTGGATCGCGCCAGGGCGAACAACGATATTTTGCCTAGTCATATCGGGCTGGACGGCAGCGTGGGCGCCAATTGGTGGCGCGGCGTCTATGGCTGGGGCTTCTCGCCGGTCGTGCCGCAGACCGGCAAGCGCGAGGACCGCAACCGCGTGCCGCGCTCGATCACGGCCTTCTTCAACGGCACGGTGCTGACCGGCGACCTTTCCTATATCGAGCTGTGGCGCCGCCAGAATGCGCGGATCAACGAGGCCGGCCGGCAGAAGGACGGCAGGTTCGAGGCGCCAACCATGTATGGCGCGCAGGGCTGGTATGGCTGGAAACCCGGCCCCTATCGCAGCAACGGCTTCGAGATCTGGTATTTCACCCAGGACCCGAAGGATCGCGCGGCGGCGGGCGAGCATCCCTGGGTGTCGTTCCTCGAGGGCCGGAACCCCGGCTATCCGATCGCGGCGATGCAGGCCGATCTCGACCGGATCGCCGCGCGGGAACAGGCCCAGGCGGACGACCCGACCACGCCCGACACGCGGCTCGCCGACTGGCCGCTCGACATCAGCCCGGCAAGCGTCACCAGCCTGATCCAGCTGATGACGGGCGGGCTGCACATCGCCCGCCCGCCCTGGTCACCCACTTCGCCCAACCAGGGCGGTGTGCCGCTGCATTGCCGGCTGCGCTATTTCGACGCGGACAAGCGGCGCGCGGGCGTGCCCGAGGATGTGGCGGCGCTGGTCCATGCGCTGGGCGATGCCGTGGCGGAGGTGACGCTGGTCAATCTGGGCAAGGTGGCCCGTACCGTGATCGTGCAGGGCGGCGCCTGGGCCGAGCACCGGATCGAGAGCGTGACGCTGGACGGGATCGAGACCCGGATCGGCCGGCCGGACTTCACGCTGCGGCTCGAGCCCGGCTGCGGCGCACGGCTCAGGCTGGCGATGCGGCGCTTTGCCAACCGGCCGACACTGGCGTTCCCCTGGGGACGGTGAGCGGAGCGGGTGGAGGATAGGCTGCGATATTGACCATCCGCGCCCCAATAGCCGGCATTTGAACCACGAACTGGGTTTCCGGCCGCATCAGCGCGGGCGCTTCACCTGTGCTTGAAGGTCCAGCTTCGAGCTTCGGCTTCCTCGCCGTTGATCAGATACTTGATCTCATGCGTCTCGCCATTGGGCCAAATGACGAGTTCGCGCTCGCCAATGAAATCGATCTGCGCCGCATCCCCACTCTCCGGAGCATCCCAAACAAGAGTTAGCTTCTCACCAGGCTCCAACTCGAAGCACTCTGGCCAGGGTTCCACGGATATATAGATCGGGCCATCCTTTTCGTTCGAAAAGATCTGCTGAACCTTGGGCATGCTCAGCTTGTATGCAGATGCTGGGCTACCGACAAGACAAGCGCGTCACTCGATGCCGACAAGCGTTACGCAGGAACATAGGTCAGCCGGATCACCTGTTCGCCGATACGCTCGCTGGCCACCAGCCGGAGTGGCGGCCGGGGGCCGGCGAAATAGGGCTTGCCGCCGCCCAGCACCCCGGGATGCAGGTACATGCGGTATTCGTCGACCAGGCCAAACTGGGTCAGGGCGTGCGCCAGTTCCGGGCCGGAGACTTCGATTACGCCCTCATGCCGCGCCTTCAGCTCGCGCACCGCCGCTTCGAGATCCTCCCCGAGCAGCGTGGCATTGGGGCCGACGGATTCCAGGGTGCGCGATGCCACCCATTTCGGCATGTTTCGCCAGGCCGCGGCATAGTCGCGCCTGGGGGCATCCCATTCCGGATGCTCGTCGTCCCAATAGCGCATCACTTCGTACATGCGCCGCCCATAGATGCTGCCGGCCAGGCCTCGCACATCGTCGATGAAATGTCGGAAGAGCGCGGGATCGGGCGCGAACGCCATGTGATCGACATAGCCGTCCAGCGACTGGTTCAACGCGTAGACCAGCTTCGCCATGCGCGATCTCCTGTCGGGTATTCGCGGCGAGACTAAGCGGGAAACGCGCATCCTGCAATGCGAGGCCAGTCGCCGGGCAAAGGGTCGCAGAAGTCGCGCCAGTGGCGGCTTTTCGGCACGCCTATTTTCCCTGATTTCCCGGCAAATGAGCGAATCACGCAACTTCCTTGCGCGCGCGTGATCCTATTTCCCCAACGGTTCAAAGAGCGGCCGGCATGCGCATCGCGCCTGGGGAGCGAAGCAAGCGCAATCCTACATTGCAAGCAAGGCTAGCCGCCCGGCTTGATATAAGGCGCGACCGACCAGAGCAGCCGCTCCTCCCGCCGGGGATCATCCACCACCCGGCTGTCGGTATCGAAGAGCATCGTCGCCCGCTTCTCGAGATCGAAGCCCGGCCAGGCGGGCAGGCTCGCGCAATTGGGATCGCCGGTGCAAGCGAAGGCGAGGAAGGCGTCCGCCATCCGCCCGGCCAGCCGCCGCGCCTCGGGCCCATCGCCGGTGCGGGCGCCCTTCACGCCGATATTGTCGAACACCAGCGGGATATCGAGCGTATGGAACGCCCCCAGGATGCCGCCCGCCTCGGGCGCGGGGAAATCGAGCTGGTACATCCAGGTCGGCGCGCCGATCCGCGCCCGTTCCTCGGCCTGGATGAGATGGCCGGGCCAGGAGCGGCCCGCCGTGCTCGCCGCCAGCAGGATCTGGCCGGGCGTCTTCTCCGGATAGATCTCGCGGTAGCGCTTCACCACCCAATCGGGCGCGACATCCTTGGTGACCTGCGCCGCGATCCGCTCGGCCAGATTGTCCCAGCTGGTGTCGCCGCGCCGGAGGATATCGCCGATCCAGAAGCCGGTCTCGTCCCGCGTGTTGCCGACGATCAACGGGATATGCGCCGCCTCGCGCGGAGCGTCGGGCACGAAGGGATGGCGCGGCAGCACCCCATGATCGAGCGTCGAGACGAAGCTGATCTCGCCCTTCCCCTCCAGCGGATCGGTCATCCCCATCGCCTCGACCAGCCGCTCGACGGGCAGCACCTCGAGTGCGGCGACATCCGCCGCGCCGGCCCGGGCCATCCATGCCCTGGCGCGCGCGGTGGCGTGCATCGGGCCGGCGGCGGTGACGTGCTGGCCGCTCATCGTCGCGGCGCGGTGGAAGAGCGGGCGCGCCTCGGGCATCGCCATCAGCGTCACGACCTTGGCGCCCCCGCCCGACTGGCCGAAGATCGTCACGCGCCCGGGATCGCCGCCGAAGCCGGCAATGTTGTCGCGCACCCATTGCAGCGCCAGCACGATGTCGAGATTGCCGACATTGCCCGATTCCGCCGGTCCGCCGAGCTGGGCGAGATAGGCATAGCCGAGCGCCGCCAGCCGGTGGTTGAGCGTCACCACCACCACATCGCCGCGGCGAACCAGCCGGCTGCCGTCATAGAGCGGGTCGGCCCCCGAGCCATGCGCATGCGCGCCGCCATGGAGATAGACCATCACCGGGCGCTTCCCGGCATCGAGCGCGGGCGTCCAGACGTTAAGGAACAGACAGTCCTCGCCGGTCGGCTCCTCCGCCCTGGTCTGCGGCGCGGCACGCCCGTAGCGCGTGGCATCGGCGATGCCCGGCCATGGCTCCGGCGGCAGCGCGCGGCGGAAGCGACGGGCACGCGTGTCGGCGCCGTAGCGAACGCCCCGGAAGACGAGCACGCCCTGCTCGTGCACACCCCGCACCCGGCCATGGCGCGTGGCCGCGACCGGATCGCCGGGCGCCCGCGCCAGCGCCGCGCCGGCGGGCAGCAGCATCGCGCCGCCGATCACGCCGCGCCGGTCGATCACGCGCCGGCCGTCTGCGCGCAGAGCTGCCGCATCGGCTCGAGCGCGGGATTGGCGTTGTCGCGGCGCCAGGCCATGTGGAGCTCCACCGGATTCTCCGGATCGGTGCGCAGCGCACGGAACTGCACGTCCATCAGGTGCAGGCCCGATGCCGATTGCGGCACCAGCGCCGCGGCAAGGCCCGCATGGACGAGGCCGAGCATCGAATGGATCTGGGTCACGTGCTGCACATGCAGCGGCGAGACGCCGGCATCGTCGAACAGCCGCACCAGCATGTCGTGGAAATAGCCCGCGCCCTGGCGGGCATACATGATCAGCGGCTCGTCATCGAAATCGGCGAGCTCGAAGGCGGGGCGGGACTGGCGCGGATCGCCGGGCGGCAGCGCCACCACCAGCGGCTCGCGCAGCACGCACAGCGTGTCGAATTCGTGCCGGTCTACCGGCGGACGGACGAAGCCGATATCGATCAGGCCGGTGAGCAGCGCATCGACCTGGTCGCCGCTCACCATCTCGTGGAGATCGAGATCGATATTGGGCAGGCTCGCGCGCGCATTGGCGACGATGTGCGGGACCAGGCCATAGCCGGAGACCGCGGTGAAGCCGATCGCGACCTTGCCGGCATCGCCCTGGGCGACCCGCCGGGCCGAGAGCGAGGCGCTTTCGGCAAGCCGCACGATGCGCCGCGCCTCGATCAGGAAGACCTGGCCGGCGGGCGTCAGGCTCACCTGGCGGCTGGTGCGCTCGAGCAGCATGACGCCCAGGATGCGCTCGAGCAGCTGGATCTGCCGGCTGAGCGGCGACTGGGTCATGTTCAGGCGCTGCGCGGCGCGGCCGAAATGGAGTTCCTCGGCCGCGGCGACGAAACAGCGGAGCTGGCTGAGCTCGAACATGCCCCGGGTCTATCGCACCTCCGTGCGTGCTGTCACGCCGCGTGGACGACGGATTTGGCGGAGACGCGCTCCACCAGGGCTCGCAGTTCGTCATGCTCGGCGGCGGTGAGGTCGGTGAGCGGCGTGCGCACCGGTCCGGCATCGCGCCCGACCACGCGCATGCCGGCCTTGACGATCGACACCGCATAGCCGCGGCCCCGGTTGCGCAGCGCGATATAGGGCAGCACGAACGCCTTGAGCCGCGCCATCACCTCGTCCTGCCGGCCGGCGCGGACGGCGCGATAAAAGTCCAGCGCCCATTCGGGCATGAAGTTGAAGATCGCCGAGGAATAGGTGGTAACGCCCATGGTGAGATAGGGGGTCGCGAAGGTCTCGGCCGTCGGGAGGCCGCCGATATAGGTGAGCCGATCGCCCATCCGCGCGAAGATGCGGGTCATCAGCTCGATATCGCCCACGCCGTCCTTGAAGCCGACCAGATTGGGGTTGCGCTCGCACAGGCCGGCCAGGGTCTCGTCGTTCACCACCGCATTGTCACGATTATAGACGATCACGCCCAGGCCGGTGGAGCGGCAAACCGCCTCGATATGCGCGGCCAGCCCTTCCTGGCTCGAGCCGACCAGATAGGGCGGCAGCAGCAACAGGCCGTCCGCGCCCGCCTTTTCCGCGCCCCGGGCGATCTCGGTGGCGATGGCGGTGCCATAGCCGCAGCCCGAGATCACCGGCAGCCTGCCCGCCGCCTCCGCCACCGCGGCGGCGACGACGGTGACGACCTCGGCCGGCGTCAGCGAGAAGAACTCGCCGGTGCCCCCGGCGGCGAACAGGCCCGACAGCTCGTGCGACAGCATCCAGGCGCAATGCTCGCGATAGGCATGCTCGACAAAGCCGCCATCGGCATCGAAATGCGTGACCGGAAAGGACAGGAGGCCGCCGCCGAGGCTGCGTGCCATTTCAACCGGATTCCAGCTCGTCACGATCGTCTCCTAGTCGCCGCCCATCGGTCGAGGGCGGTCTTGGTTCGATCGCTAGCTATTGAGTCCGCGGCATGCCGTCCAAACCAAAGCCGCGATGGATCGATGCAAGACTTGGCTCGATCCGAATCGCTGCCCAGAGCCGGCCGGGCAACGGCTCAGCGCGCGGCGGCCTTGGGAAGCGGCACCGCCGAGACGGAACGTTCCGGACCGGGCACGAAGCTGCCGCCCATGGCCGGGCGGCGGGAACCGGGAGAGAAGGGAACGACCTCCGCTCCGCCGGCCCGGGGCGCCGCGGGGCGGCCCCGCAGGGCGCGCCGGTCGCGCCGCAGCCGCCGCAGGGGTTCCACCAGGCGCGCGATGAGCACGTCCACGACCCCCTCGCCATGGGCCTGCTCCAGATAGACCAGCCCGGCGGCGGCCGCCGTCCACAACCCCAGGTTCAGCATCTCGGCCAAGAGGACATGGGCGGCGAAATTGGCCTCGATCGATGCCGCGAGCTTCAGATGCAGCACGACGAGCACGATCGCCACGAGGATCCCGGCCGCGCTTTCCTTGCGCCGGGGCGGCTTGCCCAGCAGGATCGCGAACCAGGGGATGAGGAGGCAGAACAGCACGCTGTCCGCCCGCATCACCAGCGCGGTCAGCGCCAGGCGGCGCTCCAGGGGCGTCCCGTCGCGCGCCTTTTGCAGCAGGGCGCCGCCCGAAAGCATGTCGAACTGATGCATCGCATCATTGTCGACCACGCCGCTCGCGGGCGGTCTGCCGGAAAAATCCATGCGATCGAAGCGAACGGCGCGGGCCTGGCCCGGCCCCGCGCCGATCACGCCGACACCGTTGCGGAGCCGCAATCGCACGCCGCCGTCCGGCGAGAAGCCGATATCGGCGCGGGGCGCGCTGAAGCTGTCCTCGCCGCGGCGGACGACGACATCCTCGAGATGACGCGTGCCCCCGCCTCCGATGCCGCCGACGAAGATCGTGGTCCCGGCATCGAGCTCGATCGGCTGGCCGACCGGCAGGGGCAATCCATGCTCCCCCGTCTGGAGCTCATGGTAGATGGCGTCGAGCGCCCGCTCGCCGGCGGGCCGCAGCTCGAACCGGATGGCGAACTGGGCGCCGGCGACGAGCGCCGCGAAGGCGAGCGGAACCGCCATGATGCGCAGGCGGCTCATGCCCGCCGCCGCCGCGATCTGCCATTCGCCGCGCAGGATCATCTGCCGCACGGTGAGCGCCGAGGCCAGCATCAGCGCCACGGGCACCGCGGCGCTCAGATGCTCCGGGACCAGCGCGACGCTGAGCCGGACCAGCAGCGCCATCGCGTCGCTGCTCTTTTCCACTTCCGCGAGCAGGCGGCGCAGATTCTCCAGGGCAAGGATCGCCGGAATGATCGAAACGATCACGGCGAACCGGACCGCGATCTTCGCGCCCCAGTACCGATCGAAGATGCCGCCGATCACGTCAGCTCCGCGGCGAGAAGCCGAAACCGTGCAGATACTGCATCTGCACGTTCACGGTCGTGATGCCGGCGCCGGCGACCACCCTGGCCTGCTCGATGGTCGGCTTGCTGCGCACCAGCGCCCGGTTCGCGGGTATGCCCGCGCCGTCGCTCCAGAAGGAGAATTTGTCGCGCCCCACGCGGTTGTGCCGGAGCAGGACCGCATAGGTGCCCGGCTGCGGGACCCGCACGCAGATCGCCACATTGCCCGCGTTGGGCAGACGCGACCGGGTCCGGCGGAAGACCTTCCCCTCGGCGGCCAGGTCCGTGTCGGAGCGCAGATAGTCGCTTTCGTTCGCCGGATAGAGCTCGAGCCAGAGTTCGCCGCTGCGATCCTTCAGTCCCTGGACATTGACCTGGATGGCCGGGCCATGGCCGTTCCGGCAAAAATCCGAATCCTCGCCGATCTGCGCGCTCGCCGCCGACGCGGAGGCGATTGCAGTCCAGGCAATTGCCAAGGCGATCCCAATCCGCGTGCAGTGCATTCCGCGCCATCCCCCATCGTCTTCCCGGGGTCAGACGACGCGGCGCGGACCGACTCTCACTTCCGCCCGCGAAAAATCGTCATCGGCGCGCCGGCAGGTCGCGGCGGACATAGACGAGGAGGCGCTCGTCCTCGCGCGGCTGCGACAGCGCGAGCGCATAGTCGCGCCGCAAGGCCGCATCGATCACGGCCTTGCTGTCCGCGTTCCAGGGCGACAGCGGCGCATCCAGCGTGACGATCACCGGCGGCCGCCCCGCGACGATCCGGCGGACTTCCGCCGCCTCGTCGGTGCCGGTCGCGCCCTGCTCGGCGGCATAGGCCAGGGTGGAGGGAAAGGCGTAGCGCGTGGGGACACAGGCATGCGCGAGGACATAGAGCGCCGAATCCCCGGCGAAGACATAGGGGCAGCCGGCCTGCGAATGCGCCTCGATCTCCCGCGCCGCCGCATAGATGCCCGTGCGATAATCGTGCTCGGTCGAGAGATGAAAGACCCCCAGCGCGAGCGCGGCGAGCGCGGTGAAGCCCTGGGCCAGCCGCGACCCGCCCAGCGCCGGGCCGGCGATCATCGCCAGCGGCGCGAGCAGCGGCAGCGCATAGTGATCGAAGAACGCGCCGATCATCGCGAAGGCGATCAGCGCGGCCGCCAGCCAGGCGAAGCAGAGCGCCAGTTCCTCGCGCCGATCGGCGAAGCGGCGGGCGAGGACGGCGGCCAGGATGAAGGGCAAGAGCTGCGCCGTCGTTCCCGCCAGCCGCGCGGCGATCTTGCCGGCCGGATAGCCCCTTCGCAGGGCGATCGAGGCGAAGTTGGAGAACCAGAAGCTGTCGAACGCCGCCGGGCCCAGCGCCTCGAAATAGAGAATCGCGGCCAAGGTGGGCGCGATGCCGAGCGCCGCCCACAGGATGCCGGCGCCAAGGGTGAGCGCCGGCCGCGCGCCGGCCCGGTGGAGATACCAGAGATGGGCGAGCCCGAAGAACGCTCCCTCCACCAGCGGCGTGTACTTGATCTGGATGGCGAGGCCGGCGAGCAGGCAGACGACCGCGCCGCTGAGGATGATCGCGCCGATCTCGCGGCGGCGCGCCCGCTCGGGCAGGCACAGGACCAGATATCCCCCCGCCGCCATCAGCAGATTGTAATAGACCGGCGTCTGGCCGCCGCGCCCGCTCAGGAACGACAGCCACAACACATAGGCGCAGGCGGCGAGCAGCGCGCCGAGGGGGCGGGCGCCCAGGCGCCGCGCGCCCAGCGCCACGATCAGCCCCGCCGCCGCCGCGCACAGCGTCGCGACCAGCTGATAGGCGAGGATGCCGTCACCGGGCAGCAGCCGCATGGCGGCGAAGAGGAGGAACAGCCCGACCGGCTTGCGGTCCCAGATGTCGAGATAGGGTAGCGCCCCGTGCAGCATCCGGTCGCCGACGAGCAGATAATATTGCTCGTCGACATGGATCGCCGGATTGCCGAAATCGCGCCAGCGCACCGCCACCGCGAACACCAGCAGAATCAGGAACCACACCGCGTTCCGGCGCGCCTGCCCCCTCGTCATTCCCCTCGCCCTTCACCGTTCGGCCCCGCCAAATCCTATGCGGTCCGGCCCGCGCCGTCATGGAAACTATTTTCGGGAAGCGATGTGGGGATCGCCTCTCGCGGTGTCGTCAGGGCGATATCGGGGAGAGCGAAACGCGACGCCGGGCGAGAAATCCCGCCGCCGCCGCGCTCGATCTCGAGAGGTTGCCGGGGATTGGGACGGAATATGTACGTCGATCTGGAACGCGAGTTGCCGCTATCGATGCGCCGCGCCGCGGAAGACGCCGCCGTGGACTGGACCGTGATCGTCCCGTTCTTCAACGAGCGGGAGCTTCTCGCCGACACCATCGCCAGCCTCGCGCGGCAGATCGTGCCCTTCCGGCTGATCCTGGTCGACAACGGCTCGACCGACGGCAGCGCGGCCGTCGCGGAGGCGGCGGCGCGCAGGCATCGCCTCGACTATATGCTGGTCACCGAGCGCACGCCCGGCAAGGTTTCCGCGCTGCGTGCCGGTTTCGGCTGGTCCCGCACGCGCTGGACCGCGACCTGCGACGCCGACACGCTGTATCCGCCGCACTATCTCGCCACCGCGGGCGAGCTGCTGTCGCGGCGCAATTGCGTGACTGCCGGCGCCTATTTCGTCGACCCCGGCGCGAACGCGGACGACCGCGCGGCGCGGGCGGGAACGATCCGCCTGGCCGCCCGCCTGCTGCCGCGCCAGTCGCACGCCGGCGGCGCCGGCCAGGCCTTCTGCACCGCGACGCTGCGCGCCGTGGGCGGCTTCGATCCCGATCGCTGGAACTTCGTGCTGGAGGATCATGAGGTGGTCCACCGCATGATGCCCAGGGGCAGGATGCTCTATTCCGAGGCATTCTGGTGCATGCCGTCGCCCCGCGAGCGCGATCGCCATTCGATCCGCTGGAACCTGCTCGAGCGGCTGACCTATTCCGTCACCGCGCCCTGGGCGGGCGACTGGTTCTTCTATTCCTTCCTTTCACGGCGCCTCCGCCGACGCCGGCTGCTCAGCCAGTGCATCCGCGAGCGCCAGTTCCAGCAGATCGAGGAGACCGAGCTTGTCCCGACTCATTCTGTGCGCTGACGATTTCGCCTATTCGCGGGGGGTGAGCGAGACGATCGTCGAGCTCGCCAAGGCGGGCAAGCTCAACGCCATCAGCTGCATGACCGGCATGCCGGGCTGGCACGAGGACAGCCTGCTGCTCCGCACGGTGCCGCCGCATGTCCAGATCGGCCTGCACCTCACCCTGACCGGCGAGCGGCCGCTCACGCCGATGCCGGAGCTCGCGCCGCGCGGCGTGCTGCCCGACATCAACACGCTTCAGCGCAGGGCGGCGCGCTGGAACCTGCCGTTCGGCGAGATCGCCGACGAGATCCGCGCGCAGTTCGCGGCGTTCGTCCAGGCGATGGGCCGCGCGCCCGATTTCGTGGACGGCCACCAGCATGCACATGCCCTGCCCGGCATACGCGAGATCGTGCTCGCCGAAGTCGCCTGCCGGGCGCCCCAGAGCTGGGTCCGCGCCTGCTCGGACCGGTTCTCCTCGATGGTGCAACGCCCTTTCCTGGGCAAGGCGATCGGCAGCAGCTTCCACACCAGGGGCTTCCGCCGCGCCGCCGCCGCCTATGGCATCGCGACCAATGACAGCTTCGGCGGCCATTATGATTTCGCCAGGGACTATGCCCGGCTCTTCCACCGTTTCCTGCGCGGCGGGCGCGGCATGCATCTGGTGATGTGCCACCCCGGCGCCGGCGCGCGCGCGGACGACACGATCGCCGGCGCGCGGTGCCGTGAAGCGGAGACCTTGATCAAACTCCCGATCGCCGACATGGCTGCGCGCGCAGGGATGGCGTTCCCCGGACGAGCGGAGGGTCGGCGCGAAAGTGTCGCAAGAAGATCTGAAGGCCATTTTCATTGCGCAGCGGCCCATGTTGCGGCGGCTTCTGGCCGCGCGGCTGGGTAGTCGCGACGATGCCGAAGATGCACTCCAGGACCTATGGTTGAAGCTCGACCAGGTTCAGGCGCCGATCGCGCAGCCCGCGGCCTTCCTGTACCGGATGGCCGCGAACCACGCGACGGATCGCCGCATCGCGGCCGCGCGCCGCGTGGCGCGCGACGGTGCGTGGCTCGCGGCGCAGTCGCCGCCGCCCGCGATCGCCGACCCGGAAAGCACGATGGCCGCAGCGGACGATCGGCGGGCGCTGGAGCGGGCGATCGCCGCGATGCCCGAGCGCATGGCGACGGCGCTGCGCATGTTCAGGCTGGAGGAGCAGCCGCAACGGGCGGTCGCGGAGCATCTGGGTATCAGCGTGAGCGGCGTCGAGAAGCTGCTGGCGCGTGCCTATCGCAAAATTCACGATTCGCTGTCGGAGCCCGATGCTTCGGGCGAGACGAAAGGGGGCAGCAATGACGGCTGACCGAGTGGGCATCGTCGATCAGGCGATCGCCTGGCACTTGCGGCTCGCCGAAGCGGACGAAAGCGGCTGGGCGGCGTTCGTCGCCTGGCTGGAGGCGGATCCCGCGCATGCCGAGGCCTATGACCGCCTGGCAATCGGCGACCGGCTGCTGGACGCGGCGGCGTTCGCCCCGGCCCCCGCGCCCGTCGCCGACAACGACAATCCGCCCGCGCCGCGCCGCTGGCGGTGGGCGCTCGGCGGCGGCGCGGTCGCCGCGGCGCTCGCGGTGGCGGCGCTCCAGCCGGGCCTGCTCAAGCCGGCGTCGAGCACCTATGTCGTCGCCACGGCCAATGGCGAGCGCAGGACGGTGACGCTCGGGGACGGCACGCGCATCGAGCTTGGCGGCGGCACTTCGATCCGGCTCGACCGCGCCGACGATCGCGTCGCGTCGCTCGATCGCGGCGAGGCGGTATTCCATGTGCGCCACGACGCGGCCCGGCCGTTCACGGTCGACGCCGGCGGCGTCGCGGTGCGCGACCTCGGCACGGTGTTCGACCTCGCCGTGGCGGACAAGCGGGTCCATGTCGCCGTGGCCGAGGGCTCGGTCATGGTCCGGCCGGAGCGCGAGGCGCTGCGCCTCGGCGCCGGGGACGCAGTGGCGCTCGACCGGGGGAGCGGAAAGATCGCGCGCTCGCGCCTGGCGCCGGCGCTGGTCGGCGGATGGCGCACGGGCAGCCTTTCCTTCGACGGCGCCCAGGTGGGCGATGTGGCGGCGGCGCTGACGCGCCTCTACGGTACCGAATTGGTACTTGCCCCGAACTTGTCCAACAAACCCTTTACGGGCATGGTCCGCTTCACCGGAGCTGCCGATCGCGACGTACCGCATCTGGCCGAACTGATCAGGGCAACGTCGCGACGTGAGGGCAATCGCTGGATATTGTCGGAAACGCCATAGGGCCACGGCATGGGCGCCGGCGCTCGCGCTGCTGCTGGCGCTGCCGTCCCCGCCCGCATGCGCGCAGCGGACCACGCTGACGATACCGGCGACGACGCTCGACCAGGCATTGCTGATGCTCTCGCGCCAGGCCGGCGTGGAGATCATCAGTACCGAGCCCGGCTTGTCGCGGGTGCGCACGGTCGCGATCAGCGGCGTCCCCAATCTGGCCGCGGCGCTCTCCCGCCTGCTCGCCGGCACCGGCTACAAGGCGGAGCGCGCCGGTCACGGATATCGCGTCGTGCGTGTGCGTATCGCCCCCGTTCCCCTTCCGCCACGACCCAGGCAGAGGCCCAAGCCGGCGCCCGCGCCGGCCACGGAACCCGCGGACTCCGACGAGATCGTCGTCGAGGCCAACAAGCAGCGCGTGCCGCTGCTCCGCTATCCGGGCAGCCTGACCACCCTGCGCGGCAGCGACATACCGGCACCCTCGGGGAACAGCCTGTCGGACATCGCCGGCTCCACTCCGATCCTGCAGAGCACCCTGCTCGGCCCCGGCCGCAACAAGGTCTTCATCCGGGGCGTCGCCGACAGCAGCTTCAACGGCAGCACCCAATCGCCGACCAGCGTCTATTTCGACGACGTCCAGTTGAACTATTCCGGCCCGGACGCGGGACTGCGGCTCTACGACATGCGCAGCATCGATGTGCTCGAAGGGCCGCAGGGCACGCTCTACGGCTCGGGAGCGATCGGCGGCGTGATCCGGCTGACCTCCAATCCGGCCAGCGTGACCGACACGTCCGCGTCGATGATCGCCGGCACCACCGTCACCGACGATAGCGAGCCCGGGTTCGACATGGCCGGGATCGTCAACGTGCCGGTGGTGCGGGACCGGCTGGGCCTGCGCGCGGTCGCCTATCGCGTGCGCGACGGCGGCTATATCGACGATGCGACCCGGCGCCTGCGCAACACCAATCGCGTCGACACGACCGGCGGGCGGCTGGCGCTGCGCCTCGATCCGGGCGTCGGCTGGCGAGTCGAGGCCAGCGGCGCGATCCAGTCGATCGACATGCGCGACGGCCAATATTCCGACGCCGCCGGCAAGTCCCTGGTGCGCTATTCGCGCCTCGCACAGCCCTTTCACAGCGCGCTCTGGCTGGGCCGCGTCGTCGCTTCGAAGGACTGGGACAGCGGCTTGCGCCTGATCATCGCGAACGGCATCGTCGCGCAGCATTCGGTCGAACAGTTCGACGCCTCGCCGCGCGGCCCGGGGCCGACGACGCGATATCGCGCCGACCGCGACAAGCTGCTCGTCAGCCACGAGACCCGCCTCTCGCGCTCGCTCGGCAACGGCAATTCCTGGGTGGTCGGCTTCGCGCTGGTCAGCGATCGCGACATTCTCTCGCGCGCGCTCGAAACCTCGGCCACGGATCGTTCGCTGATCGGCGTCACCAACGTGTCGCGCGCCGCCTCCCTGTTCGGCGAGGCGAGCTTCGCGGTGTCCGACGATATCTCGCTGACCCTGGGCGCGCGCGCCACCATGGGCCGCAACGACGGCGAACCCTCCAGCACCCCGCGCGGCGGCAGCTTCACCAAGGGGCGATCGACGCACCGGATCGATCCCACCCTCGCCTTCTCCTGGCGGCTGGCCCCCATGCTCGCGATGTTCGGCCGCTTTCAGACGAGCTACCGCACCGGCGGCCTCGCGGTCGCGGCGGGGACGGGCCGCGTCGCGGACTATCTTTCCGATGTCATCCAGGTGGGCGAAATCGGCCTTCGCAAGCTGCGCGCCGGCCCGACCGGCCTCGCCTTCTCGCTGGATCTGTCGACCGCGCACTGGCGCAATATCCAGGCCGACCTCATCACCCAGCGCGGGCAGCCCTATACCGCGAATATCGGCGACGCCCGGATCCGCGCGATCGAGGCCAATTTCGATTGGGTGCCGATCGCCGGCCTCCATGCCGGCGGATCGATCTTCTTCACCGCCAACCAGGTGACCGGGCCGATCGCCAATGCCTCCCGGCGCGACAACCGGCGCCTTCCGGAAACACCGCCGCTCGCCGCCGCCGCCAGCCTCTCCTATAGCGCGCCCTCCCATCGTTTCGCGCCGCGTTTCGGCATGACCGCCAATTATGTCGGGCGCTCGGTGCTCGGTACGGGCGATTTCCTCGACATCAGCCAGGGCCGCTATTGGGTGATGGGCGCTTCGGCGGGCGCGCGCATCGGCCGCGTCGAAGTATCGCTCGATATCGACAATCTCTTCAATGCCGCCGCCAACCGGTTTGCATTCGGCAATCCCTTCACGCTCGTCGTGCGCGACCAGGCGACGCCGTTGCGGCCGCGCAGCGCGCGCCTTGGCATTTCCGTCAATTGGTGAGACGGACGCATCCGTGATGGAAAACCACCCGATGCCCGAGGATCCGAGGTCCGATCAGGAGCACCCGCAGCGCCAGCGCGTGCTGCGCTGGCTCGGCATCGCGCTGTCGGTCGTCACGCTGGGCGCCATCGTGTTCGCCGTTCGCGGGCTGGATTTCGGCGAGCTGCTGCGGTCCACGCCCGGCGACCCGCTGTTCTGGCTGGCCTTCATCGCTTCGTACCTGCTCGTCCCGGGCGTGGAATGGCTGATCTATCGCAAGCTCTGGCGCCTGCCGCCGAGCGGCATGCTGCCGTTGCTGCGCAAGCAGGTCGCGAACGAGCTGCTGCTCGGCTATTCGGGCGATGCGCAACTCTATCTATGGGTGCGCCAGCACGGGGGCGGCGCCAGCGCGGCCGCCGCGGTGAAGGACGTCGCCATTCTCTCCGCCGCCGCCGGCAACGTCGCGACGCTGGCCATGATGGCGGCGACGGCACCGATGCTCTGGTCGCTGATCGATACCGGCTGGCTGCGCGCGCTGGGCATATCCATCGGGCTGGTGACTCTCGTCTCGCTGGCGATCTTCCTGTTCCGCAACGCGCTGTTCGGCCTGTCGAGCCGCCAGCTCTGGCAGATCTTCGCCGCCCATCTGCTGCGTCTGTTCCTGTCGATCCTGCTGCTCGCGGTGATGTGGCACGTGCTCGTCCCCCAGGCGACGGTGGCCTGGCTGCTGCTGCTTGCCACGGTCCGCCTGATGCTCTCGCGCCTGCCGCTGTTCCCGAACAAGGACGCGCTGTTTGCCGGCGCGACGATATTCGCGCTGGGCGCCGGATCGGATACCTCGCGCGCGATCGCGCTGGTGGCGGCACTCACCATCGCCGCGCACATCGCCTTGCTGCCGCTGACCTATCTGCCCCTGCTGCGCAACTGGCTGCCCGGCTCCAACCGCGCCGGACGCGTGAAGGACCGGCCCATGATCGAGCCGGAATAGGCGCGCGGAACCTTCAGAAGCGCGCGTCGAGGCCCAGGCGGATGGTCCGCGGCCGCAACGGCGTCATCTGATTGCGCTGGGCCAGGCCGAACGGGTTGCCAAAGGCGAAGCTGTTGCCGCGGACGTCGCCGAGGTTCGTGACGTCCAGCGAGATGCCGAACCTGCCAAAGCCCAGGCGGCTGCCGATGTCGCCCACGGAATAATTCCCCTGCGGGATATCGAGCAGCGGCCCGACGCCGAGCCGCGACGCTCCGACATGACGCAGAGAGGCCTCGCCGCTGAGCGTGATGCCCGACGCGATCTCGCGCCGCCAGGCCGCGACGGCGCGCGCGCCGTTGCGCGCGACGTTCGGCAGGGTCCGCTCGCCCGGAGCGACGAACTCCGGCGCGGGCGCGTAGAGATCGCTGTTATTCAGGAAGGCCGATGCGGTGATCGTCAGGTCCGGCGACGCGCGCCATATGATATCGCCATCCAGGCCATAGATCCTCCCGCTGCCGATATTGGCGGTATAGGGAAGGCCCGAGCGGTCGATGAGGTCGGCCTGGATATTGTTCCAGTCGGCATAGAAGAAGGCGGCGCGGACCGACAGGCGGTCGCGCTCCTGGTTGCCCAGGCGAATGCCGAACTCGCTCATGATCAGGTCGTCGGTCGCGAACTTGCGGGATTCCAGCGCGGATCCGGACGGCGCCACGGCCAGGCCGCCGGCCCGATATCCCTGCTGATAATGAAGGAAGGCCGAGAAGTTCCTGCTCGGGTGCCAGTCCAGCGCCACGGTCGGCGAGAAGCGCAGCTCATTGATGAACGGCTCCTTCGACTTCTCCACCGGGCTGTCGAGCAGATTGCCGACGTTGCGCGCGAACGTCACTCGGCCGCCGATCGTGCCGGTGAGGCGACGGAACAACGGCCGCGAGAGCTGGCCGAATATGGCGGCCTCCGCCTGCTGGTTGAGAACGCCCGCGATCCGTGCGGGCGCCTCGGGAGGGCCGAGCGAACGGGACGATGCGCTGATGTTGTAGATGCTCGAAATGCCCACCACCCAGGGATAGCGCGCGCCGCCGCCGGACAGCCGCGTCTCCTGGTTGAAGAGCGTGATATTGTTGTTTTCCTCGTAGCGCACGGGCGCCCCGGAGCCGTCATGGCCCGTCGCGTCGAAGATGGTCCGCAAGTCGTGGCGGACGATCGACGTGGTCGAGACCAGCTCGGCACGCCGGAACTTCCGGCGCGCGGTTAGATAGGCCAGGTAATAGGTGTTCCTGAAGGGCTGGGCGATCGCATTGTCCCGGGTCAGCGGCGGATCGCCGCGCACCGTATACTGCCCGTCCTGGGTGGACGTGTTGTGGGTGGCGCTGCCGAAATCGACGGTGAAGCCCCACAGATCCTCGACGCGCCAGGCCATGCGCTGGCCATAGCTGGTCGTATTGTTGATGTTTCGCCGACCGCGCGCGGGCGCGTCGATATACCCCGCCTCGCGCGTGGCGAACGCGACGAAGCGGACGGCGACCCGGCCATTGGCGATCGGCAGGTTGAGCATCGTGGCGCCATCGCCCCCCACGCCGCCGAGCCGGGTGCCGCTGACCCCGGCGGACACCGTCGTCGACAGTGCATGCGTGTCCGGTTCGTTGGGCACGAGGCGGATGATGCCGCCAAGCGAGCTCGCGCCGTAAAGCGTGCCCTGCGGCCCCACCAGCACTTCGATGCGCTGCATGTCATAGAGGTTCAGGTTCGGGTCCGGCGCGTTGTAGTTGAGCCGCACGTCGCCGAGATACTGGCCGACCGTGGCCTGAGTCGGGCCGTTGAAGCTGCTGTCCGCGATGCCGCGAATGAACAGCTTGTTGCGCGCCGAGCCCAGATTGGTGGACCCGACCGAGGGCAGCAGCTTGGTGATCGCGGCCGTGCCCCCGGCGGCATTGCGCGCCACCCAGCCGGGATCGAGCGCGACCAGCTTGACCGAGCCCGGATAGCTGTCGATCGGGATCGACTGCTTGCTGGCGGTGACGACGATTTCCGGCGCCCAGTCGGGCAGGTCCGGCGGAGCGGGCGGCGACGGGCGCCTCTGGACCTGCTTCGCCGGCACGCGTTTCCGCACGATGCGGACGGTATTGCGGTCGTAGAATATCGCTTCCGCGCCAGTCCCCCGCAAGGCGCGGTCGAGCGCGGCGCGCAGGGACACATTGCCCCTGACGCCGGGGGAGCGCCGGGCGGCAAGGTCCGGGTCGGTCACCGCGATGGTGGCGCCGCCCTGCTCGCCCAGGGCGGCCGCGACCGCGCCCAGGCGGCCGGGCGGAACGTCGAACCGCTGCGCGTGCGCGATGCCGACACCGAAAAAGGAAGCCGCGGCGAGTGCCGCCCAGTTAACGTTCCGCACCTGCAGCGGTCATCGTCCAGCCTCCGGCGCTCGGCGCAACCGTCACGTCCAGGGCCGGTGTCAGGCGCTTGAGCTCGTCGGGGCCGGTGCCGCGCAGGGCGATCGCACCGGAAAACGGGCGGTCCGCGATATCGGGAGCGGCGGCGATGCGCAGGCCGAGCGCCCTGCCGAGATCCGCCGCCACCTGCGACAAGGGTTCCCCGGAATAGACGAGCCGCCCCGTCCGCCAGCCGCCGACCGAACCGATCGCGGCGCGAGACACCCGGGGAGTCCCGGCCGAAGACGGATCGAACACCGCCTGCCCGGCATCCAGGGAGATCGTCCGCCCCCCGGACTCGTAGAGCACCTTGCCCTCGGCGACCGCCACGCGAACCGCCGCCGCGTCCCGCACCACGTTGAACACGGTGCCGACATCCACGACCTTGCGGCCGGCGACCTCGAGCGTGAACGGCCTGGCGCCGTCATGCTGGACCTGGAACAGCGCCTCCCCGGCTTCCAGCGAAGCGAAGCGCGGATCCTTGCGGTCGAAGCGCATGCGCGTCGCGCCGTTGAGGGTGACCTGCGTGCCCGCCTCCAGGCTGATCGTCCGGTGCTGCCCGGGTTCGGTCGTCACTTCGTACCGGCTGCTGGCCGCCGGCGGCAGCAAGGCCAGCGCAGCGACGGCCGCCGCGGCCGCCGCGCCGCCGCCGATCCCCCACCAGCGCCAGCCCGGCCGCTGTCGCCGGAGGCCGGCATCGGCATCGGCGTCGGCGTCAGCGTCGGCGTCGTTCGCCGCTTCCCGGAAGGTCACCCCGGGCAATAGCGGCTCCAGCGCGAGATCGGCCCGCTCGATCTCGTCGTAGAGCGCCGCGTGGAGCGGGTCCTCGGCCAGCCACTCGGCGAATCCCTCCCATGCCGCATCGTCGCCATGGCGCAGGCGGATATGCCATTCGATGGCGCGGGCGCGCACGCTGTCCTGTGCCTCAGATGTCATGACGACCTCTCTCGATCCTGAGATGCCGCGAACCGCCGTCATCCCCATCAAGCCGAAACTTCGCGGCGGCAATGGCCTCATAGGCCCGGGCGAGATGCTTTTCGACCGCGCTGACGCTGATGCCGAGATCCGCGGCGATCCGGCGCTGGGGTTCGCCGTCGATCCGGAAGCGGCGGAAAATGGTGCGGGTCCGCTCCGGCAGCCCGTCGAGCACGCGCTGCAGGAGCGCGAGCTGCTCACGGGCGATCAGATGCGCCTCGACCGAAGGCCGCTCGTCAATCTCCCGTTCCTCCCCGCTATGCGCGTCGACCCAATCCTCCTCGCGCCGCACGCGCCGCCCCGCGGTGCGGCGCCATCCGAGGAAATGGTTGTTCGTCATGCGATAGAGATAGGCGCGCGGCTCGGCGACCGGGCCGATCCTCTCCTCCAGCAGCTTGAGATGAACTTCCTGGAGAATGTCCTCGGCCTCGTCCGCGGTCGCGCCGCGCAGCGAGAGATAGCGCGACAATGCGGAACGGCTCTCGGTGAAGGTCCGAACCAGACCGCCACCGGCGAGACTCTGCCCATCGCGCTCATCCTCCGACATGCCGCGGTACTAGCCCTGGAGCCGGCCACTAACAATCCGGTGCCGAGAGCGTAACGAGCGGCCCCGATCCCGGCGCGCGGAGGCGCCGATTTTTTTGATGAGGGTGGCCGAAGGCGCCGGTGTCTCAGGCAGGAAAGGAGACAGACGGTGCGCAACGAAACGCTGACCAGCCTGGAAATCACGGTGCTCGCGCTCGCCTGCCGCGATCCATTGTCGAGCATTCTGCCGAGGAAACGGCTTGCGCTCTATCCGCTCGGTCCCCGTCCCCATTCGCCCCTGGCGAACCCGCGCCTGGAAGCGCTTCGCCGTTTCGCGATCCTGTACCGCCTTCACGGCCGGGACCTGCCGGCGGCCGAACGCGAGCGCATCCGGGCCGCCGGCTATGAACCGCGCCAGATCGCCGCGATCGAGGAATTCCTCGCGTCGACGGGCTTCCGGCAAGGCAGCGCATGGCGCCTGCCCGCGCGCAGCGCCCGAGGCTGGCGCACGATCTTCATCGGCTGGCGACGGCCTCGATGCCGGCGCGCGCGCCATCCCATCCCCAACCGCTCCCGCGAACCCCGCGGAGCCATTTTTGTGAGAGTATCCGTGAACGGTCCAATCAGCACGCCCTTCTGCCTGGCGATCGCCACCGCGCTTCTGACGCTCTCGAGCGCCCCGTCGGCGGCACAATCCCAGAACCAGGTCCAGCCGCAGCAACAGCGCAATGGCGACCATGTCGTGATCGGCGTCGGCATGGGCTATGGTCCGGCCTATCCGGGCGCCGAGGATTATCGCGCCTTGCCTCTTCCCGTGATCGACATTGCGTGGGGACCCTTCTTCGCCAATCTGCGCAACGGCATCGGCATCAACGCCGTCGACACGGATCACGTCACGATCGGCGCGAGCGTGGCAATGATGCCCGGCTATCGCAGCAAGGACGCGCCCCGCGGGATCGGCGAGCTCTCCTTCGGTGCCGGCGCGCGCGGCTTCATGAGCCTCAAGGCCGCGGGCTTCGTCGCGACGATCGGCGCGACCAAGGGCTTCGCCGGGGGCACCAAGGGCCTCATCGCGGATGCCAGCCTCTCCCGGCCGGTCTTCGTGTCGTCCCGCTTCATGCTCGTTCCCAGCGTCGCGGCGAGCTGGGCCGACGGCAAGCACAACGATCGGTTCTTCGGGGTGAACGCCGCGCAGTCCCGCGCTTCGGGCCTGCGGCAATATCGCCCGGGGAGCGGGTTCAGCGACGCTTCGGCCATGCTGACCGCCCAATATCGCCTGACCGACCGCATCAGCCTTGCCGCCACCGGCGGCGTCACCACGCTGCTCGGAAGAGTGAAGGACAGCCCGATCGTCGCCCACAAGACCCAGCCGCTCGGCTTCGTGTCCGTTTCCTATCGCCTCGGCCAGTGAGAGGCAGCATCGATCGCAGCTTCTGAACCGGAAAGGGGAAGGCGCGGGCTGCCTTCCCCACCGAACGGCGCGCCGGAACAACCGGCACGGCGATCACCGATGCGCCGGCAAGCCCTCAAAGCGCCCGATCGTCTTCGATACGGAGATATCCCGCCCCATGGCCTCGGCATGCGCGCAATCGCCCCGCCTCGCGCCTGTTCACATTTTTCCAATATATATCAAAACCTTCACAGCACCCCTCATCGTCAAGCCATTATCAACCATAATATCGACCGGCGTTTTTCGTCGAATGAAATCGATGTTTGGACGCAATAGATCCTTGCAAACCTTGTTCGTCCGCAACCACACAATTATCGATGACAACAACTTCATTGGCATGCGAGTCGATCAATGGAAAACACTGCGAACAATAGATCCATATTGACGAACCTATTCACAGAATTACTCGACGATGATAGGGTTCTATCTTCAAGCGAGCGAGGACTGATCACCAATCTACTCAAGAAGGCACGCGAAGAATCTACCGGGGATGCCGCACTCGACGCCGCCGTATCGCAACGGCTGATATCCGCGACCATCGGATCGGTGAGCGGGAAGATCGTGAATGCGCTGGCCGATGAGCTGGTCCGCCAGCTGGTGGACGGGCATGGCACCGGTGTGCATTGGCCCGACACGCATCGGGCGCCGCAGGTGTCGCCCAGCAATCCGGGCAATCCGGAAACGGGCCAGGTGTCGCCGTCCAACCCCGGCAACAACATGGCGCCGCAAGTGTCGCCGTGGAATCCGGGAAACAATCCCGGAAGCCAGGTGTCGCCGTACAATCCGGGCAATTATCTGCGGTCGCGGGTGCCGCCCGGCCCGGGCACCCAGGTCTCGCCCACGCCTCCCGGCAGCGACATGGCGCCGCAGGTATCGCCCAGCAACCCGGGCAATCCGGAAACGGGCCAGGTGTCGCCGTCCAATCCCGGCAACCTCGCCCAGCCGCGGGAGCCCGGCGATGACGCGGTGCCGGGCGCCAAGCGCAAGCCGAAAAACTAGCGCCGGACATGAGGTGCGAAGTGACTCCGCCCCGGCACGAGGCCGATCTCGGGCGGACAGGCGGGGCGGGTGTGAGCCCGGCCCCGCCAGGAGACCCGTTCTCACTTCACCAGCCCCGCGCGCCCGGCCTGGGCGCGCCGCCCAGCTATCTGGAGGCGGGGCTGTGGCGCGATCGCCTGCTCATCCGCAACGACACCGCGAGATTGCAGCTGAACCAGGCGCTTCGCGTCACCGGCGATGAAGTCGTCGTCCCCGATCCCGTCACCGGCATCGAGGCGCGGTTCACCGCGGAAAAGGCCATGCTGGCGCTGATCGGGCGGATCTCCACCGATCCGGCGGAAATCGACGGCCTTCCCGATCCGCTGCGGGAGCGGCTGGCGGCGCTGGGCGTGCTGGTCGACGGCGATGCCGGCGCGGCCGCGCATGCGGCGTGGGAGCGGACGCTCCGTCAGGCCATGCAGGCGTTCCGTGAGGGCGGGCATGCCGAGCTGTCCGGCCTCCTGTGCCCGGCGGTCGTCGCGTTCCTCCGGCAGCGCTATCGCCACATGGCCCGCCACGCCGCGCTGCCCTATGGCGACCCTCAATGCCCGACCCGCTGGATCGCCCATAATGAAGCGGCGGCGCGCCCGCTGCATCAGGCGCTCACCCCGATCATGTCCGCGGTCGTCGGCGAGCCGGTCAAGCCGTCCTACCTATATCTCGGCGCATATGCGGAGGGGTCGACGCTGCCCCGGCATACCGACCGGGAACAATGCGCATTCACCCTGTCGCTGTTGATCGATTACCTGCCCGACATCGAAGGGCCATCGCCCTGGCCCCTGCATCTCCACCTCGATGGCGATGGCGAGCCCCGGTCGATCCGCCAGCGCCTTGGGCAGGGACTGATCTTCCGCGGCCGGGAAATCGCGCATTCGAGACCCGCATTGCCCGCCGGGCACATGTCGATCTCGATCTTCTTCCACTTTGTTCCCGAAGACTTTCGCGGGAGGATCGATTGAGCGAGCCTGACCTGTCCGCCACGCTCCAGCGCCACGGCCTTGCGGAGCTGCTGGCCCATCATGCCGCGATCGCATCGGATCTGCCGGACCCCGCCGGCGACAAGGTGGCCGTCGCCGCCGCGCGCTGGCTGAAGCAATGGGCGGGGGATCCGCGCGCGCGCGCCGCCACGATCGAGGACTGGGCGCATCCGGCGCCCGTGCTCACCTGCGACGAGTTTCTCGGGCCCGGCGAGATTTCGGCTCTTGTCGATTTCGTCCTGTCGCGGGAAGCGGATTTCGGCGTCGGCACGCTCGTCGGCAACGAGCGGCCCGACATCTATGTCGATCGCAGCTTCCGCGCGGCCGAGACGCTCTTCGACCTGGGCCCGTTCCTGGCGCTGTTCGAGCGGCGCATCGAACGCTATCTGCCCTTTGTCTGCGACCATCTTGGATGGCCGCCGTTCGAGCAGCACGGGTTCGAGTTTCAGCTGACCGCCATCCGCAATGGCGGCTTCTTCCGCCGGCACAATGACAACAGCCATCCGGCGACCCGGACCCGGCGGCTGACCTTCGTCTTCTATTTCTTCTGCTCGCCGTTGCAGCCGCTTGGCGGTGAGCTGCGCTTCGCGCCCAGGGGAGCGTGGCGCGGCCCGCTGGCGTTTCCGCCGATCGCGAACCGGATGATATTCTTCGACTCGTCGATCCCGCACGAGGTTCTGCCCGTCCGGGCGCCCACCGACGGGTTCGGGGCGGCGCGCTTCACGGTGAACGGCTGGATCCATCAGGATGATCGGTGACGCCATGGCCGTTCGCGACAAGGCCGCCACCTTCCGGCAGCTGATAGAGCCGCTGGACATGACGGCCTTCGTCGCCGGTGTCTGGGAGCGGCGCTCCATGGTGTTTCATGGCAGCCCCGAACGCTTCCAGGGGCTCGATCTGGATTTTGCGGCGTTCACCAGGGCGATCCACCATCTTCCGCCGAACAGCATTCGCGCCAACTCGGTCGAGAGCGACGGCACCGGCCGCTATCCCTATATCGACGCGGCAGATTGCCGGCATCGCTTCGAGCAGGGGCAGACGATCTGCGTGACCGAGCTCCAGACCTGCGCGCCCAGGCTGCTCGACCTCGCGCGGGACACGCACCAGGCCCTGGGCCTTGCCGGCACGGTCTGCGTCAACGCCTATCTGTCCCCGGCCGGGCGCGGGTTCGGCCTGCATTTCGACACGCAATCGGTCTTCATCCTGCAGCTCGAGGGCGAGAAGCACTGGCGCTATGGAGACGGCCCGGCGGTGGCATTTCCACCGGAGGGGATGGACGCCTGCCCCGATGCGGGGCGCCAGCGTTTCCGCGAGCGATATCCGGCGATCGCGCTGGCGGAACCCGGGGCTAGCGCCTGGCACCAATGCCTGTTGCGGCCGGGCGACGTGCTCTATCTGCCGCCGGGCACCTGGCACCAGGGCACGGCGGGAGACTATTCGCTGGCGCTGACGCTCACCTGCTGCACCCATGACTTTTCCGCGCTGCTGACGCCGCTGCTGCGGGAGACGCTGCTGCGGAGCGAGCCATGGCGGCGCAACTTGCCGTGCCGCGCGGCGGCGCAGGACGGCCGAACGCGGGAAGCCTTTATCGCGGATCGTATCGTGGAATTGCGGCAATGGGCCGAAGACCTGTCTCCCCCCGATCTCGCGCGGCTCTGGGAGGAGCTCGCGCCCGCCGAAGCGCGCGCCCGTCCGTGATCTGCGTCTCGCCGGGCCTCGTGCCGGATGCCGTCTGCCATGCGCTCATCGGCTGCTTCGCGCGGCATATCCGGCACCTGGGCGGCGCCGACGACCAGCCGGCCTTCGCCCATCGCGTCCTGCGCCTGGGCCAGCTGAGCGCCGCGGCCCCGGCCGGCGATCGGAGCGTGCGGCAGATGCGCGCCATCCGATGGCTCGCGACCGAGCGTCTCCGTGACTTCTTCCGCGACCCCGGGATCCATCCCGAGGAAACGCAGATAGTGCGCTGGTCGCCGGGCGACGGACAGCCGCTCCATCTGGACATGACCCGGGAAACGACGACCTATGCCGCGATCCTGTATCTCAATGATGACTTTCTCGGCGGCGAGACCTTTTTCGAGAACGGCGCGACGATCCGGCCGCGGACCGGAACGCTGGTCGGGTTCCACGGCGCATCGCTGCGCCACGGCGTGCGGACGGTGGTGGCGGGCACGCGCCTGACGATGCCGATATGGTTCACGGACCGGGAGGGCTGCGCGGAGCCGTGAATGGCAGCGGCGGGCCGACCGGCGACCGCGTCGCCCCCGTGGCGCCTCGCCGCCGTTCAGCGCCGTGAAGTTCGCGTCGAAGTCCGCGAACACCGTGCCGCTCCCCGCACCGCCCCGGAACGCACCGCTGCCCGGCGCTGCCGTCCGCGCGTCGATCGCCCCGGCATAGTCCAGGTTCGACGTCCCGTCGTTGCTCACCAACCCCATCTGCCGCCCGCCGAACCGGTAGGTCCGCGTCAGCGGCTCCGCCGTCGACGGATTCCCGTCCGACTCCGCCCGG
>JAFOMG010000013.1 GCA_017418975.1 Sphingomonas sp.
CACCCCCGCCCGGCAGCGCGCCGCCGCCGCGCCCCAGCTACACGCCGCCGCCCAGCGCGCCGCCGCCGGCCGCGCGCCCGGCACCGCCACCGCGCCCGGCGCCGTCGCCGCGTCCGCCCAAATTCTCGAACGACGAAGCGGCGCCCTAGGTTGAGAACCCAGGCAAGCCCTTGAAACCGCACCCGTCATCCCCGCGAAGGCGGGGATCCGGGGCAGTAGGGGACGATCGACGCGATCCGCGGGTGCTTGCCGTCCTTGCCCCTGGCCCTGGATCCCCGCCTGCGCGGGGATGACAGGTGAAGGGGGCGGTTGAAGGGATGGCTGGGATGACGCTGGAGAATATGAGTCCCCAACCTAGGCGCGGCGGAAGGGCAGCAGCGCCGCATAGCTGCTCAGCGGCGCGCTGCCGGGCAGGTCCGCGCCGCGCGCGAGCAGGAAGGCGTGGCGGACGATCTCGGCCTGCTGCTCGATGCCGTAGCGCTCGAACGGCCGGCCGGGCTCGAGCACATAGCCATAGCGGCAGAAGGGATGGCGCCGCAGCGGCAGGAACAGGCCCTGCTGATGTTGCCAGACATGGACGAGCTCGTGGACGAACAGCCCCTGCAGCGCGAGCGGCGCGGCGGCGAAATCCTCGCGGTACAGGCCCGAGGCGGGATTGAAATGGATCGTGCCCAGCGGCGCCATGGTGGTGTTGCGCGGCTGGAAGAATGCCCATTTGCGATTGGCGACGAAGGCGCGGGCCGGATCGAGCGCGTCGCCGAACACCGAGCGGGCGAGTTCGGCTTCGCCGGGCGTGAGCGGGCGGGAGGCGGGCATGCGCCCTAGATGGCGTGGGCCGGCGGGCTTGTCATCCGCGCGCCGCGCCGCCAGATAGCGCCTTCCCGAATTTCCAAGGAGTGAGCCGCCATGCGCCAGGAACCGATCGCCGTCCGCCCGATCGTCCCGTCCTGCCCGCAGGTGCCAAATGTCTTGCTTCGTAACCCTGGATTCGCTTGCCGCCGCCACGCCTGAGGGCGAGCCGCTCTTCGCCGGACTGACGCTGGCGCTCGGGCGCGAACGCACCGGACTGGTCGGGCGCAACGGCTCGGGCAAATCGACTCTGCTGCGCATCGTCGCGGGCGAGGCGCCACCCCTGGCGGGCAGCGTGGCGCGTGCCGGCCGCATCGGCGTGCTGCGCCAGGAATGGCCCGGCCATTGGTCCATCGGCGCGGTGCTGGGGGTGGACGAAGGGCTCGCGCGGCTGGCGCGGGCGCTGGCGGGCGAGGGCAGCGCGGAGGATCTGGCCGAGGCCGACTGGACGCTGGAGGAGCGCGTGGGCGCGGCGCTGGCCGAGGCCGGGCTCGGCGCGGTGGCGCTCGACCGGCGCGTGGCGACGCTCTCGGGCGGGGAGCGGACGCGCGTGGGAATCGCCCGGCTGCGCCTCGACGCGCCCGACCTGCTGCTGCTCGACGAGCCGACCAACAATCTCGACGCCGCGGGCCGCGCGGCGGTGGCGGCGCTGGTGGAGGGGTGGCGCGGCGGCGTGCTGGTCGCCAGCCATGACCGCGCGCTGCTCGAGCATATGGACAGGATCGTCGAGCTGACGCCGCTCGGCGTGCGGGCGTTCGGCGGGGGATGGTCCGGCTTCGCGGCGGCGCGGGCGGCGGAGCGGGCGCGGACGGCGGCCGAGGTGGCGCGGGCGGGCGAGCTGCTGCGCGGCGCCGAGGCGGAGGCGCAGCAGGCGCGCGAGCGCCAGGCGCGACGCGATCGCGCCGGGCGCGCCTATGCCGCGAGCGGATCGGCGCCGAAGATCCTGCTCGGGCGGCAGAAGGAACGGGCGGAGAATTCGGCCGGGCGCGGGGCGGGCCTGGGCGAGCGGCTGGTGGGCGCGGCGGAAGCGCGGCTGGCGGCGGCGCGGGCCGGGGTGGAAGTGGTGGCACCGCTGGTCATCGCGCTGCCCGGCACCGGCCTGCCGGCGAACCGGCGGCTGCTGGCGTTCGAGGACGCGGCGCTGGCGCGCGCGGGCCGGACGCTCGGGCCATGGCGTTTCGAGATCACCGGGCCCGAACGCGTGGCGGTGACCGGGCCCAATGGCGCGGGCAAGACGAGCCTGCTGCGGATGGCGGCGGGCGCGCTGGCACCCGATCGCGGCACGGTGCGGCGGGCCGAAGGGCGAGCGGCGATGCTTGACCAGCATGTCGGGCTGCTGGTGCCGGAGGCTTCGGTGCTGCAGAATTTCCGGCGGCTGCATCCGGGCGCGACCGAGCGCGAGGCGCATGCGGCCTGCGCGCGCTTCGCCTTCCGCAACCGGGACGCGCTGAAGCGCGCGGGCGACCTCAGCGGCGGCGAAAGGCTGCGCGCGGGGCTGGCCTGTGTGCTGGGCGGCGCGGCGGTGCCGCAACTGCTGCTGCTCGACGAGCCGACCAACCATCTCGACATGGAATCGATCGAAGTGCTCGAGGCGGCGCTGGCCGGCTATGACGGCGCGCTGCTGGTGGTGAGCCACGACCGCGCGTTCCTCGAGGCGATCGGCGCGGTGCGGGAGATCGCCGTCTAGCTCTGCGCCGTGATGGCCTGGACGTTGGAGAAGTCGGCGCGCGCGAGATCGGCGGCGGGAAGGAAGAAGTAGATCGCGTTGGCATCGTTGATCCACAGGTCCATCGCCTGGTTGGACTCGATGGTGAGCAGCGAGCGCCAGCTCGCGACGCCGGCATCGATCTCCACGCGATGGGACTGGATCCAGCGGACGAGATCGTCGTCGGCGGCGGACCAGGGGCGATAGATGCCGCCGCCCGCCATGCGCGATTCGATCCGCTTCGCTTCTTCCCAATCCTCCCAGCTCTTCCAGAGGCGCAGCGCCTGTTTGCCGGGGCGGCCGATCATGTGGAAATGGAGCTCCTCGCGCAGATCCTCGTGCCATTGGGCGTGGCCGAGCAACTGGCCGATCGCGCCCGCCGGCGGGCCGAGGCCCAGCAATAGCGCGAGATGATCGGCCTCGGGCCATGCCCGCTCTATCTCTCCCATGAGCGCGTCGTCATGGTCGGGGAAGCTGAGCCCATGCTCGAAACGCGCGCCGACCGGATTGAAGCGCTCGACCCCGGATGGCGGCGGCGTGGGGCGCAGGGCGGTGCCGGGCGGGCTGTGAATCACGCGGGCGAGCATGCGGGAGCCGTCATCATCGGCTCGGGCCGCGAAGAAGGAGAGCAGGCCGGATGGCGGCAGGTCCGGCACCGTCGCATCCCCGGCGCGCGCGGGCAGCGCGACTTGCGCGTGGAAGCTGAGCGGCGTGGCGCCGGCTTGGGGCCAGGGCGTGCCGGGCGGCAGATCGGGGACGCCGCCGAAGCGCGTCGCGCCGATGGCGTCGCCGGCGGTGTCCGCGAAGACGGCCAGGCAGGGCAGCGCGCGGCGCGCCAGCCTGTCGGCGGCAGCGGGGGCATGCCCGGTTCGCGCGACCAGCGCATCGAGCGCGGCGCGATCCGCGATGCCGCGCGAAGGCGGGGGCGTTGCCGCGCGCGGGCCGCCGAACAGCCTGTTCAGCGCCGCCAGCACCTGCTTCAAAGCGGCTCGCCCAGATCCTCGTGCACCATGTCGATCTCGCGGACCCCGCGGTTGCGGCGGGCGGTGTTGACCAGCTCGCGCAGCTGCTCGCGGCGGGCGCGGGCCCGGGCGACGTCGCGGATCACCAGCGGCGCGGCGCGCGTGGTCTCGTCGGACGAGGCGATGCTGATCGTGCCGATGTCCGCCAGCTGGTTGACGATCGAGAAGTCGATGCGGACGTCCTTCACCCGATAGAGCTCGATCTCGTCGATCGACTTCTGGAGGATGCCCTTGTGGAGGATCAGCCGGTCCTCGGTGATCTCATAGGCGATGCCGAGATTCTCGAACCATTTGAGGATCAGCACCACGATCGCGACGGCGAACAGCAGCGGCGCGACCCAGGCGGCGCCGGCCAGCATGCCCTGGGCCAGGAAATAGAAGGTGCCGACCAGCCCGAGCAGCAGCAGGAAGCAGGTGCCCCAGCCGGCGAGCGTGCCGATCAGCCAGCCGAGCGTGGAGGAACGGAAGCGATCCAGGACTTGCGGCATGCGTGCGGGCCTCCCTGCGGTGTAGGCGCGCGAGGATAGCGGATGGCGCCGCCACATCAACTCGGGCGCGGGGCTCAGCTGCCATATTTGTCGCAGGTGGAGCGCGTCGCGGCGGGCGCGGGATTGAAGAGCTGCGAGAAGTCGCGCCGGTCGCGCACGATGAAGGAGGCGACATAGTGGAGCCGGGCCGGGCCCATGAAGCTGGACCCGAACAGGCGCTGATAGTCATAGTTGATCTCGACGAAGATCAGCCCCGAGCCGCTCGGCGCGGTGACGACGGCGCCCGGATCGCCCATGCCGGTGACGGTGGTGCCGGCATTCGTCCGGGTCGCGTCGGTGCCCGCGGTCGCGCTGGTGGTGCCGTAGCTCGAATCATAGCCGGTCCCGCTCTTCATCCCGAAGCAGCGCTGCCAGTGGATCCGCTGCACCGGCGCGGTGTCGTAGCTCTGCTGGATATATTCGAGGCTGGAGAGCGTCACCCGGCCATTGGCGCCGATGCCGATCGCATTGCCCTGGAGGCGCGCGGCCTGCAGCGCGTTGTTGATGTCGAGCTCGCGCAGCTGGACGGTGGAGGCCGAGCTCATCAGGCCCAGGCGCGAGCCGTTGTCGGCGAGGTTCGCGGCGATCTGGCTGACGCGCAGATTGGCGAGCGCGAGGTTCGCGGTCTCGACCCCGTAGCAGCCGAGCACCAGCACGACGGGAAGGGCGAGCGCGAATTCGAGCATCGCCACGCCCGACCTGGCGGCGGCGAAGCGGCGGAGCGGCGCGGGAACGCGGGAAGGGTTCATGTGCAGATCGTCGCCGGCGTGGGGACGTTCTGGGTGGCATAGGGCTGGTTCATCAGCGTGGTGGTGGCGCTGAGCGTCGCCGTGCCCGGCCAGCCGAGCAGCCGGGCGACCGGGAAGAGGCGGCCATAGGTGATCGCCGCGGTGTAGACGGTGACGTCGTTGGGGCCGCCCTGGCCCGCGCGGCCGGCATCGGCGTCCCATTGGCCGTTGCCGTTGACGTCGGTGTAGCATTCGCCCGGATCGCGCACGCCATTGCCGTTGGTGTCGACGAACGGCTCGGGCGCGACGGCGCTGAAGCTGGTGTAGCTGCTCCGGGTCGGATAGCCCGCGGCGAAGGTGGCGCCGGGGGCCACCGCCTGGACCTGGGCCAGCACGCGCGCATCGATCGAGGCGGGGGTGGCGCCCTGGATGCCGCTGTCGCGCCCCGCCTTCTGCACCGCGCCGGTGATCACCGACTGGACATAGGCCTGATAGCCCAGCTCCATCATGCCCATCATCAGGACCAGCATCACCGGCAGCACGAAGGCGAACTCCACCACGGTGGCGCCGCGCCGGTCGCGCAGGATCCGGGCGCGTCCGCCCGGGCTCATTGCGTCACCCGCAGCATCGCCACCTGCTTGGCGATGGTGGCGAACGCGGTCGACAGGCCCGCGCCGGTGGTGGTGGCGAGCGCCTGGTTGGTGGTGGTGGCGCAGGACTGCATCTGGGTGGTCGCGCTCGAATCGATCGTCACCGTCCAGATCTGGATGTTGCGCGCCTTGGCCGCGGCGCATTCCGCGAGGAAGCGGGCATTGTGATAGGCCTTCAGATTGGTGAAGTCGCCGCCGCTCACGCGCCGGTCGTAATATTCGTTGCCGTACATGCCGTAGATCGAGGTGCTGGGGGCCATGTCGCCGTCGGTGAGAAAGATGATCACCCGGTTGGGCGCCTGGCGCGACGGCCAGGGCGCAGTGTCCGCCGCGAAGATGCCGGTGGGCGAGAGCAGCCGCGTGCCCCAGATCATGCCGGTGTCGTGATAGGTGCCGCCGATCGGCCGGAAATCGCTGGCGTTGACATAGTTGGACACCTGCGTCCGCGTCATCACCGCCAGGCGCGAGACCGGCTTGCCGCACGAGACATAGCCGAGCTGGTAATAATAAGCGGTGCCGATGTTCGGGCTGCTGCTGCTGTCGCCGGTCGAAGTGGTGGTGGCGGTGCTCGAATAATTGTTGCGGGCATAGAAGAGCTCGGGCCACATCGGCTTCCACTGGGTGTCGATGTTCGAATTGGGCACGAGATCGGGATCGAGATCGGGCGGCAGCGTCGAGGTGTTGAAGTTCATCGTGCCGGCGGTGGTGGCGCGCTCCTCGAGGCAGCCGGTCCAGCGACTGGTCGCGCCGGTGGTCTTGCTCGGATCGGTGACGGTGGTGCCGGCGACGAAGCTGCGCACGTCGAAATTGAGCTGCTGGTATTTCCAGATCGGGATGCCGAGCAGGTTCCCGGTCTGGCTGCGCGATTCATAATTCCACTGCGTGTTCGCGCTGCCCGTGCCGCCGACCATATAGGCGGGGGACAGCGCGACGACCGCCTTCCCGGCGTTCACGGTGGAAGTGTAGGTGACGAAGCCGTAGCGGATATGGGTGGAGGGGTCCGCCGCGGCCGCGAGCGTGTCGTAGAAGTTCAGCACCGCCGAGCGCAGCGCCGAGATGCGCGAGCCGCTCTTCTCGGGAACGTAATAGGCCGTGCTGCCCGGATAGCCGGCGACGCTGTCATTGCCGCTGGCGGCGCCGTCGGCGGGGCGCGCATAGGAAGTGGTGCCGGCCGAGCCGACATAGTTGTTGCACGTATTGTCGTCGTCCTGCGGCAGGCAGGCCATCGAGCCGGTGGTGTCGAGCACGAAGATCACGTCGGTGTCCGCCACGTCGTAGCTCGCCTGGCAGGTGACGTTGAGCGTCTGGCTCGGCACACCGAACATCGACAGGATCGTCATCGGCACCACTGCCTGGGCGGTGCCGGCGACCTGCGCGTCGGAGGTCTTGCTGGGGTTGAAGCTGGCGGTGCTGGTCTTGAACCAGCCGGTGCGGAAATTGTTGTTGAAGAAGGTCTGGGCCTGGGCGGTCGCGGTCGCGTCGAGCGTGGTGTTGCCGACCGAGGTGTCGGTCATGAACTTGCGGCCGGCCAGCACGCCCGCGTCGCACGCCTGCTGGAGCCGCGTCTTGACGACATACAGGCGCGCCGAATCGATCGCGCAGCCGCAAAAGGCCGCCAGCGGGATGAGCGCGGCGGCCATCATCGCCAGGGTGTTGCCGCGCCGATCCCGCGCGAGGCGCGCCATGAATCCCGCGGGACGTTGCCGATCCTGCTCCACGATACGCTCCGCACCGGGACCTGCTAAGGCCCACAATCTGGAGCATTTTTTCTTCTGAAACTGAAAAAGAGATGGTTTCCGCGGGGGTAGGGAATTCTCCCCCGCGGGTTTCTACGGAGGCGGCCCAAGCGCAGAATTCGAGCAGGGCGCTGATTTCCTTCGTAATTCCAATTTCCCTCGTCATCCCCGCGCAGGCGGGGATGACGGTGGGGTATATCGGCCGGGCCTAGCTTCCCGGCGCCGGATCGCCCGCGCCGACCACTTTCGCGTCGAGCTGGAGCGTCCTGCCGCTGGCGAAGGACAGCTGGAGCGGCACCGTCTGGCCGGGCTTCACCGCCGGCCCGATCGAGAAGAGCATCACGTGGCGGCCGCCGGGCGCGAAGGCGAGCTTGCCGCCGGCGGGCACGGCGACGTCCTTCAGCGGCGCCATCGACATCATGCCGTGCTCGCCCTTCATGCTTTCGTGCAGCTCGGCCTTCAGCGCGGCGCGCGAGGAGACGGCGAGCAGCGTGTCGGCGGTCGCGCCGCCCTGCACGGTGAAATAGGCCGCGCCCGGCTGGCCGGCGACGGCGGGCAGCCGGACCCAGGCATTGCCGGCGGCAAGCTCGCCCGCGGGCGCGCAGGCCGAAAGTGCCACCACCGTAACGATCGCCGAGAAACGCCGCATCCGCCTCACTCCCATTCCGGGAAACCCTCTAGAAAGCCCTGCTTCTTGCGGCAAGCGCATGTGCACCTATATCCGGCAACGTGACCGGTTCTCCGCGCTGCCTCCAAGCAGGGGCGTGGGGGCCAAGTTTTTGATTTGAACTGGGGGCCAACGAGGGACCATGGCTAAAGTTATCGGTATCGACCTGGGGACGACCAACAGCTGCGTGGCAGTGATGGAGGGCGGCAAGCCCAAGGTCATCGAGAATGTGGAAGGCGCGCGTACCACGCCGTCGATCGTCGCCTTCGCCAAGGATGGCGAGCGTCTGATCGGCCAGCCGGCGAAGCGCCAGGCAGTGACCAATCCGGACAACACGGTTTTCGCGGTGAAGCGCCTGATCGGCCGCCGCTTCGACGATCCGGTGACCAAGAAGGACACCGAGCTGGTGCCCTACACCATCGTGCGCGGCGCCAATGGCGACGCCTGGGTGCAGGCCGGCGGCGAGGATTATTCGCCCAGCCAGATCTCGGCCTTCATCCTGCAGAAGATGAAGGAAACCGCCGAGGCGTATCTCGGCGAGAACGTCACCCAGGCCGTCATCACGGTGCCGGCGTACTTCAACGACGCGCAG